>NZ_JBSWTV010000002.1:1027500-1882500 GCF_056158725.1 Leisingera sp. ABM4_101 | reverse complement strand
CCGGACAGGTGCAGGCGGCGGGCAGCCTGCACGGCGCGGTCCACGTCCGCGGCATCGGCCAGCGCATGGCGCGCCAGCAGCTCGCCATTGGCGGGGTTGGTGACATCAATCCACCCTGCCCCGCCGGGCACCCAGGCGCCGTCAATGTAGTTCAGCCATTCGGCATCAAGCTGTGTCATAGTCCGTTAGTTCCCTGCTGCGAGATCGTGGTCTGCCGCTTCGCGCATCCACTTCTGAAGATGCAGGATTGAATGTTCCGAGTTCACTCCGCAAGAGGGATCTACCACCAGGGGGCCAGGAACATAGCCGCGGCTTTTCAGCCCCCGCTGGACAAATTCCACCAGGTGGATGTCTTCCTCGACCGTTGTGGACCGGTCCTGCACCGCCATCCGGCGCACGGTTTCATTGTCCTCGCCGCCGATCGAGTACCAGCCGCGCCAGACCACCACATGGTCCGCATCCACCGCGCGCCAATGGTAGGTGTTCAGCAGGTTGCCCGGGTAGACCTGGAAGGAGAACATCGGCCAGAGGAACCAGCTGGAGTATTTCTCGTTATTGTCGAAACCGGAGTTGATGTCATAAGTCATCTGCTCCAGCGAGTTACACTCAGTGGTGTGGCGCAGGCAGAAGCCCTGGGGCTGGATGTCATAGGTTTCCGGCTTGATCACCCCGGTGGAGAACGTCGGGTGATTCAGGCTGCAGTGGTAGCATTCGGAGTAGTTTTCGACCGACACCTTCCAGTTGCAGTTCTCCGGGATCTCGACCCACTCCAGCGGCTTCAGGTCGCCCCAGTTGGGAACAAAGCTTTCCAGCTCGCTGCGGACATTGGGGAACCAGTCATCCATCGGCTTGGCCTCGGGATCGAGGTTCACGAAGACAAAGCCCAGGAACACCTCGGTGCGCACCTCGGTCAAGCAGACCTTGGACTTGTCGAATCCCTGAACGGCTTTGAGGTTCGGCCCGGCGCGCAGCTCACCCGTCAGCTCGTAGGTCCAGGCGTGGTAGGGGCAGACCACAACCCGCGTGGTGCCCTCGCCCGAAACGAGTTGGTGGGCGCGGTGCTGGCAGACATTATAGAAGGTACGGATTTCGCCGTCGCGCCCCTTGATGCTGAACAGGCTTTCGCCGGCCAGTTCAAAAGCAAAGTAATCGCCAGTGTTTTCAAGCTGGCTGGCGTGGCCGGCAAATTGCCAGCTGCGGGCCAAAAGACCTTTCCGCTCGGCCTCAAAGACAACTGGGTCCGTGTAGTACCTGGCGTCAAGGGAATGGGTCAGAGGGGCGTTCATTCAGGTTCCTCCGCATAAAGGCCCAACTGGTGCCTGCGTTTGTGGAATTTCTCCACCCGTTCGACAATTTCCTCGCTGGAGACGGCAATCACGAAGGAGAGCAAAGTTTCCAGTAAGGCGATCATCGAGACGGATGACGGGAAGAATTGCGGCGTATCCACCGCGACGGTGAAGCCGTGGTCCGCATTCAGGATCACGGGGCTGGCGGGGCTGTCGGAAATGCCGACGATGGTGACCCCTTGTTCGCGCGCTATTTTAATCGCCTCGATCACCTCGGCCCGGTAGGGCTTGCAGGTCATGGCGATAAGCACATCCTGACCGTCTGCCCAGGCGAGATCGTCAATCGCCGTGGAACCGGGCCGCGGGATGGCGTGGAATTGTTTCATGCCGGTGGAGGCAAGATAGGTGAAGTTGCGGGCATTGGCGTTGTTGACGCCCACACCCAGAGTAAAGACCTGCCGGGAGTTCCAGATCGCATGCGCCGCGGCCTCCAGCGCCTGCGCGTCGATGCCTGCAAAGGTCTCCTCGATATTGCGCATCGCCGCGCCAACCATATCGGCATAGAGCCCGCCCAACTCGCCGGAGCGGGAAATGTCCTGAAGCCAGCGCGCCCGGTCGGGGAAAGACACCCCGCCCTTGCGAATCGCCTCACGGAACGGAGCGCGGAAATCTTCGTAGCCATCAAACCCCACCTGCCGCGCCATGCGGACAAAGGTGTTGGGCTTCACATTCGCCGCCTCGGCAATCTCGCGCACGGTGGAAACCCCAACATCCGCAGGGTTTTCCAGCACATAGCGGGCCGCCTTCTGTGCCTCAGGTGTCAGCGCATCCCACTCTTCCGTGAGACGCTCCAAAACAGTCGATGATACATTTGTGCCATTCATGATTGACGATGGTACAAAAGCTCAATTAGGCTGTCGAGCAGAAAAGCAACTCTGCAATCAGGAACGGCGAAATGGCTGAGAAAGAATTCCCGACACAGGCCAAAGTGGTCATCGTGGGCGGCGGCGTGATGGGGGTGGGCCTGGCCTATCACCTGGCGCATGAGGGCTGGGGCCCGGAGGTGGTTCTCCTGGAAAAATCCGAGCTGACTTCTGGGTCGACCTGGCACGCGGCGGGCCAGATCACCCACTCCACCAGTTCCTTTGGCCTCGGCAAATGCGTCGATTACAACATCGGCCTCTATTCCGGGAAGCTGGAGGAAGAGACCGGCCAGGCCGTCACCTGGCACGGCTGCGGATCGTTCCGCCTGGCCTATACCGAGGATGAGATGGACTGGCTGCGCCACACCCTGTCGGTTGGCCGTTCGCTGGGCTTCAACATCGAACTGGTCGGCCCCGAGAAAGTTGCCGAGCTGCACCCCTTCTATAACCTCGAAGGGGTCCTGGGGGCGCTCTACACTCCTGACGACGGCCACGTGGACCCGACCAATGTGACTATGGCCATGGCCGCAGGCGCCCGCCAGAAGGGTGCCCGCATCATCCGCCACTGCCGTGCCACCAACATCACCCAGGCCGATAACGGCGAGTGGATCGTTGAGTCGGAAAAAGGCACCATCCGCTGCGAGCATGTGGTGAATGCCGGCGGCACCTATGCCCGCCAGATGGGCGAATGGTCCGGCCTGCAGCTGCCGATGACCTCGATGACCCACCATTATTTCGTGACCGAACCGGTGCCGGAGTTCGAGGCGCTGGACAAGGAACTCCCTGTCATCCGCGACGACAAGAAGGTCTCGGGCTACATCCGCATGGAGCAGAAGCGCGGTCTGATCGGGATCTACGAGAAGGAAGGCAGCAACTCGGTCTGGCATGATCACTGCCCCTGGGAATACGAGAACTGGCTGTTTGATGCTGACTATGACCGGGTGATGCCGTGGCTGGAGGAAAGCCTGAACCGGATGCCGATCTTTGCCGAGCTGGGCATCCAGCGCGAAGTGCATGGCGCGATCTCGCATCCGCCGGATGGCAACCCGCTGATCGGCCCGGCACCGGGCGTCAAGAACTACTGGTGCTGCTGCGGCACCCAGATCGGTATCGGCTGGGGCCCGGGCCTCACCCGCGAATTGGCCCGCTGGATGGTGCATGACTCCGCTGACATCTCTATGCGCGAATACGACCCGCGCCGCTTCGGCTCTTATGCCACCAAAGACTGGCAGGTCACCAAGGCGCATGAAGACTACAAACTGCGCCACGAGATCCCCTTCCCGCATTTCAACCGGCTGGCCGGGCGCCCCATCAAACCCTCGCCGCTCTATGAACGGCTGAAGGAAAAGGGCGCTGTCTATGAAGAGGTCTATGGCCACGAACGCCCGCGCTGGTTTGCAAAGAACGGCGTCGCGCAGCAGGACCACTATTCCTTCCGCCGCAATGAAGTGCACGACATGGTCGGCCTGGAAGTGGAGGCCGTGCGACAAGGCGTGGGCATCATGGACATCTCCGCCTTCACCAAGGTCGGGGTCTCGGGTCCTGGCGCCGCTGCGCTGCTGGACCGACTGACCGCCAACCGCCTGCCGCAAAAGGTGGGCGGCATTGCCCTCACCCATATGCTGAACCGCCGCGGCAGGATTGAGCTGGAAACCACCGTGGTGAAACTGGGTGAGGACAGCTACTACCTGGTCTGCGCTGCGTTCTTCGAACAGCGGCTCCTGGACCACCTGAACCAGAACCTCGCGGGCGAAGAAGTGGAGATCACGACGCTGTCCACCGATTGGGCCGCCCTTGCTCTCAATGGCCCGAAAGCCCGCGAGGTCCTGGGTGCCTGCACCGATGCGGATCTGAGCAACGCAGGCTTCAAATGGCTGACGGCGCAAGCGATCGAGGTTGCAGGCCACACCATTTGGGCTTTCCGCATGTCTTATGCAGGAGAGCTTGGCTGGGAACTGCACATCCCGCGCGACAGCACCCTGGCGGTCTATGACGCGCTCTGGGCCGCTGGCGAGGCGCATGGCATTGCCGATTACGGCTCCTTCGCCATGAACGCGATGCGGATGGAGAAGGGCTTCAAAGGCGCAGGCGAACTTACCAACGAGGTCACACTGGCCGAGGCGGACGTGCTGCGCTTTGCCCGCACCGATAAAGACTATCTGGGCAAGGACAAGACGCTGAACGATGCGGACAAGCCCTGGGTCTGCGCCTATCTGGAGATCGAGCCGGACGGCATCGAGGACGGCCACGGCGGCGAGGCGATCCTGCTGGACGGCAAGGTCGTGGGCTCCACTGCCTCGGTTGCCTATGGCCATACAGTCGGCAAGATCCTGGCCTTCGCCTATGTGAAACCGCACGCCAATGTGCCGGGCACGGAAATCGAAGTGATCGTGGCAGGCAGTCCCCGCATGGGCCGGATCCTTGGCGCCCCCGCCTATGATCCTGAAAGCCTGCTGCCGCGCACCGACGCAGCCCTCGCCCCGGCAGAATAAGAAAACCCGGCTCCCCTTTTCATCTTGCCAAAAATACTCCGGGGGGAGCCGCAGGCGGGGGGCAGCGCCCCCCTCTCCCATACCCAACAGGACACCCGCGCGACATGACCCTGCCTGCAACCATGAAAGCCGTACTTCTGACCGGCCACGGCGGCATCGACAAGCTTCACTACCGCGACGCCGCGACACCGCAGCCCGGCAAAGGCGAGGTGCTGGTGAAGGTCGGCGCTTGCGGGCTCAACAATACCGATATAAACACCCGCACCGCCTGGTACTCCAAGGCCAATACCGATGCGCTGGTGGATGGCGCCGAGAGTGGATTTGCCACAACCGACGACCAGGACAGCTCCTGGGGCGCAGGCGAGATCACCTTTCCCCGCATCCAGGGCGCCGATGTGGCCGGCACCATCGTTGCCGTGGGCGAAGGCATCGATCCTGCCAGAATTGGCGAGCGGGTGCTGATCGACCCCTGGCTGCTGGGCCATGGCGATTGGCAGAACCCGGAGAACTCCGCCTATTTCGGATCTGAGTGCGATGGCGGCTTTGCCGAATACACCAAGGTCCGCAGTGCCAATGCGATCAAAATCACCTCCGACTTAAACGACGCAGAACTGGCCACCTTCCCCTGCGCCTATACAACGGCTGAAAACCTGGTGCAGCGCACCCAGCCGCGGCCGGGCGAAACGATAGTGATCACCGGCGCCTCCGGCGGCGTGGGGTCGGCAGCCATTCAACTATGCACTTTGCGCGGCTGCCGGGTGATTGCGGTGGCCTCATCCAGCAAGGCGGACCTGCTTTATGAACTGGGCGCGGCAACGGTCATTGACCGCAACACCCCCAACTTGGAGGCCGCGATCCGCGAGGCTGCTGGCGGCCCGGTTGACATCGCGCTGGATGTGGTTGGCGCCACCACTTTCATGCCGCTGATCAATGCGCTGCGCCAGGGCGGGCGCTATTCCACCTCGGGCTGCATTGCCGGCCAGTTCACTGAGATCGACCTGCGCCAGCTGGTCTACAAGGACCTGCAGCTGACCGGCGCCACCATCTGCCCGCCCGGCACCATGCACCGGGTCGTCGGCATGATTGAAAGCGGTGCGCTGAAACCGCTCCTGGCTGCCGTTTTCCCGCTAGAAAAGCTGGGAGAGGCGCAGGAAGCTTTCATTGCAAAGAAGCATGCCGGAAACATTGTGGTGACCCCATGAGCAAAGACCTGTTCGATCAGGCCCTGACAGCCGCCAAAGCCTATCACGCCGCCCTGCCCGCGGTGGCAGAGTTCCAGCCTTGGCCCGATGACATCACCTGGGCAGACCGGGCAGGACATCAAATCCCCGGCGCAGCGCTGGTGCAATCCGATCCGGGATTTGCCGCCGAAGGCATCCCGGCCGAAGCTGAGGTGCGTGCCCTGCAACAGGCCATCATGGCGCTGGCACCGCACGCGGAATGGCGCCTCACCTATACCGAGGAGGAAGTCGGGCATGACTTCCTGCAGCGTTTCGGCTGGTTCGAGCTGGTGGGGCCAACCGGCCATTTCCACTCGCTGCAAAGCCGGATGACCATCGGCTACTGGGGACCCGGCCTCAACTACCCCTGGCACCAGCACGCACCGGAAGAGCTTTACACCATTCTCTCCGGCAGCGCCGATTTCATGGCAAAGGGCGAGGAAGTCCGCCGCTTGGTGCCGGGCGACACCAAAGTGCACGGGGCAAGCCAGCCCCACGCGATGATCACCAACGAGCATCCGATTCTCTGCTACGTCTTCTGGCGCGGTGAGGGGCTGGCGGATGATCCGGCAATGTCCCCGGGCTGAGACAGGAACGCACGCATGAAAATCACCCGTATCCGCGTTTTTCAAACCAGCCTGCCGTATGTGGGCGGCGCCTATGTCTGGGGCGCAGGCAACGCCATTGAGACCGCCACCGCTTCGATCGTTGTGATCGACACTGACGCGGGCCTGCAAGGCTGCGGCGAGTTCACCCCCTGCGGCGAGAACTACATGGTGGCCCATTCCCAGGGCGTGCCGGCCCTGGCACGCCTGGTGGCGCCTGCGCTCATAGGCGAGGACCCGCGCGACGTCGCCCGGATCGAGCGGATCATGGACCACCTGGTGCAAGGGCACGGCTATGCCAAGGCCCCGTTTGATGCCGCCTGCTGGGACATTCTGGGCCAGTCGCTGGATGCGCCGCTGTGGCGGCTGTGGGGCGGCAAGCTGACCGATGGCGCGCCGATGTACCGGGTGGCACCGCAAAAGGGCACTGCGGAGACCATCGCCGAGATGGACCGCTACCGGGCGCAGGGCTACCGCCAGTTCCAGGTCAAGGTGGGCGGCGATTGGGCGGCGGATATCGACCGCATCCGCTCTACCGTGCCGCTGCTCAATCCCGGTGAAAAAGCGATGGCTGATGCCAACCAGGGCTGGCGGGTCGACAACGCGTTGCGGGTGGCGCGGGCGACCAAGGATCTGGACTACATCCTGGAACAGCCCTGCCGGACTTACGAGGAATGCCAGCAGGTGCGGATGCGCACCGACCTGCCGATGAAGCTGGATGAATGCGTCACCGGCATACAGGCAGCCCAGCGCATCGTTGCCGATCACGGTGCCGATCTGGTCTGCCTCAAGATCTCCAACCTGGGCGGCATCTCCAAGGCACGCCGGGTGCGGGACTACCTGGTTGAAAACCGCCTGCCGGTTGTGGCCGAAGACACCTGGGGCGGCGAGATCTGCAGCGCCACGCTGGCCCATTTCGCCGCCACCACGCCGGAGGAATACCTGCACAACACCACCGACCTGATGAACTACAACACCCGCTCCACCGGCATCGGCGGCCCGCGCGCGGAAAACGGCAAGCTTTTTGCGCCCGACGCACCGGGCCTGGGCGTCATCCCGGATTTTGAAAGCTTCGGCGCCCCGGTCGCCACGTTTGAAGCTGCAAAGTAACCCCCGCCTCTTCCTCTTGCCCAAAATATCCCCGCCGGAGGCTTCCGCGCTCTCAACAAGGACCAAAGCCCATGAGTACCGCAGCCCAAGCCACCCTGATGATCGACGACAACCGTGTCCGGGTGACTCGTTTCGACTTTGCCCCCGGCGCCGAAACCGGCTGGCACAAACACGCGATGGACTATGTGATTACCGCCGTCACCGACTGCCACATGCGGCTGGAGATGCCGGGCGGTGAGGTGAAATCTGTCATTGTCCCCGCGGGGATGGCCTACCGCCGCGATGAAGGCGTCGAGCATAATGTCATCAACGCAGGCGGCACCCCGATGAGTTTTGTGGAAGTGGAACTGAAATGAGGATCACCCGGATCACCGTCTATCAGCTCGATATGCCGCTGACAGAGCCATATTACCTGTCGGGCGGGCGGCTGAAGTTCGAGAAGCTCGACAGCACCTTCGTGCGCATCGACACCGATGAGGGCGTCACCGGCTGGGGTGAGGGCTGCCCATGGGGGCATACCTACCTGCCTGCGCACGGGCCAGGCATCCGGGCCGGAATCGAAACGCTGGCGCCGGCCTTGATCGGGCTGGACCCGTGCAGCCTGGATCATGTGAACAGGGTAATGGACGTGCAGCTGCCAGGGCACCCTTATATAAAATCGCCGATCGACATGGCCTGCTGGGATATTCTGGGCAAGGCTTCCGGCCTTCCGCTGTGGCAGCTGCTGGGCGGGGCTGAGGCTGCGCCGGTCCTGGTGAACTCCTCAATTTCCACCGGCAGCCCGGAGGAGATGCTGGGCCTGATCACACGTGCCGCGCAGAAGGGCTATACTGTGCATTCGGCCAAGGTGGGCGGCACCGACATCGGCCTCGACATCGACCGGATCGAGGCAATTTCCGAAGGGCTCCCCAAGGGTCACAAAGTGACCTTTGACGTGAACCGCGCCTGGCAGCCCGGCGTGGCGGTCGAAGTGCTGAACTCGGTCAGGGCGCGCGACTGGGTAGAGCAGCCCTGCGAAACGCTGGATCAATGCGCCCATGTAGCTGCCCGCGTCTCCAATCCGATCATGCTGGATGAATGCATGCATAGCTTCGGTGACCATCTGGAAGCCTGGAAGCGCGGCGCTTGCGAGGGGGTGAAGGTGAAGCCTAACCGTGTTGGCGGGCTGACACGCGCACGGCAAATCCGCGACTTCGGCGTCTCGGTGGGCTGGCAGATGCATATCGAGGACCTGGGCGGCTCGGCGTTGGCGGATACCGCGGCGATCCATTTGGCGGCCTCGACGCCTGAGGCAAACCGCCTGGCGAGCTGGCTGTGCCATTATCACCTGGACGTGGATCCGGCGCCAGGCCAAGGCGCCCGCAATGACGCAGGTGTTGCGGCGCCGCCCTCCCTGCCCGGCCTTGGCGTGACCCCGGAAGACGGTGCGCTGGGAGATCCGGTTGCGGTCTACGGAGGCTGAGACGATGCCTGCGCACCTGCTGCATGAGCTGACACGGCTGGCGGCCCGGACCGAAGGTCTGGGCTGGTTTGCGGCACGGATGCAAAACCTGCCGCTGCTGGAGGTTGCACCGCGCCGCCTGCCGGTCTGCGATAAGGTCAGTGCCTTGCGCGTGGATGGGGGGCCACCCCCCGCCGGTTCCACGCAGGATGCCGTGGCCGCCCTCATTGACGCCATCCCCGGGTTGCACTGGCAGCAGACTTATACTGAAGCTGACGGTTTCTCGCGCAATTGGCTAGACAGTTACGGCTGGGTCAACCTGATTTCTCCCGAAGGGCTCTATCAAAGCGATGAGATGCGGCTGTCCATCGGCTATTGGGGCGCGGGCCAGCACTACGGCGAGCACTCGCACGCGCCGGAGGAGACCTATCTGATCCTCGCTGGCAAGGCGCGGTTCCATTCCGAAGGCCGCCCGGCGCGGGATGCAGGGCCAGGCGATACCATCCACCATGCACCGCATCAGAAACATGCCATTGATATGGTGCCGGGGCCGCTTCTGGCGGCGGCGTTCTGGCGCGGCGAAGACCTTTTGAAGAAATCCGACTTGGGAACATGCACATGAAAATTACCCGGATCACCCTGTGGCACGTGCCGCTGACCAGCCACACCGCCTACTACATGGCCGAGGGCAAGACCTGCGACACGGTCGAAAGCGTGGTGCTGGCGCTGGACACCGATACCGGCCTGACCGGCTGGGGCGAGGTTTGCCCGATCCCCCATTACCTGCCCGCCTATGCCCGCGGTGTAGGACCCGCAGTCGAGGAAATGGCCCCGGTGTTGCTGGGCGCCGATCCCGTGGGGCCGGAGGCTGTGATGGCCAGGCTGGACACCTGGTTGCAGGGCCACCCTTATGCCAAATCCGCGATCGACATTGCCCTGTGGGACCTGACCGCGCAGGCCGCCAACCTGCCGCTGCATGCGCTTTTGGGCGGGCAGCGGCAGGCCGATATGCCGCTTTATCACTCGATCACCTGTGTTGCGCCGGAGGAGATGGCCCGCATCGCCAAGGAGGCACAAGGCACCGGCATCACCCAGTTCCAGGTGAAGCTTGGTGCGGACCGTGACTGGCAGGCCGACGTGGCCCGGTTGCGGATGGTGCGCGAAGCGGTGGGTGAAGGTCCGCTGGTCTATGGCGACTGGAATTGCGGCGCCACTTCGCTGGATGCTTCGCGGGTTGGCCGGGCGGTGGCAGACCTCGACATCATGCTGGAGCAGCCCTGTGCCACTATCGAGGATTGCGCCCGCGTCCGCGCCGCTTGCGGGCTGCCGATGAAGATGGATGAGAACGCCCATGACACCGCATCGCTGCTGGCGGCCCATGCTGCAGGGGTGATGGATGCGGTGGCGATCAAGCTGTCGAAATTCGGCGGGCTGTCGGCCTCGCGACGGGCGCGCGACCTGTGCCTGCATCTGGGTGCCAAGATGTGCATCGAGGACACCTGGGGCTCTGACATCACCACCGCGGCGCTGCTGCATCTGGGCGCTGCGACCGATCCCCTCAGCGTGATGAACGTCTGCGACCTCTCCTCCTACGTCAGCCCGCGGCTGGATCCGGCAGGGCCGGAGCGCCGCAATGGCCGCATCGCGCCGCCCGAAGGTCCCGGCCTCGGCGTGCGGCCCGACCGCGAAGGGCTGGGCGCTCCCGCAGCTGTGATCGAATAAATTTTGACTTTTTGGTCAAAATTCACCTAACAATGGGCAACCCCGCCCGCAACAGGAACTGAAGACATGCAAAAGATCCTCTCCCAGGCCGAATGGACCGAACGCGCCCGTGCAGTGCTGCCCGCCGGCGGTTTTGGCAACTTCGACCCCGGTATTGTAATCCGTGAGGGCAAGGGCTCGCGCGTGTGGGACGAAGACGGCAAGGAGTACATCGACTATCTGATCGGCTCCGGCCCGATGATGCTGGGCCATGGCCATCCGGAAGTGATGGAGGCGGTGCTGGAGCAGCTGCCCAAGGGCATGACCTTCTTTGCCAGCAACGCCCGCGGGATCGAACTGGCGGAGGAAATCTGCCGCGCAGTGCCCTGCGGCGAGCAGCTGCGCTATGTGTCGACCGGCGGCGAGGCGGATATGTATGCGATCCGGCTGGCGCGGGCCTTCACCGGCCGCACCAAGATCGTGAAGTTCGAAGGCGGCTATCACGGCATGTCGGCTGAGGCGCAGATGAGCCTGGCACCCTCGGTGCGGGTGAACTTCCCGCAGGCGGTGCCGGATAGCGCCGGCATCCCGCCGTCGGTGGCCGCCGAAGTGCTGGTGGCGCCATTCAATGACTTTGAATACATCAAGCAGCTTATGGCGGAGCACGGGTCAGAGATCGCCGCGATCATCGCCGAACCGCTGCAGCGCATCGTGCCGCCGCTGCCCGGTTTTCTGGATCTGCTGCGCGAGGAGACGCAGAAACACGGCAGCCTCTTGATCTTTGACGAGGTGGTGACCGGGTTCCGCTCCACCTATGGCGGCGGGCAGGAGCTGTATGGCGTCACCCCGGACCTGGCGACGCTGGGCAAAGTGATCGGCGGCGGCTTCCCCTTGGCGGCGATCGTGGGGCGCACCGACATCATGCAGCATTTTGACAAGGCGCAGGTCGGCGCTGAGGGCTGGCTGATGCAGCTGGGCACCCTGTCGGGCAACCCGGTGGCGGCTGTTGCCGGTCTCAAGACCATGGAAGTGCTGCGGCGCGAGGGGGCCTATGACCAGTTGAACACCACCGGCAAGCGGCTGATGCAGATGACAAGTGCTGCGCTGGAGGAGGCCGGCGTGCCGTTCCAGATCGTCGGCGAGCCTGCGTTGTTCGAAGTGGTCTTTACCGATGCCAAGGTGCGCGACTACCGCGATACGCAGGCCGGCAATGCAGAGCGCAGCAAGCGCTACAACGCAGTGCTGCGCGAGGAAGGCATATTCAAGTCGCCGGGCAAGACCTACCCCAGCCTGGCGCTGACGGAAGAAGACCTGGAGCAGACCGAAGCAGCCATCCGCAAGGCAGCGATGGCGCTGGACTAAACCTGAGTAATAAATCCTCAGCAAAGCCCCGGTAGTTGCTCTCAGCTTCCGGGGCTTTCTGTTTCTAGTGCGGCCGCTGTTGCACGTGAATCGGAAAGCGCTTGCGGATCTCGGCGTCGATCTCTGCCGGGATGTGGCTTGGCAGCGGCGCGGCCAGCAGTTCCTTTGTGCGGATACGGGCCTTCTCCAGCAGATCCTTGTCCGAAGCTGCCGCCCATTCCTGCGGGGTGCGGCGGTCGGCGTGGGCCGGGTAGTAGTAATCGCTCTCCATCCGGTTCAGTGTTTGGGCATGGCCCAGGAAATGCCCTGCCCCGCCGACACAGACGTCCCGGATCACCTCCAGCGACAGGGTTTCCTCGCTGACCTCGAACCCGCGGGTCGCGCGCATGATCGAGCCGATCATGTCGTTATCGAGCACAAAGCTCTCCAGCGAGCAGCCCAAGAGCGAGCCATACATGCCTGCAGCCTCATAGATCAGATTGGCACCGGAAAGGGCTGAGAGCAGCTCGGTTATGCCTTTCTCGTAACCCGCCTGGAAGTCGGGCATCTTGGCATCGGTCATGCCGGCCGAAACTGCGCAGGGGATATCATAGTGCTGCGCCATCTGGGCACAGGCGGCCATCAGCAGGCCCTGTTCGGCGCTGCCGCCGGACATCGCCCCCGTGCGCAGGTCGCTGACAAAGGGCAGCGCGCCGAAGGTGGCGGGGTGGCCGGGGTTCAGAAGGTTCACATAGACGAGGCCTGCAAGGACTTCAGCGGTCTGCTGGGCGACGGCACCCGCCAGGGGCGCCGGACTGGTGGCGCCCGCCTGCCCGGCTGAGACCAGTTTCAGCGGGATACCGTGGCGGGCAGCGCATTCGATCACGCCCAGCGCTTCCTCGGCAAAAGTGAGCGGCGGCACGATGAAACAGGTGGAGACGCAGAACGGTGGACGCGCACGCAAAGCCTCGGGGCCGCCTGCGATCATCTGCATCATCTGCACCGCGGCCTCCATGTTCTCCTCCGAGGTAAAGGAGCCGCCGACAGGTTTGGCGGTGCCCGCAAGGCAGGCATAGGCGGTATTGAGGTCCATCTCGAACGGGTCGGTGAGATCGCGTGCCACCACGGTGCGCTGGAACATGTGGATGTTGGGCAGCGCCTCAGCCAGGCGGGCCATGTCGTAGAGGTCCTGCAGGGTGCTGTCGCGGATTTCTCCCGTCAGGCTGTCTACGATATGCACTGCGGCACCGGAGGTGCCCAGGTGGATGCGGGTGCCGGAGGGATCGAGGTCGAGCTCGGGTTTCTGCCCGTGCAGTTTGAAGCCGCGGCCTGCGATTTTCAGGGTGTGCTCTACCAGATCGGCGGGCATCAGCAGACGGCCATCCTCGGTCAGGGATCCGCCTGCGCTGCAAACCGTTTCGATGCATTTCGGTGTGGCGCCTTTGACACCGATCTCCTCAAGGATGCGGAAGGCAGTTTCACCGACCATTTCAATCTCGCGCGTGGTGAAGGGGGCAAAGCGGCCGCCTTCGATGCCCGGCCAGATCGAGGTTGAAGGCCCGGAGCCGGCGCCATCGGCGCGTTCGGTTCTGCGGGCGGCGCGGCCGCCGCTGCGGCGTTGGCGGGTCATGTCGAGGCCTTTCTGAAGTGGTCAGCAATATCGGGGGCTCCGGTCCAGCTGAGCAGGTGTTGGAACTCAGCTGCCGGGCGGTTGGTGATCGAGTGGTACTTGGCGGCGAATTGCGCATCGCTCATCGGTGTGAAGCGCGAGCCCAGCGGGTAGTTGCAGGTGCCCGAGAGAACGCGCCCGTCGTCTAGCACCAGTTCCAGGCGGTCGGGCTGGGCCGGATCATAGTTCAGTTCCGGGTTCAACGGTTTAACGGTGGTGACTGTGGTGGCCTCAATGAGCCGGGCCACTTCCGGGTGCCGCCAGAAGCTGGCAGCGCTGTCGGCCATGGTGAGGTCTCCGCTCACCAGCACCTGCGCGATGCAGGCAGGCACCGAAAACAGGGCTTCGGTCCTGGTGGCAGGGCGGTCGAAGGGCAGGATCGCCTTGTGAAAGTCCGGCATGGTGGCGCGGACTTCTGCGATGTCCTCATGCGGCGCTTGCTGGCGCAGCTCCAGCGCGATGGTCATCAGCCGGTGAATGTAGCTGCAGGAGGGCCAGGGTTTGATCAGCAGCCCATATTCTTCCAGCGCCCAGGGCTGGCCAAGCTTGGTGGCAGCGGTTGCAAAACTGTCCGGCGTGCCTGCCCCCATCAGCCCGTTGAAGCCGCGCGCGCTGTCCAGCACCTGCGGCTTGCCAGTGGCGCCTGCACTGGCCAGCAGGGCGGCCTCATAGGCGGCACGGGCGGCAAAGCCTGCCTGCAGCGGTTTCACGCTGGAGCCGAATTGCAGCGTGTAGCCGGTGGCCTGCGACACCGCTATGGCCAGGGCGTGGGTCGTCTGTTCAGTATTCAGCCCCAGAGCGCGGGCGCAGGCGGCTGCGGCTCCAATGGTGCCAAGCGTGGCAGTCGAGTGGAACCCGCGGGAGTAGTGGCTGAGTGTCACAGCCTCTCCGAGGCGGCAGATCATCTCAAAGCCCACACAATAGGCGGCAAACATCTGCGCACCACTAAGCGGGACAGTCTCTGCAACCGCCAGCAGCGCCGGAAAGATCACGATAGTGGGATGGGTATTGCCCGGCTCCTCCCAGTCGTCGAGGTCATGGGCATGGCCGGAGACCGCATTTAGCAGCGCCGCATAGGCAGGCGTGGCCGTTTGACGGGTGCCGTAGAGCGGTGCAGGACCTGCACCAACCGGGAGCAGGCTTACGCGAGCAGCCCGGGCAACATCGCTCTTGGTTCCTGCGAGGATGCATCCGAAGCAATCAGCAACCGCACGGGTGACGGCGGGCATCAGTTCCGGTGGCGGGACGGCATCGGCTGCGAAGCGTGCAATAACTGGCAGGCTGGTCATATACGGATCATCCAGTTGCGAACAGGTACCCGGCTGCGGCTGACGGAATAGGTAGCTGAATTCATCAGCTCAATCCTCGTCCAGACTGGCGGCCAGCGCCAGGATCTGGCGCCAAGTGTCTTCGGGCACCGCAATCCGACCGGCAGAGGCGTCCCGGTGGATGCGTTCACGCTCGCCCGGGATTTCAACCCGATCGAAGCCCGGTGCGGGCGGGCAGCTGCGCAGGTCGGCCAGCACCTCCTCCGCCGCGGCTTGCATGGCCGGCGCCTCGCGGAAACGGGTGGCATCCAAGGTGATCAGCAGCCAGTTGCACTCAGTGGTGGAAGGGCCGAGCATGGCCTCTCCGATGAGCTCCGCCACCAGCGCCAGTGCATATCCCTTTTGCGCACCGGCGGGCAGAATGGCTCCGCCCGCGAAGTAGTCTTCCGGATCGCGCGTTGGTTTGCCGGTCCGGTCGATCACGCATCCCCCTGGAAGCAAGGCACCGGCGGACCGGGCGGCATAGATCCACCCGCCAGCAATCTTGGAAGTGGCAAAGTCGAGCACGACGGGGCCTTTTGCGCCGCCTGGGATGCCTGCGCACCATGGATTGGTTGGCAGCTTGGCCTTGGCGCCGCCAAAGGGTGCGACCTGGCGCCAGGACTGGCGATTGCCACCACCCATGCAGATAGTCAGAAACCCCTGCTCCGCTGCCATATCTGCAAAGGCACCGTGGCGGCCCGTGTGCCCAGCGTGCCGGATAGACAGGGCTGAAATACCCCTGTCGCGCGCCTCTGCCATGCCGGTTTCATAGGCCAGCTGCATGGCCGGAATTCCGATGCTGCCGCCGCCGTCAATCCGGGTCACACCATTGACGTCACGGAATACCCGCGCTTTGCCTTTCGGATCCAGGTGGCCGCCGCGCGTCTGGCGGGCGTATTCCAGCACCCGCATGATGCCATGGCTTTCAATGCCGCAGAGGCTGGTGTCCGTCAGATGCTGCGCCACTTGCGCTGAAACATCCGGGCTGTAGCCCAGCCGGGCCAAGATCCCGGCAATCACCCGTTCCGCCTCCGCCGCGGCCACGGAAATGCGCCCGCCCTGCAAAATCAGCTTGGAGCTAGGCGCCAGCATCAGAGGCGGCCCCGCAGAACGGCCTTTGCCCATTGCCTGTCTCTGGAGACACCTTTCATTGCCAAACCATGCTCCACCCTGCCGATTGCAACATTCACTCTAGGGGGTTGCCGGAGCGGAAAAAGAAGGAAAAGGTGAATAATCCTCATTCACTAAAGGAATGATCCGTGCCACGTGACACTATCCCTTTCCATCAGATCGCCGCGTTTGAGGCCGCAGCGCGCCATCTCGGCTTTTCGCGCGCCGCGCGGGAACTGAACGTGCAGCAGCCCGCCGTCAGCCGCCAGGTGGCTGCACTGGAGGCAGACCTGGGGGTGGCCCTGTTTTTGCGGAGCAAACCGAGGCTGACGCTGACACCGGAAGGCGAGGTGCTGCTGAAGGCCGTTACTGGCGGCTTCGACGCCGTGCAAGCAGGCCTGCAGGAGGTGCGCACGATGCGGCAGGCAGACGCGCTGGTGGTCAATGCGGCCATCGGTTTCACCAGCTACTACCTGCTGCCGCGATTAGGTGAGTTCCAAAGCCTGCACCCCGGCATCCGGCTGCAGGTGGCGACCCGTGACCAGAATCCGGATTTCGATCCGGACCAATGCGACATTGTGATCACCTTTGGCAGCGAGGGCCCGCCCGGCATGGCCGCCAAACGCATCGTAGGAGAGGAAATGCTGGCAGTCTGCGCCCCGGGCTATCTGGGCGGGCGGGAGTTGCTGGCACCAGAGGCGCTGGCGCAAGAAACCCTGCTGCATATGTCCAGCGCGGCCCATGCGGACGATTGGCAGCGTTTCTTCAGCGGCAGCGGGGTTGCGGCGCCGAAGCCGCAGCCGTTTGAACGGTTCAACAGCTACATGGTTTATCTGCACGCGATCCAAAATGGCAACGGGATCGGGATCGGCTGGCAGCATTTGACCGGTCAGATGATCAAAACGGGAACGCTGGCCCTGGCCAGCCCGCACCGGCACAATTCCGGGCGGGGATATTTCTGCTCTGTCACCCCGCGGGCCGCGGGCCGGGATGGCGCCGCGGAGTTCCTGAATTGGATCGCGGAGGACACTCCCGCCGAAAGGAAGGCGGGCTTATAGCCCGCCGCGTTGCTGCTGCGGGCAGGATCAGGCCTTGGCAGCGGTCACGATGAATTCAACCAGCAGGTCTTCACGTGCCAGCTTGGCCACGCCACAGGCCCGCGCCGGTGCATGGCCTTCGGGCACCCAGGCATCCCAAACTGCATTCATTTCAGCAAAATCCTTCATGTCGGCCAGCCAGATCACGGTCTGCAGGATACGTGTATTGTCGCTGCCGGCTTCTGCCAGCAGGGCGTCAATCTTGTCCAGGCAATCCTGGGTCTGCTGCGCGACGCTGGCGCCGGCGGTGCCGACCTGGCCCGCCAGATAAATGGTATCGCCGTGGGTGACGATCTGGCTCATGCGCTGGCCTGTGTGGCTGCGGGTGATTTCGGTCATTTCTTCTTCCTTGGAATGATTGGAATTTCTACGCCTGCATTCCGGACTACTGGGACAGCAGCCATTGATCACCGGACAGGCAGAACTTGCGCCGGACCTGCTTGGGGTTCTGGCTGTCTTTCAGGAAAGCCTCATGCTGCAACAGCAGGCATTCGCCTTCTTGGCCGGCAACACGCACCTCGCCATGAGCGCCGCTGTCCGGGTTGGTCCACTTAGCCCGCTTGCCCGTCCCGCCTTGCGCCTCTGCTAGCAGAGATTGTTCTGCCTGGCGCATGATGTTGGTGTCCTGCGGGGTCAGCCCGGACTTGGCCAGAATACGGCTGAGCGGGTTTGCCGCAGCAGGCACCGAAACCAGCGCAGCCAATGCGGCGGCGGTCAGAAAACCAGAAAATCGCATGTGAATACTCCTGCCTGAATGAAACCGGCTTGCCTGCCAGTAAGGCGCAACCGGAAGGCAATGTCCATGCGGCGGATCAAGAGAACTTGCGAAACAGCCGCGTCATGTCGAACAGCTCATCCAGGCGGTCATAGCGGTCCTTGGTCTTGTCCCAGCTTTCCTCCTGGGTGGCGGCGATCATCGCCTCCAGCAGCATCATGGTGGAAATGTTGGAATCCCAGGCCGAGGGAATTTCAACCCAGCAGTTGAAGGTGTGTTCGGCGACCGAGGCGATCGGGCTGGCCCATTGGTCGGTGATTAGGACGATCTTCACCCCGCGTTCAGAGGCCAGCTCTGCCAGCCGCTGCAGGTTGGTTTCATAGCGGCGCACGTCGAACATCAGCAGGGTGTCGCCTTCGACCATGTCCAGCACGTAATGCGGCCAGGTGGCGGAGGAGGAGGTCATATGCGTGACCCGCTGCCGGATCGCCTGGAAATGCGTAAAGGCATAGTCCGCCAGCGCCCGGGTGATGCGTCCCCCCACTACATAAAGCCGCCCTTCGGTATTGGCGAGCTGATGCACGGCAGCGTCGAATTGGGCCGAGTCGATGTTGGAAAACGTCTGCTGCAGGTTGTCAGTAACAGCCTGTGCAAATCTGTTCAGCAGGTGGCCTTCCGGTGCCTCAGACGCCCAGTTGTCGCGCCTCTTGGTCGGACCGGAGACCTTGGCCTCAAGCTCCTTCAGCAACGCCTGATGAAATTGCGGATAGCCCTTGAATCCCAGCTTCTGCACCATCCGCGCCACCGTCGGCGTGGACACCTCGGCATTTCCGGCGACGATGGTGATCGAGGCCAGACCCGCCGCTGGATAGTTTTCCAGCAGCAAATTTGCGAACTTCCGCTCGGATTGGGTGAGCGTAGAGTAATTCTCGCGGATTAATTCGCGAACGGTAGCGGGCGGTTTCGACAACGGCGCATTCCTGTTTTCAACAAGCACTTTCTACCTCGGAACCGGCCTGAAAAGAAAGTTCCAGAAATCCTGTCCAGAACCGGTCATGAAAATATATTGACACAAATATCTCTTCATGGAAACATTTTTCCAACTCGCAGGGAGGCGACATATGCACGAGGGTGATTCTCACACTCCGGGGGACGCAGTGGAGGTGGTGAACCGCAACGGCACCAGCCCGGTCCTGCTGCTGTGCGAGCACGCATCCAGCAACATCCCAGCACGCTACAACGGACTGGGCCTGGCCGAGGCGGACCGGCTGAGTCATGCCGCCTGGGACCCGGGCGCGCGGGCCGTTGCCCTGCACTTGTCCAAGGCCCTGGATGCCACGCTGGTGGCCAGCACAGTGTCGCGGCTGGTTTACGACTGCAACCGCCCGCCAGAAGCTGCCAGTGCCATGCCGGAGAAATCCGAGCTGGTTGCGGTGCCGGGCAACTTCGGGCTGAGCACCGCGGACCGGCAAGAACGTGTAGCGACAGTTTATGCGCCGTTCTGCAAGACTGTTTCTGAGGTGATCAAAGCCCGCAGAACTGCCGGGCTGCAGTCCATTCTGGTCACAATGCACAGCTTTACCCCGGTATATTTCGGCAAAGAGCGGGATGTTGAAATCGGCATTCTGCATGACAACGACACCCGCCTGGCCGACGCGATGCTGGCAAGAGCCGGCGCCCTGCCCCACCGCCGGGTCGAGCGGAACGAACCTTATGGCCCGGCCGACGGGGTGACCCATTCGCTGAAGATCCATGGGCTGGCACATGGGCTGGCCAATGTAATGATCGAAATCCGCAACGATCTGGTGACCTCACCGGAAGAAGAAGAGGCCATGGCAGAAGAAATGCTGATATTGCTGCGCCCGGCCCTGGCTGCGCTGACGGCGGAGGGAGGGCCAGATGCCTAATATAATCCGGGCCTATGTCCGCGGCATCGACGCGATGAACCGCTTCATCGGCCGCTTTGCCATGTATCTGATTTTTGCGTTGATCGGCGTCTTGCTCTGGTCTTCGGTCTCCAAGACCTTCTTCAACCCGTCACTCTGGACGCTGGAGACCGCACAGTTTGTAATGGTCGCCTATTATGTGCTGGGCGGCCCCTATTCGATCCAGATGGGGTCGAACGTGCGGATGGACCTGTTCTATGGTGCCTGGTCGACAAAGACCAAGGCGCTGGTGGATGCCTTCACCGTGCTGTTCCTGATCACCTACCTGGTGATCCTGATGTACGGGGCGCTGAGTTCTACGGCTTATTCCCTGGGCTATTTCGGGCTGGAGCCGGTGCAGTTCTTCTGGGACCTGCTGAAGACGCTGGTGACGGAAGGCCCCGCTGCCGCGGGTGAGAAACTCGGCTATCTGGAGCGCAGCTCCACCGCCTGGCGGCCGTTCCTGTGGCCCGTCAAAACCATCCTCTGCTTCGGCGTCTTCCTGATGCTGCTGCAATGCCTTGCCGAATTGTTCCGGGATATCGGACGCCTGCGCGGAGTTGAAATCTGATGTCCTACGAATGGATCGCCATCGTGATGTTTGCCGGCATGATGCTCATGCTGATGACCGGCCAGCGGGTGTTCGGCGCCATCGGCTTTGTCGGCGCTGTTGCGGGGATGCTTTTGTGGGGCACCGGCGGGGTGGAGATCCCTTTCTCTGCCGCCATGAAGCTGATGAAATGGTATCCGCTGCTGACCCTGCCGATGTTCATCTTCATGGGCTACGTGCTGTCGGAGTCCAAGATTGCCGATGATCTTTACCGGATGTTCCACGTGTGGATGGGGCCGGTAAAGGGCGGGCTTGCCATCGGAACTATCGGCCTGATGGTTCTGATCTCAGCCATGAACGGTCTGTCGGTCGCAGGTATGGCCATTGGCGCCACCATTGCGCTGCCGGAACTCCTGCGCCGCGGCTATGACAAAATTCTGGTGACCGGCACCATTCAGGCAGGCTCATCACTGGGCATCCTGGTACCGCCTTCGGTGGTGCTGGTGCTTTATGCGATGATCGCGCGCCAGCCGGTGGGGCAGCTTTGGCTGGCCGGCGTGGTGCCGGGGCTGCTGATGGCCACCATGTTCATCATCTACATCTATCTGCGCGCCCGCATGCAGCCGCATCTTGGCCCGGCGATGGAGCCGGAGGACCTGGCCGAATACGAGCGCGTCACCGACCACCCGCTGCGCCTGAACTACATCGTGCTGGGCGCACTGGTGCTGGTGCCGCTGTTGATCCTGACCGGCCTGCTGGAAACCAAGCCCGCGCTTGGCCTGGCCCTCGCCGTAGGTGTGCTGTCCTTCGTGACCCGCAGCACCCCCCTGTTCTACAGGGATATCTTCATGAAGGAGAAGTACCGCCTGCTGTTTTCCGGCGTGCTGCCTTTGGCGATCTTTGCCGCGATGATGGTGCCCTTCGTGAACGGCTGGACTTCGCTGGTGGAAAGCTCGGCCATCGGCGCCATGACTGCCTTCATCGCCGCGGTGCTGAAGGGGCGGATGAACAAGGAAGTGTTTGAGACCTCGGTGCGCTCGACCCTGGGCATCTCCTGCATGTTCATGTGGATCATCCTGGCCGCCCTCGCCTTTGGCGCCATCTTTGACGGTCTCGGCGCGGTCAAAGCCATCGAGGACCTGTTCACCACCCGCCTGGGCCTCAGCCCTTGGATGATCCTGATCCTGATGCAGCTGAGCTTCATCGTGATGGGCACCTTTCTGGACGACACCGCAATGCTGGTGATCGTGGCACCGCTTTACGTGCCGCTGGTGGGGGCGCTTGGGTTTGACCTGATCTGGTATGGCGTACTTTACACCATCACCACCCAGATCGCCTATATGACGCCGCCCTTCGGCTACAACCTGTTCCTGATGCGCGCGATGGCGCCGCCGGAGATCGGGCTCAAGGATATCTATATCTCGATCATTCCCTTTGCCGCGGTGATGGTGCTGGCGCTCGCCCTGATCATGATCTTCCCGCAAATCGCCCTGTGGCTGCCGGAATATGTCTACGGAAAATAACCAAGCAAGAGTCCTGCCAAGGGGCCGGATGTTTCAACAAGGAGTGAAATTATGACGACAAGACGTAAGTTTCTGCAGTCCGCCGGCGTTGGCGCCATGGCGGCACCTCTGGCCACCCCGGCGCTGGCACAATCCACCATCAAATGGCGGATGCAGACCTATGCCGGCGCGGCCCTGGCTGAACACGTGGTGAAACCCGCCATCGACATGTTCAACAAGATCGCCGGCGACCGGATGCAGATCGAACTCTTCTATGCAGACCAGCTGGTCCCCACCGGCGAGCTGTTCCGCGCCATGCAGCGCGGCACCATCGATGCCGTGCAATCCGATGACGACTCGATGGCCTCCCCGACCGAGGTCACCGTATTCGGCGGCTACTTCCCCTTTGCCTCCCGCTACTCGCTGGACGTGCCGGTGCTGTTCAACCAGTACGGCCTGAATGAGATCTGGGACGCAGAATACTCCAAGGTCGGCGTCAAGCACATCTCGGCCGGCGCCTGGGACCCTTGCCATTTTGCCACCAAGGACCCGATCAACTCGCTGGCGGACCTGAAGGGCAAGCGCGTCTTCACCTTCCCCACCGCGGGCCGCTTCCTGGCGCAGTTCGGCGTGGTGCCGGTCACCCTGCCCTGGGAAGACATCGAGGTCGCAGTGCAGACCGGCGAGCTGGACGGGATCGCCTGGTCCGGCATCACCGAAGACTACACCGTCGGCTGGGCGGATGTCACCGACTACTTCCTGACCAACAACATCTCCGGCGCTTGGGCGGGATCCTTCTTTGCCAACCAGGGCCGCTGGAACGAGCTGCCGGAAGACCTGCAGACCCTGTTCCGCGTCTGCTGCGACCAGTCGCATTACTACCGCCAGTGGTGGTACTGGGGCGGCGAAGCGTCCTTGCGTGTGAACGGCGACAAGATGAAGCTGACCACCATTCCGGACAACGAATGGCAGCAGGTCGAAGACGCGGCGGTGAAGTTCTGGGACGAGATCGCAGCCGAGTCCGAAACCAAGGCGAAGGTTGTGGAGATCTTCAAGAAGTATAACGCTGACATGCAGAAAGCCGGCCGCCCCTACCGCTACAGCTGACGCACCGGTTGAAAACGGAATTTGGCCTGCGCCGCAGCGGGCCAAATTCCTTACCCTAGGAATTTGCCAAAATTTTTGTGCAAAAGTTTTGCGCGCAACAGACAAAGGGCCGCTCATGCTCTCCTTCGACACACTTAAAGGCCAGGTTTCGGATGGCACCGTTGATACGGTTCTGGTTTGCCTTGTTGACATGCAGGGCCGCCTGATGGGCAAGCGCTTCCACGCCAAGCATTTTGTTGCCGGGGCCTGGGAGGAGACGCATTGCTGCAATTACCTCTTGGCGACGGATCTGGAGATGGCGACGCCGGACGGCTATGTCTCGACCTCTTGGGAGCGGGGCTATGGCGATTATGTGATGAAGCCCGACCTCTCCACCCTGCGCCCTGTGCCGTGGCTGGAGGGCACGGTGATGGTGCTCTGCGACGTGCTCGATCACCACACCCACGAGGAAGTCTCCCACTCCCCCCGCGCGATCCTGAAGCGGCAGGTGAACCGCCTGAAGGCGATGGGCTATGAGGCGATGTGCGCCACCGAGCTGGAGTTTTTCCTGTTCGAGAAAAGCTTTGACGAGATCCGCCGCTCAGGCTTCCGCGACCTGGCGCCGATCTCCGGCTACAACGAGGATTACTCCATCCTGCAGACCAGCCGCGAGGAGCATGTGATGCGCCCCATCCGCAACCACCTGTGGGATGCGGGCCTGCCGGTCGAGAACTCCAAGGGCGAGGCGGAGACCGGCCAGGAGGAGCTCAATATCAAATACGCCCCGGCGATGGCGACGGCGGAGTACCACACCATTGCCAAACATGGCGTCAAGGAGATTGCGGAGCAACAGGGCCATGCGGTGACCTTCCTGCCGAAGTGGAGCCACGAAAAGGTCGGCTCCTCCTCCCATGTGCACCAGTCGCTGTGGCAGGACGGCAAGCCTGCGTTCTTTGACGAAACGGACGAGCTGGGCATGTCCGCCCTGATGAAGAATTACATGGCCGGATTGCTGAAATACGCGCCCGACTACACCGCCTTCATGGCGCCTTATATCAACAGCTACAAACGCTTCATGAAGGGCACCTTTGCGCCCACACGCATCATCTGGTCGGTGGACAACCGCACTGCGGGCTACCGCTTGTGCGGGGATGGAACCAAGGCGATCCGGGTGGAGTGCCGGATCCCGGGCTCTGACATGAACCCCTATCTGGCGATGGCGGGCATGCTGGCGGCGGGCATTGCGGGCATCGAGGAAGGGCTGGAGCTGCAGCCCCCCGCCAAGGGCGATGTCTACCAGGGCGACAGCGGCATGATCCCCGGCACATTGCGCGATGCGGCGGCGGCGCTGAAGGGCTCGGGCATGCTGCGCAAGGCGATGGGCGATGAGGTGGTGGACCACTACGTCCGCGCGGCGGAAGTGGAGATCGAGGATTTCGACCGGGTGGTCACAGACTACGAGATTGCGCGCGGGTTCGAGCGGGCGTGAGCCGGACACGCCGGGGCGCTGCCCCGGACCCCGGGATATTTCTGGCAAGAGGAAGAGGGCGATGCCCTTCCTGAATGGAGTGAATGGCAATGGGCCAGGTATTGAAATGCATCTCGCCGGTTGACGGATCGGTCTTTGCGGAGCGCGAGGTGCTCTCGCGCGAGGACGCCTTTGCGGCAGCGGAGCGGGCGCGGGCGGCGCAAGCGGCTTGGGCGGCGCGGCCGCTGCAGGAGCGCATCGAGCTGGTGATGGCGGGTGTGGCTGCTGTTGGCGCGATGAATGATGAGATCGTGCCGGAGCTGGCGCGGATGATGGGCCGGCCGGTGCGCTATGGCGGCGAGTTCGGCGGCTTCAATGAGCGTGCCAGCCATATGGCCAAGATCGCCGAAGAGGCGCTGGCGGATATCGAGGTGGGCGAGGACGGGACCTTTAAACGCTATATCAAGCGCCTGCCGCATGGGGTGGTGTTTGTGGTGGCGCCCTGGAACTACCCCTATATGACCGCGGTCAACACCGTGGCGCCTGCGCTGATTGCTGGCAATGCGGTGGTGCTGAAACACGCCACCCAGACGCTCTTGGCGGGCGAGCGGATGGCGCAGGCATTCCATTCCGCGGGCGTGCCTCAGGATGTGTTCCAGAATGTGTTTCTGGACCATGGCACCACCTCGGAGCTGATTGCGGCACGTGCGTTCAACTTCGTGAACTTCACCGGCTCGGTCGGCGGCGGCCAGGCGATGGAACGCGCCGCGGCGGGCACTTTCACCGGCGTCGGCACCGAGCTGGGCGGCAAGGATCCGGGCTATGTGATGGAAGACGCCGACCTGGATGCGGCGGTGGACACGCTGATCGACGGCGCCATGTTCAACTCCGGCCAGTGCTGCTGCGGCATCGAGCGGATCTATGTGCATGAAAGCCTCTATGATGCCTTCCTGGAGAAGGCCATTGCCATTGTGAAGGGCTACAAGCTGGGCAACCCGCTGGATGAAGCGACCACCATCGGCCCGATGGCCAATGTGCGCTTTGCCGAAGAGGTACGCGGCCAGATTGCCGAGGCCGTTGAGGCGGGCGCGGTGGCCCATATCGAGCCCTTCGCCGAGGATGACGGCGGCGCTTACCTGACGCCGCAGATCCTGACCAATGTGACCCACGATATGCGAGTGATGCGCGAGGAAAGCTTTGGTCCGGTGGTGGGCATCATGAAGGTGTCCTCCGACGCTGAAGCCATCCAGCTGATGAACGACAGCGACTTCGGCCTCACCGCTTCGCTCTGGACTGCGGACGTGGAGCGGGCGCAAGCCGTGGGGGACCGGATCGAGACCGGCACCGTCTTCATGAACCGCGCCGATTACCTGGATCCCGGCCTGTGCTGGACCGGCTGCAAGGATACGGGGCGCGGCGGCGGCCTCTCGGTCATCGGCTATCACAATCTGACCCGTCCGAAGTCCTATCACCTGAAAAAGGTCACCGGCTGACGGACGGATTCGCCCGCCCCGGCGTCTCCTCCCCGGGGCGGGCCTTAGCATCAAAGGAACACGATATGTCTCTCGTTGGAAACTGGTCCTACCCGACCGCAATCAAGTTCGGCGCTGGCCGGATCAAGGAACTGGCGGACGCCTGTGCTTCCGCCGGCATCAAGAAGCCGCTGCTGGTCACCGACAAGGGTCTGGCCGACCTGCCGGTCACCCAATCGGCCCTGGATATCATGGAGGCCGCGGGCCTGGGCCGGGCGATGTTCTCCGAGGTCGACCCCAATCCGAATGAAAAGAACCTGGAGGCCGGCGTTGCCGCCTATAACGCGGGCGGCCATGACGGGGTGATCGCCTTTGGCGGCGGCTCCGGCCTGGATCTGGGCAAGATGGTGGCCTTCATGGCGGGACAGACCCGCCCCGTGTGGGATTTTGAGGACATCGGCGACTGGTGGACCCGCGCCGATGCCGATGCCATCGCGCCGATCATCGCGGTGCCGACCACTGCCGGAACCGGCTCCGAAGTCGGCCGCGCCAGCGTGATCACCGATAGCGTCACCCACCAGAAGAAGATCATCTTCCACCCCAAGGTGCTGCCCGCCGTGGTGATCTGCGATCCCGAACTGACCGTCGGCATGCCCAAGTTCATCACCGCAGGCACCGGGCTGGACGCCTTTGCCCATTGTGTCGAGGCGTTTTCCTCACCCCATTACCACCCGATGTCCCAGGGCATCGCACTGGAGGGCATGCGGCTGGTCAAACACTACCTGCCGCGCGCCTATGCGGATGGGACGGACATCGAGGCCCGCGCCCAGATGATGTCGGCGGCGGCAATGGGCGCCACCGCCTTCCAGAAAGGCCTCGGCGCAATCCACGCGATGAGCCATCCCATCGGCGCCCATTTCAACACCCACCACGGTACCACCAACGCGGTCTGCATGCCCGCCGTTCTTGAGTTCAACGCGCCGGCGATTGCGGACCGTTTCACCATGGCGGCGGCTTACCTGGGAATTGCGGGCGGCTTTGACGGCTTCCGGCGCTTCGTGCAGGAGCTGAACAACTCCTTGAGCATCCCACGCGGTCTCTCGGAGCTGGGTGTCACTGAGGCTGCCGTCCCCGAACTGGTCAAGGGCGCCATCACCGACCCCTCCTGCGGTGGCAACCCCATTGAGCTGACCGAAGAGAACCTCACCCAGCTGTTCAAAGCTGCAATGTGAGGAACAAGCCTTTTGCCAGGCTGCAGCGCTCTCCGTCCTGCGGGGAGCGCTTTTTCATGCAGCGTCAGCCGCTGACGTAGACCTTGTCCTTGGGGTAATAAAAAATCTTCTGATTGTGCAGGCGGCCCAGCAGTTCGTGGACGCGGCGCAATGTTTCCTCCGCGCTGCTGCCAGGGACAGGCTGGCTCTCAGACAAGCTGTCCCTAGTGGTCTGCAGAGCGGTTTCGATCAGTTCCATGTCCTCAACGGACAGTTCGAACATGTCGTTATACTGGGGCATCTCGGCTCCTTTTCCGGCTGGCTTGACTGGACTGGCTGTCCACAGGCTGCCCCACGGGGCGCCGCAAAGCTACTGAAAACCGTTCTGCTGCCTATTGCCTTCGCCGGAAACAGCTGCCGCATTCACCAGCACCGGGCTATAGAGTTTCCCCTAAGCTGATCGCAGGTGTCAGACGGTCGAAAACCAGCCTCTCTGCCCCGCGGGTTTCCCGTGATTTCAGGATGATCCGCGCCGCACGCTCTCCGATTTCATGGCGGCAGGCATCGGTGGTCGCCAGTTGTAGCGGCAGCCCCTGCAAAATTTGCAGGTTGTTGAAGCCTGCCAGCGCAATATCGCCGGGAACCGACAGTCCCGCGACCAAACAATGCATCAGCCCGCCCACGCTCATCACATCGCTGGAATAGTAAATGCAATCAAGGTCCGGGCTGCGCGCAAGCATCTGTGACGTCAGCTGGCGGCCGGTCTGGATCGAGCTTTCGCCGGAATAATGTTCCAGGTCGGCAAGTGCCACACCTTGCGCTGCCAGTCCGTCCGTGAAGCCGTCAAACCGTTTCCGGGCGCGGAAATCCTGCGGCATCTTGGTTCCGATAAAACCGATCCTGCGGTAGCCGCCTACCAGGATCTGCTCTGCCATATCGCGGCCAGCCTGCAGATGTGAAATGCCAATGCAGTGCCGCACCGGATCACCATCCACATCCATCACCTCAACCACCGGGCAATCGGCCTGCTGCAGCATGCGCCGTGTAGCCTCCGTATGCTCCAGCCCGGCAACGATCAGTCCCGAGGGCCGCCAGCTGAGCATTTCACGGATGACACTTTCTTCTTCCTCCAGATCATAACCCGACACCCCGACCACCGGCTTCAAAGGGCTGTCTTTCAAGACAGCAGAAATACCCGAGAGCACCTCGGGGAAGACGAAGCTGTTGAGCGAGGGCACCACCACTGCCACCAGGTTGACCGATTGCGAGGACAAGGACCCGGCAATCCGATTCGGCACGTAGCCATGGGTGCGGGCAATTTCCTCGATCTTCGCCTTGGTCTTGGCGGAGACATCCGGGGCGCCGCGCAGCGCGCGGGAGGCGGTCATTTCGCTCACTCCCGCCAGTTTCGCGACGTCTTTCAGCAGCAGTTTCTTCGTCATGCACCCATGCTCTTGCAGTTTGCTGGCCGCTGCAAGGGGCCGCTGGCGGGCGCGGGGGTTGATTTAGCCTACCGTTATCGATATCGGTACCGGTATCGAAATCGTTATCGCTACCGGATTCACTTCCGGTGCAACAGCCGGAGATCAGAGATGACACTGAAGATTGCAATCAACGGCTTCGGGCGGATTGGCCGCGGGGTGCTGCGGGCGCTGCTGGAAAGCGATGCCAAGGATATCGAGGTGGTGGCCATCAACGACCTTTCGCCCCCGGAGACTCTTGTGCACCTGCTGAAATACGACAGCGTTCACGGACGCCTGAAGACACCCGTGTTTTTGGCCGATAACTTGATCCGCGTCGGTCCTCACAGCATCCGTCTGAGTGCGATACGCAACCCGGAAGATTTGCCCTGGCAGGATGTTGACATCGCCTATGAGTGCACGGGCCTGTTTACTGCCCGCGCACAGGCAGCGCGGCATCTTCAGAACGGCTCCAGGCGGGTGCTGATCTCCGCCCCCGGCAAGGATGCCGACCGCACGGTGGTCTATGGCGTCAACCACATGGATCTGGCAGCGGAAGACCTGATCGTCTCCAACGCCTCCTGCACCACCAACTGCCTGGCGCCGCTGGCCAAGGTGCTGGACGACGCCTTTGGCATCAAGACCGGCTACATGACCACAATCCACGCCTATACCGGCGACCAGCCGACCCATGACACCAGCCACGAGGATCTCTACCGCGCCCGTGCAGCCTCACTGTCCATGATCCCCACCTCCACTGGTGCGGCCCGGGCGATCTCCGAGGTCCTGCCGCATCTGAAGGGCCGGCTGGAAGGCTCTGCCATCCGGGTTCCCACCGCCAATGTCTCCGTTGTGGATCTGAGCTTTGTGCCTGAGCGACCTGCCACGGTTGAAGCTGTCAACGGCGCGGTCAAGGCAGCCGCCGGAAACGGTCTGGAGGGGGTTCTGTCCTACGAGGAGGATCCGCTGGTCTCTGTCGACTTCAACCACGACCCCCACTCCAGCTGCTTTGCTGCTGCCCAGACCTCCGTTACCGCCAACGGGCTGGTGCGTGTTGTCAGCTGGTATGACAACGAATGGGGATTCTCCAACCGGATGCTGGACACTGGCCGCCGCATCGGCACTGTGATGAATGCTGCCGAGGTCGCGCTGGCCAGCTGACTGGATCCTCCCGCCCGTCCTCGGCCCCGCGGGCCTCCTCCCGTTGGGCCCAGCGCCGCTCTGAAGCGCGGCGCTGCAGCGTTTGCCGCAAGGCCTTTGGCCCTCAACAAGGCCAGCCGGCAAAAAAGCTGACTCCAGGATGCGCTAAATCAAACTCCCGTCCGGGTACCGCTGGCATGACCCGCTGAATTGCGCCAGAAATAGCGCAAGACATGACCAGCTACAGGAGACCGGCGTGACCGTCACCCGTGAAACCGTCCTCGAGGCGCTCAAATCCATCACCGATCCCGTCAGCGGCGGCGACATCGTCAGCGCAGGCATCGCCCGCGCGGTGACCGTCGACGGCAGCACCGTCCGCTTTGTGCTGGAGATCGATCCCGGAAAGTCCGAAGCATACGGCCCGGTACGCGACAAGGCCGACGCAGCCGTCGCAGCGCTGCCGGGGGTGGAGAAGGTCTCTGCCATGCTGACCGCCCATTCGGAAAAGGCGCCGCCGGACCTGAAGCCAAAGACAACTGCCCAGCCCCAGCAGCAAGCGCCGCAGAAAGTGCCAGGCGTGGCACGGATCCTCGCCGTAGCCTCGGGCAAGGGCGGCGTCGGCAAATCCACCGTCTCGGCCAACATCGCCTGCGCCTTGGCGATGCAAGGGCGCAAGGTGGGCCTGCTGGATGCCGATGTCTATGGCCCGTCTCAGCCCAAGATGCTGGGCGTCAGCGGCCGCCCCGCGAGCCCGGACGGCAAGACCATCCTGCCTCTGCGCAACCATGGCGTCACTATGATGTCGATGGGGCTTATGACCGGCGAGGATCAGGCTGTGATCTGGCGCGGACCGATGCTGATGGGCGCTTTGCAGCAAATGCTTCTGCAAGTGCAATGGGGCGAGCTGGACGTGCTGATCGTCGACCTGCCGCCGGGTACCGGCGACGTGCAGATGACGCTGGCGCAAAAAACTCATGTGGACGGCGCCATCGTGGTCTCCACCCCGCAAGACGTGGCGTTGATCGACGCGCGCAAGGGCATCGACATGTTCCGCAAGATGAACGTGCCAGTCTTGGGCATGATCGAGAACATGTCCACTCACATCTGCTCCAACTGCGGCCATGAGGAACACGTATTCGGCCATGGCGGCGTGGCGCAGGAAGCGCAAAAGCTAGACGTGCCGCTGCTTGGCGAAGTGCCGCTGCACCTGGACGTGCGGCTGGCCGGCGACAACGGCACCCCAATCGTGGCAGCCGAGCCCGGCAGCCCCCAGGCCAAGGTCTTCCTAGACATTGCCACCCAACTGGTCGACGCAGGCGCCGCCTGACCTCTGCCAGCCCCGGGTCAAGGGCCGCAAAACGGCGGCGCGCAGCGCTTTTTGCCCTTGAGGCGGGGCTGGCAGACCTGAGAATAGAACTGGCGCTTCAGGGCACACCTGCCCCTGAAGCGCTTCTCAGCAGACTGAATTCGCCGCGCAGCGGCGCCACGCCCAACTGTGAGGCACATTCTTCGAATGTGCAGCAGCAGGCGGGAGTATTTGCATTCCGGATCAAGAGTACTTTTCCAGGAACGCTTCTGCCCGCAATATGCGGAAATCCGGCAGCGCGGTGCGCAGCGCATCGTGGCTCCAGTTCCACCAGGCCAGGTCCATCATCTGCTCGGCAACCGCTTCAGGATAACGGCGGCGGATCACCTTGGCGGTGTTGCCGCCAACGACCGTGTAAGGCGCTACATCCTTGGTCACTACCGCGCCTGAGGCCACAACAGCGCCATGCCCGATGGTCACCTCTGGCTTGATCATCGCCCCATGGCCGATCCAGGTGTCATGTCCGATACTGGCAGTACGCCCGGCGCGGCGGTCAAACCACTCCGCGTCATCTTCCGCATCATCCCAGTAGCTTGCCGAACGGTAGAGAAAGTGGTGCAGAGAAGCTTTCTCCATCGGGTGGTCAGAGGCGCCGATCCGCACGAAGCTGGCAATATTGGCAAACCTGCCGATCTCTGCGTTGGCAATGTCACAGATCCGGTCGCAATAGCTGTAGTCGCCGAGCACCGCGTTTGCCACCCGGCTGCCGGCCCCAATCTCCACATAGGCACCTAAACTACTGCCAGTGATCGTGCAGTCCGGGTGGATGAGCGGCGCCTCGCCCTGTAAACGAGCCATGAGCTGTCCTATTGTTGAAATCCGAAACCGGGTCAGGGCAGCAGAAAGGCTTCGCCCTCTGCTTTCCGCGGCTTGCGCTTGGCCTTGCCGCCCTCGCCCTCGCCCTTGATCAGGCGGCGGCGCAGCCAGCCGGAGAACCAGTCCATCAGCATCACCATCAGAATTATCAAGGTAATGTAATAGGCCACCTCCTCCCAGTCCTTCTGGGTGATGATCGCCTGGGTCAGCAACAACCCGATGCCGCCACCGGTGATCGCGCCGATTATGGTCGCCGACCGTGTGTTTGACTCGAGAAAATACAGGAGCTGGCTCAGCAGAACCGGCGTAATCTGCGGGATTACCCCGAAGCGGTAGCGTTGCACCGGCTTGGCTCCGGTTGAGGCCGCCCCCTCGATCTGCTTCTGGTCAACGTTCTCCAGCGCCTCGGAGAAGATCTTGCCAAAGGTGCCGGTATCGGTCACCAAAATCGCCAGCGCGCCGGTCAGCGGACCGGGGCCAAAGGCCCGCGCCAGCACCACCGTCCAGATCAGCGAATCGACGCCACGCACAAAGTCGAAGAGGCGGCGCATGGCAAAGCGGATGCTGCGCAGGGGCATGAAGTTTCGGGTCGCCAAAAAGGCCAGCGGCAGCGCAATGATGCCCGCACCAATAGTACCCAGGAAGGCCATCAGCAGGGTCTCAGCAATGGCCCAGGCCACATCCTGATGGCGCCACATCTTGTTGGTCCAGAACTCCTGGAAGATTGCACCACCCTCGCTGGTGGCAGCGCGCTGCAGAAGTTCCCCTGCCCCCATGCCGTAATACGGGCTGTCGAGGGTAAAGAAGAACAGCTCCCATCCCGCGAAATAGCGGAAAACTTCCGCCCGGTCGCGGGTCACGGTCAGGCGCCCGGCCTCCGTGGTTATGGCCAGGCGGTTCTTCGAAACGCTGATCCATTCCGGCACATCACCGGCAGGCAGTTCCGCTTGCACGCCCGCGCCGCGGCTCGGGCTGGCCCGCACAGTGCCATAGCCGGGGATCACGTATGCGATGGCCTCCGGGCCGAAGGTGACCCTATGCCCGCCCTCCAGATCAATGACTGTGGTCTCGCCCAGGGCTACCCACTCCGGTGACATGCCATCGGGATAGGCCGCCTTGCGCTCGCCCTCAATCGCCACCGACACCTCACCGCTGCGGTTGTCGCGGGTGACATGGGTCTTGTAACTGTAGCTGTCGCTGACCAGGGTCTTGGCGTTGTCCAGGCTGGCACGCTCCCACAGGCCGGCCATGTCAAAGGCTACAAGAACATAGGCCAGATAGGCCAGCACCGCAGCGGGCAGGGCAAAGTTCATCAGCCGCTTCCTGAGGAACAGCCGAGAAATGTCATACTTCAGGTCCGACGGCGTCAGGGTGGTGTCAAAAGTGGTCATGCCTTCGCTCCATTGGTCAGGCGGTCACGCAAGAGGCCGGACAGCTGGTCAACGGCCACGATGGTGACAAACAGAAGAAGGAAGATCGCGGCGGCCTCGTCGTAGCGCCCCTGCCCCCAGGACATGGCGTTCTTCAGCTCATAGCCGATGCCGCCCGCACCGACAAAGCCAAGGATGGCAGAGGCCCGGATATTGATCTCAAACCGCAGCAGCGCATAGCTCACATAATTCGGGCCGACCTGCGGAATGACCCCCAGTGTCATCCGCTGCGCCCATGTGGCCCCGACCGAGGTGAGGCCCTCAACCGGTTTCAGGGAGGCATTCTCGTTCACCTCGGAAAACAGCTTCCCCAGCGCGCCGGCGGTGTGGATGGCGATGGCGATCATCGCTGGCACCGGCCCGCCGCCCAAGACAAAGATCAGCACCAGCGCAATGACGATTTCCGGTATGGCCCGGCAGATGTCGCTGATGCGGCGGAACAGCGGGATCAGCATAGGCCAGGGCGCCATGCCACGGGTCGCCAGCAGTGACAGCAGGGTGCCAAACACGGCCCCAATCAGGGTCGAGGCGGCGGCGATGTTCAACGTCTCCACCAGTGCCGGAAAGAAATGCACCACATGCCCCGGCAGCTGCGCGGCCTTTTCGGCGGCTTCCGCAAGAACCTCGGACGGGTAATCAAAGATGCGGGTGAACCCGTCGGCAAAGGAGCCTGCATTGCGCGCATCCGCAGTGCGGAACCCCGCGGCCATCAGCGCCACAAAAACCGCCAGAAGGATACCGCCATAGAGCCGCTTGCGCTGGGTATGAGCAGTGTAGTGCCGCCGGATGTCCTCGATGCCCGGCCGGGCGGCTGTTAAATCTGCCATTTGGGTTTCCTGGTCTTCAAATGATGCCCGATGCAACTGCTATCGGGAAATTACGGAGTTCCAGTGCACGCCCGGAACCCCGCAGAGCACAGTTGAATAAGTCCTGGGCTGAAATTACTCGGACTTCAGTTTCCGGGCTTCGATGATGACCTCATAGGCGTCATGGGTGATCGGCATCAGGCCTTTGGATTCGCCGCCCAGCACGTTATACATGCAGTCCGGGTCGATGGAGTTCATCGAGGCCAGCAATCCGGTCATCTTGACCTTCACATCTTCGGGCAGCTCGGTGCGCAGCACAAACGGGCCTTCCGGGATCGGTGCGGATTTCCAGATTTCGACCATGTCGTTCATGTCGACCAGGCCTGCATCAACCGCACGACGCAGCGCGCCGGAGTTGTAGCCGTCTTCCCACTCACCCAGGCCGTCCGCCCAGGTCACGCCGCCCTGCACATCGCCATTGGCAACCGCAACGATGGTCTGCTCATGCCCGCCGGTAAATTTCACTTCACCGAAGTAGTCGCCGGAGTCCATGGTGGCTCCGGTCACCTGCGGGATTTCGATCGAGGGGATCAGGTAGCCCGAGGTGGAGTTCGGGTCGCCGAAACCGAAGGTCTTGCCCTTAAGATCCGCCAGCGAGGCAACTCCGCTGTCCTTGCGGGCAAATCCGATGGAATAGTAGCCATAGCCGCCATCACTGTTGACCTTGACCAGAACCGGTTCAACCGCTTCAGGATCTGACAGATAGGTCTTGGCATAGCCAGAGGCACCCAGCCACGCCATGTCGATGGTGCCGCCCAAAAGGCCCTGGATCACGCCATTATAGTCGGCAGGGGCAAACAGCTTGGTCTCGACACCCAGCAGCTCCTCGCTCTGTTCACGCAGACACTCCTGCTTGCTCAAACGGTCCTGAGCGTTTTCGCCGCCCAGAATACCGATGCGGAATTCCTTGATCTCTTCTGCCGCAACAGGGGCAGTCAGCGCAGTGGTTGCCAGAACGGCAGCAATCAGTTTCTTCATCTCATGTCTCTCCGGTTGGGTCCCGGCAGAGCAGCCCGCCGGGTCGATGAATTCAGGTTCGGGCTTACTCAGCGGGAATGGCGGAGCGCATCGCGTCCGTCTTTTCCAGCCTTTCGATCTCGGTTGAGGTGGCGGCCTCGGAAAATTCCTCTCCGGCGCCGTAGATCTCCCGGGCCACACCGGTGGTCAGCTGCTCCGGCAGCCCGTCAAAGACGATGCGCCCGTCGCGCATCCCGACCACCCGGTCGCAATAGCGGCGCGCGGTGTCCAGCGTATGCAGGTTGGCAATCACGGTGCGCCCGTCTTCCTCGTGGATGCGGCGCAGTGCCTCCATCACGGTTTGGGCGTTCATCGGGTCCAGCGAGGCAATCGGCTCATCCGCCAGAATGATTTTCGGGTTCTGCATCAGCGCCCGGGCAATCGCCACCCGTTGCTGCTGACCGCCCGACAGCGCCTCCGCCCGCTTTGCCGCATGTTCGGCAATGCCGAGGCGGTCGAGGATGTCGATCGCCGTGTGAATATCAGCCATTGGGTACAGGTTGAACAGCGTCGCCATCGCATTGCGGCGGTTCAACGTGCCGTGCAGAACGTTGGACACCACATCCATCCGCGGCACCAGGTTGAACTGCTGGAAAATCATCGCGCACTCGGACTGCCAGGCGCGCTTGTCCCTGCCCTTCAGGCCGGTGATTTCGCGGTCCTTGAAAAGGATGCGCCCACTGCTGGCGTCCTCCAGCCGGTTCAGCATCCGCAGCAAGGTGGATTTGCCTGCGCCGGAGCGGCCAATGATGCCGATCATGCAGGGCTTGTCGATGTCCAGCGTGGCGGTATCCACCGCGATCTTACCGCCGAAACGTTTGGTCAGTTTGTCAATGCGCAGCACCGGGGCGCTCCCTTCTCGTTCCGGGATTGCCTAGCCGCCCTGCTCAAAGCTCATGTGTCACTGCCGTGAAAGTTTTGTAACGCGGCCCGGCGCAACCCGAAGGCGCGGCACTCAAGGAAACGGACCCGCTGCGCAATCTGCCCCCTGTGCACAGCGGTCCGGACAGTCTATACGGCCTGCGACTCCTCATTTCCCTTTGCAAAAGGAAGCTGCCAGATGTCCTTTGACCGCAAGATCAAGATTGCGCCCTCCATCCTGTCTGCCGATTTCGCCAACTTTGGCCAGGAGATCCAGGCGATCGAATCCCAAGGCGCAGACTGGGTGCATGTGGATGTGATGGATGGGCATTTCGTGCCGAACCTCACCTTCGGTCCGCAAGCCGTGAAGGCGTTCCGCCCGCATGTGAAAACCGTGATGGACGTGCACCTGATGATCGCGCCGGTCGATCCCTATATCGACGCCTATGCCGATGCCGGTGCCGATGTGCTAACCGCCCATATTGAGGCAGGCCCGCACATCCACCGCACCCTGCAGGCGATCCGCGGGGCGGGTATGAAAGCAGGCGTCGCGCTGAACCCCGGAACCCCGGCTGAGGCGGTGGAACATTTGCTGGACCTGACAGACCTTGTCTGCGTGATGACCGTGAACCCGGGCTTTGGCGGCCAGAAGTTCATCGACATGACCGCCAAAATCCGCCGCCTGCGTTCGATGATCGGCGACCGTCCTGTGCATATCGAGATCGACGGCGGTGTCGACCCCACCACCGCGCCGCTGGTGGCCGAAGCCGGCGCCGACGTGCTGGTCGCAGGCTCCGCAGTGTTCAAGGGAGGCTCGGTCAACACTCCGGAAGTCTACGGCGAGAACATCCGCAAGATCCGTGCCTCGACCGAAGGCACCTGGACCTGAGCACCGGCCTCTCCCGCCAATCGCCGGGCGCATCCAAGATGCGCTGCTCTTGTTGGGCCAGGCGCCGCGCGTTCCGCGCGGCGCTTTTTCGTGCTACGGTCAGCGTTTGCGTGCCCAGCCCGGCAAAGCCGGGCCGCGTCCTGATGGCCCTCGACGGGCCGGAAGGGCGCCTGCCCGCCAGTTCAGCTGCTTTTGTTCAGTGAGTCGAAGGTTTTGCCCTCAGCGACCAGCTTCTCAAGCAGCGGCGCGGGCTGCCAGAAGAACCCGTCCTCAACCGCATAGGTCTTGATATCGGCCAGGATGCCATCCAGCCCCTGCAGATCCGCCCATTTCAGCGGCCCGCCCCAGAAGCGGGGGAAGCCATAGCCGAACAGCATCACCATATCCACATCCAGCGGGCGCCGGGCGATGCCTTCGCCCACCACCTTGGCGGCCTCGTTGACCATAGCGCACATATAGCGGCGCAACACCTCCGCGTCGGAGAACTCCCGCGGGGTCACACCCTGCTGCTCCTGATCCTTGGAAATCAGCTCCGCCACCTCCGGGTTCGGCACGCCGCCGCGCTTGCCTGCCTCATAGACATAGAATCCCTTGCCGGTCTTCTGGCCGAAATCGCCGCCCTCGCAGAGCAGCTCGTAGAACCGCGGCACCCGCTCGCGCGGATCCCGCGTCGGCGCACGGCGCTTGCGGGCGGCCCAATTGATATCCAGCCCGGCAAGATCCCCCATTGCAAACGGCCCCATGGGGAAACCGAAAGTGGTCACCACCTTGTCCACCTGGTAGGGCGACGCCCCATCCAGCACCACATATTCCGCCGCCTTGCGGTAGGCGTTCATGATCCGGTTGCCGATGAATCCGTCACAGATGCCAGAGCGCACAGCGACCTTCTTCAACCGCTTGCCCAGGGCAAAGCCGGTGGCCAGAACTTCCGGCGCAGTCTTCTCCGCCACCACAACTTCCAAAAGCTTCATCACATGCGCGGGCGAGAAAAAATGCAACCCAATCACATCCTGCGGGCGGGAAGTTGCCGCGGCGATCTCATCCACATCCAGATAGGAGGTATTGGTCGCCAGCACCGCCCCCGGCTTGCAATGCGCGTCAAGCTTGCCAAAAACCTCACGCTTGACGCCCATGTCCTCGAACACGGCCTCGACCACCAGATCCACCTGGCCCAGCGCGGCATAGTCCGTGGACACGGTCAGTGCCTCGCCGGTCAGCTGATCATATTGCGCCTGGGTGATCTTGCCCCGTTTCAGGGCCCCCTGCAGATTACCCTCGATCCGGCCGCGCGCTGCAGCAACCCCCTCTTCGGTCATTTCGACCAACACCACCAGCAATCCAGCCAGCAGCGCTGCAGTGGCGATGCCCGCGCCCATGGTGCCGCCTCCGATCACCCCCATGGCGGAAACGTCCCGCGGTTCAACGCCTTCCAGTTCCGGCAGCTTGCTGACCGCCCGCTCCGAGAAGAAGGCATGGATCAGCCCCTGCCGCTGATCCGATTCCATCAGCTCAGTGAACAGCGCGCGTTCGCGCTTGAGCCCGGCTTCAAAGCTCTCAGCCTCTACCGCCGCCTGCACCGCCCGCACGGCCGTCGCCGGAGACAGCTGGCCGCGGCCTTTCTTCAGCGTCGCCTCATAGGCTGCATCAAAATCCACCGCTTCCGGCGCAGGCATTTCCCCAACAGCCCGGCGCGGCGCGCCGGCATCCAGCAGTTCCTGCGCATACGTCAGGCCGATTTCACGCGGCTCGCCCTCTTCGATGCGGTCGATGATACCCTTGTCCAGCGCCTCCGCCGCGCTGATGTGGCGGCCCGTGGTAATCATCTCCAACGCCACCTCAGACCCGGACAGACGCGGCAGCCGCTGGGTGCCGCCAGCCCCGGGCAGGATGCCCAGGTTGACCTCCGGCAGCCCCATCTTGGCCGAAGGCACCGCAATCCGGTAATGCGACGACAAGGCCACCTCCAGCCCGCCGCCCAGCGCAGTGCCGTGCATGGCAGAAACCACGAGCAGCGGCGAGGCTTCGATCCGGTTGCACAGGCCCGGCAGCCAAGGTTCCTGCGGCGGTTTGCCGAATTCGCGGATATCGGCGCCAGCAAAATATGTCCTGCCTTCACCGTAGATCAGCACCGCCTTGGCACCCTCCACTTCAGCACGCTCAACCCCGGCCAGCAGCCCCTTGCGCACATCAATGCCCAGTGCGTTCACAGGCGGGTTCTGCGCCTTCAGAACGGCAATATCGCCGACGCGCTCATATGCAATGGCTTCACTCATCCGGTTTTCCTCTCTCTTCCGCGGCGGCAGTGCCTGCGCCTGGCTCCCAACAGATTAGGCACAGCAGCCGAACCGGCGCCAAGCCCCAATGGCAGCAGAAAAACCGCAAACCCCGCGTCGCGGTGCCCACAGCCTCAGGCCGCCTGTCATGCTGGCGGTTACGTAACAGAAACCGATGTAAATGGAAACTTTTTGAAACACCTTATCAGGCAAACCAGCAATGTGGCCTATCAGCTGGCTTCGACCACTCCGCTGCTGATCCAGCCATCCAGGATTTCCAAGACCTTGGCAGAGAACTCTGCATCATTGATATGGCAGTCCAACTCATGCAGCTGAGCATTCCCCGGGCAGCCGCGCCGCATTTCATCACAAAAGACCCCCAGCCCCTCCGCATCATACAGTGGAGCGCCGGGGCGGTCCCATTCGTTGCAGCCGCCAGCCGGCAGCAACAGCGCCACCGGAGCTTGCGCAGAAGAGAGCTTGCCGCAGATCGCCTGCGCCACCTGCCGCCTTTCCCCCGCTTCCAGCATGGCAGAGGTCAGCAGCCGGTTGTGGGCATGTGTCTCCCGGTCTCGCAGCTGTGTCGGCGTCTCCTGCCAGCCCACAAAATCCACCAGATCGTAGCAGCCCGGCGCCACCATCTGCGGCGTGCCGGATTTCCCGGCATTGGTCATCCGGTCCGCCCCAGCCGAAAGCCCGCCGAACAGGTGGTTCGAAACCTCTTGCGGGGCAAAATCCATCACCGCGGCAAATGCGCCCTCCGCCGCCAGGCTCTCAAATGCGCGCCCGCCCATTCCGGTGGCGTGGAACACCGCCACTTCGAACCCGCGGTCCTCCAAGGCGGGTTTCAGCGCCACCATATAACGCAGCACGGTCTTACCGAAGGAGGTCATGCCAATCAGCGGCCGGCCGCGTTTGGGCGGCTCCACTGCCCGCGCAGCCCCCAGCACCGCACCGGCTGCCTGGCTGAGCGACGCCTTGCAGATCGAGTTGAGACCGTAAAGCCCGCCCGCCCAAAGGATCATCTGCACATCGGCCGGCATCCGCTCCGGAGGCATCAGCGGTGAAAACGCAACGGTGGAGACTATGTACTTGGGCACCCCCACCGGCAGGGCCGCGCACATGTCCAGCGCCAGATCCGTGCCCATAGTGCCGCCCAGCACGATCACGCCATCAATGCGGCCCGCACGGTACAGCTCCAGAGCCTTGGCAGCAGCCCCCGCACCCATGATCTGCATGGCAGTATTCTCGTCACCGGAGTCGATTGCCGCCTGGATCGAACTGCCCCCGGCCTCAGCCACCTCATGCTTGCTGACATCTGTTGGCTGGCTGGGATCGCCCAGCACGCTCACATCCATTGTCAGCACATAGCCGCCCTGACCGCGGATCACCTCTGCCAGATATCCCAGCTCATCGTCCTTGGTGTCATAGGTTCCGGCAACCAGGATCGTTTTGCTCGTCATATTCCGTTCTCCCTGCGGCCTGCGCCCTGAAGCACATAAGCCCTTTCATCTTTCCCCAAATACTCCCGCCGGAGGCCGCAGGTTTTGCCTCGCAAAACCTGCTTTACAGTTGGATCCACGCGGTCTTCAGGTCGGTATATTTGTCCAGCGCATGCAGCGATTTGTCATGCCCATTTCCGGACTGGCCGACGCCGCCCAGCGGTACAGTGTTGTCTGAACCACCATAGGTGTTCACATGCACAACGCCTGCCCGGATACCCGCCACCATCCGGTGGGCTCGGGACAGATTTGCGGTCCACACTCCTGCGGCAAGGCCATAGTCGGTGGCGTTAGCAAGGCTCAGCGCTTCTTCCTCGGTTTCGAAACTTGTCACTGCCAGCACCGGCCCGAAGACCTCGCGCTGGAACAGTGCGTGATCGCGGGCCACATGGGTGACGATGGCCGGCGCCATATAGGTGCCGCCGGTCTCTTCCAGAATGCGCGTGCCCCCGGTAATCACCTGCCCGCCCTCAGCCCGCGCCATATCCATGAAAGACAGGTTCTGGCGCAGCTGAGTTTCGGAGTTCACAGCACCAACCTGCGTGCCTAGATCCAGCGGATCGCCAACCCGCAGCGCTTCGGTCTCGGCCTTCAGCATTTCCACGAATTCGTCGTGAATGGAGGCTTCGACCAGCAGCCGCGAGCCTGCCACGCAGACCTGGCCCGAATTGCGGAAAATACCTGCAGCCGACACTTTGGCCGCCTTGGCCAGATCCGGTGCATCCGCAAAGACGATGTTCGGAGACTTGCCGCCCAGTTCCAGATAGCAACGCTTGAGGTTTGAGCGCGCCGAGGCTTCCAGCAGCTTGCGGCCAGTCGCACCGGAGCCGGTGAAGGCGAGTACATCCACATCGTTTGACATCGCCAGTGCCGCACCGGCCTCGGCGCCGGAGCCAGTCACCACGTTCAGCACCCCGTCCGGCAATCCGCATTCGGAACAGATCTCTGCCAGCCTGAGCAGCGTCAGCGAAGCGGTCTCAGCAGGCTTCAGCACAACCGAGTTCCCCATTGCCAGCGCAGGCGCGAGCTTCCAGGCGCCGATCATCAGCGGGAAGTTCCAGGGCACGATGGCGCCCACCACCCCCACCGGCATCCGGTGAACCAGCCCCAGCACATCCGGTGCGGTTGGCGCGACCTCTCCGGCCACCTTGTCCAGCGCCTCGGCGTAATAGCGGAAGGTGCCCGCCGCCGATCCTGGCTCGGCCTTCAGCGCCATGTTGAATTCGGTACCGTTGTCGCGCACACCCAGCACTGCCAACTCAACCGCCTCGGCCTCGATCCGGTCCGCAATCCTGTGCAACACCTGCTTCCGTGCGGCGGGGCTCTGTCCCGCCCAGCGGCAGTCCGCAAACGCCCGCCGCGCCGACGCCACAGCGTTTTCGACATCTGCTGCAGAGGCGCCTGCCAGTGTCGTCAGAACAGATCCGTCAACCGGCGAAGCAACTTCGAGTGTCTGGCCCGAACCTTCTTTCCATGATCCTTCAAGAAAGAGTTTCTGCGGCGCCACATCAAGCTGCCGAAGCTTGTCGATGCGCTGTTGGTCTGCCATTCGGCCTCCTTCAGTTCTTTCCGGTCCTTCAGCACCCGCAGGATATGGACCGCCAGAACGATGATGATGATGCAAAACAGGATGAACGCCACCGGACGGTCAATGAAATCAAGGGGTTCCTTCACCCGCGCCATGCCCGCGCGCAGCTTGACCTCCATGATGCCGCCCAGGACCATGCCCAGAATGATCGGCACGGAGGGCAGCGACAGGCGCTTCAGCACGTAGCCGAGGATGCCGAAGGCTGCAGCCATCACGCAATCGGTAGCGGAGTTGCGCAAGCTGTAGACCCCGACGAAGCTGAGCGTCAGGATGCAGACGCCGAGGAAGCGGTTGGGGATGCGCACCACCTGGATCAGCGATTTGGTAGCAAAGAGCAGGAAGACAAGAACCAGGACATTCAGCACCAGCAGCGCAAGGTACAGCGCGACGACAAAATCCATGTCGTTCTGGAACAGCCCCGGCCCCGGCACCACGTTGTGCACGTAGAAGACCGAGAGCATCATCGCCGTCAGCGCCTCGCCCGGGATGCCCAGCGCCAAGAGCGGAACCATGGCGGCGGCGGGCACGGCGTTGTTGGCGGTTTCTGCCGCGATCAGCCCTTCGGAGGAACCATTGCCAAAGTCCTGCGGCCGTTTCGAGGTCTTCTGCGCATAGGTGTATGACATGAACTGGGCGGTGAATTCGCCAACGCCGGGGATCATCCCCATCAGCACGCCGAAAGATGCGGAAACGCCAGCCACGCGGGGGTGGCGGGCCAGCTCGCGCAGCCCCTGGAACATGCCGCCGCGCAGGCGGGTCAAGCGCACCTTCTCATCCTCGTCCGTCAGCAGCACAAAGGCCTGGGAAATGGCGAACAGGCCCAGCACCACCACGATCAGGTTAATGCCGCCGCCCAGGAAGTCCTGACCGAATGTGTAGCGCTGGGTGTATTTCACCGGCTCCAGGCCGATGGTCTGCAGGAAGATCCCGAAACAGGCCAAGGCGCCGGCAACCAGTGCCTGGCCTCGGTGGGCGACAACCACCAGGATAAGGCCCAACAACGCCGCCAGGAAGATCTCGCGCGAGCCGAACATCGGCGCGACCTTGGCCAGCACCGGCGCAAACAGGATCAGGCAGATGACCGAGAAGATGCCGCCGAAGAAACTGGCGGAGTAAGCAAGGCTCAAGGCCCTGCGCGGCTCTCCCCGCGCGGTCATCGGGTAACCGTCATAGGTGGTGAGCGCATTGACCGCGGTGCCGGGCGTGTTGATCAGGATCGCCGGGATAGAGCCGCCGTACATGGACGATCCGTAGATCCCCAAGAGGACCGTGAGGCCGACAATCGGGTCCATCGAGAAGGTTGCGGGCAGCAGGATCGCAATGGCAACGGCGGGGCCGACGCCAGGGATAGCGCCGATCAGCACGCCGCCGACCGAGCCCGCTAGCAGCGCCAGCGCCACGTCCCAGCGCATCAGGATGTCAATTGCAGAGAGGATCAGATCCATGACAGGCGCTCAGAGGTAGAGAATGAAGAAGCTGCGCAAAGCGCCGGGCAGATACTCATAGACCAGCGCGCCCGGGATCTTGACCGACAGGAAGCCCTTGAACAGCACCACGACAATGATGGCAAAGGCAACGCCTGCCCAAAGCATGAAGCGGCTGCGGTAGCCCATCCGCCGGCACAGAAGCGGCACGAACGCCATCGTTACAGGCAGGTAGCCGATAATAGGCACCAGCAGGACGTAGCCCATGAACCAGCCTGCAAATTCGAACACCTGCCCCCAGCGTTTCACTTCCCACAGGTCATAACGGCTGACCCGCCGCCAAGGCAGTTTGTAGAGATGCAGGCCGCCCATCAGCGCCATGCCGCCAATGGCGACGGCAGGCCAGAACCGGGGCTGGGCAAACAGCTTGGTCTTCTTGACCCAAGCGGTCTGGTCACCGATCAGGGCCAGCAGCAGCAGCGCCGTGCCCAACAGGATGAGGCCAAAGACCAGCTGTCCGCGCCGCGGCCCGGCAAAGCGGTGTTCACGTTCCGAAGGCATAAGAGGAGTTCTTTGTCCGCGCGAGTGAAAAGGCACCGGGGCCAGTCACGGCCCCAGTGCAGGGGGAGATTTACTCAGACAGCAGACCACCGATGCGGGCCATGGTGCCGATATCATTGGCGACACGGGCCGCACTGTCGTCCGCGCTTTGCCAATAGACCAGCGCGCCGGTTTCCTTGGCGACGTTCTGGGCACGTTCACTCATCACGGTCTTCTCTGCGACGGCAATGATCTTGTCGCGCACGTCCTGCGGCGTGTCCTTGGTCACAAAGAGACCGTTCCACAAAGCGATGTTCAGGCTCGCATCCAGCTCGCCGATGGTCGGCGCATCAGGCGCCAGCGGAATGCGCTCATCGGTGATCGAGACCAGCACTTTGACCTGATCCAGGCAGGGCAGCACCAGCTGCAGCGTGGTGTTAATCACATCCGCGTCGCCGGAGGCTAGCGTGTTGCAGTCCAAGGCGTCAAAGGCCGCGTCCGAGCCCCACTCAAAGCCGGCGTTCTTGGCATAAGCCTTGGTCACCTGAGTCGGGGTCAGCACATCACCAAAGTGCCCCAGCGCCACGTCGTTTTCCTTGGCATAGGCCGCCAGTTCTTCCATCGTGCTGTAGGGCGCATCGCCGGACGTGGCGATCACGAAGGGATAGGTCAGGAAAATCCCCAGCGGGTCGAATTTTTCAGGCGTCAGCGGCGGGATGTCGATCTGGTGGCCCATCACCGGCACGCCGATCACGAAAGAGCCGATGGTGTAGCCATCGCTGGGCGCATTGGCGACCTCGATCGCACCCGGGAACGGCCCGCCGCCGCCGCCCGGCTTGTTCACCACTGCAGCCGCGACGCCGTATTCGTTCTGGAAGTCCTCTGCGATCATCCGGGTCAGCACATCCTCCAAATCACCCGGAGGCCAGGGCACGATGAAATTCACCGGCTTCTCCGGATATTCGGCCTGCGCGGCAACCGCGCTCAGCCCCAAAGCCGCGGCTGCAACCGCACCTTTCATCAGGGTCTTGAGTTTCATGGCTTTCCTCCCAGCTTTTTAGATCGGTTCATTATTCGAACCATTGGTTTGAATTTAGATTGACAGTCCACCCCGTTATCTGTCAACAAAATTGCATCACGGGTGCGCCTTTTTCGAAGATAGCCGCCCGCAAGGACGACACAGGGAGCACAGGCAAGCGCATGGGAACTGTATCCAAAGCCTTGTCATTACTGACATATTTCAACCACGGCAGGACCGGAATCGGGCTGAGCGACCTCACGCGCCTGTCCGGCATGAATAAGGCAACCGTCTACCGGATGATGACCGAGCTGCAGGAATTGGGCTTTGTCGAACAGACCGATGGCGACCGGATGTACCGGCTTGGCCCGCAGGTTCTGCGGCTTGCCGCCCTGCGCGAGGCAGCGGTGCCAATTCTCTCGGTTTCGCGCCGGGTGCTGCGCGATCTGAGCGATGAGACAGGCGAAACCACCCACCTTTCGCTTTTGCAGGGCAGCCAGCTGAATTCGCTGTCGCATGCCTACTCGCCGCGCCATGCCACCAAAGTGATGATGGAAGATGCAGAGGTGCTGACCTACCACGGCACCAGCTCCGGGCTTGCCGTGCTCGCCTATGCCGACCCCGGATTTGTCGACGGCGTGCTGGCCCAGCCGCTGCAAGCCCACACCACGGAAACCGTCACCGACCCGCTGCAGATCCGCATTCAGATTGCCGAGATCCGCGATACAGGCATGGCCCAGTCGATCGGCGGTTTTGAGGCCGATGTGCACTCCCACGCGGTGCCGGTCTTCGGCCCCGACCGCCAGGTAATCGGCGCGCTGGCCGTGGCGGCTCCTGTCTCACGCATGAGCCCCGAACAGAAGCAATTGATCCCGGCAGCCCTGCGCCGCGCGGGTGCCACCCTCACCCATCGTATCGGCGGCTCTGCCCCCGCGGACTACCCGCAGGACGATACCGCCTGACTTCCCCTTCTCCAGCCCCAGCAGGGCTGCATCCAGGAGCTGACCGCATGAAAGACTCCAACTTCCTGAAAGAACACAATGCCAAGTCGCTGTGGCACCCGATGGCGCATCCCGGCGACAGCCTGGCCAATCCGCCCGCTATCATCACCTCTGCGCAAGGGGTGAAGATCACCGATGTGGACGGCCATGAGGTGGTCGATGCAGTCGGCGGCCTGTGGAACGTGAACCTCGGCTTTTCCTGCCAGCCGGTGAAAGACGCCATCGCCGCGCAACTCGATGTGCTGCCCTATTACTCCACCTTCCGCGGCACCACCAATGATCAGGTGATCCAGCTGGCCGAGGAACTGCGCAAGTTCTTCGCACCCGATGGTCTGACCCGCGCCTTCTTCACCTCCGGCGGCTCGGATTTAGTGGAAACCGCGCTGCGGCTGGCGCGCCAGTACCACAAGATCCGCGGCGCAGAAGGCCGCACCAAATTCCTGAGCCTCAAAAAAGGCTACCACGGCACCCACATGGGCGGTGCTTCAGTGAATGGCAATGCCAACTTCCGCACTCAGTACGAGCCGCTCTTGCCCGGCTGCTTCCAGATCCCGGCACCGTATACCTACCGCAACCCGTTCAATGAGAGCGATCCGGAGCGGCTGGCCCAGCTTTGCCTGCAGGCGCTGGAGGACGAAATCGCCTTCCAGGGCGCAGGCACTATCGCGGCTTTCATCATGGAGCCGATCCTGGGTGCAGGCGGTGTGATCCCGCCGCACAAGAGCTTCATGCCCGGCGTGCGTGAGATTTGCTCCAAACACGGTATTCTACTGATCGCTGACGAGGTGATCACCGCTTTCGGCCGCACCGGCTCCTGGACCGGCTCGCGGCACTGGGGGGTGCAGCCCGACATGATGGCCACGGCCAAGGCGATTACCAACGGCTACTTCCCATTCGGTGCGGTGATGATCGCGGACCATTTGACCGAGACTTTCGAGAAGGACACCAGCGGCAAAGCCGCCATCGGCCACGGCTACACCTATTCCGGCCATCCGGTTGGAGCCGCGGCGGCGCTGGCTTGCCTGGAAGAGACGCTGAAACTGAATGTGCCGGAAAACGCCACTGCCCGGGGTACCCAGCTGCATCAGGGACTGCTGTCGCTGCAGCAGAAATACGAGCTGATCGGCGACGTGCGCGGCGGCCATGGGCTGATGAGCGCGCTGGAACTGGTTTCAGACTGCGCCACCAAGGCGCCGGTAGACAAGAAAACCATCGGCAGGCTGCAGGAGGTTGCCTATGAGGCTGGCGCCATGGTGCGGGTCTCCGGCCCCAACATCATCCTCTCACCGCCGCTGGTGCTGAGCGAGGCGGAGGCAAATACCATCCTCTCCGCCCTGGACGCAGGCTTCGCGGCGGTGAGCTGACCCAGGCGGCAACCGCTGCCGCGCCCGGACCGCCAGGTCCGGGCGCTACCAGATGCCATGGCGGGCCCGAAGCATGTGCTTCGGGCCTGCGCCTTCGGTGGCGCCGCTGACGCGGCGCGGTTGCGTAATACGGAAACGGACCCAGCCGCCGCAGCCGCGCCTGTTGCATCAAGCTATGATCATATTCCGGGTCAGACCGCCGGTATTTCCAGTACCAGCCCGCCCAAGTCCGGATGCGTCTCGATCTGGCAGCTGAAACGGCTGATTTCCCGCCGCCCCTCAGCAAGATCCAGCACTGCCTCTTCGAATTCGCCGGCCTCACCGCATTCCGCCGCCCACTCCGGATCCACGAAGACATGGCAAGTGGCACAGGCGAGACAGCCGCCGTACTCGCCCGCCACACCAGGCACATCATGTGCCAGCGCCGCCTCCAGCAGGCTTTGACCATAGTCCACTGTTGCCGTGACAGCCCCTCCACCCGGCAGCTTCCAGGTGACTTGCATCGGTTTTCTCCGCGGGTAGTCAGATGAAATGCACGTAAAAATCGCGCATACCGTCGCCTTCCAGATCGCGGGTCTTGCGCACCTCCTTGCGCTTCATGAAGACGTGGTTGGCGACCAGTTCGGACCCGACGGCACCGGCAAGCACAGTGTCCTTCTCCAGATCAGCCACAGCCCCCTTCAAGTCTATTGCCGTGCCCTCGCGGGCATCGGTGCGGTCGAACCCGTCTCCGGTTTCCATCGGAGGCAGCTCGTGGCCGGTCTCTACCCCAAGGCGTGCAGCCTGCAAGACAGCCGCAACCGTCGTGTAAGGGTTGGAGGAGGCATCCGCCATCCGGTGCTCCAGCCGCGCCTTGGCACCGCCTTCCGAGCTGATCCGCGTTGTCACATTGCGGTGGTCGCCGCCCCAGTTCTGCCAGTAGCCCGACAGCGACCCCGGCTGCAGCCGCATGTAGCTGTTGGCGGTTGGCGCAATCAGCCCCGCCAGCCCCTTGTGGTGATGCAAAAGCCCTGCCAGGCAGCCGCGTGCCAAATCGTTCATATGCTCCGGCCCGCCCCGCGGCCCGGAGGACAGCGCGTTGCCGCCCGCCTCATCGGCGAAGGAGAAGTTGATATGCATGCCCGAGCCGCCGGCCTCGGCCACTGGTTTCGGCATGAAGGTCAGGACAATGCCGTATTCCAACGCCACCTCCCGCGCCATCAAGCGGAACAGCACGATGTCATCCACCGCCTTCACCGCGTCGTCAAAGGTGAGCGTGTATTCAAACTGCGGGCTGTCGAATTCAGCGGTGATCATGTCGAGCGAAAAGCCCATGTCATCCGCCATCGCCCAGATCCGGTCATTGAACCGCAAGGGGTCGGCAAAGGGCCCAGTACCGTAGACCACTCCGCCTGGCGCATCATAAGGCATCAGCCGCCCACGGTCGTCTGCCTGCAGGGCAAAAGCTTCCAGCTCAATCCCGACTTTGGGGGTCAGCCCGTGTTTCTGCCAGTCCGCAACCGCCCGCTTCAGCGCCCAGCGCGGGCACAGCGCCAGCGGCTGGCCTTCATCATCGTAAAGATCACCCAGCACCACCTTTGTAGAGGCGTGCCAACTATCGCGGATATCGTCATGCAGCCATTTCAGCTCCATGTCCGGCAGTCCCTGTTTCACCATCGAACCGGGCGCATCCAGCAGATCCTTGTCGTAATGGGTGCCAAAAACTGAGCGGCAAAAGCGGGTCGAGTCATCGCCGATCTTGGAATTCGGCAAGTACTTTCCCCGCATGATGCTAAGGTGGTCGCAGAACATCGCGCGCAGACGGGTCTTCATGGCTCTGGGTCCTTCTCTGCTGGACAGTCATCGGCATCGTTTGCCCGTGCCTTATTACTTAACATATTTAGCGGTTATTGCGGAGTCTTTCCTGCCAGACAGCGCCCTCACACAGCTTCCACACGCACCGGCAGCTGCTTGATGCCGCCGACAAAGTTCGAGCGCAGGAATTTATGCGGACCGGCGGCCTCGATGTGCCGGATGCGCTTGGCCAGCTCCTGGAACAGCACCGTGACCTCCAGCCGCGCCAGCCACATCCCCAGGCAGACATGCGGGCCGAACTGGCCGAACGACAGATGCCGGTTCGGGCTGCGGTGCAGATTCACGTGAAATGGATCCTCGAAATAGCCCTCGTCCCTGTTGGCTGAGGCAAACCAGTACAGAACCTTGTCGCCTTCGCGGATGGTCTTGCCATGCATTTCCACATCCCGCGTCGCGGTGCGGCGGAAATAGAGCGCCGGTGTCGCCCAGCGGATGATCTCATCGGCCGCCGTCTCCCAGACCGCACCACCCTCCTGCATCTGCGCCAGCAGTTCGGGCTGATGGCACATCGCCTGGATACCTGCAGCAATGGAATAACGTGTGGTGTCATTGCCCGCCGCCACCAGCAGGCAAAAGAAATTGCGGAAATCGGTCTCGGTAATCACCGAGCCATCCTTGGCCGGTTCCAGGATCAGGCTCAGCACGCCCGAAGTATCGCCCTTCTTCGCCTTTTCCTCCATCAGCTCCTTGGCATAGATGTACAGCTCCGCCCCGGCGGGCGAGTTGAACGGCATCATCCGGAACTCATCCGTCTGCATCTTGTCCAGCACGTGGGAGGTGAAATCCGGATCGGTATTGGCAATCAGCGCATCGCCTTTCTCGACCAGCCAGGGCAGGTCTGCCTCCGGCAGCCCTACCACCCTGCCCAGCATCCGCATCGGCAGCTGACGGGCGATTTCCTTGGTGGCGTCGAACTCCCCCTTGGCCAGCGCCTGATCCAGAATATCGGCGCAGAGCTCGCGAATGTCCTGCTCATACTGTGCCATGGTGGTCTTGGAGAACGCTTTCAGCAGCTTCATCCGCACCTTGGAATGTTCCGGCGGATCGGTTTCCTGAAAGGTGCGCCGCGCCAGGTATTCCTCGTAGGACTGATCCTCCATCCGGATCCCGCGCGCAGAGGAGAACACCTCGGTGTTCTTGTTCATCACGGTGATGTCTTCATAGCGCGTCACCGACCAGAAATTCTTGCCGCCTTCGTATTCGGTCCAATGCAGCGGATCCTCCCGCCGCAGCCGGGCGAAGGTGTTGTGCGGTGCACCATGGGCAAAGGTGTCATGGCTGGTCAGATCCGCATAACCGTCGTCGGTGGGGGTCCAAACTGTCATTGCGGGCTTTCCTAAGTTGCTTGCTTAATGTATATTAATGAGCACCATAAATATGTAAACGAAAATCTTGCGAGCCTTCTCATGCACTTGGCCATCCTGATGACCAACACCGACGAAAGCGGCTTTGCCCAAAGCCACCCCAAGGACGGCGAAAAATTCACCGACCTGGTCCTGATGGCACGGCCAGGCTGGCGCACCACGGTGTTTGCCGTAAAGGACGGTGTATTCCCGCAGGATCTGTTCAAATTCGACGGCGCGATGATCACCGGCAGCCCAGCCTCGGTCCGCTCCGGCGCGCCTTGGATCACACAACTGCTGGCGCTGATCCGCACTGCCCACGCCCGGCAATTCCCACTGTTCGGGGCCTGCTTCGGCCATCAGGCAATCGCAATGGCACTTGGCGGCAGCCTGGATCACAATCCCGGCGGCTGGGTGCACGGGCTTACCCGCAACCGCTTGCTTACCCGCCCGGACTGGGCCGCCGCCCTGCCGGAAGAGTTGAAACTCTACGGCTCACATTGTGAATACGTCAGCCGCCTGCCGCCAGACGCGGTCCCGCTCACCAAGAGCAACGGGCTGAATTCGGGCTGCACCCTGGGCAGGCATATCTTCACATGCCAGCATCATCCGGAGATGACACACGGGTTCATCTCCGCTCTGACCGAAGAAATGAGGGACACGCTTGGCCCCGGCGCCTATGCCCGCGCGGTTGCAAGCCTTGCGGAGCATTCCGACCAAACAAAATTTGCCGAGAGCCTGGCGGCGTTCTTTGAACAGGCTGCCCGTCCCTGACGCGCCGGCTTCTTTCTGGTTAAATATACCCTGCCGAAGGCCCGGAGCCGAAAGGCTCCGGATCATCCCAGCGCTGCCAGCAGATCCATCACCGTGACCTGGTCGAATTGCACATGCGCTATCATCGCGGCCTCTGCCCCCTCCCGGTCATGGGCAAGGATCAGCTGCGCAATCTTACGGTGCTCTTTGGCCGACTGCGCGATGACGCCGGGATAGCGGTAGCGCGCCCGGTAATAGGCCATCAGCTTGCGCGCATTGGTCTTGATCATCTCGACAAGAAACGGATTGCCGGAGCCTTCCGCAACACAGGCATGGAACCGCAGGTTCAGCTGGTAATAGCCAGCCGGATCATCATCCTGCTTTTCCGCTGCATGTGTCTCGCAAGCCGCCACGGCCGCTTGCAGCTCTGCCGCTTGCGCTGGAGACAACCGCCGCGCCGCCAGCGCCGCCGCCTGCCCCTCCAGCCGGGCATGCACTTCCAGGATCGCCAGGAATTCCTCCAGCGTCGGCTTGAACAGCACCGCCCCTTTGCGCGGCAAACGCTTGATCAATCCAATGGCTTCCAGCTGGATGAAAGCCTCGCGCACCGGTGTGCGGGACACGCCGTGCCGCTCCACCAGCTCGCTTTCCTCCAGCGGCGCGCCGGGCACCAGGCGGCCTGCCTCGATATCCTGAAGGATTGCGTTCAGAACCTGTTCTGTCTGCCCTGCCATTGCGCCGCCTTTGATGCGTTTGAGGCCAATTTATGCGCCTCTTCTCTGCTTGGCAACGCGCGCCGGGGGCGCTGCCCCCGCCCTTGCGGGCTCCCCCGGAGTATTTTTGGCAAGATGAATGACGGTCTCAGGCCTGAGGCACCGGGCCGCGGTATTTCTCCGTCAGTTCCGGTGCAACCTCATCTGCCTCAAAGACGCCCAGCAGGATGCCTTTGCGCCCGGACTTGCCGCGGCGAGCCTTGATCTGGGCGTCGGAAAGCGTGATCCGCTGCGACATACGCAGCCCCCATTTCAACAACCGGTCATACATCAGGTCAATGACCTCCTGATGCGCAGCGCCCTTGGCGAGATCCACAAGCTCGTCCGGGTCATTCTCCATATCAAACAGCATTGGCCGCAGCCCGCCTTCGGCATGCATGAACTTCCACCGCTTGTCTGTTACCATGAAGAGGCGCGCATCTTTCGGCTCCAGCCCCAGTTTGTCGCACAGCGGCATGGTGGAGTAGTCGAACTCAGCAATGGCATAGTCCCGCCACTCCGGTATTTCCCCGTGCAGGAAGGGCATCAGCGAGCGCCCCTCCAGGATATGCGGCGCCGGTTCGCCGCCAGCTGCCTCAAGGAAAGTGGGCAGCAGGTCGATCGCCTCCACCAGCTCATCACAGGTGGTGCCGCGGGAGGCATCGGCCTCTGCGCGCGGGTCATAGATGATCAGCGGCACCTTGATCGAGGGCTCGTGGAACAGGTTCTTTTCCCCCAGCCAGTGGTCGCCCAGGTAATCGCCATGGTCCGAGGTCACCACGATCATCGTGTCCCGCATCCGGCCGGTTTCCTCCAGCCAGGCAAACAGGCGGCCCATCTGATCATCGGCCTGTTTGATCAGCCCCATGTAGGCGGGAATGACTTTCTCCCGCACCTCATCACGGCTGAAGGTCTTGCCGATCTGGTTATTCATCATGCCGTTGAACACCGGATGAGCAGCCTCCCGCTCCGCATCCGAGCGCACCACCGGCAGCACATGCTCCGGCCCGTACATGTCATGGTACGGCGCGGGCACGATATAAGGCCAATGCGGCTTAATATAGCTGAGGTGAGCACACCATGGCCCCTCAGCCTGCTCTATGAATTCCATAGCCTGCGTAGTCAGCCAAGGCGTTTCACTGTCTTCCCCGGCGACATTGGCAGGCTTGTCCGCATTGACCATGAACCAGCCGGAAGCGATGTCCCCCCCCTCAACCCCGGCATTTGCAAAGTCGTTCCAAGGGTTTTCCCCCGGGTAGCCCTTCGCCTTCAGATACTCATTATAGGGGCTGCGCTTGCCGTCATAGAACCCGTCCGGCCCCTCCGCCCACAGCCCGTCGTCGCGCACCCAAGGATCAAAACCGCATTCCGACTGGCGCACGCCGATCACACTGTCCGGCGCCAGCCCCAGCCGCTGCATGCCCTCCGCATCCGCCACCATATGGGTCTTGCCGATCAGGTGGCAGCCCATCCCCGCCTTGCGCAGGTGGTCCCCCATGGTCCATTCACCGACCCGCAAAGGGTAGCTGTTGAACTGCACCCCGTGGCTGGAGGGGTAGCGCCCGGTATAGCTCGACATCCGCGAAGAGCCGCAGGTCGGCGACTGCACATAGGCGCGGGTAAAGCGCACGCCTTTGGCCGCCAGCCCGTCAATATGCGGTGTCTGCAGATGCGGGTGGCCGGCACAGCTCAGATAGTCGAACCGCAGCTGGTCGAACATGATATAGAGAATGTTCATCGGCGCCTCCTGCTAAGTCCGGCCGCAGTATTAAACAAGTAAAGCAATCCTGGCGAGAAGATCTTCTTGACCACCCGGCAGGGATCGCAGAACAGTTAAACTCTTTGCAAAGCTGATTTCAGAATTCCGCCATGTCCCGGGAAGCCCCCGCAACAAAAATCCGCCCAGCCGCTGCACAGGATTGCGCCGCCCTTGCCGCGCTTTCCATCGAGGTCTGGCTTACCACATATCTGCGGGACGGCATCAGCCAGGGTTTCGCAGAATATGTGCTGAGCGAGTACACGCCCGGCCATTTCGCCGCGGCGCTCCAGCGGGCAGAAGAATGCCTGCTGGTGTCGCAGAACAGCCAGGATGGAATCGACGGCTATATCCGGCTGGTGCACGGGCGCCCAAGCCCGGCAGGCGCCTCTTCCTGCACTGAAATCGCCACGCTTTACGTCCGCCCTTGCGCCCAAGGCAGGGGTGCCGGCCCTGGACTGCTCCAGGCCGGGCTTGAGGCCTGCGCAGCCCGCTCCTGGGACGCGCCCTGGCTGGCAGCGAATACAGAGAACACGCGCGCCACCGGCTTTTATCTCCGGCACGGATTCGAGCGCACGGGCCTAACATATTTCCAGCTGCAGGACCGCCAGTACCCCAACGATGTCTTTCAGTACCGCGGCCCGATACCTGCTGCCGCAAACTAACCGGCGCAGCCTCCCGTCCGCCGCCAGTCTTTCCAAGGAAAGACCTCCTCCGGCTGAGTTTTCAATGCCCCGGCGACGGGCAGAAGAGCCCCCTATTGCTCAAATGCCAGCGGTGTCCACCCCCCGGTCCATTTCGAACAGCAGCTGCCCGGCCGCGACCTGCTGCCCTTGCAAGACTGCAACCCGGACGATCCTGCCCGCGCCCGGCGCCAGGATCTCATGCTGCATCTTCATCGCCTCCACCACCGCCAGGCGGCTGCCTGCTGCAACGGTTTCTCCCTCGCCCGCGCAAATCTCCAGCAAAAGCCCATGCATTGGCGCCATAACGCGGTCCGATGCAGTGCCGCGGTGTTCTTCGGACCCAGCCTCGCGGCGGCACAGGCTGAATATCCGCCGCTCCGTCGCAATATGCAGCCTCTGCCCTTCCATCCGGCAGGACCGCAGGCCGGCCTGCACCCCGTCAACCTGCGTCTGCGCCTGCGTTCCAGCCACCAAGTGCCGGGCAGAGCCGCAGCGCACAACGGTTCCCCCGCGCCGGTGCTCCAACTCCGCATCGACGCGCTCTCCGCCGCATTCCAGCCTGAAACAGGAAAATAAGGCCCCTTGGCTCGACCAGCCCAGCAGTTCCGGTGCAACCCCGCCAGCAGCTTCAGCACAGCGCGCCTGCTCCGCCCTGAACAGCAACGCCGCGCCCAGCGCAACCTCCCTGCTGGACGGCGCGGTGCGGAACCCATTCGGAAAATGCCGGGAAATGAAACCCGTCGCCGCCTGCCCGGCTGCGAATTCCGGATGCTGCAGCACCTCGATCAGGAAATCCCGGTTGCAAACCGGCCCCAGCAGCACGCACTCCCCCAACGCTGCGGCCAGGCGCTGGCGCGCGTCCTCCCGGGTTTTGCCACGGGCCGCCAGCTTGGCCAGCAACGGATCGTAGAAAGCCGTGACCTCCTGCCCGCCGGCAATTCCGGCGTCGACCCGGACACCGCTGCCGCCCGGCGGCTGCCACTGCAGGATCCGCCCGGCCTGGGGCAGAAACCCGTTTGCCGGATCTTCCGCATAAAGCCGCACCTCAATGGCATGGCCGTCAAAGCGCACATCTGCCTGCGCCAGTCCCAAGGCCTCGCCCCGTGCGACGCGTATCTGCATCTCCACCAGATCCAAACCGGTGATCATCTCCGTGACCGGATGCTCCACCTGCAGCCGGGTGTTCATCTCCAGGAAGTAGAAGTCTCCGCCCTGGTCCAGCAGGAACTCCACCGTGCCCGCCCCCTGGTAGCCAATGGCCTCCGCAGCCTTGACGGCCGCCGCTCCCATACGGCGGCGCAGGGCGGCGTTCACAGCGGGGCTGGGCGCCTCTTCCACCACCTTCTGGTGGCGGCGCTGGATGGAACAGTCGCGCTCCCCCAGGTGGATCACCTGCCCCTGCGCATCGCCAAAAACCTGAACTTCCACATGCCGGGGATTGGCAAGTGCCTTTTCCAGGATCACCTCACTGGAGCCAAAGGCCGCCAGCGCCTCACTGCGCGCCAGTGCCAAGGCGCGGTCAAAACCCGCGGCATCCTGGACCAGCCGCATCCCCTTGCCTCCGCCGCCCGCGGCAGCCTTGATCATCAGCGGATAGCCGATGGACGCCGCCGCCCGGGCCAGCACCTCTGCATCCTGATCCGGTCCCTCGTACCCCGGCAGACAGGGCACAGCCGCTGCGGTCATCCTGCGCTTGGCGGCGGCCTTGTTGCCCATCAGGCTGATGACCTCCGGCGAAGGGCCGATGAACACCAGGCCAGCCGTGGCGCACGCACGGGCAAAGGCCGCACTCTCTGACAGAAACCCATATCCGGGATGGACCGCGCCGGCGCCGGCCTCTTGTGCGGCAGAGATCAACTTTTCAATCGACAGGTAGCTGTCCGCCGCCGGGCCATCGCCGATGCACAGGGCGCAATCCGCAAAGGCAGCATGCGGGCTGCCAGCGTCTGCCGATGTGTAAACCGCAACGCTCCGCAACCCCATGCCCCGCAAAGTGCGCATCACCCGCAGCGCAATTTCTCCGCGGTTGGCAACCAGGACCCTGTCAAAACTGCTCATCCCCGCCCCCATCAGATCCGCGCCACGCCAAAACTGTTCGGGTGGAGCTGCCGCGCCCGCGCCTCCTGGCAGGTTTGCAGGCAGAAGCCGACCACATTGCGCGTATCGCGCGGATCAATCATGCCCATGTCCAGCACCCGGCCACAGGTGTAAAACGCATCCGACTGCCCGTCGAAATGCGCCGCGATCCTCTTGCGCTGCGCGGCCAGCCGCACCTCATCCGGTGCCGCGCCCTGACGTTCAGCAGCGCGCCGGGCGACCTGCTCCATTGTCAGCGCCGCCTGATCGCCGCCCATAACCCCGGTCACCGCATTCGGCCAGGTGAACAGGAAATCCGCACCGAAGGCACAGCCGCACATGCCATAGTTCCCGGCCCCGAAACTGGCGCCGGTATAGATCGAGATCTTCGGCACCCGGATATTTGTCACCGCCTGGATCATCTTGGCGCCATGCTTGATCATGCCTGCCCGCTCAGATGCGGTGCCGACCATAAATCCGGTTGTATTGTTCAGAAAGACCACTGGCGTGCCCGCCTGGTCCATCGCCTGCAGGAAATGCACGGCCTTGGCGGCGCCGTCCGGGTCCAGGGGACCGTTGTTGCCGAGGATCCCGACGGCCTGCCCCATGATCCGCGCCTGCAGGCAGACCGTCGCTGGCCCGTAATCCGGCTTGAAATCCCGCAGCCTCGAACCATCCACGATCCGCGCCGCCACTTCGCGCATGTCATAGGGCTTGCGGTAATCCACCGGCACAAGGCCGGCGATGCCGTCCCCCTGCAGAACCGGAGCTTCACACGTCTCCATAGGCGGCGCACAGCGCGCCCAGCCCAGCCCGGCCACCACCTCGCGGGCCAGCGCAATTCCATGGGCGTCATCTTCCGCCAGGTATTCCACCAGCCCCGTGGTCCGGGCATGCATCTCTGCGCTTCCTAGATCCGCGTCTTGCGCTTCCTCGCCTGTGGCCGCCTGCACCAGTGCGGCGCCCGCCAGCATCGCCATGCCGTTCCCCTTGACCCCGATCACATAGTCCGACAGCCCCGGCTGATAGGCTCCGCCCGCGGTGGAGGCCCCATGCAGCACGGTGATCACCGGGATACCCGCTGCCGACAGCCGCGCCAGCCCCGCAAACATGCCGCCGCCATGCGCCCAAAGCTCCACCGTATAGCGCATCAGATCAGCGCCGGCGCTTTCCACCAGATGGATAAAGGGCAGTTTCTGCTTCTCGGCAATAGCCAGCGCACCCAGCGCCTTATCCACCGATTTCTGCGTCATCGCGCCGGCATTGATCCCGGCGTCATCGGCAAAGACCATCACCCGCACGCCCTCGGCATAGCCAATCCCGAGGATGATCGACGCACCAGGAATTGAGGTCTCCGGGTCCGGATCATCAACCAGGTAAGAGGCCATGTTATAGAGCTCCAGGAACGGCAGCCCCGGGTCCAATAGCGCCGAGACGCGCTCTCGCGGCGAAAGCTGCCCCCGCTTGTCGAAGACCGGGCGGCGTTCTTCGGATTTCGCCGCCGCGCGGGCCTCCAAATCACGCATCCGCTTGACTAGCTCCAGCATGTCCTTGCGGTTTTGGGCAAAGGTTTCGCTGCCGGTGCTGATTTTGGTTTCGACGGCTGTCATCGCAAGTCTCCGCCTTTCGCCCGGCGAAGCCGGGCAGTGCCCGGCCGCCCCCATGGGCGGGCACTTCGTTTCCGCCCGCGGCCGGACACCGCCCTCTGCGTCATGCTGCAGCATTCCGGCATTCTCAAATCTCCTCCAGCAAGTCCGCGTCCACCCGCACCGGTGCCGCCAGCAGCAATTGCGCATAGCCCTTGCCCTGCGGATCATTGCGCAGGGACGACGTGCCGCCGCCGCCCAGCGCGCCGTGCAGCAGGATATTCATGGACAGGCTTCCTGGCAGATAAAACCGCTCCAACCGGCCCTCCCAGAAATGCCCGAACACCCGGCGCAGATGGGCCTCGTCCAGCGCCTCCCAGATCCAAGGCATCACGTCGGGCCTGCGCGCGATCACGCCGATATTGGCAATGTCGCCTTTGTCACCGCTGCGTGACCAAGCCAGGCGCATCAACGGCACCTCCATCACCCGCGCCGCTTGCGGCATAGGCGGCGGCGCAGGCGGCTCTACCATCTGCCGCGGGACACCTGCGGCTGCCGGCACGGCGCTGTGGCCCGCAGCGTCCCATACCGTCACCGGCATCTTGGGCAGCAGGCAGGAAAACAGCGCCAGCACCGGCGATGGCTTGGGCCGGGCGCCCGCAAAGCCGCTGAGCCCCGGCGGCGCTGACAAACCCAGGCCGACAGCCTCTTTCAGGAACACCCCCACCCCGCGCGCCTCCTTGTGGCGCACAGCGATCTTGGCCGCCACCTCCCGCGCGGGTCCGCTCTGCCGCAGCCCGCCGAACTGGCTTTCGCTGCCGATCAGCTCAATACACACATCGCTGAAATCCGGCAGCTTCATCCCCTGCAGCACGTCCCGCGACCGGGCCAGCGCCGCCTTGGCAAAGGCCCGCGCCTTGGCCTCGGCATCAAGGCCATAGAAGGTAAAGTGTTGGCCGCCGCGGAAACCATCCTGCCAGGTGATACAGATCTTGCAGGTATCCGGCACGCCGCGCCCCCTGGCACCGGCCACCCGCACCCGGTCCGCCCCGGCCTCCGTCAGCGTGACCCCGGAAAAGTCGCAGACCACATCCGGCAGCACATAGGCTTGCGGATCACCGGTTTCATACAGAAGCTGCTCCGCTACCGTCCCGCGCGCAACCAGGCCGCCGCTGCCTGCAGGCTTGATCACATCAAAGGAGCCATCCCCGCGGATCTCCGCAATGGGATAGCCGATCCCGGCCATGCCCTCGTCCACGTCCTGCCAGTCGGTGAAATTGCCGCCCGTGGCCTGTGGCCCGCATTCCAGGATATGGCCCGCCAGGCTGCCGCCCGCCAGCAGGTCCAGATCCCGCGGCCTCCAGCCGAAGTGATGGATGCAGGCGCCAAGCGTCACCGCGCTGTCAACGCAGCGCCCGGTCACAACGATATCCGCGCCCCGGTCCAGCGCCGCAGCAATGGGAAAGGCCCCGAGATAGACGTTGATGCTGGCAATCTTCTCCAGCGGCGGGAACGGCGCACCCGTAAACATGTCCCGCGGCGCGGCCTCCGCCAGCTCTGCAGCCCGCCCGAGCAAGTCATCACCTGCAACCACCGCCACCTGCAACTCCAGCCCCTGCGCGGCAATCTCCCGCCGCAAGGCCGCGGCGCAGGCCTCTGGGTTCACCCCGCCCGCGTTGGAAATGACCCGCACACCCTGCCCCGCAATCCCGGCCAGGTTCGGCGCCATCGCTGCCGTCACGAAATCGGCCGCATACCCGGCTTGCGCGTCCTTCGCACGCGCCCGCGCCAGCACCGCCATAGTGATCTCCGCCAGGTAGTCGTAGACGAGAAAATCCAAGCCCCCCGCTGCCAGCAGCTGCGGCGTGGCCAGGGACGCATCTCCCCAGAACCCGGCAGCTCCGCCAATGCGCAGCACCTGTTCCATCGCTCCTCCTTCCTGCTGGCGGCCCATAAGTTACTATAGACCATTTCCACCGCCTGACGCCCCTGCCCTGTTGGAGCCTCCGCCGCGCCAACAGGGCAACGCTGACCCCGCGCCCGCCCATTAGCGTTACAGAATTGTCCAGGTATTCAGGATTGAGTTACATTTAACTTGCCGCGAATCATCTTCCGGCGTATCACCGACCCAACGGTCGGCTTATCCTGCCGCCGCCACAGGAGACGCGAACACCCATGGATGCTTTCATCTGCGATGCCACCCGCACCCCGATCGGCCGCTATGGCGGCGCGCTGAGCCAGGTGCGCACTGATGACCTTGCCGCCCTGCCGATTGCCGCGCTGGCGGCGCGTAACCCGGATGTGGACTGGGGCAGCCTGGATGACGTCATCCTGGGCGATGCCAACCAGGCCGGCGAAAGCAACCGCAACGTGGCCCGCATGGCGGCGCTGCTGGCAGGCCTGCCCACCTCTGTGCCCGGCACCACCATCAACCGCCTCTGCGCCTCCGGCATGGATGCGGTCGGCATGGCGTCCCGCAGCATCAAGGCCGGCGATTATGACATGGCCATCGCAGGCGGCGTCGAAAGCATGAGCCGCGCGCCTTTTGTGATGCCCAAGGCCACATCCGCCTTCACCCGCGCCAATGCGGTCTATGACACCACCATCGGCTGGCGCTTCGTGAATAAGAAAATGCACGAGATGTACGGCACCGACTCGATGCCGCAGACCGCGGACAACGTGGCCGAGGACTACGGCGTCTCCCGCGCAGATCAGGACGCCTTTGCCGCCCGCAGCCAGGCCCGATGGGCCGCCGCGCATGAGGCCGGCATCTTCCAGGACGAGATCACCCCGGTCACCATCCCCCAGCGCAAGGGCGATGACCTGGTGGTGGAAACCGATGAACACCCCCGCCCCGGCACCTCGGCCGAAAAGCTTTCGGGCCTCAAGGGCGTCAACGGCCCTGACAAGAGCGTGACCGCAGGCAACGCCTCCGGCGTCAACGACGGCGCCGCGGCCATCCTGATGGCCAATGAGGCCGCGGCCGCGAGAAACGGTCTGAAACCGATGGCCCGCATCGTCGGCATGGCCGCTGCGGGGGTTGAGCCGCGCATCATGGGCATCGGCCCGGTGCCCGCCACCCGCAAGGTGCTGGCCCGCACCGGCCTGACCATCGAACAGATGGACGTCATCGAACTGAACGAGGCGTTTGCCAGCCAAGGCCTGGCCACCCTGCGCGAGCTTGGCGTTGCGGACGATGCGCCCCATGTTAATCCCAACGGCGGTGCGATTGCACTGGGCCACCCGCTCGGCATGTCCGGCGCGCGGCTGGTGCTGACCGCCGCCTATCAATTGCAGCGCACCGGCGGGCGTTACGCCCTCTGCACCATGTGCGTCGGCGTCGGACAGGGCACCGCTCTGATCCTCGAACGCGTGTAACGAACTTTAGGGAGGTCCCAGACATGTATGCTCAGATGATCAAATCCGAGGCGACCCAGGACGATCCGGAAAAGCTGGCCGCCTTCCAGGCGCGCATCGACGCCGGCGAGAAGATCGAGCCCAAGGATTGGATGCCCGAAGGCTACCGCAAGACGCTGATCCGCCAGATCGGCCAGCACGCCCATTCCGAAATCGTTGGCCAGCTGCCCGAGGGCAACTGGATCACTCGCGCGCCGACACTGGAGCGCAAGGCGATCCTGCTTGCCAAGGTGCAGGATGAGGCGGGCCATGGCCTGTACCTGTATTGTGCGGCGGAAACCCTGGGAGTTTCCCGTGACGAGATCACCGAAATGCTGCTGGATGGCCGCATGAAGTACTCGTCGATTTTCAACTACCCGACGCTGAACTGGGCCGACATCGGCGCGGTCGGCTGGCTGGTGGACGGCGCAGCGATCATGAACCAGGTGCCGCTGCAGCGGACCTCCTTCGGCCCCTACTCCCGCGCGATGATCCGCATCTGCAAGGAGGAAAGCTTTCACCAGCGCCAGGGCTATGACGCGATCCGCAAGATGGCCGAGGGCACGCCCGAGCAGAAAAAGATGGCTCAGGACGCGCTGAACCGCCTCTGGTACCCGTCGCTGATGATGTTCGGCCCGTCTGACAAGGACTTAGTCCATTCCGCCCAGTCTATGGCCTGGAAGATCAAGATGAACACCAACGATGAGCTGCGCCAGAAGTTCGTCGACCAGACTGTGCCGCAGGCCGAATACCTCGGCCTCACCATCCCCGACCCGGACCTGAAGTGGAACGAGGAGCGTGGCCACTACGATTACACCGACCCGGACTGGAGCGAGTTCTTCGAGGTGATCAAGGGCAACGGCCCCTGCAACACAGACCGGCTCGCGGCCCGCAACAAGGCCTGGGACGACGGCGCCTGGGTCCGCGACGGCCTGCTTGCTCACGCCAAGAAGAAAGCCGCGCGCCAGCACGCCGCCGAGTAACCCCAAGCATTCCGGCGCTCCGCCCGACGCGCAGCGCCCCCTCAGCCAGGAGGATTTGAGACATGAAAAACGAATGGCCCCTCTGGGAAATTTTCATCCGCGGCCAGCACGGCATGAGCCACCGCCACGTCGGCTCCCTGCATGCGCCGGACGCTGAAATGGCGATCAAGAACGCCCGCGACGTCTATACCCGCCGCAACGAAGGCGTGTCGATCTGGGTGGTGGAAGCAAACCACATCGCCGCCTCCTCGCCCAGCGACAAAGGCCCTCTGTACGAGCCGTCGGAGTCCAAGGTCTACCGCCACCCGACCTTCTTCGACATCCCCGAAGAAGTGGGGGCGATGTAATGACCCGCGAAGACGCATTTTCCCAGTTTCTGCTGCGGATGGGGGACAACACCCTGATCCTCGGCCACCGGGTCAGCGAATGGTGCGGCCACGCGCCGGTGCTGGAAGAGGACATCGCGCTGGCCAATACCGCGCTTGACCTGATCGGGCAGACCCAGATGTGGCTGGGCCTCGCAGGTGAGGTGCAGGGCGATGGCAAAACCGCTGATGATCTTGCCTTCCTTCGCGACGCCTGGGATTTCCGAAACGTGCTGTTGTGCGAGGTGCCCAACGGCGACTTCGGCCGCACCCTGATGCGCCAGTTCCTGTTCGACGCCTGGCATTCGATTCAGCTTGGCCGGCTGATGAAATCCTCGGACGAGCGGGTTGCCGCGATTGCCGAGAAAGCTTCGAAAGAGGTTGCCTATCACCTCGAGCGCTCCGCCGACACCGTCGTGGGCCTGGGCGACGGCACCGAGGAAAGCCACCGCCGCATGCAGGAGGCGCTGGACTATCTGTGGCCCTACGTGGGCGAGATGTTCCAGTCCGACGAGGTCGACGCCGAAATGGTCAAGGCGAGCATTGCCCCCGATCCGGCGGCCCTGCGCGAAGAATACGACGCGCTGGTCTCCCGAATCCTGGGCGACGCGACGCTGACCATCCCGGAGAGCCGTTTTGCCCATAAGGGCGGGCGCACCGGTGCGATGCACACCGAGCACCTGGGCCACCTGCTGACCCAGATGCAATGGCTGCAGCGCGCCTATCCGGGCGCCAAGTGGTAAGACAACGGCCAAAGAACTGAGGGCATCGCCCGTCCGGCAGGGCGGGCGGGAAACTCCCGCCTCGAGAGGAGGCTGGACGGGTGTTGCCCGGCGCACTGCCGGGCAGAACAGCCAATGAGGGTAACCGCATGAGCCAAGTGACAACTCAGCCAAGCATTGACCAGATCTGGGAATGGCTCGACGCCGTGCCGGACCCGGAAATCCCGGTGATCTCGCTGGTGGACCTGGGCATCATCCGCGGCGTCGCCTGGGAGGGCGAAACCCTGGTGGTCACCGTCACCCCGACCTACTCCGGCTGCCCCGCCACTTCGGTGATCAACATGGACATCGAAACCGCCCTGCGCGGCCACGGCATCACCGATCTGAAGCTGAAGACCCAGATCTCCCCCGCCTGGACCACCGACTGGCTCACGGAGAAGGGCCGCACCAAGCTGGAGGAATACGGCATTGCCCCGCCCCAGCCCGCAGGCGGCCCGGAAAAATGCCCGCACTGCGGCAGCAAACATGTCACCAAGGTCAGCCAGTTCGGCTCGACCCCCTGCAAGGCCCACTGGCGCTGCCAGGACTGCCTCGAACCCTTTGATTATTTCAAGTGCATCTGAGGAGACCCTGATGGCGCGCTTTCACGACCTAGAAGTCACTGACGTCCGCAAGACCATCCGCGATGCGGTGGTTGTCACCCTGAAGCCCGTGAACGGCGCGGCTGAAGAGTTCGATTTCACCCAAGGCCAGTACCTGACCTTCCGCCGCGACTTTGATGGAGAGGAACTGCGCCGCAGCTATTCGATTTGCGCCGGCAAGGACGAAGGCATCCTGCAGGTCGGCATCAAACGCGTCGACGGCGGCGCGTTCTCGACCTGGGCCAACACCGAGCTGAAGGCCGGCGACACCCTGCAGGCGATGGCGCCGATGGGAACCTTCTTCACCCCGATCGATGGGGCGGCTGAGAAAAACTACCTAGGCTTTGCCGGCGGTTCCGGCATCACGCCCGTGCTTTCGATCCTCAAGACCACTCTGGCGGCGGAACCCAAGTCCTCCTTCACACTGGTCTACGCCAACAAGGGCGTCAACACGATCATGTTCCGCGAGGAGCTGGAGGACCTGAAAAACCTCTACATGGGCCGCTTCAATGTGATCCATGTGCTGGAAAGCGACGCCCAGGAAATCGACCTGTTCACCGGCTTGGTCACCGAAGAAAAATGCGCCCAGCTGTTCGAGCACTGGATCGACATCAAATCGGTCGACACCGCCTTTATTTGTGGCCCGGAACCGATGATGCTGGGCATCGCCAGCGCCCTGCGCATTGCCGGCCTCGATGACAGCCAAATCAAGTTCGAGCTGTTTGCCTCTGCCCAGCCGGGCCGCGCCAAACGCAAGGCCGCCGCAACAGATGCTGCGAGCAGCGCCAACCAGACCAAGGCCGCAATCACCCTGGACGGCGCCACCCAGACCATCGAGATGGGCAAGGACATGACGCTGCTGGACGCGGCGCTGGAAAACGCGATGGACGCGCCCTATGCCTGCAAGGCCGGGGTCTGTTCCACCTGCCGCTGCAAGGTGCTGGAGGGCGAGGTCGAAATGGTCGCCAACCATGCGCTGGAGGATTACGAGGTCGAAAAGGGCTATGTGCTCTCGTGCCAGGCCTATCCGGTGACCGATAACGTCGTGGTCGATTACGACCAGTAATACCTGCCCGAGGGAGGAAAGATCATGACTGACGAAATGAGCATTAGCAGCTATCTGGCCCAGGGCGGCGTGCTGTCCAACCCGTCCAACGTGCCGCCGCGCTACCGCGCCGAGCTGATGAAGATGATGGCAACCTTTGTCGACAGCGAGCTGGCGGGTGCTGCGGGCTTTGCCGACATCATCAACGAAGGACCAGGCATCAAGGCGCGCATCGCCGCTGCCAAGATCGTGCTGGAAAAATCCGACAGCGCCGAAAAGGTGCTGCGCATCATGGGCGATTTTGGCGCCGACACAGAGCGGTACGCCGACCACCACCCCTGGACTGCGCGGCAGGAACGGGGCGCCGACATCGGCCAGACCCGCACCAAGCACGACATGCGGCTGGCGGTGTTCAACTACCCGCTGGAAGGCTGGGCCGACGCGGTGGTGATGAACCTTCTTATGGGCAGCGCGGTTGCGGTTCAGCTGGAGGAGCTGAGCCATGTCTCCTACCAGCCGCTGGCCGAAGCTTTCCGCATTATCCAGCCGGTTGAGGCGCACCACGCCGAACTGGCCGAGGAAGGCCTGATGGTGCTGGTGGAAGCACAGGGGCCAGATACCCTGCAGGAACTGGTCGGCTATTGGTGGCCGCGGGTCGCGGCAAGCTTTGGCTTTGAGACCTCGCAGAAGTTCGAGGGTCTCAAATCCATGGGCCTGCGCCGCACCCCGAATGCAGAGCTGAAGGCGCGCTGGGAACAGGCCGCCTCTGCCGTTCTTGCCAAGGCCGGACTGAACCCCGCCGCCTGATTTCCAGTGGAAACACTCCCGCCCGGGCGTCAGCGCATCACAGATGCGCAGGCCCGGTTGGGCCCGGCGCGCCTGGCGGCGCGCTGGCCATGCCGCGCTGCCAGGCTGTGCAAGTCCGCAGGGAAATGGTGCGGCGCTGCGGAATGGAACCTGCACCGCGCCGCCTCCATATTGCTGGAAACAAGCAATTGGAGACCGACATGAGCACCGGCACCGGCACCGCTCCCCTGCCCGCAGGCACCCGCATCGGCCATGTCCACCTGAAGGTTTCGCACCTGGAGCGGGCAATCGCCTTTTACAGCGGCGTACTGGGGTTCGAAGTGACCCAGCGGCTGGGCGGCTCTGCCGCCTTCCTGTCGGCAGGCGGCTATCACCACCACATCGGCCTCAACACCTGGCAGTCGCGCGGCGGCCCCGCTCCGGCGCCCAGCATGACCGGCCTCTACCACACCGCCATTTTGCTGCCGGACCGCAAAAGCCTGGCTGCTGTGCTGCGGCGCGTCCTGAATGCAGGCATCGCGCTGGAAGGCGCCGCGGATCATGGCGTATCAGAGGCCATCTACTTGCGCGATCCGGATGGCAACGGGGTGGAACTCTACCGTGACCGTCCCGAAGCAGACTGGCCGCGGGGGCCGGATGGCAGCCTCGCCATGGGCACGGAGGCCCTGGACCTGCACGCTTTGCTCGCGGAGGTTGAGTAGGTCAGTACTACTGCCCGAATGTTTCGCGCGCGAAACATTGGGTCAAAACTGCTGACCCAATGGACGCGGCGTCAAATTACGCGCCGCAGCGGCGCAACCTTCTGCGAACAAACAGAAAACGCGCCTCCAACGCATTCTGAAAGGCATCAGCAGACGATGCCGGGTCTAGACCTCAAACCTTTCCCTGCCTACCGTTGCGGCAAACAGAAGGAGGCAGAACATGGCTGTGGGCAAGACGGTCAGGACCTATTTTGAGGGCAGCTGGCATGATGGAAACGTCGCAGTCATGCGGGCCGCGGATCACGCGATGTGGCTGGGCTCGTCCGTGTTTGACGGTGCGCGCTTCTTTGACGGCAGAACACCTGACCTGGACCTGCATTGTGCCCGCACCAATGCCTCGGCTGAGGCGCTGATGATGTCTCCCACCCACTCAGCGGAGCAAATGGCGGAAATCATCCGCGACGGGCTGGAGGGGTTTGCCCCCGCCGCCGCGGTCTATATCCGGCCGATGTACTGGGCTGCCGATGGCGACGAAACGCTGATTGCGCCCAAGGCGGACAGCACCCGCTTTGCCGTCAGCCTGGAAGAAATCCCGATGGCGGCCCCTGAGGCCTCCGCCACGCTGACCCGCACCCGCTTCCGCCGTCCGGTTCTGGAAAACGCGGTGGTGAATGCCAAGGCAGGCTGCCTCTATCCCAACAACGCCCGGATGCTGCGGGAGGCACGCAGCAAGGGATTCAGCAATGCACTGGTGCTGGATGCCATGGGCAACGTCGCCGAAACCGCCACCACCAATGTCTTCATGGTCCGCGACGGCGAGGTGTTCACGCCAATCCCCAACGGCACCTTCCTTGCAGGCATCACCCGCGCCCGCCACATCAGCAACATGCGCGCCGACGGTATCACCGTGCATGAATGCGTTCTGGGCTATCAGGATTTCGAGGAGGCGGACGAGGTTTTTCTTTCCGGCAACCTGAGCAAAGTGACACCTGTCACGGCGTTTGACAGGTGCCGCTACCAGGCCGGTCCGGTCGCCAAACGGGTGCGCCAGCTCTACTGGGACTGGGCCGCCAGCCAAGGATAAGACCTGCGGCCCGGCACCGCCAGCAAAGGCTCCCGCCCGTTCCGGGGTTTCTTGCGAAACCCGCTGCACTGTTGGGCATGGCACCGTGCGGCTGCACGGTGCCGCGCCGCGCGATGCGCGGCGCCCGGCCCAAGGCCGCCAAGGGTGTTCCGGCGCAGCCGGAAGATCCTGCGGGCGCGGGAGCCGCTTCCCTCCCTGCCCCTAGAGCCAGTTTCCTGAAACAGCTCAACAGCTTTGGCTCTATTGCCTGACGCGCCCGCTTGCGCCATGATCCGCGGTGGAGCAACGAGAGAGCAAAGATGCGCAAATTCCTTGTGGTGCTGGACGACAGCCGCGAATGCCTGAACGCCATGCGCTTTGCCGCGATGCGCGCAGCCCATACCGGTGCAGGCGTGATCATCCTTTCGGTGATCCCGCCGGACGAGTTCAACCACTGGATCGGCGTCGGCGAAGTGATGCGGGAGGAAGCCCGCGAACGCATCCATGCCCATTTCGAGGTGTTCGCCAAATGGATGCGTGACCGCCAAAGCGTGGACCCCGAACTGGTGATCCGCGAAGGAGAAGCCGTTCCGGAGATCCTCGACTATATCGAAGGCGACCCGGAAATCGGCGTGCTGGTGCTGGGGGCCGGCACCGGGCGCAAGGGGCCGGGGCCGCTGGTCACCCAACTGACCAAGAACTCCGGCACATTGCCGATCCCGATCACCATCGTGCCGGGCGATCTGTCGAAAGAGAAACTGGAAGCGATCACCTGACCGCACAACACAGGAAGGCAAGGCAGAGGCGATGACCGGCAAGATTACCTTCTGGTTCGAGTTCGCCTCCACCTATTCCTACCTCAGCGCGATGCGGATCGGCGAAATGGCCGCCGCCCGCAGGGTTGAGGTCAGCTGGAAGCCGTTTCTGCTGGGGCCAATCTTTGCGGCTCAGGGCTGGGACACCTCCCCCTTCAACCTCTATCCGGCCAAGGGACGCTATATGTGGCGCGACATGGAGCGGATCTGCGCCGCCCGCGGACTGCCGTTCCGCCGCCCGGAGGTGTTTCCGCAAAACGGGCTGACGGCGGCGCGCCTGGCTTTGGCCGCAGCAGAACGGGGCCGGATTGAGGCCTTTGCACAGGCTGTGTTTCAGGCCCAGTTCGGCGGCGGTGCGGATATAACGCGGGAGGTTGTCCTGCTGGATTGCCTGCAGGCGGCTGGCCTGGACGGGGCACTCCTGCAACGCGCGCAAGCGCCGGAAATCAAATCAGCCCTGCGGACACAAACAGAAGGGGCCATTGCCGCTGGGATCTTCGGCGCGCCGTCTTTCATCAGCGGACAGGATCTGTTCTGGGGCGACGACCGGCTGGAACAGGCCCTGGACCATGCCGCAGGCATCACGATTTAGAATCGTTCCAAATCTTGACTTGGCGGCGCGCAGGGCGCATATCGGGGGCACGCTTAACGGAGGCCCGACATGTTCATTCAGACTGAATCCACGCCCAACCCGGCGACGCTGAAATTCCTGCCGGGCCAGACCGTTCTGGAGGCCGGCACCGCCGACTTCCCCAGCGCCGAGGCTGCAGGCAAATCGCCGCTGGCCGCCCGCATCTTTGCGGTTGCGGGTGTGACCGGCGTGTTCTTCGGCAATGACTTCGTGACCGTGACCAAGGCCGATGGCGTCGAGTGGGACCACATCAAGCCGGCCATTCTGGGCGCGGTGATGGAGCATTATCAGTCCGGCCAGCCGGTGATGGCGGATGGCTCCGCCGATCCGGCTTCGGGCCATGCCGAGCACTCCGGAGAAGACGCCGAGATCGTCAACCAGATCAAGGAACTGCTGGACAGCCGCGTGCGCCCGGCAGTGGCCCAGGACGGCGGCGACATCACGTTTCACGGCTTTGACCGCGGCGTGGTCTACCTGCACATGCAGGGGGCCTGCGCGGGCTGCCCCTCCTCGACCCTGACGCTGAAAATGGGCATCGAGAACCTGCTGCGCCATTATATCCCTGAAGTGACCGAGGTGCGCCCGGTTGCCGTCTGAGGCAGCCGCTCCCATCACAGGCCGCTGTTACTGCGGCGCGGTGCGGCTGAGCTTTAGCGCCCGCCCGCAGACGGTGGCCTATTGCCATTGCAGCGACTGCCGCCGCTGGACCGGCGCTCCGGTCGGGGCCTTTGCAGCCTTTGCCGAAAGCAGCCTGGCCGCGGAACCGGGGCTGGGTCCGTCCTTTTCCAGCCATCCCGGAGTGACCCGCTGGAACTGCCGGGACTGCGGCTCGCCGCTGGCGGCACAGTTCGATTACCTGCCGGGTCAGACCTATGTCCCCATTGGCATTCTGGACCAGGCGGCGGACCTGCCGCCGGAAATCCACTGCCACGACGGCGCGCGCCTGCCTTGGCTGCATTTCACCGATGATCTGCCTCGTGCCGGCGGGTCCGGGCGACAGGCGCTGAACGCCGGCAATAAGAGCTGACCATGCAAGATACTTCCGTTGCAGCAGAAAACAGCGCAGCACCGCTGGTTCTGGGATTTGATACTTCCGCAGGCCATTGCGCTGCGGCCCTGCTGCGCGGGGAAGTGGTGCTCTCTTCCCGGCTGGAAGAAATGACCCGCGGCCAGGCCGAACGGCTGATGCCGCTGCTGGAAGAGGTGCTGGCCGAAGGCGGTGCCGGCTGGAAGGATCTGGATGCCATCGGTGTTGGCGTGGGTCCTGGCAACTTCACGGGTATCCGAATTGCTGTCTCCGCCGCGCGCGGGCTGGCGCTGGGGCTGGAGGTTCCGGCCGTCGGCGTCGACGGGTTCGAGGCCCGCGCCGCCGCAGGCACCCTGCCCGCAGTGCCCGCGCCGCGTGATCAGGTCTATGCAGCTTTGCCAGGCGAAGCACCGCGTCTGCTGCCGCGCCAGGAGGCTGAGGACGCCGCCCGCGGTGCCGGGCTGGCCTTTGCGCCCGAGGCAACCCCGGGGGGAATTGCCGAAGCCATTGCGCGCATCGCCGCAGCACGGTTTGAAACCGCGGCCGAACCGCCTGCGCCGCTGTATCTGCGCGCCGCTGATGCTGCACCCTCCAGCGACGTGCCGCCTGCGTTGCTGGATGAGTGATCTCCTGACCCCAGGGCAGATGGCCGCAACCCATGCCGCGGCCTTCACTCAGTCCCGCCCGTGGAGCACTGCGGAATTCGCTGCGCTGATGGACAGCCCCCTGGCCTTTGCCGCGGGCGATGGGCGCTGTTTCGCACTGGTCCGGGTGATCGCGGATGAGGCAGAGCTGCTGACCATTGCCACCGCCCCCGGCCATCAGCGCCAGGGCCTGGCCCGGACCTGCATGGCCGAGTGGGAATCAGAGGCTGCCCGGCGCGGCGCGGCAGAAGCCTTTTTGGAAGTGGCGGCGGATAACAGTGCTGCACAAACGCTCTACCACTCCTGCGGATTTGCGGAATGCGGGCGCCGCAAAGGATATTACCCCCGCCAGGATACCGCCGCAGCGGATGCGATCCTGATGCGCAAAGCTTTACGTTAGGCCAGTTGCGCGGATTCCGCACCAAATGGTCAAAAAGCGGTTGACCCTCTCCCTGCCCTGCAGGCTAAATTGCCGCACCCTCTATGGCCTGAACGGGGCCGGGCAGCGGAAAACCCCCGCTGCATCCAACAAAAATGACAGTGGGAGTTAACCTGATGACCCTGATGAAATCGCTGATGGGCGCAGCCGCGTCGCTGGCCCTGACAGCCGGTGCCGCGCTGGCCGAACCGGCGCTGATCTTCGACCTGGGCGGCAAGTTCGACAAGAGCTTCAACGAAGCCGCGCATAACGGCGCCCAGCGCTGGGTTGAGGAAACCGGCGGCAAGTACCGCGAAATCGAGCTGCAGTCCGAGGCCCAGCGCGAGCAGGCGCTGCGCCGCTTTGCCGAAGCCGGTGCCAACCCGATCATCACCATGGGCTTTGCCATGGCCGACCCGCTGGGCCAGGTGGCCGCGGATTATCCGGACACCAAATTTGTTGCGGTGGACGTGACCTGGCTGGACGCCCCGAACGTGCGCCAGATCGGCTTTGCCGAGCATGAAGGCTCCTATCTGGTGGGCATGATGGCGGCGATGGCCTCCAAGTCGGACACCGTCGGCTTCATCGGCGGCATGGATATCCCGCTGATCCGCCATTTTGCCTGCGGCTATGCCCAAGGCGCCAAGGCGGTAAACCCTGACGTCAATGTGGTGGCCAATATGACCGGCACCACCCCGGCGGCCTGGAACGACCCGGTCAAAGGGTCTGAGCTGACCAAATCGCAGATCAGCCAGGGTGCTGACGTGATTTATGCCGCGGCCGGCGGCACCGGCGTGGGCGTGCTGCAAACCGCCGCCGACGAAGGCATCCTGTCGATCGGTGTCGACAGCAACCAGAACCACCTGCACCCGGGCAAGGTTCTGACCTCCATGCTCAAGCGCGTCGACGTGGCCGTTTATGAAGCGATGAAAGCCGGCGAAAACCTGGAAACTGGTGTCTTCACGATGGGCCTGGCCGAAGAAGGCGTTGGCTATGCGCTGGATGACAACAACGCGCCGCTGGTCTCGGACGAGATGAAAGCCGCAGTCGATGCAGCCCGCGAACAGATCATCGCAGGCGAGGTGAGCGTGGCCAGCTATTATGAAAACGACAGCTGCCCCGCGCTGAGCTTCTAAGACGAAAGCCCCAGGCCATGACGGATTCCTTAAATACTCTGTTTGCGGCCTGGGGCGACCCATCGTCCGAAACCCGCGCCGCCAAGACGGACGCGGCCATCGGGCCCGGTTTCTACTACTCCGATCCCAACACCCCCGCCCCCATCGAAACCCGTGACGCCTATCTGGACTACATCGCGCAGTTTGCTGCGATGATGCCTGGCGCCACCGCAAGTGTCGTTGCCGTCTCTGAACACCACGGCCATGCACGTGCCACGGTGGATTTCGAGAAGGACGGCCAGCGCATGGTGCGCGGCCAGTATTTTGCCGATCTGCAAGACGGCAAGGTGGTGCGGCTGATCGGATTCACAGGCATGGGAGAGCCCGATTGACCGCCCCCGCCATTGAACTCAAAGGCATTTCGAAGGCCTTTGGCCCGGTCCAGGCAAACAAGGACATTTCCATCAGCGTCGCCCCCGGCACCATTCACGGTATCATCGGTGAAAACGGTGCGGGGAAGTCGACGCTGATGTCGATCCTCTATGGCTTCTACAAAGCCGATTCAGGCGAGATCTGGATCAAGGGCAAGAAGACCGCGATTCCGGACAGCCAGGCAGCGATCGCCGCAGGCATCGGCATGGTGTTCCAGCATTTCAAGCTGGTGGAGAATTTCACCGTGCTGGAAAACATCGTGCTTGGCGCCGAGGACAGCGGCATGCTGATGCCCTCGCTCCGGCGCGCCCGCAAGGAGCTGAAGGCGCTGGAGGAGGAATACGAGCTGTTCGTCGACCCCGACGCCCGCATTGACGAGATCGGCGTCGGCATGCAGCAGCGGGTGGAGATCCTGAAAGCGCTCTACCGCAAGGCCGAGATCCTGATCCTGGATGAGCCGACCGGCGTGCTGACGCCCTCTGAGGCCGACCAGCTGTTCCGCATTCTCGACCGGCTGCGCACTGAGGGGAAAACCATCATCCTGATCACCCACAAGCTGCGGGAGATCATGGAATACACCGACACGGTATCCGTCATGCGCCGCGGCCAGATGACCGCCACCGTCAAGACGGCTGAAACCAGCCCCGAGCATCTGGCCGAGCTGATGGTGGGCCGCAAGGTGCTGCTGCGCGTGGACAAGGTGCCTGCCCAGCCCGGCGCCCCGATCCTGGAGATAGAGAACCTGCGGGTGGTGGACAGTGCCGGCGTCGAGCGCGTCAAGGGCATCGACCTCACGGTGCGTGCGGGTGAGATCCTCGGCATCGCCGGCGTCGCTGGCAACGGCCAGTCGGAACTGCTGGAAGTTCTGGGCGGTATGCGCCCCGGCACCGGCGGCATCAAACTGCACGGCACCCCCCTGCCCTTGCACGGCCAGGGCTCGGATGCCGCCGCGCGGCGCGGTGCCCATATCGGCCATGTGCCGGAGGACCGCCAGCGTGAAGGCCTGATCATGGACTTCCACGCCTGGGAGAACGTGGCCTTTGGCTATCACCGCGACGCGGCCTATAAGAACGGCGTGCTGATGAACAACGCAGCACTGCAGGCCGATACCGAGGCCAAAATGGAGAAATTCGACGTCCGCCCGCCTGATCCCTGGCTGGCCGCCAAGAGCTTCTCCGGCGGCAACCAGCAGAAGATCGTCGTCGCGCGTGAGATTGAGCGCAATCCGGACCTCTTGCTGGTCGGCCAGCCGACCCGCGGCGTCGACATCGGCGCAATCGAATTCATTCACAAGCAGATCGTCGAGCTGCGCGACCAGGGCAAAGCAATCCTGCTGGTCTCGGTAGAGCTGGAGGAGATCCTGTCGCTCTCCGACCGGGTTGCGGTGATGTTTGACGGCATGATCATGGGCGAGCGCCCGGCGGATCAAACCGATGAGAAAGAACTGGGCCTGCTGATGGCCGGTGTCGCGGGGGAGGCCGCGTAAATGGAAAAGATGCCGAAATGGGCCGATGTTGTGCTGATCCCTCTGATCAGTCTTCTGCTGGCCGCAGTCCTGTCGGCCCTGGTGATCCTCGGGATCGGCGAAGACCCGGTCGCCGCGGTCAAGCTGATGGTCGAGGGCGCCCTGGGTTCCACCTACGGCTGGGGCTACACGCTTTATTACGCCACCAACTTCATGTTCACCGGCCTTGCAGTGGCGGTGGCTGCCCATGCAGGCCTGTTCAACATCGGCGGCGAGGGCCAGGCGATGCTCGGCGGCCTGGGCGTGGCGCTGGTCTGCCTGTTCATCCCCTGGCCGCATTGGTCGCTGGCGCTGATCGCGGCGGCGCTTGGCGCCGGGCTGTTCGGCGCCGCCTGGGCCGCGGTCCCCGCCTATCTGCAGGCCAAGCGCGGCAGCCACATCGTGATCACCACCATCATGTTCAACTTCATCGCTGCGGCGGTGCTGAACTATTTCCTGGTCAACAAGCTGCGCCCCGAAGGCTCGATGGAACCGGCCAGCGCCCGCTTCCCGGAAGCGGTGCATCTGCCCAGCCTGCATGAGCTGCTGGCCCCGCTCGGCATCAGCTTTTCCAAGGCGGGCCCGGCCAATGTCAGCCTGCTGGTCGCCATTGCCGCCTGTGTCTTTGTCTGGCTGCTGATCTGGCGCACACCGCTGGGCTATGAAATCCGCTCGCTTGGCAAATCGGAACCGGGCGCGCGTTACGCCGGCATCTCCTCGGTCCGGATCATCATGGTCACCATGCTGATCTCCGGCGCGCTGGCCGGCATGATGGCCGTGAACAACGTGATGGGCGAAGCGGAACGCCTGGTTCTGAACGCCACCGAAGGCGCCGGTTTCATCGGTATCGCGGTGGCGCTGATGGGGCGCAATCACCCGTTTGGCGTGTTCCTGGCCGCGATCCTGTTTGGCTTCCTTTATCAGGGCGGGGCTGAACTGGCACTCTGGACCTCGATCCCGAGGGAACTGATCGTGGTGATCCAGGCGCTGGTGATCCTGTTCACCGGCGCGCTCGACAACATGGTGCGTATGCCGCTGGAGCGGATCTTCCTGGCGATGCGGAAGGGGCAGAGCTGATGGATTTCCTGACGATCATCCAGGTTCTGGATTCCACCGTCCGTCTGTCGACGCCTCTGCTGCTGGCCTGCCTGGCAGGCCTGTTCTCGGAGCGCGCCGGCATCTTCGACATCGGCCTGGAAGGCAAGATGCTGATGGCGGCATTCTTCTCTGCCGCCGTAGCAGCGGTGACCGGCAATGTCTGGCTGGGACTGCTGGCGGGCATCGCCTCTTCGCTCTTGCTGGCGGCGCTGCACGGGGTGGCCTCGATCACCTTCCGCGGCAACCAGCTGATCTCCGGCGTCGCCATCAACTTCCTGGCCGCGGGGCTGACGGTGCTGATTGCCCAGGACTGGTTCCAGCAGGGCGGCCGCACGCCGTCATTGTTCAGCGGCGGCAGGTTCACACCGATTGACCTGCCCCTGGCAGAGAGCCTGTCCGGCGTGCCGGTGCTGGGTCCGGTCTATTCCGAACTGCTCTCGGGCCACTCGATCCTGGTCTACATCGCCTTCCTGGCTGTGCCTGCCACCTGGTGGGTGCTGTTCCGCACCCGTTTCGGCCTGCGTCTGCGCGCTGTGGGCGAGAACCCGGCCGCGGTGGATACCGCCGGCGTCTCGGTTGTCGGCCTGCGCTATGCGGCTGTGATGATCTGCGGCCTATTGTGCGGTATTGCCGGCGCCTATCTGGCCACCGCGCTGCAGGCCGGTTTTGTCAAGGACATGACCGCGGGCCGTGGCTTCATTGCTCTGGCGGCGCTGATCTTTGCCAAGTGGCGTCCCTGGCACGCAATGGGCGCCTGCCTGCTGTTTGGCCTGCTGCAAGCCATCGCCCTGCGGTTCCAGAACATCGAGCTCGGCGGCATCACCATCCCGGTGCAGGCGATGGATGCGCTGCCTTACGTGCTGACGGTGGTGATCCTGGCCGGTTTCGTCGGCAAGGCAATCCCGCCCCGCGCCGGCGGCGAGCCATATGTGAAAGAGCGTTAAGCGCAGCGCAAGAAGCACCAAAACGCCCGGTCCCATGCCGGGCGTTTCTCTTTGCCGTCCTTCGTCTTTTCCGGGTCAAGGGCCGCGCAGCGGCGGCGCGCAGGCGCCGTTCACCCTTGACGCGGCAAAGACGCAAGCACACTTGGCATGGCTCACTGAGGGGCAGCTCTGCCCCTCAGTGAGCCTCTCAGCAGAAAGCCCCTTGCGCCGCACGCAGTGCGGTGCCCGGCCCAAGGCCGCCAAGGCGAAGGGCATTGCCCTTCTCCTGCGGGCGCGGGAGAGCCCTGCTCATAGGTCCAGATCTTCATCCATTGTCGGTCCTGCCCGCCGCAGTGCCGCCTGGCCGGTTGACCCGGCGCGTTCCGGTTGCTGTATGGCGCCATGCACATCTTCCTCCCCATCGCCGAGGTCTCGGTCAATTTTCTGGTGCTTTTGGGCATTGGCGGCGCTGTTGGCGTGCTGTCCGGCATGTTCGGTGTCGGCGGCGGTTTTCTGATCACGCCGCTCCTGTTCCTGATCGGCATTCCGCCGGGGGTTGCGGTTGCGACCTCTGCCAACCAGGTGGTGGCCTCATCCGTTTCCGGCCTGATGGCGCATTTCCGGCGCCGCACGGTGGACCTCAAGATGGGCTATGTCCTGCTAGGCGGCGGCCTGTTGGGCGCGGCACTTGGGATGGCAGTGTTCAACTGGCTCAAACAGCTGGGCCAGGTCGATCTGGCGGTGCAGCTGTGCTATGTGCTGTTCCTCGGCGTGATCGGCGCGCTGATGTTCATCGAAAGCGTCAACGCGATCCGCAGGGCGCGGCAGGCCGGCGGCGCGCCTGCATATAGGCGGCGCCAGCGGTCCTGGGTCCATGCCATGCCCTACAAGATGCGGTTTCGCGCCTCCGGCCTCTATATCTCTGTCATTCCGCCCGTTCTGGTCGGTTTCGGCGTTGGCGTCCTGTCAGCAATCATGGGGGTTGGCGGCGGTTTCATCATGGTGCCTGCGATGATCTACATCCTTGGCATGCCCACCAAAGTGGTGATCGGCACCTCGCTGTTCCAGATCATTTTTGTCGCCGGTTTCACCACCCTCATGCATGCCACCACCAATCAGACAGTCGACGTGGTGCTGGCGCTGTTCCTGCTGATGGGCGGTGTGGCGGGTGCACAGCTCGGCACCCTGATCGGCGCCCGCCTGAAGGCAGAGCAGCTGCGGGTGCTGCTGGCGCTGCTGGTGCTGTCAGTGTCGGTCAAAATCGGCTTTGAGCTGCTGCTGGAACCCGCAGATCTATTTTCACTGACAGAGCTGTGACAGGGCACAGGCATAAGTCCAGATTGCTGCGTCAAATCAGTCCTGCACGCTGCAGGGCGGCATAGATCATTGATTTTTGAACGGTCCGCGGTCTAACAAAGATCATGCAGATATACCTTCCCATAGCTGAGGTCTCAGTGAATGCCTTCCTTCTCCTGGGACTTGGGGGAATGGTCGGGGTTCTCTCGGGCATGTTCGGAGTTGGCGGCGGCTTCCTGATGACGCCGCTCTTGTTCTTTATCGGCATCCCGCCGGCGGTGGCGGTGGCCACCGAGGCGAACCAGATTGTCGCCTCTTCCTTCTCCGGCGTGCTGGCGCATTTCCGAAGGCGCACGGTCGATATCAAGATGGGGCTTGTTCTGCAGGCCGGCGGCCTGATTGGCGCGGCGCTCGGGGTTGTTGTGTTCAACTACCTCAAGGCGCTTGGCCAGGTCGACCTGCTGGTCAAGCTCTGTTACGTCGTCTTCCTGGGCGTGGTCGGCGGGCTGATGTTCATCGAAAGCCTGAACGCAATCCGCAAATCCAAGAAGGCAGGCGGTGCCGCCCCTGCCCCGCGCCGCCAGCGCGGCTGGGTGCATGCGCTGCCATTCAAGATGCGCTTCCGCACCTCCGGCCTCTATATCTCGGTGATCCCGCCCGTTCTGGTTGGCGTCTGCGTTGGCATTCTGGCCGCGATCATGGGCGTTGGCGGCGGCTTTATCATGGTGCCTGCGATGATCTACATCCTCGGCATGCCGACCAAGGTTGTTGTCGGCACCTCGCTGTTCCAGATCATCCTGGTCACTGGCTTTACCACCATGCTGCACGCCACCACCAACTATACCGTGGATATCGTGCTGGCGGTGCTGCTGCTGATCGGCGGCGTGGTCGGCGCCCAGATCGGCACCCGGATCGGGGTCTACCTCAAGGCGGAACAGCTGCGCATTCTGCTGGCGCTGATGGTCATTGCCGTCTGCGTGAAACTGGGCCTCGATCTGTTGCTGCAACCTTCCGAACTGTTCTCGCTCGGCGACGCAGGAGGCCACTGATCATGCGCAAACTGCTCCTGTCAGCACTGACCGCCGCCGCCCTGGCGCTGCTGCCGCAATCCGCCGCCCTCGCTGCCAAGGAAGAGGTGGTCCTCGGCCTCAGCCAGGACCGGGTGGCGATCACCGCCACCTTTGATGGCTCGGAAATCCTGATCTTCGGCGCGGTAAAGCGCGAGGCTCCGATTCCTGCCGACGCCCCGCTGGAAGTTGTCGTGGCTGTCTCCGGCCCCGCCCCTGCCGTCATGGTGCGCCGCAAGGAAAAGAAAGTCGGCATCTGGGTCAATGTCGACAGCGTGCTGGTCGACTCGGCCCCAGCCTTCTATGCGGTTGCGACCAGCGCACCCTTTGACACCGTGCTGACCGACACCGAAGACCTGCGCTACCGCGTCTCTATCGAACGCGCGATCCGCTCGGTTGGCGCGGCGATGCACATCCGCGGCGCCCAGGCCTTTGCCGATGCGGTGGTGCGCATCCGCGAGAAGAACGGGCTCTATTCCCTGCGCGAAAACACCGTCGCGGTGGACGAGCAGACCCTGTTCCGCACAGCGATCAAAATGCCTGCCGACTTGACTGAAGGCGACTATCAGACCCGTATCTTCCTGACCCGCGGCGGCGAGGTGGTGTCGAGCTATGAGACCACCATCGACGTGCGCAAGGTAGGGCTGGAGCGGTTCCTGTTTTCACTGTCGCGCGAACAACCGTTCCTTTACGGCCTGATGTCGCTGGCGATTGCCATCGCCGCCGGCTGGGGCGCCTCCGCTGCGTTCAGCCTGCTCAGGAACCGGTAAGCAGGGGTGCTGACCCCGCAGGCTGAACTGGAAGAGGGGCGCTGCCCCTCTTGGCCTTGCGGCCAATTCACCCCGGAGTATTTTCAACCAGAAAGAAGCCTGGGTTACGCCGCTTCTTTCTGGTTTGAAGCCCCTCCGCCACGGGCGCGCTGCGCGCCAGCGCAGCGCCACGCCCAACGGGAGCGGGGCATCTCAGATGCACCAGCGACGGGCGGGAGAGCCTAGCCGCGGCCGATATAGGGCATCTTTGTCGCCATAACTGTCATGAACTGGACATTGGCCTCCAGCGGCAGGTTGGCCATATGCAGCACCGAATTGGCCGCATCCTCCACCGCAAATGTATGCATCGGTTCCGCATTGGGGTTGGCCTCCGCATGGCGCTGGCTCAAGTCCTCGACCATCGGCGTGCGGGTGTTGCCGATATCGATCTGACCGCAAGCAATGTCAAAGGGGCGGCCGTCCAGCGACAGGCTTTTGGTGAGGCCGGTAATGGCCGCCTTGGTGGCCGCATAAGGCGCGGAGTGGGGCCGCGGCACATGGGCCGCGATAGAGCCGTTGTTGATGATCCGCCCGCCCTGCGGCGCCTGGTGGCGCATCTGGCGGAAGGCAGCGCGGGCAGTCAGGTACATGCCGGTGAGGTTCACGTTTACCGAAGCGAACCAGTCCTCCAGCGGGATCTCGTCGATGGTGCCAGGCGGGGTGAAGATGCCCGCATTGTTGAACAGCACATCAAGCCGCCCCGTCGCCACGGCAAAGCTGTTCACCGCATGGTCCACTGCGGCCGGATCACTCACATCGGCCGGCAGGACATGGGCGTTCACAAACCCCTGTGCCACTTCCTCCAGCTTCTCTGCCCGGCGTGCTGTTAGGCCGACCTGCCAGCCCTCAGCCAAAAACAGCTCTGCAACAGCCCGGCCGATGCCGGAGCTGGCGCCGGTGATCAGGATCGATTTGCTCATGCCGGGGTTTCCTCCTGTGCTTCCAGTGTCAGCGCCGCGGCTGGCAGCGCCTTCAGGTCGTCCACCGGCAGCGGACCGGAGGGTTTCGCCAGCCGGTTGCGGACCACCCAGATCAGCCGCTCCTGCGCGCGGGTGATGGCCACATAGGCGAGCCGTTTCCACAAGGGCTGCCCCGCCTCCACCCGGCCCATGCGGGCGGCGGCATAGATATCGGGCGCAAAGACCTGCGCGGTATCCCACTGCGAGCCTTGCGCCTTGTGAATGGTCACGGCCGCACCATGCAGGAAGGTGGCGCCCATGCGGGCGGCGTAGGGAATGAAGGGTTCTTCCTCATCCGGCTTTTCGATCTTGACGATGGAGGCGGCAGAGACCTGCGGATCCTCTGCCCCCATCACATGCAGCCGTGAAAACCCGGGCTTGCGGCCGGCGCCCAGATAGATCACCTGCGCGCCTTTGATCAGCCCGCGGGCCTCCAGATCCAGGCGTTTCTTGCGGTGCTTCATCGGCAGCTCGATACCGTCGCAAATCAGCGGCTCGCCCGCGATCAGCTCATCCTCCGGCGCGCCATAGACGGTGCGGAAAGCGTTGATCAGGCGGATGCGGGTATTGTTGCGCCAGACCAGCACTGGCGAGCGCGCCATCAGGTCTACCTCCACCCGCTGGCCCCAGACCACGCGCTCATCGCGCCGCGCGGTGTCCTCAATCATCCGCTCGAAATCCTCGAACCCCAGCTGCGGGTCGGCCAGCGCGTGCGCAAGATCCAGGATCGGGTTGCCCGCCTCCTGCCGGTGGATGCGGTTCAGGATCAGGCGGCGGGGTTCCGGCAGCGCGTCGAACACCATCGACCCCGACTGGTTCACCGGTGCCAGCTGGGCCGGGTCGCCGAACAGGATCAGGTTCGGGAAGATTTCCTTCAGATCCTCGAACTGGCGGTCGTCCAGCATTGAGGCCTCGTCGACAAAGCCGATGTCCAGCGGCTCCTCGCGCCGTTTCCAGCCAGTGATGAAGTCGGAACCGCGCAAGCCCGCTGCCGCCAGCGCCCCGGGGATCGACTTGTTCTTCTCGTAAAAGGCGGCGGCGCGGGCCAGCGCCTCTTCGGTCAGCCCCTCGATCTCGGGCTGGTCGCCCTGCCCTGCCAGCCATTCGGCGATCTTTTCGAACTCGGGATCATAGACCGGTGTATAAAGGATGCGGTGTATGGTGGTGGCCGGCACCCCGCGCAGGCGCAGCACGCTGGCCGCCTTGTTGGTGGGCGCCAGGATGGCAAGAGTGCGGCGGTCGTCGCCCTTCTTGCGGCTTTCGTAATCACCGGAGACGACCTCGACCCCCGATTGTTCCAGCGCCTTGTAGAGCTCTGCCAGCAGCAGGGTCTTGCCCGACCCAGCCTTGCCGATCACCGCCATCACCCCGGCATCGCCGCGGGGCGGGTGCAACAGCCCGTCGTCAAGGTCCACCCCCGCCTGGCGCAGGAGCTCGGTCACGCTGTCAAAAGCGGTGGCCTGGTCGTCGGAAAACTGTACGGGCAGAGCTGTCATGGCGCGACCCTACAGCCGCGGGGCCGGGTCCGCCAGAGGCTCCGGCCCCGGAGATCGTATCTGTCAGGCGGTAAGCGCCAAGGGCTCAGCCGCCCGCGCCCCGCCGAACGAACGGTCGAACCAGAGCTGCGAAAGCTCCGGCGCGATGCCTGCTTTAGCGGCCACGTTCAGGTAGACCTCAGGCGCGTATTCCCAAAGCCCCAGGCAGATGCGCTCCCGCCCCTCTCCCTGGGTGCCGATCACCTCCGGGCTGAAGCCCAGGCTGCGGTAAATCCGCACCATGCGGCGATCGAAGACGCCCGCGAAATGCGCGACAGCGAAGTTGCGCATGATCTCGACCCCGCCCAAGGTCAGCGCCCCGGCAACATTGCGCCCCGCGTCGCGGGACAGGCAGAACCGGGTGCATTCCCAGATCAGCGGGCTGCAGATGGGCACCCCGCCTGCCAAGTCCAGGAACACATCGTTCACCATCACCGGCCCTGTGGTGGGCAAAAACCTCATGGAGCCGCCGTGGTTTCCGTCGGGCAGTTCCCAGATCACATAGAGAGGGTCAAGGCCGTCGTATTGATCCCTCTCCTCACCGTTCCCGTCCACGTGCACCTCCCAGCCAAGCCGGGTTTTGAACTGGTCGGCCCGGTCGCGGAACATTGAGCGCGCCAGCTTTGCATGGGCGTGAAGATCATGGCCGTAGATATAGCGAAGCATAGTTTAGTCCCCTTCTGGTAGAACAGTGGGGACAGGTTACGCCTGAAAAGAACAATCTCAGAGTGTATTGATGTTCAGTCTTGCAATCTTGCGTTAAATCACAATCAAACCGAGCGACATGGCACGGGCAATGGCATGAGTGGTATTGATCGCGCCCAGCTTGAACCGGGCGCTCTCAATATAAACTCGCAGCGTGTGTTCCGAAATCGCCAGTGTCTGCGCCACCTGCGCCCGGCTGTAGCCGATTGCCAGAAGGGTCAGCGCGTCGACTTCCCGGGGCGACAGCGGCTGGGTTTGCTCCGGGGCACGGTCAGGTTCGAATTCCAGCGCCTTGCGGTTGAAATAGTGCGCCATCAGGATCATGTCGCGGCTGTAGCGCTCAGTCAGCTTTTCCCAGGCCTCGTCGTCGCAGTTATGGCTGACGGTGAACACTGCAAACTGACCGTTCGGCCCGCGGATCGGAATTGAGTACCCCTGATTGCCAACCCCGTGTGCCAGCGCATCCTTCAGGAACGCCCGCGCAGGTTTGGGCGACCAGTCGAGCCGCTTCCAGTCGACAGGATGAAACCGCTGGTAACAGCCCGCAACCACAGGGTCTACGCGGACATAAGCCTTTTCCTGATACCGCTCGACCCATTCCTGCGGATAGGTGCCGAAATAATAGTGATCGCCCGCACTGTCGACCCAGTGATACATCGCGTGGTCAACACCGAACACATCGCAGACCTGCTCAATGATTTGCTGCAAGCCATCAAGCGTCCCGGTCGCGTCGAGCGCCTCTAGAATGCGGTCCAGTTCTGCTTTGTTAGCCATTCTTGCGTACCGTCATATTCTTAACCGGCCTATGCCGGAGCGGTGCAACCTGCAAGGTGCAAGCCGCTTTGCCTTCATCGTTTAACGGTTGTTTTGCAGTGGCTGCCGGCTTGGGGTCAATCACAACCTCTGGCAGGGCCGGAGTTTAATTAAAATCACTCACCCATAACGGGACCATTCCCGAACAAAAACCGCCATAAGAACAACTCAACGCTTTACCTCCCCCAAAATAGCGAGACGCAAGAAGCTAAATGACTGAAAAAGTTAAAATTATAAATAAAATCTCCCGCGAACCACAAATGTGATTCGCGGGAGAAATTCAGACCAGCCTCTATCTTCTGCGGGCCAAGCTCAGGCGTCGAGCACATCCTGCAGGGTGCGCAGGCCTGTCTTCGGCGCCTGCACCAGCACTGACATATTGCCCGGCAGGTGCTCGTTGCGCAGCATCTTCATATGCGCTTCCGGCAGGTCGGCCCAGGTAAAGACCTCGGACATGCAAGGGTCCAGACGGCGCTCCACCATCAGCTTGTTGGCGGCCGCAGCCTGTTTCAGATGCGCAAAGTGCGAGCCCTGCAGGCGCTTCTGGTGCATCCACATGTAGCGCACGTCGAAAGTCAGGTTATAGCCGGTGGTGCCGGCGCAGATCACAACCATGCCGCCCTTCTTCACCACAAAGGTGGAGACCGGGAAAGTGCTTTCACCCGGGTGCTCAAACACCATGTCGACGTTCACACCCTTGCCGGTAATGTCCCAGATAGCCTTGCCGAACTTGCGGGCCTCTTTGAACCACTCGGCATATTCCGGGGTGTTCACCGTGGGCAGCTGACCCCAGCAGTTGAAGTCCTTGCGGTTCAGAACGCCTTTGGCGCCCAGGCCCATAACAAAGTCGCGCTTGCTTTCGTCAGAGATCACACCGATGGCATTGGCGCCGGCGGTGTTGATCAGCTGGATCGCATAGGAGCCGAGGCCGCCCGAAGCGCCCCAGACCAGCACGTTCTGGCCCGGCTTCAGGTCATGCGGCTCATGTCCGAACAGCATCCGGTAGGCGGTTGCCAGCGTCAGCGTATAGCAGGCGCTTTCTTCCCAGGTCAGATGCTTGGGGCGCGGCATCAGCTGCTGGGCCTGCACGTTGGTGAACTGGGCAAACGATCCGTCCGGGGTCTCATAGCCCCAGATCCGCTGGCTGGGGGAGTACATCGGGTCGCCGCCGTTGCATTCCTCGTCGTCGCCATCGTCCTGGTTGCAGTGGATGACCACCTCGTCGCCGACCTTCCAGCGGGTGACCTTGGAGCCCACCGCCCAGACGATGCCCGAGGCATCGGAGCCGGCAATGTGATAAGGCGCCTTGTGGCCGTCAAACGGCGAGATCGGCTTGCCCAGCGAAGCCCAGACGCCGTTGTAGTTGACGCCAGCTGCCATCACCAGGACCAGCACCTCGTTGCTGTCCAGTTCCGGCACGTCGACCACTTCCTGCTGCATCGCGGTGTTCGGCTCACCGTGGCGCTCCTTGCGGATGGCCCATGCGTACATCTTCTTGGGCACATAGCCCATCGGGGGAATTTCCCCCAGTTCATAGAGATCTTTCTCGGGCGCCTCGTAAGACATGACGTCAGTCTGGGTATCCAATGCCATGATGGCCTCCTTTGCATCCTGTTCTTTGCCGCGGTGCAGAATCGCAGCGGTTACCTGATGGATAGGATTGGGAAGGTAATATTGCAACCACTTTTGCGGCGTTTGGGTAACTTTATGACCCTGCAGATGCAGCATCACTCTTAGCAGGTGCAGAAAAATCACTGCTTCCGCCGGGCAAGCCATTGTCCTCGGGCAGCAGGTGACGGATAGAGTTGGCATAAAACTCCAGCAGATCCCGGCGGTCTGCCTTATGCGCGATCTGCCCGCCCGTTTCCGTGACCAGCCCGCGCCGGAGCAGCTGATTCAGGCCCGCCTCAGCCGCATAAGACAGATCGTCCCGCGGAATATGGACATGCGCCAGCGGCATTGCCGCAAGCAAATCTTCAAGCCTGTGCTCAATCGCTGCCCGGCTGAGCGGCCCGTGCCGCAGCAGGATAGCAGAAATCAGCGGCACCGGCAGAACCGGGACAATGACGCTGATCCGCTGCATCAGCTCCCTCGCCAGCGGCTTGGTGATATCGCCCTCGCGCCCAGCGCCGAACCCGGCGAGGCTCAGCGGGCGGCCAAAGTTCACCGCTGCGTACCCCGCCCGGCGGTAGCGGCCGGTCATCCACAGCCACAACTGCCGCAGGAGCCGCAGCGCCACCAGCCCGATCCGGGCCTTGAACCGGCGGTCGCCCGCCTTGGCCGCAGAGGTCAGAATGCGGTCTTCCAGCACTCGGTCATAGTTCAGCGCCACCGGCACAAAGACCACATCACGCCGGTCCGGGTCATAGCCCTCGACAATGTATTTGAGCAGCCCCAGCCGCGGCGCAGCCAAGGCGCCGTCCAGGCTGAGCCCGCCCTCGGGGAACATCGCCTGGGTGGAACCGCCGCGGGTGGCCAGCCGCACATAGGCGGCCAGCACCTTGCGGTAGAGGTCGTTTCGCGAGCGCCGCCGGATGAAATAGGCGCCCATCGCCCGGATCAGGCGGCTGAGCGGCCAGACCCGCGCCCACTCCCCCACCGCATAAGACAGGGCAGAGCGTTCCGCCGCCAGATAGGTGACCAGCACGTAATCCATGTTGGACCGGTGGTTCATAACAAAAACTACGGTTGCATTGGGGTCGATGGCGCGCAGCACCTCCTCGTCCTGGTGACCCAGCCGCACCCGGTAGACCGCATTGGACAGGAACCGCGCCGCCCGGATTGCCAGGCCAAAATAGGCAAATGCGGAGAAGCCCGGTACAATTTCGCGCGCGTAGCGTCGCACCTGCTCAAACGCCACGTTTTCCGGGATGCCTTCAGCCGCTGCGTGATCCGCAGCGGCCTGCGCGACCTGCGGATCATGGATCAGCCGCTGGATCATGTCATGGCGCCGCGCCAGCTTGAACGGCTCTATCGGGCGTTCCAGCCGTTTGTTCAGCCGTGCCACTGCCCGCTCCAGCCGCCGCCGGAAGAACCAGCGCACCGAGGGAAACAGAAAATGCGACGCAAAGGTCACCGCGGCAAAACCCACGATCAGCACGAATAGCCACAGCGGCAGTTCCACGGTTTGCGTCATATGTGAACAGTTGCGCATGGCAACCGCCTTTACAAGCGTCAAGCCATCCGGGTTTCCTACCCCGGCAGAAGGTTTGCCGCAACGCAGCGAATTGACATGGGTTGAAAATTGCAGTTTACATCTGCGTGACGAAATAAAATTACCGACACACTGACTCGCGAGGCCCGACATGCCGCAGATGCAAAAAGACCGCCCCTGGCTGATCCGCACCTATGCCGGCCACTCCACGGCATCGGCATCCAACGCGCTTTACCGCGCCAACCTGGCGAAGGGGCAAACAGGTCTGTCCGTAGCCTTCGACCTGCCAACCCAGACCGGCTATGACAGCGACCACGTGCTGGCCCGCGGCGAAGTGGGCAAGGTTGGCGTGCCCGTTTGCCACCTCGGCGACATGCGCACCCTGTTCGACGAGATCCCGCTGGAGCAGATGAACACCTCGATGACCATCAACGCCACCGCCCCCTGGCTGCTGGCGCTGTACATCGCGGTGGCGGAGGAACAGGGCGCGGATGTGTCCAAGCTGCAAGGCACCGTTCAGAACGATCTGATCAAGGAATACCTCAGCCGCGGCACCTATGTCTGTCCGCCCAAGCCCAGCCTCAAGATGATCGCGGACGTGGCGGAGTACTGCTACACCAACGTGCCCAAGTGGAACCCGATGAACGTCTGCTCCTACCACTTGCAGGAGGCAGGTGCGACGCCGGAGCAGGAGCTGGCCTTTGCCCTGGCGACCGCGCAGGCGGTGCTGGACGAGCTGAAGCCGCGCATCGCGCCGGAAGACTTCCCGGCTATGGTCGGCCGCATCTCCTTCTTTGTGAATGCGGGAATCCGGTTCGTCACCGAAATGTGCAAGATGCGCGCCTTTGTCGATCTGTGGGATGAAATCTGCGAGAAACGCTATGGCGTCGCCGACCCCAAGTTCCGCCGCTTCCGCTATGGCGTGCAGGTGAACTCGCTGGGCCTGACCGAGCAGCAGCCGGAAAACAACGTCTACCGCATCCTGATCGAGATGCTGGCAGTGACGCTGTCCAAGAAAGCCCGCGCCCGCGCGGTGCAGCTGCCTGCCTGGAACGAGGCGCTTGGCCTGCCCCGCCCCTGGGACCAGCAATGGTCGATGCGGATGCAGCAGATCCTGGCTTATGAGACCGACCTTCTGGAATACGGCGACCTGTTCGACGGAAACCCCGCCGTGGACGCCAAGGTGGAAGAGCTGAAGGAAGGCGCCCGCGCCGAGCTGGCCAACCTGGAATCTATGGGCGGCGCCGTCGCCTCGATCGAATACATGAAGGGCCGCCTGGTCGACTCCAACGCCGAGCGCCTGAACCGGATCGAGAAAAACGAAACCGTTGTGGTCGGCGTCAACAAATGGACCGAGGGCGAACCCTCGCCGCTGCAGACCGAGGACGGCGGCATCATGGTGGTCGACCCGGCGGTGGAGCAGGAACAGATCGCGCGCCTGAACGCCTGGCGCGGCGACCGCGATGCGGCGGCTGTTGAACAGGCTCTGGCTGCCCTGCGTGCCGCCGCGCAAAGCGGCGCAAATATCATGGAGCCCTCGATTGCCGCGGCCAAGGCCGGCGTCACCACCGGCGAATGGGCCGAGGAGATGCGCAAGGTCTATGGCACCTACCGCGGCCCGACCGGCGTGTCGGCCTCTGTATCCAACAAGACCGAAGGCCTGGACGATCTGCGCGATGCGGTGAACGCGGTCAGTGACGTGCTGGGCCGCCGGATCAAATTCGTAGTCGGCAAGCCCGGCCTGGACGGCCACTCCAACGGCGCCGAGCAAATTGCCTTCCGCGCCCGCGACTGCGGCATGGACATCACCTATGACGGCATCCGCATGACCCCGGCTGAACTGGTGGAGGCGGCGCAGAAAGACGATGCCCATGTGGTCGGCCTGTCGATCCTGTCCGGCAGCCATCTGCCGCTGGTCGAGGAAATGATGTCCCGGATGAAGGACGCGGGCCTAGATCATATCCCGGTGATTGTCGGCGGTATCATCCCGGACGACGACGCGCAAAAGCTGAAATCCATGGGTGTTGCACGCGTCTATACGCCGAAAGATTTCGAACTCAATTCAATCATGAGCGACATTGTCGACCTGGCAAAGCCATCGGAAATTGCAGTGAATTAACTTTTCCTGCGCAATTTTCCGCGAATTTCAAAAAAGATGCTGAAAGGCGTCTGGCATTTGCTCCATAAAGAATGGCATACCGGGACTTCCGGTATGTCATTTTAATGTGGAGAACAGAATGGCTATTGATCTTTCGGCAATGAGCAGAAAAGAGCTTCTTCAGCTGCAAAGCGATGTGGAAGAAGCCCTGCGCACAGCAGAGCTGCGGGAACGCCAGGAAGCCCTGAAAGCGGCTGAAGAAGCCGCAGCAAAATACGGTTTCTCGCTGGATGAGATTGCCAGCGCGTCGCGCCAGGGCGCCAAGAAAAACAAGGCAGCTCCGAAATACCGCAATCCCAGCAACCCCGAAGAAACCTGGACCGGACGCGGCCGAAAACCGCATTGGGTGCATGCCGCACTGACCGCCGGCATGGATATTTCAGAACTGGAAATCTGATCCCGGCGGCGGAGCAAAGCCATGACCATTCACATTGGCGCCGCCAAAGGCGACATTGCGGAAACCGTGCTGATGCCCGGCGACCCCTACCGGGCGAAATGGGCCGCGGAGACATTTCTGGAAGACGCCAGGCTGGTCAACGAAGTGCGCGGAATGCTGGGTTACACCGGCAGCTGGAACGGCCACCGCGTCACCATCCAAGGCAGCGGCATGGGCATGCCGTCGCTATCGATCTACGCCAATGAGCTGATCCGGGATTTTGGCGCCAAGACGCTGATCCGCATCGGTTCCTGCGGCGGGATGCAGGACAAGGTCAAGGTCCGCGACGTAATCCTGGCAATGACGGCCAGCACCGTGAACAGCCCCTCGAGCGGAATTTTCAAGGAGCTGAATTTTGCTCCCTGCGCCGATTGGGGCCTGCTGCAGGCCGCCGCCCGGGCGGCTGCAGAATACAATACGGCAACACATATTGGCGGCATCTATTCGTCCGACGTGTTCTATGACGAACGCCCGGATCTGAACGAGCAGATGGTGCGCCACGGCATCCTTGGCGTGGAGATGGAAGCCGCTGAACTCTATACTTTGGCGGCGCGCTATGATTGCCGGGCACTGGCCGTGCTGACGGTCTCGGACCACTTGGGCACCGGCGAGGCGCTTCCCTCCAGCCAGCGCGAACGCAGCTTTGGCGAGATGGTGGAAATTGCCCTGAAAGCCGCCTTCAGCTGACCTTAGGTAAACAGTTTTTTTGGAACAGGGCAGAGATTTTTCTCTGCCCTTTTTTCCGCTGTAAAATTGACCAGAAAGTAAATTCCCGCAAAGCCACCCTCAACTGCGGTGCAACTTTTGAACTCTCAGGAAATCCACCCTCAAAACCAGCCTGCCGTAACGTCAATTCGGCAAGTTTGCAGAGTTCACGCCAATTCTGGCGGGAACCCGGAAAATGGCCTGAAAATCAGTTCCTGAATTAACCGCAGCCATGGCTGCGGTCATAGCCGTTCGGCGGCGGGCTCTGCCAATTGCCAAGCGCACCTTTCGCCGGAGCGAAGGTTTCAATCAGCAACGGGTAGCAGGCAGCAGCATCGCTGGAATGCTCAGCTGAGCAATCCCCGCCCGGACAAGCGCTGAGGCTGCCCAAAAGGTCGATCTCGGCAAAAAACTCCAGGTAATCGCCGGGCCGCACGGGGCTGGCCTTCATGAAGTACTGGCCAGTATCCCGGGTGAAACCGGTGCACATGAAGACATTCAGGACATCATGCACATGCGGCTCAGCCTCCGCTGCGGAAACCCCCAAATGATCCGCCAGAGCCCGGCTCAGGTTGGAATGGCAGCAATGATGGTACTGGCTGCCCGCCAGCAGATTGCCGGTATAGGGGTCGCAGCGGGTGCCGATCACATCATGCACCGAACCGCCGTATTCATCCATGCCGTACCAGCCCAGGGTATCCGCCACGATAGTCGCCATCGGACGCAGATGCGGGAAGCTGGTCCACATCCGTTCGCCCGTGGTGATATGGGTGCCATGCAGAGCACGGGTCTTACCGGAATAGAACCGCTCGCTAAGGTCGTTCTTGTTCCACAGGTTCAGATCGCCCACCTGCGGCCCCTCAACCGAGGTGATGCGGAAAAAATGCCCGGCCGGCACCTCAAAACAGGCCGCATCACGGGGTTGCGCCAGCACTTCTCCGGTTTTCACCGCGCCCTGCCGTGCTGCCTGGTACAGCGGCAGGTCCGGCACCGGCAGGGTTTCATTCGGATAGCAGATCACTGGCTTGATGGCGCGGCGGGCCTGGGCATCGGCAGGCGCGGCGGGTGTTTGTGTCATGGGGCAAACCTTCCTGTTCGTTTGCCCCATCAAGACTGCGCCGCGGATGGTTTGCAAGCCTTGTCAGGCAGTGGTCAGATCACCACCACATCCAGCGGCGGGAAGCCGTTGAAGCCGACCGAGGCATAGGTCGAGGTGTAGGCACCGCAGGAATGGATCACTACCCGGTCGCCCCCCTTAAGCCCCAGCGGCATCTGGTAGGGTTTACGCTCGTACAGAACATCGGCACTGTCGCAGGAGGGGCCTGCCAGGATGCAAGGGCCGGTGGTCTCATGGTCGCGCTCCGTGGTGATCCGGTAGCGGATCGCCTCGTCCATGGTTTCGGCCAGGCCGGAGAACATGCCGATATCCAGATAGACCCAGCGGTGCAGATCGTCATCATGCTTGCGCGACACCAGCAGCACTTCGGCAGCAATCGCGCCGGCTTCGGCCACCAGGCCGCGGCCTGGCTCCGCCATGATCTCCGGCACATCGCCAAAGCGTTCGTTGACCAGAGCCATCACCGCACGGGCATAGTCTTCGGCCGGCATCATGTCCGTTCCATAAGAGGCCGGGAAACCGCCTCCAATGTTCAGCAGGTTCAGATTGTGACCCGCCTCTGCTGCCTGGTGCCAGACCTGGGCGACCTGCTCCAGCGTGCCTGCCCACATCCGCGGCTCGCGGGTCTGAGAGCCGACATGGAACGACAACCCATCAACCTGCAGCCCCAGGTCTTTGGCATAATCCATCAGTTTCAGCGCCTTGTCCGGCGTGCAGCCGAACTTGCGGCTGAGCGGCCAATCGGCTTCGCTGGCCTCCACGATCAGCCGCAGGCAGACCTTGGCGCCCGGCGCGTGCTCGGCCAGCTTGTCCAGTTCCTCGCGCTCATCCGCGGCGAAGTGGCTAAGCCCGGACTGATGGGCAAAGGCAACATCGGCAGGCCGTTTGATGGTGTTGCCAAAGGTAATCTGATGCGGCGCAGCACCGGCGGCCAGGCACATTTCGATTTCCGCCCGGCTGGCGGCATCAAAGCAGGAGCCTTCCTGCACCAGCCGCTGCAGGATGCCTGGCGCCGGGTTGGCCTTGACCGCATAGTGAATGCGCGCCCGGCCCAGGCCACGGGCGAGCGCCTGGTATTTGGCGGCAACGGCCTCAGCGTCGACAACCAATGTCGGCCGCTCAAAACGGTTAGCCGCAATGAAGCTCAGAGTACGGGATACAGTTTCGCAAGTGCGGGCAGCCAGCCCGGCTACGTTTGCGTTCATGGTCATCTCCAAAAGACCCGGCCATATATGACCGCTCAGTTCTGTCAGAGACGTTACCGTCGCTACGTAACCGTAGGGGCGTGACCCCTTTCGCCAGAGGCGCGTGCGTTGGCGTCTTGGGCGCCCGTATCGGACATGTGCCCGAGTTTTTCAAGTGTTTTCTGCAGCTTGCCCCCTGCGCAGCCGCGGCGGTGCTCCCGCCTGCTTCAGGGGCTTTTGCAAAGCCCCGCGCAGTTGGGCCTGGCACCGCGCAGCGCGCGGTGCCAGGCCCAACTGCGCGGAAGGCGCGCCGGGGCAGCCGGGGCACCTGCGGGCGCGGGAGCGCTGCGTCAGGCCTTGCGCTGAGGATTGCGGCAGTGGCGGGGGGCGGCGGCGCCAGGCTCTGCTGCGCCGCAGTAACTGCAGCGCCAGACCCCTTCCGCCCGGGCCTGGCGCCAGCGGCAATTGCGGGTCAGGCTGGTGGACATGCGGCGCCACAGGAAGTAGCCGAACACGCCAGCCAGCAGAATAAGAAGCAATACGGGCATGGCCTTGTTTAATCCGAGGCCGCCCGGGCCTCAACAGCCATGCGCTTCAGGCCGCCTGGTAATAGGGGACGGGCCAGTCTTCCGCCTCGGCAGGTTCTGCCGCGGGCAGCGGCTCAGGGCTGAAATAGGCAAAGGCCTGCTCCAGCGCCGCAAGCGCCTCTTGCGCGGTCTGGTCATGTTCTGTGCTGCGCGGGTCCATCGGGTTGCCTCCGTAGTCTGGCACGATCCTCCCCTGGACTGAATACTAGGCTCTGCCTGCCGCCTCCGCATCAGCTGATTGCGCAAAGGCGCAATGCAGGCAGTGCATTGCACAGGTTCCGGCAGGCTGCGTCAGCCGATCAGCAGTTCCCCCGCCAGCCCAAGCGCAAAGCCGGCAACCGCCCCTAGCGCAGGCGCGCTGCTGCGGCTGCTGTGCGCCTTGGGTGCGATGTCCTGAAACAGCAGATAGAGGATGCCGCCCGCAGCAAAGATCATAATCGCGCCCAGCACCGCTGACGCCTCGGCCAGCCAGATCAGCCCCGCCAGCGCACAGAGCGGTCCCAGCACCGCGAGACCCAAGAAGGCCAGCAGCACATGGCTGGCCGGGCTGTCGCCGCTCCAGACCTCCCGGAAAGCAGCAAAACCCTCGGGCAGGTTCTGCAGGAATATCATCAGCGCCAGCAGCTTGGCGGTGGCCGCATCAGCCACCAGCATCGCCCCCAGCGCCATCGCCTCCGGCAGGTAATCCAGCAGCATCGCCAGCAGCAAGGCGCCGCTGCCGCCATGGCGCTGCAGGAGGGTATCGACCAAGTAGAACACCAGACCGCCCGCGGCAAACAGGCCAACCGCCCAGGCGGCAGGCAGCGCCTCCGCCGCTTCCGGAACCAGCACCAGTGCCACGGCTGAAGCCAGGGCGCCGCCGCCAAAGGCCGCAATCGTGTGCAGTACCCGGTCGCGCAGCATCGGGTCGCGGATATGCTCGCACCAGGCCAGAAGCCCGCCCAGCGGCATGGCAAGCCCGGCGATGCCGGCCAGCAGGATGGCATAGAAATGCGGTTGCATTCCGGCAGCTTAGGGCACAGCCTGACGCCTCTCAACCGCTTTGGTTCAGCTGTTGATGCAGCTTGTCGCCTGTGCCGCCTGCACCTCTGTCACGGTGCCGCCAGGCTGCACCGTCCGCAGCACCGTGGCCCCGGCCCCATGGCCAAGGAATTCCGTGCTCACCCGGTACGGGCCGGCAATCCCGGCGGCCTCTATGCAGCCGGGGATCCTTGCGTCAGTCGCCGCCAGCTGGGCGCCGATGCGGTCGTGGTCCGTTGCTGTCATGCAGCCCGCCAGGGTGATCAGCGCGCCCGCAGCACATCCAAGAAACTTCATGCCCGACTTCCAAAGCCTGCCAAAAACATACCCCCGGTTTCGCAGGAAACCGGGGGTCATGCAATTTTCATCATTGCAAACGGCGGATCCTTGCGGACCGCCGCCGGCATCACACGGTGCGCTCGACCATCATCTTCTTAATATGCGCGATCGCCTTGGCCGGGTTCAGGCCCTTGGGGCAGGTCTTGGCGCAGTTCATGATGGTGTGGCAGCGGTACAGCTTGAACGGGTCTTCGAGGTTGTCCAGACGCTCGCCCGTGGCTTCATCGCGGCTGTCGATGATCCAGCGGTAGGCATGCAGCAGCGCGGCCGGCCCCAGATAACGGTCGCCGTTCCACCAGTAAGAGGGGCAAGAAGTCGAGCAGGAGGCGCACATCACACATTCATACAGCCCGTCCAGCTTCTTACGGTCCTCGATGGACTGTTTCCACTCTTTCGCCGGGCGGTTGGTCTTAGTCTCCAGCCACGGCATGATCGAGGCGTGCTGGGCATAGAAATGCGTCAGATCCGGGATCAGGTCCTTCACCACCGGCATATGCGGCAGCGGGTAGATCGCGACATCGCCCTTGATCTCATCCATGCCGTAGATGCAGGCCAGCGTATTGATGCCGTCGATGTTCATCGCGCAGGAACCGCAGATGCCTTCGCGGCAGGAGCGGCGGAAGGTCAGGGTCGGGTCGATCTCGTTCTTGATCTTGATCAGCGCGTCCAGAACCATCGGGCCGCAGCTGTCCATGTCGACGAAATAGGTGTCGACCCGCGGGTTCTGGCCGTCATCGGGATTCCAGCGGTAGATCTTGAACTTGCGCACGTTGCTGGCGCCCTCCGGCTTGGGCCAGGTTTTGCCGGTGGTGATCTTGGAGTTCTTCGGGAGGCTGAATTGAACCATGGTCTGTCTCCTTAGAACGTCCGCGCCTTGGGCGCGATTTTCTTGAGGCTGATGCCGCCTTCGCCTTCGGTGGTCAGCGGATCCACGATCACCGGGCGGTAGGACAGATCAACCTTGTTGCCCTCCACGCGGGAGACGGTGTGGACACGCCAGTTTTCATCATCACGCGCTGTGAAGTCCTCATGCGCATGGGCGCCGCGGCTTTCCTTGCGCGCTTCGGCGCCCACGATGGTGGCCAGCGCGTTTGGCATCAGGTTGGTCAGCTCCAGCGTCTCCATCAGGTCGGAGTTCCAGACCAGCGAGCGGTCGGTGACGGCCAGATCGTCCATCTTGGCAGCGATCGCGGTCATCTTCTCCACGCCTTCGGCCATGGTTTCCGCGGTACGGAACACCGCCGCATCGGCCTGCATGCACTTCTGCATCTCCAGCCGCAGATCCGCGGTCGGATTGCCGCCCTTGGCGTTGCGCAGAGTGTCGAAACGGTCAAACGCCTTGTCGACAGAGGCCTGGTTCAGCACCGGGTTCGCCGCGTCGGCATCCACTACCTTGCCCGCACGGATGGCGGAGGCCCGGCCAAAGACCACTAGGTCAATCAGCGAGTTGGAGCCAAGCCGGTTGGCGCCATGCACCGAGGCGCAGCCCGCCTCGCCCACCGCCATCAGGCCCGGCACCACGGCAGTCGGATCCTCGGCGGTCGGGTTCAGCACCTCACCCCAATAGTTGGTCGGAATACCGCCCATGTTGTAATGCACGGTGGGCAGAACCGGGATCGGCTCCTTGGTCACATCCACCCCGGCAAAGATCTTGGCGCTTTCCGAAATACCCGGCAGCCGTTCCGCCAGCGCCTCGGCCGGCAGGTGGGACAGGTTCAGGTGAATATGGTCGCCCTCGGCGCCCACACCGCGGCCTTCGCGAATTTCCATGGTCATCGAACGCGAGACATAGTCGCGCGGCGCCAGGTCCTTGTACTGGGGCGCATAGCGCTCCATGAACCGTTCGCCTTCGGAGTTGGTTAGGTAACCGCCCTCGCCCCGCGCGCCCTCGGTGATCAGACAGCCGGAGCCGTAGATGCCGGTCGGGTGGAACTGCACGAACTCCATGTCCTGCAGCGCCAGGCCTGCCCGCGCCACCATGCCGCCGCCGTCGCCGGTGCAGGTATGCGCCGAAGTGGCGGAGAAATAGGCGCGGCCATAGCCGCCGGTCGCCAGCACCACCATTTTAGCGTTAAAGACATGCATGGTGCCGTCGTCCAGCTTCCAGCAGACAACACCCTGGCACTGCCCGTCCTCGGACATGATCAGGTCGATGGCGAAATACTCGATATAGAATTCCGCGTTGTTCTTGAGGCTCTGGCCATAGAGCGTATGCAGGATCGCGTGGCCGGTCCGGTCGGCGGCGGCACAGGTGCGCTGCACTGCGGGGCCTTCACCGAACTCGGTAGTGTGGCCGCCGAACGGGCGCTGGTAGATCTTGCCTTCCTCGGTGCGCGAAAACGGCACGCCGTAATGCTCCAGCTCGTAAACCGCCTTGGGGGCCTCGCGCGCCAGGTATTCCATCGCGTCGGTGTCACCCAGCCAGTCCGAGCCCTTGACGGTGTCATACATATGCCACTGCCAGCTGTCCGGGCCCATGTTGCCCAGGGACGCGGCAATGCCGCCCTGCGCCGCCACGGTGTGAGAGCGGGTCGGGAACACCTTGGTCACACACGCGGTGCGCAGGCCCTGTTCGGCCATGCCCAGCGTCGCACGGAGGCCAGCCCCGCCGGCGCCAACCACGACCACGTCATATTCATGTGTTTCGTATTCGTAAGCAGCCATTGATGGAAACCTCGGGGAGTTACAGGGCCAGGCGGATCAGCGCATAAACGCTGGTCGCGGCGACGGCATAGGACAGGCAGTTGACCAGAATGATCGTCAGGCGGCCTTTCAGCCCGTGAACATAATCCTCGATCATGGTCTGGGCGCCGGATTTGAAGTGCATCATGCCGACCCACATGGTCAGCGCCGCCACGATCGCCGGGAATGGCCGGGAATAATAGGCAGTGATTTCCTCATAAGTGCCGCCCAAAGCGCAGCCGAAGGTGAAGACAAACAACGGCACCAGGATCAGCAGAGCAATCGAGCTCACCTGCATCGACCAGTGATGTTCCGTTCCGGATTTTGCTGCGCCCATACCAACGGCGCGCTTGCGGTCAGTCAGATATCGCATTGCGTGTGCCTCCCGGGCTTAGACGATGATGATGGTCAGGACGGTCAGAACGGCAGAGCCGATCACCACGAACCAGCCCAGCTTCTCGGCCTGCTCCAGATCCAGCATCATGCCGTTGTCCCAGATCAGATGCCGGATGCCCGCCAGCGTGTGATACCACAGGCCCAGCGCCGACAGCGTCATCACCAGATCGCCGAACCAGCTGGTCAGCAGGCCGTTGGCAACGGCGAAATACCCGGGCGAGGTTGCGGCGGCCAGGAACCACCAGGCGATCAGCAGCGCCGAGACGATCAGCGCATTGCCGGTGATCCGTGTCAGGATCGACGTCACAGAGGTCAGCTGCGGCCGGTAGACCTGCAAGTGCGGCGAAAGCGGGCGGTTGCCCCGATTGACATCGGCCATGTTGGCTCCTTTCCGGTTGGCTGACGACGTTTTAGCCGATTTTTACGTCGTGTCACCCGAAGGAAGGGTTAAAAACCGTGTGAAATTGCTCCGTTGGCGCTAAAAGGCCACGGCTTGTGATCACAGCAAATAATTAGTGATCACAAATCTCCGGATTGAAAAATTTTTGCAGAATCAGGGGCTGTTCTGCAAATCACTGCAAAGCCCGCGCCCGTTTGCCCGCCCCCGGGAGAAGCGCCGCGGTCTGCCTGGCAATCTCTCTCACCAGTTTTTTGCGTATTCTTGACGGATAGTCGGCAAAGCTGGCGGCTGTGACCACAAAGGCCCCTTCGCCGCGGATCACATTTTCATAGAAATAGGCGGTCAGGTCCGGCTCGCTCTGTTCGATCGCAATGGCATTCACGGTTACTCCGGCAGCCGCCAGCGCTGCATGGGCCTCGCGCGGCTCCGCACCTTCATTGGAGAACCCGTCTCCGGACACATCTATCACCCGGCGCCTGCACTCCGGCACAGCCGAAAACTGCTCCAGCGACAGAAACAGCGCCTCCCCTACTGCGGTGGAATAATTGCGCCAAGGCCGCGGCGCTTGTTCGATCCGCTGCGCCAGCGCTTCGACGTCAGCAAAACCCTGCACTTGCGCCCAGGGCAGCGTCACCTCCTGGCGCAACTCGCCTGACCATTGCAGCAGCAGCACCTGAGCGCGCGCTTTGACCAGCGCCTCTGACACTACCCCGTCGCGCAAGCCGGCCGCCAGCCCATCCATCTGAACACGGTATTCATCGGCATCGACAGAGCCGGAGACATCCACAGCAAGGACCAATGCCAGATCGCAGGCCGCCGTGCGCAGCGGCCAGAGGGAGAGCATGGAGAAAACCAGAAGCTGCAAAACCCGCATGCCGCCAGCTTAAGCGGCAATCCCGGGAAAGGTCATCACTTTTCTGCCAGCAGGGGATGCCCCCTGCCGCTTCTTTCTGGTCCGAAATACTCCGGGGGTGAGCAGGCCGCGCCTGCGAGGGGGCAGCGCCCCCTCTTTGATTACTTCGGCATCAAGGCCCAATAGTCGAGATCCAGCAGCACATCCTGCAGGTACTTGCCGTCCTCGCCCTTCAGCTCAAACGGCGCGCCGCCCCTGGTGGCCACCAGCCGCAGCCGGATTGCGCCGACGCCAGGTGCCGTGGTATCCGCCTTGTCCAGCACCTCGGACCAGGCCCGCACCGTCAGACCCGACAGGCAGGGGTTGGCGTGCGCCCCGCCGTTCAGGCCGACGATCATCTGCGCATTGGCAAGGCCGTTGAAGGACAGCGTCCGCGCCAATGAGATCACATGGCCACCGTAAATCAGCCTTGTGCCATCGGGGCGCGCCGTATTGTCGAAATGCACCTTGGCAGTGTTCTGCCACAGCCGGGTCGCCATCATATGCTCGGCTTCCTCGATGGTGATGCCATCCACATGGTCGATGGTCTCACCCACCTCGTAATCGCCCCAGCGGTGCGGCTCGCCGGCCAGAGTGAAGTCGTAGTTGCTGAAATCCAGTCCGGCAGGGATCACCAGCTGGTCTGCCGGGATCACCTTGTTCAACTCGGGGATCACCGTTGCCGGTGCTGGCGCATCCAAGTCGCGTTTACGCACCATCACCCAGCGCACGTATTCCATCACGCATTCATCACGCTGGTTCAGCCCGCGGGTGCGCACATAGACCACGCCGGATTTGCCGTTGGAGTTCTGCTTGAGGCCGATCACCTCGGACTCCGAGCGCAGCGTGTCGCCGGGATAGACCGGCAGCAGCCAGCGCCCCTCGGCATAGCCGAGGTTCGCCAGCGCGTTCAGAGAAATGTCCGGCACCGTCTTGCCGAACACCACATGGAAGGCCGCCAGATCGTCCAGCGGCGCCGAGGGCAGACCAGAAGCCCGGGCAAATTCATCCGAAGAATAGAGCGCATGGCGCGCCGGGTAGAGCGCATGGTACAGCGCCCGCTCGCCGCCCGATACAGTGCGGGGCACTGCATGGCGGATCACTTCGCCGACGGCATAGTCTTCGAAAAACCGGCCCGGATTGGTCTTGGCCATCAGTGTTCTCCCAGTTTGGTCTCAGGGGTGTAGGTTCCGTCCGCTTCCTTCACCACTGCCTGGCCGCAGCGCATGATCCCCTTGACGGGATCAAAGGTCTGGGTCGGGCTGCCATGCAGCTCCCAGCCCTTGTTCAGCGCATCGGTCACCTTGTGGCAGAAGGCAGAGGTGTCGTCCTCGGACAAAAATCGGTAGAGTTTCATGGCTTCCTATCTTGCTGAGGGCCTATCCCGGAAAAGGCGACGGCCCGACCATGGAATGGACGTAGCCGATCACCCCCATCAGGACAATCGAGGCGGCAAAGAACATCGCATCCTTGGCAATCGAGCCCTTCGGCCCCGGCTGCCACTCAGGTTCGGACCGGTTGATCACGATGACCTCAGCCACCGCCCAGGCCAAAAGCCCGCCGAACAGGATGATCGAAGCCAGATCGCCATTGACCAAGAGATGCGCCGTGGCCCAGAGCTTGAAGCCCGCCAGCATCGGATGGCGCATGCCGCTCAGCAGCGCGCCTTTCTTCGGCGCCGGGCTCATCATGTAGATGGCGATCAGCACCAGCAGGTTGTTGATATGCACCATGAAGGACGGCGGCGCCCAAACATGGATGAAATCCGTGCTGCGGTAACCCAGCACCATCAGCACAACGCCGGCAACCAGCACCAGCGCAACCGCGCCGCGCCCGCCGTTGCCCATGGCGGCGCGGGCATCCGGCGCCAGCCGCTTGAACAGGTGGCCGCCCCACCACAACAGGATGCCTATGAGCAAAAGCGTCATCTCAGTCTCCCAAAGCTGTTAAACGCGTCAACAGCTAGGCCGAAAGCGCGGCGATTGCATCCGCTTTTGCCAGGATCTCACGCGCCGTCACCACATGCAGGTTCTCAACTATCCGGCCATCGACGACAGCAACACCCTGCCCTGCGGCCTGCGCCTCGTCAAAAGCGGCGATCTGGCGGCGCGAGGTATCGATCTCGCGCTCGGTCGGGGCAAAGGCAGCATTGGCCACCTCCACCTGCGCCGGGTGGATCAGGGTCTTGCCGTCAAAGCCCATGTCGCGGCCTTGCGCGCATTCCGCCGCCAGCCCCTCAACATCCTTAAACGCGTTATAGACGCCATCGACGATCACCAGCCCCTCGGCCTTGGCCGCCAGCAGGCACAGGCCCAGCCCTGCCATCATCGGCATCCGGTCGGGACGGTAGCGAGTCTGCAGTTCCTTGGCCAGGTCATTGGTGCCCATCACCATACCCTGCAGCCTGGGGTGCGCCGCAATCGCCGCGGCATTCAGCATCCCGCGCGGTGTTTCCATCATCGCCCACAGCGGGATATCCCCGGTGATTTCGGCCAGCGCATCCAGGTCCTCCGGCGCACTCACCTTGGGCAGCAGAATCGCGTCGCAATCCATCTTGGCCGCGGCAATGGCATCCTCGCGGCCCCAGGGCGTGTCCAACCCGTTGATGCGCACGATTTTCATCCGCGCGCCATAGCCGCCGGCCTCCAAGGCTTGTGCCAAGGTCGCACGGGCATTGGGTTTTTCATCGGCCGAGACAGCGTCCTCCAGATCAAAGATCACGGCGTCCACCGGCAGGGTTTTGGCCTTCTCCAGCGCACGCGCGTTGGAGCCGGGGATATACAAAACCGAACGGTAAGGGCGCGCGCGCGGGTCCATGGAACCTCTCCAAAAGTTATTTTGTTGCGTAAAGCGGTACAGATTCGATTGTATACTTTCAAGTACAATTCCGCCGCAGCGCAGCGTAACCTTTCGCGCGATTGCAGCAAGCAACTGATAAAATGTGTGAATTTCCGGCGAACGCCCAGTTAACCACTTATCAGCACCTGGCAGGCACACTGAAAGATACCAAGGCACAGGACACTGCCGCCGCACCAGGCCGCACCTGATGCCTGCAGGCATGGGGCCTGCATTTCGAATTGCGTTACACACCGGCCCGCACAGGGACACCGGGGGCTGCCGTCAGGCACCCTGCTCTGTCCGGCCGTTCCGGAAAGGGTAAAACGAGATGAAACACTCAATCTTCGCACTGCCGCTGGCGCTGGCCGCGCTGGCCCTGGCCGCCGCGCCTGCCACCGCCCAAAGCCGCAACTGCGCCCCGCGCGATACAGTGGTGAAACGGCTGGCCGAAAAATACGGCGAAAGCCGCCAAAGTATCGGCATGGGCCAGCAGGGCATGGTGATGGAAACCTTCGCTTCCGCCGACACCGGCAGCTGGACCATCACGGTGACCACCCCCAACGGCATGACCTGTCTGGTCGCCTCCGGCCAATCCTATGAAGTGCTGGCAGAGGCGCTGCCGGACGCCGAAAGCGACGCCTGAGCAGTCTTTGAGGCAGGTTTCCAGGCTGTCTGACAAGCGGCCGGGGATGCCGTGCGGGCTGGCCGCAGAAAGCAACTGATGAGCAGCAGTCAGGTCAGCCCGTCCCAGATCAGCTTGGTGCCGGTCACCAGCAGCAGCACATAGGTGAACGCAAAGAACCAGCGTTCCGGAATGCTATGATGCAATTTCACTCCCAGCCAGGCGCCGAGCAAGGCAAAGGGCGCCAGCAGCAGGTCCAGCAGCAGGGTTTCACGTGTGAACATCCCCAGCCCCGCATAGGGCACCGCCTTGGCAATATTGATCGCCCAGAAGATCAGAACCGTGCAGGCCTGGTATTCAGTCTTCCGCAACTTGAGGCTGAGGAGATAGACCGCGGCCGGCGGCCCGCCCGCGTGGCTGACAAAACTGGTGAACCCCACCGCCAGCCCGGCCAGCGCCCCTGCCCCCGGTGGACAGCGGCGTCTCAGTGGCCAGCCGCAGCCCCAGACGCCCGCGCAGCTGCCACAGCACAAAGCCAACGGAAACGGCTCCGATCAGCACCCGCATCGCATCCGCATCCACCGCGGCGTAAAGCCAGGCGCCCAGTGCCACGCCGGGCAAGCCGCCGCCAATCAGCAGCAATGACGCCCGCAGGTTCCAGCGCCCCCAATAGGGCCGCAGCGTGGCCATGTCGATCAGCATCAGCAAGGGCAGCATCAGCGCCAGCGCCATGCCCGGCTCCAGCACCAAAGCCAGAATCGAAGCCGAGGCAAAGGCCGCGCCGGAACCGAAACCGCCCTTGGACACGCCCGCAAAAACGACCGCAGGAATGGCAAAAACGAAAAACATCGCATCAATTGCTGCCATCACCCGCCCTCTGAAACCCCCGGATTACTGACGGTTTAGCGGTATCAACGCGGTATACACAAGCATACAGCACCCTTTGCCGCAGCGCAGAACCCTTGCACGGCCCGGTTTTACGCCGTAGGCATCAGGAAATTTCAACCGGACCGGAGACATTTTCCAATGGCACGACCCAAAATCGCCCTCATCGGCGCAGGTCAGATCGGCGGCACCCTCGCACATCTCGCAGCCCTCAAGGAACTGGGCGACGTCGTTCTCTTCGACATTGCCGAAGGCATCCCCGAAGGCAAGGCGCTGGACATCGCAGAATCCGGTCCCTCCGAGGGCTTCGACGCCTCCCTGAAGGGCACCCAGTCCTATGAGGACATCGCAGGCGCCGATGTCTGCATCGTGACCGCCGGCGTGCCGCGCAAGCCGGGCATGAGCCGCGACGACCTGCTGGGCATCAACCTGAAGGTGATGAAATCCGTCGGCGAAGGCATCCGCGACCACGCGCCGAACGCCTTCGTGATCTGCATCACCAACCCGCTGGACGCGATGGTTTGGGCCCTGCGCGAATTCTCCGGCCTGCCCCACTCCAAGGTCTGCGGCATGGCCGGCGTGCTGGACTCCGCCCGCTTCCGCCACTTCCTGGCCGAGGAATTCGGCGTCTCCATGAAAGACGTCACCGCATTTGTTCTGGGCGGCCACGGCGACACCATGGTGCCGTCGGTGCGCTATTCCACCGTTGCCGGCATCCCGCTGCCCGACCTGGTCAAGATGGGCTGGACCACCCAGGAGCGCCTGGACGCGATCCTGCAGCGTACCCGTGACGGCGGCGCCGAAATCGTTGGCCTGCTGAAAACCGGTTCCGCCTTCTACGCGCCGGCCACCTCCGCAATCGAAATGGCCGAGGCCTATCTGAAAGACCAGAAGCGCGTGCTGCCCTGTGCCGCCTATTGCGACGGCGAGCTGGGCGTCAAGGACATGTATGTGGGCGTGCCCACCGTGATCGGCGCCGGCGGCATCGAAAAGGTGGTGAACATCCAGCTGAACGAAGAAGAACAGGCCATGTTCGACAATTCGGTCAACGCCGTGAAAGGCCTGGTCGAGGCCTGCAAGGGCATCGACAGCTCACTGGCCTAAGCCGCAAAGCTTCAGACAGTTCAGAGGGTCCGCTTCGGCGGGCCCTTTTCCTTTTGCCGCAGCGTCGCGGTTCCGGCGGCTGACGTTTTTGCGCCATGATACGGCGGTAGCGGCCTATGGCATGCAACCTCGAATCACAGCCGTTAAGCTTCCGCTAATTTGTGATCACACCCCTGAAAACCGTGATCACAAAAGTTGAAAATCTTCATCATTTCCCTGCCCCCTGTCAAAAAAGCCTTTAACACTTGGCTTTAAGACGGCCTATTGAAGCCAGACAATTGCAGCCAGACGGGACAGTTTCAAATGAACATCCACGAATATCAGGCCAAAGCCCTCCTTCGCAGCTACGGTGCCCCGGTGTCCGACGGACGCGTGGTGCTGAAGGCCGAAGACGCCAAAACCGCCGCAGGCGAACTGGACGGGCCGCTTTGGGTCGTCAAGGCACAGATCCATGCAGGCGGCCGCGGCAAGGGCTCCTTCAAGGAAGCCGACGCCGGCGAAAAAGGCGGTGTGCGCCTGACCAAATCCGTGGAAGAAGCGGCCGAGGAAGCCAAGAAGATGCTGGGCCGCACCCTGGTCACGCACCAGACCGGCCCGGCCGGCAAGCAGGTGAACCGCATCTACATTGAGGCGGGCTCCGGCATCCAGACCGAGCTGTACCTGGCGCTGCTGGTGGACCGCCAGACCTCGCGCATCTCCTTTGTCTGCTCCACCGAGGGCGGCATGGACATCGAGGAAGTGGCCGCCGCCACCCCGGAAAAGATCCTGTCCTTCTCTGTCGACCCGGCCACTGGCTACCAGGCCTACCACGGCCGCCGCATCGCCTTCTCGTTGGGCCTTGAGGGCGCTCAGGTCAAGCAATGCGTCAAGCTGATGGGCCAGCTCTACAAAGCCTTCGTCGAGAAGGACATGGAGATGCTGGAGATCAACCCGCTGATCGTCGGCGACGACGGCAGCCTCAAGGTGCTGGACGCCAAGGTCGGCTTTGACGGCAACGCGGTCTACCGCCACGCCGATGTGGCCGAACTGCGCGACACCACCGAGGAAGACCCGAAAGAGCTGGAAGCCTCCAAGTACGACCTGAACTACATCGCGCTGGATGGCGAGATCGGCTGCATGGTGAACGGCGCAGGCCTGGCGATGGCCACCATGGACATTATCAAGCTTTACGGCGCTGAGCCTGCCAACTTCCTTGACGTCGGCGGCGGCGCCACCAAGGAGAAGGTGACCGAGGCGTTCAAGATCATCACCTCCGACCCCAACGTCAAAGGCATCCTCGTGAACATCTTCGGCGGCATCATGCGCTGCGACGTCATCGCCGAGGGCGTGGTTGCCGCGGTCAAGGAAGTCGGTCTGAAGGTACCGCTTGTGGTCCGCCTTGAAGGCACCAACGTTGAGCAGGGCAAGGAGATCATCAACACCTCCGGCCTCGACGTGATCGCCGCCGACAACCTGAAAGACGGCGCCGAGAAGATCGTGAAAGCGGTGAAGGGCTAAGGGCCAGATCCGGTGAAGGCGGCTGTCTACCTCATAGGCTTGCGGCAGGCGACGGGCCGGGCGGAGCTGATGCAGCGGGAGCTGGATCAGGCCGGGCTCTCGGCTGAGCGCGTTGATGCGGTGGACAGCACCGAGATCAGCCGCGAGGAGATGCTCAAACAATGCGCACCTGAGGGCAACTGGGGCTATTTCCAGACCAAGGACATGGCCTGCACCCTCAGCCATGCCAAGGCCTGGGAGGCGCTGCTGGCGTCAGACGCCGATGTGGCGCTGATCCTGGAGGATGACGTTTTCCTGTCGCCCGACACCGGCGCCTGGCTGGCGGATCTGTCCTGGTGGCCCGCAGATGCCGGCATCGTCAAGTTCGAACGCTGGCGGGCCAAGAAACTGCAGGTGGCACTTGGCAAGGATGGCTTCACCCATCTTGGCCGCGAGGTGCGCCAGATGCTGTCCCGCCATGCCGGCGGCGCGGCCTATGTGATCTCGCGCCAGGCTGCACAGCACCTGCTGGACAGCCGCCCGTTCGAAATCACCCTGGACAACTTGCTGTTCAACTTTGACGCCTCGCTGCCGGCGCGCGCGCTCAAGGTCTATCAGGTGCAGCCTGCACTTGCCGAACAGGGCAACGAGGCCCCCGGCGAGCACGCTATCGGCCCGACGCGCCACCGGCCCAAGGGCTGGCCGCTGATCCGCCAGAAACTCCGGCGCGGGATCTATGAGTTCCGCGGCGGCTTCCGAATACTTCCCAGCGTGGTCCTGGGGCGGGCCACCCTCGAAAAAATCCGCTTCGACGGCCGTTCCCTGGCCACCCCGCAGACCCAACATACACATACCGCTTGAAGGAACCAAAAACATGGCAGTCCTCATCGACGAAAACACCAAGGTCATCTGTCAGGGCTTTACCGGCTCTCAAGGCACATTCCACTCCGAGCAGGCCATCGCCTACGGCACCCAGATGGTCGGCGGCGTGACCCCCGGCAAAGGCGGCCAGACCCACCTGAACCTGCCGGTCTTCAACTCGGTGCATGAAGCCAAGCATGTGACCGAAGCCAATGCCTCCGTGATCTACGTGCCGCCGCCGTTTGCCGCGGATTCCATCCTTGAGGCGATCGACGCCGAAATGGAAGTGATCGTGGCGATCACAGAAGGCATCCCGGTTCTGGACATGATGAAGGTGAAGCGGGCGCTGGAGAACTCCTCCTCAATCCTGATCGGCCCCAACTGCCCCGGTGTGATCACCCCCGACGCCTGTAAGATCGGCATCATGCCCGGCCACATCCACCGCCGCGGCTCCGTCGGCGTGGTGTCCCGCTCCGGCACCCTGACCTATGAGGCGGTGAAGCAGACCACCGACGTGGGCCTGGGCCAGTCGACCTGCGTCGGCATCGGCGGCGACCCGATCAAGGGCACCGAGCATATCGACGTGCTGGAATGGTTCCTGGCCGACGATGAGACCGAGAGCATCATCATGATCGGCGAAATCGGCGGCTCCGCCGAGGAAGAAGCGGCGCAGTTCCTGGCCGATGAGGCCAAGAAGGGCCGCAAGAAGCCGGTGGCAGGCTTCATCGCAGGCCGCACCGCCCCTCCGGGCCGCCGCATGGGCCACGCGGGCGCGATTGTCGCCGGCGGCAAGGGCGGCGCCGAGGACAAGATCGAAGCGATGAAATCCGCAGGCATCGTTGTCGCCGAAAGCCCGGCCGGCCTGGGTGAAGCGGTGCTGAAAGCGATCGGCAAGTAAGATGGCTCCCGCAGCGCGCCATGGCAGTGTCCAGCGCTCGTCCCGGCGGGGAGGGTGCGAAGCGCCCGCCCCGTTTTGCCGGAGGCAAACCTCCGGTTTGACGGGGGCGGGACGGGCGCTGCCAGGCGCCCTGCGCCGGGCAATCGTGTGCATGCTTGCTTTAGGCATATGCCCTGCTGCCAATGCTGAAGCCCATGAATTCAAAGAATTTGCCAGCCTTGTTTCCGCGTGTATCGATGAAACCAGCTACGATCTTGAAAGGCATGGCGCAGTTGCACGTTTGCATTCCGAGCTTTCGCTTCGCCCGCTCGCTCAAAACGAAGAAAAGAAATTCGCGTCACTTTCCTTAAATGCGGCTTTGAGCAGATCGTTTGTTTCTCTTGAAGATCTGCCTGCTGAGGCGCTGAAGAAGTTTTTTTCCAATGATGATTTTTCCGAGCGCTGGTATGACAGAATTCATGAAAAAAACCGTTCGGAACTAAGCCGCGCAAAGCAGCCTGCGTTGTTTAGAGAAAGCGCCATGCTTGACGACAAGCGGCGTGTGCGCTCCCTTTGGTGGTTCGATGGCGATCACAAGCTGCCTATCGAGTTTTCCCTTTCCAGCTTGGTCAGAGGTGCTTTTGCAGTCTGCACCGTAACAAACATTCCTGAGGATTGGGCAACAGCTCTGTTGTCGCACGAGGACCTGTCATTTAGCGCGTCCAGGGCGGATAGCTATGAGCACTTCACTGCTAAGATTGACACATTTCCTGGCATTCTGACGTCTCTGTTCCACTCGGCAACCGGGCGCGAACAAGAGCATGACATGCTGCAGGCAGAAATTCACCTGATGCAGTTTCCCGATTTTTTACCCGAGGGAAGTAGTTCTTCCCCTTGGGTACTTACCGTCAAGACAATCCCGACCCTGTGAGGCTAAGATGACCGAACAAAGCCCAAACGACCTCTTCCACGCCTCCTCTTTCATGCAGGGGCACAATGCGGAGTATCTGGAGCAGCTCTATGCCCGTTACGCCAATGACCCGGGCGCGGTGGATGCCGCCTGGGCCGAATTCTTCCGCCAGATGGGCGACGCTGAACTGGACGTGAAGGCAGAGGCCAAAGGCCCCTCCTGGGCGCGCGGCGACTGGCCGCCGGCCCCAAATGACGTTCTGACCGGCGCGCTGACCGGCGAATGGCCGGCCCCCGCCGAGGCCAAGGGCGCGGGCAAGAAAATCAAGGACAAGGCCGCTGCCAAGGGCGTTGAGGTCACCGATGATCAGATTCAGCGCGCGGTGCTGGACTCGATCCGCGCCCTGATGCTGATCCGCGCCTACCGGATCCGCGGCCATCTGGCGGCTGATCTGGACCCGCTGGGCATGCGCGCCGCCACTCCGCATCCGGAGCTGGACCCGAAATCCTATGGTTTCACGGACGGCGACATGGACCGGCCGATCTTCCTCGACAACGTGCTGGGCTTGCAGGTCGCCACCATGCGCCAGATCGTCGAGATCGTGAAACGCACCTACTGCGGCACCTTTGCGCTGCAGTACATGCATATCTCCGACCCGGAGCAGGCCAGCTGGCTGAAAGAGCGGATCGAGGGCTACAACAAGGAAATCACCTTTACCCGCGAGGGCCGCAAGGCGATCCTCAATAAGATGGTCGAGGCGGAGGGCTTCGAGAAATTCCTGCACGTCAAATACACCGGCACCAAACGGTTTGGCCTCGACGGCGGCGAGAGCCTCATCCCGGCGATGGAGCAGATCATCAAGCGCGGCGGCGCGCTGGGTGTGCGCGACATCGTGATCGGCATGCCGCACCGCGGCCGCCTGAATATCCTCGCCAATGTGATGCAGAAACCCTACCGGGCGATTTTCAACGAGTTCCAGGGCGGCAGTTTCAAGCCCGAGGACGTGGATGGCTCCGGCGACGTGAAATACCACCTCGGCGCGTCATCTGACCGCGCGTTTGACGGCAACAATGTCCACCTTTCCCTCACCGCCAACCCCTCCCACCTGGAGGCGGTGAACCCGGTAGTTCTGGGCAAGGTCCGCGCCAAGCAGGATCAGTTGGGCGACAAGGACCGCAGCCAGGTGCTGCCGATCCTGCTGCATGGCGACGCGGCCTTTGCCGGCCAGGGCGTGGTGGCGGAATGCTTTGCGCTCTCGGGCCTCAAGGGCCACAAGGCCGGCGGCACCATGCATATCGTGGTGAACAACCAGATCGGTTTCACCACCGCGCCGCATTTCTCGCGCTCCTCCCCCTACCCCACCGACAACGCGCTGGTGGTTGAGGCGCCGATCTTCCACGTGAACGGCGACGACCCGGAGGCGGTGGTGCACGCGGCCAAGGTCGCCACTGAGTTCCGCCAGAAGTTCCACAAGGACGTGGTGCTGGACATCTTCTGCTACCGCCGCTTCGGCCACAACGAAGGCGACGAGCCGATGTTCACCAATCCCTTGATGTACAAGAAGATCAAGGGCCACAAGACCACCCTCAGCCTGTACACCGACCGCCTGGTCAAGGATGGCCTGATCCCCGAAGGGGAGATTGAGGATATGAAGGCCGCCTTCCAGGCGCATCTGAACGAAGAGTTCGAAAGCGGCAAGGACTACAAGCCCAACAAGGCCGACTGGCTGGACGGGCGCTGGTCGCATCTGGACAAGAAGGACGCAGACTACCAGCGCGGCCGCACCGCGATCGCGCCAGAGACCCTGGCCGAGATCGGCACCGCCCTCAGCCGCGTGCCCGAGGGCTTCCCGCTGCACCGCACCGTCGGCCGGGTTCTGGACGCCCGCGGCAAGATGTTCGAGAGCGGCGAGGGTTTTGACTGGGCCACTGGCGAGGCGATGGCCTTTGGCTCGCTGATGCTGGAAGGCTACCCGGTGCGCCTCGCGGGCCAGGACGCCACCCGCGGCACCTTCTCGCAGCGCCATTCCGGCATCGTCAACCAGGAGACCGAGGAGCGCTACTATCCGCTCAACAACATCCGCGCGGGCCAGTCCCAGTACGAGGTGATCAACTCGGCGCTCAGCGAGTATGCGGTGCTGGGTTTTGAATACGGCTACTCGCTGGCGGAACCCAATGCACTCACTCTGTGGGAGGCCCAGTTCGGCGACTTCGCCAACGGCGCCCAGATCATGTTCGACCAGTTCATCTCCTCCGGTGAAAGCAAATGGCTGCGGATGTCGGGCCTCGTCTGCCTGCTGCCGCACGGGTTTGAGGGCCAGGGGCCGGAGCACTCCTCCGCCCGGCTGGAGCGCTTCCTGCAGATGTGCGGCCAGGACAACTGGATCGTGGCCAACTGCACCACGCCGGCCAACTACTTCCACATCCTGCGCCGCCAGCTGCACCGCACCTTCCGCAAGCCGCTGATCCTGGTCACGCCGAAGTCGCTGCTGCGCCACAAGCTGGCGGTCAGCAAGGCAGAGGAATTCACCACCGGCTCCAGCTTCCACCGGGTGCTGTGGGACGACGCGCAGCACGGTAACTCCGACACCCAGCTGGTGGCGGACGACAAGATCAAGCGTGTGGTGATGTGCTCGGGCAAGGTCTACTACGACCTCTTGGAAGAACGCGACGCCCGCGGCATCAATGACGTCTACCTGATGCGGATCGAGCAGTTCTACCCGTTCCCCGCCATCTCGATGGTGAAGGAGCTGGAACGCTTCAAGCAGGCGGAAATGGTCTGGTGCCAGGAAGAGCCCAAGAACCAGGGCGCCTGGACCTTCATTGAGCCCAACATCGAATGGGTGCTGACCCGCATCGGCGCCAAGCACACCCGGCCCGTCTATACAGGCCGTGCCACCTCGGCCTCGCCCGCAACCGGCCTGGCCAGCGAACACAAAGCCCAACAAGCAGCCCTCGTGAACGAAGCGCTGAGCATCTGAGGATAAAGAGACATGACAACCGAAGTCCGCGTACCCACCCTGGGCGAATCCGTGACCGAGGCCACCGTGGCCACCTGGTTCAAGAAGCCCGGCGACAGCGTCAATGCCGATGAAATGCTTTGCGAACTGGAAACCGACAAGGTGACTGTCGAAGTGCCCTCGCCTGCCGCCGGGACATTGGGCGAGATCGTTGCCGCAGAAGGCGACACCGTCGGCGTTGATGCGCTGCTGGCCACCCTGACCGAAGCCAACGGCGCTGCCGCAGCCCCTGCCGCGCCCTCTGCTGGAAAGGCGGCGGCACCGGCTCCTGCTGCTGCGTCCTCCGGCGATAACGGCGCGCCGGTGCCGGTCATGGTTCCCGCACTTGGCGAGTCGGTCTCCGAGGCGACTGTGTCCTCCTGGTTCAAAAAGGTGGGCGACAGCGTCGCGCAGGATGAAATGCTGTGCGAGCTGGAAACCGACAAGGTCTCTGTCGAGGTTCCCGCCCCCGCACCCGGCGTGCTGACCGAGATCATGGCGGCGGAAGGCGCCACCGTGCAGGCTTCCTCGCAGCTGGGTGTGATCGCCTCCGCCGCCGCCGGTGCCGCCGCAGCCCCTGCCGCAGCCCCTGCCCCGGCCGCCGCTGCCGGCAGCTCCAAGGATGTGGCCAACGCACCCTCGGCCGAAAAGGCTATGGCAGAAGCCGGCATTGATGGCACGCAGGTCGCCGGCACCGGCCGGGACGGGCGCATCATGAAGGAAGACGTCGCCGCCGCCGTGGCCGCTGCCAAGGCGGCGCCGCCCGCGGCACCTGCCCCGGCACCTGCCCAGGTGCGCGGCCCCGTCACCGCCGATGACGCGGCGCGTGAAGAGCGGATCAAGATGACCCGCCTGCGCCAGACCATCGCCAAGCGCCTGAAGGACAGCCAGAACACCGCCGCCATGCTGACCACCTACAACGAGGTCGACATGACCGAGGTGATGGCGCTGCGCAACGAGTACAAGGACCTGTTCCTGAAGAAGCACGGCGTAAAACTGGGCTTCATGTCCTTCTTCACCAAGGCCTGCTGCCACGCGCTGAAAGAAGTGCCGGAGGTCAACGCCGAGATCGACGGCACCGACATCGTCTACAAGAACTTCGTCCATATGGGCATCGCCGCGGGCACCCCCACGGGCCTGGTGGTGCCGGTGATCCGCGATGCGGACGCGATGTCCTTTGCCGCCATTGAAAAGGCGATTGCCGAAAAAGGCGCCCGCGCCCGCGACGGCAAGCTGTCGATGGCCGAGATGCAGGGCGGCACCTTCACCATCTCCAACGGCGGCGTCTACGGCTCGCTGATGTCCTCGCCGATCCTGAACCCGCCGCAGTCCGGCATCCTGGGCATGCACAAGATCCAGGACCGCCCGATGGCGATCAACGGCAAGGTGGAAATCCGCCCGATGATGTATCTGGCGCTGAGCTATGACCACCGCATCGTCGACGGCAAAGGCGCCGTGACCTTCCTGGTCCGCGTCAAGGAAGCGCTGGAAGATCCGCGGCGTTTGCTGATGGATTTGTAATTAGCTAATTTCCTCTCCGCTGGGCGGGCTATTCCGCCCAGCGGGCAATTCTAGTAACAATACCTCTATTCGATTGGTTTCCCTGAGATGGACCCTAAATGGACAAATCCCGGTATTGAGAACCAAAGAAAAAGAGAATTTTGCAAATTCACCAACGACCTCTTTAAAGAGACTGATCGTGGATGTGTCATCTCGGCCGTTTCGTACCTTGAACTTTTGGTGGAGCGCATCGTTCTTGCACAACTTGGCGACAGCAAAGCTGCGAAGAATTTGACTGGTACTATGCGTCCTCTAGGGGAGTTTAGTGCGCGGTGTGATTTTTGCCTCTGTTTGGGTTTTATTAGTTCAATCGAGCGAAGTGCACTTCGCCAAGCTGCAGAAATTCGCAACAAGTTTGCGCACAATCTTTTTATCGAGTTTTCGGACGAGAGCATTCGAAGCAAAGTTGGCGAACTCAGAAAACATCCTTCGAAAGAAGTCGATGAACAAGAGCTAAATTGGGTTGCCAAGAGCGACTACCGAGCGACCTTTGTAAACTGTGTGAGTTTGCTAGCTTCAAAGATGTTACATCGAGACTTTCTTGTTTCTGAGTCAGTTCGGGAACGAACTGTCGACATCCCAAAGCAGCATACCGAACTCCTAGCACTCATGGACCAACCAGAGGCAGGACAGGCATGACCCTCCCGCTCTGGGGCCTTGTCTGCCTCTCGATCCTCGCCCTGATCCACGTGAGCTGCGACAGCTTCCTGCTAAAGCTATCCGTTGGCAACGCCTGGACCGCAGGCCCGCGCGACACAGCCGTCAGCCGCGGCGCGCGGGCAGGGCGGGCGCGGCGGGCCTTCACCAACTTTCTGGAAACCGCCCCGGTCTTCATCAGCCTCGCCCTGGTTGCGGAACTGGCCGGCCTCAAAAGTTCCCTGATCACCACCGGGCTCTACACCTACCTCGCGGGCCGCGCCCTCTGCCTGCCCGCAAACCTCAGCGGCGTGCCTTACCTGCACACCGCAATCTGGCTCATCGCGACCAGCGGCCCCGCCGCCATGCCCGCAGGGGCGCTCCGCGCATGATGCTTCTTCTGGCCGAAAATATCCCGGGGGAGGCCCGCCAGGGCCGGGGGCAGCGCCCCCTTCCTGACACGGCCAAGCGCACGACGGGATTTCTTGAGCGTAGTCAAAGCGCTCCCCTGCCCTTCCGGTCCATCCTGCTTCCAGAACGGAATAAGGAGAAGACCAATGGCAACTCATGTGCTCTGGCAGGCCGACGTAGCCGATTTCAACGCCTGGCTCACCGTCTTCAGGCAGGACAAGCGCAACCGGCAGGCCGCCGGCATCACCGATCTGAACGTCTGGAGCGATCCGGACCGGAAAAACCACGCCGTGGCGCTGTTCGCGATCACCGATCTGGAGAAGGCCCGCGCCTTTTTCGGCTCGGAGGAACTCGCCATGCACCTTGAACGCGACGGGGTCACCAATATCTCGATCAAGATGTTGACCCCCGTCTGATCCTAAGACCACTATCCCCTAACGCGTGTTCCGCCAAACGGAACCAGGGAGAACAGAGGAAAACCGACCCATGTCCCAATATGACGTCATCGTAATCGGCGCCGGCCCCGGCGGCTATGTCTGCGCCATCCGCTGCGCCCAGCTGGGACTGAAGACAGCTGTTGTCGAGGGGCGCGAGACCCTTGGCGGCACCTGCCTGAACGTCGGCTGCATTCCCTCTAAGGCGCTGCTGCATTCAACCCATCTGCTGCATGAGGCGGAGCACAACTTTGCCCATATGGGCCTCAAGGGCAAAAGCCCCTCGGTCGATTGGGACCAGATGAAGGCCTACAAGGACGAGGTCATCGGCCAGAACACCGGCGGCATCGAGTTTCTGTTCAAGAAGAACAAGATCGACTGGATCAAGGGCTGGGCCTCCATCCCGGCGGCCGGCAAGGTGCAGGTCGGCGGCGAGGTGCATGAGGCCAAGAACATCGTGATCGCCTCCGGCTCGGTGCCCACCTCCATTCCGGGTGTGGAGATCGACGAAAAGATCGTGGTCTCCTCCACCGGCGCGCTGGAGCTGCCGAAGATCCCCAAGAAACTGGCGGTGATCGGTGCGGGCGTGATCGGGCTGGAGCTGGGTTCGGTTTATGCCCGCCTCGGGTCGGAAGTGACCGTGGTGGAATACATGGACGCGGTCTGCCCCGGCATGGACAAGGACGTGCAGCGCAGCTTCAAGCGGATCCTGGAAAAGCAGGGCCTCAACATCATCCTGGGCGCCGCGGTACAGGGGGTGGAGACCACCAAGACCAAGGCCAAGGTCAAATACCAGCCCAAGAAAGGCGGCGACGAGGTCACGCTGGACGCCGATGTTGTGCTGGTAGCCACGGGCCGCAAACCCTACAGCGACGGCCTCGGCCTGGATGCGCTTGGCGTCAAGATGACCGGGCGCGGCCAGATCGCCGCCGACAACCACTGGCGCACCAATATCCCCGGCATCTATGCCATCGGCGATGTGATCGAAGGCCCGATGCTGGCGCACAAGGCCGAGGATGAGGGCATGGCGGTGGCCGAGGTGATTGCCGGCAAGCATGGCCATGTGAATTACGGCGTCATTCCGGGTGTCGTCTACACCACGCCTGAAGTGGCCACCGTGGGTCAGACCGAAGATGCGCTGAAGGCCGAAGGCAAGAAGACCAAGGTGGGCAAGTTCATGTTCATGGGCAACGCCCGCGCCAAGGCCGTCGGCCAGGCTGAGGGCGGCTTTGTCAAAATCATCGCCGACAAGGAAACCGACCGCATCCTGGGCGCCGCGATCATCGGCCCGGCGGCGGGCGACATGATCCACGAACTGTGTGTGGCAATGGAGTTCGGCGCCTCGGCCGAGGATGTGGCGCTCACCTGCCACGCCCACCCGACCTATTCCGAAGCCGTGCGCGAGGCCGCTCTGGCCTGCGGCGACGGACCGATCCACAGCTAAGCGCCGGGCAGAGAGAATTCAGCAAAAAGGGCAGCTTGACGCAGCTGCCCTTTTTCCATTGGCAGGGCGGCAAAGACCGGCTCTAGTGCCCCTGCAATGCAGCCACAGGAGGCCATCAATGCCCGTTTCACTGCAAGTCATCTACCCTGTCAGCGAAGAAAGCCGGTTCGATCACGGCTATTATGCCGCGGCGCATATGGCGCTGGTGGACGAACATATCGCACCGCACACCCAAAGCATCATTGTGACCAAAGGGCTGGCCGGCGGCACGGATGCGCCCGCGCCTTACCATGCTGTCGCAACTATGGTTTTTGCCGATCAGGCGGCAATGGATGCGGCGATGCAGGCGGCCGGCCCCGCCCTGGCCGACATCCCGAATTTCACCAACGTGCAGCCGCAGATCCTGATTGGCGAAGTGATCCGCTGAAAGGGCGCCGGGCTGGCAAGGGGTTGTCCTGCCAGCCAGGCCCGGCACAACGGCCGGCAGGTGAGTGGTGGCGCAAACGCCGGACGGTTGCGCTGGCTGAAATACAAACGCGCAGCAGCCGGATTTCCGCCGCAGGTTCCGAAAGCCGGCGCACAAAAGTTTTGCAAAAACTTTTGCCAAGGAAATTTGAATTTCCTTGCGCCGCCTGCCGCAGCCGCCGCCGCAGATCAGCTCTGCAGCGCGGGCTGTCCTGGATCGAAGCCCGCCTCGCGCATCAGCGCTGCGGAACGGCCTTCAACCCTCGCTTCCAAGTCTTTCATGAAGGCTTTTGGCCGCATCCCGGGCGCCATCGGCTCAAGGAATTCCACCACCCCAAGGCCCGGGTTTCGCATCAGCCCGTTGCGGGGCCAGAAAACGCCGACATTGGTTGCCACGGGAACACAGGCTTGTCCCAGCCCCTCATAGAGCACCGCTGTGCCAACTTTGTATGGTTTCTCGGCGCCCGGCATCACCCGCGTCCCCTGCGGGTAGATCACCAGCTGGCCCGGCTCCCGGCTTTGCGCAGCGACATCTTTGACCATCTTGGCAATCGCCGCACCGCGCTTGCCGCGGTTTACCGGCACGCAGCCCAGACGGCGGGCATAAACCCCGATCACCGGCGTCCACAGCAATTCCCGCTTCATGATGAAACGGGCCGAAGGCAGCGCGTTGAAGATGATCAGAATGTCCAGAAAGCTCTGATGCTTGGCGGCAATGATCACCTCGCCCTCAGGCACCGGGCCGCGCACCTCGGTGCGGATCCCCACCATCCAGGACGCGCTCCACAGCACCCAGCGGCAATAGGTTTTGCAGGCCGCCCGGGCGCCCTTGCGCGACACCACCGCCCAGGGCGCGAACACCAGGCCCAGAACCAGCATCGAGGCATAAACATGGATGTCAAACAGCACCGAGCGCAGCAGCCGGAAAAGACGCATCACGACAGTTCTCCCAAACGTTTGGTGGCCGCGCGGGTGGTGGCGGCAAAGGCCACCAGCGCACCCAGCGGCGGGATCAGCAACGGCACCAGCCAACCCCAGCCCTGAAAGCCAAGCCCGGTGAGGAAACCGCCCTCGTCAGAAGCTTCCGGCATCAGCCAGACCCCGGTCATGCCCAGTGCCACACCTGCCGCGGCGCCGGTCAGCGCCCGCAGCGTGAAGCGGCGGATGAAGGCCTGGGCGATATAGCTGTCCAGCGCGCCGACCAGCCGCAGCACCTCGATCACCTGGGCGTTGGCGGCCAGCGCCGCATTGGCGGCCAGGGTGATCATCGCGGCGGTGGCGCCGCCGATCAGCAGGATCGACACCCAGGCCAGCCGCCGCAGCGCCTGCGCGGCCTCTACCAGCGGGGCCCGCCAGCGGGTGTGGTCATCCAGCACCGCGCCCGGCACTTCGGCCTGCAGGCGCAGCCGCAGCCCCTGGGCGTCATAGCCGCTTTCCTCCCCTGTCACCTCGATGAGCTGCGGCAGCGGCAGGTCGCCCAGCGGCAGGCTGGCGCCGAACCAGGGCGCCAGCAGCGCCGCCTGCTCCTCGCCGGTAAGCGCGCGGGCAGTGGCCACGCCAGGCGTCTGGCGCAGGATGTCCAGCGCCGCCTCTGTCTGCGCCGCGCGCTGCTCTGCCGGGGCATTGATGCGCAGGGTGGCGGCACGCGCCAGCTCCGAGGCCCATTGGTCTGCCAGCCTGCCTGATGCCATCGACAGCGCCAGCGCAAACACCGCCAGAAAGGCCATGGCGCCGGATACAAACAGCGTCAGCTGGGCGGTAAAGCCGCTGGGCGGCACCACCCGGTTGGCCTGGGCATCGCCCAGGATCAGCTTGCGCAGCCTGCCCTCGCTCATAGATCCGCCCCCGCCAGCTGCAATTGCCGGTTCGAAATCCGCAGCACCCGCGCCTGCACCTGGTTCTTGGCGGCGCGGATCAGCGACAGGTCATGGGTGGCGACCAGGATGGTCTTGCCCATCCGGTTCAGCTCCACCAGGAGCTGCAGCAGCCGCTGCGACATTTCCCAATCCACATTGCCGGTGGGTTCATCCGCGATGATCACATCCGGCGACAGGATCACCGAGCGCGCAAGCGCCGCCCGCTGCCGCTCACCGCCCGACAGCTCCGGCGGCAGCGCATGGGCGCGTTCCGACAGGCCGACCCAATTCAGCAATTCCCGCAGATTGGCCTCCTCATGGTTCAGCTCGCGCCCCGAAACCAGCAGCGGCAGGGCAATATTTTCAATGACCGGCAGATGGTCCAGGAACCGGCAGTCCTGATGCACGACCCCCACCCGGCGGCGCAGATAGGCCATCTGGTCGCGGTCCAGCCCATGCACATCCATGTTGAAGGCGCGCACCCGGCCCGCGGTTGGCATCAGCGCCCCGTAGCAAAGCTTCAGAAGGGTGGTCTTGCCAGCGCCGGACGGTCCGGTCAGAAAGTGGAAGGACCCCGGTGCCAGCTGCACCGACACGGCATCCAGCAGCTCGCCGCCGCCGTAGTTATAGCCTACATTTTCCAGCTCAATCACTGCCGCCCCCTGATTGCGCGCCAGCTGGCGCCCGGGTGTTTTGCCCCATGGGGGCTGCAGTTTCAATGGGGGCTTCAACGGGCGTTCTGTTGCCGGGAAACCCGGGCCCGGCCCCGGCTGGGCGGGCTTGGGCGATTGACTCTTTCGCCAGACGGCCCGGCTGCATATAATCGAATGAAAACAACCTGCCGCCAGCTGGACGGCGGAATGGTGCCGAGGAGAGCATGATGCGCCTGACCTGCCCGAATTGCGCAGCCCAGTACGAAGTGCCCGAGGATGTGATCCCTGCGGAAGGCCGGGACGTGCAATGTTCCAACTGCGGCCAGACCTGGTTTCAAGCCGCGCCCGGCATTGCCGCAGCTGAAGAACCGGCAGAGGTGGCAGCCGCTGCCCCCATGCCGCAGGAAGCCGCGCCGCAACCGCCCCTGGACAGTGCCGAGGAGCAGCCGGAAGCGGACACCTCCCTTGAACCGGAGGCAGAAGCAGCGGCAGAAGCCGAGCCTGAGGACACGGCAGATTATTCCTATGATACGGCACCTGCCCAGGAAGCAGCTGAACCGGATAGCCCCGAAGTAGAAGATGCCCCCGCCCCGGCAGAGGAGGTGGCAGAGGAGATGCCAGAGGACAGCGCCGGCACTGCGCCGCCGCGCAACCGGGCGCTGGATCCGGCGCTGACGGACATTCTTCGCGAGGAGGCCGAACGCGAAGCCTCGCTGCGTGCTGCCGAAAGCCAGGGGCTGGAAACCCAGCCCGATCTGGGGCTTGAGGAGGCCGCGGCCGCAGAGGACGAGGCCGCCCGCCGCAGCCGCCAGGCGCGGGACCGGATGGCGCGCATCCGCGGCGAGGACCCGCGCCAGATTGCCGCCGCCGAAAGCGGCTCCCGCAAGGAACTGCTGCCGGATATTGAGGAAATCAATTCGACCCTGCGCTCTGCCGGCGGTGCGGCCCCCGCCCCGCAGACCGATCCGCAAGACCAGGCTGCGCGGCGTAAAAGCAGCTTTGCCCGCGGCTTCTCGGTCTCGGTCATTGCCGCACTGATCCTGGTCATGGTCTATGACAATGCGCCACTGATTGCCGAGAAGCTGCCGCAGGCGGATTCCATGCTTACCAGCTATGTCGGATGGGTGGATCAGGCCCGGCTGTGGCTGGACGGTCAGGTCAAATCACTGACCGGCGTCCAGTAACCCGCACTCAGCAACTCACATTCAGTGAGCCGCGTCCAGTGACCGGTACGGCCTGACCGGCCTCTTTCAGGCGCTCAGGACGGGCCGTCATCCGGACCCGGCATGTGGCACCGGCGCTCAGAACCGGTCCAGCAGCCGCTGCAAATAGCCGCGTTCGCGCTCGCTGCGCTCCCGCTCGCCGGCCCTGCGGCGGATATCCTCCAGCAGATCCCAGGCGCGGCGGTAGGCATTGCCCTCGCCCACCTTGCCGCCGTCGCTGATGCTGCCGTTGTTGCGGCCCAGCGGGTCCAGGCGCTCTCCCTGCGCGGTGGCAGAGGGCTGCTGCCCGTTCTGCTGCCCCGGCTGCTGTTGCTGCGCCAGCGCCTCGCCCAGGCTGCGCATGCCTTCGCGCAGCGCTTCCATCGCGTCGGATTGCCGGTCAATAGCCTCGGCATTATCGCCGCCGCGCAAGGCCTCCTCGGCCCCCTCCATAGCGCGGCCTGCCCGGTCCAGCGCCTCGCGCGCGGCCTCGCCGGCCTCGCCGCCCAGATAGGGCAGCCCGTCCTGCTGCTGCTGCAACTGCTGGCGCAGCGCCTGCTGGCGGTCGGCCAGCGAGCCGCCCTGCCCTGGCTGGTCGCGGCCGTCGCTGCCCTGGCCGCCGGGATTGCGGCTGTCCGCACCCTCGCCGCCCTGACCGTCCTGGCCCTCGTCACCGCCCTGGCCGCCCTGGTGGCTCTGGCCGCGGCCCAGGCCGCCGTCGCGGCCCTCGTTACCCTGGCTCTCGCCGCTGCGGGCGCCGGGGTTGAACTGCTCCTGCAGATCACGGAAGGCCTGATCCGACAGGCCCTGCTGCTCGCGCAGGGTCTCGGCCAGCCCCTCCATCGCCTCCCGGCCCTCATTGCCCTGGCCCTGCCCCTGCTGCGAGCGGGTCATGCGCATGTTTTCCATCATCTGCTGGAACTCGCGCAGCGCCTGCTCCGCCTCGGCCATGCGGCCCTGCTCCATCAGCTCCTGGATGCGGTCCATCATCGCCTGCAGGTCGTCCTGGCTGAGGGTCATCATGTCGTCAGGCATCTCGCCCGGCTCCATCATCTCGCCATTGTTTTCGGCCATCCGGCTCAGCTGGCGCAGGTAATCCTGGGTCGCCTCGCGCAGCTCCTGCATCAGGTGGGCGATCTCCTGCTCGCTGGCACCATCGCGCATCGCCTGGCTCAGCCGCTCCTGCGCCCGCTGCATCCGTTCCAGCGCGTCGCCCACATCACCCTCTTCCAGCTGGATCGCCAGATCCCACAGCGCGGCGGCGATCTCCTCCTGCTGCCGCTCGGGGATCGCGCCGGCAACGGTATAACTCTCCAGCCGCCGCAGGATGGTGCGCAGCCGCAGATAATCGCCGTAGTCGCGGTAGAGCCCCTCGGGCCGGTGCGACAGGGTACGCAGGATCTGCGCCACCCGCGGCGCATTGGCGCGTGCCCACAGCAGGTCGCGGCGCTGTTCGATCACCGCCGCAGCCAGCGGGTCAAAGAAACGCCGGGTCAGCAAATCTGTTCCGAACCCGGCCGCTGCCGCGGATTGCCCCGCCTCATCCATAGCAGAGAAGGTGAAGACCACCGGCAGATTGGCCCAGGGGTGCCGGGCAAAATCCTCGATCAGTTTCTCGGTGAAATCCTTGCGCGAACCTGACAAGGGCAGCGGCAGGTCCAGCACTAGCGCCTCGCGCGGGTCGGGGTCCGCGGCCAGCCCGTGGCGCCGCTCCACCGCAGCCAGATCCAGGGTGATCCGCACCTGCCCGGCCGCCACGCCGTAATCATCCTGCGCTGCAAAGGCCAGGGCGGTAAAGCCATCGTTTTCCAGCTCAGGCTGGCCAGCGACGGCCACCTTGGGCGGATTGTCCGGGATCACCTCCACCTGCCAGCTGCGCCCGCCTTCGCCCTCGATGGCAAAACTGCCGCTGCGGGTGACGCCGAATTCCATTGCGGTCTGCAGGGCATCCGCTTCGCCCACCTGCTGGCCGGAGACAGTCTCCGCCAGCTCCAGCGCACCCACCTCGCCGTAGAAGCGCAGGGTGACGCGGCTGCCCTGAGGCAGTTTCAGCACGTCACCGTCCTGGTCATTCAGATAGAGCACCGGCAGGCGGGTATATGCGGGCGGCTCAGCCCAGCCTTCCCAGGCCGGGCCGTTCAGCACGCCACCGCCGCCCTTGCCCAGGTCCTTCACCGTGGCCACCTGCCAGATCGACCCGAACAGCACCGCCACCGTCAGAAACAACCCCGCCATGTAGCGCAAGGCGTAGGGATCAAAGGAGGCAATGTTGAGATCAGGCGCCGGAGCCTTGGCCTGGGCCGCCGCCGCTGCCATCCGGCGCTGGTGCGCCTGCCACAGCGCGGCTGAGGCGGCGTCGTCCGCGCCAATGGCCTGCGTATCAAGAAGCGCGGCAACGGGACGGCCCGGCAGGGTCTGGTCCAGCCGCGCCAGCGCCGCGGCCTTGCTGGGCCAGCGGAAGCGCCACAGGCCCCAGCCCAGCGCCGCCGCCGCGGCAATCAGCACCGCCATCGCGCCGGTCCAAACCAGCCGCTCCGGCAGCAACTGGTGCAGCCCCAGCATCAGCGCCGCCAGCGCCGCCATCAGCAATGAGGCCAGCGGCCAGAAACTGCGCAAGGCACGCTCCGCCGCCAGCCCGGCCCGCGTCAGGCCCAGCGGCCAGCGCAGGTGTTTCAGGACCGGATCGGCCTGCCGGTTTCTAAGGCGGTCAAAGGGCATTCGGGCCTCATGATCTGATGGCCCGCGCCGGATCGCGCCCGGATCGCTTCAGAGCCACTCCGGGATGGTATCGCGGTTTATCATCTCTTCATAGTCCGGGCGGCGGCGAATAACCGCGAATTGATCCCCGTGCACCAGCACCTCCGGGATCAGCGGGCGGGAATTATATTCGCTGGCCATTACCGCGCCATAGGCGCCGGCGCTGCGGAAGGCGACCAGATCGCCCGATGCCAGCGGCGGCAGGTCGCGCTGCTTGGCAAAGGTATCGCCGGTTTCGCAGACCGGGCCAACGATGTCATAGGGCTGGCTTTCCACACCCGCCGCGGCTTCCTCGACCGGGATGATGTCGTGATGCGCCTCATACATCGCCGGGCGGATCAGGTCGTTCATCGCGGCGTCCAGAATGAGGAAATCGCGCCCCTCGCCAGACTTCACATAGATCACCTTGCTGACCAGCTGGCCCGCGTTGCCCGCGATCAGCCGGCCCGGCTCGATCTCGATCTCGCAGCCCAGGTGGCCCAGGGTCTGCTTGACCATCTGGCCGTATTCAACCGGCAAGGGCGGTGCAGTGTTGGAGCGCTCATAAGGAATGCCAAGACCGCCGCCCAGATCCAGGCGGCGGATGTTATGGCCCTCAGCGCGCAGGACCTCGGTTAGCTCCGCCACCTTCTGATAGGCCAGCCGGAAAGGCTCCAGGTCAGTGAGCTGCGATCCGATGTGGACGTCGATCCCCACCACCTCCAGCCCCGGCAGCGCGGCGGCGCGGGCATAGACCTCACGCGCGCGGGCAATCGGGATGCCGAACTTGTTCTCGGATTTTCCGGTGGCAATCTTGGCGTGGGTCTTGGCGTCCACGTCCGGGTTCACCCGGATGGTGATCGGGGCTTTGGTGCCCAGCTCCGCAGCCACGGCGCTGATCACGTCCATCTCCGGTTCGGATTCCACGTTGAACTGGCGGATACCGCCGGTGAGCGCCACGCGGATTTCCTCTGCCGTCTTGCCGACGCCGGAAAACACAATCTTGTCGCCCGGCACCCCTGCCGCCCTGGCGCGCAGGTATTCGCCCTGGCTGACCACATCCATGCCCGCGCCGGCCTGCGCCAGTGTCTTCAGGATCGCCTGGTTGGAGGCCGCCTTCATCGCAAAGCAGACCAGGTGATCGGTGCCCTCCAGCGCCTCGTCGAACAGGCGGAAATGGCGCAGCAGGGTGGCGGTGGAATAGACATAGAACGGAGTGCCCACCGCCGCGGCGATCTCGGAGATGGGAACGTCTTCGGCGTAAAGCGCGCCGTCGCGGTAGAGAAAATGATCCATGGGCCTGCGTTTAGGGCAAAAGGGGCAGATGGATCAAATGATTCCGCCCTGCACGCCCTGCCGGACACAAAGGCGCTCTCCCGCCCGCCGCAAACGCATCAAAGATGCGCCCGCGCCGTTGGGCCGTGCGCCGCGCTGACGCGCGGCGGGGTTTGAGTATTTGCCTGCAAGGTGACAATGGGCTGCTCTTTCATCTTGCTTCAAATACTCATTGTAAAACGGTTGCGACAAACGAGGCGTCCTGGGTGTTGCACACCCGGCGCACGCCCCTGTCACGGCATCTTAAGCCCGAACTGGCATACTGCCCCTGATCGCGGTCACTGCCGGGCCTGACATCCCCGGCACCTTGGAACAGGGCCCTTTGGCACGGGCACGCACAGACGACGTTTCGCGTGCGGGAGCAACCCTCCCGTCCCGCCTCCGCCCCTTGGCGGCGCCGCCACTCCTTACCGCTGGCCTCAGCAGATCAGAAACGGAATGCACAACAGCAGCAAACAACCGGACGGGGATCAGCCCCGGACGGCAAATGCGCTGTTCAGAACGTGTGGGACACGCCCGCGCGGGCATAGCCGGAGACCGAGACACCCGGCTCCGCGGGCTGATGCTTTTGCGGCGCATTGGGCGCTGGTGCGCTGGTGGCCGCCGGCAGGCCTGTGTCGCAGGCGGCCAGGCCGGCCAAGGCAAGAAAAACAATCGCAAGCTTCATTCCAGCATCCTTAATAAAAACCGCCCCGGCGGCAGGCCGGGGCAGATCCTAGGTGGTGTTTCTGCATTGCGGCGTCAAGGGCGCCGCAGGCGCTAGAAGCCCAGAAAGACGCTGACCGGCCCCTTGTGCAGCCCGACCGCGCCGCCGACATGGACGCCGCTGCCGCCGACACCGATACCTGCGTTCAGGGTCGGCTGCACCGGCTCGCCGTCCACCCCGCAGGCGGCCAGAACCGCCAGCCCGAGCAAAGCATAGATCATGTTGCGCATTGTCTGCCTCCTTGCCGCAGCCGGCTGCGCGGGCGTCAGCCCGCCAGGATGCCCTGCCAGCGGGCGATCTGCGCCCGCACCTGCGCCGGCGCGGTGCCGCCGTAGGACATGCGGGAGTTTACCGAGTTTTCGACGCCAAGCACAGTGAAGATGTCCTCGGTGATGCCTTCGTGAACGCCCTGCATATCCGCAAGCGAAAGGTCCGGCAAATCGCAGCCGCGGCATTCCGCCATCGCCACCAAGGTGCCGGTCACGTGGTGGGCATCGCGGAACGGCACCTTCAGCACCCGCACCAGCCAGTCGGCCAGGTCGGTGGCGGTGGAGAAGCCGGAGCCTGCGGCGGCCGCCAGGCTCTCGCGGTTGCCGGTCATGTCGCGCACCATGCCTTCCATCGCCGCCAGCGCCAGCATCCAGTTGTCGGCGGCGTCAAACACCTGTTCCTTGTCTTCCTGCATGTCCTTGGAATAGGCCAGCGGCAGCCCCTTCATCACCATCATCAGCGCGGTATTGGCGCCAAAGATCCGGCCCACCTTGGCGCGGATCAGCTCGGCCGCGTCCGGGTTCTTCTTCTGCGGCATGATCGACGAGCCGGTGGAGAAGCGGTCCGACAGGGTGACAAAGCGGAACTGGGCGGAGGACCAGATCACCAGCTCTTCGGCAAAGCGGGAAAGGTGCACGGCGCTGATCGAAGCCACGCTCAGGAATTCCAGTGCAAAGTCGCGGTCGGAGACCGCATCCAACGAGTTCGCGGCGGGGCGGTCAAAGCCCAGCGCAGATGCGGTCATCTCCCGGTCGATCGGGAAGGAGGTGCCCGCCAGCGCCGCCGCGCCCAGCGGCAATTCGTTCATGCGTTTGCGTGCGTCGCGCACGCGGCTGAGGTCGCGGCCGAACATCTCCACATAGGCCATCATGTGGTGGCCCCATGTGACCGGCTGCGCAGTCTGCAGATGGGTAAAGCCCGGCATCACCCAATCGGCGCCCGCCTCGGCCTGGCTCAGCAGCGCGCGGATCAAGGCCAGCAGGCCGCTTTCCGCCGCGTCCAGCTGGTCCCGCACCCAGAGTTTGAAATCGGTCGCCACCTGGTCGTTGCGCGACCGGCCGGTGTGCAGACGCCCTGCAGGCTCGCCGATGATTTCCTTCAGCCGCGCCTCCACATTCATGTGGATGTCTTCCAGCGCAGTGGAAAACTGGAAACTTCCGCCCTCGATCTCTGACAAAACGGTGAGCAGCCCTTCCCGAATGGCCTCAGCATCATTATCCGTAATGACGCCTGTCGCGGCCAGCATCGCCGCATGGGCCCTGGAGCCTGCGATGTCCTGTGCTGCCATCCGCTTGTCAAACCCGATCGAGGCGTTGATCGCCTCCATGATCGCGTCGGGACCTGCGGCAAAGCGGCCGCCCCACATCTGGTTCGAGGATTGATCTGTCATGGTGTGGAACCCCGGAGATAATATGCGTCTGTTTCGTCAGCTTTCCCTTTATATGGCCCTCGCCTTGGGTGCAAATGCCGCGGCTGCGGCAGATCAGGCGCAGCTGGAAGCGCTGCGCGAGGACAGCCTCAAGCGGCTGGTCGTGCATTCCGAGCCGCGCGACACCTCGGCCGCGGCGTTTGAGCTGGCCGACGGCGCCGGCACTGCCAGCCTGGAGGATTACCAGGGCAAGGTGGTGCTGCTCAATTTCTGGGCCACCTGGTGCGCCCCCTGCCGCAAGGAGATGCCGCAGCTGTCTGAGCTGCAGGAGGAATTCGGCGGCGAAGACTTCGAGGTGCTGACCATTGCCACCGGGCGCAACTCGCCCGCGGGTATCCAGAAGTTCTTTGACGAGGTTGGCATCACCAAACTGCCCCGCCACCAGGATCCGAAACAGGCGCTGGCCCGTGAGATGGCGGTGATCGGCCTGCCGATCACGGTGCTGCTGGACCGCGACGGCAAGGAGGTCGCGCGGCTCCTGGGCGACGCCGAGTGGAATTCAGACAGTGCCAAGGCGATTGTTCAGGCGATGATCGCCTCAAAGTAGCTTGCGCTTGAAATTCAAGTGAGTAGCTTGGGGCCGGAATACTGGCCCCAGGAGACTATTTTGACAAAGATTCTTACCGGCTTGTCAGCAGCAGCCATCGCACTTTTTGCAAACATTGCTCCCCTCCAGGCGGAGATTTTGCTCGAAGGACACCGGTCCAAGGTCACAATTCATTCTGCTGAACGTTTGAAGGGCGAAGTCAAGAAAGACTTCGCCCACTTCAAGAAAAATGCAGATTATTATGGCGCACTTTATGTCAACCAGCAGGAAGACATATCTGCCGAATTCTGGGACACAAGGAACATGGAGCTGGCCAAGCAAAGTGCTCGGAAATCCTGTCACCTTAAGTCGCAGAACCCATCCCACTGCGAGCTTTACGCAACCGTTGGTCCTAAGACCCCTGCAACGGGGAACGGTGTCACTTTAAGCCAAACTGGAAACCGTCTTTTCAAAAAGTACCAGCGACTGCAAAAGGACGGCAAATTCGGCGCATTCGCAACAACCGATTTCGGTGCCCCTGGGTATAGCTGGGGATACGACACAGAGATCGAAGCAAAGGCTTCGGCGATACGAGGCTGTGAATCCAGTATTGAAAAAATCAATAGCAATACTTCAGCTCACATCGTGCAAAATGTTATGAAGAATGAAGGCGACACCTGCCGCGTCATCCATGTCGCCCGTCCGTAGCAACTCCTGACCCGGCAGAGTTTCGCACTACCTGTACCTTGAGGGACGCCCCGAAACGGCGCCCCTGTGCTGGGTGGAGAATGATATGAAACCTGTTGTGTTACTGATCGGCAAGCTGCCGCATGTGATCGGCAATGTGGCCGAGCAGCTGGACCATCTGCCGATCCAATGGCTGGGCGCCCATGACCAGCCCGAGGTGGTGCGCCAGCTGGAAACCGAGCCGCGCATCGAATGCGTGATCATGGGTGCGGGTCTGGACGATCAGATCCGCGGCGACCTCATCGGCATCATCGCGGCGCTGAGGCCCGATGTTTGCATTCACCTCAAGGACCGCGCCTCCGGTCCCGAAGGGCTGGTGCCCTTTGTCGAGCGGGTGGTGCAAATGCAGGTGCTGCCAAAGGCGCAGCGCGCGGCTGCGGCGATGTAGACCCCGGCTTGCCAAGGCCAGCCTGCCCTTGCCCCCGGAGCTGGGGGCGGGGACGGCCGCGGTTGACCCCACGCCACCTTTGACAGCCTTCCGCCCGCCCGCCAGTCTGCCTGCGGGAGGACGCTCATGCCGCTGGAACTGCTGCTGGCCCTGGTCGCGGGCGGGATATCAGCAATTGCCATTCTGCTGCACGTGACGGGACGCTCCCGGCAGACCGTGGTGACCGCGGCAAGCGCCCGCGCGGCCTGGTTGCGCCATTTTCCGGAGGACACCGTTATCAAGGTGCTGCCCGCCGCCAGCGGACGGGCCGCCCTGGTTGCGACCGGAACCGGGCCCGGGCTGCTTTGGGCCTTTGGCGCCGATACCGTTGGCCGCCATCTGACCGGCAGCAGGATCCGCGAGACCGCCGCCGGGCTGCGCTTTGAATTCAACGACTTCGCCGCCCCCGGCCTCTCCCTGTGCCTGGCAGAGGCGGAACGCCGCCAATGGCTGGAACTGATCGCACCCCCAGCGGAGGCCGCATGACCGCAGAGATTTCATACCCTGACGCGACCCAGCTGGCGGTGCCGTTCTTCATCGCCGCGATCCTGGCCGAGCTCCTTTGGATCGCCCTGAAGAAGCGTGGCGGACGCTATGAGACCCGCGATGCGGTGACCTCCCTCATCATGGGCGCGGGCAGCGTTGCAGAAGGGCTGCTGCTGGGCTTCATCGCCTGGGGTTTTCTGATGTTCCTGTGGCAGCTGACGCCGCTGGACATGGGGACTTCAGCCGGGGCGGTCCTTGTCTGCTTTGTGCTCGATGACCTGCGCTATTACTGGGTGCACCGGCTTGGCCACCGGGTGCGCTGGGTCTGGGCGTCGCATGTCAATCATCACTCCAGCCAGCACTACAACCTGACCACTGCGCTGCGGCAGACCTGGACCGGGACCTTCACCTTTATGATGGTGGTTAAGGCGCCGATGGTGCTGCTGGGGTTTCACCCGGCGCTGGTGCTGTTTTGCGGCGGGCTGAACCTGATCTACCAGTTCTGGATCCACACCGAGGCAGTCACCCGGCTGCCGCGCTGGTTCGAGGCGGTGATGAATACCCCCAGCCACCACCGCGCCCACCATGGCAGGAACCCGCGCTACCTGGATTGCAACTATGCCGGCGTCTTCATCATATGGGACAGGATGTTCGGCACCTTCGTGCCGGAACAGGACCACGACCGCCCAGATTACGGCCTGGTGCATAACATCGCCACATTCAACCCGCTTAGGGTCGCCTTTCATGAATGGGTCGGCATTTTCAAGGACATGGCCCAGCCCGGGCTGACCTGGAAACAGCGTCTGCTCTATGCCTTTGCGCCGCCCGGCTACAGCCATGACGGCAGCCGCGACACCTCTGCCGGGATCAAGGCGGCGCATCTGGCACGCCACCCCGAAGATGCCGGCACCCCGGGCTTTGACGGCTGAACACCGGGCGGCTGGAGGGCAGATCGTTCAAATTCGAATTTTAATCCCGCAGCAATCCTTTTGCAGGACACTGCCTGGAGCATCATATTAAGTGACATCTTTGCCGGAACAGGGCCTGAGCTGAACATGAAAAGACGAAATGCCAAGGCAGATCTCCCCGAAGGCTCCGAAAACCCGCTGAACGCCGCGGTGGCCGGGCGCGACCGCTCCACCCTGGACATGGTTGCCGACGCCGTGCGGCACAATCAGACGGTGCTGGCCTATCAGCCCGTCATGCAGGCCATGGCGCCGCACGGGGTCGCCTTTTACGAGGGCTATATCCGGGTGCTGGACCCGACCGGCCGGGTGATTCCCGCCCGCGAATTCATGCATGTGGTCGAGGACAAGGAAATCGGCCGCGAGATGGACTGCCTGGCGCTGCAGCACGGGCTGAAGGCGCTGGAGAAATACCCGCAGATCCGCCTGTCGGTGAACATGTCTGCGCGCTCCATCGGCTATCAGCGCTGGAACCAGGTGCTGGACCGGTTCATGAAGCGCGACGCAACGCTGGGCGAACGGCTGGTGCTGGAAATCACCGAGGCCTCCGCCATGGCCGCGCCGGAGCTGGTGACCGACTTCATGGGCCGGATGCAGCAGCACGGGATTGCCTTTGCGCTCGACAACTTCGGCGCCAGCACCACCTCTATCGGCAATTTCCGCCAGTTCTTCTTTGACGCGGTCAAGATCGACGGCCAGTTCGTGCGCGGCATTCACGCCAGCCACGACAACCAGTCGGTTGTCCGCGCCCTGATCGGCATTGCCAAGCAGTTCGACATGTTCACGGTCGCGGAGTCGGTGGAGAGCCAGGAGGATGCGGAGTTCCTGGTCGAGAACGGCGTCGATTGCCTGCAGGGCTACCTGTTCGGCGCGCCATCCGTCACGCCGCCCTGGATCGAAGAAATGAAACGCCAGGAGGCTGGCTGAGCCGCCTTGCGGACCGGACCAGGCCCGGCAGACCACTGCTGCCATGGGCTGATGCGCGCGCGGCAGCGGTCTGCTCCCCTCCTGCCGCCCCGGAATTTCACCGCCCCGGCAGCAGCTTAGCCGCCTGTGCCTGTGCTGCCTTGCAGCATTATCCGCCGCGGCTGACGGAATTCCTGCATCCAAGGGCGTTTCTGGCGGTTGACTTTGCCGCACCCCCTGGGACACGCTGGCAATTGCTGCACGTGCAGCAATAGATTATGTCGGTACCCGGAGGATACGGGAAAGATTCTTGCGCGGACGATTCTGCATCGTGTGCGCGGCGCTCTCCCGGGAGACCAGAATTGATGGCAGAGGACCAGAAATCAATGACCAATGTTGTAATCGCATCCGCCGCGCGCACCGCCGTCGGCTCCTTTGGCGGCTCGTTCGCCAATACCCCGGCCCATGACCTGGGCGCCGCGGTGCTGGAAGCCGTTGTGGAACGCGCCGGTGTGGACAAATCCGAAGTGTCCGAAACCATCCTGGGCCAGGTGCTGACCGCGGCGCAGGGCCAGAACCCGGCCCGCCAGGCCCATATCAATGCAGGCCTGCCCAAGGAAAGCGCCGCCTGGGGCATCAACCAGGTCTGCGGCTCGGGCCTGCGTGCCGTGGCACTGGGCGCACAGCACATCCAGCTGGGCGATGCGTCCATCGTCGCCGCCGGCGGCCAGGAGAACATGACCCTGTCCCCCCATGCCGCGCATCTGCGTGCCGGCCACAAGATGGGCGACATGAAATACATCGATACGATGATCCGCGATGGCCTGTGGGATGCCTTCAACGGCTACCACATGGGCCAGACCGCCGAGAACGTGGCTGAGCAGTGGCAGATCTCCCGCGACATGCAGGATGAATTTGCCGTTGCCTCGCAGAACAAGGCGGAAGCGGCGCAGAAGGCGGGCAAATTCGCTGATGAGATCACCCCATTTGTGGTCAAGCACCGCAAGGGTGACATCACCGTGGACGCGGACGAATACATCCGCCACGGTGCCACCATTGAAGCGATGCAGAAACTGCGCCCGGCCTTTGCCAAGGACGGCTCGGTCACCGCCGCCAACGCCTCTGGCCTGAACGACGGCGCCGCTGCCACCCTGCTGATGAGCGCCGATGAGGCCGAGCGCCGCGGCATCGAGCCGCTGGCCCGCATCGCGTCTTATGCAACCGCCGGCCTGGATCCGTCGATCATGGGTGTGGGCCCGGTCTACGCCTCGCGCAAGGCGCTGGAGAAAGCCGGCTGGTCGGTCAATGACCTGGATCTGGTCGAAGCCAACGAAGCCTTTGCCGCCCAGGCCTGCGCGGTCAACAAGGACATGGGCTGGGATCCGTCGATTGTGAACGTGAACGGCGGCGCCATTGCCATCGGCCACCCGATCGGTGCCTCCGGCTGCCGGGTTCTGAACACCCTGCTGTTCGAAATGAAGCGCCGCGGCGCCAAGAAAGGCCTCGCCACCCTGTGCATCGGTGGCGGCATGGGCGTCGCCATGTGCGTCGAACGCCCATAAAACCGGCAACAAACCGTTAAATCTGAAGGACGCCCCCGGGCGTCCTTTTTCTTTTACATGGGCGCCTTATACTGCAGGTGCGACAATTTTTTCGCGGCATCGCAGAATTTTGCCGCGCAATATTGTTGCGCTTGCTCACCGCAAACTGTAGCAAGATTACCAAGAGACTATTACTGGAGGATTCTTGAATGGCACGTACTGCACTCGTCACCGGCGGCTCCCGCGGCATCGGCGCAGCAATTTCCCAGGCGCTGCAGGCGCAGGGCTGCACTGTGGCAGCCACCTATGCCGGCAATGACGAAGCCGCGGCAAAGTTCACCGAGGAAACCGGCATCAAGACCTATAAGTGGAATGTCGGCAGCTACGAGGAAAGCGCTGCAGGCATTGCCAAGGTCGAAGCGGACCTGGGCCCGATCGACATCGTGGTGGCCAACGCCGGCATCACCCGCGACGCGCCGTTCCACAAGATGACCCCGCAGCAGTGGCAGGAAGTGATCGACACCAACCTGACCGGCGTGTTCAACACCGTGCACCCGATCTGGCCCGGCATGCGCGAGCGCAAGTTCGGCCGCGTCATCGTGATCTCCTCGATCAACGGCCAGAAGGGCCAGTTCGCCCAGGTGAACTATGCCGCCACCAAAGCCGGCGATCTGGGCATCGTGAAGTCGCTGGCCCAGGAAGGCGCGCGGGCAGGCATCACCGCCAACGCCATCTGCCCCGGCTATATCGCCACCGAGATGGTGATGGCGGTTCCGGAGAAGGTCCGTGAGTTGATCATCGGCCAGATCCCGGCCGGCCGCCTGGGCGAGCCGGAAGAGATCGCCCGCTGCGTGGCCTTCCTGGCCTCCGACGACTCGGGCTTCATCAACGGCTCGACCATCTCTGCCAACGGGGCGCAGTTCTTCGTCTAAGCTGATCTGCCAGCGAAAACGGCAAGGGCCGGTCCAGATGGACCGGCCCTTTTCCCATCCCGTAAGGACGCGTGCGCGCTCAGGCCCAGCGGGAAACCTTGGGGCGGAGGGCTGGCACCGGCCGCTTGCTGAACAGCCAGATCCATGCTCGCTTCAGTACCTGCCCGCGTTCGGCATGGGCGCGGGCCATGGCAGTCTTGGTGGCGGCATTAGCAGAATATTCCAGCATGTCAGGCCTCCTTTCCTCGGATCAGTATCCTTTACCTGCACCCAATATGAGGACGTTCCGTCAAACGGACAAACGAGACTTTGCCAAGCTTCAGTTAAAGTATACTTACGTGAACATGACTGACCGCCTGCCGCCCCTCACCGCTTTGCGCGCCTTTGACGCTGCTGCCCGCCATATGTCCTTTGCCAAGGCGGCGGAGGAGCTGAACGTGACCCCTGCGGCGCTGTCCTTTCAGATCAAATCGCTGGAGGAGCATCTGGGCCAGCCGCTGTTCCGCCGCCTGAACCGGGCGGTGGAGCTGACCGAGGCGGGCAAGACCCTGGCGCCCGGCGCGGCGGAGGGGTTCGAGGCGCTGACGGCGGCCTGGCGGGCCACCCGGCGGCTGCAGGACAACACCACGCTGACGGTGACGGCCGGACCGGGGCTGACGGCGAAATGGCTGGCGCCGCGGCTGTATGAGTTTGCCCGGGCGCATCCGGAGATTGACCTGCGGTTTTCAGCGACACTGCGGATGCTGGATTTTGTGCGCGACGAGGTCGATGTGGCGATCCGTTTTGGCTATGGGCCGGATGAGGGGCTGTATGTGCTGCCGGTGCCGCCGGAATGGGTGACGCCGGTGATGTCGCCGGAGCTGGCGGAACGCTACACCACGCCGCAGAGCCTGGTGGAGGCGCCGCTGATCTTTGATGAGTCGATTGACTTTCTGGACCCGCCCTGCGACTGGCCCGCCTGGTTCAGGACACAAGGCATTGATTTTACCCCGACGCATGGCTCGCATTTTTCGCAGGCCGATCACGCCATCGACGCAGCTGTGGCGGGGGCCGGCGTGGCGCTGGGGCGGCGGGGGATGGCGATCACCGATCTGCACGCAGGCCGCCTGGTGGCGCCGTTCAAGACCGCGATTGAGACCAAGGCGCATTTCCGGTTCCTGTGTGCGCTGGGAACCGAGACCCGGCCGCAGATCGCAGCGTTCCGCGACTGGTTCATTGCCGAGATCGAAAAAACCGCCTACGTCTCGGAGGAATTTGAGATCATCCCCGTCGAGGACATTCCCCCGCCATGACCAAGACCCGTGCGACCGCCATCGGCTTTATCGCTGTTCTTCTGTGGTCGCTGCTGGCCTTGCTGACCGTCGGATCGGAACCGGCGCCGCCCTTGCTGCTGAATGCGCTGTGCTTCAGCATCGGCGGCACGCTGGGGATTTTCTGGACCGCGGCCGCTGGCAAGCTGGGGCAGCTGAAAGACGTGCCTTTCAAGGTCTACGCTTTTGGCACGCTGGGGCTGTTTGGCTACCACGCGCTGTATTTTTCGGCCCTGCGGCTGGCGCCGGCGGCGGAGGCCGGGCTGATTGCCTATCTCTGGCCCCTGCTGATCGTGCTGTTCTCGGGCCTGCTGCCCGGAGAGAGGCTGAAAGCGGGGCATCTGATTGGCGCTGGCTTGGGTTTTGCCGGGGCGGCGACGATCATTTCGGGCGGCGGCGGCGGGTTTGAGGCGCAGTATCTGCCAGGCTACGGGCTGGCGCTGCTCTGTGCACTCACATGGTCCGGCTATTCGGTGCTGTCACGGCTGGTGGGCAAGGCGCCAACCAGTTCGGTTGCGGTCTTCTGCCTGGCCACAGCTGCAGCGTCCTGGGGGCTGCATTTCGCGCTGGAGGAGACGGTGTGGCCTGCGGGCACGCTGGGCTGGATCTCGACCCTGCTCCTGGGCCTCGGGCCCGTCGGGCTGGCGTTTTACGTCTGGGATATCGGGGTCAAGCAGGGCGATATCCAGATGCTGGGCACCAGTTCCTATGCGGCTCCGCTGCTGTCGACGCTGATTCTGGTGGTGGCGGGGATCGCCGCGGCCTCTTGGGGGCTGGCGCTGGCGGCGGCGCTGATCACCGGCGGGGCGCTGATTGCGGCGCGGGCCAGCGCCAGCCGGCCCCCCAAATGAAAAGAGGGCCGCCACACTGGGCAGGCCCTCCAAAACTTGTGCCGGTCTTGCCCGGCGGAACGCTTTAGACTGCTTCCGCTGTCAGCCGCGAAATCTCTTCCTTCAGCTTCAGCTTCTGCTTTTTCATTGCCGCGATTTGCAGATCATCGGTACCGGGTGATCGTTGGGCCTGTTCCACTTCCATGCTCAGATGCTCGTGCTTCTTCTTAAGTTCGGTCAGATGCGAGCTGAGGCTCATGGCAACCCTCCTTCTTTGAGCTAGATGTGTTTGACAGGAAGAGTGGACCACAAGTTTTCGCGTCTGTCACGCTGCAGCCGCACTATTTTTGTCATGAAATTTTCATATCGGCTATGCGCCGCGCATTTTGCCGCAGGCCAAAGCGCGTTTTTGCAGAAACCAGCGAATTTGGTTTCGCCAAAGGTTGAATCCCGCGCATGCCGCCCCTAAGTTTGCGCCGCTGTAAAAATCCGCCTCAGCCTGGCCAAGGCAAGGCAGCTGCGTCGCGCAATACGGCGCGGATTTCGGGGCGGTAGCTATCCCCGTCGCGCTCATGCCGGGTGCCTTCATGCAGAATCAGCGGCGCATGCAGACGGAAATCCGCCCGCCCGCCCTTGCGCGCCCGCAGGATCACCAGCTCTGCAGCGCGGGTCTGGCGCGGCGCCAGCGGCAGCACCTCCACCGAGCCCAGAACGCAGGCGCAGCCCGCAAGCATGTCCGGCAGCCGGTCCGCCCGCTGGATCATGTGCAGGTAGCCCTTAGGCGTGAGGCGCCGGGCGGCGGCGGCGATCCAATCAGCCAGCGGCGTGCCCTCGCCCAGCGCCACCTTGCGCCCCTCGTCGCGGGCCTGGCTGTGGGCGCCCGCCTTGTAATAGGGCGGATTGGCAATGACGTGATGGAACTGGCGCTGTTTCAGCGGCTCTGGAAGGGCGGAAAGGTCAGCCTCGAACACCTCGATGCTATGACCATTGGCTGCGGCGTTGCGGCGGGCCAGATCCGCATAAGGCGCCTGCAGCTCCACCCCCGTCAGCGCAACCCCCGGCACCCGCGCGCCAAGGCACAGGAGCACCTGGCCGGCACCGCAGCCAAGCTCTAGCACAGCCTCCCCTGCCTGCGCGGGAACGGCGGCCGCCAGCAGCACCGGGTCCACCCCGGCGCGGTAGCCCTTTCTAGGCTGCCACAGCTGCACCCTGCCGCCGAGGAATCCGTTGCGGGTCAGTTCATCATCGCAAAAGCCCGTCATCGTACAGGCCTCATCGGCCAAGCGGGATTTCATTGTCGCGCATCACCACCAGCGCGTCCTCGTAGTCATCCTCGTGAACCATCAGACGGCGCGGGAAAATTCCGATCCCGCCTTCCAGGATGCTCATATTTACGTCCATTTGAAAGCAGTCTATATCCTCTCCCTCAAGGAGGGCGGAGGCAAAGGCCATGATCGTCGGATCGGTGCTGCGCAAAAGCTCTTTCATGGGGATGGATCTAAGGGCAAGGCACAGGCGTTGTCGAGACTTGCGAGCGGGAAAGTGATGGACCAAGTGATGACCAGGAAACCGCATGAGATGCTGGCCGCAACCCTGAGCGGGGAGCTGGAGGCGGTGAATGCGCTGATCCGCACCCGGATGGCGTCCGAACATGCGCCGCGCATCCCCGAAGTGACCGCGCATCTGGTCGAGGCCGGCGGCAAGCGGCTGCGGCCGATGCTGACGCTGGCCGCGGCGCGGCTGTGCGGCTACGAGGGCGACCATCACCTGAAACTGGCGGCGACGGTGGAGTTCATTCATACCGCGACGCTGCTGCATGACGATGTGGTCGACGAAAGCGCCCAGCGGCGCGGGCGGCCGACCGCGAACCTTCTTTGGGATAACAAGAGCTCGGTTCTGGTCGGTGACTACCTGTTTGCCCGCAGCTTCCAGCTGATGGTCGAGACCGGCTCCCTGCGGGTGCTGGATATCCTGGCCAATGCCTCCGCCACTATTGCCGAGGGCGAGGTGCTGCAGATGACAGCAGCGTCGAACCTGAAGACGGATGAGGACATCTATCTGCAGGTGGTGCGCGGCAAGACCGCCGCGCTGTTCTCAGCCGCGACCGAGGTCGGCGGGGTGATTGCCGGCGCGCCGGAAGCGCAGGTGAAGGCGCTGTTTGCCTATGGCGACGCGCTGGGGATTGCCTTCCAGATTGCCGATGATCTGCTGGACTATCAAGGCGACAGCAAGGCGACCGGCAAGAACGTCGGCGACGACTTCCGCGAGCGCAAGCTGACCCTGCCGGTGATCAAGGCGGTGGCGCAGGCGACGGACGAGGAACGCGCGTTCTGGACCCGGACCATCGAGAAGGGCAAGCAGCAAGACGGCGACCTGGAGCAGGCGCTGGCGCTGATGGCGAAATACGGCACGTTGGAAGCGACCCGCGAGGATGCCTTTGGCTGGGCCGCCAAGGCACGCGCGTCGCTGGAGGTGCTGCCCGATCACGAGATCCGCACCATGCTGAGCGATCTGGCCGATTACGTTGTGTCACGGCTGAACTGAGCCGGCCCGTTAGTACAGGTGCAGGGGGCGCTGCCCCCTCGGCCAGATGGCCTCACCCCCGGAGTATTTCAGACCAGAAAGAAGCCGCAGGGCGGTGGCGCGCCGTGCACCAGCGCGGCGCGCGGCCCAACGGCGGGCAAGCATCTTTGATGCGCCGGCCCGCGGGCGGGAGCTGCCCGCTTTAGCTCAAGGTGACAGCGCTGCACCACCACTCGGGGTGCTCTGCACCGATTTCATAGGCTGCCATATGGGCGGCTTTTTTTGTGGGGTAGAGCGCAAAGCATGTGGCGCCGGAGCCGGACATGCGGGCGAGCAAAGCCTGGCGCGAGGCGCGCAGGTCCGCAAGAACCCGCGCGATTTCAGGCGCAAGGCTGATGGCCGGGGCTTCCAGGTCGTTGCGCTGCCCGGCCAGCCAGGCGGCGCAGTCTTCAGCGGTGAGGAAAGACGGGATGTCTTCTGGCATCGGCGGGTTGTCGCGGGAGGGCAGCGCGGAAAAGACAGGGCCGGTGGGCACATGCACACCAGGGTTGACCAGCAGGGCGTGCAGCTGAGGCAATTCTACCGGCGTGACCTGCTCGCCGATGCCCTGCATCCGGGCGGCGCGTGCCGCCATGCAGACCGGAACATCGGCGCCCAGCGACAGCGGCAGATCTTCGGGAATGCTCCTCCCCTGCCCCGCCAATGTGCGTAAAACTGCAGCGGCGTCAGAGGAGCCGCCGCCGATGCCAGCGCCATGCGGCAGCTGCTTGTTCAGGCTGATCCGCCCCCGCCAGCCTGCCCCGGCGGCGGCTTTCCAGACCAGGTTGCGCGCATCAGCAGGCACGCCCTCTGCAAACAGGCCGGAGACCTCGAGCGCCAAAACCGGTCCGGGATCCAGATGCAGGCGGTCGCCGGCATCGGCAAAGACCACCAGTGAATCCAGCAGGTGATAGCCGTCCTCGCGGCGGCCGGTCACATGCAGGGTCAGATTGATCTTGGCGGGTGCTGCGACCTCAGCCGCCATTGGCGACTTCCAGCGGTTCGGCGCCTTCTTCGGCCAGTACTGCATCCAGACCGACGTCCAGCTTGCGGCGGATACGGTCCGGGTCGGCCTCACCGTCGGTGTCTTCGGGGTCGATGAAGGAGAGTGCCCGCTTCCACTGGAACTCTGCCTCGCGGGCGCGGCCCACGGCCCAGTAGACGTCGCCCAGATGGTCGTTGACCACCGGGTCCACCGGCATCAGTTCCACTGCGCGCTCCATATGGGCGACCGCCTCGTCAAAGCGGCCCATGCGGTAGAGCACCCAGCCCAGGCTGTCGACGATATAGCCGGAATCGGGGCGCGCCGCGACGGCGCGTTCGATCATATCCAGCGCCTCGTCCAGCTTGCTGCGCTTTTCCACCAGCGAATAGCCAAGGTAGTTCAGCACCTGCGGCCGGTTCGGATCCAGCGCCAGCGAGGCGCGGAAGTCGGCCTCTGCCTGCTCCCACTGGTCCAGCCGTTCATGGCAGATGCCGCGGGCATAGAGCAGGAACCAGCGGCTGGGAGAATCTTCCGGTGTATTGTCCAGCGCCTTGTCATAGGCGCCCGCGGCGCCGGCGTAATCCTCCTGCTGGCGCAGGAGGTCGCCGAGGCTCACATAGACGCTGGGCTGGGCGGGGAACTCGCGGGCCAGCTGCTCCAGCACTTCGATCGCCGCATCCGGTTTGGCGGCGCGGCGCAAGGCTTCGGCGCGGCCCATTTCGGCAGCATGGTAATCCGGATGGCCGCCCGGCACCTGCTTGTAGGTGGCCACTGACAGCTCATACCGGCCCAGCTGGTCCAGCAGGCTGGCGCTGAGCAGGATGGCGTCCACATGGTCCGGGCGCAGCGAGGCCGCCATGCGGGCGTACATCAGCACATAGTCATTGGCCGTGTCCCCGTTCAGCGCAGCGCCCAAGGTATAGAACACCTCGGCGATGCCCTCTTTGGGGGTGGGGGCAACAGTATAGGCGAGCGCCTCGCCCGCGGCGAGCTGGGCGTCCAGAGCTTCCAGTCCCGGATCCAGGCTGCTGCCAAAGGCGGCCTTGAGCGCCTGGCGGGCGTCGCTGTTGCGGCCAAGCTGAGACAGAATCTGAACCCGTGCCACAGCGGCGCGGCGGCTGAGACTGGCAAGACGGCCGTCTTCAGCAGCAAACAGCTCCTCTGCCCCGCCGTAGTCGCCGGCAGAGGCCAGCGCCAGCGCGCGGTGATAGAGCACGAAGGGGCGCAGGCTGCCATCCTCTGCCAGCCGGTCAAAGGTGCTGAGCGCGCTGGAGACAGACCCCGCCCCTACATGCGCCCAGCCTTCCAGCAGCCCGTCGACCAGCGGGTGGATTGCCTCGCGGTCAAGATCCCGGCCGAGAATGGCCTGGTAGTGCCCGGCGGCAGCATGGCCGCCAGCGATCACGATATTGGCAACCTGGCTGCGGGCGCCTGCCTGCAACAGCCGTTCCGCCACCGGCACCGCCAGCTCTGCCTTGCCCATGGCAAGCTGGGCAAAGACCACGTTTTCCATCAGGAGCGGGTTCTGCGGATCCCGCGCCAGCGCCTGGGTGTAGTACAGCGCCGCGGCGGCAAAATCGCTGTCATAGGTCGCGGCCCGCCCGGCCAGGTAGGATCCGGCCAGCCCCTCGGCGTGCAATGCGGGTGCGGCGGCGGCCATCAGGGCCGCACAGGACAGGCTGCGAAGAATGGATACGGGCACGCGGGGACCCCCTTACGGAAAACTGCTCTTTGCTCTTCTAAGAAAGCGTAGTGCGGCGCCCGTCAACACGCAATGGGGCGGCCCAAGGACCGCCCCATAAAATCCGGCAAAAGCCCGCCGGAATGCTAACGTTCCCGTTACATATTCGGGTAGTTCGGGCCATCGCCGCCCTGCGGCGTGGTCCAGGTGATGTTCTGGGACGGGTCCTTGATGTCGCAGGTCTTGCAGTGGACACAGTTCTGGAAGTTCACCACGAACTCCGGCTTGCCGTCGTTTTCAACCACTTCGTAGACGCCGGCCGGGCAGTAGCGCTGCGCCGGTTCCGCGAACTTGGGCAGGTTGACCTGGATCGGGGTGTCCTGGTTGCCCAGCTGCAGGTGACAGGGCTGGCTTTCCTCGTGGTTGGTCATCGCGAAAGACACGTTGGTCAGGCGGTCGAACGACAGCACGCCATCGGGCTTAGGATAATCGATCGGCTTGTGCTTGGAGGCTTCTTCGGTCAATTCGGCGTCGTTCTTGCCGTGGCTCAGGGTGCCGAAGAAGGAGAAGCCCAGCAGGTTGTTGGTCCACATGTCCAGCCCGCCCAGCGCCAGGGAGGCGGTGAGGCCCCATTTGGACCACATCGGCTTGACGTTGCGGACCATCTTCAGGTCCTTGCCGATGGCGCCGTCGCGCACGTCGGTCTCATAGGCGGTCAGCTCGTCGCCGGAACGCTCAGCCTTGATTGCTTCATAGGCGGCTTCGGCCGCGGCCTTGCCCGACAGCATCGCGTTGTGGTTGCCCTTGATGCGCGGCACGTTGACCATGCCCGCGGAGCAGCCCAGCAGAGCCACGCCCGGTGCAACCAGTTTCGGCATCGACTGATAGCCGCCTTCGGTGATGGCACGGGCGCCATAGGCCACGCGCTTGCCGCCCTTGAGCAGTTCGGCAACCACCGGGTGGTGCTTGAAGCGCTGGAATTCCATGTAGGGGAACAGGTGCGGATTCTTGTAGTTCAGGTGCACCACGAAGCCCACGTAGACCTGGTTGTTGTCCAGGTGGTAGATGAACGAACCGCCCCCGGCATTGGAGCCCAGCGGCCAGCCCATGGTGTGGGTGACAGTGCCTTCCTTGTGCTTGGCCGGGTCGATCTCCCAGATCTCTTTCATGCCGACGCCGTATTTCTGCACGTCCTTGCCGGCCGCCAGATCGTATTTATTGATCACTTCCTTGGCCAGCGAGCCGCGCACGCCTTCGGAGATAAAGACATATTTGCCGTGCAGCTCCATGCCCGGTTCATAGGAGGGGCCGGGGGTGCCGTCGGCATTCTTGCCGAACTCGCCGGCAACCACGCCTTTGATTTCGCCGTTGTCGCCATAGACCAGCTCCGAGCAGGCCATGCCCGGGAAGATCTCGATGCCCAGTTCCTCGGCCTGCTCCGCCATCCAGCGGCAGACGTTGCCCATGGAGACGATGTAGTTGCCGTGGTTGTTCATCAGCGGCGGCATCGGGAAATTGGGGATGCGGATCTGGCCGTTTTCGCCCAGCATCAGGAAGTTGTCTTCCTTCACTTCGACGTTCAGCGGCGCGCCTTTTTCCTTCCAGTCCGGGATCAGAGCGTTCAGGCCGCAAGGGTCCAGCACCGCGCCGGACAGGATATGCGCGCCCACTTCCGAGCCTTTTTCCAGCACCACGACCTCAAGGTCGCTGTCCAGCTGTTTCAGGCGGATGGCCGCAGACAGACCGGCGGGGCCGGCCCCGACGATCACCACGTCGTATTCCATCGCTTCGCGTTCAATCTCGGCCATTTGCGGCGCTCCTTGGCTTTCTTTTCGCTACAGGCCCCACCGGGCGCAATTTTGTGTCGCGGCTGCTTAGCGTTTGCCAGCCCCGCAGGTCAATCCAAACTCGACGTTAGCCCCCTGTAAAACAGGGTTCTGAGACAAAAAGTGCGTCGGTTTTCGTCACTCAGTGTCCATTTTCCGCCTCAGCTGCTGTCTCGGGCCGGTCTCCCATCAGGTATCTGGGCCCCTGGCCTTTAAGTGCCGCGCGGTCTTCGGGGTTGAAAAGTTTGCAATTCGGAAGCGACAGACAGCCGCAGCCTATGCAGCCGTCCAGATTGTCGCGCAGTTTCACCAGGGTTTCGATTCGCTGATCCAGATGGGTGCGGAACCCTTCGGAGATTCGCGCCCAGTCCTCTTTTGTTGGCGTCCGCCCTCCCGGCAGGCCTTTCAGAAACCCGCGGATCTCGGGCAGCGAGAAGCCGAACTGCTGAGCGATCATGATGAAGCTCATCCGGCGGATGTCGGCACGGTGGAACCGCCGCTGGCCGCCTGCATTGCGCCAGGGCTCCACCAGGCCTTGCGCCTCGTAGTAGCGGATGGCGGACACGGCGAGGCCGGTGCGCTCAGCCAGGGTGCCGATGGAAATCCCGGCGGAGAGGGGCATGGCAAACTCCTGCAAAAAACTTCTTGAGCTAAAGTTAGGTTTAGAAATTACGGTGAGTTGTATCAACAGGTTTTTCCGAGCAAAGGAGTATCCCAATGAGCGCGGTTTTAGAGCATGCAAACGTCACCGTGGCAGACCCCAACGCCACAGCGAAATGGATGCAGGAGGTGTTTGGCTGGCACGTGCGCTGGTCCGGCGAGGCCAAGAACGGCGGCTATACGGTGCATGTGGGTGAGGAAAACAGCTACCTGGCGCTCTACACGCCCAGCACCCCGGCCGGGAAAGCACCGGAGAGCTATGGCATCGTCGGCGGGCTGAACCACCTGGCGGTGATCGTCGAAGACCTGGACGCCACCGAAGCCGCGGTTAAGGCGGCCGGTTACACGCCGGTCAATCACGGCGACTATGAGCCAGGGCGCCGGTTCTACTTCCACGACGAAAACGGCATCGAATACGAGGCGGTGCAATATGATTGATCTCCTCTGGCTGGCGGGTCTGCCCGCCCTTCCCTCCCGCGGCGCCTTTCCGCGCAAACCTGTGGAAAACCCGCCCAATTCGCCCTCATAAGCGGATTTCACGGCGCCCGGGGTCCGCGGCCACTTGAAATCGGGCGCCGGATTGGTTCAGGTAAATGTCAACCGGACCGGAGGCCCCGCGGCAGATGCTGCGGGGCTCCGGCTTTCCACATGACAAGAACAATAAGCGACCTGGACCAATCACATGGAAAAGATCCCGATGACCCCCACGGGTCACGCCGCGCTGGAAAGCGAACTGAAGAACCTGAAATCCGTTGAACGCCCGGCCATCATCCAGGCGATCGCCGAAGCCCGCGAGCTAGGCGATTTGTCGGAAAACGCCGAGTACCATTCTGCCCGCGAAAAGCAGTCCTTTATCGAGGGGCGCATCAAGGAGCTGGAAGGCATCCTGTCGCTGGCCGATGTGATCAACCCGGCCAAGCTGTCCGGCTCAATCAAATTCGGCGCCAAGGTGACCGTGGTGGACGAGGACACCGACGAGGAGAAGTCCTGGCAAATCGTGGGCGAGCATGAGGCCAATATCGAAGCGGGCCTTCTGAACATCAAATCCCCGATCGCGCGCGCCTTGATCGGCAAGGACGAAGGCGACAGTGTGGAAGTGCGCACCCCCGGCGGCGAGCGCGCCTATGAAATCCTCAAGATCGTCTATTCCTGATCAGCACCAGCAAGGCAGCGGCCATCCATGACAGGCTCCAGCACAGGCTCCAACAGCGGCTCCAGCAGCGGCCCGGGTGCCAAGGCGGCGGACAGCCGCCCGCTGCGCCGGCTTGACCCGCCTGCCGGCAATGGCCTGGGCGGGGCGGAGCTGGCGGCAATTGGCCTGGGGGCCGTGTGGCTGCTGATCGTCACCGGCGTCTATGTGCTGGCACCGGCAGGGTCCGGCCTGTCGCAATGGTCGGACCTGATCACCGGGATTCTGGCCGTGGTGCTGCCGCCGGCGATGCTGTGGGTGGCGGCCTCTGCCGCGCGGTCGGCCCGGGTGATGCGGGAGGAGAGCGAGCAGCTTCAAGCCGCGATTGATGGGCTGCGCCAGACCTATCTGACCCAGGCGCAGCAGCATGCGGCTGTGGCCGAACCGTCGGTGACCAAGCGGCTGGAGGAAATCGCAGAGGCCACCCGCAAGACCGAAACCGCGCTGGCAACCTTTCAGACCAGCCGCCGCGCCAACCCGCTGCGCCCCGCCATTCCGGAGGCCGCGGCGGAGATGACAGCGGCGGAACAGGGCTCGCTGGCGCTAGGCACCCAGGCAGAGGACACCGCACCGCCGCTGGATGCGGGACAGTTCATCCGGGCGCTGAATTTCCCGGAAACCGCCGAGGACCACGAAGGCTTTGCCGCTCTGCGCGCCGCCCTCAAGGACCGCAAGGCGGCACAGGTGATCCAGGCCGCGCAGGACGTGCTAACGCTGCTCAGCCAGGACGGCATCTATATGGATGATCTGCGCCCGGACATGGCCCGGCCGGAGGTCTGGCGCCAGTTCGGACAGGGCGCGCGCGGCCGCGCAGTGGCTTCGCTTGGCGGCGTGCGCGACCGCACCTCGCTGGCGCTGACCGCGGCACGGATGAAGCAGGACCCGATCTTCCGCGACGCGGCGCATCACTTCCTGCGCCGGTTCGACCAAATGTTTGCCGAATTTGAGGCAGAAGCAAGCGACAGCGACATCTCCGCCCTCGGCAACACCCGCACCGCCCGCGCCTTCATGCTGCTGGGCCGGGTGGCCGGAACCTTCGACTAAGCGGGCGGCCCTTTCGGGCCGCTGCCTGCGGCGCGAGTATTTAAGACCAGAAATAAGCAGGAACGGTGCCGCGCCGCGCGCCAGCGCGGTGCTATGCCCAACGGCGGGCAAGCATCTGTGATGCGCAGTTCCGCGGGCGGGAGCACCCGGTTTACATCGCGAAACTGCCGTAGGGGATGAAGCGGACCGGATCGCCAGGCTTGATTTCTGCGGCGCCGTCGCCAAGCTCCACCAGGCCCTCCGCCCAGCTTAGGCCGCTGATACGACCGGAGCCTTCGGAATGGAACACCTCTGCCTTACCGCCTCGGACCCGCGCCCGGAGGTATTCGCGGCGGCCCGGTTTTTTGCGCTTTTCAAACGCTGCCGGGACCTCGAACGCCTGCGGCTCCTGCCAGCCGGCACCCGCCATCAGCCCCATGGCGGGGCGGGCAAAGATCAGCGTGCAGACCAGCGCCGCGACCGGGTTGCCCGGCAGTCCGAAGACCGGCGTGCCCTGCCACATACCCAGCGCCAGCGGGCGCCCGGGTTTCAGCGCAACGCGCCATTCCTGCATTGGACCCGCCTCGCGCAAAAGCGCCGACATGTGGTCCTCATCCCCGGCAGAGGCGCCGCCGGAAGTCAGGATCACATCCGTTTTCGCAGCCGCAGCGTCCAGATGCGCGCGCAGCGCTGCGCGGTCGTCCGCGGCCTTGCCCAGATCCACCGGCACAAAGCCCAGCTGGCGGATCAGTGCCAGCAGCATCGGGCGGTTGGCGTCGAAAATCTGCTCCTTGCCTGCGGCCTCTCCCGCCTCGACCAGCTCATCGCCGGTGGAGAGCACCCCCACCCGCAGCGGCAGACGCACGGTGAGTTCTGCCAATCCGGTGGCGGAGGCAAGGGCCAGATCGGCAGGGGTGATGACCCGGCCTGCAGGCAGGATGATCTCACCTGTGCAGACATCCTCGCCTGCCTTGCGGGTGTTCGCGCCCAGTTTCAACGGGCCGTTGAAGGCGATTTGGAGTCCATCGGTGTTGGTGTCTTCCTCCAGAATCACCGTATCCACGCCCTCAGGCAGCGCGGCGCCGGTCAGGACGCGGATGGCGTGGCCTTCGGGCACGGTTCCGTCAAAAGGCACACCGGCAGCGGCACGCCCCTGCACCAGCGGCAGCACATGCGGCCCCGCCTCGCGGCCGCCGGCAAAGCCGTAGCCATCCACTGCCGTGTTGGGAAGCGGCGGGTTGGAGCGTTTGGCCACCGCATCCTCCGCCAGCACCCGGCCGAGCGCGTCTGCCAGCGGCACGGCCTCCGTGCCGGTCACAGGGCCCAGCCGCTCCCGCAGCAGCGCCAAAGCGTCATCCACCGTGGTCCAGTCCACGCCTGCAGGCAAGGCAAAACAGTCATTGCTGAGCGGCGGCGGTGCCAGCCTCTCCGGCTCATTTGCGGCCAGCGCGTTCAAACGGTCTTCGTATCCGGTGCCCAATATCCAAGCTTCCTCTTGTGCGTCCTCGGGGGCGGCAGCCAACATTCCGGCAAGCTCCTCTGGCGGCAGGCGGCTGAGCGCTTGCGACAGGAGCCGCATCTGTACCCGGTCGCGGATTTCTTCCGGGCCGGAAACCGCCATGGCCGCCTTGACGGCGGGTTCGATCAACCCTGGCCAAATTTCCGCAAACACAATTTGCGCGTTCGCAATGTTTTCGAAAGGCCAGACCGCAGCCTTGTGCCAGAGCCGCAACCGCTGCAACACCGGCAGCCCCATCAGCACCTGGCTGCCAACCGTCGGATTGAAGAACAGCTGGAAACAGGAGGAGGCCGCCTTGGCCGTCAGATCCGCACAGCGCCGTTCCGCCACCTCCACATAGAGGATACCAGACTTGCGGTAGGGAATGTCCGGCCAGTTTTCCTTATCCGGTTTGCCCCAGAACGGACCGGCGCCGGCAAACTGCCGGTTCATTTCAGAGGCGACGCCGAACCGGTTGTTGCTGCCGTCCTCTGCGTCTTCGATCCGTTCTTCCAGCCATTGCCAAAGGGCAAAGGGGTCATCTGATCCAGTGATCCGGCGCGCAAATCCTCGCGGGTATCCGAAGGGAAAATCAAATGCCGCCAGCACCCGCCGTCCCGCCGCCCTCTCACCAGAGAGGAAGCTGCTGATCCATTCTTCAGCCTCTATCCGGCTGCGGCAGTAAATTTGCTGCTCTGCGGTGCCGCCGCGCGCGATACCAAGCCAGATTGCATCCTTGCTGGGCCGTGCGGGCCGGCGCCTGGCGGCGGACCAATCAACTGCCAGAACGGTGTCAAAGCGGCTCACAGCTCCAGTTCCGACTGGATGAAATCTGCAATTGCTGCCGTGCCGTTCAAATCGAAAACCGGCCGGTCCAGCTCCAGCGGGGTGTCACTGGCGACGGCCTGGATGCTGGGGTCCTGCGGCGCTATCAGTTCGGTGCCTGCTTCCTGCCGGAAGACCTCGATTTTGGGGTGCGGTTCGCGCTTGTAACCCTCGACTAGCACCAGATCGACGGGGTTCAGGCGGTGCAGCAGCTCTGCCAGCGGCGGTTCCGCCGCACCGCGCAGTTCCTGCATGATTGCGACGCGGCCCCTTGAGGCCAGCACCACCTCGGACGCGCCCGCCTGGCGGTGGCGGTGGCTGTCGGTGCCGGGCTGGTCCACGTCCGTTGCGTGATGAGCGTGCTTGATGGTGGACACGGAAAACCCGCGGGCGCAAAACTCCGCCACCAACCGCTCCATCAGCCCGGTTTTGCCGTTGTTCTTCCAGCCGGTGACGCCGAAGATCTTCATGTCAGCAGCGCCTCGGCCTTGGCCAGATCCTCTGGCGTGTTGATGTTGAAGAAGGGGTCGAAGGGATCGGCTTCGAACAGCGCCTCGCGGCCCCCGTGCCGGTCGGTCCACAGCACCACCTTGCGCAGCCCGTCATTCAAGGCAGCGCGCAGGTCGTCGCGCAGGGCGACGGGCCAGAGGCCGAAAGCCGGATGCCGGTTCACTTTGCTCCGCCCGCCGGACTTCAGTGACTCACCGCCGGTGCGCGGCGTGGTGGCGAGGGCCAGAGGGTGCTCCATGCCCTGTGCGGCAGCGGTTAGCCGCGCAACCAGATCCCGCGGGAAAAAGGGCGTGTCGGCAGCAGCGGTCACAATGGTGTTGGCTCCCTGCTCTGCGGCCCAGTCGAGGCCCGCCAGCACGCCCGCAAGCGGACCGGCAAAGCCTGCGATCGAGTCGGCAATGACCGGAAGTCCCAAGTCGGCGAACCGCTCCGAGTCGCCATTGGCGTTGAGCGCCAGGCCCGCGACCTGGGGGCCGAGCCGGTCCGCCACGCGGGACAAGAGGCTTTCACCGCCGACCAGCAGCCGCCCCTTGTCGCCGCCGCCCATCCGGGTGGCAAGGCCGCCTGCGAGGATTACGCCGAGGGGCTGGGTCATCGTGTTCTCTTATCCTCTTGCTGGCGGTACCAACCAATGATTTGTGCTCGGACTACTGCTGGTTCGCCAATCGGTTCAAACATTCGATCCGAAAAAACAAATCCAAGGTGCGCAAAACCGAAGAAGAACATTTCACCTTTTTCCCGAGGGGCATCGAGTTTGGCCCAGCTCGAAAAACATTTCCATTCCGGTGAGTTCAGCTCGATCCCTTCAGCCGACACCTTCGCCTTAACTTTGGAATCCTGCAGTTTCTTATGAAATACCCTCACTGGCCGGTAGGAAAGCGCCGCCAGGGCAAGCAACACAGCAAGTCCCACGATCAACACCAAACCATAATAAGCAAGCGAGGCATCAGATATGGCAACGTTTAACTGCTTAAAGATATTCATCGCGACAATCAGCCCAACAACAAGTCCGGACAAACCGAAGAACAGGCTTTTAACTGCAACCGCCAACTGCCACGGACCGCTGTACAAATTTCTGTAGACTAACCTGCCGCCCGACTTCAGTTCCTTGAGCGTTGGCTTGTAATCAAACTCATAAATCAAATTGCTCATTCCGCACTCTTCCGCCGGTGCTTCTTTTCTTCCACCGGCGCGTCCTTGGGGTCCATGTCCCGCAACAGCCGTTCCTCGCCGGACAGGCAAATGAACCGCTGGCCGCGCATCCGGCCGATCAGGGTAAGGCCAACCTCGCGGGCGATCTCCACGCCCCAGGCGGTGAAGCCCGACCGGGACGCCAGAACCGGGATGCCCATCATCGCAGTCTTGATCACCATTTCGGAGGTCAGCCTGCCGGTGGTGTAGAGGATCTTATCCGCCGCTTCCGCCTGCTCCGACAGCATCCAGCCGGCGATCTTGTCCACCGCGTTGTGGCGGCCGACGTCCTCCATATAGACCAGCGGCCGGTCCTCCCGGCACAGCACGGTGCCGTGGATGGCGCCGGCCTCCAGATAGAGCGAAGGCGTGCGGTTGATCTTGTGCGCCAGGGCATACAGCCAGGAGGTGCGGACCTCGGCCTCGGGCAGGCGCACGTCCTCCAGCCCCTCCATCATGTCGCCAAAGACGGTGCCCACGGCGCAGCCCGAAGTGCGGGTCTTCTTCTTCAGCTTCTCTTCGTGGCTGGTTTCCACCGCGGTGCGCACCACGACGGTTTCCAGATCTTCATCGTAGTCGACACGGGTGACCTCATCCTCGTCCCGCAGCATGCCCTGATTGCGCAGGAAGCCAAGCGCCAGGTATTCGGGGTAGTCGCCGATGGTCATCGCGGTGACAATTTCCTGGCTGTTCAGGAAGATGGTCAGTGGGCGCTCCTCGACCACCGCGATCTCGCTGGCCTCACCGTTCTGGTCAACGCCGGTGACGGCGCGGGTGAGGCGCGGGTCGGCAACGCCGGGGGCGATCAGATATTCCGCCCCGTCACTTTTGCTGTCATCCGTTCGGGCCAATTGCAAACCTCCAGTTTCAGGCGTAGGCCGGTTCAAACGCAATCTAGGGTGCCCGCATGGCAATCACCACCACCAAATCGGCCTTTTGGAAGGGCTTCCGCGACAGCGCACCGTTCATCTTCATGGCGTCGCCCTTCGGTTTCCTGTTCGGGGTGCTGGCGGCGGAGGCCGGGCTGATCGTGCCCGAAGCCTTTGCGTTTTCGCTGGCGGTCTTTGCCGGAGCGGCGCAGTTCACCGCGCTGCAGCTGATGCAGGAAAATGCGCCGCTGATCATTATCCTGATTTCGGCGCTGGCGGTGAACCTGCGGATGGCGATGTATTCGGCCTCGCTGACACCCTATCTGGGAGACGCGCCGATGTGGCAGCGGGCGATTGCTGCCTATTTCATGGTGGATCAGTCCTATGCGCTGTCGATTGTTCAGTTTGAGAATGAGCCCAAGATGCCTGCAGCGCACCGGATGGCCTATTTCTTTGGCACCAATGGCATTGTTGCGCCAGCCTGGGTAATTGCTACGGCCTTGGGCGCGCTGGTCGGCACCCGGATCCCGGAAAGCTGGGGGGTGGATTTCGTGCTGCCGCTGGCCTTTCTGGCGATGATCGGGCCGATGCTGCGCACACCAGCCCATGTCGCGGCCTGTTTCGTGGCGGTGGCCACCTCGCTGCCCGCCTCCGCCCTGCCCTATAACCTTGGGCTGATCGTGGCGGGCATTGCCGGCATGATGGTCGGCGCCCAGGCCGAGCAGTGGCTGGAACGGCAGAAAGCCAAGACGGAGGCGGCAAAGTGAGCAGCATTCCTGCACCCATTCTGTGGACCGTGATCATCGGGCTGGCTCTGGGCAGCTATGGCTTGCGGTTTGCCTTCATCGGTTTCATGGGCGGCAAGCCGATTGCGCCCTGGCTGATGCGGCATTTGCGCTATACCGCGGTGGCAATCATTCCCGCGCTGGTGGCGCCGCTGGTGGTCTGGCCCGCACCCACGGATGGCGCCCCCAGCCTGATCCACTTCGCGGCCGCAGCGGCAACCTTTGCCGTGGGCTGCCTCACCAAAAACGTGCTCTACGGCCTCGCAGCGGGCGGTGTTTCACTGCTGCTCTTGTACCTTGCGGCCTAAGCACTCGCGGCTGGGTCAAGGGACGCGTAGCGTCCGTGCCATAGGCGCGGCTTGCCCTTGAGGCGGCAGGGAGTGCGGTAAAATGGCCGACGGCCTTGAGGGCAGACCTGCCCCTCAAGGCCTTCTCAGAAAATCACCTGGCCATTTGCAGCATAGCCCGCGCCGGGCAGCTCTCAGGCTGGGAGATTATTCTGCAGTGCTCAGCACGGCATCGCTTTTAGTGATACCCGCCTGCAGGTCGGCACTGTCATTTTCGTAATAGCGTTCGGTCACCACCCCGGGCAGCTGGCCGAACTGGGCCGACAGTTTTTCGGGATAGAAGGTGCGGTCGAGGCTTTCAAAGCCCGGGATCTGCTGCAGGATGCCGATGGTGGCCTGGGCGCAGTAGGCGCCCGGCACGCGTCCGTTGGTGACGGCCAGCTGATAGGCCTTCTGGGCCTGCTCCGGCGTCACCTCAATCCGTTGCACGACAACATGGAAGGTGCTGCGTGCATGGGCGCCGCGGTAAGCTTTCTCCACTGCCGGGGTGATTCCGTAAAGGACATCGTTCCGCTCCGGCACAACGGACGCATAAAACGAGCCAGCGGGATCAAAAATCACCCGTTCGGACGCGTTGATCATCAGCGACGCGTGGCCGCCCCGCCCAGTGCGGTTGTTGATCATCGTATAAAGGGTGAGCGTCGCGGGCCCGGGGTGGCGGTAGGCCACCTTGGCCAGGGTTTCGGCATCCGCGTTGGGCTGCTGCGGCGCCGCGCAACCCGCAAGCGCCAGCATCACCGCGCCGAGGCAGAGCAGATTGCGCATCAGCAGGTTTCCGGACTCAGGTCGCGAACATTGCCAGGAACAGCGCCAGGAAGACCATCGCAATGCAGAAACGGGTCACGAAGGTCATAAAGCTCGAGAACATCTTCTCCTGAACGGTGATGTCCATGGTGCCGTGCTGATGATCAGCCATGTGAGTTATCCCTCAAATTCACGTGCGTTTTTCCGGTGATTACCGGATTTGCCGCCGCCTGTCACCACGTCATTCGGGCGCATCCGGCGGAAATGCCGTCTGAAAACCACAGAAAACTGACAGATGCAGGGCGGCGGCGGCCCGCGCGGCGAATCGTGCGGGCCGCGCGTCCTCAGGCCTTTTCCAGATCCGAGGCAAGACGAAAGCCGATACGGTTGGCAGGCTCCTCCTGGCGCGCTTTCGGCACCGCACGAAGCATCACGTTGAGCTGGCTCACATGCTGCACCAGCTGGGTCCGGGAGCCATCCGGCTCGCTGCCGTAGAAGGTGATGATGTCAGGATCGAAATAACCCATGCCCTCGATCCGGAGCACCCCTGCGTTGCCGCCGGCGAACCCCATCGCCACCTCATGCTCGCTATCGAGCTGCTGCTCGAAGTTCTGGATGTAGAGGATCAGCCGTTCATAGGCCCAGCGCGCCGGGCTTTTGGCGGCATCCGGCTGCTGCAGCTTTTCCGGCACCTTGCGCAGGCCCGCGCAGGCTTCGGGATCGGCGTGGACCTCGTGGACGCAAGGCAGGACGGCGGCTTCTGCTGCCTCGGCGCTGGTTGAAATCTCGTCGCTCATGATGTCTCCCCTCTGGCGGGGTTCGTCACCCCTTGCGCTGATAGAGCCAGGCGCCGTCTTCGCGTTTCCAACGGTCCACCTGGCCGGTGTGGTACAGGTGATTTACATGGGCCACCGATTCCACCAGTGCAAGCCCGTACTCGCCTTCGCCGATTGTGCGCTTGAACAGCGGCGCAAAGCAATCGGCAGCGGTGCGAGGCACGGAAAGGTGATCCATCAGCCGCTCCAGCGCGCCGTGGTGGTTACCGATGAGCTGCTGCATCCTGAGCGGCAGGCGTGAAAACGGCAGCTTGTGGCCGCCCAGCGCCAGGTGATCGGGGCGCGCCAGTTTCGACAGCCGCTCGCAGGCCTCCAGCCATTCGCCCAAGGGGTCGGCCATCGGTTCTGTCGCATAGACGCCGATGTTGGGGCTGATTGTCGAGAGGATCTGATCGCCGGTGATCACCAGATGGTCGTCGCGGCTCCAGAAGGTGGCGTGTTCCGGGGCATGGCCGTTGCCGATGTGCACGTCCCAGTCGCGCTGCCCCATGCGAATCACGTCGCCCTGCTTGATGCGGGTAAAGCCCAGCGGCATCGGATGCACGGTGTCGGCAAAATTGAAGGGCCGGTCGCTGGCGCGTTTTTCGTAAAACGCCTTGTCCATGCCCGCGCTGCGGTAATAGGCCAGCGTTTCCGCCGGCCAGGTCTCCTGCACGTCCAGCGTCAGCATGCGGGCAAACAGCCAGGCGGTGCGGGTGGTGATCAGCTCGGCACCGTGCTGCGACTGGAACCAGCCCACCAGGCCGATGTGGTCCGGATGGTGATGGGTGCCCACCACTCGGGTCACCGGTTTGCCTTTCAAAGGGCCGGACAGCAGGCTTTCCCAGATTGCCCGGCTCTTGCGGGTGTTGAAGCCGGTGTCGATCACCGTCCAGCTATCGCCCTCATCCAATGCATAAATGTTCACGTGATCCAGCTTCATCGGCAGCGGCTGGCGCATCCACAGAACGCCCTCGGCCACCTCAATGGATTCGCCTTGCGCGGGCGGCTCTTCCCAGGGGGTACGCAGGGAAACGTCAGGTACGCTGGTCACCGCTTCAGCCCGCCAGTTCGTCGAGGCTGAGGGCAAAGGTGCCGGCCGCACCGGCCTGTGCATGGGCCAGCAGCGCTGCGTGCTCCGGCAGCATCCGGGTGATGTAGAAGCGCGCAAGCTTTTCGCGCGCACCGCCGGGGTCGGCCATCGCAGCGGCCAGGTGGTAGTGGCCGCCCAGAACCCGGGCAAAGGCGCGCAGGTAGGGAACCGAGCCGGCAAAGCGGTCCTGCAGATCCTCCTGGGCGACCAGCCATTCAGTGGCCTCGCGCAAGCTTTCGCAGGCCTGCCAGACCGATTCGGCCATGTTCAGATGGGTCGCGCGGGCGCGCTCGGCCTGCTCCTCGATCTCGTCGATCAGGGCAAAGGCCATCTCGCCGCCATCCATCATCTTGCGCGCCACCAGGTCCATCGACTGGATGCCATTGGTGCCCTCGTAAATCGCGGTGACCCGCACATCGCGGTAATACTGCGCGGCGCCCGATTCCTCGATGAAGCCCATGCCGCCATGCACCTGCACCCCGGTTTCCGAAACCCGGATGCCGGTGTCGGTGCCAAAGGCCTTGGCAATCGGCGTCAGGAAGGCCGCCCGCGCCGCCCAGCCGGAGTCGCCGGTGGCGGTCTGCATGTCGATGGCGCGGGCACAGGCCAGCAGTATCGCGCGGGCGGCAAAGATGTCCGCCTTCATCTCCATCAGCATCCGGCGCACGTCGGCGTGGTCGGCGATGAAGCCGCTGGCGGTGCGGCCCTGCCTGCGCTCCAGCGCATAGGCCAGCGCGTGCTGATAGGCGCCCTCACCAGCGCCAACGCCCTGCCCGCCCACGCCAAGCCGCGCATTGTTCATCATCGTGAACATTGCCGCCATGCCGCCATGCTCTGCCCCCACCAGCCAGCCGGTGGCGCCATCGTACTGCATGACGCAAGTGGGAGAACCGTGCAGGCCCATTTTGTGTTCCAGGCTCACGACTTTCAGTTCATTCGCCTTGCCCGGATTGCCATCTGCATCCGGCAGGTATTTCGGCACCAGGAACAGCGAGATCCCCTTGGTCCCCGGCACTCCGTCCGGCAGCCGTGCCAGCACCAGGTGGCAGATATTGCCGCAGAAATCATTATCGCCCCAGGAGATGAAGATTTTCTGCCCGGTCACTGCATATGTGCCGTCGCCATTCGGCTCTGCCTTGGAGCTGAGCGCGCCGACATCCGAACCGGCCTGTGGTTCCGTCAGGTTCATGGTGCCGGACCATTCGCCGGAGATCAGCTTGGGCAGATACAGCTCCTTGATCGCATCCGAGGCGTGATGCTCCAGCGCCTCAATCTGGCCCTGGCTCATCAGGGGGGCCAGCTGCAGGGACAGGCAGGCGCCCGCCATCATCTCGTTTACAGCAGTGGCCACGGTCAGCGGCAGACCCATGCCGCCATGCTCTTGCGGTGCGCTCATGCCGATCCAGCCGCCCTCAGCGATGGCTTTGAAGCCGCCGCTGTACCCGGGCGAAGTCCGCAGCACGCCGTTTTCCAGATGGGCCGGCGTCAGGTCGCCATTGCGCTGCAGAGGCGCCAGCACCTCATCGCACATTTTGCCCGCCTCGCTGAGGATGGCACTCACCATATCCGGTGCAGCCTCCGCAAAGCGGTCTGTGGCCGGGATACAGCTGTAGCCAGTGACGTGGTTCAGCAGAAACTCATACTCGGAAACGGGGGCACGGAAGGTCATGGGCGTCCTCTGGCGGTCTTTTAGGGGCGTCCTGGCACGGGCAGTCTTGGCTTCCCGGCGCGGGCCTATTATTGTCTGTGGCTTGACCGATTACCTAATCGGACGCCTGTTTCAATCAACCAAAACGCCGCGTCACCCGGAATGCCCCAGCAGAGCACTGAAATCCTTGCCGCCACCCAAGACGGCATCGCCCGCGCGGCCGCCCTATTGCGGGACGGCAGGCTGGTCTCTTTTCCGACCGAGACGGTTTACGGGCTGGGGGCCGATGCCCGCCAAGGCGCGGCGGTGGCAGCAATCTATGAGGCCAAAGGCCGACCATCCTTCAATCCGCTGATCGCGCATGTGCATTCGGCAGAGGCCGCGCGGCGCTATGTGGAATGGACCGGCATTGCGCAACAGCTGGCGGCGGCGTTCTGGCCAGGGCCGCTGACCCTGGTGTTGCCGCTGCGGGCGGGCCACGGGATCTCGCCGCTGGTGACCGCGGGGCTTGAGACACTGGGCGTGCGGGTGCCTGCACATCCGGCGGGCCAGGCGCTCTTGCAAGCGCTGGACGGCCCGGTGGCGGCGCCCTCGGCCAACCCTTCGGGGAAGATCAGCCCGACGACGGCGGCGCATGTGCAGGCGGGCCTCGGCGGGCGCATCGCCGCGATCCTCGATGATGGCGCCTGCGGTGTCGGGCTGGAATCGACGATCATCGGCCTGGCAGGTCCGAAGCCGGTGCTGCTGCGCCCCGGCGGACTTGCGGCGGAGGAGATCGAGGCTGTTTTAGGCCGCAAGCTGGCGCAGCGCGATGTGCATGACCCGCTGACCGCGCCGGGCCAGCTGCTGTCCCATTATGCCCCCGGCGCAGCGGTGCGGCTGAACGCAACGGCCCCTGAAGCGGGTGAACTCTTTCTGGGCTTCGGCCCGGGGCCCTGCGATCTGAACCTTTCGGAAAACGGCGATCTGGCAGAGGCCGCCGCAAATCTGTTCGGCCATCTCCACCAGCTCGACGCGCATGGCAAGCCGATTGCGGTGGCGCCAATTCCGCCGCAGGGCCTGGGCGAGGCCATCAACGACCGCCTGCGCCGCGCGGCCGCACCGCGTGACGACGCTGGATCGCAGCCTCTCCCGCCCCTTTGAAGCCCGTCAAAGACGGGCCGCAAAGCGTTGGGCGTGGCGCCGCGCGTGCGCGGCGCCGGCCAGCTCCGCAGCCCGGGAAACATCACCGGCGGCGGCATCTGCAGATGCGGCCCTCTGTTGCTTCTTTCTGGTATGAAATACTCCCGCCGGAGGCCCGCCGCGCATCTGCGCGGCGCCACGCCCAACCTTTTTCCGGTCATCTCGGATGACTGGCACAAAGGGCGGGAGAACACGCCCTTTGCCAAACGATGCCCCCCTCAGGACCTCCTCAGGCGTGGCCGGCACTGGCGGACAGCGTCAGCGGGTCAACGCCCAATGTTTTCAGCGACGCTTCCCACTTGCTGTCATCCGCCAGCCCAAAGACCAGTTCCGGGCTGGCATCGGCGGTCAGCCAGCCGTTCATGGTGATCTCCAATTCCAGCTGCCCCGGCCCCCAGCCGGCATAGCCCAAAAGCACCAGCAGCTGCTCCGGCCCCTGCCCCTGGGCAATGTCCTCCAGAATATCCAGCGTGGCCGTCATAGAGAACCCGCCCGGCACCTTCAGCGAGCTCACATCCAATTCGTAGTCCGGAGAATGCAGCACAAAGCCGCGCTGCGTTTCGACCGGACCGCCGAAGCGCACCGGCAGGGCCGCCGCAGCGCTGCCGTCGCCGCCCATATCCAGCTGCTCCAGCAGATCGCCCAGCGCCACCCCGTCGGCCGGCTTGTTGACGATCAGCCCCATCGCACCCTCTTCGCCGTGAGAACACAGGAAAACCACCGAGTGCTCGAACCTTGGGTCGCCGATTCCGGGCATTGCAATCAAGAGCTTGCCAGTCAGATCCATGAAGTACCGTCTTTCTGCTGCCTCCCCCCACCATGACGCCCCCCCGCCCTGCACGCAAGGGGCGCAAGGGCGCAGTCCGGTGAAGCCTCCGGTAAAATTGCCGTAAAGCTGCAGCATCCGGGCGGCCACCGAAAAGAATGACCGGAACGTGACTTGGCAAACCGCCTGGCACGGCGCATCTATCAGGGTATGACACAGATGCTGACCAGACCTGCTGCAGCCTTCGCTGCTGTGATCGCCGCCGCCGTCCCGGCCTACTCCGGCGCTGTTGAAGGCGAGATTGTGAAGATCGACGTGCTGGACGGCGGCATGACCGAAAGCGGCACCTATATCGGGGCGCTGAAGATCACGCTGCAGCCCGGGTGGAAGACCTATTGGCGTGCGCCCGGCGATGCGGGCATCCCGCCCAGCTTTTCCTGGCGCGGAGCGCGAAACGTCGGCGCCTTGTCGATCACCTGGCCGTCGCCAGAGGTTTTCCTGACCTCTGGCTACCGCACCATAGGCTATCATGACCAGCTGGTGCTGCCTGTGGAGGTCACGCCCGAGCAGCCCGGCAAACCTGTGCGCCTGAAGGGGCGGATGCAGCTGGGGGTGTGCAAGGATGTCTGCGTGCCGGCCGAGCTGAAATTCGACCATGAGCTGGACAGCAGCGCAGGCCGCAATCCGGCAATTGCCGCCGCGTTGGCGAGCCGCCCCTGGTCGGCCGCAGAAGCCGGCGTGCGCAAGGCGGCGTGCAGCCTGCGGCCGTCGGAGTACGGGATGACGGTCACCGCGCGGATCTCGATGCCCTCTGCCGGCGGCGAGGAGGTTGCGGTGATCGAACCAGGCAACCCCAAGCTTTATGCCGGTGAAACCACCACCCGGCGCGAGGGCGGGCAGCTGGTGGCAGAGACGGAGTTTCTGCCCGCTGACAGCAGCGCCTATGCTATTGACCGTTCGCGGCTGCGGATCACAGTGCTGGGGGAAAACCGCGCGGTTGATATTCAGGGCTGCAGCGCCGGATGAGCGCAGCTGACGGCCCTGCCCGCCCGGTTCTAGGCACCATTGCCGTGGTCTGCCGCCATTCTGGCGGGCAGGATCATGTGATCCTGGTGCAGCGCGGCAAGGCGCCCAACGCTGGCTGGTGGGGTTTTCCCGGCGGCCATGTGGAGCTGGGCGAGACCGCCCTGCAGGCTGCTGCGCGCGAGTTGCAGGAGGAGACCGGCGTCCTGGCGGAACCGCTGGAATATCTGACCAATGTGGATGTCATTTCGCACGATGCGGCTGGCACAGTGCAGCGCCAGTATCTGCTGACTGTTGTCCTGTGCAGGTATCTGAGCGGTGAGCCCCAGCCGGATGATGATGCCGAACAGGCGGAGTGGGTGCCCGTCACTGAGATCGAGGCCCGCGGGCTGCAGCTGCTGGACCAGGTCGGCGAGGTGGCGCGGCTGGCTCAGGCCCGCTGGCGGGCGCTGAACAGGTAAGCGATCCCGCCCGCTGCATAGGCCAGCAACGCCAGGGTAAAAGCACCTGCGAGGAAAGCCAGCAGCCCCGCCCGCACCGGCTCCATTGACGCCAGCGCGGAAACCTCCCGCAACAGGGGATGAAGCGCACCGGATGCGATGGCCCAGCCCAGCGTCAGCACCAGCCAGCCCAGTTGCGCTAGCGCAGTACCCAGAACCAGCCAGCGCAACCGCCCGGCCCCCTGCTGCAGCGCGCGGCGCAGCGAGGTGAGCGGCCGCGACAGGTCGCGCTGCATTGCCACCAGCGCAGGCACCACCAGCAGCACCAGGAACATGCCAAAGCCCAGCCCATAGACCAGGGTGATCACCGTCGGCTTCAGAAATTGCGCCTGCTGCGAACGCTCAAACAGCAAGGGCGCCAGTCCCAGCACTGTGGTCATAGTGGTCAGCATCACCGGTCGCAGCCGGTCTGCCGCCGCATCGATGATCGAGGGGATCAGGCCGCGGTCCCGGGCGTATTGGTCGATGGTGGTGACCAGCACGATGGAATCATTGATGATAATCCCGGTCATTCCCAGCAGGCCCACCACTGTGAACATCGACAGCGGCACCTCCCATACATAGTGGCCCCAGATGGTGCCGACGAGGCCAAAGGGAATGATCGCCATTACCACCAGCGGCCGGGTCCAGCTGGCAAAGATCCAGGCCAGTACAAGGTAGATACCGGTGAGGCAGAGGATCAGCCCCGTACCCGCTTCCTGCAGGAAGGTCTGCTCCTGCTCCGCCAGACCCGAGAGGCGCCATTCCACCTGCCGCTCGCTGGCAATCTTCGGCAGGATCTCGTTCTGCAAAGCCTTGGTAACCGCTTCTGCACGGGCCGGATCATCCTCGGAAATGTCTCCGGTCACGCTGATCACCCGGATGCCGTTCTCCCGGCGCACGGTGGAAAAACCAGTGCGCTGAGTAACGGAGACGATATCGGCCAGCGGCACGTAGATGCCACTGGGCGCCCGCATCAGGGTGCGTTCCAGGAAATCGGCGGTCAGCTCGCCCTCGGGCAGTTCCACCCGGATCGCAGCACTGCGCGGGCCATCCGGATAGGTCGCGGCTTCAATCCCGTTCAACCGCGCGCGGAGCGCCTGGCCCAGGCTGCCGATGGTGAAGTTCAGCGCCTGCCCCTGCGGGGTGAGATCGAGGATCACCTCCTCCTTGTCATAGGCGAGATTGTCCTCGACCGCCGAGACCTCGGGGAAGCGCAGAAGCGCAGTTTTCAGATCCTCAGAGGCCTCTTTCAGAACCTGCACGCTGGGGCCTGAGATTTGCACGTCCAGCGCGTCGCCGCCCGGCCCCGACCGCCAGCTGCGGAAGGAGACCGTCTCAACCATCGGGTGGCGCACCACACGCTCCTGCAATTCCGCAACAAAGGCAAAACTGGAGTAAGGGCGCAGGTCGGCGTCGATCAGCTCAATTGAGATCCCCCCGAGGAGATCCTTGTCCTTGGCCTCCACCCCGCTCAGGCCGCGGCCGGCATTTCCGCCCACCTCTGCCATCACAAAGTCCAGAGGATTGCGGCCATAGCGTTCCGCGTATTCGGCCCCCAGTTCTTCGGCAGCCCGCTGCATCCCGCGCATCATGGCGAGGGTATCGCTGCGGGTGGCGCCTTCCGCCATGGCGAAATTGCCGGTGACAGAGCCGCGTTCCGGCGCGTTAAAAAAGCGCCATTGCACATCGCCGCGGATGAACAGCGCGGCCTGGCTGGCCAGGATTGCCAGCGCCGCGGCCAGCACCGCGTAGCGAGCGGTGACAATCACGCCCATAAGCGGGCGGAAGGCATGATCCCGCAGCCAGCGGAAGCCACGGTTAACCATCCGGTTCGGCCAGTCGTACCAATGGTGCGCCTGGGCATGGGTCAGGGCATGGGCCAGATGGTTAGGCAGGATCAGGAAACATTCAACCAGCGAGGCCGCCAGCACCGCGATCACCGTAAAGGGAATATCGCGGATCAGCTCGCCGAACCGGCCGCCCACGAGGGTCAGCCCGAAGAAGGCGATGATGGTGGTGAGAGTTGCTGCAAAGACCGGCATTGCCATGCGCCGTGCGGCGTTTTCCGCTGCCTGCATCGGGCTTTCGCCCAGCCGGCGAACCCGGAAATCCGCATGTTCGCCCACCACGATGGCGTCATCCACCACGATACCAAGGGTGATGATCAAACCGAACAGGCTGACCATGTTGATGGTGATCCCCGCGGCATACATCAGCGCCACGGCGGCAAACATCGAAGCAGGAATACCTGCGGCCACCCAGAAGGCGATGCGGGTGTTGAGGAAGAGGAACAACAGGCACAGCACCAGCCCAAGCCCCATCAGCCCATTGTCGACCAGGATATCCAGACGGTCGGTGATCCGCTCTGCCCGGGTGCGGATCAGTTGCGCCGTCACCCCCTGCGGCAGGCTGGCCTGCATCTCTGCCACCACCTCCCGCACCTGATTCTGCAGGCGGATGGCGTTGCCTTGATCCGACCGGTCCACCCGGATCGACATCGCCGGGTTATCCTCCACGAAGTAAGAGCGGTTGCGGTCCACGCCCTCGACCCGGATCTGCGCCACATCGCCGATGGTCAGTACCGACCCGTCCGGATTGGTGCGCAGAACGATGGCCTCCAGCTCGCTGGGCTTGCGCTTTTCGCTGCCCGTGCGCACCCGCGCATTTGCACCGCTTACGTCGCCCGCGGGATCAGCGTCCACTTCTGCCGCGATGGCCTCGGCAATTTCGCGCATGGTGATGTCATGGGTGATCAGCTTGGCGGTCGGCACCTCGACGATGGTCTGCGGCGCGGCCACGCCGCGGATCGTGGTGCGGGTGACCCCGGCCTCGAACAGCCGCACCACCAGTTCATCCGCAAAAAGACCCAGCTGCCCCGGGCCGACCGGCCCGGTGATCACAACATCCGTCACCCGGTCGCGCCAGGCGCCGCGGCGCACCTTGGGCTCCTCCGCCTCCTCCGGCAGGGTGGTGACGCCGTCCACGGCGGCCTGCACATCGTCGGCGGCCTGCCCCATGTCCGTGCCAGGCTCGAATTCCAGCGTCAGCGTTGCCAGCCCTTCGCGGGAGATGGAGGAGGTTTCCTCCACCCCGTCAACAGCCAGCAGCGCGGGCTCCAGCACCTGAACAATAGCGCTGTCCACGTCCTCCGGCCCGGCGCCTTCCCATTCGACCCGGACCGTCACCCGTTCCACGATCACATCCGGAAAGAACTGCGCCCGCATATTGGGCATCGCCGCCGCCCCCAGCACCAGCATGATCAGCAACAGCAGATTGGCCGCTGTGCGGTGGCGGGTGAAATAGCTGAACAGCCCGCGGGCCGGCCGGGGGAGCTTGCGGGCCATGGGCCTTAGCCTCCCATCCGGGATTCGATCCGGGAGACCAGCTGCGCGGGCACTTTCGCCTCAGCCAGCTGCTGCAGCATCCTGGCCTTCATCTCGGAGGGCATCCTGCTGTTGCCTTCAACCAGCGCAACCAGCCGGGCGCGGCGCTCGTCCGTCAGCTCGATCAGCTCCGGCAGCGCCTGCACCTCTGCGCCTTGGCGCAGGGGGCGCACCTTGATGCCCGGCCCCAGCAAAGGCGTCCGCCCGGAGACAACCTCGCGGCCTTCCAGTCCTGAGCCGCGGATCAGCACGTCATCGCCCTGGCGGCGCACAAGCTCCACCGCCAGCGCCTCCAGCCGGTCCTCAGCGTCCAGCACCAGCACCGTGCCGTCCGCGCCCAGCGCCGAGGCCGGAACCCGCGCAACAGCCCGGACCTCTGGCTCTGTCACATGCACGGTGACGAAATCACCGGGCTTGAATCCCGGCGCGGCCTCCAAACTCGCATAGATCAGCCGTCCAGTCTGCCCGTCCCCGGCAGCACCGCTGGCGCGGGAAATCCGGCCCTTCGCGCCAAGACCCGCACCCGCTGCATCCAATGTGACCCGCACAGCCGACCGCAAAAGCTGCCCGCCGCCGTCCAGCAGCCGGGCATATTGTGCGGTGGAGACCCGGAACGCCACTTCCAGCAGGTCAGGGTCCACCAGCTCCGCCAGTTTCTCATTGGCAGAGACCAGCCGTCCCTGCACCAGGCTGACAGACTGAAGCGTGCCGCTGAAGCCTGCGCGGATGGTGGTATCCTCCAGCTCCCGCCGGGCTTCATCCAGCGCGATCTTCGCCCGGGCCACCCGGGTCGCGGCCTGATCGGCGCGGGCTTCTGCCTGGCTGACGGCCTGGCGGCGCGAGATCACCGCCTGGCGGGCCTGCACTGCAGCCAATTCGGCAGTTTCCACAGTGGCAGCGGTGCCGACACCGCGCTCCTGCAAGTCCACCTGCCGCTGGAAGGCACGCGTGCGCAGCTGCGCCTGGTCCTGCGTGGCCTGAAGTTCGTCTTGCGCAAGAATGAGCGCCCGGCCCGCGTCACGTTCTTCGGCGCGGGCATCCATCATGTCCGCCTCGGCCCGGTCCAGCGCCGCCTGGGCATCCGCCGGGTCGACTTGCACAAGCACCTCGCCCGCCCGGACCGCGCCGCCTTCCTCGAAATCTTCAGACAGCTGCACCACCCGGCCGCCTGCGGCAGTGCGCAACTCCAGTGTGCGGCGGCTTTCGACCCGGCCAAAGGCCGTCAGCTCCGGTGCTACCGTCTGCAGGTCCGCGGTCACCACGTTGACCGCAAACACCCGTTCACGCGACGGCGGGGCCTTGCGCTCCGCGTTCAGCTGCGCCTCGATGGCGCCAAAGACCAGCTGGCCCGCATAAAGCAGCAAGGCCGCCGTCAGCGAGGCCAGGAAAAGCCCCATCAAACTCTGACGCAAAAAGCGCATGTCTCTCCCTTCCGGTGGCGGCTGCTGCCAGAACCGCGTGCGGACCGCCAAATCGCGAAGGCCGCGGCGGCGCAACAATCCCGCCCGCCTGGAAATATACGATTTTCCGAACGGGTTTTCGAGGTTACACGCCGCAGACGGTTACTTCCGCCGCAGATGTTCCTCCAATCTGGGCATGATTTCCACGAAATTGCAGGGCCGGTGGCGGTAATCAAGCTGTTTTGACAGGATTTCATCCCAGCCGTCCTTGCAGGCGCCGGGGCTGCCGGGCAGCGCAAACAGATAAGTGCCGCCTGCCACCCCGCCGGTGGCCCGCGACTGCACCGCACTGGTGCCGATCTTCTGCATTGAAACCCAAGTAAACACCGTGCCGAAGGCCTCAATCTCTTTCTCGTAAACGTCCCGGTGCGCCTCGACCGTCACATCGCGCCCCGTCAGCCCGGTGCCGCCGGTGGAGATCACCACATCCACCTTGGGATCGGCGATCCAGACCCGCAGCTGCGCGGCAATCTCTGCCCGTTCATCAGGGATTATCTTGCGGTCAGCCAGGGTATGGCCCGCCTCCCGCAGCCGGTCGACCAGAACCTGGCCGGAGCGATCGTCCTCCATCTTGCGGCTGTCCGAAACCGTCAGCACCGCGATGCGGACCGGGATGAATTCCATGCCTTCGTCGATACGGGACATCTACGCCCTCTCCATGATTGCCAGCCGCAGGGCCAGCCCGGTAAAGATTCCAGCCGAAACCCGGCCCAGCCAGCGCGCGAACACCGGCGAGCCAGTCAGCCGCTGCCCGGCCTGGCCCGCAAAGACGCCGATCAGACCGTTGATGAAAAAGCCGCCCAACGCAAGGATCAGCCCGAATATCAGGAACTGGATCAGCACCGGCCCGGCTTCCGGCTTTACGAACTGCGGCACAAAGGCGAGCACAAAGAGGATCACCTTGGGGTTGGTCAGGTTGACCAGAAGGCCGCTGCGGAAGGCGTTTGCGCCGCGCCGTTCGGGCAGCTCATCCGCCGCCAGCCCGCCGCGCAGGGCGCCCCAGGCGAGGTAGAGCAGATAGGCAACGCCAATCCAGCGGATCACGTCGAACAGCGCAGGTACCGCTGAGACAATGGCGCCCAGGCCCAGACCTGCCAGCGCCACATGCACCATGCTGCCCGCCGAGATCCCGGCGCTGGCCGCGACTGCTGCTGTGCGCCCCGAGCGCAGCCCCTGGCCCAGGCAGAACATCATGTCCGCACCCGGCGTCAGGTTCAGCGCCAGCGCCGCCGGAATGAAAGCCAGCAATGTCACCGTGTCGATCATGGTGTCACCTCAAACCAGTTCACCGCGGGGCCGAGATTGGCCACTTGGGTTTGCCCTAAATGGCCGCGGAAGCCCCAGCAATCATGCACATGGCCGCACAGCAGCAGTTGCGGCTGCACCCTCTCTGCTGCCGCCCGCACCGCAGCCGACCCCACAGACAGCCCGCCGGAGGTCACATCCCCGAAACCCTTGGGCGGTGAATGGGAGATCAGCACATCCGCATGATCACATGCCGCGAGCATCGCCGCCGCCTGCACTTCGCTCAGGTCGCAGGACCAGCCGCCAAAGGGCGTTTCCGGCACACCGTAGCCCAGACCGAACAGGCGCAGGCCTTCAAAATCCAGGCCCTCGCCATGCAGCACCGTGGTATCCGCAAACCCTGCCGCGCGCAGCTCATCGGCGCTTTCGCCGTTGCCCGGCACCGCCACCATTGGTGCCTGCAACCCCGCAAGCATGGCAACGGCGCTGTCCAGCCCCATCCGCATATTGCAGAAGTCACCGGCCCCGATCACCAGATCCGCGCCCGCGCTGGCCGCCACGATGTCCGCGGCGTGGGACGCTGAAAGATGCAGATCGGAGAATGCCAGGATTTTCATAGGCTGCCTCAGGTCAAGCTCCCGAGCCGCGCCTTCAGCTCCAGAAGGTCACCCCAGGCCAGCCGCTTTTGCGCGGGCTGGCGCAGTAAAAAAGCCGGGTGGAACATCGGAATGACCGGCTTGCCCCAGGCCTGATCCCACTGCCCGCGCAGCCTGGTGATGCCGCGCTTGCCCAGAACCGCCTGGCAGCTGATATTGCCCATCAGCACCAGGATGTCCGGTTCCGCCAAGGCCACATGCCGCTCCAGGAAGGGCGTCAGCATGGCAATTTCGGCAGGCAGCGGGTCGCGGTTCTGCGGCGGCCGCCAAGGCAGCACATTGGTGATATAGACGTTTTCCGCGCGGCTGAGGCCGATCGCCTCCAGCATCTTGTCCAAAAGCTGCCCGGCGCGGCCCACAAACGGTTTGCCCTGCAGATCCTCGTCGCGGCCCGGTGCTTCACCGATGATCATCACCCGCGCGCCCGGCTGCCCGTCCGAGAACACCAGATTGCGGGCGCCGCGTTTCAGGTCGCAGTGGCTGAAACCCTCCATCGCATCGCGCAAGGATGGCAGCGAACCCGCGCCTTTGGCAGCCTTTTTGGCAACGTCAACGGGATCCACTTCCTTGGGTTTGGGCGGCGGCGCAGGTGCCGCGCCCGGTTTCGGCTTGGGGGCCGCCTGCTCCAGCGCATAGCGGTCGACTGGCGCGTCGCACAGCGCTTCGGTGGCGCCCAGCTCAACCTGCCACTCCAACAGCGCCTTGGCGCTCCAGTAATCCAATGCCGATTCCATGCGCCCAAGCTACCCCGCCTGCCAGACAAGCGGAACACCTCCCCTTTCATCTTGCTGCAAATACTCAAATTCCCCGGCCTGCGGCGCAGCCGGCCGTTGCCCGCCCTGCACACCCCGCCTATAAGAACCCGCAAATCAAGCGGAGCCGCCCCATATGTCCTTCGAACACCGCCACCTGCTTGGCATCGAACCGCTGAAGCCGCATGAGATCACCGCGATCCTCGATCTGGCCGACGAGTATGTGGCGCTGAACCGCCGTCCCGAGAAGCACTCCGACGTGCTAGCGGGCCTCACCCAGATCAACATGTTCTTTGAGAACTCCACCCGAACCCAGGCCTCGTTTGAGCTCGCAGGCAAGCGGCTGGGCGCCGATGTGATGAACATGGCGATGCAGGCCTCTTCGATCAAAAAGGGGGAGACCCTGATCGACACCGCGATGACGCTGAACGCGATGCACCCTGACCTGCTGGTGGTGCGCCACCCCCATTCCGGCGCTGTGGACCTCTTGGCGCAAAAGGTGAACTGTGCAGTGCTGAATGCGGGTGACGGCAAGCATGAACACCCGACCCAGGCGCTGCTGGATGCGCTAACCATCCGCCGCTCAAAGGGCCGTCTGCACCGGCTGAACATCGCGATCTGCGGCGACATTGCGCATTCCCGCGTGGCGCGCTCCAACCTGATCCTCCTGGGCAAGATGGAAAACCGCATTCGCCTGATCGGCCCGCCGACCCTGGTGCCCAGCCAGTTCGCCGAATTCGGCGCCGAGATCTATGACGACATGCGCGAAGGCCTGAAGGACGTGGACGTCGTCATGATGCTGCGCCTCCAGAAAGAACGGATGGACGGCGGCTTCATCCCGTCGGAGCGCGAATATTACCACCGTTACGGGCTTGACGCCGACAAGCTGGCGCAGGCCAAGCCCGACGCGATTGTCATGCACCCCGGCCCCATGAACCGCGGGGTCGAGATCGACGGGACGCTTGCCGACGACATCAACCGCTCGGTCATTCAGGAGCAGGTCGAGATGGGTGTCGCGGTGCGCATGGCGGCGATGGACCTTTTGGCCCGCAACCTGCGCGCCGAACGCCAAGCCCCCAATCAAAGCCGGGCAGGCTGAGCCGCTTGCAGGGTGTCATCCATATCCCGGCGGGCGAGCGCGGCGTGATCCGGCTGTTTGCCCTCGACATGCGGCCCGAGCAGGCGGCGTTCCTGAAAGAGCCCGGCGCGCTGGCGCAGGTTTTGGGCATTGAAGCGCTGGACATGGATCAGGTGGAGATCTTTCCGGTCTCAGACCTGGAAGACATCGGCCTGACCGGCTACTTGACCGAGGGCTGCGGAGTGCCGCGGGCTCAGGTCGAAGACGACCGCGAGATGCTGCAGGCGATGGAAGGCCACGTCCTGCTGATCCGCTCCCGCGCCTTCGGCGGCAAGGAGGCCCGGCTGACCCCCGCAGAGCAGATCGTGCTCAAGGGCACCTATGGCGAGCGGCAGACCAATTGGAGCGCCGCGCCTGCCGCCGCCGAAAGCGCCAAACCCCACTCCGCACCCAAGCTCTCTCCACGCGAGGCCCGCAGCCAGGCCCGCCGCATTGGGGCTGCGCTGTTCGCCATTGTCATGACGCTGATTGCGCTGGCTGTCTGGGGGCTGGTGTTCTGATGGCAGAAACGGAATTCAAGCCTGACCGCGGCGCCTATGTACGGGCTCATGCCTGGATGGCCGCGATTGGCATGGGCGGCGCGATGGCCGTGCTGTGGTTTCTTGACAGCCCCCACGTCTGGACCGGTGCCGTGGGCGGGCTCGCTGCCATCGCCTTGCGCGGCTGGTACATGGCCAGCGAGGAGCTGGCGGTGGTCTGGACCCTGACCCGGGAAAGCCTTTCAGGCCCGGCCGGACGTTCGGTTCCGGTCACGCAAATTGAAGCTGTCAAAACCATGGGCAGCTACGTGCAGGTCATCACCAAAAGCGGCGACAAGCATCTGATCAAATACCAGGCCGACCCGGCCGCGACCCTCAACGCAATTGAAAGAGCCAAGGCATGACCACTCTGTTCACCAATGCCCGCCTGATCGACCCCGAGGCAGGCACAGACACGCCCGGTGCGGTTCTGGTCCGCAACGGGCGGATTGCGGCGGTTGAGAAAGGCGCAGCCGGTCCTGAGCAGCTGCTGGCCGCGCACAGCATCCGGCCGGAGGACGCCACCGTTCAGGACTGCGGCGGCAAATGCCTGGCGCCGGGAATTGTCGACATCGGCGTCAAGGTCTGCGAGCCCGGCGAGCGGCACAAGGAAAGCTATAAATCCGCAGGCCTTGCGGCAGCGGCCGGCGGGGTCACCACCATTGTCACCCGCCCCGACACCGCGCCTGCGATCGACAGCCCGGAGACGCTGGAATTCGTCACCCGTCGCGCCCAGGCCGACACGCCGGTAAACGTGCTGCCGATGGCGGCGCTGACCAAGGGCCGCGAGGGCCGGGAGATGACCGAGATCGGCTTCCTGATGGATGCCGGTGCGGTGGCCTTTTCCGACTGCGACCACGTGGTTGCCAACACCAAGGTGTTCCAGCGCGCGCTGACCTATGCGCGCTCCTGCGATGCCTTGGTTATCGCCCACCCGCAGGAGCCGGTGCTGAGCAAGGGCGCGGCAGCCACCAGCGGCAAGTTCGCTGCACTCTATGGCTTGCCCGCAGTTTCACCGATGGCAGAACGGATGGGGCTGGACCGCGATATTGCCCTGCTGGAAATGACGGGTGCCAAATACCATGCCGACCAGATCACCACAGCGCGCGCCCTGCCCGCGCTGGAGCGCGCCAAGGCCAACGGGATCGACATCACCGCGGGCACCTCGATCCACCACCTGACGCTGAATGAGCTGGACGTCGCGGGCTACCGCAGCTTCTTCAAGGTGAAGCCGCCGTTGCGCTCGGAAGACGACCGGCTGGCGGTGGTTGAGGCAGTGCGGACCGGGCTGATCGACATTATCAGTTCGATGCACACGCCGCAGGACGAGGAAAGCAAGCGGCTGCCGTTTGAGGAAGCCGCCGCCGGCGCGGTGGCGCTGGAAACGCTGCTGCCCGCCGCGCTGCGCCTTTACCACGCTGAACTCTTGGACCTGCCAACCCTGTTCCGCGCCATGTCGCTGAACCCGGCGAAACGCCTGGGACTGGAAAGCGGCCGCCTGGCCGCGGGTGCACCAGCCGACCTGGTCCTGTTCGACGCAGACGTGCCTTTTGTACTGGACCGTTTCAAGCTGCGTTCGAAATCGCAGAACACCCCCTATGACGGCCAGCGCATGCAGGGCCGGGTCGAGGCCACTTATGTGGCAGGCGAGCCTGTCTACCGGAGGGACTGATGCCAGTAATTGAAAGCTCTGCCGCGGTGCTGATCTTGTGGGCGGTGATCGGGTATGGCCTGGGGTCCGTGCCCTTTGGCATGGTGGTCACCAAGGCTTTTGGGCTGGGCAATCTGCGCGAGATCGGCTCCGGCAATATCGGCACCACCAACGTTCTGCGCACCGGCAGCAAGGCCGCCGCGGCACTGACGCTCTTCCTGGATGGCGGCAAGGGCGCGGCGGCAGTGCTGCTGGCTCGCTTCCTGGCCGGCGAGGATGCAGCGCAGGCGGCCGGCCTCATGTCCTTTCTCGGCCATTGCTTCCCGGTCTGGCTGGGCTTCAAGGGCGGCAAGGGCGTCGCCACCTTCCTGGGCCTGATGCTGGCGCTGGCATGGCCGGTGGGCATTGCCTGCTGCCTGACCTGGCTGGCGGCCGCCGCCGTGACCCGCATCTCGTCAATGGGGGCGCTGGTCTCAGCCGCCTCAGGCACGGTCTGGGCCTTTGTGCTGGGTTATCAGCCAGTGGCCTTGCTGGCCTTACTGCTGGCCACGGTGGTCTTCATCCGCCACTCGGCCAATATCGCCCGCCTGCGCGCAGGCACCGAACCGCGGATCGGCCAGAAGTGAACCAAGAGGCAGGCAAAGGCGGGCTGGACGCGTTTCTGACCGCCTTTGATGCGCTGCCGATGGGCGGTTTCACCGGCATTGCGGACGGGCGCAAATACACCGTCACCCGCGAGGACCTGGCCAGCGGCAAAGCCCAAAAGCTGGTAGCCCGCGAACTGGGCGGTACGGATTACATCAGCCTCAACCTCTACCGGCTGGGATCCGGCGCGTTGCTGAAGCCCTGCGAAATGTCCGAAGAAAAAGTCGCCCGATTTGTGCTGACGCTGGAGGTTACGGGATAAGCCGCTCCAACGCGCGGCCATTGGCCCAGGTGCCATGCAGCTCGCCGCTGGGCATCCGCACATAGACCACCGGATAGGTTTGGCCCCAATCGACCCAGACCACATCGCCATTGCGCGTTCCGCTGCCAGAGAGGCTCTGCCCGGCAATGCTCCATTCCATCTGGACGCTGGTGCCGCTCTCCTGGATCTGCACGGTACCAGTATAGCTGCTGCCATCGGGGTTGCGCCCTTCGGCCCGATAGACGCCGCTGACGCTTTGGGCGAAGGCCGGGGCGGCCAGGAAGGCCAGAACCGTCAGCCCGCTCAGGATTGCCCGGCGGCCAAGTCTTGCACGTGTCATCCTCAACTCCATGTTGCCTGCGGCCACTTTGGCCGGCGGGCTGGCCCCTGTCACCCGTTCTGCGCAGAAATGCACAGGCAATCTCAGCCTGACGCACATTCAAATTGAGTTGTTTTGAACGTGATCGCCTGTCTCTCCACATGGGTTCCGTGACCCGCAGCATACCGCGGCACACATGGTGAAACGCCGGCCGGGCAAGCATTTGGAAACGCCACGGCCGGAACTTGAAAGGACGGGACCATGAACAAAGTAAAAGCACTGATCAGCGGTGTGGCTCTGTCGGTTGCAATGGCAACCTCGGCACTGGCGGCAGGCGTTGAGATCAACGCATCCTCCACCGGCCTGGCAATGCAGGGCTATGACCCGGTCGCATATTTCACAGACGGTGCCCCCACCAAGGGCAGCTATAAAATCACTTCTGTTTTCAATGACGCAACCTACCGCTTTGCTTCCGAAGAGCACAAAGCGGCATTTGAGAAGAATCCCGAAGCCTACCTGCCGGCCTACGGCGGCTACTGCGCCTTTGGCACCGCAATGGGCTTCAAGTTCGACGGTGACCCGAACCACTGGAAAATCGTTGACAACACCCTGTATCTGAACCTGTCGCAGGACATTCAGGAACGCTGGGAAGGCGACATTCCGGGCTTTGTGCAGAACGCCAACGCCAACTGGAGCGATATCGCCGACAAAACCCCGGCAGAGCTGCAGGCGCAATAAGCGCTGACGCTGCCACTCACATGCAAACGGCCGGCGGCGGGACATCCTGCCGCCGGCTTCTTTTATGCCCGGTATCCTGCCGGCAGGATCCAGTACAGACCGCGGCGGGCCACCGGATTCACCCCAAAACCTGCACCCTGTTGCGGCCTTTGCTTTTGGCTGCAAACAGCGCCTCATCCGCGTCCCGCAGCACTTCCTCGACCGGGCGGCTGCCGTCGTAATACCCCAATCCGATCGAAATCGTGCACATCAGCCTTTTCCCCAGCGGCAAGGGGCTGGCGCCGATCTCGCGGCGCAGATCCTCAGCCAGCTGGTAGGCATCGGACAGCTGGATGCCCGGCAGGCAGGCAACAAATTCCTCGCCGCCGAAACGCGCCGCAATCCCATCCGGGCGCACGCTGTCTTTCAGTGCCCGTGCCACGAAGCGGATCACCTCATCGCCGGTCTGGTGCCCATGGGCGTCATTGATGGATTTGAAACCGTCGATATCCGCCAGCAGGAAACTGCCGCAAAAGCCGTCATCCAAGCTGCCGACAAGGCGGAAGAAATGATCCCGGCTGTAGAGCGACGTCATCTGGTCATGCGCCGCCAGATGCAAGAGCTTTTGATTGAGCGTATGGATTTCCAGAAGCTTGCACGCTGCCCAGTACGAGGAAAGAGGCGCAATCAGCAATGGAGCCAGGGTCGAAGGCACCAGGGCGGCGCGGGTCAGACCCTCCGGCGCCGTGAGCGCTGTCACGAGCCAGGACACCGCCAATGCCACCACTGTAACCGATGCAACAAAATACCATTTCTGGCTTTGACTTTTAATCGCCAGCATAAAATCCCCGAGAACTTCCCCGAAGAGGACTGTGACGCGATACTTTAGATAATTACAATGTATCTAAAGTATAGGCGCATCTAAACTATTGGCGGCCCGCCTGGGCCGCCCGAGCCACTGAGCTTAGTATGCAAATTCGCTGTAGATACGGCTGAGATCCCCGCCCCAGTTACCTTCGTAGCGCGCCAGCAGCTCATCGGCAGGCACGCGGCCGCTGTCGAGACTGTCTTTCAGCGCATTGAGGAAATGGGTTTCATCCGGCACCAGACCGCCCGCCCCGGGCTTGCGCCGCGCCTTCAGGCCGCTTTCCGAGATTGCGACCACTTCGCGGGCCAGTTCGTGCATGTCAATGCCATTCACCTTGGCCTGCAGCCCCTGCTCAGAGGCTGCAACGCGCAGGGCATCGCGGGTCTCTGCGTCCCAGCCCTTGACCAGGTCCCAGGCGGCGTCCAGCGCGCTTTGATCGTAGGTCAGACCAACCCAGAAAGCGGGCAACGCGCAGAGGCGGCGCCAGGGGCCGCCGTCGGCGCCGCGCATCTCGATGAATTTCTTGATGCGGGCCTCGGGGAAGATGGTGGTCAGGTGGTCGGCCCAGTCGCTGAGCGTCGGGGTTTCGCCCGGCAGCGCCGGCAGCTCGCCTTTCAGGAAGTCACGGAAGGACATGCCCAGCGCGTTGATGTATTCGCCGTTGCGGTAGACAAAATACATCGGCACGTCGAGCGCATATTGTACCCAGGCCTCAAAGCCGAAGCCGTCTTCAAACACAAATGGCAGCATGCCGGTGCGGTCGGCATCCAGGTCGCGCCAGACCCGGGCGCGCCAGGATTTGTGGCCGTTAGGCTGACCATCGAGGAACGGGGAGTTGGCAAACAGCGCTGTAGCCACCGGCTGCAGCGCCAGCGCCACCCGCAGTTTCTGCACCATGTCGGCCTCGGAGGAGAAGTCGAGGTTCACCTGCACGGTGCAAGTGCGCCGCATCATGGTGGTGCCCATGGTGCCGACTTCCTGCATGTAGCCGTCCATCAGCTTGTAGCGGCCCTTGGGCATCAGCGGCATGTCTTCATGGCTCCAGACCGGGGCCGCGCCGAGGCCGATGAAGCCGACGCCGATCTTATCAGCGATGTCCTTGACGTCGCGCAGGTGGGCGTTCACCTCGTCGCAGGTCTCATGAATGGTTTCCAGCGGCGCGCCGGACAGTTCCAGCTGGCCGCCCGGTTCCAGGCTGACATTGGCGCCGTCTTTTTCCAGGCCGATCAGATTGCCGCCTTCGGTCACGGGCGCCCAGCCGTGGCTGTCGCGCAGGCCTGTCAGCACAGCTTCGATCGAGCGCTCGCCTTTATAGGGCAGCGGCTTCAGCGTGTCCTTGCAGAAGCCGAACTTCTCGTGCTCGGTACCGATACGCCAGTCTTCCTTGGGTTTGCAGCCGTCGGCAAGATACTGGGCAAGCTGCTCGTGGTGTTCGATCGGCCCGCCGCCGGACTGGGGAATGGACATGCCTGGCACTCCGTCCTGTTAGATCTGTCTTGAACGGTCAGTCGTGGGCGGAATCGCGGCCAGTGTCAATGCAGGCGCTGATGTTCCGGCCGGCTGGCGGCGCGCTCCCAGATCACGACCTGGTGAGGGCCGCGGCGGCGCAGTTCCGCCAGCATCCGCTCCGTCTTGAGGCCAGGAAGGGCGGCAAAGACGTCAAACAGCGCCTCATAGCCTTCGGCATTCACCGGGATTGCCAGCGGCGGCTGGCCGGGCTGTTCCAGCAGCCAGTGCGGCGGTTTGGAGGTATGGTCCAGCGCCAGCCGTTCCAGTTCCGAGGCTGCAACGGCACCGCCGGTGAGCGGCCCGAAATAGGCAATCTGCCCCTCATCCACCCGTACCACGCCAGGGCCGCCGCTGCCGCGCCGGAACCGCATCCGCTGGACCCCGATGACCGCAGCCACAAGGCCGGTCGCAACCAAAGCCCAGCCGGTGATCGCCATAAAACCGGCTGAGGAAAACGCCCATTTCAGCCCCAGCAGGAACATCAAGACCGCGGCCAGGACCTCGCGCCATTGCCACAGGGTTTCGCGGGCTTCGGGACGGATGAAACTCATGCTTTGATCCTCCTGCCCTGCCTGAGATCATCGAGATAAGCCTGAATACGGCGGCATTTTAACATCCTGCGCCGCATGTGCCTGGTTTTTTTAGAGTGCATTCTAAGAAGCGTAAGGCCAATGCAGAAAACCAGAAACGTCTCGAATTCTTCTTCGGGAATGCTGCTGTGGGCCAGAAACAGCCGCATCTCCCGCCGGTCCAGCCCGTAAAGCAGCGGACGTTTTTTTCTCTTGCTGCTAAAGTCCTTGGAAACCAAGAAAATAGCCGCCTGGCGGGAACCGAAGAAGGTGCCGCTGCGATGGATGTCAATTGCCGCCACGCCCCCGTCCGGACGCAGGATCAGATTGCGCGGGGCAAAATCGGGGTGCCCGGGTGCCCGCACCGCAGGCTGATCTTCGATACGTCCCAGAAAATTCAGCAGCTCCCGTCCCAGCTCTTTCAGCAGCGCGGCGTCAGGGTGCCGGGTGCAAGCGGCCAGAATGGCGGAGATTTCTTTGTAATACGCATTTGCGGGCAAGGCAGCGCGGACAACTTGGCCCTGGCTTGCCCAGTCTTGCCAAGCGCAGCATTTCCGTAGAATTTGCTGCCGGTTTGCCCAGGACTTCTTTATCAGCTTGTTGACCGGCGTGCCGGCTTCCCAGCTCAACATGACCAGGCCGAGGCGGCCGGAACTGGAAATACATCTGTTGACAGAAAACTCCGGATGCGTCGCAAGTCTGTCAAACCGTCCAAGCGCACGCACCGTCCCGCCGACAAAGCTGCGCCGGCTGTCCTGGTCCCAGAATTTCTTGATGACCACTGGTTCGTTGCCGCGATGGCCGCGGAACACCGAAGCCTCTTCGGCGATCTTCAGTACACTCTCCAGCCTGATCCCGCTGCCCGGCCATCTCAGCCGTGCCTGGAGCTGCACCTGAGCCATCTGACGGGCGGAATCTTCCGGCCGCGCAAGACGCAGCAGCTGCTGATCCAGACGGCCCAATTACCAGTCTCCCAAAGACTGCTGCCAAAGCGTCATTGCAGCCACGGCGGCAGTGTCCGCACGCAGGATACGGGGACCAAGGCTGACCACATGCGACTGCGGCAACGCATGCAGGCGTTTTCGTTCGACCTCGGAAAAGCCGCCCTCGGGGCCGATCAGGATTGCCCAGGGTGCGCCCGTCTGTGTCTCTGCAGCCAGTTGCAGCGCATTGCCCACCTCGGCCTCGTCGCAGAACATCAGCTGCCGCTCGGCCGGCCATTGGTCCAAGAGACGGGAAAGCTTCTGCAGATCCGCCACCTCCGGCACATAGGTGCCGCCGCACTGCTCTGCCGCCTCAACCGCATGGGCTTGCAGCCGGTCCTGGCGGATCCGCTCTGAGTTGGTAAACTCGGTCTGCACCGGCAGGATGCGTGCAGCGCCCATCTCAGCCGCCTTTTCGACGATGAAATCGGTGCGCGCCTTCTTGATCGGAGCAAACATCAGCCACAGGTCCGGCGGCAGCTGTAAGGGCTTGGTCTGCTCCCGGCACGCCAGTGTGCCGCCGCGTTTCCCCGCCTCGGCAACCTCTGCCAGCCACTCACCGTCCCGGCCGTTGAACAGCGCCACCGGGGCGCCTACCGCCTGCCGCATCACTCCGAACAGGTAATGCGCCTGATCACGATCCAAGGGAACCGATTGCCCTGCCCCCAATGGGTGCTCTACATACAGTCTGATTTTTGCACTCATGGGGTCCTACATATGCAAGGCGAGACACCAGCACCAGAGGGTCAGGTCGCGGATGCGGTCAAGGGAAACTGGGTCGACACATATGCCCCGGAATGGACGCGCCCCTATCTGCGGCTCAGCCGCGCTGACCGGCCAATTGGCACCTGGCTTCTGCTGATCCCCTGCTGGTGGGGGCTGGCGCTGGCGATCCTGGCGGATCAAAGCCCGCGCTGGGGCGACCTGTGGATCGCCATTGGCTGCGCCGCAGGCGCCTGGCTGATGCGCGGGGCGGGCTGCACCTGGAATGACATCACCGACCGCAAGTTCGACGGCCAGGTCGAGCGCACCCGCTCGCGCCCGATCCCCTCGGGCCAAGTCACCGTCAAGGGCGCGCTGGCCTGGATGGGGCTGCAATGCTTGCTGGGCCTCGCGATCCTGCTGACCTTCAACCAGGCGGCCATTGCTATGGGCATCCTGTCGCTGTTGCCGGTGGCGGTCTACCCCTTTGCCAAACGGTTTACCTGGTGGCCTCAGGTGTTTCTGGGTCTCGCCTTCAACTGGGGCGCCATGCTGGCCTGGGCGGCACATACAGGTTCCATGGGCTGGCCGCCGGTTCTGCTGTATCTGGCGGGCATCGCCTGGACGTTGTTTTATGACACCATCTATGCCCATCAGGACACCGAAGACGACGCGCTGATCGGAGTGAAATCCACCGCCAGGCTGTTCGGCAGCGAAACCCCGATGTGGCTGCGCCGCTTTATTGTGGGTTTTGTCAGCCTGATGGCGATGGCCGTGATCGGTGCGATGCTGGACAAGGCCTCGGTGCTGGCGCTGGTGCTGGCACTGGCAGCCCCCTGGGCGATGGGCTGGCACATGACCTGGCAACTGCGCGCCTTTGACGCGGAAAACACCCAAAGGCTGCTGCAATTGTTCCGGCTCAACCGTGATACCGGCCTGATTCCGCTGATCTTCTTTGTGCTGGCCATGTTCGTGTGATTGAACCGCCGCGCCGCGCAGGGTAAGAGCCATTAACGCAAACTGGGAATGTTCTGCCATATGCGCCTGTCTAAGCTGTTGATCCCGGGCCTGGCCTTTGCCGCCGCTGCCGGGCTGAGCCTCATCGCCGCCGGTTTTGCCGTCACTGCCGTGGAGCAAACCACCGAACGCGGCGTGCGTCAGGCGCTGGACGATGGCGGGTTTTCCTGGGCAGAAGTCACGGCGGACGGGCTGCAAGTGCTGCTGGAAGGCACTGCGCCGGATGAAGCCACCCGGTTTTCGGTCAAATCTCTGGTTGGCACGGTTGTTGATGCAGCGCGGATCCTGGACGGCATGGATGTGCCGCCGGCCGACGGGCTGGCGCCGCCGCGGTTTTCGGCTGAGATCCTGCGCAATGACGGCGGCATCTCCATCATCGGCCTGATCCCCGCAGGCTCCGGCCGCAGGGCGCTGGTCGCAGAACTGGAGAACCTGGCCGGGGCTGAGAATACTGCCGACCTGCTGGAAACCGCCAAATATACCGTGCCAGCAGGCTGGCAGGATGCGATGCAATTTGCCGTTGAAGCCCTGAAACTTCTGCCGCGCGCCAAGATTTCGGTTGCCGCCGGAGAGGTCTCCATTACCGCGATCTCCGACAGCGTCGAGGCCAAGGCACAGCTGGAAGAACAACTAGGCCGCACCGCGCCGCCAGGCTTGCGGCTGGCGCTGGATATCGCTGCGCCGCGGCCTGTGATCACCCCGTTTACCCTGCGCTTTTTGATCGGACCGGACGGCGCGGAATTCGACGCCTGCTCCGCAGAGAGCGAGGCGAGCCGCGACCGGATCCTTGCGGCGGCACGCAAGGCCGGTCTGCAGGGGGAGGCAGAATGCACCATTGGCATGGGGGTGCCCTCGCCGAACTGGGCCCGGGCGGCTGAACTGAGCATCGCGGGCCTCGCTGAGCTGGGTGCAGGCTCTGTCACAATTGCCAACGCCGACATTACACTGGCCGCAGCCGAAGGAACCGAGGAAGCCCGATTTGACCATGTGGTGGGTGAACTGGAAAGCGCCCTGCCCCGGGTTTTTGCGCTGCACGCCGTGCTGCCAGTGCCGGAAACGCAGGAAACCGGCGGTATCCCGGAATTCACCGCCACGCTCAGCCCCGAGGGCCATGTGCAGCTGCGCGGGCGGCTGAGTGACGCTGCCCTGCGTACAGTGGCCGACAGCTATGCCAAGGCGCGCTTTGGAACCGGCAATGTGCACACCGCCACCCGTGTTGTGCCGGATCTGCCCGCTGACTGGCCGGTGCGCGTGCTGGCCTCGCTGGAGGCCCTTTCCTACCTGCAGCGCGGTGCGGTAACGATGACACCGGACACGCTGGAGCTGCGCGGGATGAGCTACAGCAAGGAGACGCCCTCCGAGATCGCCCGCTTCCTGTCTGCCAAGCTGGGCGAGGCAGAAACCTACGGCCTCGACATTACCTACGAAGAGCCGCCCGCCCCCAAGGATCAGCCGATTCCGCCGGAACTTTGCGAGGCGCAGCTGGCCGGCGCCCAAGCCGAGGCCAAGATCGCCTTTGAGCCCGGATCTGCCACCATTGCCGCGGAAAGTGCGGGCACCATGGACCGGATCGCAGAGGTGCTGGGCAACTGCGGCCCGGTACGGCTGGAGATCCAGGGCCACACCGACAGCCAAGGCCGCGAGGTGATGAACCAGAACCTGAGCCAGGCCCGGGCGCAATCGGTGCTGAATGAGCTGCGCGCGCGCCGGGTGGTGACCTCGACCTTCGCGGCCAAGGGCTATGGCGAGAGCGAACCGATTGCCGATAACGGCACCGAAGAAGGCCGCGAGGCCAACCGCCGCATCGAGTTCAAACTGGTACGCCCGGCGGAACAGGCGGACGCAGGCGGCGAGGACATTGGCGGCGACGCCGCAAGCGCAGAAGACGCACAGGAGACCACAGAGGAATGAACAGAACAGAGTTCATCATCACCACCGCGATCATCCTGTTTGCGGCCTTTGCCATGGGCTGGTTCGCCAATTGGCTGGTGCACCGCTTCACCCGGGTGCGGCAAAGCGACGTGGCTGATCTCGACCGGATGAGCCAGGAATTGCATGAGGCGGAGGAAACCCGCGATCAGGCGATCACCTATCTGCAGCAGCGCGAGGCGGAGCTGACCAATCAGCTGACTCAGACCGAGGCGGAGCTGCGCGCTGCCATGGAAGGCCTGCGCGAGGCCCGCCGCGAGGCCGAGGAACTGCGCAGCCAGATCCCGCACTGAGATCCGGAACCAGAGCACTCCCGCGCCTGCAGCACGCACTGGCTGCGCCAGCACATGCTGAACAGCCTTGGGCATGGCACCGCGCTGCGCGCGGCGCGGGCGTTTCCCAGACCCCGGCTGGTTTCCCGGCGGGTCAAGGAGGCCGCAGGCCCTGCGAAGCAGCTTGTCCTTGACGCGCTAGCCTTCAACAAACTTGGTCCTGCCCTGGACCGGCAAACCTGCCCGTCCAGGGCTTCTCAGCGGAAGAACCCGCCGCGCAAAGCGCGGCGCCCAGCCCAACAGGCGGAAATCATCTTTGATGATTGAAGGCTTGGCGGGAGCCCCCTGTTCTCCCCGCTGACATGGCCTGCCCTGGCTTCACCAGCGCTTGAGGGCCTCCTCGTCGGCGTCTTTGGCAGCCACCCAATCCGCGGTGCCGCCGGCCAGGATTTCCTTCTTCCAGAACGGCGCGCGGGATTTCAGGTAATCCATCAGGTACTCCGCTGCCTCAAAGGCATCCTTGCGGTGGCGCGCCGCGGTGGCAACCATCATGATGCGCTCCCCCGGCGCCAGGCGGCCATGGCGGTGGATCACCAGCGCATCTGCCAGCGACCAGCGCATCATGGCCTCCTCGGCAATCGCGGTCAGCGCCTTTTCCGTCATGCCCGGATAGTGCTCGATCTCCATCGCCTGAAGCCCGCCCTGATCCGCATCACGCACCACGCCGGTGAACGTCACCACAGCGCCCGCGTTTTCGACACCCATGGCAAAGGCATCGCTTTCGGCACCCAGCTCAAACGGGGCTTCCTGCACGGAAATCCGCATGGCCTCAGCCCCCTGTCATCGGCGGGAAAAAGGCAACCTCGCGCACGCCCTCCAGCGGTGCATCAAAGTCCGACAGATCCTGGTCCAGCGCCACCCTCAGGGCTGAGAGGTCAGCAAAAGCAGCGGCATAACGCTCTTCACGCCCCCGCAGCTCTTCGACCAGGTCCGCCACCGTGGCTGCTGTGGTCTCCACCCGCTCACGCGGCAGGCCGATGCGCTCGCGCACCCAGGCGAAATACAGGACATCCATCAGTGTGCCTCCTTCAGATGCGGCATCGCCTTGCGCAGATAGTCGATCCCGGTGATGGCCGTGAGGCCCGCGGCAATCCACAACAGCCACAGGCCAATGCGGCCAGTCCAGACCATGCCATCAAATTTCCAGCGCAGCCCCATTTCATCCGAGACTTGCCCCGTCATGATCTGATCGATCAGCACCTGGTCCATGCCAAAGGAAGACATCACCAGATAGTGCTCAAAGATGCCCTGCGAAAACAGCGTGGCAATGGCGATCATCTGGGCGGTGGTCTTCCACTTGGCGAGCTTTGTTACCTTCAGCGTTCCAGCGGTGTCGCCGAGGTATTCGCGCAGGCCGGAAACAAACACCTCGCGGAACAGGATCACCGTGGCGGGCAGCACCAGCCAGGGAGTCCAATGTTCGGCTGAATAGCCCACCAGGATCATCAGCGCGATCACCACCATCGCCTTGTCGGCAATCGGATCCAGCATCGCGCCCATCTTGGTTTCCTGCTTCCAGGCCCGCGCCAGATAGCCATCGAACCAGTCCGTCACCGCTGCGGTCACAAACAGCAGCAGGGCAAACCAGTCCGCATAGGGGCGGCTGAAATACAGGAACATCACGGCCAGGCCAGGCGCCGCGACCAGCCGCAGCAGGGTGAGAATATTGGGCAGAGTCCACTTCATGCGGCGCACATTATCCGGCTGTTTCGAAAGTGGAAAGCGGGCTTAATCAAAATTCGGCGATGGCTGGCGCGGACGCGCAGCGCCCCCTTGCGGAATTTTGGGCGAATGCACGCGGGGCGTGTTTTTCTCATCCAACGGACGTATCCAGCAGTGCCCCCTTCTTTTCGCCGTGGTGGCTGGAATGGTCAAACTTCCGGTGCACCTCGTTCAGCCGGTCCCGGTCAACAAAAATGTGGTTGTTGATCTCCCGCATCAGGTCTTCCTTGGCCATCTTCAACGCGCCCGCTTCAGTGTCCGCCAGCCCTTTGCCTTTCAGCTTGTTCAGTTCCTTGGCGATCTTGTCGCATTCCTTCTTGGCCTTGTCCAAGTGCAGCGCCTCATGTGCCAGACAGCAGGCATAGAAGCGGTACCATTCGATCAGCGCTCGCGGCGACAGCCCGCTGACAGAGCGTTTCGGACATTTAACCGTCGTGTGCAGGACCAGTTTCAGTGCCGACACCTTAGCCGTCACTTCGAACCAGCCGGTTTTCTTGTCGATCTTTGCCTTGCCATCCGCCACGTATTTCCCCTTGGCGGTCAGGCATTCCAGCTCCGTGGTGGTCAGAAAAGCCACCTTCTTGTTGTCGTTCGGGTCTTTCGGCCCGCTTTTCTTGATGCTTTTGGCAATGTCCGGCAGCGTTTTCCCGGACACCGAATAGGTATCATAGACAACAGTTTTCACGGTCAGGGAGACAGGCATAATTCCTCCAGGCAGTTAAGGGCTGCCCTTCAGACTTAGCACGATTGCCACTCAGCCCAAATTCGGACGGCTACCCCTGCGCGTGGAAGTGGTCGTAGATCCGTTCGGCCAACGCCTCGGAAATTCCATCCACGGCCTTGAGGTCAGCCAGATTGGCGCGGCTGACAGCCTTGGCACTGCCGAAATGCGCCAGCAGCGCGCGTTTGCGCGAGGCGCCGACACCGGGCACCTCGTCCAGCGGCGTCGCGCTCAGCGCCTTGGCCCGTTTGGCGCGGTGGGTGCCGATGGCGAACCTGTGCGCCTCATCCCGCATCCGCTGGATGAAATAAAGCACCGGGTCATTGCGCTGCAGCGCAAAGACCGGCGTTCCGGGGCGGTAGAACTCTTCCTTGCCGTGGTCTCGGTCCACGCCCTTGGCGACGCCCACCATGGGGATGTCCTGCACCCCGTGCGCCTCCATGATCTCTGCCACCGCCGACACTTGCCCGGCACCGCCGTCGATCAGCAACAGATCCGGCCACAGGCCTTTTTCCCGGCCTGGGTCCTCTTTCAGCAAACGCGAGAAGCGGCGGTTCAGCACCTCTTTCATCATGCCGAAGTCATCGCCTGGCACCAGATCATCACCCTTGATGTTGAACTTGCGGTAGGCGTTTTTCATGAAGCCGTCCGGCCCCATCACGATCATGCCGCCCACCGCATTGGTGCCCTGGATATGCGAGTTGTCGTAAACCTCGATCCGCTGCGGCGCGCCGTCCAGCCCAAAGGCTTCGGCCAGCCCGCGCAAAAGCTTGGCCTGAGTCGCGCTTTCGGCCATGCGGCGGGCCAGGCTCTCGCGGGCGTTGCGCACCGCAAAGGCCACCAGTTCCGTCTTTTCGCCGCGCTGGGGCACCAGCAGTTCCACCTTGCGCTCGGCCTTCTCGCTCAACGCCTGTTCCATCAGGTCTGCATTCTCAATCGCGTCCGACAGGATCAGCAGCCGCGGCGGCACTTTGTTGCCGTAGAACTGGCCCAGGAAGGCCTCCATGATCTCTGCCGGGCTGTTGTCGGCATCCACCCGCGGGTAGAAATCCTGGTTGCCCCAGTTCTGGTTGGCACGGATGAAGAACACCTGCACGCAAGCCTGGCCGCCGTCCATGTGCAGGCCGATCACATCCGCCTCAGCCACGCCGCGCGGATTGATGCCCTGAGAAGACTGCACCTGGGTCAGCGCCTTGATCCGGTCGCGAAGGGCGGCGGCACGCTCGAACTCCATCGCCTCAGACGCGGCCATCATCTGCTCCGCCAGTTCCTCCTGAATCTTGGTGGAGCGGCCCGACAAAAAGCGTTCGGCATCGCGCACGCTGGCGGCGTAGTCCTCCTCGCTGATCAGCCCGGTGCAGGGCGCGGTGCAGCGTTTGATCTGGTACTGCAGGCAGGGGCGCGTGCGGGTCTCGAACATCGAATCCGAGCAGTTGCGCAGCAAGAAGGCCTTTTGCAGCTGATTGAGCGTCCGGTTCACCGCACCGGCACTGGCGAACGGGCCGAAATAGCTGCCTTTCTGCTTGCGGGCGCCGCGGTGTTTCTTGATCTGAGGAAAATCGTGGTCCTTGGCGACCAGGATATTCGGGAAGCTTTTGTCATCGCGCAGCAGCACATTGTACTTGGGCTTCAGCTGCTTAATCAGGTTCTGTTCCAGCAGCAGCGCCTCAGTCTCGGTCCGCGTGGTCAGGAACATCATCGAGGCGGTGAGCGCGATCATCCGTTCGATCCGCGGGCTGTTGCCCGGTCGGGTGTAATTCGACACCCGCGCCTTCAGATTGCGCGCCTTGCCGACATAAAGAACCCGGCTGTCCGCATCCAGCATCCGGTAAACACCCGGCGAGCTGTCGAGCGTTTTCACATAGTCCTGGATCACCGCGTAACCGGTACGGGCGGGCGAATCCTGAGGGGTGTCGGCGGGCTGATCGTTCATGCGCCCAGACATATGATTCCCCGCCGCCGGCTGCAATGTTTGCCTGTCCGGATCAAGAGCGGGGAAATCCACGCAAACTGTGGATAACTACGAAGATATCTTTGGGCTATCCCGCCTTTTCCCTTATTTCAGAGCAGTTTTGGACGAATGCCTAATTTTTAGGCAGATTGATAAAGTGTTGTTTTCAGTGAAAACTTTTCCGATACCCTGTCAAGGTTTTGAAATTAAAGGCACTTTTGTAACGCTTCCGTGACGGCATGTGAACCGGTGCAAAACTTGCACGGAAAGGGACGGTTTTATCCCGGTTTGCGTCACTCCAGCCCGTCACTGTCAGGGGTTTGCCAGGCCAGATGCTGCCCCCCGTCCACACAGATCATCTGGCCGGTCACCGCCTTGGCCCGCAGCAGGTAGCTCAGCGCTGCGGTTACGTCTTCAGGATCCGCCCCCCGCTGCAAGATCGTGGCTTTGCGCTGACGGCTAAATTGCTCAGCGCTTTGCCGCGGCCCCTGCAGGGTTGGCCCCGGCCCGATGGCATTGACCCGGATCTGCGGCGCCAGCGCTTGGGCTGCGGTCTGCGTCAATGTCCACAGCGCCGATTTCGCCAGCGTGTAACTCATGAAATCCGGCGTCAGCTTACGCACCCGCTGGTCGATCATGTTGACTGCCAGGCCCCAGGCCCGCGGCTCGCCGCCCGCATCCAGCGCCAGCGGTACCTGCTGCGCAGCCATGGCCTGCAACAGCACGAAAGGCGCCCGCAGGTTGCTGTTCATATGCTTGTCCCAGCTGCTGCGGGTAGCACTGTCCAGCGTGTCATGCTCGAACACAGAGGCATTGTTGACCAGGCAGGTGACCGGCCCGCCCAGCACCTCTGCTGCACGCGGCAGCAGCTGACGGGCCTGGTCCTCATCCAATAAATCCGCCTGCAGCACGGCTGCCTGACGCCCCAGCGCCCGGATCTCCTGCGCCGTTTCCTCGGCCGCCAGGGCCGAGGAGGCATAATGCACGGCAACGTCATACCCCTGCGCGGCCAGCTCCAGGGCCATAACCCGGCCCAGCCGCCTGCCCGCGCCCGTCACCAATGCCCGCATCCTCGCCTCCCTGCCGCTGTTGCAGTGAAAGAGTTAGAACAGGACAAACATATAGGCCAGATAGAGCGTGGTGAGAATAACGCCCCAGATGCGGGTGATGTCTTGTTTGAAAAAGACAAAGGGGATCAGCAGCAGCGATGCCCCCAGCATCACCCACAGGTCGAACTCCAGGAATTCCGGATCAACGCTGATCGGGCCGACAAAGGTGGCAATGCCGATGATGGCCAGCAGGTTGAACATGTTGGAACCGATCACATTGCCCAGCGCCACATCCGCCTGGCGGCGCAGCGCCGCCATCACGGTGGTGGCCAGTTCCGGCAGCGAGGTGCCGACCGCCACCAGAGTCAGGCCGATCACGGTTTCGCTGATGCCATAGGTGCGGGCAATGATGGTGGCGTTGTCCACCAGCAAGTCTGCGCCCAACGGCAGGCCGATGAGGCCCAGCAGCAGGTAAGTGCAGACCCGCCAGTAAGGCATGTCGGGATCAGCTTCCTCGATCTCCTCCAGATCGTCCTCGCAGGCGCAGTCCTTGCCGTTGCGGCGGTGGATACGCGCCTCGTGAAAGGCAATCCCAAGCACCACAGCCAATGCGGCCAGCAGGATCAGCCCCGACCAGATAGTGAAGGTGCCGCAAAACGCCAGACCGATGAACAGCACCGAGGCACCAAGCATGAAGATATAATTCTTGCGGGTGCTGCACTCACTGGTGTGAAGCGCACGCATCATCGCAGGGATACCCAGCACCAGCAGGATGTTGGCCGTGTTGGAGCCGACCACATTGCCCAGCGCGATACCGTCCGCGCCCTCATGCACGGCGCTGATGGCGATCAGCAGCTCCGGCGCCGAGGTGCCAAAGGCCACGATGGTCAGGCTGACGATCAGCGCAGGCACCCCCAGCCGCAGGCTGAGGTTCACCGCGCCGCGCACCAGTGCGTCGCCCGCCAGCAGCAGGATCACCAGCCCCAGAGCCGAATACAGCCATGGCATCATTTGCCACGATCTCCTTTTTTACAGGCGCAGGGCCCCTTGCCGATCCTGAACCGGCCGCAAGACGGGCAGCGCCTGGAATTGATTTTCTTCTGGCCGGGAAACCGCAGCTTGCCGAACATCGCAAGCACAGCCATTACCGCCAGAAAGATTGCAACGATCTTGAACAGCACGTCAGAGACCGAAACGCGCGTATTCGGCACGCTCCTCGATCCCGGCCAGCGCATCCTGCGCCACCTGCATGCCGAAGCGGCTCAGCAGCGGCTTCTTGAGTCCATAGCGGCGGAAACGGACCTTTTCGCCGTACAGTTCCTGCATCTTGGGCTTCAGATGGCCGATGCCGTCAATCAGCCCCAGCTCTTCTGCCCTGCGCGCCAGCCAGATTTCGCCGGTGAACAGGCTCTCTTCGCTGTGCAGTTTGGCGCCGCGGCGCTCGGTAACATGGTCGATGAAATTAGCGTGGATGTCGTTCAGGATCACCTTCAGGCGCTTCACGTCCTCGGGGTTTTCAGGGCGGAACGGGTCCAGCATGGATTTGCTCTCACCTGCGGTATAGACCCGCCGCTCTACTCCTTGGCGGGCCAGCAGCACATGGGCGCCGAACCCGGCTGAGATCACCCCGACAGAGCCCAGCACAGAGCTGGCATCGGCCCAGATCTCATCCGCTGCCGCGGCCAGCCAATAGCCGCCCGAGGCCGCAACATCCTCGACAAAGGCATAGACCGGGATCTCCAGCTCTTCCGCCAGCCGCCGGATACGGGCGCCTATCAGTGAGCTTTGCACCGGCGAGCCGCCGGGCGAGTTGATCTCCAGCGCCACCGCAGCGGGCTTGCCCTTGCGGAAGGCGCGCTCCAGCACCGGGGCCAGTGCGGTGTCGCTTAGCGAGCCGCGGCCGGGCATTCCGATGGCGCCGTTGAGGCGCACCACCGCCACCAGCGGCTGTCTTTTCAGGAAAGGCAGGCGAAATCTCATGGCGCCGATGTAGAGGGCCACCCGCGGTGAAACAAGGTGCGCGGCTTGGGGAATTGGCGCGAAAGGCAAAAACCGCACAGCCGCGGGCATAAATGCAACGCTGAATTTCCGCTGCCGCATAGCCGGAGCGCTCCCGCCCGTCAGGGCAGCAGCGTGCCGCTGCAGCCTTCCCGTTGGGCCAAGCGCCGCGCGGCTGCGCGGCGCCGCGCAAGACGCCGACCAAAGGCGCCCTCAGGGCGTCCGGAGCGGGCGAGAGCCCGGCCCTGTTGCCTTGCCGCCCTGCCTGCCGGTTCAGGCCCGGATGCGCCAGCCGGTCTTGAAGATCCACCAGATCACGCCCATGCAGGCCAAGGTAAAACCGCCAATGGCGCAAAGGCTCAGCAGCACCGGCACATCCGCCTGGCCAAAGAACGCCCAGCGGAAGCCAGACACCAGATAGACCACCGGGTTGAACAGGGTGATCGTCTGCCAGACCGGCGGCAGCATCGAAATTGAGTAGAAAGACCCGCCCAGAAACACCAGCGGTGTCACCACCAAGAGCGGCACCAGCTGCAGCTGTTCAAAATTCCCGGCCCAAATGCCGATGATGAAGCCCATCAGCGAAAAACTGAGGCAGGTCAGCACCAGGAAGGCGACCATCGCCAGCGGGTGCTGGACTGAGAGATCCACAAACAGCGAGGCCGTGCACAGAATCACGGTGCCGATAAACAGCGACTTTGTGGCGGCCGCGCCGACAAAGCCTGCAACCACTTCCAGGAAATTGATCGGCGCCGAGAGGATTTCATAGATATTGCCGATGAATTTCGGGAAGTAGATCCCGAAAGACGCATTGGAAATGCTCTGGGTGATCACAGACAGCATCACCAGCCCAGGCACGATAAAGGCGCCGTATTCGACCCCGTCGACCTCTTGGATCCGGCTGCCGATGGCGCTGCCGAACACCACGAAATAGAGCGAGGTGGACAACACCGGCGAGATGAAGCTCTGCAGGAAAGTGCGCCAGAAACGCGCCATTTCTGCCTTGTAGATGGTGGCAACTGCGGTCCAGTTCATGCGGCACCCCCTGCGGCTGCGTCCTGCGATGCCGGCTCGCCCGACACCAGGCCGACAAAGATGTCCTCCAGGCTGGATTCCCGTGTCTGAACATCCGCCAGCACCAGCCCGGCCTGTGCCACATCGTTCAGCAGTGTGGTTATGCCCGTGCGTTCAGCCCGCGTATCATAGGTGTACAGCAAGGCATCGCCGCCATTGACGATTTGCAGATTATGCTGCGCCAGCGCCGCCGGAATGGCGGCCACCGGCTCGCTCAGCTGCACCTCCAGCTGTTTCTGCCCCATCCGGGCCATCAGCTGCTCCTTCTGTTCGACCAGCAGCAGCTCGCCGCCGGTGATTACCCCCACGCGGTCGGCAATTGCCTCCGCCTCTTCGATGTAATGGGTGGTCAGGATGATGGTGACGCCGCTGGCCTTCAGCTCATCGACGATCTGCCACATATCCTTGCGCAGTTCCACATCCACGCCAGCCGTCGGCTCATCCAGGAACAGGATGCGCGGATCATGCGCCAGCGCCTTGGCAATCAGCACCCGCCGCTTCATGCCGCCGGACAGCTCCATGATCTTGGCATCCTGCTTTTCCCACAGCGACAGCTTGCGCAGAACCGCCTCGATCCTCGCCGGATCGGCCGGCTTGCCGAACAGCCCGCGCGAAAAGCTGACTGTGTCATGCACTTTGGCAAACGGCTCCAGTGTGATTTCCTGCGGCACCAGGCCGATCAGCGCGCGCGCCTGGCGGAACTGGCTGACATTGTCGAAGCCGCCAACTCTGACACTGCCGGAGGTGGCCGTGGTGATCCCGCAAACCGTTGAAATCAGGGTCGTCTTACCGGCACCATTGGGGCCAAGCAGGGCCAGGATCTCGCCCTCTTCAATATCAAGCGAGACGCCTTTCAGCGCCTCGAACCCGCCGTCGTAAATTTTGCGCAGGTCGCGGATGGACAGGATGGCCGCCATGGTGCCTCCGGGGTGGTCTCAGATCCCGGCCACCCTAGCGGCGGCGTGCCGCATCTGCCAGCCCTGCGCCGCAAATTGGGCTGCAGAGCGGCCTGTGCGCCAGTGCAGGGGCAAAGCCGCGGTCAGCCGCGGCCAGTCACCTTGCTGAACCAGCCCTTTTTTGCGCCGTCCTCTTCCGCCGCCTCGCCGTCCTGGCTTTCCGGCTCCGGCGCCAAATGGGACTGCAGATTGGCAAAGAACTGATCCGCCATCTTCTTGGCAAATCCATCAATAATACGGCTGCCCAGCTGCGCCAGCTTGCCGCCGACCTTGGCTTCCACCTCATATGACAGCAGTGTGCCGGTGTCCGATGGTGCCAGCGTAACCACCGCCCCGCCTTTGGCAAAACCGGCCGCACCGCCCTTGCCCTCGCCGGAAATGGTGAGCTTCTCGTTCTCAGCCATATCCGACAAGGTAACTTGCCCCTTGAAGGTGGCTTTGACCGGGCCGACTTTCTGAGTGACCGTGGCCTCAAAACCGTCTTCCGGCGTGCCGGCCACTTCCTGGGCGCCGGGCACACAGGCCTGCAGCACAGCAGGCGTCAGCAGCGCCGCATAAACAGTCGCGGGATCGGCGGCGATTTCCTTCTGGTCACTCATCTGCATGGGCATCCCTCCCTGGTGCTGCGTTCCGGTTGCCCCCAGACCTAACCGTCCTGCCACCGCCTGCCAAGCTGCAAAGGGCGCCAGGCCAGGCCCTGCATCGCACACGCGCGCCGCGCAAGGCCGCAATTGCCGCAGCGTCAAGGTAAACAGATTTATCTTGATGTCGAGATTTATCTCAACTATCTCGATGTCGAGATTTCAAAAGGAGCACCCCAATGAAGATCATTATTTTCGGCGCCACCGGCGATGTGGGCCGCGCAGCCGTCAAGGCAGCAACTCACCGCGGACATCCGGTCACAGCGGTATCCCGCACCCCTTCTGTGCTTGCAGGGATCAGCCCTCTGGTCACCCCCTTGCCCCTGGACCTGCTGGCGGATCCAGAGGCCGCGGCCAGCGCGGCCGAAGGCCACGATCTGGCGATCAGCGCGCTGCGCCCGCCGGCCGGGCGGGAACCGGACCTGATCCCGCTGACCCGCGCCGCTGTGCAGGCCGCCCGGCACGCAAACATTCCAGTCCTGGTCACAGGTGGTGCAGCGCTGCTGAAACTGGCGGATGGCAGCGGCCACACGGTGCTCAGCGCACCCGGCTTCCTGCCGGAAAGCTCCCGTTTGATTGCCGAGGCCTGCGCCAAGCAGGACGCTTTGCTGGAGCAGGAGCCCGCGGCAGAATGGACCTGCCTGCGCCCGCCTGCGCTGCTGACAGAAGGGCCGCAAACCGGCCAGTACATCTTTGGCACCGACACGCTGCTGACCAATGCAGAGGGGGCTTCGCAAATCTCCTTTGCGGACTTCGGCGCCGCCCTGCTGGATCTGGCGGAAAACCCGCGCAGCCGCCGTCAGCGGCTTACAGTTGCCTGGGGCACTCCTGCCCCCGCCCTGGCGGCCGGCTGACGCCAGGCCTGGGCCGGCGCTGGGTCAGGCAGCGCGCCTTGCGCGCTGCAGCGCCGCGCCCCAGCGCGGCGCACGGCCCAAGGCTGTGCCTGGCATCTGCGATGCCTGGCAAAGGCGCGGGAGCCCCCGGCTCAGCTCAACGGTTGCGCAGGGGCAGCGCCTCGTTGGCTGTCCAGTCAAAGGTGCCCTCGTCCCGCTCCTTCACCGCCTGTTTCCACCCGGCGTCCTCCGCCCTGGCCTTGAAATTCAGCCCTTCCGGCGAGTGCCGGGTGATCCCGTCAAAGATCGTGGCCAGCCGCTGGGTCTGCATCAGCCCGGTCTGCTCGATCGCCTGATTGATCACCAGCTTCTGCATCGCCAGTTGATTGACCGGCACCGTCGCCATCCGCGCGGCCATTTCCTCAACGGCATCATCCAGCTGGTCCGCCGGCACGGCCTTCAGCACCAGCCCCATCTCCGCCGCTTCCCTGCCGCTGATCCTGTCGCCGGTGAACAGCATCCGCTTGGCCCGCTCCGCGCCCAGCCGGTAGACCCACATCGCCGTGGTCGGACAGCCCCAGACCCGGGCCGGCATATAGCCGATCTCCGCATCCTCAGCCATGAACGTCAGGTCCGCACAGAGCGCAATATCCGACCCGCCTGCCACCGCGAACCCGTGCACCTTGCAGATCACAGGCTTGGCCGCCCGCCACAAGGACATGAAGGCCTGGGTGTTCTCCCACATAAAGCGGTAGTCCTTGATGGGGTCCCAAGGCATCGGCTGGGTGACGTCTCCGCTGCCGTTGCCTTCGGCGTAATAGGTCAAATCATAGCCTGCGCAAAACCCCTTGCCCGCGCCGGACAACACCATCACATGAACTTGCGGGTCTGCATCCGCCTGCGCCACCGCCGCCGCCAGCTCCTGCGGCATCCCGTCGTTGATGGCATTCATCACCTCGGGTCGGTTCAGCGTGATCCGCGCGATCCGCCCGTCTTTTTCGTAAAGCACTGCTGGCATAGGCGCCCTCCTCTGCTGCGCAAAGGAGACCACAGCCCGGGCCATCCGCATAGACCAGCCGACGCAGCGTCAGCCTGCCAGGCCGCTGCAAGTCAGTACGGCAACCCGACGTAATTCTCCGCCAGCGAAACCTGGGCCGCCTCCGATGAAAACAGGTAATCCAGTTCTGCCCTTTGCAGTCTCAGGTCTGTCTCCGACCCTTCCGGCGCCCGGTGCAGCAGGTTGGTCATCCACCAGCTGAAGCGTTCCGCCTTCCAGACCCGCGCCAGCGCCTTTTCCGAATAGCTGTCAAGCCCGGAGCTGTCCCCTTTCAGGTAGTGATCCAGGAACCCGTGATAGAGGTAATGGATATCCGAGGCCGCCAGGTTCAATCCCTTGGCCCCGGTGGGCGGCACGATATGGGCCGCGTCGCCTGCCAGGAACAGATTGCCGTAGCGCATCGGCTCGGCCACAAAGCTGCGCAAGGGCGCGATGGATTTCTCAATCGACGGCCCGGTCTGCAAACCCTCCGCCACATCCTCCGGCAAACGCCGCTTCAGCTCTTGCCAGAAGGCCGCGTCGCTCCAATCCTCCACCCGGTCGGTCAGCGGCACCTGAATATAATAACGGCTCAGCACCCGGCTGCGCAGCGAGCACAGAGCAAAACCGCGCTCGTGCCGGGCGTAAATCAGCTCCTCCGCCACCGGTGGGGTTTCCGACAGGACCCCCAGCCAGCCGAAGGGATAAACCTTCTCGTATTCCTTCAGCACATCTGCCGGGATCGACTTGCGGCTGACACCGTGGAACCCGTCAGCACCAACGATGAAGTCGCAGTCAGCCCGCTGTGCCTCCCCGTCCTGCTCCCAGGTGACATGAGGGCGGGCATCAGTCAGCGCATGGGGCTGCACGTTCTGCGCCTCATGGATCACTATCCCGCCCAAGGCATCCCGTGCCTCATACAGATCGCGTGTCACTTCGGTCTGACCATAAACCATAACCGTCTCACCGCCGGTATGATCTGCCAGATCTAACCGGTCCAAGCGCCCTTGATGGGCGATATGGAACCCTGCGTGAATCTCGCCCTCGCGATCCATGCGCTTGCCGCAGCCTGCCTCGCGCATCAGGTTGACAAAACCATGCTCAAGCACCCCCGCCCGGATCCGGCCCAGCACATGCGCCCGCGTATGCTTCTCCAGCACAATCGAACTGATCCCCTGGCGGTGCAAAAGCTGCGACAGCAGCAGCCCCGAAGGTCCGCCGCCTATGATGACGACTTGTGCGTGATGGTTGGACATGCGCGTTTTCCGTGACCAATGAACTCTGCGTGCGGCGGGAATTATGCACCGCCAACCGCTCTTTGCGAATGGACCAAGCGCGCCATTTATTGTACATTTCACACATGACCAGCCGCCCCCGCATCAACAGCTACAACCTGTTCGGCGAAACCGCGGAACTGGCAGATGTGCTGCATATTGAGACTATCCGCACCCGGTCAGAGCTGCATGACTGGGAATTAAGGCCCCATCGCCATGCCCGGCTGCATCAGCTGCTGATCCTTACTGGCGGCGGAGGATGTGCGGAAATTGACGGTTTCAACCATCCGCTGGCCCCGCCCTGCCTGATCAATGTGCCGCGCAGCGTGGTGCATGGGTTCCGCTTTGACAGCGGCACTGGCGGCTGGGTGATTACCCTGGCATCCGATCTGCTGGACCAGAACCTGATGCCGGGCGAAGGCGTGCGGGCGGTGCTGGATCAGCCGGCCGTCCTGCAACTGCCTGCAGGGCTTCAGCCGCTGGCGGCGCAGCTGTCCGCTGAGTACGGCCGCCGGGACTTTGGCAGGGCGCAACTGCTGCGCGGCCTGGCGCTCTCCGTCACCGCCATTGCTGCGCGCGCCATTGCCGGGCAGGACACCGCGTCCCAATCCGGAGCCAGCCCGCTGTTCACCCGCTTCGAGGCGCTGGTGGAGCGCGATTTCCGCCTGCGCCGGCCGCTGGCGGACTATGCCTCTGAGCTGGCGGTCTCTGCCACCCACCTGAACCGGATCGCGCATCAGGCCACCGGCCAGCCGGCCTCGGCGCTGATCAGCGCCCGTGTCCTGCGGGAGGCGCGGCGGCTGCTGATTTACACCAATCTGAGTGCCGCGCAGATCGGTTATGAATTGGGTTTCAACGACCCGGCCCATTTCAGCCGGATGTTTGCAAAGGGCACCGGAATGCCGCCACGGAAATTCCGCCAGCAGCTTGCCCAAAGCGCCTGAGCCGCCGCAGACTGGCCCCTGCTGGACAGCGACAAGGGAGGCACCAAATGCTGCAGGGGATCCGCATTCTGGAGGTCGAGGGCCTGGGCCCCGGCCCCTTTGCCGCGATGACACTGGCCGACCTCGGGGCAGAGGTGATCTGCGTGCACCGCCCGTACACCCCCGTACACCGGGCCGTACGCCAGGAATGCCCGAAAGCTCGCTTTTGGACCGTGGCAAGCGGTCGATCACACTGGACCTCAAGGACCCCGGCGATGCGGAAACCTTCCTGAAACTTGCCAAAAACGCACATGGGCTGATCGAGGGCTTCCGCCCCGGCGTGATGGAGCGGCTGGGGCTGGGGCCGGAGGCCTGCCATGCGGCGAACCCGGCCCTGGTCTATGGCCGGATGACCGGCTGGGGACAGGACAGCCCGCTGGCCCATGCGGCGGGGCATGACCTGAATTACATCTCGCTGTCGGGGGCGCTGTGGTATGCCTCCGCCCCCGGCGACGTACCGCTGACGCCCGCGACGCTGACCGGCGATATCGGCGGCGGCGCGATGTATCTGGTGGCGGGAATGCTGGCCGGTATCCTGAAGGCGGGAACCACCGGCAAGGGCTGCGTGGTCGATGCCGCGATCTATGACGGCTCGGCCCATATGATGAACCTCTTGATGAGCATCCGCCAGGCCGGGAACTTTGGCGTCACACGTGGAGCAAACCTGCTGGACGGTCCGCATTGGAGCCGCACCTATGCCTGTGCCGGCGGCGGCTATGTCTCGGTGCAATGCCTGGAGCCGAAGTTCTATGCCCTGTTTCTGGAGAAACTGGGGCTGGCAGCGGACGCGGAGTTCCAGCAGCAGTTCGACAAAGCCAAGTGGCCTGCCCTGACCGGCCGGCTTGCCGGGATCTTTGCCAGCCAGCCGCGCGATCATTGGGCGGCGCTGTTTGAAGGGTCAGACGCCTGTGTGGCCCCGGTGCTGAACCCGGAGGAGGCAATGGCGCATCAAATGAATGCGCGCGGCACCTGGGTTGAAGAGCAAGGCGTGCTGCAAGCCGCCCCTGCCCCGCGGTTTTCAAGCCAGCCCGAATGGACACCGCCGGAAATCCCGCAACGCGGCCAGCACACGGAGGAAATCCTGGCAGAACTGGCCCGGAAGTAGGGTCAGTCTTCTTTCTTGGCCTTTTCAGCCGCAGCTTTCATCCGCTTGAGCAGTTCGGTCTTGTCTGCCTGCTTGCCAAAGGGGTTTTTCTTGCTGCCCTTGGCGTTGTGTTCCGCGTGGCGCGGCTTGTTACTGCCCATGCGGGCGCCGCCCATTCTGCTGTAGTCCATGATCAGGCCTCTGGATGTATCCGAAGATGCGGCTATTGCCGCATCTTCAAGGATAACACAAGGTCAGCAGCTGCGGACCGTGTCGATCATCCGCTGCACATTGTCCGGGTCGGCGTCAGGCGTGATGCCATGGCCCAGGTTGAAGATGTGCGGGCCGTTCCGGAACGCCTCGACAATGCGGCGGGTGTCATCCACCAGTTCCTGGCCGCCGGTGACCATATGGCGCGAGGCCAGGTTGCCCTGCACGCAGCCGTCCACCTGCACATTTGCTGCAGCCCATACCGGGTCGACCGAATTATCCAGTGCCACGCAATCCACGCCGGTTGCCTTGGCAAAGCCCACGTATTTCTCGCCCGCCTCGCGCGGGAAGCCGATGACGGGGATGCCCGGATGGCGTTCTTTCAGCGCCGCGGTGATCTGGCGGCAGGGTTCCAGCGCGTATTTCTGGAAGGCCTCGCCCTTCAGCGAACCGGCCCAGCTGTCGAAAATCTTGACCGCTTCGGCGCCTGCCTCGATCTGTTTCGACAGGTAGTCAATGGTTGCCTCGGTGATCCGCGCCAGCAGTGCCTCGAACAGGGCTGTGTTTTCTTCCCGCAGGGCGTGGGCCGGCCCCTGGTCCGGGGTGCCGCGGCCGGCAATCATATAGGTGGCCACGGTCCAGGGCGCGCCGGCAAAGCCGATAAGCGCGGTCTCGGACGGGAGTTCCCGCGACAGGATGCGCACGGTTTCATAGATCGGGTTCAGCGTTTCGTGGATGTCCGCGGCCGGACCCAGCTTGGCAAAATCCGCGTCAGAGGTGATGGTCGACAGCCGCGGGCCTTCGCCGGTCACGAACCACAGATCGGCGCCCAGCGCCTGCGGGATCAGCAGGATGTCGGCAAACAGGATTGCCGCATCGAACCCGTAGCGGCGGATCGGCTGCAGGGTGACCTCGGCGGCCAGCTCGGAATTGTAGCACAGCGACAGGAAATCCCCGGCCTGGGCGCGGGTGGCGCGGTATTCCGGCAGGTAGCGGCCCGCCTGGCGCATCATCCAGATCGGCGGCACATCCTGTTTTTCACCTGCCAATGCGCGCAGCAGCTTCTTTTGTCCAGCCATGGGTATCCTCTTTGTCGCTCGGCTCCTGAGGTCACGCCTGCGGGGGCGAATGTCAAGAGCAGGGGCGATGTGCCGCGCCTTGCGCACAGGCGCCTTGTTCTATGTCAAAGCCCGCGCGCGGCCCCTGTGGGAGATGCGCAAAAACCGGTTTCCTCCGGGATGCAAACTGATTTATGGCTTTCAGCATGACACTGACCCTGCCCTCCCCCGCTTCGCCCCTGAAAATCGGCACCCGCGGATCGCCGCTGGCGCTGGCCCAGGCCTATGAGACCCGCGCGCGCCTGGCCGCTGCCTTTGATCTGCCGCATGAGGCGTTCGAGGTGGTGGTGATCAAGACCACCGGCGACAATCAGGCGCTGATCGCGGCGGACAAGCCGCTGAAGGAGCTGGGCGGCAAGGGGCTGTTCACCAAGGAAATCGAAGAGGACCTCTTGTCCGGTGCCATCGACATCGCGGTGCATTCGATGAAGGACATGCCGGTGCTGCAGCCTGAGGGGCTGCTGCTGGATACTTATCTGCCGCGCGAGGACGTGCGCGATGCGTTTATCTCGCCGTCGCTGGCCTCGCTGCATGATCTGGCCGAGGGCGCGGTGGTCGGCACCTCCTCGCTGCGCCGCCGGGCTCAGCTTCTGAACCGCCGCCCCGATCTGAACGTGGTCGAATTCCGCGGCAATGTGCAGACCCGGCTGCGCAAGCTCTCAGAGGGTGTGGCGGAATGCACCTTCCTGGCGATGGCCGGCCTCAACCGGCTGGCGATGGCGGATGTGCCTGCCAATGCGATTGAGACCAGCGACATGCTGCCCGCAGTGGCCCAGGGCGCCATCGGCATCGAGCGGCGCGCGGACGACGGCCGCTCGGGCGATATGCTGGCAGCGATTCATGACCATGAGACCGGCCAGCGCCTGGCCGCCGAACGCGCCTTCCTGGCGGCACTTGACGGATCCTGCGAAACGCCGATTGCCGGTCTGGCCGAACTGGATGGCGCCACCCTGCGCCTGCGCGGCGAGGTGCTGCGGCCGGATGGGTCCGAGGCGATCAATGACGATCAGACTTGCCCGGTGGAGGACGGCGCGGAGCTGGGCCGGGAGATGGCGGCAAAGCTGCTGGAAAAAGCCGGCCAGGGGTTCTTTGACTGGAAGGCCTGAAGCGAGGCTCTGCCTCGCGCTCCGGGATATTTGGAGCCAGAAGAATACGGACCCTCCCTTCTTCTGGCTGACAATATCTTGGGGGTGAGCGCCCAAGGCGCGAGGGGGCAAAGCCCCCTGCCGGCGCTAGATTTGCCCCGACCACCTGAGCCAGCTTTCCGGGCTGCCGCGGAAGGTGTTGAGATCCACATCTCCTGCCACCCCCGCAACCTGGCCGGTGCCGCTGTACTGCCAGAAGCTCCACGCCTTGCCCGGGTAGACTTCGCGCGGATGGCCCGCGACGGAGCGCAGCCAGAACTCGGTGCCGCTGAGCCGGCCGATGCCGGTGTCGCGGTAGAAGTCCACCGTCGTGTAGACCACCGGGCGCTTGCCGTAATGGCGTTCCAGGATGTTCAGGAACTTGCGCGCCTCCGCCCGCACCGTGGCGCCATCGGGCCGCAGCCTGCAGGTGCGGGAGCGGTGGTTCCACTCCATGTCCAGAACCGGCGGCAGCGCGTTTGCATCCTTGGGCACGTTGCGGATAAACCAGCGCGCCTGCTCCGCTGCGGGACGGCAGAAATAGTAATAGTGATAGGCGCCGCGTTTCAGCCCGGCCGCCCGCGCGCCGCGCCAGTTTTCGCGGAACTTGGCGTCAGTGTGGTCGCCGCCCTCGGTTGCCTTGATGTAGGCAAAGGAGACGCCGGAGCGGCGCACCTGGCGCCAGTCGATATCACCCTGGTAGCGCGACACGTCGATCCCGTGCACAGGATACGACCAGGGCTTGCGCCCCTCCCAGTCATGCGGGTCGCTGTCGCCGAACCGGGGATAGGTGGACAGCCCGGCCAGCCGCGCATTTGCAGGCTCCGTGCGGGTGACCTCCGGCGCGCTGGCGGCCCTGTCCGGCGGGCGGCCGCACCCCGCCGCCAGTGCCAGCGCCAATACCCCCAGAACCAGATTGCGCATGTGAAATGCCCCCTGCCTTGCTTTGTGTGATTGCTGCTCTTTTCTTGCCTGTTCCCTTTTACCTTAGCGCAGCCGGGCGCGATGTCGCGGACTGCGGCAGAAAATCAGCATAAATCCGCCGCAAGACAAAAACGCGCCGCTTGGGGGCGGCGCGCTTGCACAGGTTCAATTGCGGAGCCGGGTCAGACCCATTTGGCCAGCGGCGGCAGGCTCATCAGCACCGCGTTGGCGTCGTGGCCGGTCTCCAGCCCGAACTTGGTGCCGCGGTCATAGACCAGATTGTATTCGGCATAGAGGCCGCGGTGAATGAGCTGCGCGTCCTTGTCTGCCTCGGAATAATCCTGCACCCGGCGTTTTTCGACCAGCGGCACAAAGGCCGGCAGGAAGGCGCGGCCGATGTCCTGGGTCAGGGCGAAATCCGCCGCCCAATCACCGCTGTTCTGGTCGTCCATAAAGATGCCGCCAACACCGCGGGCGCGCCCCCGGTGGGGGATGTAGAAATACTCATCCGCCCATTCTTTCAGCCGCGGATACTGTTCTGCCCCATGCGGGTCCAGATACTGCTTCTGGGTGGCGTGGAAATGCGCGGTGTCGTCTGCGTATTCGATGCAAGGGTTCAGGTCCGAGCCGCCGCCGAACCACCAGGCATGCGGGGTCCAGAACATGCGGGTGTTCATATGCACGGCCGGAACATGCGGGTTGCGCATATGCGCAACCAGCGAAATGCCCGAGGCCCAGAACCGCGGATCGTCCTTCATCCCCGGGATGCCCTTGCGCGCGGCCATGGCATTCTGGGCGCGCTCGCCCAGGGTTCCGTAGACCTCTGAGATGTTGACGCCGACCTTCTCAAACACCCGTCCGCCGCGCATCACGCTCATCAGCCCGCCGCCCGCATCCGAGCCGTCATCCGAGGTGCGTTTGGTCTCTGTCACCTCGAACCGGCCCGGCGCCATCTCTGCAAAGGGGCCGTCGCTGTGGCTCATCTCCAGCCCCTCAAAGGCGGCCACGATCTGGCCGCGCAAGTCCCGGAACCAGGCTGCAGCCTGCGCCTTTTCGGCTTTCATCTCAGCAGTCATGTGAAGTCTTTCCAATCAGTGCATCGGTGCGGACACCGGGTCCAGCAGGGTGCGGCCGCCGTCCAGGGTCAGCACCTGGCCGGTCATGAAGCCGGAGGCATCCGAAGCCAGATACTGCGCGGTTTCGGTCAGCTCAGTCGGCGAAGCGACCCGTCCCAGCGGGGTATGCGCCTCGATATCCTGGCGGAAGCTGCGGTTGTCCTTGAGCGTGTCCCGCATCGAGGCGCTCATCACGGAGCCAAAGGCAATGGAGTTCACACGGATCCGGTGCGGCGCCAGCGCAACCGCCAGCGAACGTGTCGCCTGATCCAGCGCCGCGGAGGCCACGGAGTAGGCCATCAGTTCCGGATGGGTGCGGCGCGCGGCAATCGACGACAGGTTGATGATGCTGCCATTGGGTCCGTCGCCTTCGCGTGCTTCGCCCTGCTTGATCATCCGCCGGGCCACTTGCTGGGACAGGCGCACCGCCGGCAGCAGGCTTTGGTTCAGCAGCTGATCCAGGGTTTCATCCTGGGGATCGAGCGCATCGGTCGCCACCACCTGGCGGGCGCCGTTGACCAGGATGTCAATGTCATCGAAAGCGTCGATGGTGGCCGACAGCAGGTTGGCGATGGTCAGCCGCTCGCGCAGGTCGCCGGCGAAGTAGCGGATGTTGCTTTCGTCCGCCTGCTCGCCCAGCTCTGCCACCAGCTGCGCCTCTTGCATGTCGGCGAACATCACATTGGCGCCGGCGTCGGCGAACTGCTTGCCGATGGCCAGGCCGATGCCGCTGGCAGCACCGGTCACGATCGCGGTCTTGCCGGAGATGGAAAAGGACATTTGGGCACTCCCTGAGGCAGTTTGGCCCGCACGTTAGACCGCGCCGGCCGGTTTGGAAACCGGCATCGCGTCCGGCGCGCGGTTACTTGCGCCCGCGTTTGGGCTTGGCGGCGTGCAGGATCTTGAAGCGGTTGTCGCCGCTTTCCTCGCGCACCTGGGCAAAGCGTTCACCCAGCGCGGTTTCATAGGGCAGATGCCGGTTGGCCACCAGCCACAGGCTGCCGTTCGCGGCCAGCATTGCTGCTGCGGCGGCGATGAAGGCCTGGCCCAGCGACGGTTCCGCGGCGCGGCCGGTGTGGAACGGCGGGTTCATCACCACGGTGCTGACCGGTCCTGGCGCTTTCCAGCTGCGGGCATCGGCCCAGTGGAACTGCGTCCGCGGGTCGGCGGCATTGAGGCGGGCGCAGGCCAGCGCCGCATGGTCGGCCTCCACCAGATGCAGGTCTTCAACGCCCTCGCGCTTTAGCACCTGCGCCGAGAGATAGCCCCAGCCCGCACCCAGATCCGCCACGCAGCGGCCCAGTTTCTGCGGCAGTGCCGCCGCCAGCATCCGCGACGCCGGGTCGATGCCATCCGCCGAGAACACGCCCGGGGCGGTGATGAAGCCTTCAACCTGCTGCGGCCCTTCCGGCTGCCAATCCGGCAAAGCGGTGCCGCCCGCGATCCAGAACACCTTGCCATGCGCCTTGGAGACCGGCGCGGAGGGTTCGCATCGCTTGCGCAGGTCCTTCAGCACCGAATCAATGCCCTCGGTCTTGGCGCCGTCGATCAGCACCTGCCCCGCGGTGACGGCAGCGGCCTGCGCCACCAGCATCCGCGCCAGCGCCTTGGCCCGCGGCAGAAAGACAACAGCGGCAGCGTATTCCGCCCCTGCTTCCAGAGCGGGCACGCAGGCATAGCCCTGGGCCTCGAAATGATCATGGTCGGGGCGGAACGGCTGGATCACCAGAACCTGTTCCCTGGGCAGCACTGACAAGTCATGCCCGGCGCGGGGATGGAATACGGCGATACGGCCCTCAGCCGGAACGGCAAAGCCGCCCGATTGGGCGGCCAGTGACAAGCGGACGGACATCTAAGGGCCTCTTTTACTCTTCTTTTTCCATGGTGCACTGCAGCGGGTGCTGGTGGCGGCGGGCGAAATCCATCACCTGGCCGACCTTGGTCTCGGCAATCTCATGGCTGAACACGCCGACCACGGCAACGCCCTTTTTATGCACCGTCAGCATGATCTCAAACGCCTGCGCGTGGGTCATGCCAAAGAACCTCTCCAGCACCATCACGACAAATTCCATCGGCGTGTAGTCGTCATTCAGCAGCAGGACCTTATAGCGCGGCGGGCGCTTGGTCTTGGGCTTTGTCTTGGTCAGGACGCCGGCGTCTGTATCATCGTCTGAATGATCCGACATCATTACGGGCTGCAGCAGCATGGGCAATTTGATCCAGTGACACGTGGAATTAACTGTGACGCTTATATAGCCTCTATAGGGTTTAGGAAAAGAGACTGAGACGCGCAGATTGACACGAAATTTGACAACAATCGGCTTTGATGCCGACGATACCCTTTGGCACAACGAACGGTTCTTCCGCGTCACGCAGGACAAATTCGCCGAATTGCTGATGGATCACACCCCCGATGAGGTCGGACCGGAACAGCTGGACCGCCTGCTGCTGGATGCGGAAAGGCGCAATCTGGGGCGGTATGGCTACGGGGTGAAAGGGTTTACCCTGTCAATGATCGAAACCGCAATCGAGGTCACGCAAGAGCGCGTGCCCGCCGCTGTGATCAAGGAGCTGATCACCGCAGGCCAGATGATGCTCTCCTACCCGATCGAACTGCTGCCCCATGCGCGCGAGGCGGTGGAGGCGGTGGCCGGGCGCTACACCGTGGTGCTGATCACCAAGGGCGATTTGCTGGATCAGGAGCGCAAGCTGGCGCAGTCGGGGCTGGGTGATCTGTTTGACGGGGTTGAGGTGGTGTCGGAGAAGACACCGGAGGTCTATCTGGACATTTTCGCCCGCCACGGCGACGGGGCGGAGCGTGCGATGATGGTGGGAAACTCGATGCGCTCCGACGTGGTGCCAGTGATCGAGGCCGGCGGCTGGGGCACCTATGTGCCGCATGGGCTGGTCTGGGAGGTGGAGCACGCCGAAGCCCCGGAGCACAGCCCGCGCTACACCGAAATTGCAGATCTGAGCGGCCTGGCAGCGCTGGTGGAGCGCCTGGGCTGACTTGCAGCAAGCCGGAGGCCTGGCGGCACTTCAGGCGGCGCTTGATCCGCCCCGGGGCAAAAGCCGCCGCATAGGCGGCGCAGATCGAATTCCGGCGCGGAATTCGACCCGGTTTCCGGCGCGGAAACCGGATCCCGTGTGGCGAAGCTGAAGGCTGCAGCCGGAAACGGGCCTGAAATCCCCGCAGGATTTCAAGACGGAATTCGCGCCCGAATTCCGTATCCCCCGGATGCGGCCCCCTTGCCCCAATGGCGGGTGCTGCCCGCATCGCTGGTCTTGCACGCTTTTCATTCACCCCTTGATGGCCTAACTCCGTCCCAACAGCCAAGGGAGCCCCGGGACATGCCGCACGCCGAACTGAAATACTCCAGCGATCTGGATGTGGATGCCGAAACCATCCTCGCTGAAATCGAGGCCACCATCCTGGAGCACGACAGCGGCGCCGGCGCCTGCAAAGGGCGGGCCAATGCCGCGGACCGGTTCCGCCACACCCATATTGCCATCAATGTCGCGCTGCTCACCAAACCGCACCGGGATGAGGCCTTTTCCAGGGCGCTGCTGGCAGATCTCGAATCCCGCATCAAGGCGCGCCTGCCGCAGCCCTGTGAATTCTCGCTCGGGCTCAGCTACTCCTCCCCTTTCTACGTTACGAATTTCCATCCGGGCTGATATCTGCTGCCCCCTGCCCCTGCCCGGCGTCCGAAATCACCGCTCTCCAGGGCAGGCGGCGCAACTTTTTTTGATAACCTTTCGTTAGGACTTGCCGCATTTAGCGGCAAGTTGCACAGCACACACAAGATGCCGGCACCGCGCTGCGCAACCGCGCCACAGCCCCCATTCGCGCCTGTTTATTCCTCATAAACCCTGTGTTACGCTTTTGCGAACAGGCAAAAACGCCAGCCGGAAAACCGGCGGCATGAGGCAAACATGGCAGTGATCACGCAGGTCAATCCGGCGTCTGGCCGGTATTCCCGTACCCGGTTCCTATGGGCAGCCGCGGTTCTTTTTGTTGCAGCGCTGATGACGGTGCTCCAGCCGCAGCGGGCTGCCGCAGCCCCCTATGCGGCGATGGTGATCGACGCGCGCACCGGCGAAGTGCTGCATTCGCGCAATGCCGACACCCGGCTGCACCCGGCCTCGCTGACCAAGATGATGACGCTCTACATCGCGTTTGAGGCGGTGCGGAACGGTGAAATCACCCTCGACACCAAAGTCAAGATCTCCCGCAATGCCGCGGCTGAGCCGCCCTCGAAGCTGGGGCTGCGCTCCGGCCAGCGGATTGCCTTCCGCTATCTGATCCGCGCTGCGGCGGTGAAATCCGCCAATGATGCGGCCACCGCAATCGGCGAGACGCTGTCCGGCTCCGAGGCGGCCTTTGCCCGCCGTATGAACCGCACCGCCAAGGCACTGGGGATGAGCCGCACCACCTTCAAGAACGCCCATGGCCTCACGGCCAGCGGGCATCTGTCCACCGCCAGCGACATGACCACGCTGGGGCGGCATCTGCTGTATGATTACCCGGAATACTACAACCTGTTCTCGCGCCGCTCGACCCATGCAGGCATCCGCGAAGTCCCCAACACCAACCGCCGCCTGCTGGCCAATTACCGCGGTGCCGACGGCATCAAGACCGGATACACCCGCGCGGCGGGCTTCAACCTGGTGGCATCGGCCAAACGCGGCAGCGAGCGGATCATCGCAACTGTGTTCGGCGGCAAGTCCACCACCTCGCGCAATGCCAAGGTGGCGGAACTGCTGGACCTCGGCTTCCGGCGGGCGCCCTCGCGGGCTGCTTTGCGCAAACCGCAGCGCCCCGCCTATCAGGGCGCAGGCAATGTGGTGGTCGCCGATGCCGGTGACAGCGCGTCTCATGGGGTTGCAGGCAAAACCATCCGGGTCAGCGGCCAGGTGAACACCAGCCTGCGGCCCAAGACCCGGCCCGGCAGCAGCGAATCACCGGTTCTGGTGGCCGCCCTTGAGGAAGCCCTGCAGACGCCGCCCGCCGAACCTGGCGAGGACGCCTCCGAAACCGCCGGGCAGATCGAGAACGTGCAGCCCGTCAGCGCCGGCGGCGGCGTGCAGGGCGATGCCCTGCGCGACAGCATCGCCCAGGCCCTGGCGGAGGCAGAGGCTGAGCCGGAAGCCGCCCCGCAAGAGGCAACAGCCGCGGTCATCGCCGCGGTGCAGAGGGTGCCCTATACCGGCCTGCGCCCTGCGGCCCGCCCGGCCAGCCTGGCGCGGGCAGAGGCCGCGCAGGAGCCGGAGCCGGTGGTGGTCACCCGCCTGTCCACCTCCGGCGGCCGCTATTGGGGCGTCAATGTCGGGCTTTACACCAGCCGCTACCAGGCGGAGAAAGTCCTGCTGCGCACCGCGCTGTCTGAGCTGGAAACGCTGGACGGCTCCCTGCGCAAGGTCGCCAAGACACGGCGCGGGTTTGAGGCGAATTTCCTTGGCATGAGCCAGGAGCAGGCGGAACTGGCCTGCCGCCGCTTGAACGCCCGCAACGTGGCCTGCAAGCCGATCGGCCCGTCCTGAGCGGCACAGCTTCAGACCCGCAGCAAAGAGGCGCCCCTGCGGCGCCTTTTTTCATGCCGGGCGTCCGGCCCGGGCAAGCTCTCCCGCCCGTCGTCAGGCTTTTCTGACGAAAACCCCTCCTCCCGTTGGGCGCGGCACCGCGCGTGGCGCGGTGCCGCGCCCAACGCCGCCAAGGGGCTCTGGCTTCAGCCAGGGCAGCTGCGGGGGCGGGAGGGCTTGTTTGCTGTTCCGCGGCAGGCCGGACCAGGTGCCGGGGCCGGATCAAGGCTTGGGCTTGTCGTCCCAGTCATCGCTCAGGATGCGGCGGGCGTCGCCTTCGGGATCGTCATACTGGCTGCTGCGCACCGTGTAGACAAAGGCCGCCAGCCCCACCGAGCCGAGGATCAGCGAAATCGGGATCAGATAGGCGAGGACACTCATGGGCGGTTCCTTGGAGGGCGGGTCCGGTATGGCAGGCTCAGCGCAGCCGCAGCGCGTTGAGGGAGACGGTTATGGAAGAGGTAGACATCGCCAGCGCCGCAATCAAGGGCGTCGCCAGGCCGGCAATCGCCAGCGGCACCGCGATCACATTATACAGCGTGGCAATACGGAAGTTCTCGCGGATCCGGCGGGTGGCCTTCTGCGCCACCCCGCAGGCCTCGGCAATCGGCCCGAGATCCTGGCCCAAGAGCACAATGTCGGAGGCCACCCGTGCCGCGTCCAGCGCCGAGGCGGGCGAGATCGACACATGCGCCGCCGCCAGCGCCGCAGTGTCGTTGAGGCCGTCGCCCACCATCAGCACCTTCTTGCCCTGATCTGCCAGCAGCTGCACCCGGGCGGATTTGTCGGCGGGCAGCGCTTCGGCCACCCACTTGGCGATGCCCAGCCGCCCGGCCAGATCCTCCACCGCGCCGACGGTGTCGCCGGAGATCAGCAGCACGTCCTTGCCTGCCGCCTTCAGGGCCGTGACGGCCTCCGCGGCGCCGGGGCGCAGCGCGTCGGTGAACAGGAACGCTTTCGCCTCCCCTGCCCCGGTATCCAGCCAGGCCGCCGTCTGGCTGCCCTGCGCAGCGCCCACCCAGGCCGCGCGGCCCAGCCGCACGCGGGCGCCGCGGAACGTTCCTTCGGCGCCATAGCCCGGCACCTCGGTGATGTCCTGCACCCTGGCCGGTTTGATTCCGGCCTCCCGCGCCGCGCGGGTCAGTGCCATGGACAGCGGGTGCGCCGAGCCTTCGGCCAGGGCCAGGGCAATCTCCAGATCGCTGCGGGCGTGATCGCCCAGGTTGGTCACCTCCGGCGTGCCCGCGGTCAGCGTGCCGGTCTTGTCGAAGACCACGGTGTCCACCTCTGCCAGCCGTTCCAGCGCGGTGGCGTGTTTGATCAGCATGCCCTTCTTGAACAGCCGGCCCGAGGCCGCGGTGGTCACCGCAGGCACAGCAAGGCCCAAGGCGCAGGGGCAGGTGATGATCAGCACCGCAGCCGCGATGTTCAGCGCCATGCGGATGTCGAATGTCCACAGGTACCAGCCAGCAAAGGCCAAGGCCGACAGGATATGCACGCCGGGCGCATAAAGCTTGGCGGCACTGTCCGCCAGCGACGTGTAGCGGGAGCGGCCCAATTCCGCGATGGCGACCAGATCGGCCATCCGGTGCAGCGAAGTGTCCTCGCCCACCGCCGTGGCGCGGACGGTCAGCGGGCCGGTCAAGTTCACTTCGCCGGCGGAAACCGCAAGGCCCGGCTCCGCAAAGACCGGCAGGGTTTCCCCGGTCAGCAGGGAGCGGTCCAGTTCCGACTGGCCCTCGACGATCTCGCCATCCACCGGCATCCGCCCGCCGGGGCGCACCAGGATCAGATCGCCGATGGCCAGATCCGCCACCGGCACCTCGTATTCATTGCCGTCCAGCAGCCGGATCGCGCGGGGCACCTCCAGCGCCGCCAGCTCTTCAGCCGCTGAGCGCGCCACCGCCCGGGTGCGGTAGTCCAGGTAGCGGCCCGCCAGCAGAAAGAAGGTGAGCGTCAGCGCCGCATCGAAATAGGCGTGCTCGCCCGACAGCGAGGTTTCCCACAGCGAAGTCACCAGCGCCAGCACCAGCGCCAGCACAATCGGCACATCCATGTTGAGGCGGCCAACCCGCAGCGCGGTCCAGGCGTTAGCGAAAAACGGCTGCGCAGCAAAGATGATCGCCGGGAAGGTGATCGCGGCAGAGATCCAGTGGAACATATCCCGGGTTGCGTCAGACGCACCGGACCAGACCGACACCGACAGCAGCATCACGTTCATCGAGGCAAAGCCCGCCACCGCCAGCCGCATCAGGAGGTCGCGGCCCGCCTTGTCATTCTGGGTGGCGGCCAGCGCTGCCAGATCCAGCTCATGCGCCTCATAACCCGCCTGTTCCAGCACCGGGATCAGATCGGCGGCGCGCACTTCGGGGTCTGCCTCGATCAGCGCCCGCTTCAGCGTCAGGTTCACCCGCGCCGAATGGATGCCGGGATGCGCGTTCAACTCTCGCTCCACCGCCGAGATGCAGGCCTGGCAATGGATGCCCGGCAGCGACAGCGCCAGCCGGGCCTCGGTGGGGGCCTGCTCTGCACTGTCGTGCGGGGCGGCAACGCAGGCCGGACAGGCGGCCAGAGACGGGCGGAGCTGGGCGGTCATCTGTGTTACCCCCTCACATGCAGGATCACGCGCTGGGTGAACTCGGTGCCGTCCTTGGCCCGGGCCACCATACGGATGTTCCAATTGCCGGGGCCAAGCGCGGCCGGCGCCACATAGGCCTCGCCGTCAAAGGTGAATTCCGGCTGCTGGTCGTCCTGCACATGGGTGGCCCGGCCCAGCGTCGCGCTCAGCTTGGCGACCTCCACCGGCTGGCCCTCGGCATCGGTGATCTCCAGCTTGACCTGATCCCCGGCTGAGGACGCATAGACCGACCAGCCCAGCGCCTCTTGCGCGGAACGGCGTTCGTCGAATTCCTGGCTGGCGATATAGGAGTTCTTCACCTCCAGCCCCGGAAAAGTCTTCACCGCATTCACCGCCAGAGCGATATTCACCCCGATGATCACCGCAAAGGCGCCGCCAAAAACCATCAGCATGTGCTTGCCGGTAAACTCACGTTCGCGCTTGGCCATGGCTCACTTCCCCTTGCCGTTAAAGCTGGTGTCCTTATACGCCCGTTCCCCGTTTATCAGATCCTCGACCCAGATGCGAACCGGGGTGGTATCGGTCTGCGAAGGTGCCGAGCCCCTGGAGGAGACGATATAGACCCGCTGCAAGAGCGCCGTATCGGCGGGCACGTTGACCGAGTGGTAGACGGTGCCTTCCAGCTGCAGCCGCATCGTGGGATCGCCCTTGATCGACAGTTTGAACACCCGGTCCTCGCCATGCTTGTTGCGCAGGCGCACGTCATAGGTGTTGCGGATCGAGCCGTCCGACAGCGTCACATAGGTCGGGTTGCGTTCGGGTGCCACCGTCAGCTCGATGTCGGCGCGGATGAACAGGGCAAACAGCAGCCCCAGCCCGACCAGCGACCACAGGCTGGTGTACATGATGGTGCGCGGCCGGAAGATATGCTTCCAGACGTTCTTGGACGGCTTGCCCTGGCGTTCCGCCGCCTCGTCCGAGGCCGCCATGTAGTCGATCAGCCCGCGCGGCTTGCCGATCCTGGCCATCACATCGTCGCAGGCGTCGATGCACAGGGCGCAGGTGATGCATTCCATCTGCTGGCCGTCGCGGATGTCGATGCCCATCGGGCAGACGTTGACGCAGGCCATGCAGTCGATGCAGTCGCCGTGCTGGGTGCCGGGCGCGTCGGTCTTGCGCGGTTTGCCGCGCGGCTCGCCGCGCCATTCGCGGTAGCCGACGGTCAGCGTGTCCTCATCCATCATTGCCGCCTGAATGCGCGGCCAGGGGCAGGCATAGATGCAGATCTGCTCGCGGGCGAAGCCGCCGAACAGGAAGGTCGTCGCGGTCAGCACCAGCATGGTGGAATAGGCAACCGGGTGCGCGTTCAGCGTCACCAGGTCATAGGCCAGGGTTGGTGCGTCGGCAAAATAGAACACCCAGGCGCCGCCGGTGGCCAGGCCGATCAGGAACCAGGCCGCCCATTTGGTCAGGCGCAGCCGCGCCTTGCGGAAGTCCATCTTTTTCTGCCGGTGCAGGCGCAGGCGGGCGTTGCGGTCGCCCTCGATCCAGCGCTCGACCAGGATAAACAGGTCGGTCCAGACGGTCTGCGGGCAGGCATAGCCGCACCAGACCCGGCCCAGCGCCGAGGTGAACAGGAACAGCCCCAGCCCCGCCATGATGAGAAGGCCCGCGACAAAGTAGAATTCATGCGGCCAGATTTCGATCCAGAAGAAATAGAACCGCCGGTTGGCCAGATCCAAGAGCACCGCCTGATCCGGCAGGCTGGGTCCGCGGTCCCAGCGGATCCAGGGGGTCAGGTAATAAATGCCCAGCGTCACCGCCATGATGTACCATTTCAGGTTCCGGAAGGGTCCGGACACGCGGCGCGGGAAAATCGGCTCCCTGGCAGCGTAAAGGCTCGGGGCTGGCTCGGAATCGCTCACGGACTCTCTCCGTCTTGTGGCTGTCTCGCGCCCTTGTCACAGATGCAGGATGCCAGAACTTTGACGTGGATCAAAAAGCGCATCGCACAATCATGTTTTCCGGCCTGCATCCGCGCATTGTGAGGGCAAAACGCCACCTATGCCTGTGCGCCCGCCCCCGCCAGAGGCAAGTTGCCGCAGCGCAGCGATTGCGGCGGCCGGCGGTATTATTCCGTCATTGAAGCGGCGGGAGGCGGCAAGGGTTTCTAACCCAGGGTTGCCACTACCCTCTATGCACGAATACAAAGCTCACAAACCTGCAGTCCTAAAAAAGAGCAGCATATGAGCACCTTGTCACGAACCGGCACAGAAACACCCCTTCCTGATGCCGCAAGCATAAACGTGCATGGCATGTCTGCTCTGCCCGATGGCGGCTATGTCACTGTCTGGGACTCAAGCTTCGGCATTAGAGCGCAGATCATCCGCCCCGATGGCCGACCCAAGGGAAAGGCCATCGAAATTACGCAAAGCGCTGGCAGAGACAACCGCCCGGACGTTGCTGTCCTGGAGGATGGCAGTTTCGTCGTCACCTACACGTCGCTGCGCAGCACAACCAATGCCGAGATTGAAGCGCAGAAGTTTTCCAAAGACGGCGTGCCGTCCGGGAAAGCCTTCACAGTGTTTGTGGACACAGAGCACACAAGCTTCGACCCTGAAATTACCGCTCTGGCCGACGGAGGGTTCGCCATTTCCTACAACGGCCTTGGGCGGGACAGCAGTGGATTCAGCTACCATGCCCGGGTATTTGACGCCGATGGCACCCCCCGTTCAGATGACTTTCGTGTCAATCAGACGACAAAGAGCTTTCAATCGTTTGGCGATATCACCGGACTGCAGGATGGCGGCTTTGCCGTCACCTGGCGCTCCAGGGAAGTGGACGGCAGCCTTTATGCCGTGATGCTGCGTCTTTACGATGCCGATGGCACGGCACGAACGGGCGAGCTTCAGGTGAACCAGTACTGGCTGGACAACCAATCGGATCCCTCCATCACGGTTCTGAACAGCGGCAAAATCCTTGTGGCGTGGAATTCCGACGGACAGGACGGCAGCGACGAAGGTATCTATGCACGGATCATGAATGCAGACGGCAGCCCGGCTGGCGACGAGTTCCAAGTGCATAGCCAGACATCAAACGTGCAGTACAAACCGGACGTCACAGCGCTGTCGGACGGCGGTTTCCTGATCGTTTGGACGAGTGTCACATCTTCGAGCACGTCCATTATCGCCGCACAGCGGTTCAACGCCGACGGCACCCCCATTGGCGGTGAAACCAAAATATCATCCGGGACAACAGATCTGGATGTGCGGGTTAAGGTGGCTGAGCTGGCAGACGGCGTTGTCGCGGTCAGCTGGCAGGACTACAGCCGTTCCACCTTCAACGGCGAAATCGAATCGCGGATTGTGCTAGCGCCGCCCCAAGGCAGCGACGGCAGCGACCGCTTGTCTGGCACCCGCTTCGACGACCGCCTCGACGGGCTGCAGGGAGACGACTGGCTGACCGGCGGGCGCGGCGAAGACACCCTCAAAGGCGGCGCAGGCGCCGACACCTTGCTGGGGAACGGCGGCCGGGACAAATTGCTTGGCGGATCGGGCAGTGACCAGCTGGCCGGCGGCAAAGGCGACGACCAGCTTTCGGGCGGCAGAGGCAGCGACGTGTTCGTCTTTGCAAACAAGGGCGGCTCGGACACCGTTAGGGACTTCAACGCCCTCAACGGCAACGAAAAGATCGACTTGTCCGCTGTGACCCGCATCAAAGGGTTCGCTGACCTGCAGAAGAACCACATGACCCAAAACGGGGACGACGTGGTCATCACCGACAATGCCAGAACCGAAATCACCCTGTCGGGCGTGGATCTGGCGGATCTGGACAGGGGCGACTTCCTGTTCTGATCCCAGCCCCCAAAGGCTGCCCGGCAGGTTGCGCCATTATCCCTTGGCGCACTGCCGCCGCAGCCAGCTGACAAGCTTGCGGGCCTCGGGGCGCAATACGCCGGGGCGGGTCACGATGTGGTAGCCGCGGCTGTCGCTTTCGGTGAACAGGTTCCGCAGGCGGCCGCTGCGCAGATCCTCTTCGGCAAAGGCCTGCACGCTGACCGCCACCCCCTGGCCCGCCCGCACCGCCTGCATCAGCAGATTGCCCGGCAGCCGGGTACGCGGCCCGCGCAGGGAGGCGGTGACACCGCGGGACTCCAGCCATCGTGACGCCTCGGAGGTGCCCAGCTCCTCCAGCCACGGCAGGTCCAGCAGATCCTCCGGCGCGGCAACCTCCCGCCCCTGCAGCAGGCTGTCCGCGGCAATCACAACCATCGGCGACGGCAGCAGCATCGCGGCCTCCAGCCCCGGCCAGCTGCCGCCGCCATAACGGATAGCAATGTCCACACCGCCCGGTTTCAGCTCGACAATCTCGCCGCGCGGATCCAGCACCAGGTCAATGTCCGGGTGCTCTGCCTGAAACCCCGCCAGCCGCGGCATCAGCCAATGGGCGGCAAAGGCGGGCGTGCAAGTCACATGCACCGGCCGGGCGGCACCGGCGGCCGCAATTTCCTGCACCGCCGCCTCTATCGCGCCAAACCCCAGCTGCAGCGCACGGGCCAGATGCGCCCCCTCCGCCGTCAGCGCCAGGGTCCGGCCGCTGCGGTCCAGCAAAGCCGCACCAAGATAGGCCTCCAGCGCGCGCAGCTGCTGGCTGATGGCAGCGTGGCTGACATTCAGCGCCGCCCCTGCCTGCACCACATTTCCAGCCTCCGCAAAAGCAGCAAAGGCCCGAAGCGCAGCCAGCGGCGGCATGTTCAACCAATCCATATGTAACCCATGCTTACATGATGTGAGTCTTCTTAACTCGCAGGAATCGCGCTTTCAGGCAAGTATCAGGAACACACGCCAAAACAGGAGCCCGCCATGCTGACCGATATCTACGCCCGCTCGATGATAACCGCGGCCCGCCAGGACTGCGTGCGGCTGCGCGATCTGGCGCCCGCCAAACCGCTGCCGCGCGCCTATCAGCTGCCGCCCCGCGCACCGGGTCTGCTGGCCAGGTTCACCGCATGGCTGCGCGGCCGGCCGCCGCAGGTCCGCTGCATCAATCCGCAAGAGATTTGAGCGAAAAAAGCGCCGGTTTTCCAGGAAACGCGCGAACAGATCGGAAAACCGGCGCATGACCCGTTTGGCCTGCACGTCGGCCTAGCGGGATATCTTGCTGCCCAGGAGGGGTGTTAGCCAAGCAGCAATGTCTTTCACCTGCGGTTTTACCCCGTCCCCGCCGGGCAGAGTTTGATGCGGATCAAACAAGCGCAAAAAAATTGCCCGGCCCCGGTAAAAAAACTACGCTGGCCTTATGGCCAAGGATGAAAGCGAACAGACCGGAACCGGCAGCCGCGAACCGCTGTCGGCGGCAGAAATCGGCGCGCTGGCGCATTTGTACCGCGGCGAGATCTACCGCAGCACCATCTGGCGCACCCGGCTGGACACCACCACCAACTGGGCCGTGGTCACGCTGGGCGTGGCGCTGTCGATCTCCTTTTCCTCGCCCGAGGCCTCGCCGCTGCCGCTGATCCTGGTCGGGGTGCTGATCATCTTCTTCCTGATGCTGGAGGCCCGCCGCTACCGCTATTTCAACGTCTTCCGCGCCCGCGCCCGCTGGATGGAGACGCATTTCTACACACCGATGCTGAAAGAGGGCGACCTGCATCTGGAGGAGCACTGGCAGGATGTGCTGGCCGCCGATTACCTGCGGCCCGAATACCATGTCGGCGTGATGACCGCGATCGGGCGGCGGATCCGGCGCAACTATTTCTGGATCCTGCTGATCCAGTCCCTGGCCTATGCGGGCAAGCTGGCAGTGCATCCCACCGGCATCACCTCGCTGGGCCAGGCCGTGGACCGTGCCGACATCGGCCCCTTCCCCGGTGAACTGGTGCTGGGCACCGGCGTTTTCTACGTTCTGTTGTGGGGCAGCATCGCCGCCTGGAGCACCAGAACCGACGCCGCCCGCGCCCGCAAGCGCAAGTCGATGACCTCGATGGGCTAATCCCCCCTGCCCGCGCGTTACCCTGCTGCCTTGCCGGCCACCAGGGCAAAGCACATCGGCAGCTGCGCCGTCTGGTTCTGGTAGATATCGAACTCTGCCTCCCGGTTGGAATGGGGATATTCCTCGAACCGGGTGAGGCTCATCCCGGCCGCGATCAGCCCCATGACGATATCGCTCATCTTGTGGCTGAACCAATAGGACGGCGGAGCGGATTGCTTGCTGCCGTCATAGGTGATCGCCTGCTCTGTCAGCGCGGGGCCATCACTGAAATAGGAATAGACCGGCAGATTGGGCTGCTCCAATTCCGGCTCAAACATCTCCAGCACCGGATGGGTTTCATAGATCACCAGCCGCCCGCCCGGCCGCAGCAGCCCGGCAACGGCCTGGAAAAACCGGTCCAGATCCGGCATCCAGCCCAGCACCCCGATGGTGATCACGGCAAAATCGAAATCGCGCCGGACATCCGGCGGCAGCGCATAGATATCGGAACAGAGGAATTCGCAGTCCGATCCCGCGATCTCTTTCAGGGTCTCGGCCTGTTTGAGGAATTCCGCTGACTGGTCGATCCCCAGACAGCGCTGCGCCCCAAAGGCCGCCAGCGACAGGGTTTCGCGCCCGTTGTTACAGCCGATCTGAACCCCGGAAAGCCCTTTCAGGCCCATCTCTTGCAGCGTCTGCGTCATGGTCCGGTCAAAGGTCGAAAACCCCGGCTGCGCAAATCCGGCTGTCAGCTCCTGCCACAGGGCGTTGCCCTCATGCAGCCGCGCCGAGCTGTCCCAAGCCATGCGGTTGGCTGCAACCGCCGTCTCCAGACTGATCCGATCTGCAGTCATTTCCAGCTCCAATAATTTGATCAAATAATGAGGACGGTGCCGGAAAACCGTCATGCGATCAACCCTTGGGGAGCCTTCCAAAAGGAAAAAGGGCCGCCCGCAGGCAGCCCTTTCTTTGCGTTTCGCAAACCTTCCGGCTTATTCGCCGCCGCCCAGCTGGTGGACATAGGCCGACACCGCGCGGATTTGCGCTTCGGTCAGGCGGGTGTTCCAGGCCGGCATCACGCCATAGCGCGAGTTGCTCACGGTCTCGGTCAGGGTGGCGTAGTCGCCGCCATAGAGCCAGATCGCATCGGCCAGGTTCGGCGCGCCCTGCGCGCGGTCGCCGGTGCCGTCTTCAGCGTGGCAGGAGGCGCAGTTGTCGGCAAAGACAACCGAACCGGCCTCAACCTGGCTGGCATCCTGCGCCTCGCCCGACAGCGACATCACGTAGTTCACCACTTGGGAAATCTCTTCTTTCTCAAGCAGCTCGTCGCGGCCAAAGGCAGGCATCTCGGAATAGCGCGCATCGTCGCTGTCCTCGTTGCGGATGCCGTGGGTGACGGTGGCGTGGATATCCTCCACCGAGCCGCCCCAGAGCCAGTCGTCGTCCAACAGGTTCGGATAGCCCTTGGCACCGGCAGCACCGGAGCCGTGGCACTGGGCGCACCAGGTCTTGAACACAGCGGAACCGGCGGACACCGCATAGGAGTTCAGATCCGCATCCGCCGCAATCGCGGTCAGCTCGGTTGCTTCCAGCTTGGCGTTGACCGGCGCGTTGGCTTCTTCCACCGCGGTGATCTCTGCCGCGACGTCGCCGCGCGTCGACCAGCCCAGCACCCCGGCAGTGGCGCCGTTGATCAGCGGCCAGGCCGGATAGGCGATGGTGTAGAGCACGCCCCAGATGATGGTCACATAGAAGGTCCACAGCCACCAGCGCGGCATCGGGTTGTCGAATTCCTCGATCCCGTCCCACTCATGGCCGGTGGTGTTCGGATCGCCCTCGAATTTTTGCGATTTCTTGCTCATGCCCTCGCCTCCTTATCCGCGGCGGGTTGGCCCTGGCTGGGCGCGGGTGCGTCATCATGCCGGAACGGGATGTTGGCGGTATCCTTGTAGACCTTGGTGCTGCCCGGGCGGAACGCCCAGACCACAACACCGATGAAAAAGGTGAACAGGAATAGCAGCATCCAGCTGTCCGCAAATTGCCTGAGAAGTGTATAGAGTTCCATCTCTCCCTCCTCAGCGGCTTGCGTCGGGCGTAAAGGTCGAGAAATCGACCAGCGTGCCCAGCATCTGCAGGTAGGCGATCAGCGCATCGGCCTCGGAAACACCGGGCTGGCCGTCAAAGTTGCGCACGTTGACACCCTCGCCATAGCGTTCCAGCAGCCCGTCGTAATCGCTGTCCGGATCCGCCTGGGCACGGAAGTCGCGCTGCGCCTGCTCCACCATCTCGTCGCTGTAGGGGGTGCCCAAGAGCGCGTTGGTGGCCATCACCTCGCCGATGTACTTGCCGTCGATCTTCTTCTCTTCGAGGAAGCCGTATTTCGGCATCACCGATTCCGGCACCACCGCCTGCGGGTCGCGCAGGTGGTCGACGTGCCACTCATCCGAGTAGCGCCCGCCGACCCGGGCCAGGTCCGGCCCGGTCCGCTTGGAGCCCCACTGGAACGGGCGGTCGTACATCGACTCCGCCGCCAGCGAATAGTGGCCGTAGCGTTCCACCTCATCGCGCATCGGACGGATCATCTGGCTGTGGCAGACATAGCAGCCCTCGCGGATGTAGATGTCCCGGCCCGCCAGTTCGAGCGGGGTGTAGGGACGCATGCCCTCCACCTCCTCGATGGTGTTTTCCAGGTAGAACAGCGGAGTGATCTGCACCAGGCCGCCAATGGTCACGACCAGGAAACTGCAGATCAGCAGCAGGGTCGCGTTGGTCTCGAGGATCTTATGTTTGTCGAGAATGGACATATCTGCCTGGCTCCTTATTCAGCCGGGACCTGAACCGTCAGGCTGGCCTCTTTGGCCGGGGCCCGGCGGACGGTCATCCACAGGTTGTAGCACATGATGATCGAGCCGGTGAGGAACATCACCCCGCCAAGACCGCGCACCACATACATCGGGAACTTCGCTGCCACGGTGTCGGCAAAGGAGTTCACCAGGAAGCCGTTGGCATCCACTTCGCGCCACATCAGGCCTTCCATGATGCCGGTCACCCACATCGACGCGGCGTAAAGCACGATACCGATGGTGGCGAGCCAGAAGTGCCAGGAGACGAGGCTGAGCGAGTACAGACGCTCACGCTTCCACAGCACTGGCACCAGATAGTAGAGCGCGCCAAAGGTGATCATGCCGTTCCAGCCCAAGGCGCCGGAGTGCACGTGGCCAATGGTCCAGTCGGTGTAATGCGACAGCGAGTTCACTGCACGGATCGACATCATCGGGCCTTCAAAGGTGGACATGCCGTAGAAACCGACAGAGATCACCATCATCCGGATCACCGGGTCGGTGCGCAGCTTGTCCCAGGCGCCCGAGAGCGTCATCAGGCCGTTGATCATGCCGCCCCAGGAAGGCATCCACAGGATCACCGACATCACCATGCCCAGGGTCGAAGCCCAGTCCGGCAGCGCGGTGTAATGCAGGTGGTGCGGGCCGGCCCAGATGTACAGGAAGATCAGCGCCCAGAAGTGGATGATCGACAGCTTGTAGGAGAACACCGGACGCTCGGCCTGTTTCGGGATGAAGTAATACATCATGCCCAGGAAGCCCGCGGTCAGGAAGAAGCCCACAGCGTTGTGGCCGTACCACCACTGGATCATCGCATCCTGCACGCCCGGCCAGACAATCACCGACTTGGAGCCCCAGATGGAGACCGGGATGGTCATGTTGTTGACCAGGTGCAGCATCGCCACGGTGACGATGAACGCCAGGTAGAACCAGTTCGCCACATAGATATGCGGCTCCTTACGCTTGATCACGGTGCCCAGGAACACCGCCAGATAGGCGACCCAGACAATGGTCAGCCACAGGTCGACGTGCCACTCGGGCTCTGCGTATTCCTTGGACTGGGTGGAGCCGAACAGATAGCCGGTCGCCGCCAGCACGATGAACAGCTGGTAGCCCCAGAACACGAACCACGCCAGGTTGCCGCCCCACAGCCGCGCCGCGGAGGTCCGCTGCACCACATAGAAGGAGGTGGCGATCAGCGCGTTGCCGCCAAAGGCGAAAATCACCGCGGAGGTGTGCAGCGGGCGCAGGCGGCCGAAATTGGCAAACCCTTGCGCCCATTCAAAGTTCAGCGCCGGAAAGGCCAGCTGGAACGCAATGAAGGTCCCTGCCAGAAATCCGACAACACCCCAGAAGGCAGTTGCAATTGCACCAGCGCGGATCACGCTGTCGAAATACTCATTTTCCACCCCGGCAACGGCCTTTTTCGGCTCTCCGGTGTGGCGCAAAGTATAGAGGAACAGCCCGCCGGCCACGATCATCACGATGACCGCATGCACCTGGTAAGCCAGATCCCGCGCGTAATTGGTACCGATCATCGCAAACAGCGTGACCAGACCAAGCGCTATCAGCTTGATATAGTTAGACATCTTGCGTCCCTTTGCCATGCCCCCGCGACTCTTGCGGATCCGGGGACGTTAATAGACCGCGCCCTTAATGCAAAAGGCGCCCCTGTGCTGCCTTGATCTGCATCAAGACAAATCCGGGCAACATGTGACACTTCTTCCCGTGCAGTGAAACACGCCGCACCGGCGCCGTACAGGCTCGCGGTGCATCATCCGCCGAGAGGTGTCAATGTCCTACAAGTCCTTGCTTACCGTCCTCACGGCTGCGGAAACCGCAGCGGCGCCTCTGGCGCAAATTGCGGCCCTGGCCGAGGAATTCGGCGCTCATGCCGATGCGCTCTGTCTTGGTGTCGACCGCACCCAGACGGGATATTATTATGCAGGCGCCAACGCGATGGTGCTGCAGGAAACCCTGGCCCGCGCCCAGGAAGAAGCCGAAGACGTCCAGGCCAGGGCCGAAGAGGCGCTGCAGCGGGCGGGCATCCCCTTTGCCACCGACAGCGGCGTCGCCCAGATCGCCGACCTCGGCCGCCATGTGGCACGCCATGCGCGGTTCTCCGACCTGGTGGTGCTGGGCAAGCCCTATGGCGCGGGCAAGCGCGCCGAGGCAGAGCCGATCGTCGAATCGGCGCTGTTCGAAGGCCGCGCGCCGGTGCTGGTGGTGCCGGACAAGATGCCGGGCGGGGGCGCGGTGATGCAGCGGCCCAAGACGGTCCTGGTGGCCTGGAACGAAAGCATTGAGGCAATGACCGCGATCCGCAAGGCGCTGCCCTTCCTGACCGGCGCCGATCTGGTGCGCATCGCAGTGATCGACCCGCCGCAGCACGGCCCCGAACGCTCCGATCCCGGCGGCATGCTGGCGCAGATGCTGTCGCGCCATGGCGTGTCCTGCGAGATCGACGTGCTCAGCAAGACGCTGACCCGGGTCTCTGACATCCTGAACCGCCACGCCGCCGACACCGCCGCCGATCTGATCGTGATGGGCGCCTATGGCCATTCCCGCTTCCGCGAGGCGATCCTGGGAGGCGCCACCCGCAACATGCTGGAACAGGCCGCAGTGCCGGTGCTGATGGCGCACTGACCCGGCGGCTGAGCCGGATTGCCGGCATGAAAAAGGCGCCCCGTCCCGGGGCGCCTTTTTTACTGCAGCAGGACCTGCTACCCCGCCTTGCGGATCAGGCCGATCAGGAACAAGAGGATCACTGCGCCGATGGTGGCGTGGATCAGCGACCAGAAGAAGCCGCCGCCCGCGGCAAACCCCAGCGCCGGAAAGATCGTGCCGGCCAGGAAGGCGCCCACAACGCCGACGATGATATTGCCAAGGATGCCAAATCCGCGCCCTTGCATGATCTTGCCCGACAGCCAGCCCGCCAGCGCCCCGATGATCAGCATCCCGAAAAGGCTTCCAAACTGCATTGCGGTCTCCATGTTATGTTACCGCAATAGTAGAGCACACCGGAGCCGCCGGGTCACCCGCTGCCGTCAGGCCCGGAAATCAGAGCCGCTCCCGCCCGTCGTCAGCCTTTCCTGCGAAAGGCTTCCTCCCGTTGGGCGTGGCTCGGCGCTGCGCGCCGAGCCACGCCCAAACCCGCCAGCGGGTCCGGCACAGCCGGGCACGCGCGGGCGCGGGAGCTCTGCCGGTGCTGGTGCTGGTGATGCGATGCGATGCGATGCGATGCGATGCGTGTTCTTGCGGGTTTTCCGGACCGCCTGTAAAGGCCAGCGGATTCAGCCCCCCCCGCCACTCCAGGCGTGTTTGCGCGCCTGGGATACAAACTGCTGCACTGCCTCTGAATCCTGCCGCCCGGCGGCCACCGACAACAGCACGCTGCGCTTCATGTCCTCGCGCGCCAGCGGCACTGTCACAATCCCGTCCATCACCACCGAATGGCGCGGCAGGATGGTGACACCCTGGCCGGTCTTGACCAGATACTGGATCCAGTCTTCGCGCTCGCTGCGCACCGAAATCCGCATCGCCACATTCTCCCGCACCGCCGTGGCCAGGAAGGTATCGCGGAACTCGCAATGCAGCCGGTCCAGATAGGATTGCCGCCCCAGATCCTCCAGGTCCACCGCCGGCCGCGCCGCATAGGGGTGATCGGCGGCGCAGGCCATCACCATATCCTCGGTGTAAAGCTCGATGTGGTGCAGCCGCCCGGCGTCCGAGACCGGCGCGCCGAGGATGGCCAGATCAACCCGCCCGCTCAGCAGGTCCTCGCCGATCTTCACCGCCGGCACATCGTGCAGGGTAATTTCCACATCCTGGTTTTCGGCCAGGTAATTCAGCATGAAACGCGACAGCCGGTAAGGCCCCACCGTGCACATCACCGCAATCTCCAAGGGCTGCACATTGCCGCTGCTGATCCGGCGTGCCTCTGCCTCGGCCGAGGACGCGCTGCGCGCCACCTCCGCCAGATGCAGCGCCATCGCCCGGCCCAGATGCGTGAGATGCGTCAGCCGCCCCTCGCGCCGGATCAGGCTGCCGCCCAGCTCCTCCTCCAGCTTGCGCACCGATTTGCTGAGCGCAGGCTGCGACACCCCGCTCTGCCGGGCGGCCTCGGAGAAATTCAGGGTTTCGGCCAGCAGCAGAAACTGGCGGATGCGGCGTAAATCCATGCGGGTCCTCCCGGACCCAGTAAACGGCATTTCGCAGGCAAAGGGCAGTTATCAATTCCATAACCCAAAACGGGCCGCCGCCCTCCTACCTTGACCCCAGTCACCCCTCGCACTTGCTCAAGGATTGCCACATGACCGCAGCTGCAAAGCCCCTCCTGCTGACCGCCCTCCTCGCCGCCGCTCTCGGGGGCGGTGCCGCAATTGCCCAATCGGATGCAATCCGCGGCGCCAGCTTCACCGCGGCCGGAGAGGCGGTGAAACCCGATGATTTCCGCCGCTGGGTCTTTGTGGGCAGCCCGCTGACCCCCAATGCGCTGAACGGCGGCGAGGCGCCCTTCCCCGAGTTCCACAATGTCTATGTGGAGCCCACTGCCTTTGACCATTATGCCGCCACCGGCACCTGGCCCGAGGGCACCCAGATCGCCAAGGAGCTGGTGATGGTGCAAACCGATGACAGCACCGATCCGGACACTGGCGCCAATGCGCAGGTCTCGGGCATCGGCTATTTCCAGGGCGAATTCGTTGGCCTGGAACTGCTGGTCAAGGACAATGCCCGCTTCCCGAATGAACCCGGCGGCTGGGCCTTCTTCTCCTTCGGCCACGGAGGCGAACCTTATGCGGACACCGCTGCTGCCTTCCCCACGGATGCCTGCAATGCCTGCCACGAGGCAAACGCAGCCGATGATTTTGTCTTTACCCAGTTCTACCCGGTGCTGCGGGCCGCAAAACCCTGAGTGGTTCCCCCCGCACGTGCACGCAGCACAGCCCCAAGGGTGCGGCCCAGCACCCTTGGGGATTTGTTCCGCTAAGGAATAAGGCGCCGGAGGGGCTCAGCCCAGGAAGCCGCCGTCGCTGTCGTCGCCGGCCTCTTCCATCAGGCGGCGCATGTCGGGCACGGTCACATGCCGTTTGCCTTCCAGCTGGATGATCCCGTCTTTCCGCAAGGCCGAGATCTGGCGGCTGACGGTTTCCAGGGTCAGGCCCAGGTAGTCCGCCATCGCCTCCCGCGTCAGCGGCAGGTCGAAAACCATCCGGTTGGTGGCGCCGCCGGGCGTCAGCGAGGCATCGCGCCGTGCAATGATCGACAGCAGGCTGGCGATCTTCTCGCGCGCGGTCTTGCGGCCCAGAACCAGCATCCATTCCCGCGCGGCGTCGAGTTCGTCCAGGGTCATTTCCAAGAGCCGGTGGGCGATATGCGGGGTGCGCTCCATCAGTTCTTCAAACGGCTTCTTGCGGAAGCAGCACATCACCACATCGGTGGTTGCAACCACGTCATAGGCGGCGCCCTCGCGGCCCGGACGGCCGACGAAATCGCTGGGCAGCAGCAGACCCACCATCTGGGTGCGGCCGTCCTCCATCGTCTGGGTCAGGGAGGCGATGCCGGAAACCACGGAGCCCACGAAATTCATCACGTCGCCGGACCAGATGATCGGCTGGCCGGCCTCGTAGGTGCGGTAGTATTTGATGCCGTCCAGCTCTTCCAGCTCATCCGCGTTGCAGCGTGCGCAGACGGCACGGTGACGGATCGGGCAGTCGCCGCATCTGGAGTGTGACAAGATCGGAGCGTTCATTCAGGGATCCCGTTTGATCTGGGTCAAGGCTTTGCTGCGCGCCTTTCCATAACGGTAATTGAATGGATCAGAAAGCTCAATTGGCCAAACTCGGTTTGTTTGACGCCAAAGTGCCGCGCTATACCAGTTACCCCACGGCGCCGCATTTTGGGAAGGCGGCGGATTCTGCGCAGTTTTCCACTTGGATTTCCAAGATTTCCCCCGGCAGCAGCATCTCTCTCTATGTGCATGTGCCGTTCTGCCGCAGACTGTGCTGGTTCTGCGCCTGCCGCACCCAGGGCACCCAGTCGGATGCGCCGGTGGAGGCCTATGCCGAGGTTCTGAAGGCGGAGATCGCCCTGCTGCGCGGCAGCCTGCCGGAGGGCATCACCCTGTCACGGCTGCATTGGGGCGGCGGCACGCCAACGCTGCTGAGCGCAGATCTGATCCGGGATCTGGCGGCTGCCATCACAGACGCCGTACCACTGGCGCCGCGGGCGGAGTTCTCGGTCGAGATCGACCCGAACGAAATCGGAGACCGGCGGCTGGAGGCGCTGGCGGAAGCAGGGATGAACCGCGCTTCTGTGGGCGTGCAGGATTTCGACAGCACCATCCAGCAGTCGATCGGCCGCATCCAGAGTTTCGAGACGACACGCCAGGCGATTGAGCTGCTGCGCGCGCATGGGATCGGCAGCCTCAATGCCGATATCCTGTTCGGGCTGCCGCATCAGACACAGGAACGGATGACCGAAAGCGTGCAGAAGCTGCTGTCGCTGACGCCGGACCGGGTGGCGGTCTACGGCTATGCCCATGTGCCCTGGATGGCTGGGCGGCAAAGCATGATCCGCTCCGATGCGCTGCCCACGCCTGAGGCGCGGCTGGAGCTGTTCGAGACCGCCCGCCAGCTGTTTCTGTGGGACGGCTACCGGGAGATTGGCATCGACCATTTTGCACGGCCCCATGACGGGCTGGCGGTGGCGCAGCAGACCGGGCGCCTGCGGCGTAATTTCCAGGGCTACACGGATGATCCGGCAGATGTGCTGATCGGCATCGGTGCTTCTGCAATCTCGCGCTTCCCGCAGGGCTATGCGCAGAACGCGCCCGCCACCTCGGCCTATGTCCGTGCCATCCGCGGCGGCCAGTTCGCAACCGCCCGCGGCCATGCGTTTGGCGGCGAGGACCTGCTCAGGGCGCGGCTGATCGAGGCGCTGATGTGCGATTTCCGCATCTGCCGCGAGGAGATCCTGTCGCGCTTTGCGGTGGCCGAGGCGGATCTGGACCGCATGTTTGCAGAGGCAGGCGCAGCCTTTCCGGGGATGCTGCAGATCTCCGCCAAGGGGCTGGAAATCCGCGCGGAGGCCCGCCCGCTGACGCGGATGATCGCGCGCAGTTTCGACGCTTATGACCTGAACCACGCAGGCCACAGCACCGCCATCTGATCCCCTTATTTCAAAGACAAAGTTCTCCCGCCCGTCGCCGCCGCGCCCCGGGCGCAGCGCTCCCGTTGGGCGAGGCTCAGCGCCCTTGGCGCTGAGCCTCGCCCAAGGCCGCCAAGGGGTCCCGGCGCAGCGGGGGCACCTGCGGGCGCGGGAGCATTCCGCTGGTTTTCAAGGCAGGCAAATAGGTCAGCAATACTGCCTGAATGTTTCGCGCGCGAAACATTTGGTCACGCCTGCTGCCGCAACTTATAGGCGTTGCACAAGCTGCGGACGCATAGATGCTGCAAAAGCTGCCGGAGGGTTAACCTGGGAGCGGTCTAACCCGCCGCGGCCAGCAGCCTGCGGGTGTAGTCCTGTTTCGGGTTGGCAAACAGCTCCTCTGCCGCGCCGGTCTCCACCACGTCGCCCTGGTTCATCACCACCACCTGATGCGACATCGCCCGCACCACGTTGAGGTCGTGGGAAATGAACAGATAGGCCAGCCCATAGCGCGTCTGAAGATCGCGCAAGAGTTCGACAATCTGCACCTGCACCGTCATGTCCAGCGCCGATGTCGGCTCATCCAGAACCACCAGTTTCGGGCGCAGCACCATGGCGCGGGCGATGGCGATGCGCTGGCGCTGGCCGCCGGAGAACTCATGCGGGTAACGGTCCATGGCAGCCGGATCCAGGCCCACTTCCGTCATCACCTCCGCCACCAGTTCGCGGGTGTCGCGGTGCTGGTCGACCTTGTGGATCGCCAGGCCTTCGGAAATGATCTGGGCGCAGGTCATCCGCGGGCTGAGCGAGCCGAACGGGTCCTGGAACACGATCTGCATATCCTTGCGCAAGGCACGCAGATCGCGGGTGGACCATTTGCGCAGGTCCTGGCCCTGGAAGGTGACCGCGCCCTCCGACGCGATCAGCCGCATGATGGCGAGCGCCAGGGTGGTCTTGCCGGAGCCGCTCTCCCCCACGATACCCAGGGTCTCCCCTGCCCGCACCGAGACCGACATCGGGTTCACCGCCTTTACATGGCCGACGGTGCGTTTCAGCAGGCCGCGCTGGATCGGGAACCAGACCTTGAGATCCCTGGCCGCCACCAGTTCCTGAGCATCCGCCGGCACCGGCTGCGGCTGGCCGGAGGGTTCCGCCGCCAGCAGTTTCTGCGTGTAAGGGTGCTGCGGGTTGGCAAAAATTTCGGCCGCCGGGCCTTCCTCAACAATCTCGCCGCTTTTCATCACGCAGACCCGGTCGGCGATGCGGCGCACGATGCCGAGGTCATGGGTGATGAACAACAGCCCCATGCCTTCGCTTTCCTTGAGTTCGGCCAAGAGGTCGAGGATCTGCGCCTGGATAGTGACATCGAGCGCGGTCGTCGGTTCATCTGCGATCAGGATGTCGGGCTTGTTGGCCAGCGCCATGGCGATCATCACCCGCTGCCGCTGCCCGCCCGACAGCTGGTGCGGGTAGGAGGTCAGCCGGTTTTCGGCGTCGCGGATGCCGACCTTCTCCATCAATTCCAGAATGCGGGCGCGGGCGGATTTGCCGGTCAGCCCCTGGTGCAGGGCGAGGGATTCCTCCAGCTGCCGTTCGATCGTGTGCAGCGGATTGAGCGAGGTCATCGGCTCCTGGAAGATGAAGCTGATGTCATTGCCGCGCACCTGCATCAGATGGCGCTCGCTGGCGCCGACCATTTCGGTGCCGTCATAGGTGACGGAGCCTGTCACCGTGGCGCTGTCGCCCAGGAGGGAAACGGTGGAGAGCGCCGAGACGGATTTGCCGGAGCCGCTTTCGCCCACCAGCGCCACGGTTTCACCGCGGCCAACGGAGAAGGAGACGCCGCGCACGGCCTCGGTCAGCTTGCCGTCCTGGCGGAAGGAGACGCGGAGGTTCTGGACGTTCAGGAGGGGGGAGGTTTTGGTCATGAATATTCCCTTCCCAGCCTAACGCCGAGGGCAGAGCCCGACCGCGGGCGGAAGCGAAGCGCCCGCCCGTCAAACCGAAGGTTTGCCTCCGGCAAAACGGGGCGGACGGGCACTGCCCGGCGTCCCGCCGGACGATGCATCTCAAACAAGTCTGAGCCGGTCATGAAAACGTCTTCCGCGGGTCAAAGGCATCGCGCACGCCTTCAAAGATGAAGATCAGCAGCGACAGCATGATGGCAAAGGTGAAGAAGGCGGTGAAGGCGAGCCAGGGCGCCTCAAGGTTTTGCTTGGCTTGCAGCGTCAGCTCCCCCAGCGAGGGGGCTGACGACGGCAGGCCGAAGCCGAGGAAGTCCAAACCCGCCAAGAGGCCGATGGTGCCGGTGATGATGAAAGGCAGCATGGTCAGCGTCGCCACCATCGCGTTGGGCAGCATGTGGCGGAACATGATGGTCAGGTTGCCGACCCCCAGCGCCTTGGCGGCGCGGACGTATTCCAGGTTGCGGGCGCGCAGGAACTCTGCCCGCACCACGCCGACCAGCGCGGTCCAGCCGAACAGCACCATCAGGAACACCAGGAGCCAGAAGCTGCGGCCCAGGATCGCAAACATGATGATGATGACATAAAGCGAGTTCACAGAGCCCCAGACCTCGATCACCCGCTGGAACACAAGGTCCGTCAGGCCCCCGAAATAGCCCTGCACCGCACCGGCCAGAATGCCGATGAGGCTGGCCGCGCCTGTTACCATCAGGGTGAACAGGATCGACAGGCGGAAGCCGTAGATCACCCGCGCCAGCACGTCGCGCTTGGTGTCATCGGTGCCCAGGAGGTTCAGCCCGCCGGGCGGCAGCGGCGCAGCGCCGGGGCGGTCGACGGTGGTGTCAAAGCTGTAGGGGATCGGCGGCCAGAGAGTCCAGCCCTCGTGGAAATCATCCGCCGCATAGGTTCCAGCGGCGATCTCCTCCAGGATTTCTTCCGGCGCGTCAAAACAGTCCTCAATGCCGCCGGAGCGGATCAGGCATTCGACCTCCGGGTCGCTGTAGACGGCCTCTGTCTGGAAATCGCCGCCGAAGCGGGTTTCGGGATAGAACTTGAACACCGGCGCATAGACCTCGCCGCGGTAGCTTACGAGGATTGGCTTGTCGTTGGCGATGAACTCGGCAAACAGCGACAGGCCGAACAGCACCGCGAAGATCCACAGTGACCAGTAGGCACGGCGGTTGCGGCAGAAGTTGCGCCAGCGGCGCTGGTTCAGGGGGGAGAGTGCCACGGGTCAGCCCTCCCGCTTTTCAAAGTCGATGCGCGGGTCGACCGCCACATACATCAGATCGGAGATGATCCCGACCACCAGCCCCATCAGGCCGAAGATATACATGGTGCCGAACATCACCGGGTAATCGCGCGCCACTGCGGCCTCAAACCCCAGCCGGCCGAGGCCGTCGAGCGAGAAGATCGTCTCGATGATCAGGGAGCCTGCAAAGAACACCCCGATGAACACTGCCGGGAAGCCGGCAATCACGATCAGCATCGCGTTGCGGAACACATGGCCATAAAGCACGCGGGTCTCGCTCAGCCCCTTGGCGCGGGCGGTCATCACGTATTGCTTCTTGATCTCATCAAGGAAGGAGTTCTTGGTCAGCAGCGTCAGCGTCGCAAAGGCCGCAATGGTGGAGGCGGTGACCGGCAGCGCGATGTGCCAGAAGTAATCCGCAATCTTGCCGAACAGGCTGAGGCTTTCCCAATTGTCCGAGGTCAGTCCGCGCAAGGGGAAGATCTGCCAGTAGGAACCGCCGGCAAACAGCACCAGCAGCATGATGGCAAAGAGGAAGCCGGGGATCGCATAGGCGGCGATGATCACGCCGCTGGTCCAGGTGTCAAAAGGCGAGCCGTCCCGCATCGCCTTGCGGATGCCCATCGGGATTGAGATCAGATAGGCAATCAGCGTCGACCACAGGCCGAGCGAGATCGACACCGGCATCTTCTCCAGCACCAGATCGGTGACGCCGATCTTGCGGAAGTAGCTCTCGCCGAAATCAAAGGTGGCGTAGTTGCCAAGCATGACCAGGAACCGTTCCAGCGGCGGCTTGTCGAGGCCGAACTGCTGTTCCAGCTCTGCAATCAGCTCCGGCGGCAGGCCCTGGCGGCCGGCGTAATTCTCGTTGGCGCTGATCGCCTCGGTGCCGGTATCGCCGCCGCCGCCGGCAAAGCCCTCGAATACGTCGCCGCCGCCCTCAATCTGGGCAATGATCTGTTCCACCGGGCCGCCGGGCACGAATTGCACCAGGGCAAAGTTCACCACCAGGATGCCGAACAGCGTCGGGATCACCAGCAGCAGGCGGCGAAGAATATAGGCTGCCATCTGTGTCCCTTACCGCAACGCGCCGGCAGATTTGAGCGCGGCCTCGCGCTCCGCATCAATCCACCACAGGTCCAGCATGCCGGTGTTATAGGGCGGCAGGTTCTCCGGGTGGCGGTACATGTCCCAATAGGCAATCCAGTTCACGTCCAGATACCAGGTCGGCACCATGAACCGCTTGGCCCGCAGCACCCGGTCCAGCGCGCGGGCATTAGCACGCAGGTCTTCCAGGGTTTTGGCCTCGATAACGCCATCAATCAGCGCGTCTACTGCCGGATCGGCCAGCCCGGCCGGGTTGAACACCGAATACTCATGCGCCTCCGAGCCGAAATACTGTTGCAGACCGGTCGACGGCTCCAGTGACATCGGGAAAGCAGTGAAAATCATGTCGATCTCCTTTTCCCGGCGGCGGCTTGTAAACTGGGCGTAATCGACCCGGTTGACCACCGCATCCACACCCATGGTGCGCAGGTTCGCGACATAGGGCTGCACGATACGCTCGATGGTGGGGCTGTCCACAAGGAATTCGATCTTCAAAAGCACGCCATCCGCGTTGCGGCGCATGCCGTCATCTCCAACCATCCAGCCGGCTTCATCCAGCAGTTTCATCCCCCGGCGCAGGTTCTTGCGGTCGCCGGGGCGCGACGCCTTGGAGGTATGCGCCATCGCCGGTTCCGACGTCAGGATCGACGGGTCTATCTGGTCACCGAGCGTCTCCAGCACCTCTCTCTCGCGGCCTTCGGGAAGGCCGGTGGCAGCCAGCGGCGTGTCCTGCCAGAAAGAGGAACGGTGCCGGAACAGCCCGTACTGCAGGCTTTCGTTGGTCCATTCGAAATTGAACGCCAGCTGCATCGCCTCGCGCACACGGATGTCCTGAAACTTGGGCCGCAGCAGGTTCATCACGAAACCCGCGGCAGCAGGCACATTTCCGTCGGGAATTTCCGCTTTGATCACTTGGCCGTTTTCAACCGCGGCAAAGTCATATGCGGTTGCCCAACTTTTCGAATTGCTTTCCGTGCGCAGCGTGTAGACGCCAGCCTTGAAACCTTCCATTGCAGCGATTGCATCGCCGAAATACTCGACCCGGATGCGGTCATAGTTGTGACGGCCCGCGTTCACGTTCAGGTCCTTGCCCCAGTAGTCCGGGTTGCGCTTGTAAACGATGCGCTGGTTCACATCGGCACTTTCCAGAACATAGGGGCCGGAGCCGATGCCCGGATCCAGGCGAGGCTGGTCAATGCGGCGGTTTTCAGGGTCCGCCTCGAACCAAGCCTTGGAGAACACCGGCGTGCCGCCAACCTGAGAGATCATCGACCGGCGCGGAAAATCCGGGGAGAAGTGGAATTTGACCCGGTGCGGTCCCAGCGCCTCAGCCTTGGGAATGCGTTTGCGCACCGCTTCGGCGTAGGATTTCAGCCCCTGATCCAGCAGGATGTTGTGGGAGAACACGACGTCTTCGGCGGTGACCGGAGAGCCATCGGAGAATTTGGCCTCGGGCCGCAGATTGAAGATCACCCAGTCCTGGCTTTCGGGATATTCCAGGCTTTCGGCGATCAGCCCGTAATATGAACCCGGCTCGTCATAGGATTCCACCAGCAGGCTTTCGTAGTGGCTGGAGGCAAGCATCCCGGCGCGGCCCTTGCGGGTGAACGGGTTCATGCTGTCGAAGGTGCCGACGGCGGAAATCGACAGCTCGCCGCCCTTGGGGGCCTGCGGGTTCACATAGTCGAAATGCGCAAACCCTTCGGGGTATTTCAGCTCCCCGAACTCGGCGAATCCATGCGCCTTGATGACCGTCTCTTCTGCCTTGGCCAGCGTCGCGGCGGCCAGCGCCAGGATCAGGCCCATCATCAGTGCCTGGGCCAGCGCTGCCGCGGCCTGCAACGGGTTCACCCTCTGTTTCACGCGCACGCGCGCCGCAGCCTGAGCGGTTTTCATCTGCCATGACCTCCTTTGCCCGGAACTCCGGCCCGGATTTCTGCTCTCAAGCTAATGTCCGGGGGCGGTAACATTCAAGTTGAGATTAGGTGATATCCCCCGCTCGTTTGGCACAAAGCAGCCGAAACAAGGGCCTGCGTGCAACCGCGCTTGCGCGTAATAAAATTGCCTGCCAGCCTTTGATCACGATTGCGTTATGGAACGAGGGAGTTTGCCGATGCTGAAGTCAATGAAACTTGCCGCCCTTGCGGTTGCCGGGGCCGCCGTGCTGAGTGCCTGCGCCCAGCAGGAGGAAGAAGTGGTCTACAGCAGCCCCGAAGAGGCCTATTGCGTGCAGACCGGCGGCAGTTACGTGCTGCGCAGCGGCAAGGCGGGCACCGTCGGCGTCTGCATCCTGCCTGACGGCCAGGAGCGCGATGCGCTGGCCTATTACCGGGAAAACAACCCGGCCTGACCCGGGACTGCCTGCACGGCCATCAAAAAAGCCGCTGCGCACTGCAGCGGCTTTTTCAATTGGATAGCTGGGACAGCGGTCTGGATTAGTTGTCCAGGCTGTCCAGGTAGGCGATGAGGTTCACCCGGTCCTTCTGCTTTTTCAGGCCGGAGAACGACATGGTGGTGCCCGACGCATAAGCCGACGGCTTGGTCAGGAAGGCGTCCAGCTCTTCTGCGGTCCAGGCCTTGTCGGCCATGCCGCTCAGCGCGCCGGAGTAGCCGAAACCGGATGCGGCTGCGATGTTGCGGCCAACCACGCCGTACAGATACGGGCCGGTGGAGTTGGCGCCGTCTTCCAGCTTGTGGCAGGCAGAGCATTTCTTGAAAACTTTGGCGCCTTTTGCGACATCGGCGGAGGCCATCAGCTCTTCAAAGCTGACTTCCGGCTCGTCGCTTGCCGCGGCATCGGCCGAGGCGACTTCGATCACATAGGAAGCCTCACCGTGGCTGTCCATGTGATACAGTACTTCTGCGCCCCATTTGCCCAGAAGGAATACCAGGAACGCGCCGCAGACGCCTGCGGTCGCTTTGGTGAGGGTCATCGTGTCAAACATGATCGCGAGTCCATTTAGCTGTCTGCAGGGGTGTCTAAGGCTTCCCCTCCCAAGTGGCAAGGTATAGACAGCGCGACGAAACGCCCAAATATTGAAGTTTTGCACGGGGAACACACCCATGAGCCGCAAAATCGCCATTCAGGGGGAGCTTGGCTCCTACAGCCACGAGGCCTGCCGCATTGCCCGCCCCGGTATGGAGGTGCTGCCCTGCCGCACGTTCGAGGAGATTCTGGAGGCGGTGCGCAGCGGCGAGGCGGAGCAGGCGATGCTGCCGGTGGAAAACTCCACCTATGGCCGTGTGGCCGACAGCCACCGGCTCTTGCCGCACAGCGGGCTGCATATCGTCGACGAGGCGTTTGTGCGGGTGCATATCAACCTCTTGGCGGTGCCGGGGGCAAAACTGGAAGACATCCAGGAGGCGCATTCGCATCTGGTGCTGCTGCCGCAATGCGGGACCTTCCTGCGCGAACACGGCATCCGCGGCCGCGTCAGCCCCGACAACGCCCGCGCCGCCCGCGACGTGGCCGAGGCCGGCGACATCCACTCTGCCGCGCTGGCCAGCGAACTGGCGGGCGAGATCTACGGGCTGGACGTGCTGGCCCGCCATATCGAGGACAACGGCGACAACACCACCCGCTTCCTGATCATGGCCAAGGACATTGATTACACCCGCCGCGGCGCCCACAACATGATCACCAGCTTTGTGTTCCAGGTGCGCAACATCCCGGCGGCGCTGTATAAGGCGATGGGCGGCTTTGCCACCAATGGCATCAACATGACCAAGCTGGAAAGCTACATGGTGGACGGGTCGTTCACCGCCACCCAGTTCTATGCCGATATCGAGGGCCACCCCGAGGATGCCAATGTGCAGCTGGCAATGGATGAGCTGAGCTATTTCACCACCAATGTGGAAATCCTCGGCGTTTACCCGGCGGACAACGGCCGGTTCTAGGCGCGGCGGAATTCGGCGCGAATTCCGGCCAGGAAAAATCGATTTTTCCTGGCCGTTTTCCTCGCAGGAAAACGGCGTCTGCAACACAAAACGGCGGGATTAAGTGAGAGGCTGGACATCGACCCAAGCGGGGCTCGTTGTGGCTGCTTCCTTCCGGACCTGACCAGGTTGGCGAGGCGCTTGCCCGCGCCAACCTCTCGAATCCCGATATAAGGACCGCTGCCGGGAATGGCAAGAGCGGCTGCGGGGTGCCGTCAGACCGTCAAAGCCGCAGCTCCAATTCCAGGAAACCGCCGCTGTTGTATCCGCGCGGGCGCACCAGCCCGGCCGGCAGTTCATCGAAATAGGACTGCGCCCCCGGCCCGGTCACCGCCACCGCGCTGGCGCCAGGGACCGGCACCAGCTGCCAGGGATAGGGCATCTCTGCCAGCGGGTCGGCGGGCAGGCGGCCGGCAATATAATCACGCACCGCCTTGCGGATGCGCATCGGCGGCAGCGGCAGGTGCTCGGCCTCCTGCAGCACGCGGAAATTGCCGCCGCCGCTGACCCGGTAGCTGTTCGCCGCCACTGCGAAACGCTGGCCCGGCTCCACCGGGCGGCCCTGCCAGCGCAGGTCCGTGATTCGCTGCGCCTGCGGATTGATCCGGTCGCCGGCGGCCGAGAACCGCGGCGGCTGCGACAGGTCGATCCGGTAGCTGAGCCCGAAGATCACATCAAAGTTATGGCCCGCACGCTGCGGGTCCGCCAGCAAATGCCTGCCGCTGCCCGGCGGGATCCGGTTGAACAGCCCTGCCGACATCTCCAGCCAGTCCTGCAGCTGGCTGCCGGTCACCGCCACCGCCCGCAGCTCATTCGGGAACACTTGCAGATCGGCGATATTGCGGGCGCACAGGTCCCCGGCCGGGATATCGGTATAGAACTGCGGGCCGGAGCGGCCGCCGAACTTGCCGGGAGCGGCCGCGGACAGCAGCGGCAGCGTTTCCGCAGCGGTCCCCCGCAGCAGCTGCCGCACCGCAGCCGCCTGGGCGCAGGCCGCCAGCGCCAGCCCGCGGTCAGGCGCAAAGAAGGTGAAATAGGAATGCATTGCCACCGAACTGTAGCCGGCGGGTGCGCCCATCCGCTCCAGGGTGCGCGCGTGATCTGCGGCCAGCGCCTGCACGAAACCCGCGTCCTCATCCGCCAGCGGCCGGGCCGCGCCCCCGGCCTGCTCCGCCGCCGGCTGCAGGCTCGCCGCACCGCCAGCCAGGCGCCAGCCGGCGGCGGTGTGCTCCAGCTCCAGTTCCAGCAGCCCCAGATGCGAGCCATGCGCGCCAGGCATCACCGCCGGCTTGGTCAAGGGATGGCGGGGGTCCGGCAAGGTCAGATGGGTGTGGCCACCCACCACCGCGTCGATGCCGTCCAGCGCAGCCAGCGGCCCCAGCACGTTTTCGCCGCTGCCGGACCCATCTTCGCTGCCGAGGCCGGTATGGGCCAGCGCCAGCACCAGATCGCAGCCCTGCGCCTTCAGCGCCCGGGCTTGGGCGGCAGCGCTTTCCAGAATGCCGGAGGCAACCAGCTGCGACTGCAGCGCCGGGCCGCACCAGGTCAGCGTCTGCGGCGGCAGCACCGAAAGCAGACCGATCCGCACCGGCGGCAAGCCCGGGCAGCCCGGCACCGCGCGCTCCAGCACCGCGGACGGGCGGAACGGCAGCTGCAGCCCGGGCCGGGCCGCGGCCAGGTTGGAGCACAGCACCGGGCACGGCATATCCGCCAGCACATCTGCCAGCGCCTCCAGCCCGAAATCGAAGTCGTGGTTGCCCAGCCCGATAGCGTCATATTCCAAAAACTGGAATGCACGAGCCAGCGGATGCGGCCCCGCGGACTCCGGCAGGATATCCCCCAGCGGCGCGCCCTGAAACCCGTCGCCGTTGTCCACCAGAATGCAGGCAGCGCCCGCCGCGGCGGCCTCAGACCGGGCCTGGCGGATCAGCGTCGCCACCCGCGACAGGCCGATGGCGGTACCGGCCCTGCCGGCGTAGTAATCGTAGCTCAGCAGATTGCAGTGCAGGTCCGTTGTGGCCAGCACATGCAACCGCCCGGCGCCCTGCGCGTCAGAGGCCTCTGCCCCGATTGTCATGTCGCGAATTCTGCTGACACCGTTTGTCCGCCGCTCCTTCCGCGCCCTGTGGCGCCGTTTTTGATTTGCGGCTATTTGAATCAGCGTTTTAACGATTTGCAAAGAAACCTTTGTGCGGCTTTTGATTTTTTTTGCTGACGCTGCGGCAGCCGGGCAGATGCGCCCTGTTCTGCGGGGAAAACCCTGTCCGGATGCGGCATGGGTGTGGCGGCATGGTGACAGGCAAGCACGGATCCGCGGCAATCGCTGGCAAGCCCTGCGGCACACTGTCATGGATGGCGCATCGCCGTCCGTTGCAAGGGGGCAAGCCCCCGCCAGCCAGAGGAGAGCCCGCATGAAACGCGCAGAACAGGTGACTTTCGGCGGCGGCGGCGGATTGGACCGGGCGGCGCATTTGCGCACGGACAGCACAGCCCTGGATGCGGCATGGAACAGCCCGCGGGCGCAGGTGCTGCTGATGTGGCGCGGCAAGCCGCTGACCCTGCGCGCAGACGAGGCAGAGCTGCCCTGCGGCCTGGCCTGGACTGCACCGACGCATCCGCTGGCGGCGGACAACCGGGGCAGCGCGGTCTTTCTGGGGCTGGCCCCCGAAGGCGCCGCCTGTTTTGCCTGCGATATCAGCCATTGGCAGCCCGAAGCGCTGGACCAGGAAGCCCTGAACAGCTTTGCCGATGCCAGCGAGCAGCAGCACCCGGATCTGCCGCCCGCCCATGTCTTTGCCGAACTGCGCCGGGTGATGACCCGGCTCACCCCGCTGGAAGCGGAACTGGCGGCCACCGCCAAGGCCCTGCTGGCCTGGCACCGCAGCCACCGGTTCTGCGCCTGCTGCGGTGCGCCGAGCGATCTGGCGCAGGCCGGCTGGCAGCGGGTCTGCCCGTCCTGCAAGGCACCGCATTTCCCGCGCACCGACCCTGTTGTGATCATGCTGATCACCCACGGCGGCAGCGTCCTGATGGGCCGCTCGCCGGGCTGGCCCGAGGGGATGTATTCGCTGCTGGCGGGCTTTGTCGAACCCGGCGAAACGCTGGAGGCCGCGGTGCGCCGCGAAGTGCTGGAGGAAACCGGCGTGCAGGTGGGCGCGGTCAGCTATCTGTCCAGCCAGCCCTGGGCCTTTCCGATGTCGCTGATGTTCGGCTGTGCGGGTGAGGCGCTGAGCCGGGAGATCACCATCGACCCGGAGGAAATCGAGGATGCCATGTGGGTCAGCCGCCAGGACATGATGACGGCCTTTGCAGGCGGACATCCTATTCTGAAACCGGCGCGAAAAGGCGCAATTGCGCATTTTCTGCTCAAGAACTGGCTTGCAGACACGCTGGACTAAGCTGCATATTGCCGCAAACAGCACGGCAGAATGGCCGCGCAGCAGAGGCAGGCATCCATGGAATTCAAAAGCAAAGAAGATATCGAAGCCCCGATTGCCGACGTCTTTGGCGCGATCTCCGATTTCGATCTGCTGGAACGCTCCGCCCTGCGCCGCGGCATCCAGGTGCAGCGCACCGGCGACCCTGCGCATCCTGAGAACGGGCTGGCCTGGGATCTGAGCTTCAGGTTCCGCGGCAAGCAGCGCGACGTGCGGCTGACGCTGGCCTCTTATTCCCCCGTGACCGGGATGGCCCTGACAGGCGGCGGCAGCGGTATCGACGGCCGGATGGAGATTGAGCTGCTGGCGCTGTCGCCGCAGCGGACCCGGATGTCAGCGCAGCTGAAACTGGCGCCCTCCACCCTGACCGGGCGGCTGCTGATACAATCGCTGAAACTGGCGCGCAGCAATCTCAACCGCCGCTTCAAGCTGCGGCTGGCCGATTATGCCCGCCTGACTGAAGAACGCCTAAGCCGGACAGCCTGAGGCAGTCCTGGTCAGGCCTGCGGCACCAGCCGCGGCCACAGCGCGGCATTGGCGCGGGCAAAGGCGCCAAGGTGGCCGATCTTCTGCACGCCAGCTTTTTGCGGGTCCAGCACCGCACGGCGCTGCGGCACATCGCCAAAGACATCGCCCAGCCGCCAGACCGCCGCGGGCGGCACCACGTCGTCATCCGCCATCGCAAACAGATCCACCGGGATGCCGGTTTCCGCCCAGCGGGGCTGCGGCAGCGTGGTGCCGGTTTCCGGCAGGTAGCTGCCCGGCGTGGTGCACCAGCGCCGCCATTGCCAGTAGACACCGGCCGGCAAGTCGGCCCCGAACCCCACCGCGCGCCCGGGCAGATAGCCCAAGGCACGGACCAGCGGCGGCACATGGCCGAACCAGAAGGCCAGCGCCAGCGCGCGGTAGGGCCAGGGATGATCGTGGTGATGCACCAAGCCGCCCGCGACCACGATCATGCGGGCGACGTCCGTCAGGCCATCCTGCAGGGGCATCAGCATTGCCCCCAGCGAATGGCCAATCACCAGCAACGGCACACCCGCATAGTGCCGCTGCATTTCTTTGCTGGCCGCTGGCTGATCCGCCAGCGCCCACTCGGCCATGGTGGCCTGTGACCGGCGCGGGTGCATACGCGCCGAGGCCCCAAAGTCCCGGTAATCAAAAGTGAGGCAAGCCATCTGCCGCTCTGCCGCCAGCCAGCGCGCGAAATGCCGGTAATAGCCCTGCGGCACCCCGGTTGCGCCATTCAGCACCACCGCTGCCCGGGCCGGTCCCGCCGGGTGATACAGCCGCCCGGCCAGCACCGCCTCACCAGCGGCAAAGCGCAGCTCTTGCACCCGGATATCTGCCGTCTGTTCTGCATGGCTGTCGAGCATGGCACCCTCCTAGACCAATTGGTCCACTCCACCTCTGGACCAATCGGTCTAATGCTGTCAACCTGCCGTCATGACTGACGTGACGACACCTTCTGCCGCCCCGGACGGCCCCGTCCCCACCCGCGAGCGGCTGCTGCGCGCGGCTGCCGGGCTGTTCCGCAACAAGGGCTACAGCGGCACCGGCCTGGCAGAATTGCTGGCCGCGGCGGAGGCGCCCAAGGGCTCGCTCTACCACCATTTCCCAAACGGCAAATCGGACCTTGCGCTGGCCGCAGCGGACTGGGCATCAGAGCAGATGCAAGCACTGATCGACGCTTCCTTCACCCCTGCGCCGACCTTTCAGGACGGCGCCAAGACGGTCTGCTACAAGCTGGCGAAACTGTTCGACAAACAGGGCAAATGGAGCGGCTGCCCGGTCTCTGCCACCCTGTTCGAAGGGCCGGAGAACGAGGCTTTCCACCAGCACGCCGCCAAGCTGTTCGAGGGCTGGATCACCGGGACCGCAGCCCATGCCCGGCGCCTGGGCCTGCCTGAGGCTGAGGCCCGCGCCGCTGCCGAGAATTTCTATATCCTGCTGCAAGGCGGCTGGCAGCTGGCCCGGGTGCGGCGCGATTCGGATGTGATCCGGGGGCTGCACCTGCAGATGCACAGACCCCAGCCAAACCCAATGCAGCTGCAGAAAAACGATTGACAACTCAGGGATCCAACCGCTACCGATTGTGCCGATGGTTCCCGCGCCACAGAATCTTGTGTCCGGGATGAAAAGGGAACACGGTGCGGCCCCGCCCTGCGCAAGGCCAATTCCGCGACTGCCCCCGCAACTGTAAGCGGCGAGCGACCCCGATAGAGCCACTGGCCCTCAAAGAGGCCGGGAAGGATCGGGAAAGCTGCGACCCGCAAGTCAGGAGACCTGCCATCGGATATGAAACTCGAACCCGGGCGGGGTGTCCGGACAGGGTCTGATGGCACCGCGGGGCTTTCCGCTTTCTCATCCGGTCTCTTGTCCCCAGAACTCCCCGCACCACGCGCGGAGGGCGCAAACATGATGTGGACGGACCAGACGCATTTCTATGCGGCAACGGATTGCAAATACCTCGGGAAACCCTGCCCCGCGGCAGAGCGGATGATCGCCAAGCTGGCCGAGGCGATGACCAAGGCCAAGCCGCTGACCCAGGAGGATTTTGAAATCACCGGCACCAGCGCGCTGGACGGCTGCCCGCGCAACTGCCCGGCGCAGTTCGTAGCCAGCCATGACCGGATCCGGCTGTTCTGCGGTGTCGGGGAAGAGGCCCCGCGCGAGGGCCTGGACCGGTTCGCCGATGCGATCCTCAGCCGCGACGGCACCGGCTTTGCCGCCTCGCAACTGGATGCCCGCCCCTGCGCGCTGATGGAGGCGCTGCCGAAAACGGCAGAGGCGCATCAGGCAGAGCAAATGCTGGCGCTATAAGAATTCCAGACTGCGAGTGATCCGCCCGGCGGCACCGCCGGGCAGCGTCCGCCCCTCCCCGTCAAACCAAAGGTTTGCCTCCGGCAAAACGGGAGGACGCTTCGCACCCACCCAGGGTCAGGCGCTGCCCTCAGTGTTTGACACCCTGCCCCGCGCAGGCCCAATCCAGCTGCGCCTCGGTCTCCACCGCACAGGGCCGCACCGAGCGCAGCCGCGCCAGCGCCTGGACCGGGTCCTCGCCGCAGTCGATCATCAGCCGCAGCACCGCCATGCCGGAGCGCCCGCAGCCGCCCTTGCAATGCACCAGAACCCGGCCGCCGCCTGCCAGCGCCTGCCGCGCCGACTGGCTGGCGGCGGCCCATTTTTCATTCACTGCCGGTGGCGGCACCTGGAAATCCGGCACCGGCAAATGCAGCCAGCGGCAGGCCATGCTTTGGATGTCGACGCCCAGCCGCGGCACTCCGGCGGCCACATGCTCAGCCTCGGTGGTCATCGAGATCACCAGCCCCGGCTTCCATTGATAGATCTGGATCAGGTCGCTGCGGTAATCGCCGGCGCCGCCCGGCAGCCGGCACAGCGCCAGAATGCCGCCGCCCGCTGACAGCGCGTGGATGGTCAGGCCGGCCAGCGCGGCAGTCTCCTGCACCGCTGGCTTTGAAGTGTCTTCAGTTTGCATACCGCCTCCCTGGACGCCGCGCCCCTGCACTTCCCCCGCATTTCCCCCTTCCCTCCAGACTAGCCGCTAACCGCAGAAAGCCAAAGCGCTTTTGCAGCCCTGGCTTTACTGCCTTCTGCGGTGGACGAACCGGCTGCGCTTCAATACCCTGCGCGGAACGCGGGACCCCCGCACACCGAATCCGGCACGAGACACCATGAACGACATTCCCAGCGGCACCACCCAATCGCAATACCAGGTTCTGGCCCGCAAATACCGGCCCGAAACCTTTGCCGATCTGGTGGGGCAGGACGCCATGGTGCGCACCCTGAAAAACGCCTTTGCCGCTGACCGTATCGCCCAGGCCTTCATCATGACCGGCATCCGCGGCACCGGGAAAACCACCACCGCGCGGATCATCGCCAAGGGCATGAACTGCGTGGGCGAGGACGGCCAGGGCGGCCCCACCACCGACCCTTGCGGCAAATGCGAGCATTGCGTGGCGATCATGGAAGGCCGCCATGTCGACGTGATGGAGATGGACGCGGCCTCGCGCACCGGTGTGAATGACATCCGCGAAATCATCAACTCGGTGCAATACCGCGCGGCCTCGGCCCGTTACAAGATCTACATCATCGACGAGGTCCACATGCTGTCGACCTCCGCCTTCAACGCGCTGCTGAAGACACTGGAGGAGCCGCCGGCGCATGTGAAATTCATCTTCGCCACCACCGAGATCCGCAAGGTGCCGGTGACGGTGCTGTCGCGCTGCCAGCGCTTCGACCTGCGCCGGATCGAACCGGAGGTGATGATTGCCCTCCTGCGCAAGATCGCCACGGCTGAAAGTGCCGAGATTGCCGAGGACGCGCTGGCCCTCATCACCCGCGCCGCCGAAGGCTCCGCGCGGGATGCAACCTCGCTGCTGGATCAGGCGATTTCCCATGGTGCTGGTGAAACCACAGCCGATCAGGTCCGCGCCATGCTGGGCCTTGCCGACCGCGGCCGGGTGCTGGACCTGATGGATATGATCCTGCGCGGCGATGCGGCCGCCGCCCTGACCGAACTCAGCGGCCAGTATGCCGAGGGCGCCGACCCGCTGGCGGTGCTGCGCGATCTGGCCGAGATCACCCATTGGGTTTCGGTGGTGAAGATCACGCCCGACGCGGCTGAGGACCCCACCGTCAGCCCCGATGAGCGCGCCCGCGGCAAAGCGATGGCGGATGCGCTGGCAATGCGGGTGCTGACCCGCATGTGGCAGATGCTCTTGAAGGCGCTGGAGGAAGTGGCCGCTGCGCCAAACGCGATGATGGCCGCAGAGATGGCGGTGATCCGCCTGACCCATGTGGCCGACCTGCCCTCGCCTGAGGAGCTGATCCGCAAGCTGCAGGACACACCCCCCCCGCCGCCGCCCGGTCCCGGCGGCCCCGGCGGCGGTGTGCCGATGCAGGGCATGGGCGCCCCGGCGCTTGGCGGTGCTGCGCCGCAAGGCGGCCCGGCAGGCGGCGCGCCCGGTGGCGCACCGGTGGCCCATGGCAGCGGCGGCACGGTGGCCGCGCTGGCGCCGCAGGTCAGCTCTGCCCTCGCCCGCTACCCGTCGTTCGAGCATGTGGTCGAACTGATCCGCACCAACCGCGACGTGAAACTGCTGGTCGAGGTCGAAACCGGCGTGCGGCTGGTCTCCTACCAGCCAGGGCGGATCGAATTCACCCCGTCAGCACAGGCGCCGCGCGACCTTGCCGCCCGGCTTGGCTCTGCGCTGCAGAACTGGACCGGCGCCCGCTGGGTGGTCTCCATAGCGCCGGACGGCGATGCCGCAACCATTGCCGAGATCCGCGACGCCGCCGAGAACGCCCTGCGCGAGAAGGCGGCGGCGCATCCGCTGGTGCAGGCGGTGCTGGACAGCTTCCCCAAGGCCAAGATCACCCGTATCCGCACGCCTGAGGAACTGGCCGCCGAAGTCGCCGCCGAAGCCCTGCCCGAAGTGGAAGACGAATGGGATCCGTTCGAGGACGGGTGACGCATTCACGCAGGGCAGCGCCTGACCTTGGGTGGGCGCGAAAGCGCCTTCCCAGGGGGAAGGTCAGGCGCTGCCCGGCCTGTCGGCCGGGCGAAAGGGCACTAGGGTCAAGACCCATTAAACCTGCACAGCTGGCGCGCGAACGGCAAGAAAGCAGGGGTTTTGAGCGCGCCGGGACTGGCGGTGTCAATTCCAAGCGGTCAAAGCCGCTGCTTTGCAGCGGTTCGCGCGTCCGCAGGATTTGACTGATTTTGCCCCTGAACTGCGTTACAGCCCCTTGAAATAGAGCCACTATTCCCGCGGGACCGTGCCTGGTCAGGAACAAAATCAGACAAACCAGCGGTGCAGGGTTGATGGGTCCTGACCCTAAAGTCCGGCAAACCGGCAATCCTGCCCCTTGTTTCGCGGTCCCGCGGCCCGTATTTGTGCCCCAAACCGAAAATCTCAGGAGAACAAAGATGCTCAAAGGCCTCGGCGGTCTTGGCGACATGGCCAAGATGATGAAATCGGCACAGGAACTGCAGACCAAGATGGCGCAGATGCAGGAAGACCTGCACAACGTCATGGTGACCGGCGAGGCCGGCGCAGGCCTGGTCAAGGCAACCGCCTCTGCCAAGGGCGACCTCAAGGGCCTGGACATCGACCCGTCGATCTTCAACGGCGACGATAAGGAAGTGGTTGAGGACCTGATCCTGGCCGCCATCAAGGACGCCCAGGCCAAGGCCGCGGACAAGGCGCAGGAAGAGATGACCAAGCTGACCGAAAGCATGGGTCTGCCCAAGGACATCAAGCTGCCGTTCTAAGAACCGGCAAGCTGAACGCCAAAAGGCGGCCCGTCTGGTGCCGCCTTTTTCTTTGCCCCGCCTTGGTTAGCCCGTCTCCAGCCGGAACTTCAGGAACCGCTGGCCTTCGTACTGCACTTCCCCGGTCTGCACCGCCCCCAGCCGCATCAGCGGCCGCAGATGCCGCCGCGTCGGCGGCAGCAGGAAGGTAACATAGGGAATGCGCGAGTCCGCACGGGCAAAATCCAGCGCCTTGCGCGCAATTGCGGGGCCAAGGCCAAAGCAATCTGCCCGCAGCACCAGCCCGAAATCCCACTCCGCGCCTTCTTTCTGGAACCCGCCCCAGCCGAGGTAATCCTCACCGCGCAAAAACGCCCAATGGCCCAGCCCGTCGCGCTGCCAGCAGGCCTCCTTGGCCGCCACAAAATCCTTGGCCGCCTCCTCATCCCAAGCCCCTGCCAGCAACGGCATATGCGCCGCCATCCGCGGGTCTGACATGTGGCGGGCAATCACTTGCGGCGCAACCGCCGTCAGCCGGGCAAAACGCAACTGGGGAGTTTCATCTGCCTCCCGCGCAATCCTGCCTTCCATTTCAAACCCTCCGCCCTTCCAGGCAAGGCATACCCCCGGGGCGCCAGAAAAACAAACCCCGAACATTTTGCCGCCCCGCCCTTGCGCTTCCCTGTCCCGATCAGCCTATATGGCTGGAACACAAAGGGCCCAAGGCATGATCAAGAACTCCACCAGCAACATCGAAGACCTGATTGACCTGATGGCCAAGCTGCCGGGGCTGGGGCCGCGCTCGGCGCGCCGCGCAGTGCTGCATCTGATCCGCAAGCGGGCGCTCTTGCTGACGCCGCTGGCTGACGTGATGAGCGAGGTGGCCGCGACAGCGCGCGAATGCCTCAACTGCGGCAATGTGGGCACCAGCGAGATCTGCCCGATCTGCACCGACGAGGTGCGCGGCAACGGCGAGCTGTGCGTGGTCGAGGATGTGGCCGACCTCTGGGCGATGGAGCGGTCCGGCGTGTTCAAGGGCCGCTATCACGTGCTGGGGGGCACCCTCTCGGCACTGGATGCGGTAGGCCCTGAAGATCTGCGCATCCCGCGGCTGGTCGACCGGGTCGCGACCGAGGGCGTCCGCGAGGTGATCCTGGCGCTGAATGCCACCATCGACGGCCAGACCACGGCGCATTACATCGCCGACCAGCTGCAGGGACAGGTGAAGCTCACCTCGCTTGCGCAGGGGGTGCCGATCGGTGGCGAGCTGGACTACCTCGACGACGGCACCATTTCCGCCGCGATGCAGGCGCGCAAGGAAATCTGACGGCGCCCGGCGGGCCTGAACTGTTATTCTTCGTAGAAATGAATGGTCATGTCGCAGGCCGCGTCCCGCAGCGGTATCAGCGGCAGGTATTCCGGGCTGCTGTAGAACCGCTCCGCCGCGTCCATGTCCCGATAGCGGAACACCGCCGCCACCTCACCATAGCTTGAACCACCGCGCAGCACCCGGGCGAAACTGCCGCGGGTGACCACCTCAACACCCTGCGCCTCCATCAGCACCGCCGCGCGCCCGGCATAATCGCGAAACAAATCCGCATCCCTGATCTTTGCATATGAGAAATTGAGCACAGGCATAGGCAAACTCCGGAGTTCCATTCCTGAAAAAACAGCCTTGAGGCTTGGGCCTGCCCCTTGGCTCCGTCAACTGGAATTTTGTATCCGCACAATACCCGTGCCACCCTGTCCCGTCCCTGAACCTAGCGGAACACCGCCCGGTACAGTTTTTCCTTGCTGAAAGGCTTGTCCAGAACCTGCGCATCCGCCAGTTCCGGAAACCCGGCCTCTGCCGCGCCAATGGCAAAACCGCTCATCATGACCGCGATCAGACCCGGCTGCTGCTGCCGCAGGCTGGACAGCGTCTCCCAGCCGCCCCGGCCCGGCATGCTCATGTCGATCACCGCCCGGTCGAACGGCCCTTTCTCCTGCAGCAGGGCCAGCGCCGCGTCATAGCCATCGGCCTGCACCACATCGCAGCCGCGCAATTGCAGCAGCCCCGCCACCGCCCGGCGCACTGTATCCTCATCATCCACAACCAGGATCCGGCGCACCTCGGCCGGACGCTCCTGCGCCTGCTCCGGTGCAGCCGCAGCCTCGGGCGGCGCAGCGGTTGCCGGGAAGTAGAACCGGAAGGCCGTGCCCTCGCCTTCGCGGCTGTCCACCGCCAGCCCGCCCTGGTGGCGGCTGATGATGCCCAGCGCCGCCGCCATGCCAAGACCGCGTCCGCCGGGCTTGGTGGTGAAGAAGGGATCGAAAATCCGGGTGACCGTCTGCCGGTCCATACCTGCGCCGGTGTCGCGCACCTCCAGCAGCAGGCAGGGGCCAGCAGGCATCGCCGCCCCCTTCAAAAGCTTGCCCCGCTCCGCGCTGCCAAGCCGGATTTTCCGGGTTGTCACAGTCACGGTGCCGCCCCCGCTGCCGATCGCCTCCACGGCGTTGAACACCAGGTTCATCAGCAGCTGGCTGACCTGGGCCGGGTCCATCTGCGCCGTCAGCCCTCCGTCCCCCAGGTCCAGCGCCACCGATTTGCCCATCTTGCGCTCCACCGGCACCAGCGCCATGGTCTCCCGCACGATGGCATTGAGGTCGCACAGCCCCTGTTCCCGGCTGCCGCCGCCCTTGGCGTAATTCAGCAGCTGCCGCACCAGCGCCGCCGAGGCCTGCAGGCCCTGCTCCGCAACTTCCACATGCTCCCGTGCCGGGTGGCGGGTCTCAAGATGCGCCAATGCCAGTTCGGTGCGCCCCTGCATGGACGCCAGCAGATTGTTGAAGTCATGCGCAATGGTGCCTGCCAGCAACCCCAGGCTTTCCGTCTTGTGCTTGATCAGCAGCGCTTCCTCCGCCTGGCGGCGGCGCAGCTCCGCCTTGCGGCGGCGCAGCTCCAGCCCGATCCGGGCAGCGAACAGTGCAATCAGATCCGTCTCCAGCTTGCGCTGTTTGATTTCCCGGTCATGCTGCAGCGCAAAATGGCCGATCACAGAGCCATCGGCATCCGTCAGCGGCAGCCCGAGATAGGACTGCAGGTTCTGTTCCCTGAAATGGGCCTGCCCGGGAAAGGCCTCCTGCAGCCCGCCCGGCACCAGGAATTTCTCCCGCCCCGCCAGCATCGCGCAAGGGGTGCCCTCATAGGGCACGACCGTGTCCTCGGCAGCCTCCACCTGCTGCCCCTCCTGGCAGCAGGCCAGCACCCGGAAGCACTCCGGCCGGTCCTCCATGCATTCGGCGATAAAGGCCGAGCGCACCTTGAGCGCCCCCTGCAGCTGCTCCGCCAGCTGGCGGAAAGCCTCCCGCGGGGAGGTCCCGGCCGGCCCTTCGGCCAGCACCGCAAGCGTGGCCAGAGTTTGCAGCCCGGAAATCTCAGCCCCCAGGCGGTCCGCGAACTGCTCCATCAGCGCCACGATCTGCGCTGCCAGGACGCTGTCGATTTCCTGCCGCCAGGACGCCTGCACCAGGCCGATTGCATCGCCATCGGCGTTTTTCAGGGCAACACCCACATAGCTTTGGATGCCTTCCTCAATGAACATCTCATCGTCCGGGTACAGTTCCTGAACGCGGCAGGGAAAGATATGCGGATCGCCGCTCAGCACCACGTCGTGGCAGGGCGTCACACAGCTTTCATATTCGAAATCACCCAGCTGCAAGCCGTCGAACCAGCTTGCCAGCACCCGGATGCGCTCGGTCTCCATGACCTTCAGCTCACCCACCGTCACCAGATCGGCGCCAAAACCGCGCGCCAGCTGGTCGACAAATTCCTGGCAGAACTCCAAACCGCTCAAACGGGCAAGCGTTGCCAGATCCAAACGGCCGCTTTCCCCAAGCGCCATTGCCCCTGCTGCATCCATTGCGTGTACTCCTGCCACCCCTACCGCGGACAGGCACGTGCCGCCCGGCCGCTGGCAATACTCAATAACTCCCTGTTCCTTACACTTTGGAAACCGCCTGCAACATAAATGGCGCCTCCCGCTCCCCGGATTTTGCGGGCGCTCTGGAACACAACCGCCCGCAACATCATGCTGCGCAAAACAGGGCCGCATAGTCAACATGTTGTAATGTTGAATTTCAATTCTAACAGAAAAAGCCGCAAATCCAGAGCACTGGATCTGCGGCTTTTTAATGACTTAAGCGGTTGCGCCGCCGGTCCCGGAAGGGATTCAGAAGCGCGGATCCTCGTCCTCATCCTCGTCATCGCTGCCCGCAGGCAGGTTGAAGAAGCTGTCGGCGTCAAGGATATCTTCTTCTTTCTTCTCGTCTTCCGCACTGGAGCCGCCGCCCAGGGTGAAGGTCTCCAGGCCCTCGATCGCAGTCGGGATCTTGGGCTCTGCGTCCATCTCCAGCGACTGTTCGGTGGAGACCAGCTTGCGGCGCTCGTCATCGCTCATCACGCCGCCTTCGGCCGCTTTCTTGGCTGCGGCCTTCTGCACGGCAAAGTCCAGCTCGGACTGTTTGCACAGGCCCAGCGCCACCGGGTCGATCGGCTGCATGTTGGCAATATTCCAGTGGGTGCGCTCGCGGATCGACTGGATGGTCGGCTTGGTGGTGCCCACCAGCTTGGCGATCTGGCCGTCGCTCAGTTCCGGGTGGAACTTGACCAGCCACAGGATCGAGTTGGGACGGTCCTGGCGCTTGGACAGAGGAGTGTAGCGCGGGCCGCGGCGCTTTTCCTCGCCGGCCGCGGCCGGGTTGAACTTGAGCTTCAGCTTGTGCAGCGGGTTGCCTTGCGCCTTGTCGATCTCTTCCTGGGTCAGCTGGTTGTTGGCAACCGGGTCAAACCCCTTGACGCCCACCGCCACTTCACCGTCGGCGATGCCCTGGATCTCCAGCTCGTGCATACCCACGAAATCGGCAATCTGCTTGAAGCTGATCGTGGTATTGTCCACCAGCCACACGGCGGTTGCCTTGGCCATCAACGGTTTTGCCATGTGCTCATCTCCTTAAAACACCTCTGGTCCCCGGATACATCTCTCCCGCCGCCTGAAATGGCGTCCCCGGCGTTCCGGGGCAGGTTTCCGTTGTCGGGGAACTTCCGCCCTATATAGTCGGCATCATTGCATAAGGAAAGAGGCCAATGCGCAAGTTGTTCACAGGTGTTTTTGCCGCCGTCCTGACCTTGCTGCCCGCCGTTGCCGCAGCAGAAGGCGAGCCTGCGGGCGACTTCGACTATTACGTGCTGGCGCTCAGCTGGTCGCCGAACTGGTGCGCGCAGGAGGGCGACGCGCGCAATGCGGACCAGTGTGACGCCCGTCACGACCACGGCTGGACCCTGCACGGGCTGTGGCCCCAGTACCACCGCGGCTGGCCCAGCTACTGCCGCACGGCAGAGGCGCCGCCAAGCCGCGCGATGAGCCGCGAGATGGCCGGCATCATGGGCAGCGCCGGCCTTGCCTGGCACCAGTGGAAGAAACACGGCACCTGCTCCGGCCTCAGCGCCCGCGGCTACTATGCCGCCATGCGCGAAGCTTACGGGCGCATCACCCGCCCCGCCGCCTTCCGCAGGCTCGAAAAGCCCGTGACCCTGCCCGCCTCCGTCGTCGAGCAGGCGTTTCTGCAGGAAAACCCGGACCTCAGCCGCGACAGCCTGACCATCACCTGCCGCGGCGGCGCCATCCAGGAGGCCCGCATCTGCCTGTCCAAGGCACTGGAGCCGGTGCCCTGCGGCCGCGATGTGATCAAGGATTGCACTTTGAAGGACGCCCGCTTTGCACCGGTGCGCTGAAGGCGCTGCCCCGCAGGCTTGACGGGAAAAGGGGCGCCGCCCCTCTTGGCCTGACGGCCAATTCACCCCGGAGTATTTCAGACCAGAAAGAAGCCAGGCCCGCGCAAATGTCAGGCACCGTGATTTTTGCACCCGCTTCCGCCTTCCTCTTGCCCGGAATACCCCCGCCGGAGGCCGGCGCCGCAAGGCGCGCACCCCGCACGCGGCAATAAATGGCCTGTGAAGCACACTTCGGCCGGTTTTGTGCTAGTATTATGTTACGTGCCGCGCCCGGCCCTGCCTGAACGGCACTTCCGTTTTGGTCAGCGAGGAGGAGGAAGCGCATGGCAAAGACAATCGGTAACCCGCTCAGCTGGCTTCTGCAGAGTGCAGAGACCACCGGGCAGCATATCGGCGAAACCGTCAGCGAGATGGGCAGCGACGGCGTCAAGGAACTGCCCAAGGCGCGCAAGCTCAGCATGGATGACATCATCCATTCCCTGGCCGCGGGGCTGGAGGATTTTGCCGCCTGCCGCTCTGACGCGATGTTCCTGGTGCTGTTTTACCCGATCATCGGCATCGCCCTGATCGTGATGAGCCTGTCAATGAATCTGCTGCCGCTCATCGTGCCGATGATCATGGGTTTTGCGATCCTCGGCCCGGTCGCTGCGGTCGGGCTTTATGAGATGTCCTCGCGCCGCGAAGCCGGGTTTGAGCCGCGCTGGATGGATGCCTTTGGCGTCATCCGCTCGCCTGCCTTTGGCGGCATCCTGGTGCTGGGCATGTATCTGGCGGCGCTGTTCATCATCTGGCTGGTGGCGGCGGATATGATCTACAGCCGCACCCTGGGGCCGGAGCCGCCGGCCTCGATCCTGGGCTTTGCTGCCGACGTGGTGACCACCCGCGAGGGCTGGATCATGGCGATCAGCGGCGGCATCGTGGGCGCTGTCTTTGCCTTTGCCGCCCTGGCGATGAGCCTGGTATCCTTCCCGCTGCTGCTGGACCGCCATGTGGGCCTGCCGGTGGCGGTGGCCACCTCAATCAAGGTGCTGCGCAAGAACCCCGTTATCTGCATGACCTGGGGCGTGATTGTCGGTTCTGCCCTGGTGATCGGAGCGATCCCGTTCCTGGCCGGGCTGATCATCGTGGTGCCGGTGCTGGGGCATGCAACCTGGCATCTGTACCGGCGCGCCGTGGACTGAGGCCGCGGCAGTTAACACGCGCGAGGGCCGGCACAGCTGCCGGCCCTCTTTTGATTGCCAAAACTGAAGATCAGCCCACCTTCAGCACGATCTTGCCGATATGGCCGGAGCTTTCCATCCGGGCATGGGCCGCAGCCGCCTCCTCCAGCGCAAATTCGCTGTCCATCACCGGCGCCACCTTGCCCGCCTCCAAAAGCGGCCAGACCGCCTCGCGCAGGTCCCGGGCAATCTGCGCCTTGGCCAGATCGCTTTGCGGCCGCAGGGTTGAGCCGGTCAGCGTCAGCCGCTTGACCATCATCAGGGCAAAGTTCAGCTCCACCTTCGGCCCTTGCAGGAAGGCGATCTGCACCAGGCGGCCATCCTCTGCCATCGCCTTGACATTGCGGGGGATGTAGTCGCCGCCGACCATGTCCAGCACCAGATCGGCGCCGCCCTCGGCGCGCAGCACCTTGACGAAATCCTCGTTGCGGTAGTTGATCGCGCGCTCGGCACCCAGATCCAGGCAGGCCTGGCATTTCTCATCCGACCCGGCGGTGGCAAACACCCGGGCGCCGAATTCACGGGCCAGCTGGATGGCGGTGGTGCCGATCCCGGATGAGCCGCCATGCACCAGGAAGCGCTCCCCGGCCTTCAGCCCGCCGCGGGTGAAAACGTTGGACCAGACGGTAAAGAAGGTTTCCGGCAGGCAGGCCGCCTGTTTCAGGTCCAGCCCGTCCGGGACCGGCAGGCAATGGGCCGCAGGCGTGGCCGCATATTCCGCATAGCCGCCGCCGGGCAGCAATGCGCAGACCTGATCACCGGCTGCGATGCCGCTGACGCCCGCGCCCACGGCCGCCACCTCGCCCGAGGCTTCCAGCCCCGGCAGGTCGCTGGCGCCCTTGGGCGGGTCGTAGGCACCGGCGCGCTGCAGCGCATCGGGGCGGTTCACGCCCGCATAGGCCACCTTGATCACCACCTCGCCATGGCCTGGCTGCGGTACCGGGCGCTGGCACATCTGCAACACCTCCGGCCCGCCGGGTTTGCTGATCTCCACCGCGCGCATCATCTCTGTCATCGGAATATGTCCTCCTGATCCTTGCCCCTGCCTAGCATCCGGCCGGATCAGCGCAAACAGCAAAGGCGCCGCAGCTGGGGCGGATTGCGGACGCAACATCTCAAGAGAAGGCGAACCAGCCCTACGGGCAGCAGAAAGTCCTGCCATCTCTGGCAAACTTTTTTTGCCGGCGCTCACAAACGTGCCTTAGCCGTTCGCCTGTTAAAAGTACTGCGCGAGCCAAACTCAGCATTGCCGCACTTTGGCAATGATCCGCAATTTACCGCTGCGCGCTTTCCCGGCGGAGAACGCAGGGCGGCCTCCCGCTGCCTGCATGGGCAAGCAAGAGTTTTCAGCACATGCATCCCGGCGCTGAAATTGCCTGAATTCCGCCTGATTTCCGGGGCAAGCCGGGATCGGCAAACAAATTTCGAACCTTAGAGATTCGCCCTGTGTCAAATGCAGATTTTCGGAACCGTTTGCAGCGCATTCACGCAAACGCACCCCAGCAGCAGCTCTTAGACCAGGCTGCACCGCAATCAGCGCCAGCCTGGGCGCAGAAACCAAACTACGGTCTTTTGGCCGCAGGCGGAGTCATCATGATGCTTGGCCTTCGAGCGGTGAAGCACACAAACGCGAATTACGAGGCGATCAGGGACACTATCGGGCTCGGGGCGTCAGTTGTGCTTGGCATTGCCGCATATGCAGCATCTCTGACCGGGATCGTTGTTATGGCGCGTGCGGTCGTCAAAAAGCGCACCACTCAGGCGGTGCGGAAGGCATCGAACCGGGCGCGGCTGCTTTCGGCGCTGTCCGGTTGTGCGCTTGGCACGGTTTTCTGCCTGTTAATGTTCATGGCTGCGGCAGCCAGGTTCGTCGAGACAGAGACTGCCCGGCTCATTTCGGACGGCGGCGCTCTGACCGCCTTTCTGTTCTGTCTGCTGTCCCTGCTGGCGGGGCTGTCAGGGCTGTTCTTCCGCGGATATGCTCTAGGGCGCGTGCCGGTCTATTTTTTGATTTCCGGCTGTCTCACCTTTACCGCTGTCAGGCTGGCTGGGGTCAACCTGCTCAAATGGCCGCTTTTCATTGCAATGCTGCATTGAGCTGCGCGCCCCTCGCCGCCCGCCCTCACCGCCGCGGGCCAACCGACCCCGGCAAATCATCGCGGCCCTTCGGCGGCTTTATCTGCTCGGCCAGCCAGTTCGGCCCCACCAGGAACGGCTTCAAGAGCGGGTTTTTCTGCAGCCCCGCCTTCAGCTTTTCAAAGTCCATCACATTATCAATGCGCCGGTCCAGGAAATCCCAGGTCGCCTGGTGGTCCAGGCTGTCGTCCCCCAGCCAGTACAGCACCGTGGCGGAATAGACGCCCGCCAGCGAGGCGCGCTTGGTGTACCAGTTCAGATCGTCCGAGCCGTCGCCCAGCGCGTCCCAGATCAGATCGCAGGTGCCCCAGATCGCCTTGACCCCGTCGCCCGCATATTGCGGCAGCGTCAAAAGCGTGGTGCCGCGGCGCACCGCCTCCTTGTCGCAGGCGGCCTCCAGCCGGAAGCGCACCGCCGCCGCCACCTTGTCGCGGAACCGCAAACCCGACAGGTCCTCGGCCTCCAGCCGCTCCAGCATCCGCGAATCGCCGCGGGCATGATAGGCCAGCGCCAGGTCCACACCGCCGCGCGGGCAGACCGCATGGGCCAGCACTTCCGGCACGCCGGCATCCTGGCAGGCCGCGCGGAAGGTCGCCTCCGACCAGCCGTCAAACGGCACATGCAGCAAGGCCGCATCCAGCAAACTCGCCTTGATATCTTCCTGCCCGTGATCGTGGTCTTCGCTCATCTCACCCTCCCGCGGTCAGCGTTCTGACACCCTACTAGACAAAATATGCGCGCTTTGCTATACGGCCACCTCCTGCAATTTCCTTGCAACTCAAAACTTAGAAAGGTGGTGAATACCACATGCAGGTTAGTGTTCGCGACAACAACGTCGATCAGGCGCTTCGTGCCCTGAAGAAAAAGCTGCAGCGTGAAGGCGTCTTCCGCGAAATGAAGCTCAAGCAACATTTCGAAAAGCCGTCCGAGAAAAAAGCGCGCGAGAAAGCTGAAGCGATCCGCCGTGCCCGTAAACTGGCACGCAAGAAAGCCCAGCGCGAAGGTCTGCTGTAAGCACGCCTTGCTCTCCAGCTTTGGACAGCACTAGGGCCGGTCCCCGGATCAGCCCGAACAGAAGATCAGACGACCCCCGCGGCCCAGCCCGGGGGTTTGTCATTTCCGGGACCTCAAAAGGATAGCCGGATTTCAAAGGGATACACGCAAAGCTCGTATTTTATCTTCAATTACATCTTTAGGGTGTATTTCCGCAGTTCTTTCTGCTATACAGAGATTACGGCGGGGCAAGACAGATGCGTTTCCCTAACCTTTGCCTCCGCCTGCCGGGCTTGGAACACCCGGTTTGGTGAAACCCTGGGCAGGATACGCTTCCCCCCAACCGATACCGGCGCCTGTCTTGGTCCCTGCAAACAAGGCATGGCCTGTCCGGGTTTCCATTGATGCCGGGCGCCGCCAGCTCCCCCCAGCCGGCGCCCGGCCTGCCTGTTCCCTACTCCTCCCATTTCTCATGCCGGCGGTCCGGTTTATCCGCACCCCGCGCGGGCATCAGCCGCCCTGCAAATCCGGGATACGGCCCGCCTGCCGCCCGCCAGCCGCCCACCAGCCGCCCGCGCGGCCGCGCCTCCGGCCGCCGCAGCTGCAGCCAAACCGCATAAAACGCGCAAAAAACCGCGTATTCCCCGGCCTCTGCAAGCAGAGCTTTGCCGCAAACCTGCCCTGACGGCAGCCCGCCCTTTTAACGCCTTAAAATTCCGTTAACCGGTTTAGGACCGCCGCACAGCCGGCTCACTCATGGAGCAGTTACTGATGTCACAGGCAAACCAACTCGAGCGCCAGATGCTCGACCTGATCAACAACGAGCGCACCTCGCGCGGGCTCGACCCGGTTAAGCTGGAGCTGCGCCTCAACGATTCAGCCGAAGACCACAGCGAATGGATGCTGCAGCAGGATGTGTTTTCACACACCGGCGCGGGCGGCTCCAGCGCAGGCGACCGGATGGAGGACGCGGGCTTTCAGTTCTCCGGCAGCTGGACCTGGGCCGAAAACATTGCCTGGCAAAGCGAACGCGGCGCCGCGGGCCTGGCCGACGATGTTGTGGACTTGCACAATTCGCTGATGAACAGCCCGGGCCACCGCGCCAACATCCTGAATGCCAACGTCGAGGTGATCGGCATCGGCATCGAACACGGCAACTTCCTGGGCTGGGACGCGGTGATGGTCACCCAGAATTTTGCCCGCACCGGCGCCGCGCTGCAGCTGGACGGCGGATCCGGCGGCGGCGGGTCGGGCGGCGGCACCGGCGGCAGCACAGGGGGCGCCACCTCGGGCAATGACACGCTGACCCTCAGCAGCGCCGGCAGCCTGGCGGGGCTGGCCGGGAATGACACCCTGTCCGGCAGCAGCGGCCAGGACCGGCTCGACGGCAACGGCGGCCGCGACAAGCTGAACGGAGGCTCCGGTGCGGACGAGCTGAACGGCGGCGGCGGCCGCGACGTGCTGCGCGGCAACGACGGCTCTGACGAGCTGAACGGCGGCGGCCGCGGCGACAGGCTCTTTGGCGGCGCCGGCAACGACACCCTGAACGGCGGCAATGGCAATGACAAGCTGGCAGGCAAGAGCGGCGCCGACATCTTTGTCTTCAGCAGCGGCGATGACACCGTCACCGATTTCAACCCCAATACCAGCGGCGAACGCATCGACCTGGGCGCCGCTACCGGCATCAGCGGCTACAGCGACCTGATGAACAACCACGTCCGCCAAACCGCAGACGGGCTGCTGATCTCCGACAGCGATGGCGACAGCCTGCTGCTGAAAGGCATCTCCGAACAGGACCTGCAGTCGAACGACTTCCTGTTCTGATCCTGTTCGGATCCCCACCGGGCAAACAGCAAAGGGCGCGCCGCGGCGCGCCCTTTTTCATGGCTTTCCTATGCGGCCGCCCCTGTTGCTAGTAGATCTTGGGCACATACAGCTCATCCGGCAGCACCTGGCGCTCATAGTCCGGGTTGTACTTGCGGTCCGGCAGCTCGACCTTCTCGTGCTGCACCTCTTCATAAGGGATTTTGGTCAACAGGTGCTCAATGCAGTTCAGCCGCTCGCGCTTCTTGTCATTGCCCTCGACGATATACCACGGCGCCTCCGCGATGTTGGTGCGCTCCAGCATCTCTTCCTTGGCTTTGGTATACTGTTCCCAGCGGATCCGGCTCTCCAGATCCATCGGTGACAGCTTCCACTGTTTCATCGGATCGTGGATGCGCATCATGAACCGCAGCTGCTGCTCCTCGTCAGTGATCGAGAACCAGTATTTCAGCAGGATGATGCCCGAACGCACCAGCATCCGCTCGAATTCGGGAATATCCTGGAAGAACTGCTCCACCTGGTCTTCCGTGGCAAAGCCCATCACCCGCTCGACACCCGCCCGGTTGTACCAGGAGCGGTCGAACAGCACGATCTCGCCGCCCGCAGGCAGATGCGGCACATAACGCTGGAAATACCACTGGCTCTGCTCGCGCCGGTTCGGGGCCGGCAGCGCCACCACCCGCGCCACCCGCGGGTCCAGCCGCTGGGTGATCCGCTTGATCACCCCGCCCTTGCCCGCCGCGTCGCGGCCTTCGAACAGGATACAGACCTTGGCACCGGTATGCTGCACCCAGTCCTGCACCTTGATCAGCTCTGCCTGCAGCCGCAGGAGGTTGCGGAAATAGACCTGCCGGTCCAGCATCTCCGGATGCTGCTCGCGGTAGATCTTGCGGATCTCCTGGCTCAGCATCGGCTCGGCGAATTCGATCTCGATGTCCTCGTCCAGCGTGTCCTGCAGCTCCGCTTCCAGCCAGTCGAGGGAGGCGGTTTCATATTCGCGGGTCACGGGCGGGTTCCTTCCTTGTCAGGTGGCTCAAAGACTGCCTTCTAGCGGCGCCATATGACGGATTGATGTCACCCGCCGGCCTGCAGCTTCCTTTAAGGCAAGCGGAATTCCCGGGCAGGTTCAAGCGCAAAAGCCGCAAGGCCCCTGCACAACCACCTGGAAAACCGGCGGATGAGCGGATTATGTGCAGGCCATGAGCTTTGTTCTGACCACCCTGCCCCAAACCTGGCCCTGGCTGATCCTGATGGCGGCGCTTCTTGCCGGCTGGTCCGCGCAGCGCGGATTGGCCTTTGCCCTGCTGGCGGTCTTTGCCGGAGCCGCCACAGCGCTGGGGCATCTGGAACCGCTGGCGCTGATGGCGCTGGCCACCGGGCTGCTGTTTGCCGCCTTCATCCCCCGCACCCGCGGGCCTGCCGGCCTGACCGGCCACGCGGTGCTGGTGCTGTGGTCGCTGGCGCTTGGCGCGCATCTGCTGCCCGGCGTGCAGAATCTGCTGATCCTCAGCCAGGTGCAGGCCGGCCCCGCCAGCGCGCCATATTCCCTGCATCTGAACCTGGACAAGCCGCTGGTGTTCTTCGCCCTGCTGCTGGCCTGGCCCAGCCTGCTGCAGCGCAATGATCCGGCAGGCAGGTCCGCGTTGATCTCCGGCCTGCTGCTCCTTGCCGCCCTGCTGCCTTTGGCCCTGCTCACCGGCGCGCTGGAACTGGAGCCGTCGCTGCCGGACTGGCTCCCCCTGTGGATGGCCTCAAACCTGCTGCTCACCTGCCTGGCCGAGGAAGCCTTCTTCCGCGGTTACCTGCAGCAGGGTCTCAGCCGCCGCTTCGGGCCTGCTGCGGGGGTTGCCAGCGCCAGTCTGCTGTTCGGCCTTGCCCACCTCGGCGCCGGCCCCGCGGTGGCCGCATTCGCTGCGCTGCTAGGTCTTGCCTGCGGGCTGGGTTACTGGGGAACGGGCCGGTTCTGCGTGCCTGTGCTGATGCATTTCGGGTTCAACCTCACCCACCTTGTGCTGTTCACCTACCCCGGTCCGGCCTAGGTTCCGGCACCGCCCGGTGCACAGGGGGTGTACAGGGGGTGCACGCATGTCACCCCCCTGTGCAGGCTCAAACCGGCAGCGCCGTCGTCTTGAACACGGTGCGCAGGGCAAAGCTCGACTGCATCTGCGCCACCCCCGGCAGCCGCGCCAGATACTGGCGGTGGATGCGGGCGAAATCCTCGGTGTTCTCTGCCACCACTTTGAGGATGTAATCCGCGGTCCCCGCCATCAGGTGGCATTCCAGCACATCCGGAATCCTGGACACCGCCTTCTCAAACGCATCCAGCACTTCATCCGCCTGGCCGGACAGGGTAATCTCCACAAAAACCGTGGTCGGCACGTTCATCTTGCGTGCATCCAGCAGCGCCACGTAATCGCGGATGTACCCTTCCGCCTCCAGCCGCTGCACCCGCCGGTGGCAAGCCGAGGCCGACAGGTTCACCCGCTCCGACAGGTCGGCGTTAGAGATGCGCCCCTGCTTTTGCAGCACTGAAAGAATGCGACGATCTGTTTCGTCTAGCGACATTTTGCGAAGATCCTTGCTGTATTTCGCAAGCATACGCGAAGAATCTTCGAAAGGCATGTTTTTATTCTGCCCAAATAAGCAGCACATTCCGGACCGCCTGCGGCAAAATGACCGCAGAGAGTTTGGAGGAGATACTCACATGAAAATCGGTTGCCCCACCGAAATCAAACCCCAGGAATTCCGCGTCGGCATGACCCCGGACGCCGCCCGCGAAGCGGTCAACCACGGCCATGACGTCGTGATCCAGAAAGGCGCCGGCATGGGCGCCGGCTTCACCGACGAGGACTATGCCGCCGCCGGTGCCGTGATCCTGGACACTGCCGAGGAAATCTTTGCCACCGCCGACATGATCGTCAAGGTGAAGGAACCCCAGGCGGTTGAGCGCAAGATGCTGCGTGAAAACCAGCTGCTGTTCACCTATCTGCACCTGGCGCCCGATCCGGAGCAGACCCACGACCTGCTGGAAAGCGGTTGTACTGCAATTGCTTATGAGACCGTCACCGACGACCGCGGCGGCCTGCCGCTGCTGGCGCCGATGTCGGAAGTTGCCGGCCGTCTGGCCCCGCAGGTTGGCGCCTACACCCTGCAAAAGGCCAACGGCGGCCGCGGCGTGCTGATGGGCGGCGTGCCCGGTGTGGCCCCGGCCAAAGTGGTCGTGATCGGCGGCGGTGTTGTCGGCACCCACGCAGCCAAGGTGGCTGCAGGCATGGGCGCAGACGTCACCATCCTGGACCGCTCGCTGACCCGCCTGAAGTACCTGGACGATGTCTTTGGCCGCGAGTTCAAGAACCAGTACTCCACCGCCGGCGCCACCGCCGAGCTGGTCCGTGAAGCCGATATGGTGATCGGCGCGGTTCTGATCCCGGGTGCCGCAGCGCCGAAACTGGTGTCCCGCGCACAGCTGTCCGAAATGAAGCCGGGCGCGGTGCTGGTGGACGTCGCCATCGACCAGGGCGGCTGCTTCGAGACCTCCCGCGCCACCACCCACGCCGAGCCGATCTATGAAGTCGACGGCATCATGCACTACTGCGTGGCCAACATGCCGGGCGCCGTGGCACGCACCTCGACCCAGGCGCTGGGCAACGCCACCCTGCCCTTCATGCTGAACCTGGCAAACAAGGGCTGGCGCCAGGCCTGCGAGGACGATGCGCACCTGCTGAACGGCCTGAACGTGCACGCCGGCAAGCTGACCTACTACGCGGTCGGCGAGGCCCTGGGCCTCGACGTGCTGTCGCCGAAACTGGCGCTGAAGCAGTAATCTTCAAAGCACAGCCAAATCCATGCAAAAGCCCCGCCGGATTGGCGGGGCTTTTTTACAGCCGCCGGAAAATCCGCAAGCTGCCGTGCGGATCTTCCGGCCGCGTGCCTATCAGAAGATGAAGTCGCCCGGATCGAGATCGCTGATGTCCGTGTCTGTCAGCGTGACCGAGAACCGCTTGCCGGCAGAGATCACCGCATCATCGTCGGACTGCGACAGGTGATTGTTCACAAGGTCATTGTAGCTGACGATCTTGGACACTGCGCTGAGGTCGATTTTTTCCCGGCTGCTGCCCGCGTTGAAGTCCTTCACAACATCCTTGCCTGAGCTATTGGCAAACACGAAAACATCGTCACCCCTGCCACCGGAGAGCGTATCCTTGCCGCTGCCGCCAACCAGAATATCCGCACCGCGGCCGCCAACCAGTTTGTCATTGCCGCCGCCGCCGAACAGGTAATCGCTGCCACCGCCGCCATTCAGTTTGTCCCGGCCGCTTTCTCCCGACAGGATATCCTTGCCGCCCCGGCCATTGATCTGGTCGTTACCGCCCAGGCCATGAATGGATTCAGCGCTGCCCGATCCTCTCAGCACATTGGCCTCGTCATTGCCGGACCAGGATTCCAGCACCGCAAAGCTGTAGCTGCCGGTGCCGCGCTGATCGCCAGCGGAGTTTCCGACGAAGAAATGGAATTCATCATCATAGGTTGCGGTGAAGCTTTCCATCATCGTGTCGGATCTGGACGACAGGATGCTTTCCGGGGTGCTGCCGTAGTCCCAGTATTCTGCCCGCGCCTTGGACACGCCGTCTTGCAGCCCCGCGCCGGAGACAAACACGTCATAGGTTTGCCCGCCTCTCAGGTTGTAGGAGAACCCGTCCAGATCATCCTCGAAATCAACCGCGCTGCGGGTGAAATTCCCGACAGTGCCATCAGCGCTGCTGTCATAGCTGTCGGGCATGTCCGAATAGGCAGAGATGTCATAGGTTCCCGGACCACCGGAGTAGGAAGAAGCAGCGTTGCCTGCACGCAGGTAATGCACCCCGGTATAGGTGGCCTCGTAGTAGATGGTGGCAGAGGCATCATTGGTGCTGCTGTACGTCAGCTCATCGCCGTTCTGGCTGTGCACACCCAGCGCGGCCGAGGTGATCCCGGTCGCCGCGCCGTCGCTCGTCAGGCGGAAGGTATAGGTCTCACCCCGCTTCAGTTCGACCGCAAACCAGTCGCTGTCGCGCGAATGCTCGATGGTGCTGTTCTCGGTTTCGCCCATCGTCAGGCTTTCGCGCGTGCCGATGCCAGAGGCGATTTCCCGGATCAGCTCAATATTATAGCTGCCAGCCCCGCCGTTGTTGCGATAACTGTCGTCTCCTACCTGCGCGTAGTAAGTTCCCGCAGACGTTGTGGTGAGGGAAACAAGCGCAGACGCGCTGTCGGTGTCGGAATAGGAGATCTGGTCACCGTTTGTCTGCTTCAGCGCAAGGTAAGTCTCAGAGACGCTGGTCGCAGATCCGTCGCCTGTCAGTTTCACCACATAGCCGTAATTCGCTTCCAGCTCCATCCGGAACCAGTCTTCGTCCTTGCTGTATTCGATGGTACTGTTTTGAACCTCGCCCACATCCAGGCTTTCGCGGGTGCCAAGGCCGGTTGCGATTTCCCGGATCAGTTCGACGTTATAGCTGCCCGCTTCTCCGTAGTACCCCGCGTTATCATAACCAACCTGGGCGTAATAGGTCCCGGCCGATGTTGTCGTTGTCGAAACAATCGCAGTTGCGCTGCTGCTGTTCGAATAGGCGACCTGGTCGCCATTGGCCTGGTTCAGCACCAGATAGGCTTCGGAAATACTGGTCGCGGAGCCGTCCCCGGTCAGCTTCACCACATAGCCATAGTTCGCCTCCAGCTCCATCCGGAACCAGTCTTCGTCGTAGTTGTGCTCAAGCGTGCTGTTCTGGATCTCATCCACCAGCAGGGTTTCCCGGGTGCCAAGACCGGTTGCGATCTCGCGGATCAGTTCAACATTATAGCTGCCCGCTTCACCATAGTAGCGCGAACCATCATAACCGACCTGGGCAAAGTATGTGCCCGAAGAGATCGTTGTCGTATAGACAATCGCAGTTGAGTTCGAACTGTTGTGCGTCGCAATCTGGTCGCCGTTCGGATTTCTTAGCGTCAGATAGGCCTCCGAAATGCTCGTTGCCGTACCATCGCCGGTGACCCGGAACACATAGCCGTAATTTGCATCCAGCTGGGCGCGGATCCAATCCTCGTCGTAGTCACTGGACAGGACGCCGTGGAAATCTTCCGAAGTTGTAATTGCATAGGTGGTGCCTGCGCCGCCGGGCGCATCGAGCGTTTCCTGAATAGTCATCTTTAACCAATCCCTGGAGATCAAATCTTCTTGATTGATCGCGCACCCCAATGACGCGTTCAACGGGAAAGCAGCGAGAATCCACCACTTTTACGATAATTTTGCGTTCTAAAAACCTGATACCGCTTGTGCGTCCCATCGCTGTGCCGCGCCGCCAGTATAGCTGCCGGGCTTGCCCCGCCCCCCCTGCAGGTTGAGCCGCACGCACCGAATCTTTCCCCGCTGCGCGCTATTGCCACAGCCGCACGGTTGAAGGACATTCAAGCGCAGAACATCAGAGCGACAGGAACAGCGGAAATGGAACAAGTGATTGAACAGGCCGGCGCCTATTGGCCCCTGGTGGTGAGCGGCGCCAAGGCGCTGGTGGTGCTCGTGCTGGGCTGGATAGCCACCGGATGGATCAGCGGCGCGGTGCGCAGCCGTATCAACAAGACACCGCAAATCGACCCGACGCTGGGCAATTTCGCCGCCAGCGTGATCCGCTGGGTGCTGCTGGCCGTGGTGCTGGTTGCAATCCTCGGCATCTTCGGCATTCAGGCCACCAGCCTGGTCGCGATGCTGGGCGCCGCCACTCTGGCCATCGGCCTGGCGCTGCAGGGCACGCTCAGCGATCTGGCGGCGGGCTTTATGCTGATCCTGTTCCGCCCCTATAAGATCGGCCAGTATGTGGACATCGGCGGCACCGCCGGCACGGTGAAGGACGTGAACCTCTTCGTGACAGAGCTAGCCACCCCCGACAATGTGCAGATCATCGTGCCGAACGGCCAGGCCTGGGGCTCGATCATCACCAATTTCTCGCATCACGACACCCGCCGGGTCGATATGGTGTTCGGCATCGACTACGGCGACAGCGCCGAAGCGGCCAAGGCTATCATCCTGGAACAGGCAAATGCCGACACCCGGGTGCTGCAGGACCCGGAGCCCTGGGTCCGCGTGACCAACCTGGGCGACAGCTCAGTCGATCTGACTGCCCGGGTCTGGTGCCAGGCGGCTGATTACTGGGAAGTGAAATTCGCCCTGACCCAAGGGGTTAAGGAAGCCTTTGACGCCAAGGGCATTTCCATCCCCTACCCGCATTCGGTGGAAATCAAGAAAGCAGGCTGAGACGCTCCCGCCCGGCTTCGGCCCTGGCAGGCCTCATCCAGTTGGGCCCGGCGCCCCGCCTTTGGCGGGGCGTTTTCCTGTTGCGCCCTCAAGCGGTCACTCGGCCCGTGCCGCCTGCATGGCGCGGATCGCGGCGTTACGGGCGCGGGCCTCCCGCGCGCGGTGCTGCGCCGGGTTCTGCCGCCGCTCCGGCGGGCGCCCCGACACGACGGTCTGCCCGTCCAGCCCGGTAAAAGCCCATTGCGCGGCCAGCAGCTGATAGGTCTTGAGATCCCAGCCGGACTCATCCGCGACAAACCGCAGCCGCCAGGTGCCCCGCACCTTGAGCGGCAGCCGCAGGCGCCGGACCTGCAGCATGGCCTCATGCCCGTTCACAGCCGACCGCAGCCCCTGGGCCCGGACCTTCTTCATCACCTCCATCAGCGCCGCCGCGTCCCGGGTGCGGCGGCCGGCAAAGACCACTTCCACCTCTGCGTCCGGTTTCACAATGCCCTTCACCACCAGGTCGCCGCGGTTGTTGCGGCTGAAGACCGGCACCAGCTCCACCTCCACATCGCGCACTTCGCGCTTGAACAGGCCCTCGTCCTCGGACAGCTGGGTGATTTGCAAGGCAGGTCTGCGGCGGTTTGTCATGGTCTTTTCCTGGTGCCGCCGTTTCCGGAAAAGGCGAGCGGCATTCCAAATGTCGTGCGTATCGCCACCAGATAACCGCCGCCGTGTTAACGAACCGTTGCAAGGATCCCGAAAACGCAAATCCTGCGCAAACCGCCTACGCGCCTCACCTCTTTCAACCGGCAGGCCAACCCAGCAGCCTGGCGGGTCCGCCGCGCCCTGCGCGGCGCTACGCCCAACGGGCTAAGGCCTGCCAGGGCCGAAGCCGGGCGGGAGCATCCCGTTTCAGGTCCGCAGGATGCCCCGTTTCATCACCAGCGCCGGGCTGCCCCTGTAGAGCGCCTCCCCCACAGGCGCATAGCCCAGCTTGCGCGCCACCCTGTGCGACGCGGTATGGCTGGGATCAAAGATACAGGCGGTTTCCGCCCAGTCCGTCATCTCCGCCGCCCAATCGTGGATACGGCTAACCGCCTCTGTCGCAATCCCCTGCCCGTGCACTTCAGGTGCCAGCACCCAGCCCGCTTCCGGCACACCGGCCAGCGGCGGCTCCATGCTGCGCTGGTAGTCGGCAAAGCCCACCTCGCCGATGAACTGCCCGCTGTCCCGCAGGGTCACGGCCCAATAGCCATAGCCCAGCGCCTGCCAATGGCCGATGTAGCGCAGCAGCCGGGTCCAGCTTTCCTCTGGCGTCGACGGCGTGCCGGAGATGAACCGCACCACCTCCGGCTCCGCCCAAAGCGCCGCCACAACCCCGAAATCCTGCACCCGGTGCGGGCGCAGGATCAGCCGTTCTGTCTCCAGCGTGGGAGCGGTCATTCAGGCAGCTTGCCGGTCAGCACGTAGTTGAGGATTTCGACCACCTGGCGCGGCTCCTCTGCTACCGCGAGCGCGGCGGCATGCACCTCTTTCAAGGCGTGCTGATGCTCCGGCGGGCTCAGGACAATGATCGACTTGCCCAGCGCCGCGGCATAGCCCGCGTCAAAGGCCGCGTTCCACTGCTTGTACTTGTCGCCAAAGCGCACCACCACAACATCGGCATCCGCAATCCCCTTGCGGGTGCGGATCGCATTGACCATCGCGCCCTTGTGGTCGTGCCAGTACTTGTTCTCCTCAGCGCCCAGCACCGCCACGCCGCAGTCGTCGCTGGCGCCGTGATCCGTCACCGGCGCGCTGAAGCTCACCTCCAGCCCCTTGGCGCCTTCGATGATCTGTTCCCGCCAGTCGGTGTGGATCTCGCCTGAGAGATAAACATTCAATGCCACGTCTTGTCCTTTCCTGCGCCAGCTTCCGGGGCCGCGGCCAAGGCGGCCATGACCTCGTCATCGCTGGTTTGCGTAAAATCCCTGTAATGTGCGCCGACCGCCCAGAACTCCCTGGGGCTCAGCAAACAGACCAGAGTATCCACCAAGGGGCGCAGTTCGTCCACCGCTTCCGGCGGTGCAACCGGCACAGCCAGGATCACCCCGGCGGGCTTACGCTCCTGCAGCCAGAAATGCGCTGCCATGAATGTGGCGCCGGTGGCAATCCCGTCGTCCACCACAATCACCGTGCGCCCTTCCAGCACAATCGGGTCGCGTCCTTGCAGATAGCGGGCGCGGCGGGCGGCGTTCTCTTCCCGAGCCTGGGCGACCTGAGGGGCAAAATCTTCTGGCCTCATGCCCGTGGCCTTCAGCAGTGCGCCGTTGAATATGGGATTGCTGCCCTCGGCCAAAGCCCCTGCAGCCAGTTCCGGGTTGGAGGGCATGCCGATCTTGCGGATCAGGATCAGGTCCATGGGCGCGTGCAAGGCTTGCGCAACCGGCAGGGCCACAGGCGCACCGCCCCGCGGCAGCGCCAGCACCACAGGGTCTGTCATCGGCAGTTCAGCCAGTTCCTTGGCCAGCTGAAGTCCGGCAGACATCCGGTCTTCAAACATCTCAGCCTCCACCCCGTTACCTAGCGCGGAAGCCGCAAAGGCAAAATTCAGCGCCGCCGCGCCACCAGGTAGCGCCCGGGGGTATCGGCCGGGTAGTTGCCGGTCTCGATGATCTCAAACCCGGCCTTCTGCACTGCCTCCTCCAGCCTGCGTATGCCGATGAAGTCCACGTAGCTTGGCGCCTTGCCCGCCAGCCGCATCAGCGGAATGGCCGCCGAAAACAGCCAGTATTTCCAGCTGCCCCGCATCTCGCCCAAACAGGGGGTCTTGGAGATGAAAAGCCCGCCGGGCCGCAGCCGCTCGGCGACGCCGTCCAGAACCTCTGCCATGTCCGGCAGCAGGTGCAGCAGGTTATGCGCCAGCACCGCGTCAAACGGCCCCTCGGGCGCCTGCCCGGCGCTGCAGCATTGAAACTCGACATTGCCAGCACCTGCATCCCAGGCCCGCTCGCGGCCCACCTCCAGCATCGCCTCAGACAGATCGGTTGCGACGATCTTGGAGACATCGCGCGCCAGCTCAATGGCGGTGGAGCCGGTGCCGCAGCCCAGTTCCAGCACGGTATCATCCGCCTTGAGATAGGACCGCGTCCGTTCCAGCGCATAGCGGTAGGCGTCCATGTCGCGGATCTTGGACTTGGCGTATTTCGGGGCGATCTTGTTCCAAAAGCGGGCGTCGGCGGTCATCGCAGGTCTCCTTGGCTGGCCAAACCTTACCCATGCAAGAACCACAGATAAATTGCCGAAATCCGCAGTGTTGATATACGTATTTGCATAATGAGCCCCGATTGGAACCACATCCGCGCCTTCTTTGCCACCGCTGAAACAGGTTCTCTGTCAGCAGCAGCGCGCAAGCTTGGCCTCACCCAGCCGACATTGTCGCGCCAGGTGGCCGCACTGGAGGAGGAGCTGGGCGTACTGCTGTTTGAACGGCTGGGCCGGTCGCTGGCCCTGACCGAAGCGGGGCGGGAGCTGCTGGCCCACAGCCGCAGGATGGGCGAGGCCGCCGACAGGCTGGCCCTTGCCGCGACCGGCCAGGCTCAGACCATCGAAGGGCTGGTGCGCATCACCGCCAGCGACGGCATCTCGGCCCATATCCTGCCCGGGGTGCTGGAGCGGCTGCGCCAGCAGGCGCCGCGGCTGCGGATTGAGATTGTTGCCGCGGATGATATCCGCGACCTGCAGCGGCGCGAGGCCGATATCGCCGTCCGCCACGTCCGTCCGGAGCAGCCGGACCTGATCGCCCGCAAGATGCAGGACACCACCGCCCGCTTTTATGCCGCCCGCAGCTATCTGGAGCGCCGCGGAACCCCGCGCTGCCGCGCCGACCTCAGCACCCATGACTTCGTGTCCTTCGGCGATATTCCCCAGTTCCTCGGCTACATGGAACCGCTCGGCATCCGGCTGAGCGAAGACAACTTCCCTGTTGGTTCAACCAGCGGCCTGGCGGCTTGGGAACTGGTGCGGCAGGGGTTCGGCATCGTGCCGATGCTGGACGCCATCGCCCGCAAAAGCCCGGATGTTGAGCCGCTGGACCTGGAAGATCTGCCAACGCTGGAGTTCCCGTTGTGGCTGGCCACCCATCGCGAGCTGCATACCAGCCGCCGCATCCGCCTGGTGTTCGACATTCTGGCCGATTACCTGACTGGGCTGAAGATGCGGTTCTGAACCGCCGCCGCAAAGGAAAAAGGCGGCCCCGAAACCGGGAGCCGCCCAAAAGTTTTCCTCAAAACTTTTGCCAAGGCTTTTTCTCAAAAGCCTTGGGCCAGCCGTTACCCGCGCAGAGTGCCGCCGGTTGCCTTGGTCACTTTGGCAATGATCTTCTCGCTCACCGCCTCGATGTCCTTTTCCTTCAGAGTCTTGTCGCTGGGCTGCAGCCGCACGGTGATCGCCAGCGATTTCTTGCCCTCACCCAGGCTGCCGCCGATGAACTCGTCAAAGACTCGCACGTCTTCGATCAGCGCCTTGTCGGCACCCGCAGCAGCATTGACCAGGGTCAGTGCTTCGACGCTGTCATCCACCACAAAGGCAAAGTCCCGCTCCACCGCCTGCAGATCGCTGATTGCCAGCGCCGGGCGAGTGGCAGAGGATTTGCGCGGCAGCGGAATTTCATCCGGCCAGATGGTGAAGGCGACCGCGGCACCCTTGATGCCCATCTCTTTCAGAACCTTGGGATGCAGCTCACCAAAGACGCCCAGGGTCTTTTTCGGGCCCAGGCAAATGCGGCCGTGGCGGCCCGGGTGCCACCAGGCAGCGCCGTCGCGCAACACCTGCACCTTGGCCGGGGCGCCAATGGCAGCCAGAACCGCCTCAATGTCGGCCTTGGCGTCATAAAGATCCACCGCGCGCGAAGCGCCATGCACGTCCTTCGGCCCGGTGCGGCCCACCAAGAGGCCCGCAATCTGGTTCACCTGCTCGCCCGGCTCGCCGCCGGTGAAGGCAGGGCCTGCCTCAAACAGCGCCAGATCCATGTAGCCGCGCGCCTGGTTGCGGGCTGCGGCCTGCAGCAGGCCAGCCAGCAGATCGGGGCGCATATGCGACATTTCGGACGAGATCGGGTTGGCCAGCATGGTGGCATCATCGCCGCCGCCGAACAGCGCGGCGGAGGCCTTGTCGATAAAGCTGTAGCTCACCACCTCGTTGTAGCCGAGGCTGGCGCAGGTGCGGCGCGCCATCTGCTGGCGGCGCTGCTGCGGCGTCATCACCGGTTTCGGGATGCCATCGGTCAGGCGCGGCAGCGGCTTGCCCTGCAGCTTGGTCAGCGAGGCAATCCGCGCGACCTCTTCTACCAGATCAGCCTCGCCCTGCACGTCCGGACGCCAGCTCGGCACATGCGCCATGCTGCCCTCCAGGCGGAAGCCGAGGCGGGTCAGGGTCTGGCGCTGATCGCTTTCCGGGATCTCCATCCCCACCAGCGACTGCACCCGGTCGGCGTCCAGCTTGTAGGCGCGCGAATGATCCGGCACATCGCCCGCAATCACCACCTCCGACGGCTCGCCGCCGCAAAGGTCCAGGATCATCTGGGTCGCCCGGTGCAGGCCCTCGATGGTGTATTCAGGGTCGACGCCGCGCTCAAAGCGGTAGCGTGCGTCGGAGTTGATTTTCAGCGCCCGCCCCGCCATGGCAATCTGCACGTGATCCCAGAACGCGCTTTCCAGGAACACATCCACGGTTTCCTCGGTGCAGCCGGTCTCCTCGCCGCCCATGATGCCGCCGATGCTTTCGGGGCCGTTGGCGTCGGAAATCACCATCTGGCCCGCGCCGAAGGTGTATTCCTTCTCGTCCAGCGCCTTCAGCGTTTCGCCGCCCTGGGCACGGTGCACCCGCAGGTCGCCTGCGACCTTGGCCGCGTCGAACACATGCAGCGGGCGGTTCTGGTCGAAGGTGAAGTAGTTGGTGATGTCCACCAGCGCCGAAATCGGGCGCAAGCCGATCGCCTTCAGCCGGTCCTGCAGCCACTGCGGGCTGGGGCCGTTCTTCACGCTCTTGATCACCCGGCCCGCAAACAGCGGGCAACCGTCCAGCGTGTCGGCGTCGATGGTGACCTTGACCGGGCTTGCGAAATCGCCCGGGATCGCCTCAAACGCGCGGGTCTTGAGGGTGCCGAGGCCCCGTGCCGCCAGATCGCGGGCGATGCCATAGACGCCCAGCGCATCGGGGCGGTTCGGGGTGATCGCGATCTCGATCACCGGGTCGACCTTGGCCGGATCGTTCTCCGCCAGCCAATCGACAAAACTGTCGCCAACCTCGCCCGAGGGCAGCTCGATGATGCCGTCATGCTCTTCCGACAGCTCCAGCTCGCGCTCCGACGCCATCATGCCGAAGCTCTCAACGCCACGGATCTTGCCGACGCCAATGGTGATGTCGAGGCCGGGGATATACATGCCCGGCTTGCAGACCACCACGGTGATGCCTTCACGCGCGTTCGGCGCGCCGCAGATGATCTGCAGCTCGCCCTCGTCGGTGTCTACCTTGCAGACCCGCAGCTTGTCGGCGTCCGGGTGCTTCTCGGCGTGCTTCACATAGCCAAGCTTGAAGTCCTTCAGCGCGTCCGCCGGATTGACGACCCCTTCGACCTCAAGGCCCAGATCGGTCAGGGCATCAGTGATCTCTTCCACCGAGGCGTCGGTGTCGAGGTGGTCTTTCAGCCAGGAAAGCGTGAATTTCATCGGTCGGGGACCCCTTGGCAGACATGCGTGTTTGACCTGAGGCAATGGCAAAGAATGCGCCAAGGTTCAAGGGTCCGCTGCCCCCGTGGTCACGGATAGCTGGGAGTGCGCCCCAAAAGCTCATCCAATTGCCGCCCGATCCAGCCATGCGGGATGAAGTGACCGCCGGGATGGATGTCCAGAACCACCTGCCCCGCGCTGCAATCGCGCCACTCCTTGCGCGAGAGCGTTAGGAACTCCACCACTTGCCAGTCGCCGGTCCCGCGGCCCGCGCCGCAATTCAGCCGGGCGCGCCACAGCCCCATCGGCACGGTTTCGGCCCCAAGCCGGTCATTCGGAAAGGGCATAACCGTATCGCTCACCCCATGCACATGGCGCACCTCGCGCGGCGCCTCGGGGCAGGTCTCTCCCGGCGGAAACGCCCCGGCAATCCCCAGCAGCGCCGCCACGTGGTTGCCGCTCTGACAGGCATACCGCCAGGCCATGGCCGAGCCATAGGAGTAGCCAGAGACGTAAATCTTATCCATATCAACCGGGTAGCGCTTGGCCACATCCTCCAGCACCTGGTTGGCAAATTCCACGTCCTCCGTCTGGGCCGTCCAGAAGTCCCAGGTCTTGCGCCGCCCGTTCGGCGTCACCAACAGCACCCCGCGCCGCTTGGTCGAGGCCCCCACCCGGTCGCTCCGCTGCGCATTGACCCCGGTCCGCGCCCAGCCGTGGAAATGCAAGAGCACCGGCAGGGCTGAGACCCCGTCCCACCCCTCCGGCTCCATCACGTGATAGGAACGGTCTTCCAGCTGGCAGGCTGTCTCGCCATGGCAGTCAGAGGCCTGCCACGGCCCCATGGCGGCGGCGGAGGTGGCCCACAGAAGGGCGGCGGAAAAGGAAAAAACTGCTCGGATCATCTGCCCGAGCCTAGCCAAGGAGCCCCAAGTGTCACGTCACATGTTTGTGGGGCTGTGGGTGGACAAGCCGCGCCATCGCCTGACCGCGGGGAGGCGATCCGACAGGGATGTTTGGCAATTTATGCCGGCCACGTCCGTACGACCTCCAGCTGGTGCGCTTGGCTCCCCCAATCGCCTGCCCGTGCGGGCGGTCAGGCGATGGCGCGGCGGCCTCTCGGCCTTGTTCCGCGCTGTCGATCTAGTTCAACCGCTACTGAAATTCACAAAACATCGCGAAAAGAACCGTCAACTCGCAATTGTAGACGCAAAAATCTTCTCAAAATCACCACGCTCATCTTCGCTACGTTCGTTGCAGCTGCGAACAAATTCGTCTGCCTCCTCGCCCAGAAGCTGAGAAATATGGCGTTCTACAGTCGCCTTGCTTTCACTTGCCATTTGACACCGCGACAAGCAGCCTAACGCTTTCAGTCCGACTTCCTTGCTCAAGTTCCCGTTAAATACTGACAAATAAACAACGTCGGAAAAACCTGCGTAGGTAATATTGCTGGTATCGACACTCTTTAGTTCAGGCGCTTCTCCACACAGGAGCCTAATATACCGAAGCTCAACATCACGGTCCAGATATTGGCCTCCACCACCTCTTCGCCAGCCTTTCAACTTTAGAACAAACATAACTACCGCCGCGTAGCCCATAAGCAGCACAAAGGTATCAAATGGGGAATCTAAAAACCCTAAAAGGCCGTCAGCCTCGTCGGTCCGTTCAACAATTTTGTCCGACGAAAGACCGCGCGCGCGGATAGAAAGTACCCCTTCTTCGCCGCTAAGATCACCCTCAGCAAGAAAGGCAAATCGCACAGACTCGCTGGGGTTAAGCTCTCCTACTTGAACTGTAACTTCACTACCAGAAACAACATGCTCAGTTTTAACTCCAAAGGGAGTATCTAGTGTGAAGTCGGCAATATTATTGCCATCAAGCTTATAGTTTATTTCTACGCTCTCGACCTCGCTCGAACCTTCGTTACTTACGTCGATAAAATAAATTTGTTTGTCGGTATCTGCATTCAATACACCAGAAGACACCGTATCATAGGTTATCAATTGGCGCTTGGTAACCCAGTCGTACGCTATAGGAGCAAGTGTGAACACGCCACCGACGACAGCGGCGACGATGGCGGTAACAAGTGCATTTTGAGCAATACCCTTCAACTTAGGTTTACCTGCTCAAACCGCCATGCAGCGCCGGCATGTCGAGGCTCTGGAAGCCGTAGTGGCGCAGCCAGCGCAGGTCGCTGTCGAAGAAGGCGCGCAGGTCGGGGATGCCGTATTTCAGCATCGCCAGACGGTCGATGCCGATGCCGAAGGCAAAGCCCTGATAAATCTCCGGGTCGATACCGCCGGCCGCGATCACCTTGGGGTGCACCATGCCGGAGCCGAGGATTTCCATCCAGTCGTCGCCTTCGCCGATCTTCAGCGTGCCGTCTTCCCAGGAGCAGCGGATGTCAACTTCGGCGGACGGCTCGGTGAAGGGGAAATGCGAGGCGCGGAAGCGCAGCTCAACGTCGTCCACCTCAAAGAAGGATTTGACGAACTCCTCCAGCACCCACTTGAGGTTCGCCATCGAGATGTCCTTGTCCAGCGCCAGGCCTTCGACCTGGTGGAACATTGGCGTGTGGGTCTGGTCATAGTCGGCACGGTAGACACCGCCCGGGCAGATGATGCGCAGCGGCGCGCCCATCTTCTCCATCGAGCGGATCTGCACCGGCGAAGTATGGGTGCGCAGCACATGCGGCGGCCGGTCGTCGCCTTCGGCACGGTGCATATAGAACGTGTCCATCTCGGCGCGCGCCGGGTGGTGGCCGGGGATATTCAGCGCATCGAAGTTGTACCAGTCTGTATCGATCCGCGGCCCTTCGGCGACGGAGAAACCCAGCTCGGCAAAGATCGCGGTGATCTCTTCCTGCACCTGGCTGATCGGATGCAGCGAACCCTGGCGGGTGGGGCGCGACGGCAGAGTCACGTCCAGCCATTCGGTGCGCAGGCGTTCATCAAGTGCTGCATCTTCCAGGCCGGCCTTCTTGGCGGCCAGGGCCGAGTTGATCTCATCCTTCAGCGCGTTCAGCGCGGGGCCAGCCACCTGGCGCTCTTCCGGGGTCATCTTGCCCAGCTCGCGCATCTTCAGCGCCACTTCGCCCTTTTTGCCCACGGCAGCCACGCGGATCGCCTCCAGCGCGGCTTCATCCGCAGCATCCGCAATCTGACCCAGGTATTTGGCTTTAAGATCGTCCATGACGGCCCCTCGAATTGTGCTTGTGCCCTGCTACCACAAGGGCCGCTGAAAGCAAGAGGGCCAAGGCGGATGCGCTGCTGGGTGTGTTGCAGGCGGCAAAGGAGTTTCGGCAAGCATAGTCTTGGGCAAAGACAGGACTTGGCCATGCTTGCCTAAACCAGCATTGCCTCCCAGTCTGAAGACACGGAACGGCTGAAGAATCCCGGAACGCTAACCCCAGATTCAATGGGTGACATGCAGCGCTCCATAAGCGGTGTCCAGGCCCATTGCCCCTCCGTTTTCCCGATCAACCCTGCGTTCTTGCAAAGCTGCGCAAAGCCAGGGTCCAGCTCAACCACCGAAGACGCCATCGGCCCGTCCGGACCCTCCAAACTGGCTGCGCCCCATTCATCCTGGGTTTCGCACCCAAAGAAGGCGTAGACCATGTATTCGAACTCTTCCGCTCCGAGAGTGCGGCTTTCCAGCAAGTGCTGCCGGATTTTGCCACACGGCACAGCCGCTTTGAAAAAAGCGGTTTCTCTGTGCCTGGTGACTATCCCCAACTGCTCCAGCACCCAGGCCGCGCGGCTGTATGCTGCAACATTTGCCCAAATGAGCGCGCCAGCAAGGCCGCTGAACTGCGCGACGCCATCATACGCCCCGCTCTCGTTTTTCGCGCCCTCCTCGCCGGACACAATGTCCTTCCAGTCGTCAAAATCGAGCTGCGAGAAAAACCGCGTGAGCCTGAGCAACACATAACCTGCCATTTCAGCGGCAAGTTCAAACTGCGCTTCAGAAACCTGGTCTTTGTACATTTTCAGAGCCACCCGGAATTGAAATCTTCATCAGCTTGATACGCTGCCTGTCTTCAACTTCCTGATACCTGAGTATTTATCCTCTGCCCACAAAAGGCTCTGCGAATTCACCCCCGTGCCGGCGCAAACCGCTTGCGGTATTCACTCGGCGACAGGCCGACAATCCGCTGGAACAGCTTGCGGAAGGCGGAGACGTCCAGATAGCCCGCTTCCATCGCAATGCTCTCAATGCTGGCAGTTGACAGCTCCAGCCGCTCCCGCGCCTTGGCGACGCGCAGCTGCTGCAGGTATTGCGAGGGCTTCAGCCCGGTGGCGGCCTGAAAGCGGCGCAGGAAGGTGCGCTCCTCCAGCCCGGCCGCCGCCGCCATCTGCGGCACTGTTACCCCCTCAGCGTAGTGCGCCTGCAGCCAGTGCTGCGCCTTCAGCACCGGGGCGTCGCCATGGCTGAGGTCCGGGGCGAACAGGTTGTAGTAGCTCTGCTCGCGCCCGCCCGGGTCGATCAGAAAGAACCGCGCGGTTTCCAGCATCACCGCCAGCCCTAGGAACCGCGCCACCAGCCGCAAGCCAAGGTCGGTCCAGGCCATCAGCCCGCCTGCGGTGATCACGTCGCCATCGTCGATCAGCAGCCGCTCGGCCTGCAGCTGCACTTGCGGATAAGCCTGGGCAAAGGCCGGCGCCAAGGCCCAATGGGTGGTCGCCTGGCGCCCGTCCAGCAATCCCGTCTCCGCCAGCGGAAAGGCCCCGGCGCAGATCGAACAGACCAGCGCCCCGCCCCCGTGCTGCCGCGCCACCCAGGCTGAGACCGCGGCCAGTGCCGCCCCTTCCGGCCGCGGCCCCAGGCAGGGCGGCAGGATCACCGCGTCAAACCGGTCATCACCTTCAAACGCCTCGACAATCTCAACCCTCAGCCCCCGCGCTGCTTGCTGCATCCCGCTGGCGGCCTGCAGCAAGTCCTGCAAGCCCAGCACCGCCGCCCGCTGCGCGCAAGGATAGGCCGCCAGCCCGATCCGTATCTCTGTATCCGATGCCATTTGTCTGATTGAACCCGCTTTATGTCATTTCCGCCAATCACATCTGGGCACGCCGAGGGCCTATACCAACCCAGCATCCAAGGAAACAGAGATCCAAATGACCAAATCCGCATTGATCCTGATCGACATCCAGAACGACTATTTCCCCGGCGGCAAATGGGAGCTGCACGGGATCGAGGCCTCTGCCTCCAATGCCCGGCGCCTGCTGGACCAGGCCCGCGCCATGGGCCAATTGATCGTCCATGTGCATCACGAATTCACCTCTGACGACGCCCCCTTCTTTGCTCCCGGCAGCGAGGGCGCGCAGATCCATGCCTCGATGCAGCCCGCAGACGGCGAGCCCACCGTGCTCAAGCACCATGTGAACGCCTTCCGCGAAACCAATCTAAAACAGCTGCTGGACGAGAACGGCATCACCGATGTCACCATTGCCGGCGACATGAGCCACATGTGCATCGACGCCGCCGCCCGCGCCGCCGCTGACTATGGTTATGCGGTCACCGTGGTCGAGGACGCCTGCTCCTCCCGCGATCTGGAGTTCAACGGCGCAACCATCGCCGCCGCGGACGTGCACAAAGCCTATATGTCGGCGCTTGGCTTTGCCTATGCCGCCATTGTGACCACCGATTCCCTTGTTTCCGCCTGATCCTGAACGAGACTGCCTGAATGACCACGCTTTACCACGCCCCGCTCACCTGCTCCCTCGCTGCCCGCTTTGCTGCCGCCGAGGGCGGGGTGCCGCTGGACATCGCCTATCTGAACCTGCGCACCAAGGAACTGGAGGCCGGCGGCTCGCTCTATGACGTGAACCCGCTGGGCCAGGTCTCGGTGCTGGAGCTGGAGGACGGCACCCGCATCACCGAAACCGCCACCGTGCTGATGTGGATCCAGTCGCAATCGCAGAACCCGGAGTTCCGGGTGGATCCACAAGACCCAGACTATTTCCAGCTGCTGCGCTGGACCAATTTCTGCGCCACGGAACTGCACAAGGGGTTGTTCCGGGTGGTGTTCTACCAGGAGGCCACTGACGCCGTGAAGGACCGCGTGCGCGAGCTGGCACCACTGCGGTTCCAACTGCTGGAGGACCATCTGGCGGACCGCCCCTTCCTGCTGGGAGAGCGTTTTTGCGCCGCGGATGCCTATCTGGCCTGGTTCTTTGTACTGTCCGGCAACGCCCGCCTGGATCACAGCACCTATCCGAATCTGGAGGCCTACCGGCAGCGGGTTCTGTCCCGCCCGGCCCTGCAGAAGCTGGTCGAAAGCGACCGTGTCAAAGACAAGCAGATGGATCAGCAGATCATCCCGGCCTAGTGCCGCAGCGCCCGGGGCCAGCCGGCTCCGGGCCCGCCCGCTGAATTTGCGGTTGTTTTGTGATACACTTCCGGAATTCCTTTCAGCAGATAACCGGAGGTGACAGCCATGGCACATGTGGATTGGTATATCGAAGGCCGCAGCTTCGGGAACTGCAACTGCAATTACGGCTGCCCCTGCCAGTTCGAAGATCTGCCCACCCATGGGCATTGCACCGGGTTCGAGGTGATCCATATCGACAAGGGCCATTTCGGCGATACCGACCTGACTGGTGCCCGCGCTGCTCTGTTCTATGCCTGGCCCGGCCCGGTTTTCGAAGGCAAGGGCGCACTGCAGGCAATCATCGACGACCGGACCACCGACGCCCAGCGCGCGGCGATTGAAACCGTGTTCATGGGCGGCGAAACTGATGAGGAAGCCACCCACTGGTGGGTGTTCCGCGCCATGTGCGACACGGTCCACGAGACACTGGTCAAGCGGATCGACTACGAAGTTGACATCGAAAACCGCACCGCCAGGCTGGATATCGAAGGGCTGGTCACCTCAACCGGCCGCCCGATCCAGGCCCCGCACGGCGGCGGCGAGCACCGGGTGCGCATCGACATCCCCGGCGGGATCGAGTTCACTCTGGCAGAAATCGGCAGCGCCTCCACCAAGTCCAATGCTGCGATCAAGCTGGACCTGGACGACAGCTATGGCCAATGGGCCATCATCCGCCATGGCCCGCACGGGATCGCCGCCTGAGGCCGGCCAGCATCAAAACCTCGTAAAACGCTTGCCGGCGCCTTGGCTGCCAGTCAAACTTGCCGCATTCCCCAAACCCAAAGAGGCAAGCCATGAAAGCCTATTCAGGCAGCTGCCATTGCGGCGCTGTCCGCTTCTCCTTCCGTGCGCCGGAGATCACCAGCGCAATGCAATGCGACTGTTCGATCTGCATCCGCAAAACCGCCTATCTGACCCCGTTCAAAGTGCCTCATGAATATATGGAAGTCACCGCAGGCTGTGAGGCATTGAAGACCTACCGGTTCGGCACGATGGCGGCGCGGCACCATTTCTGCGGCACCTGCGGCATCCATACATTCGTGGAACCGCGCCTTTCGCCCGGCACCTTCCGCGTCAATCTGGGATGTATCGGCGAGGTCAATGCCCTGCATCTGCCATCGGAGATCTTCGACGGCAAAAGCCTGTAACATCCGGTTGGCCTTCAGCCCGTCAAACCAGCCGCCGCATCATCCCCTGCAGTGATTGCCGGCTGGCATAACCGAGTTTTTGCGCCACCCGGTCCAGAGCCTCTCCCCGGGCACCGGCCCGCAGCGCGATCTGACAGCGCAGCCGGTCCCGCCAGCCGCCGAAGCTGAGACCGGTTTGCTGCTGAAATCTGCGGGTGAAGCTGCGGCGGCTCATCCCGGCCAGCGCCGCCCAGTGGTCCAGCGTCTGGCCGCTGCCGGGTTCCGCCATCAGCGCATCGCAGACCCGCCGCAGCCGGGCATCCGCCGGATAAGGAAGTGCCAGCGGCGTCTTTCGCGCCGCGCCCAGCTCAATCAGGATCAGCTGGCTCAGGTGATGCGCCCGCGGCGGCAGCGGCCAGGGGTTGTTCATGCCGCAGAGCGCAGCGATCAGCCCCGCCAGCAGCGGCTCCACGGTGACCGCCCGGCACTGTGCCATTGCTGCGGCCCCAGCCTCGCGCGGGTGAACATACAGCGATTGAAGCTGCACCTCTCCGGCCATCCGGATCTCATGCGCCATCCCCGCCGGAATGATCAGCCCCGATCCTGCAGGCACCGCCCAGCTGGTGCCGTCCGCCTCCGCCATCATCAATCCCGCCACCGCATAGACCAGCTGATGGCGCGGATGATCGTGCCAGGCAGAGACATAACCGTCCTGATAGGTCCGCGCATAGGACACGACCCCATGCGGCAGCTTTTGCACCGCATCGGACGAGGTTTCCCTGCACCGTCGGAGATCCGCAGATTGGCCCATTTGCCTGGAAACTGGCCCCATTGCCACGAAAGGGCAAGCTAAAACGCAACCCATAGGAGGCAGTCCCATGCAGATACTCACCAGCACCGACGCGCTTGAACAAATCTACGGCTCCCCGGTGCCGCAGTCGCTGACCAAGGTCACGGCCCATCTGACGCCGCTTTACCGCAGCTGGATCAGCGCGGCGCGGTTTCTTGTCCTCTCCACCATTGGCCCCGAGGGCACCGACGCCAGCCCGCGCGGCGATGACGGCCCGGTGGTGCATGTGGCGGACGACAAGACCCTGTGGCTGCCCGACTGGCGCGGCAACAACCGCATCGACAGCCTGCGCAACATCGTCCGCGACAGCCGCGTCAGCCTGATGTTCATGGTGCCCGGCTGCAACAACGTAGTGCGGGTGAACGGCACCGCCGTCCTGACGGCAGACGAGAGCCTGCGCGCCCAGTTCGCCCGCAAGTCGCTGCTGCCAGCCACCGTCGCGGTGATCACGGTGGAGGAACTTTACTTCCAATGCGCCAAGGCGCTGATGCGCTCCCGCCTGTGGGACCCGGAAGCCGAACGCCCCGCCGTCCCCACTGCGGGCCAGTTCCTGAAGGAACAGGAAGAGAGTTTCGAGGCAGAAGCCTATGACGCAGGCTACGCGGAATACGCAAAAAGCCGGATGTGGTGAGGGGAGCGCCTTCAACCCGGCCATTCGAAGGCCTCATGGCCCCATGACTTAGTTTCAATTGGCAACGCGCTCAGCAGCCTATTGAATGAAGCCAGCCAAGTCAGCGGGGGACGTGATGCATCTGACCAGCGAAGAAACATACATGGCCTCTGACGCTGCACCGCCTGCGGTCTCGATGGCTATGCGCGTCGTGATGGAAACCGGGCGCCTGATGGGGGCCTCCTCTCTAATTCCCATTTCACACGCCCATATTGACGGCTGCGTGTATTTTTCTGACGCGGGCGTGCATTTCGCCGAGAAACTGCGCGATCTCGGCGGCAAGACCGCAGTTCCGTCCTCCCTGAACGTCGGCGCGCTGGATCTGGTCAATCCGGGTCTGATCCGGCATTCCGCCCGCGGCAAGGATATGGCCGGGCGGCTGATGAAAGCCTATACGGACATGGGCTGCAAACCGAGCTGGACCTGTGCGCCCTATCAGGCCGGTTTCCGTCCCGCAAAGGGCGAGCAGGTCGCTTGGGCGGAAAGCAATGCCATTGTCTTTGCGAACTCCATCCTCGGCGCCCGCACCAACCGCTATGGCGATTTCTTCGACATCTGCGCCGCAATCACCGGGCGGGCGCCGTACGTGGGGCTGCACCTTGCTGAAAACCGGCTGGCAACGGTGCTTGTGGATCTGTCGCATGTGCCGGATGCCCTCTTCGCAGAGGAGACCTTCTATCCGGTGCTTGGTACCTGGCTGGGGCAGACCGCAGGCAACAGCATTGCGGCGTTTCAAGGCATTCCGCCTGGCCTTCCCGAGGACTGGCTCAAGGCAATGGCCGCCGCCACTGCTGCCGCCGGATCCGTTGCCCTGTTCCACATCATCGGCACCACCCCCGAAGCCGCAACCGAGGATGACGCCTTTGGCGGCCGCCAGCCGCAACAGATCCTGCGCCCCACACTGCAGGAACTGCAGCAGGTGCGCATGTCCCTGACCTCGGCGGCGGATAGAAAAATCGACTGTGTCGCCCTCGGCAGCCCGCATTTCTCGCTGGAGGAATGCCAGACGCTGGCCAAGCTTTGCGCGGGCAAGAGCTTTTCGAAACCCGTCTACGTCTGCACCCGGCACGACGTTTATGCGGCTCTGACACAGACCGGAGAGCGGCAGCTGATCGAAGCGGCCGGCGGTACATTTGTCATCGGCACCTGCGTGGTGGTGACACCGATTTTGCGGCAGACGTCAGGGGTGCTGATGACGAACTCGGGAAAATTCGCGCACTACAGCAAATCCACCGTCAATCACGACGTCATCTATGGCTCCTTGCGGGAATGCGTGGCCGCCGCAGTTACTGGCGTTGCAGAACAGGACAGCACGCTATGGGGATGATCATCACGGATACCAAGGTGCTGGTTCCTGGAACCGCCAAAGGCGAAGTCCTCAAGCTGGACGCCCCGATCTGCTTCTGGGGCGGGCTGGATGCCAGAACCTCGCAAATCGCCGACCCGGACCACCCGCAATTCGGCGAGTACATCGAAGGCAAGGTTGTAGCGATCCCCAGCATCACCGGTTCATCTTCCTCCAGCCAGTACCTGATGGACCTGATGATGCACGGCAAACCGCCGCGGGCGATCCTGCTGGGCAGCGAAGACATCATCATTGCGATGGCCGTCATCGTAGGCCGGGAACTGGGTTATCCGGAGTTTCCCATTTTGACCTGCAGCGTGGAAGAGCTGGAAACCGGAATGTTTGCCGTTCTGGACGAGGCCGGGGCAATCCGCGTGGGCGCGGTGCAGGCTGCGCCCAGCACTTAGCCTCTTCGCAATGCAGGCAAAAGCAGCGCTGCAAATCCGGTCCTTCAGCCAAAGCCCCATAGCTCCAACAGAAAAAGGCCGCCCCAACCGGGACGGCCTTCTCTGAATTCGGACTTCTCCGGAAGCCTTAGGCTGCCAGCGCGTCCTGTGCCTGGCGGACGATTGCACCGAAGGCTTCGGGCTCGTGCACGGCCAGGTCGGCCAGAACTTTGCGGTCCACTTCGATGCCGGCCAGGTTCAGGCCGTTGATGAAGCGGGAGTAGGTCAGCGCTTCGTCGTGCGAACGCACAGCAGCGTTGATACGCTGGATCCACAGCGCGCGGAAGTTGCGCTTGCGGTTCTTACGGTCGCGGGTTGCGTACTGGTTCGCCTTGTCGACGGCCTGACGGGCAACCTTGAAGGTGTTCTTGCGGCGGCCGTAGTAACCTTTGGCTGCCTTGATGACCTTCTTGTGACGGGCGTGAGTTGTGGTACCACCTTTTACGCGGGACATATCTCAGATCTCCTCTTAGCGGTCGTAGGGCATGAAGCCCTTGACGATCTTTGCGTCCGGTGCGGACAGGGTGGTGGTGCCGCGGGCGTCGCGGATGAATTTCTTGTGGCGTTTGATCATGCCATGGCGCTTGCCGGCCTGACCTGCAACGACCTTGCCAGTTGCTGTCACCTTGAAGCGCTTTTTGGCGCTCGACTTTGTCTTCATCTTGGGCATTTCCGTCTCCTTCAATGCGGGTTCGCTAGACGCGCGACTCGGCATGCCTCGACGGCCGGCCGCGCGGAACAGAGCTGCCCTTTAAGCAATGCTGGCAGGATGGGCAAGCAAATTCTCTAAAGAAGCTGCCCAAGAACCCGGAAAAACGCATCCGGGATTTCGCTCACCGCATAGCCGCCGGGCTTCATCACCACCGCATAGGTGATCAGCCCGATGGCGATCAGGATAGTCAGCACCGATGCCCGCGGCGGGCGCCGTTCGCTGAAGGCCGACAGGATCGACGGCACCGAAAACCCGGCAATCACCAGCCCCGCAATCAGCGGAAGATCGGTATTCATGCTACTCTTACCTCACATAGCCGTGAGGTCAGGTTATTCCGGGTCGGTGCTGTAGATCAACCGCTCGTCGCAAGGGGCGATGCGCAGGATATTGGTGGTGCCGGGCACGTTGAACGGCACGCCGGCAGTCACCACGATCTGATCGCTTTCCCCGGCATAGCCGCCCGCTCGCGCGGCGCGGGCCGCACTGACCACCGCGCCCTTGAAGCGGTCCAGCTCCGGGGTCATCACACATTTGCAGCCCCAGCTCAGACAGAGCCGCCGCGCCGTCGCGCTGACCGGGGTCATGGCGATGATCGGCACGCCGGGGCGTTCCCGTGCCGTCAGCAGCGCAGTCGTGCCGGACTGGGTGAAGCAACAGATCGCCTTGATTTCCGTCTTTTCGGCAATCTCCCGCGCCGCAGCGACAATGCCATCGGCCACCGTGGTGCCCTTGGCCGAGCGCGAGGCGGCGATGATCTGGGTATAGGTCGGGTCCGCTTCGACCTCGATAGCAACCTTGTCCATGGTCTTGACCGCCTGCACCGGGTATTGGCCCGCCGCAGATTCCGCGCTCAGCATGATGGCGTCGGTACCCTCGTAGATGGCGGTTGCCACATCGGAAACTTCGGCGCGCGTCGGCATCGGGCTTTCGATCATGCTTTCCAGCATCTGGGTCGCCACGATCACCGGCTTGGCCGCGGCCCGGCATTTGCGCACCAGGCGTTTCTGGATCGGCGGCACTGCCGCCACCGGCAGCTCCACGCCCAGGTCGCCGCGCGCCACCATGATGCCGTCGGAGGCATCCAGAATGGCTTCGAAATCCTCCACTGCCTGCGGCTTTTCAATCTTCGACAGCACCGCCGCGCGGCCATCGGCCAGCGCCCGTGCTTCATAGACATCCTTGGCCCGCTGCACAAAAGACAGCGCAAGCCAGTCCACTCCCAGGGAGCAGGCGAACTCCAGATCCGCCCGGTCCTTGTCTGACAAGGCGGCCAGAGGCAGCACAACGTCCGGTACATTCACCCCCTTGCGGTTGGATATCGTACCGCCGGTCTCTACCGTGCAATCTGCGAAATCCGGACCGCAGGCATCCACCACGAGACGGATCTTGCCGTCGTTGACCAACAGATGCGCGCCCGGCTCCAGTGCCTGGAAGATCTCCGGATGCGGCAGGCACACGCGCGCCGCATCTCCCTCTGCCTCATCCAGGTCGAGGCGGAACTTGGCGCCCTCCTCCAGCTCCTCGGCGCCATTGGCAAAGACGCCAACCCGCAGTTTCGGCCCCTGCAAGTCAGCCAGGATGGCAATCGGACTGTCCAGGTCCTGCTCCACCTGGCGGATGATCTTGTGCTTCTCGGCAATCTCAGGATGGCTGCCGTGCGACATGTTCAGGCGGAACACATCGGCGCCCGCCTCATGCAGGGCGCGGATGGTCTCATAGGTCTCGGAAGCCGGCCCCAAAGTGGCGACAATCTTCACATTGCGTGAACGTTTCATTGGGGGTCTCTCCTCCGGCCCGAATTTCTGTTACCGCAAACAGCGCTTGAGGTGCTTATCCCCCAATTCCCATTCTGCCGCAACTCCCGTAAACAGCTTGCGGCAAAACATATCAGGCTCATGACATACACACCCTTTTTTGTTCACGGCGAAGACCGTCCCGCCCGCTGGCTGATTACCTGCGACCATGCAACCAACCACGTGCCGGAATTTGCCGGCGGCGGCGACCTTGGGCTGCCCCGCGAGGACATGGAACGCCACATCGCCTATGACGTCGGCGCCTATGAGGTGTCGAAACTCTTGGGCGAGATGCTGGACGCGCCGGTGGTGGCCTCCAATTTCTCGCGCCTGGTGATCGACCCGAACCGCGGCGAGGACGACCCGACGCTTTTGATGAAGCTTTATGACGGCACCATCATCCCCGCCAACCGCCACGCGGGCGAGGCAGAGCTGAAGGAGCGGCTGGAGGCCTGCTACCGCCCCTACCACCGGGCGCTGGCAAGGCTGGCCGAACGCCCCCGCACCGTGATCATCTCGGTGCACAGCTTCACCCGCCAGCTGCGCGGGCGGCCGCCACGGCCTTGGGAGATCGGCATCCTGTTCCCCGAGGGCGAGCGGTTCTCGCCTTTTGTGGTGGACGAACTGAACCGCCGCGGCGATCTGTGTGTCGGCGTCAATGAACCCTACACCGGCTACCTGCCCGGCGATGCGATTGAGACCCACGCCACCAAACCGGGCCGCCCCAACACGCTGATCGAGCTGCGCAATGACCTGATTGCCGAGCACAAGGGCCAGCATGAGTGGGCCGAACGGCTGGCCCTCGTTTTGCCCAAGGCGCTGGACGCCTCCGGTCTGTAACCCTGCCTCCTCCTGCCGTTTCCCGCATCGGGAAACGGCAGCCAGAAGTTGCAGAACCGGTACGGCATCCCCATATCTGTAACGGAAACGCGGAACAGATACGGGAAAGGAGCCGCCATGGCCCAAGACACTCTCTCCGCCTTTTTCGGCTGGCTGACCATCCTGCACCTTGGCCTGTTCACCCTCTCCGCCATCCTGCTGATGCTGTTGCAGGATTGGGTGGCCCGGCTGCATGGCCGGATGTTCGGACTGGCGCCGGCAGATGTCAGCCTGACGGTTTACCGCTGGCTTGGCACCTACAAGATCGTGATCTTCGCCACCGCGCTGGGGCCTTGGGTCGCTCTGCAACTGATCTGAGCCCGCGCCCATTGCCCGCTCCCCTCCCGGCTGCTAGGCCTGCGGGGACGCAAGACAACTCCGGAGCCACCGCCATGGACAAGCAAACCGAGATCGAGATCCAGGCCGCCGCCTTCCGCCGCCTGCAGAAGCACCTGATGGAAGACCGCACCGACGTGCAGAACATCGACCTGATGAACATGGCCGGCTTCTGCCGCAACTGCCTGGCCCGCTGGTATCAGGAGGCCGCAAATGAGCGCGGCATCGAAATGGACAAGACCGAGGCCCGCGAAGCCTACTACGGCATGACCATGGCCGAGTGGAAAGCCAACTACCAGACCGAGGCCAGCGCCGAAAAACAAGCCGCCTTTGAGGTCGCCTTCAAGGAGAACGTTACGGACAAGCAGTAGGCTCAGCCGCCTTCCGCGCAGGCCTCTGCGACCACAGCACGGCCACAAAAATAACCGCCCCGCCTGCCATGGCCTGCAGGCTGGGCCGTTCGGCCAGGATCAGAAAGGCCAGCAGCGGCGCCAGCGGCGTCTCCAATGCTGACAAGAGCGCAGTTTCCGGCGCAGGCAGCCGCCGCGCGCCCTCGCACAGGGTCACAGAGGCTACGGCGAATACCAGCCCGAACAGCACCAGCACCGGCAATTCTCCCGCTGGCACCTCTGCCACAGGCGCGCAGAGTGCAGCCACCGGCAGCAGCAAGAGCGAGGAGACCGCATTGGGCAGCGCGGCCGTCACATCCGGCCACCTGCGGTAGGCGGTCATGATCGCCGCCATCATCAGCGTCATGAACAGCGCCAGACCGTCGCCCGCCAGGCTGCCCTGCCCGGCTGAGCCGGAAACGATGATAGCCACCCCGCCCAGTGCTGCGGCACTGGCCAGCATAACCCGGGCGGCGGGCCGCTCACGCAGCACCAGCCAGGCCAGAGCAGCGGCGGCAAAAGGCGCCGCGGCATAGATCAGAGCCACATTGGCGACGCTGCTCAGCTTGAAGGCCGGGATGAAGGCGGCACTGCCTGCAGCCCCCATCACAGCAATCAGCCAGGCCCGGCTGTCAAAGGCACGGACCTCAACGGCAAGCTCCCGCCGGGCGGCTAGCCAGGCCAAGGTAAACCCGGCCGCTGCCAGCCCGCGCCAGAAAAGTATCACCCAGGCGGCGGCAGCGACGGAACGGGTGAAGATACCCGCGGTGCTGAATACCGCCGCCGAGAGAACAACCAGGCAAATGCCTGCCGCGCGCGGTGGAAAATTGAACGGTGCCACGGCCAGGCCCTCCTCTTGCAGAAGGCCTGTCTATCCTCCCGCTGCTGACAACACCGCGTCAGCAGCAGGCTGGTTTTTGACAGCACCCGGCCCTCGCGAAGCTCTTCCGAGGCTCTCCCGCGCCCGCACAGTCCCCCGGCCCACGGCCGGACGTCCGGCGGGCTTGGGCCCGGCACCGCGCCATGCGCGGTGCCGGGCCCAACTGCTGGGGGTGCATTTTCAATGCAGATCCGGCAGGCGGGAGCCCCCTTAGGCCTGGTAGATAAACGCTGGCTCAGGCCACCACGCCGCGCGATTTCAGCGCTGCAAATGCCTCTGGCGCAATCCCGAGCTCTGCCAGGACGGCAGCACTGTCGGCGCCATGCTCCCGCGGGCCATGGTCCAGCGCCGGACCGCCGTGGCCGTAGGCAAAGCCTGCGACCGCAAACTTTTGCCCCCCGGCCTCCTGCACCACGCCGCGGGCCGCGTAATGCGGCTCCTCCAGGCTTTCCTCCAGATACCGCACCCGGGCCGCGGGCACATGATGCGCGTTCAGCAGCGCCTCCCATTCCGCAGCTGTCCGCGTCAGCATGACCTCCGCCAGCACCTCTGCATCCCACACCCTGCGCGCGGCGATATCCTGGCGCGGCGTCTCCGCGATAGCCTGCGCCTCTGCCGGGCGGCCCAGGGTGCGCATCAGCGCCGCCATCTGCTTGCTGGTATAGGCGCCGATCATCACCGTGCCCTCTGCCGTCTGATAGGCCGCATAACCGGCCAGTGCGGGATCCTGGTTGCCATGCGGGCGCGGCCCCTTGCCGGTGTGCAGCGCCTGCGCCGTGCCGGAGTTCTGCAGCATCAAGGCCGCATCCGCCATCGCCACGTCAATGCGCCGCCCCTGCCCCGTCACCGCCCGCCCATAGAGCGCTGCTGCAATGGCAAAGGCCGCCTGCGCGCCAGTGCCGTAATCCACCATCGCAGGCCCGACCCGCAGCGGCTCCTGCCCTGCTGCGCCATTGGCAGCCATGATGCCGCTGAAAGCCTGGATCACCGTGTCATAAGCGGGGTGCTCCGCCTTTGGCCCTTGCTGCCCGAAACCGCTGATCGCGCAATAGATCAGATCCGGCTTCAGCTCCGACAGCTGCTCATAGGTAAGTCCCAGCCGCCGCACCGCCGGCAGGGTGTAGTTCTGCACCACCACATCAGCTGTCCGCACAAGATTGGCAAAGATCTCCCGGCCCTCCGGCTTGGCCAGATCCAGCGCCAGGCATTTCTTGCCCGCCCCCTGGGCCTGAAAGGACAAGCCCATCCCCTGAGCATTCAGCTCCGGATCGGCACCTTCGGTGCGGGTCATATCCGGCTGGCCTGGGGGTTCGATCTTGATCACCTCTGCCCCCAGCGCCGCCAGCTGATAGGCCGCAAACGGCCCCGCAAAAACATGGGTCAGGTCAAGCACCCGCACCCCTTCAAATGGCCGCATGAAATCTCCTCCCTGCTCAGGACAGGCTAGGCGTTCAGCCACGCGGCCACCGGCCCGTTTCCGCCGCCGCAAGCGTCGTTTTCAGGTCTTGGGGCGAAGCCCGGACAACAGGGGCGCTGCCCCTCTTGGCCTGCGGCCAATTCACCCTGGAGTATTTAGAACCAGAAAGAAGCAGCGGCAGGAGAGGCTCCGGGGCCAGGATACCGCCACTCCCGCAAGGCAGGAATTACCTCGTCCCGCCTGCCGCATGGGCTGATACCGGCAGCACAGGACATCGATGGTTTTATGAGAATGAGAAGCGTGATTTCAACCCTGGCCCTTGCCGGAGCCCCGTTGCTCCCCGCCGCGTTTGTGCCGCACGCCCTGCAGACTGCGGCGGCCGCAAAAGCTCTCCCCCAGCAGGGCTGCCATCTGGAAAAGGCACCGGCGAGTTTCACTGCCACTGACACACGCAGAAGGCCGCCTGCCCGGGCGGCCTTTTCGCTCAAAAACAGGAACAGGTTTATGCGGCCCGCTGCGGGGCCCGGCTGCTTAGTTCAGGAACCGGCCCAGCAACCGCGCGGCCAGCGACCCCTTGGCCGCATCGCCGGAAGCCGCTGCAATCTCAGGATCAATGGCCTCTTCCGCGGTCAGGACCCGGCGCACGGCGGCCAGGATCTCTGCCTCGCTGATCTCCGCAGGCGACCCTTCCAAAACTGCGGCAAATTCCGGCTGACAGGTCTGATCCATGGTGCAACTCCAAAACGTGAAACTCTGGCACATACCCAAGACGGCGGGGCACTGCTTTCTATGCACCCACCCTATCCTATTTCGCCGTTGACTGGCCCATTTTGTGTAAAATTAGTTAAAATCCCGCCGCGAATACCCGCTTTCAAGAACAGTCACCCTGTATAGGCAGGATTGTCGGCACTCTGGCGCCAATTGCGGCCAAAACTTCGCTCCAAACAGGTGCCGGACATGCTCCAAGCGCAAAATCCGCAACAAAAAAGACCGCCCAGCAGGGCGGCCTTCTGCATCAGTCCGGGCTGCGGGCCTCAGATGGCTTTCTTGCGGCTCTCTTCCAGGTAGATCTCGCGCAGGCGCTTGGCGATCGGGCCCGGGGTGCCGTCGCCCAGGGTCACGCCGTCGATCTCCACCACCGGCATCACAAAGGCGCTGGCGGAGGTGGTGAAGGCCTCATCCGCTTCTTTTGCTTCATCGATAGTGAACAGGCGCTCTTCGATTTCCATCTGCGCTTCTTCCGCCAGACGCAGCACTGCGGCGCGGGTGATGCCGTGCAGGATGTCATTGGACAGCGGACGGGTCACGATCTTGCCGTTCTTGACGTAATAGGCATTGTTGGAAGTGCCTTCGGTCACATGGCCGTCCTCGATCAGCCAGGCATCGTCGCAGCCCGCTTTCTTGGCCATCATCTTGCCCATGGAGGGATAGAGCAGCTGCACGGTCTTGATGTCGCGGCGGCCCCAGCGGATGTCCTCGATCGAGATGATCTTGGCGCCTTTGGCAGCGGCGGGGCTGTCGGCCAGGCCGGGCTTGTTCTGGGTGAACAGCACCAGGCTCGGCGGCGTGTCTTCGGACGGGAACACAAAATCCCGGTCGCCGTCGGAGCCGCGGGAAACCTGCAGGTAGACCAGGCCTTCCTCGATGCCGTTCAGCTCCACCAGCTTGCGGTGGATCTCCAGCAGCTCCTCCTTGGAGCAGGGCGAGGGCATGTCGAGTTCGTTCAGCGAGCGTTCCAGGCGCACCGCGTGGCCTTCAAAGTCGATCAGCTTGCCGTCCAGGATCGAAGTCACCTCGTAAACCGCATCGGCAAACAGGAAGCCGCGGTCGAAGATCGAAACCTTGGCCTCATTTTCCGGCAGGTATTCGCCATTCACATAAACGGTGCGGGTCATTGTCTCTCTCCTCAGCCCCAAAGCTCAGCTGCAGGCGGGTGAACCCCGTCCTGGTCGAATGTCAAAGGTGTTGCGCGGTCTTCGGCCAGAAGCAGCGGCCCGTCAAGATCCGTTACCGCCGCACCTTGCGCCACAAGCGTCGCTGGCGCCATCGCCAGCGAGGAGCCGACCATGCAGCCGACCATCACCTGATAGCCTTCGGCCAAGGCCTGCGCGCGCAGTTTCAGCGCCTCGGTCAGGCCGCCGGTCTTGTCCAGCTTGATGTTGACCACATCATATTTACCCTTGAGCCCTGGCAGGCTTTCGCGGTCATGGCAGCTTTCGTCGGCGCAGACCGGCACCGGGCGTTCCATGCCGATCAGGGCGTCGTCCTCACCCGCAGGCAGCGGCTGCTCCACCAGTTCCACGCCGAGGCGCACCAGATGCGGCGCCAGATCGGCATAGACCTCGGCCGACCAGCCTTCATTCGCGTCGATGATGATCTTGGCATCCGGCGCGCCAGCGCGCACTGCTTCCAGGCGGGGCATGTCATCAGGGGTGCCGAGCTTGATCTTCAAGAGCGGCCGGAAGGCATTCTCCGCCGCCTGTTTCTGCATGTTCTCAGGGGTATCGAGCGACAGCGTATAGGCGGTGATCTCCGCCTTGGGCTCCGGCAGGCCTGCCAGTTCCCAGACGCGTTTGCCGGCCTGTTTGGCCTCCAGGTCCCATAGCGCGCAGTCGACCGCATTGCGGGCCGCACCTGCGGGCAGCAGCGATTGCAGCTCTTGCCGGGTGAAATCGGCAGGCAGGCCTTCGATCTCGGCGGTCACGCTCTCCAGAGTTTCATTGTAGCGGGCATAAGGCACGCATTCGCCCCAGCCGGTAACGCCATCCTTCTCGATCTTGACGGTCAGCACCTTGGCTTCGGTGCGCGAGCCGCGCGAGATGGTGAACACCTGCGCCAGTTTGAATACGTCCGGGGTGACGGAGACCTGCATCGCCTGATCCTTCCCTTGCAGCGGACGCCGCCGCGGTCCGGCACAACTCCGGCCGGGACAAGCCTCCCGCTTTTTCATCTTGCAAAAAATACTCCCGCCGGAGGCATCCCAGGCCGCAGCCCGGAACCTCCGGCGGGAGCTGTTAGATCAGACTGCGGCCAGCGCGTCCACCAGGCGGCCTGCGCCGTGGCGGTACGGATCAACGGCGGGCAGGCCCATGCGCTCTTCGACTTCAGCCAGATATTTCACCGCTTCGTCTTCGCTGAGGTGCTGGGTGTTCACCGAGATACCGACGATCTGGCAGGCCGGGTTGGCGCGCTGCGCCAGCGGCAGCGCCACGTCGCGCAGCGATTCCAGGGTCGGCACGTCGTATTCCGGCAGGCCGCGCATATGGGTGCGGGTCGGTTCGTGGCACAGGATCAGCGCGTCCGGCTGGCCACCGTGCACCAGCGCCATGGTAACGCCCGAGTAGGACACGTGGAACAGCGAGCCCTGGCCTTCGATCAGGTCCCAGTGGTCGTCGTCGTTGTCCGGGGTCAGATACTCGATGGAACCGGCCATGAAGTCGGCGATCACAGCGTCCAGCGGCACGCCGTGGCCGGTGATCAGGATGCCGGTCTGGCCGGTGGCGCGAAAGGTCGACTTCATGCCGCGCTTCTGCATCTCGTTGTCCATCGCCATGGCGGTGTACATCTTGCCGACCGAGCAGTCGGTGCCGACCGCCAGGCAGCGCTTGCCGGTGCGGGGCTTGCCGTTGGCAATCGGGTAGCCGACGGTGGGGACGCGCACATCGTGCAGGGTGCCGCCATGGGTCTGGGCCGCGGCCACCAGGTCGCCTTCGTCGCGCAGCAGGTTGTGCAGGCCGGAAGCCAGGTCATAACCCATTTCCAGCGCTTCGATCAGCACTTCCTTCCAGGCCTCGGAAATCACGCCGCCACGGTTGGCAACGCCGATCACCAGGGTCTTGGCGCCGGCTTCCTTGGCTTCGGCCAGGGTCATATCCTTGATCCCCAGGTCGGCGCCGCAGCCCGGCAGGCGGATCTGGCCGACGGCGTGGTCAGGACGCCAGTCGCGGATGCCGATGGCAACCTTGGCGGCCAGCATGTCAGGCGCGTCGCCCAGGAACAGCAGATAAGGGGTCTCGATCATCGCGCTCATCCTTTGAAAAAGTTAGTCGCGCCAATTTCGGGCTAATTCTGCGCAAAGTCCTCTCGAAATCGCGCAAGAAAGTTACCCACGCACGATTTTCTTCGGCGATTCACTTACTATGTCGAAGATTCTCCCCCTATGCTGCCGGTTCTGTGCGTTTCTTCCTCTTCGGCCCATGATTCCGCCTGCAGAACACCCGGCTGCGCCACGCCAATCACCCCCATCGCCTGGAACTCGCCGGTGTCCTCCGGCGCCTCGGTGGTTGCGCGCCGGGCAATGGCGATCAGCACCACGACCACGCCAACCGCTATCAGCAGGTATTGCAGCCCCCGCCCGTCGGCGAGGCTGATCATGTTCGGGCCGATCAGGACGCCAAAGAACTGCCCCAGCTGCAGCAGGAACGCCATGGTGCCGCTGGCCGGGACCACCTGCCCCGGCTGCAGCTGGTCGTTGGCGTGGGCGGCCAGGATCGAATAGACCGGCAGCGTGGTTGCCGCAATGACGGAGAAGCCGATCACGATGCGCGACGGCGCGGTGTCCACTGCCATCCACAGGGCCACCAGCGCCGAGATCCCCGACAGTGCAATCACTACATAACGCCGGTCGGTACGGTCCGACAGCCAGCCCACAGGATATTGCACCAGCGCCGAGACAATCAGCGCAATCACCAGCACGCCGGAGGCCTGCGCCTCACTGAAACCGTTCTGCAGCGCATAGAGCGGCAGGCTGATGTACCAGGCCACCACGCCGGCGCCCATGATGACAATGCCCAGCACCGTCATCGGGGAAATCTTGTAAAGCCGCGTGACCGGCATCCGGTCCGGGGCGGAATAGTCGGGGGCGCGGATGTTAGACAGCAGCAGCGGCACAATCGCCACCGAAAGCAGGATCGAGGTGACGCCGAACAGCATGTTGCCGCTAGGGTCCGGCAGGCCGACCATCGCTGTGCCCAGTGCCGGGCCTGCAGTCTGAATGATGAAATAGACCGACAGCACCTGCGCCCGGATCCGGTTCTCAGACTTGGCGTTGAGCCAGCTTTCGGTGATCACATAGAGACCGGGAAAACAGAACCCCGCCAGCAGGCGCATCGCCGCCCAGCTGACCGGATCTGAGGTAAGCAGATGCGCAATAGCCGCCACCGAGACCATCGACGCCAGTGCCGAAAACACCCGGATATGGCCCACCTTCTCGATCAGCCGCGGCGTTAGCATGGTGCCGGCCAGCGCGCCCAGCGGATAGCAGGACTGCATGATTGAAATTTCCAGATCGGAAAACCCCAATGTCGCTCCGCGGATGGTCAGCAGCGTCACCAGTAGCCCGTTGGCCACCATCAGCATCATCATGCCCAGGAACAGGGCCCAATTCTCGGTCAATGCGCGTTTCATGAAACTCCTTTGCTGCACGGGGCCTGCAGCCCGCGCCTTGCCTACCCCTAGAGGGGCGGCGGCGGCGGTTTCGCGCATGTTTGCGACGGAAACGGCGCAAACGGGATTGCCGCAACGCGGCGTCCTTCGCCGCAAGTGCAAAATCCGCTTGCAAGACGATGCGCAATTTAATAACCCCAAGAGCGAAAAATCTGCAATTTCCTTACCCCGGGAGGTCTCCGCATGTCATTCCGCATCCAGCCCGCAGCCCCTGCGCGCCCCAACCGCTGCCAGCTGTTCGGCCCCGGCTCCAAGGTTAAGCTGTTCGAAAAGATGGCGGCCTCAGCGGCGGATGTCATCAACCTCGACCTTGAGGATTCGGTGGCGCCGGATGACAAGGATCAGGCCCGCGCCAATGTGATCGAGGCGATCAACACTGTCGATTGGGGCAACAAGTACCTGTCGGTGCGCATCAACGGGCTCGACACCCCCTATTGGTACCGCGATGTGGTGGATATTCTGGAGCAGGCGGGCGAGCGGCTCGACCAGATCATGATCCCCAAGGTGGGCTGCGCGGAGGATGTCTATGCGGTGGATGCGCTGGTCACCGCCATCGAACGCGCAAAAGGCCGCAGCAAGCCGGTTTCCTTTGAGGTGATCATCGAGTCGGCAGCGGGTATCGCCCATGCCGAGGATATCGCCAAATCCTCCCCACGCCTGCAAGCGATGAGCCTGGGAGCTGCCGACTTTGCTGCCTCGATGGGGATGCAGACCACCGGCATCGGCGGGACGCAGGAGAATTACTACATGATCCGCGAGGGCCAGAAGCATTGGTCCGATCCCTGGCACTGGGCGCAGGCCGCGATTGTCGCCGCCTGCCGCACCCATGGCATCCTGCCGGTCGACGGCCCGTTCGGCGACTTCTCCGACGAGGACGGCTATATTGCGCAGGCGAAACGGTCTGCGACATTGGGAATGGTCGGCAAATGGGCGATCCACCCCAGCCAGATCGCGCTGGCCAACCAGGTGTTCACCCCGTCGAACGAGGCAGTGGCGGAAGCCCGCGAGATCCTGGCCGCGATGGAAGAGGCCAAGGCCTCCGGCGCCGGGGCAACCGTTTACAAGGGCCGTCTGGTCGATATTGCCTCGATCAAGCAGGCCGAAGTGATTGTGGCGCAGGCCGAGCTGATCGCGGGCAGCTGACGCCGGTCCGTGATGCGAAGGTTCTGAAGGGCGTCCCGGCGGGGCGCCCTTTTTTGGCTGGAATGGAAGGTTTCATGGCAGGTTTCACCTTGCTGCACACCGCGCAGCTTCACGCGGACACGTTTGACAGGCTGGCGCCGGAGGCAAATCTGACGCATCACGTCCGCCCCGACTGGCTGGCACGGGCGCAGAGCGGGATTGATCTCACCCTGTGCCAAGAGATCACCGAGGCAATCCAGGCGGCTGAGGGCGCGGTGCTGTGCTCCTGCACCACCATCGGCGAAGTGGCAGAGGAAGCGGGTGCCATCCGTATTGACTGGCCGATGATGCAGGAAGCGGCGCGTATTGGCGGGCCGGTGCTGATGGCCTATTGCCTGGACAGCACGGCTGAACCCTCCCAAGCGCTGCTGCACCGGGCGTTTGGAGACCGTGACCCGCAGCTCACCTGCCTGCACCTGGGACGGCAATGGCCGCTGTTTGAAGCAGGTGAGAGCGACGGCTTTGCGCAGGCCATTGCCGCGGATGTCTTGAAAGCGCTGGACGGGGGCGCCTTCGGCTGCGTGGTGCTGGCACAGGCCTCGATGGCGAATGCGGCGGGGGCCATCCGCGCAAGCTCAGATGTACCGGTGCTGGCCTCGCCGGAGCTGGCGGCAGCATACCTGCTCGCGCAACGTTAGCTGCCCGGCCAAGGCCCCTGCCCCGCCGGTCTTGTCTGTCTCTGTTTCAGTGTCCTGCGCGTCAAAGCTGTCAGGCGGTTAGGAATTGGCGGCGCCGCCAACAATGGCGGAGGCGGTACGGGCGTATCCGCCCGCGTGCTAAACGTTGTCTCTGCACGTCCCCTGATTAGAGGGAACCTGTTCCTGGGGTCCCGGGGGTGTCAGGCCCGGCGGTAACCGCGATCGGGGAGTACTATGGCCGCAGCATCTTAAGATTGGGAAAGCGATGCGTACGCAGGCTGCGCAACACTTGCGGCCGAGGGCCTGCTGCAAAGGCCGCGCAGTGAGTATTTACAGCAAGATAAAAGAGCTGCTTCGTTTCACCTTGCCGAAAATACTCCAAATCCACGGCTGGCCGGGGATCACGCCCGCATGTCCTTGGGCGAGCCCATCACCACATAGGTCGTGATTCCGGTGACATAGGGCGAGGTGCCCAGGATATCGGTATGGAACCTCTTGTAACTGGGAAGATCGGCGCATTCGACGCGCAAAAGGTACTCGATGGTGCCGGTGATATTGTGGCACTCCACCACCTCCGGTGCCGCCTGCATGGCGCGTTCGAAGGCTTCCTGCGCTTCCTTGGTGTGCTCGCCCAGGCCAACGCCGATGTAGGTGGCAAAGCCAACCCCCAGTTTCTGCCGGTCCAGCACCGCGCGGTAGCCGGTGATGACGCCCGCGCGCTCCAGTTCCTGCACCCGGCGCAGGCAGGCGGAGGGCGACAGGCCCACCCGCTCCGCCAGTTCCAGGTTGCTGATCCGGCCGTCGCGGGAGAGCTCTTGCAATATCTGCTGGTTTATCCGGTCACTTTTCGCCATTGATTGCGAAAGTAGGCACAGCGCAGGGCAAAACGCAATTTCATTTGGCCTGTTTGGCGCAATGATTTTGCGCATGACTTATGAACTCCTCACCGCGCTCGCGCTTTTCGCCTTTGTCTCCTCGATCACACCGGGGCCGAACAACCTGATGCTGATGGCCTCCGGCGCCAATTTCGGCTTCCGCCGCACCATTCCGCATATGCTGGGGGTGGCGCTGGGGTTCGTGTTCATGGTGCTCTTGGTCGGCGCCGGGCTGGTGCAGGTGTTTGATGCCTTCCCGGTCAGCTACACGGTGCTGAAAGCGGTCTCGGTCGTCTATCTGCTGTGGCTGGCGTGGAAGATCGCCAATGCGGCGCCGGTGCAGGCGAAGGGCGCGGAAGGCCGCCCGATGACCTTCCTGCAGGCGGCGGCGTTTCAATGGGTGAACCCCAAGGCCTGGGCGATGGCGCTGACCGCGATCAGCGCCTACACGCCGGACCAGACGCTGGCGGCAATCCTGCTGGTGGGGGCAATTTTCGGCGCCATCAACCTGCCTTCGGTCGGCTCCTGGACGGTTCTGGGCCAGCAGATGGCGCGGTTCCTGACCAGCCCTCGGCGGCTGGTGCTGTTCAACTGGACCATGGCGGTGCTGCTGGTGGCCTCGCTCTATCCGGTGATCTGGCCGCAATAGCGTTCATCACCAACCCGCAGGGGCGGAGCGCCCGCCCCCGCGCAAGAGGGCGGGCGCTGCCCTGCCTGCAGCAGGGCGGAAGGTTACTTCAGGGGCAGGCAGATCTCGGTCAGCAGCTCCTCCGGCGCAGTGTCGCGCGGGTTGTTCAAGTAAATCTCATAGCAGGGCTGATCAGCCGGTTCCTCGCCCGACTCCGGCAGCCAGTTGCCAAACAGGCTATGATAGGCAGCGTGGATCCCGGAGTACGGCCCTTTGTAGGTGAGGACCGCGGTTTTGCCGCCTGGGAGGCTGACTTCCTCCATACCGTCCGGAACCGCACTGCCACTGAATTCCGCTCCTGCAAAGCTGCGCAGATCCGCCTCTGCCACGTCTTCGGGGCTGTCGAAATAGACGCCCAGAACCGCGCCCAGCTGCGGCCAGAGCCGGCGGCTTTCGCAGATCGCGCCAAAGGCCTCAAAGCTCTTGCCGATCTCGTGGTAGGCGCCCTTGTGCGGCAGGCCGGCCAGGCGGCGGGCGGGGTCGGTGCGGGTGATCACGTCATACATGGGATAACTTCCTGTTCTGAGGGGTGGGTTGGGCAGCCGCACCTGGCCGTCGCGGCGGAAGGCCGCCGGGCTGCTGCCGTAAGCATCAGAGAACGCACGGGAGAAGCTGTTCTGGTTCGGATAACCTGCGCGGGCGGCCACCTGCGCAAGGGGCATATCGCCGGTGACCAGCCAGACCGCAGCCCGGTGCAGCCGGATGCGGCGCACCGCCTGGGCGCAGGTTTCGCCGGTCAGGGCCCGGAACACCCGGTGCCAGTGGAACCGCGACATGGCCGCCACATCCGCAAGCTGGTCCAGCGACAGGTCGCCGTCCGTGTTGTCGTGGATATAGGCCAGAACCCGCAGGATCCGGTCTTCGTAGCTGGCGGCCATTGGCGGCGTCTCCTTTTGCGTTACTCTGCCCTCTGGTGATGGCATGAGCGTAGATCACAAATCTTGCTGAGTTGCATCTTGGCGCCGCTAAGGCCATATAGCTGCAAACCTGCAGAGCAGAGGCAACATGACCCAGTATCTGGAATTCGAAAAACCGCTGGCCGAAATCGAGGGCAAGGCGGAGGAGCTGCGGGCGCTGGCGCGCGCGAACGAGGAAATGGATGTGGCAGACGAGGCTGCGGCGCTGGACGCCAAGGCCGCGCAGCTGCTGCAGGATCTTTATCGGGATCTGACCCCCTGGCGCAAATGCCAAGTGGCGCGCCATCCGGAGCGTCCGCATTGCAAAGACTACATCGAAGCGCTGTTCACCGAGTACACGCCGCTGGCCGGCGACCGGAACTTTGCCGATGACCTGGCGGTGATGGGCGGCCTGGCGCGGTTCAACGACCAGCCGGTGGTGGTGATCGGCCACGAGAAGGGCAGCGACACCAAATCGCGGATCGAGCGCAACTTCGGCATGGCGCGGCCTGAGGGTTACCGCAAGGCGATCCGGCTGATGGAAATGGCCAGCCGCTTCAATCTGCCGGTGATCACGCTGGTGGACACCGCCGGCGCCTACCCCGGCAAAGGTGCCGAAGAGCGCGGCCAGTCCGAAGCGATCGCCCGCTCGACCGAGATGTGCCTGAAGATTGGTGTGCCGCTGATCTCGGTGATCATCGGCGAAGGCGGCTCTGGCGGCGCAGTAGCCTTTGCCACCGCCAACCGCGTGGCGATGCTGGAGCATTCGATCTATTCGGTAATCAGTCCCGAGGGCTGTGCCTCGATCTTGTGGAAAGACGCCGAGAAGATGCGCGAAGCCGCCGAAGCGCTGCGCCTGACCGCGCAGGATCTGAACAAGCTGGGCGTCAACGACCGGATCATCCCGGAGCCGCTGGGCGGCGCCCACCGAGATGCCAAAGCCGCGATCAAATCTGTCAGCGGCGCCATCCAGGAGATGCTGGACGAGCTGAAGGAGATGGACGCGGCTCAGTTGATCAAGGACCGGCGCCAAAAATTTCTGGATATCGGCTCCAAGGGGCTGGCGGCGTAAGCGCTGTGCATCTGCAAGACTGGAAACCCGGCCTGAGCGCCGGGTTTTTTTGTGCATCGCACCGAAACCAGCGCAACACAGCCTGCTTGGCAAGACAGAAGCGGAAACCCGCAGACAGGCCCGGACACAAGGCGGGCTGATCGTAAAATGCTACCCATGCCGCGCCCAAACCCTGCAGCGCCCGTGCGGCACCCGCGCGGCCGGCGCCACTGGCCCAACTGCAAAGGCCTGCAGGCAGGCGGGAGCACCCGCTTGCAATTCAGAACCGCAGCTCACCCACCGGCAGATGGCTCGACGATTTCAGCTCCCGCAGGGACAGGCTGGATTTAATGCCCGACACCCCCGGCAGACGGCGCAGGACAGTTTCGACAAAACGGCTGTAGTCGTCCAGGTCGCGTGCCACGACCTGCAGCAGGAAATCCGCGTCGCCGGTGGTGTTGTGGCAGGCCAGCACATTGGGGCTGGCTTCGATCGCGCGCTGGAAATCTGCCGTTGTGGCTGCATCGTGCTCGGTACAGCTGAGCTGGACAAAAGCCATCACGCCAAACCCCAGCGCGCGGCGGTTCAGCACCGCCTGGTAGCCTTGGATGACGTCCTCCTCGTTCAGCCGCTTCAGCCGCCGCCAGCAGGGGGTCTCGCTGAGCGACAGGCGTTCAGCAAGCCTGGCATTGGAAAGGCGGCCGTCCTTTTGCAGGTGATCCAGAATCAGGGCATCTGTTTTATCAATTTGCACCATCTAGGAAGACTCCTGCTTATTTCCGGGGTTCTAAGAAAGATTGCGCCTCAAACCTGCCAGATCAAAGAGGGAAAAGAAATGCTCTCCCCCAGGATGCCTTGCTAGAAAGGCCCGATCCCGCACCACTGAGAGGAACCCCCGCGATGAAAGCTGTTGTGTACGAAAGCTTTGGCCAAGCGCCGCAAGTGAAAACCGTGGACGACCCCGCACCCGAAGCCCATGGCGTGGTGATCAAGGTCGAAGCCACCGGCGTTTGCCGCAGCGACTGGCACGGCTGGATGGGGCATGACCCGGATATCACCTTGCCGCATGTGCCGGGGCATGAGCTGGCGGGAACGGTGATGGCCGCAGGCAAGGATGTCCGCAAATGGACAGCCGGCGACCGGGTGACGGTGCCCTTTGTGGGCGGCTGCGGCACCTGCCCCGAATGCCATGCCGGCCACCAGCAGGTGTGCCACAGCCAGTTCCAGCCCGGTTTCACCCATTGGGGATCCTTTGCCGAATATGTGTCCATCCACCAGGCGGACCTGAATCTGGTGGCACTGCCGGAAGAGATGGAGTTTGCCACCGCGGCCAGCCTGGGTTGCCGTTTCGCTACTTCCTTCCGGGCCGTCGCGGATCAGGGCCGGGTCTCGGGCGGGCAATGGGTGGCGGTGCATGGCTGCGGCGGCGTGGGGCTGTCGGCAGTGATGATCGCCAATGCGCTGGGCGCCAATGTGATTGCCGTCGATATCGCAGAGGACAAGCTGGCACTTGCCCGGGACCTGGGGGCCATTGCTGCCGTGAACGCCAGTACCGTTGCGGATGCGGCGGAGGCTGTGCGCGAGATCTCCTGCGGGGGCGCGCATGTGTCGCTGGACGCGCTGGGACATCCTGTGACCTGCTTCAACTCAGTCAATTCGCTGCGCAAGCGCGGCAAGCATGTGCAGGTGGGGCTGATGCTGGCGGACCACAGCACGCCCCAGGTGCCGATGGCGCGGGTGATTGCGGATGAGCTGGAAATCCTCGGCAGCCATGGCATGCAAGCGCACCGTTACGGGGCGATGCTGGACATGGTGCAGTCCGGCAAACTGGCGCCGGAGCGGCTGGTGGGGCAGGAAATCAGCCTTGAGCAATCGGTGGCAGCACTGATGGAAATGGACCGGTTCCAGTCGGTCGGCGCAACGGTGATCACCCGGTTCTGAGTCCGGCTGGCAGCACCAGGCAGCGCTCCCGCGCCCGCGCAACACCGGCTGGCGCCGGCGCCGCTGGCGGCCTTGGGCCCGGCTCGGCGCCGAAGCGCCGAGCCGGGCCCAACTGAGAGGGCAATTTTTCAAATTGACTGGAGCAGGCGGGAGCGCCCTGCCCGTCTCCTGGCCCTCTGCCAGGATCCTGGGCCTACCCCGCCAGCAGCCGCAGCCCCTGGGTCACATCCGAGCGCACCGCAAGGCGCAGGCCGGGCTCGTCGCCCGCCTTCAGGGCCGCGATGATCAGGCGGTGGTTCTGCGGCGGGTCCGTGCGGCGCAGGCGGCCGTAAAGCGCCCGCATTGTCGGGCCAAGCTGCAGCCAGACAGTTTCCGCCATCGCCAGCATCGCAGGCGCCTGGGCGCGCAGATAGAGGGTGCGGTGGAACTCCAGGTTGGTGCGGATATAACCGACCGCATCCCGTTTGGAGACCATTTCGGCAACATTGGAATTAATGGTCTGCAGCCGGTCGATCAGCGCCATATGGGCGCGCGGCAGGGCGCGGCTGGCCAGCTCCACCTCCAAGAGCGCGCGCAGGGCGGCCAGTTCCTCGATGCGTTCATTCGTCAGCTCCGGCGTCGAGACCCGGCCCGAAGAGGAGAGGAACAGCGCCCCTTCGGCGGCCAGGCGGCGCACGGCCTCGCGCGCGGGAGTCATCGAGACCTCGAACTCGCGGCCAATGCCGCGCAGGGTCAGGGCAGCGCCAGGGGTGATCTCGCCATGCATGATGCGGGTGCGCAAGGTGCGGTAGACACGGTCATGGGCCGGAAGAGATGCGGCGGAAGCGTCCGGAGAGGGGCGGGCAGTCAGAGTCATACCGCCTATGTGATCACAAAGCGCGCAGCGGTCAAGCGGACAGATCCGCGCGCGTGATCACAGACGGCCTGCAAGCCCGGCGAGGCTGAGGCCCGTACGCAGGCGGCGCAACGGGGCCTGCGCCGAATAGGGAAACCCCGCGGATGCCTGATCCACGGTGAGAGGTGCATTCTTTAGGCGTGCGCAGGCCGCGGCCGCCTCCTCAAAACGCCCAAGCGCTGCCAGGCTGGCGCAGCGCAGCACCAGGGCCTGCTGCGCTTCGGGCTGCAAAGACAGCGCTTCGGCTGCGGCCTCAGCAGCCGAAGCCTCTTCACCGGCGGCCAGATGAAGGGCGGATTGCAATGTCAGCACCTCCGGTGCGGGCAGCGGGTCCAGGCGGCGGACGCGCTCCAGTACCTTTTGCGCCGCGCCGCCCTGCCCCGCCAGATGCAGAAGCCAGCCCCGCAGGAGCTGACCATCAGCATCATTCGGAAACGCCTGGGCGAGGGTTTCTGCAACCTGCAGCGCCTCGGCGCCTTCACCGGCAAACTGCGCCGCCAGCGCCCGCAGCTGCAACACTGCAGACAGCGGGGGCAGGTCCGTTGCCATTTGCGCCGCCTCTGCCGCGCGCTGCGGCAGGCCCGGCAACGGGCCGGTCAGCGGATCCAGGTGCCAGTATGCGGCCAGTGCCCGGGCCTCCGGCCAGCCGGGCGCCATTTCCAGCACTTGCTGCAACGCCTGACCGGCGCCGCGCCGGTCCCCTTGCAGCATCAGCCCGCGGGCCTGCAGCAGCAAAAGCACAGCGCCGTCAGGAGTATCCGGGCGCGCAAGGTCCGGCAGCGGCTTGCCGAAGTAACGGATCACGCTGGCCGCCAGATCCGGCGCCAAGCCTGAGAGGGCCAAAGCGGGCTGCGGCGGCAGGATGCTGAGCGGCTCTGCTCCGGCTTCGCCGGCGGTGCCGCGGCGGGCCTGGAGGATTTCCAGCCGCACCCCCTCCTGCAGCGTGCCCGGAAAATGGCCCGCTACCACGAAATCCGCACCGAGCAGTGCTGCCGCCTCCCCCGGCAGCAGGCCTGCGGCGGCACGGGCGCTGGCCGGGGCGGTAATGCGGACGCCGGTGGCGGGGGCCAGGCTGCGGGTCACCTCCCCGGAAATTGCTTGGGCCAGGCCAGGCGGCAGCATGTCGGCCGTGAAGGGCAGCACCGCAATCACCGGGCTGCCCTGGAAGGACACAGCAGCAGGCCTGCCGGGCACCGGCGCAGCAGCGCCGTTCAAGCGGGCCGCCTGCTGCCACCCCCAAAGCCCGGCCACGGCTGCCGCGGCGCCCAGGCAGCCTGCGAGCAGCAGCAGCGTGGGCCGCATAGCCCTGGGCGCTGCCGCATCTGGCGTCTTGGGCATCTTGGGCGGCTGGGTGCTGCGGCGCAGGGCGGGCAGCGAGGTCAGCTCCTCCCCCAGGAAATACACCTGCACCGGATCAGGGATGTTCTTGACCTCATGCTGCCCGAAATCCTCAAAATCATAAGGGATGCGGTTGCGGACCTGGTCATAGGCCGATGCCGAGAGGGCAACGCCGCCAGGCTGTGCGAGGGCTTCCAACCGCGCGGCAATGTTCACCTCGTCGCCGTAGACATCGCCCTGCGCGATCAGCACCTCGCCCAGGTTGATCCCGACGCGCAGCTGCAGATGCCGGGTCCGCGCCGCATCCGCCTGGATCTGCGCTGCGGCCTCCACCGCTGAGATCACACTGGGAAACAATGCCAGCACCCCGTCACCCATCAGCTTGACGATACGGCCGCCATGGCTGCGGATGGCCGGCGCAATCAGGGTCTGCTGCTGCGCCAGCACCTGGTTCAGCGTGCCGGCCTCATCCTCGGCCATCAGGCGGCTGAAGCCGGAGACATCCAGCATGAAGATGGCGGCAAGGCGTCTTTGCGGCTTATCTGACACGGGGAACAGGCCTTTTGACCGGGAACTGGCAACTGGAACTTGGCGCCAGCTTAGCCCGGGCTTTCACCGTGTCAAAGCACTGATTTCATTCGCCGAACCGGTAGCGGTGCAGGCTGGCGCCGTTTTTGCGCAGCCAGGCGCGGGGTTCATTCCAGCGGCCATGGATGCGTTCCACCGTGTCCCAGAACGCCTGCGAATGGTTCATTTCCGCCAGATGCGCCACCTCGTGAGCGGTGACATAGCGCAGCACCGCAGGCGGTGCCAGGATCAGCCGCCAAGAATACATCAGCCCGCCGTCCGCGGTGCAGGAGCCCCAGCGCGAGCGGGTATCGCGCAGGGTCAGGCGGCTGTAGCTCTTGCCCAGCCGGGCCGCATAGAAATCGGAGGCCTCCGCCAACCGGTTGCGGGCCAGTTCCTTGAGATAGCGTTGTAAGGGCCTTCCCGGGCTGCTGCCCGGCACTACGATGCGGCCCGCGTCCAGCAGGATGCGCCGTCCCTCTGCGCGTTCGATCACCCTGTTCTGCCCGTCGATGGGCAGCACCGCACCAAAGGCAGCCTCCACCGCTTGCGGGTGTTGCTCCAAATGCGACCTGATCCAGTCCGCCTTTTCCCCGGCGAAGTCCAGAGCGGCCTGTTCGGGAAGATTCTTGGGCAGGGTCAGAGTCACCCGCCCGTCCAGCGAGGAAATGCGCAGGCTGATACGCCGCGCCCGTGCCGAACGGCGCAGGGTCAGCGGCACCGGCGGCTCCCCGGGCAGGTGATGTTCGGCCATACGCGCGCCCCTTTCCAGGCTTAGGCTTTGACAGTGCCCCCCTCATATGGCAAGGCACCGGAATTGTCGATACGACTCACCAGTAAATCAAGGGGATCCACATGCCCAAGGAAGAATGGGGTGTAAAGCGCGTCTGCCCCACCACAGGCAAGCGCTTTTATGACCTGAACAAGGACCCGATCGTCAGCCCCTACACCGGCGAGGTGGTCGAGCTGGATACCGGCAAGACCCGGATGATCGAGGCGGATGCCGAAGACGCGGCCACCCTGAAGGCCAAAGAGAACATGGACACGGATGACGTGGTCCTGGATGATGATGACGACGTCGATGTCGATCTGGGCGATGACGTTCTGGACGACGACGATGATGATGACAACGTCTCGCTGGACGACATCGCCGACATGTCGTCGCCGGACGACGATTCCTGAGACTGTTCAAGCGGTTCGGGGGCACAGCATGTTGTTCCCGGACCGTCCGTCCCGCGGGCCGGCAAAAAAATTGGAACCCGGCGCATTTTCCGCTTGCAGCCCGCGCCGCCGTCCCGTAAACGACGCTCACACCGCAAGACGGACCGCACCGGAAACGGAACGGACACTGAAAAGCGGACAGGTTTGGGGCCTTAGCTCAGCTGGGAGAGCGCCTGCATGGCATGCAGGAGGTCAGCGGTTCGATCCCGCTAGGCTCCACCAAATCTTCAGAAAATGACAGGCACAATAGCTCTCAGTCCAGAGAGCACGTTTTGCCGGTTCACCCGACGCCGCCCGGGCCGCGGACACGCGCGCAGCCCGTCAGGATTGCCTCACAACCCAAGCAAGTTGATCCTGACTGTCCAGGCCACAGGAGCGATAGAAGCATTGCAGGGACCCGCAGACACCAATGCTGCCTGCCACCTGCCTATTCTGCCGGCCGGGGTTCCGGTTCTAACGCCTTGCCGTTCCGCACCCGTTCGCGGGTGCCGTCGCGCTGGCGGGCGGCCTGTTCCGGCCCCAGCGCCTCTGTCAGCGCATCCAGGCGCAAGCGGGCGGTGCGCGGCACTGTCCAGCCCTCGGCGCGCAGGCCCTCATGGCGGGCGCCCGCGGCCAGCTTCTTGTTGCGCTGATGCGGCTGCACGCTGTCCATGTAGCGCGGATCCACCTCCCCGGTGACGGTCAAATACCCTGCCTCCACCGCGCGGCGCACCAGGTCCGCACCGCGGGCACTGCGCACCACAATGGCGTTGGTGCCAGGATCGCTGTCTTCGGTCTCCGGATCCGGCGAACCGCCGGGCCAGGTGTCGGAGGCTGCGATATCCGCGGATTCGCCGATGCCATCAGGGCAGACCTTGCAGCGGAAGGGCAGCACCCACATGCTTTCATCCGTGCCCCAGAAATCGGTGTATCGTTTTTCCAACACGGTGCCGTCCGCCATCTCCACCCGGGTCGGGCCGGGGCAGCCGTAACCGCGGTAGCGCAGGCCGGTGACCTGCGCCGGGTCCAGCCCCAGGTCCTGCTCCAGGAACCGGGACATGCCCTGGGGCGGCATGAAGCCGCCACAGACAGGGGTCAGCATATACTTGACAAGTGCATCCACCCGCGCGTCTGTCCGTGCCAGGTTGCGCAAGGCGGCGATGTCGCACGGCTTGCCAACAAAGGCAAAAGGACGTCCCTTGTCCAGCTGCTCCAGCACATCAATAAGCGGTGCCGTGGGGCCATAGCGGGAGCCCGCCCCGGCCAGAACGCCAGCGGCGGTATCCGAGACGGCGCGCTCGCCAAATGCCGGCACTTTTGCGGAGGCTTTGGCGTGGAGGATGAAATCAACCTCGCCGGTTTCGACCAAGAACATACCCAGCGCCGTAAGCACCCCGCCGGTGGAGCCGATGTGCCGCACTTCCGGGTCGGCGGCATGGGCCAGGGACATATGCTGATAAGCCCCCCAGATCAGATCGTGTTTGGCGGCCCCATCCAGCTCCGCCTCCGGCAACCCCTCGACCCGGGTGCCGGGGCAGACATCCATGATGCGGTCGACGGTTTCATGGGTCAGATGCCCCTGCACCACCGGACGCTCATAGCCCGTTTCCACCCTCTCCATGCGCACGGTCTGCGGCCCGGCCACCGACTGGCACAGGCCGCAGCCAATGCACATGGCGTCTTCGGTGAGCCGGTTCAGGCGTTCTGACGGGGTTGCTGGATGGATCCGTTTCGCGGTTCCGGTCTTGCTGTCGGACTGTGTCACTCCGGTCTCTCCCTGCCGCTGGCTGCCGGCCCGCGTTCGCATGCCGCGGGCCGTTCCGGGGTCAGCTGACCGCATCCACAACCGGTATTCTTGTCCAAAAGCGACGGGCAAAGCGGCCGCTGCTAAGCCGGGATCCGCACCGCCGCGCCACCGCGTTCACGCAAAGCTCACGCAATGTGACGGCGCGAAAACTTGCCAGACGCTGTGCGGGCCTTAAGGTAGATCGCAAACGCAGCTTTTCGTGAGGCAACTGCATGAAAGATCTCGCCCCCGTGCCGGACCTAAGTCCGGAAACCGCGCAGCCGGACCTGCCCGCCAAGCCCCCGGGCCTGCACGAGCGGGCGCTGCACTTCCTGGCCCGGTTCCTGCCGCTGGCCTATTTCCGCCGCCCGCCCAAGATCATCATTATTGACGCCACCAACAGCTGCAACCTGCGCTGCCCGGTCTGCCCGGTGACCTTTGCTATGCAGCGCAAGCGCGGCATGATGAAGCCGCATGTGTTCCGCAAGATCATTGATGACTTCAAGGATCAGCGTGAGAAACCGGCGATCTATTTCAGCTTCTCGGGGGAGCCGACCCTGCATAGGGACCTGCCGGACTTCATCGCCTATGCGCATGAAAACGGCCATGACACCTATCTTTCGACCAACGCCACAAGGCTGACCCCGGAAATGAGCGAGCGGCTGATCCGCTCAGGGCTGGCCCGGGTGAACCTCTGCATGGACGGGTTTTCGAAAGAGGCGCAGGAAACCTACCGGGTCAATTCCGATTTCGGCAAGGTTAAATCCAGTATCGAGGAATTTCTGACCATCAAGAAAGAGATCGGTTCCAAGTCGCCGGTCACGGTGCTGCAGACGCTGCTGACCAGCTATTCGGAACCGCAGATGGACGAGATGGAGACCTGGGCCAAGGAGGCCGGTTTTGACCGGGTCCGGTTCAAGACCTTCTCGATCGGGTCTTACACCTCTGCTGACCAGAAACGCGAGTTTGCGCATTTCCTGCCGCGCCAGAAGGAGCTGCGCCGCCATCCCCGCCACACCAGCCATGCCATGTGCACGGTGCCGCTGTTCCAGTCGGTGGTGTTCTGGAACGGCGACCTGGGCCTGTGCTGCATTGACTATGACCAGGTGATCCAGCTGCCCAATGTGGAACAGGATGGCTTTCTTGCCGCCTACCGTTCTGACGAGGCCGCCCGCGCCCGCAAACGCGGCTTCCTCAAGCAGTTCGGCATCTGCAAGACCTGCTCCTTCTCCAACGCCGAGAACATGGGCATTCGCCGCGACCTGAAGAAATAAGCGTGCAACCGGAGTTGCACGCTTCTGCTTCTTTCTGGCCCCAAATACTCTGGGGGTGAAGGCCTTCAGACCTGAGGGGGCAAAGCCCCCTCCCCTTTACCGCTGCAGCAGCACCGGGAACCAATCCTCGCGCAGGCGCTGACCAGGCTGCATATCGTGGCCTGGGAACGGCGGTGAAGTACGGCCGGGGCGCTCCACATAGCGCGCATCGTCCCCGACCAGCCGCAGCGAGAACGCACGGCGGCGCGACGTTGAAGTATTGCCGCGGGCACCGTGAAGAATTTTGTAGTTGAAAGCCACCGCATCGCCCGGCTGCATTTCATACTCCAGCACCGTCATGCCGTCCTCCACGTCCGGGTCCGGGACCGCCATGTACTGGCCCTCATCCGGGAAAAAATCCTCCTCCGACACCCAGCGGGTCGGCAGCACTTCCTTTGCCCATTTGTGCGATCCCGCCACGCAGCGCAGGGTAGCCTCCTTCACCTCGTCCAGCGGCGACCAGAAGCTGATTGTCTGCTGACCCTCGACAAAATAATAGGGGCCGTCCTGGTGCCAGGGTGTCGCCATCGAAGTGCCCGGCTCCTTGACCAGAACGTGGTCGTGGAACATTTGCACCGAAGTGGATTTCATCAGGTCGGCTGCAACCTCGGCGACCGGCGATTGCTTGATGGCCTGCTGGAATTCCGAAATGCGGGTCCAGTTGCAGTAATCGTCAAAGAAGCGGCCTGTCTGGCCCTCCTTCTTGTTCTCAGAGGCATAGGGGCCCGGGTTTTTCATATTGGCGGCAACGCCTTCGCGCAGCAATTCGACCTGTTCCGCAAACAAACCCCGGATCAGCACAACGCCGTCGCGCTGAAACTGCTCCACATGTTCCTGGGTGATGAGGGGGTGGACCATTTCTGCCTCCGCTGCTGAATGATGCAATTCTGATGCGCTATTCCTGCCGCAGCACAGGCATAGTTTCAAATCATATCTTTCTAATATACCCTTCGATCCATGTTATATTTAACTCTGCGCCACTACGAATACATCTGCGCCGTGGCCCGGCATGGCAGCCTGTCCGCCGCGGCGGAGGCCGTGCATGTCAGCCAGCCTGCGCTTTCCGCGGCGCTGAGCCGGATCGAGGACCATCTGGGCCATCCTTTGTTCCTGCGCCGCCGCGGGGCGGCACTAGCGATGACTCCGCAGGGCAGGCTGTTTGCTGAAAAAGCCCAGGCGCTGCTGGAGCAGGCAGCCCTGCTGGAAGACCCCAAGGGAACAAGCGCCGGGCAGCAGCGTCTGCTGCTGGTCTGCTTTTCCGATCTTGCCCCCTTCCTGCTGGCCCCTGCCCTGAAAGCACTGCGTCTTGCCATGCCAGAGGTGGAAATCAGTCACCGGGCCTGCGGCTTTGATTCGCTGATTACTGCCCTGTCCGAAGGTGAGGCGGATCTGGCGATCACCTATGACCTGGGTCTGGACGCAGGCTTCAGCCGGGCAGAATTGAAGCGGCTGTCACCGCACGCGCTGGTGCCGCCGAATCATCCGCTGGCGGCACGCGGCGGTATTTCTCTAGCAGAGCTGGCAGAGCACCCGCTGGTACTGTCGCAGGAGGGCCTGTCGGTGCAGCATATGCTGGGGCTGTTCAAAGCGCATGGGCTGGTGCCGCGGATTGCGCACCGGGCAGATTCGCTGGAGCTTCTGCGCAGCCTGGCGGCCAATGGCGAAGGTGTCGGCATCAGCTACAGCCTGCCGCCTGGCAGAATGAGCTATGACGGCAAAACCTTATGCGCAGCACGAGTCACCGATGCGGGGGCTGAAGAGCCGGTGATTCTGGCCGCACATGCGGATCTGCCTGTGACCTCCGTGGCGTATCAGGCACAGAACTTTCTTAGAATGGCGCTGAGCACCAGGCGGTCAGACCTTGCGCAGGCGGATCACCACATCGACTGAGGCGATTTCCATCCCCTCCGGCGCCTCCGGCAGCTTGTGAATCACCAGTTCCTGCGCAGGCGCATCGCTGACGCGCCCCTCATCTTCCCAGAAGAAATGGGGATGGTCGTGGGTGTTGGTGTCGAAATAGCTTTTGGAGCCGTCCAGCGGGATTTCCTGCAGCACGCCCGCGTCGCAGAAGGCCCGCAGTGTGTTGTAAACGGTGGCCAGCGACACCGCGGCGCCGTTTTTCTTGGCCGACTCAAACAGGCTTTCGGCGGTGATGTGGCGGTGCTTGCCGTCGCCTACCAGCAATTCGGCAAGCGCAACCCGCTGCCGGGTGGGCCGCAGCCCGGCATCTGTCAGCCAGCGTGTGGCCACTTCTTCGCTGTTTGGCGTCATGAGCAGGTCCTGCATCGCGTTGCTGACCGTATATATAGGAGCAACACCTCAGGTTTTTCAAATGAAATTCATTCGCAGCTAACGCAGTAATTTCTTCCGCGCCTGTGGCACATTCAGCGCAGGAAGTGACGCAGGGTACCCTTGCGGGACCCTTTGGCCCGGTGCTACAGGGTTCCAGATACCTACACACGAACCTCACGCAGGAGATGCGACCGGATGGCCGATTACCCCAGCAGCTTTGACAAGGACGATTTGCTGAAATGCGCGCGGGGCGAGCTGTTTGGGCCGGGCAACGCCCAGCTGCCGGCGCCGCCGATGCTGATGATGGACCGCATCACCGAGATCTCCGGCGACGGCGGCGAGCATGGCAAGGGCCATGTGATTGCCGAATTCGACATCACTCCGGACCTGTGGTTCTTTGACTGCCACTTCCCCGGCAACCCGATCATGCCCGGCTGCCTCGGCCTCGACGGGCTGTGGCAGCTAACCGGCTTCAACCTGGGCTGGCGCGGCTGGCAGGGCCGCGGCTATGCGCTGGGTGTGGGCGAAGTGAAACTGACCGGTATGGTCCGCCCGGACCGCAAAATGCTGACCTACCGCATCAACTTCACCAAGGCCATCCAGACCCGTCGCCTGACCATGGGCGTTGCTGACGGCATCGTCGAGGCAGACGGCGAAGTGATCTATCAGGTCAAGGACATGAAAGTGGCGCTCAGCGAGAGCTAAGATTCGAACCAACGTTTCTGCAAAAGGGAACCGGGCTCGTGCAAGTGATACGGCCCGTTTTTTTCTGTTTCACTGTTCAGGGCAACTGAAATCAAAGGATCGGCTGTCGGCCTGCCAGCCCCTGTCGAAAGGCTCAAGGTAAAAGTCCACGTTTTGGCTGGCAGTTTCCGGGACACGGCGCCCGCCTCGAAAAGTGAAATATTCCAGCTCCAAGTTTAACTTGCCCAAGTAGTATTTCTGGTGCTGGTTCATTGGATCCGGGGTGTATTCATAAACCGGAAACCCATCGCTATTGCGATTTTGAACGTGTACTTGCAGCGAAACCGGAACCGATGCCCCAGGCTGAACAAAAACAGAAGGCGCCGCCGCCGAACTGGTAATCTCTGCCAAGGAAGTTGCGCTTCGCTCCTCCCAATCCTCACCGAAAATCGCGCCGCCGCCGAGACGCAGCACGCCTCCTAGCCTCCCGCTGTTCTGAGCAACTCCCTCCAGCAGCAAAATGTTGCCCGGCGTATCTCCGTTCCCCATTGGAAAAACAGGTTTGTCTTCTCCGGCGGCCGCTCTGCAGGTTAGGTTTTCGATATCCTCAAAAGTCGCTTCATCGAGCAACAATGAGATTTGCGGCTCCTTCGTGACAAACGTATCGACCCAAGAAGAAGCTGCAATTGTCAGCAAGGAAATGACAGTAGCCACTCCTCCCAAAATCCCTGTCCAAGAATAGAATTTCCCTCGCAGGCCAGTATAGCGACCGCATGCGGAGCAGCGTCTCGCTCCAGCGTTTAATAACGTGTGACATGCAATGCAAAAATCCGGCCGTTCTTCATTCATAACCAACTTCCTGCGAAACCATTAATCGAATTGGATTGAAGTCCGTTTGGGGTGCAGTGCTATTCACTCTGAGCCTCACTTTCAATTCACACTCATACCTTTAAGCTCGATAAGCCAACAGGGTCTCTCACTTGCAGCATTTGGCAATAGGCTGAAAGTCAGCAATTCACCCAGACCCAACCCATCTTGCACCTCTTCCCCTCAAAGCCTAGTAAGGCTTAAGCAAACAAGGGAGTGCACGTATGCGCCGTGTCGTCGTCACCGGTCTGGGGATCGTCTCCTCCATCGGGAACAATGCCGAAGAGGTCACCGCTTCGCTGAAAGCCGGCAAATCCGGCATCGTTGCCAGCCCGGAGATGACCGAGCATGGCTTCCGCAGCCAGGTGGCCGGCACGCTGAAAATCGACGTGGCCGAGCATGTGGACAAGCGCACTCTGCGCTTCATGGGTCCGGGTGCGGCCTATGCGCATATCGCTATGAGCCAGGCAATCGCCGATGCGGGCTTGTCCGAGGATCAGGTGGTCAACGAGCGCACTGGGCTGGTGGCCGGTTCCGGCGGCCCGTCGACCTCGGCCATGCTGACGGCGCATCAAACTGTGCTGAAGTCCGGCGCCACCAAGCGGATCGGTCCGTTTGCGGTGCCGAAATGCATGTCCTCCACCATTTCCGCCAACCTGGCGACTGCGTTTAAGATCAAGGGCATCAACTACTCGATCACCTCGGCCTGCTCGACCTCGCTGCATTGCATCGGCAACGCGGCGGAGCAGATCATGATGGGCAAGCAGGACGTGATGTTTGCCGGCGGCGGCGAGGAGCTTGACTGGACTCTGTCCTGCCTGTTCGACGCCATGGGCGCGATGTCCTCTAAGAAAAACGACGATCCGGAAAAAGCCTCCCGTGCCTTTGACCAGGACCGCGACGGTTTTGTGATCTCCGGCGGCGGCGGCATTGTGGTGCTGGAGGATCTGGAGCACGCGCTGGCGCGCGGCGCGAAAATCTATGCAGAGGTGACCGGCTTTGCCGCCACCTCCGACGGCCACGACATGGTGGCCCCGTCCGGTGAGGGCGGCGAGCGGGCGATGCGCCTGGCGCTGTCGACCCTGCCAGAGGGCCGCAAGGTGGACTACATCAACGCGCACGGCACCTCGACCCCGGTCGGTGACGTGGGCGAAGTCGAAGCGGCCCGCCGGGTTTTCGGTGAGGGCAAGGTGCCGCCAATCTCCTCGACCAAATCGATGACCGGCCATGCCCAGGGTGCGGCCGGCGCGCTGGAGGCGATCTTCTGCCTGCTGATGCTGGACAATGATTTCATTACCCCCTCGATCAATGTAGAGACCCTCGCCGAAGGCATCCTGCCGGGCGAGATTGCCACCAGCCTGGTGGAAAACGCCGGCCTCAACTCGGTGATGACCAACAGCTTCGGCTTTGGCGGCACCAATGGCTCGATGGTTCTGAGCAAATACAAGGGATAAGTGACGATGGCGGGACTGCTGACAGGCAAACGCGGCCTGATTATGGGCGTTGCCAATGACCGCTCCATCGCGTGGGGCATTGCCAAGGCAATGGCGGAGGCCGGTGCCGAGCTGGCCTTTACCTACCAGGGCGAAGCTTTTGGCAAACGGCTGGAGCCGCTGGCGCAGAGCGTCGGCTCTGACTTCATGGTTGATGTTGATGTCACCGATGATGCCTCGCTGGACGCGGCGTTTGAACAGCTGGCAGGCCGCTGGCCCGCGATTGACTTCGTTGTCCACGCGATCGCCTATTCGGACAAGAACGAGCTGACAGGACGCTTCCTTGATACCAGCCGGGCGAACTTCAAAAACTCGCTGGATATCTCTGCCTATTCCTTTATCGAGGTGGCGCGCCGGGCCTATCCGCTGATGAAGGAAAACGGCGGTACCTTGCTGACGCTGACCTACCAGGGCTCGAACCAGGTGGTTCCGAACTACAACGTGATGGGTGTAGCCAAGGCGGCGCTGGAATCGGCAACCCGCTACCTGGCCAACGATCTGGGTCCGGAAGGCATCCGCGTGAACGCGATTTCTCCCGGCCCGATGAAGACACTTGCTGGAGCCGCCATCGGCGGTGCGCGCAAGACTTTCAAGCACACAGCCCAGAACGCGCCGCTTCGTGACAACGCGACGCTGGAGGCGGTTGGCGGTACCGCGGTCTACCTGGCCTCGGACGCGGGCGCCTGCACCAGCGGCGAGATCATTCGCGTGGATGGCGGTTTCCACATCCTGGGCATGCCGCAGCCGGATCACCTGTGATGTACCGATCCGCTTGAGCAAAAGAAAAGGCGCCCGCATGGGCGCCTAATTTTTTTAGCCTGTCCGGCTTATCAGCTTCGGTTTCTGCAAGCCGTCAGGCAGCCCGCTGCTGAATGCAAGAACATGCCCTGCCCGAAGACCCAGGCTCAGTTCACAGAAACCAGTTCAATGTCGAAAACCAGATCCTTACCCGCCAGGAAATGATTAGCATCCAGTGTCACGGTCTCGTCGTTGACTTCCACGACCGTCACTGGCAGCACTTGGCCCTCGGGGCTTTGCATTTGCAGCTGGGTGCCTAGGTCCAGCGGGATATCGGCGGGGATGCCCTCGCGCGGGATTTCCTGGCGGGCGGCAGGGTTGATCGGGCCATAGGCCTCGGCACAGGGGATCTCGAGGGTCTTCTTTTCACCCACACCCATACCGCCAAGACCGGCATCCATTCCCGCGATGACCTGGCCTGCGCCCACGGTGAATTCCAGCGGATCCTGGCCTTCCGAGCTGTCAAAGACTGTGCCGTCTGTCAGCTTGCCTGTGTAGTGGATGCGCACGGTGTCGCCGTTCTTTACCCCGGTCATGAGACCTCCAATCGGTTGCGGGTTGATAAAGGGGTGCAGCGTAACGCCCGGGGACGCGATGTAAACCCGTATGGGTACAATTTCCCGCTTTGCCCTGCCATGGGCTTCATGCAACTGTCGCCGAAGGGAGGGAGCTATGCCAATCACCACCTGTATCTTTGACGCCTACGGCACCCTGTTCGATGTTGCAGCCGCTGCCCGCCAGGCCGCCGGCGAGCCCGAATTTCCGCATCTGCAGGACAGCTGGGCCGAGCTGGCCAGCCATTGGCGGCTGAAGCAGCTGCAATACACCTGGCTGCGCGCAATCACCCAGGCCCACGCTGATTTCTGGGACGTGACCCAGGATGGGCTGGATTGGGCAATGGAGGCCACCGGGCTGGCGGGTGACGCGGCCCTGCGGCAGCGGCTGCTGGATCTCTACTGGGAGCTGCAGGCCTATCCGGAAGTGCCAGCCATGCTGCAATCGCTGAAGGATGCAGGCATGAACACCGCGATCCTGTCAAACGGCTCCCCGGCGATGCTGGATGGCGCAGTGCAGTCCGCCGGGCTGAGCGGCATGCTGGATGATGTGCTTTCGGTTGAAAGCGTCGGTATCTTCAAGCCTGACAGCAGTGTTTATGATCTCGTCGGCAAGCGTTTTGGCTGCGCCAAGGAAGAGGTGCTGTTTGTGTCCTCCAACGGCTGGGATGCGGCAGGGGCCTCGGGCTATGGCTTTGTCACCGCCTGGGTGAACCGTGCGGGCGAGCCGGTGGACCGGCTGCCTTGGAAACCGGCACATATCCTGCCGGATCTGACAACAATTCCCGATCTCGCCAAGGGCTGAGAGCAGACATGCCGTTTTTTGAAACGTCTGACGGGCTGCGCCTGTTCTTTTCCGGCAGCGGCGCAGGGCTGCCGCTGATCTGCCTTGCGGGCCTGACGCGGGACAGCCGGGATTTCCGCTATTTTGCGCCGCATGCCACAGGCTGCCGGTTGATCACCCTCGACGCCCGGGGCCGCGGACAGTCGGACCATGACCCGGATTTTATGAACTATAACGTTCTGCGTGAGGCGCAGGATGTGCTGGAGCTTCTGGACCATCTGGGCCTTGATCAAGCCGCCATTCTTGGCACGTCGCGCGGCGGGCTGGTGGCGATGGCCCTGGCTGCCACGGCCAAGCACCGGCTGGCAGCGGTGATCCTGAATGACGTCGGCCCGGAGATCCCGCCCGGCGGCATTTCACGGATCATGGAATATGTGGGCCGGCGCCCGGCGGCAAAGACCTGGGAAAAGGCAGCAGAGACGCTGGCCGCGCTGATGGCCCCCGCGTTTCCAGACGTGCCCCCTGCCCGCTGGCACGAGGAGGCCGAAACCTTTTATGACGAAACGCCTGATGGCCTCGCCTTGCGGTACGACCAGCGGCTGCGCGACGCGCTGCTGGCACAGGCGGACGCAGGCCCGCCGCCGGATCTGTGGCCGCTGTTCCTGGCGCTGGACGGCTTGCCCTGCGGCGTTATTCGCGGCGCGAATTCCGACATTCTGAGCGCAGAAACCTTTGCGGAGATGCGGCGGTGCCAGCCCGGCCTGCAAACCGCGGAAATTGCCAATCGCGGCCATGTGCCCTTTCTGGACGAGCCGGACGCGCTCGCCCTCATCCATTCAGTACTGGACCAGATCAGATGACCTCAATTGCCATGATTGAAGCCGCCGCTGAGCGGCTGAAAGGCCATGCAAGGGTAACGCCGCTATTGTCCTCGCCGTTCTTGGACGAAATCGCCGGGCGCCGCCTGTTTGTGAAGGCGGAATGCCTGCAGCATACCGGGTCGTTCAAGTTCCGCGGCGGCTGGTCGGCGGTTTCGGCGCTGGGTGAAGATGCGTGCAAACGCGGGGTAATCGCCTATTCCAGCGGCAACCATGCGCAGGGCGTGGCCGCCGCGGCCAAGGCGCATGGGGCGCCTGCGGTGATCGTGATGCCCGCCGACGCACCGCAGCTGAAAATCCGGAACACCCGCGACCTGGGGGCTGAAGTTGTGCTTTACGACCGCGCGGGCGGCGAAAGCCGCGAAGCCGTGGGCGCGAAACACGCCGAAGAGCGCGGGCTGACGCTGATCAAACCCTATGACGAGCCGCTGGTGATTGCCGGCCAGGGCACCTGCGGTCTGGAAATTGCGGAGCAATCTGCAACTGCGGGCATCGCCAAAGCGGATGTGCTGGTCAACTGCGGCGGCGGCGGGCTGTCTTCGGGCATTGCGCTGGCGCTGGAAGCGCGCGCGCCGGAGCTGCGGGTGCGCCCGATCGAACCGGAAGGCTTTGACGACGTGACTCGCTCGCTGGCCTCAGGCGAGGTGCAGCAGAACCCCAGCCAGTCCGGCTCCATCTGCGACGCCATCCTGACGCCGCAGCCCGGCGAGATCACCTTTCCGATCCTCAGCCGCCTGTGCGGCCCGGGTATCGTGATCACCGAGGAAGAGTCGATGCGGGCCATGGCACTGGCCTTTCTGCGCCTTAAGGTGGTGCTTGAACCCGGCGGCGCGGCGTCTCTGGCGGCGGCCCTGTTTCATGGGGATCAAATCGACGGCGACGCGGTGATCGCGGTTGCGACCGGTGGCAATGTGGACGCGGAGCTGTTCCGGGAGGCCCTCTCGCGCTATGCTTGAGGCCTGACCGTGTGATTGTCCGCGCGGCAGCCAAGGGGGCACGTCATGACACGTTTCACCATCGCCTCGTTCAACGTCAAAAACCTGATCGGCCCGGAGCGGGAATACTACCGCTTTCAAAGCTACACGCCGGAGGAATACGCTTGGAAGGCCGATTGGATGGCCGACCAGCTGCTGACGCTGAATGCGGATATCGTCGGGTTCCAGGAGATCTTCGAGGAGGCGCCGCTGCGCCAGGTGATCGCCGAGGCCGACCGGCGCGGGGCAGAAGCCAATGCCGCCAGCATACCCGATCCCTCCAAACGCTATCACCGCAAGGCGATTTTCCGGAAACTGGCCTATGGTTCCTATGCCGAGGCAGAGCTGGCCTTTGCCCCGAACCTCAATGACGCTGGCGAACCGGGCAGGCGGCGGCCCGGGCTGGCGGTGCTGTCGCGCTTTGGATTTGCGGGCGATCCGGAGGTCATCCAGGATCTGGCGCAGCCGCTGGACATTCCGATGGCCTGCCTGGGCGAGGAAGATGATGCCGGGTTTTATACCCTGCGCAGGCTGTCACGGCCGATCCTCAAGGTGCGGGTGCCTGCTGGAGATCAGGTGATCAGCGTTTTCAACTGCCATCTTAAGTCGAAACTGGGTGAATACATCAAACCTCAAGGCGCCCCCTACCCGCCCGAGACCGTGCTGACGGCCTATGATGCGGCGGGCCGGGCTATGGGTGCGCTGCGGGCAGCGCTCAGGCGGATGGGCGAGGCCTGGGTGCTGCGGCGCGCAGTGCTGGACGAGCTGGAACAGGGGCGTCCGGTGATGGTGCTGGGGGATTTCAACGACGGCGAACATGCGGTCAGCAGCGAGATCATCTCAGGCGAAGTGCCGTTCAGGAACTATGCTTGGATGCTGCGCCATGACGCGCAGCACGGCGGCGACCGCTACAGCGAGGCGGAGGACGCGCAGATCCGCGAGGCGATCGACCGGGTGCGGCTGCGCTCTGCCGAAAAGATGTTCCTGAAAAAATCCCTGCGCGATGTGGTCTACACCACCGCCTTTGGCGGCGTGCACGAGAGCATCGACCAGATCTATATGTCGCGCCATTTCGACCCTGCCTGGCGCGGCGCAGTCGGCGAGATGCTGTACTACAGCGTCTTCAACGACCACCTGACCGACGGCAGCCACCCGGAGGCGCCTTATAACAAACTGGCCTCCGATCACGGGCAGATCATGGCCCATATGGAACTGCGGATCTGAGGGCCGCCGGAAAATGCAATTTTTCCGGCCAATTTTCTTTCTCAAGAAAATTCCCGCGCTTGCAGCAAGCGGCTGGTTTACCTCTCTGCCCCGGCGCAGGTAGACTGCAGCGGAACCGAAATAGAGGCATTCCATGCAGATTGCAGACCTGGGCGATGTCCAGCTTCACTACCGTGACGAGGGGGATCCGGAAGGCGCTCCCATTGTCTTTGCCAATTCGCTGGGCACCGACCTGAGGGTCTGGGATGCCGTGGTGGAAAGGCTGCCCGCAGGCCTGCGGACCATCCGTTACGACAAACGCGGGCATGGGCTGTCCTCCTGCCCGCCGGCGCCCTATTCGATGGGGGCGCTGGTGCGGGATGCGGAGCGGCTGCTGGACCATCTAGAGGTGCGTGACTGCATGTTCGTGGGCCTGTCGGTCGGCGGCATGGTCGCGCAAGGCTTGGCAGTGAAGCGGCTGGATCAGGTGCGGGCGCTGGTGCTGTCGAACACCGCTGCCAAGATCGGCACCGCCGGGATGTGGAAAGAGCGTGTAAGAACCGTCCAAAGCGACGGCATCGAAGCGCTGGCCGAAGCGGTGATGGAGCGCTGGTTTGCCCGCGGTTTCCGGGCTTCTCCGGAACTGCAGCTGTGGCGCAACATGCTGGTCCAGCAATCGCGCGACGGCTATGCCGGCTGCTGCGCTGCCATTGCGGGGACTGATTTCTATACCCCAACCAGCGGGCTGCGCCTGCCCTGCCTTGGAATTGCCGGGTCCGAGGACGGCTCCACCCCGCCCGACCTGGTGCGCGAAACGGTAGACCTGATCCCCGGCAGCCAGTTCCATCTGATCCGGCGCGCGGGCCATATTCCCTGTGTCGAGCAGCCGGATGAATACGCTGAGCGCTTGACGGCCTTCCTGAAAGAGACCGGGCATATTGGCTGACTTCCTTCTCGTTCACGGTTCTTGCCACGGCCCCTGGTGCTGGCGCGATGTGGTTCCAGCGCTGGAGGCCTGCGGGCACTGGGCTCGCACGATCACCCTGCCTGGGCATGCGGACGGGCGCGACCCAGCAGGCGTTACGCTGGCAGAAACGGCAGAGACAGTCGCCGCGGCCTCTTCACCAGAAACCCTGATCGTCGGGCATTCCTGGGGCGGGTTTCCCATTTCAGCGGCGGCAGTGGCGCACCCGGAACGCCTGCGCGGACTGATCTACCTGTGTGCTTATCTGCCGGTCAACGGCATGTCCCTGATTGATATGCGCAAGGCCGGTCCGCGGCAGACGCTTGAAGGCGCCACGCAAAAGAATGCGGCGGGCACCGCATACAGTCTGGCACCGGAGACCACGCCGGACCTGTTTTATCACGACTGCCCGGCCGAGGCGGTGCGCTTTGCCATGGGAAACCTCTGCGAGCAGCCGATCCTGCCGCAAAGCACTCCGATCCGCCTAGGCAACCGGTTCGGCACCGTGCGCAAGGCCTATATCCGCTGCACCGCAGACCGGGTCATTCCGCCAGAATATCAGGCAGAAATGGCCGCAGGCCTGCCGCCGGGGCAGTCATTTGATCTGAACACTTCCCACTCGCCCTTCTTTGCCAGCCCTCATGGCTTGGTAGAGCTGCTGGGGCAAATCGCAAAGGACTTCTGATGGCAGGCTCGGTTTTTGACAGCCAGATTTACGGCGGCCTTTTCAATTGCGGCGAAGCCAACCGCCTGTTCTCCGACAGTGCCGAGGTCCGCGCTATGCTGTTGGTGGAGGGAGCACTGGCCAAGGCACAGGGTGAGGCGGGTGTGATCCCGCAGGAAAGCGCCGCAGCAATCGGGCGCGCGGTTGTTGAAATTGCCGTTGATCCGGGTGTTCTGAAGCAGCCCGCTGTGCAGAACGGCGTGCCAGTGCCCGGTCTGCTGGCTGCGTTCCGCGAGGAAATGAAGGCGCCGGAACATGCGCAGTTCGTGCATTGGGGCGCCACCTCGCAGGACATAATGGACAGCGCGCTGATGTTGCGGCTGCGGCAGGTGCTGGCCTTGGTGGAGGCAGACGTGACGGCCGCGGCGATTTCACTGGGCAAACTGGCCAAGGCCCATGCGGAGCTGCCGATGGCGGCACGTACCTATGGCCAGCACGCCACTCCGACCAGTTTCGGGGCGGTGGCGGCAGGCTGGGGTATGCCTTTGCTGACCCTGCTGGATGAACTTCCTGCACTGCGGCAATCCTGCCTGATGATATCACTGTCAGGGGCAGCAGGCACCGCGTCAGCCCTGGGTGCCAAGGCCGCAGAAGTGCGCGCAGCAATGGCGAAGGGTCTGGCGCTGCAGGATCCGGGGCGCAGCTGGCACACCGACCGCACACCGGTTCTGAGGATTGCGGACTGGCTGATGCGGGTGACGCTGGCGTTTGGCAAAATCGGTGAGGACTGCACCGCGCTGGCCGGGACCAGCGTCCAGGAGATCTCGCTGGACGGGGTGGGATCCTCCTCTACCATGCCGCAGAAGCAGAACCCGGTAGCGCCTTCGGTGCTGGCAGCGTTGGCGCGACAGGGCAGCGGCTTGTTTGCCGTGCTGCAAGGCGCCTCGGTACAGCAGCACCAGCGCGACGGCGCAGCCTGGTTCACCGAGTGGATGTGCCTGCCACAGATCGTTCTGGGTGCGGCAAGCGCCGCAAAGACAGGCAAGAAGCTCTGCTCAGGGCTTGCTCCCAATGCGGAAGCAATGGCGGTGGCACTGTCCGGCGGTTTGGACATGATCCACGCCGAAGCGCTGAGCTTTGCCTTGGCTGGGCTGATGCCTAGGCCGGACGCACAGGCAGCGGTCAAGGCGCTGTGCCTGGAGGCGCAGGCCGCGCATACGCCGCTGCGGGAGCTGGCTGCGCGGGACTATCCGGATTTGGATACCGCAGCACTGTTTGATCCGGCACAGCAGATGGGCCGCGCCCCCTGGGAAGCCTTGCAATTTGCCCGCGAGACAGAGGAACTGGATACCAAATAGCCGCCGCTGAGGAGACAAAGCTTGTCCGCGTTGTCCGCAAACCAGGGTGATAAATCCAGGACTGGCCGTTCCAGCCGGCTGTCTCTGATCTTTGTGCTGGCTACGGTCATGATTGATGCCATGGGCATTGGCCTCATCATGCCGGTAATGCCGGGCCTCATCACCGAGGTGCAGGGCGGCTCGCTGGCCCAGGCGGCGGTTAGGGGCGGCGCCTTAAGCACCGTGTTTGCGGTGATGCAGTTCCTGTTCAGCCCGGTGCTGGGCAGCCTTTCCGACGCGGTGGGGCGCAGGCCAGTGCTGCTGGTGTCGCTGTTCGTGATGGCGCTGGATTATCTGGTCATGGCGATGGCCGGTACCATGTGGCTGCTGCTTCTGGGCCGCGTGCTGGGCGGCATCACCGCCGCCACGCATTCGACGGCAGGCGCCTATATCGCCGACATCTCACCGCCCGAAAAGAAAGCCGCGAACTTTGGCCTCTTGGGCGCAGCTTTCGGTGCGGGATTTGTTCTGGGCCCGCTGATGGGCGGGCTGCTGGGAGAGCTGGGCACACGGGCGCCCTTTTTTGCCGCGGCGGTGCTTGTGCTGCTGAATTTCGCCCTTGGCTGGTTTGTGATGGGCGAAACGGTTCGCGAGGAGTACCGGCGTCCGTTCGAGTGGCGCCGCGCCAATCCCTTTGGCGCCTTTCGCGCGGTCGGCCGCATCCCGGGCATCAAGGCGCTGTTGTGGGTCTATTTCCTCTATTCCGTGGCGATCTACGTCTACCCGGCGGTCTGGTCTTACTTCACGCTGGAACGCTTTGGCTGGCAGCCGCAGGTGATCGGCCTGTCGCTGGCAGTTTACGGCATCTCCATGGGTTTGGTGCAGGGCTGGCTGCTGCGGTATACCGTGGTCTGGTTCGGAGAGCGGCGCACGGTGATCTGGGGTCAGGTTTTCGACTTCATCGCCTTTGGCATCCTGGCCTTCATCTCCAAAGGCGTGCTGGCGATGATGCTGATCCCGGTGTCGGCACTGGGAGCCGTGGTGCAGCCCGCACTGCAAGGAATGATGGCGCAGGCGGTGGAGGACAACCAGCAAGGCGAGCTGCAAGGGGTGCTGACCGCCGTCAACGCGCTGGCGATGATCCTGTCGCCTCTGATGATGACGACGGTGTTTGCCCGGTTCACCGCAGAGGGCGCGCCTTTTTACCTGCCTGGCGCGCCGTTCCTGCTGGCACTGCTGCTGATGGGCATCGGCTGCGCGGTGTTTCTGCGCAGCAAATCTTCCGTAGCGTAAAACCGCCCTGCCGCTGCCGCATACCGGCTTGATATGGTCCTTCCTCCGCGCCACGCTGCTGGGAAACGGGGAGAGAGACCATGCAAACCATCAAAGCCGCCGTCTGCCATGAGTTCGGCGCCCCGCTGGTGATCGAGGAGGTGCAGCTGGCCGCTCCCGGCATGGGCGAGGTCGAGGTTACCCTGGACGCGGTTGCCATCTGCCACAGTGACATCTCCTTTGCCGAGGGCGCCTGGGGCGGGCATCTGCCAGCCGTCTACGGGCATGAGGCAGCCGGAGTAATCACTGGCATCGGCGATGGTGTTCTGGGCTTTGCCGAGGGCGATTCCGTCGTGGTCACCCTGATCCGCAGTTGCGGCACCTGCCCCTCCTGCGCGGGCGGCAAGCCCACCATCTGCGAAACACCGCATGACACCGTGCAGGGCCCGCTGAAGACCGCCGATGGCCAGCCGCTGGACCAGGCCATGGCCTGCGGCGCCTTTGCCGAAAAAGTGGTGGTCGACCAGCGCCAGATCGTGAAGATCCCTGCGGACATGGCAATGGATGCCGCGGCCTTGGTCTCCTGCGGGGTGATCACCGGCGTCGGCGCGGTGGTGAATGCAGCGCAATTGCGCGCGGGGCAGGATGTGGTGGTGATCGGCGCCGGCGGCGTTGGCCTCAACGCCATCCAGGGCGCGCGCATCGCCGGCGCCCGCCGCATCGTGGCGGTGGACATGAGCCCGGAGAAACTGCAGATCGCCAAGGAGTTCGGCGCCACCCACGGCGTGCTTGCCACCGAAGCGAAACCCTGGAAGGCGGCCTATAAGGCGCTTGGCGGACGTGGCGCAGATGCGGTGCTGATCACCGTCGGCGCCATCCCCGCCTACGACCAGGCGCCCCGTTACCTCGCCCGCGGTGGCAGGGCGGTGCTGATCGGAATGCCTCACTCGGGCGCCAAGGCCGCTTATGAGCCCGTGGTGCTTGCGGCCGTTGGCCAGGGGCTCATCGGCTCAAAGATGGGTGATGTGGTGATCCAGCGCGATATCCCGTGGATGGTGGACCTCTACAGCCAAGGCCGCCTGAAACTGGACGAGCTGATCTCGGGCCGCTGGCCGCTGGAGCAGATCAACGAGGCGATTGCCGACACCAAGACTGGCAGCGCCAAGCGCAATGTGATTGTGTTCCGCTGACTCTATCCTAGCGGAGCGCAGGACATGCTGAAATTCCTGACCGACTTGTTCAAACCCGAAGCGCCCAAGGCGCAGCCGATCACCTCCGAGACCTCGATGAGCTTTGCCAGCATCGAGGTCGGCCCCTTCCTGACCCGGCTGGCCAATAATCCGCGTTTCGGCTTGCCGGCCAATTTCGCGGCCTCCATTGCCGATGATGTCCCCGGCATGGCACTGGACGAAACCCTCCGCTGGAAGATCGAGGGCGGATTTGACGGGGCGCTGGTTGAACTGGAGATCGAAGCCTTCATGAACGGCGCCGACGCCCCCGACCTCACCTTTTTCAGCAGCCAGGCTGCAATCGAGGAGATTGAGCGCGAACTGACAGCCTTTGCCAGGGCAATTGAGGGGTAAGCCATGAAGCTGCAAGACCTGGACGTGATCGTCACCGCGCCGCCCGCGCCCGGCTGGGGCGGGCGCTATTGGATCCTGGTGAAGGTAACCACTGACACCGGTATCACCGGATGGGGCGAATGCTATGCCTCATCCGTGGGTCCGGAAGCGATGACCCATGTGATCCGCGATGTCTTCGATCGCCATATGGCCGGTGAAAACCCGGAAAACATCGAACTGATGTTCCGCCGGGCCTATTCTTCGGGCTTCACTCAGCGCCCCGACCTGACGGTGATGGGAGCGTTTTCCGGACTGGAGGTCGCCTGCTGGGACATCCTGGGCAAGGACCGCAGCCGCCCGGTGCATGCGCTGATCGGCGGCCGGATGAACGACCGTATCCGCGCCTATACTTACCTTTACCCGCTGCCGCATCAGGACGTCATGGCGTTCTGGACATCACCTGACATGGCTGCCGAGGCGGCACAAAAACGGGTCGAGGAAGGCTACACCGCGCTGAAGTTCGATCCGGCCGGCCCCTACACGATGCGCGGCGGCCATATGCCTGCGATGTCCGACATCTCCCTGTCTGTGGCTTTCTGCAAAGCAATCCGCGAGGCGGTGGGAGACAGGGCCGACCTCCTTTTCGGCACCCATGGCCAGTTCAGCACAGCCGGTGCCATCCGCCTGGGCCAGGCCCTGGAGACCTACTCCCCGCTCTGGTTCGAAGAACCCACTCCGCCCGACAATATCGAGGACATGGCCCGCGTTGCCCGCAACGTGCGCATCCCCGTCGCCACCGGTGAGCGGATGACCACCAAATCCGAGTTCGCCGCCGTGCTGCGTGCGGGCGCCGCCGAGATCCTGCAGCCCGCCCTGGGACGTGCCGGGGGGATCTGGGAGATGAAAAAGGTGGCCGCCATTGCCGAAGTTTTCAATGCGCAGATGGCACCGCATCTTTATGCCGGGCCGGTGGAATGGGCCGCCAATGTCCACCTGGCAGCCTCGATCCCCAATATCCTGCTGCTGGAGACCATTGAGACGCCTTTTCACGACCAGCTGATCAAAGGGGCAATTCGGGTTGAGAACGGTTTTGTCACACCGCCAGAGACACCGGGCTTGGGGATTGAGATCGACGAGGACCTGGCCCGTGCCCATCCCTTCACCGGCAGCGATCTGCATCTCAACATGCAGGAAGCGCCCTGTGACTATGCAAATGGCAATGCTTTTGCCGGTGGCTCTCCGCCGATCATTGAATAAGCCTGCAGCACCGGGGTGACATAGCCTCGAAAATCGAGGCAATATGCGGCAAAAGACCAGCCAGGATGCCGCATTTTGCCCGCCCAAGACGACGACAGTATCAAACCTGCCCCCCCGATCAACATGCAGGAGCGGGCCGCGGCGGCGGCCGCTTTCCTTAAGACGCTGGCCCATGAAGGCCGGCTGATGATCCTGTGCCACCTGGGCGCCGGGGAGAAATCCGTGGGGGAGCTGGAAGCGCTGCTGAACATGCGCCAGGCGGCGGTCAGCCAAATGCTGGCACGGCTGCGGGAAGACAATCTGGTCTCCACCCGGCGGGACGGCAAAACGGTGTTCTATTCGCTGACTGACGGAAATACCGAAGAAATGATCGCCCTGCTTTACAAACAGTTCTGCAGCGGCGGCTGACGTACCGGGCGCTGCGCGCCAGCGTAGCGACGGGCCCACCTGTGCGACTGCATTCCGTGAAGACTGCGAAACAGGCGGGAGCCACCGGTCAGCTGTCCGGACGGACCATCTGCCTCTGCACACCCAGCCCCTTGATCTCCAGCCGCATCACATCACCCGGCTTCAGATAGACCGGCTGCGGTTTGGCCCCCATGCCGACGCCCGGTGGCGTGCCGGTTGCGATCACGTCGCCGGGCTGCAGCGTCATCAGCTGGCTCAAATGCGAGATGATCTGCGCCACGGTGAAAACCATCCGGCTGGTGCTGCCGGTCTGCCTGCGCTCGCCGTTCACATCGCAAGTCAGCCACAAATTCTGCGGATCCGGCACCTCGTCCCGAGTGACCAGCCAGGGTCCGATGGGACCGAACGTGTCGCAGCTTTTGCCCTTGGTCCACTGGCCTGTCAGCTTGGTCTGAAAGTCGCGCTCCGACACATCATTGATCACGCAATAGCCCGCAACATGGTGCAGCGCCTCGTCCTCTGAGACGTATTTGGCTGCCGTGCCGATCACCACGCCCAATTCCACCTCCCAGTCGGCAGCCACAGAGCCGCGCGGCAGCAGCACGTCATCCTCCGCACCGCAGATGGAAGACGGCGCTTTGAGGAACAGGATCGGATGTTCCGGCAGCTCCATGCCCATCTCTTCCGCATGGTCGGTGTAGTTCAGGCCAATGCCCAGAAATTTGCCGGTTTGCCCTACGCATGGCGCCAGGTCAGCCCTGCCCTGCACCAGCGGCAGTGTCTCAGGGTCCAGCGCCGCCAGCCTAGCAAGCCCTTCATTCCCCAGCACGGCCCCGATGATGTCCGGTACATGCGCTGACAGATCCCTGACCTGTCCCGCGCTGTCCAGCAGGCCCGGCCGAACGCCGGTGCCGGCGCGATAGCGCAACAGTTTCATATCGGTGTTCCTTGTTTCGATGTTCCGGTCAATTGGAGACGTAGCCCGCCACCACCTGCAGCAGCTTGAAGGCAGTGGAGGCATCATTTTCCACAACGGCCAGGAATTCCTCCTCGCCGATGCGCAGGCAGCGCAGATCGCTTTCGGCAATCATGCTGAGCGCCCGCGGCTCCTGCCGGATCAGCCCAAGTTCCCCGACTAAACGGCCCGGGCCAACTTTGGCAATCAGCCGGCCGTCCGCCCCGTCCTGCGGCAGGTAAAGCCCGGCCTCGCCTTCCAGAATCATATAGGCGCCGTCGCTGGCCTCATCATCCTTGAGAAAGACCACTTCGCCCGCCTTGGCATCGTACCAGCGGGCACCAAAGGCCAGCAGACGCAGCTGGCGACGGTTGAGGCCGGAAAACAGCTCCGTCTGCTCCAGCGCCCGCAGCTTGCGGGCCAGGTCCTGGCTGGCCGCGCCATCACCTGCCGCCGCGGCTTCCGCCTCATCACTGACCAGGCGGCCCTGGCGCAGCTCATAATAGACGTCAAAAACATCCGGACTCTGGAAGGCAGGCGCCAGGTAGATCAGGGTGGTCTCCGGCAGCAGCTTACGCAGGTTCTTATGCACCGCAACGCGGGTTTCCAGGTCGTAGCTCGCCATCGCGGAATCCAGGATCAGGATATCCGGCCGCTTGATAGTCGCCCGGCAGAAGGCCAGCGGCTCGGCAAAGCTGGCGGCAAGCCCCTGCCCGCCCACCGCAATCGGCATGTCAAAGATCAGTTCCACCACCTGGTCCCGCAAACCCTCGCGCACCATCAGGTCTGAGACCAGCTTACGCACCTCATCGCCCTTGGCACCGGCCGCATCGGAGATCTTACCGAACAGCGCGTTCTCCAGAACGGTCAGGCTGGGTGCAATTGTGTCCTCGTCAAAAGGTGAGAAACCAGCCCCCAGCGACGTCAGCAGGCTTTGCCCGTGGCTGCGGCGGAAACCGAGGATACGGTCCTTCATGTCCTCTTCGAAGGCGGGGCCGATCTGTTCCGCGGAAATGGTGAATGGCACAATCAGCAGCTGCGCCAGTTCCTCTCGGCTGAGCGCCGCTGCGTTCAACGCACCGGGCCGATCCACCAACCCAAGCGCCGCCTCATAGGCCGCCACATCCAGGCCCAGCTTGCGGAACAGCGGGTGGGTGGTGCCGTCCATACCGAAGATTTGCCGCAGCATCTCGACCACATCACGGGTCAGCAACACCAGGCTTTCGTCGAGGCCCAGCTGTTTCAGCTGATCGAGAAAGTCCTTTTGCCCATTCAGCATCTCGCCCGTCATCGCCTGCGGCGAAGCGGCAAACAGCAGGTTTTCTGCAACCGGCAGGGCCGGATTATAGCTCTCCTGCTCCAGGAAATGCACATGCACATCCAGGCCCGCCGCGTGGATCGCCTTGCGCACTGCCGGACGCAGCTTCACCAGTTTCTCCGCCAGATCCGGATGCCCGGGCGCCTCAAAGCGCTGTTCGATGCCGCGGCGGAACAGAGCAGTGTCCGAGCCGATGCCTTCCACCAGTTGCAGCCACCAGCCGCGCAGCTCCACTTCGCTGGAAAAGCCGGCAAGCTTCGGGTCGAGCCAGGGCGCATCAAAGGGATCCGGGCTGTTGCCCGCGCGTTTGGCGATTTCCAGCTGCTGCAGGTCGCGGGCAGCCCCCTGCGGACGCATCCGCATCGGCATCATCACATTGTCGCCGAAAGACCCCTGGAACAGCACCGGGCGCGAGGTGGCATAGCCAATCCGCGCCGCCACCGTGGCCTGATGCAGCTTGCTGAGGTTCTGATCTGCGACTTTGACTGTCCCCGACGTCGGCAGGATTTCCCGCGTCAGCAGCTCTGCCAAGGCTCGGCGGTCTTCCTCCGAAGGGGCGGCGATGCCGATGACTTGCCCTGCAGGGAAAGTTGCGCTCAACTCCTCCAGCACAAGATTGCCGTCTGTGTCGCGCACATTAACGGCATCCAGCACCACGTCGCCAGTCAGGTGCCGCAGCTCTTCCGGCTCTCCACTCAGCAGGTTTTCATCCACCATGCCCTGCGGCGCAAAACGTTCCAGGATCACCTCCCAGCGCAAGGACATGTCCTGGGTCTGGTTGTAATAGGCCAGCAGTTCCTTCCAAGGGGATGCAAGATCTTTGTAAGCTGCCAGCGCCGCCACCAGTGCCCCCAGCGAGACCTTGCCCTGCAGCACCAGGTAGCCGCCGACCGCATAGAAGAAGAACGGCGTCAGCTGGGTAATGAAGTTGTTGAGAAACTTCATAAAGAACTTTTTCTGGTAGATCTCGAAGCGGATGTCATAGAGCCGCCCCAGCCGGGCGGTGATGATCGCCATCCGGTAGCGCCAGCCGCCGTTGATCCGGAGTGTCGAGGCACCCGCCGCGCTTTCACCGATCTCCGTCGCCAGCGACCGTACCTGTTTTATGCGCTTCTTGTTCAAGAGATTGATCTGCCGCTGCAGCATCGGAATCAGCCAGCCCTGCAGAGGAATCAACGCAATCGCTGCCATCCCGAACCAGAAATTCTGCAGGAACAGGAAAAAGAGGATCGTCAGCATCTGACCCGCCTGCAGTACCGGCTGGCTTACCGCATCGCCCATCAGCCCGCCCATCGGCTCGGACTCGGAGGTGACCATGGAAACCAGTTCACCTTGGCTGACCCGCTCGAAATAGGGCTGCGGGAAACGCAGTACCCGGGCGATCAGCTGATAGCGAAAGCGGCGCAGCATCCGCTCGGCCAGCACCCCTTTCATGGTGTTGATCCGCATCTTCAGCAAACCGTGGCACAACACCGACAGCAGGAAAGCACCGCAGAGGATCCATAGAAACGTCAGCTGATCATAACTCTGCCCCAGCACGGTAATGGTGGAGGTTTCCGAGCCGATCGCGTCATTGATGATCCGCTTGGGCAGCTCCAGGGTCAGATAGAGCAGAGGGAACAGGCAGGCGGTAACGACCAGCAGCACCAGCTGGTCGCGTTTCGAATATTTCCAGATGAAACGGAACAGAGAGCGTTCTATGGGAAAGCTCCATTACTGGCGGCTTCGGACATGGCTGCCCTATGGGTAGCGCGGTTTGACCGGAACAGGCAATGGGCAGCAACCCGCTTGTTCCCGTTGCGGCACGTTACCGGCACAGCATTTGCCAGACGCCAAAAAATCCGTAAGGTTCCAGCATCGTACACTTGCCGGAGGTCATCGGGTTTGCCTGAATATGTCGGTTCTGTCCTGCTGCTGCTCTGCGCGTTGCAGATCAAGCACCTGTTTGCCGACTTCTTTCTGCAGACACCCAAGATGCTGTCCGGCCGCTGCGCCTATGCCCATATGGGACGGGCCCAGCACGCCGGCGTCCACGTGATCGGCTCTGCCTTGGTCTATTTGCTGTTTGGCGCGCCGCTGATGTTCATTCTGGTGCTGGGTGTGCTGGAATGGGTGGTCCATTTCCACATTGATTTCGGCAAGGCCCGGTTTTCCGAGCGTAAGAAACTGAACCCGCAGCAGGCAATGTTCTGGCAGGCAATGGGGTCGGATCAGGCGCTGCACCAGCTGACTTATATCGCAATGGCCTGGGCCTGGGTCAAATACGCCGCAATGTAAAACGCGCGCAGGGGGCCGGCCCCGCCGCCGATAGGGTGAGGCATGCGCCGCAAGGCGCAATTCCTAAGGTACCACTGGCTTGTCCCGCTTGATGGTCCGCAGCACCACATTGGTCTGGGCGCTTGCCACAGCAGGCAGGCGGAACAGAAAATCCTCCAGAAACCGGTTATACGCCTCCAGATCCGGGGCCAGCACACGCAGGTGGTAATCGGCCTGGCCGGTTGTGGCATAGCACTCCTGCACCAGCGGGCTGGTTTCCACCGCGCGGATGAATTCCACCAGCTTGTCCGGGTCGTGGCGGGTCAGGTGCACATGCACAAGCGCCTGGAACCCCAACCCCATGGCAGGTGCATTCACCACCGCGCCGTAGCGTTCGATAACCCCTGCCTCCTCCAGCGCGCGGACCCGGCGCCACAAGGCAGAGGGTGACATTCCGACGGCCTCTGCCAGGTCAGCGTTGGAGATGCGGGAATCTTCCTGCAGCAGGGTCAGAATACGGCGATCCCGGTCGCCCATCTTCATTCTCTGGATACTTTCTTCAAATGCGAGGCCCTTTCTGGTAAGTATATCCATTATTATCCGCAAAACCATCAACTCAGGCAAATCTTTTCAGGCTATGGGGATTACTTTTCCAGGACACGTTTCTTCCGCGCAAGGATTGCCCCCGCGATGACCAAGCTGAGCCACGATTTCCGCAGCTACAAACTGGACGACCGCTATGAGATGACCATGGGCCGGGTGTTCCTGACCGGGACTCAGGCGCTGGCCCGGGTGATGCTGGACCAGGCCCGGCGCGACCGGGAAAACCGCCTGAACACCGCGGGATTTGTCTCCGGCTACCGCGGCTCGCCGCTCGGCGGGGTCGACCTTGAGTTCTGGCGCGCCAAGGAGCGGATGCAGGCGAACCGCATCAAATTCATGCCCGCGGTGAACGAAGACCTAGGCGCGACCGCTGTTCTGGGCGCGCAGCAGGCGGTGCTGGACCCGCACTGCGAGGTCGAGGGCGTGTTTTCCATGTGGTACGGCAAGGGGCCAGGAGTGGACCGCTCCGGCGATGCGCTGAAACATGGCAACGCCTATGGCTCGTCGCCCAAGGGCGGTGTGCTGGTGGTCGCGGGGGATGACCACGGCTGCGTCAGCTCTTCCATGCCGCACCAATCGGACGTTGCCTTTATGTCCTGGTTCATGCCGGTGCTGAACCCGTCGGATGTGTCGGAGTATCTTACCTTCGGTGAATACGGCTTTGCCCTTTCGCGCTACTCGGGCACCTGGGTGGGGTTCAAGGCGGTGTCGGAAACTGTGGAAAGCGCGCGCTCGGTGGAGCTGCGACCCGACCGCCAGTTCATCTATCCGGAACTGCCGGACTACCCTGGCGGGCTGCATATCCGCCGAGCCGATCTGCCCTCGCCCGAGATCGAAACCCGCATTCACGCTAAGCTCGACGCGGTGCGTGCCTTTGCCGAGGCCAATCCGATCGACAAGCGGATCTATGACATCAAAGACGCGCGCTTTGGCTTTGTTTCCACCGGCAAGGGGCATCTGGACCTGATGGAGGCCTTGCGGCTGCTGGGGCTGGATGAGGCTGCCTGCCGCCGTCTGGGCATCGACATCTACAAGGTCGGTATGGTCTGGCCGCTGGACCGTACCGACGCACTGCGCTTTGTGCGCGGCAAGCAGGAGGTGCTGGTTGTAGAAGAAAAGCGCGGCATCATCGAAAGCCAGTTCAAGGAAAACTTCTATGACTGGCCTGGCAGCAAGCCGGAGAAGATGGTCGGCAAATACGACAGCCAGGGCGCGCCGCTGATCCCCTGGACCGGCGAACTCAGCCCGCTGTTGCTGGCGCCGATCGTGGCAGCGCGGCTGGACAAGTTCTTCCCCGGGGAAAACCTGCCCGCCAAGGCCGCCGCTCTATCCGCCGAGCCGCCGAAGGTGCTGAATGTGCCTGGCGCCACCCGCACGCCCTATTTCTGCTCCGGCTGCCCGCACAACTCTTCAACCAAGCTGCCGGAGGGGTCCAAGGCGTTCTCGGGTATCGGCTGCCACGTGATGGCCAGCTGGATGGACCGGGAGACCGCAGGCTATGCCCAGATGGGCGGTGAAGGCGTGCCCTGGACCGTGGCCTCGCAGTTCAATGGAAACAAGCATGTGTTCCAGAATCTGGGCGAAGGCACCTGGTACCACTCGGGCTCCTTGGCGATCCGGCAAGCGGTCGCGGCAGGGACCAATATCACCTACAAGATTCTCTATAACGACGCCGTTGCGATGACCGGCGGGCAGCCGGTGGACGGGCCGGTCTCGGTGCATGGCATCGCCCAGACCTGCCGCGCCGAAGGCGTGGAGCGGATTGCGCTTGTCTCGGATGACATCGGCAAGTTCATTCATGGAGATTTCCCGCGCGGCACCACGTTCCATAACCGCGCCGAGCTGGACACAGTGCAGCGCGAACTGCGGAATATCCCCGGTGTCACCGTGCTGATCTACGAGCAGACCTGTGCCACCGAAAAACGCCGCCGCCGCAAGCGCGGCAAGATGGAGGACCCCAAGCGGTTTGCGTTCATCAATGATCTGGTTTGCGAGGGCTGCGGTGATTGTTCTGTAGAATCCAATTGCCTGAGCGTCGAGCCGAAGGAAACTCCGTTCGGGCGCAAGCGCAAGATCAACCTCTCCACCTGCAACAAGGATTTTTCCTGCCTCAACGGCTTCTGCCCCAGCTTCGTCACAGTTGAGGGCGCAACCCGTCGCAAAAAACAGCCCGCCGGGCTGGACGCCGCCAAATTGACGGCCAATCTGCCCGCCCCCGAGCTGCCATCTCTCACACAGCCGTTTGACCTGCTGGTCACGGGCGTGGGCGGCACTGGCGTGGTTACTGTTGGGGCACTGATCACAATGGCAGCCCATCTGGAGGGCAAGGGCACGAGCGTGCTGGACTTTACCGGCTTTGCTCAGAAATTCGGCACTGTCCTCAGCTACATCCGCCTGTCCAAAGAGCCGGAGACGCTAAACCAGGTGCGGATAGACCAGGGCAGTGCCGATGCGGTGATCGGCTGCGATGTAGTGGTGAGTTCGGCACCCAAGGCATCAGTGCATTACCGCCGCGGTACCAAGGTGGTGCTCAACCGGGCCGAAATGCCAACCGGGGATCTGGTGCTGCGCCGCGATGCGGATCTGAAGGCCGACGTGCGCGAAAGGACCATCTCCGAAACCGTCGGCCCGCAAAATCTGTACGGCTTCAATGCCAATGAAGCTGCGGAAACGATGCTGGGCGATGCGGTGCTGGCAAACGTGATGATGCTGGGGTTCGCCTGGCAAAAGGGGCTGGTGCCAGTGAGTGCCGGAGCGCTTGATCAGGCTATCGAATTGAATGGCGTGGCCATTGAAAAGAACCGCCGTGCCTTCGCCATCGGGCGGGCCATGGCGGCGGATCCTGCATTGGTCGAGGATGTCTATAGCGAATCCCCGCAGCAGGAAGAAACGCCGCAGGAGCTGGTCGACCGCCGTGCCACATTCCTGACCGGGTACCAGGACACGGCCTATGCCGCGCGCTATACGGAAATACTTGCACGGTTCCGCGATGCCCTGCCAGCCGGGGTTCAGGAAGAGCTGACCGCGGCGGCGGCACGGGCTCTGTTCAAACTGATGGCCTACAAGGATGAATTCGAAGTGGCGCGGCTGCTGACCAGCGAAAAATTCCGCCATCAGATCGAAGACGAATTCGAGGGCGGGTTTACGGTCAAATTCCACCTCGCCCCACCTATTCTAAGCCGCAGGAAGGATGCTCGGGGACGGCCCCTGAAGCGCGCTTTCGGCCCCTGGCTGCGCCCGGCCCTGAACCTGCTGGTCAAGACGCGGCGGCTACGCGGCACGCCGTTTAACATCTTCGGCTACCACGAGGAAGCACGGCTGCACCGGGACCTGCTGGACTGGTACGAGGCTGCACTGCGGGACGTCGCCAAAAACTATGTCCCGGCAAAGCACGAGGCCTGCCTGGAAGTGCTGCAGGCCCCGATGGAGATCCGCGGCTACGGCCCGGTACGCCTGAAAGCCGCCAAGCAGGTCCGGGCAGCGGCAGATGCGGTCCTGCAAAGCCTGTAACCGCCCCCGGGAACTGGCATTAGGGTGTCAGACGTCCCAGTGCTGCCTGGTGAATTCGGTAAAGGCCTCCATCTCCTCGGGCAGCGGATCGCGCCCTGTGAATACCTTGAGGTACTCCGGCGTCACCTCCAGCCGGTGGGCATGGCTTTCGTTCGGATCAGCCATGTCATAGCCCAGCTGCATGTAGTAGAGCACCTTGGCCCGCGTTACCGCTTCGCGCTCGGGGTAGCCATAGCGCGTGAACATGGTGGTCAGCGCCTCCACCCGGCGGCTGTCGGAGCGGTCCAGCAGGCTGCGCACCTTGCCGGAACGGCGCGACCAGTCGCGCACCGCGAAATCCAGCGCGGTGTTGAACAAATTGGGGTTGGTGATGCAGTGAAACACGTTCAGCACCGCCCCGGTGATGGTCTTGGCCGGTGCTTCGGCCTGGCGGACCATGCCGGCGGTGTTGGTCTGCTCCCAGGTTTTCAGCAAGGCGTCCAGCAGGTCCTGGCGCGACTTGAAATACCAGTAGAAGGAGGAACGCGAGACCTGCATCCGCTCGGCCAGCGCCAGAACCTTCACCTGCTCCACCCCGTCCGAGATCAGCACGTCCATCGCCACGTTCAGCCAGTCGTCCCGGGTGACCTTGATATTGCCTACCAGCGGCTCGGCCTCGGGATTGTCCCGGTGCAGAACAGGTTTTTGCGCCATGTGCGGCCTTTCGCTTTGTTCGCGGACCCGGCCATCCTACGCCGGGAAACCAGCCTGGGCCAACCGGGAAACCTTGCCAATGGCGGCCTGGCCCTTCATAGCAGTGGCCGCGCCGCCACAGCTGACCGGCCCCTCGCCGCAAAGAATTTGGCATGGAAACCATAACCGGCACGCGGATGTTACCGGTTGTGAATTTACCATATGAAGGGGTCGCAAAAACGTCATCAAACCGAAACTAAGGCTAGCTAACCGAGGTGCGTCTGTCAGTCAGGATCAGCCGCGGCGGGGCCCAAATTAGCCTTGTGCAACCGGGATCTGGCTAAATGGGGTTTGACTAAACAGCCTCTGCCGCGCGATGGTGAGGCAAAAAAACAGGGGAAAACACGATCTCATGAGCGCCTTGAACCAGCCGGGCGGGCAAATCTGAATGCGCCCGCTGCTGTCAGTCGAAAACCTCAGCATCGGATTTGGCAAAGGTGACGCCGTCGTGAAGGACGTGAACTTTGCCGTACAGCCGGGCGAGACGCTTGCGCTGGTCGGCGAAAGCGGCTCTGGCAAGACGATCTCCTGCCGTGCAGTGCTGCGCATTCTGCCGAAGGCGGCACAGCTGCGGTCCGGACGTATTCTGCTGAACACCCGGGGCAGCGAACTTGACCTGGCAACGCTGGAAGAGCGCCGGATGCGCGATGTACGCGGCAATACCGTGTCGATGATCTTTCAGGAACCGATGCGCTCTCTCTCCCCCCTGCACCGGATCGGCAATCAGGTGTCTGAGGTGCTGTGGCTGCATGGCCGTAAATCCGAGCGGGCGGCCCGCCGGGAAGTTCTGGAGTGCTTCGAGCGTGTGGGGTTCCCGGAACCGGAACGCACTTACCGGTCCTATCCGTTCGAGCTGTCAGGCGGTATGCGCCAGCGGGCGATGATCGCTATGGCAATGGTGGCCAAGCCGGATCTGCTGATCGCTGATGAACCGACGACGGCGCTGGATGTGACCACCCAGGCCCAGGTACTGGGGCTGATGAAGGATCTGCAGCGCGAAACCGGGATGGCGATGATCCTGGTGACTCATGACCTGGGCGTGGTCGCCAATATGGCCGAACAGGTGGTTGTGATGCACAAAGGCCGGGTGATGGAAGCCGGCGGTGCGGAACCGATGCTGCGCAGCCCGGCCCACCCCTATACTAAGGCGCTTTTCAATGCGGCCCCTGAAATACCGGATCAGGCGGTTGTCGCGATCCCGCCCTCGCGCGAAGATCTGATCATGGAGATGAAAGCCGTCTCCAAGACCTATACCCTGCGCGCCAGCAAAGGCTGGCAGGCCCCGACCCTGATCCACGCCTGCCGCGAAATCGACCTGCGGGTGACCCGCGGTGAAACCCTGGCAATTGTTGGCGAAAGCGGCTCTGGCAAGACCACGGCCGCGCGGATTGCCCTGGGTGCAGAGCTGCCGGATCCCGGCGGAGAGGTGCTGTTCCGCCCCGACCCTGGGCAGCCGGCCGTGGCGGTTCACGACATGGACCGGACCGCGCGCACAGCGTTCCAGCGGCAAGCCCAAATGGTGTTTCAGGACCCCTACTCATCCCTATCGCCCCGGATGCGCATTCAGGACACTCTGGTAGAGCCGCTGGACATTCACCGGATCGGCAGCAAAGCCGAACGCCGCGACAAGGCTGCCGAAATGCTGCGGCTGGTAGGGTTGTCGCCGGATATGCTGAAACGCTATCCCCACGCTTTTTCCGGAGGTCAGCGCCAGCGATTGTCGATTGCACGCGCGTTGATGCTGGACCCGGCGCTGATCGTCTGCGACGAGCCGACCTCCGCGCTGGATGTTTCGGTTCAGGAACAGATCCTGCGCCTGCTAGAGGAAATCCGCGACCAGCACAACCTGTCGTATCTGTTCATCAGCCACGACCTGGCCGTTGTAGCCCGGATTGCCGATGAGGTCGCTGTGATGCGGCGCGGACTGATCGTGGAGCAGGCGCCGCCGGAAACTTTGTTCTACAATCCGCAGCACCCCTACACCAAGGCGCTGATAGCTGCCCAGCCTGAGCCGGACATCGACCGCCCCATCGATTTGAAACTGGTAGCCCAGGGCGCGGGCGCCCCTGAGTGCTGGCCCGAAGAATTCCGGTTCAACGGCGTCCAGGCGCCGCCATTGGTAAACCTGAAACACCTGGAACCCGGCCACAAGGTACGCTGCCATGCTTGATGCTTTGAAACCCGTTCTGGCCGCCGCGCTCTGCTTGGTTTCCTGGCCTGCCCTGGCCGGACCGCAGGTGCAGGAAAGCACGTTCTGGGAATCCGAGGTGAAGGCCGGCTACCTGCCGCCGGCAGCCGAGCGCCTGCCCGATGTTCCGCTGATCGTCGATCTAGCGGCCAAGGGACGCGAATTCGGTATCCAGGGCGGCACCCTGAACACCATGGTCACCCGCTCCAAGGATATCCGCCAAATGGTCGTTTACGGCTACGCCCGGCTGGCGGGATATGACGAAAGCTACCGCCTGCAGCCTGACATTCTGCTTGGATATGAAAATAGCGGCAACCGCCGTTATACCCTCAGGCTGCGGCCCGGCCACCACTGGTCCAGCGGCGATCCGTTCACCTCTGACGACTTCCGCTACTGGTGGGAGGACGTCGCGAACCATGAGCTGCTGAGCCCAGCCGGCCCGCCGGATTTTCTGCGCGTGAACGGCAAACTGCCGCAGGTCAGCTTCCCGGATGCAACGACGGTCATCTATGAATGGGACGATCCCAACCCCAGCTTTCTGTATATGCTGGCCCAGGCCCGGCCGCCTTTCATCTACCGGCCAGCCAAATACCTCAAGAAGTTCCACGCGGATTATGCAGATCCCGAAGTGCTGGAGGAGGAAGTCGACTACGCCCGCGTCAAAAGCTGGGCGGCGCTGCACAACAAATACGACAACATGTACAAGTTCGACAATCACGAGCTTCCGACATTGCAGCCCTGGATTAATGCCTCCCCCGGCAAGAAGATCCGCCATCAGTTCGTGCGCAACCCCTATTACCACCGGATCGACAGCCACGGCGTGCAGCTGCCCTATATCGACACCGTCGAGATGGAGATCGTAACCGCAGGCCTGGTCGCCGCCAAGTCCAACGCGGGCGAGGCGGACCTGCAGGCGCGCGGCTTGGGATTTCGCGATATCCCGATCCTGCGCAAGGGCGAGAAGGACGGATCAAACTACAAGACATATCTTTGGGGCACCGGCGCCGCCTCGCAGATCGCGATCTACCCCAATCTGAACACCAAGGATCCGGTTTGGCGCGGGCTGCTGCGCGATGTCCGGGTGCGCCGCGCCCTGTCTCTGGCGATCAACCGGCGCGCCATCAACCGGGCGCTTTACTTCAACCTGGCCAAGCCCGGCGCCATGACCGTTTTGGAACAAAGCGAGTTCTTCGATCCTGAACTGCGCGCGGCCTGGGCGGACTTCGACCCTGAGCAGGCCAACCGGCTCCTGGACGAGGCAGGCCTGACGGAGAAGGACGCCTATGGCATCCGTTACCTTCCCGACGGGCGGCTGATGGAGCTGGTGGTGGAAACAGCGGGTGAGCGGCAGGAGGTCGAGAACGCCCTGCAGATCATTTCTGATGATTGGCGTGATGTCGGCGTCAAGCTGGTGATGCGCCCGCTGGACCGCGACATCCTGCGCAACCGGGTGTTTTCCGGCAGCACCATGGCTTCTGCCTGGTTCGGCTGGGACAACGGCCTGCCGCAGGCCTATACCTCGCCCGCCTATCTGGCGCCGACCGATCAGGTTTTCCTGTCCTGGCCCAAATGGGGACAATACTACCAAACCGGCGGCGACGCGGGTGAGCCGCCGGATATGGAGCCAGCCAAGCGCCTGATGGACTTGATGCAGGACTGGAACATGGCCCGGACTGATACAGAACGCGCCGCTGCCTGGCGCGGCATGCTGCAAATTCACGCCGAACAGGTCTATGCCATTGGCGTGGTGGCGGCCGCGCCTCAGCCCGTGGTGGTCAGCAACCGGCTGCACAACGTGCCGAAACAGGCCATTTGGGCCTGGGACCCCGGCGCGCATTTCGGCCTGTACCGGCCGGACGAGTTTTTCTTTGAGGATGGCAAGGGCTGATGGAAATTCTGCGATACGCCATTTACCGCTTTGGCACCATGCTGCTGACGCTCCTGGTGGTGTCGGTTCTGGTCTTTGCCATCATCAACCTGCCCCCTGGCGACTACCTGTCCAACCAGATCGCCGAACTGCAGGCGACCGGGCAATCGGCCGGCGTGGCCAAGGCTGAGTTCCTGCGCCAGGAATACGCACTCGATAAACCCTTGTGGCAGCAATATATGATTTGGATGGGTTTCATGCCCGGCCCGCACGGGTATTCCGGCATGATCCAAGGCAACTTTGGCTGGTCGTTCGAGTTCGACAGCCCGGTGGCCGAGATTGTGGGCGACACCTTGTGGCTGACGGTCCTGGTAAATCTCGCCGCCGTCGTTTTTGTCTACGCCGTTGCGCTGCCGCTGGGAGTGCTGGCCGCGGCCCGCGCACGCAGCTGGATCGACTACACCTCCGCCTTCATCGGCTATCTGGGGCTGGCCACCCCGAATTTTCTGCTGGCTCTCATCCTGTTTTACTACGGCCATCGCTGGTTCGACCTGCCGATCGGCGGTCTGATGGCGCCGGAGTACGAGGGCGTGCCGATGAACTGGGAAAAGGTGAAATCCATCCTCGTCCACCTGATTGTGCCAACCTTTGTGATCGGCACAGCCGGCGCCTCCGCGATGATGCAGCGGCTGCGCGCCAATATGCTGGATGAACTGGGCAAGCCTTATGTGGAGACCGCCATTGCCAAGGGCATGGCGCCTTCGCGGATGCTGGCGAAATACCCTCTGCGTGTGGCTTTCAACCCCTTTGTTGCCGATATCGGCAACCTGCTGCCTTCGATGATCTCCGGCTCGGTTCTGGTCTCGGTGGTGCTAGGACTGCAAACGATCGGCCCGACCTTGCTGACAGCGCTCAAGACCCAGGACATGTTCTTGTCCGGTTTTGTGCTGATGTTCGTAGCCCTGCTCACCCTGATCGGCACCATGATTTCCGACGTGCTGCTGGTGCTGCTCGACCCACGGATCCGCTACGAGGGGCGCGACGTATGACACATCTGCCTGACGGACGCTATGTCGATGATGAACCCTTCGACCCGCAAGGCTCCTTGCTGGAGCTGGAGCGCAAGGATCTGGACGCCCCCAACTGGCTGCTGGTCTGGCGCAAGTTCAAGACCCACAAACTGGGCCTGATCTCCGGTATCTTTCTGCTGATCGCCTATCTGCTGATCCCCTTTGCTGGCTTTATCGCGCCCTACAGCCCGAACCAGCGCTTCTCAGAGCATCTCTATTCGCCGCCGCAAGCGATCAAACTGTTCCACGAAGGCGAATTCATCGGACCCTTCGTCTATCCGATGACCTCCGAAGCCAACCTGGAAACCTTCCAGTGGGAGTTCAAACCCGACACCACGCGCCCGCTGAAGCTCGAGTTCTTCTGCGAAGGCAGCACCTATAACCTGGCCGGCTTCATCGAAACCAACCGGCATCTGTTCTGCCCGACTGAGGAGGCAACAGTCTTTATCTTGGGGTCCGACCGATTGGGGCGCGACATCTTCAGCCGGGTTTCCTATGGCGCGCAGCTATCGCTGACTGTGGGCCTGATCGGGATCACGGTCTCCTTTGTGCTGGGCATCTTCTTCGGCTCGCTGGCCGGGTATTTCGGCGGCAAAACGGACTGGCTGATCAACCGCGTGATCGAGATCCTGCGCTCTTTGCCGGAACTGCCCCTATGGCTGGCGCTCTCTGCTGCAGTGCCTTCGAACTGGTCGCCGGTGGCAGTGTTCTTCATCATTTCGATCATCCTCGGCATTCTCGACTGGCCCGGGCTGGCCCGTTCGGTCCGCGCCAAATTCCTGTCTCTTCGGGAAGAGGAGTATGTCCGCGCCGCCGAGATGATGGGTGCCTCCTCAGGCCGGGTGATCCGCAAGCACCTGCTGCCCAATTTCATGTCGCACTTGATCGCCTCTGCCACGCTGTCGATCCCGGCGATGATCCTGGGCGAGACTGCACTGTCGTTCCTGGGCCTTGGGCTGCGCGCGCCAGCGGTCAGCTGGGGGGTGATGCTGAACGACGCGCAAAACCTTGCCTCAATCGAGATTTACCCGTGGACTGCCATCCCGATGCTGCCGATTGTCATCGTGGTGCTTGCCTTCAATTTCCTCGGCGACGGGCTGCGCGACAGTTTGGACCCCTATCAGCAATGACGTTGCTTCACGCTCTGCCCGCACCGGACAGATACCGCACCACCGGCACTGGCCAGTGGCACAGCGTCTTTGCGGTGACCGAGCTGGCCAATGCTTCGGTTGCCGCGGTTGGGCTGGAACTCGCCCGGCTGACCGCGGCGCTGAACCTCGCGCCCGCTGCGCCCGAAGCTGCTGTGGACCAGCGCCTCGCCTCGCTTTGGTTCAGCTACAGTTTCCGTCCAGAGGGGTGGGAGATGCCCGGCCTGTGGGATTCCATAGCCGGCGTCTATGAAACTGCGGACGGCTGGATCCGGCTGCACACCAACTTGCCCCACCATCGCCGGGCTGCACTGAAGGTGCTCGGCTGCACAGGCGAACGCGAGGCGGTAACTGCGGCCGCGAAACACTTGCCAGCGGACAGCCTCGAAACTGAGATTGTGGAGGCCGGAGGCGTGGCCGCCGCCATGCGCAGCCGAGAGGACTGGCTGGCCCATCCGCAGGGCCGCGCCGTGGCTGCTGAGCCGCTGATTTATTGGATCTCCCCGCGCAAGATCCGCTTGCGGCACAGGCCTCAAGCAACGTCGGGGCGCCCTTTGGCAGGTCTGCGGGTGCTGGACCTTACCCGGGTTTTGGCCGGGCCGGTTTCCACCCGCACCCTGGCGGGTTTTGGCGCCGAGGTGCTGCGCATCGACCCGCCCGGCTGGGACGAACCGGGGGTGATCCCGGACATTTCGCTAGGCAAGCGCATGGCCGCGCTGGATCTGACCAAGGTCGAGGACCGCCTAGTGTTCGAATGTCTTCTGGCGCAGGCGGATGTGCTGGTGCACGGATACCGCCCCGGGGCACTGGAGGGCTTGGACTACGGGGCTGAGGTCCGCCGCGAAATTGCGCCAAACGCCGTGGAAGTGACTCTGGATGCCTATGGCTGGACCGGCCCCTGGGCGGGCCGGCGCGGTTTTGACAGTCTGGTGCAGATGAGCGCGGGGATAGCCGATACCGGCCGCAGCTGGGCCGGGACAGAAAAGCCGCATCCTTTGCCGGTGCAGGCACTTGACCACGCCACCGGTTATCTAATGGCGGCAGCCGCACTCAGCGCCCTGGCAGCTGCAGCACGCGGCGAAGCGGCGCCCGCGGCCCGGCTTTCGCTGGCGCGCACGGCTGAACTTCTTTCCGGTATGCACAAGACAGCCGGCGGCGCATCCTTCGCTGGTCCGTCTGACGGCGATTACAGCGGGGAGACTGAAAGCAGCGGCTGGGGGCCTGGCCGCCGTCTTGCCGCTCCGCTGAGCCTGAGCACAGCAAGGATGAGCTGGGACCTGCCCGCATCGCGCTGCGGCAGCGCCTGGGCTAACTGGCCAGGCTAGAACGCCAGATGCCCGGCCCATCCCGTCCTTCGGTCAATTCACTCCGGAGTATTTTCCATCAGAAAGAAACAGCTTTTGGCGGGCCGGAACACCCGCCAAAAGCCGCGCCGCAGCGCGGCGCCACGCCCAACCCCAAGCGGAGCGCGCCAGCGGTCCGGCGCGGGGGCGGGAGGGCTGCCGTGGCCGCCGGATCAGCGGTCGTCGCCGCCAGGTCCGCCCATATCCTCCAGCAGGTCATCGTCAATGGCGGCTTGCACCGCGCCTACGGCCGCTTCTTTCTGCTTGGGCGTCACCTCGCCCTCCTGGTCCGGGGCCAGGCGCACCGTGACCTCGCGATGGGCGAACTTGACGCCTTCGCGGGCAAACAGTTCCCGGATTTCCTGATAGACCCTTTTGCGCACAATCCATTGATCGCCCGGCTTGGTCATGAACTTGACCCGGATGATCATTGCTGAATCCTGCATCTCAATCACGCCCTGGGATTTCAGCGGCTGTATGAAGGTATGGCCGACAACCGGGTCATCCATCAGCTTCTGGCCCAGTTTCTTGATCAGCTTGCGGACCTTCTCCACATCGGTGTCATAGGTCACCCGCAAGGGCAGTTTCATCATCACCCAGTCGCGGGAATAGTTGGTCAGCACCTTGATCTCGCCAAAGGGGATCGTGTGCAGCGCGCCCAGGTGATGGCGCAGCTGGAACGAACGCACCGAAATCTTCTCGACCGTGCCCTTTACATCACCAATATCGATATACTCCCCCTTGCGGAAGGCATCGTCGATCAGGAAGAACGCTCCAGAGAAGATGTCGCGCACCAGGGTCTGCGACCCAAAGCCCACGGCCAGGCCGACCACACCGGCACCGGCGAACAAGGGGCTCACGTTGATCCCCAACTCCAGAAGAACGATCAGCACGATCGACACCAGCACCACGGCCAGGATCGCTCCGCGGAACAGCGGCAGCAGGGTGGCCAGACGGCTGGCACCGCCGGCGCCGCCCTCGTCGCCCAGTTCGCCGGGCTCCACGTCCCCCACTTCCTCGTCGATCTTGCTGTCGATCCAGATCCGGAACAGGTGATAAACGATGTAGCCGATGAACAGGATCACCGTCACGTCGATCACCCGCTCGGCCGCTGTGGTTTCCGTCCAGCTGGCGTCCGGGTTCCAGACGATCACCAGCGAATAGGCCCCGACAACAAAGGCCAGGATGCCGGCGACGCGGCGGGCAAGGTCTTCGTAGGTGGCAATCGGATGCTTGACCGCCCGCTCCGCGGCATCGCCGTCTTCGCCATCCAGATCCTCCGGCGCCGCGCCGCCGACTGTGTCCGGTGTCAGGCCGCCGGCTTCTTCTGCGGCTTCAGCAGCTTCATCCGCGGTGGCCTGTTCCGGCTCTGCCGCTGACACTTGAACCATACGGCTGCGGTTGAAATAGCGTTCGATGAAATAGTTGATAGCGCCATAGACGACCAGGATCGTGGTTAGAACAAAATAGCTGCCCGCCATCAGCGGGATCGAAATCTCATGTTCCAGCACCAGATCAAAAGCCAGTTTGAGCCAGCCAAAGGCCATATAGGCCATCAGCACCGGCGCCCAGGCCACCGCAAGAATCCGCACCAGCCAGGAGCAGTCTTCCGGCAACCGGCCGGCACGGATGGCATTGGAAATCGCACGGCCGTTGACCAGCACCATCAGCAGATTGCCCAGGGTTCCAACCAGCGCCAGCACACCATAGACCAGCGCATAGACGTTGTAGTTCAGCCCGAAATCGCCAACCCAGGTGGCAAACAGCGTCGAGGAAATATCATAGGTCGCCAGCAGCGAGGCCCAGATATAGAGCCGCTTGGCATCCCGGTCGGAAAAGACCGGGATCCGGTATTGCGCCAGAAAGGGCGACAGCACCATCCGCCACAAGTCGGAGACCGTTCTGGCAAGGAAAAAGGCAGTATAGACAGCTGTTGCCGTGAACTCGATGGACGGATCGCCGGAGGCTCCAAACGCGAGATATGACAGCAGCGCCGCGAAGACCATCGCAAAGACCGTGGCCCCGATCCCCATCAGGAAACGGTAAACCAGGAAGGGCATCTTTTCCTGATAACCCTGCGGATTTTCCCGGATCCGGGCAACCACAAACCGCTTGGCAATCCGCTTGCCGTATATCTGCACTGACAGCCACCGGCCGATCAGCAGGAACAGCACGCTCCACCCCAGTACTTCGACATAGGTCATTATGCGCCCGTCCGGGCTGGTCTGGCGCAGGATGTACTGCATTTCGAAGATCGAATAGGGCAGCGCTTCAAGGCGGCTATTCAGCTCTGCTCTGAAGGCAGCCACCCGCGACTGCGCCTTCATCAGCGCCGACGGCTGCTCCATTGTGTCCGAAGCTGTATTTTCCGCGCCCTCCTCAGTCTCTGGCGGTGTGTTCAGCAACTGGCCGCTGCTGTCCACCACCACAACACTGACACCGCTTTCGGCCGCCTGCTCAATGGCTCTGGACAGCGCCTCTGCTCCGCCTTCGTCACTTTCCTGCGCCTCTGCGTGAGCGGCCAGCCCGATACTCAGCAGCGCCAGAAGCATGATCCGGTACAAAACTTGCAGCATAAGCGCTTATCCTTTTGGAAACTTGAGCCAAATTAACCACGCGCCGGGGCGTTGCGCAAATGGCGCGCACACAACTTCCTGTGCGTTATGCAATAAAGGCGCATGATTGCATGCACAGGGGCTCCGGGCTATACAAATTCAAACATCCGCCCTCCGGGTGGCTGGCCGCAGTTCCCCGATCCGGCCGTCAGCGCCGGGACAGGGAGCGGCACAAACAAATACTGACCGCCCCCCCGGCCAGGCAGGCTGCGGGGCGCGCAATCTGAGGCGGAAGATGGCGGAGCATAAGAGCACGCGCCCGGGGACGAGCGGCAGCCCATGCTGGCCTGGGCGCTGCCCTGCGGAAAGCAGGGGCTCCCAGGGCAGCGCCGCGCAAAACGTCCAGGCATGGCAATGACGGTATCAAACGCATCACAGGCACACTCCGGATCCGCAGCGCGTGGCCTTCGGATCATGTTTTACAGCCACGATACATTCGGCCTGGGCCATTTGCGGCGCTCCCGGGCGCTGGCAGGTGCAATCACAGCTGCCGATCCGGATGCCTCCGCCCTTATCCTGACAGGCTCTCCTGTGGCTGGGCGGTTCTCCTTTCCGACACGGGTTGACCATGTCCGCCTGCCCGGGGTTATCAAACGCTCGGACGGATCCTATGCTTCGCGCACCATGGGTATGAGCATCGAGGAAACCGCTGACCTGCGTGCAGCGCTGATCCGCTCGACGGTGGAGCAGTACGATCCCGATGTTCTGGTCGCCGACAAGGAGCCGACCGGTTTTCGCGGCGAACTGATGCCCGCACTGGACCTGCTGAAATCGCGCGGGCGCTGTAAAATGGTCCTGGGCTTGCGCGACGTGCTGGATGAGCCGGAAGTGCTGGCTGCGGAATGGGAGCGCAAGCACGCGGTCGAGGCCACCCGCGATTTCTATGACGAGATCTGGGTCTACGGGCCGCGTTCGGTTTATGACCCCACTGCCGGGCTGCCCTTCACGCCTGAGATGCAGGCCCGCATGCACTGGACCGGGTACCTGCGCCGCGATTTGGGCCAGGTGGGGGAGCCGCCGGAGCAGCCATACCTGCTGGTTACTCCCGGCGGCGGCGGCGATGGCGAGATGATGGTGGACCTGGTTCTGTCAGCCTATGAAGCCGATCCGGATCTTTCGCCGCGGGCAGTGCTGGTTTACGGCCCCTTCCTGTCCGGCGAAACCCGCGAGGATTTTGAGGCGCGCGTCGCCCGGCTGGATGGCCGCGTCACCGCAGTTGGCTTTGAATCGCAGATCGAAACGCTCTTTGCCGGCGCCCAAGGCGTTGTCTGCATGGGAGGCTACAACACATTCTGCGAGGTGTTGTCCTTTGACAAACCCGCGGTGATCGTGCCCCGTACAACGCCGCGGCTGGAACAATGGATCCGGGCCAGCCGGGCGGAGGAGATCGGCCTCACGACCATGCTGGACGAGTCCCGCGATGGCTGGACCGCGCCAGCGCTGGCCAAGGCAATCCGCGCGCTGGAAACCCAGCCGCCGCCGTCTGCTGCCGGTTCCGAAGGGCTTCTGGACGGGCTGGACTATGTGACTCGGCGCGTTGATGCACTGCTTCACGATCCCCGCAATGAGGCTGCTGAATGAACGCTGCCCGCCCGCCGCTGGTGGTGGTAGTCAAGGGCTGGCCGCGGCTGTCCGAGACTTTCATCGCACAGGAGCTGGTCGCCCTTGAGGCCGCCGGCCATACCTTTGAAATCTGGTCCCTGCGCCACCCGACCGACATCAAACGCCATCCGTTGCATATGCAGCTGAACGCGCGGGTAAACTATCTGCCGGAGTATCTGTATGAAGAACCGGACCGGGTGTGGCGCGCCCGCGCACTTGCACGGCAGCTGCCCGGCTACGGTGACGCTTACCGGACCTGGCGCGCCGACCTGCGTCGCGACCAAACACCCAACCGTATCCGGCGATTCGGCCAGGCCTGTGTTCTGGCGGCTGAGATGCCGGACGAAGTGCTGGGTCTCTACGCGCATTTCCTGCACACGCCTTCCTCTGTCGCGCGTTACGCCGCAATCATGCGGGGCCTGCCCTGGAGCTTTTCGGCCCATGCCAAGGACATCTGGACCTCGCCAGATTGGGAGCTGAAGGAAAAGCTCGCTGCAGCCAGCCACGGCGCCGCGTTCGGCGCAACCTGCACCGGGTTCGGCGCCAGGCATCTGAAGGAATTGGCGGACACTCCGGAGCGGGTCGATTTAGTCTATCACGGGCTGGACCTGAACCGCTTTCCAGCACCGCCGGAACGCCGCCCACGCTGCCCGCAGGATCCGGTTCACTTCATGTCTGTCGGACGCCTGGTTGAAAAGAAAGGATTCGACCGCTTAATTGCCGCGCTGGCCTTGCTGCCTGCAACCCTCGACTGGCACTGGACCCATATCGGCGGTGGCGGGCTGGGTGAATTGCTACAGGACACAGCGGAAGATGCAGGCATCGCTGACCGCATCACCTGGCGCGGCGCCTGCGATCAGCCTGAGGTAATCGAAGCCATGCGCTCATCCGATCTGTTCGTGCTGCCGAGCCGGGTGGCCGCGGATGGCGATCGCGACGGGCTTCCGAACGTACTGATGGAGGCGGCCTCGCAGGCCCTGCCGATCCTGTCGACCCCTGTCTCTGCGATTCCGGAGTTCATTGACCATGGCGTACATGGGCTGCTGAGCCAAGACAGCCCGGAAGCTCTGGCAGAAAGCCTGCTGTACGCTGCCCGGCAGCCGCAGAAGCTGGCGGAAATGGCTCAGGCTGCTCTCACCCGCTTGCGCAGCGACTTCGGGATGGATCCTGGCATTGCTCAGCTTTCCATGCGGCTGAATGCTATGCTGACGGGCAGCTGACCGCCATGCAGTCAGGAGCCGGAAAGCGGGTTGCCTTCTATGCGCCAATGAAGCCGCCGCACCACCCTGTCCCTTCTGGCGACCGCGAGATAGCGCGCAATCTGATTGCCCTGCTCAAATCCAGCGGCGCCAGGGTCCAACTGGTGTCAGAGCTGCGGAGCTATGACAAACAGGGGGACGGGGCGCAGCAATCTGCCCTGCATGCAAAGGCAGAAGCCGAAGCAGCCCGCCTGTCCTCTCAGATGCCGGATACGGATATCTGGGTCACATACCACAATTACTACAAGGCTCCCGACCTGATCGGCCCCGCAGTGGCTCGCAACCGCGGCATTCCGTATGTGCAAATCGAATCCACCCGCGCCAAGAAACGGTTGACCGGCCCATGGGCTGGCTTCGCCAAGGCTGCTCATGCTGCCGCGGACGCTGCCGATGCGATCTTCCACTTTACCGAACAGGACCGCTTCGCGCTGGATCGTGACCGCTGCGGCAGCCAGATCATTGCCCGCCTTGCCCCCTTCCTGCCGCTTGACGGCCTGCCTGAGCTGTCATCTCTGGACGGCCCCATGCTGGCAGCCGGCATGATGCGCGCCGGCGACAAGCTGGCCTCTTACGGCATCATCGCGCAAACACTTGCGCTTCTGCCTGGTGATTGGCGCCTGGATATCGCAGGCGATGGCCCGGCCCGGACGGAGGTCGAGGCATTGATGACCCCCTTCGCGGACAGGGTCCGCTTCCTAGGTCAGCTCAGCCGCGCCGACTTGGAAACCGCCTACTCACGTGCGGGCCTGTTTTTGTGGCCAGGCGTCAATGAGGCATTTGGCATGGTTTATCTGGAAGCCCAGGCACATGGGCTGCCTGTAGCCGCTCAGGACCGGCCCGGCGTACGGGATGTGCTGCTGCCCGGGACTTATCCCGCACCGGAAGCCGGGCCGCGCGCGCTCGCATCGTTTACCGCCAGGCTGCTTGCAAACCCTGGCCTGCGCGCCGAGACTGCCGGGAATGCCCGCGACTTCATATCGAACCACCATCTTTCACCTGCTGCTGCCCGGACCTTCTGGAACACCGTTTTGCCGCTAATGGACCGCTCTGCATGATCCGCCTCGCTCTCCTGCGCCACGGCCACACCGCCTGGAACCGCGCCGGCCGTATTCAGGGCCGCAGCGATATACCGCTGGATGATGCGGCCCGGGCAGAGCTGCGCGGCTATGCCCTGCCCGGCAGCTGGCAGCAGGCAGAGCTTTGGTCCAGTCCGTTGATGCGTGCGGCGGAAACCGCAGAACTTGTTGCTGAACGCCCGGCGCGCACTGCACCCGAATTGACGGAAATGAACTGGGGCGATTGGGAAGGGCTGCATGGCATGGAGCTGAAGGCAGACCCCGTCAGCGGCTTTCGCGATATCGAAGACTGGGGCTGGGATTACCGCCCGCCCGGCGGCGAGACCCCGGCAGAAGTCTGGGACCGGATCGCGCCCTGGCTGCACGATCTGACGCAGGACGCCATTGCCGTCTGCCACATCGGCATCATGCGAATGATACTGGCACGGGCGCATGGCTGGAACTTTGACGGCCCTGCCCCCTTCCGCATCAAACGGAACCGGTTTTTTGTTGTGGAACTTGAAGGCACCCGCATCACGCCGTGGCCGGAACCGGTGCGGCTGCTGCGCAGGGGTGCTCCATGAAAGTCCTGATTGCCGTCACACATTTGCTGGGAACAGGCCACCTGTCCCGTGCTTTGACCCTGGCTCGGGCCTTCCTTGCCGCGGGACACAAGGTGCAGGTCGTTTCCGGCGGCTTCCCGGCGCCACAGCTCCATGCCGGGGATGTCGAGGTGATCCAGCTGCCGCCCTTGCGTTCAGACGGGGTGAATTTCACTAGGCTGCTGGCAGAAGATGGAACGCTTGCAGATGAGGCCTATCTGGCCCACCGCCAGTCCGCCCTGGTTGCCGTGCTGCATGCCTTGCAGCCGGATGTTCTGCTCACGGAACTCTACCCTTTCGGGCGCCGCTCTCTGCGCAAAGAATTTCTTGCCCTGCTGCAGGCGGCCAGCACGTTGCCGCGGCGGCCGGTGGTCTTGTCTTCTATCCGGGACATCCTCGCCCCCCCTTCAAAACCGGAGAAGGCGGAAAAGGCAGACGCGGTCATCGCCCAATATTACGACGCGGTGCTGGTTCACTCCGATCCTGCCGCGACCCGGCTGGAAGCTAGCTGGCCCGTCTCCGGCATGCTGGCGGGCAAGCTTCGCTATACCGGCTACGTAGCCCCCCCTGCCGCAGGCCGGCACCCGCAGAGGGCAGGCACAGGCGAAATCCTGGTCAGTGCCGGCGGCGGCAGCGTCGGCGCGCCGCTGTACCGCACAGCCCTTGAGGCCGCCAGGCTGATGCCCGGCACGCCTTGGCGGCTGTTGGTGGGCGGGTCCGACGCATCCCACCGCATCGAGACGTTCGCCCGGACCGGATCCCCAGCTGTGCTGGAGCCTGCGCGCAAGGACTTCCGTCAAATGCTGTCTCATGCCGCCGCCTCCGTCAGCATGTGCGGCTACAACACCGCACTTGACCTTTTGCAGGCCGGCACGCCCGCCGTTCTGGTGCCGTTCGACGCAGGAAACGAAACAGAACAAAGCCTGCGTGCAGCCAGCCTTATGCCATTGAACGGCATCGAGGTTGTTAGGACTGCTGACCTTTCCCCGGAAACGCTATGCGCTGCGGTCAAGGCGGCAATGCAGGCTCCGCCGCGGCTGGCGGGCGGTTTCAGGTTTGACGGGGCCGCCCGGAGTGTGGAGATTGCCGCAGAGCTTGCGGGAGGGCGCGGATGACACCGGATTGGAGCGGGTTGGACCGGGAACTGGAGCATTGGCAGGAGTCGGGATTGACGCTGCCCCTTTGGTGGCGCGACGATGACGCCATGTCCCAGTCCTCTGAGCTGGACAAGCTGGCGGAACTCTCAACCTCGCTTGACCTGCCCGTGCATCTGGCGGTGATTCCGCAGGGCGCCACACCTGACCTTGCCAGGTTTGTTGCAGGCAACCCGCAACTGATACCAGTGGTTCATGGCTGGGCCCACCAGAACCACGCCCCGGCGGGCGAGAAGAAGGCCGAATTCGGCGCTCACCGCCCGCTGGAGGAGCTGCTGGACGACGCCGAGCGGGGGCTGACCGCCTTACAGGAGATGTTCGGCAGCAGCCTGCGGCCCATGTTTGTGCCACCCTGGAACCGGGTTTCACCCGAAATGCTGACCTGGCTGGCTGGCGCCGGGTATACAGCAGTGTCTACTTTTACGCCACGCAAGGCTGCAAAGCCCGCGCCTGGGCTGCTGCGTGTGAACACCCATTTGGACCCGATCGACTGGAAGGGCGGCCGCCGGCTGCTGCCGCCGGATCAGCTGACAGCGCAGGTGGCACGCCAGCTGCGCGACCGCCGCCTCGGGGATACGGACAATACCGAACCCTACGGGCTGCTCACCCACCATCTGGTGCATGACGAAGCCGTCTGGAGCTTTACCGCAGCGCTTGCCAAGCGTCTTCTTGATGGCCCGGCGGAGGCCTGGATCTACGATGAAAGGATGTCCTGAATGAGCCGTCTGGATTCCATGCTGCGCCGGCTGACCGCCCAGCGCGACGGGCTGAACTGGGCCGCGGATCAGATCAGTGCGCTGGACGGCGACGTGCTGGACATGGGGCTGGGCAACGGCCGCACCTATGATCACCTGCGCGAGATTCTGGCACATCGCCGGATCTGGGTGATCGACCGGGTGCTGCAATGCCATCCTTCCTGCGTTCCGCCAGAACAGGACTTTTTGCAAGGCGAGGCCAAACCGATGCTTGAAAGGCTCGCTGCCGAAGGCCGCCGGATTGCGCTGGCCCATTATGACTTCGGTTTCGGGGTCAAGGAAAAGGACGTCGCCGAAGCGGCCGCGCTTTCGCCGATGATTGCCCAGGTCATGGCACCGGGCGGAATCATCGTCTCGGGCCAGCCGCTAGCTGGCTTCGTAGAGCTGGATGGTCCCGAAGGTATTCCGCCGGGCCGTTACATGTTCTACCGGGCAGGCTGAGCCGGGTCCCGGCCGGCCCCCGGCCGGGCAGCGTACGCCCCCGCCCCAAGCAGGCGGGCGCTTCCACCCTCTGCCGCAGCAACGGTCAGGCTACCCGCGATCCGCGCGACCAGACACCGCGCACGGCAGGAGTCCCCTCGGCCACACGGAACCGGACCAAATCGGCACGTTTGCCGGTTTCCAGCCGCCCGCGGTCTCCAAGCCCCACCGCATCGGCCGGCACATGGGTCACCGTGCCCAGCCCCCGCGCCATATCCCCCCACAGGTTGCCCAGCCTGACCGCTGCCATCAGCAGCGCGGCGGGAACATAATCAGACGACAGGATGTCCAGAAGCTCGAGTTCCGCCAGCTGCTGCGCCGCGACATTGCCGGAGTGAGAGCCGCCGCGGATCAGGTTCGGCGCCCCCATCATCACCTTGATGCCATGGGCACGGCAGGCCTGCGCGGCCTCCACCGTAGTTGGGAACTCTGCCAGTTGAATGCCGTGGCCTGCCGAAACCGCCACCTGCTCTGCAGTGGTATCGTCATGGCTGGCCAGCACCGCGCCAAACTGCCTGGCCGCCTTGACGGCTTCTGCCTCATGGCGCTCCCCGAAGGCCTGCCGCAGTTCCTTGAGATGCATGACATGAGCTTCAAAGGCCCTATCATCAAACCCGTGCTTGCCCTTCAAATACCCCTTCAGTTTGCTGAGGTCCCGGAACTGCCGCTGGCCAGGCGTATGGTCCATCAGCGACAAAAGCCCGACCCGGTCGGCTTCCCCAAAACCGTTTAGTTCCTCCAGCAGAGTATCGGAACAGACCTCTGCCCGCAGATGCAGGAAATGCGAGATCTTAAGGACATCCGCCGCGCGCAACTCTAGAAGCTCGGATGCCAGCTGCCGGGCATATGCGCCATAGCGGCTTTCCCGGCGGCTGATTGACCCGACACGCATCGCGTCAAACACAGTGGTGATGCCGGTTCCCGCAAGTTCGGCATCGTGGGCAAGGATCGCGCTGGCATGCGGCCAGTCGACCTTGGGGCGCGGCTGGATGTGGCGCTCCAGATTGTCGGTGTGCAGCTCCACCAGCCCAGGGCAAACAAAATCGCCCTCGCAGTCAACCGCCCCCGGAAGAACCGTGCTGCCATCCGCGATATCCGCGATCCGGCCGTCCGCGATTTTCACGCTCCCGGTGCGGATCTCGTCCGGCAGCACCAGCAGAGCATTGGCAAGGATCAATTCATCTGTCATCTGAACTTCACATCTTTCGAGCTATGGAAGGCCACGTTTAGGAGGCCAATGTGACATTCACGCGATACGCGATCTATTACGCCCCGCCCGCCTGCGCGGAATGGAGCCGGTTTGGAACCAGCTGGCTGGGCTGGGACATGGAAGCAGGCCGCGGGCTGCCGCATCCGGCGGTGGCTGGGCTGGATGTTGCGGCAATCACGGACGTGCCTCGCAGATACGGGCTGCACGCCACCATGAAACCGCCAATGCGCCTTGCCGAAGGCCGGACGCAAGCCGCGCTTGAAGATGCCTGCGCCGCTCTGGCCGCTTCGCAAATGCCGGTCACGCTGGACGGTTTGCACCTGGCGCGTCTGGGGCGGTTTCTGGCGCTGCGCCCAACCGGGGATCACGCTGCGCTGAACGCACTGGCGGCGGCTTGCGTGAACGGGCTGGACAGCTTCCGCGCGCCTGCAACCGAGGCCGACCTGGAACGCCGCCGGGCTGCCGGGCTGACGCCTGAACAGGACGAAAACCTCATCCGTTGGGGCTACCCTTATGTGCTGGATCAATTCCGCTTTCACATCACGCTCACCGGCAGGCTGCCCAAGCCGAAGCTGCCCGCGGTCGAGGCTGCGCTGGAGAAGCACCTGATCCCGCTCTTGCCCGCACCCATCATGATCACCGACCTGGCTCTGATGGGCGAGGCGCCGGACGGCAGATTCCACCTGATCCACCGCTACGCCCTTTCCGGCTGAAGGGCGGCCAGCGCAGAGTTCACCGCCGTGCTGAGCGCACCGCTGTTGTCGATTTCATAAACCCAATTCAGCCCTTCCGGCAGCGGATTGACTGCCCGCGCCAGACGGCGCCGAACTTCATCAGAGTCCTCCCGCCCTCGGGCAATGAGCCGTTCTGACAGCACCTCCGGCCGCGCCGTCACCGACAGCACAATGAAGTCGCCGAATACTTCCTGTGCTTCCAGCAGCACAGCGCGGGAGAGGTTCACCAGCACCCCGCCCGAGCCCTCGCGCAGCTTACCGATGTCGCGGGGAATGCCGTAGTGCAACCCATGCGCTTGCCAATGCAAGGCAAAGACGCCCTTTTCTGCAAGGGTAGAAAATTCGGCCTCTGTGACCGCTTGGTAGTCCTCCCCGCCCGCGTCCGGTACGCGGGTGATCACCCGGCGCATCAGCCGCAGTTGCGGGCCGGAGACCGCCAGGGCAGACATCAGGCTGTCCTTGCCCGCCCCGGATGGCCCGACCACGGCAATGACGGGACCTTTGCCAGCCGGCCCACTCATGCTGCCGCCTTGGGCGCAAAGCCCGACACATCCACGAACCGGTCGCAAACCTGCTGGCGCGCCGCCTCATCGTGGAAAATACCGATAATCGCCGCCCCCCGGCCCTTGGCGCCTTCGATCAAGCTCAGAACGGTTGCGCGGTTCTGCGCATCCAGGCTGGCCGTCGGCTCGTCCAGCAGCAGCGCCGGATAGCCGTAGGCAAAGCCGCGGGCGATGTTCACCCGCTGCTGCTCTCCGCCCGAGAATGTGGTAGGGCTGAGGCTCCACAACCGCTCCGGGATATTGAGCTGCGCCAGCAGCGAGGCCGCCTTATCGCGGGCCTGCTCCACTGGCGCGCCGACGGCCAGCAGCGGCTCTGCCACCACGTCGAGCGCCGGCACCCGCGGCACAACACGCAGGAACTGGCTGACATAACCCAAGGTCTCACGCCGCAGCGCCAGGACCTCGCGAGGCTCGGCCTTGGCCACATCCACGTCCCCCACCATCACGCTGCCGGATGCCGCCAGATAGTTGCCGTAGATTACCCGCATCAGGGTGGATTTACCTGCACCGGACGCCCCGGTCAGGCCAACGCATTCACCGGGCTGAACGCTGAGCGTGGCGTTTTCCATTACCGGGATCACCGCGCTGCCCTGGTTGTGCAGGGTGAAGCTCTTGCTCACATTGGTCAGTTCAATCATCGCCCTGCCCTCAGACTTGCAGCACGCTGGAGACCAGCAGCTGGGTATAAGCGTGCTGGGGATCGTCCAGCACCTGGTCGGTCAGCCCGGATTCCACCACATGGCCGTCCTTCATTACCATCAACCGGTCTGCCAAGAGGCGCACCACGGCCAGATCGTGGGTGACGATGATGGCGCTCAGCCCCATTTCCCGCACCAGCCCGCGCAGCAGGTCCAACAGACGCGCCTGGACAGAGACATCCAGACCACCGGTCGGCTCGTCCATGAAAACTAGCCGCGGGCCGGTCACCAGATTGCGGGCGATCTGCAGCCGCTGCTGCATCCCGCCGGAGAAGGCCGAAGGCCGGTCATCTATCCGGTTTTCGCTGATCTCAACCCGGCCCAGCCAGTCGGCGGCACGTTCACGGATCGAACCATAGTGGCGGCCGCCCACGGCCATCAGCCGCTCGCCGATGTTGCCGCCGGCAGACACGGACATGCGCAGGCCATCCCGGGCGTTCTGATGGACAAAGGCCCAGTCGGTGCGGCTCAGCATACGGCGTTCCGGCTCGGACATGGTGACGGTATCAACCGGCCCATCCGCACGGGTGTCAAAAATCACCTCGCCCCGGTCCGGCTCCAGATGGCCTGCAAGGCTGTTCAGCAGGGTCGACTTTCCCGACCCGCTCTCGCCCACGATTCCCATCACCTCTCCGGGAAACAGATCAAAGCTTACATCCGTGCAGCCGATCCGTGCGCCATACATCTTGGCGACATTTTTCACTTGCAGCAACGGGGTCATCACGCGGCCTCCTCACTCAGGCGGCCGGTATGGCCCGCCTCGCGCCGCGAACGGCAATAGTCCGTGTCAGAGCAGACGAACATCCGGTTGCCCGCATCATCCAGGATCACCTCATCCAGATAGCTGTGCTCGGAGCCGCACAGGTCGCAGGCCTGCTCGGCCTTGCTGGCCTCAAACGGGTAGTCCTCGAAATCCAGCGAGACGACCTGGGTATAGGGCGGCACCGCGTAGATGCGCTGCTCGCGGCCTGCGCCGAACAGCTGGATGGCCGCCATCTCCATCTTGGGGTTGTCGAATTTGGGGATCGGCGAAGGATCCATCACATAGCGCCCTTCCACCTTGACCGGGTAGGCATAAGCGGTGGCGATGGCGCCATGCTGGCTGATGTCTTCATATAGCTTCACATGCATCAGCCCGTATTCTTGAAGCGCGTGCATCTTCCGGGTCTCAGTTTCGCGCGGCTCCAGAAACCGCAGCGGCTCCGGGATCGGTACCTGGTAGACCAGGATCTGGTCTTCATTCAGCTCTGCCTCGGGGATCCGGTGGCGGGTCTGGATGACGCTGGCCTTTTCGGTTTTCTCGGTGGTCTCCACACCCGCTGTCTTCTCGAAAAACTTGCGGATCGACACTGCATTGGTGGTGTCATCCGCGCCCTGGTCGATCACTTTCAGCGTATCATCCGGGGTCAGCGTGGCGGCGGAAACCTGCACGCCGCCGGTGCCCCAGCCATAGGGCATCGGCATTTCGCGGCTGGCAAAAGGCACTTGATAGCCCGGCACCGCAAGGCCTTTCAGGATCGCCCGGCGGATCATCCGCTTGGTCTGTTCATCGAGATATGCAAAATTGTAGTCAGACATTTAGATACTCGCATTTAGAAAGGCGAAAATTTGAACGACGCAATTTTTGGTGCGGTCCTCATCATTGGCGGTGCTGTCGCCATGATGATGATTTCGCTCATACGCCATAACACTCCAAAACGGCGGCAACGGCGCAAGAGCCTGCGCCAAGACGAAACCGGCGTTTGGATCTGGACCGATTTCGACGGAAGGGAACGCCGCTCGGATCAGCGCCCTGACCAGCCGGGAGGTGACTGGCATTCCGACAAAGGGGGAGCGGCAGACGGCGGATGGAGCGATACAGGCGGCGATGGCGGAGGGGGTGGCGACTAAACTCACTGCGCCGCCTCCCGTGCCGCCAGCGTCTCGGACAACTCCCCCGCCTCGCGGCGCAGTTTGCGGACCAGTTCCAGCTCAGACTGGAAATCCACGTAATGCGGCAATTTGATATGCTCCAGAAACCCTGTGGCCTGAATGTTGTCTGCATGGCTCAGAACAAATTCCTCGTCCTGCGCAGGCGCACCCAAATTGTCCTCGCCCAGCTCCTCCCAGCGCAGTGCGCGGTCGACCAGCGCCATGGCGATGGATTTGCGCTCTGACTGGCCAAAGACCAGCCCATAGCCGCGGGTGAACTGCGGCGGCACAGTTTTGGAGCCTTTGAACTGGTTCACCGTCTCGCATTCGGTCAGCTCCACCTCGCCGATCTCAATGGCAAAACCCAGTTCCGGGATCTCCATCTCCACCGGCACTTTGCCAATGCGCAGCTCACCGACAAAGGCGTGGTTGCGCGCATAGCCGCGCTGGGTGGAATAGGCCATGCCCAGGATGAACCCCTCATCCCCGCGGGTCAGAGACTGCAGCCGCACTGCCCGCCCGGCTGGAAAGGAAATCGGTTCACGAGTCAGATCGCCCGGAACCGCGTCCGAAACAGGCTCGCGTTCAATGATGTCTTCGCCCTGCAGGAACTCGGTGATGTGCGGTGTAGCTTCCTTGCGCGGCTTCGCAACCGGTGCGTCGGGCACTTCGCCCTCGGCGGCCAGTTTGAAGTCCAGCAGACGGTGTGTGTAATCGAACGTCGGTCCCAGAACCTGCCCGCCCGGCGCGTCCTTGAAGGTCGCCGAAATCCGGCGGTCGCAGGCCATGTCACCGGTTTTCACCGCTTGCGAGCAGCCGAACCTCGGCAAGGTGGTGCGGTAGGCGCGGATCAGAAAAATTGCCTCGATCAGATCGCCGCGCGACTGCTTGATCGCCAGCGCCGCCAGGTCCGGATCATAAAGCGACCCTTCCGCCATCACCCGGTTCACCGCTAAGCTCAGTTGCTCGCGGATCTGGGCGAGTGACAGCTCGGACACATCCATGTCGCCGCGACGCTCCTCGGCCAGCCAGGCATGAGCGTTTTCAATGGCGCGCTCGCCGCCTTTGACTGCAACATACATGGGCTCAGGCCTCCTCAGTGACTTGGGTCGAGCGCGGCAGCGCAGCCACCTGCGGCCCCGCTGTAAAGAAGAAATCCAAACCCAGAGGATAAAGCGCGGCGTTGTTTTGGAACGCCGCCAGCTCGGGCAGCTGCATTCGGGCCGTGTCCTTGATGCCAGGACCTCGCAGCTGCGCATTCGGCGCATCAAAGCCCGCCACCTCGGCAATCATCGTTGCCGAACGGTCAGGGTATTCCGGCGTTCCGTTGCGAAAGCGGGAAAGCGGCATCAGCTCCTCCCAGCCGCCAAGAGCAAAGTCCGCCTGTTCTGCAGGAACAAGCCGCGCGCCGGTGTGGAAGGCAAGCCAGCCGCGCAGGGCTTTGCTGTCGGTTTCCGGCGCCAGGAATACTCCGGTTTCCGCATCGCAAAGTGTCAGCAGCAGGCTGCCCGCAGCGGCAGAGATGCCGCCGGGCGGGAGAGCACCGGCGATGTCCTGGATCTGGCCGGGGTGTGCCATCGCGTTCATCGCGGCGCGAAACGCATGCGCTGCATCCACAGGCGGATTGGTGAAACCGCCCGCGTAGACGGCATTATGGCTCTGCGAACTCATCAATCCTCTCCACGCACCATGGTGAAAAACTCGACCTTGGTTGCTGCTGCCTTGGCCGCGCGCGCCTCTTTCTGCGCCTGCCGCTCCTCTGCCAGTGGCGCCAGCACCGTCTCGCGCACGGCGCCTGCTGCGCTAGTCTGCATCAGAGCGTCGATCTTCGCCGCGATTTCGGCCTTGGCCTTGCTCCGGCCCTGCACATAACCGTGGCCGACTGTGCCGTCCTCCAGCGACAGCGCACAGCGGGTGACTGTCATCTCACCCAGGTTGAAAGGCGCTCCGGTGCCGCCCATGCGGCCGCGCACCATGACGCCGCCTGCCTCAGGTGCCCGCAGGAATGCGCACACGGGATTTTCTCCGCAATCCTGCCATAGTTCAGTCAGCCGGGCCTCATCAGCCGAAGCCAACAGGCTCATCCAGACCTTGCGGTCCTCTCCGGAAAAAGTGGTATTCATTTGTCTAGGCCTCTTGGCAAAGTTGTCTATGATTAATATACAACTAGACAAATATTAACTGAGTCGCCTCGCGCAGCGCAATCCAAGAGTTGTGAAAGTTCCGTGACATGGCCCGCACCCCCGTTTGGAAGTCTATCGCCATCGCCCTGACTGACGACATCGCGCAGGGACGTTACGAAACCGGTGGCAAACTGCCGCCTGAAACGCAGTTATCCGCCCGCTTCGGCGTGAACCGCCATACGGTGCGCCGTGCGCTGGCGGATATGGCTGAGCAGGGCCTGGTTCACGCCCGGCGCGGCGCCGGCGTCTTTGTGGCGGCCAAGCCAACCGATTATCCGATCGGCAAGCGGGTCCGGTTCCACCAGAACCTCGCCCGCGAAGGGCGCTGCCCCGCCAAGACGATCCTGGCACTGGAGACCCGCGCAGCCTCTGCCCGCGAGGCCAATGCGCTGCGACTGGATCCAGGAGCAGAAGTGCATGTCTATGACGGGCTATCGCTGGCCGATGGGCAGCCCATCGCCTTGTTCCAAAGTATCTTTCCCGCACATCGCTTTCCAGGCATCCTCGATGCCCTGCAAGAGCAGCTCTCAGTAACTGCTGCACTGCTGCAATTCGGCGTTGAAGATTACACCCGGATTGAAACCCGTATCACCGCCAAGCTGGCCACTGCCACCCAGGCCCTGCACCTGAAGATTGCCGAAGGCAGCCCGATCCTGCGCACCACTGGAGTCAACGCCGACCAAGAAGGCCGCCCGGTGGAATTCGGCCGCACCTGGTTTGCCGGCGACCGGGTCACGCTGACGGTTGGCGGCGAGGGCTGAGAGCGCTCCCGCCTGCTCCGGCGCAATTGAAATTGCACTTTGCAGTTGGGCCTGGCGCCGCGCTGCCGCGAGGCGGAAGCGGCCCACAACAGGCGCGGCGTTTCCTGGCGGCTTTCACACTGAAGCGCGTTTCGAGATCTCCGTCCGCACAGCGCGCAGCGCGGTGCCGGGCCCAACTTTGCAGGGCACCTGTGATGCCCAGAACAGGCGGCCCCCCCTCTGCGTTACTCCACAGCGTTGAACACAAACAGCGTCTCACCGTTGATCTGATACCCGTTGATCAGTTCCCTGGCCTTGTCCGACACCAGCCATTCTTCCAGCTGCATCGCCAGCGCGTTCTCCACATGGCCATGCTTGTCCGGATTCACAGGGATATAGGCATACTGGTTGAACAGCACCGGATCACCGGCAAACAGCAGCATCAGCCCGCTCTTGTTGCCAAAGTTCAGCCAGCTGGCCCGGTCCGACATGATATAAGCATCCATACCGGCCGCCGTATTCAGCGCCGCCCCCATGCCTGCCCCTACAGCCCGGTACCAGGAACCAAAGCTCTCAGGCTCAAGTTCCGCGGCCCGCCAGAGGCTCAGCTCCTTCTTATGTGTGCCGCTGTCATCGCCGCGGCTGACAAAGGCGGCCTCGGCCTTGGCAATATTGCGCAGAGCATCTGCCGCATCAGCAGCCTCTGCAATCCCTGCCGCATCATCTTTCGGGCCGATGAAGACAAAGTCGTTATACATAATCTCCCGGCGATGGGTGCCGCTGCCGCCTTCCAAAAATTTCTCCTCGGCCTTCTTGGAATGCACCAGGATGGCATCCACATCCCCCGCCTCGCCAAGGCGAATCGCCTGGCCGGTGCCAACCACCAGCAGCTGCACGTCCAGCCCCAGATCCTTCTTGATTTCCGGCAGAAGGATCTCCGCCAGGCCCGAATTGTGAAATGAGGTCGTCACCGCCACCTTCATCTCCTCTGCCGCCGCGGTGCCAGCCAGGGCCGCCGCAGCAAGGACTCCCAAAATCAGATGTTTCATTCGACAATATCCCCGTTAAGAAATGCACGCCCCTGCGGCGTTTGCGGCCCGGCAAAAAATGCCTCTGCCGGGCTGAATTCATGGATGCGGCCGCCCAGAACAAAGACCACCTCATCCGCCAGCCGCCGGGCCTGGCCCATGTTGTGGGTGGACATGATCAGCCTGGTGCCGCCCCCGGCAGCCTGGGCCAGAATTTCTTCGATCTCCCGCGTCGCCCGGCCGTCCAGGGCTGCACATGGCTCATCCAGAAAAAGCACGTCCGGCTCGCGCACCAGCGCGCGGGCCAGCGCCAGCTTTTGCCGTTCGCCCCCTGATAGCATGGTCGCCTGCCGCTCTAGGATTTCACCCAGCCCGACACGGCCAGCCCATTCCGCCGCCCGCGTCCGCGCCTCTTTGCGGCCAACGCCGGTCAGCCGCAGCGGATAGGCGATGTTCTCGATCACCGTGCGCCGCATCATCACCGGAACCTGGAACACGAAGGCCTGGCGCTTCTGCGCCTCCGCCAGCGGGCAAGCCCAGTTCAGGCGGCCGTCGTTCATCCGCACGATCCCGTGCAGCATTTTGAGCAGCGTTGTCTTGCCCGCTCCGTTAGGGCCGATAACAATTGACGTGCCCTGACCGCCCAAGGTCAGATCAACGGGACCAACCAAAACTTTACCGCGCCGCCGGACCTGAGCGCCATTTGCCACCAAGGGGAACATCTGCATCACCAGCGCCCCTCGCTCTCGGTGCGGCCAAGCCAGTGGATCGCAAGGTTGACTGCAATCGCCAGCGCGATCAGTACAAAACCCAGACCCAGCGCCATCGCAAATTCGCCCTTGCCCGTCTCCAGTGCAATTGCCGTGGTCAGCACCCGTGTGGCGTGGTCGATGTTGCCACCAACCACCATGATCGCGCCCACTTCACCAATTGCGCGGCCAAAACCCGCCAGCGCTGCGGTCAGCAGCGCCCGCCGCCCGTCCCACAACAACGCCTGGATACGCTGAAACTGTGTGGCGTTCATCGAGATCAGCAGGTCGTGGTAATCGCTCCACAATTCGCGCAAGCTCTGATGCGCGACCGATGCCACCAGCGGCACCACGATGATTACTTGCGCAATGATCATTGCCGTTGGCGTGAACAGCAGACCAAAGACACCAAACGGACCGGCGCGAGACAGGAAAACGTAAACCACCAGCCCCACAACAACCGGCGGCAGCCCCATCAGCGCGTTGAGCACCGCAATCGTGGCCCGCCGCATCCGGAAGCGGCGCACCGCAAGAAAGGCGGCCAAAGGCAGCGCAATGGCACAGGCAATGGACAGCGCTGTCAATGTGACCCGCAATGACCGCAGCGTGATCTCCACCAGATCCGCGTCCAGCGTCGCCAGCAGCCAAAAGGCCTGGCTCAATCCTGCCAACAGATCGTTCATTGCGCCTGGTCTACTCCGCATGAGTTTTTCGGCAGGGTCTAACACCCGCTGACTGATTTCAAAATCACAGGAGAAGGCATTGGAACAGCCAAAAACGGCAGGCCACTGGAAAAAGGTCACTTTGACCACCATATCCTTACCGGGACCAAACAGTTCAGGACAGAATAGCCGCGTTTTTGCAGACCCGCCGCACGGCGACGTCAAAACCGTGCCGCGTGTTAGCGCCAAATCACCGCATTTGGCTTCGTTTCCGCTCACACGCGCTTGCGTGCGCGATATGAACGTGAAACAACCCCCGCCCAAAGTGTCACCCCGGACGCAACCTTGAGGAAATGCCATGTTCGACCTGCAATCCATGCGGGATCAGCTCGCCACCCACTATGATTTGGCGCCGAATCCGGCTTTGGCCGAGAAGATGGCAGACGTCTATGCGCGGATGGACCGCGTCGTGACCCCCGTCGAATGGGTCACCCATGCGCCTTATGTTGCGGCGATTCTGGAGCTGAAGAAGCAGCGCAACGCGGTGATTCTGGCGCATAATTACATGACGCCCGAAATCTACCACGGCATCTCGGATGTGGTCGGCGACAGCCTGCAGCTGGCGATTGAAGCAACCAAGGTCGAGGCCGATGTGATCGTGCAATGCGGCGTGCATTTCATGGCCGAAACCTCCAAGATCCTGAGCCCGGACAAAACCGTGCTGATCCCCGACATGGAGGCAGGCTGCTCGCTGGCGGAATCGATCACTGCCGAAGGTGTCGAGGAAATGCGCCGCCGCTACCCGGGCGCGCCGGTGGTCACCTATGTGAACACCACCGCTGAAGTGAAGGCCGCGTCCGACATCTGCTGCACCTCCTCCAACGCAGCCCAGATCGTGGCAGCAATGGAAGAAGACACCATCATCATGACCCCGGACCAGTATCTGGCGCAGAACATCGCCAATCTGGTGCCGGAAAAGAACATCGTGTGGTGGGAGGGCTCCTGCATCGTGCATGAGCAGTACACCGCGCAGGACCTGCGCGACTTCCGCGAGTGGAACCCGGGCACCCGGCTGATCGCCCACCCGGAATGCCCGCCGGATGTGGTCGCCGAGGCGGATTTCTCTGGATCCACCAGCGGCATCGTCAACTATGTGACCAAGGAAAAGCCCGAAAAGGCCCTCCTGATCACCGAATGCTCGATGGCCTCGAACATTGCCGACCAGCTGCCTGAGGTGGACTTCGTCGGCCCCTGCAACATGTGCCCCTACATGAAGAAGATCACCCTGGAGAAGATCCTGTGGTCGCTGCACACCATGTCCGAGCCGGTCGAGGTTGACCCGGAGGTTGCGGACAAGGCCCGCGTCGCGGTGCAGCGGATGATCGACCTCAGCCAGAAACTGGGCATCTGATCCGTGATCGAAACCGGCCGTATCGTCATTGCCGGGGCAGGCCTTGGCGCGCTTTACGCGGCGCTTGAGCTGGCACCGCGGCCGGTTCTGGTGATCTCCCCCGAGCCCTTGGGCGAAGGCGCCAGCTCTGCTTGGGCGCAGGGCGGCGTGGCTGCGGCCATGGCCGCCCATGACACGCCCGAGGCACATGCGGACGACACCCTGCTGGCCGGCGCCGGCACCGTCGACCCCGAAGTTGCCGCCATGGTCACACGGGTTGCGCGCGAGCACATCATCGACCTCACTGAGCTCGGCACACCCTTCGACCGCGACGCTGACGGCAACTACGTGATGAGCCGCGAGGCTGCCCATTCCGCCGCCCGCGTGGTGCGGGTGAAGGGCGATCAGGCCGGCGACCAGATCATGCAGACTCTGATCGCCGCAGTGCGCGCAGCGCCATCCGTGCAAGTGCTGGAAAACACCCAAGCCGTGCGGCTGGAAACAGACGGCGGGACCGTCACCGGCATCTGGATCACCCGCGCCGATGCGCCCTCCGCCCCGGTGCTGATCAACTGTCCCGGCGTGCTCTTGGCGGGCGGCGGCTCTGGCGGACTTTACGCCCACACCACCAACCCGCCCCGTATCCGCGGCCAGGTGATCGGCTTCGCCGCCCGCGCCGGCGCCCGCATTGCCGACCCGGAATTCGTACAGTTCCACCCCACCGCCTTTGACATTGGCGAGGACCCCTCCCCGCTGGCCACCGAAGCCCTGCGCGGCGAAGGCGCGGTGCTGATCAATGCCGATGGCGACCGCTTCATGCTGGCAGCACACCCGGACGCCGAGCTTGCCCCGCGCGACATCGTCGCCCGCGCGATCTTTGCCGAGACCCAAGGCAGCCGCCGCCCGATGCTCGACACCCGCGCGGCCCTGGGCGCCGAAGTGCTGAGCCGCTTCCCCACCGTCGCTGAAACCTGCGCCCGTGCCGGCATCGACCCGGTGCAGCAGCCCATCCCAGTGGCCGTCGCCGCCCACTACCACATGGGCGGGGTTGAAGCAGACATGCAGGGCCGCACAAGCCTGGCAAACCTCTGGGTCTGCGGCGAGGCTTCCTCCACCGGCCTGCACGGCGCCAACCGGCTTGCTTCCAACGGCCTGCTGGAAGCGCTGGTCTACGCCCGCAATGCAGCTCAGGATATCGGCAGCCTGGCCCTCGCCCAAGATGCCGCCGAGGTCAGTCCGGCCTTTCCGGATGGCGGCTTGGCACTGGACCCGGCAGCAGTGAAATCCCTGCGCGAGGCCATGACCGCCCACGCAGGTGTCCGCCGCACTGCCGCTGGCCTGAAACAGGCGCTCGCCGCCATCGACCGGCTTGAAGCTGAACAGGCGGCAGATGAGAATTTCGCCAACATGTGCGCCACCGCCACACTGATCGCCGCCGCAGCGCTCAAGCGCGAGGAAAGCCGCGGCGGCCATTTCCGCGACGACTTCCCCGAGGCCGACCCCGCGCAAGCGCACCGCACCCGCATCACCCTGGACGAGGCCCTGGCCATCCGCGCCAAGGCCGCAAAGGAGCTGACATGAGCACCCAATTCGCCACCCTGCCCGACCTGATCCTGGAACCGATGGTACGTGCTGCCCTGATGGAGGACCTGGGCCAGAACGGCGACATCACCACCCGCGCGGTGATCCCGGCCTCAGCTGCATACTCCGCCCGGCTGAATGCCCGCGAGGATGGCGTGGTCTCCGGCATGCAAATCGCCCGCATCGCCTTTCTCCTGGTTGATGCCGGGCTGAAGGTCGAGACCCTGCTGCCCGACGGCAGCCCTTGCAGGAAGGGCGACACGCTGATGACCATCGAAGGCTCCGCTGCCTCGATCCTGTCGGGGGAGCGCGTGGCGCTGAACTTCGCCGGCCGCCTAACCGGCATCGCCACTCTGACTGCCGCCTTTGCCGCGGAAACCAAGGGCACTGCCACCCGCATCACCTGCACCCGCAAGACCACACCGGGCCTGCGTATTTCCGAAAAACAGGCGGTGCTGCACGGCGGCGGCTTCAACCACCGCTTTGGGCTGTCGGACGCGATCCTGATCAAGGACAACCACATCGCCGCCGCAGGCGGCGTCGCGGCAGTGCTGGAGGCCGCCAAAGCCTCTGTCAGCCACATGATGAAGGTGGAGATAGAGGTCGATACCCTGGACCAGCTGGCCGAGGTCATCGCCACCGGCGGCGCCGACGTGGTGCTGCTCGACAACATGGACACTCCAACCCTGGTCAAGGCGGTGGATATGGCAAAGGGCCATGTGGTGACCGAAGCCTCCGGCAACATGCGGCTGGAGCGCATCGCCGAAGTGGCCGCCACCGGAGTGGATTACATTTCCTCCGGCGCGCTGACCCATTCGGCGCGCACCCTGGACCTGGGGCTTGATTTCTAAGTCAGCCCCGCCCGGTTTCCTTATTCGGATTGGCGCCGCTTGCGGGCGGCCTCCAGCTTGCCTTCGCGCAGCGCTTCAGGCGACAGCACCAGCACGGAACCACCGTCAATTTGGCGCACTTCAAAGCCCCGCCCCTCCTGCAAGCCAGCCCGCAGTTCCTCCGGCAGCGCGGCACAGTCTTCGGGCCGGGTTTCGCACATCACCACATCCCTCCCGGTCAGGTAATTCAGCCGGAACTCCACTGACTGATCCTTTTGCAGGTCCGACTTTCTGACCGCCTCCAAGGACAAATAGGTGCCGGTGATATAAATTGGCCCCTGACCCCCTGTCAGCTCTGCCGCCATGTGTTTGCTCAGCCGGTTCCATTCCGTGAAGAAGTAATTGGTCATCCCTGCAAAGGCCACGTACAAAGCGGCTATGAAAAACAGCAAGTTCCGGCTCATCCGCGCCCGCCCGCTATGCTGCAGCTGCAGCAGGAACAAGCCCAGGAAAACCGCACCATAGGCCCACAGGAAACCGCCTGACCGTACCGGCATGTCAATGCCGCTGCGGATCACTTGCACGCAAATCAACGCCAGCCCCAGCCCGGCGCCGGACAGCAGATACAGTGCCCGCCATTTATCCCGGCGCAGCAGGGTCCAGACAGCACCCGCCAGCAGGACGAACTGGAACAGGGCAATAGCCGGAAAACTGAAACCGCCTTTCATCACCACCCGCTGCAGGAAATCCGCAGCCAGTTTTGCATTCTCAAACGCCGACGCCAGATCCGTTGCCGGGCTGGGGTTGCGCCATTCGGCCATCGGCACCCCGAAAACCCCGTGCTCGGCGTAGTTCAGCGAATAGATTGCCAGCATACCCAGCGCGAAACTGGCGATGAACAGTGCCACCAGGCCGGCCAGATCCCTGGCCGAGCGCTCCGTTCCGGCGCGGCTCAGGCACAGCGCCAGGATTAAAAACGGATAAGTCGTGTAAGACATAAGTGAAGCTGGAACAAAAACGAGCATCAGCCAGCGGCTGGCCGCCTCGCTCAGCCGTGTGGTGAGCAAGGCGTATAGCGCCAGAATTGCCAGCCCCGGAATCAGCGTATTAAACCACATCGAGATCAGCACCCAGGGCAGGCAGAGACCGGCAATCAGCGCCAGCATCACCTGCTGCCAGATGGCTGCCTCGCGCCCCAGCGCATTATGCACCAGGCAGCCAAGATAGATTGCCCAGCACAGCTGATAGACCGCAAAATTGACCCAGGCCGGTGTCACAATCCCGCGCAAGTGCCACAGATAGTTGACCCAGCGCCCTTCGTTCAAGGTTTTGGAATAGAACAGCGAAGGATCCGCCAGCAGCGCGGGATAATCGTCATGGCGCACCATCGGGTCCGGCAGCTGGAACACCGCTGTCAGCATCAGCGCGGCAAAGACCGCACCGATCACTTGCCACAGCCGGGCGAAGCTGCCGGCCTGCGCAACCGCGCTGCTGGTGATTGTCATTGCCATGTCAAACCCTCCTGCACCGGACCGGCCAGAGCTGATGCCTGCGGCTGGATGGGCTGGAAACCCTCCGTGCCGCGCCCGCATCAAGCAGCCGCGGCATAGACCCAAACTCGAAAAACGATGTAGTTCTGCACCGGCAGCCACAGGGTGACGACGGCCGCAGCCAGCCAGTCCGGCCAACCCAGTCCTGGGCCAAGAACTGCCGTAATCAATGCGGACACTGCAAAACCTGCAGCAATAGTGCAGGCAAAGCGCACCATCTGGTCGGGCAGGCCAAGCGGCCGGCGGAAGGTCCACCAGGTCTGCAGCACATATTGCACCGTCACCGCAAAGCCAAAGGCCGCTGCATTGGCCAGCCCCTGCTCCAAACCCGCCGTTAGAAACAGCAGGTAGCCGAAAAAGTATAGTCCCGCGACCAGCGTGCCAACGATGCAGAACCGGATGATCTGCCCCCAGTCCCGCATTGTCACGACGCCTCTTTGCGCAGCGGCTCAGGCACCGCAACGGGCTCCGGCTCCGGCTGCTCAGCCTTTCCTCCGGTTTCCTCTGACAGGAAATACATCGGCCGCTGCTTGCTCTCCATGTAAAGCCGTCCGATGTACTCTCCCATGATCCCTAGCGTCAGCAGCTGAATGCCCGAGAAGAAGGAAATCGCCAGCAGCATCGACGCCCAGCCCGGCGCGGTGCTGTGTAAAAACAGCGACAGGAATACATAGACCGCCATCAGGAAGGTCACATAGAGACTGAGGAACGCCAGCCGGGTCGCCATTTTCAGCGGTTTGGTGGAAAACCCGGTCAGTGCATCGGTGGCAAAGCGCAGCATCGCCCGGAACGGGTATTTGGTGACACCCGCCACCCGGGCATCGCGCACGTATTCCAACCCGATCTGCTTGAAGCCGGCCCAGGCAAACATGCCGCGGATAAAGCGCGCGCGCTCCGGCATTGCCAGCACAGCATCCAGCGAGCGGCGGCTGACCAGGCGGAAATCGCCGGTGTCCTTGGGGATATCCACATCCGACAGGGTGTTGAGGAAACGGTAGAACCCATAGGCCGTGATCTTTTTGAACAGAGTCTCACCCTGACGTTCCGCCCTGCGCCCGTAAACCACGTCATAGCCGCGGTCCATCATCATCATCATGTCGGGCAGGATTTCCGGCGGGTCCTGCAGGTCGGCGTCCAGCATAAAGATGCGCGCGCCGCGCGCTGCCTCCAGCCCGGCAGTCAGCGCCACCTGATGGCCGCGGTTGGCCGACAGACGGATACCCCGCACAACTGGATATTTGGCATGGGCTGCCTCAATCGCAGCCCAGGTTTCGTCGCTGGAGCCATCATCCGCCAAGATGATCTCGGCGTCCTGCGCCCATGGTTCAATCGCCTGCACAAGCCGCTCCACCAGCATGGGGACCAACTCTTCTTCGTTGTAGCAGGGCACAACAACGGAAAGCTGCACTTTCTCGCCCTCGATACTATTTGTTAACTGCTCATTAACCAGGATACTGGCCGATCCGGCACGACCAAGGCAACGGCAGCACGCTGAGAGCTGAATTTGCAATCAAATGGTTAAGGCCCTGTGTGCTTTGAGTAACGCACTATGTCAAAACCAAGGCAAATGCGGACGAATTGCCGAAAATCCGCCCGCCTCCCGCCCCGGGTTACAGCACGCCGCGGGGAATCGTCTCGCTCCACTCCTTGGTCAGCACAACTTCTTTGTTTGCCCCTTCATAGGCCGTCACCCGGCGCCACAGGTAAAAGTTCCCGCGGTCGCAGGTCACCTTGTTCTCGGTGTCGATGGCAACTTGCCAGCCGCCGCGCTCGAACTCGAACTTCCAGTCGCTGGCAAAGGCGGCGGTGGCAGGGTCGTCGGGGTGCACCTCGTAATGCATGGTCACATGGCTGCCCACACACATGCCGTGATAGGGGTCCACCGACTTGCCGTAATCATCCATGGTATCCAGCACCAGCGCACCATCCTCGCGAGTCCAAGTATTTGATGTGCCGCCCGCCGCGCGCAGCTGTTCCGCCTGCAGCACCGGGTACTCCCGCGGCGCGCCCGGCTGTTGCGGGTCGATCTCTTCGGACACACGGCGTTCCGGCAGCACCAGCTGGCATCCTTCCAGATGCAGCGTCACCTCTGCCGCCTCCGGCGCGGGCCAGACAATCGGCCAGTAAGACGTCGACAATGCCAGCCGCAGCACATGGCCCGGTTTCAGATGATGGGCGCATTCATTCAGCTCGATCTCGGCCTCATAACGTTCGCCGGACACCAGCTTTTCCGGTGCCTCAAAGCCATCACGGCACGTCAGGTTCAACGGCCGGAAACTGATCCGCTGCGATACACCTTCTGGCGAGACATCGCACAGCCGCGCAACCAGCTGCGCCACCGGCTTGTCGACGCTGAACGCAACTTTCACCCGTGGTCGGCCCAGTAGTTCCAGCGGCTCTGCCAAAGGCGCGGTGTCGAAACAGGCCGACAGTTTGTCATCCTCCGCCTGGTCCCCCGCCAGCTCATTGTCAAACCGCATGCCGGGGCAGAAGTAGCCGCCCGCCTGCCCCACGGTTGCCGGACTGCAGACTGCAACAGTACCGCTTGCCGCCGCCTCTGCCAGAACGCCCGCGCCCAGATGCATCACCCGCTCCTGCACATTGGGTGACGGCCACGCGGCCTCTGCCACCCAGCGCCCCTGGCGCGGCTTGTTTTGCATGGTGGGGTTGAAATGCTCCTGCATGTAGACACGGTAGTCTGGCAAGTCCTCGGCGCCGGTCTCCTCCCCTTTCAGCCATTTTCCGAACCAGGCCAGCACCTCGCCATGGAAATCCGCCGGATCCAGCTTGGCGATATGGGCATAGCGGTGCTCCCATGGGCCGATCATCGCCTTGGCTGGCACAGTCAGATTTGCTGCCAGCGCAGGCGGCGCATTCACATAGGCATCGGCCCAGCCGGTGATCGCCAGCACCGGCGCCTGGATCGCGGACCAGTCCTCGCAGACCGAGCCGTGCTTCCACTGCCCGTCCCGCGTCTGATGCCGCAGCCAATCGGCGGGCATGAAGGGCATCTCCTCGATCCGCTTGATCCAATCCTCGCGCCAATCGCCCCGCAGTTCCGGGTCTGCGGGGCGCGACTGATAGGCGAACATCTGACTGCCCCAATTGGCATTGTCGCTCAGCAGGCAGCCGCCCATGTAGTGAATGTCATCGGCATAGCGGTCCACGGTCGACGCAACCGAGACCACTGCCTTCAAGGCCTCAGGACGGCGGAACGCCAGCTGCAGCCCGTTGAAGCCGCCCCAGCTGATGCCGATCATGCCAATGCTGCCGGTGCACCAGTCCTGCGCCGCGATCCATTCCAGCACCGCCTCACCGTCGCTCAACTCCTGTTCGGAGTATTCGTCATCAAACACCCCCTCGCTGTCGCCAGTCCCCGCAATATCCACCCGCACGCAAGCATAGCCTTCGGCAGCAAACACCGGATGCGTGGTCTCGTCGCGCGGCGCAGTACCGTCGCGCTTGCGGTAGGGCAGATATTCCAGGATCGCCGGGAACGGCCCCTCGCCCTCGGGCATCCACATCCGCGCCGACAGCTTGCGCCCGTCCGGCAGGGTGATCCAGGTGTTTTCAATGATGGTGAATGCGCCGGGCATCTGCTGTTCCTTATCTTGTAAATCCGGGCCGCGCCCCTTGGCCCCACCTTCCCCAAACTTGCCCCGCATGAAAAGGCAGCACTTGTCTGCGGGTGTAAGCGGATGTACGCAGTCTGGCAGCCAAACCGCGAAGAAGGCCGCGCCGATGCAAGATGATTTTGCCCGCAACCTGCGCAGGCTCTGCGCCGAGACTGGCAGCATTGCCCAGGTCTGCCGCGGCATCGGCATCAACCGCCAGCAGTTCAACCGCTACCTCAACGGCCACGGGCTGCCCTCCGCCCACAACCTGCGCCGCATCGCGCAGTTCTTCGGGCTGGAGGAAGAGCAGCTGTTCGCGCCGCACCAGGATTTCCGCGAGGCGCAAAGCACACTGCGCGCAGGCATCGCTGCGCCCGCGCAGCATTTCGGCGCCCAGTTTGCAGGCCAGGCCCGCCACATGCGGCGGTTCCTGGGCTTCTACCACGGCTATTACCGCACTCCGACCTGGCCCGGCCAGGTCATGCGCACCCTGATCCGCCTGCGCGAAGAGGATGGCCATGTGGTCACCGACACGTTTGAACGCGCCACCGCCAGCGACGGCAGTATCCGCCAGCGCGGCCGTTATCGCGGCATGGCGGTGTTTCACAACAACCGGATCTGCATGTACGAAAGCCCGCGCCGGTCGCATGGGTTCCTGTCGGAAACGGTGCTGATGCCCGCCCACCCGCAGCAGACGTCCTACCTGCAAGGGCTGGTGCTGGGGATCTCCGCCCGCGCCGACCAGCCGCCTTATGCCGCCCGCACCGTCTGGGTCCGGATCAGCGAACGGGTTTCAGCGCGCGAGGCGCTGACGGCGACAGGCGCCTGCCGCGAGGACAGCCAGCGCCTGGACCCCAAGGTGCGCCGCCTGCTGGGGCAAGAGATGCCGCTGAGTGTGGATGTGAACGTCTAGCTGCCGCCTTGCGGCCGAGCGGTCATTTCGGCAGCTTCGGCGCCGACTTCTCCAGTGCCAGCTCCGCTTCCGAAAACTTCCACGGCCCCCGCACGCCCGGCACGCCCTCGGGCTCGATCTGCATGCCCCGGTGTTGGATCTGCGGATCCTCAAAGGCCTGGCCGATGGTGTTGATCGGCCCTGCCGGCACTGTCGCGGCCTCCAGCGCTGCCAGCAGATCGCTTTGCGTCCACCCGGCCAGCACCTCCTCCAGGATCGCTGTCAGCGCCTTACGGTTTGCGACCCGCAGCTGGTTGGTCTGGAACCTTGCGTCCGCTTTGGCCTCTGCCAGCCGCAGCACATCGCACAGCCGCTGGAACTGCCCGTCATTGCCAACCGCCAGGATTACATGGCCATCGCTGACCGCCATCACCTGATAGGGCGCAATATTCGGATGGTCATTGCCCAACCGCACCGGACTGTCGCCGGTCGCCAGATAGTTCATCGCCTGGTTCGCCAAAAGCGCGGTGGCGCAATCCATCAGCGACATGTCCAGATGCTGACCGCGCCCCGTCGTGTGGCGCTGCTCCACCGCTGCCAGGATCCCGATCGTGCCATACAGCCCGGTGACAATATCAGTGATCGCAACACCGACCTTCTGCGGCTGGCCGTCCTGCGCGCCGGTGATCGACATCAGCCCCGACATGCCCTGCAGCAGAAAATCATATCCCGCCCGCGCCGCATAAGGCCCGTCCTGGCCAAAGCCGGTGACCGAGCAATAGATCAGCCGCGGGTTGATCTGCGAAAGGCTCTCGTAGTCCAGGCCGTATTTTCTGAGGCCGCCCACCTTGAAGTTCTCGATCAGGATGTCGGCGTCCTTGATCAGCTCAATCACCGCCTGCTTGCCTTCTTCGGTCCGGAAATCGGCGGTCACACAATCCTTGCCCCGGTTTGCGGCATAGTAGTAGGCGGCGGTCTTGTCACCGTCCCGCTCGATGAATGGGGGCCCCCATTTGCGGGTGTCGTCGCCGTCCGGGCTTTCGACCTTGACCACCTCGGCGCCCAGATCCGCCAGCGACTGGCCAATCCAGGGCCCCGCCAGGATGCGGGCAAGTTCGACCACTTTCAGGCCTGCTAGCGGGGTCATCGGCACTCCTCCCTGATGGCGCCAGTTTCTGTGCAGCTTATGCTTAGCCGTTACGGCACCCTGCCGCAAGATTTGATCAAATCCCAAAGGGTGCGCTGGGGAACGCCGGAATTCGGCACGAATTCCGGCCCGGAAAACGCGTGTTTTCCAAGCCGTTTTCCTTGCAGGAGAACGGCGTCCTGCGGCTCGGCTCATTCAAACCACTGGTCCCAGCCTGCTTGATAATACCCAGCCAGCACATGGGATTGCAGAGTATTGATTTCCGCCTCCACCGGCCCGGTATCTGCGCCAAAAACCTGTGCTGCCTGCCAGACCGCCTGGCTCAGAAACTTCAGCCCCTCCGGCAGCACCAGCGGGCGCGGCCGCAGAGCCTGCGGCGCTGCCATGACAAAGCCCCAATCGCCAAAACTGGGCAGGTAGGCGTGATACGGCGTCACCTGCAGACCCTCTCCCGGCGCAAAAGGGTTGCGTGCCGCCTCCAGCGTCTTCACCACCGACCAGAACGCCTGCCGGGCAAACAGCGGCGAGCCGGCCTGTGTTACCATCACCCCTTGCGCGCTGAGACGCTCCATAAGCGCACCATAAAACTGGCGGGTGTAAAGCTTGGACAGCGCCAAATTCTTGGGATCAGGCAAATCGGCAATGATCACATCAAAAACCTGATCCGAGCTGTCCGCGAATTGCCAGGCATCCATGTTGCGGACCGTCACACGTGAATCCCTCAGCGCCCCGCCATTCAGCGCCGACAACTGCGGATGATCCCGGAACAGCTCTGTCACCCGCGGATCCAGATCCACCAGTGTCACCCGCTCCAGCTCCGCCCAGCGCAGCACCTCGCGCACCGCCATACCGTCGCCGCCGCCGAGGATCAGCACCTCCTTGCGCCGCGGCGCCACAGCCATCGCCGGATGCACCAGGCTTTCGTGGTAGCGGTGCTCGTCCAGGGTGTCGAACTGGATCGAGTAATCCAGGAACAGCCGCACCCGGTCCCTGTACCGGGTCACGGTGATCTGCTGATAGGGCGTTGCCTCGCTGAGGATGATGTCATCCTCGAACAGATCCGCCTCAGCCACGGAAACCAGCCGTTCCGACTGCCACAGCCCCGCCAGCGTCGCGGCAAAGACCACGGCCCAGACCGCCGCCTGCCCGCGGCTGGCCGCCGAACGGAACACCCACAGCGACAGGCCCGCGACGCCGAGGTTCAGCGCCCCGAAACTCAGGCTCGCCGACATCAGCCCCAGCTGCGGGATGATCAGCAAGGGAAACGCCACCGAGGCCGCCAGCGCGCCGACATAGTCGACGCTCAGCACGTTCTCAAACCGGAACTCCGGCGCACCGATCTCCTTCAGCACCCGGGCGATCAGCGGGATCTCCATCCCCGACAGCACGCCCACCAGCACCAAGAGCCCGTACAAGGGCACCGAGACGCTTTCCAGCCAAGCATAGGAAAAGAAGATCGCAGGCGCCATGAACCCGCCGGCAACACCGAGACAGATCTGCGCCCAGATAAAGCCGCTCATCGCGCCGCCCACGAACCGCGACAGCCAGGCCCCCAGCCCCATAGCCGACAGGAACACCCCGATCACCAGCGAGAACTGGCGCACGGAATCCCCCAGCAAGTAGCTGGACAGCGTCGCCGCGATCAGCTCATAGATCAGCCCGGAGACCGCCACCAGAAATGTCGCGGCCAGCAGCCAGAACTCACGCAGCCGCACGCCCCCCGGATCAGGGGCAGGCGCCGTCATGACAGAATGACGGCTGCGATGATGACCGAGATGGACAGGAACAGAAACCCGATCAGCACCGCCAAAGCGATGTTCTGGTCCTTCTCGATCTCGCGCACGATGGAAAAGGGCGTCATCCAGTCGATCACCTTCCAGACCGCCCCCATCAGCGCCACGCCGACAAAGGTATAGAACACAGTGCTGATCAGCTCAGCGGCTTGGATGGCAGAGAAATACTCCATGGGGTCCCCCGGTTATTTGACGTGGCCGTTTGCAGAGCGCCCGCCGCTGGCGGCGCGGATGGATGTGTCCAGGTCCCGGCTCTCGCCGCCGTAGCCCTGGTACGAGACATAGGTGGCCCCGGCGATGGACACCGCGGACATGGTCAGAAAGATGATGCGGAACAGGTTCATGGCTTAGTCCTCATCGCTCCAGTCGCTGCCCCGCCAGCGGGCCTTGCGGTGCCACCAGGCGCGCAAGAACCCCTGCCCGGCCAGAAGGCCGAACACGATGGCGAGCAAGCCCATATAGAGCCCCGAAGACAATCCGGATTTCGCGGAAACCGTAAGCTTGCTCAGCGCGGGCTGGGATTGCAGTTCCGCATTCTTGCGCTGCGCCTGGGCGCTTTGCGGGTAACTCAGCTCTGTCCAATGGCCGCTTTCCTCGATTTCCAGGCTCAGCGTGTAGGTGCCCGCCATCTGCGGCCGGAAAGCAAGCACCGCCGTGTTGTCGCCCTCGGTCCAGCTGCCTTCGGAATCCCGGCCGTGGTAATACTCAACCGTGCGCCCGGCCTGAAACACCGGCTCATCCTGCGGATCCGTCAGCTCAATACCGACAAACGCCCAACTGTTGCTGGTATTCCCTGTCAGCCGGATGCGCGTCAGTTTGCCGGCCGTGCTGACGTCCACCGGCAGCTCTGCCGGCAGCTCAGCAACCGTCAGAACGGTCCGCTTCAGCGCGGTCTCTCCCGCGCGCCCTTGCAGGTTCATTCCGATGATCAGGCAAATCACCGCGCAGGCAGCCGAGACCCATTTGATGAAACCGAAATTCACCCCGGCCTTGAACGGCTGCAGCGGATGCACTTCGCGCGGCTTCAACCCGGTTTGAATGCCGAAACCCGCCTCTGCATCCTTGACCGGCAAATACTGCGACAGCCAGACCTCGCGTTCGCTGCCGGTTTGCGCAAAGCTCAGCATCATATCATCGGCCAGCGCAGTAACCGACGTTGATTTTTGGCCCTTCCTGGGGGACCAGGTGAATTCCCCTTCGGCAAAGGTGATCCGGCTGGTAGAAGTGTCGTAGTAATGGAACGTGCGCGATCCGGTGTGCACCTTTGGCCGGTGTTCCGCCCGTTCCACCCGATGCACCGGCAACCATACCGGGCGCCGGTAGCGCCGTGTGAAGACCAAATGCCGGTCCTCGATCGTTAGCCAGGCATAGCCGTGGGTCGGGGAATAAAGCTGGTGATCAACCCAGATCCAGGTCCGCACGCCCCAGCGTTCCTCGTGCTGGAGCGTGCCGATTACCGTGTATTCCGCACCGAACAGAGTCCCTGCCATACCAATTTCAAACGGGCTGATGGGGCGCTCAATGTCGTTGAACTTGCGAACAGCGCGGTAGTTGTCCAGCGCGTCCAGTTCGGTGCCGCAGTAAGGGCAGATATGCACCGTCACCCGGCCGCCGCCCAGAATATCCAGCCCTGCCCCGCAAGAGGTGCAATTGACCGCCTTCAGATCCGCATTGCGGGTCATGCCAGAACCTCAGCCTCAAACGGGTCGAACCAATGGCCGCGGTACCATTCGCGGCTGCTGCCCTGGAACTCCCCCGACAAAAGGGTGCCATCTTCGCCCTGCAGGTTCACAAAGCGGTAGCGTTCTCCGACCAGCAGTGCCTGGCTGAAACTGCCGCGCACCGCCACGCATTCGGCATCATCTTCCTCGGTGACGGTGAAACGCCCGCCGCCGTAGTCAAGACTTTGCCCCAGCCGCAGATACCCGTCGTAGCGCGGCCAGTCAGAGCGCTGCAGCTCCCGTTGCAGCACGATGTCGCCTTCGTCCACCGACACCCAGCAAGAGGCGCCGCGTCCGTCCAGCGCCCAGAATTCATCCCAGAACCCGCGCCCGTAGGAAAACCGCGCATGGCCCAGGATCTGCAGGGTCTGGCTGCCCAGCTGGACCGTGCTGCCCAGCCCGAACAGCATCGGCGCATCATGCATGGCACCCGCCTCGCCGGCCAGGCGGGCCTGGTCGTCCTCCAGAAACAGTGTGGTTCCGCAGGACAGGCAGGCGGTCAACTTGACCGCAGCCGCAGCCGGTTCCACCGGGCTGGCACAATTGGGGCAGTGAAACGTGCTCATGGCCTCCCCTTTCCCGAAGCCGCGGATCAATTCAAGCGGGAAGTTAAGAAGACCTGAACAATTGATCAGTACTGTTGACCCAATGTTTCGCGCGCGAAACATTTGGACAGAATGACTGACCTACTTTCACCCGCGGCGGCAACGGCATTTTCCGATGGTCCTGGCAGACGCTATATGTTAGCGATAACTCAACTTTAACCAGCCCTGTGCCAGCAGAGGCAATTGAATTGCCCCGCGCCAGGCGGCACAATGACCCGGCCCCTGGCACCTCCAGGCCCCTATGGAACAGCGATGTAAAATCAATGGTTTCCCGCGTCATTCCAGTTGAACCCTTCGACCTCGTGCTGTTTGGCGCGACCGGCGATCTGGCCCGCCGCAAGATCCTGCCGGCGCTGTTTCACCGCTTTCAGATCGGCCAGTTCAGCACGGACTGCCGCATCATCGGCAGTTCCCGCAGCGATCTGACCGCAGAGGAGTTCCGCACCCAGACCGCCGAAGCGATCCGCGATTTCGGCCAGGATGTGGAAACCACGCCGGAGGAGATCACGGCCTTTACCGCCCTATTGGACTATGCAGCGGTGGATGCCCGCGGCGCGGATGGATGGGATGTGATTCACGGGAAACTGCGCGAGGACTGCGTACGGGCGTTTTACCTGTCGGTTGGCCCCTCGCTGTTTCCAGACATTGCCCGCCGCCTCAGCGAAACCGGCATCGCCACACCCGACAGCCGCATCGTGCTGGAAAAACCCTTCGGCCACGACCTTGCCTCGGCGCAACAGCTGAACGCCGCCCTGCGCGAACATTTCGAAGAGAGGCAGATCTACCGGATCGACCACTACCTGGGCAAGGAAACCGTGCAGAACCTGATGGCGCTGCGTTTTGCCAATTCCCTGTTCGAACCCTTGTGGAACTCCTCCCACATCGACCACGTGCAGATCACCGTCGCCGAAAGCATCGGCATTGAGGGGCGCGAGGAATATTACGACAAATCCGGCGCCATGCGGGACATGGTGCAGAACCACCTGATGCAGCTCATGTGCCTGACCGCGATGGAGCCGCCCGCCCAGTTCACCCCCAACGCCGTGCGGGATGAAAAGGTCAAGGTGATCGAGGCCCTGCGTCCGGTGCCGCAGTCCAACATCGCCCGCGGCCAGTACCGCGGCAAGGACGGCAACAGCTACCGCGACCACGCGGGCAATGCCTCCAGCCGCACCGAAAGCTATATCGCGCTCAAGGCAGAGGTGGCGAACTGGCGATGGGCCGGCACGCCGTTCTACTTGCGCACCGGAAAATGCCTGCGCGAACGGGTGAGCGAGATCGCGGTCTATTTCCGCGACCCGCCGCACAACATCTTCGAAGGCTCCGGGACGGTGCATGGCAACGTGCTGGTGATCCGCCTGCAGCCCGATGAAGGCATCACCCTGAAGACCACTATCAAAGATCCCGGGCCCGGCGGCATGCGCCTCACCGGCGCCAACCTGGACATGACCTTCGCTGATGAGCTGCCGGAGTCGGGCCGCCCGCAGGATGCCTATGAGCGGCTGATCATGGATGTGATCCGCGGCAACCAGACCCTGTTCATGCGTGGCGACGAGGTCGAGGCCGCCTGGGCCTGGGCCGATCCGATCATTGCCGGCTGGCAGGACGCAGGCGAGCCGCCGCAGCCCTATGACCGGGGCAGCACCGGCCCTGATAACTCGCTCTTGCTAATCCACCGCGACGGCCGCCGCTGGCGCAGTATCGGGGCATGAGATAACCGCCCTCCCCATTGCCCCCGCAGTTTGCTACAAAGGCACCCCATGAGCTTGAACCCCACACTGGCCGCCGTCACCGACCGCATCATCGCCCGCAGCGAGGCCACCCGCGCGGCCTATCTGGAGCGGATGCGCGCGGCCCGCGGCAAGGGGCCTGCAAGGGCGCATCTGTCCTGCTCGGGCCAGGCCCACGCCTATGCCGCCACCGGCACGGACCAGCAGACACTGGCCCAGGGCAGCAAGGGCCACCTCGGCATCGTCACCGCCTATAATGACATGCTGTCGGCGCATCAGCCGTTTGAGACCTATCCCGCGCTGATCCGCGATTCCCTGCGCGCCGCAGGCGGCACCGCGCAGGTTGCTGGCGGCGTGCCCGCCATGTGCGACGGCGTCACCCAAAGCGAACCGGGCATGGAGCTCAGCCTGTTCTCCCGCGATACCATCGCCATGGCCGCAGGCGTCGCCCTCAGCCACAATGTCTTTGACGCCGCCGTCTTCCTCGGCGTCTGCGACAAGATCGTGCCGGGCCTGGTGATCGGCGCCCAGGCCTTCGGTCATATCCCGGCGGTGTTCCTGCCCGCAGGCCCGATGACCAGCGGCCTCGCCAATGACGAAAAAGCCAAGATCCGCCAGCAGTTCGCCGCCGGGGAAATCTCCCGCGAAGACCTGCTGAAGGCGGAAATGGCCGCCTACCACGGCCCCGGCACCTGCACCTTCTACGGCACCGCCAACACCAATCAGATGCTGATGGAGTTCATGGGGCTGCACCTGCCCGGCTCCTCCTTTGTCACCCCCGGCACACCGCTGCGCGAGGCGCTGACAGTGGAGGGCGCCAAACGCGCCCTGTCGCTCAGCGCCCTTGGCAACAATTACACCCCCGTCTGCGACGTGCTGGACGAGAAGGCCTATGCCAACGGCATCGTCGGGCTGATGGCCACCGGCGGCTCCACCAACCTCCTGATCCACCTGATCGCCATGGCCCGCGCGGGCGGCATCATCCTCGACTGGCAGGACTTCGCGGATCTCTCCGACGTGGTGCCCTTGCTGGCGCGCGTCTATCCCAATGGGCTCGCCGACGTGAACCACTTCCACGCCGCGGGCGGTCTTGGCTATCTGATCGGCGAGCTGCTGAAGTCCGGCCACCTGCACCCTGATACCAAGACCGTCGCCGGCGAAGGGCTGGAGCACTACGTAATGGAGCCCTTCCTCTCCGAGGACGGCCTCACCTTCCGCGAGGGCCCGGGCCAAAGCCTGAACGACGCGGTGCTGCGCCCGGCAGAGGCGCCGTTCCAGGAAACCGGCGGGCTGAAACGCCTGACCGGCAACCTCGGCACCTCTGTCATCAAGGTTTCGGCAGTGGCCAAGGAACACCAGGTGATCCAGGCCCCGGCCCGCGTCTTCCATGACCAGGCGGACGCCAAGACCGCTTTCAAGGCAGGTGAGCTGACCGGCGACGTGATCGTGGTGGTCCGTTTCCAGGGCCCCAAGGCCAACGGCATGCCGGAATTGCACAGCCTTACGCCGTTCCTCGGCATCATGCAGGGCCGCGGCCAGAAGGTGGCGCTGGTCACCGACGGGCGCATGTCCGGTGCCTCCGGCAAGATCCCAGCAGCGATCCATGTGGTGCCCGAAGCCCTGGACGGCGGCCCGATTGCCAGGATCCAGGACGGCGACATGCTGCGGCTGGACGCGGTGAAAGGCACCTTGGAGATCCTGACAGACGGCGCGCTGGAGCGTGCGCCTGCCACCGCCGACCTCAGCGCCTATCAGCACGGCACCGGGCGCGAGCTGTTTTCCCTGTTCCGCCGTTCGGTCGCTTCGGCCGACGAAGGCGCCAGCGTGTTCGGAGTTTAAGCGATGCGGATAACCCCTCAGGACGCCAGCCTGCGCACCTGCGAAATCTGTGCCCTGGCGCCGGTGATGCCGGTGCTGGTGGTCGAGGACGCGGCCCATGCCCGCCCCCTGGCCCAGGCACTGGTTGCCGGCGGTTTGCCCGCACTGGAAGTCACCCTGCGCACCGGTGCGGCGCTGGATGTGATCCGCGAAATGGCGCAGGTGAAGGGCGGCATCGTGGGGGCCGGCACGCTGATCACCCCAATGGACGCCGAAGCCGCCAAGGAGGCCGGCGCCCAGTTCGGCGTCTCCCCCGGTGCCACCGATTATCTGCTGGATGCCTGTGAAGCCATCGGCCTGCCGCTGCTGCCCGGTGCTGCCACCGCAACCGAGGCGATGCGGCTCCTGGCCCGCGGCTATGGCATGCTGAAATTCTTCCCGGCCGAGGCCTCCGGCGGCGCGCCGGCGCTCAAGGCCATTGGCGCACCGCTGCCGCAAATTTCTTTCTGCCCCACCGGTGGTGTCAGCCCCGCCAATGCGGACAGCTATCTGCGGTTGCCCAACGTGGTTTGCGCCGGGGGCAGCTGGGTCGCCCCCAAGGATCTAGTCCAGTCCGGGAACTGGAGCGCGATTGAAGCACTGGCACAGGAGGCCAGCCAGCTCGGTGTCCGCTGAACTGCCGGGAACCTATTGGGCAAGCTCGGACCGCCAGGGCGGGTTGGCGCCGGACCGGGTCACCGTGACCGCTGCCGCCTGCACCGCAAAGCGCAGGCAGGCCGCTAAATCCTCCGTCGTGGCCTCACCTGCGGCCAACGCCGGCAGGCAGTCCAGTTCCTGTACCTTGGCGAGAAAGGCTGCGCTGAAGGTATCGCCTGCACCTACAGTGTCAGAGACCTGCACTGGCACAGCTGGCACCCGCACACGGCGGCCATCCGGAAGAGACGCCTCTGCCCCTCTTTCTGCCTTGGTCAGAAGCACCAGCCTGGGTCCGGCAGCGTGCAAGGTCTCCAGCTTTTCCGCCAAGTCTCCGCTGGGGTGCAGCAGCGAAAGATCTTCCTCTGAAACCTTCACGATATCCGCCAGCGCGATCATCTTCTCCAACCGCGCGCGATAGGCGGCCTCATCCCGTGCAAAACCCGGCCGCACATTCGGGTCCAGCATTATCACCCGGCGGCCGGCCTCGCGCTCTGCCAGCGCCAGATAGGCGTTTGCCGCAGGCGGGTTGCACAGGCTGATACCGCCAAACAGCAGAACATTCGCACAGTCCGGCAATTCAGGCAGCGCCGCAGGAGTGAGAGCGCTCCCTGCCGTGCCCTGATCATAAAAACTATAACTCGCGCTGCCATCGGCGAGGTGAACAAAGGCAAGCGTGCTGGGGTGCGGTCTGATGACAGCCAACGAAGTATCCACGCCGGCTGCTGCAAGCTCCTCCAGCAGCAACTGGCCAAAGGCGTCGCTGGACAAGCCGCTGAACAGCCCGGCAGTGATGCCAAGACGGCCCAGCGCCAGCGCAGTGTTGAACGACGCACCGCCCCCATGCGGCACAAAGGCGGACCGCCCATCAGCGGTCCCGCCTGGCAGCATGTCGATCAGCGCTTCACCGCAGCATAGGATCATTAACCTGTCCTCCTTTCGCCTGTTTTGCCCGGAACCGCCGGGTTCCCAAATCTCCGGGCCGGACGCGCCTGCCGGCTGAAATCAGATGCCAAAGCGGTCCAGAACATTGCGGGTGATACGCTCCACCTGCCAGTCGCGGCGGGTGAGGCCCATGACCCATTCGCAAGTGGCGGCGTTGAAGACCTCACCCGCCCCGCGCTGCCAATGCAGGATCACGCCGTTGCCGCGGGCGGAGCGGTCGATGGTTTCGGGCGTCGCCGCGCCATGCATCGCTTCCGCTTTGAACACCGCGTCGCCGTCGCCGATATAGATTGTCTCACCCCAGATGCCATGATCGGGCTCTATGTTGGTGGCGAGACCCAGCGCCAGGATCTGCATCTGCGGGTCGGCGCCGTCGCTGCCGGTGGGATAGGGCAAGCCGTCCTCCATCCGGTAGTCCACCCCGTCCACCTCATAGCCGAAGATCCGCGAGGCGCCGCCGATCTGATCGCCATAACCCAGCTGCGCGCTTTCAAAGGCCCAATGCTGCGGGCGGTAGACGGTGTAGCCGCCGCTGTTCTGGCCGGCACAGCGGCCAAAGCCGGTGTACATGCCCTGCAAGCCATTGGCGCCAAAGGTTTTGGTGCCCGGCCAGTTGACCGGGGCCACTTCCCAGGCGGCGGTGGTCAGGTGTTCTTGCCCGGTGCCCGACAGCGGGTCCTGCGCGGCGTTGTATTTGTAGCAGACCTGGGTGCGGCCTTCGTCCTCGATCCTTGTTTGCCACAGGAAATTTCCGGCAAAGCGTGCCACCCGGCCGCCGTTTTCCGTGTAGCGGTCGACGGCATGGCGCATATTGGCGCTCCAGTACTCATCGTGACCCACGAAGATCGCGCATTTGTGGCGGCTGAGCAGCCCTGGGTCCGCCTCCAGGTCGTGCTGGGTGGCGAAATCAAGCTCATACCCCTGCGCCTCGGCCCAGCGGGCGAAGTGGCGTTCATAGCTGGCCCAGCCGGCGGAGGCGTATTTCTTGGAGTAGCCATAGGCATAGGCCCATTCCATGTAGGGGTAGCGCACCATGCCGCCCGGCACGTGCGGCACCTCAGGCACCGCACGGGGGGCGCCTTGGGGCAGCTTGCAGAAACCGCGGGTCCAGGGCCGCTGGGTCGAGACCACGGGGGCGAATGCGTTGCCTTCGGGGCCGGTGATGCCCTGGTAATGGTTCGAGCCGCCCCAGCAGTTGTAGGCGAGCCAGGTGCCGGTGGCGCAGACCAAGAGGTAGGTGGCTGCCGGGCGGTCCGGGGCGCGGCGGACCAGGATCAGGTGATGTTCCTCGACGCGGTCGCCGTCGCGTTCGGCGGTCAGTGTGAGCAGATAGCCGCCCTCTTGCCAGTCATTGGGGATGGTGAACTGGTAGGACATCTCCCAACCGCAACCTTTGATCGAGCAGTCCGCCGGGGTGGGCTGATGCGTGCCTTTCAGGCCGGTCTCGTGCAGCACCGGGCGGTAGTCTGCACCGTCGCGGCCGATCTCCAGGTCAAAAGTGGCGGCAGTGGTGGAGACATGCAGCGCCACCGTCTCCCCCGGCGCGTAGGTGACGCGCGGGGTGTAGCCCCAGATCTCCAGCACCGCCGCATCGCGGGCCGGGCCGATGTAGTAATTATCGAGGATATGCCGCGCCTTGGCACGGGTGCGCGGGGTATTGGCCGGAGCGGCGCTTTCAGAGGGGGGCGTGGTCATCGGGGCCTCAAATCTTGGGTGCTGACGCCACGTTGGGAGAGTTCCGCGAGGCACGCAAGCCTGTCTGCGACAGTTGTTTTTTGCCGCTGCCGCTCCCATTTGCTGTGCAGTGAGATTGCAGCGCAAAGGACCCGCAATGGCAGAGACCTCTAACAGCCCCGTTCTGCGGGTCGACATCATCTCGGATGTGGTCTGCCCCTGGTGCGCGGTCGGTTACAACCAGCTGGCTTTTGCCGCCCGCCGGGCCGGCGTGGCCTTGGATGTGCACTGGCAACCCTTTGAGCTGAACCCGGATATGGTGCCGGAGGGCGAGGAGCTGCGGGAGCATCTGGCCACGAAATACGGCAGCACTGTTGAACAGTCGGCACAGGTGCGGGCGCAGCTGACGGAGCTGGGGGAGGCGTTGGGATTCCCCTTCCGCTTCTTTGACGGCATGCGGATTTACAACACGTTTCAGGCGCATCAACTGATCGAATGGGCCGAAGAGCGCGGCAAAGGCCACGCGATGAAGCAGGCGCTGCTGGCTGCCTATTTCACCGATGGCAAGGATGTTTCGGACCTTGGGGTGCTGGTGGAAGCCGCTGAAAACCTTGGCCTGGATGGCGCAGAGGCACGTGCTGGCTTGGAGAGCGGCAAGCATGCCGACAGCGTGCGCCAGCGCGAAGCGTTCTGGGTGCAACAGGGCATCCGCGGAGTGCCTGCGATGGTGTTCAATGGCCGCCATTTGGTGACCGGGGCGCAAGGCGTTGAGAATTATGCCGGCATCCTGGAGCAGCTTGGCGCTGCCGAAAGCGAATTTCGCTGAGGGCAGCGCCCGTCCCGGCGGGGTGGGAAGCGAAGCGCCCGCCCCGTGGGGGGCGGGACGGGCGCTGCCCGGCCGGCGGCCGGGCGATGCGTCATTTCTTCCAACCGCTTAGATTTGCGGCAGGCACTGGGTGATTGCGGTTTCCAGCTTGTCCACCACCTCGGTGATCTGTTCCTCAGTGATGATGAAGGGCGGCGCCAGCAGGATGTGGTCGCCGTTCTGGCCGTCGCGGGTGCCGGACATCGGGTAGCAGATCAGGCCGGCCTGGAACGCCGCTTTCTTGATGTTTTTGGCCAGCGCCAGGGCGGGGTCGAAGGGTTCCTTGGTGTCGCGGTCGGCGACCAGCTCTACCCCGCGGAACAGCCCGCGGCCACGGATGTCGCCGACGTTGGGGTGCTGGCCAAAGCGGTCTTCCAAGGCCGCCTGCAGCTTTTCACCCATCTCGGCGCAGCGCTGCACCAAGCCGCGCTCCAGCATTGCCTTGACCACGGCAAGGCCCGCAGCGGTGGCCACCGGGTGGCCGATATAGGTATGGCCGTGCTGGAAGAAGCCGGAGCCATGCTCGATCGCCTCATAAATCTGCTTGGTGCACAGCATGGCGCCGATCGGCTGGTAGCCGGCACCGAGGCCCTTGGCGATGCACAGGATGTCGGGCGCCACGCCGTCGGCCTCGCAAGCAAACAGATGGCCGGTGCGGCCCATGCCGCACATCACTTCATCGAGGATCAACAGCACGCCGTACTGGTCGCAGATCTCGCGGATGCGCTTGAAATAACCCTCAACCGCCGGCACTGCGCCGGAAGTGGCGCCAACCACCGGTTCGGCCATGAAGGCCATCACGGTATCAGGCCCGAGGCGCAGGATTTCCGCCTCCAGCTCATTTGCCACCCGCTGGCCATAGTCATAGCTGCTCTCGCCCTCAGCCCGGCCTACGTATTCGTAGCAGGGTGAAATGTGGGAGATCTCGATCAGCAGCGGTGCGAACTGGGTGCGGCGCCATTCGTTGCCGCCCGCCGCCAGCGCGCCCAGGGTGTTGCCGTGGTAGCTTTGCTTGCGGGCGATGATGTGGCGGCGCTGCGGCTCGCCGCGTTCCAGGTGGTACTGGCGGGCGAGTTTGATAGCCGCCTCAGTCGCCTCGGAGCCGCCGGAGACAAAATAGACCCGGTCAATGTCGCCCGGTGCGTTGGCGACCAGCAGGTCTGCCAGTTCCTCCGCCGGTTCAGAGGTGAGGAAGCCGGTATGGGCAAAGGCCAGCTTGCCCGCCTGGTCCTGCACCGCCTTGATGACATCAGCGTCGGAATGACCGAGGCAGGACACGGCGGCGCCGCCGGAGCCGTCGAAATAGCGTTTGCCGTTTGCGTCGATCAGATAGCAGCCGTCGCCGGAAACAGCGGTGGGCAGATCAGCCTTGGTGTGGCGGGGGAAAACATGGCTCATGATCGATGCTCCTTGAGAGTATGGCCCTGGGCCGCTGCAGCCTGAACAAAGGCGGTGACCGAGGCTGCGTTATCTGCCAGCAGCCCGCCTTCGGGTGTTTCGATGTTATTCTCAAATCCAATTCGCGCATCCCCGCCCGCTGCCACCGCAGCCAGCAGGCAGGCGTGCTCCTGCCGGCCAAAGGCGCAGACGGTCCAGTTCAGGCGCAAATCTGCCGTTGCGTCACGGAATGCCGTCAGGCCTTCGGGATGTGCCAGCACCGGCGGGTGGTATTTCCCAAGAACAAAGATCGCATCGCGCATGGTGCCCGGCACGGTGCCGTCCTGATACCAGGCCTGCAGCTGGGCGATGCACTCGGGACCGTAAAGAATGTGCTGCACCCTGGTGCCTGCCTCCAAGCTCAGCGCATAGGCGCGTGCGGCCAGCTGCGGATCGCGTGCCATTTCCCGCACCGAGACCGAGGCAGCCGCCGGGCGCAGCGCCTCAAGACAGGCAAGCTGATCAGCAACGTCAAAGATACCGGCGCTTTCGGTGGTGATCTGGACGGCCATGCCTGGCGCGCTTTCCTGCACCGCATCAAGGGCTTCGCGGTAGCGGCCGGCATCCAGCGAGTGGCGCCCCGCATCATCGCGCACGTGCAAATGCAGCGCCTGGGCGCCGGCCGCGGAACAGGCCGCCGCCGTCTGTGCGGTCTGCGCCGCTGTTATCGGCAGCTGCGCGTGATCGCCGCGCGTGCGCCGGGCACCGTTGGGCGCCACCATCAATCCGTATTCCGCCACCGGTTCCCTCCTTTGCGGCCTGCCCCGCCGCAACTCGCGCCCAGGGGTTGATGCAGACTGACCCGGCGACACATCCGCTCTCAATAAGGCGATTTCAAAACATCTGTTTTATTCCATTTCATGCCGGGCAGCCCGCCGGATTTGCCCGCCTCTGGACCTAAGCAAGCACATGCTCTGGCCCTAACGAATTACACGAAACTGACGTTTCTGGTACATAATACGCCTCAGAAGCCCTGTAGGGTCCCGGGCAGCCTGATTCACTTCCAACGCCGAAAGGACATGTCATGGACGGCACGTTCAACGAAAACGATCTCTCCCGCGTAGTCGAGGCCGACAAGGCCCACATGTGGCACCACCTGTTCCAGCACAAGGCGCTGGAATCCTCCGACCCGCGCATCATTGTCGAGGGCAAGGGCATGCGCGTCTGGGATCAGAACGGCAAGGAGTTCCTGGATGCGGTTTCCGGCGGCGTCTGGACCGTCAACGTCGGCTATGGCCGCGAGAGCGTCTGCAAGGCCGTCTACGACCAGCTGATGAAAGTCTGCTACTTCGCCAACTCCGCGGGCTCTATCCCCGGCGCGCTGTTTGCAGAAAAGCTGATCGAAAAGATGCCGGGCATGACCCGCGTCTACTACACCAACTCCGGATCCGAGGCCAACGAGAAGGCCTTCAAGATGATCCGTCAGATCGCCCACAAGAAATACGGCGGCAAGAAAACCAAGATCCTGTACCGCGACCGCGACTACCACGGCTCCACCCTGGCGACCATGTCGGCAGGCGGCCAGGACGAGCGCAATGCGCAGTACGGCCCGTTTGCGCCGGACTTTGTCCGCGTGCCGCATTGCATGGAATACCGCAAGCATGAGCTGGGCCTGGAGCACCTGTCCGGCCGCGAGTTCGGCATTGCCGCGGCGGATGCCATCGAGGAAGTGATCCTGCGCGAAGGCCCGGAAACCGTTGGCGCCCTGTGCCTGGAGCCGGTGACCGCAGGCGGCGGCGTCATTGAAGCGCCGGAAGGCTACTGGGAGCGCGTGCAGGAGATCTGCAAAAAGTACGACGTGCTGCTGCACATCGACGAAGTGGTCTGCGGCGTCGGCCGCACCGGCAAGTGGTTTGGCTACCAGCAGTACGGCATCAAGCCCGACTTCGTGACCATGGCCAAAGGTGTGGCTTCCGGTTACGCGGCGATTGCCTGCATGGTCACCACCGAGGAAGTCTTTGAGATGTTCAAGGACGACAGCGCCGATCCGATGAACTACTTCCGCGACATCTCCACCTTCGGCGGCTGCACTGCAGGCCCGGCGGCGGCGCTGGAGAACATGCGCATCATTGAGGAAGAAGGCCTGCTGGAAAACACCGTCGCCATGGGCGAGCGGATGCTGAACAACCTGCGCGCGCTGCAGGAAAAGCACGCCGTGATCGGCGATGTGCGCGGCAAGGGCCTGTTCCTGGGTGTTGAGCTGGTGCAGGACCGCGAAACCAAGGAACCGGTGGACGAGAAGCTGGCCCAGCAGGTTGTCGCGGACTGCGGCGCGCAGGGCGTGATCATCGGCGTCACCAACCGCTCGCTGCCGGGCCGCAACAACACCCTGTGCTTCAGCCCTGCGCTGATCGCCACCGCAGACGACATCGACGCGATTTGCGATGCGGTCGACAAGGCCCTGACCAAAGTTTTCGGCTGACACCTTCTCCCTGTTGGACGAATTGACTGCGCCCTGGCACTGCCGGGGCGCTTTTTCGTGCGGGACCTTCAGCCGGGGCGCGGTTCAGACAAGCCGCGCCGCAATCCCGCCGTCTACGGCCACTGGCCCGCCCGTCACGAAGCTGGCGCGGTCCGACAGAAGGAACAACGCTCCTTGGGCAATTTCCTTCGGCTCGGCCATCCGTTTCATTGGATGCAGCCCGGCAATGAAACTGTGGATGTCCGGATCATCGCCGGCCATGGCGGTTTTGGTCCCCCCTGGCAGCAACGCGTTTGCCCGGATGCCCTCGGCGGCCAGATCGGACGCCAGCGACTGCACCAGGCCGATCAGCCCCGCTTTTGAGGCCGCATAAGCCACCATGCCCGGCATGCCGCCATTGCTGAATCCGACAAAGGAGCCGGTGAACACCAGCGAGCCGCCGCCCCTTGCGCGTAAGGCGGGAACCTGCGCTTTGGCAGAGAAAAACGCACCAGTCAGATTGGCCGCAATCACTGCGTTCCAATTGGCGGCATCCATCTGCTCCACCGGTCCGGTATCGCCCATCATGCCGGCGTTGTTGAAAGCCCCGTCCAGCCCGCCGAACTCTTCCGCCGCCAGCGCAACCAGGGCTTCGCAATAGGGTTCCGATGTGACATCCCCGGCCAGAAAGGCCGCCTTGCCGCCACTTTGATTGATCTGCCCGGCAAGGGTCTGCATTTCAGACTGCCGCCGTGCACCCAGCACGACATTGGCGCCTTCTGCTGCAAACAGCAGCGCGGCCGCCGCGCCGATACCGCTGCTGGCGCCGGTGATGATCAGTGTCTTGTCCTTCAGTTCCATCGTCAAAGCCTCCATAGGTTGAATGCCTTGACCTAACCGCGGCGTTTGCGCGCTCTCGACCCGTTTCTTGCGGTTGCCGCCAGTACCCGCCCCGTTCCCGCAAGAAACGGGTCGGAAAGACGGGATGCGCCGCGCGTCAGCGCGCGCCGGGCCCAACGGGCGCGGGGCAATCTATGATTGCGTCGCGACGGGCGGGAGTGCTGCGCCGCAGGCGCCTCAAGCCAGTTGGAACAGGATGCCTGAGACAATGGCGCCGCTGACCCCCAGTCCCAGATAAGTGACGAAGACCTTTGGCTTCACCAGCGACCAGACCGCCGCCATGGCAGGCACTGAGCTCACCGCGCCAGCCACCATAAAGGCCATCGCAGCGCCCGCGCTCATGCCCTGCTCCATCAGCCCCGCCAGCAAGGGCGGCGCCACATAGGAGTTCAGGTAGGCAGGCATCCCGACCAGCGCCGCAATGGCAATCGGCAGCACGCCCTCGCCCCCCACCAGCCCTGCAATCACATCCGCGGGCACATAATGGACCAGCAGTGACTCCAGCACATAGGCCAGCGCCAGCCATTTCAGCAGGAACACCCCGTTGGAGACAAATTCAGCGCGGAACTTCACCCGGCGCTCTGCCTCGGTCCAGAACCGCCAGTTTGGCTTGGCCTCCAATTTCGGCGCGCCGCAGCTGCTGCAACCGGCAGCCGGCTGCTGGCGCAGCGGGCTGGCAAAGACACCCTGACCACGCAGCAGCTTGATGGCAAAGCCGCCGAACAGCCCGAGCGCCACCGCCGCCGCCGCCTTGCCGATGGCAAAGGGCCAGCCCAGCGCGCCTGCGGTGATCAGCAGTGTAGGAGGATCAATGAGCGGCGAGGACAGCCAGAAGGCCATCACTGCCGACAAGGGCGCGCCCAGCGCCAGCAGGCCCGCGATAAAGGGGATCACCTCGCAGGAGCAAAATGGTGCCAGCCCGCCGAACAGGGCGGCCAGAAAGATCATCCGGGTTTCGCGTCCCTCAAAGGCGCGGGCCACCATCACCTCGGCGCCGGTTGCCTTGAGATAGGCCAAGAGAAACACCGCAAAGAGGATGTATTTTGCGGTGCTCATCAAGGCAGCCGCAGCGAATTCCGCAACCGAGCCGAAGTTGCCCGGATCCAGCACCGCAGCCGCCGCCAGCAGCGCAACGCTCAGGGTCCAAGGGGTCTTCAGCCAGTTGCCCAGCGTTTTCGCGGGCCGGGAGCTCTGCGTCAGATCAGCCATCGTTTGCTGCCTTTCCGGCTGCGTCCGCGCAGCACTCGCTGAGAATGAAGGCGGCCAGCGCTTCCAGCCGGGTGAAGCCGGCGCGGCTAATGGTCGAACGCCCCATGCGTTCCTGTTCGACCACTCCCGCAGCGGACAGAAACTTCAGATGATGCGCCAGCGTCGACGGTGCGATGCCGGTTCGGTTCTGGATTTCCCCCACGGTCAGCCCCGCATCTCCGGCCCGGATCAGGCAGCGCAGCACCTGCAGCCGGGCCTCGGACCCCATCGCAGCAAAGCCCTGTGCGGCTTCTTCCCACTCCACTTCATGAGGCATGATGTCAGATTCCATTGCTTCGGTAAAACTAGTTTTATAGTTTTTTAAGCGAATTTCAAGAGGACAACTTGCCGGAACTGAGGCGCGGCCGGGCCATCGCCCGCAAGAGAGACAGAGGAATGCCAGCAGCCCATACCGGCGCCTGAGCACCAGATGGCCAAAAATTTGGACACTGCGGCCAGTTGGCACTGCCCGCAGTCCAGAGTAAGCCGCAGATTTCCGCAAACTGGCCCTAAGTCCAGATTGCACCGCGCTTAAGTCCACCCTAAGGTGGCGCATGGCCATTTCTGTCGACACCTTCTTTCTCAATCCGGACGCCCAGGGCACGCTGCAAGCGCAGATCCAGGAGATGATTGCCGAGGGCATTCTATCGGGCCGGTTCCGGGTTGGAGAGAAGCTGCCCTCTTCGCGCAAATTGGCGGCACATCTTGGGATCAGCCGGATCACGGTGACGCTGGCTTATACTGAGCTTCTGGCCAATGACTATCTCACCTCGCGCGGGCGGTCCGGGTATTTTGTGTCGGAGAACGCCCCGGTGCCGCCCTCATACACGCCGCAGCAGAAGTCCGGCGACGCGATGGATTGGGGCAAGGTGCTGGCGCGCAGCTTTACTGGCGGCGACACGCCAAGAAAGCCCGAGGGCTGGCGCGATTACCGGTATCCGTTCATCTACGGCCAGGCCGATGCCTCGCTGTTTGATCATGCCAACTGGCGGCTGTGTGCGCTGCGGGCCTTGGGGCAAAAGGACTTTGCCGCGCTGGCCAATGACTACTTCGACCAGGACGACCCGCTGCTCTTGGAGTATATCGCACGGCACACCCTGCCCCGGCGCGGCATTACTGCACGGCCCGAGGAAATCCTGATCACACTGGGTGCCCAGAACGCGCTGTGGATCACCTGCCAGTTGCTGCTGAACCGCGGGCGGCGGGCGGCGGTGGAGGATCCGGCCTATTACACCCTGCGCGACCAGGTGGTGCAGACCCGCTGCCAGCTGGATTGCATTCCGGTGGATGAGGGCGGGCTGCCGCCTGAGCAGATTTCAGAAGACACCGACGTGATCTTCTGCACCCCCAGCCACCAGAGCCCGACCACCTTCACCATGCCGATGGAACGCCGCAAGGAGCTGCTGCAGCGGGCCAGCGACATTGATGCGGTGATTGTCGAGGACGACTACGAGTTCGAAATGTCCTTTCTCGGGGCGCCGTCGCCATCGCTGAAGTCGCTCGATACCGAGGGGCGGGTGATCTATGCCGGAAGCTTCTCGAAGTCGCTGTTCCCGGGGCTGCGGCTGGGCTACATGGTCGGTTCGGAACCGTTCATCCGCCAGGCCCGGGCACTGCGCGCGAGCGTTCTGCGGCACCCGCCGGGGCATGTGCAGCGCACCGTCGCCTATTTCCTGTCGCTCGGCCATTACGACGCCCAGATCCGCCGCACCGCCAAGGTGCTGCATGACCGCCGCGCGGTGATCGAGGATGCAATCCGCAAGCATGGTTTGACCATTGCCGGTGTTGGCAGCTTCGGCGGCTCGGCCCTGTGGATGCAGGCGCCGGAAAATGTGGACGCCACTGCGGTGGCCGAAAGGCTCAAGGAAAAGAGCGTCATTATCGAGCCCGGCGCGCCGTTCTTTGCCGCCGAGCACCGCAAGCAGAACTATTACCGGCTGGGCTATTCCTCGATTCCAGCCACCCGAATCGAGCCCGGGCTGGCCTTGCTGGCCAAGGCGCTGAAGCAAGGCTGAGGCAAACTCCCTCCGCGCAGACCGCGACAAATGATACCAAACGTATCACTCATTGAGTCATCTCATTTTATGGCGCTCTCACGCTGCAACTCGCTGATGCTTATGTGAAAATCCGGCGGTACTATTTTCATGGATCCAGTTTTGGACCTATCCGGGTTTCAGAACTGGCCCTAACCCGGTCCGCACCCGCCCCCTAAACCAGAGTCAATTCCCGGCAGCGCGTCCGGGGGAATTCCGCGTCTCATTCAGGAGAACCCGCCATGAAAATGACCACCGAAGAAGCCTTCGTCAAAGTCCTGCAGATGCACGGCATCGAGCATGCCTTTGGCATCATCGGCTCGGCAATGATGCCGATCTCGGATATCTTCGAGCCTGCAGGCATCACCTTCTGGGACTGCGCCCACGAAGGCTCCGGCGGTATGATGGCCGACGGCTACACCCGCGCCACCGGCAAGATGTCGATGATGATCGCCCAGAACGGCCCGGGCATCACCAACTTTGTGACCGCCGTGAAAACCGCTTACTGGAACCACACCCCGCTGCTGCTGGTGACCCCGCAGGCCGCGAACAAGACCATGGGTCAGGGCGGCTTCCAGGAAATGGAACAGATGCGCATGTTCGCCGACTGCGTCTGCTACCAGGAAGAAGTGCGTGACCCGTCCCGCATGGCCGAAGTCCTGAACCGCGTAATCATGCAGGCCAAGCGCAACTCCGCTCCGGCTCAGATCAACGTGCCGCGCGACTACTTCACCCAAGTCGTCGACATTGAGCTGCCGGCCGTTGTCGACTTTGAGCGCCCCGCAGGCGGCACCGACGCGGTCAACGAGGCAGCTGAGCTGCTGTCGAACGCGAAATTCCCGGTCATCCTGAACGGTGCTGGCGTTGTCATCGGCGGCGCGATCCCGTCCTCGATGGCGCTGGCTGAACGCCTGGACGCCCCGGTCTGCGTTGGCTACCAGCACAACGACGCCTTCCCCGGCTCGCACCCGCTGTTTGCCGGCCCGCTGGGCTACAACGGCTCCAAGGCCGGCATGGAACTGATCTCCAAGGCCGACGTTGTTCTGGCCCTCGGCACCCGACTGAACCCGTTCTCCACCCTGCCCGGCTACGGCATCGACTACTGGCCGACCGACGCGAAGATCATCCAGGTTGACATCAACCCGGACCGCATCGGCCTGACCAAGAAAGTCACCGTCGGCATCGTCGGCGACGCCAAGCAGGTTGCAGACACCATCCTGGGCAAACTGTCCGGCACCGCAGGCGACGAGGGCCGCGAAGAGCGCAAGGCGCTGATCGCGCACACCAAATCCTCCTGGGCGCAGGAACTGTCCTCGATGGACAGCGAGCAGGACGATCCCGGCACCACCTGGAACGAGCGCGCCCGCGCTGCTAAGCCTGACTGGCTGTCGCCGCGCCGCGCATGGCGTGCGATCCAGGCCGGCCTGCCGAAGGATGCGATCATCTCATCCGACATCGGCAACAACTGTGCCATCGGCAACGCCTACCCGTCCTTCGAGGAAGGCCGCAAGTACCTGGCCCCCGGCCTGTTCGGCCCCTGCGGCTATGGCCTGCCGGCGGTTGTCGGCGCGAAAATCGGCTGCCCGGACGTTCCGGTTGTCGGCTTCTCCGGCGACGGCGCCTTTGGCATCGCGGTGACCGAGCTGACCGCAATCGGCCGCGAGGAATGGCCCGCCGTGACCCAGGTTGTCTTCCGCAACTACCAGTGGGGTGCTGAAAAGCGTAACTCCACCCTGTGGTTCGACGACAACTTTGTCGGCACCGAGCTGGACACTCAGGTTTCTTATGCCGGCATCGCCCAGGCCTGCGGCCTGAAGGGTGTTGTGGCCCGCACCATGGACGAGCTGACCGACGCCGTGCGTCAGGCCTGCGAAGACCAGAAGAAAGGCATCACCACCCTGATCGAAGCCATGATCAACCAGGAACTGGGTGAGCCCTTCCGCCGCGACGCGATGAAGAAACCGGTTCAGGTTGCAGGCATCAGCAAGGACGACATGCGTCCGCAGAAAGTCTGAGACCATGGATCTGCCCTTTGACCTGTCCACCGGCCAGGGGGCATTTCTGGCCGCCGCGTTATTCGCGGCGGCCCTGATCCGGGGCTTTTCCGGCTTTGGATTTTCCGCAATCTTCATCATTCTGGCGGCTTTGACGACCAATCCTTTGCCGCTGATCCCGGTGGTGTTTTCCTGCGAAATCGCCATGACCGCCTTTCAGGCCCGCGACATCCGCCCGCATATAGATTGGCACCGCGCCTTTGCCCTGCTGGGCGGCGCTGCAGTTGCCACCGTTCCCGCCATCGCCATCATGGCGCGGCTGGGGGAATATGAGGCGCGGCTGGCAATCTCGAGCCTGATCCTGGTGCTGAGCCTGGTGCTGCTGAGCGGCTGGCAAGTCAGCCGCCCCGTCGGGCGCAATGGCACCGCAGGCGTCGGCGCGCTGTCCGGCATCGCCAACAGCGCCGGTGTCGGAGGCCTGGTCACCGCGGCCTTTTTGACTGCGCAGCCAGTGCCGCCTGCGGTGTTCCGGGCCACGATGATCGTATTTCTGACCGGCATCGACATCATGGCGCTGCCGGTGATGGCCGCAAACGGGCTGGTGGGGCCTCAGACCCTGACCGGCATCCTGCTGGCCTTTCCGATTCTGGGCCTCGGCATTTGGGCCGGGTCCCGCACCTTCCAGCTGGTCTCGCAGTCGCTGTTCCGCCGCGCGGTGGTGCTGATGCTGACCGCACTGTCGCTGATCAATATCGCGCGGCTGGCGTTCTGACCGTCCCGCCCTGCCCCGAAACCGCTGTTACAGGACCGCCTTCCGTGACCCATACCTTGTCCCCGCTCGAACTTCTGAAAGCCGAAGCCCCGGCCACCCGCCCCGTTGTTGCGCTGAGCGAGGGTACGGACCCGCGCGTGGTGGCAGGTGCCCTGGCCGCGCAGCAGGCAGGCATCGCCGATGTGATCCTGGTTGGCCCGCAGGCTGAGGTCGAAGCCGCCCTCCAGACTGAAGGCGCCGCAGCAAGCGAAGGTGTCGCTGTCCATGACCCGGCCACCTCTGATCTGACCGCCAGCTTTGCCGCCGAGTACTATACGCTGCGTAAGCATAAGGGCGTGGATGAGGCCAAGGCCCGGGCCGCCGCGGAAACCCCGCTGGTCTATGCCGCCATGCTGGTGCGCCTGGGCCATGCCACCGGCACCGTCGGCGGCGCCGTCCACACCACCGGCGACGTGGTGCGCAGCGCCATCCAGGTAATCGGCATGGCGCCGGATGCGGGCATGGTCTCCTCCTTCTTCCTGATGTACCCGCCGGAAAGCGCGCCCGGGGGCGCCCGCGCGATGCTGTACTCAGACTGCGGCCTGGTGATTGATCCCAAGCCTGCCGAGATGGTCTCCATTGCTGCCGCCTCAGCCCAATCGGCCAGTGCGCTGCTGCGGGTGGACCCGAAACTGGCCTTCCTCAGCTTTTCGACCAAGGGCAGCGCCAAGCACCCGGCGGTGGACAAGGTGACCGAGGCCTTGGGCCTGTTCCAGGAGGCGCACCCCGAACTGCCCGCCGATGGCGAACTGCAGTTCGACGCAGCCTTTGTCTCCTCGGTCGGTGAGCGCAAATCGCCGGGTTCCGCCGTTGCAGGCCAGGCCAATGTGATGATCTTCCCGAACCTGGACGCCGGCAACATCGGCTACAAGATCACCCAGCGGCTGGGCGGTTACTCCGCCATCGGCCCGGTCTTGCAGGGGCTGGCGAAACCCGCCAACGACCTGTCACGCGGCTGCAGCGCCGAAGATGTGACCCAGATCATCGCCGTCACTATCCTGCAGGCTGCTGGCGCCAAGCATGCGGAAATCTGAACAAACGTTCCTAAAGCCCAAACCGATGCAGAACACTATTCCCAAATTGAGGCATTCCGTCATACGGTCGCCCGAAACTCCCAACAGGACCCGCCCATGACCCATCAGCAGCCAATCCTGAACACCTCGCCTAAGGTCTCGGACGAGATCCGCAAAACCACCTGCTACATGTGCGCCTGCCGCTGCGGCATCAACGTGCACATGAAGGACGGCAAGGTTGCCTATATCGAGGGCAACCGCGATCACCCGGTGAACAAGGGCGTGCTGTGCGCCAAGGGTTCAGCCGGGATCATGCAGGTCAACGCACCGTCCCGCCTGAAGGCCCCGATGATCCGCACCGGGCCGCGCGGTTCCGGCCAGTTCAAGGAAATCTCTTGGGACGAGGCGCTGGCGATTGCGGTGGGCTGGCTGGAACCGGTGCGTCACGAGGCGCCCGAGCAGCTGGCGTTCTTTACCGGCCGCGACCAATCGCAAAGCTTCACCAGTTTCTGGGCGCAAAGCTTTGGCACCCCGAACTATGCGGCGCACGGCGGCTTCTGTTCGGTCAATATGGCGACCGCCGGCATCTACACCATGGGCGGCGCCTTTTGGGAGTTCGGCCAGCCCGATTGGGACCACACCAAGCTGTTCCTGCTGTTCGGCGTCGCCGAGGACCATGACTCCAACCCGATCAAGATGGGGCTGGGCAAGATCAAGAAACGCGGCGCGCGGGTGATCGGCGTCAACCCGATCCGCTCGGGTTACAATGCTGTTGCGGACGATTGGGTCGGCATCACCCCGGGCACCGACGGTCTGTTCATCCTGTCGATGATCCACGTGCTGATGAAGGCCGGCAAGATCGACCTCGACTACCTCAGCCGCTTCACCAATGCACCGGTTCTGGTGAACGCCTCGGAAGGCCCTGAAAAGGGCCTGCTGATGCGTGACGAGGACGGCAAGATGCTGGTCATCGACCGCAACACCGGCAAGCTGACCCCGTTCGACCAGCCCGGCGTGCGCCCGGACCTGTCGGCGGTCTACGAAAAAGACGGCGTTACCCACCGCCCGGTCTTCCACCAGATGGCCGAGCGGTATCTGGCGGACGAATACGCCCCCGAAGCGGTCGCGGAGAAATGCGGCATCCCGGCCAAGCGCATCCGCGCTATCGCGGGCGAGCTGGCCCGCGTCGCCTTTGACGAGGCGTTTGAGCTCGACCGCGAGTGGACCGACTTCCGCGGCGAGAAGCACACCAAGATGGTGGGCCGCCCGGTTGCCATGCACTCGATGCGCGGCGTCTCGGCCCATGCCAACGGCTTCCAGACCTGCCGCGCGCTGCATGTGCTGCAGATCCTCCTGGGCACCGTCGAGGTCCCCGGCGGCTTCCGCTTCAAACCGCCCTACCCCAAGCCGGTTGAGGCGCATCCGACCCCGCACTGCAAGGCCACGCCCGACACCCCGCTGGACGGTCCGCACCTGGGCTTTGTGCGCGGGCCGGAGCATCTGGCACTGAAGGAAGACGGCAGCCCGGCGCGGATCGACAAGGCCTTCACCTGGGAAAACCCGATGTCGGCCCACGGGCTGATGCATATGGTGATTTCCAACGCGCATGCCGGCGATCCCTACAAGATCGACACGCTGTTCATGTATATGGCCAACATGTCGTGGAACTCCTCCATGAACACCAAAGGTGTGATGGAGATGCTGACCGACAAGGATGAGAACGGCGACTACAAGATCCCGCATATCATCTACTCGGACGCTTATAGCTCCGAGATGGTGGCCTTTGCCGACCTGATCCTGCCCGACACCACCTATCTGGAGCGCCACGACTGCATCTCGCTGCTGGACCGCCCGATCTGCGAGGCGGATGCGGCGGCCGATGCGATCCGCTGGCCGGTGATCGAGCCGGACCGCGACGTGCGCGGCTTCCAGACGGTGCTGATCCAGCTGGCCAACCGGATGAAGCTGCCGGGCTTCACCAACGAGGACCGCAGCGCCAAGTGGAAGGATTACGCCGACTATATCGTCAACCACGAGCGCAAGCCGGGCATCGGCCCGCTGTCGGGTTTCCGCGGCGAGGACGGCAGCAAGACCGGCCGCGGCGAAGTGAACCCGGAGCAGCTGAACCAGTATATCGAAAACGGCGGCTTCCATGTGGCCCACATCCCGGAAGGTGCGGATTACTACAAACCGTGGAACGCTGCCTATCAGGATTGGGCCGTGGGCATGGGGCTCTATGACAGCCCGCAGCCCTACCTGTTCCAGCTTTACGTGGAACCGATGCGCAAGTTCCAGCTTGCCGCCGAAGGCCATGGCGAGCGCCAGCCGCCTGAGCATCTGCGCCAGCGGGTGAAGGACGTGATGGACCCGCTGCCGATCTGGTATGAGACCGACCAAGAGGGCAACGAGGGATTCACCGTCAACGCGCTCACTCAGCGCCCGATGGCGATGTACCACTCCTGGGGCACCCAAAACGCCTGGCTGCGCCAGCTGCACGGCCGCAATCCGCTTTATGTGCCAACCAAGCTGATGCGCAAGCACGGGCTGCAGGATGGCGACTGGGCCAAGGTCACCTCGCCGCATGGCGAAATCACCGTGCCGGTGATGGAAATGGCAGCGCTGAACAGCAACACAGTCTGGACCTGGAACGCCATCGGCAAGCGCAAAGGCGCCTGGGCACTGGAACAGGACGCACCGGAGGCCACCAAGGGCTTCCTGCTCAACCATCTGATCCACGAGCTGCTGCCTGCCAAGGGCGACGGCATGCGGTGGGCCAACTCAGACCCGATCACCGGCCAGGCAGCCTGGTTCGACCTGAAGGTCAAAATCGAAAAGGCCGCGGCCCCGGCAGACCTGCAGGAAAGCCAGCCCGCTTTCCCCGCGCAGGAGTCGCCCGTCGGCACCGGCCCCAAAGAACTGAAGTGGAAAGTCGGCAAATGATCCGCCCCCTTCCTCTTGCCCGAAATATCCCGGGGTCTGGGGCAGCGCCCCAGCCTGCCCTCACCACTATTGCGGAGGTATGCTGACATGACCCAGCTCCCCAACTCCACAGACCGCAAGATGGGCCTGGTCATCGACCTGGACACTTGCGTCGGCTGCCATGCCTGCGTGATCTCCTGCAAAGGCTGGAACACCGAAAACTACGGCGCGCCGCTCAGCGATCAGAACCCCTATGGCGGCGATCCCTCGGGCACTTTCCTGAACCGGGTGCATTCTTATGAGGTGCAGCCGCAGCAAGGCCACGCGCAGCTGATCCATTTCCCCAAATCCTGCTTGCACTGCGAGGATGCGCCCTGCGTCACCGTCTGCCCCACCGGCGCCAGCTACAAGCGCGCCGAGGACGGCATCGTGCTGGTGAACGAGGACCACTGCATCGGCTGCGGCCTCTGCGCCTGGTCCTGCCCCTACGGCGCACGGGAACTGGATCTGGCCGAGGGGGTGATGAAGAAATGCACCCTCTGCGTTGACCGGATCTATAACGAGAACCTGCCGGAGGTGGACCGCATCCCCTCCTGCGTGCGGACCTGTCCGGCGGGCGCGCGCCATTTCGGTGATCTGGGCGACCCGGACAGCGATGTCTCCAAATTGGTGGCAGAACGCGGCGGCATGGATCTGATGCCGGAAATGGGCACCAAACCGGTGAACAAGTACCTGCCGCCCCGCCCCAAGGACACGATCGAAGAGGAAATCGACATCCTCGCGCCACTGCTGGCGCCGGTCGCTGAGGAGCCGCAGGGCTTCATGGGCTGGCTGGACAAAGCCCTTGACAAACTTCCGGGAGGAGCGAACTGATGCATCCCGCACCATCCGTCATCATTTTCACCACCCTGTCGGGCCTGGGCTTTGGCCTGCTGTTCTTCCTCGGCCTCGGCCAGCCCGCCGTGACCGGCACGGTGGCCTTCGTGTTCTATGCCATCGCCTTTGGCCTGGCCTGCGGCGGCCTGTTGGCCTCCACCTTCCACTTGGGCCACCCGGAGCGCGCCTGGCGTGCCTTCACCCAATGGAAAACCAGCTGGCTCAGCCGCGAAGGCGTCTGTGCCGTTGGCGCCTTGGCCGTCATGGGCCTCTATGCCCTTGGCGCCATCTTTCTGGACAGCCATTGGACGCTGCTGGGCTGGATCGGCGCAGCACTCAGCCTCGCCACCGTTTTCACCACCTCGATGATCTATACCCAGCTCAAGACCATCCCGCGCTGGAATATGGAGCTGACGCCTGCGGTGTTCCTCTCCTTCAGCCTGGCAGGCGGCGCACTGCTGGCCGGGGCCGAGGCCGTGGCCCCCTGGCTGCTGGCCGTCGCAGGCGCGGTGCAACTGGCCTATTGGGCCAAGGGTGACAAGGCGCTGGCGGCCTCCGGCACCGATCTGGGCACTGCCACCGGCCTTGGCGACCGTGGCGCGGTGCGGGCGTTTGAGCCGCCGCATACCGGCTCCAACTACCTGCTGCGGGAATTCGTGCATGTGGTGGGCCGCAAGCATGCGCAGAAACTGCGGATGATCGCCTTTGTCCTGGGCTTTGCGCTGCCGCTCCTGCTGATCCTGACCCCGGTTCAGGGCGTGGTGATCAAGCATCTGTTTGCCGCCCTTGCGGTGCTTTCGCATCTGGCGGGCGTCTCCACCTCGCGCTGGCTGTTCTTTGCCCAGGCCGAACATGTGGTCGGCCTCTACTACGGCAAACGCTGACAATTCCCGGGGCGCCCGCTGCGGCGCCCCGAACTTTTTCCGGATATTTCTTCCGGCCATGTCACAAACCGCCTGGCTGCCTCGTCCTGTTCCTGAAGCCATCAACAAAGGAACAGACAGATGACCCCGCGCCTTGACTACTTTTCCATCGCCTCCGACCTGTTTCAGCCGATGCTGGAGCAGGAAAAACTGTTCAAGGAGAGCACTCTGGAGCACAGCCTGGTGGAGCTGGTGAAACTGCGCGCCTCGCAGATCAACGGCTGCGCCTACTGCATCCACATGCACAGCCACGACCTGCGCGCCCACGGCGAAAGCGAAGACCGGATGCACCTGCTGAACGCCTGGCGCGAGTCGCCGCTGTATTCGGACCGGGAGCGCGCCGCGCTGGCCTGGTGCGAGGCGCTGACCCGCGTTGAAACAACCTCTGCGCCCGATGCCGATTATGCGGCGGTGCAGCAGCAATTCGAGCCGCGCGAGCAGGTGGCGCTGACGCTCTTGATCTCGGCCATCAACACCTGGAACCGGATTGCAATCGGCTTCCGCACCCCGCATCCTGCCGCCGGGGGGGCAAGTGCCGCATGAAACCGCAGCTGCATCTAGAAGCAACCGATGCGTTCCTGGCAGCCCGGCCGCGATTGTTCGCGGCCGCCTACCGGATGCTGGGCACGGTAAGCGATGCCGAGGACATCCTGCAGGAGGCATTCCTGCGCTGGCAAGGAGCACCGCAGGCACAGGTCCAGGATCCAACCGGCTATTTGATGCGCATCACCACGCGGCTGTGCCTGGACCAGCTGAAATCGGCCCGCGCCCGGCGCGAGACCTACCCCGGAGAATGGCTGCCCGAACCGGTTCTGACCGAAGATGCCACCGAGCTGCTGGACCATGACGTGACGGTAGCGCTTCTTTTGGCGCTGGAGCGGCTGTCGCCGCTGGAGCGCGCAGCCTTCCTGTTGCATGACATTTTTGACGGCGCCTATGAGGACATCGCCGCCGCGCTGGAGCGCACGCCCGAAACCTGCCGCCAATTGGCGGCCCGCGCCCGGCGCAAGGTGCAGCAGCTGCCGCCCAAGGCGCCGGACAGCCCGGAACAGGGCCTGGAGCTGGCCGAGGCGTTCTTTCATGCCTCCCGCACCGGCGACATGGCGTCTCTGACCCGGATGCTGACACAGGACGTGCAGTTGATTTCCGACGGCGGCGGCAAGGCGATGGCGGCGCTGAACCCGATTTACGGGCGCGCCAAGGTTCTGCGTCTGATCGAGGGCATTGCGCGCAAATACGGGCAAGGCGACCCGGACCGCTGGCGGACCTGCCAGCTGAACGGCCTGCCCGCCATCCTGCACTGGGCCGAGGACGGTATCCTGCAGGCAACCTCCCTGGAAATCCGGGACGGGCGGGTGTCCCGCATTTATGTGACCCGCAATCCGGACAAGACCGCGCATCTGGCCGAAGCGCTGGCGTAGAGCGGGCGGGAGGGGCCAGCCCCTCTTGCCCCTCCGGGGCAATTCACCCCGGGGTATTTGGGACCAGAAAGAAGCAAAAAGGGCGGCGCTCCAGTGGAGGCCGCCCTTGCTGTTTGGATAGGCTCGTGCGTCTTACAGCAGGCCAGCGTGCACCATGGCGGCGTCGATGGCGGCTTTGGTGCTGTCTTCCAGCGTAGTCAGCGGCGAGCGGACCTCTTCGCTGCACATGCCGAGCTTGCTGAGGCCGTATTTGGCGCCCGCCAGGCCGGGCTCGATGAAGATCGCCTCATGCAGCGGCATCAGCTTGTCCTGATATTCCAGCGCCTTGGCGTAATCGCCTGCCAGGGTGGCGGCCTGGAATTCGGCGCAGAGCTTCGGTGCCACGTTGGCGGTTACCGAGATGCAGCCCACGCCGCCATGGGCGTTGAAGCCCAGCGCGGTGGCGTCTTCCCCGGACAGCTGGATGAAATCCGCACCGCAGGAGGCGCGCTGCTGGCTGACGCGGGCGATGTCGCCGGTGGCATCCTTCACACCCACGATCCGCGGCAGCTTGGCCAGCTCACCCATGGTGGCGGGCGTCATGTCGACAATCGAGCGGCCCGGGATGTTGTAGATGATGATCGGGATCTCGGCGCAGTCATGGGCTGCGGTAAAATGCTGCAGCATGCCGCGCTGGGTCGGCTTGTTGTAGTAAGGGGTCACAACCAGCGCGCCATCGGCACCAGCTTTCGCGGCAAACTCGACGAATTGAATCATCTCGACGGTGTTGTTGGAGCCCGCACCGGCGATCACCGGCACCCGGCCGGCGGCTGCCTTGACGGTTTCCGCGATGACCAGCTCATGCTCTTCGTGGGTCAGGGTCGGGCTTTCGCCGGTGGTGCCGACCGGCACCAGGCCTGTGGAGCCTTCGGCAATCTGCCATTCCACCAAGCGTTTGAGCGCATCCAGATCCAGCTCGCCGTTCGAAAACGGGGTGACGAGTGCTGGCATAGAGCCTTTGAACATGGGCACGCTCCCTTCGCTAGTGGTGCAGGCGGCAATCCGCCGCCGTCAAGATACGGAATGCCGGGGATTTGAGTTGATACCGGCACGCCAATGAGTAACGTTCAAGCCTCTATCCCCGGACTGCTGGAAAATGCAAGAGATGACACGCATCCTGGCCCTGTTTCTGCTGATTACCGCAGCTTTTGCCGCGGCGCCTGCCCAGGCGCGCGGGCTGGGCGAGGCATTGGAATTGATGCGGGCCGAGAAATGGGATGAGGCCGGGCGCGAGGCCGGGAAGCGGCAGAGCGTGTCCCGCGATATCATCGAATGGCACCGGCTGCGCGCCGGTCTGGGCTCGGCCCGCGATGCGGTGGCATTCCTGGAGCGGCGGCCGGACTGGCCCGGGCTGGCCTATTTGCGGCGCCAGAACGAGAATGCGATTGCCAGGGCAGGCCGGGAGGCGGTTCTGGCCTTCTATGCCAAGGAACGCCCGCAGACCGCCGAGGGCGCGCTGAGCCTGGGCAAGGCGCTGATCGCCTCCGGGCGGCGCGGCGACGGCGAGGCGGAGATCGTGCTGGCCTGGCGCACCATGGCGATGGGCAGCGCCATTCAGAAGGACTACATGCGGGATTTCGCCAAGCTGCTGAAACCGCATCACACCGCCCGGCTGGACCGCTTGCTGTGGGACGACCACCTGGTCAGTTCCAAGCGGATGCTGCTGCTGGTGCCCGAGGGCGAGCGCAAGCTGGCCGAAGCTCGTATCGCGCTGCAGGACCGCGCACCGGGGGTGGATGGCAAGATTGCCGCCGTGCCCGCCCGGCTGAAAGGTTCGGCAGGCCTCGCCTATGACCGCTTTGCCTGGCGCGACCGCAAGCGGCTGCAGGAAAGCGCTATCGCAATGATGATGGAGCGCAGCACCAGCGCCAAGGCCTTGGGCGAGCCCGGCAAATGGCTGCGCCGCCGCCGCGACCTGGCCCGGCAGCTGATGCGGGACAAGGACTATGAGCGCGCCTATCAGCTGGCCGCCTATCATTTTGCTGCGCCCGAGGACGGCTATGGCTATTCGGACTGCGAATGGCTGGCGGGCTACATCGCGCTGCGCAAACTGCGTGATCCTGAGTTGGCCGCCGTGCATTTCAAACGGTTTCTGGCTTCGGTCGAGACGCCGATCTCGGTCAGCCGCGGCGGCTATTGGCTGGGCCGTGCCCAGGCGGCGATGGGCGAGGCCGACAAGGCCTATGAAGCCTATGCCCAGGCGGCGGAGTATCAGACCGCCTTTTACGGGCTGCTGGCCGCCGAGCAGCTGGGCCGCCCGTTTGACCCGGCGCTGACCAAGCCGGCAGAGCTGCCGGATTGGAGCACCGCGGAATTTGCGAAATCCTCGGTCACCCATGCCGGTCTGGAGCTGTTGAAGGCCGGCGAACTGGCCTTGGCCGAACGCTTCTTCACCCATCTGGTCGAGACCCTGCCGCCAGTGCAGGCGCGCCAGCTGGGGCAGATGGCGGTAGAGCTGGATCAGCCGCATTTGGCAGTGATGATCTCGAAACGCGCAGCACGGCGCGGGCTGGAGCTGGAAGGCGCCTATTACCCGCTGCACCCGGTCGCCAAGCGGCAGCTGCCGATGGCTGAGGAGATGACCCTGGCCATCGCCCGGCGCGAGAGTGAGTTTGATCCGGCCGTGATCAGCCACGCCGGCGCCCGCGGGCTGATGCAGGTGATGCCCGCCACCGCCAAGCTGGTGGCGACCGAGCTGGGCATCCTCGCCAATCACAAGACCTCGCGGCTGACCGCAGAATGGGACTACAACGCCAAACTGGGCGCCAACTACCTGGCCGGGCTGGCCGGCGCGTTCCGCGGCAATGTGGTGATGATGGCCGCGGGCTATAACGCAGGGCCGCACCGCCCCAAGGCCTGGATGGAGCGTTATGGCGACCCGCGGGATGGCGATCCGGACATTATCGACTGGATCGAGCACATCCCCTTCAACGAGACCCGTAACTATGTGATGCGGGTCACCGAAAGCCTGCCGGTCTACCGGGCCCGGCTGGGCAAGACGCCCTTGCCGGTGCCCTTCTCGCAGGAGCTGAGGGGCTCAACCCTTCACGCGTTCGCGCCATAGGGTGAACAGGCCGGCGCCGATGATGATGGCCGTGCCGATGGCCACGTTGGCACGGATCACCTCGCCAAACACGGTAACGCCCAGGATGGCCGCCCAGATCAGGTGGAAATAGGCAAAGGGCTGCACGGCGCTGGCCTCGGCCATCTCGTAGCACTTGATCAGCAGCCAGTGGCCGGTGACGCCGGACACGCACAACAGCCCCATCCACAGCCAGTCATCGGGGCTCATCGGCTCCCAGTACCACATGCCCACCGCCGTCATGAAAACCATGCCGGAAATGCCGGTCCAGAAGAAGCTGGTGGCGGTGCTGTCCTTGCGCGCGGCATAGCGGGTTACCAGGCCGTAAACCGCAAACATCAAGGCCGAGATGAACGGGATGATGGCGGCCACGTCAAACACCCCTGCCCCGGGCTGCAGGATGATCAAAACCCCGACAAGGCCGACCCCGATCGCCGCCCAGCGCCGCCAGCCGACGCTCTCGCCCAGCACAGGGCCACTGAGGGCCGCCACCAGCAGCGGATAGCAGATGAAAACCGCCAAGCTGTCGACCAGCCCCAGCAGGGTAAAGCCATAGACCGCCACGCAGATTTCACCGGCCAGCAGCACGCCGCGGAAAATCTGCAGCCCCAGCTGCCCGGTCTGCGCGGTCTTGCGGATGCCGCCGGGCGCGCGGGCGGCCAGCGACAGCACGAACAGCGCAAAGAACCAGTAGCGCACCATGATCACCATGAAGGTGTTGTATTCGCCCGCCAGATGCCGCGAGATGCCGTCCTGCAAGGCAAAGACCACGGTCGCCGCGATCATCAGCAGGATGCCGGCGGTTACATTATTGGTCTGCACGGATGCAGGCGCTGCCTGTGTCATGCTTTCATTGCCTTTGTCATATGCCGCTTACGCCCGTAACCGGGAATGCGGGTCACCTCAAATCCTGCCGCCTCCAGCCCGCGGCGCACAAATCCCGCCGCGGTATAGGTCGCCGCCGAGCCGCCCGGTGCCGTATGCGCCGCGACCTCAGCCATCAGCGCCGCTTCCCACAATTCAGGGTTCTTGGCCGGAGAGAACCCGTCCAGAAACCAAGCATCCGCCTCACCTGTCCACTCCGGCAGCGACATGCGGGCGTCGCCTTGGATCACCTCCAGTTGCAGAGTTCCCAGATCGCACGTGCCCGTGCCCTGCCACTTTGCCAGGAACCTCTCTGCCCAAGGGGCCACGGCGGGGAAGGCTTCCAGCGCCTTGCCCATATCTTCGGGCGCCATCGGAAAAGCCTCGAAACTGGTGAAACGCAGCGGGCCCTCCTGCCCCGCCGCTTCCCAGGCGCGCCAGGCCGCCAGCATGTTCAGGCCGGTGCCGAACCCCAGCTCGGCTATGTGAAACCCCGGTGCAAACCGTGCGGGCAGATCGTTGCCCGCCAGAAACACATGTTCCGTCTCCGCCAGCCCGTCGTGGATCGAGAAATAGGGATCATCGAACTGATCCGACACCGGAACGGTGCCGTCGCGCCAGCTGAGGCGGGCCTGCTGGTCTGCCATGCTATAATCCTCTAAGCGGTTGTGCGGAACGGCGCGACACTGGCGAAAGGAACGGCAAATGGCAATGGCAGATATCACGGTGCGCGGCGCAGGCATCTTTGGCCTGTCGATTGCCTGGGTTTGCGCCCGGCGCGGCGCAACTGTGCAGGTGGTGGACCCGTTTGGCGCCGGTGCGGGTTCCAGCGGCGGGCTGGTCGGCGCCCTCGCCCCGCATGTGCCGGAGAACTGGAACCCCAAGAAACAGTTCCAGCTCGAAAGCCTTTTGATGGCCGAAGCGTTCTGGGCAGAGGTCGAGACCACCGGCGGCGTCTCGCCCGGCTATGGCCGCACCGGCCGGCTGCAGCCCATCAATGACACCCGCACCCTGGAGCTTGCCCGCCAGCGGGAAGCCACCGCGCAGGAATTCTGGCAAGACGCGGCTGAATGGCGGGTCTGCGAGGCCGCCTCCCTCGGCCCCTGGGTGCCGCCCAGCGCCACCGGCTATGTAATCCACGACACTCTCAGCGCCCGCATGCACCCCCGCCGCGCCTGCGCCGCGCTTGTCTCCGCCCTCGCCGTGATGGGCGTAGAAGTGCAGCCCGAAGTGCCCGATCGAGGAAAAGTAGTGCATGCCAAAGGCTATGCGGGTCTCCTGGAGCTGAACGATATCATCGGCAAAACCATCGGCGGCGGCGTCAAGGGCCAGGCTGCCCTCCTGCGCTTCCACGAGGGCGAGGTGCCGCAGCTCTATGCCGATGGGCTGCATATCATTCCCCACGCCGACGGCACCCTGGCGATCGGCTCTACCAGCGAACGCGATTTCGAGGACGGCAAGGCAACGGACGAACAGCTGGACGATGTGATCGAACGCGCCCGCACGGCAGTGCCGGTGCTGCACGGCGCTGAGGTGATCGAACGCTGGGCCGGCGTGCGCCCCCGTGCCAAATCCCGCGCCCCGATGCTGGGCGCCTGGCCAGGGCGCGAGGGCCACTTCATCGCCAACGGCGGCTTCAAGATCGGTTTTGGCATGGCGCCCAAGGCAGCCCATGTGATGGCGGACCTGCTCTTGGAAGACAATGACAACATTCCGCAGGGCTTCCGGGTGGAAGACAACCTCTGACCGGCGCGCACCTCCTGCCCTTTGGCGGGTCAAGGGCGGCGCAGCCGCCGCGCGGCACGCGCGGTTAACCCTTGAGGCGTCAAAGGGCGTTTCACAATTGAGTTGGCGCCTTGAGGGGCAGCGTTGCCCATCAAGCGCTTCTCAGCAAAATCCCCTGCGCTGTGCAGCAGCGCCACGCCCAAGCCCCTAATCTGCCCGCCAGGGCAGCTTGGGGCGCGGGAGCACCTCCTTCAGCCGCGCGGCACTGCAATTGCACTCATGCATTGCCGCCCGTCCGGCCCGCGTACCCACAGGTCCCGGCCGTTGCGGCACAAAACAGCGGTTTCGAAATGCATCAGGGGAGACGTCGCCCGGAAGGAAAACTCCGCCAGCGGGCTCATCAGCTCCTCTGCCAGCAGCATCAGTTGCTGCGCCAATAGAGGGCCATGCACCACCAGCCCTTCGTACCCTTCGACATCGCGGGCATAGTCCAGATCATAGTGGATCCGGTGCCCGTTGAAGGTCAGCGCCGAATAGCGGAACAGCAGGGTTGAACTGAAGGAAACCTGCCGCGCATCTGTCTCATCCCTCCGCGCCGCCGGCGGCACCGGCCTGGGCGCAGCCGGGTCCGGGTCCCCGCGGTAAACCAGGTCATGCCACTCGGTGAGGCACAACCGCCCGTCTTGCCGGATCTCATGGCGCAGGGTCACCAGGCCCAATTGGCCGGTGCGGCCGGCTTTGCGCTCCGCCTTCTCTAATACGGACATCTTTTCGGCCGCAACACCTGCCCGCAAAGGCGCCTCAAACCGCAAGCGCCCGCCAGCCCACATCCGCCGCGGCAGGCCCAGGTCCGGGATCAGCCCGGCACCGCCCACCTTTGGATGGCCGTCCCGCCCCAGGTTTCCGGGCGGCAGCGGCGTCCAGAAATAGAGCTGGTGAAAGAAAGGCGGCAGCGCGCTGCCCGCGCCGATGTCCGGCTCCAGCCCCAGCGCGGTTTGAAAGGCAGCGGCCCGGGCCGGATCCATCATGTCCGTCAGCCGCTGCTGCGGCGGTGCGCTTGCAATACTCATGCCGCCACCTTAGCCGCGGCCGGCTGCAAGGCAAGCTTAGTGCACGGCTTCCGCGCGCAGCTTCTGCATCAGCTTGGTGAGCGTGCCTTCATACTGTTCGCTGATCAGCCGCCCGGCTTCGTTGAACTCCTTGCCTGATCCGGCCAGATGCACCCCCGGCCCGGCAATCACCCGCGGCTGGAAAGGCACCAGAAAGCCGCGCAGCAGCGCTTGTGCCTGCTCGCCACCGGCCCGGCCGGCCGCCGCCGACATCACTGCGACCGGCTTGTCCGCCCAGGGGTTGCCTTCGGTGCGGCTGACCCAGTCGAGCGCGTTTTTCAGCACGCCGGAGGGCCCCTTGTTGTATTCCGGGGTGGAAATCGCGATGGCATCCGCCGCCGCAATCTGATCCGCAAGCGCTTGCACCGCGGCCGGGATGCCTTCCGCGGCTTCGGCGTCGCCATCATAAAGCGGCAGGTTCAAATCCGCCGCCACCACAGTTGCGGGCCCGAACACGCGGGCAGCTTCCGCCAGCAGCTTGCGGTTTGTGGCCGCGCTGCGCAGCGAGCCGGAAATGGTGAGCAATACGGGGTCGGCCATCGGAAGCTCCTTTTTGTGCGTCTCCTTGGTGCGCATCATGTATGCGGCGTGCCTTGTCTGAAAACACCCATGAACGCGCAGGTCATGTGCAAGGCTACAGCAGGAGACCTGCGGCATGAAAAAGCCCGCCCCAAACGGGGCGGGCCGTGAAGTTCCGCAAGTGCCGGGGATCAGGCCGCCTGCGGGATCACCACCACCTCGACGCGGCGGTTGCGGGCCTTGCCCTCCGGCGTCAGGTTGGAGGCCACCGGCTGCTCTTCGCCGCGGCCGATGATGCGAATTCGGTGATAGGGCACCCCGCCCGCCTGGATCTGGTCGGCCACCGCATTGGCGCGGCGCTCTGACAACCCCTGATTGTAACCGGCATCGCCATCGCTGTCAGTATGGCCGATCACCTGGATGGTGCTGTTGGGGTAACGCACCAGGCTGTCGGCAACCCGGCGCAGATCGCCCTGCACCGCCGGCGCGATTGCATAGCTGTCGGTGGCAAAGGTCAGATCGTTAGGGAAGGACAGGATCAGCCGGTCGCCAGTGTTGACGATGGTGATCGAGTCATTGGCCAAGGTCTGGCGCAGTTCGCGCTCCTGCGCGTCCAGCTGGTTGCCGATCACCCCGCCGGCAGTGGCACCAACCAGCGCGCCGGTCACAGCCCCCAGGCCGCGGTCGGAATCATTGGCAATGGCGCCGACACCGGCACCGATGATGCCGCCTAGGATAGCACCCTGCTGGGTATTGCTGCCCGGCGTGCCGATGGTTGCGGGATCGGTACAGGCGCTCAGGCCCAGCGCGGCGGCAACAAATCCTGCCGTGGTGAGTTTCATCTGCATCTTCAAATCTGCCTTCTTCTTTCTCAAATCCGGGCCGCGCCCGGCGTTCCGCTCAAATATCGTGCCGCAGTGCCGCCTTCTCAAGGCAGGATTGCCTCACATTGGCGAAATACCGCGCAAAACCGCCTCAGGGCGCAAAGGCAAAGTCCCAGCCTTCCTGCTCAATCCACAGCTTTCGCAGGGTTGCGGCCTCAGGCGCAAAACCGTCCTCTAGCATTTCTGCTGCGAACATCCGGTCGGTCCGGAAGTGGCGGAAACCGCTGCGCAGCTCGCACCAGGCGGCCAGCATGGTGCTTTCTATGTGATAAATCAGCGCCAGCGGGCGCAGGGTGCGGCAGGTCTCGCCGCTGTCCGGGCTGACATAGGAGATCCGCAGCTTGCGGCTTTCTCGCACCGCCTGGCGCAGCAGCGCCTTGGACACGCATCCCTGGTCCGGATCATCCAGCGGCGCACCCCAGGGCGCCACTTGCAGCCAGTCGGCAGTGGCATGTACGTCGGTGATCTTGCGGCTGACCCGTTCTGCCGCCTGTTGCAGCGCACCATCCCCGGTGCGTATCAGCATTGCCAGCCCCACATGCAACGCTTCCAGCTCCTCCTCATCAAAGTTGAGCGGCGGCAGATCATATCCCTTGCGCAGGATATAGCCGACCCCAGCCTCGCCTTCGACCGGCGTACGCATCGCCTGCAGCGCCGCGATGTCGCGGTAGATGGTGCGTTTGCTGACTTCCAGCATCTGTGCCAGATCCTCTGCCCGCACCGGTGACGCAGCAGAACGCAGGATCTGGATGATTTCGAACAGGCGTCCGGTACGCGGCATGGGCAGGCTCCAGTGACAGTCTGCTGACATCTTAGCACAGGCCACTGACAGCAGCCTGTCAGCAGTGGTCTGTTTTTCTGCCCTCAGAAAAGGAGAAACTAATGCTGACCTATGACTGGATAACCATGATCACCCTGGGCAAAGACCGCTGGGACACCCGGCAACGCCTTCCAAAACCTTATGAAGCGGAGCGGGACGCTGCCCGCCTGCGCCACGAGACACAGCAAGCCGCCGAACGCCCTGCCGCCGGCCTGCTGCAGCGCCTCTTCAGCCGGCAGCGCGCATATCATCTGCCGCAGCCTCCTCATCCCGCGCAGCCTCATAGGCAAGCATCGCGCGTTTGACAGGCAGGCCCCAGTGATAGCCGCCCAGTGCACCGGACTTGCGCAAGGCACGATGGCAGGGGATCAGCCAGCTGACCGGGTTACGCCCGACTGCGGTACCAACGGCGCGCACCGCCTTGGGGGCGCCGATCGCCTGGGCCAGTTCGGAATAGGTGGTGACATGGCCTGTGGGGATGCGCAGCAGCGCCTCCCACACCTTGATCTGCAGGGGCGCGCCGATCATGTGCAAGGCAGTCTCGCCCTTCTGGGCAAAGGCTGCCTCGGCCAGCGGGCGCAGAGCCATGGGATCCTCGATGAACTCCGCCTGCGGCCAGCGCGCCCGCATGTCGGCCATGGCAGGCTCGGCGCCAGTCTCGGCCGCAAATGCCAGACCGCAAATACCTTTTTCCGTACCCATCACCAGGGCCAGGCCAAAGGGGCTGTCGAACCAGCCCCAGAAGATCCGCAAGCCATCACCCTTGCGGGCGTATTCGCCGGGGCTCATCGCTTCCCAGCGCAGAAACAGGTCGTGCAGCCGGCCGGACCCTGACAGCCCCACCGCATGGGAGGCCTCCAGCGTGGTGAATCGCTCGCGCAGCAGCGCCTTGGCGTGTCCGAGCCGCAGATACTGCTGGTAGCGCTTGGGCGAGACCCCGACCCAGGCCGAAAACAGCCGCTGGAAATGCGCCGGGCTCATGTCCATGCGGGCGGCCAGCTGTTCCAGCGTCAGATCTTCGCCGCCATCGTCGATCAGTTCGATCGCCCGGCGCATGACGCCGTAATGATAGGTGTTTTCCCGTGCTTCGATATTCATCGGCCCAACCTGTTCTGACTTGCTCCTCAACCTACTGCGCAAAGCGCTGGCAATCGACCCGGAAGTTGCGGTTACCTGTGTTCCCTTCTTGTCAACTCAATTGACGAATCATCCTCCTGCACCTACCCTGCCGCCATGACACAGGCATTGGATCAGCTTTACGAGGCCGTGCAGGCCACCCGCCCGCTGCTGCGCGGGATCACCGCCGCGGTCGAGCAAGGCACCCTGCCGCACGGCATCACCCTGGGCCAGCGCGCGCTGCTGGAAGGGCTGCTCAATCGCCCTGGCGCCACAGCGCCGCAGCTGGGCAAGGATCTTCAGCTGAAACGGCAGTTCGTGTCGCGCATCCTGAAGGAGCTGCGGCAGGAGGTGCTGATCGAAGCCAGCCCCAACCCGGCCCGCAAGGGCAGCTCCTGCTACCGGCTCACCCCCCGCGGCGCGGAGATCATCCAGGAGATCCGGACCCGTGAAACTGCGGTTCTGCAAGACTTTGCCAGAGGCTTCTCCGACGCGGACATCGCCACGCACCACCGGGTGCAACTGACGCTCACGCGTTTCTTCCTTAACCAGGCGCAGGAGGGCTGACATGATTGTTCTTTGGATCCTGGGCAGCATGGGCCTACTGGCCGCCGCTTATACGGCCTGGGGGATCCGGCGGATGACCGCTCCGACCCGCGGTCCCCGCATTGACCCCGCCAAACGCCCCGGCACTGCGCTGCTGGTGATCGACATGCAGGAGGATTTCACCCGGCTGCAAGCAGGGCGGGACTGGAGCGAGGCAGATCTCCTCGCCCCATCAGCTGCATCCAGCAGCTTGCCCGCAAAGCCCGCTCCCGCGGCGAACCGGTGATCGTGATCCGTCACGTCATGAAGGGCTGGTGGACCAACCGGCTGAACAGCTGGGCCAACCAGGGCCTGGGCAACCGCAACTCAGCAGGCCTGGGGCTGGACCCGCGGCTGCAGCTGCCGGTGTCGGCTGAATTCGTGAAACATATTGGCGACGCCTTTTCCTCGCCGGCGCTTGAAGACTATCTGGCAGAAAACCGCATCGGCACACTGCAGATGACGGGCCTTGATGGATGCCATTGCGTCAAGAATACAGCCTGCGGCGCCCTGAACCGCAGCTTTAAAGTGGACATCATTCCTGCTGCAGTTCTAGCTGCCGACAAGGCAGGCTGGAAACGCGAGCAATCCCGGCTCGCAGAAGACGGTGCAATATTCCAGGCCTGTAATTCGGAGTAAGGTCTTGTACCCGGGTTGCACCAGCGCCGCAGGGTTGCCAAGCTTCCCGCACCCGGCTCGCTAAATCATTGCGCCCGCGGGTGAGAACAGGCCATAAGCGCAGCCATGGCAAAGCAACTCGATTATCATACGCTCCGCGAGATCTTTACGCGGTTCCAGGCAGCTGAGCCCGAACCCAAAGGCGAGCTGGAACATGTCAACGCTTATACGCTGGTGGTGGCGGTGGCGCTGTCAGCACAGGCCACCGATGCCGGTGTGAACAAGGCAACCCGCGAGCTGTTCAAGATCGCCGACACCCCGCAGAAAATGCTGGATCTGGGCGAAGAGCAGCTGATCGAGCATATCAAGACCATTGGCCTTTACCGCAACAAGGCCAAGAACGTGATCAAACTGTCGAAGATCCTGGTCGAAGACTACGGCGGCGAGGTGCCGAATTCCCGCGCTGCTCTGCAGTCACTGCCTGGTGTGGGCCGCAAAACCGCCAATGTGGTGCTGAACATGTGGTGGAAACAGCCTGCGCAGGCGGTGGATACCCATATCTTCCGGGTCGGCAACCGTTCCGGCATCGCGCCGGGCAAGGATGTGGACGCCGTGGAGCGCGCGGTGGAGGACAACATCCCGGCGGATTTCCAGCAGCACGCCCATCACTGGCTGATCCTGCACGGGCGCTATCACTGCAAGGCGCGCAAGCCGATGTGCGGCAGCTGCCTGATCCGCGACCTCTGCATGTACGAAGACAAGAATCTGTAAACTTTTTTGGCGGCATAGTGGCCACGACCAAAACCGCTCCGGAACCCCCGAGGAGGGACCATGACCAAAACCTATCAGCTCGTCGGTATTGGCAATGCCGTGGTCGATGTGATCGCGCAGTGCGAGGACAGCTTTCTGGCCGAACAGGGCATCGAAAAGGGCATCATGCAGCTGATCGAACGCGACCGCTGCGAAGATTTGTATGCGGCGATGGGCAACCGGGTATTAACGCCGGGCGGCTCAGTGGCCAATACAATCGCAGGTGCTGGCGCGCTGGGGCTGGAGGCTGCGTTTATCGGCCGGGTCCGGGACGACGCGCTGGGTAAATTCTATGCCGATGCGATGAACAACGAGGGCGTCGGGTTCGTGAACCCGCCGGTTGCGGACGAAGAGCTGCCAACCTCGCGGTCGATGATCTTTGTCTCACCCGATGGCGAGCGGTCCATGAACACCTATCTGGGCACCTCGTCCGAGCTAAGCTCCACCGACGTGCCGGAGGAGGTTGCCGGCAATGCGCAGATCATGTTCCTGGAAGGCTATCTGTTCGACAAGGACAAGGGCAAGACTGCCTTTATGGAAGCCGCCCGGAAATGTCGCGAGGGCGGCGGCCGGGTTGGCATTTCGATTTCTGATCCGTTCTGCGTTGAACGCCACCGCGCGGACTTCCTAACCCTGATCGGCGAAGAGCTGGATTTTGTCATCGGCAACCAGGACGAAATTTGCGCCCTGTTTGAAACCGATGAACTGGAAAAGGCGATGGCCAGGACCGCGGCGATCTGCCCGTTGGTGGTCTGCACCCGGTCCGGCGACGGGGTGACTGTACTGAACGAAGGCGTGCGCATCGACGTGCCCGTTGAGATGATCACCCCCGTGGACGCCACCGGTGCCGGCGACCAGTTCGCCGCCGGTTTCCTGTTCGGCATGGCCACAGGGCGCAGCATGGAAGTCTGCGCACGCATGGGCTGCATCTGCGCAGGCGAGGTGATCCGCCATATCGGCCCGCGCCCTGAAACCAATGTGCGCCACCTGCTGGAAGAGGCCGGGCTGGTTTAAACCTGCGCAGCCCTCCCGCCCGCCGGAACCGCACCTAACGGTGCGCTTCCGCCCGATGGGCACAGCGCGGCGCGGCTTTGCCGCCTCGCGCACCCTGCCTGCCTGCGGCGGGCAAAGCAGATGTTCAGACTGCAATCTCAGCCGCCGGCCGCCTCCAGGGCTCTGCCCAGAAGTGCCGTGAACGCAGCAACTTCCTGCGCGTTCATATCCTCCAAAAGCCGCGCCTGGGTTTTTACATGCTCAGTAACCGCCTTATCGATCAAGGCGCGCCCCTCTTCTGTCAGCCCGACCAGAAAACTGCGGCTGTCCTCCGGGTTCACCTCCCGTTTGACCAGCCCGTCTGCCTCCAGCCGGTCGATCCGGTTGGTCATCGTTCCCGATGCCACCATTGTCGCCTTCAGCAGATCGCCCGGTGACAGCGTATAGGGAGCCCCGGACCGGCGCAGCGTGGCCAGCACATCAAACTTGGCCGCATTCAACCCGAATTCCGCAAAGGTCTTATGCATTTCACGCTGATAGGCCAGATACAGCCGCGCCACCCGGCCAATCACGCCCATGGCCGTCACATCCAGGTCCGGCCGCTCCCGCCCCCATTGCAGGGTGATAAAATCCACATGATCCATGCCGACGGTGTAGACCTTTACATCTTGACGTCAAGATAAAATCCATTATCTCGACATCAAGATAAGGAGATCTACATGCCAATCCGGACCCTTCTGCTGACCGCGCTGGCCCCCGCCATCTGGGGCAGCAGCTACATTGTGACGACCACCCTGCTGCCCGGCCACTCACCGCTGGTTGTGGCGCTGCTGCGGGCTCTGCCCGCCGGGCTTCTTCTGCTGGTGCTGGTGCGTCGGCTGCCGCCCCCCAACTGGATGCCACGGCTGATGGTTCTCGGTGCGCTGAACTTCTCGCTGTTCTGGGTGCTGCTGTTCCTGTCCGCCTACCGCCTGCCGGGCGGGGTTGCCGCAACGCTGGGAGCGGTGCAGCCGCTGATCGTGGTGTTCCTGTCCGCCTTGCTGCTGCAGACGCAGATCCGCGCCGCTGCCATTGCCGCCTCGCTTCTGAGCATGGCAGGTGTCGCCCTGCTGGTCCTGACCCCAGCCGCCCAACTCGACACTTTAGGCGTTCTTGCCGGCCTCGGAGGAGCGCTGTCGATGGCCGCCGGCGTTGTTCTCACCCGCAAGTGGCAGCCGCCGGTGCCGCCCCTCACCTTCACCGCCTGGCAGCTGACTGCAGGCGGGCTTCTGCTGGTGCCTGTTGCTTTGTGGATAGTGCCTGAGATGCCGGTCTTCACGGCTGCCAATATCCTGGGCCTTGCCTACATGAGCCTCATCGGCGGCGCGCTGACCTATATCCTGTGGTTCCGCGGCCTTGCCCGGCTCGACCCATCGCAGGTTTCGCTCCTGGGTGTGCTCAGCCCGCTGTCTGCCGTGATCCTGGGCTGGCTGCTGCTGAATGAGACCCTGACGCCGAACCAGATGCTGGGTGCCGTGCTGGCCCTGTTCAGCCTGTGGCTTGGCCAATCCCGCCTGCGGTTGCGCAAACCGCTGACCGCTCCGACGGAGTAACCCGGATCACTGCGGCAGGGCAGGCTCGCACGCTTTACCGCGGTGGCAATCTAGCACCTGCCGCCGCACTTCCGGTGTATCATCAAACGCAAGCCCGCCGCAGGCATTCGCCCGGACCACCAGCGCCTTCCCGCGCTGTTCGGCAAAAAACACATAGCCCGCGCCGGACTTCATCCCACCGCACCAAGGGCCCAGGCATTCCACCTCCAGCGTCACCGGCAGATTAACCCGGCCTGAGAAATACTTGCCCTCCAGCAGCTTGCCCGTCAGCTGCGCCGGGACGCGGGTCAGCGGCGGCGTGTCATTGGGATTATCAGCATGCGACTGCGGCAGCAGGGTTTCGTCAAACCGCAGCTCGCCTGCGATGACGTTGTAGACGCTGTCCGATTTTGCGGCCTGCAGATAGGCGTCCGCCGGACCCCAGGGCAGGCAGCTGAGGGCCGCAGCCGGGCCGGCCAAAAACATCAGGAAGCTCACGGATAGGGCAGCGCCCGCTCCGCCGGGGAGGAAGCGAAGCACCTGCCCAGTGGGGGGCGGGACGTGCGCTGCCCGGCCTATAAGACGGGCGGTGACATTCTGCAAACCAAACAAGAACCGCATCTCACAGATACTCCCGGAACTCTGCCACCACCCGCGCATAGACCTCGCGCTTGAACGGCACGATCTTCTCCACAAGGCTCTCCACCGGCTGCCAGCACCAGGCCGAGAACTCCGGATCATCAGTCTCGATATTGACCTGGTCATCCGTGCCGAGGAACCGCATCAGATACCACTTCTGTTCCTGCCCGCGGTATTTGCCGCCCCAGAAACTGGGCACCACGTCATGCGGCAAGTCGTAAGGCAGCCAGCCGTTGCTCTCGGCGATAATCTCAACCAGCTCAGGCGCCACACCGGTTTCTTCCTCCAGCTCGCGCAGCGCCGCAATCCGCGGGTCCTCACCCGCGTCGATCCCGCCCTGCGGCATCTGCCAGGCGTCCTTGTAGCGGTCCTTGCGCTGACCGACGAACACCGCTCCCTCGGCATTGATCAGCATCACCCCGACGTTGGGGCGGTAGGGCAGCTTGGCAATCTCTTCCGGCGTCATCAGGCTCTCCTAGGCAAAGGTTTTCACAACCTTAGACCGCTTGCCGCCGGGGCACGCAAGGGGGTGACGCGGCGTTTGCCCGTGACAAGGCGGCCCGCGCCCTTGATCCTAGGGGCAACTGCCAGGGAGAGTTTTACGATGACAGCGTACCCCAATCTGCTTGCCCCGCTGGATCTGGGCTTTACCCGGCTCAAGAACCGGGTGCTGATGGGCTCGATGCACACCGGGCTGGAGGAGACCGGAGACTGGAACCGGGTTGCAGAATTCTATGCCGCCCGCGCCCGCGGCGGGGTGGCGCTGATGGTGACCGGCGGCATCGGCCCAAACCTTGAGGGATCCGTGCTGCCGGGGGCCTCGATGATGACCTCGCCCAAGGATGTAGAGAACCACCGCGTGGTGACGGACCGGGTGCATGCGGCGGGCGGCAAGATTGCCATGCAGATCCTGCACGCTGGCCGATATGCCTATGGCCCCAAATGCGTCGCCCCCAGCCCTGTGAAATCGCCGATCTCCCCTTTCCCGCCGCATGAGCTGGACGAGGATGGCATCGAAAAGCAGATCGCCGACATCGTGAACGCCGCCCGGCTGGCGCAGGAGGCAGGCTATGACGGCGTCGAAATCATGGGATCGGAGGGATACTTCCTCAACCAGTTCCTGGTCACCCACACCAACAAGCGCACCGACCGCTGGGGCGGCTTCTATGAGAACCGGATGCGGCTGCCGATTGAGGTGGTGCGCCGCACGCGCAAGGCCGTGGGCCGCGATTTCATCATCATCTTCCGCCTGTCGATGATCGACCTGGTGCCGAACGGCTCCACGCATGAGGAAGTCGTGCAACTGGCACAGGAAATCGAAAAGGCCGGCGCCACAATCCTCAACACCGGCATCGGCTGGCACGAGGCCCGTATCCCGACCATCGCCACCTCGGTTCCCCGCGCGGCCTTTGCCTGGGTCACCAAGAAGCTGATGGGCAAGGTCGGCATCCCAGTGATCACCTCCAACCGCATCAACACACCCGAAGTCGCCGAGCAGGTGCTGGCCGAGGGCTGCGCCGACATGGTGTCGATGGCCCGGCCGATGCTGGCGGATGCCGATTTCGTGGCCAAGGCCGAAGCCGGGCAAGCGGACCAGATCGCTCCCTGCATCGCCTGCAACCAGGCCTGCCTCGACCATACCTTCAGCGGCAAGCTGACCTCCTGCCTGGTCAATCCGCGTGCCTGCCACGAGACTGAATTGGTGATCGAACCCGCGGCCACGTCCAAATCCGTTGCCATCGTCGGCGCCGGCCCCGCAGGCCTCGCCACAGCCCTAACGGCTGCCCAGCGCGGCCACAGGGTCACCCTGTTCGACCGCGCCGGTGAAATTGGCGGCCAGCTCAACATGGCCAAACAGGTGCCGGGTAAGGAGGAATTCTGGGGACTGGTGGATTGGTACAGGGTGATGGTGGCTGATGCCGGCATCACCTTGGAGCTGGGCCGTGAGGTTGCGGCAGAGGACCTGACCGCCTTCGACGAGGTGGTGATCGCCACCGGCGTCACCCCGCGCGCCCCCGCGATCCCCGGCCAGGACCGGGACAATGTGCTGAGCTACATTGACGTGCTGCGCCACAAAAAGCCGGCGGCCTGCACGTTGCTGTGGTCGGCGCGGGCGGCATCGGCTTTGACGTCTCCGAATTTCTTCTGGAAGAGGGCCACAGCCCCACCACCGACCTGCCTGCCTGGCTGAAGGAATGGGGCGTTGCGGACCCGGCTGAACACCGCGCAGGCCTCGCCCCCGAAGGTCCGCAGCCCGCAGCCCCCGCCCGGAAGGTGACCCTGCTGCAGCGCAAGGCCGAACGCCACGGCAAGCGGCTGGGCAAGACCACCGGCTGGATTTACCGCACCGCACTCAAGATGAAGAACGTTGAGTTCGTCGGCGGCGTCAACTACGAGCGCATCGACGCTGAAGGCCTGCATGTTAGCTTTGGCGAGGCTAGGGAAAATCCGCGGGTGATCCCGGCAGACACCATCGTGCTGTGCGCGGGCCAAGTCTCCGAACGGTCCTTGGCTGATGATCTCGCAGACCGCGGCATCACCGCTCATGTGATCGGCGGGGCCGATGTGGCCGCGGAACTGGATGCCAAACGCGCCATCAACCAGGGCACCCGTCTGGCTGCCAGCCTCTAAGGCGGCCGAAGCTCTCCCGCCTGCGTTACCCGGCCCTTTCAGGCCCGGCCCGCAGTTGGGCCAGGCGCCGCGCCGGCGGCGCGGCGGAGGGCACTGCGCCATGGCGCAGTGCCGTGCCCAACGGGTGCAGGAGCATTTCAATGCGCCTAAGCCGGGCGGGAGCCGCCCGCTGCAGCAGTTGGGACAAGCATCAGCGCAAATCTTTCAAAATTCTTTGCGGCAACTCTGGCTGGCACAAAGATCAGCCGTGTACGGCCACGCTGTCCCGCGGGGCCTCTGCCCGCGCCTCCATGCCGTAATCGCGGATCACCCCCGCGACGCGCAGCCGGTAGTCCGCAAAATACTCCCCGCGCCCCTTGGCCTGCGCCGCCCGGTGCGCCGGAAGCTGACGCCAGGCCGCCAGTGCCTCCTCGCTTTCCCAGAACGACAGCGACAGCAGCTTGCCCGGCGTTGCCAGGCTCTGGAAGCGCTCGACCGAAATGAAACCCTCGATCCCTTCAAACAGCGGCCGCAGCCCGGCCGCATGTTCAAGGTAACTGTCCTTCATGCCTTCAGCCGGCTCGACCTCAAAAATAACGGCAATCATTCCGCTCTGCTCCTATCTCTCGCCATGCGGCTCCGAAACCAGCTTCAGCCAGGTTCGGTCCTCGCGCAGCAAAAACCTTTCCTTTTGCGCGAACTCGTAATTCTCCCGCCCCAGCGGATCGGCCGCCAGCCGCGCGCGATAGGCCTCGTATTCCGCCAGGCTCTCCACGTTGTAGATGCCATAAGCCAGTGTCGAAGACCCCTCGTGCGGGGCAAAATACCCGATCAGGTCCGCCCCGCAGCGCGGAATTGCCTGCCCCCAGTTGCGGGCGTATTGTTCGAACTGCGCCTTCTTGGCCGGGTTGATTTTATAGCGGATGATGCAGGTCAGCATGGAAGGTCCTCTTGTTTTGGGTTCTCCTGCCTAACCTGTGCAGCCGCCCGGATGTTTCGCTCCGGGCCGAAGCGTCACTCTACCGTGATCGTAATCACTTCAGACACCACCGGCACCGCGTGCGGCACATGGCCCGCATCGCCTAGCACCAGTTGCAGCGTATGGCGGCCCGGAGACAGTTCCAGTGTCACCTCGGTCTGGCCGCCGCCAAAATGCAGATGGTTTTCGTCAGAAGGCAGGCCATAGGCCAGCTCATCTGCGCCCTCCTCCCCTTCGCCCAGCGGCGGCCGGTCGATCAGCAAGTGGTGATGGCCGGTGTTCTCCTTCGCCACCCCGGCCGGCGCCACCCCCATGCCAGACAGGCCAAAGACCAGCGTCACCGGCGACGTGACCGTATCCCCATCTTCAACATTGGCGAAATACACCTTTGCCCCTGGGTTCGAAGGCGTCTCCCCGCCCGCCAGCAAGGGGGCCGCCAGGCAGGCAGACACCGCAGCCGCAATCAGCAGTTTCATCTCGCTTCCTCCAGCACTTCGCTCTGCTATCACGTTAAAGCTAGCTGTGCATGGGCTGGCGGCAATCCGGCCGCCTTTCCAGGATGCACAAATTTGCGTCAGCAAAGCGCCCGGCCCATGCCGGTCTCATGCTTTTGCTTGCCTGCCGCACCCAGCGGCGCCACTGTCGCCAGCGTAAAGCAAGGCAGGGGGCCGCCGTGGTTTTTGCAGTCATTCTGATGGGTCTTACCCCCAGCTTCCTGATGGTCGCACTGGGCGGCCTGGTGCGCAGGCGGCTGGCACCGCAGGCCTGGCAAGGTCTCGACAAACTGAATTTCGAGGTGCTGTTTCCGGCTCTGCTGTTCTTTGCAGCCTGCGGACGGCCCATCGCGGCAGCCGATTTGGGCCGTATCGGCCCTGCAGTCTGGAGCATCCTGGCCCTGGCACTGGGCCTCGGCCTGCTGGCACGCAGTTTCAGAGCAAGCAGCTTTCTCGACTTTGCAGGTGCCTGGCAGACCGCCTGGCGTTTCAATACGGCCATTGCCTTTGTCGCCCTGCCCGCGATCGGCACAGAGCTGACCGGCCAGATGGCTGTTGCCATCGGCATGGCGGTGCCGGTCGCCAATGTACTGGCCGTCACGGCGCTGTCACGCGGCGGCAGCCTGTCGTTGCGGGAAACAGTGCTGAAGATTGCGCTGAATCCCTTCCTGCTGGCCTCCATTGCAGGCGTCGCAGTTGGCTTGTCCGGCTATAAAATCCCGGCCCCGATCCTGGCCCCGGCCGAAATGCTGGCCCATGCCGCCATTCCGATTGCGCTGCTCTCCATTGGCGCCACGATGAACTGGCGGGCCCTTGCGCGGCTGGATCTCTTTAACGGCTATCTGTGCCTGGTGCGGCTGGTGCTGGTTCCGACGCTGGTCCTGGCGGCCTGCCTGCTGCTGCGCGCAGAGGCCGGCCTGGCCGCTGTTCTGGTGCTGTTTGCTGCTCTGCCTACGGCCTCCGCCGCTCATGTGCTGGCTTCCGCCTTTGGCGCCGACCGGGAGCTTGCTGCCACGCTAATTGCGCAATCCACACTCCTCAGCGCAATCACCCTGCCCCTGTGGATTCTGGTGATAAAACTCACATTTTAAAGCTATTTTAACCTTCCTACTGCCGTCCCGCCGGCCAAAGCCGCCGCCGTTTCCACAGCGCAAACGATCCGCACGAAACCTCGCAATTATCCCAAGCCTGCCCCGATCTTGCCCGATTTCACCTGCAACACTGAGGGCAACAAGGAATTGCGAGGACGGGTGAACATGGACCGACTGACGGAAATGGAGGCCTTTGCCAATGTGGTGGACCAAGGGGGCTTCACCGACGCGGCGCGGAAGATGGGGATTTCGAAATCTGCCGTCTCCAAACATGTCTCCAGCTTGGAGGCCCGCCTTGGCGCGCGCCTCCTGAACCGCACCACCCGCCGGGTCTCGCCCACCGAGATCGGCCTAGCCTATTACGACCGGGCCCGCCGGGTGCTGAATGACGCAGGCGAAGCAGATGCGCTGGTCACCTCGATGCAATCTGCGCCCTCCGGCCTGCTGCGAATTTCGGTCGCCACCGATTTCGGGGTCAATCACCTGTCGCCGGTGCTATCGGACTTCCTGCGCGATTTTCCGGACATCACTGTCAATATGGTGCTGAACAACCGCTATGTGGAGCTGATTTCCGAAGGTTTCGACATGGCAGTGCGGATCGGCGAGCTGGAAGACAGCTCCCTGCGCGCCCGCAAGCTGACCGAAACCACCAAGCGGATGATCGCCTCTCCTGCCTATCTTGAGAAATACGGCCGGCCTCAGAAAATCGACGAGCTGAACAACCACAAGCTTTTGCATTACTCCAGCCAGTCCAGCGGCAATGTCTGGAAGATCACCGCACCGTCAGGCGAAAAACGCCAGGTGCGTACCTCCGGCTGGCTGTCGGTCAATGACGGGCAGTCGCTGCTGAACGCGGCGATCTCGGGCCTCGGCATCGCCTATCTGCCCAGCTACCTCTACTCCGAAGCGCTGGAGGAAGGACTGGTCGAGGACGTGATGCCCAGTCTGCCGATGGAAACCCAAGGCATCTACGCGGTCTATCCGCCTGGCAAATTCACCCAGCCCAAGGTGCGCGCCTTCATCGACTTCCTGGTTGCAGCTTTTGCCGACCGCGATCCTTCCGAATGGAAAACCTGAACCGGTTCAACGGAAAACCGGACCAAGACATCCCTCGAAGACCTGCCCCCGCGCCGCGCGCGGGGGCTTTTTTGCATTTCCTTTCAGCGGCCATGTTCAGAAGGGAAAAATCTCCCGCCCGGACCGGATCAATCGAAGATTGCCCCGCTCCCGTTGGGCCTGGCGCCGCTGTGCGGCGCGCGCCGTGCATCCGCACGGCGCCGGGCCCAAGGCTTGCGGCGGCATCTTTGATGCAACCGGCAAGGCGCGGGAGCCCTCGGCCTGCGGTTCCGGACCGGTTTCAGCCTTTGTAATGAGGCGCCTCTGCGTCCAGCCGGCGGCGGATGGCGTGCCACTCCAATTCACCCTCGTAGCCATACCAGTCACTGGCGGCCATATCGCGCAAATGGCGTTTCTGCTCTGACTCGGGAATGGTGCGGATTTCAACACCCGGGCAGGCGGCCGCCTTTTGCACCTCCAGCTGTACCGCACAGGCCTGATCCAGGTAGAAGGAACGGAAGAACGCCTCCCCCGCCGTGGCACCAAACACAAAGGCGCCATGCCAGGCTTCCACCACAGCCTTTTTACCGCGGCCCGCTGCCAGCAATCCTGTCAGGAAATCATCGGTGCATTCGAACTCGTAATCGGTATAGCCCAGAACGCCGCCGCCGCCGATCATCAGATAGGCCTGGCTGTAGGGACCCACGCCCTCCTTTTGCGCACTAACGCCCATGATCGCCTTGGTGTGGATATGCATAATGCAGTTCTTCTCCGGCTCTGCCTCAAAGAACAGCTTGCCGATCTCCGTGGCCGAGGGGTTAGGCTCCCCGTTTTCCGGATTGTGGTTCACCCGGTCGAACCCTACCTTGATCAGATTGGAGGCCGCGACCTCCTCATGCATCCAGCCATAGTGATGGGTGATCAGCGCGTCCTCGCCCGGCACCCGGATTGCATGCCACTGGTTGGTCTGATCCGTCAGCCGGTATTTCACCAGCGCATTGTAAATGGCAGCAAGCTCGCAGCGCGCCTCCCATTCGGCGTCCGAACAATTGGCCGGGCGGCCTTGCAGCGGGGTTGGGGTCATAACGGTCATGAATGATCCTTTCGCAGTTTCCTGGGGCGAGGGTAACCGCCAGCTGGCAGCAAGTATTTATCTGGAAACGCCCTTGATTTATCTCAATACTCCCACCATGCATAAAACGGCCTTTATCCTCTTCCCCGGTTTTCAGATGCTGGCCTATGTCCTCGCGGCAGAAACACTGCGGCTGGCCAACAAATGCGCCGGAAAGACACTCTTCACCTGGGAGACGCTGGCCGCTACGCAAACCGCCGTACGGGCGTCAAACGGCGCGATCGTAACGCCGGACAGGACAAGCTGGCAGGAGGCTCCGCTGCCAGACCTCGTGCTGATCTGCGCCGGCTATGACCCGCTGCAAGCCGTCCCCGCGGGAACACGCGCCTGGCTGTCCCGAGCCGAGCGCAGCGGTGCAACCCTGGGCGGTGTCGACACCGGCACAGTGGTTCTGGCAGAATTGGGGTTTCTGGATGGGCACCAAGCGGTGCTGCACTACGAGGCAGAGCCGGGATTTCGCGAGACCTGGCCGGACATTGACGTCAGCGACCGGATCTACTGCCTGAACCGGCGCCGTCTGACCGCGGCCGGCGGCATCGCGACCGGCGACGCGATGCTGGCCTGGATCGCCGCACGCACATCCGAAGAACTGGCAGCAGCAACATCGGATGCCATGGCACATGGCGAAATCCGTCCCGCCGGCGTCCGGCAAAGGGTGGAAACCACTAAGGACCCTCTGCTGCAGCAAATGCACAGCCTGATGGCCGCGGACATCTCAGATCCCCGGCCGCTGGCAGAGATCGCCCGGACGCTTGGCCTCAGCCCCAAGGCACTGCGCCTGCGCTGCCAGCGCGGGCACGGGATGAGCCCGCAGGCCTATTACCTGCAGCTGCGGCTCGGCAAAGCGCTGGACTTGCTGCGCAATACTCAGATGCCCGTGACCGAAGTGGCGCTGGCGGTGGGGTTTGTCTCTCTGCCCAGCTTTTCCCGCCAGTTCAAGGCCATGTACCAGCGCTGCCCGCGCGACATGCGCCGCCGCTGACTGACTGCCGCATTTCGCAACCCGGCGGACCGCGCCCGCTGGAGCGGCAGCATTGTGCAACATCATGGGCCCTGGTGTTCAGTCGCTGAGCAGCACCGCCTCCACCCGCCGGTTAGCCTTGCGCCCTTCGGGGCTGAGGTTGCTGGCAATGGGCGCAAGAAACCCTGCCCCGGCTGCTTCGATACGCGCTTCGTCAGCGTCATAAGCCTCGATCAGCCGCGCCTTCACTGATTGCGCCCGGCGCTCAGAGATGCCGGTATTCTGCTCCTGCGAGCCGACCGTGTCCGTATGCCCCACCAGCAGCAGCCGGTACTGCGGATTGGCCGCCAGATAGGCCGCCAGTTCCGCCAGGCTGGCGTAGCGGCCCTCCCGCAGCCGGGTCGAGCCGCTCTCGAAAACCAGGTCTGTCAGCACCGCGTGGCCCCGCACTTCCAGAACCTTCGCCAGTTCCACCGGCCGCGCCGGATCTGCCGCTGCAGATGCCTCTGCTTCAGGTTTCACCACCGCCACGGGTGCAGCCTCTGCCTGACCCACCGTGATCATCTGCACATAGGCCGCGCCGCCTGCCCGCGACACCAGAAGCGAAACTGCCTCTTTGCCTTTAGCCGCAGACAGGAAATGATAGCTGGAGATATCGACCATCATGTCCGGCGAAGGCACCACCTCGATCCCAAAGCGAAAACCAAAACCGCCGCAATCCCGCGCCGCACAATCCAGCCGCAGCTCGAACCCTTGCTCCAGCAACTGATCCCGCAAAGGCGCGAGGATTTGCAGCACGGTGCTGCCGCCCTCCAGCCGCCAGGTGCGGCGCAGGATCTGCCCCTCAAACCGTTCTGATGGCACCCTGTCGGCCTCTTCCGGGCCAACCGGCAACTGGTAGACACCCAGCGCCGAGACCCGCTCAGACACGGCAACAGCCCCCTGCGGCAGAGTAACCTCCGCCGCGCCCGGCAGGCCCGGCAGCAAAGCTGCGGCTGCAATGGTAATAAAACGTCTTAGCGGCACTGGCTGTGGTATTCCGGATTGGGCACCATGGCAGTGGCGCTGGCCACCCGGTTCGACATGTTGAAGAAACCGGCGACATTGGCGATGTCCCAGATATCGCGGTCAGAGAACCCCGCGTCGCGCAAGCCTTGCCGGTCGGCCTCTTCAATCCCGGCACTGGCCGTGGTCATCTTGGCGGCGAAATCCAGCATCGCCCGCTGCCGCGGCTCCAGCGGCGCCACCCGATAGTTCATCACCAGCATTTCACCCAGCTGCGGATCGCCCGACAGCTGCCGCACTGCCGCACCATGCGCCACCAGGCAATAGAAACAGCGATTGATCGCAGAGACCACCACCGCAATCATCTCCCGCTCCAGCTTGCTGAGGCCGCTGTCCGCCAGCATCAGGTCATTATACATAGCGGTGAATGCGTTGAGCTTGCCGATGTCGAAGGCATTGGCCTTCAGCACATTGGGCACAAAGCCCAGTTTCTCGGTGCAGATATCGAAGTATTTTTGCGTTTCCGGCGGCAGCGGATCCACCATCGGCAGGTCGAGGGCTGTGGGCTGGTTATGGTCACTCATTGCAGTCAATCGCCTTGTTGCAAAATCCGGTAGTGGTACTCTCCGACGCAGTCCATACCAAGGGAAGCATAAAGCCCATTTGCGCCGTCGTTACGTTTCGTGCAAAGGACTGCCAATTCGCTGGCACCGTTCTCCACCGCCCAGAACGCCGCCTGGCGCATCATCCAGGCCCCCATTCCGGCGCGGCGCTGGTGCGGCAGGATTTCCAGCGCGTGGACCATCGCAACACCATCGTGAATGGCCACGAACCCCGCACCGGCCGGCTTGTCCTTGTGGCGGCCCAACAGGCCAGTCTTTGCCCCCTGTACACGGTTCATGACCGCTAGCCGCTCCGGCCCGATGCCGCCCTGCGCCCAGATCTCGCGCTGGATGGCCAGCGGCTCCCAAACACAAAAGGCAGTCACGCGGGGTACTGGAATATCCGTCAGCCGCGCCGCCGGGCAAGTCCACAAATTGACCGGATCCTTCACCGCGTAACCGCGCGCCGCCAACTGGGCATCCAGCTCTGCCTCGCCGTCGCGGATCATGAACAGGCAGTCCTGCCCCATCGCCCGCATCGCCTGTTCTGCGGCAGCGATCTCATCCTCCGAGGCTGCGCCGTTCACGGTGGCCGCCGACACCCGGCTGCCGCCGCCCTGCCCTTCACGCAGGGTCACCGGCCCCAGTTCCCGGACCGAAGCCGAAGGCCAGGTCGCCTCAGTCACAGCATAATAACGGGGATCCGTGGTCACTGCTCCAGCTCCTTTGCCAGCTCGGTCATCGCGGCATCCACGCGGGCGCCGTCGGTGCCGCGGATCACGATGTTGGCGCCAAAGGCACCGTCTTTCTGAAAGGGATAGCACCCCACCGACAAATCGCCGTAGGCCTCGGCCAGCGTCCGCAGAGGGCCCGCGATTTCGCCCTCGCCCCGCAGCACCCGCAGCGTCTGCGACAGCATCGGCCGGCCGCCCGTAAGCGTCGGCATCACGCTGGAGACCATCGCCTGGAAAATCATCGGCACGCCCGCCATCACATGCACGTTGCCCAAGGTAAAGCCTGGCGCGGCAGAGACCGGATTGTCGATCAGTGCCGCACCTTCGGGAATGCGCGCCATCCGCAGTCTAGCCTCGTTCAGCTCGATCCCTTGGGTGTCGTAATGCGCCTGCAGGATTGCCCGCGCGTCATCCCGCACATCCAGACGCGCCTCAAACGCCTTGGCGATGCAATCCGCAGTGATATCGTCATGGGTCGGCCCGATGCCTCCGCTGGTAAACACATGGCCGTACGCCCCGGACAGCGCCCGCACCGCATCAATGATCGCAGTCTCATCATCGCTGACAATACGCACTTCCTTCAGGTCGATGCCATGTTTGGCCAGTTCGCCTGCCAGGTAATGCATATTGGCATCGCGGGTGCGGCCCGACAGGATCTCATCCCCGATGACCAGCATGGCAGCGGTTGGATTGGCCATAATCTTCCTCCCCTTGATACCTCGTCTCCGCAGATATAGGCCTAAGCTCATGCGCTTTGAAACCCCTCTGATCCCCGCCGTGCTGATCCGCCGCTACAAACGCTTCCTCGCCGACTGCCGGCTGGAGGACGGACAGGAGATCACTGCCCATTGCGCCAACCCCGGCAGCATGATGGGGCTTGCTGAGCCGGGCGCGAAGGTCTGGCTGGAGCCTAACGACGACCCCAAGAAAAAGCTGAAATACGGCTGGCGGCTGGTGGAGCATGACGGCGGCCACTTCACAGGCGTCGACACCTCGGTCCCGAACCGCGCCCTGCGCGCCGCCCTGGAAGCGGGAGAGATCGCGGAACTGGCCGCCTACAAGACCGTGCGTCCCGAGGTGAAATACGGCGAGAAGAGCCGGATCGACTTCCTGCTAAGCCAAGACGGCCTGCCCGACTGCTATGTCGAGGTGAAAAGCGTGACCTTGTCGCGCCAGCCGGGTCTGGCAGAATTTCCTGACAGCGTCACCGCGCGCGGCACCAAACATCTTGGCGAGCTGGCAAGCATGACGGCCCAGGGCCACCGGGCGGTGATGCTCTACCTGGTGCAGCGCACCGATTGCACCCGCTTCCAGCTGGCTGCCGATATCGACCCGGCCTACGCAGACGCTTTTGCCAGCGCTCAGGCCGCTGGTGTGGAACGGCTTGTCTACGGAACACGGATCACCCCCGATGGTGTCGAACTGGGCAGCCCCTTGCAGGCAGCGCGCTAAGGCAGACGCAACAGGCAGCGCACGCTGCCTTCATCCGCTTCTAACCCGCTGCTGCTATACAGGTGCCCCTTCAGCTTTGGGCACTGCCCCTTGCCCGCCCCCTCTGGCCCTTTTGGCAAAGACCCCTTAAATAGCTACGGGACAACTCGCGATGGAGCTTCGCCTGATGAGATCGAAAGACGGCCGCACAACCAAGGACGGCATCCGCATTCATGAAGCCGGCGATTATGCCGGCATGCACAAGGCGGGTGCGCTTGCCGCGCGCATTCTGGATGACATCGCCGCGCATGTGTTTCCCGGCCAGACCACTGGCGAGATTGACCGCATCATCACCCGGATGGTTGAGGACTCCGGCGCCAAGTCGGCCACCATCGGCTATAAGGGCTATCAGCACGCCAGCTGCATCTCGGTGAACCACGTGGTCTGCCACGGCATCCCCGGCGACAAGAAGCTGAAGGACGGCGACATCCTCAACATCGACGTCACGGTGATTGTCGACGGCTGGTTCGGCGACACCTCGCGGATGTTCGTGGCGGGCAAGCTGCCGCGCAAGGCCGAGCGCCTTATTCAAGTCACCCATGATTCGCTGATGAAAGGGATCGAGGCGGTAAAGCCCGGCAATACCTTTGGCGACATTGGCCATGCGATCCAGGCTTATGCTGAAAGCCAGCGGATGAGCGTGGTGCGCGATTTCTGCGGCCACGGGCTGGGCACGGTGTTCCACGCACCGCCCAATGTGCTGCATTACGGCCGCCCCGGCACCGGCCCGGTGCTGGAAGAGGGCATGTTCTTCACCATTGAGCCGATGATCAATCTGGGCCGTCCGGAGACCAAGATCCTGGCCGATGAATGGACCGCCGTCACCCGCGACAAATCGCTGTCGGCGCAGTTCGAGCATTCGATCGGGGTAACCGCTCACGGGGCCGAGATTTTCACCCTGTCGCCGGCCGGGAAATTTCACCCGACCTACGGATAAGCCGGTAGGGCGGAAGCGGGGGCCTGCCCCCGCACCCCCGAGGTATTTTAGACCAGAAAGAAGCAGCAGAGAGTTTCGGCAGCTAACTGTCCCGCTCCTCTGCTTCCTGCAGCCGCCACAGGGCCAGCAGCATGGTGCCATCTGCCCAAGGGGTCACCGCATCCTGAATGAACAGCGGCGCCCGCACCGGTTTCGGCTTGGGCAGGCTCCGGATTTCAACGCCCTTTGCGGGCTGCAGGAACGGGGTTTGCAATGTCTGTTCCATAAGCGGAACAATAGCACATCCGCCTCAGATCGACAAAAGCGCGGGCACCTCTGACATGCCGGTGAAGACTTCCGCCCCCAGCGCCGCCAGCGCCGCCAGCTTCGCACCGCTCCCATGCGGCGCAAACCCCAGACAGCGCATGCCTGCGCGCACTGCCGCGGTCACCCCGCTGCCGCTGTCTTCGATCACCAGGCAATCCCGCGCCTGCACGCCGAAATGGCTGGCGGCGGCCAGAAACAGCCCCGGCTCCGGCTTGGCCACCCCCAGGGAATGGGCCGAAAACATCGCCTGCGGGTGGAACCGCTCCCACAGCCCGTTCTGGCCCAGGGTGATGCGCATCTTGTCCTCGCTGCCGTTGGAGGCGACGCAGACCGGGATGCCCTGTGCGTCAAGCTGCGCCAGCAGCTCTGGAATGCCCGGCATCAGCGGCACCCCTTGCTCCAGCCGGGCATAGGTCTCGGCATAGACCTCGGCGATCCAGCCCTCCGGCAGTTCCGCGCCCAGGCTGCGGGCCCTTTCCATCACGCTGGCCATGGTGCTGCCAACAAAATGCGCCATCGACTGTTCCATGGTCAGCTGCAGCCCGTGACGGGCGAGGTTTTCGATCAGCACCTGGTTCGAAGCAGGCTCGCTGTCCACCAGCACGCCGTCGCAGTCGAAGATCACCAGCTTCGGGGTCGGAAAGGTCTTGGGCATGAAAACCTGCTTATCGTGGAGAATTGCTTTTTCAGGCTTAATCGGCTTTCGCCGCTGCCGCAAATCCGCGGCCGCGGGAAAACTCCCCTGCAGTCACGGTCCGCTGCCGGGCTGCAATCTCCGGAAACAAAAAATGCAGGGGAAGCCCCTGCATTTCCGTTGCATCACAAGCCTGGCACCGCTCAGAACTTGCAGCGCTTCTTCTTCGCCAGGCCAACCAGCACTTCATGGCGCTTGTTTGCCGCCTCCAGCGCTTCGTTTGCATTGGCGTAGTTGCCGATAACCGCCGGCCAGAAGAGCAGAGCAGCTGCCACATTTTTCCCCGAGGCGGTCTTGCCCTTCTTGGCTTCGGCGCGGATTTCGTCCAGCTGGCCCATCTGGGTCTTGATCTCTTCGCAGGTCAGCGAGGAATTGTCCACATTGTTGGTGGTGACCACCTCAGGGGAGACACAGCCGGACAGGAACATCGCGCCCGCAGTCAGCAGACCAAGGAGTTTTGCAGCTTTCATATTGAACCTTTCGAAACCGCCTGAATTGACGGAAATTTGATTGAAATTTCCAGCTCGCTACAACCGGACGGCTGGATATGCAAATAGAAAATCAAGTATTTGGCGAAAGGCGCCGGGCTTGTTACAAACTGTTCTGCTCCCGCCACATCAGCGAGATATGGGTATCGCCGTATTTGCGGCTGTCCTGCAGCTCAAACCCTTCCGGCGCCGCCATCGCCGCGCTTTCTTCCCAAACCACCAGCGCATCATCCGCCAGCCAGCCGCCTTTGACCGCCGCGGCCAAAGCCTTCTCCCCCAGTCCCTTGCCATAAGGCGGATCGAGAAAAACCAGGTCAAAGGGCGCATCCGGGTTCGCCCCCAGCTTCAGCGCGTCGCGGCGCGCCAGGGTGCAGCGGTCTTCGGCCTTGCAGATAGCAATGTTCTTCTTGATCAGCCCGCCGGAGACCCGCCCGTCATCGACAAACAGCACCTCCGTTGCACCGCGTGAAAGCGCCTCTAGCCCCAGCGCGCCGGTGCCCGCAAACAGGTCCAGAACCCGGGCGCCGGGGATGGCGCCGGTGTGCATCAGCACATTGAACAGGCTTTCGCGCACCCGGTCGGTGGTCGGGCGCAGATGGGCGCCTGCGTCCCCCTTGCCCACCGCGGCCAGAGCCCGGCCGCGGAAGTCTCCTGCGATGATCCTCACGCTTTCAGAAGCGGCTTCAGATCGGCGGACGGGTCAGCAACCACGCCTTTGTCGGCAGTCTTGCCCATGTCGATCAGCCGCTTGGCCACCATATAGGCGCGCGGATCGTTCATCGCGTCAACCGCCACCAGCTGATCGCCGGCATAGTACCAGAACGACACCTGCTGCCCCTCGCCCTGACGGGTCACCACGTTGTCATAGCCAGTGTTGAGGCCCGCGATCTGCAGCTTGACGTCATACTGATCCGACCAGAACCAGGGTTGCGCCACATAGTCCTTGTCCGCGCCCAGCATGTTCTGCGCCACTACCTCGGCCTGATCGATGGCATTCGGCACGCTTTCCAGGCGGATGCGGTTGCCCTTGAACGGGAAGGAGGCGCAGTCGCCCGCTGACCAGATCGACACGTCCGAGGTGCGGCCCTTGGCGTCCACCTTGATGCCGTTCTCCAGCTCCAGACCCGCCATCTCAGCCAGCTGCGACGTGGGGGTGATGCCGACGCCAACAACCACAAAATCCACATCCAGCACTTCGCCGCCGCTCAGCACCGCGCGGGTCACCTTGCCGTCTTCGCCTTCCAGCCGCTCCAGCCCGACACCTTCGCGGATATCGACGCCGTGCGAGGAATGCAGGCTGCGGAAAAAGTCCGAGGTTTCGGGCGCCGCGACACGCTGCAGGATGCGGTCCGCCATTTCGACTAGCGTCACCTTGACGCCGCGCTTGGCGCAGACCGCGGCCGCTTCCAGCCCGATATAGCCACCGCCGACGATCAGCGCGCGCTTGCCCTCGGTGACATTCGGCGCCATCGCGTCGACATCGGTCAGGCCGCGCACCACGTAGACACCGTCCAAATCGCCGCCGATCGCCGCCGGCAGGCGGCGCGGGTCGGAGCCGGTGGTCAGCGCCAGCTGATCATAGGAGACCGTCTCATCGCCCAGCGAAACGGTCTTGGCCGCCGGGTCGATCGCTGTCACCCGCTGGCCCAGCTTCACAGTGATGTTGTTGTCCTCGTAAAAACTCGCCGGCCGCAGGAACAAGCGCTCCAGCTCCATCTCGCCCAGCAGGTAGGCCTTGGACAGGGGCGGGCGCTGATACGGCAGCGCCTCCTCCGCGCCGATCAGGGTGATTTCCCCGCCGAACCCGTCTTTGCGCAGCTTTGCCACCAGCGAAGACCCCGCCTGCCCTGCTCCAATAACGACGATGTGGGACATATTCCCTTGCCTCCCGCAATAGTTCCCGTCACGCTTTCATCGGACCCTATATACGCGGGGCCCCAAAACGCAATCATGAGAAAGAGGAACGTGCGATGATTTCTGTTGGAGACCAACTGCCGGACGCGACACTGACGCTGATTGGAGACAACGGCCCCGAGCAGGTGCAGCTGTCAGATAAGCTCAAGGGGCGAAAGGTCGTGATCTTCGCGGTTCCCGGCGCCTTTACCAGCACCTGCCATTCGGCGCATGTGCCCAGTTTCATCCGCACCAAGGACCAATTGGCCGCCAAAGGCGTCGACGAAATCATCTGCCTTGCGGGCAATGACCCCTTTGTCATGTCGATCTGGGGCGACAATACCGGCGCGTCCGAGGCCGGCATCACCATGCTGTCGGATGCGGAATGCACCTTTACCGAGGCAATCGGTATGCGTCTGGACGCACCGGCGGCAGGCCTGATTGGCCGCTCGCTGCGCTATGCCATGCTGGTGGAGAACGGCGAAGTGAAGATCCTCAACAAGGAAGAAAACCCCGGCCAGTGCGAACTGTCCGCCGGTGAGGGCCTGCTGGAGTCGATGGGCTAAACCCGCGCCTGGCCGCCTCCGGGGCGGCCACCGCAACCTCTTAATTTTTGATGAAAAATAAGGTCAGAACTGCTGCCGGAATGTTTCGCGCGCGAAACATTTGGTCAATATTGCTGACCCGAATGCGGACTCCCGTCGAGGTACGGCCTCAGGGGTTTTGCCGCTTTATGCGTTCGGACTATTCACCCCCGGATTACTTTGTCAGGCAAAAAGCCGCGGCCCGCCTTCCTCTTGCTCAAAATATCCCGGAGCGCGAGGCAGAGCCTCGCAAAATTGCTGCAATGTGCGCCACGCGGGCCGATTGCACGGAGGTCCGGCCGCAGGTCACTCGTACCCGGCCAAACCGTCCATCTTGCGCGCCAGCTTGGCGTCCTGGGCGCTGATCCCATCGACATCATGGGTGGTCAGCACCACCGTCACCCGGTTGTAGACATTGCTCCATTCCGGATGGTGATTCCATTTCTCCGCCCAGATTGCGGCGCGGGTCATCCAGCCGAAGGCATCGGTGAAATTGCCGAACTTAAATGTCTTGGTGATGGCATCGCGCCCCTCCACCATCTGCCAGCCGGTGGCAAACAGCGGCTCCAGCAGCGGGCCGCGGGTGGCTTCGGACAGTTTTTCCGTCATTCTTGCTCCTCCACATGCGCTTTGCGGAACGGGCCATAATCGGTCAGGATTTCGATCTCTTCCTCGGTGGCGGCCCGCTCAGCCTCGAGGTAGCGTTCAACGGCCCCGGCAAACCCGGGATCGCCGATCCAGTGCAAACTGTAAGTCTGGCACGGCATGTAACCACGCGCCAGCTTGTGTTCACCCTGCGCGCCGGCCTCTGCCCGGTCAAGCCCCAGGGCAATCGCCAGCTCGATAGCCTGATAATAGCACAGCTCGAAATGCAGGCAGGGATGGTGTTCGATGCAGCCCCAATAGCGTCCGTAAAGCGTGTCGCGGCCGATGAAATTCAGCGCTCCGGCGACATAGCGCCCGTTGCGTTCCGCCAGAATCAGCGCCATATCGTCCGCCATCGTCCGGTGCGCGATGTCAAAGAACTGCCGCGTCAGATAAGGTGAGCCCCATTTGCGCGCGCCGGTGTCCTGATAGAACTCCCAGAAGGCGTCCCAGTGCTCCGGACGCAGCTCCTCCCCCTGATAGACGCGGATCTCACCGCCAAAACACTGCGCCTGCATCCTCTCCTTGCGGATGTTCTTGCGCTTGCGCGACGACAGCGCCCGCATGAAGGCTTCGAAATCTGCATAATTGTCATTCTGCCAGTGGAACTGCTGGGTAAAGCGGTGCATCAGCCCCATCTCTGCGCCCATCCGCGCCTCGTCCTGGGTGCAGAAGGTCACATGCAGCGACGACAGCCCGTTGTCCGCTGCCAGCTGCACCGCCCCCTGTACCAGGGCTGAATGGCCAATTCCGTCAAAGCCGGGACGCACCAGGAACCGCCGCCCGGTGGCGGGGGTGAAGGGCACCGCGATCTGCAGCTTGGGGTAGTAGTGCCCCCCTGCCCGCTCATAGGCATGGGCCCAGTTGTGATCAAAGATGTATTCACCCTGACTGTGCCCCTTTGCGTAAAGCGGCGCGCAGGCGATCAGCCGGCCGTCCTGCCAGGCCGTCAGATGCTGTGGCTGCCAGCCGGTGCCGGGCCCGACTGAGCCGCTGTCCTCCAGCGCGCTCAGGAACCGGTGCGTGGTAAAGGGATCCAGTGCCCGGCCGCCGTCTGCGGCCTCCGGGCAGGCACAGGCGTCCCAGTCCTCTGCCGTGATCTGCGACAGCGACGGCAGCACCCGGATTTCGATTTGCGCCTGGGTCATGAATTTCCTCCGCACCGCTTCTGATGTGGGGTGCAGACCAGCGCGATCAAGATGTTAGCGGCGAGAGGTATTGTTCAAATGTGACATTGTCGGCAAAGGCCCGCGCCGCTGTTTCCTCGGCCGCGGTGGTCACGGTCCAGCACAGCACCGGCACGCCTTCGTTGCGCAGCGCCTGCACCCGCGGACGCGCCAGATCATAGGCCTCATGGCTGATGAAGCCGGACTGCGTGCGCTCGAAATCCGGGATCGCGCGCAGGTCGTCGCAGACGGCCCTGGGCAGTTCCGGCCATTCCTCTGGTTCATAAGCGCTGGTGGTGATACCGCGCGGCAGTTCCGGCGCCAGCCGGGCCAGTGCGGCAACCGAATTGGGGTTAAAGGACATCAGCGCAACCGGCCCTGCGTATCCCTGCAGAGCCTTTGCCGCAGCTTGCTCCAGGACACCATCCGTGACGCCCATTTCACCGTGCTGATCCTTCAGCTCAATCAGCAGGGGCACCCTGCCCGCCACCAGCTCAAGCACTTCCGGCAGATCCGGAATCCCCTCGCCATCGCCGCCCTTTAGCGGAATTGCACGCAAGTCCTCCCGCGAGCGCGCCCGGACCGGACCGGCGGCTTCTGCCAGCCGGTCCAAGCTGTTGTCATGAAAAACCATGGCGCAGCCGTCGCTGGACAGCTGCAGGTCGATTTCAATCCCGTAACCCGCTGCCAGTGCGGCCCGGATGGCGGCGCGGCTGTTCTCCGGACGTCCGTCGGACACATCATGCAGCGCACGGTGGGCCAAGGGGACAGTCAAAAAGGCGGCAGGCAGGGGCAGTCTCATTTGATCTGGAAAACCCCGTCGATCTCCACCGCGACGCCCAGCGGCAGCGACACGGAGCCCACGGCAGAGCGGGCATGGCGGCCGATATCTCCCAGAGCCTCAACCAGGAAGTCAGAGGCACCATTCACCACCATCGGCTGGCCGGTGAAATCGGGGGCGGAATTCACAAAGGCGCCCAGTTTGACGACGCGGACCAGCCGGTCCAGATCGCCGCCGCAGGCCGCTTTGAGCTGTGCCAGCAGCGCGATGGCGCAACGCTTGGCCGCCGCCTGGCCGGCCTCTACATCCATGTCCGCGCCCAGCTTGCCGGTGATCAGCCCGTTTTCATCCGCCGAAATCTGGCCGGAGATATAGACCATGTCGCCTGCAACGACATAAGGCACATAGTTGGCCGCCGGGGCCGGGGCGTCGGGCAGGGTCACGCCCAGCTCTTTCAGTTTTGCTTCGATGCTCATGGCGTATTCCTTCCGAGTCTTTGCTGGCCCGGACGCTACCCGCAGCAGCAGAATTCGAAAAGAGCAAATGCGAAGCGCCGCCCGCCCTTTCCGTCCCCCGGGACGGATACCGTTTTCATAGCCGGAAACCGTGCAGTTTCCGGCAAGGCTCAGCTTTCGCGGAAGGCTTTGACGAAATAATCCGTAAGCGGCTTGACCAGATAGGCCAGCGGCGAGCGGTCGGCGGTGCGGATATAGCTTTCCACCGGCATCCCCGGGATCAGCACTGTGCCCGCAGGCAGGCGGCCCTGTTCGCCGGGATTGAGCTCAATCTCGGCGCGGTAGTAGGACAATCCGCTGCCCTGATCCTCAAAGGCATCCGCCGAAACCTGGGTCACATGGCCGAACAGCTCTGGTGTCGAGCGCTGGTCCAGCGCCGAAAACCGCAGCGTCACCTCCTGGCCGGTGAACAGCTGGTCGATATCGGTGGGCGCCACCTGCGCGGCAATCACCAAAGGCCGGTCCTGCGGCACCAGATAGAGCACCGGATCGGCCGGCCGGATCACCGAGCGCGGCGTCTGCACCTGCAGGCCGTAGACAATGCCCGAGACCGGCGCGGTGATGTCCAGCCGCGCCAGCCGCCCCTGCAGCGAGCGGCGGGTCTCTGCCTGCTCCAACTCCTGGTAGCGCAGATCGCGCAGCCGGCTGATCGCCTCCTCGCGCTGGCCGGTGGCCAGTTTCAGGATCTCAATGTCGATTTCGGTGATGCGGCCCTCGGATTGCGCTTCCGAGGCCACCAGCTCACCCAGGCGGCCTTGCAGGTCGGCCTGGGTGCGGCGCAGGTTCAGGACCGTCGCCGCCTGCGCCAGGCCGCGGTCCAGCAGCGACTGCTGACTCTCCAGCTCCTCGCCGATGAGCTCCAGCTGCACTGTCATAGACTGCTGCTGCGCCTGGATGCCGCGTATCTGCTCCTGGATCTGGCTGCGGCGCTTCTCCAGCTGGTCGATTTCACGCGCGGTGGTGTCCTTGCGGGCCTCGAACAGGCGGCGCTGGCCCTCCACCAGATCCTTCACATCCGGCATCCGCTCCGCCGCCTCCAGCAGTTCCGGGTCAAAGACAATCTCCGCCGCCCCGTCGCGCTCCGCCTCCAGCCGGCCGCGGCGCGCCATCAGTTCGAACAGCTGGCCCTCGGTGATCACCAGCTGCGAGGTCAGCTCATTGGCATCCAGCCGCAGGAGCGTGTCGCCCTCGGCCACCGTATCGCCCTCATCGACCAGGATCTCGGCGACGATGCCGCCATCCAGATGCTGCACGATCTGGCGGTTGCGGTCGACCTCGATGCGGCCCGTTGCCACCACCGCGCCGGAGATCGACGACAAGACCGACCAGGAGCCGAAGCCGCCAACCAGAATCAGCAGTGCCAGCAACCCGATGATCATCGGCCGCCGGGCGGGCCATTTGCTTTCGATGCTCATCGTACACCTCCTGCGCCGGTTGCCTGGCGGATGTTCTGATGGTTGGCGACCATTTCCTGCAGCACCTTATCCTTGGGGCCAAAGGCGGTCTGGGTGCCCTTGTCGATCACCAGGAGCATGTCGCATTCCTGGATCGCCGCCGGGCGGTGCGCCATGATCAGCACCGAGCGCCCCTCGGCCTTGATCTGCTTGATCGCCTGGTTGAGCGCAATCGAGCCCTCGTTGTCGAGATTGGAGTTCGGCTCGTCCAGGATCACAATCACCGGATTGGCATAAAGCGCCCGCGCCAGCCCGACCCGCTGCATCTGGCCGCCCGACAGCCGCCCGCCGGTGGCAGTAACCTTGGTGTCATAGCCTTCGGGCAGCTTCAGGATCATCTCATGGGCGGCGGCCTTTTTGGCCGCTTCCACCACCTTCTCGGCATCCGGTTCCGGCTGCAGCCGGGCGATATTCTGGGCGATGGTGCCGTCAAACACCTGCACCCGCTGCGGCAGATAGCCGATATGGCCGCCCAGCACATCCGGCGCATACTGATCCAGCGCCGCGCCGTCCAGCCGCACCGAACCCGCCGCCGGCGGCCAGACCCCGGTCAGCGCCCGCGCCAGCGTCGACTTGCCCGACCCCGACGGCCCGATCACCCCGATCGCCTGGCCCGGCTGCACCCGGAAGCTCACATTGCGCAAAAGCGGCGTCTTGCTGCCCGGCGGCACCACCGCCATGCCCTGCACTTCCAGCAAGGCTTTGGGTTTGGGCAGCGCGGTGCGGCTTTCTTCCTCCGGCACCTTGGCCAGCAATTCGGCCAGGCTGTGCCAGCCCTTCATCGCCCGCTGCACCAGCGCCCATTGGCCCAGGCCCAGCTCAATCGGGGCCAGGGCCCGGCCCATCAGGATCGAGCCTGCGATCATCGCCCCCGGCGTCACCTCGCCCTGCAGCACCAGATAGGCGCCCAGGCCCAGCATCGCCGACTGCAAAAACAGCCGCAGCGTCTTGGTCAGCGTGGTGAAGCCGCCGCCGGTGTCATTGGCCGCCACGCTGTCGGTGAGCGCCGCATCGCGGGCCTGCTTCCAGCGGCTGAAAGCAGCGCCGCGCATGCCCATCGACTGGATCATTTCCGCCTCGTTGCGGATCTCCTCGGACATCAGATTGGCCTTGTGGCCGGTCATATTGGCCTGCTGCATCGGCGCTCTGGTGAAGACCTGGTTGAAGACCGCAATCACCACCAGCACCGCGCCGCCCGCCAGCGCCAAAAGCCCCAGCCAGGGGTGGAACAGGGCGATGCCTGCCAAAAACACCGGCGTCCAGGGCAGGTCGAAGGCGGCGGTCAGCACCGGCGAGGAAATCAGCCGCTGTACCAATTCCAGGTCCTGCAGCCCGGTCTGCGCCACCGGATCCTGCGCCACCGCCGAGCGCCGTGTCATCGCATCGAAAACCCGTTTGTCGAGCGCCGCCTGGAACCGCGCGCCCACCCGCGCCATGATCCGGCCGCGGGCATAATCCAACAGCCCCATCATGCCGTAGAGGAAGACAACCAGCAGCGACAGCGCCAGGAGCGTCGCCTCCGACCGGCTGCCCAGCACCCGGTCATAGACCTGCATCATGTAGAGCGGCCCCGTCAGCATCAACAGGTTCACGAAGAAGCTGAAGATCCCGGTGAACCAGTATAGCCCCCGGCTCTGCCGCCGTACGGCCAGAAGCTCGTCATAGCCGTTCTTATAAATGCTTTTATTCATGATCAGACTGCAATAGTAGTTCGCGGGATCTTGGTAGTGCCTGCCGTTGTATCAGAACAGACACAAGCTGGTGAAAAAATGTAATCGTACTGGAAACGGGCCGGGGAATCATTATTTGCCTCACGATCCGACGTTTTCAGCATAAATTGGACACTTAACCGAATGCCCTACATGTTGCGACCGCATAAATTTCTCATTGCGCTGGTTTTGGCCGTTTTTACGGCAGGCTGCGCAAGCCAGGATCCGGTTGCCCGTGCTGCCGGGGAAGTATTCGATCCTTATGAAAACACCAACCGGTCGATTCACAGCTTTAACCGAGGCGTCGACCGGCTGGCATTCCGGCCTGCTTCCAAGGGCTATGTGGCGATCGTGCCAGCCCCGATGGTGACCAGCTTCTCGCATTTCGCTGAGAACCTGTCGATGCCGGGGCAAATGGTCAACGCACTGCTGCAGGGCGATCTGAAACTGGCAGGCAATGCGTTTTCGCGCTTTGTGATCAACTCGACCGTCGGCTTTGCCGGCCTGGCCGATCCGGCCAGCGAATTCAATGTGCCCGCGGTGGACACTGATTTCGGCGAAACCCTGCACACCTGGGGCGTTGGCGAAGGCGCCTATGTGGAACTGCCTTTCTTTGGCCCCTCCACCACCCGGGACGCGGTCGGCATCGGCGTTGATTTCTTCACCAATCCGCTGGGCTATTCCAAGCAGAATACTGCCGAGAACATCAGCATCTATGCCGAGATCGTGCGCCGCCTGGGCGATCGTGGCAACTATTCCGATACGATCGATTCGATTCTGTATGAGAGCGCCGACAGCTATGCGCAATCACGCCTGATCTATCTGCAGAACCGCCGGTTCCAGCTGGGCGACGGCGCTGAAATCCAGGAAATCGACCCGTTCGACCTGAACACTGAGGGATTTTGATGATGGACCGACGCTACTTTCTGATGGGCACGGGCGCCGTTCTGGCTGCTGCCCCGCAAGCGCTCTGGGCACTGACCGAGAACAGCGCCAGCAAACTGATCAACAGCCTGGTTGGCGACATCAACCGGGTGATCGACTCCGGCAAGGGCGAGAACGCCATGTTCCGCGAGTTCGAGCGGATCTTCCAGCGCTACAGCGATACATCATATATCGCGGCATACGCCCTGGGCGTGGACGGGCGCCGGGCCTCCCCTGCCCAGAAGAAAGCGTTCTCCAAGGCCTTCCAGGGCTATATCTCGCGCAAATACGGCAAACGCTTCCGCGAATTCATCGGTGGCAAGCTGGAGGTCAAAGGCGTCAAGAAGGTGAAGAAATGGTACGAGGTGAGCACCATTGCCTACCTCAAGGGCCAGTCGCCGTTTGAGGTGACTTTCCTGGTGTCGGACCGCTCAGGCAAGGATCTGTTCTTTAACATGTTCATTGAAGGCGTGAACCTGCTGCTGACCGAACGCACCGAGATCGGCGCAATTCTGGACAGCAAGAAGGGCGATATCGACGCGCTGATCGACGAATTGAAGCGGCTGAGCTGAGCTGTCTCAGACACTGAAGCAAATTGAGGCTCCCGTCGCGGGGGCCTTTTTCTTTGCCCGGCAAAGCCCGTGCTGCTGATCAGCGGCCCTCCCGCCCGGCGCGGCAGCATCAAAGATGCCGCGCTCCGGTTGGGCCAGGCGCCCTGCCCGGCGGGCAGGGCGCGCGTCGCACCTTCAGGTGCGGTGCCGGGTGGGAGCACCCCGCCCGAGGCGGTCAATTGCCCAGGATATCCCGCAGGATATTGTCCACCGCGCGGCCTAGCTCCTGGCCCAGGTTCGGCCCCTGGCGGCGGCGGCGCTCCCGGCGCGTTTCTTGGGGCGGTGGGGCGATCGGTGCGGGTTCCAGCATCGGCAGCGGCTTCGGCGCCAGCCCATCATGCACGCGCACCATCGTCTCGCGCCAGATTTCGGCGGGCAGCCCGCCGCCGGTCACACCGGACAAGGGCGTATTGTCGTCATACCCCATCCAGACGCCGGCCACATAATCCGCAGTAAAGCCGATGAACCAGGCGTCCTTGGCGGCTGACGTGGTGCCGGACTTGCCTGCCGCCTGCCAGCCCGGGATCTGCGCCCGCTGGCCGGTGCCGCCGGCAATCACCTTTTCCATCATCCAGACCAGCTGCTGTGCGGCCTCCGTCCGGATCACCCGCTCGCCGATGCCGCCGCTGGCGCCCATCAGCGCCTCATTATCCTCGACCAGTTTCAGCTCTGTCACCCCGTAAGGCGTCACCGAGGAACCGCCGTTCAGGATGCCTGCATAGGCTCCGGTCATTTCCAGCAGGGTGCTTTCAGACGCCCCCAGCGCCAGCGCCGGACCTGCGGCCAGGTCGCTGTCGATGCCGAAATCCTTGGCCACAATGCTCACCTTGTCGCGGCCCACCGCCTCGGACACTTTCACAGCCGGCACGTTCAGTGAATCCCGCAGCGCCCGGGCCAGCGTTACCTCGCCGTAAAACTTGTGGGTGTAGTTCTTGGGGCACCACTGGCCGGAGCCAGGAATGTTCAGGCAGTATTTTGCGTCCAGCACCCGGTCGTAAGGCGAGTACCCCAGCTCAAGCGCTGTGGCGTAGACAAACGGCTTAAACGCCGAACCGGTTTGCCGTTTGGCCTGTGTCGCACGGTTGAACACGCCCGACACCCGGGTCTTGCGCCCGCCCACCATGGCGCGCACGGCGCCGTCGGCGCTCATCACCACAATGGCAGCCTGTGCCTTGGAGCCCGGGCGGACCTTGTTCTCGAACACATATTTCAACGCTTCCTCGGCCGCGCCTTGCAAGCGCTGGTCCAAAGTCGAGCGGATAACAACGTCCTCAGTAGTCTGGTCGCCCAGGAAATCCGGGATCGTGTCCATCACCCAGTCTGCGAAGTACCCCCCGGCCCGCGCCGCCGCGGCTTCGCTGAGGACCGCGGGATTGTCCTGATTGCTCTGCATCTCCGCCGTGGTCAGGTAGCCCTGCTCCTGCATCAGCCGCAGCACGGTGGCGGCCCGGTCCTGCGAACGCTGCAGGTTGTTGGTCGGCGCCAGCGTGGACGGCGCCGTCAAGAGGCCCGCCAGCATTGCTCCCTCAGCGGGGTTCAACTGATTGGCGGACTTGCCAAAGTACCGCTGTGCCGCAGCCTCAGCCCCATAGGCGCCGCCGCCCATATAGGCGCGGTTCATGTAGATCGAGAGGATCTCATCCTTAGTGTACTTGGCTTCCATCGCCAGGGCAAAGATCGCCTCGGTGCCCTTGCGCCACAGCGAACCTTTGCGGCAGTCGGCCTCATAGGCGCTTTCGCTTTTCCACTCCGCAGGGTCATAAACCCGCCCCAGGCACAGCAATTTTGCGGTCTGCTGGGTAATGGTAGAGCCGCCATGGCCCGACAACGGCCCGCGCCCTTCACGCAGATTGATGCGGATGGCACTGGCAACACCGCGCGGCGAGATGCCGAAATGGCGGTAGAAGCGTTTATCCTCGGTCGCCACGATCGCGTTCTTCAAATGCGGTGAGACCGTGTCCGCAGTCACCACGCCGCCGAACTGGTCACCGCGCCAGGCAAAGACCTCGCCCTCGCGGTCCAGAATGGTGACGGAGCCGCGGGCGCGCCCGTCCAGATAGGCCGCGACATCCGGCAGCTTGGCATATTGAAAACCCACCGCCAGGCCGACCAGCCCGCAGACCACCATGCCGACCCGCCAGGTAAAGCCCCAGACCAGCCGGAAGGCGAAGGCAAAGGGTGCCAGCAGCCAGCCGATGAGCCCGCGTTTCTTGGGTGCGGGCTTCGCGCGCGTTTTCTTGCGCCCAAACAGCCGGCCCAGCAGCCCAGGTTTCTTTGCCTTTCGCACGGCTTTCTTGCGCGCAGGTTTCTTGGCGGCCGGTTTGCCCTTGCCGCCCGCAGAATAGCGCTTTTCTGCCACCAGAGGCTTGCGCCCGGATCCTTGTGCCATCGTCTGTTCCTGCCCGGTTTGCCCGTTGTCCGGCGACAATACCCTGCCTGCGCCGGATTGTAGAGGGGGCAGAATCCGGACCTTTCCCCCTTTGCCAGATGGCCGGTTTTTAAGCGATGCGTGCAAAAGGCGCAAAATTATTGTGCGACCGCAGAAAGACGCGCGGAAACTTGCTGGCCTTGGCTTTGCACAACTCGGGAGCGTGGTTTTGCTGCAGGTGCACAATGCATCGGCCCAGACATGATGCACCGGGCCGGGGCAGCGCGAAACCAAAGGGATGCAGAGATGAAAATGATCATAGCCGCCATCAAGCCCTTCAAGCTGGACGAGGTCCGCGAGGCGCTGACCGGTCTTGGCGTGAGCGGGCTGATGGTCACCGAAATCAAGGGCTTTGGTGCCCAGGCAGGCCACACCGAGATTTACCGCGGCGCCGAGTACGAAGTGAATTTCGTGCCAAAGCTGAAGCTGGAGCTGGTGGTGCCCGCCGATCAGGCCGAACAGGCCGTCAGCGCGATTTCCGAGACCGCCCGCACCGGCAAGATCGGTGACGGCAAGATTTTTGTTCTGGACGTGGAACAGGCCCTGCGGGTGCGCACCGGCGAAACCAATCTCGAGGCGCTGTGAGCGCGCCCGGCATGGAGGAAAGACCAATGAAGACCCTGAAACTCCCCCTTGCGGCCCTGGCGCTGAGCGCGCTGCCGGGCCTTGCGCTGGCCCAGGACGGCCCGGCCCCGGGCGTGAACCCCGCAACCGACACTGTGTTCATCCTGAACTCGCTGCTGTTCCTGATCGGCGGCTGCCTGGTGTTCTGGATGGCGGCGGGCTTTGCCATGCTCGAGGCCGGGCTGGTGCGCTCCAAAAACGTCACCATGCAGCTGACCAAGAACATGGCGCTGTTCTCGCTGGCTGCCGTGTTTTACTGGCTGATCGGCTACAACCTGATGTATCCGCTGGGCAATTGGGCGGTCGACGGCGTGCTGTCCGGCGTCTTTGGACCCGGCGTGCTTGAGGCCGTTGGAGTTACCGCGGAAGGTGCCGATGACTATTCCTATGCGTCCACCGGCTCGGACTTCTTCTTTCAGCTGATGTTCTGCGCTGCCACCGCCTCCATCGTGTCGGGCGCCCTGGCAGAGCGTATCAAGCTGTGGCCCTTCCTGATCTTCACCATCGTGCTGACCTCGGTTATCTACCCGTTCCAGGCCAGCTGGAAATGGGGCGGCGGCTTTCTGGAGGAGATGGGATTCCTGGATTTCGCAGGCTCCACCGTGGTGCATTCCGTGGGCGGCTGGGCGGCACTGACCGGCGCGCTGATCCTGGGCCCGCGCATCGGCAAGTACAAGGACGGCAAGACCATCCCGATGCCCGGCTCCAACCTGGCGCTGGCAACACTCGGCACCTTCATCCTGTGGATGGGCTGGTTCGGCTTCAACGGCGGCTCGCAGCTGGCGATGGGCTCGGTGGGGGATGTGGCGGATATCTCGCGCATCTTTGCCAACACCAATGCGGCTGCCGCAGGCGGCGCGGTGGCGGCGCTGGTGCTGACCCAGCTGCTGTTCAGGAAGCCGGACCTGACCATGATCCTGAATGGCGCGCTGGCCGGCCTGGTGGCGATCACCGCCGAGCCGCTGACCCCGGGCCTGGGCCTGGCCACCCTGATCGGTGCCATCGGCGGCGTGATCGTGGTCTTCACCGTGCCGCTGCTGGATAAGCTTCAGATCGACGATGTGGTCGGCGCCATCCCGGTGCACCTGTTCTGCGGCATCTGGGGCACCGTGGCCGTGGTGCTGTCGAACCCCGAAGCCAGCCTGCTGACCCAGCTGACCGGCATTGCCGTGGTGGGAGTTTTCACTGTCGCAGCCTCCGCCGTGGTCTGGATCATTCTGCGCACCACAACCGGCATCCGGGTGGAGGAAGAGGATGAGGTCAACGGCCTGGACATGGCGGAACTGGGCATGGAGGCCTACCCGGAGTTCTCCCCGAGCTAAATGCGGTCCCGGAAAAAAAAGCGCGGCGCCTGTTTCCGGCGCCGCGTTTGCGTTTGCGGCGGAGGGCTCCCGCCAGTTGCAGGATCATCAGGAGATGATCCCTGCCTGTTGGGCCGGGCGCCGCTGGCGCGGCGCGGGTTCCGGCTTCAGCCCTGCGGGACCACAATAACCTTGGGCGCCTTCTGGTCGCGGTAGTCGCGGCGGTCCTCAGCGCGGTCCAGGTGGTCCTCCACCACGTCCCACACACCGGTGTCCACGGCCTCGTCGCGGCGGTTCTCACGACGGTCGGCGCGGTTTTCCACCCGGTCGATAACCTCCCCATTGGCAGCAAAGGCGGGGGCAGCCATCGGCAGGGCAACGGCGGCGGACAGGATCACCGCGAGAGCGGATTTTACGAGGGTCATTTCAGGTCTCCTAGACTGTGTTTCAATGTGACTTCCGCAAGCACAAACGCGGGTCCCCGCCCCTTCCGTCGCCTGGCTTTACATGACCTAGCGTCAAGCGTCCGCCTGCACCGCGCCAGCGGTGCCACGCCCAAGCCTGCAAGGGCCTTGGCACAGCCAAGGCACGCGGCTAGGCGCGGGAGCCCTGCCCCGCAGAAACGCAGATCGCTGGATTTTGCGGGCAAAAGTTCTCTGCAAACGTTGCCTAAGACTTTTCAGAAAAATCTTAGAGGCCCCAAGAAAAAACGCGCCCATTAAAAGGCGCGTTCCTGAATTTCCAAGTGCCTAAGACTTAGACGCCGGCGTCAACAATCGCCTTGGCCAGCACCGGCACAGTCTGGGCATTGAGGCCTGCAATGTTCAGGCGGCTGTCGCCGACCATGTAGATGCCATTGTCCACCCGCATCTTCTCGACCAGCTCCGGCGTGGTACCCAGGAGCGAGAACATGCCGCGGTGCTGGGCGATGAAGCTGAACCGGTCGGAGCCGGTGAGCCGCTGCAGCTCGTCCGCCAGCTGCTGGCGCAGGCCCAGCATGCCGAGGCGGGTTTCCTCCAGCTCGGCCGCCCAATCGGCGCGCAGGGCATCATCGTTCAGGATCATAGTCACCAGACGCGCACCGTGGTCCGGCGGGAAGGAATAGTTCTGCCGGTTCAGGAACGCGAGTGTGCCCTGGTTCAGTGCTTGCGCACCGGCATCGTTGGAGACCGCCATCAGCAGGCCGGTGCGCTCGCGGTAGATGCCGAAGTTCTTGGAGCAGCTGGCGGCAATCAGCGTCTCGGGGCAGCTGGAAGCCACCAGGCGCACGCCCAGCGCATCCTCTTCCAGACCGTCGCCAAAGCCCTGGTAGGCAATGTCGATCATCGGGATCAGCCCGCGCTCGTTCAGCAGGGCAATGACCTCTTTCCACTGCACCTCGTTGAGGTTAGCACCGGTCGGGTTGTGGCAGCAGCCGTGCAGCAGCACCACGTCGCCTTTGCTCGCCCCCTTCAGATCTTCCATCATAGCGTCGAAGTTCACACCGCGGGTCTCACGGTCGAAGTAGCGGTAGACCACGGTTTCAATGCCGACGTATTTCAGGATCGACATGTGGTTCGGCCAGGTCGGGTCCGACACGAAGACACGCGCCGAAGGATTGGCCATCTTGATCAGCTCAAACGCCTGGCGCACGGCGCCGGTGCCGCCGGGGGTGGCCGCAGCGGCGATATTGCCGCGGGCAACCGCATCGCCCAGGATCAGCTTGATCATTGCATCGCCATAGGCCGGATCGCCTGCCAGGCCGACATAGGCCTTGCTGGTCTGCTCTTCCCACAGCTTGTGCTCAGCCGCCTTGATGGCGCGCATCACCGGGGTGACGCCCTCGGCGTTCTTGTAGACGCCGACACCAAGGTCGATCTTGTCCGCGCGCGGGTCGTCGCGGAACATCTGCATCAGCGCCAGGATCTTGTCGGCGGGCTGGGGTTTCAGGGTCTCGAACATTGCTCAGTTCTCTCCGGTAGCAACGGGAAGGGTCGGGAAGGCACCCCATTCCACCCAGGACCCGTCATAAAGCGAATGGTCGGTCTTGCCGGCCCGCTCCATGGCGAGGCTGAGGATGGCGGCGGTGACACCCGATCCGCAGGAAGTAATCGCAGGTTTGTTCAGGTCAACGCCGGCGGCCTCGAAGGCGGCACGGATACCCGCGGCATCCTTCATGGTGCCGTCAGCGTTCAGCACCTGGCCAAAGGGCACATTCTTGGAGCCAGGGATATGCCCTGCCCGCAGGCCCTCGCGCGGCTCCGGCGCATCGCCGCGGTAGCGCTCGGCAGAACGGGCATCGATGATTTCATGATCGCCCAGCTTGGCCGCAGCGGAGACCTGGGTTACGTCGCGCACCATGTGGTTCTGGACCCGCACGGTCATGTGGCGGTCGCGGATCACCGGCGGCAAATCCTCCACCGGATGGCCTTCGGTCTGCCATTTCGGGAATCCCCCATCCAGCACCGCAACATTGGTCTGCCCCATCAGCCGGAACAGCCACCAGACACGGGCAGCGGAAAACAGCCCGGCACCATCATAAACCACCACCTGGTGGCCGTCGCCCACGCCCATGGCGCGCAGCTTGGACATGAACTTCTCGACCGGCGGCACCATATGCGGCAGGTCGGAACGGTTGTCGGAAATCTCGTCGATGTCAAAGAAACGGGCGCCGGGAATATGGGCGGCCTCATACTCCGCCTTGGCATCGCGCCCCTGCTGCGGCAGATACCAGGAGGCGTCCAGCACCCGCAGATCAGGGTTCTTCAGATGGGCAGCCAGCCAGCCGGTGGAAACCAGCGTCTTCGGATCATCCTGCATCAAAGCACCTCCCTATCTGCGCATGGGCCATGGGTACATCCGGCAGCACAGCGGTGCAAGCTATCCCCTGCCTCTACCTGCGGTTACAAAATTCTTGCGGGCCTTTAACGGAGCGGTAATAACATGGACCCCTGTTTCAGCACTTCCTTGCAAAGGTTTATTGCATGCCCGGTTTCCGCCGCCTCCTTGCGTCCTTCCTGATTGCCTGCGCAGGCGCTGTGCCTCAAGCAGCCCAGGCTGATTGTGTTGAAATCGGAGGGACATGCATCAAAAGCAATGACTTAGAGGCCAAAGTCCGGATCGGAGAACATACCCCCGATCTGCAAGCCCTGTCACAGTTCACACAGCTGCAGGAACTGACGCTGATGGCTGACTTGCACTACGAGACGCCGCTTGACCTGGCCCCGCTTGCGGCCTTGCCCGGTCTGGAGCGGCTTGCCCTGGTCAGCGTAACCGCTCCCAGCCTGGCCCCCCTGGCCCGGCTTCCGGGCCTGAAGCGGCTGAGTCTTGATTCTGTCAGCGCACCGGATTTCACCCCGCTGGCCAGGCTGACCGGTTTGGAACACCTGTCGGTTTGGGGGATCGAAGAGGTCTCAGACCTGTCATTCCTGCGCGGCCTGACCCGGCTGCAAAGCCTGAATATCGCGGACTCAGGCGTCACTGACCTGGCACCGCTGGAAGAGCTTGAGCAGTTGGAGATTTTCCTGGCCTTCAACACTGAAGTCACCGATCTCAGCCCTTTGGCAGCCGCAAACCTGCGGGTTGCCTGGATTTCCAATTGCCCTGTCGAAAGCGTTGCTGCCCTGGCGGCATCGGACCGGCTGGAGATGCTGCGCGCAGACGGCACCCGGCTGCAAAGCCTGGATGGGCTGCAGAACAAGCCGCAGCTCCACACCCTAATCCTGTCAGACACCCAGATTACGGATCTGACCCCAATTTCTGACGCCATCAGCCTCACGGAGCTGGAGCTGGACGGCACCAGGGTCAGCGACATCGCGCCGCTTTCGGGGCTGCAAGCTTTGCGAAAGCTGTCATTGAAAGGCACCTCTGTCGCCAGCATTGACCCGCTGGCGGGCAAGAACCTGCGAGAGCTGTCTGTAACCAATACCTCCGTAGCCAGCCTCGCGGCGGTCCGGGATATGCAAGAGCTTTGGGAGTTCAGCATCTCAGGCACTGGCATCACTGACCTCAGCCCGCTTAAAGGTCTGAAAAATCTGTCCATTTTGCGGGTCATTGGCCTGCCCGCTGAAGCTTTGCCGCCGCTGCTGGAGGTGGAGAACCTGCGGATCGTCTTTGCCGGGCCCGATCTTGGCTCTCACAAGCGGCTGCTAGGCAAGGAGAACATCGCGGCATATATCAGCGGTTCGCGCTGACCGGGCAGGTTCAACCGGATCTCAGGTGCGGCGGTTATGACGCCTTGCCCGGCTGATCTTTTGCTACCACCTTCCGGCGCGGCTCTCTTCTGCTGACGGCTGGACCGGCTGGCGATCCATGCACGCCTGACGGCTCTTGGCCGTTGCGCCAGCCTTCGAAACAGGTTCCTTCAGTAAGCCATACAAGCGCCGAGCGCATTCAATCCGGCGGACAGGCCGGTCAAGCCCGCTTCTTTCTGGCTGCAAATACTCCGGGTGAATTGGCCGTCAGGCCAAGAGGGCAGCGCCCTCCCAGCGCTTAACGCGCGTCTTTCAGCAGCCGCTGCTTCTGGCGGCCCCAGTCGCGCTTGGCCTGGGTTTCGCGCTTGTCGTGCAGCTTCTTGCCCTTGGCGATGCCCAGCTTGATCTTGGCCCGGCCGCGGTGGTTGAAGTAGATCACCAGCGGCACCAGGGTCATGCCCTTGCGCTGGGTGAGGTTCCACAGATCCGCCAGTTCCTTCTTGGATACCATCAGCTTGCGGCGGCGGCGTTCTTCATGCTTGAACACCTTGGCCTGCTCATAGGGCGGGATGTAGGAGTTCACCAGCCACAGTTCACCGTTCTCTACCGCGGCGTAGCTATCGGCGATATTGGTGCCATTGCCGCGCAACGCCTTGACCTCGGACCCTTCCAGCACGATGCCGCATTCGATATCACTTTCGATCGCGTAATCGAATCGCGCCCGCCGGTTCTCGGCGATCACCTTGTAATTCGGGTCTGATGTCTGCTTCTTCTTGGCCATGGGCGGCAGATGTAAGGCCGCACGCCGGCGGGCGCAAGATGGCGCTTACGCCTTGCGGCTGCGCAGCAGCGTGAAAACACCACTGCCGACGATCACCGCGCTGCCAATCAGGGTCAGCGCGTCGGGGCGTTCACCGAACACCAGCACCCCCAGAACCATGGCAAAGACCAGACGCGTGTAACGGAACGGCGCAACGACGGAGATTTCCCCCGCCCGCATCGCCCCCGACAAAGCGTTATAGGCAATCACCCCGATTACCGTCGCCGCACCGATGTCCAGCCAGTTGCGAGGCGCGGGCCAGACCGCACCGCCGGTCCAGCCCAGCGCAATCGCCCCGGCCGCCACCAGCATGGCAAAACCCAGGAACCCCAGCTGATTGTTGCTCATGTCTTTGGGCGCAGCACGGGTAGCCAGATCACGGCCGGCAAACCCCAAAGTGCCAGCCACCGCAAACAGCGAGGCCGGTTCAAAACCGCTCAAGCCAGGCCGCAGGATCAAGAGCACCCCGGCAAAGCCCAGCCCGATGGCCAGCCAGCGCCGCCAGCCGACGGTCTCGCCAAAGAACACCACTGCACCGGCAGCCACTACCAGCGGCGTCGCCTGCAGGATGGCGGAGGCCGAGGACAAAGGCGTCAGCGCAATCGCCAGCGTGAAGCACAAGCGCCCGACCACTTCCGCCACGGAGCGCAGCAGCATCGGGCGCGTGCCAAAGCCCGGGTGCCAGGGGGGGTGACCTTGCGCACGCGCCAGGCCTGCAAAGATAACCATACCGCCGAGGCCGAACAGGATCAGGATCTGCCCCACCGGCAGGCTGACGGCGGCGGATTTGATGAACATGTCCTCCAGCGCAAAGGTGGCCATGGCCAGCACCATCAGGAGGCTTCCGCGCAGCGTGTCCATTCCGGTGCTCCTCAAATCCCTAAAACTCAATGACTTGCGCCATTGGTAGGGGGGCAAAGGAAAATGCACAAGTGAAGCACTTCAGTCCCGCTGCGTCAGTACAGCCTGCCGGTAGTGATGCATGTTGAGAAACGCCGCGCCGGTCTCTTGGCTGCGGTAGCCATGCGGCTGGTCGGCGGCGAACCGCAGCCCTTGGCCGGGCTCCAGCGCCACCCACTCACCATTCCGCAGCACCTCCATGGATCCGTGCAGCACATAGACTTCCTCGGTCACCCCGGTGTCATGCGGCTGCGACTGATGGCTTTGGCCGGGCTGCAGCGTCACCTGAAAGGTCTCCGCCCCCAACAGCGGATCAAACGGAAACACGATCTTGACCCCGATGCTGCCCGGGAACTGCACTGTCTCGTAAACACCGGTCGCTTCGCTCACCGGCCGCGCCGCCTCGCCCAGCAGCGCGGTCAGCGGCAGGTGGAACCCCTTGGCGATCTTCCACAGCGTGGCAATGGTCGGGCTCGATTCGCCGCGCTCGATCTGCCCCAGCATCGCCTTGCTGACCCCGGTCGCCTCGGCCGCCTTGGACAGGCTAAGCCCCGCTGCCGCGCGGATTTCCCGCAGGTTCAGGGTGATGCCGTCATCGCTCATTCTATCCGCCCGTCAAAAAAGCCTTGTGCGTTATAACGCACGGGATGTATTGTGCGCTATAACGCACGAAACCCCTAGCCGATCCGGCGCCAGAGGAAAACCCGCATGCTCAAGGATCTGAAGCTCTCGCATCTTGTCTCCGGCGCGGTTGCCGTGCTGGTCGGCTACACCGGTTCGGTCGCCATCATCTTTCAGGCGATCGAGTCGGTGGGCGCGACCCAGTCCCAGGCCAACAGCTGGATGCTGGTGCTGGGCCTCGGCATGGGGCTCACCAGCCTGATCCTGTCGCTGATCTACCGGATGCCGGTCCTCACCGCCTGGTCGACGCCGGGCGCGGCGCTGCTGGCGGTCAGCCTCAACGGCGTGCCGCTGGCCGAGGCAGTGGGCGCCTTCCTCTTGTGCGCGGTGCTCTTGACCCTCACCGGCATCACCGGCTGGTTCGCTGCCCTCTCCCGCCTGATCCCGGACAGTCTGGCCAGCGCGATGCTCGCGGGCATCCTGTTCCAGTTCGGGCTTTCCGCCTTCACCTCGTTGCAGACGGACACTGCACTGGTGGCCGTGATGGGCCTGACCTTTCTTGCAGGCCGCAAGCTGTTTCCCCGCTATACCATTCCCGCGGTGCTGGCCGCGGGCGTAGCCTGGTGCGCAGGCACCGGAGCCTTCGGCAGCTTTGAGGCACTCGACCTGACGCTCGCCCGGCCTGAGTTCGTGATGCCTGCCTTCTCGCTGCCGGTGCTGATCGGCATTGGCCTGCCTCTCTACATCGTCACCATGTCCTCGCAAAACATGCCCGGCGTGGTGGCGCTGCGGGCTTGCGGCTATGAGCCGCCGGTCTCCGCCAGCCTGACCGTCACCGGCCTGGCCTCGCTGATCCTCGCCCCCTTCGGCGGATTCGCCTTCAACCTCGCCGCGATCACCGCCGCCATCTGCGCCGGGCCAGAGGCGGACGAGAACCCGGAGACCCGCTATCTGGCAGGCGTGATGACCGGGCTGGTCTACATCCTGGTGGGGCTTGGCGGCGCCACCGTGATCAGCCTGTTCCTGATCGCTCCCAAGGCGCTGGTTGCCACCGTCGCGGGCCTGGCGCTGCTGGCGACCATCGGCAACAGCCTATCAGCAGCGCTGGCAAAACCTCAGGGGCGGGAAGCAGCCTTGATCACCTTCATGACCACGGTCTCCGGCATCAGTTTCTATGGAATCGGCGCGCCATTCTGGGCACTGGTGCTGGGGATTGCGGTAAATCACTGGCTGAAAAGCCCGGAACCCGCTCCGGCCCGTGCCTGAGAGACCCTGCCAGAGACATTTCACCCCGCAAAAACCGGCCTATACTGCGCCAAAATTACCGAACAGCCCCCCGGCAGGTTGCCTTTATTGCGCAAATCGTGTCCCTGAGGGCAAAGACTAAGGGAACCAGCCTGATGCCAAAGTACCGATCCAGAACCTCCACCCATGGCCGCAACATGGCGGGCGCGCGCGGATTGTGGCGCGCCACCGGCATGAAGGACGATGATTTCGGCAAGCCGATCATCGCCATCGTCAACTCCTTCACCCAGTTCGTGCCCGGCCACGTGCATCTCAAGGACCTGGGCCAGATGGTCGCCCGCGAGGTCGAGGCGGCCGGCGGCGTCGCCAAGGAGTTCAACACCATCGCGGTGGATGACGGCATCGCCATGGGCCATGACGGCATGCTCTACTCGCTGCCCTCCCGCGAGGTGATCGCCGACAGCGTCGAATACATGGTCAACGCCCATTGCGCCGACGCCATGGTCTGCATCTCCAACTGCGACAAGATCACTCCGGGGATGCTGATGGCCGCCATGCGCCTCAACATCCCGGCGATCTTCGTCTCCGGCGGCCCGATGGAGGCAGGCAAGATCGACATCGCCGACCTCGACATGAAGAAGATCGACCTGGTAGACGCGATGGTCGCCGCGGCGGATGACAAGTTCACCGACGACCAGGTGAAGCACATCGAGGAAAACGCCTGCCCCACCTGCGGCTCCTGCTCCGGCATGTTCACCGCCAACTCAATGAACTGCCTGGCCGAGGCCCTGGGCCTGGCGCTGCCGGGCAACGGCTCGACGCTGGCGACGCACGCTGACCGCAAGGGTCTGTTCCTGGAGGCCGGGCGCAAGATCGTCGAGATCACCAAACGCCACTATCAGGACGAGGAAAAGGGCCTGCTGCCGCGCGAGATCGCAACTTTCGAGGCCTTTGAAAACGCGATGAGCCTCGATATCGCCATGGGCGGCTCCACCAACACTGTGCTGCACCTGCTGGCCATCGCCAACGAGGGCAAGGTGGACTTCAACATGTCCCACATGGACCAGCTCAGCCGCAAGGTTCCTTGCCTTTGCAAGGTCGCGCCGAACATCCACAACGTCCACATGGAGGACGTGCACCGCGCCGGCGGCATCTTCTCGATCCTGGGCGAACTCAGCCGCGCAGGACTGCTGCACACCGACTGCCACACGGTGCACTCCTCATCCATGGGCGAGGCGATTGCCAAATGGGACATCAAGGTTGCCAACAACCCGGAGGCCGAGGAGCTGTTCAAGGCTGCCCCCGGCGGCGTGCGCACCACGCAAGCCTTTTCCCAGGCAAACCGCTACAAGGAGCTGGACACCGACCGTGAAAACGGCGTGATCCGCGCCAAGGAGCACGCCTTCAGCCAGGACGGCGGCCTCGCCGTGCTGTTCGGCAACATCGCGCTGGACGGCTGCATCGTGAAAACCGCAGGTGTGGATGAACACATCCTCAAGTTCACCGGCTCGGCTTATGTCTGTGAAAGCCAGGACCAAGCGGTGAACGACATCCTGACCGGCAAGGTCAAGGAGGGCGACGTCGTGGTGATCCGCTATGAGGGCCCGCGCGGCGGTCCGGGGATGCAGGAAATGCTCTACCCGACCTCCTACCTGAAGTCGAAGGGCCTGGGCAAAGCCTGCGCGCTGCTGACTGACGGGCGTTTTTCCGGCGGCACCTCCGGCCTGTCGATCGGCCATGTCTCCCCCGAGGCAGCCGAGGGCGGCACCATCGGCCTGGTGCGCCAGGGCGACAAGATCGAGATCGACATCCCCAACCGCTCGATCCATCTGGCGGTCTCCGACGAGGAGCTGGCCGCGCGCCGCGAGGAGCAGGATGCCAAAGGCTGGAAACCCGCCGAGCCGCGCAAGCGCAAGGTTTCCAAGGCGCTGAAGGCCTATGCGCTGCTGGCAACCTCTGCCGCCAAGGGCGCCGTGCGCGCACTGCCCGACGAGGACTGATACCGCTCAGACTTGGTGCATACAGAACCCGCCGCCTCTACGCGGCGGGTTTTCTTTTGGCTCCCGCGCCTGAAGCAGGGTCAAGAGCCGCGCGAACGCGCGGCGGCGCAGCCGCTTGCCCTTGAGGCGGTTTCAGGTGCTTTACCATGGGGAAAGCGCGTTCAGGGCAGTCCTGTCCCTGAACCGCTTCTCAGAAAATTTTCTGCATCCGCCAATCTCTCCCGCCCCCGCTGCGGCCCTCTGGCTCACGCCAGTGCACCGAGCGGCGTTGGGCGTGGCGCCGTGCAGGCGCACGGCGCGCCTCCGGCGGGGGGTATTTAGAACCAGAAAGAAGCGGGACCGCCGCGATTTGAACGCAACCGCGCCGCGCCAGCGGCGCCCGGCCCAAGTCTTATGCTGCTGCATCTATGATGCGGCGGCAAGGCGCGGGAGCCCCTCGCTTCGGCACTCAAGAAATCTAGGCGAAGGATAGTTTCTCTACTGCCTCGCCGCATGTCACAAAGCCAAAAATGCGCACTGCATTACCTTCGGCTTTCCCAGCCAATCCAATCTGCGCAAGCCGTTTTTGAAATTCGGCATCAGCCAGGCAGCTGCCACGCATTTCCACCCATTCCAAATCCGAAAAACTACCGTTGGGAAAATGATAGTGCCATTCGCGATCCCAGCCGCTTACGTATCCGTTGACAATACAACGAGACCGGAAATCAGGCCTGTCACCGAGGTCCAGCGTCAGGACCAAGTCCCTGAGCTCCATCCATTTGGTATGGTTGGAAACCGGATAATAGCCCTCAAACGCCCGCGCCACGGTTACTCCCCCAGCTTGGCGTGCACCTCGTCCAGGTCGATCTCGCCCACCGGCATCTTGTTTCCCGGGTTCTCGAAATCGTATTTGAACAGCTCGAAATCGCGCTTGTAGATCTCGTAGACCAGATGCATCGACAGATCGTCGAAGTATTCCTCGACCGGATGGGCACGTTTGGGGCCGTGGCCCTCGCTTTCGTTGAAGCGCGGAATTGATGCCAGGTCCACCGCATGCGGGGTTTCGATTGCGTCCAGCACCCCCTGCATCCCGTCGTTGAAGGCCTCGGTCCAGAAGATCTGGTTGTAGCGCCCGCCGTTCAGGATGAAGGTCGACACATGCCCCGACATCGCAGACCAATGGATGTCCGGATCCATCGGGCGGCGCCAGCGGATGGTGTCGCGCGCAAACAGCAGGAACCGGCGGAAGCTGGCGATCTGGTCGAATTCCTGCTTGCCGTCCTCGCCGCCGACCTCGATACCGTATTCATAGGCAAGCTTGGGCACCAGGTTGCCGCGGTAGCGCTTGCCGTTGCGCTGAATGCCGCAGATCTTGTCAAAGAACGACGACAGGATGCGGGTATAGGGATTGCGCACGCAGGTGAAGGCATAGGACCGCTGCCCCTGCACATTGCGGGTGATCGGCCCCTGGCTGTGCTCCAGCGCCCATTTGTGCAGACCGTTCTTGGCGTCATGAATGTCGCCGTCGAAGAACTGCCCGTGATCCGAGTAATACAGGATCTGCCCGATCGTCGAGCAGGCGCATTTCGGCACCACCCGGTAGACCACACTTTCACTTTCCGTCATCCAGGTGCCGGGAAACCCCATCCGCTGCCCTCTTCTTTTTGATGCGCCTTTATGCGCAGTAATCGCATATGTTTACCGAAACCGGAACTATCTGGTTTATTCGCGCCCTCAGGCCGCTTATCAAGAGAAACAATCAGGCAAAACCAAGCAGTCCGTCCCCGCCATGGCAAAAATCGCATATATTCTGCTCTGCCATAAAGACCCCGAGGCGATCATCCAGCAGGCTGAGCGGCTGACCGCGGCCGGGGATTACATGTCGATTCACTTTGACGGGCGGGCCGCACCCGAAGACTACCAGCTGATCCGTTCAGAACTGGCGGACAATCCCAATGTCGCATTTGCCAAGAAGCGGATCAAATGCGGCTGGGGCGAGTGGTCGCTGGTCGAAGCCACGCTGCACGCGCTGCGCAGCGCCGTTGAGGAGTTTCCGCGCGCCACCCATTTCTACATGCTGTCGGGCGATTGCATGGCGGTGAAAACGGCAGAATACGCGCATAGGTTCCTGGACGAAAACGACAAGGACTTCATCGAGAGCTTCGATTTCTTCGAAAGCGACTGGATCAAGACCGGCATGAAGGAAGACCGGCTGATCTACCGGCATTTCTTCAACGAGCGCAAGCACAAGCAGCTGTTCTACTGGAGCCACGGGCTGCAAAAGCGGCTGGGCCTGCAGCGGGAGATCCCCGCCGATATCCAGGTGCAGATCGGCAGCCAGTGGTGGTGCCTGCGCCGCCGCACTGTCGAATGGATCCTCGATTTCATCCGCAAGCGCCGCGATGTGATGCGCTTTTTCCGCACCACCTGGATCCCGGATGAGACCTTCTTTCAAACCCTGGTGCGCCACCTGATCCCCGAAGCGGAGATCGAAACGCGTACCCTGACCTTTCTGATGTTCACCGACTACGGGATGCCGGTGAATTTCTACAACGACCACTATGACCTGCTGCTCAGCCAGGATTTCCTGTTTGCGCGCAAGATCAGCCCCGAGGCCAAGGAGCTGAAGTCGCGGCTCGGGCGTCTCTATGCGGCGCAGGGGGTGGATTTCCAGATCTCCAACGAGGGGCGCAGCCTGTACAAGTTCCTTGTCCAGCGCGGCCGTATCGGGCGCCGCTTCGCGCCGCGGTTCTGGGAAACCGAAAGCACCCTGGGGCGCGAGCGCGAGCTTCTGATCGTGATCTGCAAGAAATGGCATGTGGCCAAACGGCTGTTGGAGCAGATCCGCCAGGTCACCAACATCCCGGCGATCGAATACCTGTTCAACGAAGAAGACACGCCGCTGCCCGACCTGGGCGGCATTCAGGCCGCGCTGATGAAGCGCACCCGCCACCGGCGGGCCCTGATGCGGATGCTGTTTGAATATTATGAATCCGACCAGCTGATCATCTGCCTGGACCCGGCGGCCATCGACCTGATGAACGATTTCCACTCCGACCGCTCATCGACCCGGTTCCTGCATATCGAATGCGATTTCAGCGATGATTACCTGATCGGCCATGCGCATCGTGTCGGCCTGGCGGGCGAGCGCACGCCGCAGCTGACGCTGGAACGGCTGCTGCCGACAATCCGCAATGACATAGTGCATGAAAGCGACCGCATCCGGGATGCCGGTTTCAGCCAGCTCTACCACATGCGCGAAAGCAGCAGCCCGGAAGACAACGCGGGCCAACTGAGCAGTTTTCTAAGCCTCGCAGAAGACAAGGCCCGGCAGATTGCCAACACGGACTATCTGTTTGCCGACTGACCCCGCGGGGGGGGGGGCATCGCGGGGGCATAGGCCCCCGCCGCTGCAAGCCTGTGAATTTAGTCTTCCAGCGCCTTGATCATGTCCACCCGCGTTGCGTGGCGGCCGCCTTCGAATTCTGCATTCAGGAAGGCATCCACGATATCCAGCGCCAGGCCCTCGCCCACCACACGGGCGCCGATGGACAGCATGTTGGCGTCATTGTGGGCCCGGATCATGCCGGCCGAAAACGTATCGGAGCACACACCGCAGCGGATGCCCTTGACCTTGTTCGCCGCCATCATGATGCCCTGGCCGGTGCCGCAGAGAACGATACCCAGACGGCAATCGCCAGACGCAACAAGCTGCGCCGCGGCAGCGCCGTGGTCCGGGTAATGGGTGCTTTCCGGTGTTTGCGGCCCGATGTCGGCCACCTCCCAGCCCTGCGCCGCGATATGGGCGGCAACGGCTTTGCGCAGTTCGATGGCGGCGTGGTCGCTGGAAAGGGCAATCCGGTTGCTGGATGTCATGGTTCGGTCGTCCTGTATAACAAAGGAATGGTGCAGCTTGGCGGCCTTGGATCAAGTCCCGGCCCCGGCGTCAATCCCTTTGTCCTGATTGGCGCAGCGGCAAGCCGCCGCCCGCTGATCTACAGCAAGGCTGAACTTGCTAGATGTTCTGCAATCCACTCGAACACCAAACTCGGTCCTTGCAGCCGACTGGAATAGTCGCGAGACATCACATAGCCCGCATCGCTGACCACCACATCCGGCACTGCCTGAACCAGAGATCCATTCTGCAGCAGCCGGTCGATCAGCCCAAGCCAGCCCAAAGAAATGCCGTCCCCGGATACCGCCGACTGCACAACCATATCATAGTTGTTGAAGCTAATGTAATTCTTCGAACGCTCCCCGGCGATGCCCAGCCGGTCGAACCAGCCCTGCCATGTCTGCCATTCTGCCGAGGCAGGTTTTGACAGGCTGAGCAGCTGGAAATCCAGCAGGCTTGCGGCGGAAGTTACCGGGCCATGTTTCTGCAGAAAGGCCGGGCTGCAGACGGCCCCGACCCGTTCCTGCAGCAGCATGACGTCTCCGTCGCCCATGCTGCTGCGCGGACCGACATGAATTTTGATGTCGCAGTCTTCGCCATAGTCGTCCGGCGGCACCTGGCTTGCGAGGATCTGGATCTCGATCTCATCTCCCAGCTCCGCCCGCAGATGCGACAGCCGCGGCAAAAGCCAAAAGCTGGCAAAGGCGAAATCTGCCGATATCCGCACCCTGGGCCGGGACTTGCGCTCCAGCAGCGACGCCAGGGAATTGCCCATTTGCGTCATCGCCGGGCGCACCACATTAAGCAGCCGCACCCCCTCGTTGGTCAGCGACACCCCGCGGTGCTCGCGCCGGAACAGGGCAACGCCCAATTCTGTCTCAAGCCCTTTGATTTTCTGGGAAACCGCCGACTGCGTCAGCCCCAGCGCCTCAGCCGCGCCGGTGAAGTTGCCATGCCGGGCCACAAGGTCAAACGTGTGCAGCGCAACCAGGTGGTAGCTGAGCTTCCTATTAACAGAGCTAATGTCATTCATAAATTATTGCCTACTGCAAAAGGCAAAAATTTTATAACAAAAAATGCCCTGCGTAAGTTCTGCTAAGACCGCAGCCCCGGCGGTTCAACCCGGCAGAGCAGGGAAAACAGGGATACTCTATGTCAATCAAACCACCTTTAACGGATCTGCCGATCGGCACATCCGACAGCGGATTTTACCGGGGCTTCAGCCAGATCGTCACCATTTCCTCCAAGCTGATGATCGGCGGGCTGGTGATCTGGGCCATTGCCTTCCCCGAGCAGTCCGGTGCCATCCTCAACTCGATCAACGGCTTCATCCTCGCCTCCTTCGGCGCCTGGTACATCTGGACCGTGGCGCTGTTTGTGCTGTGCTGCATCGCGCTGGCGATGTGGCCCACCGCAGGCCGTCTGAAACTGGGCCAGGACGGCGACGCGCCGGAATTCTCCAACTTCTCCTGGTTCTCGATGATGTTCGGCGCGGGCATCGGGGTCGGCATGCTGACCTGGGCGGTGGCTGAGCCGATCTATCACTGGAACAACAATCCCGAAGTGATCCAGGGCCTGACCAACGGCGGCACCGCGGACAACATCCGCATGGCCTACAAATGGTCCTTCCTGCACTGGGGCCTGGGCGCCTGGGCCTGCTATGCGATTGCCGGGCTGGCGCTGGGGTTCTTCAGCTACCGCCGCGGGCTGCCGCTGACCATGCGCTCCTCGCTGACACCGCTGTTCGGCGCCCGCCTGTCTGGCTCCATCGGCCATGTGGTGGATATCGTCGCCGTGGTTGCCACCATCCTGGGCGTCGCCCAGACACTGGGTTTCGGGGTTGAGCAATTTGTCTCCGGCCTCACCCGGATCGGCATCACCGGCCTGACCAACGAGGCAGGCACCGCCAACACCTCCGGCGTTATTGTCGCCATCCTGGTGATCATGCTCGCTTCCACCGCCTCGGCGCTTTCGGGCGTTGGCAAGGGCATCAAGTGGCTCTCCAACATCAACATGGTGCTCAGCATCGCGCTTTTGGGCTTCTTCCTGCTGTTCGGCTCCACCTTCTTTGGCATGCAGGCGCTGATTGTCGGCCTCTGGGACTACCTGATCGCCATGCCCGACATGATGTTCCGCGTCTGGACCGGTGATGGCAACCCCGACAGCGTCGCCTCCAAGCTCGAAGGCTGGCAGGGCGGCTGGTCGGTGTTCTACTGGGCCTGGTGGATCGCCTTTGCGCCCTTCGTCGGCCTGTTCCTCGCCCGCATCTCCAAGGGCCGCACCATCCGCGAATTCGTGCTGGGCGCGATGATCGTGCCGTCGCTGATGTGCTTTGTCTGGTTCACCTGGGCCGGCGGCACTGCCATCGACCTGGAGCTGAACGGAGGCGCAAGCGGCCAAATCGCCACTGCACCCGATGGCGACAAGATCTTTGCCATGGTACAATACATGCTCTCGCCCTGGCTGGGCTGGGCGATGTCGGTGATGATCGTGGTCCTCTTGATGACCTATCTGGTGACCACCGCAGACAGCGCCGTGCTGATCGTCAACACTATCAATGCCGCCGGTGACGAAGGCCCCAAGGCCCGCCCGCATATCATCTTCTGGGGTGTCGCCCTGGGCTCGGTGGTGACGGCGCTCTTGCTGGTCGGCGGTCTCAAGGCGATCCAGACCGCGATGGTCATCGGCGCCCTGCCGTTCTCGCTGGTGATGGTGCTGCAATGCGCTGCCCTGGTGAAAGCGATCTACAACGACGGCCGCCGCGAACAGGCAGGCGTCGCCACCACCGTGACACAGGAGCCCGCTGAATAAGGCATCTCCCCGGGAGCGGCGGCCAGCGGGCAGGGCTGCCGTTCCATCCTCCATACTGCTGCCCGCACCCTTTCCGGCGCTGAGCACAGCAACAAAGGAAGCAAAATGACCCAATACTACAACAGGGAAACCCTCCACCCGGCCATCCGCATGCATGCGGAGGAAGCCGCGCAAGGCAAATTGGACCGGCGCGAATTCCTGAGCCGCGCAACCGCGCTTGGCGTGACTGCCTCTGCAGCCTACGGCATGATCGGCCTCAGCCAGCCGGTGCAGGCCGCGGCCAACCCGCAAGCCGGCGGCACCATTCGCATTCAGCAGGTGGTGCGCGCATTGCTCGACCCGCCGCTGTTTAACTGGCCGCAGCTTGGCAACCTGGTGCGCGGCTACCTGGAGTACCTGGTGCAATACAACGCCGACGGCACCTTTGAACCACGCCTGCTGGAAAGCTGGGAGGTCAACGAGGACGCCACCGAATACCTGCTGCACATCCGCCCCGGTGTGAACTGGAACGACGGCCGCGGCACCCTGACCGCCAAGGACGTCGCCTATAACTTTGCCCGCTGGTGCGACGGCAAATGGGAAGGCAACTCAATGGCGGCCCGCATGGGCTCGCTGCAGAACGAGGCCGGCGACGGCCCGGCCGAGGGCGCGCTGGAAGTGGTCGATGACCTGACCCTGAAACTAAAGCTCACCCGCCCCGACATCACCATCATCCCGGCAGTCACCGAATACCCCGCAGCCATCGTGCCGGACGGCTGGTCCGGCGATCCGGGCGCCGATCCGGTCGGCACCGGCCCCTACAAGCTGGTGGAATACGAGGTCGGCGTGAAGGTCGCGCTGGAGAAGAACACCGATCACGAATGGTGGGGCGAAGGCGCCTATCTCGACCGGATCGAGTTCATCGACTTCGGCACCGATGCCTCCACCCACCTGTCGGCAGCCGAGGCCGAGGAAATCGACATGACCTACGAGACCGTGGGCGAATATGTCGACATCTTCACCTCCATCGGCTGGAACGTCAGCAAATCCGTCTCCGCCAATACCCTGGTGCTGCGCACCAACCGCGACGCCATCGTGGACGGGGCAACCCCTTACGCTGATGCCCGCGTCCGCCGTGCCCTGGCGCTGGCCTGCGACAACGCTGTGCTGCTGGAGCTGGGCTATGACGGCCGCGGCACCCTGGCCGAGAACCATCACGTCTGCCCGATCCACCCGGAATACGCCGACATCGGCGCGCCGGTGCGCGACGCCGAAGCCGCCCGCAAACTGATGGAAGAGGCCGGCATGCTTGATTTCGAGCATGAGCTGATCTCAATCGACGACGACTGGCGCCGCAACACCACCGACGCGCTGGCGGCACAGATGCGCGATGCGGGCCTCAATGTGAAACGCACCGTGCTGCCCGGCAACACCTTCTGGAACGACTGGGACAAATACCCGTTCAGCTCCACCGACTAGGGCCACCGCCCGCTGGGTGTGCAGGTGCTGACACTGGCCTACAAGACTGGAGTTGCCTGGAATGAAACCGGCCTCGCCAGCGCCGAGTTCGACAGCATGCTGGAGGCCGCCTCGGCCATTGCCGATGCAGACACGCGCCGCGGCCATATGGAGAAGATCGAGCAGTTCATGCGCGACGACGGCACCGTGATCCAGCCCTATTGGCGCTCGCTCTACCGCCACGCCCGCCCGGGCATCATCGGCGCCGAAAGCCACCCGATCAACGAGATCCACGTGCACAAGCTGGCACTGGAAGCCTGATCAATCTGCAAATGAATGGGCGCGCGCCGGATCCGGCGCGCGCCCTGTTTCTTTAGATGTCCACTTCAACCCGGCCAATCGGGTTGGAGCAGCAGGCCAGGATATACCCCGCCTCCACATCTTCCTCCGAGATGCCGCCATTGTGGACCATATGCACCTCGCCCGCGGTCTTCTTGACCTTGCAGGTGCCGCAGATGCCAAAGGTGCAACCCGACGGGATGTTGAGGCCCGAGGCCTTGGCCACCGCCAGCACCGTGTCGGTCTCGGTGCAGGTCGCCATCACGCCCGACGCCGCAAAGCTGATCTCGGCAGTTGCGCTTTCTTCCGGAACCACATCGTCCAGCTCCGGCGCATCCGCCTCAGTCTCGACCGGCGCGCCAAAGCTTTCCTGGTTGTAGTTCTCCATGTCAAACCCGAGACCGATCAGCATGTCGCGTACCGCCTGCATGAACGGCTCCGGGCCGCAGCAGTAGACCTCACGCTCCAGATAGTCGCCGGCAATCAGGCCTAGCATGATCTGGTTGAGCTGCCCGCGGTAGCCGGTCCAGACCTGATAGGGGTCATCTTCCTCAACCACGAAGTTCAGCTTCAGCCCCGGCACCCGCGACGCCATGCTTTCCAGCTGCTGGCGCGCGATGATCTCGCTCGGGCGCTTGGCGCAGTTGATGAAGCAGACGTCAGGCGACTGGCCGCGGTCGAACAGATACTGCGTCATCGACAGGCTGGGCGTGATGCCGGAACCAGCGGAGATGAACAGGAACTTGCCGTTCGGCCGCTTGGGCAGGGTGAACACGCCTGCCGGGCCAGAGGCCCGCAGGAACATGCCCGGCTTCAGGTGGTCCAGCATCCAGCGGGTGCCGATGCTGTCGGCCTGCGCCTTGACCGTCACCGAAATCGACAGCGGCCGCGACGGCGAGGAGCTGATCGTGTAGGTCCGCCAGACAGTCTCCCCCGGCACCGGCAGCTCCAGCGTCAGGAACTGGCCCGGCTGGTACTTGAACCACGCGCCAGACGGCGCGCGGAAGCTGAAGGTGGCGGTGTTCGGCGCTTCCGGCACAACAGAGACGCATTCCAGCATCTCGTCGTCCTTCCACGCCAGGGTTTCGTCCAGCGTCTCGAAATTGGCCTGCAGTCCCATGCGCTTACTCCGCCGCGATCAGGTGGCGGCCAGTCAGGGCGCGCATCAGATGATCGGCATACCAGTTGGAGAACTGGATGACGCCGCTTTCCTGCACTTCCGAGTACGGACCGGGCTCATACGCGGGCGAATTGATGCCGCGCTGATTGTCCTCGACCACGATGCGGTCTTCGTCGTTGGTGGCAATCCAGACCTCAGTGAGGCGCTTCAGGTCGTAATCCTGCCCCTCGACCGCGTCCTTATGCACCAGCCATTTGGTGGTGACTTCGGTCTCAGTCGGGCTGATCGGGGTCACACGGAACACGATGGAATGATCCGGCAGGAAGTGGTTCCAGGTGGTCGGGTAGTGGAACTTCAGCAAGGTGCCCGCGTCCGCGAACGGCACCCGGCCCAGCTTCCTGGCCACAGCCGCCTTGCCGTCCAGGGTATAGCTCTCGGCGCCCTCGTTCAGCGGCATCCGCGCCAGCCGGTGCTGGCCGCGCGCGTCGATGGTAAAGGCCGACGGAACCCCCGCCGCCTCGATCCGGTCGAAATGCTTTTGCAGGTGCGCCGGTGTCTCGCCGCCTTCGATGCCGGTCACCGACGGGTCTTCCGGGAAGGTCCGGCACAGCGAGGGGTGGTTGCCGCCGCAGTGATAGCACTCGCGGTTGTTCTCCCAGACCAGCTTCCAGTTGCCGTTCTCGATGATCGAGCTTTCATAGGCGACCTTGGCGTTACCCAGGTCATGCGGTTCCAGATACGGACGCGCCACAGCGGCAAAAGCGTCAAAATCCGGCGCCTCATCCGCCAGGCAGATATAGATCAGCCCAGCCAGATCGCGGCAATGCACCGGCTTCAGCCCGTGTTTGGAGGCATCGAAATCCGGCCCCATGTCGCGCGCCCACAGCAGCGAGCCATCCAGCTCATAGGTCCACTGGTGATAGGGGCAGACCAGTTTCGGCGCATTGCCTTTCTTGGCTTTGCACACAACCGAACCGCGGTGGCGGCAGGCGTTGTGGAAGGCACGCACTTCGCCATCGGTGCCGCGCACGATGATGACATTGTAGGACCCCACCTGATGGGTCACGTAATTGCCCGCCTTCGGGATCTCGCAGGCCGGAATGGCAAACAGCCACTCGCGGTAGAAAATCTGGCGCATGTCCAGATCCAGAACCCCCGGATCGGTATAGAACGCCTGTTCCAGGGAATAGTTTTTCTGCCGGCCCATCAGCTTGGCCAGAATCTCGCTGTCCTGAAGCATCTGCTTCTCTCCTTTGCCGCATCCCCGCGGCGTCTTGGCTGGGTGCAGGCATGGGAAGAGAGATTGCAGGCCACGCGCCCGCAACCGCCCGACCGCCGCCCGCGGTTGACGTGTTTTCATGGCAAGGCTGGTTTCCGGACTGTCCCGGGGCCGCGTGGCGGCGGAGCCTGGCACCTTCCCGAAGCATGCGCCTCAGTGGTCTTTGCCAGGCCTGACCCGGGGTCACCGTTGCGGGGGCAGTGCCGGAGTTTCACCAGCTTCCCAATTCTCCGCCCCGAAAGGCGGCACCTTGCTGAGATGGAAAATGCCCGATCACGGGCCGGTCGGCGAAAACAAATCCGACCCGCCGAAACCGGAAAAAGACATGCATGTTTGCCGCTCCAAACCGCACAGGGATGTCCAGAATCTCAAACCGGCACTCGCCAGCCTGTTTGCGGCAAGCGCTTATCTTTCATGCGTTTACCCGTTGCCTGCTGCCGCGAATCGATTCGCGGACACCCGAAAATGCGCCGGTCACTTGGAACTGGAACCACGATTAACTATATGCCGTATAATTAATTGCAACTCAGGAGAACCAGATGACCACCGGCCACGTTTTCATCGCCACCAGCCTCGACGGCTTTGTGGCCCGCCAGGACCACTCGCTGGATTGGCTTTACAAACAGCCTGTTGCCGAAGATGACGATGGCGGTTTTGCGGCCTTCATGGACAGCGTCGATGGGCTGGTCATGGGAACAGGATCATTCCGCACCCTGCTGGGGTTTGATGCATGGCCCTACGCCAAACCGGTTGTGGTCCTCAGCAGCAGCCTGAGCGAACAGGACATTCCCGAGGAGCTGAAGGACAAGGTGCGCCTCAGCACCGCTACACCCGCAGACCTTATGCAGGAACTGCAGGAAGAGGGCTGGAAACGCGCCTATATCGACGGCGGCCGGATGGTGCAGTCCTTCCTGCGGCAAGGGCTGATCGCAGATCTGACCATCACAACGGTTCCGATCCTGATTGGCAGCGGCATCCCGCTGTTTGGCAATCTGGAGCGGGACATCGACCTCCAGGTGGCAAGCTCCCGCACCCTGCCCACCGGCATGGTCCAGACCACCTTCCAGGTGGCCTGATCCATGCCCCCGCGCATGGGGCGCCCTCCCCGGGGCAGCCGGGCTCTCAGCAAGGATGATGTATTGAAAAAGGCCCAGCAGCTGCTCGATGAGGGCGGCAGCAAGGCCCTCACCTTCAAGGCACTGGCAGAGGCGCTTGGCGTCACTCCGATGGCCGTTGCCCACCACGCCGGCACCAGGGACGAGATGATTGCATCTCTCGTCGCCATTGCGTTCGAAGGTGCTGACGCACCATCAGAGGAGGCAACCCCCAAGCTGCGGCTGCGCGGCCTGATGACCCGCTATTGCGCCCAGGTCACCCGGCACCCGGAGCTGGCGAAATGCATCCTGGAAAACCCATCCCTGATCGGCGCCTCCCTGACAAGGCTGACGCAGCACATCGAGGCGGAAATTGCAGCCGCAGGCGTGACCGGCGCAGAGGCCCGCACCCTACTCTGCCTGCTGGTGGATTACACACACGGCTTTGCCTTTGCCGCCGCTGCGGCACCACGCGGGGCGCTTTCGGATGACGACTTCACCCCGGCACTGGACTGGGTGCTCGACCGGATCGAATAAAAAACGCGGGCCATTCAGGCCCGCGCATCCGCTTGTGTCTTCCGGAACCGCCCATCCAGCGACCCCCTCTCACTTTGATTTCCAGGTACCCAGCCAGCGCCGGAACCGCCCCTTGCGCTCGGCAATCGCATCGCCGGCCGCATACAGGCTGTCTTCGGCGCTTTCGATCATCGGGTCGATCCGCGCCTGCCGGAACCGGCGCCAGCGCACATAAATCGCCCACAGGAGCGCCGCCAGCAGCACCAGGAAGATGATCGAGAACCAATTGGTCGGCTTGTCCTCCGGCCCCGCCACCGGCTTGATCGTCACCGCATTGGGGAAGATCGACAGGAACTCGTTGCGCCAGCCGTAATGCATCACCGCCACCCACTCCGGGTTCGCCTTGGTCGAGATGCTGTCATTGGCGTCCGTATAAAGGTTCGCGGTGTCGAACTTGAAATAGGGCGGCCAGTTCCAGCCGGTGTCCTCGTTACGGTAGACCATGTTGCGGCCGTTGGCGCGCACCGCCTGGATGAACTGCACATCCCGGTTGATCAGCTGCGCCGACTGGTCGTCCGGCTTGGACCAAAACACCCTGGTCCAGTCGTTCAGCTCCTGCCGCTCCTCATAGGTATTGACGATCCGCACCACGTCATACTGCGGCAGCGTATAATGCAGGTAGGCGCCGAACAGCACCCAGAAGGTAATCAGGAAAGCCCATTTGATGAAACGCATGGGGTGGACCTCACATGAAGTTAATGACGTAGATCAGGAGCGCCAGCGCCCCCAGCGGGATGATATAGACCAACAGGATCAGCTTGCGCCGGAACGAGTTGTCGTACTGCTTCAGCCCTCGCTGGATGAAGGCCGCGCGGTCGCCGGTCAACCCCTTCTCTTTCCAGCGCCGCTTCAGCTTCAGCCGCCGCATCTCGCGCGAGTAGAGCGACACCGCGGCATAGACCACGGTCAGCACCACCAGAAGGATCAGGATCAGGCGGATAAATCCGAACATCTCAGCACGCCTCCTGAGCTTGTGCACGTAACATAGGTTCGCGCCCGCCCATGGGGGCGGGTCGGGCGCGAACCGGATCGCAAGCGGTCCGGGAAGAATTAAGTTGCTCCAATAGGACCACCCTATCGCCCCCGCACCCGGTTCACAGCCCCCCAGGGGCCGACCCGCTCAACCATCCCCTTGCGCCGCACCCGCGGCAGCCGCCCCTCCATATCCGGCTCATGCCCGAACAGCGCCTCCCGCGCGCCGGCCTTGTCCACCGCATATTCCCGCGCCAGGAACTCCGCCGAATAGGCCTTCTTGGTTTCCGGCCAGCCGCGGTACTGGCTGTAAAACAGCTCCTTGTGGCAAATGAACATCTGGCGGAAATCATGCGGGCACAGCTCCGCCAGCAGCATGTTGACCAAATCCCGGTCGGCCGTATCCGCCGCCCTGAGCGAATAGAAATAAGCCGGATGGTCCGAGCGGATCTTCGGCCATTTGCCGCCCCCCTCGGCCCAGCGCACCAAGGCTGCCAGCCCCTCGAACTCCTCCGGCAGTTCCTCCGCATGGCGCGCCGCCAGCCGCCGCAGGTCCGCACGTGACAGCCCCGACAGATCCCGCCCCTTCTCCGTCAGGACTGAGACCGCCAGGAACCCCATCTTCTGCCGCAGGATCGCCGCGCCATCAACGCCGCGCGCCCGGATCACCGGCTCTGCCAGGCCGTTCAGCTCCAGGAACTTGGCAATTGCATTGCGCTGCCCCAGATCGAACACCCGGTCGAGCGGCACACCCTCAGGCTTCTCCCCGCTGGCAATCACCGCCGGATGCTCCAGCCCCTGAAACACATACAGGCCGCCGAAATGCGCGGTCCAGAAGTTCGACTGCTCAAAAGCCTCATGCTCCAGATGCACCGGATTGCGGGTCACATCGCCGGTCTTCTCGGCGGTCGAGATCATCTCCCCGATCAGCGCATCATCAAACCAGGCATCCTCGCCTGTCTTGAACCGCTCCACCAGCGCCGCCAGATGGTCCGCATGGCGCAGGGTGCCCTTAGTGGTATCCGCCTCGATCCGCACCTGCTGGATGTCGAACAGCTTGGAGGGGGTTGAGACCTCAAACACCGAATTCACCAGCTCCCCCGCCACCGCATCCGTCGCGGTCAGCGCAAACAGCTGGCGTTCATTCACCTCGATGAACCGCCGCAGAATGTCCCGGCTGGTGGAAAATTTCACGTGAAGCAGCGGGCAGCGCTTCTGCTCGGTGCTGAGGAGAATGAACTGCCGGTTCACGCCCGCATGGTTCAGATAGTGATCATCCCCCAGCTCATCGCCGATCTCCGGCGAAAAGCCCGAGATATCGACGTGGAAATCCGTGAGGCTCGTGGTCTTTCCGGTCAGATGCTTCAGCGCGCGATTGTACCGCTCCACCAGCGCGGGCGAGGCCACATGGAAGAGATTGCCGAACATCAGGCCATGCTGGATGAGGCGTTTCATGCAATCCTCCTATCCGTATCACGAAAGCGATGCGCCCGGCACGAGGGTGGGTGCGGAACGCGCCCGCCCTGGGGGGCGGGTCGGGCGCGTCGCGGCTTCGCCGCGGAACCGAACGGCCTACGATTTGCACCAAACAGTTTCAGATCGCCCCCTCCACAATTATTAGAGGAACCTTCTGATCCCCCGCTCCCGCAACCATTTCTGGTTCGAGTTCAAGTTCAATCCACTGCCAACTCGGTTGCTCACGGCCTTTGAATACAAACTCCTGCAAAAACTCATCGAACAAGGGCATCAGTGCCTTTGATGCTCTAATTATCCATGAAAACCAGTCCGCAAAGGCTGGCAAGCGCTCCTCAGTCTTCCTGCTGCCTACCGTTCGGTTGAAACATGCAGCGAAAACTACTTCTTCACCAAAAGGAAAGAACGAATTTGCTTCTCGTTCGTCGAAGTAAAAACTTGTAGTTGCTGCCGTAGAGACATGCCCCAAGCGCTTTTTCTTGATGTGGCCAACATCGAGGTGGTTGGTAGCTTCATGTCTAAAGTTCCCAATGATGGACTTCAGTGACTTTTCCTCGCCTTCAAGCAGTTTCTCTTTTGCACTCGCCAGAAAGTCCTTCAGAGCTGCATCATTGATTTCACAGTCTAATTTAACCGCCAGTTCAAAGATCTTTGCCGACCAGATGCGAAGAACCAAATTTTGCTGAATAGAAATGGCTGAATCAACATCCTCGTTCCCAGTCGTCCTGAATTTACAACTATCGTATATCCGCCACAAAGCGTTAACCTCGCTAATAGCGAAGCTCAAAGCCGCTAAGACAGCAATCGTTTCCTCGGGAAGGTCCTGAATAGTACTCTTGGGTATTTCCAATTTGCGCACCCGGCGTACATTCTTCGTACTGCTCACCCCCGCCCCTCCAGATACCGCCGCTTGGCCTCCTCCTGGCGGCCGAAATCGCGCACCATGTTCTCAATCGCCACCTCATCCGACTTGTCGGCATAGCGGAACTCAGAGTCGGCGTAGCGGTTGATCTCCTGCACCACCATGTCGACCGTGATGGGCACCCGCAGTTCCGCAATCATCGCGGATTTGGTCTCGTACTCCTTGAACAGGAACAGCTCCGGGTTCTCCATCCATTCATCCGGCAGCTCGAAATCCATCGCCCGGACCTTGACCGCATCGGTGATGTTCTTGATGGCCCGCCCGGTGAACCGCTCATCCGCGGCTTGGATCGCCTTCAGATAAGTGCCTAGCTTGGCCAGATCATCCAGCTCCCCGATCTGGTCATGCACCCGGCCAAATACCTCCGCCAGCCCCGGCTCCTGCGGCCGGTTGTGGGCCTCGAATGACCGCGCGACGGCCTTCTTGATCTCCTGCGCGCCGTAAAGGTCATGCTCCCCCAGCGGGATCGCATGGTTCTTGCCCATCAAGAGCGTCAGGATATCGATGTAATCCTCCCGCGTCTGCGGCCCGTCCACCAGGAACCGCGCGCCCGCCCGCTGGCGCAGCGCATCGTCCACATTCTCCGGGTAGTTGGAGAACATGCCAAAGGTGCAGTTGCCGCGCACCACGGTGTTTGCGCCGGCAAAGGCCTCCATGAACACCGCGGTCACCTCCTGCTGGCCGGCGCTGGACTGGCGGTCGCCGCGCTTGCCCGCGATCTGGTCGATGTCGTCGATGGTGCCGAAACCAATGACGCCCGGGTCGATCACGTTCTGGATGAACGATTTGGCGTTCTGCCCGGATTTGCCCTGATAGCTGTCGATATTGTCGATGCCGAAATTCTGGTAGCGGAAGGCATAGCCTGCGTTCTGGCAATAGTCGTGGATGAGGCCCGCCATCATCTGGATCAGGGTCGTCTTGCCGGTCCCCGGCTTACCGTCGCCCATAAAGGTGAAGATGAAGCCGCCCATTTCGGCAAAGGGGTTCAGGCGGCGGTCGAAATCATAGGCCATCAGCATCTTGGACAGCCGCAGCGCCTGATATTTGGCGATATGGTTGCCCACCACCTCATGCGGCTTCTTGAACGCCATGGTGAGTGTGGTGGACTTCGCCTTGGCCGCGGGCTCAAAGCCGCTGATGGTCAGATCATCCGCCTCCACCCGCCAGGCGGCTGCGGTGAAGGCCTCCAGCCGCGGCGCGTTCTGCGCGCGCAAGGCCGCCTTTTCCATCAGCTGCTCGGCATAGGCCGCCGTGGCCGCAATCAGATGCGCATCATCGGGGGCATGCAGCGCCAGCTTCTGGTCCAGCTCCCACAGCGCCCCATGCAGCGCCAGCGGCGCGTTATCCGTCAGCAGCTCCTCCGCCTCGCCCACCTCGGCCTGCGCCTCGCTCCCGTGCGGCGCCAGCAGATAGGCCGCGGCATTGGCAAACACATGCGCCGCAATCAGCGCCTCGGCGGCCAGCAGCTCGGTAAACTCGCCCTTGCGGGCGGCGTCCAGAGACCCGGCCAGATTGGCCCGCTTCAAATCGCCCAGGCCGGACACATCCGCATAAGCCTCACCCATCGCCAGCGAGACCGCCAGCGCCCGGCGCAAGGCATGCTGCAAGGTCGCCTGCAAGGGCGAGGTCAGCGGATCGTCATCATCCGCCGCTTCGATCCGGGCAATCAGATGCACGCCTTCAGGCCGCGCGGTGGAGCGGGTCACCAGCCCCGGCGTGGTGGAACGGAAGCGGCGGGTGCGGGCAATCCCGGGCGAGCGCTCCGGCGCCTTGCCCTCTGCCTGCGGCTTGGCAATGCGCGGGGTGTGGTCAAACCCCTCCAGCATCGCCGCCGCAGCCGCGTAATGCTTGCGGATGTCCTCTTCCCGCAGCTCCATCTGATTGCCTGAAATGCTCATCTCACCCTCTCAATCCGTAACCCGCGGGCCAAATTCACCCCGCTTTTCCTCTTGCTAAAAATATCCCCGCCGGAGGCTCCCGCCCCGGCAACAAACGCAAGCGTCAATACCGCAGCACCTGCCCCGCCTCGCTCACCACGAACTTCTGCACATCCGCAAACCCCGGCGGATCCAGCTCTGCCAGCACCTGGAACGGGCGCTGCGGCAGGATGATCGCGCGCTGGGTCCGCGTCGCCCCGGTGTCCGCGCCGCGCCCGCCAAAGGGGTCGAGCGCAAACACTTCCCGCTCCACGGTGCCGAACCAGCCCGCGCGCTCCTCGCGCACCTCCTCGCTCTCCAGCTCCTCCAGCGTCCAGGCAAGCGCCCAGTCCTGGCCCGCAGGCGCCTCCGCCTCCTCCAGCACCCGGTGCAGCGGCCCGGACTGCTCGGTATAGGCAGAGGAATACATCGGCCCAACGTGATAACGGCGCAGATGCTTGGGGTGGAGGTCGTCGAAATCCTCGTCAAATCCCTTGGCAATCGTCACCAGCTTCAGCCCCGCCAAGGCCTGGGCCATCAGATGCGCCTGCACTTCCGGCCAGCGCCGCTCGTCCTTGGGCAGCGCCACCTTGCCGCTGTCCTCCAGCTCCATCAGGTAGATCACCGGCAGGTTCACCTGGCTGTCATAGGCCGCCCAATGCAGCAGGAAGCGCCGCCGCCGCTCGCCGATGTTTTCCAGCCATTCGCAAACCGGATCGTTCTGGGTCCAGAACAGCTCCCCTTTCAGCAGCTCCTGATAATAAAGCCGCTGCGACAGGGCGAATTGCAGTTTCGAGGGCGCCGTGCGGTCGGAGATGATGGTGCGCACCATATCGTCCTTCAGCTGTTCCTCGCTGGCCATATTGGCCAAGTGCCGCTCCGCCTGCTGGGCGTCATTGGCCATGGTCATCAGCTCTGCCGCCACCGGAAAGCCGCTGTCGCGCTTGTCCATCGCCAGGCTTCCGAAGAAGCGGCCGGTATCGCGCCCCGCCATCAGGTATTTCATGCTCAGCGCGCGGAAGGTGAAGTTCAGCCGCATCAGGTAGGCCGTCAGCACCTTCACATCGGATTTACTCAGCCGCCCCTCCGCCTGCATTGCCGCCGCCACCCTGGTCAGATGCCGGATGATGGTCTCGAACTTCTTGAAGTACCGGCGCGAGGCGAAGGTATCGCTGAGGCCTGCGTGGTCGTGGGAGGGATCGGTCATTCCTCACCTCCCCCCATTCCACCATTGTAACCCGTTCCCCCGCCAAGCCGACCGCGGATGGAGATGTGCCGTAACCCTTGAGACACGCGAAATTTTCTCAAGAGAAAAGCGGAAGCTGCAAAACCCAACACTCCAAGAACAACAACCCCCATCCAATTGTTAGCAAGTCCAAGAACGGCAAAGGTTAAGCAAGCGACCCCCAGCGCGCCCCAAACCAGTTCTCCATTACGCTCAGCCCAAGATTTCCTTTCATTCGTCTTGGGCAACATTTCAGCCCCCATACAGGTTCTTGTCGTGCTTCTCGACAATCGCCGCGAACCGGCGGGCAAAGCGTTCATCGGCCTTGGCCTTCTTCTCCAGCACGTCGCGCGCAAACACCATGTTGCCCTCATGCGCTTCCAGCATGTCGGCCATCTTCTGGTTGGTCGCGGTGCCGATCGCTGCCATCGCGGTCTGGGCTTCCTTGTCGGTCTGCACGCCGATCTCGTTGATCCTGTGCGCCACATCCTGCTGCTGCGCTGTTTTCAGCGATTTGGTCAGCGCATCATACAGCACCACCCGCTGCTGAGTGTCCGTCTGCAGTTTGTTGATCAGCACCATCTGCGTCGCCGCCTGGTTCTGCAGGCTGTCGACCCAGGTCTTGCCCTTCTCGATATAGCGCTCCAGCGTCTGGGATTTCGCAAGCTTCACCTGCTCCTCCTGCACCAGCGCGTTATACTTGGCGTTGATGTCGGCCAGCTCGGTCTCCAGCTTGGTGCGCGCGGCGGCGCCCTGCTCGACCGAGATCTTGTTCTCCAGCTCAATGATCTGCGGGTCCAGCGCCACGATCTCAGCGCGCACGCCCTCCAGTTCCTGCACCGTGAACTCACGATCGTCCAGGGTTGCGGAGAGGTTCACCTGCACCTTCTCGCGCTGCTCTTCCAGCGTCGCCAGCTGGCCCTCCAGCAGCTTCACGATCACGTCCGACTTGGCAATCAGATCCTGCAGCTTGTCGTCGATATTGGCGGTGCGCATCCGCTCCTGGCGCATCGAGTCCGATTTGCCCTTGGAGAAGAAGCCAACAAAACTCTCCCAGCCGGTCTTGGAGCGCATCTCGTCGAAATCCTTGGAGAACGCCGCCGTCACATCATCGAGCCCCATGATCAGCTCGGCGATATTGGCGTTCATCACATCGGTATGCGCATGCACATCTTCCAATGTCGCGTTTTCGATGTCGATGCTGGCGTCCTCACCCGCCTCGATCTTGCTGCGCGCCGCCTCAATACGCGAGGTCAGCGCCTCAATGCGGGACTGCAACTCCCGCACCTTGTCCTGGCTGTCCGCCACCATTTTCTCAAATTGGGAAACACTCATAGTCTCCGCTCCTCCCCTTGAAATAACTGATCCTTAGATGGGTATGTAAATGGAATTTACATCCCTCGAGCGGCTAAATTCCGCCCGTTTCACCAGCACTGTTGCAGAGAGGCCGCACAAAGAAAAGCCCCGGGGGATCCCCCCGGGGCTGCCTTGCGGAAACAAGCCGTTTCACATGGTTTGCCGTTTGCCCAGCACCAGGAATGTCATCATGCCGAAGGGCGGAATGCTTTCCTGCGCTTCCACTTGCAGCCGGTCTTCCTGCAGCACCGTTTCCAGCGCGAAATCCGAATGCCAGCCAATCACGTTGGCCAAGGGCGCAGACAGTTTCTCCAGCGAGGCCCGCACCCCCTTGCCGCTCTTGAAATGATTGGTGATCACCACCTTGCCGCCAGGTTTCAGCACCCGCGCAATCTCGCGCATCACCAGTTCGGGGTCAGGCACCACCGACAGCACATGCATCGCAGCAACGGTGTCAAAGGTATTGTCCGGAAAATCCAGCTGCCGGGCATCCATCTGCCGCAACGCCTCAACCTGATTCAGCCCCAGCTCCTGCACCTTTCCCTGGGCCTTCTTCAGCATGTCGTGGCTGAAGTCGATGCCCGTCACCTGCAAGTGCGGCGCGTAATGCTGCAAGGACAGCCCGGTTCCGACCCCGACCTCCAAGACCTTGCCCTTGCGGGAATTGATATACTTGGTCGCCCTGCGGCGGCCCGAGCGCGTCACCGCGCCAAAGGTCCTGTCGTAGACAGGCGCCCAGCGCGCGTATGATTCCTCAACTGCTTTGATATCCAATTCGTCCCTCCCCGGACGTACTGGGCTAGCCCTTTGGCTTGGAAACCAGCCCCCATATCACCATCGCAACGTAAGCAAGGCATAGCACAACCAGCACTGTCCATGCATAGGTCATCAATGCCGCAGCCATGAAGGCAAAGCCCACAAGCAGGTATTTAACATGCTCGCGGGAGATTTTCATCGCTTTCGGGGACCAGGTCTGAATGTGGCTGATCATTGCCAGTCCAGTCACCACCATATGCAGGCAGATCAGCAGTTCCGGCACCATTACAGCGCTGTCCGAGGCAAAGAAGACAAACATCGGCAGCAAAGCCAGCAGGGCACCCGCGGGCGAGGGGATGCCCTCGAAATAGCCCTTGCGCACCTTGGGTTCATCCTCCGACTTGGTGCTGACATTGAACCGCGCCAGCCGCACCACGCAGCAGACTGAGAACACCAGCACCGAAATCCACCCTGCCCCGCGCACGTCCTGCAGCGCCCAAAGATAGATCACCAGCGGCGTCGCCACCCCGAAGTTCAGAAAGTCCGCCAGCGAATCCAGCTCCGCACCCATCTTGGACACGCTGCGCAGCGCCCGGGCCAGCCGCCCGTCCAGGCCATCCAGCACTGCGGCCAGGATGATCATCATCACTGCCAGTTTGAAATTGCCGGACACGGCAAAGCGGATCGCTGTCAGGCCCGCGCAGATGGCACCGATGGTCATCATGTTCGGCATCAGCTGAATCAGCGCAAATTCTGACTTTTTCTTTTCCGGGGCGTCATACATGGCAGCGGCTCTTTCTTCCTCGCCCGGGCACGGCGGCGCGGCGCTGCCCGGGGCAGCTGGGAGGCAAATTTCGGGGCTGCGCGCACATATGCCCCAACCGGCGCCCCGGCGCAATGTTTGCAGCACAGCAGCCCGGCCCCGCACGGGGGATTCCGATGGTTTTGCCCCCGCCCAGCCAAAGAAAATGGCACCGTGAGAAACACGGTGCCACAACCCGCGGCGGCGCCCGCCTCCGGGAGGCAGGCAGGAGCCCTGCCTGCAGGTTTGTCAGCCGACGACGTTGAACTCCGGCCCATAGGGGTACTTGGTGATGTTCTCGTTGCCGTCCTCGTGGATGATCAGGATGTCATGCTCACGGTAGCCGCCGGCACCCGGCTGACCATCGGCGATGGTCAGCATCGGCTCCATCGAGATCACCATGCCCGGCTCCAGCACCGTGTCGATGTCCTCGCGCAGCTCCAGCCCCGCCTCGCGGCCATAGTAGTGCGACAGAACGCCGAACGAATGCCCATAGCCGAAGGTGCGGTACTGCAGCAGGTCCTGCTCTTCAAAGAAGGCGTTGATCTTATGGGTGATTTCCGCGCAGCTTGCGCCCGGTTTCAGCAGCGAGATTCCCAGCTCATGGGCCGCCACATTGGCCTCCCAGATGCGCAGGGACTCGGCGTCGACCTCTTTCACGAACATGGTCCGCTCCAGCGCGGTGTAATAGCCTGAAATCATCGGGAAAGTGTTCAGCGACAGGATGTCGCCGCGCTCCAGCCGGCGCCCCGTCACCGGGTTGTGGGCGCCGTCGGTGTTGATGCCCGACTGGAACCACACCCAGGTGTCGCGGTATTCCGCATCCGGGAAGCGCTTGGCAATCTCCAGCTCCATCGCATCGCGGCCCGCCATCGCCACGTCGATCTCCCGCGCGCCTTCCTTGACTGCATCCCGGATGGCAAAACCGCCGACATCGGCCACCGCCGCACCGGCCCGGATCATGTCCAGCTCAGCGGCGGATTTGCCCATCCGCTGGCGCATGGTCGGCTCATAAAGATCAACCAGCTGCGACGGCGCCAGGAAGCCTTCCAGCTTGGCCTTCTGCAGCAGGGTCAGGTGGTCGCTTTCATAGCCGACAACCGCGCCCTCGCCGCTTACCGACTTGATTGCACGCCAGAAATTGTCGCGCTGCCAGTCGGTATAGGTGATGTTGTCGCAGAACGAGCGGCGCCAGGGCTGGCCCGCGTCGATACCGGCCGAGATGGTCACGGCTTCGGTCGCGGTCACCACCATCCCGTAGGGGCGGCCAAAGGCGCAATAGGTGAAGCCAGAATAATAGGAAATGTTGTGCATCGAGGTGAAGACAGCGGCGCTCACCCCAGTTTCAGCCATGATCTTGCGCAGGCCTGCGATCCGCGCCTCGTATTCGGAGACAGCAAATTGCAGCGGCGCCTTCTCACCATTGTGAAAACGGTACATTTCAGGACGTGAAGTCATATCAGACCCTTCCTTCTTACAAGAAAGGTCCCGGCGTTCAGGACAGTTTTGGATTTTGAGGGCGGCATGTGATCCATGCGGCGACGCCATCGCCTGGCCCTTGGGCTGGAAGATGCGGCGGAATCATCATTCTGGCAAGAGAAAAGATAAACTGCCTCCAGCCAATTCTCACTGAGGACAGCGCCCGATCCTCGGGGTGGGGGCTGAAAGCGCCCTCCCCGTGGGGGAGGGTCGGGCGCTGTCCGGCCTCTCGGCCGGACAGGAGTGCTCAATTCATGGAACACACGCAGGGCGGGCGGTTCCGCCCGCCGCGCCGCCCTCAATTCACAATCAGCGCCACCAGATCGCTGTCCGGGTCCGCCAGCGGATCAATCACGTTGAAATGGTGCTTGCCAAAGGCGATCACGTGATCCGCCTCCCAGGCCTCGACCAGCCAGATCGCCTGATCCAGGAACGCCGGCCTCTCTTCCCCGCCGACCCAGACCGTCACCTCCGCCGGATAGCGGTCCGTCATATCCACCGGGCTTTCGGCAATGGCAGCCGCCGAATCCATCTGGAATTTCTGGTTCATCGAGGTGCGCAGAAGGGGGCGCAGATCCGCCAGCGGCGAAATCGGTATCACCGTCTTGATCCGCTCCCCCACTTCGGCAGGCAGCAGTGCCTTGTCCAGCATCCGCGCCACCAGATGGCCGCCCGCGGAATGCCCCGCCAGGGCAATCGGCCCCGCGACCTCACCCGCAATCCGGGTCACCGCCGCGGTGATCTGCCGGGTGATACCGGCAATCCGCACCTCGGGGCACAGGTCATAGGACGGCATCGCCACCGCCCAGCCATGGGATATCGCCCCGCGCGCCAGATGCGACCAGGAGCTTTTGTCGAAGGCCAGCCAGTAGCCCCCATGCACAAAGACAAACACCCCCTTGGGCGTGCCCTCCGGCAGGAACAGGTCGAACTTCTGCCGTTCCCCTTCACCATAGGGGATGTCCAGCCGGGCGCGCTCATGCAGGCTGTTGCGGAAGTCCTCCGCCGAGGCAGCCCAGCGCGGAGGATAGTCCGCGGCATTCTCGATATAGGCCCCGTTGGCATAGGCATCGTCCAATTCCATGCGCTCTCTCCTCAAATCCTGTTGCGGTTAGCTGACAGGCTTGCATCCGGCTTGTCAAATCGGCTCAATGAATAACCGTAATATGGTATACCATCTGGACTTATCAAAGTTTCTGGACATACATAGGCGCAACTGATTTGCATGTCCCAAACGAATTCCCGGGAGGCCCGCAATGCTCGACGCAACCACAGATCTCAAATCCCTTCTCAAAGACCCCAGCCTGCTGGAGACCCGCGGCTATATCGGCGGCCAGTTTGTTGACGGCGAAAGCACCTTTGACGTGACCAACCCGGCCCGCGGCGATGTGATCGCCCAGATGGCCGATATCAGCCGCGCCCAGGTGGCCGGCGCCATCGCCCAGGCCGAAGCGGCGCAAAAGGACTGGGCCAAATGGACCGGCAAGGAACGCGCCGCCGTGCTGCGCAAGTGGTTCGACCTGATGATGGCAAACCAGGACGACCTCGCCGTGATCCTGACCGCCGAAATGGGCAAGCCGCTGGCGGAATCCCGCGGCGAGATCGCCTATGGCGCCTCCTTCATCGAATTCTTCGCGGAAGAGGCCAAGCGCATCTACGGCGAAACCATCCCCGGCCATCAGCGCGACAAGCGCATCACCGTGCTGAAACAGCCGATCGGCGTTGCCGCCTCGATCACGCCCTGGAACTTCCCCAACGCGATGATCACCCGCAAGGCAGGCCCGGCGCTGGCCGCAGGCTGCGCCTTTGTCGCCCGCCCGGCGGCTGAGACCCCGCTGTCGGCCACCGTGCTGGCGGTGCTGGCAGAGCGCGCCGGCATCCCGGCCGGCGTCTTCAACGTGGTGCCGTCGTCGCGCGCCTCTGAAATTGGCAAGGAATTCTGCGAGAACGACGCAGTGCGCAAGCTGACCTTCACCGGCTCCACCGAGGTGGGGCGCATCCTGATGCGCCAGGCCGCCGACACGGTGATGAAATGCTCGATGGAACTGGGCGGCAACGCGCCCTTCATCGTGTTTGACGACGCCGACCTCGACGCCGCCGTCGAAGGCGCCATCATGTGCAAGTTCCGCAACAACGGCCAGACCTGCGTCTGCGCCAACCGGATCTATGTGCAGGCCGGCGTTTACGATGCCTTTGCAGAGAAGCTGAAGGCGGCGGTCGAGGCGATGAACGTGGGCGACGGCCTCAAGGACGGCATCCACTTCGGCCCGCTGATCAACATGGAAGCGGTCGAAAAGGTGCAGGAGCACATCGCCGATGCCACCTCCAAGGGCGGCGAAGTGATCCTCGGCGGCAACCCCTCGGAACTGGGCGGCAGCTTCTTCCAGCCGACCATCGTCAAGGGCGCAACCCAGGACATGGCCTTTGCCACCGACGAGACCTTCGGCCCCCTCGCCCCGCTGTTCAAGTTCGAGGACGAGGACGAGGTCATCGCCATGGCCAACGACACCATCTTCGGCCTTGCCTCCTACTTCTACGCCAAGGACCTCAGCCGCGTGTACAAGGTCGCCGAGGCGCTGGAATACGGGATTGTCGGCGTCAACACCGGCATCATCTCCACCGAGGTGGCCCCGTTCGGCGGCGTCAAGCAGTCCGGCCTCGGCCGCGAAGGCAGCCACCACGGCATCGAGGACTACCTGGAGATGAAATACATCTGCATGTCGGTCTGATCCGGCCTGCGGATCACGGCAGCCGGGTCAGTGACGGGCCATGGTCCCCGCCACCCGGCTGATGGCGCTGGCCCAGGCAAGCTCTGTCTCCGGATCCAGGTCTGCCCCAAGAACATCGCGCAAAGCGGCGATCAGCGCCCGCTTTGCCGCTTCCGTCTCGCGGGAGCCAACCCCCAGGTGGGCATGCATCTCAACCAGTTGGGCGCCTAGCTCCTCCAGCGTGCGCGGATCATCCAGATTGCGCACACAGGAGGCAATCATGGCTGTCAGCATCGCTTTCTGCTTCACGAAGTTGCCGCGGAACATTGCCCGTGCTTCCGGCAGGCGGGTAAACAGATGCACATAGAACCGCTCCGCCAGATCGGCCTTGCGGGCAAAGATGCCGGCAAAGCTTTGCTGCACATGCTGAATTTGCTGGCGTTCCATGCAACCTGCCCCGACCGCGCTTTGAAAGCACCAGCGGGCGGTCAAACGCCGGCACAAAATCAGTAACCAGCCCAGTGTGCCGCCAAAATCCTAACAACCGGTTGCCCTTTGCAACCTCAGGATGCCCCCGCGGGGACAGCCCGCCAATACAAAAAGCCCCCCGGCTAAGCCAGGGGGCGGGACACTCGAACCGGGGTCCGTGGGATCAGTTGACCGATTTGGCCTCGATCTCCGGGCGGTTCGGGCGGGAGGAGGAGATTTCGATCCGGCGCGGTTTCAGCGCCTCCGGCACCTCGCGGTGCAGATCGATATGCAGCATGCCGTTCTCATGGCTGGCACCGGTCACATGGACATGGTCGGCCAGGGTGAAACGGCGTTCGAATGCGCGGGTGGCGATGCCGCGGTGCAGGAAGGTGCGGCCGTCGCTATCCTCTGCCTTCTTCGCGGACACGACCAACGCGTTTTCCTTCACTTCGACATTCAGGTCTTCGTCAGAAAAGCCGGCAACAGCAATTGAGATGCGGTAGCTGTCGGCGTCGGTCTTCTCGATGTTGTAGGGCGGATAGCTGGACTGTGCCGCGTCGGCGCTCAGGGCGCGGTCCATCAGGCTGGCGATCTGGTCAAAGCCGATGGTGGCACGGTGCAGCGGTGCAAAGTCAAAAGTACGCATTTTCAATCCTCATTCATGAGCGATTTCAGGATGCCTTCCCCGCAAGGACAGGCTGGTTTTGCTCCGGGCCCCAATCAGCGGCTGCCCGGATAGTCCTGAGATAGGAACGGAAAAAATGGCTTCAAGAGGTGCCTCAGTCGCCAACGCCGACAAATTTCGCACCGCCCGCCGAACCGCCGCCGCCAACCCGGATCCGCTTGATCCGCCGGTCGGGTGCGGCCACCGGATTGCGGCGCAGCTGTGCCTTCAGCTCGGCCACCCGCTGCGGCAGTTTCATGCCAAAGGCCACCTGTTTGCCACGGTAATTGCCGCCGCCCGAAACCAGCGCCAGAATGCGCCCGCGCCCGCCGACCTGGGAAAACACCGGCGCCCCGGAGGAGCCGAAAGTCACATTGCAGTCGATCATCAGCACATCGCCGCTTTCGGCCATCAGGTTGCACTGGCGCTGGCGCGACAATGCCTCCGCCCGGCCCTGCCCGTAGGAGGTGACCGAGATACCGCTGCCATAGCCCCGCCCCGAATGCAGCGCAAAGGCATCCGCCTCTCCGCTCAGGACCGGCTCCGACAGGCGGATCAGCGCCACGTCATGGCGGATATTCTCCAAGGTCAGGCGATTGCGCGGATCATAACCGGGATGCGCTGCAACCTGCAGTGCCTGCCGCTCGGCAATCGCCACCCCGTCCCGCAATCCGGCCCGGAACCGGATCTGCTCTGCCGGGCGCTGATTTCCGTTGCGGTCATAGACGCAATGCGCCGCCGTCAGCACCAGTTCCGGCGCAATCAGGGTGCCGGTGCAGAAGCCCTGCCCGTTCAGCTCCAGGCGTCCGACGGCCTCCCATCCGAACAGGTCATCGCGATCGGTCAGCCGCCGCAGGCCGGTGCTCTGGGCCGTTGCGCAAGCAGCGTACGACAGGGTGGCAACACCCAGGATCAGCGCCCGCCAGATCATTGCCTGATAAACTTCGCACCAGAGGAGCTGCGCCCCTCCCCGACCCTGACGCGGCCCACACCGGGCGGCAGCTGCCCGCCCGTGTTCACCCCGGTCAGCTGCGCCTGCAACAGGGTCAGCTCATCGGCCAGGGCAGACCCCAGCGACACCCGCTCGCCGCTGACCTCAGCCTTGGCGGAGATCACCGAAACAATCCGCGGCGTGCCGTCCTCAAAGGAAAACACCGGCGCCCCGGAAGAGCCGAAATCCACATCGCAGGACATCACCAGCACCCCTTGCTGGCGCGCCATCACCGCGCAGACCTCCTGCAGGGAGGGCGCCTCGGAGCGGTCATGGGCATAGGAGACGACGCCGATCCTGGCGCCCTTGCGCGGGCGCTCGTCGGTCTCAAAAGGCGTTACGGTGGTGTTGCGGATCGGGCGCTGCAGCTGCAGCAGGGCAATGTCATTGCGCACCCGGTCGGTCGACAGCTCGCCGTTATAGACATAGGAAGGATGCTGCACCGCCCGGCGCACAGAGCGGTAGGCCGAGGCGCGCCCGTTGCGCCAGCCCGCCAGGAATTCGATGGTGGCGGGGTCGATCGGCGCCTTGGTGCGGCTGTCATAAAGGCAATGCGCGGCGGTCAGCACCAGATCCGGCGCAATCAGCGCGCCGGTGCAGAACCCTTCGCCATTCACATCGAGCCGCCCGACTGCTTCCCATTTGCGGCCTGCATCCAGCGTGTCCATCCGCTGCAAACGGCTGTCCTGCGCCAGTGATGCAGCTGGCACCAGCACCGCCAGAGCCGCCAGAATCCACTGCCTCACATGTCTCTCCTCTTATCCACCAGGTGGGAGATTATTGGTCTGTTCAGGCAAAATTACGGCAAATGCGCGGTTTATGCAGCCCGATTCTTTCCGCTGTGCAAAAACCGCTCAGCGCAGGACCGGCACCTCCGGCACCCGCTTGCCCGGCGCCGCCAGCGCAGGCGGCTGCGGGCCGCCGGAGGCCCAGTCCAGCAGCTCGACCGTATGCACGATCGGCACCTGCGTGCCGGAGCCGATCTGCATCATGCAGCCGATGTTGCCCGCGGCGATCAGGTCTGGCTGTTTGGCCTCCAGCGTCTTCACCTTACGCGCCTTCAGCTGGGCCGAGATTTCCGGCTGCATCAGGTTGTAGGTGCCGGCCGAGCCGCAGCACAGATGGCTGTCGGCAGGTTCCACCACCCTGAAGCCAGCCCGTTTCAGCAGCGTCTTGGGATGTGTCTTGATCTGCTGACCATGCTGCAGCGAGCAGGCCGCGTGATAGGCCACGGTCAGCCCCTTGTCCGCGCCCTCCGGCAGGTCCAGCTGCATCAGCAGTTCAGAGACATCCATGGCGATCCCTGACACCCGCGCGGCCTCCGCCGCCAGCGCATCATTGCGGAACATGTATCCGTAGTCCTTGACCGTGGTACCGCAGCCGGAGGTGTTGATGACAATCGCGTCCAGCCCCTGCCCGTCGATCTCTGCCACCCAGGCGCGGATATTCCTGGCGGCGGCGGCGTGGCTCTCCTCCTCGCACCCCATGTGATGGGTCAGCGCGCCGCAGCAGCCTGCCCCCCTGGCCACAACAACCTCGCAGCCCAGCCGGGTCAGCAGCCGGATGGTGGCGTCGTTGATATCCGTGTTCAGCGCTTTCTGGGCACAGCCGGTCATCAGCGCGACGCGCTTCTGGCGCGGCACTGCGGCGGCAAAGCTTTGCGGATCATCATTGCGGCTGACCGGCGGAATGGTCTTGGGCGCCATGTCCAGCATTGCCCTGAGCCGCGCGTCAGGCATCAGCCCTTTGAGGGGCCTCGCCAGTTTCGCCCCCATCAGCGCCAGCCGGAACCTTGTGGGATAGGGCAGGATCCGTGCCAGCAGCCAGCGCAGGGCACGGTCGCTCCAGGGCCGGTCATAGTGCTTCTCGATATAGGCACGGGCATGGTCCACCAGATGCATGTAGTGCACACCCGAGGGACAAGTTGTCATGCAGGCCAGGCAAGACAGGCAGCGGTCGATGTGCTTCACGGTCTTTTCGTCCGGCACACGGCTGTTCTCCAGCATATCCTTGATCAGATAGATCCGGCCGCGCGGTGAATCCAGCTCATCGCCCAGCACCTGGTAGGTCGGGCAAGTGGCGGTGCAAAACCCGCAATGCACGCAGGAGCGCAGGATTTCATTGGCACGCCTGGTGCCTGGGTCCTGCAGCTGTTCATCAGAGAAAGTGGTCTGCATGTGTTACCCCATCAGCCCCGGATTGAGGATGCCCTTCGGATCGAACTTCTGCCGCAGCCCTGCGGAGATTGCCGCCAGGGGGGCAGGCTGCGGCTGGAACACGCCCAGCCGGGCGCGGGTCTCTGTGCTGGCGCGCACCAGGGTGGCATGGCCCGGCACATTGATCCGCCCCCGCAAGTCCGTGCCTTCGGCGACCCGCGCCCAGATCAGCCCGCCGCCCCAGTCGACCTGCAGCGCCTCCGCCTGCAACCGCGGCGCCAGCACCACCGCATCGGAAGGTTTCACCGAAATCCGCCAGACATCCCCCTGTGTCCCATGGAAGGCGGAGACATCCCCGATGCCCTGCCAGAGCGCATCGCAGTCCGGCACAATTCCCGCAGCTCCAAAGCGGCCAAGCTCCGATACCAGTTGTTCGCTCCGGTAAGCCACTGACTCCGCAAAACCCTCCACCCGGACAAGGGCGGTCTGCCCGTCCGGGTCATAGGCCGCACCGGTCACGTCATAGGGTGAGCCCAGAGCCGCCGACATTGCCGCCACCGCCTGGGCCAGATCCACCCCCTCCACGGCAACCGCCGCCGCAGCCTCGGCCTGCGGCAGAACCTTCAGCGACACTTCCGTCAGCACCCCCAGGGTGCCATGGGCGCCGCACATCAGCTTGACCAGGTCATAGCCGGTCACGTTCTTCATCACCCGGCCGCCGTTTTTCACTGCTTGGCCGCTGCCATCCACGAACCGCACCCCCAGCAGGTGGTCGCGTGCCGCCCCCGCCTGAATACGCCGGGGTCCGGACACATTCGCTGCAATCACGCCGCCAATGGTCGGCTCTCCCTCGGTGCCCAGCAGCCCGCGGTGGTCCATCGGCTCAAACGCCAGCCGCTGGTTTTCCGCAGCCAGAAGCGCCTCCACCTCTGCCACCGGCGTGCCTGCCCTGACCACCAGCGTCAAAGCGCCCGGTTCATACAGCTCCACACCGGACAGCCCAGCCGTGCTCAAGACCGCGCCCTCCACTGCCAGGCCGCGGCTGCCGCCGCCCTGAAGGCACAGCGGCCCGCTTGCGCCTGCAATGATTTCGGCCACTTCGGCCTCGCTCCCTGGTGTCATCATTTTCATCTTGCCAAAAATACTCTGGGGGTTTGGGGGCTAGCCCCCAAGGATCACTCGGCAGCCAGTGCCACCGCACGGCGGCCTTCGGTTACCGGCAGCGGGAACACCTTGGCCGGGTTCAAGAGCCACTTGGGGTCAAACACATCCTTGACCTTCAGTTGCGCCTCCAGATCCGCTTCGCTGTACTGATGCAGCATCAGATCGCGCTTCTCGACCCCCACCCCGTGCTCGCCGGTCAAACAGCCGCCCGCCTCGACACAAAGCTTCAGGATTTCGGCCCCAAAGGCTTCGCAGGTTTCCAGGTCGCCGGGCTTGTTGGCATCAAACAGGATCAGCGGGTGCATATTGCCGTCGCCCGCGTGGAACACATTGGCCACATCCAGCCCGAACTTCTTGCTCATCTCACCGATGCGGCGCAGCACAAACGGCAGCGAGGACACCGGAATAGTGCCGTCCAGGCACATGTAGTCGTTGATCTGCCCCATGGCGCCAAAGGCCGACTTGCGGCCCAGCCAGATGCGGGCCGCCTCATCGGCATCCCCCGCCTCGCGCAGCTCCACCGGGCTGTGCGACCGGGCAATCTCTGTGATCAGCCCCAGCTGATGCGCAATCTCTGCCGCGCTGCCCTCGACCTCAACGATCAGCAGCGCCTCGCACATCGGATAGCCCGCCTTGGCAAAGGCCTCACAGGCCTCGATGCAGGGGCGGTCCATGAACTCAATCGCCACCGGCAGCACGCCCGCCTTGATGATGTCGCTGACACAGGCGCCGGCCACCTCATTGCTGTCAAAGCCGATCAGCACCGGCCGCGCGCCCTCGGGCTTGCGCAGGATCCGCAGAGTGGCCTCCGTCACCACCCCCAGCTGCCCTTCGCTGCCGCAGATCACGCCCAAGAGATCCAGCCCGCCCGCATCCAGATGCGCGCCGCCGATTTCCACCACGGTGCCATCCATCATCACCATGGTCACGCCCAGCAGGTTGTTGGTTGTGACACCGTATTTCAAACAATGCGCCCCGCCCGAGTTCATCGCGATATTGCCGGCAATTGCACAGGCCAGCTGCGAGGAGGGATCAGGCGCGTAAAAGAATTCCTCCTCCTCCACCGCGCCGGAAACGCTCAGATTGGTGCGCCCGGTCTGCACCCGGATGATGCGGTTTCCGAAATCCGTCTCCAGCACCCCGTTCATCCGCGCCACCCCCAGGATCACGCAATCCGCGGTCGGCAGCGCCCCGCCCGCCAGCGAGGTCCCTGCCCCGCGCGGCACCACCGGCACGCCTTCCTGGTGGCAGATCCGCAGAATGTCCGAGACCTCCTGCGTCGTGCGCGGCAGCACCGCCAGCAGCGGCGGGCACTTGTAGGCCGTCAGCGCATCGCATTCATAGGCCCGGGTCTCCGCCGCATCCTGGATCACCGCATCCGGCGGCAGCACGGCCCGCAGCCGCGCCGCAAGCGCCTGCTTGCGGGCCAGAATGGCGGGGTTCGGGGATGGCATCTGCATCGGGCTCTCCTCTTTGGTAAAATGATATTACCAATTCTTCCGATCTGGCAAGTGCCAGATCGCCGCGCTAGGGTCAGCCCATGATCTGGACCAGCCGCCTTGCCCAATTCTCTGTCTTTGACCTCGCTGCACTCATCCTGCTGGTCGCAGGCTGGCTGTGGATCGGCTGGCGGATCGAGAACCCGCCTGCGGGGCGGCCTTCAGTCACTTTGCTGATGGAGGACTTCCGGCGCGACTGGATGAAGCGGATGGTGGAGCGCGACCCGCGGATCTTTGACGCCCAACTGGTGGGCAACCTGCGCCAGGCCACGGCCTTCTTTGCCTCTGCCGCAATGATCGCCATCGGCGGCGGGCTGGCGCTGATCGGCAACACTGAACAGCTGGCAGGCGTCGCCGAAGACCTGATTCAGGACAGCGCCCCGGCCTTTGTCTGGGAGGTGAAGATCCTGGTGGTGCTGCTGCTGCTGTCCAATGCGTTTCTGAAATTTGTCTGGTCGCACCGGCTGTTCGGCTATTGCGCCGTGCTGATGGCAGCGGTCCCGAATGATCCCGCCCATGACCTCGCCTATCCCCGCGCCGCGCAGGCGGCCGAAATCAGCATCACCGCCGCACGCAGTTTCAACCGCGGCATGCGGTCGACCTATTTCGCGCTGGCCGCCGTCGCCTGGCTGGCGGGCGCCCTGCCCTTGGGGGCGGCGGCGCTGATCACCATAGCCGTCCTCTACCGGCGCGAATTCGCCTCCCACTCCCGCCGGATCCTGCTGCGCATCCCGCCCGATAGCAAAGGGGACACGGTTTCGTGACTGCACTGCAGCTTTGCCGCAGCTAAGGTGCGGGCATGAAACACCTGCTTGTGACCTGCGCGCTCAGCGCCGCCGCCCTGCCCGCCCTTGCAGATGAACCGGTGATCGAAAACGCCGCGGCCCGCCACTCCGGCGGCAGCTGGTCCTTCAGCGTCACCCTGTCCCACCCGGACACTGGCTGGGCGCATTACGCCGACGGCTGGCGGGTGCTGGACATGGACGGCAACGAACTCGGCCTGCGCGTGCTGGCGCATCCGCATGAGCACGAACAACCCTTCACCCGGTCCCTCAGCGGCGTGCAGATCCCGGACGGCACAACCCAAGTGCAAATCCAGGCGCGGTGCCTGGTGGATGGCTGGGGCGAAGAAACATACGTCCTCACCCTGCCCTGACTTTCATCTTTCCAAAAATACTCGCGCCGCAGGCATGCGCCGCAAGGCGCATTCACACCCGGTGATACGGGCTGCCCGCCAGAATGGTTGCAGCGCGGTAGATCTGCTCCGCCAGCATCACCCGCACCAGCATATGCGGCCAGACCATCTTGCCAAAGGAGATTGAGAAGTCGGCCTCAGCCCGCAAACCGGGATCAATCCCGTCTGCGCCGCCGATGATCAGCGCCAGATCCTGGCGGCCGCTGTCGCGCCAGCCTGCCAGCTTGTCCGCAAAATCCGGTGAAGACAGAAGTTTGCCGCGCTCATCCAGGGTGCAGATCACCGCCCCCTTGGGCAGCGCCTTGCGCAACAGCGCGGCCTCTGCCGCCATGCCTGCGTTCTTCTTGTCCTCGATCTCCACCACCCGCGCAGGCCCCAGGCCCAGCGCGCGGCCGGTCCGGTCGAACCGGGTGAGATAATCGTCGATGAGGGATTTTTCCGGGCCAGAGCGCAGACGCCCGGCCGCACAGATATGCAGACGCATGAAATTCCTGAAGCGATCCGGCCTGTTGTATTCAGGCCTGAAGCAATCCGGCCCGCACCCAGGCGCGGGCCCGCATCAAATCAGTCCCGGGATCAGCCCTCGGCAGCGGCGGAGCCTGCAGGCATCCACATCTTCTCGAGCTGGTAGAACTCGCGCACTTCGGGGCGGAACAGGTGAACGATCACATCGCCAGAGTTGATCAGCACCCAATCGCCGGCGCCTTTGCCTTCGGTCTTGCAGATGATGCCGTAATCCTGTTTCAGGCGGTCCATCAGCTTTTCCGCCATCGCAGCGACCTGACGGGTCGAACGGCCGGAGGCGATCACCATGTAATCACCGATCTCGGTCTTGCCGCGCAGGTCGATCTGCACAACATCTTCCGCTTTGTCATCGCTGAGTGAGGAGAGAATCCGCTCCAGCAGCTGTTCGCTGGTGGGCTGGGACTGGGAAGCCATCACGGCTGCCCCATTAACAGCGGCATCTGCCGCTTGAGGTACGGGTGACAGGACATAGTCCTCCTTACAACGCGCCGCCAAGCCCCGGCGCCGGGCCTGTTAATAATGTAGCAACCAGAGGGTAAACTTTCAATGAAACCCGCCCCGGCGATGCAAGCCCTGTGCTTTATCCGTCATTGCCGCCGGGTGCAACCCTCACCGGCAGCGGGTCAGGTCCTGCTGACATTCCCCCTGCTGCACTGGTTTCAGCCAAAATCCGCCAGCACAAGGCAATTTCGCGCAGACAGGGTGGCCCCCTTTCAAGCGGAATTAACGCAGGGATGGCGGATTTTGGCGAAATCCCTTCGGGACGCGGTGAATTTTGCCCCCGGCGGCGCGAATTTCCCCTTCTGGTCAACCAGACCACCGCGGGTAAATTCGCTGACCGGACACAAAATTCGCCTCGCGCCAGTGCAGCAGGGGGAACGTCAGCAGGCCCTACAGCATCCGCACTTCGCGCTGCGGGAACGGGATAGAGATGCCTTCAGCCTGGAACGCATCCCACAGCGCCAGATAGACATTGCCGCGGATATTGGTGAGGCCGCCGGTGGGATCGTCGATCCAGAAGCGCAGAACATAATCGACGCTGCTGTCGCCAAAGCCGGTGATGTGGCAGACCGGCTTTTTGCTGCCGTACTGCAGCACCCGCGTGACACCGCAGGCGGCCTCGATGGCGATCTTGCGTACCTTGTGGGGATCGTCGCTGTAGCCGGTGCCGAAACGCAGATCCAGGCGCACATATTTGTCGGAATGCGACCAGTTCACCACCTGGGTGGTGATCAGGTCCTCGTTCGGGATCAGGTATTCCCGCCCGTCGCGGGTCACAACAGAGACATAGCGCGCACCCAGCGCGTTGATCCAGCCGAAGGTGTCGCCAAGGCTGATCACATCGCCCGGCTTGATCGACTTGTCCAAAAGGATGATCAGCCCCGACACCAGGTTCGACACCACCTTTTGCAGGCCGAAACCAAGGCCCACACCGATGGCCCCGGACAGCACCGCCAGGCCGGTCAGGTCAATACCGATAGCCTTCAGCCCGATAAAGAAGGCACCGCCGAACAGCAGGATCTGCGCCAGCTTGGCCCCCAGCACCTGCATCGACGGCGAGATGTCAGGATTGGCCCGGATCCGGTTGGACGCCACCTGGGAAATCACCCGCGCCAGCGTCAGCATCACCCCCAGGATCACCACCGCCTGCACCACCAGATACAACGATATCCTGAGATCGCCGAAATCAATGGCGACACCGTCCATAAGATGGACCGCGTCCTCGGTGATGCCCAGGATCCGCAGCGTGATCCAGGTCCAGGCGCCGTATTTCACAAGGTTGCGCAGCAGCGGGTTGCCGACCAGCCGGGTGGCCAGCGCCACAATCAGCCAGGCCAGAGACAGATTGGCAATCACCGCCAGCAAGCGGGACCGGCTGGGCCAGGTGGCTTCCTGCATGATCAGAACCACCAGCCAGATCAGCACCACGAACAGGATCCCGCGGATCCGTTTGTGCAGTACCAGCGCCATCCGCATCCGCCAGCGCGGCCAGCCGCTGCGGCTGCGCAGCCAGTCATGAAAACCGCGCGCCAGCGGCCGCGCGATCAGGCTGGCCAGCACAAAGACCGCCAGCGCTATCCCCACCTGGTAAGCGTTCCAGGGCCGCAGCAGCAGCTCTGCCCCCTGCGCCGCCAGTTCCCACAGGCGCTGGCCAAGCTCCAGCGCCTCGGCGGTGCTTTCTGCGATCGCGTCCCTGGGTGGTGTCTGCTCTTCCGGCTCCATCGCGCGCCCCTTTTTTCCGGCAGTGTGCCGCCCGGCGGCTTCTGGATCAAGGCAAGAGCCTTCCTGCCGGGCTTTCCGATTGGCTGGAAAAGGCGCAGGCCGGTGCACAGGGGGTGTACAAGGGGTGCACAGGGGGTGCACGCCCTGTGCCGCCCAGGCTGAGAGCGGGGCGCTTTCTTTTCCGGCCCCAGAACGAATCTTGATTGACGGCCCGCCGGGATGTATCTGACAGCCATGACCCTCGTATTGGCGCACAAGATCGAACTGCAAGACCGCGCGCGGCTGCGCGAACGGTTCTTTGGCGCCGCCCGCACGGTCCTGGCGCGCCTATAAGGTGCCTGCCCAGCCCAAAGCCAGCATACCCAATACATCACGGGAGAGGACCCATGTCCCCCAAGACACTCTATGACAAGATCTGGGATGCGCATGTAGCGCATGAAGCAGAGGACGGCACCAGCCTGCTCTATATTGACCGCCACCTGGTCCACGAAGTGACCAGCCCGCAGGCGTTCGAAGGCCTGCGCATGGCCGGCCGCAAGGTGCACGCGCCCGAAAAGACCATCGCGGTGCCGGACCACAACGTGCCGACCACACTCGACCGCGCCAAAGGCATCGAGAACGAGGAAAGCCGCATCCAGGTCGAAGCGCTCGACAAAAACGCCAAGGAATTCGGCGTGCATTACTACCCGGTGGATGACGTCCGCCAGGGCATCGTGCACATCGTCGGCCCGGAACAGGGCTGGACCCTGCCCGGCATGACCGTGGTCTGCGGCGACAGCCACACCGCCACCCACGGCGCCTTTGGCGCGCTGGCACATGGCATCGGCACTTCCGAGGTGGAGCACGTGCTGGCCACCCAGACGCTGATCCAGAAGAAGTCCAAGAACATGAAGGTGGAGATCACCGGCAAGCTGAAGCCGGGCGTCACCGCCAAGGACATCACCCTGGCCGTGATCGGCGAGACCGGCACCGCCGGCGGCACCGGCTATGTCATCGAATACTGCGGCGAAGCGATCCGCGGCCTGTCGATGGAAGGCCGCATGACCGTCTGCAACATGGCAATCGAAGGCGGCGCACGCGCAGGCCTGATTGCGCCGGACGAGACCACCTTTGAATACGTCAAAGGCCGCCCGCACGCCCCGAAAGGCGCCCAGTGGGAAGCCGCGCTGAACTGGTGGAAGACGCTCTACACCGACGAAGGCGCGCATTTCGACAAGGTCGTCACCCTGAAGGGCGAGGACATCGAGCCGGTTGTGACCTGGGGCACCTCCCCCGAGGACGTGCTGCCGATCACCGGTGTTGTGCCGTCGCCTGAGGACTTCACCGGCGGCAAGGTTGAGGCGGCGCGCCGCTCAATCGAGTACATGGGCCTGACCCCCGGCCAGAAGCTGACCGATATCGAGATCGACACCGTCTTCATCGGCTCCTGCACCAACGGCCGCATCGAGGACCTGCGTGCCGTGGCCGAGGTCGTGAAGGGCAAGAAGATCAAGGACGGCATGCGCGCCATGATCGTTCCGGGCTCCGGCCTGGTGCGGGCGCAGGCCGAGGAAGAAGGCCTGGCCGAGATTTTTGAAGCTGCCGGTTTCGAGTGGCGCCTCGCGGGCTGCTCCATGTGCCTGGCGATGAACCCCGACCAGCTGGCCCCGGAGGAGCGTTGCGCCGCAACCTCGAACCGGAACTTCGAAGGCCGCCAGGGCTACAAGGGCCGCACCCATCTGGTGTCGCCTGCAATGGCCGCCGCCGCTGCCTTGACCGGCAAGCTGACGGATGTGCGTGAGCTGATCTGAACCTGAGGGGCCAACGATGCCGTCCAGCCCTTCCCTTCCCGCGGTCGCAAGCCTGTGGATCGGTGACAGCCTGAACTGGCTGCACGAACTGTCTTTGGCCAGTTTCGTGCAGCGCGGCCACGAGGTTGTGCTGTTCCACACCGGGCCTGCGGCGCCGCCGGTTCCGGCAGGTGTGCGCACCTGCCCGGCGGCGGAAATCTGGGATCCTGCCTTGGCAGGGCACGGGGAGGCACCGGCCTCGATGCTGTCGGATCTGTTCCGTCTTTACCTGCTGAAGAAGACGGACATGATCTGGATCGACACCGATATGATCTGCTGCCGGCCGTTGCCGGACGCGGACTATCATGTGGGCTATGAGCCGACACGGTCGATCAATGGCGCGGTGCTGCGGCTGCCGAATGGCTCCGCAACGCTGAACCATCTGCTGGACTGGTTCGAGGACCCCGGGTTCGTGCCGCCCTGGCTGGGCCGCAAGATCCGCAAGGAAGTGGAAGCCGCGCCGCCCGGCAAGCGCCTGCTGACAGCCTTCGAGCTGCAGCGCCCGTCGCTTGGCCCCCGTGCGCTTGACTATACGCTGAACCTGACCGGAGAGGTCGAGCACGTGCGCGAGCCGGAAGTCTTCTATCCGATCCGCGGTGTTCTGACCGACGTGCTGTTCAGCGGCAGCTGCCAGGAAGACGGCTGGCTGACCGAAAACACGCTGGCCGTTCATCTCTATGCATCCATGGTGCGCCGATACCACAAGGCGCACCGGCCCGAAAAACACAGCTTCATCGCACGCCATGCGCAGGAGATCGGCTTTGATCTCAGCGGTTTGAAGCACCAGAAACAAGGAAACGAGTAATGGAAAAGTTCGAGAAACTGCAGGGTATCGCAGCCCCGATGCCGCTGGTGAACATCGACACCGACATGATCATCCCCAAGGTGTTCCTGAAGTCCATCCAGCGCACCGGCTTTGGCAAGAACCTGTTCGACGAGATGCGCTATAATCGCGACGGCACCGAGATCGGGGATTTCGTCTTGAACAAGCCGCAGTACCGCAACGCCGAGATCCTGGTGGCGGGCGACAATTTCGGCTGCGGCTCCTCGCGCGAGCACGCACCGTGGGCGATTGCCGATTTCGGCATCAAGTGCATCATTTCGACCTCTTTCGCCGACATTTTCTTCAACAACAGCTTCAAAAACGGCATCCTGCCGATCGTGCTGCCGCAGGAGCAGGTCGACATTCTGATGGCCGACGCGGAGAAGGGCGAAAACGCCCGCATGACCGTGGACCTGGAAGCGCAGGAGATTACCACTTCCGACGGCGAAGTGATCCCGTTCGAAGTGGATGCATTTAAGAAGCACTGCCTGCTGAACGGTCTCGATGACATCGGCCTGACCATGGAAAAGGCCAACTCGATCAAGTCGTTCGAGGACAAGGCCGCGCAGGAGCGCCCCTGGGTCTGATCCCGCGGCCTTGGCTGAAACACGTGAAAACCGCCCTGCCCCGGGCGGTTTTCTTTTGCCCGCCAGATTCGCGCCGCATTTCCGCCGCAATTCGCTGCCGGCGCCAGCCTAGTGCGCCTCGCGCGCAGGCACACATCATCTAGTGGCCTCACGGCCAACGCCCTCAAATTCAACCAAAACCCTGATGCAATCCGGCACCAGTGCGGCGAAGAAAGTGGCCGCGCACCGGGCGGCGCCTCTTGAGCGGAAAGCCGCCTGCCTGCCACAATGGGGCAAAAATGAGGCAGAGCGCCCCGGACCACTTTCCCGGGGGGCTTCAAATCCGGACGAAGAGGCAAAACGCCCGCGCTGGTTTGAAGGGATTAAGGACGTGTTTGCACGCATCACAGGCGCGGTGTTCCGCGGCATATTGGTGGCCATGCTGTTTGCGATGCCGACGCTGATTCTGCCGGCATCCGCCACCGAGGCGCCGGAAATCATCCTGTTCATCGCACTTTTGGGCTCGGCCCTGGCCTTTACCGAGTATTACTCGCATTTCCCGAGCTTCGTGGAGTTCCGCAACGCGCCGCCGATTAACCGGATGCGGTTTGCCGCGGCTGCCGCCACCGTTGGCGCGCTGAGCCTGCTGGCCGCGCATCCGCTGGCACCAACCGGGCTGACAGCCCTGGTGCAGCGGCTGGGCAACTGGCTGGGCGGCCAGCTCGACTTTGCCTATTCGCCGGTGCAGCTGACAGTGCTGATGATGCCGCCGCAAGTGTCGGAGACGGTGGTGCTGTTGGTGCGCGATGCCGCTGGGCTGGCCTGCGCGATTGCCGGAACCGCGATTGCCGTCTTTGCGCTGGTGATCCGGGTCGGCCATTGGCCGGTAGGCAACGGCGCCTTCAACGTTTGGGTCAACCTGCCGCTGTTCGATCCCACCACCGGCGGCGATGTGGTGCAGCGGCTGCAGCGCGACGGGCGGGTCAACATCGTTGGCGGCGTGTTGCTACCCTTCATTCTTCCCGCTACGGTCAAGCTGGCCTCGGGCCTGGTGGACCCCAGCATGCTGGCCGCCCCGCATATGCTGATCTGGGTGATCAGCGCCTGGGCGCTGGTGCCGGCCTCGATGATCATGCGCGGCATGGCCATGCTGCGCATTGCCGGTCTGATCGCGCAAAAGCGCCGCGCCGCCTGCATTGACGCCGACGAGGCGATGCAAACCGCATGAGGCGGCTGGCCGCCGGTCTCCTTCTGGCCCTCGCCGCCGCAGCGGCGCAGTCGCAGCCCCTGCGCATCGCCACTTTCAACACAGAACTGTCGCGTGACGGGCCAGGCCTGCTGCTGCGCGATATCACCCGCGGAACCGATCCGCAGGTTGCTGCAGTGGTGGAGGTGATCGCCGCCGCACAGCCGGATGTGCTGGCGCTGCAAGGCATCGACTGGGATTTCGAGGGCCGGACGCTGGCGGCGCTGGCCTCACGGCTGGCAGATCAGGGGCTGGACTACCCTTACCTTGTCGCGCTGCAGCCGAACTCCGGCCTGCCGCCGCCAGAGCCGCTGGACCTGGATGGCAACGGCAAGACTGGTGAGCCGCGCGACAATCAGGGATACGGGCGGTTCCGCGGCCAGGGCGGCATTGCACTGCTGTCCCGGCTGCCAGTGGACCGGAATGGTATCCGCGATTTCTCGGGGCTGTTGTGGCGGGACCTGCCCGGCGCGCGGCTGCCGCAGCACCCGGACGGCAGCCCCTTCCCTTCCCCCGAGGCGCAAGAGGTGCAGCGTCTGTCTGCAACGGCCCATTGGCTGGTGCCGCTGGAACTGCCGGACAACAGCCGCCTGAATATCCTGACCTTCCACGCCGCGCCGCCGCTGTTCGACGGGCCGGAGGACCGCAACGGCAGGCGCAATCACGACGAAATCCGCCTGTGGCAGCTGTTGCTGAATGGCGCAATTGGCGCGGCACCTGAACCACCCTTTGTCATTGCGGGCGACGCCAATCTCGACCCGGAACGCGGCGAAGGGCGCAGAGAAGCGATCCGCAGCCTGCTAGCGGATCCGCGCCTGCAGGATCCTTTGCCGCAGAGCCCCGAAGCAGGCACCGCCACGGTGGAATGGCAAAGCGCGGGCCGTATGCGGGTGGACTATGTGCTGCCTTCCGCCGGGCTGACCGTGATTGGCAGCGGCGTGGTCTGGCCGGGCGGCCAGGCTCCCCCCGCGGCGACCGCCAGCCGGCACCGCCTGGTCTGGGTCGATTTATTGCTGGACTGACCCGGCCGGCGGCACCTTCATTGCGCAGGTAAATCCCCCGCATTCCCCTTTATTTCCAAGGGGTGTTATTGACCCTGCCCCGCTGTCCCGCTACGCCCTTGCCAGCTGTTTTTAGGAGGATCCCCATGCCCAACCCATCGATTCTGATTTTGCCCGGCGACGGGATCGGTCCCGAAGTCATGACCGAGGTGCGCAAGATCATCACCTGGTTCGGCGGCAAGCGCGGCCTGCAGTTCGATGTGAGCGAGGATCTGGTCGGCGGCGCTGCCTATGACAAGCATGGCAAGCCGCTGGCGGATGAGACCATGGCCAAGGCGCAGGACGTGGACGCGGTGCTGCTCGGCGCCGTCGGCGGCCCGGCCTATGACGACCTGGACTTCTCGGTGAAGCCCGAGCGCGGCCTCTTGCGCCTGCGCAAGGAGATGGACCTTTATTCGAACCTGCGCCCGGCGCAGTGCTTTGACGCGCTGGCGGATTTCTCCTCGCTGAAGAAGGACATCGTTGCCGGTCTGGATATCATGATCGTGCGCGAGCTGACCTCCGGCGTCTACTTCGGCGAGCCGCGCGGCATTTTCGAGGAAGGCAATGAGCGCGTCGGCATCAACACCCAGCGCTATACTGAGAGCGAGATCGAGCGTGCCGCGCGTTCCGCGTTTGAGCTGGCCATGCGCCGGAACAAGAAGGTCTGCTCGATGGAGAAGGCCAACGTGATGGAATCGGGCATCCTGTGGCGCGAAGTCGTCACCCGCGTTGCCGCCGATTACCCCGAGGTCGAGCTGTCCCACATGTATGCCGACAACGGCGCCATGCAGCTGGTGCGCGCGCCCAAGCAGTTCGACGTGATCCTGACCGACAACCTGTTCGGCGACATCCTGTCCGACTGCGCCGCAATGCTGACCGGCAGCTTGGGCATGCTGCCCTCCGCCTCCCTCGGTGCACCGATGGAAAACGGCCGCCCCAAGGCGCTCTATGAGCCCGTGCACGGCTCCGCCCCCGACATCGCGGGCCAGGGCAAGGCCAACCCGATCGCCTGCATCCTGAGCTTTGCCATGGCGCTGCGCTACAGCTTCGATCAGGGCGCCGAGGCTGACCGCCTGGAAGCCGCGGTCGAGAAGGTGCTGGCCGACGGTGTGCGCACCGCGGACCTGCTGGCGAGCGAAGGCGTGGAGCCGGTTTCCACCAGTCAGATGGGCGATGCAGTGATTGCCGCACTAGACGCAAGCCTCTGATTTTTAAGCCGCTAATCAGTAAAATCCCAAGCCCCGCCCGGCCACCGGCGCGGGGCTTTTGCGTGTCTGCGGCGTCTTGGCCGGCGGTGCTGAAAAAATCCCCGAAAACCGCATCTTTCTGTGGAATCGCCCTTGTCAAACCCCGCGCCCTGAGCTATTTCGCCCTCCACGGTCGGAGTGTAGCTCAGCCTGGTAGAGCACTGTCTTCGGGAGGCAGGGGTCGGAGGTTCGAATCCTCTCACTCCGACCAATAAAACAAGGCGCCCTAGGGCGCCTTTTTTGTTTTTACGATGATCAGAGAACCAGTGGCCATTCCTGCCGGAACAGAATGCCCCGGCAGATGGTCAGGCCCTTAGAACTGCGCGGCACTGCTTACCCGTTTCCCGGCAGTCAGCCCGTTGACCTTGGCAACGATTGCCGCGGCTTCAAGCCCGTGGTGGCGGTAAAGGTCGCCAATGGTGCCGGTCTGGCCGAAATGCTCCACCCCCAGGGGCACGGTCTGATGGCCCGCAACCCCGCCCAGCCAGGCCAGCGTCGCCGGGTGGCCGTCGATCACGGTGATCACCTTGCAATGCGGCGGCAGGCCGCCCATCAGCGTCTCGATATGCGATTGCGCAGCGGCGTTGCCGCGTGAGCGCGCCCGTTGCGCCGCGGTCCAGCCCGCGTTCAGCCGGTCCGCAGAGGTCACCGCCAGCACCCCCACGTCGCGGCGGCTTTCGCCGATGATGCCCGCGGCCTTGATCGCTTCGGGTGCGACCGCGCCCTGGTAGGCGATCACCACGTCGCAGTTCGGCCCTGGCTTGCGCAGCCAGTAGCCGCCGTCGATGGCGCCCTGGCGGAAGTCTTCGCCCACGCGCTTGCCGGGCTGCTCCATCGGATTGGTAGTGAGGCGCAAATAGACCGAGCCGCCGGTCTCGTCCCGCAGCCAGGTGCGCTCATCCGGATCGCCCTCGCCGTCGCGCTGCAGGTAGTCGAAGGCCCATTCCATGATCACGGCCAGCTCATCGGCAAAGGCTGGCTCAAACGCCGCCAGCCCGTCCTGCGACATACCGATGAGGGGGGTGCCGATGGACTGATGGGCGCCGCCTTCAGGCGCCAGCGTCACACCCGACGGGGTGCCGACGATCATGAAGCGCGCATCCTGATAGCAAGCATAGTTCAGCGCATCGAGGCCGCGGCAGACAAAGGGGTCATAAACGGTGCCTATGGGGATCACCCGCTTGCCGAACAGCGAATGCGACAGGCCTGCAGCACCCAAGAGCAGGAACAGGTTCATCTCGGCGATACCCAGTTCCACGTGCTGTCCTTCAGGGGCAAAGTTCCATTTTGCAGTCGACGGGATGCGGTGTTCGATGAAGGCATCCCTTTGCACTTCCCGGGCAAACAGCTTGCGCCGGTTGACCCATGGCCCCAGCCCGGTGGTGCCGGTCACATCGGGCGAGGTGGTCAGGATCCGCGCCGCCAGCTCGCTGTCCCCCTTGGAGAGATCATCAAGGATCTTGCCGAAGGCCATCTGGGTGGAGATTTCGCGGGAGGAGTCGATGGCAATCGCGGGCACCGGCAGCGGCGCGTCGAAATGGCGGCGCGGGCCTTCGGCAAAGAACGGCACCTGACGCAGAAAGCCTTGCAGCGCGGCGGGGTTGGAAACGGTGGCGAAGGGTTCCCATTCCTCACCTTCCGCAACGCCCATATGGGCCTGCCACTCTGCCATCTGGGCCTTGGTCATCAGGCCGCCGTGGTTGTCCTTGTGGCCTGCAATCGGCGTACCCCAGCCCTTGACTGTATATGCTAGGAAACAGACCGGGCGGTCGTGTTCGATAGAGGCGAAAGTGTCCGCCATCGTCTCGACGCAATTGCCGCCGAGGTTTTCCATCAGCTCAGCCAGTTCATCATCGCTGCGCTTCTCAATCAGCGCACTGACCTCCCCCTGGTCGCCCAGGTCATCCATCAGGTGCTGCCGCCAGACCGCCCCGCCCATGTAGGTGAGCGCGGAATACTGCTGGTTCGGGCAGGCGTCGATCCAGGCGCGCAAGCGCTCGCCGCCCGGCTCCTCGAACGCGGCACGCTGCAGCGCGCCGTATTTCACCCGCACCACGTCCCAGCCGAAGGCGTCAAAGATCTTCTCGATCCGCTCAAACAGGCCCTCGCGCACGATGCCGTCCAGCGACTGGCGGTTGTAGTCGATGATCCACCAGCAATTGCGAAGATCGTTCTTCCAGCCTTCCTGCAGCACCTCGTAGATGTTGCCCTCGTCCAGCTCGGCGTCGCCCGCCAGCGCTACCATGCGACCGGTGCGGGCGTCCTTGCCCCAGTCCTTGGCGGTGATGAAATCCTGCACCATCGAGGCCAGCGCAGTGATGCCGACACCCAGGCCGACAGAGCCGGTGGAGAAATCCACATCATCCACGTCCTTGGTGCGGCTGGGATAGCTTTGCACCCCGCCGAAGCCGCGGAAGTTCTCCATCTTCTCGCGCGTCTGGTTGCCCATCAGGTACTGCATCGCGTGAAAGACGGGCGAGGCATGCGGTTTCACCGCCACCCGGTCGCCCGGTTTCAGCGCCGAGAAATAAAGCGCCGTCATGATCGACACCATCGACGCCGAAGAGGCCTGGTGCCCCCCGATCTTGATCCCGTCCGCCTTGGGGCGGATGTGGTTCGCGTTGTGGATCATCCAATGCGACAGCCACAGCAGTCGCTGCTCAATGGTCTTGAGGTGCTGAAGGTTTGCAGTCATGTCACTCTCCGTTTGCGCGAGAATAAGCTGCCATCTGCAGCAAAAGGCGCTAAACTCTCTGCGAATTTGCGTTATCTGCGCCGATATCCAGCGCAAACCTTACGATCAATGAAGGATTCTACCTCAAATGAGCGATACCCTTGATGAAACCGACCGCCGCATCCTTGCCGCGCTTCAGGCCGACGGCCGCCTGTCGCATCAGGAATTGAGCGAGCGTGTCGGCCTGTCGCCATCCCCCTGCGCCCGCCGCATCAGAAAGCTTGAGGCTGAGGGTTTCATCACCGGCTACAGCGCCCGCATCGACGAGGCCAAACTGGGTTTCACTTTCAGCGTCTTTGTCTCGGTGCGGCTGGACCAGCAGGTCGACGACAGGCTGGTCACTTTCGAAAGCCAGGTGAAGCTCTGCCCTGAGGTGGTGGACTGCTGGCTGATGACCGGTAACTTCGACTACCTGCTGCGGGTTGTGGTGCGGGATTTGCACGAATTCGAGCACTTCCTGACCGGTCGCCTGACCAAGATCCCCGGCGTGGCGTCGCTGGAATCCTCGATCCCGATCCGCCGGGTCAAGGATCAGGCCGCGCGCCTGTACTGACAGGGCGCGGCCCGGAGGCATCAGGCCGCTTCCGAGGTGTCCGCGCGCGGCAGCGCCTGCCCCAGGTCGGCGAGGATATCCTCCACCTCCTCCAGCCCCAATGACAGGCGGATCAGCCCATCGCTGATGCCGTGCTCGGCGCGCTCTTCCGGGGTATAGGTCGAATGGGTCATTGAGGCCGGATGCTGGATCAGGGTTTCCGCATCGCCCAGCGACACTGCGCGCTGGATCATCTGCAGCCCGTTCATGAAGGCGATGCCGCCCTGCAGGCCGCCCTCGACCTCAAAGGCGATCATGGCGCCGGGCTGGGCCATCTGGCGCTTGGCGACATCCGCCTGGGCAAGGCTCTCGTGCCCCGGGAAGGAAACCGATTTCACCGCGGGGTGAGCGGCCAGATAGTCCGCCACGGTCTCGGCGGAGGCGCAATGACGGTCCATCCGCAGCGCCAGGGTTTTGAGGCCGCGCAGGATCAGCATGGCGTTGAAGGGCGCCATCACTGCGCCGGTCATGTCCTTCATGCCGACGAGGCGGATTTCACCGATCTGCTCAGCGGTGCCAACAACCAGCCCCGCCACCACATCGCCATGGCCGCCCAGGTATTTGGTGGCGGAATGCAGCACGATATCGGCGCCCAGCTCAATGGGGCGGGTCAGGTAGGGAGTGGCATAGGTGTTGTCGACCACCACCTGCGCGCCTGCGGCATGGGCGATTTCCGCGGCCGCGGCGATGTCCACCAGACGCATGTTCGGGTTGGCCGGGGTCTCGAAATACACCACGCGGGTTTTATCCGAGACAGCGGCGCGCAGGTTTTCCATGTCGGTCATGTCGACATGAGTAATGGTGACGCCCCATTTCGCCAGCCCGTGGCGCATGAAGGCAAAGGTGCAGCCATAAAGCGTCTTGTCCACGATCACTTCGTCACCTGGGCTGAGAAGCGTCCACAGAACCGCGGTGATCGCCCCCATGCCGCTGCTAAGCGCAAGGCCCGCCTCCGCGCCTTCCAGCGTGGCGATCCGCTGCTCCAGCAGGTCGCAGGTCGGGTTGGAGATCCGGCTGTAGATATGGCCCTGGCGCTCGCCCGCGAACATCTCGCCGCCGGCCTCAGCGGTCTCAAATGTGAAGGTGGAGGTCAGGTGCAGCGGCGGCGTCAATGCGCCTTCGTTGTCCTGCGGGTCATAAGCGTGGTGGATGGCACGGGTGGCAAAGCCGCCGGAGGTTTTCATGGGATGCTCCTGTCTGTTGCTGCAGGCATCATCCGACTGTTTCACAGGCAATGGATTGCGAAGTATTTCCAAGCTGGTATTGATATTGGCAGATTCTGCCAAACGAGGGCGCAATATGGACAGCAAGGACCGCCAGATCATCCGCGCCCTGCAGCGGGACGGGCGGATGACCAACCAGGACCTGGCAGAGGCGGTGAACCTCTCCCCATCCCCTTGCCTGCGGCGGGTGCGCAATCTGGAAGCACAGGGGGTGATCCAGGGCTACAGCGCGGTGGTTGATGCCAAATCCTATGGGCTGCCGATCACCGTATTTGTCCGCATCAAGCTGGAGCGGCATAATGAAACCGATGTGCAGAACTTTGAGCGCAAGATGCAGCTGATCGACGAGGTGCTGGAATGCCACGTGCTGACCGGCGCGATGGATTACCAGCTGCGGGTGCTGGTGCCGGACCTGGAGGCTTATGAGGAGTTCATCCGCAACCGCATTCATCCGGTTGGCGGCATTGCCTCCATCGACACCAGTTTTGTCTATGGAACAGTCAAGCGGACGGCAGTGTTCCCCCCGGCCCGGTGATACGGTTGTGGGCCGCCTCCGCGTCAGGCGCCTTCCAAGGCAGAGCTTTTCAACTGCTTCCACAGTACATCCAGCGTCTGCTTTGTGCTGCGCGGATCGCGGTAGAGGCGGATTTCCAGATCGGTGGCCAGCCGTTCATCCACCACGGCAAACCGGCCCTGCCTGATCTCCTCCCGGCACAGGCTCAGCGGCAGCCAGCCCATGCCGAACCCCTCCTGGATCATCGCCTTGACGCTGTTGGCAAGCGCATTTTGATTGACGACAAACACCTTCTGCGTAGGCAGCAGCTGGGTCAGGGCAAACTCCTGCACCGAACGCAACGCGGAAACTGCGCCATAGGACAGCAGCGGCACCGCGTCCTTGCTCCCGGGTTTAAAGGCGAACTCCGCTGCGCCGTCCGGGCTGGTGCGCGAAACCGGCACATAGCGGTCGGTGGACAGCGTCAGATACTCGAAATTGGCAACCTCCAGCGGTCCGAGGAAATCCATCGACGGATGCCAATAGGTCAGGATCACGTCGCAATAGCCCTGCTGCAGCGCGCTGACGAACTGGTCGGCGGCCCAGGAAGTGGAGTTGAGGTCGGTATCCACCCCGCCCTCGCTCGCCAACGGCGCAATCAGCGTCTTGTAATGCGTCATATAGAGCGACTGCGAGGCTGCGAAGCGGATCACGTTTTCACCCGCCGCATCAATCGTCTGGCAGCGTTCGATGGTTTCCTCGTAGGTGCGCAGCATGATGCGGGACTGGGACAGGAAAACCTCCCCCGCCGGCGTTAGTGTCAGCGGCAGGGTTTCGCGGTTGATCAGCCGCACGCCGATTTCATTCTCCAGCGCCCGGATGCGGCGGGAGAAAGCCGGCTGGCTGACATTGCGTTCCTCGGCCGCGCGCGAGAAATTCTTGCACGCGACCAAAGCCTCGAAATCCTTGAGCCAGATGATGTCCAACTGGGCGTCCCGTCTTAACCGGCGGCCACCGCATCCAGCCTGTCTTCTTCGACAGCATGGCAGGCGACTGTGCTGCCGTCGGGCTGGTGAATGGCTTTGGGCTTTTCACTCTTGCATCGTGCGTCCGCAAAGGCGCAGCGGCTTTGGAAGGGGCAGCCTTGCGGCAGGTTGATCGGCGTCGGGATCTCGCCCTTGAGGCGGATATGGTTCGGCCGGTCGTCCTTGAGCTGCGGCACCGCGGACAGCAAGGCCCGAGTATAGGGATGTTTTGGGTTGGAGAACAGCGTCGCCGTATCCGCAACCTCGCAAACCGACCCAAGGTAAAGCACCGCAACACGGGTGCCGAAATGCTCCACAACGCTCAGATCGTGGGTGATGAACAGATAGGTGAGGCCGCGGCTTTCCTTGGCCTCAAGCATCAGATTCAGCACCTGCGCCTGGATCGACACGTCCAGCGCGCTGATCGGCTCATCCGCGATGATGAATTCCGGGTCCACCGTCAGGGCGCGGGCAATCGCGATCCGCTGGCGCTGGCCGCCGGAGAACTCATGCGGGTAGCGCTTGGCCCAGCTGGGATCGACACCCACCGACAGCATGACCTCTGTCACCTTGTCGCGCACTTCTGCTGCCGAGGCGCTGGGGTAATGATGGCGCACCGGCTCCTCCAGCGCCTGCCGGATGGTCATGCGCGGATTAAGGGAGGCATAGGGGTTCTGGAAGATCATCTGGATCTTCTTGCGCAAGGGCTGCATGTCGCCGCGCGACAGGTTGTCGATGCGCTGGCCGCCATAATGGATCTCCCCCGCGCTGGGGGTCAACAGGCCGGCCACCAGGCGTGCAACGGTGGATTTACCGCAGCCCGATTCCCCCACCACACACAGCGCCTCACCCTTGCGGGCTTCCAGAGAGATGTTGTTCACAGCATGGACCGAACGGCTCTCGCGAACGATCCTGCCCTTTTTGAACTTGAGCGTTTCCAGGAACCCCTGATCCAGATCGAACCGCTTTTCCAGGTTCTTGATTTCCAAGAGCGGGCGGTCAGTTTTTGCGTCGCTCATGCCCGTGCCTCCTGACGGTCTTCGTCGCTGTGCAGCCGCTGCACCTCATGGCAGGCCACTTCGACCTCGCCGTAATGCACAGAGTCCGGTGTTCTGCTGCGGCAGAGGTCGGTTGCGTATTTGCAGCGCGGGTTGAAGGCGCAGCCCTGGGGGATGCTGGCCAGGCCCGGCATGTTGCCGGGGATCTGCTTCAGCCGCTGGCCCGGCACCGTCTGCTGCGGCAGCGCGTTGATCAGGCCTTGGGTATAGGGGTGCTGCGGGTCGTTGATGATCTCGCGGGTGCGCCCTGCTTCGATGATGCGGCCGGCATACATCACAAGCGTGCGCTCGGTCATCTGGCTGACCACGCCCAGATCGTGGGTGATCAGGATCAGCCCCACCTGGTTGGACTGGCACAGCTCCAGCATCAGCTCCATGATGTCGGCCTGGATGGTCACGTCCAGCGCAGTGGTCGGCTCATCCGCGATGATCAGCTGCGGATCCAAGAGCAGCGCAATCGCGATGATGATCCGCTGGCGCATGCCGCCCGACAGCTCGTGCGGGTATTGCTCCAGGCGTTCCTCCGGCGAGGGGATATAGACCTCGCGCAGCTTGACAATGGCAATCTGGCGCGCCTCTTCGCGGCTCAGCTTGCGGTGCGCCATCAGGGTCTCGATCATCTGCTGGCCGATGGTCAGCACCGGATTGAGCGTCACCATCGGGTCTTGAAAGATCATCGCCATCCGGTTGCCGCGCAGATTGCGCAGGCGCTTGTCGTTCATCTGAACAACATCCTCGCCCTCGAACAGGATCTGGCCGTTGTCGATATAGCCCGGGCGGCTCAGCAGGTTCATCAGCGAGAAGCCGGTAATCGACTTGCCGGCACCGCTTTCGCCGACGATGCCCAGACGCTCGCCCTTGGCCAGGTCGAAGGAAATGCCGTTGAGAGCAGTGACCGTCTCATCGCGCATGGCGAATTTGACGGTGAGGTCGCGAACGGAAAGAAGGCTCATCGCGTTACCCCTTGTATAGTTTCGGGTTCAGGACGTCGCGCATCCAGTCGCCCAGCAGGTTGATGACAAGAACCAGCACCACCAGCACCACGCCGGGAATGGCGGTTATCCACCAGCTGCCGGAGAAGATGTAGTCGAAGCCGGAGGAGATCAGCGAGCCCAGCGACGGCTGGCTTGGCGGCATGCCCAGACCCAGGAAGCTGAGCGAGGCTTCGGAAATGATCGCATTGGCGACCTGCACGGTAGAGATCACAAAGATCGGCGACAGCGAATTCGGCAGGATATGCCGCACCATGATCCGCATCGGGCCAAAGCCCAGCACCCGGGCGCTGTCGACATATTCTTTCTTCTTCTCCGCCAGCACAGTGGCGCGCACGGTGCGGGCATACTGCGGCCACTCCGCCACCCCGATCACTGCGATCAGGAACACCACGGCATAGCGGTTGAAGGTGTCAGAGCCGAACATCGCCTGCGTGACCGCTAAAAAGATGATCGCCACCATCAGGGTGGAAAACGACAGCTGGATATCCGCCAACCGCATCAGCAGGCTGTCCAGGCGGCCGCCGACATAGCCGGCGATCAGGCCGATGGAAATGCCAAGGAAGGCCTGCAGTGCCACCGCACAGATGCCGATCAGCAGCGACAGCCGGGTGCCGTACAAAATGGTGGACCACAGGTCGCGGCCCTGGTCGTCGGTGCCCAGTACAAACTCCGGCAGCGCGCCGCTGACCCAAGCCGGCGGGTATTCGGAGTTCATGATGTCGATCTGCGCCGGATCATAGGGATCGTAAGGAGCAATCACCGGCGCCAGGAAGGACGCAAACGCGATCAGCAGGAATACGATCATGCTGACCACCGCCACCGGATTGCGGCGGAAGCTGTAGCCCATGTTGGAATTCCAGGCCTTGGACCAGCGCGAGGGTTCAGATTTCGGGGAAAGCGTTTCGGTGCTCATGCGCCCATCCTCGCAATATTCACGGTCGGGTTCACCAGGCCATAGATCAGGTCGACGATGGTGTTGGTGACCACAAAGATGAAGCCGACAACAATCAGGTAGGCGACGATCAGCGGGGTATCGACGCGGTTCACCGCCTCCAGGAACATGAAGCCCATGCCCGGCCACTGGAACACCGTCTCGGTCAGGATGGTGTAGGCGACCATGGTGCCGATCTGCACGCCCCCCACGGTGATCACCGGCAACAGCGTGTTCTTCAGCGCGTGGACAAAGTAGATGCGCCACGGGTTGATGCCCTTGGCCTTGGCGTATTTCACGTATTCAGATTGCAGCACTTCCATCATCTCGGCGCGGATCAGGCGGACAAACAGCGGCAGCATGATCGAGGCCAGCGCAATCGAGGGCAGGATAATATGCATCCAGCCATCCGCGGTGGCAAAGTTGGTCTGCCAGTAGCCCCAGACCTGCACTGTGTCGCCGCGCCCGTAGGAGGGGAACCAGCCGTATTCCACAGAGAACACAAAGATCATCAGGATGGCGGTCAGGAACACCGGGATCGAGATCCCGATGATCGACAGGCCCATGATGATGCGGCTCAGGATGCTGTCCGGCTTGATCGCGGTATAGACGCCCAGCGGCACCGAAAAGCCGACGATGATCAGCGTCGCGCCGAACACCAGCTCCAGCGTCGCGGGCAGTTTCTTCAGGATCACGTCCAACGCCGGCTCCTTGAAGAAATACGAGGTGCCCAGATCGCCCTGCAGCGCATTGCCTGCAAACCTTAGGTATTGCGTCAGGAAGCTGTCGTTCAGCCCCAGCTCATCGCGCAGCTGCTGGCGCACTTCTTCCGAAACCGACTGCCCGACCAGCTCGCGCAGCGGGTCGCCCAGGTTGCCCTGGATGGCAAAGGCAATCAGCGAGATGACGAACATCACGGCAACCGCCTGAATCACTCGCTTCGCGAGATAGGCAAACATCGTCCTGACCTTTGTAGAGTTTGTTGACAGCGCAGGGCGCCATGTCCGGCTGGACCGCGGATCCTGCAAACACAGCCTTGGCGGCCGCTTGTTATTAAGGTGCCCCGGGCCGGCCGGGGGAGACCGGCCCAGGTCTTTTCAGTGGCTTAGCTGCCGGTTTCGACAACCAGGTCACCGAAATAGGGGAAGTTCAGCGCGTTCACGATATCCGCCGAATTCATGCCGGACTTGGAACCCCACGCCAGATTCTGCCAATGCAGCGGGATAAAGGCCGCCTCGTTGTACAGGATGGCTTCCAGGTTCTGCAGCAGCTCTGCGCGCTTGGCCGGATCGGTTTCCGCGTTGGCCTGGTTCATCAGCGCGTCCGCTTCCGGGTTGCAGTAGTTGCCGGAGTTGTACTGGCCGTTGCCGGTGGCTTCGTCCGGGCAGGCGGTCAGGAACTGGTGGAAGTTGGCGGAATCTTCGGTATCCGCGTGCCAGCCGATCATCATCATATCCGCTGCGCGCTCGTCGAAGGTCGGCCAGTACTGCGCCTTGGGCATGGTCTGCAGGTCAACCTTGATGTTGATCTGCGCCAGCATGGACGCCACTGCCTGGGCGATCTTGTCGTCGTTCACATAGCGGTTGTTCGGGGCCATCATGGTGATCGAGAAACCATCGGCATAGCCTGCCTCGGCCATCAGCGCCTTGGCTTTTTCCAGATCAAAGCGCGGCGCGAGATCTTCGCTGTAGCCCAGGTAACCGGCCGGGCTTGCCTGTGCGCCGACGGTGCCGAAGCCGCGCATGATGCGGTCAACGATGCCTGCGTTGTTCACGGCATAGTCGATCGCCTTGCGGACTCGGGCGTCCTTGAAGGCCTCGACGCGGTTTTGGTTCATCTGGAAGGTGATGATGCGGGTGCCGGGCATGGTGATCAGGTCAACGCCTTCTGCATCCGCCACGCGCTTCAGGTCGGTCGGCGGAACCGGCGCGATGAAGTCCACGTCGCCGGACAGCAGCGCGGCCACGCGGGTCGGGTCTTCCTTAATCGGGGTCAGCACGATCTTGTCAACGTTGCCCGCGTCTGCGTCCCAGTAGCCATCAAAGCGGTCGAACACCACGCGCACGCCCTGCTCACGCTCGGACACAACGAACGGGCCGGTACCGGAGACATTGCGCGAGGCAAAGCTGTCGCCATGCTTGACGATCTCGGACTTGTCTTTGCCGCCATCGGTGGTGCCGGTGTAATAGGCGCTGTCCATCGGGAAGATGTAGGTCGCGGTGTGCAGGACCAGCGGATAAGGCTCCGAAGTCTTGAGATCGAAAGTCATGTCATCCACGACTTCGACATCGGTGAACGGTGCGAAGATGCCTTTGAAGTCGTCGCTTTGCTTCAGGCGGTCAAAGGTCCAGTCGACATCCTTGGCGGTCAGCGGGTTGCCGCTGTGGAAGGTCACGCCGCTGCGCAGCTTGAAGCGCATGGTGGTGCCGTCGATCTGCTCCCAGCTTTCGGCCAGGCGCGGTTCGAACTGCAGGTCCTGGGTCCAGCGCACCAGCGGGTCAAAGACCATGTGCGACAGCTGCAGCGTGCCGCCGGACAGCTGTTCATGCGGATCCAGCGAGACCGGGTCAGCGTCATAAGCAACGCGCACGGTGGTTTCGGCATAGGCAACCGGTGCCATCGCCACCACCGCAGCAGCCGCCAGGCTTCTGACAAATTTCGTCATAAGGCATACTCCCCTGTGATTATGGCGCAAACGCTATCCTGCGGCGCAGGAACTGTGAAATGCCGATATCGCATAGGGTATGCAGGACGCACATTGGGGCTATGCGCGAATTGAATAGCTCATCCTTTGCAAAGGGTTAGACGCGCCCACCCCTATGGCTGGAACAGCCGGGCATGGCACGCCACCCCTGTCCCTGGCTGCTTTCAGCCTGACTGAGCCCGCGGCTCCACACCCTCACAGTTCCCAGATCAGGCCAAATCAATCCTTCACGAACAGGTTGCGCGGCACCTGCGGCAGGCATTCCGGCGCATCCGCACCCATGCGGATGCTCTCGGTGATCTCATCGCCCCAATCCTCCATCCACAGGCCGGCCAGGAAGTGATAGGTCATGTTTTCCTGCAGCTGCCGGGCGCGGCCGTGTCCGGGCCGGACGGCAGAAGCGGCATCAACAGTTTTGCAGCGCGGGGGCCTGCGGCCGGGATCCGGCGGCCTTCAAATGGCGGGCAAAATGCCGGAACACCGCCTGCGACACGGATGAGCGCCCAGGGCGGTACTCCGGATGCCATTGCACCCCGAAAACACCGGGGGCAGTTTCGTGCTCAAAGGCCTCCACCAGCCCGTCGTCCGACACCGCAACCACCCTCAGGCCGGCGGCCAGCCTGCCGATCGCCTGCACATGAACCGAATTGACCATCGCATGGGGTTCACCGATTTCCGCGCCCAGCCGGGTTTCCTGGTCCACTTGGACCGCATGCTTGCCGCCGTAGATCACCTCGGGATCCGTGGATTTCTCCAGCACCGGATGGCTGGGAAACCGGTCCGGCCCGGTGATATCGGCCCGCAGCGTCCCGCCCAGCGCCACGTTGATTTCCTGAAACCCGCGGCACAGGCCCAGCACCGGCATCCCGCGCGCCAGCGCGCCGCTGATCAGGCACAGGGCGGCACGGTCGCGCTGCGGATCAAACGGCCCATGGCTTTGCCGGGTGCCGCTGCCGCCATAGAGCGCCGGGTCCAGATTGGACTGATCACCGGTCAGAATCACCCCGTCGACCCGGTCCAGCACTGCAGAAATCTGCGCCGGCTCCAGCAATGTCGGAACCGGCACCGGCAGCGCCTGGCACCCCTGCAGCACGGCGGTCAGATACTTGTCGTCGATGGTCTGAGTGGTCAGGCCGGTGTCCGGATCCAGGCCGGAATTTGCCATGACGGCAACCGCCGCAGACGGCTTAGTGCTGTGAAATGTCATCTTGAATGCCTTTGTGAGAGTTTCCGCTGCCGCGCAGATCAGCGTTTCAAGGACTTGCTGTAGTGATCCTCGATCCGCTTCTGCACCAGCTCCAGCAGGATCGACATGCCCCAGTAAACCACCGAAGCGGTGATCAGCATTTCCAGGATCCTGAAGTCTGCGCGGCCGATGGTACGCGCCAGGAACATCATGTCCCAGACACCGACCACACTGACCAGGGAGCTGTCCTTGAGCATGGCGATGAACTGGTTGCCCGTCGGCGGCACGATCACCCGCATGGCCTGCGGCAGGATGACCAGCCGGAAGGTGGCCAGCCGGCTCAGCCCCAGCGCATCTGCCGCCTCCCACTGCCCGGCCGGCAGCGACTGGATGCCGGAGCGGAAGATCTCAGTCATATAGGCGCCATAGACCAGCGACAGCGCCGCAATGGCCGCCGGCACCGGGTCCACGATGATGCCGATCTGCGGGAGTCCCATGTAGATCAGGAACAGCTGCACCAGCAGCGGCGTGCCCCGGAAGTAGGAAGTATAAAATGCCCCGATCCCCTGCAGCACGCCGATCCCGGACAGTTTCGCAACCGCCCCTGCCAGAGCAAAGATAAAGGCCAGCGTAATCGACACCGCCGACACATAAAGCGTTGTCACTGCCCCCTGGGACAGCAGGTACGGCAGCTTGCTGCCAATGAAGCCAAAGCTGAGGTCAAAGGAGGTGAACAGGAACAGCGCCGCAACCGCCAGCCCGCCCCAGGCCGCATAGGCCTGCTTGGCCCGGTCCAGCCCCAGCAGCGCATAAAATACACCGCCGGATATCAGAAAGGCCATGAAGCCCGCCGAGAACCGGCCCCAGGGCCCAGCCAGGGTTTCCGGCGGCATGGCGGGCTGCAGCAGTCCGCTCCACCCGCCGGGCCCGCCCGGCAGCATCAGGGCCAGGCCGAACAGCGGCAGCGCCAGGGCTGCCGCAAACTTCAGCCGTCTCGGCCCGTGGTCGAACCGGGCCTTGAACAAGGTGATCATGCCGCGGCCTTACTTCTGCGACACCAGATCGACGCCGTGCCATTTGGAGGACAGGGCCGCCAGGGTGCCATCCGCCTTCATCTCCTCCACGATGGCAGCCAGCCGGGCATTCAATTCTGCGTCGCCCTTGTCGGTTGCAATCGCCAGCGGTTCAAAGAACACCGGCGCGCCCAGAGGCTTGACCGGCAGGCCGGACTTCACAGCCGCATCCACCACCGGCACCGACTGCAGCACCGCGTGCAGCCGCGCCCCGTCGCCCAGCGCCAGGTCATCAAACTCGTTGATGTCGCCATAGGTCTTGATTTGCGCCGGTGTGACCTCATAGGAGAACTTTGGCATTCCGACCACGTCCAGCTTCAGGTCATGCTCCAGGTAGCGGTGATAGGTCGAGGCCGACACCACCCCGACAACCTTGCCGTTCAGATCCGACAGCTCCTTGGCCTCTGAGGTCTTGTGCACCGCGAAGACCGCCGGGCTGAAATAATAGACCGCCGGGAAATCCAGCACCTCCGCCCGTGCCGTAGTCGGCGTCATCGACCCAACCACCATGTCCCAGCGCCCGGACCAGCGCCCCGCAGTCATCACCTCCCAGCCCGGAGTGACAAACTTCACACCGACCCCCAGCCGTTTTGCGATTTCTTCGGAAACCTCAATATCAAAGCCATCCAGCCGGTTTTCAGCATTCATAAAAGAATTCGGCCTGTAATCGGAGTTGGTTCCAACGGTCAGCAGGCCTTTTTCAAGGATCCGGTCCAGCGCTTCACCCGCCTGGGAAGCGCTTCCGATCGGCAGCAGGGCGGCCAGGCCCAGAATGGCGGCCAGAATAGGCTTTTTCATCTTCATCTCCCGGTTCAAATTTCTTGTTTGTTCAATTCATTCAGCACAAACACGCCAAGGCCGCAATTTCACAGAATTGACCCAACCATAGAGAGAATTTATAGATCCGCCATGAGCGTCGCGCACCGATACCTCCCCACCCTGCAGGAATTGCGGTCGCTGGATGCGGTTTCGCGGCTGTGCTCTGTTTCTGCCGCGGCACGGGAACTGGGGCTGACGCAGCCCACGGTCTCCTATCACATCAAGAAGCTGGAACAGAAATGGGGGGCGCGCCTGTTCCGGCTCAAGGGCAAGACGCTGGAGCCAACGGAAATTCTGCGCTCCATCCTGTTTGAGGTACGCACCGCCACCCATCAGGTTGAGCAGATTGGCCAGCTGCTGGGCACCTATCAGCAGCAAAAGGTCCTCTCTGTCAGCCTGACACCGTCGCTGGCCTCTATTGTCTTGCACGGGCGGCTGAACCGGTTCCTGGACCTGTTTCCGGACATCAATCTCAGGGTGTGCGCTACAAACCGTTTTCAGGATCTGCAGAAGGACCAGATCGACGTCGCTCTCCGGCTTCTGCCCAGAACCGAGGCCGCGGACAGCAGCGCCTGGCAGGACATCATGGTGCCCCTGCCGGACGAGAAGATGCAGGTGGTCTGCGCCCCGGCTTACTGGACCGCCCTGACCGCCGGGCTGCCCCCGGCAAAGCAGGACCCCGCCGCCCTGCTGGCTGAGGCAGAGCTGATTCACGAGGACGAAACCGTCCACTGGTCGAAACTGTTCACCTCCTGCGGCTGCAAATCCGCCAATACCCGGCCGCGGCGGCTGACCTTCAGCAACGCCGACCTGATCCTGCAGGCCGCTGTATCGGGCCGCGGGCTGGCGCTGCTGCGGGAAAGCTACACCGCCGAAGCGCTGGCGGCTGGCGGCCTGATTGCGCTGCCGGGCCTGGAAATGCCTTGCGACCGGGTCTTTCAGTTCGTGGTTTCAGACAGCTCCGGCATGACCTCCACCGCGTTGCAGTTTGTCTCCTGGTTCGGGCAGGAGCTGCGCGCCTTGCCGGCGGCGGCCAGACAGACAGGCAACAGCGCCCCGCAAAGCGGTACTGAAGCAGCACAGTAGCCGCGGAACCGCCGCTGCGGCCGCTTTGATTTCCGCCGCAAACCGCCTAGGATCATCGCAGGCAACAAAAACGGCGGCACGTTCCAAGTGCCGCGCAAGAGGCAGCAAGGGACAGCCAATGAGCAGATCTCCCTACGAAGACATTCCGGCCCGCGCCTTCTGGCGCAGCGGCGTTGCAGAACAGTATCCGCTGGATATCCAGGATATCTACCGGCGCAAATTCCGCATCCGCCGCGATCAGATTATCGCCACCGCAGGCAGCTGTTTCGCCCAGCATATCGCGCGCAACCTTCGGGCGCGGAAGTTCAATGTGCCGGATTACGAGCCCGCCCCGCGGGGCATGGGCGCAGAGCTGGCGCAGAAATACCAGTTCGGCATCTACAGCTGCCGCTATGGCAATATCTACACCGCCGCACAGCTGCTGCAGCTCGCGCGGGAGGCCTTTGGCCAAGCGGTTCCCGAAGACCGGGTCTGGGAAAAGGACGGGCGCTATTTCGATGCCCAGCGCCCCAATACCGAACCGGGCGGCTTTGCCAGCCCGGCTGAAGTGCTGGCAGCCCGCGAACGCCACCTGGCGCAGGTCCGGCAGATGCTGCTGGAGATGGATATCTTTGTCTTCACCTTCGGCCTGACCGAAGCCTGGCTGCACCGCAGCAGCGGCACCGTCTTTCCCACCGCCCCCGGCACCCTTGCCGGAACCTTCGATCCGGAGGTTTATGAGTTCAAGAATTTCACCCACTCCGAAACCCTGCAGGATTTCATCCGCTTCAAGCGGCTTTTGAAACGGGAGCGGGCAAAAACCCCGCAGTATATCGTCTCTGTGTCACCGGTGCCGCTGACGGCGACTGCCACTGGCCAGCATGTTCTGGCGGCTTCCACATATTCCAAGTCGGTGCTGCGCGGCGTGGCCGGAGAGCTGTTTCAAACCTACCGCGATGTCGACTATTTTCCGTCTTTTGAAATCATCACCGCGCCGGTCACCCGCGGGATGTTCTTCCAGCCCAACCAGCGCAGCGTCAGCGAGGCCGGGGTGAACACCGCCATGCAGGCCTTCTTTGCCCAGCATGATCCCGGCGGCCAAAACCCGCAGGCGCCGCAGGCCGCGCCCGCTCAGGCCACCGCCGGCACCGAAGAGGATGATCTCGTCTGCGAAGAGGTGCTGCTGGAGAGCTTCTCGAAATGACCCGCCGGATCTGCGTTCTGGGCAATTCGCACACTGCCGCGCTCAAGGGCGGCTGGGAAAGCGGCGGCGGCCGCCCCGGCCTGGTACCGGATTTCTTTGGCGCCCTGTCCAGCGGCATGGCCAGCCTCGCCTTCAGCGATGGCCAGCTGCTGCCGCAGGATCCTGAAGCGGCGGCGTTCTTCCGCAGCATCTCCGGCACCGGCAAGGGCGCTATTGCCGCCGATTACGATGCTTTCCTGCTGTGCGGGATGGGGCTGTTCCCAGTGCCGGTGTTTCAGAACTACAGCCGCTTTGCCACCCCCAGCACCCGCAACAGCGATGCGCCCCACTATGTCAGCGACGCCTGTATCGACGATCTGTTGTGGGACCACATCAGCCGCAGCATGATGTTGCATTGTGCCCGCCTGGTCCGGCAGGTGACGGATGCACCGGTGTTCCTGGCCTGGCAGGCGTTCTACGCGGAAACCCTCTTTGACATTGAATGGCGGGCTGCGCAGATGACCCCGATTCTGGAAAACGGCGATCAACCCTATGTGCTGGCCCGCATGAAGACGGCAGAAGACCGCCTTGCCGCCGAAGGCTTCCGGATCCTGCACCAGCCGCCGGAGACCCTGGCCCAGGGCATCATGACCCGCGCCGAGTTTTCCCGCGGATCCGTCCTGTTCCGCCAAGAGCTGACCCAGCAGCACCGCGCCAATGATGTCTTTCACATGAACAGCGATTACGGCGCCCGCTGCTGGCAGGCCTGGGACATCTGATTTCCCTGGCTACGTGGCAAACCGCGGGCCGCGCTCCACGCCTCATACTGTCTCTGGCGGCTTACGGCTCCTCTTTGACCGTGGCCAAAGCTGCCTGCAGCTGGACGATTCTCCGGTCGCGCAGCGCCGCCAGCCTGTCGACTGACATGCCGCCATACGCTTCGGCCAGCCCCTCCGCCAGCATGTCTGCCACTTCGGGGGTAAGTTGCGGCGTCCCCAAGTCCTCCCACCAGCCATTGAAGGTGCCGGCAAAGTGATCGCAGAAAGCAGCCAGTCCGCCTGATCCGGCACCAAGACTGAACAGCGTTGTCGGCCCCATTGCCGCCCAGCGCAGCCCCGGGCCTGCGGACATGGCCTTGTCGATATCTCCAACGCTGGCCACGCCGGATTGCACCAGATGGATCGCCTCGCGCCAGACTGCGGCCTGAAGCCGGTTGGCGACATGGCCGGGAACTTCCTTGTTCACGCGGATGGTAACCTTGCCAATGTCCGCATAAAACTGTTCGGCTGCCGGCACCGCATCCGCACCGGTCAAACCGTTTCCCATAACTTCCACCAAGGGGATCAGATGCGGCGGATTGAACGGGTGGCCAAGGATGAAGCGGTCCGGCTTGCGCCAGCCTGCCTGCATCTGGCCAAGCGTCAGGCCGGAGGCGGAGCTGGCGACAATGGCGCCAGGTGCGATCGCGGGTTCGATCTCGGCGAAAACAGCGTGTTTGACTGGCAGGCGCTCCGGGACGTTTTCCTGGACAAAGCCCGCGCCTTCAACGGCCTCGCGCGCGGACCGCACAAAGCTGACCCGGTCCGGATTGCCCCGTGCTGTCAGACCCAGTTCGCTCATAGTTTCCCAGGCCTGAGCAATATAGGCGCGCACGGCGGCCTCGGCGCCTTCGGCCGGGTCGTAAACGGTAACGGACCGGCCAGAAGCCAGGAACAGGGCGGCCCAGCTGGCCCCGATGGTGCCTGCGCCCAAAACCGCGGTATGTGAGATTTCCGGCATCAGAACAGCCCTGTGTTGATTGGCGACGCGGCGGTCATGCCGCCGTCGATTGTGAACAGCTGCCCGGTGGCGAAACCCGCCTCGTCAGAGGCCAGCCAGACGGCCATGGCGGCAATGTCGGCAGGCTGGCCGAACCGGCGGGTTGCATGGCGGGCCAGCGCGTCCTCCCGCGCCGCCTGCGGATCATCTGACAGGGCAAAACCTGCCTCCAGCATGCCGGTTTCAATCCAGCCCGGGCAGATCGCATTGCAGCGCACATCAGGCCCGTGATCCACCGCGATGGAGCGCGTCAGCCCATGCACAAAAGCCTTGGATGCATTGTAAAGCGCCATGGAGGGGTCCGCGGTGTTGCCCGAGATGGAGCCGATATTGATGATCGACGCCCCCTTGGACATGACCGGAAGGAACGCCCGGCACATATTGAACACCCCGCGGCAGTTCACCCCCACGACCAGGTCCCAATCGGCATCGGTGCTGTCCGCAACGGTTTTCTCGACCTGGACGCCAGCGTTGTTGACCAGAACATCTATGGTGCCGGCTGCCTGCGCCAGCTCTGCCACCTGCTGAACATCGGCAACATCCACACTATGCCAGGTGACAGCCTCAGGCAGTCCTTCAGGCCGATCCCCGCGGCCGCAGGTGGTGACAGTTGCGCCTTCGTTCAGGAAGGCGTCGGCAATGCCCCGGCCAATTCCCTGGCGTCCGCCGGTAATCAGCGCTCTTTTCCCTGCAAGCCGCATCAGTGCGCCACCATCACATGCCGGACCGAAGTGTACGCATCCAGCGCATAGACGCTCATGTCGCAGCCGGTGCCGGACCCTTTCATTGCCGCCCAGGGCATCTCCGGAGTGGCAACGCCGTGGGTGTTGACCCAGGTAAAGCCATAGCGCAGGCGGCTGGTCATCTCCATCGCGCGCCCGACATTGGCGGTCCAGACCGACGACGCCAGCCCGTAGCGGCCGCTGTTGGCAATACGCAGGGCGTCTTCAGCCTCGCCAAAGCGGGAGACAGACACGACTGGCCCAAAGATCTCGCTGGTTGCGGCCTCAGCATCGTTGCCGACATTGGCCAGCACCGTCGGGCTGTAGAAAAAGCCTTTCCCCTCCCCTGCGGAACCGCCCGCCACAACCTCGCAAGCGGCCCGGGCGCGGTCGACGAACCCAGCCACCCGGTCTCGCTGAGCGGCTGAGATGACCGGGCCCATCTCCGTGCCCTCAGCCTTTTGCGCACCGGTCCGGATCTGGCTGACCTGGGCCTCAATCGCCGCGACCAGCTTGCCGTAGACACCCTCCTGCGCCAGCACCCTGCAAGGCTGGGCGCAGTCCTGGCCTGCATTGAAGAAACTGCCGTAGCGGATCGTTTCGGCAACCGCGTCGATATCCGCATCGTCAAAGACGATCACCGGAGCCTTGCCGCCCAGCTCCAGATGCACATGGCGGATCTGATTGCCTGCCGCGCGCATCGCCGCCATGCCGGTGGCCGGGCTGCCGGTGACGGTGATGGCCTCCATCTGCGGGCTGTTGATCAGCTGATCGCCGATACCCGGCCCGGTGCCGTGGATCACGTTCAGCACGCCCTTCGGCAGGATCCCGTTCAACAGCTCCGCCAGGCGCAGCATCGACAAAGGCGTCAGCTCAGAGGGCTTCAGCACCACGGTGCAGCCCGCCGCGATCGGCGCCGCCAGTTTCCAGGCGGCCATCATCAGCGGATAATTCCAGGGCGCAATGGCCGCCACCGTCCCCACCGGATCGCGGCGGATCATGCTGGTGTGGCCTGCCGCATATTCCCCCGCGGCGGAGCCGGTCATAGTGCGCGCCGCGCCGGCAAAGAAGCGGAAGGTGTCAATGGTCAGCGGCATCTCATCATCGCGGGCAGAAGGCCAGGGCTTGCCGGCATTCAGGCTTTCCAGCTCCGCCAGTTCCTCCTGATGCGCTTCCAGGCAGCCGGCAATCGCCAGCAGCAGTGCAGACCGCTCCGCCGGGGTGCTGCGGGAAAAACTGTCAAATGCCTCCTCGGAAGTCCGCACTGCGGCCTCCACCTGTTCCGGGCTGGCTTCAGGCACCTGGGTGATCTCAGCCCCCGTGGCCGGATCGGTGACTGGCAGCGCCGCTCCGCCCCCGGAAACCAATTCACCGTTGATCAGCATCTTTGTCTGCATGGTCTCTCCCCTTCAGAGCTTCATCTGCTGCACTTGCGCCGACAGCCCGCCATCCAGCACCCACAGCTGGCCCGAGGCATAGCGCGCCTCCTCTGAGGCCAGCCAGTTGACCAGGTTGGCGATATCCTCCGGCGTGCCATAGGTGCGCATCGGATGCACATCGCGCACCGCCTGCTGCAGCTGACCGATGGTCTTGCCGCCGCCGCCAGAGCCATCGCCAGTAAAGAAGCTTTGCAGCATCGGCGTGTCGATATAGCCGGGACAGATGGCGTTGACGCGGATGCCCTCGGGGCCATGGTCGCAGGCCATCGCCCGGGTCAGCGCATGCACCGCGCCCTTGGTGGCGCAATAAGCGGCAAGACCGGGATCGGCGATGAACCCGTCATAGGAGCCGAAGTTGATGATGCTGGCGCTGCTGCCCGATTTGGCCGCCGCGCGCAGCAATGGCAGCGCGTATTTCGACGCCAGGAAAGTGCCGGTGCAGTTCACCGCAAAGCTGCGGTTCCACTCCTCCAGCGTGGTGTCCTCGATGGTCCTTTCAATCTCGATCCCGGCGGCGTTGACCAGAATGTCCAGCCTTCCGGATTCTGATTTCACCTGTTCCATCGCGGCGATGGCATCAGCCTCTTGGGTGACATCCAGCTTGACGAAGATGCTGCCGTCCTCGTCATGCGCCGCTAACGATCCTTGCGGGGTCAGATCGGCCGCATAAACCCGCGCGCCTTCGCGCAGGAACCGCGCAACAATGGCGCGGCCAATGCCGCCGCGCCCGCCCGTGACCAATGCGGTCTTGCCGTCAAGTTTTCCTGTCATCTGTGTTCCCCGGGTTCAAACGGTAGTGCTCAGCAGCCACGGTCCAGTCCATGTGGTTGCGCACATACTGCTGGCTGGCATCTGAGGGCGGATTGTAATCCCAATGCTCCCCGGCCCCCGCTTCCATGGCGGCATGCAGGACGCGGCGGGATTTCTGGGTGGCAATGATGTTGCGGCGCAGTTCCTCGCTGTCCCAGCGTCTGCGGGTCTCTGCCGCAAAACCCGCAGCGGCCTTCGCATAGGCCGGATCGCGGGCCACGTTCCTGGTCTCCAAAGGGTCCCGGGCCAGATCATACAGCTGCGGCGGATCGGCGTCGCAATGGATGTACTTGAGGCTCCCGCGCCGGATCATGAAGACCGGATAAGGCGTCATCTCGGCGCAGTATTCGCCAATCGCTTCATCCACCGGATCCGCCTCTCCGCGGGCCAGCGGCAGCAGCGAGCGGCCATCCACCGGTTCCCCCAGCACCGCCGCATCGCCGCCCGCGATATCGACAAAGGTTGGCAGCAGGTCGATCAGCGAACAGGCATTTGCGGCCCTGCCCTGCTGAATGCCCGGCCCCGCCATCACCAGCGGCACCCGGGCGGAATGCTCAAAGAAGTTCATCTTGTACCACAGCCCGCGCTCCCCCAGCATGTCGCCGTGGTCGGCGGTGACGATGATGATCGTGTCCTCACGCGCACCGATTTCGTCGACAGCTTTGACGATTTCACCAACCTTGCTGTCGAAATAGCTGACATTGGCCAGATAGGCGCGGCGGGCGCGGCGCAGCTCTTCGTCGCTCAATGGGACGACACTGGCTTCAATCCCGTCCAGGACACGCCGCGAAAACGGATCTTGCGCCTCCAGGCTTGGCACATATTCGGGCATCGGGATCTCTTCGCCTTCGTAAAGATCCCACCACTCCGGTTTAGCGACATAGGGGTCGTGCGGGTGGATAAAGCTCGCCACCAGGCAAAACGGCGCCTCCTCCCCGGTGGCCCGCGCGCGGCCCCGGTCAATCAGCCAGCGGCGCGCGGCAAATCCGGCCTCGTCGTCGTAGTCGGTCTGGTAGGTGGCAACCGCGACACCGCTTTCCTTGACCGTTTCCATGTTGTGATACCACTTGCCGATCCGCTCATCCGGGGCCTCCCAGTCCGGGGTCCAGGCAAAATCCGCCGGATAGATGTCTGTGGTCACCCGGTCCTGAAAGCCGTGTTTCTGGTCCGGGCCGACAAAATGCATCTTGCCGGACAGGCAGGTGCGGTATCCCAGTGCTTTCAGGTAGTGGGCAAAGGTCGGCACCGAGGCGCGGAATTCGCTGGCGTTGTCATAGGCGGCAATGCGGCTGATCAGCTGTCCGGACATGAAGGCAAACCGCGAAGGCGCACACAGCGGCGAGTTGCAATAGGCCGCATCAAACCGCATGCCGCGCGCCGCCAGCGCATCAATATGCGGGGTCTTCGCCACCGGGTGGCCATAGGCGCCGGTCCAATGCGGCGCCAGCTGGTCGGCCATGATGACGACGATATTGGACTGGGTCATCCCGCGGCCCCGGCGTAGGCCTCCAGCACCAGCCCGTGAAAATGGTGCACCGCATGCTCGGACTTGCCCGACCCTGTGGGGTCGTTGACGATGCGCCCCTGGGTAAAGGCTGGCGTGTTCATGCCGCGCTGCACGCTTTCCACCAGATTGATGTCCTCGACCTGCAGCACCTCATCCAAATAGCGGATAGCATCCAGCTCGCCCGCGTCAGGCTCCGGCGTTTCCAGGAAGAAATCATAGGTTTCCAGCGTCCGGTCCGGCCCCACCGGGATGATGTTCAGGACAATCATGCTGGACCGCCCCGGATAACGCATCAGGCAAGTGGTCGGCCACAGCCACCAGACCGCATGGGTGCGCACGGTGGCGTTGGACACGTCATAGGCCGAATTTGCGCCCTTACCGGCATCCGCCATATGGCTGGAGTAGATCCCATGCGTGGTAACCTTGTAGGTGTCCATATCCACCAGATCGCAGAAATCCTTGTGCGCGGTCGGGCAGTGGTAGCATTCCAGGAAGTTGTCGACGACGTTCTTCCAGTTCGACTTGATGTCATAGGTCAGACGGTGGCCGAAGGTCAGCTGTTCGATATCCGGCGCCCAATGGCGGATTTCGGTTTCCAGATTGCCGGACTGTTCTCTCAGCGGCGCGGCAGCTGGGTCCAGGTTGACATAGACAAACCCCGCAAACTCCTCTGCCTGCACCTGATCCAGGCAGATATCGCCGGTGCTGAAATTCTCTAGATGCTCGGTTTCCGGCGCCCGCACCAGCTGGCCGTCCAGCTTGTAGACCCAGGCATGATAGGGGCACATGATGCGGGTGGTGCTGCCCTCGCCTTTCAGCAGCTCATGGGCGCGGTGCTTGCAGACGTTGTAAAAGGCGCGCAGCACGCCCTCGCGGTCCCGGACCACCACCACTGGCTGGCCCGCAATATCAACGGTGACGTAGGAACCCGGGTCGCGCAGCTTCTCCACATGGCAGACCCATTGCCAGGACTTGGCAATGATTTCACGCTGATCGGCGGCAAACCACTCGCGCTGAACATAGGCATCCGCCTTCAGCGATTGCGAATTGCCCGCATCCGCGGAATATCCTTCTGCGATGTTTGCGAACTGGGCCTTGGTCGGTAGGTCTGTCACGCTGAACACTCCTTTGCCTGCCTGTTAAGGTCGTCAAAGACATGATCCGCGAAAAGCCGATCCCTCTACAGCACTCAGGCAGCCACCAATTGAACCTTATTCGCCATTCTGCAGGGCTGCCAACGGCCGGTACATGGGCCAGGCCCGGAATTCAAAAGGCACCCGCCCTTCGATCCGGTCCCGCCGCGGCGGCAGCCCGAACCGCTGCTTATAGGCGCGGGCAAAATGCACATGGCTGGGAAAGCCGCAAGCCTGGGCAATCTCGGAGATCGGCAGCTCCGTCTGGGTGACCAGCCCGCGCGAGCGGTCCAGCCGGATGTCGCGGTAGTACAGTTGCGGGCTTGTCCGCACATATTCCTGGAACAGCCGGTTCAGCTGGCGCTGCGACACCCCGGCCAGCCTGCACAATTCGGGAATGCTGATCAGCGTTTCCAGGTGGCGTTCCATGATGGCAATCGCTTCCCGGACCTTGGGCGGCGCCGTATTCCCCAAGGGTTCCAGCTGATCGTCTGTCTGATGCGCGCCCAGCCCCCGCAGATTGCGGTAAAACAGGTATTTCGCGCAGTCGTTTGTCAGCGCATCACCAACAATCCCGTGCAGCAGAAACAAGGCAAACTCGCCCGCCGCAGCCCCGCCGCAGCAGGTTCCGGTTCTGCCCTCATGAACAAATACATCTTCGCTGACTTCGGTGTGCGGGTATTTTTCCGCAAAGGCGTCGATATGCTCGTAATGAACCGTCGCGCGCCGTCCCCGCAGCAGGCCGGCCTGGGCCAGGATAAAGGCGGCTGTATCGATCCCAGCCACATAAATACCCGCCCGGGCGTACTTCCGTATTGCAGACAGCAAGCGCTCGCCGGTGAAGGCTTCGGGGGTCCAGCTGCTGGACACAACAACAATATCCGGTTGCAGCTGCTTCAGCGTGTCCAGCGCGCTGACGGCAAGTTCCAGCCCATTGCTGGCCCGGCACAGCGCGCCGGCTTCGCTCGCAATATGCCATTGGAACAGCTGCCTCCCGGCCAAGTAGTTTGCGGCCCGGAACGGATCCAGGAACGCCATTGTCGCAGCCAGGTTGAAATGCGGCGTGACCAGGACCAGGATTTCAGTGGTTTCGTTTCTCTTCAGCATGGCCTCAGTGCAGCGGATTACGGGAAGCTCGGGCACAAGGCCAGAAAACCACCCCCGCCGCTAAAACGCCAGCCTTCCCCGATTGCGGCCATGAGCGCTGCCGCGAACGCTTTTTCAAAAACCGGCTGAAGCAAACGCCGCGTACGCCCTGCGGAATTTCGAGGATCCCCGCAGTACCGGCAGGGTTTCTATAGTTCCAGTCTTGCGGCCTGCAAAAGATCTGATCAGGCGGGCTCAGCCTCACTATACGGTGCGCGAACCAGCCAGACGGCGACGGACAAGGCCGTCACGGCCAGCAGGACAAGGAAGAAGGTTCCCATAGCGGGCAACAGACCGAACGTATCGGCAAGCGCACCGCTGGCGATGACCGGAAGGGAGAACCCGGCATAGGCGTAGACAAACAGGCCAGCAGTTGCACGGGCCCGGTTGTCAGGTGCCCGCACGGAGAATTCCGACAGCCCGGAGAGATAGACGAACCCGTAGCTGGCGGAACTGGTCAGGCCGGTTCCGGCAAGAACCAGAATGATGGATTGTGCCCAAACTCCGCCCAGCACCGTCAGAAAGCCCAGAGGCACCAGAACATACCCGGCAAGCAGAGCCCTGGCGCTGCTCAGCCGACGGGCAAGCGGCTGGCACAGAAAGCCAATGAAGATCGCCAGGAAAATGACCAATCCCGTATAGGCACCAAAACCCTGCGCCTCCAGTTACAACGGAACAACGGCGATGGTCATCCCTGTAGTGGACCAGGCGAGCGCCAGGCCGACGCCAAACGGCCAGGTCCGCGGCGGAAAAACCGGCAGCCGCAGCATCGGCACGGGTTTACACACATCCACCCGGGGCAAAAACAGCGCGCAACCTGCCAGAACCGGCGCCAAGGCAAACAGAAACAGAAAGCTTGCCGGCATGATGCTGGGCCCCTGCAGGTCCAGGCTGATACCGGTTGCAAGGGCGCCGCCGCCAAACCCCAGCGAGGTTGCAGAGGTGACATACAAGGCCGCCTGCCTGGCTTTGGCTTCGCCTAGGATCTCGGTCATATAGGCGGTGCCCGCGGTTGTGGCTAAACCGGTTCCGGCACCCAGCATAAAGCGGGCTGTAACCAGCACCGTCCAGCTTGGCGACAGGACAAGAAACACGGTCGCCGCAAACCCGAGCAGCAGCGCTATCGCAATCGGAACCCGGCGCCCGATGCGGTCGGACAGGCCGCCCAGCAGCATCAGGGCTGGCATCAATCCAGCGGCATAGGCGGCAAAGGCAAAGGTCACCGCCGTTGCGCCAACACCGCTTTCAGCAGCGTATACGCTGTACAGCGGGGCTTGAAGATTGACGGCAAAGGTCACTGTGAACAGTGCCGCAGCGAGTAGTGAGCAGGGAAGAATTTTCGCCATAAGTGTACCCACGCCATTCAAACTTACTTTTGGTTGACACAGCGCCAGCAACAGTACAATTCTTTTATTGTACTAAGGACGGCGGCATTTCGCTTATGATGAAATACACAGACCTGGCGGCGCTGATCGGGGAACGTATCAAAGACGGCGACCTCCCGCCGGGCACCCGGCTGCCAACCCACCGGACCTTTGCCGAAGAGCACGGTGTCGCCCTCGCAACAGCCACCCGCGCCTATACTGAGCTGAAGCGGCAAGGCTTGATCCTGGGAGAGGCCGGCCGGGGGATGTTTGTGCGCGACCCGGCATTACCACTGACACTCGGGCTGGAGCAGGGCGGCAATGACGGACTGATAGACCTGGTTTTCAACATCCCAGGCGGCGCCGGCGACGCGGAAATCCTGCGATCCGGCTTGAAGCGGCTTGCGGCCTCCGGCGATCTGGAAGCCATGCTGCGCTACCAGCCGCATGGAGGACGGCCGCATGAACGCAAAATTGCGGCCGGCTACTTGTCATCCGCGCCCGATCAGATGGACCCGCAACGCGTATTCCTGACGTCAGGCGGCCAGCATAGTCTGGCCATCGCCGTTCTTGGCTTGCTGCAAACCGGCGATGCCGTCGGCACGGACGGCCTGACATATCCTGGTTTCGCCTCGGTTGCAGGGCTGCACGGAATTTCACTGGTTGCCGTGCCAGGCTGTCAGGGCTTCATGAACCCAGACGAGCTCGAAAAACTATGCCGGGAGCGGAAACTCAAAGCGCTCTACTTGATGCCGACGGTGCATAATCCGTTGGGTTCTGTCATGCCCGAAGACATCCGGCTGGCAATTTGCGATGTGGCACGGCGGCACGATCTGATCCTGATTGAAGACAGCGCGTATGCCTTTCTTGAAAACAACCCGCCTCCCCGGTTTGTGGACCTGTTGCCAGAGCAGACTGTCTATGTTGGCAGCTTCTCCAAGAATATCGCAACGGGGCTGCGTATCGGCTACATTGCGGTTCCCGAACGCTTCACCAGCGCGGCCTCCAGGGTGATCCGGGCGACCACATGGAACACACCCGCTTTGATTTCCGCACTCGTTACACATTGGATTGAGGACGGAACAGTTCAGGAATTAGAAGCCACGCGGCGCGCCCTGGGTGTGCAAGTCCAAGGGCTTTGCCAGGAAATCCTCGGCGCGTTTCCGATGTGCGCGCATCCCAATGCAAGTTTCACTTGGCTGCCCCTGCAGACAGGAAAACGCGCAGAACCCGTAATTGCCCGTTTGTCCGAGCAGGGGATTGCAGTCTCCTCAGCTGAGCCATATGCGATCACCGAAGCGGTGCCGCAAGCAATTCGCCTTGCCTTTGGCGGTGTCTCCGAACAGGAATTGAGATTCAACTTGGAGAAGATCCGCAATGAGCTGAGTACCCTGCCCCCCGCGCATTGAAGAGCCTTGGCAAGACTTCACCGTCGCTCTGATACTGTCGGCCTAGGTATTGCAAGCCCCGGCTGGCGCGTAGCTTCCGTCTTCCCTGTGTATTTCCCGGCCGCTCAGCGGCGGATTGAAGACGCAAACAAGCCGCAGGTCCGCATCCAGCGCTTCCACCACGTGGCGGTCGTGCTGGTCCAGGGCGTAAAGCGTAAACGGTTCCAATGTGCTCCACACCTGTTCGTCAGACCGGCGGATCCGGCCCGTGCCTTCGATGCAATAACAGGCCTCCAGATGATGGGTGTACTCAAGCTCAAGCACTGCGCCCTGTTTGATGATGGTGTCCGTCAGCGAAAACCCCATCCCGTCGGGGGCAAGCAGCAGTCTTCTGCTGTTCCAGCCCGGGCCGGCAACGTCCCGTTCAGTGCCAAGGATCTTCTTGAGGCTTCTAACGATCATGATTTGCTCCTAGTGTCAGGACCCTAGCGAACAGCACGGTTCATGCCACCGTCTGACAGGATACTCTGACCGTTGATATAGCGCGCGCCATCACTGGCCAGGAACACGCAGGCCTGGCCGATCTCCTCAAATGTTGCCGGCCGCTGCGCAGGGATTTCCCGGCGTGCCCGTTCAGACAGGTTCACGTTCTCGCAAAACCCTGGCAGCAGATTGTTCATGCGGATGTTATAGCGGGCATAGCGATCCCCGTAGAGCTTTGAAAAGCTGTGCAATGCCCCGCGCAGCATGCTCATCGGATAGGGGGCACGGGGTTCAATGGTGTTCATGGACGAGATGTTCACGAAGGCGCCGCCCCCCTGTTCGATCAGGATGGGTGTCACGATGCGGGCGATCTTGACGACATTCAGCACATACATGTCCAGGCTTTCGTGCCATAATTCGTCGCTAAGCTCCAAAAGCGGCCCGTCAAAATCTGCGTCAAAGCCCACTGTCTTGATGGCCTCAGGCACCGTGCCGCCATGCCCCATATTGCTGACAATCGCGTCAATGCGCCCATATTTGCTCATTGTGGCGTCAATCATTGCTTGCAGATCATCAGCCTCAAGCACCGAGCCGCGGCGGCCGATGCCCCCCAGCTCTTTTGCCAGTTCGATCGAACGCTCCGACGGAGACATCAGAGACACCTTGTAGCCTGCTTTGGCCATTTCGACGGCACAGCCCCGGCCAATTCCCTGGCCGGTTCCCGTCATTAAGGCGACTTTCAACCCGGACATGGCCGTCTCCTTCCATGTGGCAATCTGGTGTGAGGTTTTTTGATCATTCCTCAATGTAACCCGCTGCAACCAAAGAAACCTATCGAGTTTAACGCAGCTTGATGTTAGTTTTTCTCACATGGCCAAGACCCTGAGACACCTGCGCGCCCTGCAAGCCTTTGATGAGACGGCGACGCATTCCAGCCTGAGCAAGGCCGCAGATGCCCTGAACGTCACCCATGGGGCAATCAGCCGCCAGATCAAATTGCTGGAACAGCATCTTGGGGTCAGCCTGTTTCACCGCCGTCCCAATGGCGTCGAACTGACGAATGCTGGCGAGCGTTTGCACCAATCAACCCGCGGGGCGTTCTCGGCGCTGCTGCTGGGGGTCCGGGACGTCAAGCGGATGACCCCCCGCCAGTCGATCACAGTGTCCCTTTCGACCTCGCTGGCGCTCAAATGGCTGGTGCCGTTGCTGGCGTCGTTTCAGCAGAAGCATCCTGGAATCGCCCTGCTGCTGGATACCAATGATGCCTTTGCCGACTTCGATGCAGCGGAGGTTGATGTGGCCCTTCGATTCGGGGAACCCGGCTGGGATAGGCTGCACCACGAGCTGATCCAGCGGGAGGAACTGATTGCTGTTGCCTCGCCATCTATAGTGGATACTGCTGATCTGCCGATGCGCGCAGAGCAGATTGCGCGTCTTCCACTGCTGCATGATGCCTTCAACGCCGGGTGGGAGAGCTGGGCCGAACAGGCCGGGATTCGCAGCGGTCAGATCATCGCACAGAATATCAAATACGTGGATAGCGCTGTTTTGCTGGAGGCCGCAATTGATGGGCAGGGCGTGGCGCTGGCAAGGCATCTGCTGGCTGCGCGGGATCTGGAGAATGGCCGGCTGGTCCGCCTTGATGACACCAGTGTCGCGCTGGACCGGGGACTTTATTTTGTCTGCCGCGCCGGCGATCAGGAACGCGCTGCAGTCAGGCATTTCAAAAACTGGCTCATGGCTCTCTGAGGTCGTGGCGCCGCCGGCATTCGCCACTGCGGCCACACACGCAGCCGCATTGCAGGGCAGCGATACCCCAGGAGTTGGGCGATGCGGCCTGTTACAGGCGGCGGCCGGAGCATGGCACCATGGATGTACCGGACGTCCGGCGGCAGAGGCGCCGGAGGCCGGAAATAGCAGCCGGACCAGCAATCTGACGAAAAGGTCAGTTCTGCTTAATATCCGGCAATTTGGGAAGTGGCGGACCGAGGAGGATTCGAACCCCCGACCCCTTGATTCGTAGTCAAGTACTCTATCCAGCTGAGCTATCGGTCCACTGCGGCGGGGTTTAATCTTAGCACTGCGCGGGTGCAACCCCAAAAACAAAAATAGTTCCACCCGCCTGTCATATTCCAGTCCGTTATATTCCCGCCTGCCGCATTCCCGCCTGCAGGCCGCGGGCGTCCGTCACAGGGTGCCGTCGCCTTTTGGCAGGCAGATCTCGAACACCGTGCCTTCGGCGCTGGTTTCCTTCAGCGACACTGAGCCGCCATGGCCGCGGGCCAGCTCGCCGGCAATCGCCAACCCCAGCCCGGTGCCGCCCTTGCGCGCCCCGCCCTGGAACGGTGTGAACAGATTGTCCTGTGCCTTTTTCGGCAGGCCGGGGCCGGTGTCGGCCACGGTGATCCACCAGGCCGCGTCTTCTTCCTGGGCGCTGATGGTAATGCGGCCCGGCTGGCCGGTGCCTGCAATCGCTTGCCGGGCATTGCGCACCAGGTTCATCACGATGCGGAACAGCTGTTCCGGATCGGCGCGCAGCATCATCGGCTTGGGCACGGCGTTGACGATCTCCACCAGGGCGCTGTCCGCGGCCAGCAGCTCGCTCTCGGCTATATCCGCCGCGATTTCATGCAGGCAGACCACCGCAAAGGTGGGCGACGGCTCCTCTGCCCGCCCAAAGGCCAGCGTGCCTTCGCACAGGGACACCGCACGGGTGATCGAATTCACCAGCTTGGGCGCCAGGCGCCGCACCAGAGGGTCTTCGCTCATCTCGATACGGTCAGTGAACAGCTGCGCCGAGGTCAGGATGTTGCGCAGATCGTGGCTCACCTTGGCCACGGCGCCGCCCAGCTGCGCCAGCCGCTCGCGCTGCTTCAGCGCATGGGTGAGCTCGGTCTGCAGCTGCATCAGCGCCTCTTCCGCCTCGCGCAGCTCCACCACGCCGGAACTGGGGTGGATGATACCGCGCGCATCCTCCGGCGCTGCCGCATAGCGCTGCATATAGCCGACCACACCCTTGATCGGCTTCACCAGCACAATCCGCACCGCCACAAACAGCAGCAAGGCAGTGAACACAGAGATCACCGCCGACAGAATCAGGATTCGCACCCCGTAGTCTATCATCGCCGCCCGCAAGGGCGCAGTTTCCATCGTGACCTCGATCAGCAGACCGGCATCGCGCACCGGTGCGCCGATCACCCGGATAATCTCGTTTTCCGGCCGCGACAGCCGCATCACCGCATCCTTGATCAGCGTCATGGCACCTGCCATGCGTAGATCATAGGTTGCTCCGATCTGCTGCGGAATGGGCGAGGCCAGCATCAGCTGGCGGATCTCGTCGCGGCGCAGCACCACGTTGTAGACGCCCGCGTTCTCCAGAAGCTCCGCTTCCAGCTCTGTCTCCAGCATGTCGTCGGCCAAAAGCGCCAAGGAGGCGATCTGCGCCCGCTGCAGCCGGTCAGACAGGTAATCCTCGCGGAACCGCGCAATCGACGGCACGAAGATCAAAACCTCGGCCAGCATCACGAAGACCGTGGTCAGGATCAGGAATTTGCCCGAAAGCGTGTTGAGCATTCCGCCGCCTTTGCCTCAAGAAATCCAGCGCTGAACAAAGCGCACTGCGCGTTTCACAAAGCTACTCTCAAACAATCGCGGGGAAAAATAGGCCCCCGCCGCCCGTTTGTTAACTTCGCTGATACTGGGGTAAGGCGCAACCATCGCCGCCACCTGGCTCATTTTCAGGTTGTTGGCGATGGCCATCGACCACAAACCGATCAGCTCGCCTGCCTGATGGCCCGCGATGGTAACGCCGACCGGACGGCCCTTGAACACCATCACCTTGATGAACCCCTTGGTCTTGCGCTCGGCAATGGCGCGGTCGTTGTGGTGGTAATCGAACCGCGCCACCTCCAGCTTGACGCCATAGATATCGCGCGCCTGTGCCTCGGTCAGCCCCACCTGCGCCAGTTCCGGGTCGGTATAGGTGGCCCAGGGGATATGGCTGGTCTTGGCCTTAGACGGCAGGCCGAACAGGGCGGAGCGGATGATGATGCCCGCGTGATAGCCCGCCACATGGGTGAACTGCAGCCCGCCCGCGACATCGCCGATGGCGTATACTTTCCTGTTAGTGGTCAGCAGGCTCTCATCCACCTTGATGCCATTGCCCTGGGTCTCAATCCCGGCGGCCGCCAGGTTCAAGCGCTCCATATTGGCCTTGCGCCCCACCGCCATCAGCAGGTGGCTGCCCTTAAAGGTACTGCCGTCCTTGGTCTCGACCTCGATGTCCCCAGCCTGGCCGCCGACGCGGGACACCATGGCGCCCTCGACGATCTCCACGCCCTCGGCCCGCAGATTGTCCAGCACAACGGCCGCCGCCTCAGGATCATCCTTGCCCAGCGCCTTGAGGCCCTCGATCACGGTGACCTTGCTGCCCAAGCGCACATGCGCCTGCGCCATCTCCATGCCGATCGGCCCGCCGCCGATGATCAGCAGATGCTCCGGCTTCTCGCGCAGCTCAAACAGGGTTTCGTTGGTTTCATAAGGTACGGTGTCCAGCCCCGGGACCGGCGGCACCAGCGGCGAGGAGCCGGTGGCAATCACAACCCGCCGCGCCGTGATGCGGTGCGGGCCGGCCTCGACCTCCGTAGGGGACACAAAATGCCCGAACTCGCGGATCACCCGCACGCCAAAACCTTCAAACCGCTCCTGGCTGTCCACCGGTGCAATGGTATCAATCACTGCCTGCACATGGTCCTTGGCCGCGGCATAGTCCGCCTGCGGCAGCTGATCCGCCACGCCAAAGGCTTGTGCCTGCGCCTGCACATGCGCCGCCTTGCCGCTGGCCAGCAGCGCCTTGGAGGGCACACAGCCGTAGTTCAGGCAGTCGCCGCCCATCTTGTGGCCCTCCAGCAGAACCACATCAGCGCCCATCTGGCTGGCCCCGGCTGCCACCGACAGCCCTCCGGACCCGGCGCCGATAACCAGGAGATCACATTCAATGCTGCTCATGTTCAGACGTCCTCGTTCTTCTTGCCGCGGATGGATTTCACGATAATCGGCATCGCCGCCAGCACGCACAGGCCCAGGATCGGCCCGATCACATGCGGCTCCCACAACAGGCTCAGGTCCGGGCTTTCGCCGCGGTCAAAGACTTCGCCCAGACCAACCCCGATCCAGGTAAAGACGATAGCGCCCGGAATGATGCCCACCGCGGTGGTCCACAGGAAGTTGCGGAACTTTACCCCAACCAGCGCAGGCAGCAGGTTGGCAACAAAGAACGGCACCGCCGGCACCAGCCGCAGCAGCAGCAGCACCTCGATCTCATTCTGCCGCAGCGCCTGTTTCAGCATCTGCACCCGGCCCTCGGCCAATTCCATCTTGGCAGTCAGCGTCGCCCCCAGCCCCCAGCGCGCGGCCAGAAAAATCCCTGCCGCCCCAATGGTCGCCGAAATCACGTTGAAGGCGGTCCCGGTGAACAGCCCGAACAGAAACCCGCCGGTGACCGAGGCCACCGCCGCACCCGGCAGCGAGAACACCACAATCACGATATAAATGCCGATGAACAGCGCCGCGAGCCCCGCGTAGTTCTGGTCACGGAACGCCATCAGCGCCTCGCGGTTGTCGCGCAGCGTGTCAAAGGTCAGGTAGTCCTTCAGCGTCACCGCCCCGATCAGCGCCACCGCCACCACGGCAATCAGCGGCAGATGGCGGGCCAGCCCCGGCTTGGCCGCCGGATCTGTACTGGGCTGGGAATCGGTTTTCGGGGTCTCGCTCATATCGGTCATATGTCCGTCTCTATAGGTGCCTTTTGTTGCTACGTGTTAAATGGCCCGCATGCGAGGGCACGGCAGCCCTGCTCACGCCCGCTTGATCACCTGCCCCCGGATTCGTGAGCTTTGTGGCAGAATCACTGCCCGGATGTTACATCCCCCCTGCCCGGAGGCCGTGCCGGTGCGGTTTTTGGCAGAAATGTTGCATATCTCCCCGAAAACCCGCCCCGCAGGGTTTGACTTAGCCGCCATTCCCTCCTAAAGACCGGGCTTCGAGATAGACCCCGGGCGGGCAATTCCGCGCACCCGAAGACAAAATGTGGAGACCGGAGCGATGAAACGCACCTATCAGCCTTCGAACCTGGTTCGCAAACGCCGCCACGGCTTCCGTGCGCGCATGGCCACCAAGGCAGGCCGCAAGATCCTGAACGCACGCCGCGCACGCGGTCGCAAAGAACTGAGCGCATAAGCTCAGTTCCCGTTCTGACGGACATGACACCGCCGGAGGCCCCCAAGGACGGCAACGCTGCCCGAGGGGACATGCCTCCGGCGGTGTCCGTTTGCGCATCACCCGCGCAAAAGATCGAGGTCATGGCCAAGCGCCGTGATTTCCTCGCCTGCGCCCGCCCGCCTGCCCGCAAGCAGGGCACAAAGGGCATGATGGTGCAGGGCCGGAACCGCCGCGACGACGGCGGCATCCGCATGGGCTTTACCTGCTCCAAGAAAGTCGGCAACGCGGTGGCCCGCAACCGCGCCAAGCGCCGCCTGCGCGAGGCCGCACGGATGATTCTGCCCATCCACGGCCGCCCCGGCTGGGACTACGTGCTGATCGGCCGCGCCGTGGAAACGGACCAACGCCCGTTCGAAGAGCTGAAGCGCGACTTGATCTACGCGCTGAAAAAGATCCACAGCCAGTAGCCGGCTGGCTCTTTGGCCGCATTGCCACCTGGCCGCCCTGCCCCTATCTATCCGCCATGACCCCGCTGGCTCATATCTTTGCCCTGCCCGTGCGCGCCTACCGGCTGCTGTTCAGCCCCTGGGTCGGCTTCAACTGCCGCTACCAGCCCACCTGCTCGGCTTATGCTTTGGAAGCGCTGGAGAAGCACGGCGCCATCAAAGGCGCCTGGCTCACCATCCGCCGCCTCGGGCGCTGCCACCCCTTGGGCGGTGACGGCTATGACCCGGTGCCGGACAGGAAAGATTAAACTCACTTCTTCCGGTTCAGCCCGCGCACGATGGTGTCGACGATCATCCACATCAGGATGATGAACGGCAGGAAGGCCATCATCGGATCGCCCGCCGCCTTGCCCGCCTTGGCTGCCTTCAGCAGCGTGCCCACGCCCTTGGGCGGCTGGCTGATATGGCTCTCCAGCTCACGTGACGCCTTGACCAGGATGCCGTAATCCTTGTCCGGCTTCTTCTGCATCAGCTTCAACGCGCCGGCGAGCCGCCCCAGCACGTTGTTCAGCTCATTCACCACGCTGTCGAGCCAGGTCACGCCGTCCTGCACATCCAAGGGCAGATCACCAAAGAACGGCGCGTTCTGCAGCTTGGTGACCTGCGCCTGCTTCTTCATGAAAGCGGTGATCTTCTGCGCCGCGGCCTTGCCCTTGGCGGGCGTCATTGCGCCCTTCTCGAACTGCTTGACCACGCCGCGCAGCTCTTTCTCCAGCCCTTTCAGGCCGGTCTCCGCCTCACCCACGGCCTTGCGGACGATCCGCGCCTCCTTGCTTTCCTCGCTCATCAAATACCCTCACTGATCAAATCGCCTTACCTTGCAAGCTTAGCCCCCGCCCCACAGTGCCGCACAGCTTTTTTCCTTGGCAAAACGCGCAGCCTCGGCTAGGGCGCGGCCATGCTTGATGATGATCTGGACGAAATCCATCCGCTGTTTGCCGGCGCCCCCGCGACCACTGAGTTCAAGAAGCTCAGGAAACGCATCGTGCGTTACGCGCGCGAGGCGATCGAACAATACGGCATGGTCGAGCGCCGCGAAGACGGCAGCACGCCGAAATGGCTGGTCTGCCTGTCAGGCGGCAAGGACAGCTATACCCTGCTGGCAGTGCTCTATGAGCTGAAGTGGCGCGGCCTGCTGCCGGTGGATCTGCTGGCCTGCAACCTCGATCAGGGCCAGCCCGGATTTCCGGCCACCGTGCTGCCGGAGTTCCTGGAAAAGATGGGCGTGCCGCACCGGATCGAATACCAGGACACCTACAGCATTGTGGTCGACAAAGTGCCGCAGGGGCGTACATATTGTGCGCTTTGCTCACGCCTGCGCCGCGGCAACCTCTACCGCATCGCGCGCGAGGAAGGCTGTTCGGCGGTGGTGCTGGGCCATCACCGCGACGACATCCTGGAAACCTTCTTCATGAACCTCTTCCACGGCGGCCGCCTGGCCACCATGCCGCCCAAGCTGGTCAATGAGGAAGGCGACCTCTTTGTGTTCCGCCCCCTCGCCCATGTGGCAGAAGCCGACTGCGAGAAATTCGCCCGTTCCATGAACTATCCAATCATTCCCTGCGATCTTTGCGGCAGCCAGGACGGGCTGCAGCGCCAGCAGGTGAAACAGATCCTGGACCAGTGGGAATCAAATTCGCCCGGCCGCCGCCAGGTGATGTTCCGGGCGCTGATGAATGCGCGGCCTTCGCATCTTCTGGACCCGAAACTGTTCGATTTCGCGGGTTTGGAACTGAAGAATACCGATATTGAGCCCGAAATCCCCGGAATTCCCAGGCTGCGTTAACCCCCGGGTTAGAACAGCGCCTTAGTCTCAGGCCCGAACGACTGGCTGCAGACAAAGGGTCTGAGAATGACAAATACGGGTTCAGGTCTCCTGGCACGGCTCCGGCAATCGCTTGCCCCGGCACTTTTCGGGCCCCCGGTGCTTGCCTTTCTGCCTGCCTTGACCCTGGCAACCTATTGGCTTGGCGGTGAAACGGCTCTGCTCTCGGTGGCGCTCGGCCTGCCGGTGCTGCTGGCTGCGGCCGGCGGTTTCAGCAAGCTGGGCGGCGGCGGGCTGCCGCGCGACAGCGTGACCGGCATGATGCTGCGCGACGGGTTCGAAAAAGAAGCCGCCCGCGTCTATAGCGATTGCATCGACACCGACCTGCGCTCTGCCGTCTTTATCCTGGAGCTGGACGACTACAAGGAAATGGCCGACCGCCACGGGCAGGAGGCCGGCGACCGGATCATGCAGCATTGCGGTGCACAGATCGCCTCTGCCCTGCGCCAAAGCGATACGCTCGCCCGGATCGGCGACAGCCGGTTTGCCGTCTGCCTGGCACCGACCCTGCAGCTGGATCTTGAATTGTGCATTCAGCTGGCCGGCCGCATGCAGGCCGCGGCCGAAGAACCGGTGCCGCTCGACGGCACCACCATCTATATGACGACGTCGATCGGCTTCTGCCAGCGCAACCGGGCACCGGGCAGCAGCTGCTCTGAATGGACCGGTGCCGCGCTCTCTGCCCTGGCAGAGGCGCAAAGCAACGGCCCCGGCGGCATCCGTGCCTATTCGGCAGACATGTCCGGCCGCGGCAATGCACGCTCCAACCTGCGCGAGGAAGCAGCGGCAGCGCTGGAAACCGGCCAGATCCAGGCCTGGTTCCAGCCGCAGATCTGCACCGACACCGGCCGCGTCTCCGGGTTCGAGGCGCTGGCGCGCTGGTCGCATCCCGTTCAGGGTCTGATCCCCCCCTCCACCTTCCTGCCCGCGCTGGAAGAGGCCGGGCTGATGGACCGGCTGAGCCAGGTCATGCTTTATAACGCCCTGGTCGCGGTCAAAGCCTGGGATGCCGCGGGCGTGGATGTGCCCCAGGTCGGCGTCAACTTTGCCACCCAGGAGCTGCGCAACCCCGGGCTGGCCGGGCGCATCAAATGGGAGCTGGAACGCTTTGACCTTCCGCCGGAGCGCCTCTGCGTGGAGATTCTGGAAACCGTGATGACCGATCAGCCCGACGATGTGGTGACCCGCAACATCCTCGCCCTCAGCGAGCTGGGCTGCCAGATCGACCTGGATGATTTCGGCACCGGCCATGCTTCCATTGCTGCCGTGCGCCGCTTCAACATCGCCCGCATCAAGATCGACCGCTCCTTTGTGATGAAGGCGGATCAGGACCCGGAGCAGCAGAAGCTCATTTCTGCCATCCTGACCATGGCCGAGCGGCTGGAGCTGGAAACCCTGGCCGAGGGCGTGGAAACCGCGGGCGAACACGCGCTGCTGGCGCAATTGGGCTGCGGCCATGTGCAGGGCTTCGGCATCGGCCGCCCGATGCCCTTTGACCAGACGCTGGACTGGATCACCGCCCATGAGGCCAAGCTGCAGGATGCGCCGGTGATTGGCCGCCAGACCCCCTGATCACTCAATTCCCTTGAATTTCTGCCGCGCCGGGACGCTCTGCCGCCCCGGCGCGGCCTGATTCTGCTTGACCTTTGCGGTCCACCTCTGTTGAACCCCTCCTGTCCTTCCCTACACGAGGTGGCAGTCCCCAATGGACGATCAGAACAAAAATCTTATTCTCGCAACCGTACTCAGCTTTCTGGTGATCCTCGGGTGGTATACTTTCTTCCCGCCGCCGGAACCGGAACAGGCGCCGGAGACCGCGGTCACTGAAACCGCCCCGGGCGGCAACACCGCCGCCGCGCCCAGCGCCGCCGGCGCCGATGCGGTGGCAGACACCGCAGCCGAACAGGCCGCCGCCCCGGATGCGCCGCGCGTCGCCATCGACACGCCCCGCGTCACCGGCAGCATCTCGCTGCAAGGCGGCCGGATCGACGATCTGTCGCTGAAGGACTACCGCGAGACGCTGGACGAAGATTCCCCGATCGTCAAACTGCTGAAACCGGTGGGCGAAGCCGGCGCCTATTACGCGCTCTACGGCTGGGCCCCGGGTGCAGGCCTGGCGCTGGAGGACGTGCCCGGCGCCAACACCCTGTGGTCGCTGCACGAAGGCGGGACCCTGACCCCGGACACCCCCGTCACCCTGTCCTGGGACAACGGCAAGGGCCTGACCTTCTTCCGCACGGTTTCGATCGACGAGGACTATATGTTCCGGATCGTCCAAAGCGTGATGAACGAAAGCGCGGGCACCGTGTCGCTGGCGCCCTATGGCACCCTGGCCCGTCACGGCCAGCCCGAGGGGCTGAAGAACTTCTTCATCCTGCACGAGGGCCTGGTCGGCATGACCGACGGCGAACTGGCCGAGACTGACTATGACGACATGGCCGACTTTGAGCCCGATCCGCGCGACGGTTCCAAGTCCAGCATCAAGCAGGTCGAGGCAAACGGCTGGATCGGCTTCACCGACCACTACTGGATGTCGACCCTGGTGCCCGAACCCGGCCAGGGCTTCCGCTCCATCGCCAAATTCGACGAACGCCGCGAGATCTACCAGACCGACATCGTTCTGCCGACCGTGACCCTGGCCAATGGCGAGGGCAGCGACGCTACCACCATGCTGTTTGCCGGCGCCAAGGAATGGGACGCCATCCGCGGCTACGAGAAGGCAGGCATCGAGGGCTTCCTGGACGTGATCGACTGGGGCTGGTTCTTCTTCCTGACCAAGCCGATGTTCTGGCTCTTGCACAACCTCAACGTTCTGATTGGCAACATGGGCTGGGCGATCATCGGCCTCACCGTGGTGATCAAGATCCTGGTGTTCCCGCTGGCCTATAAATCCTACGCCTCCATGGCGAAGATGAAAGAGCTTCAGCCGGAGATGGAGAAGCTCAAGGAACGCGCCGGCGACGACCGCCAGAAGATGCAAAAGGAGATGATGGAGCTGTATAAAAAGGAGAAGGTGAACCCCGCCGCGGGCTGTCTGCCGATCCTGATCCAGATCCCGATCTTCTTCTCGCTCTACAAGGTGATCTTCGTCACCCTGGAGCTGCGCCACGCACCGTTCTTCGGCCCCTTCCAGGACCTCAGCGCGCCGGATCCGACGTCGATCATGAACCTGTTCGGCCTGCTGCCCTTTGCGGCGCCCGCGCCCGAGAGCATCCTGGCGCTGGTCTTCATCGGCATCCTGCCGATCCTACTGGGTATTTCCATGTGGCTGCAGCAAAAGCTGAACCCGGCACCCACCGACCCGACCCAGCAAATGATCTTTGCCTGGATGCCTTGGGTGTTCATGTTCATGCTTGGCGGCTTTGCCTCCGGCCTGGTGGTCTACTGGATCGCCAACAACACGATCACCTTCACTCAGCAGTATCTGATCATGCGCAGCCACGGCTACACGCCGGACGTGTTCGGCAACATCAAGTCGAGCTTCAAGAAAAAGCCCAAGGCTGACAGCTGATGACGCACCAAGTTACAGATATCTGGCGCCACCCGCTCAAATCACACGGGCGTGAGGCGCTGGAAAATGTAACCCTGACCGCCGGGCAGACCATGCCCGGCGATCGCGTTTGGGCGGTCGCGCATGAGGCCTCCCGGGCGGATGGCTCCGCATGGGCGCCCTGCCAGAATTTCACCCGCGGCTCCAAGGCGCCCGCGCTGATGGCGATCAACGCTCGGCTGGACGATGCCAGCGGCCGGCTGACGCTGAGCCACCCGGCGCAGCCCGATCTGACGTTTGATCCGGAAAACCCTGACGACTTGCAGCGGTTCCTCGATTGGGAAAAGCCGCTGACACCTGCAGACCGCGCCGCCTCTGCCCGGATCATCCGGGTGCCTGGCCGCGGCATGACCGACACCGATTTCCCCTCGGTATCGCTGGCCAACTGGTCCTCGCACCGGGCGGTGGAACAGGCTATCGGCCATGATCTGTCGCCCCTGCGCTGGCGCAGCAATATCTGGTTTGATCTGGGTGATCCTTGGGCCGAACACGAGTGGCTCGGCCGCGAGGTGCAGATCGGCGAAGCCGTTTTTGCGGTGCGCGAGCGGGTGGTGCGCTGCCTGGCGACCACTGCCAACCCCGAAACCGGCGCACGCGACGCCGATACGCTCAAGACCCTGAAAGAGAATTGGGGCCACCAGGATTTCTCGGTCTATGCCGAGGTGGTGCGCGGCGGTGATATCCGCCTGGGCGACGCGGTAAAGGTGCTGTGATGCAGATGCAATTTTCCCTGGCCGAAGCGCCGGACGATATTTCCGCCGAGAAGGGCCGCAAGCTGTTTGCAGGCGAGACCGAATTCCTGAAAGGCGTGGTGGCGATGAACGGCCTGCCGGATGCCGACCGGGTGGAGGTCTGCTTTGCCGGCCGTTCCAACGTTGGCAAGTCGAGCCTGATCAACGCGCTGACCGGCACCAAGGGCATCGCGCGCGCCTCCAACACACCGGGCCGCACACAGGAGATCAACTTCTTCACCCAGGGGCCTGAGCTGTATCTGGTCGACCTGCCCGGCTATGGCTATGCCAACGCGCCGCTCAAGGTGGTGGAGCAATGGCAGAAACTGCTGAAACGCTATCTGTCGGGCCGCCAGAACCTGCGCCGCGCCTTTGTGCTGATCGACAGCCGCCATGGCGTGAAGGCGGTGGATGACGAGATCATGAAACTGCTGGACAGCTCTGCCGTTACCTTCCAATGCGTCATGACCAAGGCCGACAAGGTCAAGGAAAAGGACCGAGCCAAGGTGCTGGAACAGGTGAAGGGCGCGCTGGCGAAACACCCCGCCGCCTATCCGGAGATCGTGCTGACCTCGTCTGAAAAGGGCGATGGCATCGCCACCCTGCGCTCCATCATCGCCGGGCTGTAACAAACGTGCTCAGGCGCCTGCCCTCCCTGCTGGTTGTGATTGCCCTGGCCGTGGCCGGGCTGATCCCCTCCGGCTGGATGCCGGCCTCGGCGCAGGACGGCAAGGTGCTTCTGGTGATCTGTACCGGCCACGGGCCGGTGGAAACCTGGGTCGATCTGGGCAGCGGCGAACCCCATGCGCCAGCGGAGCAGATGGAGGACCGCAGCTGTCCATTTGCGGCCCTTGGCGCGGTGGCGCTGCTGCCGGACACTCTGATGGAACTCGACCTGAACGAACCTCTCAGCGACCGCTGGTCGCGCGAAGCCTTCACCCATTACACCGCCGGTTTCCACTGGCGCTATGACGCCCGCGGCCCGCCCGCGCTCTCCTGACTTTCTGAACAAAACTGACCTTTCCGCCGGCGCCCCTGCGCGACCGGCCCTGTTCCGATATGGAGAGACCCAATGGCAACCAGCCAACCGCAAACCGCGGGCCAGTCCCGCCCGCTTACTGAGAAATTCTACTTCGCCGTCTGGCGCTGGCACTTCTACGCCGGCCTGTTTGTGATCCCCTTCCTGATCATGCTGGCCGTCACCGGCCTGATGATGATGTTCATCACCCAATTCGACGGCCGCGACGGCGAGAAGATCACCGTCACCCAAGGCGCCGCCGAACTGAGCATCCCCGCGCAGGAGGCCGCCGTTCTAGCCGCCCAGCCCGGCACCATCGCCGAGTGGATCGGCCCCAAGGCCCCCGATCTGACCGCCGTGTTCCGGGTGAAAACGGATGACGGACAGCGCCTCGTCGCACTGGATCAATACACCGGCGAGGTGCTTGAGGTCTGGGACCGCCGCGCAGGCTGGTACGATTTTGCCGACAACATCCACTCCACCCTATTGATCGGCGACACCGGCGACCGGCTGATCGAGATCGCCGCCGGTTTGGGCATCATACTGGTGCTGACCGGCCTCTACCTGTGGTGGCCGCGCGGCAATGCCGCCAGCGCCTTCATCCCCAATTTCCGCGCCAAGGGCCGTGCGTTGTGGAAGAACCTGCACGCGGTCACCGGCTTCTGGATGTCGACGCTCTTGGTCATCTTCCTGATCTCCGGTCTGTCTTGGACCGGCATTTGGGGTGGCCAGATGATGCAGGCCTGGAGCACTTTCCCAGCGGCAAAATGGGACAACGTGCCCCTGTCTGATGACATCCACGCCAGCATGAACCACGGGTCCACTAACGACGTGCCTTGGGCGCTGGAGCAGACGCCGATGCCCGCTTCCGGCTCTGACGCCGGGATCACCGGCACGGCCGAGGGCGCGCCCGTGGACGCCGCCAGCCTGATCGCCCTGGGCCGGAGCCTGGGGATGGAGGGCCGCTTCCGCCTCGCCTATCCCGGCGGCGAAACAGGCGTCTGGACCCTCAACCGCGACAGCATGAGCGGCGACGGCGACAGCCCCTTCATCGACCGCACCGTGCATGTGGACCAGTACAGCGGCAAGATCCTGGCGGATGTGAAATACGACGACTACTCGCTCGCGGGTAAGGCGATGGCGGTCAGCATCCCCTTCCACATGGGGCTTATGGGCACCTGGAGCTTCGTGCTGAATGTGGTGTTCTGCCTGGCGGTGATCTTTGTCTGCGTCTCCGGACTGGTGATGTGGGTCAAGCGCCGCCCCGCCGGTGCCGCCCGCCTGGCCGCGCCGCCGGAGCCGGCAGAGATGCCGTTCTGGAAAGGCGCTGCGCTGATCGCCGTGCTGGTGTCGCTGGCCTTCCCGCTGACCGGCCTGGCGCTTTTGGCCGTGCTGGCCTTTGACGTGCTGCTGCTGGGCAACCTGCCAGTGCTGAAACGCGCGGTGAGCTAGCCGCGCATAGGCGCAACCTTTGAGAAGGGTAACGCCTGTCCGCCGGGTGGGCGTCCCAAGCCATGGTGTGGCAGTTTACCCCGCAAACCACATCCCCGGCGGCGTATGCCCGACCCGTCCCAAAACGCCCGCCCGAGGGGGCGGACGGGCGTTGCCCGGCGCGCTACGCGCTTGTTCCGGGCTCTAGACGTGCTGCGCGCCGTTCACCTCGATCTCGGCGCCGGAGATATAGGAGCTGCCCTCCGAACAAAGGAAATAGATGGCTGAGGCCACCTCCTCCGGCTGGCCCAGCCGCTGCATCGGCAGCTTAGCGACGATCTTTTCGGTGCCAGGCGACAGGATTGAGGTTTCCACCTCCCCCGGCGCAATCGCATTGACCCGCACGCCCAATGGCCCGAAGTCATGCGCCATTTCCCGCGTCAGCGCCGCCAGCGCCGCCTTCGACGTGGCATAGGCGGCCCCCGCAAAAGGATGCACCCGGCTGCCCGCAATCGACGTCACGTTGACGACGGATCCCTTGGCCGCCGCCAGCTCATCCTTCAGGCCGCGGGCCAGCACCACAGAGGCAAAGAAATTCACGTGAAACACCTTGCCCCAATCCATCAGGTCGGTGTTGAGCGTGCTGAGCCGCTCCCCCTCCGGCCCCTTGGGGGATATGCCCGCGTTGTTGACCAGCGCGTCCAGCTGCCCGTCCAGCAGCTCCTGGATCCGGCCCACCGCGTTGATGGTGTCCGACGGGTCCGACAGGTCCAGCTGCACATGGTTCTCCTGGCCGCCGCCCCAGGGGCATTCCTGCGGGAACGGCTGGCGCGAGCAGGTGATCACCCGCCAGCCTTCGGCATTGAACCGGCGCACGGTGGCGTGGCCGATGCCGCGGCTGGCGCCTGTCAGCAGTAGTGTCTTCTGGCGCATGGCGCCCTCCTGATGAGAGAATCTGGCCTGAGCCTAGCATCCGCGCCGCCATCCGCAACGGGGTGCGCCAATCGCAACCCTTGGCAGCGGCGGCGGAACCCCGTAACACATCCTTGCCAAGGGATGATGCAGCAATGAAGAAACAAGATATGAACCGCGATTGGATTGCCACCGCCGAAACCCTCTCCAGCGCGCTGCCGTATTTCCAGCGCTTTGCCGGGGCGATTGTCGTCATCAAGCTGGGCGGCCACGCCATGGGCAGCGACGAGGCGATGGAGACCTTTGCCCGCGACATCGTGCTGATGCGCCAGGTCGGCGTGAACCCGGTCATCGTGCATGGCGGCGGGCCGATGATCAACGCGATGCTGGAAAAGCTCCAGATCAAGTCGGAATTCGTGAACGGCAAGCGCGTCACCGATGCTGCCACTATGGAAGTGGTGGAAATGGTGCTGTCCGGCGTCGTCAACAAGCGAATCGTGCAGGCGATCAACAGCCAGGGCGGCCGCGCTGTCGGCCTGTCGGGCAAGGACGCGAATTTAATCACCTGCGACCAGGCCGATCCGGATCTGGGCTTTGTCGGCGCGCCAGCGGAAATGGACCCCAAGGTGCTGCACGGGCTGTTTGAGAAAAACATGATCCCGGTGATCGCGCCCATTGGCGGCGGCCGGGACGGTGAGACCTACAATATCAACGGCGACACTGCGGCCGGCGCCATCGCCAAGGCGCTGCAGGCAGACCGCCTGCTGCTGCTGACGGATGTGGCCGGCGTCAAAAACGGCGACGGTGATGTGGTGACAGAGCTGAAAGCGGCGGATGTCGAGGAAATGACCGCCAGCGGCGTGATCGCGGGCGGCATGATCCCCAAGACCGAAACCGCGCTGGATGCGGTCCGCAACGGCGTGCGCGCCTGCACCATCGTTGACGGGCGGGTCCAGAATGCAGTGCTGCTGGAACTGTACACCGATCACGGCGCAGGCTCGATGATCCGCGCCTGAGGCGCCGGTTTTCAGGAAACAGGGGGCACCGCCCCTCCAGACTCCGGATGGATTGCAGAATACGGCGGCCGTGGCCGCGGGTCTGATCCGGGCGGCGGGAAGACGCCGGCAGGACAGGACCGGACGTTTTTGCGCTCCGGCAGCTGGCCTCGCGCTGCTAGGCTCCCCCCAAAGCGAGCAGAGCGGAGGCGCAAAATGACCCTGACCGGCCAGCCTGACACCGGCGCGCAGGACGCGCTGTTCTATGCCGGAAGCGCACAGGCCGCGGCTGCGGCCGGGCTGGCCATCCATGGCGCGCTGCACCCTGCCCGCCAGCCGGTCCAGGCGCTGACCGGCGGCACGCTGCTCCTCTTGGGCACCGAAGGCGCCTTCTGGCCGCTGTTCCAGGCCAGCCCGGAATACCGCGACGGCCACCCGGACCCCGTTGACCGCTGGTCGCAACGGGTGGTCTCCGCCCTGGCAGAGCGGCTGGGGGCCACGGCCTATTTCCCCTTTGGCGGGCCGCCCTATACGCCCTTCATCAACTGGGCGCTGGCCTCGGGGCGGTTTTTCACATCGCCGTCACAGATGATGGTGCATGATCGCACCGGGATGCTGATTTCCTTGCGGGGGGCCCTTCATTTCGACCAGGAATTTGACATTCCCCCTCCGCCTTTGGCAGACTCTCCCTGTCAAAGCTGCCCTGCCCGCCCCTGCCTCAGCGCCTGCCCCGTTTCGGCCCTGGCAGAGGGAAGCCCCTACGATCTGGCGGCCTGCCACGACTATCTGGACACCCGCGCAGGCGCCGGCTGCATGACCGGCGGCTGTCTTGCACGCCGGGCCTGCCCGCTCAGCCGCGATGCCGGCCGGGATCCCGGACAAACCGCACACCACATGAGGCATTTTCACCCCCAATGACCTGCACTTTGATCCTGACCCGCCACGCCAAATCCGCCTGGGACGCCAATGTGCCCAGCGACCACGCCCGCCCGCTGAACAAGCGCGGCCGCCGCTCTGCCCCCGCAATTGCCGCCTGGCTGCGCGGCAACGGCTACCTGCCGGATCAGGTGATTTCCTCGTCATCGCAGCGCACCCGCGAGACCTGCGAACTGATGGAGCTGGGGGTGCCCGCGCGCTTCACCGAACGGCTGTATCACGCCAATTCCGAGATCATGTTCAAGGTGCTGAGCGAGGCAGAACAGCCGCGGGTCATGCTGATCGGCCATAACCCGGGCATTGCCGCTTTTGCCCATTCCATCGTCTCCCGCCCGCCTGATCATGTGCGCTTCGACGACTACCCGACCGGCGCAACACTGGTGGCGGAGTTCGATATCAGCAGCTGGCGGGATCTGGCCTGGAGCAGCGGCAGAACCGTGGATTTCGCCGTCCCGCGCGAGCTTTTGGGCGAATAACCGGACCGCAGATGCGGCAATAGCGCGCATCCCGCGCGGGAGGGGCATAGCAGCTGCGCGCTGATGGGCCTAGTTTTGCTCCGGTACATCCTGCCGGACTGGAGACTGTCATGCACCGCCGTTCCCTGCTGCTGGCCGCAGCCGTCCTGCCCCTTACCGCCCTGCCGGGTTTTGCCGCGGCAGCGGAGACCATCCGCATCATGAAGTCGCCTTCCTGCGGCTGCTGCACCGCCTGGGCGGATCACCTGGCCGCCGCCGGTTTCCGGACCGACGTGCGCAATGTGGCCGATGAAGACCTCTGGGCGATGAAGGAGCGGCTGGGCATCAGCGGCGACCTGTCCTCCTGCCACACCGCGATGGCCGGGCCCTATGTGATTGAGGGGCATGTGCCGGCAAAGGACATCCAGAGATTGCTGGCGGAACAGCCCGCGGCCCTGGGGCTGACCGTGCCGGGGATGCCCATCGGCTCTCCGGGGATGGAAATGGGGGAGGAGCGCGAGGCGTTTGACACCCTGCTGATCCTGGCAGATGGCACGACCGAAGTGTTCGCCAGCCATTCCTGATCCAACTTGCCAGACTAAAAAAGGCCGGGCGCAGTGCCCGGCCTTTTGTGTTTCATGAGCCTCGCAGGGCGGGCGGTTCCGCCCGCCGCCAGCCGTCGCCTCAGTGGCCCAGGATCTGGCTGAGGAACAGTTTGGTGCGCTCGCTCTTCGGGTTGTTGAAGAACTCTTCCGGCTCGTTCTGTTCGACGATTTGGCCCGCATCCATAAAGATCACCCGGTTCGCCACCTGGCGGGCAAAGCCCATCTCGTGGGTCACACAGAGCATGGTCATGCCTTCCTCGGCCAGTTCGATCATGGTGTCCAGGACCTCCTTGATCATCTCCGGGTCGAGCGCCGATGTCGGTTCATCGAACAGCATGATGCGCGGCATCATGCAAAGCGAGCGCGCGATGGCCACACGCTGCTGCTGGCCACCCGACAGCTGGCCGGGGTACTTATGGGCCTGGTCCGGGATCTTGACCTTTTCCAGGAAATGCATCGCCCGCTCGATCGCCTCCTTCTTGGGAGTCTTGCGGACCCAGATCGGCGCCAGCGTGCAGTTCTCCAGGATCGACAGATGCGGGAACAGGTTGAAGTGCTGGAACACCATGCCAACCTCGGACCGGATCTTGTCGATGTTCTTGAGGTCGTTCGACAATTCGGTGCCATCCACCACGATCTTGCCCTGCTGGTGCTCTTCCAGCGCATTCAGGCAGCGGATCAGGGTGGATTTTCCGGAGCCGGACGGGCCCGCGATCACGATCCGTTCGCCCTGGTTGACGGTCAGATTGATGTCGCGCAGCACGTGGAAGGACCCGTACCACTTGTTCATGTTGGAGATTTCGATGGCGACCTCGTCGCTCACCTGCATCTTGGAGCGGTCGATTTGACGGTCAGTCATAAGTTCAGACATATGTTGAACTCCTTAACGATGGCCAGTCTGAAGCTTGCGCTCCAGGTACATGGAATAGCGGGACATGCCGAAGCAGAAGACGAAGAACAGCAGGGCGATGAAGCCGTAAAGCTCCCAGACGATGCCGTTCCAGTTGGCGTCTGCACGGATTGCGTTGGAAAGGCCCAGCGGGTCCAGAAGCCCGATGATCGAGACCAGCGTGGTGTCCTTGAAGACGCCGATGAAGGTCGAAACGATACCGGGGATCGAGATCTTCAGCGCCTGCGGCATGATGATCAGCCGCTGCGCCTGCCAGTAGTTGAGGCCGAGTGAATCGGCGCCCTCATACTGGCCGCGGGGCAGCGCTGCCAGGCCGCCGCGGATCACCTCGGCCATATAGGCCGCGGCAAACAGCGTCACCATGATCAGCACCCGCAGGATGATGTCAAAGTTGGTTCCCGGAGGCATGAAGATGTTCAGCAGGGTCGAGGCCACGAACAGAAGCGTGATCAGCGGCACCCCGCGGATGAACTCGATGAAGCCCACGCAGATGTATTTGACGATCAAGAGATCCGACTGACGGCCCAGCGCCAGCACGATGCCGATCGGCAAGGAGCAGGCAATGGCCACAACACCGATGGTGACCGACAGCATGAAGCCGCCGAACTTGCGGCTTTCCACCGCTTCGATGCCGATGGGCAGGATCGAGTCGACCACGCCCGCAACCGGTGCTGCCAGCAACAGCCACCAGACAACAGCAGCCACCACGCCAAGGATCACGCCCAGCAGGGTGCTCATCGCTTCGGAGACGAACTTGTAGACCAGCCCGCCGATCACAAAGCCTGCCAGCGCGGCAACGGGCATCCAGATGGAGCCGCCCCACAGAAGCCAGGGGAAGATGAACGGGTAAAGCGCCGAGAAGATCAGCAGCTTCGACGGCACCTTGTCCGAGAACAGAACCGGGGCCAAAGCCGCGCCCAGCAGCAGGAAGGCAGCAACCGGGCGCCAGTACAGGTGGCTCGGGTAGAAGCCGAAGATCAGCTGGATCCAGCGTTCCTTGATCACACCCCAGCAGGCGCCATGGGCATCGCCATGGCCGGCCGCAGTCAGCGTCTCGCGGCAGTTGGACAGCGAGGTGCCGTCCCAGGTCGGCGACAGGATCCAAGGCACGATCGCCGCCAGCACGGAATAGATCGCGGCAATCGACGCCAGTGTCAGGATCGAGTTGAACCAGCTGGAGAACAGGTTATGCCGCGCCCAGCCGATCACACCGACCTCAGAGGCCGGGGGATCCTGCTCGGGAAGCATTTCGGTGCGGACAAATCCGATATCAGACATCTCAGCGCTCCTTCAGCTTCACGGCTTCGTTGTACCAGTTCATGATCGCGGAAATGGTCAGCGAGATCGCCAGGTACACCAGCATCAGCAACAGAACGCATTCCAGCTCGCGGCCGGTCTGGTTCATGGTGATGCCGCCCAATGTCCCGGTGATGTCCATGTAGCCCACGGCAATCGCCAGCGACGAGTTCTTGGTCAGGTTCAGATAGTTGGAGATCAGCGGCGGGATGATCACCCGCAGCGCCTGCGGCAGGATCACCAGCGACATGATCTTGTTGGAGCGCAGTCCCAGCGCCTCGGCGGCTTCGGTCTGGCCCTTGGAGATAGCCATGATGCCCGCGCGCACGATTTCCGCGATGAAGGCCGCAGTGTACAGCGACAGCGCCAGCCACAGGGCAATCAGCGAGTTGCGCAGATGGGTGCCGCCCTTGAAGTTGAAGCCCTTCAGCTCCGGGTAGCCCAGGTGGAAACCCAGCACCGACAGCAGGATCACCATCGGCAGAACCACTACGGCGGTGCGGATGTGCCAGGTCTTGGGACGGTCGCCGGTGGCTTCCTGGATGCGGTCGGCGCGCTGGCGGATCTTCAACGAGGCAAACAGGCTGAGGCCCAGTACCACCAGAATGGCCACCAGGTCCAGGCTGACATCAAACCGCAGCGAGGCATCGCCCAGCAGGTGAACGTCGCCCAGCGAGCGCGAGAACAGCGGTTCGGGGATATAGACACCGCGGTTGGTCACGGCAACGCTGTCCATCAGGCTCATCGTGGCTTCGGGGTTTTCACCCCGGAACGCCCGCGGCGCCGGAAGGGTTTCGATCAGGATCGCCATCACGAACACGATCCACAGAAGCACCGGCACGTTGCGGAACATCTCGACGTAGATCGTCATCAGGCGGGCCACCAGCCAGTTCGACGACAAGCGCAGAACACCGATAACCACCCCTAGGACGGTGGCGGTGATACAGCCCAGAAAGGCGACGACCAGCGTATTCAGAAGCCCCATCAGCGCGGCCCGCAAATGGGTATCGCGAGACGTGTACTCCAGCAGGCGCTGGTTGATGTCATAGCTGGCGGGCTCCGCGAAGAAGCCGAAGTCGATCGGCTTGCCCAGCGCGGCCAGGTTGCTCAGCGTGTTATTGATAAGCCAGGCTGCCAAAAGCATGAACCCGAACATGGCGATGACCTGGATGGTCCCCGACCGGTAACGGGTATCGTAAAGGAGCATAGACAGCCGGAACTGCTCCTTTGGCGGGTCAGTAAGCGTTGACATATATTGTGATCCCCTGACTCCGGCTCTCTATCCTGGCGGGGTTGTCCCCGCTCCGCAGCGGTCCGGAGCTTTTTTCAGATAGGAAAAGGGCGCAGGAAATACCTGCGCCCCTCCCGGTGGTGTGTTTAGCGGAACGGCGGCGAGTACAGCAGGCCGCCTTCGGTCCACTGTGCGTTCAGGCCGCGGGCCAGGCCAACCGGAGTGTCTTCGCCGATGTTCTTGGCAAAGACTTCACCATAGTTGCCCTCGGAAGCGATGGCTTTCTGCGCCCAGTCAGCCGACAGGCCCAGCATTTCGCCCAGGGTGCCTTCGGTGCCCAGCAGGCGGTTGATTTCCGGGTTCTCGGTGCCGGCAGCCATTTCGCTCAGGTTGGCGGAGGTGATGCCCAGCTCTTCAGCCGAGACCAGCGCGTTCAGGGTCCAGCGGACAACGTCGCCCCACTCGTGGTCGCCATGGCGGACCAGCGGGCCCAGCGGCTCCTTGGAGATGATTTCCGGCAGGATCACATGCGCGCCCGGATCGTCAAAGGTTGCGCGGGTCGCGGCCAGGCCGGAGGCATCGGTGGTGTAGACGTCGCAGGCGCCAGCCAGGTACTGCTGCTGCGCTTCGGCGTTGGTCTCGATCGGCACCGGCTCATAGCTGATGTTGTTGGAGCGGAAGAAATCCGCCAGGTTCAGCTCGGTGGTGGTGCCGGTCTGGATGCAGACGGTGGCGCCGTCCAGTTCCTTGGCCGAGCTGACGCCCAGCTCTTTCGGGACCATGAAGCCCTGGCCGTCATAGTAGTTGACGCCGGTGAATTCGAATTTCAGGTCCACGTCGCGGCTGAAGGTCCAGGTGGTGTTGCGGGCCAGCATGTCGATTTCGCCCGACGCCAGCGCGGTAAAGCGGGTCTTGCCGGTGGTCGGCACGAATTCCACAGCTTTGGAATCGCCCAGCACGGCTGCAGCCACAGCACGGCAGACGGCAACGTCAAAGCCTTCCCATTCGCCATTCGCATTCGGAGCCGCAAAGCCGACCAGGCCAACGGTGACGCCGCAGTTCAGTTTGCCGCGCGCCTTGACGTCGTCCAGGGTGCCAGCAGATGCAGCGCCAGCCGCAAGACCGGCAAAGGTCATTGCGCCCAAAATTACGGATTTTTTCATTTTTACCTCTTCCTGATAGTCCGCCATTCGGCGGTTCTTATTAACCGGCGATCCCCCGCCGGTAATGAGACTGAAGAAGGGTTTACCCCTAATTCGCGCCCAAGTGTGGGCGCATTCATCAACAAACGTCAAGGGCGGGATCATGAAATTCGATGTGCGCAGCGCGCACAAACTATTCCAGCGTATAATTTTCTGTCGATCCGAGGGGGTGAAAGGTAATTTTTTGAACTGTCAGGAAAAATCGTAGAATTGCTTGGCGTGCAGAAACTCCTGCCGCTTCACTTCGGCGGCAGCCTGGGCTTCCTCGTCAACGCCCCATTGCTCCTCCTGCCAGCGCTCGTCCAGACGCGACAGCAGCCAGATCTCATCGGCGCCGCGCCAGCCCTGCGCAGCCGCAAAGCCAAGGATCAAAGAGCCCGAAATCCCTACCAAATCATGGAAAGCCGCCAGCTGGAACGGGGTCATCTCATGCACTTTGTCCGACAGCACGGCCAGCGCCGCGGCGTCCTGCGGCTGGTGCAGAACACCCGAACGCGGCTGCAGCCGGGCGCCCAGAACCTCCGCCGCCCAGTCCAGAACCGGGTCCCATTCCCGCGCCTGACGCAACGTCAATTCCACGGGGGCGTCGGCGCGGTAGCACAGCAGGTCGGAATCGCCGTATTCGGCCAGCATGGCCGCCACTTCGCTGTGCTGATGTGTCACCTTGTCAATCGCAGCGTTGGCAGACCGGGTGCAAGGCATGGTTTTCGGGTCAACTGATTCGGTCTGGGCGCCCCATTCCGCGGCAATGGCCTCTGCCATGGCGCGGGTCGGCACAGCCAGCGGTGCCTTGGCCGGAGTCTTCACCCGGCGCCCGTCCAATTCAATGGCAAAGCCGTCTCTGGTCTCCGCCAGCGTGACCTCTTTCCAGAACCGTTTCTGTGCCCAGCCGCTCATCTCTTAGCCTTTCCAGATCTCTGCCAGCAGCGGGCGCAGCTCCGCGAAATCGCGGATCAGGTAATCGGCGCCCAATGTCTCTGCCGGGTGATAGCCCCAGGGCACGGCGATGGTGGTGACCCCCGCTGCGCGCCCCATTTCAATGTCATACCGCGTGTCGCCGACCATCACGGTGTTTTCGCGGCCCACCCCGGTTTCCGCCATCGCAGTCAGCACCATCGACGGATGCGGCTTGGACGGGTGGTGATCCGCCACCTGCCGGGTCACGAAACAAGTCAGCCCATGCGCCGCGATCAGCGCATCCACCCCGCGCTGGGATTTGCCGGTGGCGACCCCCAGCAGATATTCCGGCACCTCATTGAGCTCTGCCAGCATCTCCTGCGTGCCGGGGTAAAGCGGCGAATGCGCCGCGCCCGCCGCCTCGCGCGCCAGCATGTAAGAGGATTTATAGCCCTCCACCAGCGCCTCCAGCGTGGCGGCGTCCTGTTCCGGCGCCAGCTCGCGCATCGCCAGCGGCAGCGACAGGCCGACGATGGACAGGATCCTATCGCGCGGCGGGGTTTCCAGCCCAACCCCTTGAAAAGCCTCTGCCATGGCGCCGGTGATCGCGCCCTGGCTGTCCACCAGGGTGCCATCCACGTCAAACAGGATCAGCCGCAGGTCCGCGCTCACTTCAGATCCTCGAACGGGTCATCGGCGGCCAGGTCCTCGGTCCAGCCGAAGGTGTCCCAGCTTTCCTTCATGTGGTCGGGCAGCGGCGCCACAACCGACACCGGCTTGCGGGTGACGGGATGCTCAAACACCATCCGGCGCGCGTGCAGGTGCAGCTTCTTGGAGATCACGCCGCCGATCGAGGCGCCCCATCCGTCGCCCAGGTTCTCCTGCCCCGAGCCGCCGTATTTGCCGTCGCCCGCAATCGGATGCCCCATGCCGGACATATGCGCCCGCAGCTGGTGGGTGCGGCCGGTGATCGGCTCCATCGCCACCCAGGCAGCGCGGCTGGCCACCCGGTAGAGCGTGGCATAAAGCGTATGCGCCCGCTTGGCGCCATAGGTGTCGTCGATGTCCTGCGGATGCACGTTGATCATCTTTTCGCCTTCGCCGGATTTACCATGGCCCGGCGCCTTCACCAGCCCGTTCTTGATCTCACCCAGATACGGCGTCGGCACGCCCGCCACCAGCGCCCAGTAGATCTTGCGGGTGTTCTTGTGGCGGAAGGCCGCGGTCAGGCCTTGCGCCGCCTTGCGGTTGCGCGCCAGCACCAGTACGCCAGAGGTGTCCTTGTCGATCCGGTGCACCAGCTTGGGCTTATCCTCCAGCCCGAACTTCAGCGCCTCTGCCAGCCCGTCCACATGCTTGGTGGTGCCAGAGCCGCCCTGCACTGCCAGGCCCGCGGGCTTGTTCAGCACGATCACGTCATCGTCGCGGTAGATCACGCAAGACTGGATCATTTTGGCATCGGCGTCCGAGATTTTCATCTCGCGCGGCGCAGCCGGTTTCAGATCGCTGTCCGCCAGCGGCGGCACCCGCACCACCTGCCCCGCCTCGACGCGGGTATTGGCCTTCACCCGGCCGCCATCCAAGCGCAGCTCGCCCTTGCGGCACATCTTCTCGATGCGGCCCTGGTTCACATGCGGAAACAGCCGCCGCAGCCAGCGGTCGATGCGCTGGCCGCTGTCGTCTTCGCTGACGGTAATCATCTGAACGCCGCTCATGCGAACACTCCCCTTGCGGCCATCAGGCCCAGAAACAATCCGCCGACCGACAGGCCCACGGACAAAGCTACATACAGCGCCGCCTGCCCGAAGGCGCCGCGCTCGATCAGGTTGGCGGTCTCCAGCGAGAACGCTGAAAACGTGGTGAACCCGCCCATCAGCCCGGTCATCACCAAGGGGCTGAGCCAGGTCAGGTCCCGCAGCGCCGCCGCCACCACGAACATCCCCATCAGAAAGGATCCGAGGATATTCACCGTCAGGATCGCCACCGGAAAGTCATGGTGCCCCAGGACCCGGATGATGCCCAGCCCGGCCAGATAGCGGCACACCGCCCCAACAGCGCCGCCAAAAGCGACCATGGAAACCGAAGAAATCATCCCCGTCCTGTCGCGCGCGCGTACGGAGATGTCAAGTTTTCCCCGTATTGCACCGCGTGCAAGGCTCAAGCGCTGCACCCGCAGCCCGGCACCTGCCCTTTCATCTTGCCCGAAATACTCCCGCCGGAGGCATCGGTTTTCCGCCAGGAAAGCCGGTCAGCCCGGCTTCAGCCAAACCGCTTCGGCACCGGTTTGCCGGTCACCCGTTCCCAATACTCATCGGCGCGCTTTTCAAAGGTCGGCGACTGCCGCGCCTCGCTGCAGTAAAACCGGCCCGGCGCGATGCCCGGCGCGTATTCCTGCTCCAGCCAGCCCCGCGGGTCCTTGTGCGGGCTGCGGTAGCCCTCATGGCCCAGCTCCGCCGCCCCCTGGTAATGGGCATCGCGCAGATGCAGCGGCACCGGCAGCGGCGGCTCATGCGCCACCGCCGCCAGCGCTGCCGAAATGCCATGGTTGGCCGAACCCGACTTGGGCGCGCGCGCCACATGCAGCGCCGCGTGGGACAGGATGATCTGCGCTTCCGGATAGCCGATCATCTCCACAGCCTGCGCCGCGGCCACCGCCGTTTGCAAGGCGGTATTGTCGGCCAGCCCCACGTCCTCGGAGGCGTGGATCATGATCCGCCGGGCAATAAAGCGCGGATCCTCGCCGCCATGGATCAGCCGCGCCAGCCAGTACAGAACCGCGTTGGGTTCGCCGCCGCGCATCGACTTGATGAAGGCGGAGATCACGTCATAATGCTGGTCCCCCGAACGGTCGTGATTGACCGGTGCCGCCTGGTAGACCTCCGCAATCATCCCGTCCGACACCACCACCGGTGCGCCCGGGGCATGGCCAACGGCCAGGCTCTCCAGCGTTGTCAGCGCCCGGCGCGCATCGCCCCCGGACCGGCCCGCAATCAGCCGCAGCTGATCCGGGCTCAGCTGCACCTCGATACCGGATTTGGCCAAGTGGCGGATGCCGCGGTCCAGCACCGCCTCCATATCCCCGATCGACACCGGCTCCAGCTTGAGGATCGTCGAGCGCGAGACAAGCGCCTTGGGAAGCGCCGTATAGGGGTTCTGGGTGGTGGCGCCGATGAAATCCGCGGTGCCCTCTTCGCAGATTGCCAAGAGGTCGTCCGCCTGGGTGGCGGAAAACCGGTGCACCTCGTCGACAAAGATCAGCAAGGGGCGGATGCGTGCCTCATCCGCCAGCTGGCGGATATCCTTGACCCCGGCGCGGGTCGCATGCAGCGGCCGGAATTCCTTGTTCAGCATGTCGCCCACTGCCCGCGCGATCGAAGTCTTGCCCACCCCCGGCGGCCCGTAGAGCACGATGCTGCCCAGCTGCCCGGCGGCAATGCGCCGCCGCAGGATCGAGCCTTCGGCGGTCAGCGCCTGCTGGCCGATCACCTCGTCCAGGGACCGGGGCCTCAGGGCAGCGGCAAGCGGCTGGTTGCCCTGGCCCCCGCCTGCGTCAAAGAGATCCGCCATGTTTTACCTCGCCTTTGCGGTCCGCCGGGTCTGCCGGACGCCGTTACAGGATGAGCCGCCGCTTAGAGCCGGAACTTCAGCGTGACCCGCTGGCCGCGGCGGTTCAGGTCCAGCTGGATCCAGCGGCTGCTGGCGGACAGGATTGCCTGAACATCCCCGGTGCTGGCCACCGGCTGGCCATTGACGGCCAGCAGCGCATCACCCGGCTGCACCCCGCCGCGCCCGGCATAAGGGCCGGGGTCGGTCACCACCACCCCCTCTGCCGACAAGGGCAGGCCGAGACGGGCAATCACCTGCGGATTGATCCGTGCCACGGTAAGGCCCGGCAGCGCGGTGGTCTCATCCAGCTGCACCGGGTTGGCGGGCGGCTGATCCGGCGCCGTGATCATCGGCACCTCGACCTCTTCCCGCTCGCTGCCGCGCAGGCGGGTGATGGAAGACAGCCCGTTCAGCCCCGCCACCGACATCCGGAACACCATCTCGGAGGGCGAGTTCACCACCTCGCCATCCACATGGGTTATCACGTCGCCCACCTTGAAGCCCGCCTTGGCAAAGGGGCTTTCGCGGTGCAGGTCCGAAATCACCATGCCCTCGGGCAGTTCCATGCCCAGAGAGGCCGCCAGATCCGCGTCTACCGGCTGCCCCGCCATGCCGGCCCAGGGGCGCTGGAACTCTTCTGAGCCGCGGCGGGCCTGGCTGACGAACTCCTTCACCAGATTGGCGGGGATGGCAAAGCCGATGCCGTTGGAGCCGCCGGAACGCGACAGGATACGGGTGTTGATGCCGATCAGATCGCCGTTCACGTCAATCAGCGCGCCGCCGGAGTTGCCCGGGTTGATCGGCGCGTCGGTCTGGATGTAGTAGCCAAAGCCGTCGCCCGCCCCCATGCCGGTGCGCGCAAGGCCAGAGATGATGCCGCTGCTGACAGTCTGGCCAACGCCAAAGGGATTGCCGATCGCCAGCGCCAGCTCGCCCACCTCAACCTGATCGCTGTCGCGCAAGTTCAGAAAGGGCAGGTCTTCGGCGGCTTCCAGCTGCAGGATCGCCAGGTCGCTGGCCTTGTCGCCCAGGATCACCCGCGCATTGTATTCGCGCCGGTCCGCCGTCACCACGCGGATTTCGGTCGCCATGCCGACGACATGGTAGTTGGAGACCACGATGCCGTCCGCCGACAGGATCACGCCGGAGCCCAGCGAGTTCTCGACCCGCGGCTGCGGCTTGGCAAAACCGCGGAAGAAATCATCGAAGAACGGATCGTTCATGAAAGGCGAGCGGCGGCGCTGCTGCACCTGGCGCACCACCTTGGCATAGATGTTGACCACCGCAGGCGAGGCCTGTTTGACCAGGGGCGCAAAGCCCAGCGCGATTTCCGCCTGGTTCTGCGGCACCCGGGTTTCGGCGGCAGCAGGCCAAGCCATCGCAGGCAGGGCAAGGCAAAAGGCAAGGGCGGTCAAGGCTGGTCGGATCATGCGGGCTCCGTTTGTTGCTGCCCGAAGGATATGCGGAGGACGCGCGCGGATTGCAAGGCAGGACAGTGCCAGGCGGGAACAGAGTGCAGGGGCGCTGCCCCGCAGGTTTGAAAAGAACAGGGGCACTGCCCCTCTTGGCCTCACGGCCAATTCACCCCGGAGTATTTTGAACCAGAAAGAAGCAGTGGCTGTTCTTAGTCCAGCGGAGCGTGCAGCCTTGTGCCCCTGGTGATGATGCCGCCGCGGCGGCCGGGGGTGATGCTGCCGTAGCGCTGCTTGAAACAGGCAGGCAGTTCCCGGTCACCGTCGGGTGACAGCCACAGGCGCAGCAGATGGCGGCGGCGCGCGGGCTCCGGCCAGTCGGTAAAGCCGGTGCGGTCATGCAGCTGGGAGTGGTTGTAGACAAACTGCATGTCGCCGGCCTGCAGCCGCATGGTCAGATGCAGCGCCGGATCATTGGCGAGGGCGTCGAACATGTCGAGCGCTTCCACATGCTCCGGCGTCAGCCGCATGGCTTCGGGGAACCGCTGAGCGCTGTCGATATACTGGCGCTGGTAAAACACGGTGAGCTTGCCCGCGTGCCAGCTGAGCGGCGGGATGGTCATGAAGGGCTGCATCCCCTCCGGCACCTCGCCGCGCCGGTCGGTGGCAATCGGGTCGAACAGACGCGCCAGCAGGTCCGGGCGTTCGGCGCGCATCCGGTTATAGATCGCCTCGGCGCTGACCAGCAGGGAATCGCCGCCTTCCCGCGCCTCCTGCAGGCACAGGAGGCCCACAACATCAGCGCTGTCGGTGTGGAAGGTCTGGCGCGCGTGGGTCTGGTAGATGCGGGTATTGGGGTCATTTGCATCAGCCCCGGTGTCGCGCACATGGCCCAGGATATGGCCTGCTGCATTCTGCGACCGTGCCGATCCCAGATGCGCCCCCACCCCGCAGAAAATGGCGGCGGCCATTTCCTGGCTGTAGCCCGCCACCGGCAGGCCGCGCAGCACCTCGAAGCCGATGCCGGTGAGCAGCTTGCCCTTCAGCGCCTCCAGATGCGCGGCAAAGCTGCGGAGCGGAAAATCCGCCCGGGTGATTTCCCCGATGCCGCGGCCAAGACTCAAGTAGTGGCGGGCGGCCTGTTCCAGGTCGGCAATATCTTCTGGCGCCAGCTGCACCAGCCAGCGTCCGGGATCCGCCTGCATGTCCCGCCCGGTCCAGGCGGCTGGGCCTTCGATCCGTTCCGGTAGTTGTTCCAGCATGGTGCCCCTCCCTTCTGGCGCGGCCGCACCTCATGGTTTCCGCTTCAGGAACTTGAGCCCGGACCAGTCCTGATCCATCGCGCAGACCTTTACATCCACCCAGCCCAGCAGCAGCACCGGCGAACGCAGATCATCCCTGGAAAGGCCGTGGTGCAGTTTCGGGCTTTTCCTGGTCCAGGACAGCCAAAGCATGCCGCCTGCGCGCAAGGCGGCGATAGCCTGCTCTGCGGCCTGCCGCGCGATGCCGGGTGCGCGCCGGCCGCAGCGGCCCGGAAACCGGGTTTGGAACCCAGTTTCTGATACAGCGGTTTTCCGGAATGGCCTGCGGTTCCCATGCCCGCATGATCCGCAATTTGCTGCGGCTGGCAAGGGGGCAGGCCCCTGCCTCCTCTTTGGTCTCAGGCCTCAGCCAGTTCCGGCTTGACCGTTGCGGCCTGGCGGCTGGCAACCGCTGCAGCCAGATGCTCCAGCGCGGCGACGGTGTCCTCCCAGCCGAGGCAGCCGTCGGTGATGGACTGGCCGTAAGTTAGCTCCCCCTTGCCCAAATCCTGGCGGCCCGCCACCAGATGGCTTTCCACCATCACCCCGGTGATGCGGCTGTCGCCGCCGGCGATTTGGCCTGCCACATCGCGCAGCACAGCAGGCTGCTGCATCGGGTCCTTGCCGCTGTTGGCGTGGCTGGCGTCGATCATCACATGGCCGCGGATGCCGTCTTTTTCCGCCAGCTTGCAGGCCGCATCAACCGAGGCCGCGTCAAAGTTGGTGCCGCCGCCGCCGCGCAGGATCAGATGGCAGTCCGGGTTGCCGCTGGTGGCCGCAATTGCGGCGCGCCCCGATTTGGCCAGCGCCATGAAATGATGCGGATGCGCTGCCGAGCGCACCGCATCCACTGCGATCTGCACATTGCCGCGGGTGCCGTTCTTGAAGCCCACCGGGCAGCTGAGGCCGGAGGCCATCTCGCGGTGGATCTGGCTTTCGGTGGTGCGGGCGCCGATGGCGGCCCAGGCCACCAGGTCAGAGATGTATTGCGGCACCGCGGTATCCAGGAACTCAGTCCCCACCGGCAGGCCCAGAGCGTTGATGTCCAGGCACAGGCGGCGCGCCAGACCCAGGCCTTCGTTGATGCGGAAAGAATTGTCGAGACCGGGGTCATTGATCAGCCCCTTCCAGCCCGAGATAGTGCGGGGCTTTTCGAAGTAGACCCGCATCACGATCTCCAGCTGCCCGGCCAGGCGCGCGCGCATCGGCGCCAGCCGTTCGGCATATTCCATCGCCGCCTTGGGGTCGTGGATCGAACAGGGGCCGACAACAGCCACCACACGGCCGTCGCGGCCATGCAGCACGTCCTGGATCGCGGTGCGGCTGGCCAGCACGGTATCGGTGGCTGCTGCTGTTGCGGGCATCTGGGAGGCCAGATCCTCGGGCGAGATCAGTTCCTGCATGCCGGTGATGCGGAGGTTTTCGGTCTGGGGTGTCATGGGTGTGCTTCCTTGGCGGGAGGCCCTTGGCGCTGCGGCGGATACAAAAAAACCGCCTGCGGGCTGCGGGCGGTTGGTGGTATCCTGGTGCTATCTGAGCTGTCTGTTCAGAATGCGCTGACCCCTCCGTCCGCCATGTGGCGCGGATAAAAGAAATACCAGAATGCGGCATAGGTACGGGTCATGGGGCGGACGCTAGCGGAGATTCGCCCCCCTGTCACCCCTGAAATTCCCGCGACGGAATCGCAAGAGCCCTCCCGCGCGGGAGGGCCCTTGGCATTTTCCTGAAGGCAGAGGTCAGAAGTCCTGCCACAGATCGCGGGCGGCGTTGCCTTCGGCGGCGGGTGCTGCAGCCGGCGCCGGGCCGGCCTCCGGCTCCCAGCCGCCCCAGCCGTCATCACCGTGGGCAGAGGGCTGCGCTTCGGCCGCAGCGGGCGCCGCCGGGACCGCCAGCGCGGCGCTGCTGCCGTCGACCTGGAACCGCGCCACCAGCTCTGCAAGCTTTGTGGCATCGGTGTTCAGCATATGGCCGGCGGCAGTGGCCTCCTCCACCATTGCCGCGTTCTGCTGGGTCACCTGGTCCAGCTGGGTGACGCCGGTGTTGATCTCATGCAGGCCGGTCGATTGTTCCTCTGCCCCTTCGGCGATTTCGGATACCAGCTGCGAGATATGGCTGACGCGGCCCACGATGGACTGCAGCGCCTCGCCTGCGCGGCCGACCAGATCGACGCCTTCATCCACCTGGCGGGAGCTGTCGGAGATCAGCGTCTTGATCTCCATCGCGGCATCCGACGAGCGCTGCGCCAGGGCGCGCACTTCGGAGGCCACCACCGCAAAGCCGCGGCCTGCCTCGCCCGCGCGGGCGGCTTCGACGCCTGCGTTCAGGGCCAGCAGGTTGGTCTGGAAGGCGATGTCGTCGATGACCGAGATGATCTGGCTGATCTTGTTGGAGCTTTCCTCGATCCCGCTCATCGCGGCCACGGCGTTCTGCACCACCTCGCCGCTGCTTTCGGCTTCCTGGCGGGCCTCCTGCACGGTGGATTCCACGTTGCGGGCGCCCTCGGCTGCGGATTTCACGCTGGCGGTCAGCTCATCAATCGCCGCAGCGGTCTGTTCCAGGGTTGCTGCCTGGCTTTCGGTGCGGTGCGACAGGTCGTCAGAGGCCTGGCTGATCTCCGCCGCGCCGTTGCGGATACTGGAGGAGGCGCCGATCACCTGCTGCACGGTGGCGTTCAGATTGTCGATCGAGCCGTTGAAGTCGGCGCGCAGCTGTTCGTATTCCTCGGGGAATGCCTCGGCGATGCGGATCGTCAGATCGCCATGGGACAGGCGCGACAGGCGCTCGCTCAGCTCGCGCACGACACCGGCCAATTCGGCATCCTTGCTTTGCGCCTTCTGCTTCTCGGCCTCCTGCATCTTGACCAGCTCATCGCGGAATTTCTCCAGCGCGCGGGCCATTTCGCCCACCTCGTCGCCGCGGGTCTGGCCCTGGATCTCCACCGCGTTGTTGCCCTCGGCCAGGCCGCGCATGGACACCACGATGCGGCGGATGCCCGACGCAATGCCGGAGCCGGTGACCAGCGCCATCACCGCGCCGATCAGGATCGCGGCGCCGATGGCGGCCGGGATCATCATCCGGGTCTGGGCGGTAATCTCCTCGCTGGCGGTGCGGCTTGCGGCCATGATGCCTGCCGCCTTGGTCTCAAGTGCGGCCATGGTGTCGCGGAAGCTGTCGAAATAGGCCTTGCCCTGGCCCTGGGCCACGAAATCGGCCATGTCATCCATGGTGGCCGCATCACCGATGTCCCGGCGCAGCTGGATCATCGGCACGGCAACATCCTTGCGCCAGTTGTCGATGATCTTGGAGGCCGCATCCAGCCGGTTCAACTGGATCGAATTGTCAATCATCGCCAGGCGCAGCATGCCCATGACTGAGCGCAGACGGGTGCTGCCTTCCATGAACGGGGTGAGGAACTCCCGGTCGCCCGCCAGCAGAAAGCCGCGCATCCCGGTTTCCATGTCCACGGCGGCGGCCATCAGGTCCTTGGCGGTGCTGATCGTCTTGTGGGTCTTCTCGACTGCTTCGAGCGAGGTGTTCAGATACTCCGGATCTGCGATCCCTGCGTTCACCAGAGAGGTAAATGTGTTACGGCGGTCGGCAAGGTTGACCTCCTCCTCCTCGATGATCTTGGCGACCTCGGCGCGGAATTCATCAAAGAACACCCGGCCCTTGGACTGTTTCACCTCATCGGCCATGTCGTTCATGGTCATGGCGTCGCCGATTTCGCGGCGCAGCCCGATGGCGGTGGCGGCGACAGTCTCCTGCCAGCCGTTCAGCGTCTGCTCCGCCGCGTCCAGATCCGCGATCAGCGCTGCGTCGCCGGAGGCCAGATCCCGCAGGCTTTGCAGCGCCTCAGCCACCTCCGCCTGGCCCTCCTCGAAGGGCACCAGATATTCCTCGCGGCCTGCCAGCAGATAGCCCCGCAGCCCGGCTTCCATTCCCGCTGCCGCCTCTGCCAGCGCCTGCGATTCACTCAGGATCTTCTGCGCGTGCGCCACATCGCCGGAGGCCCGTTCCATCCGGCCCAGATCAACAACTGCCATGACGCCGACACCCAGCACCAAGAGCAGCGGAAACATGGCCACCGAAACGATTTTTGCCTTGGTGCTGAGATTTGCCAGTGAGAACCGCCTGGCCGCGGAAGTCTTCTTGTTCGTCATCGCATCCGTTCCGGAGTTTTCTTGGATGCGGCAGTAAAACCAGAAGAAAATTACGATTCCCTTTCGCACAAAAAGTGAATTCTAAACATCCCGAAGTTGCCGTCGCGGAACGAAAAACCCCCGCTCCGGGCGGAGCGGGGGCTGACAGGCGAACCCGAGGGTTCTAAGCGTCTTATTCTTCAGCTTCTGCAGCTGCTTCTTCCGCTGCCAGGCGGGCCTTGTCGGCGGCGCCTTTGGCGGAGGTGTCGCGGTCGACGAACTCGATGATCGCCATCGGAGCCATGTCGCCGTAACGGAAGCCGGCCTTCAGGATACGGACATAACCGCCCTGACGGTCCTTGTAGCGCGGGCCCAGAACCTCGAACAGTTTCGCGACGTCCTTGTCCTCTTTCAGCTTGGAAGCTGCCTGGCGGCGGGCGTGCAGGTCGCCGCGTTTTGCCAGGGTGATCAGTTTTTCAACGATCGGGCGCAGTTCTTTTGCTTTGGGCAGGGTTGTCTTGATCTGCTCGTGCTCGATCAGCGAGCCGGCCATGTTCGAGAACAGGGCTTTACGGTGCTCATGAGTACGGTTCAGGCGGCGGTAACCACGTGCGTGACGCATTTTTCAGTTCCTTTAATTGCGTTTTGCTTTGTCAGGCGGCTGATGCGTGTCAGCTGCTCACCTTGGGGCGGATGCCCATGTCGTCCCCGGCCAAACCCGGGCATTGAAGAGGAGGGCCGGAGCCCTCCTCGAAATCTTAGAAGCTGTCTTCGAACTTCTTGGCCAGATCTTCGATGTTGTCCGGCGGCCAGTCCTCGACGTCCATGCCAAGGTGCAGGCCCATGCCCGACAGAACCTCTTTGATCTCGTTCAGCGACTTGCGGCCGAAGTTCGGGGTGCGCAGCATCTCCGCTTCGGTCTTCTGGATCAGGTCGCCGATATAGACGATGTTGTCGTTCTTCAGGCAGTTTGCCGAACGGACAGACAGTTCCAGCTCGTCCACTTTCTTCAAGAGAAGCGGGTTGAACTCCAGACCGTCGTCCTCGTCCTGGCGGCCAGCCGATTCCGGCTCGTCGAAGTTGACGAAGATGCCCAGCTGGTCCTGCAGGATGCGGGCAGCAAAAGCCACGGCGTCATCGGGGGTGATGGAGCCGTCGGTTTCCACCTTCATGGTCAGCTTGTCATAGTCCAGAACCTGGCCCTCACGGGTCGGCTGAACGTCGTAGGAGACCTTTTTGACCGGCGAATAGATCGCGTCGATCGGGATCAGGCCGATCGGGGCGTCTTCCGGCTTGTTCTTGTCTGCCGAGACATAGCCTTTGCCGGTGTTCACGGTCAGTTCCATGAACAGGTCGGCGCCGTCGTCCAGGTGGCAGATCACGTGGTCGCGGTTCAGAACCTCGATGCCTGCGGTCTCGGCAATGTCGCCAGCGGTGACGACAGCCGGGCCTTTGGCATTGATCGACAGGCGCTTGGGGCCTTCGACTTCCATGCGCAAGGAGACCTGCTTGAGGTTCAGGATGATGTCGGTGACGTCTTCACGCACACCGGCGACAGACGAAAACTCGTGCAGGACGTTGTCGATCTGCACGCTGGTGATGGCGGCGCCTTGCAGCGAGCTCATCAGGACGCGGCGCAGCGCGTTGCCCAGGGTCAGGCCGAATCCGCGTTCCAGCGGCTCTGCGACGACAGTTGCCTGGCGTGCAGGATCGTTGCCCGGCTTCACTTCCAGCTGTGCCGGCTTGATCAGCTCTGCCCAGTTCTTATGGATCATGCGTTCCCTCCATTCCTGTCCTTGCCCCATGTCCAAAAGGCCAAGGACGCCCGAGGTTTAAATGACGCACTGGGGCCCTGCGAATCAAGCGGGGCCCCAGCAAAAATTTGCGCTTAGACGCGGCGGCGCTTCGGCGGACGGCAGCCGTTGTGCGCGATCGGGGTCACATCACGGATCGAGGTGATGTTGAAACCGATTGCGGCCAGCGCGCGCAGCGCCGATTCACGGCCCGAACCGGGGCCCTGAACTTCGACTTCCAGGGTCTTCACACCGTGTTCCTGGGCTTTCTTGCCCGCGTCCTCAGCAGCCATCTGAGCCGCGTAAGGAGTGGATTTCCGGGAGCCTTTGAAGCCCATGGTGCCGGCGGACGACCAGGAGATCGCGTTGCCCTGCACGTCGGAGATCAGGATCTTGGTGTTGTTGAACGAAGAGTTCACGTGAGCAACGCCGGAGGCGATGTTCTTGCGCTCTTTACGCTTAATGCGGGATTTATCGCGTGCCATTGATCAAGCCCCCCTTACTTCTTCTTGCCGGCGATCGGCTTCGCCGGGCCCTTGCGGGTGCGGGCGTTGGTGTGGGTACGCTGACCGCGGACCGGCAGGTTGCGGCGGTGGCGCAGGCCACGGTAGCAGCCCAGGTCCATCAGGCGTTTGATGTTCATGGTCACTTCACGGCGCAGGTCGCCTTCGACGGTGTAGTTGGCGTCGATGTGCTCGCGCACGGCCAGGACTTCAGCGTCGGACAGTTCGTTCACACGACGGGTTGCGTCGATGCCAACAGCCTCGCAGATGGCTTTCGCCGAGGTGTTGCCGATACCGGTGATGTAGGTGAGGGCGATGGGAACCCGCTTTGCAGTCGGGATGTTAACGCCGGCAATACGTGCCACGTGTCACTTTCCTTTTCGTTGCGGTTCCGTAACGCCGGAACCTTTTTTCACAACACTTGACCGTGGCAGTGTGGCCAGAGGGTCCAGCATTTCGAGGTGGTAAGGCAGACAGACGAATCCATCCGCCGGGAATCATTCCCAGAAGGGATGGGGTTGCCTATGTGGAATTGCCGCAGGGGTCAACCCGTGATCTGCGAAAACGCACCCCTCCCCGCTTGCCTCCGCCCGGACCGGCCAGGATAGGAAAGACCGAGGGCTCCTGAATAGAAAATGCCCCGAAGCCATGCAGCCCGGGGCATTTCGATCCGGCACACCGGTGGTTTATTCGCCCATGATCCAGGCCATGTCCTTGCGGACGTTCTCGATCGAGGCCAAGCCGTCCAGGCGCTGCAGGTTGCCCTTGGCGTAATAGTAGCCGATCAGCGGCGAGGTTTTCTTGTAGTATTCCATCAGGCGGGTCTTGAGGCTGTCCTCATTGTCGTCCGCCCGGCGTTTCACATCATCGCTGCCGCAGTTGGCGCATTTGCCGTCCGCCGGCCAGGGTTTGGTCTGGTCATGGTAGACCTCGCCGCAGCCGCCGCAGGTGGAGCGGCCGGTGATGCGGGCAACCAGCGCCTCGTCATCGACCTGCATCTCGATCACAGCATCAAGCTTGAGACCCATCTCTTCCAGCAGCTTGTTGAGCGCGTCGGCCTGAGCCAGGGTGCGCGGGAAGCCATCGAAGATGAAGCCGCCCTCGGCACCATCCCGCAGTTTTTCGCGGATCAGGCCAATGACGATCTGGTCAGTGACCAGCTTGCCTTCGGCCATGATGGCGGCAACTTTCTTGCCCATTTCGGTGCCGGAGGTCTGAGCCTCCCGCAGCATGTCGCCGGTGCTGAGCTGCACCATGCCGCGGGATTCAACCAGGTAGCGCGCTTGCGTACCTTTGCCCGCACCAGGCGGGCCAAGGAGAATAATGTTGGTCATCGGCGAGAGGGTCCCCGTTTTGTCCGTTTCTTGTTGCGCCCGCGCAGCTGGCTCTTCTCGATAAGGCCCTCATACTGATGCGCGAGGAGGTGGCTTTGCACCTGCTGAATGGTGTCCATGGTGACGGATACCACAATCAGAACGGACGTGCCGCCAAAATATACCGGGATGGCGAATTGGCCGCGGAGGACCTCCGGCAGGAGGCAGACCAGCGCCAGATAGCCGGAGCCGAGAACCAGGATGCGGTTGACCACATACTCGATGTATTCCGCGGTTTTCTTGCCCGGGCGGATACCGGGAACAAAACCGTTCTGGTTCTTCAGGTTGTTCGCCACGTCCTCCGGTTTGAAGGAGACGTTGAAAGTGTAGAAGTAGGCAAAGAACACGATCATCGCGACGAAGAACAACAGATACAGCGGCTGGCCGGGGCCGAAGTTCGCCAGCAGCCAGGACATCACCGGACCGGTCGCCGCACCCGAGGAGAACGCCGAAATGGTGGTCGGCAGCAGCAGAAGCGAGGAGGCGAAGATCGCCGGGATCACGCCCGCCGGGTTCACCTTGACCGGCAGATGCGAGGAGCCGCCGTCATAGACCTTCATGCCGACCTGGCGGCGCGGGTACTGGATGTGGATCTTACGCAGCGCCCGTTCCATGAAGACCACGAACATGATCACCGCAACCACCATGACGATCACACCGATGATCACAGCGGGGCTGATCGCGCCGGAACGGCCGGAAGCAAAGAACTGGGCAATTGCCGCCGGAACCTCGGCAATGATGCCGACGAAGATGATCAGCGAAATGCCGTTGCCAATGCCGCGCTGGGTGATCTGCTCGCCCAGCCACATCAGGAACATGGTGCCGCCGACGAGCGTAATCATGCAGGCCATGCGGAAATACATGCCCGGATCGGTCGCCAGGTCGCCCTGCTCCAGCGACACCGCCAGGCCATAGGCCTGTGCGGTCGCCAGCGCCACGGTGCCATAGCGGGTGTACTGGTTGATCTTCTTGCGGCCCTGCTCGCCCTCTTTCTTGAGCTGCTCAAGCGAGGGCACCATCGAGGTCAGAAGCTGAACGATAATGGAGGCGGAGATATAGGGCATGATGCCAAGGGCGAAAATCCCCATGCGGCCAAGCGCGCCGCCGGTGAACATCGACACCATGCCGCCGATGCCCTGGCCTGCCTGCTCCATGAACTGGCGCAGGGCGGCTGCGTCGATGCCGGGAACCGGGATGAAGGTGCCCAGGCGGTAGACAATCAAAAGGCCGATGGTGAACAGGATGCGGTTGCGCAGATCCGTAGCCTTGCCAAGGGCAGCCCAGCTGGTGTTTGCCGCCATTTGTTCTGCTGCTGATACCATGAAAAGGTCTCTTCTTTAGCGGAAACGCCGCCCGGAACCGTTTTCCGGCTCGGGCGGCGTTCTAGGAAAACTCGAAGACTATGTAAGCGGCATTGGCGCCGCTCACAAGCCGTTACTCTGCGGCGGCGGGGGCTGCCACAGTCAGAGTGCCGCCAGCTTCTGCAACAGCGTCAACGGCAGCGGCGGATGCGCCGGTGACGGAGATGGTTGCTTTGGCGGTGATTTCGCCTTTGGCCAGGACGCGGACGCCGTCCAGCTTGCGGCGCACCAGGCCGGAAGCAACCAGCGAATCCTCGGTGATTGCGCTCGCGTCCAGCTTGCCTGCGTCGATGAACTTCTGGATCAGGCCCAGGTTCACAACCGCGTATGCCTTGCGGTTCGGCTTGTTGAAGCCGCGCTTGGGCAGACGCTGGTAGAGCGGCATCTGGCCGCCTTCGTAGCCATTGATCGAGACGCCCGAACGGGACTTCTGGCCTTTGATACCACGGCCGCCCATTTTACCTTTGCCCGAACCCGGGCCGCGGCCCACACGGGTGCGTTTCTTGGCGGCGCCAGCGTTGTCGCGCAGTTCGTGAAGTTTCATATCGCTTCTCCTTGCCGGATGTGGCCCCCGAAGCGTGATGGGCCAACCGCGGCGTTTCTTGATTGGTGATTCCGTGGCGCAGAACGCCACCGGGTGCCTATAGACGGGTTGGGGCGGGGGATCAAGAGCCAGCTCTAGCGTTCAAGAGCTTGAAGACGGTTCAAAGCCAGAGGTTTGGAAGGCTAAAGTGATTGGTGGCATCTGTCACGCTTTGCTTGAGCATTTCAAAGTGCTGCCTTGGCGACTTGATCGTTACATGCTTTTGCTCCGTCGGCTCGCCTCTGGGGTCCACAACACTTAGTGGGTAGGTCTCTTCCATTCCAAATGACAACCGACTCTCGCGATTGAATAGAAGTTGGTACTTCTGGTCGACATTCACACCTTCAAGCAAATCAGGACGGACCAACTCGAGGCCATTCTCATGGAAACCGATCACCGCGCGCTTAACTGGCAGAACCTGATCATGCCACTTGCAAATTTGCTCATAAACACTTCTTCTCCAATCCCAGAAATATGTCTCCTGGAATTGTTCGAATGTTACCAAGTGGACATTGGTGAAGATGGATTTTTCTCTAGCCCCTGACTGAAAACCTTCCTTGGAAATTATTAGTCCGAGATTTGCCCCAGCATCCGCGCAGACAGCCCTGAATGCATGTACAACGCTCTGCGGAACTGAATTTTGCCAATGTTTACATTCGCAAAGCACCCAGAGAGGAATCGGACCGTCCTGAACCGCTGCCACATCAATGGCTACTTTACCACGTGCTGTTGGCAAATTACCTCGGTGGGTCACGCAACCGATCTCGCAGAAGGCTTGCTCGACCATTCGTTCCAATGAACGCCAATCCTCTGGGTCGCGGTCAAAAATCTTCAAATTCGCACCTTAGCTTCTCAAAAAGAGAGCAAACTGTTGTTCAGCCTGCGTGCTACTGCTGTACACGATAGCAACTCAAAGGAGTATGCAAGACTTCACCCAGCCAAGGCCCCTGCCCTGCCGGTTGCAGTTCTTGCTGTCTCTGATGCTGTCCGGTCCGTCTGAGGCCGTCCGTTAAAGGGTGGCGGCGCCGCCGGGGTGGAGATGGGATGGGGTTGCCCCCATGCGAAGACGCGTATCGCGCGCTCCGGGTGCCAGACCGGAGCCCTGTTCCAGGTGCCGGGGGTGTCAGGCCCGGCGGGTGATCATGACCGGGGATGATATTGCCAGAGCCGGGTTAAAACGCCGTAGGCGGTGCGTACGGTGGGTACGCAACGGTCAGTACACCCCGGCCTTGCGGCCGGGCGGGGCGCTGAACCTGAAAACAAAAACGCCCCCGCCGGGATGGCAGGGGCGCTTTGGGGCCGGGCTTTGGAGAGGGAGGAGGATCCGCAGCCGGCCGGGGAGATCACTTGCCGTAGACATGCTCGCGGGCGGCGCCGGGAATGGCGCAGCGGCTGAGGCCGATGTCGGCCAGGTCGCGGGCGGACATGGCGCGCAGGGCGCGGACCGTGTGCTTGTACTCGCGGCGCAGTTTCCAGTTTTGGATCAGGCCGGCGGTCAAGCCGGCCAGGCGGGCGGATAGGCCCGCGGAGGGGGCGGAAAGAGTTGAATAAGCCATTGTTCTTGTTCCTTAGCTGCGGTGCCGGAACGTGCTTCCGGTGCGTCGCTGGATCTGTTCGTCTGAAGTAGCAGGGAGATAAGGACGGCCCGGCAGCGGCACAACGGACGCTTTGGTCTGGCGGCTATGCGGCACACGCATAGCACGTTTGCGTGAGGCGGCTTGAGCCTTGCGCAAAAGAAAACGCTCCCGCCCGTCTGGGCAGGAGCGCTGCAGCCCGGGCGCGAAGGAGGAGGAGAGGAGTGCCCGGGAGGGAGAGAATTCTTAGCCGTACACGTGCTGGTGCGCGATGTCGGCGATATCGCTGCGGCGGACGCCGATGTCGGACAGCTCATGATCGGACAGCGCGTCCAGCTCATTGAAAGTGCGCTGGAATTCGCGGGCCTTCATCCAGGAGTCGGCAAAGCCAGCGACGGTTGCGCGGATGCGGGCGGTGAGGCTGTGGCCGGAGTGTGCGGCGGAAATAACATGTGCCATCGTATGGGTCCTTCGTGTCTGGTGCCGGGCCTATTCCCGGCGGTGCGTGTTTGGTCTTTTGCTGTGACACCGAGATAGGACCGGGGGATGAGTCGAACAACCGGCGCAACCGGCAACCCGCTATGCAAGGTCTGCAAGGCGCCTTGCTGACGGGTTAACGCGCGCACGGCCCCGGAATGGCGGGCAGGTTGCCCGCCCTGCGGCGCGAGCCGGCGCCCTGCCCCAACGAAAAACGCCCCCGGCAGAACCGGAGGCGTTTTCCAAAGTCTGAAACCGAAAAGGGCTTAGCCGCGCTCTTCGATGATCTGAACCAGGTGCGGGATCGAGTTGACCATGCCGCGCACGGAGGGGGTGTCCTCCAGCTCGCGGGTCTTGTGCATCTTGTTCAGGCCCAGGCCAACCAGGGTTGCGCGCTGTTTGGCGGGGCGGCGGATCGGCGAGCCGATCTGCTTGACGACGATGGTTTTTGCCATGTCTCTCTACTCCTTACGCTTCAGCTTCGGCAGCTGCCGGCGCTTCGTCCCGCTTGGGCAGGATGTCAGCAACTTTTTTGCCGCGGCGCTGAGCCACCGAACGCGGGCTCTGCTCTTTCTGCAGGCCGTTCAGGGTGGCGCGGATCATGTTGTAGGGGTTCTGCGAACCGATCGACTTGGAGACCACGTCCTTGATGCCCAGCATCTCGAACACGGCACGCATCGGGCCACCAGCAATGATACCGGTACCTTCAGGCGCGGTCCGCATCACAACTTTGCCGGCGCCGTGGCGGCCGTTCATGTCGTGGTGCAGGGTGCGGCCTTCTTTCAGCGGCACACGGATCATCTGACGCTTGGCCTGCTCGGTCGCCTTGCGGATCGCCTCAGGCACTTCTTTCGCCTTGCCCTTGCCAAAGCCGACGCGGCCTTTCTGGTCGCCAACGACAACCAGGGCTGCGAAGCCAAAGCGCTTACCGCCTTTTACGGTTTTCGACACGCGGTTGATCGCGACCAGGCGATCTGCAAATTCCGGTGCCTCTTCACGCTCGCGGCGGGGGCCGCGGCGGTTTTCACGTTCTGCCATCAGGCATTCCTTTCATAGGGCGCTAGGCGCCTGTTCTATCAATCCTTGGTGAGAACCGGCCCAAAGGCCGGTCTCCCGGATCATCGGGGCGGCCCCGAAAGGCCGCCCGCATGGGATTAGATCTTCAGGCCGCCGTCACGCGCAGCGTCGGCCAGAGCCTTCACCTTGCCGTGGAACAGGAAGCCGCCGCGGTCGAAGTAGGCTTCGGTCACGCCAGCCGCTTTCGCGCGCTCGGCGATCGCGGCACCGACTTTGGTCGCTGCTTCGATGTTGTTCTTGCCGACAACACCCAGATCTTTTTCCAGGGTCGAGGCCGCTGCCAGGGTCACGCCGCGCAGGTCGTCGATCAGCTGAACAGAGATGTTCTTGTTCGAACGGTGCACGGACAGGCGCGGACGGCCTGCGTTCACTTTGCGAAGCTTGTTCCGGACGCGCAGCCGGCGCTTCAGAAACAGGGTACGTTTGCTGTTTGCCATTTTGCTGGTCCTTACTTCTTCTTGCCTTCCTTGCGGAAGATGAACTCGCCCTTGTAGCGGATGCCTTTGCCCTTGTAGGGCTCCGGACGGCGCCATTCGCGGATTTTCGCCGCGACTTCGCCCACCTGCTGCTGGTCGATGCCTTCCACAACGATTTCGGTCTGCTTCGGTGCGGTGATGGTGATGCCATCGGGTGCAACGAAGTCGACGTCGTGGCTGTAGCCCAGGTTCAGCTTCAGGGTGTTGCCCTGCATCTGAGCCCGGTAACCCACACCCTGGATCTCCAGCTCTTTCTTGAAGCCCTGGGTCACGCCGGTCACGAGGTTGGCCACCTGAGTGCGGGACATGCCCCACTGCTGACGGGCACGCTTGGACTTGCCGCGCGGCTCGATGGTGACAACGTTGTCGTTCACGGTCAGGGTGACGTCGTCGGTTGCGGTGAAGGTGCGGGCGCCTTTCGGGCCTTTCACTTCGATGGTCTGGCCGGACACAGAGGCGGAGACGCCGCTGGGCAGTTCGACCGGTTTTTTACCAATACGGGACATTGCGAGGCCTCCTTAGAAGACGGTGCAAAGCACTTCGCCGCCAACGTTGGCTGCGCGTGCGTTTGCGTCCGACATCACACCCTTGGGGGTGGAGACAATCGACACGCCCAGGCCCTGACGGACCGACGGGATGTCATTGACGCCCATGTAAACGCGGCGGCCGGGCTTGGAGACCCGCTTGAGCTCGCGAATGACAGGTTCGCCGTCGAAGTATTTCAGGCTGATTTCGATGGCCGGGTGGCCATTTTCACCAGTGGTCTTCTCATAACCGCGGATGTAGCCCTCGTCTGCCAGCACGTCCAGCACCCATGCCCGCAGCTTGGAAGCCGGGGTCATGACGGTGGATTTGCCGCGCATCTGAGAGTTACGGATACGGGTGAGCATATCGCCGATAGGATCGTTCATACCACTCTCTCCCTTACCAGCTCGATTTCACCAGGCCGGGGATCTGACCAGCAGAACCCAGCTCGCGCAGCGCGATACGGCTGACCTTCAGCTTACGGTAGTAAGCGTGCGGACGGCCGGTCAGCTGGCAACGGTTGTGCAAACGGCTCGGAGCCGAGTTGCGCGGCAGTTTCGCCAGTTTCAGACGCGCTTTGAAGCGCTCTTCCATCGGGCGGGATTCGTCGTTTGCGATCTCTTTCAGCTCGGCGCGCTTTGCGGCGTATTTTGCCACCAGGCGCTCGCGCTTCTTCTCGCGCTCGATCATGCTTTTCTTAGCCATGGTCTCTTCCTTCCCGCGATCAGCTGTTGAAGGGCATGTTGAAAGCTTTCAACAGCGCCTTAGCTTCCGCGTCGGTTTTTGCGGTGGTGGCAATTACGATGTCCATGCCCCAGGGCTCGTCGATCTTGTCAAAGTCGATTTCCGGGAACACGATGTGCTCTTTCAGGCCCATGGCATAGTTGCCGCGGCCGTCGAAAGAGGTGCCGGACACACCGCGGAAGTCACGGATACGCGGCATCGCGATGGTGATCAGACGGTCCAGGAATTCGAACATCCGGTCGCCGCGCAGGGTCACCTTGGCGCCCATCGGCATGCCTTCGCGAACGCGGAAGCCGGCGATGGAGTTCTTTGCCACGGTGGTCAGAGCCTTCTGGCCCGCAATCGCGGTCAGGTCTGCCTGTGCGGATTTGGCTTTCTTGCTGTCTTTGACAGCAGCGCGGCCGCAGCCGATGTTCAGAACGATCTTCTCCAGCTTGGGGATCATCATATCGTTCTTGTAGCCGAATTCCTCTTTCAGGGAGCCGCGGATGGTCTCCTTGTAGAGGGTCTTCAGACGCGGGGTGTAGGTTGCAGCGTCAAGCATCAGACAGTCTCCCCGGTGGTCTTGGCGAAGCGCACCTTCTTGCCGTCTTCCTCGCGGAAGCCGACGCGGGTTGCTTTGCCGTTGCTGTCCAGCAGTGCCAGGTTCGACAGGTCGATCGGCAGTGCCTTGGGCAGACGGCCGCCCTGTTCGTTTTGCGACTGGCGGGTGTGGCGGATCGCCATGTTCACGCCTTCGACAACAGCTTTGCCGGCTTTCGGGTCAACGGAGGCGATGGTGCCTTCCTTGCCCTTGTCGCGGCCTGCCAGTACGACGACCTTGTCGCCTTTACGGAGTTTCGCAGCCATGATTACAGCACCTCCGGAGCCAGCGAGATGATCTTCATGAAGTTCTTCGCGCGCAGTTCACGAACAACCGGGCCAAAGATACGGGTACCGACCGGCTCGTTGTTGTTGTTCAGGATGACAGCTGCGTTCCGGTCAAAACGGATCGCGGTGCCGTCTTCGCGGCGGACTTCTTTGGCGGTGCGCACGACAACGGCCTTACGGACGTCGCCTTTTTTCACGCGGCCGCGCGGGATGGCTTCTTTAACCGAGACGACGATGATGTCGCCAACGGAAGCGTATTTACGCTTGGAGCCACCCAGAACCTTGATGCACTGAACTCGGCGGGCGCCGGAGTTGTCAGCAACATCCAGATTTGTTTGCATCTGGATCATGTGGTTTCTCCCGACCTATGGGGCAGCGATGCGTGCTGTAATCCCCCAGGGTTTCGACTTTGCTTTTCAGCCTAGCCGCCAGGAGTCTCAGATGAGACTCTTAGGCTTCCAGAACTTCCCAGCGTTTCGTTTTCGATTTCGGCGCGCATTCGATGATGCGTACGGAATTGCCGACCTTGAAAGCGTTCTTTTCATCGTGAGCCCGGTATTTCTTGGACTTACGGATGGTTTTCTTCAGAACCGGGTGCGTGAAGCGGCGTTCAACCGAGACGGTGACGGTCTGGGCGTTTGCGTCGCTGGTCACAACGCCTTGCAGGATACGTTTGGGCATTGTGTCGCTCCTTATTCGGCTGCTGCTGCAGCTTTTTCGTTCAGGATGGTCTTGACGCGTGCAGCATTGCGGCGGGCCGCCTTGATGCCTGCGGTCGATTCCAGCTGACCGGTTGCCTGCTGAAAGCGCAGGTTGAAGCTCTCTTTTTTCAGGGATGCGAGCATATCGCGGAGTTCATCCACGGTCTTCTCGCGCAGATCATTGGCGTTCATCGCCTTTGTTCCTTGTCCAAAGCACCAGAAGGCCCCGAGGGTCACCTTGTTACCTGGTGGGTTATGTCAACCGCACCGGAGAAGCGCGGCAAAAAAGAATCACTTGGCCCCGATCCAATGCGGATTGGGGGCAAGCGATGGGTCCCTATAGAGGAGACGGGGTGCGGGGGCAAGGGAAAGGTTTGCGGCGGCAGCACATACGGCAAGCTGTGTCCCTAACGAGGAATACTGGGTAGCGGCTCACTCCAAAACCGATAAGAAAGGGCTTGGCACCTTTGGGCCTGCCTTTACCGACAGGACAACACCTCAAATGCTTAAAACACCTCTTTTCATCGAAAAACGCAACCTAACCGAAACCAGTGACTACTACTCGCTAGCCACATCATGCATTGGCCATATTGACAGAATGGACTATACGGGGTTTCCGATGCCGGACGAGTTCAATCAACTTCTGTCTTTAGATATTTACATCGGCCGCGGATCAAATGCTGGGCACCGAGCATTCTTTCACTCGAACTACGCGTTAAAGGAATTTGTCGCAACATGCCGGGATGCAGCCCAGTTGATTGGCTTTCATGAGCTCGATGGACTGCTGCAGGACTTTGGGAAATGGTCTTCCCGCCTCATGCCTTGGACACGCCGAACTGCAAGCTCAAGTAGGTCGATAAGAAACACCAAACTTGAAAAACAACTTGAGGAATTTGACAGCAGGTTGCTGTGGGAAGCGCAGCCGTTGCGCCTAAGTGAAATAACTCAAAACGCTCGCGCGGAAGCTGCCGGTTGGGTTAACGAAAGAGCACCCAGCGATGCCTTACCCATTTACGAACAATATTATTTTTATTGCTCCGCATGGTTTCTTGGCAATGTCCCCCTGGAAGTGTTCGACGATTACGAAAGCCGCATTGCTGCCCTGGAGGAGTTCAGTCAGCCCCCTCCTAACCAATGACATTTCTCGCATTGCTCCCGCCCCTCATCCACTACGGTTTCCACTTTATCGCCCCTTTCCCGGTTGCCCGCCTTCTCTTTGGCCGCCAGCGCTGACTGATGGCCGCCGGGCTGATGATCCTGGCAAAGTGATTGATGCCGACCACCTGCTGGCTACGCCGATCTTCGACCCGAACCGCTGCAGCCTCAGCTTTCACCCGCTGCACTCAGGCCTTGCTGCCGCCGCTTACGCCGCTGCACTGCTGGTGCCGAGCTGGAAAATCCGCGCCCTGGCGCTGGGTGCCCTGTGGCACCTGGGAACTGACGGGCTGGACTGCGGGATGCAGGGGACATGGTGACCAAGCCCCTTTCATCCTCCTTTAGCAGGGCTTCCGCTCAACCACTCGGTCGGCACCAGCAGTCCGGGCAGCCTCCATCTTACGCCCTCGCCGTTTCCGGCTGTATATATTCATTGCCGCCAGAACACAGGTAACAAGGAACACCCCAGCCATCAGCGGATGAGTTACGTCCTCGCCGAGACCAAAGACCCGGTCCAACGCAGCTATAATCGCGACGACGGGCAAACATACGACAAAGGCCGTTAATTGAACGATCAAACTCCACTTGAGCAGTCAGATCAGAAATTTGACATAGAGCACTAAGGCAAATACGAGCAGCAACAAGATAGCCAAAATGCCAATGGCGACCCCCGCGGAAACTAATGTAACTTCCAACAGCTCGAGCCTCTTCTTGAGTAGCCTATCTAGCGCCCCTTTGCTTTAAGTGACAAGTGCTGCCGCCTCACTCCCACTTGTAGTTAAAACTCACTGAAATCCGCTCTTCCTCGGCCATGTTCAGCGGCACCTCGTGGCGGATGAAGCTCTCCCACAGCAGCACATCGCCCACCGCGGGCGACTGATAGACAAATGTCTTCAGCTCCTGGCGGCAGTCCCTCAGGCGCGGCGGGTGCGCCATCATCATCGCGTGGCGCGGGTCTTCCAGTTTCAGGGCAGAGGCGCCATCGGGCATCGACACGTAAGTGGTGCCCGAGATCACCGAATGCGGGTGGATGTGGCTGGCGTGGGTGCCGCCTTCGGGCAGGATGTTGATCCACAGATCCTCCAGCACCAAGTTGCGGCCGTCCAGATCCAGCTCCAGATCCTTGGCAAAGGCCGCCACATGCAGATCCAGCGATTTCACCACATCAGCAAAGATCGGGAACCGCCAGGGCAAATCCGTCAGCGAGGCATAGGAGGTATAGCCCGGGTAGCCGTTCTCCTCGCACCAGTCCTGGCCTGCGTCGTCGTCGCCGGCGATCACAAGACAGGAGTTTTCCAGTTCCTGCGCGTCAACCTTGGGTCCGTATTCGGACAGCTGCGCGCGGTAGAGGCGGGTCACGAAGAGCGAGTCAATCTGGGCCATACCGGTCTGATACCCCAGCGCCCGCCCCTTGGCGAGCAGCATCCGCACCGCAACCCCGCTTCTTTCTGGTGGAAAATACTCCGGGGGAGCCACCGCAGGCGGCGGGGGCGGCGCCCCCATTCTGCGCAGGCGCAGACCGGTGCCTGTGCCGCCGGGCGCCCCGGGTCAAACCCCGCCCGCCACAGAGTTGGGGCAACCGCGGTGCGCCTTGGGCATGCCCACGTGGTGCGGGTTCTGCACAAGGTACCAGACCGGCGCATAACCCCGTGCCTGGGTCCGGGAATATGTGCAGCCTTCCGGAGTGATCCAATGCACAGCGGTGCCGCCTGCCGAGACATAGCCCGATTGCGGCGCAGCGGCCGTTTCCGCTGGCGGCCCGCCCGCGGGGGCCGGGGAAAAGGCCATTGAGACCGACCCGCGGTCCGGCGCGGAAGAGCCGCAGGCCGAGGTCAGCAAAAGACAGGAGGCAGAGATCAGCATACGCATTAGAGAGTACTCCAAACAATCAGGCGCCCCTGCCGCTGAGGCCCGGCAAACTGAAAAACCTCCTGCCGGCGGGGCACATTAACAACCACGGCCCAACAATAGGAACTAAATGTGAACAAATGATGTGCGGCCAGAGACATCCGCATCGGCCGCAATCCATTCTGCAGAGGATGTCAAAGCTTCTCAGCCAAAGAAAAACCCCCGCTGATCGCTCAGCGGGGGTTCTTAATTTTAACAACCGGCTGCGCTGCCGCGCAGGCGGCGGCAAAGCCGCCGTTTACCAGTCTTCGCGGACCACGACGCGGGTCTTGACCGGCAGCTTCATCGCGGCCAGGCGCAGGGCCTCGCGGGCGATTTCATCGCTGACGCCGTCGATCTCGAACATCACGCGGCCAGGCTTAACCTTGGCTGCCCAATAGTCCACGGAGCCTTTACCTTTACCCATACGGACTTCGGTCGGCTTCGAGGTCACCGGGGTGTCCGGGAAGATACGGATCCAAACACGGCCCTGACGCTTCATGTGGCGGGTCATGGCACGGCGGGCAGCCTCGATCTGGCGTGCAGTCACACGCTCAGGGGTGGTTGCCTTCAGGCCATAGGTGCCGAAGTTCAGGTCGGAACCGCCTTTTGCCAAGCCGTGGATCCGGCCCTTGTGCATTTTGCGGAATTTAGTGCGCTTTGGCTGAAGCATCTCAAATCCTCCTTAGCGACGGCCGCCACCAGCACCACGGGGTGCAGGGCCGTCCTGGATTTCTTGTGCTTTACGGTCACGCGCCGAAGGATCGTGCTCCATGATCTCGCCTTTGAAGATCCAGACCTTGATCCCGATGATCCCGTAGGGGGTCATCGCTTCGGAGTGTGCGTAATCGATGTCGGCACGCAGGGTGTGCAGCGGTACGCGGCCCTCACGGTACCATTCGGTACGCGCGATTTCCGCACCGCCCAGACGGCCAGCGACGTTCACCCGGATACCCAGGGCGCCCATGCGCATGGCGTTCTGCACGGCCCGTTTCATGGCACGGCGGAAGGACACACGGCGCTCCAGCTGCTGGGCGATGGACTCGCCGACCAGCTGAGCGTCCAGTTCCGGCTTGCGCACTTCAACGATGTTGAGGTGCAGCTCGGAGTTGGTCATCTTGGCAATCTTCTTGCGCAGGACTTCGATGTCCGCGCCTTTCTTGCCGATGATGACGCCCGGACGGGCGGTGTGAATGGTCACGCGGCATTTCTTGTGCGGGCGCTCGATGATGACGCGCGCAATGCCGGCCTGCTTGCATTCTTCCTTGATGAACTCGCGGATTTTCAGGTCCTCGAGCAGCAGATCACCGTAGTCTTTGGTGTCGGCGTACCAGCGGCTGTCCCAGGTGCGGTTGACCTGAAGGCGCATGCCGATCGGATTGACTTTCTGACCCATTAGGCTTGCTCCTCAACTTGACGCACCTTGATGGTGATCTCCGCGAACGGCTTCAGGATTTTGCCGAACCGGCCACGGGCACGCGGACGGCCGCGCTTCATGGTCAGGTTCTTGCCAACCCATGCCTCGGCGACGATCAGTTCATCGACGTCCAGGTTGTGGTTGTTTTCAGCATTCGCGATGGCGGACTGAAGGCATTTCTTCACGTCCTGCGCGATCCGCTTGTTGGAGAAAGTCAGGTCGGTCAGGGCCTTCTCGACTTTCTTGCCGCGGATCATCTGCGCCACCAGGTTCAGTTTCTGCGGCGAGGTACGGAGCATGCGCAGTTTTGCCATTGCTTCGTTGTCTGCCACGCGGCGGGGGTTCTTTTCCTTGCCCATGACTTACTTCCGCTTCGCTTTTTTGTCTGCGGCGTGGCCATAATAGGTGCGGGTCGGCGAGTATTCACCGAACTTCTGACCGATCATGTCTTCCGAGACGTTGACGGGGATATGCTTCTGGCCGTTGTACACACCAAAGGTCAGGCCGACGAACTGCGGCAGGATGGTGGAACGGCGCGACCAGATCTTGATCACTTCATTGCGGCCCAATTCACGCGCTGCTTCGGCCTTTTTCAGGACATAAGCATCAACGAAGGGGCCCTTCCATACGGAACGTGCCATGGATTAGCGGCCTTTCTTCTTGGCGTGGCGCGAGCGGACGATAAGCTTCTGCGACGCCTTGTTTTTGTTGCGGGTCCGTTTGCCCTTGGTCGGTTTGCCCCAGGGGGTCACCGGGTGGCGGCCACCGGAGGTCCGGCCTTCACCACCGCCGTGGGGGTGGTCGATCGGGTTCATCACGACACCACGCACGGAGGGACGCTTGCCCTTGTGGCGCATACGGCCGGCTTTACCGAAGTTCTGGTTCGAGTTGTCCGGGTTCGACACGGCACCGACGGTGGCCATGCATTCCTGACGGACCAGGCGCAGTTCGCCCGAGGACAGGCGGATCTGAGCGTAACCGCCGTCACGGCCAACGAACTGAGCATAGGTACCGGCTGCACGGGCGATCTGGCCGCCTTTGCCGGGCTTCATTTCGATGTTGTGGACGATGGTACCTATCGGCATGCCCGAGAACGGCATTGCGTTGCCCGGCTTGATGTCGGCTTTTGCAGACGCGACGACTTTGTCGCCAACAGCCAGACGCTGCGGCGCCAGGATGTAGGCTTGCTCGCCGTCTTCGTATTTGATCAGCGCGATGAATGCGGTCCGGTTCGGGTCGTATTCGATCCGCTCAACGGTGGCCGCTACATCAAATTTGTTCCGTTTGAAGTCAACGATCCGGTAGAGGCGCTTTGCGCCGCCGCCACGGCGGCGTGCAGTGATCCGTCCGGTGTTGTTCCGGCCGCCCGATTTGGTCAGGCCCTCAGTGAGGGATTTGACCGGACGCCCTTTCCAAAGCTCCGAACGGTCGATCAGAACCAGCCCACGCTGGCCCGGCGTCGTCGGTTTATACGACTTGAGTGCCATGCTTTCTGTCTTCCGTTTAGCGTGCCAGGCCTTCGGTTCTTGTCTTTGGCCCAGCTATGTTTAAGGCCCCCGTAGGTGCCTGAGATATAGGGCCCCGAAGGTCCCCGAGTTCACACATCCTGACAAACGTAACGACCCCGGAACGAATCCGGGGTCTTCAGGATGGATGGCGTGTAGCAGAGGTGTTTGGGGGAGTCTAGGGGCTGTTCACACTAATAGCGATCACCTTCAATCCACACCTTGTTTGATCCTTTTGGCCGTCCCTTCCAAACTTGGAAACAAGAACTCTTTGAAAATGCCCAAGCTACTTAGGTCTGCCAGAATTTTTTGTTTGTCCTTAGGGGAGATATATAACTCGAAGGTACTAAAGCTCTGGAAAAAGTGACGCTTAGGCTCCGCTTTTCTCGACCTAGCGGCAGCTTCTTCACGCTCTGGACTAAATAAGCCAAAGATAAGGAACTCCCCACTTTGAGAAGCAATTCGAACATCCAATTTCCGGGGAAGGACAGAAACTGGATGCGTCAGATCATCGGGGTGAACCACCCCTTTGATGCTGGGGTTGTCCTTCTTTGCAAGACTTATCAAGTCTTGGATGCACTCTCCAACATTGAACTTTTCGAAGAACAGTTTTGCGAAGTCGTCCTCGGTGCCGTCTGAGGTTTCATCTTGTGCTTTTTCCCGGCACTGAAGCAGATGCTCTCTTATCGTCTCTTTCTGCTCAAACGGGAGATAGGCCAAGTTACACAAAAACGACACCGCCTCACTATCGAAGAATGTCTTCCGCATTTTCCCTGGCAGAAAGACGACTACCTCACCAGCGGCCCTTTTGGGCTTGGGGTTTTGGTTTTCAGAACCGATTTGCTCTTTTTTCTGACAAGCAAAGTACAGAGCAACCAAAGGATTTCTAGTAACATCCAGCAGACAAGTCGGCAGCCCGTAGTGCTGCGCCCTGGCCAGCAATTCAAACGTGCTAATATCCCGCGAAAATTCATCGGGATGTTCGGCCAAGAGCTGCCGAAGCATTTCGTGCTCTCGAAGCTGCCAGTCTCTTGACCTCAAGACAGAAGGCTCCGCCATGTAGGCCCTGTCTTCATGACCTCGAAAAAGAAGCTGGCCGTTACCCCATTTTGAGTTCAGTTTGGCAACTGCCTCAATAAACTCCGAAAGGCTGCTTACGTAAGCCATCACTGCTCCACCCACAATCGTAGATGGAATATTGAGGAGAAACCCATCTGTAACAAGTGCGAAACTCAGAACCGTCCCGTGGGGGTGCTCTCAACGTGGCGTTTGGCAGTTTATCCCGGCAAGATCCGTAGGACCTCACCGACGCGCAGAACATCAGCCATAGCGCCGCTCTATCGGGGCGGGCCATGCCGGAGGCATGCTTTCAGCATGACGCTAGCGCGGCGGCCTGCGGCCTTGATTCCGCGCCCGGGAACTAGGTCACAGGTCAGCGCTTTGATGGGTGTTGCGTGAGGGGCGCACGGACGGCTTCGCGGATTTTAACCGGCAGCGGCTATAAATCAGCGCAAGCCTTTCACAAGGGACCCGCCATGCCTGCTACCGCTGACCTCAGCCGGATTCCGCCCCTGGACAAAGCCGCCGGATTGCTCCGGCGGCTCCGCTTCATATCTGGTCAACAACCTTTTCCAGGCACCAGACCTTGGCCACGATCTGCCAGCCGTTCTCGCCCTTCAGCATCGACAGGTGATCCTGATACACATTCCTGCGCGCCCGGAAGCGGATTTTCACCAGCGCGCTCACCGGCGACATATGGTCTACCATCAGGATTTCGGCATCCATCTTCTGCCCCAGCGCATGGGGCGAGTTGGCCGCGTTGCCGCCGACGTCCTCATTGAAGCTTGCCACGGGTTCGGAAAAGATCGCGCCCTTCTCGGCATCAAACAGGCTCGCTGCCGGGTGGAACACCGCGTCCAGCTTTTCCTTGTCGCAGTAAAACAGCCCGTCGAAATACATCTGTACGACGTCAAAAAGGTCAGCGTGGGAATTCATAATGCACCTTGGTTCAAATTGCCTTTGCACCCAGACTAGACGGAGTGGCGTGTGCGCGGAAATGAAGCCTTGTGCGAAAGGCCATTTCGATCCGTCATGGGTTGCACCCCTGCCCCAACAAAAAAGGCCCCCGCTTGCGCGAGGGCCTCTCAATCTTGTCAAAAAGGCAGATCTCAGAGTCCGGTGGACACGTCGATGGTATTGCCTTCTTCCAGGGTGACATAGGCTTTTTTCACGTCTTTACGCTTGCCCATCTGGCCGCGGAAACGCTTGACCTTACCCTTGGTGACGGTGGTGTTGACCGCTTTCACCTTGACGCCAAAGAGAGCCTCAACGGCTTCTTTGATCATCGGCTTGTTGGAGTCGATTGCCACTTCGAACACCACTGCGCCGTTCTCGGACGCCATGGTGGATTTCTCGGTGATGATCGGCTTGCGGATCACGTCGTAGTGTTCTGCTTTCGCGCTCATTTCAGGCGAGCCTCCAGTGCTTCGACACCCGCTTTGGTGATCACCAGGGTGTCACGCTTCAGGATGTCATAGACGTTGGCACCGATGGTCGGCAGGATGTCCAGACCTTCGATGTTGCGGGACGCTTGCAGGAAGCCTTCGTTCACGGCAGCGCCGTCGATGACCAGAGCGCGTTTCCAGCCCAGGTTCTTCACCTGTTTGGCCAGAGCGGCGGTCTTGCCCTCAGCTGCGGCGTCCTCGATGATGACCAGTTCGCCCGCTTTTGCTTTGGCGGACAGCGCGTGGCGCAGGCCCAGCTTGCGGAACTTCTTGGTCAGCTCGTGGCCGTGCGAACGCGGGGTCGGACCCTTGTAGATACCACCCTTGCGGAAGATCGGCGCGTTGCGGTCACCGTGGCGTGCGCCGCCGGTGCCCTTCTGGCGGTAGATCTTCTTGGTCGAGTAGGAGGTCTCGGAACGGGTCTTCACCTTGTGGGTGCCGGCCTGCGCGTTGTTGCGCTGCCAGCGGACCACGCGGTGCAGGATGTCCGCACGCGGCTCCAGGCCGAACAGGTCTTCGGACAGTTCGATGTCGCCCGATTTGCCGCCGTCCAGTTTGATCACGTCAAGTTTCATGCTTCACCACCTTCCGCGGGAGCTTCCGCAGTTTTCAGAGCGGCCGGGAAAGGCAGACCCTCGGGGGCTTTCTTCTTCACGGCGTCCTTGACGGTAACCCAGCCGGATTTCGGGCCCGGTACGGCGCCCTTGATGAAGACCAGGCCGCGCTCGGCGTCGGTTTTCACCACTTCCAGGTTCTGGGTGGTCACACGGGCAGCGCCCATGTGGCCGGCCATTTTCTTGCCTTTGAAGACGCGGCCGGGGTCCTGACACTGACCGGTCGAACCGTGCGAACGGTGCGAGATCGACACACCGTGCGAGGCGCGCAGACCGCCGAAGTTGTGACGCTTCATTGCACCTGCAAAGCCTTTACCGATCGAGGTGCCGGTGACGTCCACTTTCTGGCCAGCCAGGAAGTGTTCGGCCGAGATCTCGGCGCCGACTTCGATCAGGCCGTCCGCGGGAACGCGGAATTCGGCCAGCTTGCGCTTGGGTTCCACCTTGGCAGCAGCGAAGACACCGCGCATGGCTTGCGAAGTACGCTTTGCCTTGGCAGAGCCTGCACCCAGCTGAACAGCGGTGTAGCCGTCTTTTTCCTCAGTACGCTGAGCAACAACCTGCAGGCCGTCCAGGGACAGAACGGTCACAGGGATCTGCTTGCCGTCTTCCAGGAACAGGCGGGTCATGCCCACTTTTTTAGCGATAATACCGGAACGCATAATCTATACCCTCCGATCTTACGACTGCAGCTTGATTTCGACGTCAACGCCGGCGGCCAGGTCGAGCTTCATCAGCGCGTCCACGGTCTGCGGGGTCGGGTCGACGATGTCGAGAAGGCGCTTGTGGGTGCGGATCTCGAACTGGTCGCGGGATTTCTTGTCAACGTGGGGGCCACGCAGAACAGTGAATTTCTCGATCTTGTTCGGCATCGGGATCGGGCCGCGCACTTGCGCGCCGGTCCGCTTGGCAGTGTTGACGATCTCTTGCGTGGAGGCATCCAGCACGCGATAGTCAAATGCCTTCAGCCGGATACGGATGTTTTGGCTTTGCATCGTACAGCCTTTTATTCAGGCGTTGGGGTTGAGAGGAGGGCCTGCGACCACCGCAACCCCTCATCGAACCCAAAAGGCGGGAATCATCCCGCCCCTATTCGCACTTGGCGAACTCGCGCCCTATACGCCCGAAAGGGCCATGTGGCAAGGGGTTTCGCACCGAAACCGTTGCGTTTGGGGAGAGCGGTGGGTTTGGGGTTTGTTTAGGTGTGTTAACCGGCAGTCGCGGAGAACAGGTTGCCCAACAAAGACTACACCTTACCTATGCCGTCGAAGAGTCCGTTGGTAACGGCGTAGACAAGCCCAATTGCCGCCGCAGCAGTACTACCGACCAGGAAACTCAACACTTCAGGGGGAAGGACAAAACCGTAAACTTTGAAACCAGCCAAGAGAAGGACAATCCCCACAAAAATCGAGTAGCAAACCAAGTAGCAGAAAACTGACTTGGCATACCCAGTCCGAAGCTTACGATTTATTCTTCGGTCTCGGTTACGCTCCTGCAACCCAGCTGTTTCAGCCTTCTTCCTCTGAATTTCTTCGTACTGCTCGTTTGCAAATGCACTAGCTTCATCCGAAGCTTTTTGATCTGTATCACCAATTGGACGTGCAGCATCCTTTGCATGCTGCTTGATCTTCTGGAACAAGAAGTCCGAAAGAGGATCACCTGCTTTGGGGGCCATTATGCAGCCATGATCTCTCTGTAGTGGTGCTGAATGAGGTCATCACCTATCTCAAGGTTAGCCACACTAGGGTCGTACACCTCATCCCAGGGAGTACCCGGCTGATGAGTAAGATTAGAAAGCGCAATACCATCCAGATCTTTATAGGCTTGGTATATCTGTCCAACGAATACCTTTTCATCATCCGTCAAATCTGGAAGAGAGGTAACGACGACCTTGCCGACAGGCTTGTCGCGCCAGTGCTTGATGGCGTGGTAGAGAGACGGAATGACGGGCCCAAATTTCCATGCTTCTATTCGATTGGAGATCAATGGCACCCCAAATGCACCGAGCCGGTAGCCGTGTGAGATATACACAAGCTTAAGATCCTGCATGGGTGTCAGAGTGTTCTGTTCCGCCTCGGCCAAATCCACGAGGAAATTTGACACAACACGTGCGTCCGCCATTTTGCATCCTCCCTCAATCTAGAAACTACAGAACCGTCAACAATGCAACTTTTGTTCGTGACTGAGCTACTCAGTTATCTACGCAACGAACTCAGTTGCACGAACCATATGGGGCAGTTTCCCTCAGTATGCAAGCATGACGAGGTATCATGTGCGCCAATCAAAACTATCAATAATCGATTAACATCCCGCTAATTCTTACACCCACAAAGAAAAAAGGCCGCCCGAAGGCGGCCTTTCCGTCGATCAATCAGGAGACCTGATTATTCAATGATCTTCGACACAACGCCGGCGCCGACGGTGCGGCCGCCTTCGCGGATGGCGAAGCGCAGGCCGTCTTCCATCGCGATCGGGGCGATCAGCTCAACTGCGAACTTCAGGTTGTCGCCCGGCATCACCATCTCGGTGCCTTCCGGCAGGGTCACGGTGCCGGTCACGTCGGTGGTGCGGAAGTAGAACTGCGGACGGTAGTTCGCGAAGAACGGGGTGTGGCGGCCGCCTTCTTCCTTGGTCAGGATGTAGGCTTCGGCTTCGAACTTGGTGTGCGGGGTCACGGAACCCGGCTTGCACAGAACCTGGCCGCGCTCAACGGAATCACGGTCCACACCGCGCAGCAGGGCGCCGATGTTGTCGCCCGCTTCACCGCGGTCCAGCAGCTTGCGGAACATTTCCACGCCGGTGCAGGTGGTTTTCGAAGTGTCTTTGATGCCGACGATTTCGATTTCGTCGCCAACGTTGATCACACCGCGCTCAACACGGCCGGTCACAACGGTGCCGCGGCCGGAGATCGAGAACACGTCTTCGATCGGCATCAGGAACGGCTGGTCAACCGCACGCTCCGGGGTCGGGATGTACTCATCCACGGCCGCCATCAGCTCTTTGATCTTCTCTTCGCCGATTTCCGGGTTGTTGCCTTCCATCGCCGCCAGAGCGGAGCCCGCAACGATCGGAATGTCGTCGCCCGGGAATTCGTAGGAGGACAGCAGCTCGCGGATTTCCATTTCCACCAGCTCCAGCAGCTCTTCGTCGTCGACCTGGTCAACTTTGTTCATGAAGACAACCAGGGCCGGAACGCCAACCTGGCGGGCCAGCAGGATGTGCTCGCGGGTCTGCGGCATCGGGCCGTCAGCAGCGTTCACAACCAGGATCGCGCCGTCCATCTGGGCTGCGCCGGTGATCATGTTCTTGACGTAGTCGGCGTGGCCGGGGCAGTCGACGTGCGCATAGTGGCGCGCTTCGGTTTCATATTCGACGTGCGCGGTCGAGATGGTGATGCCGCGGGCTTTTTCTTCCGGTGCGCCGTCGATCTGGTCGTAGGCTTTGAAGTCACCGAAGTATTTGGTGATAGCCGCGGTCAGAGTGGTCTTGCCGTGGTCAACGTGGCCAACGGTGCCGATGTTGACGTGCGGTTTATTACGTTCAAACTTTTCCTTAGCCATGATGGCCTCCTTTTGTTTCGAGAGGGGCACGCAACGGCTGCGGACCCCTCAATTTTCTGACGCTTACGCGTATTTCGCCTGGATCTCGTCGGAGATGTTCTGCGGCACCGGATCGTAGTGATCGAACTGCATGGTGAACTGGGCGCGGCCCGAGCTCATCGAACGCAGGGTGTTGATGTAGCCGAACATGTTCGCCAGCGGCACAAAGGCGTCGATGGCGATTGCGTTGCCGCGGTTCTCCTGGCCGGACACCTGGCCGCGGCGGGAGGTCAGGTCGCCGATGATGCCGCCGGTGTATTCTTCCGGGGTGATCACTTCGACCTTCATGATCGGTTCCAGCAGCTTGGCGCCAGCTTTCTTCATGCCTTCGCGCATGCCCATGCGGGCGGCGATTTCAAAGGCCAGAACGCTGGAGTCCACGTCGTGGAACTTACCGTCGATCAGGGCAACTTTGAAGTCGATCACGGGGAAGCCGGCCAGCGGGCCGCTGTCCATGACGGACTGGATGCCTTTTTCAACACCGGGGATGTATTCCTTCGGAACCGCACCGCCGACGATGCGGGATTCGAAGGAGTAGCCTTCGCCGGCTTCGGTCGGCGAGATGATCAGCTTCACCTCGGCGAACTGGCCCGAACCACCCGACTGCTTCTTGTGGGTGTAGGAGTGCTCGACCTCTTTGGAGATGGTCTCTCGGTAGGCCACCTGCGGCGCACCGATGTTGGCTTCCACCTTGAACTCGCGCTTGAGGCGGTCAACCAGGATGTCCAGGTGAAGTTCGCCCATGCCCTTCATGATGGTCTGACCGGATTCCAGGTCGGTTTCCACACGGAAGGACGGGTCTTCGGCGGCCAGACGGCCCAGACCCTGGGACATTTTCTCCTGGTCGGCCTTGGTTTTCGGCTCAACCGCGATCTCGATCACCGGATCCGGGAAGGTCATGGTTTCCAGGACAACCGGATCGTTGACGGCGCAGAGAGTGTCACCGGTGGTGGTGTCCTTCAGGCCTGCCAGCGCGATGATGTCGCCTGCGAACGCTTCAGTGATTTCCTCGCGGTCGTTGGAGTGCATCATCATCATCCGGCCGACGCGCTCTTTCTTACCCTTGGTGGAGTTCAGAAGCGTGTCGCCCTTGTTCAGGACGCCGGAATAGATGCGGGTGAAGGTCAGCGAGCCGACAAACGGGTCGTTCATGATTTTGAACGCCAGGCCGGAGAACGCCATTTCATCGTCCGCACGGCGGGCAATGTTACGCTCTTCGGTTTCGTCACCGGGTTTAAAGCCCATGTAGTCGACAACGTCCAGCGGGCTGGGCAGGTAGTCGATCACGGCGTTCAGCAGCGGCTGCACACCTTTGTTCTTGAACGCGGAACCGCCCAGAACCGGAACAAACGCCAGCTCCAGGGTGCCCTTGCGCAGCAGTTTGCGCAGGGTGGCAACGTCGGGCTCTTCGCCTTCCAGGTAGGCTTCCATGGCGTCGTCGTCCATTTCGACGGCCGCTTCCACCATTTTGCCGCGCCATTCGTCAGCCATGTCTTTCAGGCTGTCACGGATCGGAGCTTTGATCCAGGATGCGCCCAGGTCTTCGCCCTGCCACAGCCATTCTTCCATGTTGACCAGGTCAACCAGGCCTTCCAGCTCATTCTCTGCGCCGATCGGAACACCAACCGGGACCGCGCGGGCGCCGGTACGGTCTTCGATCATGTTGACGCAGTTGAAGAAGTCGGCGCCGATCTTGTCCATCTTGTTGACGAACACCATGCGCGGAACCTTGTAGCGGTCAGCCTGACGCCACACGGTTTCGGTCTGGGGTTCAACACCGGCGTTGGCGTCCAGAACACAGACCGCACCGTCGAGAACCGCCAGCGAACGCTCAACTTCGATGGTGAAGTCAACGTGGCCGGGGGTGTCGATGATGTTCAGGCGGTGCTTCGGCGAGTCGGCGGTCTTACCGTCTTCGGTGCGTTCCCAGAAAGTGGTGGTCGCAGCCGAGGTGATGGTGATACCGCGTTCCTGCTCCTGCTCCATCCAGTCCATGGTGGCTGCACCGTCGTGCACCTCACCGATGTTGTGGGATTTGCCAGTGTAATACAGGATGCGCTCGGAGCAGGTGGTTTTACCTGCGTCGATGTGCGCCATGATACCGAAGTTACGGTACAGGTCGAGCGGATATTCGCGTGCCATAGGTCTATGTCCTCCGGCTTACCAGCGGTAATGGCTGAAGGCTTTGTTCGCCTCGGCCATCTTGTGGGTGTCTTCGCGCTTCTTAACCGCGGTGCCACGGGACTGGACGGCGTCCAGCAGCTCGCCTGCGAGGCGCTCTTCCATGGTGTTCTCGTTGCGGTTGCGTGCGGCAGCGATCAGCCAGCGGATGGCCAGCGCTTCGCGGCGCTCGGGGCGGACTTCAACCGGAACCTGGTAGGTTGCACCGCCAACACGGCGGGAGCGGACCTCGACGGACGGTTTGATGTTGTCCAGGGCTTCGTGGAAGACCTCAACCGGAGCGCGCTTGATCTTGCCTTCGACGCGGTCGAATGCGTTGTAGACGATACGCTCTGCGACCGACTTCTTGCCGTCGATCATCAGGTTGTTCATGAATTTGGTCAGAACGCGGTCGCCGAACTTGGCGTCGGGCAGAACTTCGCGTTTTTCAGCGGCGTGACGACGTGACATATCAGCCTCTCCTTCTTACTTAGGACGCTTCGCGCCGTACTTCGAGCGGCGCTGCTTACGGTCTTTGACGCCCTGGGTATCCAGAACACCGCGCAGGATGTGGTAACGGACACCCGGAAGGTCTTTTACACGGCCGCCGCGGATCAGAACCACGGAGTGTTCCTGAAGGTTGTGGCTTTCACCGGGGATGTAGGAGATCACCTCGAAGCCGTTGGTCAGGCGGACCTTCGCAACTTTCCGCATAGCGGAGTTCGGTTTCTTCGGAGTGGTGGTGTACACGCGGGTGCAGACGCCGCGCTTTTGCGGGCACTGCTCGAGGTGCTGGGACTTCGAAACTTTACGCTTCGGCTGACGCGGCTTGCGGATCAGCTGCTGGATCGTTGGCATTCAGGTATTCCCCGTTTAGCAACTTGTCATGCACGCCGGCGCGTGCGGGTGATTTCGCTGCACCTGTGCGTCCACAAGCGCAAAAACCGCAATCGCTCCCATTCCGAGGTGAGACGACGCGGTGTGTTTACAGAGGATCCGGGTGGTAAAAGTGCCCGGACCTTGAGCCACTGCAATTTTGAATTCGGCTGACGAAGAATACACTCCAGGTGCCGGATAAGCGCGCGTATATGGGGAGTCGCGGGGGTTGTCAACAGCGGCCCCTCCGGGATCCTGCCGGCCGCGGCCTGTTGCATCTTGCCCGGCCCCGGAGGGACCGGCATAGTCAGCGCACCCAGCATTGCACGCAAAATGGATTTAAACATGCAGGTCATCGGATTGTGCCGGTTTTCATACCCGGCCATCGGCGGATTTCAAGTGGAGCATGAAACGCTGGAAGAGCGTCTGGCCTATCTCTATGCCGAGGCCCGGATGGAGGAGCGGTTCCGGTTGTTTGAGACCGTAGCCCTGCCCTGCCTGCGGGAGCAGACAGACCAGGAATTTGACCTGATTCTGGTGATTGGCGGAAGCCTGCCCGGCAAGTACCGCGACCGGCTGGAGGCGCTGACAGCCGGAATGCCGCAAATTCGCATTCATGCTGAGCCGCCGCGCAAGCACCGGGAGGTCATGAAAGAGCTGCTGAACAATGCCCGGCAAAATCCCAAGGCCCCCTGCCTGCAATTCCGGTTCGACGATGACGACGCGGTGGCCACCGATTTTGTTGAACGCCTGCGCGAGACCGCTGATGACTGCGCAAAACTGTTTGCCCGCTCCTCTGCCGCGGCGATTGATTTCAACCGGGGCTATGTTGCCGAATTCGGCGCCGCAGGCATTGCCGCAGCGCCGGCCGTGCGCCCCTATTTCACCGCGGCGCTGGGGATGTATGCGGCAGGCGGCAGCCGCAAGACGATCATGAATTTCGCGCATCATAAGATCCACCACCACATGCCCTCGGTCACGATCACCGACGCGCCAATGTGGGTGCGCAGCCACAATCGCTATAACGATTCCCGCCAGGCCGGCGCCAAACCGGTGGATGTCACGCCGCTGACGCGGGAACAGCAAACGGAATTTACCACTGTTTTTGGCATCAGGACTGCCAGCGTGAAACAAGCATTTGCCCAGGCTTAACCTGCCGCTGCTGTCGCCCGCGCAGCCTTGCGCTCGCGGTAGAAGGTGAACAGCCCGGCGCCAGCGACAATTGCCGCGCCGGCCAAGGTCAGCATATCCGGCCATTCGCCAAACACCGCCCAGCCCAGAATCAGCGCCCAGATCAGGCCGCTGTAGCGGAACGGCGCCACCACGGCGACCTCACCTACCCGCATCGTCATCACCGAACAGAGGTAGCCCGCAAAGATAAACACGGCCGCCCCCATCAGCGCCAGGAGGTCGGCAGTGCCGGCCGGCTGCCATTCGGTGGTGGCGGAGGCCGAAATGCCGAACACAAGCACCGAGACTGAGGCCGACAGCGTCACGGTCATGGACGGCACCTCGGCCGGCATCCGGCGGGTCACCAGGTCGCGGGCGGTGATGCAGGCCACCGCAGCCAGGGCATAAAGGGCACCGTCACTGAACCCGTCCGGGCCCGGGCGCACGATCAGCAACATCCCAGCAAAGCCCGCGGCAATAGCGGCCATCCGCCGCCAGCCCACCGGTTCCTGCAGGAACAAGGCGGCGCAAAGGGTCACGGTCAGGGGCAGCACCTGCAGTACCGCCGTCAGATTTGCCAGCGGCATCAGCATCAGGGCCGTGAGGAACAGATAGGTGCAAGCGACCTCGAAACCGCAGCGCAGCGCGATCATCGTCCAGGCCTTGCCGGACAGGCGGAGGCGCAGGCTTCCAAGGCGTCGGGCAAGAAACAGTATGAGAAAGCTCGCGGCAATGCCCCGTATGGTCAGGATCTGCGCCAGCGGCAGGGAGGAGCTGACCAGCTTGACCAGCGCGTCGTTGAAGGTGAAGGCGGCCATACTGCCTGCCATCAGCAGAGCGCCGGCCTGATTGGGTGTCATGGCAGCAGTTCCCTGAGCCAATCCGGGTCAAAGCCGAAATGCCGCTCTAGCGCTTGATTGACCTGGCGCCGCCGCCATTTGCGGGTGATCCCCATCTGGGCCGGATCGGATTTGTTGTCACCGTGAATTGTGCGCAGGAACGCAGGCACCGAGATATCGGAGAATGTGTTGTAATGCTGCGCAATCTTGCGGTGATTGTAAGCATAGGGGTTGGCGTTGCTGCTGAGCGGCGCTACCAGCGACAGGCCGGCCGAAAGCGGCGAGCGTTCGCAGGTATCGTAGATCTCGCAGCCCTTGCTGGTTTTTTCCAGGTAAAGCCCGCGGTTATGCGCAATCATAAATGGCGTCTGCCCCTCGTCCTGGAGCGGGATCATGCCGCGCGCAAAAGCCTTGGTGCGTTTGATGAAATCACGGTCCAGCGCATCGTCATCATCCAGCCGGAACAGAACCCGGTGCGTCGCCCGGCGCAGGTGGACAAGCCCATAAGCCGCTTTCAGCTGCTGATAGTGAATGTCAGGGGCGGCGCCGTGACAGTAGATGTTGCCGAAGGGCTCTGTCAGATCCAGCAGCCGCTGAAGGTAAGGCGCCGGCAGATCCTGCGAAGTCAGCACAATCAGCCGGAAACTGCTGTCGGTTTGTTGTGTCAGAGACCGCAGGCACAGGTTTTCAAACAGCCGGAAGCGCAGCTCCATCCGCTCCGGTGAGAACAGGTGCTCTGCCTTTTCGTCCAGGGTCTTGAACCGGTCCGAATAGTAATCTGTGCTCAGGACGGAAAACCGCACCAGCCCGATCATCCGAAGCCTGATATCCATCGGCGCCCCCTGCCCGCGGAACATGTGCTGATCCGCTTCCCTCAACCAACACATAGCCGCGGTTCAGAACACAAAAAAGCCCCCGCATGTGGCATACGGGGGCTTTTTCATGACTTTCGGCGCCAGGGATTAGTCGCGGCTTTCCGGAGTGTCGACCAGGTTGTCCAGGCCGCCCTCGTCCACCACGCCGTCATCCATCACCGGCGCAGCCAGGGCTGCAGCGGCTTCGGCTTCCTCGCGGCGGGCTTCCAGAACCACGTTGTCGCGGCCCTGGGCGATCTGGCGCACCCGCTGGGTGGCGCCGCCGGTGCCGGCCGGGATCAGGCGGCCCACGATGACGTTCTCCTTGAGGCCGACCAGCTTGTCCTTCTTGCCCTGCACCGAGGCCTCGGTGAGAACCCGGGTGGTCTCCTGGAAGGAGGCTGCCGAGATGAAGGAGCGGGTCTGCAGCGACGCCTTGGTGATGCCGAGCAGAATTGGTTCGCCCTGCGCCGGACGCTTGCCGCGGGCAAGGGCCTTCTCGTTGGCGGCGTCGAACTCCTGCTTGTCCACGTGTTCGCCTTTCAGCAGCGTGGTGTCGCCGGAGTTGGAGATCTCCCACTTCTGCAGCATCTGGCGGACGATCACCTCGATGTGCTTGTCGTTGATCTTCACACCCTGCAGGCGGTAGACGTCCTGAACCTCGTCGATCATGTAGTTCGCCAGTGCCTCGACACCCATGATGGACAGGATGTCATGCGGCGCCGGGTTGCCGTCCATGATGTAGTCGCCCTTCTGGACAAAATCACCTTCCTGAACCGGAATGTGCTTGCCCTTGGGCACCATGTATTCGACGGCTTCCATCGACTCGTCCGACGGCTCGATCGCGATACGGCGCTTGTTCTTGTAGTCGCGGCCAAAGCGCACGTAACCATCAATTTCGGCGATGATCGCGTGATCTTTCGGGCGGCGGGCTTCGAACAGTTCCGCAACGCGCGGCAGACCACCGGTAATGTCCTTGGTCTTGGCGCCTTCACGCGGGATACGCGCAACAACGTCACCTGCCATGATCTGCTGGCCGTCTTCGACCGACAGGATGGCGTCCACGGACATCGGGTAGGTCAGCGGGTTGCCAGCATCGTTGCGCACCGGCTCGCCATTGCCGTCCACCAGGATGATTTCCGGCTTCAGGTCGGAACCTTTCGGAGCCGCACGCCAGTCGATCACGATCTTCTGGGTCATGCCGGTGGCTTCGTCGGTCTCGTCGCGGACCGCCAGGCCCGAGATCAGGTCGACATACTTAGCCGTACCCGGCTTCTCGGCGATGATCGGCAGGGTATAGGGATCCCATTCGAACAGCTTGTCGCCGCGGGCAACATTCTGGCCTTCCTTGACGAACAGCTTGGAGCCGTAGCCCAGCTTGTGGCTGGCGCGCTCTTCGCCGTGCTCGTCCTGGATGATCAGCTTCATGTTGCGGCCGACAACCAGGGTCTCGCCGTTGGCGTTCTCCAGGGTCTGCGGCATCTCGAAGACGATCTTGCCTTCCTGGCTTGCTTCCAGGAACGACTGCTGGCCACCCTGGGCAACGCCGCCGATGTGGAAGGTCCGCATGGTCAGCTGGGTGCCGGGTTCACCGATCGACTGCGCCGCGATGATGCCGACGGCCTCGCCGGTGTTGACGCGGGTGCCGCGGGCCAGGTCACGGCCGTAGCACATGGCGCAGACGCCCTCTTCGCTCTCACAGGTCAGCGGCGAGCGGATGCGGGTCGACTGCACGCCGGCCTCTTCCACTGCATCCGCCATGCGCTCATCGATCAACTGGCCTGCGGCCACGATTATCTCGTCGGTGCCAGGACGCTTGATGTCATCCGCAGCCACACGGCCCAGGATGCGCTCGCCCAAGCTGGCCACAACCTCGCCGTCGTTCACAGCCGCTTCTGCGGTGATCGCACGCTCGGTGCCGCAATCGATCTCGCGAACGATGCAGTCCTGCGCCACGTCCACCAGACGGCGGGTCAGGTAACCCGAGTTCGCCGTCTTAAGCGCGGTATCCGACAGACCTTTACGGGCACCGTGGGTCGAGTTGAAGTACTCGAGAACGGTCAGGCCTTCTTTAAAGTTCGAGATGATCGGAGTCTCGATGATGTCGCCGTTCGGCTTGGCCATCAGGCCGCGCATGCCACCCAGCTGCTTCATCTGCGTAACCGAGCCACGCGCACCAGAGTGGGCCATCATGTAGACCGAGTTCGGTTCCATCACGGCGCCGTTTTCGTCCCGCTTGTCAGCGGAGATCGAGCCCATCATCGCCTCGGTGACCTTGTCGTTACACTTCGACCAGGCGTCGACAACTTTGTTGTACTTTTCGCCCTGGGTGATCAGGCCGTCCATGTACTGCTGTTCAAAGTCTTTCACCTGATCGCGGGTGTCGTCGACGATGGTCCACTTGCCGTCCGGGATCACCATGTCGTCCTTGCCGAACGAGATGCCGGCCTTGAACGCTTCGCGGAAACCCATGGTCATGATCTGGTCACAGAAGATAACCGACTCTTTCTGGCCGCAGTAGCGGTAGACGGTGTCGATGACCTGCTGAACCTCTTTCTTCCGCAAGAGGCGGTTGACCAGTTCAAACGGCGCCTTGGCGTTTTTCGGCAGCAGCGCGCCCAGGCGGACACGGCCCGGGGTGGTCTCAAAGCGCTTGAGAACCTCGTTGCCTTCCTCATCAATCTGAGTAATCCGCGCAGTGATCTTGGTGTGCAGGTGCACTTCGCCGGCGTCCAGCGCGTGCTGAACCTCGTCGATGGTGCCAAAGATCTTGCCTTCACCGGGCATGCCTTCGCGTTCCAGGGTCACATAGTAGAGACCCAGGATCATATCCTGCGACGGAACGATGATCGGTGCGCCGTTTGCGGGCGACAGAACGTTGTTGGTCGACATCATCAGGACGCGCGCTTCCAGCTGGGCCTCAAGGCTCAGCGGGACGTGAACAGCCATCTGGTCGCCGTCGAAGTCCGCGTTGAACGCCGAGCAGACCAGCGGGTGCAGCTGGATCGCCTTGCCTTCGATCAGCGTGGGTTCGAACGCCTGGATACCCAGACGGTGAAGCGTCGGCGCGCGGTTCAGCATCACCGGGTGCTCGCGGATCACCTCATCCAGGATATCCCAAACCTCGGGACGCTCTTTTTCGACCAGTTTCTTCGCCTGTTTCACAGTCGAAGACAGACCCTTGGCTTCAAGGCGCGAGTAGATGAAGGGCTTGAACAGCTCCAGCGCCATCTTCTTGGGCAGGCCGCACTGGTGCAGCTTCAGTTCCGGACCGGTCACAATCACCGAACGGCCGGAGAAGTCGACGCGCTTACCCAGAAGGTTCTGGCGGAAGCGGCCCTGCTTGCCTTTCAGCATGTCGGACAGCGACTTCAGCGGTCGCTTGTTAGCGCCGGTGATGACGCGGCCGCGGCGGCCGTTGTCGAACAGCGCGTCAACGGATTCCTGCAGCATCCGCTTTTCATTGCGGACGATGATGTCCGGCGCGCGCAGTTCGATCAGCCGCTTCAGGCGGTTGTTCCGGTTGATCACGCGGCGGTACAGGTCGTTCAGGTCGGAGGTCGCAAAGCGGCCACCGTCCAGCGGAACCAGCGGGCGCAGTTCCGGCGGAATGACCGGGATCACGGTCATGATCATCCATTCCGGACGGTTGCCCGATTCCAGGAAGGATTCCACAACTTTCAGACGCTTGATGATCTTCTTGGGCTTCAGTTCGCCGGTTGCTTCGGCCAGTTCGGCGCGCAGCGTTTCGGCTTCCGATTCCAGGTCGATCTGGGCCAGCATGTCACGGATCGCTTCAGCGCCGATGTTGGCGGTGAAGGCGTCCATGCCATAGGCGTCCTGGGCGTCCATGTACTCTTCTTCGGTCATCATCTGACCGTAGCTGAGGTCGGTCAGGCCCGGCTCGATGACAACGTAGTTTTCAAAGTACAGAACCCGTTCCAGATCGCGCAGGGTCATGTCCAGCATCAGGCCGATGCGGGACGGCAGCGACTTCAGGAACCAGATGTGCGCAACGGGTGCGGCCAGTTCGATGTGGCCCATGCGCTCGCGGCGCACTTTCTGCAGGGTGACCTCGACGCCGCATTTTTCGCAGACGACGCCACGGTACTTCATCCGCTTATATTTGCCGCACAGGCATTCGTAGTCTTTGATCGGGCCGAAGATGCGGGCGCAGAACAGGCCGTCGCGCTCCGGCTTGAAGGTCCGGTAGTTGATGGTTTCCGGTTTCTTGATCTCACCATAGGACCAAGACAGGATCCGTTCCGGGCTGGCCAGCGAGACTTTGATTTCATCAAAGACCTTCGGCGGCGTCAGCGGGTTGAACGGGTTGTTGGTGATTTCCTGGTTCATTTTTGAACCTCCGCGAAATTAAACGAGCACCAGCTTTGCTTTCCGACAGGCGCAAATACAGTGTAGGAGAGAAATGGCACCTGATCTTCATCACGAATGCCCATGACGAAGCGAACATTTCTTCCGCAAATGGTTGCGGTTCCAATACTTGTAGTCGTCATGCCTTCTCCATTGCTCAAGCCCTGGTCCAGGTGATTCCAGCTAACCTCTTTCCAAGAAGCGCTGTCCTCACCTAGGCCAAACTCTCCACTATCGATACGAGGTGGAAGTACGAATGGGTTCACTCCTCAACCTCCGCATCCAGGAGTTCCATGTTCAGGCCGAGGCCGCGGACTTCTTTGACCAGAACGTTGAACGATTCCGGCACGCCCGCCTCGAAGTTATCCTCGCCCTTGACGATCGACTCATAGACCTTGGTCCGGCCGGCGACGTCATCCGATTTGACGGTGAGCATCTCCTGCAGGGTGTAGGCGGCGCCATAGGCTTCCAGAGCCCAGACTTCCATCTCACCAAAGCGCTGACCGCCGAACTGCGCCTTACCGCCCAGCGGCTGCTGGGTAACCAGCGAGTACGGGCCGGTGGAACGCGCGTGGATCTTGTCGTCCACCAGGTGGTGCAGCTTCAGCAGGTACTTGATGCCGACGGTCACCGGACGCGCGAACTGCTCGCCGGTGCGGCCGTCGAACAGGATCGACTGGCCGGACTGGTCAAAGCCCGCACGCACCAGGGCGTTGTTCACATCGTCTTCCTTGGCGCCGTCAAAGACCGGGGTCGCAATCGGCACACCGCGGGTCACGTTGCCTGCGGCCTCAACCAGCGTTGCCTCGTCCATATTGGCGATGCCTTCGTCATAGACATCGTCGCCATAGGCGTGGTGCATCGCTTCACGGACCGGGGTCAGGTCGCCCGAGCGGCGGTATTCCTGCAGCGCGTCATCCACCTTGATGCCGAGGCCGCGTGCGGCCCAGCCCATGTGGGTCTCCAGGATCTGACCGACGTTCATACGCGACGGCACGCCCAGCGGGTTGAGGCAGAAGTCGACCGGAGTACCATCGGCGAGGAACGGCATGTCCTCCATCGGCACCACTTTCGAGATCACACCTTTGTTGCCGTGACGGCCGGCCATCTTGTCGCCCGGCTGCAGCTTGCGCTTCACCGCGATGAAGACCTTGACCATCTTCATCACACCCGGCGGCAGGTCGTCGCCGCGGCGGACCTTCTCGACCTTATCCTCAAAACGGGCGTCCAGAGCACGCTTCTGCGCCTCGTACTGCTCGTTCAGGGCCTCGACAACCTGGGCGTCCTGCTCATCCTCAAGGGCAAGCATCCACCACTGGCCGCGGGACAGGCTGTCCAGCATGTCCTGGTCGATCGGGGCACCGGCGCGCACGCCTTTCGGGCCCTTGACCGCGGTCTTGCCCAGCAGCATGCCGTGCAGGCGGGCATAGATGTTGCGGTCCAGGATCGCCAGTTCGTCGTCCCGGTCGCGGGCCAGACGCTCAACTTCCTCACGCTCGATCTGAAGCGCACGCTCGTCTTTTTCCACGCCGTGGCGGTTGAAGACGCGTACCTCGACCACGGTTCCGTAATCGCCCGGCTTCACGCGCAGCGAGGTGTCGCGCACGTCAGATGCTTTTTCACCAAAGATGGCGCGCAGCAGCTTTTCTTCCGGGGTCATCGGGCTTTCGCCCTTCGGAGTGATCTTGCCAACCAGAATGTCGCCCGGCTCCACATCGGCACCGATGTAGACAATGCCCGCCTCGTCGAGGTTGCGCAGGGCTTCCTCGCCGACGTTGGGGATGTCGCGGGTGATTTCTTCCGGCCCAAGCTTAGTGTCACGGGCGGCGACTTCGAATTCCTCGATGTGGACCGAGGTGAAGACGTCGTCACGCGCGATGCGCTCGGAGATCAGGATCGAGTCTTCGTAGTTGTAGCCGTTCCACGGCATGAACGCGACGACCACGTTTTTGCCCAGTGCCAGTTCGCCCATATCGGTCGACGGGCCGTCGGCGATAACCTCGCCCTTGGCAACGGTGTCGCCCACCTTGACCAGAGGCTTCTGGTTGATGGTGGTGTTCTGGTTGGAACGCTGGAACTTGCGCAGACGGTAGATGTCAACGCCCGCGTCGCCCAGCTCCAGATCGGAGGTGGCACGGATCACGATACGCTGTGCATCCACCTGGTCGATGATGCCCGCGCGTTTCGCCTGGATGGCTGCGCCGGAATCGATCGCAACCTTTTCCTCGATGCCGGTGCCGACCAGCGGCGCCTCTGCACGCAGCAGCGGAACCGCCTGACGCTGCATGTTCGAGCCCATCAGAGCGCGGTTGGCGTCGTCGTTTTCCAGGAACGGGATCAGCGAGGCAGCGACCGAGACCAGCTGCTTCGGCGACACGTCGATCAGGTCCACGCTTTCGCGCGGCGCCAGGGTGTAGTCGCCGGACTGGCGGGTCGACACCAGGTCGTTGATGAACTTGCCGCTCTCGTCCAGGGTCGCGTTCGCCTGCGCCACGGTATGGCGCATTTCCTCGGTTGCCGACATGTAGTGCACTTCGTCGGTCACCTGGCCTTCGTTCACCACCCGGTAGGGGGTTTCAATGAAGCCGTATTTGTTGACGCGCGCGAAGGTCGCCAGCGAGTTGATCAGGCCAATGTTCGGGCCTTCCGGGGTCTCAATCGGGCACATCCGGCCATAGTGGGTCGGGTGCACGTCGCGGACCTCAAAGCCGGCGCGCTCGCGGGTCAGACCGCCCGGGCCAAGCGCCGAGAGGCGGCGTTTGTGGGTGACTTCCGACAGCGGGTTGGTCTGGTCCATGAACTGCGACAGCTGCGAGGAGCCGAAGAATTCACGCACAGCAGCCGCAGCCGGTTTCGCGTTGATCAGATCCTGCGGCATCACGGTGTCGATCTCGACGGAGGACATCCGTTCCTTGATCGCACGCTCCATGCGCAGCAGGCCGACGCGGTACTGGTTTTCCATCAGCTCGCCGACGGAACGCACGCGGCGGTTGCCCAGATGGTCGATGTCGTCGACATCGCCGCGGCCGTCACGCAGGTCGACCAGCGCCTTGATACAGGCGACAATGTCTTCCTTGCGAAGGGTGCGCTGGGTGTCTTCGGCGTCTAGTGCCAGGCGCATGTTCATTTTGACACGGCCAACGGCGCTGAGGTCGTAACGCTCAGAATCGAAGAACAGGGTGTCGAACAGCGCGGAAGCGGCTTCGACGGTGGGCGGCTCGCCCGGGCGCATCACGCGGTAGATGTCCATCAGCGCGCTGTTGCGGTCCAGGTTCTTGTCCTGCGCCATGGTGTTGCGCATGTAGGGACCGACGTTGACGTTGTCGATGTCCAGAACCGGAATGTCGGTGATGCCAGCGTCCAGCAGTTCCTTCAGGGAGCCGCCGATCAGTTCGCCGTCCTTGTCGTATTCCAGGGTCAGTTCATCACCAGCCTCGACATAGATTGCGCCGTTGTCTTCGTTGATGATGTCCTTGGAGACATATTTCCCGACGATGTGCTCGAAGGGGACCAGCAGCTCGGTGATGGTGCCTTCTTCGATCATCTTCTTGACGGCGCGCGGAGTAACCTTCTTGCCGGCTTCGCAGATGATCTCGCCGGTGGCAGCGTCCACCAGGTCGTAGGTCGGGCGGGTGCCGCGCACGCGTTCCGGGAAGAACGGGGTGACCCAGCCGCGGGATTTCTCCAGCTTGAACTGCACGGTGTTGTAATAGGCATCCATGATGCCTTCCTGGTCCAGGCCCAGGGCGTACAGCAGGGTGGTCACCGGCAGTTTGCGGCGGCGGTCGATACGGGCAAAGACGATGTCCTTGGCGTCGAACTCAAAGTCCAGCCAGGAGCCGCGGTACGGGATGATGCGGCAGGCAAACAGCAGCTTGCCCGAGGAGTGGGTCTTGCCTTTGTCGTGGTCGAAGAACACGCCCGGCGAGCGGTGCATCTGGGACACGATCACGCGCTCGGTGCCGTTCACGATGAAGGTGCCGTTCGGGGTCATCAGGGGCATGTCGCCCATGAAGACGTCCTGTTCCTTGATGTCCTTCACCGACTTCGCGCCGGTGTCCTCATCGACATCAAACACGATCAGGCGCAGGGTGACCTTCAGCGGCGCCGAGTAGGTCATGTCGCGCTGCATGCACTCTTCGACGTCGTATTTCGGCTTCTCGAACGAGTATTTCACGAACTCCAGAACGGAGGTTTCGTTGAAATCCTTGATCGGGAATACCGACTGGAACACGCCTTTGATGCCTTCGCCGTCCAGCGGCTCTGCTGCATCGCCGGAGCGCAGGAACAGGTCATAAGAAGATTTCTGCACCTCGATGAGGTTCGGCATCTCCAGCACTTCGCGGATTTTGCCGTAATATTTACGTAGACGTTTCTGGCCAAGGAACGATTGAGCCATGTCAGATGTCACCTTTCGAGTTCTCACCGGTCAAGGAAGCCGCCGGGCCCCGGCTCCTTGCCCATACGAGACAGCGCGTTCGGATCAATTCATGGCCACCGTCCCGAAGGCAGCCTCCCGATCCTTTGAACTCCGCCTAAGAAAACGCCTCTTGGATGAGGCCCTTTCTAAGACAGGTTCGGCTGGGCCCGGAAAAATCCGGACCCAGCCAAATTTCCGATGCATCCGCGATGCACCAGAGGCAGGACTTAGGCCAGCTCGACTTCGGCGCCAGCTGCTTCCAGCTTGGCTTTGATGTCTTCTGCTTCGGCTTTGTCGATGCCTTCTTTGATTTTGCCGCCTGCTTCGACCAGCTCTTTGGCTTCTTTCAGGCCCAGGCCGGTGATGCCGCGAACTTCTTTGATCACGTTGATCTTGGAAGCGCCGGCGTTCTTCAGAACGACGTCGAATTCGGTCTTTTCTTCTTCAGCTGCACCGCCGGCGTCGCCGCCAGCTGCCATGACAACTGCGCCGCCAGCTGCGGGCTCGATGCCGTATTCGTCTTTCAGGATGGTTTTCAGTTCTTGTGCTTCCAGCAGGGTCAGACCCACGATGCTTTCTGCGAGTGCTTTCAGATCAGCCATTGTATCAGCTCTTTCCGTTTACAGTATGTGTGTTCCAACGTGCGGGACATTTCCCCACGCCAGTCATTCAGTGCCAACCGCTTACGCAGCTTCCGCCTTCTCTTCGATGGTCGAAAGGATGCTTGCGATGTTGCTTGCAGGTGCGCCAATTGCGCCGGCGATGTTCGAAGCAGGTGCGCCAATGCAGCTTGCGATCTGAGCGATGAGCTCGTCGCGGGACGGCATTTTGGACACAGTTTCGACGCCTGCGCGGTCCAGAGCATTCTCACCCATTGCACCGCCGAGGATCTCAAACTTTTTGTTATCCTTGGCGAAACCCTCGGCCACTTTTGCAGCGGACACAGGGTCTTCCGAATAGGTCAGAACGGTCATCCCTGTCAGCAGGTCGGCCATGCTTGCACACGGCTTACCCTCGAGGGCGATTTTGGCGAGCCTGTTTTTGGCAACACGCACGGAGCTGTTCGCGTCACGGGCACGTGCGCGCAGATCCTGCATCTCGGCAACTGTCAGACCGGCGTAGTGAGCTACCACCACGACGCCAGAGCTTTCGAAGATCTGGCCGAGTTCCTCGACCACTTTCTCTTTCTGGGCTCTATCCACAGTTCTCTCCAAGTTAGGGATGCTTACACATCCCGGCTCATATTTGCCGAACCAGATGGCCCGGCGTTCAGGTCCGTTTTACGGGATGAGCCAAATCCGCCCGAGGGAATGAAAACCCCCGATCTTCTTGGTCTGTACCCGTCTCAGGAGGGAAATTAAGGCCAGATCGGAGGCCACCCACCATCTTGGACGAAATGAAATAAAGCGCACGACGAATTGCACGCTTTATCTCAAGGCAGTGGATAGTCCCATTTGCAGGGATTTCCAAGGGCAAATCTGCCCCGCCGGGTATAATCGCCGCAGCTCAGGCAGCCGCCGCCAGCACCCCTGGTGTCAGGCAGCCGCGAAGCACCCGGGCCTCCGCCGCGCTCAGCGTCATGGCTGCGGTTTCGCCAAAGGCGCCAGCGCCCCCGGCCAGCTCCGGGAACAGCACCAACAGCTCGCGGCGCTGGCTGGCCCCCAAGGCTGCCACGGAACCCGCCGCCAGAAAGAAACTCTCTGTCAGCACGCCGTTTGACCTTAGGATGTGGTGACGGTCGAACATGACATGATGGTAGCGGACCGTCTCCTGAGCACGGATGGCGACGCCTGGAAGTCCGCAAAGGTGCTTGGCGGCGACCAGAACCTCGGCCCGGCTGAACAGCATCTCGGCAACCGGCAGCTCGAAGTGCACCCGGTGCTGCTGAGACAAAACCAGCTCCCGGCCGTTTCCGATAGCCCCCGGCGCAAACACCACCGGGGCGAATGCACCGCTGCCCGCCACCTCAACGGATGACATCCAGCGGATGGGCTGAAGGCCGCCATCCTTTGTCCAGACGAGCTGCCCCGGGGTCAGATCCTCAACGGGAACCGGACCGTCAGCGGTCTCGATCAGGGTGCCATCGCCAAAGCAGGTGACAAAGTCGTTGTATCGGGCAGTTCCAGTGTTGGAGCCGCCAACCTTCACATACGAAAAGCCGCTCTCAAGCGGTGCGCTGGCGGCATAACCCCAAACATTGGACGTTTGCCCGTTCTGGGAAAAGACATAGATGGTTATTTCAGGCCCCGCGGGATTGCCGTCGCCATCCAGCTGCCGGACCCGAATCTGCAACTCCGCCTCCACTTCGGTGCCATCGGCCACGATGCCGCCGCCATCGGTGATGATATGGTCGTCTTCCCGGTCATCGTTAAACCGGTTCCGCCCGCCCCCGGTATCGTCCAGCGTCACCGTGGTTCCTGTTCCGCCGGAATAGGTGAAGACCGTGCCGTCCGGAGTGTCCGAATTGTTGATGATCGGATTGCCAACGATCGCGCCGCTGGAGCTCAATTCAACAATGAGGCTGGAACTGTCCTGTGCAAAGAAACTGCGTAGTGTCATGGGCCGCAAATATTCTCCGGTGAGGCCTGAACAAGATTTACCCAAGGATAACCGTATGAAATTTCCGTGAGAAGGCCTGCGCGCACGAGCGGCGGAAACCTGCCCCGGGGCCGGATTGCAAGCCCCCCCCCTGCCCAAGACCAGCCCCAAAGAAAAAGCCCCGGACGTTTGCACATCCGGGGCTTCGAAGTCTGGCAAGGCCGCCCGATTACTCGGTAACAGCGTTGTCCACGTCAACCGTGATGCCCGGACCCATGGTCGAGGACAGGTTGATCTTTTTCATATAAGCGCCTTTTGCGCCCGACGGCTTGGCTTTGGCCACGGCCGACACGAAGGCACGGACGTTCTCGACCAGCTTAGCTTCGTCAAAGGACGCTTTGCCGACGCCGGCGTGCACAACGCCGCCTTTTTCCGCTTTGAACTGGACTTCGCCGCCCTTGGCTGCTTCCACGGCCGCTTTCACGTCCATGGTCACGGTGCCGACCTTCGGGTTCGGCATCAGGTTGCGCGGGCCCAGGATTTTACCCAGACGGCCGACGACCGGCATCATGTCCGGGGTGGCGATGCAGCGGTCAAAGTCGATCTTGCCGCCCTGGATCGCTTCCATCAGGTCTTCGGCGCCGACGATGTCTGCACCGGCTGCCTGCGCTTCTTCCGCTTTCGGGCCGCGGGCGAAGACTGCAACGCGCATGTCCTTGCCGGTGCCGTTCGGCAGGCCGACCACACCGCGGACCATCTGGTCTGCGTGGCGGGTGTCGACGCCCAGGTTCATCGCGATCTCGATGGTCTCGTCGAATTTGGTGGTTGCGTTGGCTTTCACCAGGGCAACTGCTTCTTCCACGGACAGGTTTTCTTTGCCTGCGAAAGCTTCGCGCGCGGCGCGGGTGCGTTTACCGAGCTTTGCCATCTTACTTCACCTCGATGCCCATGGAGCGGGCAGAGCCCAGGATGATCTGCATTGCCGCGTCGATGTCGTTGGCGTTCAGATCTTTCATCTTGGCTTCGGCGATTTCCTTCACCTGGGCCACGGACACGGTGCCGACGGTTTCACGCGACGGGTTGTTCGCGCCGGATTTCACCTTGGCCGCCTTCTTCAGGTAGTAAGACGCGGGCGGCGTCTTGATGTCCATGGTGAAGGACTTGTCCTGATAGTAGGTGATCACGGTCGGGCACGGCGCGCCGGGCTCCATGTCTGCGGTCTTGGCGTTGAACGCCTTGCAGAATTCCATGATGTTGATGCCGCGCTGACCCAGCGCCGGGCCGACGGGCGGAGAGGGGTTTGCCTGACCTGCAGGAACCTGCAGCTTCATCGAACCAACAAGCTTCTTAGCCATTTGGTTGTCCTTTCAACGAGGGCGGGACGCGTCCTGCCCGGAGAATGTTGCGTGGTCGGATTTCAGGATCGCGATCCGTCCATCTCCCACGAGAGAATCTCGCCCGAAGACGATAGAGGCGGCGTTTACAGGGGAACGGCGGGGTTGGCAAGTGGGTGAGACAAGCAATCAAGTGGCAGCATCATCCCCTCCGCCCTGCAGAGGATCCTTCTGCCCCGCCATCGGCTGCAGGACCAAATGCCAGGCCGCCATGCGTGCCCGACCCGCAAGTCGGCAGGAAGATGCTAAGTCAAGGCGGCCGCATTTGCCGATAGGTGCGGATTTCCCCTTTGACGGGTCCGGTATTGAAGGATTTTTTGCTGTGCTGCCTTGACCGTCAGGCATTTACGCGCCGGCGCGCCGTTTAGCGCGCCTTCGGGTCCCGGCACCGGGCCGTAAATACCTGCCAGCTGCTGGCGGCCGGCGCGCGGCAGCCCCTGCAGTACCATCGGCCCCAGCAGCAAGGATTCTGAAAAGCAGCCGTTGGCGATTACAATCTCATGCTGGTCGCACGCAAAGTGAACCCAGGTCGCCCTGGTCTTTCCCAGCATATGACGGATCCCCGGCGCCGCGGTCAGCGACTTGGCCGGGGCAAGCCCGCTGTGCAAGAATTCGCGGTGCAGCTGCCCTGCCTCACCAACCAGTATCCGGTGCTGGGGCGAAACCGTCAGATCCTGTGCGGGCCGCCCAGCACCCAGAGACCCAGCCTTGATCAGAACCGGCTTGGCGTGATCGCCCGCCGCATCAAGCGAATGATCGCCACAATGCGTCCAGCGGACTTGCTGAGGACCGTGATCCTTGGTCAGCACATAGTCACCAGGGCGCAAGGTTTCGACCCTCCGGGCCCCTGATGGGGTCTCTATCCGGACTCCCGGCACGTAGCAGGTTGCAAATTCAAAGGCATCCCGCGATGCATACAGACCGGATGTGGTGTCATGAGTCAAACTGTCCAATCTGATCGAACGGATTGGCGCGGCCTCAAGCGCATCCTGATTAGCGTTCTGACTGGTTTCCGGCGCCAGATAGGTATTGCCCAGGACATCCTGAAAAATCGCGACATTCGCCGTCGCTGTTGTCCCGTCGATATATGTTATCGTGACATTGAACCGGGCCGCGCTGTCAAAAGCTTGATCCGCGCCGCCGTCAATGCGAAAATTCTCGGCCGGTGCGTTGTCCTGATCAAAATAACTGGCCGCCCCGCCGCCATAGCTGCCAGTCCCGGGTGAGAAGGAAACAAAATCATCAACCAGCGCATCGCCAACACCACCCAGCGTCGTGCCCACCAGCGCCGAGGCATTTTCAGCCACGTCATTGCCTTCAATGGTATCCATATCGGCCAGATTGCCGAGTGAGATCACATTGAAAGTCGTCGCCATACCACGCGCTCCGCATAACCCAGCTTTCGCCGTTCCAAGCGAAAGCCATTTGCGGCAGTACGTTACCCGAACAATTCTACCGGCTCGTTAATCACGGATTCAACGCCCGGCGCCCCCCCCCGCGCGCGCTCACGAGCGCCGAGGCCAAAGCAACGAAAATGCCGCAAGGCTGGACCCCGCGGCACCTAATATTCCAAACTATTAGGACTTATCACCCCTGCTTGGTCACCTGGGTGAAATCCAGTTCCACCGGGGTCTCGCGACCGAAGATGGACACGGTGACCTTGAGCTTCTGGTTGTCGTCGTCGACCTCTTCGACCATGCCGTCGAAATCCTCGAACGGGCCGTCGTTGACCTTGACCTTCTCGCCGACCTCGAATGTGATCAGGGTGCGCGGCGCCTCGACGCCTTCCTCGACGCGGCCCAAGATGCCCTGCACCTCTGCGTCGCGCATCGGCATCGGGCGGCCCTGCGGGCCGAGGAAACCGGTGACGCGGTTGATCGAGGAAATCAGGTGATAGCCGCGGTCGGACATTTCCATATGCACCAGCACGTAGCCGGGCATGAAACGGCGCTCGGTCGAGACCTTCTTGCCGCGGCGGATCTCGATCACCTCTTCGGTGGGGACCAGCACCTCGTCGATCTCGTCCTCAAGGCCCTGTTCTGCGACCGAGGTGCGGATCTGCTCTGCGATTTTCTTTTCGAAGTTCGAAAGAACGCTGACCGAATACCACCGTTTCGCCATGAACCGTTGTCCTTGTTCTGCCGGGCGGGCCTATGCCGCGCCGCTGCTAAATCATCCCGCTGCAGCCCAATGGCTGCGCTCTCCAACAAAAAGCGGCGTGCAAACCGAATCGCTGCACGCCCGCCTCAATAGTTCCGGTTCCCTACCGCCCATCACATCCAAGATCAAGGGCCGCCAAGATCAAGGCCTGCGCAGCAGCCGCATAGGGAGCCTCAGTACCGCTGCGGGCTTAGCCGAACATCCCCAGAAGCCCTTGCAGGCCAAAGCGGATCAGCAGATCGACCAGCGCAAAGAACAGCGCCGTCAGCGCCGCCATGATAAACACCATGACCGTGGTCAGCAGCACTTCGCGGCGGGTCGGCCAAACGACCTTGGATACTTCGGCGCGAACCTGCTGGATGAACTGAACGGGGTTGATAGTCGCCATACCGGGGGAGTCTCTCTGCTAGCAGTGCAGGCGATGTAACGCCTGCCGCCGCTGAATTCAAGCCCCGCCCCGCTGTTGCGCAGGCAGCGTCCGCGCGGTCAATCCAATTTTAATCCACTTCCTGCAAAACTGACTTTAGCAGCCCCGGCCCCTTGATGCGCCGCGCAGGCTTTTTTCGTGTTGATGAATGAGACAGGATGCCATGACACCCGCATTTTCCTTATCCCAGGCCGAACAACTGGAACGCGATTCCAAATTTGAGGATGCCGTCCTGGCCTATTCCGGCATCCTGGCCCGCAACCCCAGGAATACCCGCGCCATGCAAGCACTGGAGTTGCTGCGCGGGCGCCTGCGTGAACAGCGGGAACCGTCAGATGACACCAAGGAAGAGCTGGAGTCAGCTCTGGCGGCCGGACGCCACTTTGATGCGGCTGAAAGCTGCGGCGCCCTGCTCAAGACATTCCGCGAATTGCATTTTCTATGGGACTTCCTGGGCCGCTGCCATCTGGCCGCCGGACATCTGGACAATGCCGCGACCTGCCTGAACAAGGCCTGCGGCCTGAACCCCAAATCCGCCGGAACCTATGCCGCAATGGGCCGCGTTCTGATGGCGCGCGGGCAGCGTGAAAACGCCATCGCCCTGTACCAGAAAGCCCTGGGGCTGGATGCCAATTGCCTTCCCGCCCTGCTCAGCATGGCCGAAGCCCTGCCGCAGGAAGGCCGCAGCGCGGAGGCTGCCGTCATGCTGCGCCAGGCAGTTTCCATCGCGCCCGAGGACGCCGCATCCCGCTTTGCCCTCGCCAGCCTGCTGCGCAGCCTTGGCGCAGCAGACGAGGCGAAGGAGCATTATACCCGCGCCGCCAGCCTGAACCCGGACCTGGCAGAAGCCCATTTCCAGCTTGGCCTGCTGCTGAAGGCCGAGGGACGGTTTGCGGAGGCCCTGCCCTGCTTTGACCGGATGCTCAGGATCTCGCCGTCCGACGACCGTGCCCGGACCCAGCGCCTGCACATGCTTGCGGAGCTGAACGATTGGCGCTGGATGCAGGAATACGCAGATCACCGGCGGCTGCTGGGCCTGCGCTGCGGCGGCTGCGACCCCAGCGCGCTGATGCTGATGGAAGACAACCCGGATCTGCTGAGGGCCCGCGCCCAGGCCTATGCCAGCGACGTGTTCCCGGGAGCAGTGCTGCAGACGGAGCCGCCCGCGCAGCAACGCCCAGCCCGTCTGCGGATTGGCTATGTCTTCACTGCCGCAAATGCCGCAGCGGTCCTGGATCAGCACGCCGCCCTGCTCGCCGGGCACGACAGCAGCCGGTTTGAAGTCTGCGCCTATGCCGCAGGCCCCGGCCTGGACAGCGAAGCGGCCCGCAAAATCAGCAGCTGCGTTTCCATTTTCCGGCAGTTGGATGGAACAGCCCCAGGCAACGGCGCCGCGGCGATTCAGGCGGACCGGCTGGACATTGCGGTGGATCTGTCCGGTTACAGCGATGGCAACAAGGCACATCCCTTTGCAGCGCGTCTGGCACCACTGCACATCGCCTGGCCGGGCTATCCAGGCACAATGGGCTCTGCCGCCTTTGACTACCTGATCAGCGATGAAACCGTTTGCCCGCCCGGCAGCGAGCGATACCACAACGAACATCTCCTGCAGCTGCCCGCCAGCTGCCAGGCAATGGCAAGCGCGGCCATTGACGCAAACGCCAAACCCGGCCGGGCGGACTTCAGCCTGCCGGAGGATGGCTTTGTATTCTGCAGCTTTGCCAGCGGCAGCCGGATCACCCCGCGGGAGTTCGATCTCTGGATGCAGCTGCTGGATGGCGCTGCCGGCAGCGCGCTCTGGCTGCTGGACAATGGCCCCCACGCGGTGTCCAACCTGCGCCGCGCCGCTGCGGCCCGCGGGGTCGACCCGGACCGGCTGATTTTCACCCCCAAGGTAGATGGACATCCTGCCGGCCTGTCTGCGGCGGATCTGTTTCTCGACACATTTACGGTTAATGCATCCGCCGAAGCCAGGAGCGCGCTGGCGGCCGGGCTGCCGGTCCTCACCCTGCCCGGGCAGCAGCTGGCCGCACGCACGACCGCAAGCCTGCTGCAGGCTGCCGGCCTTCCGGACCTGATCGCCGGCAGCATGGAAGATTACAAAGCCAAGGCCGCGGAACTGGCCAGCGATGCCGGCGCTTACAAGGCACTGCGCGGCAAACTTATGGCACAGCAAAAGACCGCGCCGCTGTTCGACACTCCCCTTTTCACCCGGCAGGTGGAGACCGCCTATGACGCGGTATACGAACAGCATATGCGCGGAATGCCACCGGGCCATCTGTCCCTCGCCAGAGCTGCGCCGCAAATTGAATAGACGTCCGTTCCAGCGCCCGGAAAGCGCACAGGCGAACCCTGTTTGCAATGTCAGGAAAATGGCAGGGGCAGCAGGGTTCGAACCCGCGACCTACGGTTTTGGAGACCGTCGCTCTACCAACTGAGCTATACCCCTGTGGTGCGGCATGTCCTACGGCAGGTGCGCTGCAGAGGCAAGAGGGAAAAGCGCATTTTCTTGCGCCGCCCGGGCGGTTTGCCCGCCACAGGCTCTCCCTGGGCTTTGCCCCGGCGCAGCCATGCAGTATGACAGGGCAATTGCCGGGGCCAAGCCCCTGTGCCCCTTGCAGGAATGAGCCCTAGCCCCGTGAGCCTCAGAAAGAAAATCGCCGACAGCCCAAGGGTCAACCGCGCCATCGAGGGGCTGTTTGCCGCCTATGTGCGATTCGCCTTCCGCACCTCCCGCTGGACCCGCACCGGGTTTGAGGAGATGGACGCCTGCGTGCGCCGCGGCGAGCCGGTGATTTTCGTGCTCTGGCATCAGCGGCTGATCATGGCGCCTTATCTGTTCGACACCTCGCTGGGCCGCATCTGCGCGCTCACCTCCGCCGCCCGCGCCGGGCGGCTGGCCGGGCAGATCCTGGTGCGGCTGGGGTTCGAAACCATCCCGATGTCCAGCCACAAGCGCCACGTTGCCCTGTCACGCGAAGTGCTGCGCCGCACCCGGGAGGGCTGTTCCATCGGTATCGCTGCTGACGGCCCGCGGGGCCCGGCCCGGGTGTCTTCGACCGTGCCGGTGGTCTGGGCGCGGATGACCGGCTGCCGGGTGTTCACCGTGGCCTTTGCCGAGAAGAAGGTGATGAAGCTGCCGACCTGGGATCGGCAGATGCTGCCGATGCCGTTTTCGCGCGGAGTGCTGATGTGCCGGGAATGGACGGACGAGGTTCCGAAGAAGCCGAGCGAAGAAGAGGTGGAAGCGTTGCGGCTGAGCCTGGAGGCGTCGCTGGATACCATTACCGATGCCGCGGATGCCGCAGCCGGGTGCAGCAGTGAGGATCCAAAGACACAGGCGGGCTGAGCCGGCGTTTGCGGCGGCGGGCGGATTACCTGCCCTGCGAACATAATACAACGCACGGGCATGCAGATTGTCCGCAAGAAGTTCGTTGGTTTTTGACCTGGTAAAGACCGCACCAGATTGTATTCAATCGCAAGATGCGTAACGCTGGCTGGAGCCAGCATTCATATTTTCAGTTTGAATTTCCACAGGTCAAAATGCAGTCCATCACCCTACGCCCCCTGCAGGCAGCATCTCTCTTCGCCGTTTCTGCCGCTTTCCTGATTTGCGGCGAGGCCCGGGCGGAGACGGAAATTGATCTTGGGTCCCGCAAAACGGTTTCCTTGGAAACAAAACTGCTCTGGCCCCAAGAGTACGGCTTGTACTTGCTGCTGCAGAAAAGCACGGAGCTTTATTGGGAACTGACCAGAAACGGGTACGGCGTCAGCCCGCCCAATCAGACAACGGATGACCCAGGCCTGCTCACCTTTTCTGTGAAAATCTACGAATGGGGGAGCGGCGAAGATAAGCTGGTCTTTGAGCAATCGAACCTGCTGCCAAGTGTTCATATGATTTTAACGAAGAATTCGGGCTGGAAGTCGCTTCGGCCCAGCTGTCCACCGGCAGATACCGGATAGAGGCCACACCGGAGAATACGAGTCACGCCCTGGCGGACATCCCCGCAAGGCTGATGTTTATCAAAGCACTAAGGGGAAAATAGGCCGCATTCTATTCCCCGCCCGGACGCTGCGCGTTCGGGCCGCGTCCGGCCTGCGCCGAACCGGAGGTTTGCCTCCGGCAAAACGGGCGGGCGCGATTGCATAGCAGCCGGAGCTGGCGCTCCCTGCGGCCTCAAAAGCTCCACTGGAGCTTTTGCAATACGGCCTCCGGCCCCGGGCCGGTTCCTGCCCTGTTCTGAGATTGCCGTATAGTGCTGCCGTATAGAAAAAGGGCCTCCCGAGGGAGGCCCTTTCTATTGTCTCACCGGCGCGGGCTCTCATTGATTTTGCTGCGCAAAACCAACTGCCGCCCGCCAGACGGCAAAGCCGTCTTACTCAATGATTTTGGAAACAACGCCAGCGCCGACGGTGCGGCCGCCTTCGCGGATGGCGAAGCGCAGGCCGTCTTCCATCGCGATCGGCGCGATCAGCTCAACTGCGAACTTCAGGTTGTCGCCCGGCATCACCATCTCGGTGCCTTCCGGCAGGGTCACGGTGCCGGTCACGTCGGTGGTGCGGAAGTAGAACTGCGGACGGTAGTTCGCGAAGAACGGGGTGTGGCGGCCGCCTTCTTCCTTGGTCAGGATGTAGGCTTCGGCTTCGAACTTGGTGTGCGGGGTCACGGAACCCGGCTTGCACAGAACCTGGCCGCGCTCGACGGAATCACGGTCCACACCGCGCAGCAGGGCGCCGATGTTGTCGCCGGCTTCACCGCGGTCCAGCAGCTTGCGGAACATTTCCACGCCGGTGCAGGTGGTTTTCGAAGTGTCTTTGATGCCGACGATTTCGATCTCGTCGCCAACGTTGATGACACCGCGCTCGACACGGCCGGTCACAACGGTGCCGCGGCCGGAGATCGAGAACACGTCTTCGATCGGCATCAGGAACGGCTGGTCAACCGCGCGCTCGGGGGTCGGGATGTATTCGTCCACGGCCGCCATCAGTTCTTTGATCTTCTCTTCGCCGATTTCCGGGTTGTTGCCTTCCATCGCCGCCAGAGCGGAGCCCGCAACGATCGGAATGTCGTCGCCCGGGAATTCGTAGGAGGACAGCAGCTCGCGGATTTCCATTTCCACCAGCTCCAGCAGCTCTTCGTCGTCGACCTGGTCAACTTTGTTCATGAAGACAACCAGGGCCGGAACGCCAACCTGGCGGGCCAGCAGGATGTGCTCGCGGGTCTGCGGCATCGGGCCGTCAGCAGCGTTCACAACCAGGATCGCGCCGTCCATCTGGGCTGCGCCGGTGATCATGTTCTTGACGTAGTCGGCGTGGCCGGGGCAGTCGACGTGCGCATAGTGGCGCGCTTCGGTTTCATATTCGACGTGCGCGGTCGAGATGGTGATGCCGCGGGCTTTTTCTTCCGGTGCGCCGTCGATCTGGTCGTAGGCTTTGAAGTCACCGAAGTATTTGGTGATAGCCGCGGTCAGAGTGGTCTTGCCGTGGTCAACGTGGCCAACGGTGCCGATGTTGACGTGCGGTTTATTACGTTCAAACTTTTCCTTAGCCATTGCTTAGGCGCCCTTTTGAAATGAGGGGTCGCTTGCCGACCCGGTTTCCTCTGCGCCGGCGGATTATTTGGTTTGCCGGCAAAAATCAACCCGTTCCTGCTTGACAGGGACGGTTTTCGCGCGCCTCAGCCAGCCGGTTGCGTCTCTGCCGCAGCCGCGTCCGCGCCGGTGGCGGGTTCCACCGCAGCGCGCGGGGCAAACCAGCCCTCCACCTCGTGCTGTTCGGCCATCCATTCCTCGACCTTGTCGGCGATATTGATGGCCAGGCCCTGGATCTGTTCCTGCTTAGTCCGGGCATGGCCGGAGCCCAGGAGGGCGCTTTCGCCAGTGGTGCTTTCGAAGATTTCCATCTGGTGCTTCTTCGCCAGGAATTTCTTTTGTGCCACGTCATAGACAAAGACATTCACCACCACTGCGCTCTTGGGGGAGAACAGCACCGGCACGCCGGGGGGCGCAAGCATGAAGCCCTCAAGCGTCACCGCAACGTCGTATTCCTGGGTGCCGTCATAGCGGCGCAGGCGGGTGTTCAGCGCGTTTTCGATCGGCGCGGTCCATTCGCTGTGCTCGGCGTCGCGCGACAGCGGCCATTGCAGCGCTTTCTCGGTGTAGACATGGGTGACGCGGGCCTGGAAGGCACCCAGATCCTCCGGTGCCTCATCCAGGCGGGTTTCACCGCAGGCGGTGAGCAGGGTCAAAGAGGCCAGCAGGGAAAGAACGCGGATCATGGAAGTCCCCCAAGAGAAATTCGGTCCCGCCCAGATAGCCGCGGGCGGCGGTTGGGGTAAAGGTCCGGAAGCAGCAACCCCCGCGCGGGTGGCGCGGGGGGCACAGGCAGGCGGCAGGTTTCTGCTGCCTCACTTGAACTTGTAGTTGCGCGGGAAGCCGTGCGGCGGGCGTTTGCCCACGCCGGCGCGCTTGCCGAGCCACTGGGTCAGGTCGGTCTCGTGGCGGGTCTTGCCGCCACCCATTTCCCAGCGCAGCCCGTCATCCCAGTTGAAGGTCGTGATGTCGGAAAGGCCGCCGTCCAGCTCCAGTGAGCCCTGCTTGCCGCGGGCCATGTTGTACTTCTGCAGCCGCACGCCCTTGCCGCGGGTGAGTTCCGGCATTTCCTCGACGGAGAAAACCAGGAACTTGCCGTTCTCAGAAACGATGGCCACATGGTCGCCCTCGACCGGAATACAGATCTTGGCGCGCTCGTCGTCCTTGACGTTCAGCACTTGCTTGCCGCTGCGGGTCTGGGCGACGATTTCCTTTTCAGCGCAGATGAAGCCGTTGCCCGCATCCGAGGCCACCAGCAGGCGGCCGTCGGGGTTGTGGATCATCAGGTCGACGATCTCAGCCTCGTTCGGCAGGTCGACCATCAGGCGCAGCGGTTCGCCCATGCCGCGCCCGCCCGGCAGGTTGGCGGCTGACAAGGTGTAGAAACGTCCATTGGAGCCGAACACCAGCAGGCGGTCGGTGGTTTCGGCGTGGAAGATGAAGCGCGGGCCGTCGCCGTCCTTGAACTTCAGCTCGCGGTTCAGGTCGATGTGGCCAGTCATCGCCCGGATCCAGCCCATCTGTGAGCAGACCACGGTGATCGGCTCGCGGTCGATCATCGCCTCCAGCGGCACGTCCTCAACCTCGCCGGCCTCGGCAAACAACGTACGGCGGGCTCCACCGGCGTAGTCCTTGCCGAACTGCTTCTTGGTTTCTTTCAACTGCTCGGAGATGCGGGACCATTGCAGGTCTTCGGAGGCCAAGAGTTCGACCAGCCCGGCGCGCTCCTCGCGCAGGGCATCGCGTTCGCGGACCAGTTCGATTTCTTCCAGTTTGCGCAAAGACCGCAGGCGCATGTTGAGGATCGCCTCAGCCTGCACCTCTGTCAGTTCGCCCGCGCCGGGCGCCGGAGAGACATACTCGGCCTCGGTGAAGGCGCGGGGGTGGTCCTTGCTCCAGTCCTCGCGGATCAGGGCGGCCTTCGGGTCCTCGTCATAGCGGATGATGTCGATCACCCGGTCGAGGTTCAGGAAGGCGATGATGAAGCCCTCCAAGACCTCCAGCCGGTGGTCGATCTTTTCCATCCGGTGGCGCGAGCGGCGCTGCAGCACATCGCGGCGGTGGTCGAGGAAGGCGCGCAGCACCTCCTTCATTGAACAGACCTTGGGGGTCACACCGTCGATCAGAACGTTCATGTTGAGGCTGAATCGGATTTCCAGGTCCGAATTGCGGAACATCATGTTCATCAGAACCTCGGGGTCCACATTCTTGGACTTAGGTTCCAGGATGATGCGGATGTCGTCCGCCGATTCGTCGCGCACGTCGGCGAGGATCGGAACCTTCTTGGTCTGGATCAGCTCGGCGATCTTCTCGATCAGCTTGGATTTCTGGACCTGATAGGGGATCTCGGTGACGACAACCTGCCACTGGCCGCGGCCCAGGTCCTCGACCTCGTGCTTGCAGCGCAGGCGGAAGGAGCCGCGGCCAGTGCTGTAGGCCTTGGCGATGTTTTCCTTGGGCTCGACGATGATGCCGCCGGTTGGGAAATCCGGGCCCGGCACGTAGTTCAGCAGGGTGTCATCGCGGGCATCCGGGGTCTTGATCAGATGCAGGCAGGCGTCGATCAGCTCTGCAATGTTGTGGGGCGGGATGTTGGTCGCCATGCCAACCGCGATGCCGGCCGCACCGTTGGCAAGGATGTTCGGGAAGGTCGCGGGCAGAACTGCCGGCTCAGTCAGGCGGCCATCGTAATTGTCGCGGAAATCAACCGAATCCTCATTGAGGCCTTCGAGCATCGCTTCGGCCACGAAGGTCATCCGCGCCTCGGTGTAGCGCGACGCCGCCGGGTTGTCGCCGTCGATGTTGCCGAAGTTGCCCTGACCGTCGACCAGCGGGTAACGGACGTTGAAGTCCTGCGCCAGGCGCGCCATCGCGTCATAGATCGCGGCGTCGCCGTGGGGGTGGAAGTCGCCCATAGTATCGCCGGAAATCTTGGCCGATTTCAGGAAGCCGCCGGAGGAGCTGAGCCGCAGGCGGTTCATCGCATAAAGAATGCGCCGGTGCACCGGCTTCAGCCCGTCACGCGCGTCGGGCAGTGCCCGGTGCATGATGGTGCTAAGCGCATAGGTCAGATAGCGCTCGCCAATGGCGCGGCGCAGCGGTTCGCGGATTTCGCCACCTTCAGGGGCGGACGGCATGTCGGGGTCTTCTACCAGGTCGGTCATGCATCGGTGATACTGCCGCCGCTGGAATTGGTAAAGCGGGCGCGCGCGAAATTCGCACACCTCTGCCTGGTTGCCAGGGCACGGGGAGAAGCGGCGCGACTCTCCCCTGTTTCCTGGCCGTTAACATGCACTAGGTATAGAGGGACCGGGCAGCTGCGCCGGTCGTTTTTGTACTGGAAATCCATTTTCTGATGCAGCCGCCTTTAGTTGGTCTGGGGGGACCGGGTTATGTCGCGATTTGTTCTGGTATCATTTGCCTTCCTCGGATGGGGATTTTACGAGCTGAGCGGAGGGGCGGATTTTGAACCGCCTAAACGGCCAGAGCCGGTGGCGGCAGCGCAGCCTGCCGCGGCTCAGCCTGTGAGAATCACCGCTGCCGCGCTGACTGCGCAGCCGGTCCTGACACACCGGTCGCAGGTTCAAACGCCAGCCCGCCCGGCTGCGGACCCGGCCCTGCGCCAGCGGGTCGCGGCCCAGCATCTGGCCAGCGCTTCCGGTGTTCTTGCATCGACTCAGACAGCCTTTTCCGGCGAACCCGCCCCTGGTGGCCTGCAACTGGCATCGCTTGACGGCGGCTTGGCGGCGATCACGGCAGCACCTGCCGCCATCGTGGAAGCCGTGCAGCCGGAGCCAGAGGCCGTTTTGGACCGCCGCAGTATCCGTGCGTCACGAGTGAACATGCGGCAAGGGCCAGGCACCAGTTATCCGGTAATCACCCGCTTGCTGGGCGGGGATGAGGTCATCGTGATCGAAGACAGCGGCACCGGCTGGCTGCACCTTCGTGCGCCGGACAAAGGGCACGTGGGATGGATTGCGGCTTCCCTGGTGAGCAAGAAACGCCCATAACTGCACCGGTAGTTTCCGGGCAAAAGGGCGAAACCTTGAAAAAGACCATCCTGATTACCGGCTGCTCCTCCGGGATCGGCCTGGACGCAGCCCGCGGCATGCGGGAACGGGGCTGGCGGGTGTTTGCCTCCTGCCGCCAGCAGCGCGATTGCGACCGGATGCGGGCCGAAGGGTTTGAAAGCCCAAGGATCGACTACACCGACCCGAACAGCATCGAATCAGGCCTTGCCGAAGTGCTGGAAGCCAACGGCGGCACGCTGGATGCGCTTTTCAATAATGGCGCACACGGTCTGCCCGGTGCGGTGGAGGATCTGCCCACCGAGGCCCTGCGCACCATTTTTGAGGCTAATTTCTTTGGCTGGCACGAGCTGACCCGGCAGGTGATTCCGGTGATGCGCAAGCAGGGGCACGGGCGGATCGTGCAGAACTCCTCGATCCTGGGCTTTGTCACCTTCCCATGGCGGGGCGCCTATGTAGCGACAAAATACGCGCTGGAGGGCCTGACCGACACGCTGCGGGTCGAGCTGCGCGGCACCGGCATCCACATGGTGCTGATCGAGCCCGGTCCGGTGACGTCGAAAATCCGCGAGAAATCCATCCCGCATTTCGAGCGCTTCATCGACTGGAAGGCGTCGCCGCTGCGCGAACTGTACGAATCGCGGCTGCTGAAGCGGCTGTATGATGGCAGCAACGGCCCGGACCGGTTCGAGCTGCCGGCCTCAGCTGTCACTGCCAAGCTGGCCCATGCCTGCGAATCCCGGCGGCCGCATCCGCGCTACTACGTCACCACTCCCACCTATATCGCCGGTTTCCTGCGGCGCATCCTGCCGACCCGGGCAATTGACCGCATCCTTGTAAAGCTCGGATAGGGTCGCCATCTGCATCTGCGCAGGGTAGATGAGGCCCAACGAATTGATGCGCTTGGGGGACAGGATGAGCGATCCGCTGTATTATCTGGGGCTGGCTGCGGTGGCTGCCGTGGTTGTGGCGCTGGTCGTCGGCATCGGCGGCTTTGGAAAGGGCGGGGAGTTCAACCGCCGCAATGCAAACAAGATGATGCGGCTGCGCATCCTGTTTCAATTCATTGCAGTGGTGATCCTGCTGGCCTACGTCTATCTGCGCAGCCAGGGAGGATAAGTGGCGATGGTCGTTCTGAACAAGATTTACACCCGCACCGGCGACAAGGGCGAAACCGCGCTCGGCAACGGCGCGCGGGTCGCCAAGCATTCGGCGCGGGTCAATGCCTATGGCACCTCGGATGAGCTGAACTCCTTTGTCGGGGTCGCACGGCTGGAGGCGGAGGGCGAAATGGATGCCGCCCTGGCCCGCATTCAGAATGACTTATTCGATCTGGGCGCCGATCTGTGCCGTCCGGAGATGGAAAAGGACGCCGAAGCGGAATACCCGCCGCTGCGGGTCGCGGCGGCGCAAGTTGAGCGGCTGGAAGCCGAGATCGACGTCATGAACAAGGATCTGGAGGCGCTGCGCAGCTTCATCCTGCCGGGCGGGTCACGCCTTGCGGCGCATTTGCATGTCTGCCGCACCGTGGCGCGCCGCGCCGAACGGCTGGCCACCGACCTCAGCACTGCCGAGGACGTGAACCCGGCGGCAGTGAAATACCTGAACCGTCTCTCCGACTGGTTCTTTGTTGCCGCCCGCACCGCCAACAACGGTGGCAAGGACGACGTACTGTGGGTGCCCGGCGCCAACCGCTGAGGCGACCTGCCTCAGTTTTCCCGGCCTGATTCGCCCTTTGGCGCCGGATTTTTGCGAATCCGGCGCCAAACGCGTCACGCAGGCCAGCTGCGCCCTGCCGTTGCGGCGGGCAGATTTCCCACCGGAAACATTCTTGCAAAAATGATGTTCCAAATGAGCAAACGCGACGTCGGCGTGCGCTAACGTGACGATTTTGCCCTGTTGCAGGCGCACACCAGCCGGTATCAACGCTGCGAGAGCATAGAGGGGGAGTCGCCCTGGGGCGGCTTGCCGTTTGTTAAGGAGAGAACGCAAAATGAAGGTACTCGTGCCTGTCAAACGCGTGATTGACTACAACGTGAAGGTCCGCGTCAAAGCGGACGGCAGCGGTGTCGATCTCGCCAACGTGAAAATGTCGATGAACCCCTTCGACGAAATCGCTGTCGAAGAAGCTATCCGCCTGAAAGAAGCCGGCAAGGCCGATGAGGTGGTTGCGGTTTCCATCGGCGTCAAGCAGGCTCAGGAAACCCTGCGCACCGCCCTGGCGATGGGCGCAGACCGCGCCATCCTGGTGGTTGCTGCCGACGACGTGCACACCGACATCGAGCCGCTGGCCGTTGCGAAAATCCTGGCCAAAGTGGTCGAGGAAGAGCAGCCCGGCGTCGTGCTCTGCGGCAAGCAGGCGATCGACAACGATATGAACGCAACCGGCCAGATGCTGTCGGCGCTGCTGGGCTGGTCCCAGGGCACCTTTGCCTCCGAGCTGGACATCGAAGGCGAAACCGCAAAAGTCACCCGCGAGGTTGACGGCGGCCTGCAGACCATTTCCGTGAAGATGCCCGCCATCATCACCGTGGACCTGCGCCTGAACGAGCCGCGCTATGCGTCGCTGCCCAACATTATGAAGGCGAAGAAAAAGCCGCTGGACGAGAAAACCGCCGCCGACTACGGCGTCGACGTCACGCCGCGCCTGGAAATCGTCAAGACCGAAGAGCCGCCGGCACGCGCCGCAGGCATCGTGGTCGGTTCTGTCGACGAGCTGGTTGAGAAACTCAAAGAAGCGGGGGCTGTGTAATGGCTGTTCTTCTCCTTGCTGAAGTGACCGACGGCGCGCTGGCGCTGGACGCAACCGCAAAAGCTGTTGCCGCAGCCTCCAAACTGGGCGACGTGACCGTTCTGGCTGCTGGCGCCTCTGCTGCTGCGGCTGGCGAAGAAGCCGCCAAGATCGCAGACGTTGCCAAGGTTCTGGTTGCCGAAGACGCATCCCTGGGTCACCGCCTGGCGGAACCGACCGCGGCACTGATCGCTGGCCTGGCGTCTGACTTTGAGCACATCGTGGCACCCGCCACCACCGACGCCAAGAACGTCCTGCCGCGCGTTGCGGCACTGCTGGACGTGATGGTGATCTCCGACGTTTCCGGCGTTGTCGACGGCAACACCTTCGAGCGCCCGATCTACGCCGGCAACGCGATCCAGACCGTGAAGTCGAACGACGCCAAGAAAGTCGTGTCGATCCGTACCGCGTCCTTTGACGCAGCTGGCGAAGGCGGCTCCGCATCCGTGGAAACCATCTCTGCTGCGGCAAACCCGGGCCTGTCCGAGTGGGTCGAAGACAAGGTTGCCGCAAGCGACCGCCCCGAGCTGACCTCGGCCGGCATCGTTGTCTCTGGCGGCCGCGGCGTTGGCTCCGAGGAAGACTTCAAACTGATCGAGACCCTGGCCGACAAACTGGGCGCTGCTGTCGGCGCATCCCGCGCGGCTGTCGACTCGGGCTACGCCCCGAACGACTGGCAGGTGGGTCAGACCGGCAAGGTTGTTGCTCCGGACCTCTATGTCGCCATCGGCATTTCCGGCGCTATTCAGCACCTGGCCGGCATGAAGGACTCCAAGGTCATCGTGGCGATCAACAAGGACGAAGAAGCACCGATCTTCCAGGTTGCGGACTTTGGCCTGGTTGCCGACCTGTTCGAAGCCGTCCCGGCCCTGACCGAAAAGCTTGGCTAAGCCCTACTGAGGTGTTAGGCAAAGATAAGGCCCGCCGAATGGCGGGCCTTTTTCTGTTCACGGGCGTCACTTGCCTTGCAGCAGGGGGAGAAGGCGATCAGCGAGCGCGTCTGCAATCCTCATATGCTCCTTGGGGCCGATCATGTGGCGGGCAGCCGGCAGTTCCATCTGACCGAAGACCATTCCGGCAATGTCCTGAGCCGTGGACGCGGAGGAGGACTTGAACTCCAGAATGCCGCTGACCTTGGGGCGCAGCGCATCCGCCATAGGCCGGTCCACCAGCACCGGCTCTTCTGTAAAGCCGCCGTCGGCATCCAGTTCATAACGCAGCCAGAGCAGCAGAACACGGCCTTTCAGCTCTTCTATCAGGCCGCTCATCCGCTCCAGCCAGCTGCGCTGCAGCTGCTCCCGGACCTGCTCGAACCTCTGCCCGGAGATGTCCTGAAGGGTGCTGAGCAGGTGCTTGTTGAAGTGGAATTCGGTAAAGTCCACTTCCGGGTACAGTGTCTTGAGCGCCGGCTGGGCTTGCAGGAAGCGGTCGTTGCGGCGCGGGTGGACCCGGTAGTACGGGTTCGAAATGTTCTGCGCACTCAGCATCTGCAGCACCGAGATGTGCGCACCCCGGGCAATATTGATCAGCGTCTTGTCCTGCACAAAACTGTCCAGCCCGGCGTTCACGCTGCCCAGGTTGATACAGTCTATGCCAAGGCGGGGCTGCAGGGTGTCGACAAAGGGAAACTCAACGAATCGCCCGTAGACTTCGGTTCCACCAAGAAAGGCAACATAAGGCGCATCCAGGGACCGTTGAGGCCCCCGAACCAGCAGCCTGGACTGCCCATATCTGCATGGTTCCCCCGCAAGCGCACCTGCGCTTTTGAGTTCATAGCTCATTTCACCACCAATTTTTCACCCGAGACTCACCTTGCAGGGCAAGCATTGCAATTTCCCTAAAGTGAGAATTTGCCTCAAATCGGCTCAAGCTGCCCTTGTGCCTGCCCTTCCCCGGCCAGTAAGGTTGCCGCAGATATTTCAGGAGCCTGAGGCATGGAAATTCAGAAGGTTGGAGTGATCGGCGCGGGTCAGATGGGCAACGGCATTGCCCATGTTATGGCGCTGGCCGGGTACGAGGTCGTGCTGAATGACGTCAGCCAGCAGGCGCTGGACGGCGCGCTGAGCCTGATTCACAAGAACATGGAACGCCAGGCCAGCAAGGGCAAGATCTCCGAAGCCGACGTGAAGGCGGCGCTGGCGCGTATCGTACCGTCGCTGAAGCTGGCTGACGTGGGCGCAACCGATCTGGTGATCGAAGCGGCGACCGAGCGCGAGACCGTGAAGCAGGCCATCTTTGAGGACCTGCAGCCGCATCTGCAGCCGCATACAATCCTGACCTCCAACACCTCCTCGATCTCGATCACCCGGCTGGCCAGCCGCACCGACCGGCCAGAGCGTTTCATGGGGTTCCATTTCATGAATCCGGTGCCGGTGATGCAGCTGGTGGAGCTGATCCGCGGCATCGCCACCGACGAGCCAACCTTCAACGCCTGCCAGGAAGTTGTGGCGCGGCTGGGCAAGACCTCGGCCAGCGCCGAGGATTTCCCGGCTTTCATCGTCAACCGGATCCTGATGCCGATGATCAACGAGGCGGTCTATACGCTCTATGAGGGCGTGGGGTCTGTGAAGTCGATCGACGAGTCGATGAAGCTGGGCGCCAACCACCCGATGGGGCCCCTGGAGCTGGCGGATTTCATTGGCCTGGACACTTGCCTAGCGATCATGAACGTTCTGCACGACGGGCTGGCGGATACCAAGTACCGCCCCTGCCCGCTGCTGACCAAATACGTTGAGGCGGGCTGGCTGGGCCGCAAGACCCAGCGCGGCTTTTATGACTACCGCGGCGAGGTACCGGTTCCGACCCGGTAACCGCCCGCACAGAATAAAGAAGCGCCCCGCGGGGCGCTTTTTCGTTTCCGGCAGTATAATCAGGCGGGCTCAGCTTTGCTTACCGAGGCTGAGCGTGTGGTCACGCAGCCAGGCCATGAAACCGCGCGGGTCGGTTTGCAGCTGCTCCATCTGCTCATCCGTTAGCGGCTTGCCGACCACCGGCGCCTGCGGTTTGTTGCAGGAGCGGACGATTTCGTGCAACAGCAGGCCCTGGCGCAGGATCGGGGAGATCTGACAGGCGATCTGATACCAGCGGGAATTCGAGCCGGGGAAGTAGATCGGCACCACCCGCGCGCCGGAGCGGCGGATCAGCTGGGCGGTGAAGACGTTCCATTCGCGCTCTACCGCGGGGCCGAACCAGCTGTCGGACGACATCACTACGCCCGAGGGGAACAAGGCCACCGCACCGCCCTCCTTGAGGAAGGCCATGGTCTTGGCCCGCATGTCCACCATCTTGCGCTGCGCTTCGGGGTCATGCGGGAAGGGCACCGGGATCATGAAGGAGGTTGCCGCCTCATCCAGGCCGGTCAGCACCGAACGGGTCAGGATGCGGTAATCGAGGCGGCGGCGGCCGATGAGATCAGCAAAGATCATGCCGTCGACCATCCCGTGCGGGTGGTTGGCGACGATCACCACAGGACCGTCTGCGGGGATATTTTCGATCTGTGTCTGCGGGGTCTGCAGGTCGATGCCCATGGTGTTGAGGGCGCCGCGCCAGAACTTCTGACCACGGTACTCGGCGTTCCGCTTCTCGAACTTGTTGACCATACGCAGGATGGTCAGCTTGCCGGTCAGCCATTCGATGGTCTTGATCGCCACGGACGTCCAACGGTCATCGAAAGAGTTAGCATAGGTCAGCGTGCGGCGGTCATAGACCTCGCCCGTTGCCTGTTCAGCGGTGTCCGGTGTGATGCCGGTCTTCCTGTCTTGTGCGGTGTCCGCCAATGTGTCTATTCCCGTTCCGCTTCCGGCGCGGACCTAGAACCCTTCGCCGAACTTGTCCGCCACCAGCGCTTCCAGCGCATGTGCCAGCGCATCAGCATCAGGCCCCGAAGTCTCGACGTCAATAGTCGTTCCTTTCGAGGCTGCCAACATCAAAAGCCCCATAATACTGTCGCCGGAAGCGGACAAGCCGTCCTTTAAGACTTCTGCCGTGGCGTCAAACCCTTCGACCACCTCTACCAGCTTGGCCGAGGCGCGGGCGTGCAGCCCTTTTTCATTGATGATTTTCAGCGTCTTCAGAGCCATTTAATGTGCCTGCTCCCCGTCAGGGTTTACGTTCTGGGCATTGATGTACTTGCGCCCGGCCTCCATCGCCTGCCGGACTGCATCGGCGACCGGCAGGTGGCGGGATTTCGCCAGTTTGATCAGCATCGGCAGGTTGGCACCGTACAGAATGCGGCGGTCCGGCGGCGCGCAGGCTTTGAGGCTGAGGTTAGAGGGCGAACCGCCGTAAAGGTCAGTCACCACCACCACGCCGCCGCCGCTGTCAACCTCGTTGGCGGCTGCGCAAATCTCATCCTGCTTGCCTTTCCGGTCGTCCTCAGGACCGATGGCGATGGCCATCAGACTGGGCTGCGGACCCACAACGTGTTCCACCGCGGCGAGGTATTCCCCCGCCAGTCCGCCATGCGCTACGATCACAATCCCGATCAACCCGGCCTCTCACTTCTTTTGCTGGCCTTGCAGCTCGCGGTGTCTAATTGACACTTGCTGGCCGTCTTCTGCAAGAGCCTTGGCCAGGGATTCAGCCAAGGTCACTGAACGGTGCTGCCCTCCGGTGCAGCCAAAGGCGATGGAAAGATGCGACTTGCCCTCTTCCTGATAGGCGGGCAACAGCAGGCGGGTGAGATCCAGCACCCGCGAAAAGAATGGGGCATAGCGCACATCGGCGCGGACGTATTCCTGAACCTCCTGATCCAAACCGCTGTGTTGCCGCAGCTCCGGCTGCCAGTAGGGATTGGCCAGAAACCGGCAATCGAAGACCATGTCTATGCCAAGCGGGATTCCGCGTTTGTAAGAGAAGCTTTGCACGGACAGCGCCAGCCTGCGGCCCTCCGGTGCGAACCAGCGCTCAATCTCGGCCTTCAGCTGATGGACATTCATCGTGGATGTGTCGAGCAGGATATCGGCCCGGTCCCGGATCGGTGCCATCAGGTCCAGCTCCCGCCGGACGCCGTCACCCGGGGATTCAGCCGGCGCCAGAGGGTGGCGGCGGCGGGTTTCCGAGTAGCGGCGCAGCAACACATCGGGCTGCGAATCGAGATACAGCACAGTCAACTCCACCTCCTGGCGGCCTGACATCATGTCGATCACATCCAGCAGCGCACGCGGCGAGAAATCCCGGTTGCGGCTGTCCAGCCCCAGGGCCACCGGCCGCGGGGCCGCGGCTGTTTCGAGCAATCCCGGCAGCAGCCGCAGCGGCAGGTTGTCGATGGCTTCAAACCCGAGATCCTCCAGCACGTTGATTGCTGTGGTCCGGCCCGCCCCCGACGGGCCGGTCACAAGCACTGCCGGCACCGGTTTGTTCCTGGGCTCAGGCATCCGGGTCCAGAGCTCCGCATCTAAGGTATTGAAGCAGCGCCGGTGCGAAATGCGCGCCATCCACACGTTTCAGCCGGGCAATCTCCTGCCCCAGCAGCCGGGTGGAATGGCGCACCGGCAGGCGTTCGGTCTCAGTCTCATCCAGGTCCACCAGCGCCGCTACCGGCACCGGGCTGCGGATCTGCGCATGCAGCAAGCCCATATAGCGGGCTTCCACCAAGCCGCGGATCGGTTCGGGTGCGCTGGCAACCAGCCGACTGTCCAGCAACTGCACCAGCACCCGGTCATCTGCCACCAGCTGGGTGCCAAAGGCCATCAGCTGCAGCGCCAGCGCGGATTTGCCCTGCCCGGAGGTTCCGGTAATCAAAAGCCCCTGCCCCTCCAGCGCGACGCAGGAGGCATGCAGGATGAGGCTTTGTGTTTCAGACATGGGTGAAGAAACCGGGATCAGACAGGCAAACCTACCACAAAACGCGCGCCCAAGGGTTCAGAAGTAACGTCAGCCTCTGTCGGACGGATATTCTCGGCCCAGATCACACCGCCGTGCGCCTCGACGATTTGCTTGGAAATCGCCAACCCAAGACCGGAGTTATTGCCGAAATGCTCCACCGGGCGCTGCGAGTAGAAGCGTTTAAAAATTTTCGAGAGGGCCTGATCCGGGATTCCGGGGCCGGTGTCCTCAACCACCACCAGCACCCGGTTGGCGCGGCGGCGGGCCCAGACGCGGATCGCATCGCCGTCCTCGCAAAAGGAAATGGCGTTGGTGATCAGGTTGACAAAGACCTGCGCCAAGCGCGCCTCCAGCCCCTGCAGCAGGATCGGCTGGGCAGGCAGATCGGTGATATAGTCGATCCCCTTGGACCGGGCGTCCTCGCCCAGATACTGGTTCAGATTGCCAAGCATCGTCAGAAGATCGAACTCTTCCTCTTCCTCTTTGACCAGCTCCGCATCCAGCCGCGAGGCGTTGGAAATATCACTGACAAGCCGGTCCAGGCGGCGGACGTCATGTTCGATCACATCCATCAGCTTTTCGCGCTGGTCATCGCGTTTGACCATCCGCAGCGTGCCAACCGCAGATTGCAGGCTGGCGAGCGGGTTCTTGATCTCATGCGCCACATCCGCGGCAAACTGCTCGTTGCTGTCGATCCGCGTGTACAGCGCCTTGACCATGCCGCGCAGGGCACGGCTGAGGCGGCCGATTTCATCCGGACGGGCCGAAAGATCGGGAATCCGGATACGGCCCGGGTTCGACTTGCGGCTGCCGCGCTCGCGGCCCAGCTCCGCCGCCTCAGCCAGGTCGGCCAGCGGATTGGCAATGGTTGAGGCCAGCACCAGGCTGAGACCGACCGAAACCAGCAGGGCAACCACGAACATCTGCAGTACCCGCTCCTGTTCGCCGCGCACCAGCGCATCCACCTCGCCGGTGGGAGAGGTCAGCGCTATCACGCCGACGGCGCTGCCATTGTGCATGATGGGAGTGGCCGCAGTTATTACCCGGCTGCCGCTGGTGTCGACAACGGTTTCAACCCCGGTCCCGCCGTTCATCGCCTTGTCGACCAGACCGCTCAGCCGCTCTTCCAGGGCGGGGCCGGACCCGGCCTCCGCGTCAGGCGTTTCGCCGCCATCGGCAATGTCCCACAGGGCAGACAAAGCATCGCTGATCAGCGTGCGGCTGCGGCCGCTGTCGTTCAGCACATTCAGGGTATCGCTGCGGTCCACGCCCTTTACACTGGAAATAAGATTGCCTGTCGTGTCGAACACAAAGGCCTCCACACCGCCGCGCAGGCTGAGGCGGGCCAGCGTGTCCTCGGCCTGGATCCCGTCGCCCGCGGCAAAGCTGACCGCACCGGCGGCAGGCATTTCCGCCTCAAACACATTGGCCGCCAGCATCGCTTCCGACACCAGCGTGCCGGCACGCTGGTGCACCAGGCTTTGCCGCGAGGAGTTCAGATAGAGAATCCCTGCAACCAAGATGATCAGAGCGATCAGGTTGAAGGTGATGATCTTGCGAGTCAGCGGCGACCCCTTGAGAGACAAGAGGCCGCGGCGCGCGCGCTTGACCTGCATTTCCCGCGTCACTGACTGATCCGGGGTGACCCAGTCCTCCCCCAGAACAACATCGCCGTCCTGCTGGCGTTGCGTTATGCTGGTATCGCGCATCTGCGCTTACTCCTTCGGCGGCGGGCAAAGCGCCCTGCTCAAGCGTGCCGCTTATTCTTCATTATAACGGTAACCGATTCCATAAAGGGTTTCGATTGCCGCAAAATCCGAATCCGCGCTGCGCATCTTCTTGCGCAGGCGCTTGATGTGGCTGTCGATGGTGCGGTCGTCCACATAGACCTGATCATCATAGGCCACATCCATCAGCTGGTCCCGGCTTTTGACAAAACCGGGCCGCTGGGCCAGTGCCTGCAGCAGCAGGAATTCGGTCACCGTCAGCGACACGTCCTTGCCCTTCCAGCTGACCGCGTGGCGCAGCGGATCCATCCGCAGATTGCCGCGCTCCATCACCTTGGCGTCGGGCGAGGCGCTGCCGGACGCATCGCTGCTGATTGCTTCCTGACGGCGCAACAGCGCGCGGATGCGCTCGACCAGAAGACGCTGGGAAAACGGTTTCTTTACATAGTCATCGGCCCCCATGCGCAGGCCCAGCACCTCGTCGATCTCGTCATCCTTAGAGGTGAGGAAGATCACCGGCATCTGGGTTTTCTGCCGCAGCCGCTGCAACAGGTCCATGCCATCCATGCGCGGCATCTTGATATCCAGCACCGCCATATCCGGAAGCTTTTTATTAAACGCGTCCAGTGCCGCCTGGCCGTCATTATAAGTTTCGACCTCAAAGCCCTCAGCCTCAAGAGTCATGGAAACGGATGTCAGGATGTTCCTGTCATCGTCAACCAAAGCAATCTTTGACATTGGAATTGCCCCTAATCTGCTCTGTTCTGTGTTTTGTTTTTACCACTTTCATCGCCGTTATAGTGCGCCGAATCAATCCCATTTGAAGAAACCTGGCGATCTTTGGGTTCAATTGGGGCAAAAATACCTTAGCGTCTGCTGAACAAGCGGGCGCTTTGGCCGGCAAAAAATAATGGTTGCGCTAAACATCGCCTTGGTGGCGCTAACTAGGGGCAGACGGCCTGTTCAGCCCCCGAAACCCCGTGTTAAGACCGCGCCACCGGCAGCGATGCCGTTTTCTATTGCCCCATTGGCGCAGCCGCGCAGCCTGCGTGCCGCAGCGCCGCCACAGGAGAAAAAACGCATGACATCTGGACGGGTTAACCCGCAATTCCGCCTCGAGGATCAGGGCATCGAGGGCCTGGGCAATGTCTATTACAACTTCATGGAGCCGGCGCTGATCGAGGCCGCGCTGCAGCGCGGCGAAGGCACGCTGGGCAATGGCGGCGCTTTTCTGGTCACCACCGGCAAATTCACCGGCCGGTCGCCCAAAGATAAACATGTCGTGAAAACCGACAGCGTGCGCGACACCATCTGGTGGGACAACAACGCCGCAATGAGCGCCGAGGGCTTTGACGCGCTCTACACCGACATGCTGGAGCATATGAAGGGCAAGGACTACTACGTCCAGGACCTGGTGGGCGGTGCCGACCCGGCACATGCGATCAACGTCCGCATGGTCACCGAACTGGCCTGGCACAACCTGTTCATCCGCACCATGCTGCGCCGTCCGGACCGCGAAGACCTGGATGATTTCATCGCCGATTTCACCGTCATCAACTGCCCGAGCTTCCAGGCCGACCCCAAGAAGCATGATTGCCGCAGCGAAACCGTCATCGCGATGAACTTCGACCGCAAGATGATCCTGATCGGCGGCACCGAGTACGCAGGCGAAAATAAGAAATCCGTGTTTACCCTGCTGAACTACCTGCTGCCGGAAAAAGGCATCATGCCGATGCACTGCTCCGCCAACCATGCCAAGGGCAACCCGGTCGACACCGCCGTCTTCTTTGGCCTGTCGGGCACCGGCAAGACCACCCTATCCGCCGACCCGGACCGGGTGCTTATCGGCGATGACGAACATGGCTGGGCCGACAACGGCACCTTCAACTTTGAAGGCGGCTGCTATGCCAAGACCATCAACCTGAACCCCGAGGCAGAGCCGGAAATCTACGCAACCACCTCCAAGTTCGGCACCGTGATCGAGAACATGGTGTTCGACCCGGAGACCAAGGAGCTGGATTTCAACGACGACAGCCTGACCGCCAACATGCGTTGCGCCTATCCGCTGCATTACATCTCCAATGCATCGGCCAGCGCCCGCGGCGGCCATCCGAAGAACATCATCATGCTGACCTGCGATGCCTTCGGCGTGCTGCCTCCGATCGCGCGGCTGACCCCGGCGCAGGCGATGTACCACTTCTTGTCGGGCTTCACCTCCAAGGTTGCAGGCACCGAGCGCGGCGTGACCGAGCCGGAGCCGACCTTCTCCACCTGCTTTGGTGCGCCCTTCATGCCGCGCCGCCCGGAGGTTTATGGCAACCTGCTGCGTGAAAAAATCGCCCAGCACGGCGCCACCTGCTGGCTGGTGAACACCGGCTGGACCGGCGGCGCCTACGGCACCGGCAGCCGGATGCCGATCAAGGCCACCCGCGCGCTGCTGACCGCGGCGCTGGACGGCTCGCTGGCGGATGCGGAATTCCGCAAGGACGCGAACTTCGGCTTTGACGTGCCTGTCAACGTGCCGGGCGTGCCGGAACTGCTGCTGGATCCGCGCCGCACCTGGGACGACAAGGACGCCTATGACACCCAGGCGGCCAAGCTGGTGCAGATGTTCTCCGACAACTTCGAGCAGTACCTGCCGTTCATCGACGAGGACGTAAAGGCCGCAGCCATCGGCTGAACCGCCTGACACTTCAAATCAAAAGCCTCCGGCAAGCCCGGGGGCTTTTTTATTCGATCTCCAGTATCAGCCCGGTCTCCCAAGTGCTGTCTGATGCATCATCCCAGAACTGCGGACGGGAAAATGATCCGCGCATCTGCCGTTTCAAATAGAAGCGGGAAAAATGCTGGCGGCCACGGTGATTATCAGGATTGCCTGGGCTCCATTTCCGGTAAGTCAGAGGCTCGCCCGTCACCCAGGCCCAGCCACCGGCGGGTTCTAAGCGCCGGTCTGCCTGATAGAGACCAATTGTCGGCCCGTAGAGCGTTCCGCCCTCTTCATGAGTAAAGCGGGCGTCCCGGCTGAACAGGTCAACGATGAACTGGTTCTCCTGCGCGGAAGAAATGGTGACAAGATGCCCGCCTGCGTCAGAAGCGAGCTGGTTAATAGTGTGCCAACGCAACTGTGTCGCATGTACAGCGACATACAGATTTCCGTGAAAATAATCGAACATGACAGCATAACGGTTTAGAGCTCCAAGCGCCTTGCGCAGCCGCGGCTCCAGATCTTTGGGCAATTGATCCGGGTCTATACGTTCTGCCTTGTTTGGCATCAGCTCTCGTATCCGCGGCGCGTTCGGCAGAACGCGCAGCAAAGAGTGATCAATGTTCGAACCGCCAGTCAATCTAGCCTTGAGGCGCGCTTGGGCTATGGCGTTTCTGGTTCTGGGGCCGAATTGCCCGTCAATACCACCGGTGTCGAACCCCATCATGTTCAACGCATCCTGAAACTGACGCGCTTCGGTAGCAGTCAGAATGTAAGTGCCCGACGCGTCCTTTCCGGGTTTCAGCCAAGGCTCTGCAACCCGGTAGCCCCGGCGCAGATCCAGCTCAAAGGAGAGCGCATCGTGCCGCTGGGCCGCCAGAGCAACCAGCCGGTGGCCGGGGTAGTGTTCGTATTCTTTCAGGAACCGCTTCCAAATCCAGACGGTGTTGTGCTCCGCCGCCTTGGTGAATTCCTCAATAATTTCCAGATCAATACTCTGAGCCTCCGGAGCAGGCGCAGAGGCTGGAGCAGGAACAGCAGCCAGTTGCGGGACAGGCGGAACCAAAAAAATGTCATGCCCCGGCAGCGAGCCGTAGACAAACGGCTCCTGAACACCGCTGGTGGCAGCAAAAACCGTGTCACGGACCTGGCGGAACAGCTTGCCCAGCTCAAGCCCCGGCGTCTCGATATGGCGGAGCAGCGCCGCGGCATAGGGGCTGTTGCGGTCGGCACCGTCCAGCGCAAGCGTGCCGCCCTTTGCCGAATACCCTACCAGGACGCCGCTTGGCTCGATCCGCGCCAGACCGCGGCCGATGGATCTGGTAGCATCCGACACCTGCATCTGCTGCTGGAACGGATTGTCCCGGCACGCATCCACAAGAACGATCTTCAGGCCGCCGGAGGCTTCAACGGCGGACAGAACACCGCTTAGCCGGATGGCCTCGAATTCCACATCCCGGCTGCTTTTGAGTTCCGCATTGACGGGTATCAGGTAATTGGTGTTTTCAATTTCGATGCCGTGGCCGGCGTAATAGACCAGCGCCACATCCGCCTGTTCAGCCGCGGCGGAAAAATCGCGCAGTGCAAGCCGCATTGCGCGGTAGTCCAGGTCCTGAAGTTCGGAGACATCAAACCCGATCCTCCGCAGGGCTTGCGCAAGATCAGCCGCGTCGCGGCCCGGGTTTCGGAGTTTTGGAACTGCGGCATAGTCCGAATTACCAATAATCAGGGCTACCCGCTTTTCCGGTTTAGCCAAGGCACCGGCAGTGCAGACCGCAAGCAAAATATACGCCGCTAGAACCAGCTGCATGAAAACATGGAATACGCGCATAACTGTGCCTCCCAGAACCTGCACAATCCAAGGTAGCACAAAAACGAAAATCTGCGAATTCGGCGGGTCGGGTCAGGTGCCTAGGGTCAGAAATTGCGCTTCAGAGACTGCCCACCACCATATCCCGCACTTTGACCGCATAGCGGTCGGTCATGCCCGAGACAAAATCCGCCAGCGAATGCATTGCCGTATAGGCATCTTCCACCCCGCGCAGATCCAGGTCCACGGTGCGGATCAGTTTGGCCCAGTAGCCGTTCCTGGCTTTCAGCTCTTCCGCATCCCAGCCGCAACCGCCGAGGTCGGAATAAAGTTCATGGAAGTGATCCAGAACTGCGTAGAGAACCTGGCGGCCCTTGATTTCCAGCTCGGTCTTGCGCAGCGCTGTAAAGATCCGTGCGTTGGAAATCTCCTTCATTTCGTCGAAGGCCTCCCTCTTGGAGGAAATCTCCATCAGCCCATCGTTGAAATCCCCGGCCATGATGGCGCCGTAATTTTCCATGAAGGCTTCAACCGCGGCCTCGATTGCCTTGGTGATTGCACTGGCGCGGCGGAAGGCAACGATATCACGGGTGGTTGCCTGCGGATCATCCGCCCGGTTGGGTTTACCCGCAATTTTCTCCAGGCAATCAATGACAAGCCGGCTGTCCAGGTCACCGACTGTCGCGGCGTCCTCCAGATCCAGAATGCGGTAGCAGATGTCGTCTGCCGCCTCCACGAGGAAGGCGAGCGGATGGCGGCGCCAGTGCCGCGCTGCGCCGCTGCCCTCTGCGCGCAGGTCCACCGCTTCGGCGACCTCCGCAAAATGGTTGGCCTCGGTCCCGAAAACCCCGAATTTCTTGAGCCCCACATAGCCGCCTTCGGCCAATTGGCGTGCCTCGGCTGTACAGGGGTATTTCATAAACGCACCAAGTGTTGCGTAGGACAAGCGCATACCGCCGTCCCGCCGCGCCATTTCCAGGCGGCTGGCAATGCGGAACCCCTGGGCGTTGCCTTCGAACGCGGTGAACTCTGCCTGCTGCGCCCGGCCCACCGAACCGGCAGCGCCTGTCCCTGCCCTGAACTGAGTTGCGAACCATGCCCCGATACTGTCTTCGCCGGAGTGCCCGAATGGCGGATTGCCGATGTCATGCAGCAGGCAGGCGGATTGGATGGTGCCCGCAATCGCGTCGCGCTGCTGCTCCGTGATGAAGCCCTCTTTCAGCATGGCCTGCCCCGCCAGAGTGCCAAGAGAGCGGCCGACGCTGGCGGTTTCCAGGCTGTGAATCATCCGGTGATGCACATGGTCGTGCTCATACAGCGGATGCACCTGGGTCTTCTGCGCCAGCCGCCGGAACGGTTCGGAGAACAGGATGCGGTCATAGTCCTGCAGATAGGCCGGGCGCCCCGGCAGCTCCTCGAACTCCGGCCGGCACAGTCTTCCCGGGTTCAGCAGCCTGTTCCACTCCATTGCCATAGTCCCGCTCCTTGTGCCTGTTTGAGGCTGCTTAAACGGCAGGCGCAGCGGAAATGCAAACGCTTCAGCGCGGCTTGATCCCGGCGGGCTCCAGCTTGTGCTCGGGCTCCACGTGAATCACCACCTGCGCTTCGGGCAAGGCGTCCTGAAGGGCAGTCTCAACAAGATCGCAAATGCCATGCGAGGCCCGCACCGTCATGGCCCCGTCCACCACCATATGGAATTCGATGAACAACGCCTGCCCGGCCCGTCGGGTTTTGAGGCCGTGGACCTGCAGCGCTCCGGCAGCCATCCGGTGAATGATCTCCTCGATCTTCCTGCGTTCCGCTTCCGGCGCTGCGGTATCCATCAGCCCGTTCACAGAGGAGGCGATCACCAGCCAGCCCTCGCGCAGGATATTGACCGCCACCAGGAGCGCCAGCAGCGGGTCAAGGAAAGCCCAGCCGCTGGCCAAGGCCAGGACCAGCCCGGCCAGCACCCCGGCCGAGGTCCAGACATCGCTCATCAGATGCCGCCCGCCTGCCGATAGCGCCGGCGACTTCAGCCGCCCGCCTGTGGTCAGCAGCACCCGTGCCCAGGCAAGGTTCAGGATCATGGCCAGCGCGTTGACCAGCAGGCCCGCCGTGCCCCAATCGGCTGCCGAGGGGCGGCCAAGGGCATTCACAGCCTCATGCAGGATCACCACTGCGGCGATCACGATCATGATGCCTTCGGCCACCGCAGAGAAATACTCCGCCTTGTGATGGCCATAGGGGTGACCGTCATCCGCAGGCCGCTGGGCATAGCGCACGGCAAACCAGGCAATCACAGCGCCGCCGATGTTCACGAAGGATTCGAGCGCATCCGACAACAGAGCAACTGAGCCGGTCAGCATCCAGGCAGCAACTTTAAGCCCGGTCACCGCCAGCGCGATCAGGATCGATCCTGTCGCCAATTGCGTTGCACTCAAGCGTTGAATCATGCCCTCTCCCCGCAGCTGTACTTTTTATATCAGCAGCCCGCGGCGCAAGAGGTTCAGGCCGGCGATCAGCAGAACCACCAGCGTAGCCCGGCGGAACAGCACCTGGTCGATCCGGTCATGCAGCTGGCCGCCGATCCACATACCTGCCACTGCGGGCACAATCAGAGCCAAAGAGAAAGGTGCCGTCTCCGCCCGCATCACCCCGGAGCCGACATGCGCCAGCAAGAGCGCCACTGCGCCAAGGCCGTAGATCACCCCCTGCACCCGGATCTGCTCTGTCTTTTCGGTGCCCAGTGCAGTCAGATAGGCCACCGTAGGCGGCCCCCAGACACCCGACACCCCGCCAATCAGCCCGGCAATGCCGCCCACCATGGCCTCGCTGCGTCGGGTCGGATTGACGATCGAGAAAGTCTTTCCCATCAGCTGGATGAAGGCAAAGACCGTCACCGGCACTCCAATTGCCAGCAGCAAGGCCTGCTGCGGCAGCACCCGCACCGACTGGGCGCTGAGCAGCAGGCACATCAGGCCAATCAGCAAAAACACCCGAAACTTGCCGATCGAGGCCAATGCCGCCCGTGGCCCCTGCCGCATCGCCTGCATGCCGTTTGTCACCAGCGTGGGCAGAATCAGCCCGGCCAGCGCCAGGTCCGGCGCCAGGAACATGCTGAGGCCGGAGATGAAGATCATCGGCATGGCAAAGCCCACTAGGCCTTTGACGGTGCCCGCCAGCAGCGCGATGCCAAAGGCCGCTGCCAGCTCTGCCAGGGAAAGAAGCGAAAACAATGCGGTCATACCTCCGCTCTATCACATCCGCAGCGTGCTGCATGGGCAAAATCAACACGCAAGATTTGATCCAAACGACACACCCATGAGTATTTTTGTTGCGCTGCACCTGCGAAATGATTTACCACCGGGCGACCGAAGAAGGATCTGATTCATGGCTCATGACGGACAGGACTTGCAGATGAAACCGACACTCATTCCCGACCTGCTGGCACTGACCGGCGCCGCCCTGGAACCGCTGGACCAGCTGCTTGACGCTGCCCGTGCCTCCGTCAAGGACATGGTGACCAGCGAGGGCCGCGTTTCCGGCAAGCTGATCGAGGAAAACCAGGTCGCCGCGCACGGGCTGTCCTGGCTGGCCACTTACGTCTATTCGCTGCGCCAGATGCAGAAATGGGCTGAGAAGCTGCAAGGCGAGGGCAAGTTCGGCGAAATGGAACAGCTGATCCATCAGATCGGCTTTGGCGAGTATCTGTGGCAGGTCTACGGCGGCATCCAGATGAACCAGGGCGAAATCATCCGCCTGCAGGATCTGGGCCTGTCGCAGGACGCTCAGCGGTCGCTGATGGCGCCTGCGGTGATGACGCTGTGCGAACAGGGCAACAGCCAGGCTGCGCGCTCCCGTCTGGTCCAGCTGATGGAAGAGCAGGCAGGCTCCACCATGTTCGGCGCCTCCGGCCTTGAGGAAGAGCTGGAAATGATCCGCGACCAGTTCCGCCGCTATGCGGTCGAGAAGGTCGAGCCGAATGCCCATGACTGGCACCTGAAGGATGAGCTGATCCCGCTGAGCGTGATCGAAGAGCTGGCCGAGATGGGTGTCTTCGGCCTGACCATCCCTGAGGAATACGGCGGGTTCGGCCTGTCCAAAGCCTCGATGGTGGTGGTCTCCGAGGAACTCTCGCGCGGCTATATCGGAGTCGGCTCGCTGGGCACCCGCTCCGAGATTGCGGCCGAGCTGATCCTCTGCGGCGGCACCGAGGAGCAGAAGGCTAACTGGCTGCCGAAACTGGCCAGCGCCGAGATTCTGCCGACCGCGGTCTTCACCGAGCCAAACACCGGCTCTGACCTCGGCTCCCTGCGCACCCGCGCGGTGAAGGACGAAAACGGCGACTACAAGATCACCGGCAACAAGACCTGGATCACCCACGCGGCGCGCACCCATGTGATGACCCTGCTGGCGCGCACCGACCCGAACACCTCCGATCACCGCGGGCTGTCGATGTTCCTGGCCGAAAAGACCCCGGGCACCGACGAGCATCCCTTCCCGACCGAGGGCATGACCGGCGGTGAGATCGAGGTGCTCGGCTACCGCGGCATGAAGGAATACGAGCTGGGCTTCGACAACTTCCACGTGAAGGGCGAAAACCTGCTGGGCGGCGAAGAGAACAAGGGCTTCAAACAGCTGATGGAGACCTTTGAATCGGCCCGCATCCAGACCGCCGCCCGCGCCATCGGCGTGGCGCAGTCAGCGCTGGACATTGCCATGCAATACGCCCAGGAGCGCAAGCAGTTTGGCAAGTCGCTAATCAACTTCCCCCGTGTTTCCGGCAAGCTGGCGATGATGGCGGTGGAGATCATGATCGCCCGCCAGCTGACCTACTTCTCGGCCTGGGAAAAGGATAACGGCCACCGCTGCGACCTGGAGGCCGGCATGGCCAAGCTGCTGGGTGCGCGGGTTGCCTGGGCGGCAGCCGACAACGGCTTGCAGATCCATGGCGGCAACGGCTTTGCAATGGAGTACAAGATCTCGCGCGTGCTGTGCGACGCCCGGATCCTGAACATCTTTGAAGGCGCTGCTGAGATCCAGGCACAGGTCATCGCCCGCCGCCTGCTGGGCTGAGCCAACGCAACAGCCTGTCCCTGAGGCGCCTGCTGACAGGCCCGGCGTTCGTGCCGGGCCTTTTTCTCACCGGGGCGTGCTGACTGCGGCCAGTTTGCCATGCCATCCTGGAATAAGACTGTTTCCAGCTGCGGTTGTTCGTTCTTTCACAATTCGTGGTTAATAACGGGACATGACCTTTATGCGCCTGATCCTTATCCCGTTTCTGATGCTGCTTTCCGCCTGCGCAGCGTCTACCCCTTCAGGGCAATCCCCCCGCATCCTGACCATGGGGGATTCCCTGATGGCTTGGCACAGCCTGGCCGGAAATTCCATCTCTGACACTGTGGCCCGCGAACTGCAGGAACCGGTGGTGGATCGCTCAGTCTCTGCTGCGCGGATCATCTACAAGCTGCCGATCTCCGGTGCAGCGGGAATGGAAATCCGCAAGCAATACACGCCCGGAAAATGGGACTGGGTGGTTGTCAATGGCGGCGGTAACGACCTGTGGCTGGGCTGCGGCTGCTTTGCCTGCAACCGCAAGATGGACAAGCTGATCTCAGCCGACGGGCGCAAGGGCGCGATCCCCGGCATGCTGTCGGACCTCCGGGCCACTGGAGCCAAGGTCATCTATGTCGGCTATCTGCGCAGCCCCGGCGTCGGCTCTTTGATTGAGCACTGCCGGGATGAGGGCAACGAACTGGAAACCCGTATCGAACGGCTGGCGGCGCTGGACACGGGTATCTTTTTCCTGTCGAACAAGGACATGGTGCCCTTTGGCGACCGCTCCTATCACGCGCTCGATATGATCCACCCTTCTGTCAAGGCAAGCAGCGAAATCGGCCGCAAGATCGCCGAAGTGATCCGCACGAACTAAAGCCGGGACCCGACGCAATGCAGACCCGCCACTGCAATATGCCTTTTTCCGCGGCGGAGACCTTGCGCGGCCTGCCCTCGGCTCGCAATCTGCGCTGAACCACTCGAACAGGAGGGAAAGATGCTGCGTGCTGCTGTGATGCCCGCTTTGCTTCTGGCCGGCGCCTGCGGCGGCGATGAAACCTTGTCTGCCTATGGCGCCGCGGGCAAAACATGGCAGCTGCAAGTCCTGGACGGAGCCGCCTATCCTGCGAAAGCCAGCCTGCTGTTCCCGGAACCGGGAATGATCAGCGGACAGGCCCCTTGCAACCGGTTTCACGGCTCTCAGAACGCGCCATACCCCTGGTTTGAAACCGGGCCGCTGGCAGTAACGCGCACGACCTGCCCGGAGCTGGAGGCTGAGGCCGCATTCCTGAAAGCCTTGCAGGAAATGACGCTGGCAGAGGTCACCGGCGATGTGCTGATTCTCAGCAACGGGGCAGGGCGCGAAATGCTGTTCAAAGCCGGCGGCTGAGCAGGTCCAACAGCCGCCCGCGCGCCTCTGGCACCGGGTGGCTGCCCAGCGAGGGCGCCAGATGCGTCTCCAGGAAAAAGCCGGTGGTGCGCAGGGCCTGGACGATCTCCGCATCCTCTGCTGCCCCTTCGCCGCGCATCACCGGCGGCAGCGGCAGCAGCCTGTCCGCCCAGTTCCCGGCGCCTTCACGTGAAACAGCCCGGCCCGTTTTCGGTGAGACATAGGCCAGTCCGAAGCGGCTGCCGGTCACAGCACAGGCCGAAAGGTCTAGTCCAAACCCCATCTCCTCTAACAGCGCCAGTTCCCAGCGCAGATAGGCGAGCGGCCAGAGGCCGTCGTTTCCCAGCAGGTCCAGCAGCTGTTCGCTGCGGGTATAAAGATCAGCGTGCGGTTCGCGTTCAGCCAGGCAGAAGGACAAAAGCGCAGTGACGGTGTTGAGGCCGGCCAGCGCAAGCCGCCCGGACAGCGCCGCAGCCGCACGGCTGCGCAGGGGTTCGGCATGATAGCTGCCCAGATGATCCTCCAGCCGCGCCCGCCAGGTCACGTCCAGCTGTGCACCGGGCTGCAGGATCGGGGCCATCCGGCGGCTGGCGCCACCGCGCACTATGCCTGCATGGCGGCCGTGGGTTTCGGTGAAAACGTCGATGATAGCAGCGCTTTCACCATGGCGACGCACCGATAGCAATATGCCCTGATCACGCCATTCCAACACCCGGCCTCCCTGTCCTGCGGTCCGCCCTACCAGAGCGCATTGCCGGAGGGGCTGCAAGCGGCAGGATCATTCCAGGCCGGGTTCATCCAGCAGGTGTCGGCCCTGCCGGTCCTCGACCTCAATCACCCAGAGATCCGGGTCGAACTCGCGCTGGCGGCGGACAGAGGCATCGACATCCGTCTCAGCGCCCGATGCCAGCTCGCCCCATGTGCGGTCACCGCTCATCAGGTCATAGGTGCGGTGAAAGGCGCAGGCCTGACCGTCCAGCGTGTTGAGCTTCACCAGAACCGCGCCGGCGGTGTCGTCGCCATGGGCGGTGATGAAGGCCGGGATGTCCTGGAACCGCAGGCGGGCCAGGTAGGCATCAACCCAGAAACGGGCTGTTAGGCGGGTCATGCCGCACACCTGCCACCGCAGGCGTCCGAGGTGCCTGCGGGAGCCTCCGGCGGGGATATTTCAGGCAAGAGGAAGGGCATGGGGGACTTCAGTTGCCATCCTTGAAGTCGAGACCCATTTCCGAGTAGCGTTCCGCCTCTTCCAGCCAGTTCGGGCGCACTTTCACCTGCAGAAACAGGTGCACCTTGCGGCCCAGGAATTCCTCCAACTCGGCCCGGGCGGCCTGGGAGACGGACTTGATGGTCTCGCCGCGCTTGCCCAGCACGATGCCCTTATGGCCGTCGCGGACCACATAGATCATCTGGTCGACGCGGGCAGAGCCATCCTTGCGCTCTTCCCATTTCTCGGTTTCAACCGTCAGCTGATAGGGCAGCTCCTGGTGCAGGCGCAGGGTCAGTTTCTCGCGGGTCATCTCCGCCGCGATCATCCGCATCGGCAGATCGGCAATCTGATCCTCGGGATAAAGCCAGGGGCTTTCCGGCAGCTTGCCCGCCAGCCATTGGCGCAGGTCGTCGACGCCGTGGCCGCGCTCTGCCGAGATCATGAAGGTTTCGGCAAAGGTGTAACGGCTGTTCAGCTCCTGGGTCAGGCCCAGCAGTTTTTCGGCCGGCACCTTGTCGATCTTGTTGATCGCCAGCGCCGCGGTGCGGCCTTCGCCGATTTCCGCAAGGCCTTCGAGGATGGTTTCTACGCCTTCGGTGATGCCGCGGTGGGCCTCAACCATCAGCACCACAACATCGGCGTCCGCGGCACCGCCCCAGGCGGCGGCGACCATAGCGCGGTCCAGGCGGCGGCGGGGTTTGAACAGGCCGGGCGTGTCGACGAACACCAGCTGCGCATCCTCCTCCATCGCGACACCGCGGATGCGGGCGCGGGTGGTCTGCACCTTGTGGGTCACGATCGAGACCTTGGCCCCGACCATGCGGTTCAGAAGGGTGGATTTGCCCGCGTTGGGCTCTCCGATCAGGGCAACGAATCCGGCGCGTGTGGTCATTTCAACTGGTCCTGTTTGCAGATCAGTGCCTCTACAGGAATTTACCCACAGGGGCCAGAGGCGTTTTCGGCGGGTTTTGGCGGCGTCACACAACCTTGCCCTATGTCAAAGACCTGTGGCAAATCCCGTGAAAGAACCGCAGCGCCAAGCCACTCTGACAGCCAGGCCTTTCTTTGAGTGCACATAAGGGGCCTGCCTGATGAACCGCCGTGACTTTCTGCTGGGAACTGCTGCAACTGCCGGGGCGCTTGGCGCGGGCGGCTGGGGATTGGCGGGGGCCGCCGGAGCGCAGCGGCTAACCATCCAGCCTGCCAGTTTTGCCTTCCGGGAAACACCGACCCAGGGGCTGGTGAGCCTGTCGCCGGATGCGCCGCCGCCGGTTCTGTTTGGCACCCAAGGAGAACCGATGCTGCTGCGGGTAGAGAATGGCACGGAGGATTACACCGCGATGCATTGGCACGGGCTGCGGATTGCCAATGCGATGGATGGGGTGCCTTACCTGACCCAGATGCCGATCGCGGGCGGTGAGAGCTTCGACTATGCATTCACCCCGCCGGATGCCGGCACCTACTGGTATCATCCGCATTGCATGACCATGGCGCAGATGGCGCATGGGCTGACCGGGGTGATGGTAATCCGGGAGACGGAAGATCCAGGGTTCGATGCCGACCAGGTCATCAACCTGCGGGATTTCCGGCTGGATGATGCGGGAGTGTTCCTGCCCTATTACACCGCACGCGGGGCGGCGCGGGGCGGCACCCATGGCAATGTGCTGACTGCAAACTGGCTGCAGGCGCCGGTCTATGATCATCCGGCGGGCGGGCTGGTGCGGCTGCGGGTGGTGAACACTGACACCACGCGGATTTACAAGCTGCGTCTGAGCACAGATCAGGCCCGCATCATTGCCTGGGACGGGCATCCGTTAGAGGCGGAGCTGCCCCTGCCCTCAGCTGAGGAGCCATTGCTGGTTGGCCCAGGACAGCGGGTGGATATTGCGGCGCGGATGCCTGACAGCGAAGGGCAGACGGCGGATCTTCTGGCAGAGCTGCCGGGCCAGCCCACCCGCATCATGACGCGGCTGCGGTCTGCCGGGGCAAGTCTGAATCGTGATCTGCGGGAGCTGAAACCGCTGCCGGCAAACCCGGTTGCCCGGCCGGACCTGAAAAATGCAGAAGTGCATGACTTCGTCTTTGGCTGGACGCCGGAGGGCGGGCCGCCGAATGACGGTTATTGCGGCTCCATGGGGTACAGCTTCTGGTCTATCAACCGCACGCCCTGGGCAGGCGATGCAGCCAAGGGCACCGGCCCGCTGGCTACGCTGGAACACGGCAAGAGCTATGTTCTGCGGCTGCGGAATGAGTCGCCGAACCTGCATCCGATCCACCTGCACGGGCTGGCTTTCGTTCCGATCCGTTCCAACCTGCGCAGACTGCCGCCGCTGATGACGGACACATTGCTGCTTTTGAAGGACGAGGTGGCAGAGATCGCCCTCGTCGCCGACAATCCCGGTGACTGGGCGTTCCATTGCCATGTTATCGAGCATCAGAAAACCGGGCTGGCCGGATACATCCGGGTGGCCTGAGACCTAGCCGAGCTTTTCCAGCAATGCCTTGGCTGCGGCCTGTTCGGCCTGCCGCTTGGAGCCTGCGGTGGCCTGCGCTTCGGTGCCGTCCTGAAGACGTGCGGCGATGGTGAAGACCGGCGCGTGGTCCGGGCCGCTGCGCAACACCTCGACATAAGTTGGGACCTTCTGGCCGCGCGCCTGCGCCCATTCCTGCAGCGAAGTCTTGGCGTCGCGCGCGTCAGTTTCAACCTTGTGGATGCGGCTGCCCCAAAGGCGCAGGATCACCTCCGCCGCGGCATCAAAGCCCGCGTCTTTGTAGACCGCGGCAATCACCGCCTCCATCGCATCCCCCAAAAGCGCTTGCTTGCGCCGACCGCCGGACATCATCTCGGAGCGGCCCAGCTTCAGCACAGCGCCGAGGTCGATCTCCTTGGCGACATCGGCGCAGGCCTCCTTGCGCACCAGCGCGTTGAAGCGCGGTGCCAGCTGGCCTTCGGTGGCGGTCTTGTCATGCTCCAGCAGTGCGGTGGCCATCACCAGGCCCAGCACCCGGTCGCCCAGAAACTCCAGCCGCTGGTTGTCCTTGCGGGTGGAAGAGGAGACAGAGGCATGGGTCACGGCGCGCTGCAGCAGCTCGGGGCGGGCGAACTTGTGCCCGATCCGCTCCTCAAACGCACTCAGTTCCTTGGACAGCTTCACTGGATCCCCTTGAAGAAACGGTCGCTGCGCCAGGTCCAGAAATAGAGCATCGAGCGCCCAGCGGAGGAGAACATGATCCGGTCGGCACGGCCAATCAGGTTTTCAAACGGCACAAAGCCAACCCCGCCCGCTGACTGCGGCAGGCGGCTGTCGGAAGAATTGTCGCGATTGTCGCCCATGAAGAAATAGTGGCCATCCGGCACCTGGTAGACACCAGTGTGATCCATGCCCTGGTTGGTGATGTTAAGCACAATATGCTCATTGCCGCCCGGCAGGGTTTCCAGCGTGCGCGATTTTTTGCAGACGGCACCCTGGCCCACCGGGGCGTTTTCGCAGCGCGGGAAGGAGCCCTGCGGCCCTTGGCGTTCCATCACTTCCTCGAACTCACCCGCATCCTGCAGCTTGACCGCTTCGCCGTTGATGAACAGCACGCCATTCTTCAATTGGATCTTGTCACCCGGCAGACCGATCAGCCGCTTGATGAAGTCATTGCCGTTCACCGGATGGCGGAACACCACCACATCACCGCGCTCCGGCTCGCCGCCCATCAGGCGGGTGTTGTCGCCATCCAGGAAACCGCAGATGTCCTTGGCGTCGACATTCAACCCGACGGCAGGGATGCGGACACTTGGGCAGGAGGCATAAGAATAGCCATAGGCCATCTTGTTCACGAACAGGAAGTCGCCGATCAGCAGGGTTTCCTTCATTGATCCGGACGGGATCCAGAAGGGCTGGAAGAACAGGGTGCGGAAGACACCGGCGATCAGCAGCGCATAGACGATGGTCTTCACCGTCTCGATGATCGAACTGCCGGTCTTTGCTTTGGCCGTCATCAGGCTCTCCGGTTTGAAAACAGGGTCCGGGGCTACATGCGGGCCTAAAGGGGGCAAGTCAAGTTCCCGAGGGCATTTCCGCTGTGTCCACGGGCGCGGGGCGCGCTTCGATCACGACAAAGGCCTGCGCCCAGGGGTGATCATCGGTCAATGTCACGTGAATCACCGCCTCATGGCCGGGCGGGGTCATCTGTTGCAGGCGTTCGGCGGCCCAGCCCGTTACATGCATCACCGGCTGGCCGGAGCGCAAGTTGGAGACCGCCATGTCCTTCCAGGCAATGCCCATCCGCAAACCGGTGCCCAGTGCCTTGGAGCAAGCCTCCTTGGCGGCCCATCGCTTGGCATAGGTGCCCACGACATCCCGGCGGCGCTCAGCCTTCTTCTGCTCCACTTCGGTAAAGACCCGGTTGCGAAAGCGGTCCCCGAACCGGTCCAGCGTGCGCTGGATCCGCTCAATATTGGCCAGATCGGTTCCGATGCCGAGGATCATTCTTCCAGCCGCTTCAGCCCCAGTTTGATGCCATGGCCCAGGAACAGGCGGTTGACCATCAGGATGACGGCCAGAAGCAGCACAAAAATGCCCGCGAGGAAAACCAGCGGGATGGTTTGCCGCGCCTCAACAATCACTGGGTTGTTCCAATACAGCGGCAGTTGGGCGATGGTCAGCAGCGCCACAACCCCGGTCATCGCCGCGGCGTTTTTCCAAGCGGCCCTGCCCGTCAAGGGCTCACGGGCCGTTTGTGCGATGCGCATACCCTCCATGACCGAAGCCACCATTGGCGGCAGCACCGTGGCCAGGCCGGCCGGCATGCCCACCCCGAACTGTGCCAGCAGCAGGCCCAGCAGCATCATCCCGACCGAGGCCGCCATCCAGATCAGCCCATAGCGGATCAAATTGACTTGCATTGCAGACTTATCCCCGCACTTCATTCATCAGCCGGCGCATTTCCTGCACAGCCGGCACCAGCCCGCGGAATATTGCCTCACCGATCAGGAAATGGCCAATGTTCAGTTCGCGCACTTCGGGAAAAGCGGCGACCTGCTGGACGGTATCATATGTCAGCCCGTGGCCCGCGTGAACTTCCAGCCCCAGCGAATGGGCATAGGCAGACATATCCCGCAGCGCCTCCAGTTCGCGGTCGCGCTCCACGAGCTCCCCCTCTGCGTGGAATTCGCAATAGGCACCGGTGTGCAGCTCGACCACCTCGGCGCCGATCCGGTGCGCGGTCTCGATCTGCTTCTTGTCGGCCGCAATAAAGATCGACACCCGGCAGCCCGCATCCCGAAGCGGCGCGATGTAATGCGCCAGCCGGTTCTCCTCGCGGGCCACGTCCAGCCCGCCCTCGGTGGTCCGCTCCTCGCGCTTCTCCGGCACGATGCACACTGCGTGCGGCTTATGCCGCAACGCTATCTTCTGCATTTCCCCGGTTGCGGCCATCTCGAAATTCAGCGGCACGGACAGCGCCTCCATCAGCCCGTCTATGTCGGCGTCAGTGATATGCCGGCGGTCTTCGCGCAGGTGGGCGGTGATGCCGTCGGCACCCGCTTCCTCGGCCAGTTTCGCCGCCCGAACCGGGTCCGGATAGGCGCCGCCGCGGGCGTTGCGCACAGTGGCCACATGGTCGATGTTCACGCCCAGGCGCAGCAGGTCCTGTGTCATGGCAGTTGTCCAATCCGTCTGAAGTCAAAGCCTTAGCCAAAGACTAGACAGGCCGCAGGCAAGCGCAAGCTTGCAGGCGGAATTGGTACAATCCTTCTGCTGCAGTCAGGACTCGGTATTGATGTCGGCGCGCTGCTTGATCGCCTCGAACTTGGCCTTGATCCTGGCCCGGCGGCGCTGCTGATAAAACCGGATCGCAGGCAGGCTCAGCACATAGCAGACAGTGGCAGAAATGATCCCCGGAATGATGCCGCCGATCATATAGGGATAGAACACCTCGTTATAAAACAGGTGCAGCCCCTGCCAGTCCGCCGGCTGATCCATGAACAGGGCAAACAGGTTGTCCTTCAGGTCCTTGCCTGCATCCATGAACTTGCCCACCAGGGATTTGTCCACCTGCTCGTCAAACTCGGTCCCCAGAATCCAATGCCCGGTTTGCAAGGACGCCACCCCGATCGGCACATAGGTCAGAGGGTTGCCAAAGAAAGTCGCACTCAGCGAGGCAAGGATATTGCCATTCATCACCCGCGCGATGATGGCAGCCACCAGAAAGTGCAGCCCATAGAACGGGGTGAAGGTGGTGAACACGCCAGCCCAGATGCCGCGGGCGATGCGTTCAGGCGAATCGGGGAGCCGGCGCACCCGGTGCTTTACATACAGGAACGCCCTGCCCCAGCCGCCGCGCGGCCAGAGGAAATCCGCCAGAGCCCGGAGGGGCGGGCGTCTGTCCCGGCGCCTGAATACCAAAGCTGTGCGTCCTTCCCAGTTCCCGGCCCAGTTCCCAGCTCAGAGTTTCAGCGGCTTACCCCGGGAAGTGGCGCTCTTCCGGCTTTTCCCGGAACCGCGCCACCGCGGCAACATCGCTTTCCGCCTCGAGCGTCAGCATCAGCGAGTGCAGCTGTTCCACATCCCGCAGTTCCACATTGATCATGAGCCGGTAAAAGTCTGGTTTCCTGTCTACAAATTCCAGGTCCGAGATATTGGCCTTTTTCTCGCCAATCAATGTGCAAATGCGTCCCAGCACCCCGGCATCATTCCCGATGGTCAGCTCCAGCGTGGTGCCATAGGCTGCCGGGTGGGTGCCGCTGTGCCACTGCACATCGACCCAGCGCTCCACCTGATCCTCAAATTCGCTCAGCCGGTCGCAATCGGCCGCATGCACCACCACGCCACGGCCCCGGTAAGTGATGCCGATGATACGCTCGCCCGGCAGCGGCTGGCAGCAGGGGGCGCGCTCAAAGCTCTGGCCCGGTTCCAGGCCGACCACCGCCCGGCGCGGCGAGATTTCGTCACCGTCGCCGGTGGTCAGTTCGGGGTAGACCGACTGCACCACGTCATGCGCGGTAATCTCGGCAGCGCCCAGCCGCGCCAGCAGCTCATCGACGCCGCTGGCCCGCAGCGCCCGCGCCGCGGTTTCCAGCGCCTTGTCGGTCGCCTTCTTGCCGACGTGTTCAAAGGCTGAACGCGCCAGCTCATGCCCCAGCTTCACAAACCGCGCCCGGTCCGCCTCTCGCAGGGACCGGCGGATGGCAGTGCGGGCCTTGCCGGTTGTGGCGATCTCCAGCCAGCTCACCTGCGGTGTCTGGCCTTCGGCGGTGATCACATCCACCGACTGGCCGTTGCGCAGCCGTGTCCACAGGGGCACCCGGATGCCGTCCACCTTGGCGCCGACGCAGGAGCTGCCGATGCGGGTGTGGATGGCATAGGCAAAATCGATCGGCGTCGCGCCCTTGGGCAGCTTGATCACATCGCCCTTGGGGGTGAAGCAGAACACCTGGTCCGAATACATCTCGAGCTTCACGGCCTCGAGGAATTCGTCGTGGTCGTCCTCAGCATCGAACTGTTCCGTCAGCGAGGCGATCCATTTGGCCGGATCGACAGCAAATGGGTTTTCGGTGCGCACCCCGTCCCGGTAGGACCAATGCGCCGCAACCCCGGTTTCGGCCACGTCGTGCATCTGGCGGGTGCGGATCTGCACCTCCACCCGCTTGCCGTCACGCCCCGACACGGTGGTGTGGATCGACCGGTAGCCGTTCGATTTCGGCTGGCTGATATAGTCCTTGAACCGGCCCGGCACAGCCCGCCAGCGCTGGTGGATCGCGCCCAGCGCGCGGTAGGCATCCTCTTCCGAGGTGGTGATTACCCGGAAGCCGTAAATGTCGGAGAGCCGCGAGAAGCCCTGGTCCTTGGCCTGCATCTTGCGCCAGATCGAATAGGGCTTCTTGGCGCGGCCGAATACTTCTGCCTCGATCCCAGCCTTTTCCAGCTCCAGCCGCATGTCGCCGGTGATCCGGTGAATCACATCGCCGGTTTCCCGCTGCAGGGTCACAAAGCGGCGGATGATCGACTGGCGGCCTTCTGCATTCAAGACACGGAAAGCCAGATCCTCCAGCTCCTCTCGCATCCACTGCATCCCCATGCGCCCCGCAAGAGGCGCATAGATATCCATCGTCTCGCGCGCCTTCTGGGCCTGCTTTTCCGGGCGCATCGCCTTGATGGTGCGCATGTTGTGCAGGCGGTCGGCAAGCTTCACAAGGATCACCCGCAGGTCCTTGGACATCGCCATGAACAGCTTGCGGAAGTTCTCCGCCTGCTTGGTCTCGCGGCTGGAAAGCTGCAGATTGGTCAGTTTGGTGACGCCGTCGACCAGCATCGCCACCTCGTCGCCAAAGCGGCGGGCGACTTCCTCGTAGTTGGCTTTGGTGTCTTCGATGGTGTCATGCAGCAGCGCGGTGATGATGGTTGCATCATCCAGGCGCTGTTCGGTCAGGATCGCGGCCACCGCCACCGGATGCGTGAAATAGGGCTCGCCCGAGTGGCGGAACTGCCCCTCATGCATCTGCTCGCCAAAGGCATAGGCCTCGGCGATCCTGTCCGCATTTGTTTTGGGGTTGTAGTTGCGGACCAGAGCAATCAGGTCGTCAGGGGAAATCATGTCCGGTCCGCAGCCTCAAATTCGTCAACGCAAGCCTTAGCCCTGGCCCTGGGCCTCCATCAGCGCGCGCAGCAGTTTCTCTTCCGACATATCGTCTTCGGCGGGTTTGTCGCCATCCGCACCCATCAGCAGAGCCATCGAATCCTCTTCCGGCTCGTCCACTTCGATCTGAGTTTGGTTGCTCTCAATCAGGCGCTCGCGCAGCTCGTCCGCGCTTTGGGTCTCGTCGGCGATTTCGCGCAGGGACACAACAGGGTTCTTGTCGTTGTCACGCTCAACGGTGATCGGGGCACCAGCCGAAATCTCACGGGCGCGATGCGCTGCCAGCATCACCAGCTCAAAGCGGTTGGGAACCTTGTCTACACAATCTTCAACCGTCACGCGGGCCATCAGCGACTCTCCAATTCATTCCTGGTCCAGAAGGCAGACATTTACGCCCAAATGTTTCTCTTGACAAGGGCGGAAAACACCGCATTGCGCGGATCAGAGAGGGACAACTCCGGCCACGTCCTGTTCCGGCAATTCCACCAGCATTTCCGTCACAGTTTTCTGCAGCACCGGGTGGCGCCAGCGCGGCGCAATATCCGCCAGCGGCACCAGCACAAAGGCCCGGTCCTGAATACGCGGGTGCGGAAGTATAAGCTGCCCCGGCGCGTCCTGCATCTGGCGCTCCAGCGGCAACCCCTGCCAGCGGGCGTATCCCGCCGCATCCGGCAACACCGCGCCACCGTAGTCCACTAGGTCCAGATCCAGGGTCCGCATCCCCCAGCGCTGCTCCCGCACACGGGCAAACCGCGCCTCTACCTCATGCAGGCGGGCCAGCAATGCTTCCGCAGTCAAACAGGTCTCAACCGCAACGGCAGCGTTCACATAATCCGGTCCCGCTCCTGCCGGGAAACACGGCGTTTGAAAGAACCTTGAAACGCTGCGCAGCACGATGTCTTCCGATTGCAGGTCAGCAATAGCTTTTGACAAGGTGACTTGAGGCGCATTAGCGTCAACAGGCAGGTTGCCGCCGAGGGCGATGAGCGACGTTTTCCGTTTTCCGGCCATTTTTGACCCTATTTCAGAATGGCAGTACACTTGCGGCAAATGACAAATAACTTACATTAAGTCCACCCGTCCCGCCAATTTCAAGCATTCACTCACGGAACACCTGGCTGAGACGGCGATACCGGAAGGAAAAATTTATGTTTTACAAGGACGAACGGCTTGCGCTGTTCATAGACGGTTCAAATCTGTACGCCGCGGCCAAGGCGCTCGGATTTGACATCGACTATAAGCTCTTGCGGCAGGAATTCATGCGCCGCGGCAAGCTTCTGCGGGCGTTTTATTATACCGCCTTGCTGGAAAATGACGAGTACTCCCCGATCCGTCCGTTGGTGGACTGGCTGCATTACAACGGCTTTACCATGGTCACCAAACCGGCCAAGGAATACACCGACAGCATGGGCCGCCGTAAGGTCAAGGGCAATATGGACATCGAGCTTACGGTCGATGCCATGGAGCTGGCGCCGCGCGTGGACCACATCGTGCTGTTCTCGGGTGATGGGGATTTCCGCCCGCTGATTGCCAGCCTGCAGCGCCAGGGTGTGCGGGTTTCGGTGGTCTCGACCATCCGCAGCCAGCCGCCGATGATCTCTGACGACCTGCGCCGCCAGGCCGACAATTTCATCGAGCTGGAAGAACTGCGCGACGTGATCGGCCGCCCGCCGCGCGAGCAAAGCGAACCGCGTTCCGCAACAGCTGCACACGGCTGAGACCGGACCGCCGGAAAGGGTTGCGGAACAGGCACCTGATGGGGTGGGGCCTGTTCCAATGCCTCCGGCCGCCAGCCGCTTTTGAAGACTGGCAAACCATTTTTTTCTAACGGCCGCCGCTGAACACTCGAATTGTGCGGCTTGATGCCGTCACATCCGGGCCCTACCAGCACTGGACCTTGCCGCCCGAAGCGCTTACCTCTGGCGCGCAAGGAGACGCCCATGACCAAGCCAGCCCTGACCCTTTACCTCGCCGCGCCGCGCGGCTTTTGCGCCGGCGTCGACCGCGCGATCAAGATCGTCGAAATGGCGATTGGCAAATGGGGTGCGCCGGTCTATGTCCGCCACGAAATCGTGCACAACAAATTCGTGGTCGACTTTTTGCGTGAAAAAGGCGCGGTCTTTGTCGAGGAGCTGGACGAATGCCCCGACGACCGGCCGGTGATTTTCTCTGCCCACGGGGTGCCGAAATCAGTGCCCGCGGCCGCCGAAGCGCGCGAGATGATCTATGTCGATGCGACTTGCCCGCTGGTCTCCAAAGTGCACATCGAGGCCCAGCGCCATGCTGAGGCCGGGCTGCAGATGATCATGATCGGCCACAAGGGCCACCCGGAGACCATCGGCACAATGGGCCAGCTGCCCGACGGTGAGGTGCTGCTGGTGGAGACCGCCGCCGATGTGGCGCATGTTGAGGTTCGCGACCCGGACCGTCTGGCCTATGTCACCCAGACCACCCTGTCGGTCGATGACACCAAGGGCATCGTCGCGGCGCTGGAGGAACGCTTTCCCAACATCATCGGCCCGCACAAGGAAGACATCTGCTATGCCACCACCAACCGCCAGGAAGCGGTAAAATCGGTGGCCCCCAAGGCGGATGCCCTGCTGGTGGTCGGCGCCCCGAATTCTTCGAACTCCCGCCGCCTGGTCGAAGTAGGCGCCAAGAACGGCTGCGATTACGCCCAGCTGGTGCAGCGTGCCGAAAACATCGACTGGCGCGCGCTGGAGGGCATCCGCTCTGTCGCCATCACCGCCGGCGCCTCTGCCCCCGAACTGCTGGTCAACGAGGTGATCGACGCTTTCCGCCAGCGGTACGAGGTGACCGTAGAGGTCGTGGAGACCGCGGTGGAAACAGTGGAATTCAAGGTGCCCCGGGTACTGCGGCAGCCTGCGTGAACGCACAAGCCAGAGTGCAGCGAAAGTGACAGAAATCACACCCGCTGCGGTCTAACCGTGTTAGGCATAGGCTCCCGGGCATTTTTTCTGGAGCCGCATTCATGATTACGCTGCACTTTCTGATCACTGCATTTGTTGTCGTCCTCGCCCCCGGCACGGGCGTCATTTACACGCTGGCGCTGGGTCTTGGCCAAGGCTGGCGCGCCTCCATTTGGGCCGCGGCCGGCTGCACTTTCGGCATTGCTCCGCATCTGGCGGCTGCCACGCTGGGGCTGGCGGCCGTTCTGCACAGCTCTGCTCTGCTGTTCCAGATCGTCAAAGCGGCGGGGGTGGCCTATCTCCTGTACCTCGCCTGGCAGGCGCTGCGCAGCGGCGGTGCATTGGCCGTGTCCTCGAAACGCACCAGTCAGCCCGGCTGGAAAATCGCCTGGCGCGGAGCGCTGATCAATATCCTGAACCCCAAGCTGTCGGTGTTCTTCCTGGCGCTGCTGCCGCCATTCCTGAGCGGCAACCCCGCCAGCGCGACGCTGGAGATGTCTGTCCTCGGGCTGGTATTCATGGCACTGACCTTTGCCATTTTCGTGCTGTATGGCCTGTTTGCCGCCCAGGCCCGCACCTACCTTCTGAACAGCGAGCGGGTGCTGAAGTGGCTCAACCGCGGCTTTGCTGCCGTCTTTACGGGGCTCGCTGCGCGGCTAGCGGTGGAGCGTGCCTGACCGGACCCTTGGAGAACCCCGATGAGCGATGACAGAACCATCAGCATCTACAACGACCGCGCCAAGGAATACTCCAAGCTGTTCACAGGCAGAACGGACCCGGGAGAGGAGGCCGATTTTCAGGCCTTCACCGCCCGTCTGCCGGAAGGCGGTACGGTGCTGGACCTCGGCTGCGGCCCCGGCCATTGGGCCGCGCGTTTCCGGGATGGGGGCTTTCGTGTGGCTGCACTCGATGCTTCGCCGGAAATGGCAGAGGCCGCCCGCGCAGCCTATGGGATCGAGGTCATTACCGCAGACTTTCACGCCCTGGATGCACAGGCAGTGTTTGACGGCATTTGGGCCTACTTCAGCCTGCTGCACGTACCGCAGGCTGAGCTTGCCACCCACCTGTCCGCTGTGCACCGGGCGCTGACCAAAGGCGGCATACTGTGCCTGGCGATGAAACTGGGCAAAGGCGAAGGCCGCGATGAACTGGGCAGATTCTATGCCTATTACAGCGGGGACGAGCTGCGCCAGCACCTCGAATCCGCCGGCTTCACCGTGCTGGATGCCCGCCGCGGTACAGGCAAAGGACTGGCTGGCACTGCCCAGGAGTTCGTAGTACTGACGGCGCATGCCTGAATTATTTGCTTATACCGACGGCGCCTGCTCTGGAAATCCCGGCCCCGGCGGCTGGGGTGTCCTGCTGCGCGCCATGGACGGTGATACCATCGTCAAAGAAAAAGAACTGCAGGGCGGCGAAGGTGAGACCACCAACAACCGGATGGAACTGCTGGCCGCAATCAATGCACTGGAAAGTTTGGCGCGGCCGTCCACCATCACTGTGGTGACCGACTCTGCCTATGTGAAGAACGGCGTCACGGGCTGGATCTTCGGCTGGAAGAAAAACGGCTGGAAGACATCAAACAAGAAGCCGGTGAAAAACGTCGAGCTGTGGCAGCGGCTGGACGAAGCGCAGGCCCGCCACAAGGTAACCTGGGAATGGGTAAAGGGCCACGCAGGCCACCCGGAGAACGAGCGCGCAGATGAGCTGGCACGCGCAGGCATGGCCCCCTTCAAGAAGAAGAAAAGCGCCTGATGCGCGGGGACACCCGATGACCTTTCTGGCTTTGCTGGACTATGCCTCGGTGCTGGTCTTTGCACTGACCGGCGCGCTGGTTGCCAGCCGGGCGCAGCTCGACATCGTCGGCTTTGCCTTTGTCGCCTGCCTGACCGCTCTGGGCGGCGGCACGCTGCGCGACCTGCTGCTGGACCGCAATCCGGTGTTCTGGATCGGCAATCCCAACTACATCCTGCTGGCGGCCCTTGCCGCAGTAGCGGTGTTCTTCACCGCGCATCTGCTGGAAAGCCGCCTGCGCTGGGTGGTTTGGCTCGACAGTTTCGCCCTGGCAGTCGCGGTGCCCGCAGGCACCGGCGCAGCCCTGGCCCTGGACAGCCCGCCGGTGATCACCGTCCTGATGGGAATGGCAACCGGCACTATGGGCGGGCTGATGCGCGACGTCGTGTGCAACGAGGTGCCGCTGGTTCTGAAACAGGGCGAACTCTACATCACCTGCGCCATGGCAGGCGCGATCACTGCGGTTGCTGCCATCTGGCTGGGCGTCGAACTGCGGTTTGCCCTGCTGGCCTGCGCCTGTGTGTGCTGGGTTCTGCGGGCTGGCTCTGTACTGTTCGGCTGGCACTTGCCAGTCTACAAAAGCCGGCCGCCCCGCAGCTGAAACCGGTCAGGCGGTTTTCCGGCTGCCCTCCAGCAGCTTAAGGAAAGTCTGGCCCTCTTGACTGATTCTGGCCTTGCGCCCCCTGCGCCGGTGCCAGACCAGGGCCAGCTCATGCTGTTCCCGCAGCCTCTCATCCTGCAACAGTTCGTCCCTTATCTTCAACGCAGCTGCAAAGTTCTGCGCCAGCGAAGTATCTTCCTCTTCATTCCGGTCGAACTTGTGCCAGTAGCCCGGCTCGATCGAAGACGTGAAATGATTGGCGCGTCCCCGTGCCTTCTTGTTTAAGAACCCATCACGGGAGCGAAGCGCATAGTGATTGAGCTGCGCTGCGGAATACCCGTATCCGCCGCGCACATACAAAATACCTTCCAGCTCATCCCCGGGCAGACGGGTGCCATCCGCCAGCTGCCAGTTCACCTCCTCTGGCGGCACGGCCAGAAAGGGACGGTGGACTCCCATACGGTCGAACTTGCCGTTGTTGCGGTAAGCGGTCTTGAAAAACCGGTGCTCCTCCGGGCTGCCTGCCGCCGGTTCAGCGCGGGTAAAAGCCTGCGGTACAGGCGGGTGATCCACGACCCCAACTCCGGCATTGCCGAAAATGCGCCAGACAAAGGAAACCGCATCCGCATCCGCCCGTTCTGCCAGCAATCCCGGCAAAGTTCCGTCACCGGAGTTGATCTGCAAAAACTCATCGACATCAATGACAAGGACCCAGTCAGCCTCTTGCACCTTGGGTTCATATTCCGCCCACATCAGGGCGCTTTTGTGCGGGCCGCGCCGCATCACCCGGTTGAACCGGTGCTCAATCACACCCATCCGGTGCAAGTTGCGCAGGATGTGGTCGGTCGGGTCCGAACAATCGTTGGTGAAAATCACAAAGTTGCTGACACCGATCGCTTTGTAATGGCTGATCCAATCGAGAATATAGGCGCCTTCGTCTTTCATGGTGGTTACAACCACCACTTTCGGCGTGCCAGAGCGGCCGCTGTCCTGTGTCATCTGCTAATGCTCTCTGCCTCGGTTTTCCGCGGCTTTATGCAGCGGTTGGCCTATCTTAAGCATTCGCTGGAGCTGTGCAGCAGAAATTCTGCGCTCATCTATGGGCTGTGGCCTCTGCGCCGCAGCGGCGGCTACCGGCCGCCATAGCGCTGCCACAGCCAGATCAGCAGCAGGGCGCCCAGGACCGCGCCGGCAAAGCCCGCCATGAAGCCCATAACCGTCAGAAGAAACCGCAGCACCAGCCCGCCGATGAGCGCACCTGCCATCCCGATGCAAACTGTGGTGATGATACCGGTTTCCAGCCTCATCAGCCGGGTTGCCAGAAACCCCGCCGCGGCACCAATGATGATCAGGGCGATGATGGGCATATCCGCCTCTCTATCTGCGCCAATGGGTGGGCACGATCACCAGCGCCCCGATCGAGGAGGCAATGGCATTCCAGCCCGGCGCGCTGAATCCTATGCCGAACATCAGCCGCACGAAATAGAACAAAAAGGCCCCGCCGGTGCAGATGATGATTGATTGCACATAGCCATTGCTGGTGAACCCGCTGCGCTCAGAAGCATAACCGACAATGCCGGCAATCACCACGGTGCCCATCAAGGTCAGGATCATCACGCGCCTCCGGTTGCAGTCTGATTACAGTTCTGATTGCAGGCGGCTGCCCTTGGGAACAGGGAAGCCGCGCAGGAATACGTCCGGATCCTGCGCGCTTTTGCCTGCCCGTTGCAAGCGCAGCAGTTGAACTGCCCCTTCGCCGCAGGCGATGGTCAGCCCGTCATCAAGCACTTCGCCGGGATTTCCCCGGCCTTCCGCCAGCCGTGAGGCCAACAGCTTCACCCGCTGGCCTTCAACCTCGCACCAGGCGCCCGGGAAGGGCGACAGCCCGCGGATCTTGCGGTCCACTTCCGCGGCGGGGCGGGACCAGTCGATCTGCGCCTCTGCCTTGTCGATCTTTTCGGCGTAGATGACGCCGTCTTCCGGTTGTACCTCAGGCATCAGTTCCGGCAGGCGGGTGAGTGCCTCGACGATCAGCCCAGCCCCCATTTCCGACAGCCGGTCATGCAGCTGGGCAGTGGTTTCCTCGGTGCCGATGGCTGTGGCTTCGCGCAGCAGCACCGGCCCGGTGTCGAGCCCGGCCTCCATCTGCATGATGCAGACACCGGTCTCCGCATCGCCCGCCATCACCGCCCGGTGAATCGGTGCCGCCCCGCGCCAGCGCGGCAAAAGGCTCGCATGAATGTTCAGGCAGCCATGCACAGGCGCGTCCAGCACCGCCTGCGGCAGGATCAGCCCATAGGCAACAACCACCGCAACGTCAGCATTCAGCGCCGCAAAAGCCGCCTGCTCCTCCGTCCCTTTCAGCGAGACCGGATGGCGCACCTCCAGCCCCAGGGCCGCGGCGCGGGCGTGGACGGGGGTGGGACGGTCCTTCTTGCCGCGGCCCGCAGGCCGGGGCGGCTGGCAGTAAACGGCGGCAATCTCGTGCCCGGCCGCAACCAGCGCGTCCAGCACCGGCACCGAGAAATCAGGTGTTCCCATAAAGATGATGCGCATCAGCGTTCCCGTCCCTGCCCCGCTGCCTTGCCGCACGTCTGGCGGGGCCTTGCAGCGCAACAAAAGGGTCGCGCCCGGTCCCGGGGCGGGCGTTTCGCGCCTGCCCTGGGGGCGGGGCCGGGCGAAAACCGGGCCGCAACCGGCCCGGAGAATGGAAATCCGGCCTCAGCCGTTCAGCTTCTTCGCCTTGCGGATCAGCATGTCGCGCTTCACCTTGCTGAGGCGGTCGAAATACATCTTGCCGTTCAGATGGTCGATCTGGTGCTGCACCGAGGTCGCCTCGATGCCGACAAAGTCGCGGCGGTCGACCATGCCCTGCTCATTGATGTAGCGGACCGTCACCGCCCGCGGCCGTTTGATCTTGGCCGACACACCCGGCAGGTTGGGGCTGGCCTCGTCATGCTCGCGCAGTTCGATCGAGGCATGCAGGATCTCGGGGTTGGCCAGCTTCACCGCCTTGCCGCGCTCGGTGGAGCCATCCACCACCGCAAGCCGCAGCATCACACCGATCTGGTTGCCCGCCAGGCCGACGCCCGGCATCGCGTCCATGGTATCGACCATGTCGTTCCAGATCTCGCGGATCTCGTCGGTGATCTCGGTTACTTCCTCGGCCTTGGCGCGCAGGCGCTTGTCAGGCCAGGGCAGGCAGGTGCGGACAGTCATGTCTGGTAATCCCTCAGGCGCGGGCGCGTTCGCGCTTCAGCTTCTGCATCTTGCGGGTGATCATCTGGCGCTTCAGCGGCTTCAGGTAATCAATGAACAGCTTGCCGTCCAAATGGTCGATCTCATGCTGCACGCAAGTGGCCCAAAGCCCGTCAAACGTCTCGGTTCTCGCATTGCCGTCACGGTCCATCCATTCGACCTCCACCACCTTGGGGCGGGTCACCTCGGCGTATTGATCCGGGATCGACAGGCAGCCTTCCTCATAGACATTGGTTTCGTCCGAGGAGGAGATGATCTGCGGGTTGAACATCACCAGCGGGCGCGGCTCGCCGTCTTCTTCCTTGACGCAATCCAGCACGATCAGCCGCTGCAGGATGCCGATCTGCGGCGCCGCCAGGCCGATGCCGGGCGCAGCGTACATGGTTTCCAGCATGTCATCCGCCAGCACGCGCAAGTCATCGCTCAGGTCCGGCAAAGGCACACAGACCTTTTTCAGGCGGGGGTCGGGATGGATCAGGATCGGTCGTTTCATGAGGTTCATCTATGCGATCAGCCGCTTTACCGCAACGCCCCCCTTGCGCGCAGCGCAGCAGCGATTAGCTTCGCTGGCAAAGTTACGGGCAACGACACGGGAGTCCACCGCATGAATTTCGACAAACCCGCCGACCGCCGCGGCACCCATAGCTCAAAATGGGACAAGATGGAGCAGCTGTTCGGCGTCTCCGCCGAGGACGGGCTGGCGATGTGGACCGCAAATTCGGATTACCAGACTGCGCCCTGTGTCATCGAGGCCGTCAAAAAGGCCGCTGAACATGGCGTCTTTGGCTACTCCTGGCAGCACCCGGAATATCTGCAGGCGGTGCAGTGGTGGATGAAGAACCGGCACAGCTGGGAGATCGAAACCGACTGGATCCTGACCACCCAGGGCCTCGGCAACGCGATTGCCCTGTGCCTGGATGTGCTGACCGCACCGGATGATGGCGTGGTGATCTTCTCGCCCGTCTACCATGAGTTTGCCCACAAGGTGAACAAGGCGGGCCGCAAGGTGGTGGAATGCCCGCTGGCACGCGACGGCGATGAGTACAGCGTCGATCTGGACGACGCCCAGTCGCGGCTGGACGGCTCTGAAAAGCTGCTTCTGTGGTGCTCGCCGCAGAACCCCTCGGGCCGGGTCTGGACGCCGGAGGAGCTGCGGGCGGTGGCAGATTTCGCCAAGCGCAACGAGCTGATCCTGGTCTCGGATGAAATCCACCACGACCTGGTCTATCCGGGCCACACCTTTGTGCCGATGGATGCCGCAGCCCCCGAAGCCCGCCCCTGGACGATTACCCTGACTGCCGCCTCCAAGACCTTCAACATCGCAGGCCAGCGCACCGGCAACATGATCATTGCCGACCCTGAGCTGCGCGCCAAGATGCGCCATCGCCTGAACACGCTGGACTATGACCCAAGCTCCCTCGGCGTGGCAATGATCACCGCCGCCTACTCGCCTGAGGGCGCGGAGTGGGTGGATGCGCAGATCGCCCACTTGGAAGGCAACCGGAAACTGTTCGATGAGACGGTCAATGCCTTGCCCGGGCTGAAATCGCTGCCACTGGCCTCTACCTACCTGGCCTGGGTCGATTTCTCCGGCACCGGCATGAGCCGTGAGGAATTCGTCAGGCGCCTGCGCGAAGACGCCAAAATTGCCACCTCGCCCGGCGATGGTTTCGGCACCGGCGGCGAATTGATGGAGCGCTTCAACCTGGCCACCCAGCGCTCCCGGGTGGAAGAAGCCTGCCGCCGCCTGACCGCAGCCTTCTCGGACCTTCAGTAACCATGAAGCGCCTGCTGCGCCTCTTGGCGCTGGTTGTTCTGACCGGCGCCGCCTGGATGGCCTGGCAGGCCTTTGCCCCGCGCCCGGCGCCGCCGCCCTTGGGCGCGGCGGTGGACAGGGTCGACCGCATCCTGATCGAGAAGTCCGCCCGCCGCCTGACCGCCAGCCGCGGCGGCGAGACAGTGCTGGAATTTCCAATCGCGCTTGGATTTGCCCCATTGGGCGACAAGTTCCAGGAAGGCGACGGTAAAACCCCCGAAGGCATTTTCCAGATCGACCGGCGCAACCCGAACAGCGCCTATCACCTGTCGCTGGGGATCAACTACCCCAAACCCGAGGACAGGGCAGCGGCCAAGGCCGCAGGCGTCAGCCCTGGCGGCGATATCTTCATCCACGGACAGCCGAACTCGGTCGGCAGCCTGATCACCCTTCCCGGCGACTGGACTGCTGGCTGCATCGCTGTCAGCAACGAACAGATGAAAACGCTCTGGCGCCTGGCGGACATCGGGACGGAAGTGGAAATCCGTCCCTGAACCGTTTCAGATCTTGCCCTGCGACTGGTCAAAGGGGATGAGCCCGGCAGGCCCGTCCGGCGACTTGTAGAAATCCACCGGCGCCTTGTCCGCAGCAGGGGTGGACCGCTTGAATTCATAACGCATCTCGCCGCCCTCTTCCTCGCCTGCCACGATCAGGCATTGCGAGACATGGCGGGCGCCGTCGTAGATATCGACCAGCCCGCGCAGCATCGGCGCGGTCTCCGCCTCGACCGAGAAGCCAGTCTTCCACAGCCGCAGCACCGGATACAGCTCATTATCCGCCATCACCCGCAAACGGCTCTTTTTCCGCATCCCTTGAAGGCGGGCGGTGTCCAGCGCTTCCTGCACAGCTTTGGGTACATAGGTGTTCATGGCAGCGGCCTTCCAGATGCTTCGGTTCACACGGGTCCTTCTTTCAACGGTGCGTCACAAATATATAAAATCAAGTGAACATTTTCGAAAATTTGACGGCCGCGCAATTTTGTTGCTCCTGTGCAGGGGTGCAGACGGCCTGCGCGCTGGCTTGCATAGGCGCGCAGGCTGTGTCTGCATATGTTTGCCCTGCACAGCAGCAGGAGCACACGTTATGGGCCTTTTGATCGACGGGAAATGGCACGACCGGTGGTATGACACCAAATCCACCGGCGGCGCCTTCAAGCGCAGCGAATCGCAGTTCCGCAATTGGATCACTGCCGATGGAAGCGCGGGCTCGTCGGGCAAGGGCGGTTTCACGGCCGAAAGCGGGCGCTATCATCTTTATGTCTCGCTGGCCTGCCCCTGGGCGCACCGCACGCTGATCTTCCGCCAGCTGAAGGGGCTGGCGGAGCATATTTCTGTCTCCGTCGTGCATCCCGACATGCTGGGCGAAGGCTGGACATTTGAAACCGACGCGCACGGCGCCACAGGCGATGAGCTGTTCGGCAGCTCGCACATGCATCAGATCTACACCCGCGCCGATGCGGAATACACTGGCCGGGTGACGGTTCCAGTACTGTGGGACAAGGCGCAGAACACCATCGTCTCCAACGAAAGCGCCGAGATCATCCGCATGTTCAACTCGGCCTTTGACGGGATCACCGGCAACAGCGATGACTATTGGCCGGAAGAGCTGCGCGAGCCGATTGAGGCCGTGAATGCCCGCGTCTACAGCACCATCAACAACGGCGTCTACAAATGCGGCTTTGCCACCTCGCAGCAGGCCTATGACGAGGCCGTAGAACCGCTGTTCGATAGCTTGGACTGGCTGGAAGACCTGCTGTCGCAGCACCGCTACCTGCTGGGCGAGCGTATCACCGAGGCTGACTGGCGCTTGTTCACCACCCTGCTGCGCTTCGATCCTGTTTATCACACCCATTTCAAATGCAACCGCAAACGGCTGATGGATTATCCGAACCTCTGGGCCTACACCCGCGAGCTGTACCAATGGCCGGGGGTGGCCGGCACCGTGGGCATGCAGCACATCGTGCGCCACTATTACTTCAGCCACGACACAATCAATCCGCACCGGATCATCCCCGCCAATCCGGACATCGACTGGCAGGAGCCGCACGGGCGCGGCTGACACCTGACGTCGCGTTGCCCCACCGTAAATAGGGAGTTCACGCCCCCTGCAGCATAGGTTAATACGCGCAGTGCCTCATATGGCAGCCGGCAGTGGCCGGTGTGAACTCTCACCGGTGGCGACCGCGATGCATGACCTCTCTCACGACCCCGCAACCCAGCCCCGCGACCATGGCGGCAACCTGAGCGCCGCCATCGCCGAATTCGGCGGAACGCGCAGCGGCTGGATCGACCTCTCCACCGGCATTAACCCGCACCCCTACCCGCTGCCGCAATTCAGCGCCGGCGACTGGGGGGCGCTGCCGGATGCGGATGCGCTGGCAAATCTGGAACAGGCCGCCCGCAGCTTCTGGAACATCCCGGATCAGGCCGCTGTCCTGGCGGCCCCCGGTGCCTCTGCGCTGATTGCCGCCTTGCCCGCCCTGGCCGAACCGCGCTGGGTGCAGATCACCAAACCCACCTACAACGAACACGCCGCCGCCTTTGAGTCCCGCGGCTGGATCACCAGGGTGCACGGGCCCGCCGAGGCCAAGGTTGCGGTGCACCCCAACAACCCGGATGGCCGGATGTGGCGCGAGGACGAGCTTTCCGCACCGCTGACGATCATCGACGAAAGCTTCTGCGATGTGTGCCCGGGTGAAAGCCTGATCCGCATGGCTACCCGCCCCGGCGTTATCGTGCTGAAGAGCTTTGGCAAATTCTGGGGGCTGGCCGGGATGCGGCTGGGCTTTGCCATCGGCGACCCTAAGCTGATTGCGCAGCTCGCCACCTGGCAGGGTCCCTGGGCAGTCTCCGGCCCGGCCCTGCGCACCGGCGAACTGGCTTTGAAGGATCACGCCTGGGCAGAGGAAACCCGCACCCGGCTGCGTCAGGACGCGGCCCGGCTGGATGAGATAGTTCTGGCCAAGGGCGCCAGCCTGGCCGGCGGCACCGATCTGTTCCGGCTTTACAATGTGGATGACGCCGCCGCCTGGCAGCGGAAACTGGCCCGCGCCCATATCTGGAGCCGCATCTTCCCCTATTCCAAGACCTTCCTGCGCCTTGGCCTGCCGCCCGCAGACGGCTGGAACCGGCTGGAGGCAGCGCTGTGACCACTGCCGGAATGCTTGCCGTTGCCCTGCTGCTGGACGCTGTCCTGGGAGAGCCGAAATGGCTATGGTCGCGCCTGACCCACCCGGCGGTGCTGATGGGCAGGCTGGTAGGCTGCCTCGACCGCAAACTCAACACCGGCCCCAGCCGCCGCGCCAAGGGCGTGCTGGCGGCAGCGGCCCTGGTTCTGGCAGGTTTCATCGCCGGTAAGCTGCTGGCCCTGCCCGGCACACTGGCGGAGATTCTGGTGGCAGCCGTCCTTATTGCCCAGCGGTCCCTGACCGAACATGTCGCTGCGGTTGCTCAGGGCCTGCGCAGCAGCCTGGAGGAGGGCCGCCAGGCCGTGGCGATGATCGTCAGCCGCGACACCGGCGCCATGACTGCGCCACAGGCCGCACGCTCCGCCATCGAAAGCGGTGCTGAGAACATGTCGGACGGTGTCATCGCGCCTGCTTTCTGGTTCCTGATCGCCGGGCTGCCCGGCCTGATCATCTACAAGATGCTCAATACCGCCGACAGCATGATCGGCTACCGTAACGAACGGTACGGGGATTTCGGCTGGGCCTCTGCCCGGCTGGACGACCTGCTGAACCTGATCCCAGCCCGGCTGACCGGTCTGCTGATCGCCGCGGCCGGCGGGCAGCTGCGCCATTGGCGCGCCATCGCAGAAGATGCGCGCAAGCACCGCTCGCCCAATGCCGGCTGGCCGGAAGCCGCAATGGCGCGGGCGCTGGACACCTCCCTGGCAGGCCCGCGCTCCTATGACGGCGAAATGCACGATTTCGCTTGGGTCCACGCCAGCGGCGCCAAAAGCGCCAGTGCCGAAACCATCACCCGCTCGGTCACATATTTGTGGCAAACCTGGGCGCTTGCGCTGGCCCTGACGGTTGCCATCGCCGCGGTTTTCTAGCACATAAGACCCTATGGGAGCGGTAAGACCAAGGAGCGCCAGAACCATGCGCCTATTGCCCTTTGTCCTCGCGGCGGCCCTGCTGCCCGCAGCAGCATCAGCCCAGTGCGGCGGCGGTTTTCAGAATTTCGTCAAGCTGATGAAAGACGAAGCCGTGCAAGCCGGCTATGACACCGCTACGGTCAATGCTTTCTTTGACGGCACCCGCCAGGATCAAAGCGTACTCAAGGCAGACCGCGCGCAGGGGGTCTTTCAGAAGCCCTTCATTGAGTTTTCCCAGCGCCTCATCTCGCAGAACCGCCTCAAGCGCGGGCGCCAGATGGCGCAAAAGCACGATGCCACCTTTAAGCGGATTGAGCGCACCTACGGCATCGACCGCGGTGTGCTGCTGGCATTCTGGGCCTTTGAAACCGACTACGGCGGCTATCAGGGCAACTTCAACACCCGCGACGCGCTGGTGACGCTGGCGCATGACTGCCGCCGCCCGGAGCTGTTCCGGCCGCAGGTTTTCTCGGCGCTGGAGCTGTTCAAACAGGGCGATTTCGACCCCAAGCGCACCACCGGTGCCTGGGCAGGTGAAATCGGCATGGTGCAGATGCTGCCCGGAGACATCCTGCAGCATGGGGTGGACGCCGATGGCGACGGCAAGGTCAGCCTGAAATCCTCAGCACCCGACGCGCTGATGTCCGGCGCGCGCATGCTGTCCCATCTGGGCTGGCAGCCGGGCGAACCCTGGCTGCAGGAAGTCACCATTCCGGAAGGGCTCGACCTGTCGCTCACCGGAACAGCCCGCAAGAAATCTGTGGCGCAATGGCGCGAAATGGGCGTCGCGGCCCGCGACGGCAAACTGCCTGAAAACACCATGCGCGCCTCGCTGCTGCTGCCGCAGGGGCACAAGGGGCCGGCCTTCCTCGCCTATCCGAATTTCGATGTTTATTTCGAGTGGAACCAAAGCTTTACCTATGTTCTGACCGCTGCCTATTTCGCCAACCGGCTGGAAGGCGCAGAGGTCTATAATGCCGGCAAACCGGACAATGGGCTCAGCGGCGCACAGATGAAGCAGCTGCAGCAGAAACTGCAGGCCCGCGGCCATAATGTGGGCAACATCGACGGCATTCTCGGCGCCCGCACCCGTGTCGCCGTGCAGAAGGAGCAAGAACGCCTCGGCCTGCCGGCGGATGCCTGGCCGACACCAGCGCTGCTGCAGAGACTTTAGGGTCCTGACCCTAACGAACCGGGAAACGGTCGCCCTTTTCAGTAATCAGGATCACCCTGCTGCCATTTCGGACATAGAGGTCGCAGCGGGACGCCCCATTGGCAAAATCCACGCAGATACTGCCATCGCCATTGATCCGGTAAGTGCCCCAGGCGGTGCCGCCGCCATTTTCCGGGGAGTAGGTGTAGGAATAGACACCATCCCTGCCATAAAGCGACTCGCCTCCGTCAAAGAACTGAAAAGACCGGCCAGGCAGACCGTCCAGCTCTTCGCGGGCGAACGGCATATCGCCAGTGCGCAGCGCCCAGCCCTCAGCCGAGGCAGCCGGGGCCAGCGCGCAAAACAAAAGGGGCATGATCCATTTCATGCCCCCACTCTAACGGTTTGCAATCTATACCGGAGTCACGATCCAGTGACGGCCGCGCTTACCAGTCGATGAAGGTCTCAAAATCCTGCATCGCCCGGTTCCAAATGCCAACCGCCTGAGCAAAGTCATCCGGGCTCATGCCCTTGTCGCCCAGGAACACATCCATTTCGATACGTGCAGAGCCTTCTTCGGAAATGTACCCGCGTACAAAGCGGTTCTCGTTGTTCCATTCGTTGATTTTTGCCAGCCGCACACTGCCATCGGTCTGATAGCCAGAGAAGAATTGGACTGCATCGCAGTCCGCATTGTTGTCGCAGCCGTAATAATAGACCGAAAAGTCGTTGCCGTAATATTCGACCTTCAGGTTCGGATCACCAACGCTGTCGGTGGTCACTTCGACCTTGGCACCTTCGTCCTTGAAAAAATTCGCGACGCTCTCGCCGGTCTTGGCCACCACGTTCTGCGCGGCAGCGGCCACCGGCATCATCAAAACCGCGGATGCGGCAATTACCTTCAGCATGTTCATTTCTTTCTCCACCAAATTAATTTCAGCAATACCTGGTGCCATCCCCCGTGGCCCCGGCTTCAGGCCACCATCGCCTCTGCCTTCTTGAGGTCAACCGAAACCAGCTGGCTGACGCCCTTTTCCTGCATGGTGACCCCGAACAGCCGGTCCATCCGCGCCATCGTCACCGCGTGGTGAGTGATGATCAAAAAGCGGGTGTCGGTCTGGCGGCACATCTCGTCCAAGAGGTCGCAAAAGCGGGTCACATTGGCATCATCCAGCGGCGCATCGACCTCGTCCAGCACACAGATCGGCGCCGGGTTCGACAGGAACACCGCAAAGATCAGCGCCATCGCGGTCAGCGTCTGCTCGCCGCCGGACAGCAGCGACAGGGTCGACAGCTTCTTGCCCGGCGGCTGGCACATGATCTCAAGCCCTGCGTCCAGCGGGTCGTCGCTTTCGACCATCACCAGATTGGCCTCGCCGCCGCCGAACAGATGAGTGAACAGCATCGCAAAGCTGTTGTTCACCTGCTCAAACGCGGTCAGCAGCCGCTCCCGCCCCTCGCGGTTGAGGCTGGAAATCCCGTCGCGCAGGGTCTTCACCGCGCCTTCCAGGTCCAGCTTTTCGGCAACCAGCGTGTCATGCTCGTTCTGCACCCCGCGGGCGTCTTCCTCAGCCCGCAAGTTGACAGCACCCAAGGCGTCGCGCTGACGCTTGTAGCGGTCCACATCGTGCTCCAGATCATCCGAGGCCGGCATTTCATCCGGTGACACGCCCAGCTTCTCCAGCAGCGCCTGCGGGGTGATCTGCTGCGCCTCGATGATGCGGCCTGCGGCCTGGGTCACGGCTTCCTTGGCCGCATCGCTGCGCGCCTCGGACCGCGCCCGCGCCTCGCGCGCTTCCGACGCCAGCCGCTCGCATTCGCGCTCCTTGTGGACCGCCTCGCGCAGCTCTGCCTCTGCCGCGATCAGGGCTTCGGTGGCGGCAGATTTGCGCGCTTCGGCTTCCGAGATCGCCTCGTTCAGCTCTTCCCGCTTTTCGGCAATCTCCGCCGGAACCGCGCCCGCCTCTTCCAGCTCCTCCTGCGAGGCCTCGCGGCGTTCGGCCAGTTCCTCAATCCGCGCCTCGGCGCTTTCCAGGCGGTGGCGCCAGCCGGACAGCTCCTTGGTCACCTCCTGCGCGCGCTTGGTGCGGGCCTCTCCCTCGCGGCGCAACTCGTCATGGCTGGAGCGGTGGGTCAGCATGGTGATCCGCGCCGCCTCCACCGCCTGTTTGATGTCCTCAACCGCGGTGCGCGCCTGGTCCAGATCGCCCAAATCCCCCAGCGCCTTCTCGGCCTCTTTCAGCTGCAGGCTGGCGTTCAGCGCGTCTTCCTCATGCCGCTTAACCGCAATGCCCAGGGTCTCCAGCTTGGCCTCTGCCAGATTGCGGTCGGCCTCCGCCCGGCTCAGCGCACGGGCCGCATCGGCCACTCGCTGATCCGCCACACGGCGCGCCTGCCGCGCGTTCTGGTCGGCCAGCGTCACCTCTTCCAGCTTGCGCAGCAGCATTTCATGCGCGGCGCGGGCGCCATCCGCCTTGGCACTGACGCGCTCCATTTCCTGCTTCAGCGCTTCCAGCTTGTTCAGCTGTTCCAGCCGCAGAGCCGCGGCACTGGGCGCGTCTTCGGCCCAGGCGCGGTAGCCGTCCCAGCGCCACAGGTCGCCTTCAACCGTCACCAGCCGCTGGCCCGGCTGCAACTGCGCCTGCAGGCCCGCTGCCGCATCGCCATCCACCAGCCCGATCTGCGCCACCCGGCGCGACAGGGCATCAGGGCCAGAGACAAACAGCGCCAGCGGCTCCACACCGTCCGGCAAGGGCGCATCGCGGTCATAGCGGGACAAGGCCACCCAGCCGGTCGGCCCGTCCTTGTCCGCCAGGGGCGCGCGCAGGTCATCGGCCAGCGCCGCACCAAGCGCCTTCTCGTACCCCGGCGAGACAGTCAGCTCATCCAGAACCTGACCGCCCTCGGCGGTATCACGCTCCACCAGCTTGGCCAGCGCCGTGACTTCAGCGCGCAGCGCGCCCAGCTCACCCTCAGCTTCCGAGCGCTGCGAGCGCGCCTCTGCCTCGCGGGCCTGGGTCTCGGTGCGCGCCTCATCCGCTGCTGCCAGCGCCTCTTCGGCTATCTCGGAGGCTTCACGCGCCTCCTCCTCAGCCGTGACTGCCGCCTCGAACTTCTCCGCCGCCAGTTCCAGCGCCTCCTGCGCCTCGGCTTGGGCGCCGCGGGCTTTCTCCGCTTCGCCCTCGGACCGGGCCAACGCCCGCTGGCCATCCTCAACCGCCCGCCGCGCCGACTGGTGCCGCGCCGCCAGGCGGGCCACATCCTCAGTCACCTGCGCCAGATGATCCTCGCGCGCCTGCAGGATCGAGCCCGCATCGCGCGCCAGTTCCGCGGCCTCCACCAGCTTGCCGTCATGCCCGTCGCCGGCCTTGGACAGCTCCCGCTGTTCCCACTCCAGCCGCTCAATGGTTTCACCGGCGTCCTTGTTCAGGCCCGCCTCACGCTCAATGTCGTTGCCCAGCTGCACAATCCGGCTGCTGAGCCGCTCGATGGTCTGACGCGCCTGCGCCTCTTGATCACCCAGCGAGTCGCGCTGCACCACCAGCCGTTGCAGGATGGCGGCGGCAATGGCCTCCTCTTCGCGCAGGGGCGGCAGTTTTTCCTCAAACGTGCCGCGCTGCGCAGCGGCGGCACGCACCAGCGCTTCCGCCTTGGCAGCTTGCTCAACCCGCACCCGCAGCTCATCCTCTGAGGCCAGCCGCAACTCATCCGCTTCGCGCCAGCGGCGGTACAGCAGCATGCCCTCAGCCAGCCGCAGCTTCTCGCCGATCTCGCGGTAGCGCTGCGCCTGCCGGGCCTGCTTGGCCAGCTGCGCCAGCTGTGCCGCCAGCTGCTCGATCACGTCATCGACCCGCAGCAGGTTGGCCTCGGTGTTCTTCAGCTTCAGCTCCGCCTCGTGGCGGCGCTGATAAAGCCCCGAAATACCAGCCGCCTCTTCCAAAATGCGCCGCCGCGCCTTCGGCTTGGCATTGATCAGCTCGGCGATCTGCCCCTGCCGCACCAGCGCCGGCGAATGCGCACCGGTCGAGGCATCGGCAAACAGCATCTGCACATCCCGCGCCCGCACGTCCTTGCCGTTGGACTTATAGGCGCTGCCCACATCGCGGGTGATGCGGCGCACGATCTCCAGACCGTCCGCATCGTTGAAGCCTGAGGGCGCCAGCCGCTCCGAGTTGTCGATGTTCAGGCTCACCTCCGCAAAGTTGCGCGCGGGCCTTGAGGAAGTGCCGGCAAAGATCACGTCCTCCATGCCGCCGCCGCGCATCGCCTTGGCGCGGGTTTCCCCCATCACCCAGCGCAATGCCTCCAAAAGATTGGATTTGCCGCAACCGTTTGGACCCACAACCCCTGTCAGCCCATCGGCAATGACCAGTTCGGTAGGATCAACAAAGCTTTTGAAGCCGTTCAGCCTGAGCTTGGAAAACCGCAAAGCTGCCCCTTCGTGATTCCGTATCGAGAAAGTTCAGCGGTTCCTACCCGTTGAGTCAACGCTCCGCACCCCCAAATCGGGGCGAATTCCGTTCAATTCACACCATATCTTGTGGATAACCCAAGCCAAGCAGCGATGTTTTGCCAAGCAGCGGCCTGACAGGCCTCAAACCTGCCGCAACAGCCGCCCCAGCCGGGCAATCCCTTCCTCGATGGCCGTATGGTTGGAATTGGAAAAGCTCAACCGGATCGTGTTCTGGCCGCTGCCGTCGGCGAAAAACGCCTGACCAGGGACAAAGGCCACCCGCTCGGTTTCCAGCGAGCGGGCCAGCAGCTGCGCCCCGTCCATGCCGTCCGGCAGAGTTATCCAGACAAACATACCGCCCTCAGGCCGGGTCCATTCCACGCCCTCCGGCATGTGCTCTTCCAAGGCCATCAGCATCACGTCCCGGCGGCGCTGGTAGACCGCGTGCAGTTGCTCCACATGTTCGTCGAAACAAGCCTCGGCCACCGTGTGCACCGCCATCTGGTTGATGGTCGACGTATGCAGGTCCGCCGCCTGTTTCAGCAGCACCATCTGCGCAATCACTGGCTTGGCCGCCACTGCCCAGCCGATCCGCAGCCCCGGTGACAAGGTTTTGCTGAACGATCCGCAATAGACCGTGCGGCAGTCCTCGATTGAGCCCTTCTGCTCCATCTCCAGCGCCAGCACCGGCGGCACCGGTTCCCCGTCATAGCGCAGCGACTGATAGGCCGCGTCTTCGATGATGGCACAATCCAGGCTGTCCGCGATGTCCAGCAGCCGCAGCCGCCCGGCGTGGTCCAGCGTCTCGCCGGTGGGGTTGGCAAAATCCGGCGACAGATAGGCGAATTTCACCGCACTGCCCGCCTTTGCCGCGCCTTCGGCATAGCTTTCCGCGGTGCGGTTTCCCTTCAGCGACAGACGGTCATAGCGCGGCTCATAAGCGTTAAAGGCCGCCAGCGCCCCCAGATACGTCGGCCAGCCGATCAAGGCAGTATCACCCGGCGACAGGAACAGCTTGCCCAGGTAATCCAGCGCCTGCTGCGAGCCGGAGGTGATCAGCACGTTTTCGGCCTCGCAGATGATGCCGATCTTCGCCATCTCCGCCACGATCCACTGCCGCAGCGGCAGGTAGCCCTCGCTCACCGAATACTGCAGCGCCTGCGCCTGCCGTTCTGGTTTCAACGCAGCTGTGAAAGCCTCGGCAAATTCATCCGCCGGGAACAGCGCCGGGTCCGGGATGCCGCCCGCAAAGGAGATGATATCCGGCTGGTCCAGCAGTTTCAGCAGCTCGCGGATTTCCGACGCCTTCATGCGGCTGTTGCGGGTGGCAAAGATCTGGTCCAACTGCATGCCTCTCTCCTGGCTGTTCTCGCTTGTGATCTAGGGTCACGGTAGGCAGGCTCAAATTAAAGTCAACAATGCTGACCTATTGTTACAGCCTTCGTGATACTGCCTGCCCTTGCAGCCGCCGCCCGCGCGTGGTCATATAAATTGACCAATCCGCCAGAGCGATCAGATGCCCTTCCAGAAAGTCCAGCCCGAGAAACTCTCCGCCTCCGTCGTCAAACAGATCGAGCAGCTGATCCTGCGCGGTGTCCTGTCTCCCGGCGAACGGCTGCCCGCCGAACGGGAGCTGGCCGAACGGCTCGGCGTCTCCCGCCCTTCCTTGCGCGACGCCATCAGCGAATTGCAGGCACGCGGCCTGCTGGCCTCCAAGGCCGGCTCCGGCGTGTTTGTGGCCGATGTCCTCGGCTCCGCCTTCTCCCCTGCCCTGATCCAGTTGTTCGCCACCCATGACGAGGCCGTGTTCGACTACCTCAGCTTCCGCCGCGACATGGAGGGTCTGGCGGCAGAACGCGCCGCCCGGTTCGGCTCCGACTATGACCTGCAGGTGATCCAGGCGATTTTTGACAAGATGGAAGCAGCCGGCAATCCCGCCGTGTCCGAGGAGGCCGCCAGGCTCGACGCCCAGTTCCACTCCGCCATCATGGACGCCAGCCACAATGTCATCATGCTGCATATGATGCGGTCGATGTTCGACCTGCTGCAGCAGGGTGTTTTCTACAACCGCCGCATCATGTTTCAGCAGCACACCACCTATGAGGCGATCCTGGAGCAGCACCGGGCCATCAACACCGCCCTGCAGGCCCGTGACCCGCAAGCGGCCCGTTCCGCCGTCGAGAGGCACCTGGACTATGTGAAACAGGCCCTCACCGACCACCAGCGCGCCGAGCGCAACGCCGAAGTTGCAAAGCAGCGGCTGGAGCATGAGACCGGGAAGGGGTGAAACCGCGGGTAACGATTACCTCATTCATTCCGACGAAGATTAACTAACCTCGCACCTGTCCCACAGCGCTTGATCTCGCTGCCCGATCATTGCGCCGTAAACCATCTCGTCCAGACACTGAACTTTGTAGTTCTCCCTCAAATACTCCGCATTCATGATGAGTACTCTTTTGCGCGTAACGTAAAATGGAACAAGGTGCAGCCGCATGCTTAGATTGACTCCTGAAAGCTCTGTCGTGTGACTTGGAAGGTTTCTCGCGATTTTGTCCGTCTCGACCCCCAACTGCAAAGCTACTTCAACGTTCTTAATCTCTGCGAAGTCATCCAGAAGCAGCACCCAAATATCTACATCTTCAAAACTCTGCGGCTCCCGTGCAGCCAGTTGCCCCTGTGTATCGGACATCGTTTGCGAAAACAGCGGAGGATTTGAATAGTATTTGCCACCTTGCCAAAACACGAAAGTCGATGGGTTTAGTTTACGTTCCCAAATCGCCAAGCTGTTGAACTTCATAGATCCAAAGGCAAACAAAAATGTTGCTAGCAAAACTAGCAGATAAGCCCCCAATATCCGCACTGCCCAAGTTCGGAAATGTTTCATCTCAAAGAGATCCGTGTTGAAAATTGCTTCGCTTAGCAACGTTCTGGGTTTGAATTTACCCGCGCCAGTAATCCACTAAATTCCGTTGCAAGCAAGTTGGCGCGGATAGGTTTGTACCCGCAGGGCTGCGCTGACAGAAACTTGCTCAAAACAGCTTCCCCAAACAAAAAACCCGGCCACTCGGACCGGGTTCTTTTAACTTGCCTGTATCAGCCAGCGATTAGTGCAGCTTGGCGTCCACATCCGCGATGGCGGCGTCGATCAGCTTGTTGGCCTCGGCGGCGGTCATCTGCTTGGAGATCACCTGGTCCGCAGCGGCAACAGCGATGGAGATCGCCTGGTCGCGCACTTCCTTCACAGCCGAAGCTTCTGCCGAAGCGATCTGCTCCTGAGCAGCCGCCAGACGGCGGGCGATGGAGGTTTCCAGATCCGCTTTGGCCTGCTCAGCTGCACGGGCAGCCTCGTCACGGGCAGCCGCCACGATCTGGTCGGCCTGGGCCTGAACTTCCTGCTGCTTGCGCTCGTAGGACGCCAGAACGGTCTGGGCCTCTTCACGCAGGGCACGGGCTTCGTCCAGTTCCTTCTGGATGCCTTCGGCGCGGTTGTCGAGCTGGCCAGCCAGCAGCGACGGCACCTTGGCAAACAGCAGAATGCCGATGAACAGGATGAACGCCAGCGCAACAACCAGGTTGGTGTTGGACAGGTCCATGCCGCCGCCGGCCGCCAGCGCAGGCGATGCTGCGCCAAAGGTCAGGGCAAGAGCGAGAATATTGCGCATGTCCTTATCCTTTCGTCCGCTCGGCAACTGCCGCGGCAATTGCGTCTGCGTCTGCGGAACCGCCCAGTGCGGTCACCAGCTCAGCAGCGGTATCGGTGGCAACAGCCTTCACGCTTTCCAGCGCGCCGGCCTTGATTTCGGCGATAGCCTTTTCAGACTCGGCCGCCTTGGCAGCGATCTGTTCGTCCGCTTTGGCAATTGCCTCGTCCAGCCCGGCCTGGATTTCTGCGCGGGTCTCAGCAGCGATGCGCTGAGCCTCGGCACGGGCATCCGCCAGAGCTTTGTTATATGCGTTTTCGGCCTCGACAGCCTTGGCTTTCAGGTCTTCAGCCGCGGCGAGGTCGTTGGTGATGGTCCCCTGACGCTCGGCCAGCACCGCCGCAATGCGGGGCAGCGCGACGCGCGACAGGATGAGGTAGATCACGACCAGGGCGACCACGAGCCAGAAGATCTGGTTCCCGAAGGTCGAGAAGTCCAGCTGCGGCATTGCGGAACCGCCGCCGTGTGCTGCCTCTTGCGTATTTGATGCCATGTCGTCCTCCCAGGAACTTGCCGTTACACCGGGCAGCGCAGGATCTGCACTGCCCGGCCGTAAGGAAATAGGTTCCTAAGGTCTTAGACGGCGAACATCAGCAGCAGAGCGACCAGGAACGAGAAGATGCCCAGTGCTTCTGCAAACGCGATGCCGATGAACAGGGTTGCGGTCTGGCCGGCAGCTGCCGACGGGTTGCGCAGAGCGCCTGCCAGGAAGTTGCCAGCCACGTGGCCCACACCGATTGCGGCTGCGCCGGAACCGATTGCTGCCAGACCTGCGCCGACGAACTGACCGAGTTGTGCGATATCGCCTTCCATGATTTCTCTCCTTACGATGGAATGTGGTGATTTCTAGTTTGGGCAGCCCCTAAGGGGCGCTGCCCGGTAAGCTTTCAGATCCTGGCCTTAGTGGCTCGGGTGCAGTGCATCCTTCAGGTACACGCAGGTCAGGATGGTGAAGACGTAGGCCTGGATAAAGGCCACCAGAACTTCGAGTGCGTAAACCGCGGTGATGGCAAAGATCGGCAGGAAGCTGAACATGCCCAGTGCTGCGGCAAAGCCTGCGAACACTTTCAGAACCGCGTGGCCCGCCATCACGTTACCGGCAAGACGGATGGAGTGGCTGACGGGGCGCACGAAGTAGGAAATCAGTTCGATGATGGCCAGGATCGGGCGGAGCGCCAGCGGCGCGCTCGACACCCAGAACAGGCCCAGGAAGCCAACACCGTTCTTGACAAAGCCGACCACGGTCACGGTCACGAACACCAGCGCCGCCAGAACCGCAGTGACTGCGATGTGCGAGGTGGTGGTGAAGGAGCCGGGGATCAGGCCCAGGAAGTTGGCCATCACGATGAACATGAACAGGGTCATGATATAGGGGAAGAACTTGACGCCGTCCTTGCCGGCCACGTCCTCAACCATCTTGTAGATGAAGCCATAGGCCAGTTCCGCAACCGACTGGGCGCGGCCCGGCACGATGGCGCGGCGCGAGGAGCCCAGAACCAGCAGCGCGAACACGGCGGCAACGGCCAGCGCCATCCACAGGGTCACGTTGGTCGGGGTGTACCAGGAGATGTGGTCGCCGAACAGCGCGCTCACCTGGAACTGATCCATCGGGTGGATCGCCAGCTTTGCTTCCGCCGGAGCGAAAATCAGACCCGACACAACCACCAGTGCCAGAGCTGCGAAAAAGAAAATTTTGCCCATCGGTCCGCTTCTCCTGTCGCCGGTCGCCGATCCCGTCGGATCAATCCCGGTCTTGCGCATTTTTGTCGGCCTCTTCGGCCAGTTTCTCTTTCTGGATCTCCTGCGCGGTGCGAAGCATCGTCTTCACCCCAGCCGCCAGGCCCAGCATTATGAACAGCACCATGAAGATGGGCAGGGTTCCAAACAGATGGTCCAGCCCGTATCCGATGCCAAAGCCGATCCCAAGACCGGCCACCAATTCGATCACCATCCGCCAGGCCTGGTTGGCCAGGGAATAATGCTCATCCGCGCGCGGCTTGGGCTCCTGGGCCTTACGCGCCGCCGCCAATTTCTCCTCCAGCTGCGCCATGCGCTGCTTTTGGTCGTCATCGGTCACGGGCGCCATCCTCACGCGAATTTCTAGTGAGGGTGCTAAGGCCACGGGGCGAAGGAGTCAATTACAAGGATTGAAGATTTAAAATATGCCCATCCCATTGTTTATGCGCGATATTTTGCCATTCACCATAGGCCGCGCCGCTCTGCCGCAGCCGCTGTTAGCGCCAAACCATCCCGGAATCCATATTCAACCAAAAGGTTGATTTTACCGGATGGGCGGTTTCGGCAGCCGCCAGCGCACAATCCGCCCGTCGATCAGCAGCAGCCCCAAGAGGATCGCCGCCATGCCCCAAAGGTGCTCCGCCAGCAGCGTCTCGCCCAGAATGTAAGTGCCCAGAAACAGCGCCGACACCGGCGCGATCAGCGTCGGCATGGTGATGTTGGTCGGCCCCACCTTGGGCAGCACCCAATAGAACGCAATGAAGGCCGCCGAGGTCAGCACAAAGCCGATCACCAGCAGCGACGCCCAGGTTTCCATTCGAGTGATCACCGGCACCCCCTCGCTCCACAGCGCAAGCGGCGCGATTGCGGCGGTCGACCCGGTCAGCGCGATCGCCACCAGCACCACCGGCTCCATGTCGCGGAAGCTGCGCGCGATATTGACAGAGAAGGCATAGCACAGCGGCGCGCCCAGGGTGATTAGCACCGCCCAGGCTTCCGAGGACTGCCCGCCCTCCAGGATCGGCAGCGACAGCAGCACGATCCCGAGGAACCCGCAGATCACCCCCAGCGATTTCAGCACCGTCGCCCGCTCTCCTCCGGGCCAGAAATGCGACACCACCACCGCCAGCGCAGGCGTGGTCGCATTGACGATCCCTGCCACGCCGCTAGCGATGTGCTGCTGGCCCAGCGCATAAAAGGCAAAAGGGCCGGCATAGCTGAGCGCGCCAAAACCGAACAGCGCCAGCCAGCGCCCGGCGCCAGCGGGCACCTTCTTGCGCGCCGCCAGAACATAGATCCAGCAGCCCAGCGCGCCAAAGCCCACACGCCCCATCGAAACCGACAGCGGCCCCAGTTCGCGCAGCAGAATGGCGTTGAACATGAACGACATGCCCCAGCCGATGCCGAGAATGAAAATCACCGCCCAATAGCGCAACGCCATGCCAACTGCCCCTTTGAAATGCCTTGCACCGATCCATCGCAGGTTTTGCAGGATTGTCGACCCGCTTCCTGCCCTTTAGGAGTATCAGGCATGAGCGACACCCTCGACACCGTCTTTGCAGCCCTGGCCGATCCGACCCGCCGGGCGATCCTGACCATGCTGCTGGAGGACGACATGGCCGTAACCGACGTGGCGGAACCCTTCGAGATGTCGCTGGCAGCAATTTCCAAGCACCTGACCATCCTCACCCGCGCCGGCCTCATCGCGCAGGAAAAGCGCGGCCGGGTCAAATGGTGCAAGCTGCAGCCCGACGCCATGCGGGCCGCCTCCGTCTGGATGCAGGGCTTCGGCCAGTTTGAACCGGTGAACCTGGACGCCTTCGAGCGCTTCCTGGAGGCAGAGCACCTGTCAGAGGATGCCCCCTCCGAAACCTAGGGGCCGAAACCTAGCGGACGACAAACACCGAAATTTCGGAATGCAGCACCAGATGGCTGGCGTGGGACGAGAACACATAGTCCAGAATGCCGGGCATATGTGTTGCAATCACGATCAGGTCCACCTCCAGCTCCTTCGCCGTCCGGGCCAGGATGGAGTCCATCTCTGATCCGACATCCACCGAATGAACCGGCAGCCCCTCAACCCTTGCACCGCTGCTTTCGGCCATCTTGCCGGCCAGTGCGGCCAGCTGATCACCGGACGGCCCCAGGGTGTGCGTGCCTTCAATCTGCTCATCCGTCACATGAACCAGCGTCACGCGTGAGCCGTGGTTGGCGGCGAAATCCGCAGCTACGTTCAGGGCCTTCTTGACCGCCGGGGGCATGTGCAGGTCAACGGGCACCATGATATGCTTGAACATCTTTCCCTCCTTCTCCTGACGCGTCCCTCAGGACCAGTATACAGGAAAACAAGGGGCTTGCATTGACCTGCCGCAAGCGTGCCCGGCAGGCAGAACTCAGGAGGGCAGCGTTCAGGCGCGCACCGGCTTGGCGTCGCCTTCCAGCAGCATCGCCAGGGCAACAACCGACATCGCCACCCCGACCAGCACCACGCCCGGCGGCGCGCCGCGGCCCAGCGCGATCTCCCACAGGATCACCCAGCTGGGCGTCAGATAGGTATAGGCCATCACCTTGGCCGAGGGCAGCCGCAGAGTGGCGTATTGCAGCAGCACGAAAGTTGCAGAGCTGGCAAAGACCGCCAGATAGACCAACCCGATCCAGACTATGCCCGGCAGCTGCATCCAGCTGGTCGCCAGAATGTCCTGCCAGCCGAACGCCGCCAGCAGCGCGCCGCCCGCCAGCAGCATCCCGAAGGTAAACACCACAGCAGGCTCACCCCGGTTCAGCTTGCGCACCATCGGCGTGTAGATCGCGTGCAGCAGGCAGCCCCAGAAATAGATGATCTCCCCCTGGCCGATCTGAAACGCCGCCAGCGCCTGCAGGTCGCCGCGCATGATCACCCAGACCGCGCCCGCAGCCCCGATCGACAGCGCCAGCGCCATCCAGCGGGTGGTCACCTGCCGCAGCAGCAGCCAGCCGAACCCCGCGCTCATCACCGGCACCAGCGTGAACACCGCCGCCGCGCTGACCGGCGCCGCGGTCTGCAGCCCGTAGAACATCAGCACAAAATAGCCGCCAAACAGCCCGCCCAGCACCGCAAACCGCCAGGGCGCCTGGAAATGCACCCGCCGCATTCCGGTAGTGGCTGCAGCGGCAACACCAATTACCACCGCCGCAATGCCGAACCGCGCCGCATTCAGCGCTGCCGGTGCGATCTCATTGGCCACCATCACCCCCAGCGAGAACGACCCCGCCACCAGCGCCGAAAACAGCAGCATCGCCAGATGGCCGCGCAGCGCCTCGTTCACAGCTGCCATTCCTTGGCCTGCTCCTTGAGGAACTTCAAAAACGCCTGCACCTTGGTGGTGCGGTGCAGGTCCACATGGGTCACCAGCCACAAGGTGCCTTCCCATTCCTCCTGCGGCGCCATCATCTCGACCATGTCCGGCTGCTGCCGCGCCTCCCAGGCCGCCATAAAGCCGATGCCCGCGCCGCTGCGCACCGCATTCTGCATGGTGAACCCGTTGGAGCAGCGGAAGGAAATCGCCTCAGCCGGCGCATTGGCCCGCAGCCAGCGCGAAAACGGCGCGCGGCTGTTTTCATCGTCATTGCCGATAAAGCGGTGGTTGGGCATGTCCTCCACCCCCTGCAGCACGCCGTATTTCTCGGCATATGATTTAGAGGCATAAAGCCCCACCTGCTGCTTCATAAACGGCTGCACCACATTGTCGGGCTGGTCCGGCGCGTTGCCGGCACGGATCGCCACATGCGCCTCGCCGTATTCCAGCCGGAACAGCCGGTCACCGGTCAGATAGCGGATGATCAGCCCCGGGTGCATGTCCTGGAACTCTTTCAGCGCCGGCACCAGCATCGGCGCAAAAGACGCCAGCGAAGTCACCACCAGCTCGCCCGACACATCATCGCCGTGCCCTTTCAGCCGCCCGACCAGCTGGCTGAACTGATCATCGGTCGCCTGCGCCACCCGCAGCAGGTCCTGGCCGGCCTCCGTCGGGGTGTAGCCGCGGGCGTGGCGCTGGAACAGCTTCACCCCCAGCCGCGCCTCGATTGCGTCGATATGGCGGATCACCGTTGCATGGTGGACGCCCAGCACCTCGGCTGCGCCGCTGACCGTGCCCATCCGGGCCACCTGATAGGCGGTGCGCACCTCATCCCAATTGTCCATGGCTGCCTCCTTGCCAATCCGCGCGACATGCGCACATGCGCACACTCGGTGTTACTTTTGCGGCGTTGCGTTCGCAAATGCAATAACCCAAATCTCTGTCAGCAACAAGCACAGGAATACCAAAATGACCCGCACCGTTCTGCATCTCGACTCCTCCGCCCGCACCGAAGGCTCGGTGACCCGGGACCTTTCCGCACAGATCGTCAGCCGCCTGGGCGCGGACACCGTGATCCGCCGCGACCTGGCCGCGCCGCTGCCGCTGCTGGACGGCGCCTGGATCGGCGCCAACTTCACCCCGGCCGATCAGCGCAGCGAGGCAGACAAACAGCTGCTCGCCCTCTCCGATGCGCTGGTGGAGGAGCTGAAACAGGCCGATACCATCGTGATCGGCGCGCCGATCTACAACTTCTCGGTGCCCTCCACTCTGAAGGCCTGGATTGACCTGGTGGCCCGCGTCGGCGTCACCTTCCGGTATGAAGAAACCGGCCCCATCGGCCTCCTGGAAGGCAAGCGCGCCATTATCGCCGCGGCCTCCGGCGGCACCCAGGCCGGCTCCGACATCGACTTTGCCACCACCTACCTGCGCCATGTGCTTGGCTTCATCGGCATCACCGATGTTGAGGTCGTGGCCGCCGACGCCCTGTCCATCGACGCCGAGGGCGCCCTCGCCAAGGCCAAAACCCAGATCGAAGCGCTGGCGGCCTGACCCCCCCTGCACTGCCCAGCGCATCTGCCGCCAGCCGCACCCCGGCTGGCGGCATTTTAACGTTTGGCAGCGCGGCAGGGCCTGTGCCACTCTGCCCGCATCTGCATTTCAAACCACAGGCATTCCCATGAAGAAGATCGGCATTCTCGGCGGCGTCGGCTGGGCCTCCACCCTCGATTACTACCGCGCCATCTGCGAAGGCGCCGGGCGGTTCTTTGCAGACCGCGGTGCCAGTTCACCGCTGCCGGTGCCGCCGGTCACCATCGAATCCGTGGTGCAGGCGCAAACCCGGTCCTTGCGCGGCCGGCCCGGGGATGAGGCCAGCTGGGCCGCTTTTGATGCTGTCTTCCGCGAGGCGATGCTGACACTGGAACGCGCCGGCTGCGACTTTGCCCTGATCGCCTCCAACACCCCGCACGCCCGCTTGCACGCGATCCGCGAGGGCGTGATGATGCCGGTCCTCAGCATCTTCGACGCCACCGCAGAGGCCACCGCCGCAACCGGCGCCGCCCGCGCATTGGTGCTGGGCACCGCTGTCACCATGCAGGCCCGCAACTATGCCAATGTGCTGGCTGAACACGGGATCAGCGCCAACGATACCCTGCCGCAGGCGGAGATCGCCGAAATGCAGGCGATGATCGACGAGGATTTCTACGGCGGCGCAGCCAGCGGCGCGCAGGACCGCCTGCTGCGGTTCTGCGCGAGACACGCCCAGCCCGGCACCGCCATCCTGCTGGCCTGCACTGAACTGCCGCTGGCCTTCCCCGGTCACATCGACGACGTCAGTTTCGAGGCCGGCGGCTTCCTGTTCGTGAACCCCTCCGCCGCCCATGTCGCCGCGGCGCTGGACCTCGCGCTGGCAGAGGAAAAGGCGGGTTAGACCCAGCGCACCTCAACGCCGGCCTTCTCAAAGAACGCCATCACATCATCGCGCTTCATCGCCACTGTGCGGTCATTGACCAGCGGGTGCATATAGATCACCTCGGCCTCCTGCGCCTGCGCGTCCATATAAAAGGTGACGCCTTTCTCCGCCCCGGTGATCATCGCCAGCGGGCTGACCGCGCCAGGGCGGATGCCAAGGTTCTCCAGCAGCCGGTCAGCCGAGCCAAACGACAGGTTGCCAATCCCCAGCTCAGCGCCCAGCGCCTTCAGGTCGATCTCGCGGTCCTGCTGCAGCGTCACCAGGTAATTCCGCTTCTTCTTGTCGCGCAGATACAGGTTCTTCAGCCGCAGCGCGTTTTCGCCCGGCACCATGAACTGCTCCTCGACACCCTTGGCGTCCTCCACCGTGCGCAGCGGCACATGGGTATGCAGCTGATAGGCAATGCCCCAATCGTCCAGCTGCTTCAGCAGCGCATCCGAGGAGACAGGCAGGCTGTCCTGATAGGCCGATGACGCATCCATGATCTTACTCCGCAAGCCGTTCCGGTTTGCAGCGCAGATCACAAAAAACGGCCACGGGACGCAAGAGGTGTTCCGCCCCCTGCGCCCCGTTTTGCGCCAGTTCGGTCCTACGCCTCGGCGAAATCCGCCCGCCGGGCCTCCTCGTAGTGGTCGAAATCGGTGCTGAACCAGCCGGTGCCGCGGGTGGCGCTGGCCAATGTGCTGCACAGATCATCCTGCGCCGACATCGGCAGCAGCGTCTCGAACACATCCCAGCCGGCAACGCCGTCTTCGGCCTCAAAGCCCAGGATCTGCCCCTTCATGCCGCTCACCACCGGCACCAGCCCGCCGGTGAACACCGACGGCACGTGGATATGCACCCGCATGATGGGCTGCAGCAGCACCGCGCCGGCCTCCGACATCGCCTCCCTGACCGAGTTCTTGCCGGCAGTGCGGAAGGCATAGTCGGAACTGTCCACCGAATGATGCTTGCCATCCTTCAGCGTCACGCAGACATCCACCACCGGATGGCCGTTCAGCCCCTGCGCCAGCGCCTCGCGCGCGCCCGCCTCGACCGAGGGGATATAGTTCTTGGGCACCGCGCCGCCCTTCACGGTTTCCTCGAACACAAACCCGCTGCCGCGCGGCAAGGGTTTCACCTCGATCACCACATCCGCAAACTGGCCCGCGCCGCCCGACTGCTTGCGGTGGCGGTGATGCACCTGCACCGCTTTCTTGATGGTCTCGCGCAGCGCCGGCGGCACCGCCCCTTCCTCCACCTCGACGCCGAACTCGTCCTTCAGCGCCTGCTTGATCCGGCGCATATGCAGCGGCCCCTGCAGGTTCAACAGCACATGGCCGCTGGCCTCATCCTGGCCCAGCACCAGCGCCGGGTCGATCTCCGCCAGCCGTTCCAGCGCCGCGGACAGGCGGGCATCGTCGCGCTCATTCACCGGTGTGATCACCCGCCGGAAGGTCGAGGGCCGCGGCTGCGCCCACTCCGGCAGCGGCGCCGCACCATCCGGCCCATAGGCAAAGCCCAGGTTCAGATGATCGGATTTCACCGCCTGCCCCATGTCGCCGGGCGTCAGGCTGGTGTTGGCGGCCGATCCGACTCCGGTCAGCGCCCCCAGTGCAGCACCGCCAACCGGCAGCCCATTGCCAACCTTGCCATCCAACGCACGCACCATCACCGTCTTGCCCAGATGCTTGACCAGATCCGCCATGCAGCCCACCGCCATCACGCTGCCGTCCTGCGACAGCCGTTCCAGCGCCGCACCCACATCCGGTGCCTCGTGGCGCAGCGACTTCATCAGGCGCATGATCCCGTTTTTATGCTCCGCCGAGCCCATCAGCGCCGGGATCAGATCGTTGTGCTGCAACACCTTGGTCGCGACCTCATAGGCTTCCTCGGCCATCACCTGCTGATCCTCGATCAGCTCCTCCAGCAGCGTGTCGTCGAAATCCGCCAGCGCCTCCAGCAGCTCGGTGCGGGCCTCCTGCTCGCGCGCATACATCGCCACCGGCAGCTCGATCAGCGCCGAGGGCTTGCCCTCCTGATACTGCCAGGCGCGTTCGGAAATCAGATCCACAGCACCCACAACCTGCCCCCTCTCGCGGATCGGCACCTGCCGCAGGATGATGTTGTGGCTGCAATAGGCCTGAAGCGCTGCAACGATCTCCGCCACCCGGTCCGTTGCCTGGTCCATGCGGTTGACAAAAATAAAGGCGGGAACCCCCGCCTCTTCCAGCTTGCGCAAATACGGCGCGCTCAGCACCGCAGCCCCGGCATCCGCCGGCACGCACAGAACCGCAGCATCGCTGGCCGCCAGCGCCGGCCCCGCCTGCGCCAGGTTGTCGGCGCCGCCCGCGATATCGATCGCGGCCCAGTCCTCCCCCATAAATGAAAAAGGCTGCAAAGCGGCGACGCCTGCAACCTCCTGCCTCTTGCCCGCGGCACTGTCCAGATTGGCCAGCGCCGAGGCCAGCGTTGATTTGCCGGACTGCGACGGTCCCAGAATAGTGAAAACGCGCATGTTCTCAGATCCTCCCTTAGCTGTTGCGGCTGCCCGGTGAGGATCGCGGACACTGAGGTTCGCGTGAACTGCCTGTGCTGAAGATCTGCCTCGCGGCTCATAGGAGCCGGCCCGTCCGGTGAGTGATCGGCGTTGGGCCACCGTGTGATGTTGGCCAACCACCCGCCCCCGAGTCAAGCGCGCAGAGGGCGTAGCGGCAGCACCCCGCGCAGAGTTTTGACGCATCCGCTGCCGTTTTCCCCTCTCCCGCGGCTTTCCCTTGGGTAAGCTGACCCCATGAAAATCACCCGCAACACGCCCCAGCAGCTGATCCTGTCCGATACGCCCTGGCTGATCGGGATCATGCTTGTCTTCTTTATTCTGGTCTTTGCCGGCGCCGGCCTCGGCATGCTCAGCCAGGGCGGCGACCTGATCCTGCCCGGCCTGATCTTCACCCTGGTTGGCGGCGGCATGGGCGCGCTGGCCTTCTGCCTGTTCGTGCGCCGTGTCCAGGTGATCCTCGACCGCCCCGGCGGCAGCGTGGTGATCCGGCGCCAGTCGATGTTCGGCTACAACCAGGTGGAGCACCGCCTCGCAGACCTCTCCCACGCCGAGGTGGAAAGCACCACCAGCCGCCGCGAGGGCCGCACCCGCACGCTCCACCGCCCGGTTCTGGTGCTGGACGGCGGCATGAGCGCCGGCCGCCACCCGGTGGTCGAGGCCTACACCAATGGCCGCGGCGCCCAGCGGCTGAGCGATGCGATCAATGCCTGGCTCCCCGCCGAAAGCCCGGCAAAGGTTGACTCCGGCCCCCAATCCGCGTAACGCCTGCCCCAACATCCGGGAGATCTGAGTTTTCCGGTCCCTGCCCGTGCCAGGGATCGCCCCCCACCAGCGTGGTACGCCCGTGGGGGCAAACTCGTTTGGTTTGCCCCAACGACTGACACGAGGACCGGCGGGCATTTGCGCATGGACCGCATGTCCCCTACATACGGGGGCGCCACGTATTGAAACCGGCAACAGGAGGCCGCAGGCATGTTTGAAAATCTATCCGAACGCCTTTCCGGCGTCTTTGACCGGCTGACCAAACAGGGCGCCCTGAACGAGGAAGACGTCAAATTCGCCCTGCGCGAAGTCCGCGTCGCCCTGCTGGAAGCCGACGTCTCGCTGCCGGTTGCCCGCGACTTCATCAAGAAGGTGCAGGACCAGGCCACCGGCCAGGCGGTCACCAAATCCGTGACCCCGGGTCAGCAGGTCGTGAAGATCGTGCACGACGCGCTGGTCGACGTGCTGCGCGGCGACGAGGACCCTGGCAAGCTCAAGGTCGACAACCCGCCCGCCCCCGTCCTGATGGTCGGCCTGCAGGGCTCCGGTAAGACCACCACCACCGGCAAGCTGGCAAAACGGCTGAAGGAGAAAGAGGGCAAGAAGGTCCTGATGGCCTCGCTCGACGTCTACCGCCCGGCGGCGATGGACCAGCTGGCCGTCCTCGGTACCCAGATCGGCGTCGACACCCTGCCCATCGTGCCCGGCCAGAAACCCGTCGACATCGCCAAACGCGCCAAGCAGCAGGCGATGCTGGGCGGCTATGACGTCTACATGCTCGACACCGCCGGCCGCCTGCACATCGACGAGACCCTGATGCAGGAGGTCGAGGACGTCCGCAACGTGGTGTCCCCGCGCGAGACCCTGCTGGTGGTCGACGGCCTGACCGGCCAGGTCGCGGTTGAGGTGGCCGAGGAATTCGACGCCAAGATCGGCATCTCCGGCGTGGTCCTCACCCGGATGGACGGCGACGGCCGCGGCGGCGCTGCGCTGTCGATGCGCGCCGTCACCGGCAAGCCGATCCGCTTTGTCGGCCTCGGCGAGAAGATGGACGCCCTGGAAACCTTCGAGGCCGACCGCATCGCCGGCCGCATCCTCGGCATGGGCGACATCGTGGCGCTGGTCGAAAAGGCCCAGGAAACCATCGAGGCCGAACAGGCCGAAAAGATGATGAAGCGCATGATGAAGGGTCAGTTCAACATGAACGACCTGAAGATGCAGCTTGAACAGATGCTCCAGATGGGCGGCATGGAGGGCATGATGCAAATGATGCCCGGCATGGGCAAAATGGCCAAGCAGGTGCAGGACGCCGGCATGGACGACAAGGTGCTCAAGCGCCAGATCGCCATGATCCAGTCGATGACCAAGAAGGAACGCGCCAACCCCGCCCTGCTGCAGGCCTCCCGCAAGAAACGCATCGCGGCCGGTTCCGGCATGGAGGTCTCCGACCTCAACAAGCTTCTGAAGATGCACCGGCAGATGGCCGATGTGATGAAGAAGATGGGCAAGATGGGCAAAGGCAAGATGCTGAAGCAGGCCATGAAGGGCATGTTCGGCAAGGGCGGCATGCCGGATATGGGCGGCATGGATCCCAGCCAGATGGACCCCAAGGCGCTGGAAGCCGCGGCCAAGGCAATGGGCGGCAAAGGCGGCCTGCCCGGCGGCCTCCCCGGCCTCGGCGGCGGCATGGGCCTGCCCGCGGGCCTCAGCGGTTTCGGCAAGAAGAAGTAAGCCATGCAGCTCCCCGCCATCCCTCAGCTTGAAACCGAACGCCTGGTCCTGCGCGGACCGGAGGCGGCGGACTTCGGGCCGGTGGCAGCGTTCTTCGCGGATGAGGCACGCTCCTGGGGATTTGGCGGCCCGCTGGACCGTAACGAGGCTTGGCGCTGGTTCACCATGTCGGTGGGCCACTGGGCAATGCGCGGCTTCGGCTTCTGGACCATCACCTGCAAGGACAGCGGCGCGGCGCTTGGCATCACCGGCATCTGGCAGCCCGAGGGCTGGGCGGAACCGGAACTGGGCTGGGTTGCCTTCCCGGCGGGCGAAGGCCGCGGCGTCATGGCCGAGGCCGCTTTGGCGGCGCGCACCCATGCCTATGAGGTCATGGGTCTGCCGGCGCTCAGCTCCAATATCTTCCCTGGCAATACACGTTCGGTGGCATTGGCCGAACGGCTGGGTGCCGTATTTGAAAAAGAAATCGACAACCCGAAACACGGGCGCGAGCTGGTTTACCGCCACCCCGCCCCTGCTGCGCCCAGCGACGGCGGGATGGAGGCTTACGTATGAGCTTTCATCAAATTGACCTGAAAACCACTGCTCTGCCTGTGGTTGCCGCAGCCCGTTTAACTGAAAATTACGCCCTCTCCCCGATACTCCATCATTGGATGGGTAAATTATATGCCGGGCGGCCCGCCGCCCGGGCAAAGGGGTGTAATATGACTGACGTGCGAAAGCCGTTTCCACGGCTTGTATCTAAACGGCTGATGCTGATCTCTCCGGCAGACCCGGAGTTTGACGCCAATGCCGCCTTCCTCGACGCCGGCGCGCCGCGCTTTATCGATGCGGCGGAGGATCCCGATTCGCTGTGGTGGTCGATTGCCACCATCATCGGCCACTGGCACCTGCATGGCTACGGACTGTTTGCCGTGGTCGAGCGCAGCACCGGCACAACCGTGGGCCTGGTCGGCCCCTGGTTCCCCAAAGGCTGGCCGGAACCGGAACTGTCCTGGCACCTGATGGAGCCTGGCCGCGGCAAAGGCTATGCCAGCGAAGCCGCGCAGGCCGTGCTTGACTGGCTGTTCACCGAGGCCGGCTGGGACTCGATCGTCTCCTATGTGCCAGAGGAAAACGACGCCTCCGTCGCGCTGGCCCGCCGGGTCGGTGCGCGGCCCGAAAAACCGGTTTCCTTCCGCCTGCAGCCCGCGCCGAACATCCGCGCCTGGCGCCACATGCCGCCGCCGCAGATTTCCGGCCCGCAGGCCGTACGGGGCCTGCTGCACTGATGCGCCGGTACGGGATCATATCCCGGCTGTGCCGCGCCCTTCCCCTGGAAGGAGCGCGCTGATGCCGTTTGACATCCCGGTGATCGAAACCCGCCGCCTGGTGCTGCGCGGCCCCGCGCCGCAGGATTATCCTGACTTCAAGGCCACCTTCAGCTCCTACCGCTCGCGCTTCATGGGCGGGCCGCTGAACACCTACGAGGCCTGGATGCTCTATGCCGCCGAGATCGGCCACTGGCAGGTGCGCGGCTTTGGCATGTGGATGATCCACGACAAGGGCACGGATGAAACCTACGGCATGGCCGGCGGCTGGCAGCCCGCAGGCTGGCCGGAGCGCGAAATCGCCTGGATCATCTGGCCCGGCGCGGCCGGCAAGGGCTATGCGCTGGAGGCGGCCCATGCTGCCCGCCAGTATTTCTATTCGAAACTAGGCTGGGAGACTGCGGTCAGCTATATCGACCCGAAGAATCTCGACTCGATCCGGCTCGCGGAACGGCTTGGCGCCAGGAAGGACCACGAGGCCGCCACCATTGACGGCAATGACGCGGTCTACCGCCACCCCGCCCCGGACGCCCTGAAGGACAGCCAGATTGCGCATGGCATCGAAATGGAAATCGGGCATTACGCCGACCCGCTCTTCAAACCGGAGGGCTGGGCCATTGACTGATGTGCGCGTGATTTCCCGGATGCTGCGCTGCGGCGGTGCACAGGGGGTGCACAGCCGGTGCACGCCTGGCACCCCTTTGAGACACACCCGGCCTGCTGCATTGCGGAGAACCCGATGACAACAGATACCCAAGACCCCGCCGCCCGCGCAGCCCAGCTGCTGAAGGGCCACCGCGAAAGCATCGACCGCCTGGATGCGATCCTCGTCTATACCCTGGGCGAGCGCTTCAAGCACACCCAGGCGGTGGGCCGGCTCAAGGCCGAACACGACCTTCCCCCGTCCGATCCGACCCGCGAAGCGGCGCAGATCGCACGGCTCGAAGACCTGGCAGATCAGGCCGATCTCGACCCTGAATTCGCCAAGGCTTTCTTGAACTTCATCATCGGTGAAGTCATCCGCCACCATAAGAAACACCAAGAATAACAACGACAACAGGACAACCGGGGCATACCCCGGACAACGCCATCAAAGGAGATGTACCCATGGCAATGAAAATCCGTTTGGCCCGCGGCGGCTCCAAAAAACGCCCCTTCTACCGCATCGTGGCTGCTGACAGCCGCATGCCGCGCGACGGCCGCTTCATCGAGAAGCTGGGCACCTACAACCCGCTGCTGCCGAAAGATTCGGAAGACCGCGTGAAAATGGACCTGGAGCGCGTGCAGTACTGGCTGAGCCAGGGCGCCCAGCCCACCGACCGTATCGCCCGCATGCTGGAAGCCGCCGGCGTCCGCGAGAAGGCCGAGCGCAACAACCCGAACAAAGGCACCCCGGGCAAGAAAGCCCAGGAGCGCGCCGAAGAGAAAGCTGCAAAGGCTGCTGAAGCTGCCGAAGCAGCTGCAGACGCGGAATAATTCCGTGGAGCTGCGGGGCGCTTTTCCCGAGGAGTTCCGCAGCCAGCTTGATCTGCTGATGCGGCTCCGGCGCGACGTGCGCCGGTTCCGCAGCGATCCGGTGGAGGAGGCAGTGCTGATGCGCTGCCTCTCTGCCATTCAGCTTGCCCCCTCGGTGGGGCTGAGCGAACCCTGGCGCATCCTGCGGGTGGACAGCGGCACCGCCCGCGCCGCTGCGCTGAAGAATTTCCAAGCCGCCAATGCCCAGGCGCTGACCGGTTATTCCGGTGAAAAGGCCGAACGCTATGCGGAGCTGAAACTGTCCGGCATGCGCGAAGCCCCGGTGCAGCTGGCGGTCTACTGCGATGATGAGACCCTCCAGGGCCACGGGCTGGGCGCGGCAACCATGCCGGAGATGCGGCGCTACTCTGTGGTCACCGCCATCACCCTGTTCTGGCTGGCGCTGCGCGCCGAAGGGCTGGGCCTGGGCTGGGTTTCGGTGCTGGATCCCCAGCAGCTGAACCGCGATCTGAATGCACCCGAGGGCTGGCAGCTGATCGGTTATTTTTGCGTCGGCTACCCGGAACGGCTGTCAGACACGCCCGAACTGGAAGAAAAAGGCTGGGAAAGCCGGATGGCGGATCTGCCGCTCGAAACCCGCTGAGGCCTCATGGGACGGTTGATCCGGCTTGTGTTTTTTGTTGCAGTGGCCTTTACCGCGGGCATCTTCTTTGAACGCAACCACCAAAGCGAACTCTGCGAACAATCCGGCGGCCAATGGCTGCGCGCGGGGTTCTGTGCAAAGGACTGATACCATGAGCGATCTGATCTGCGTGGGCGCAATTGCCGGGTCCTTCGGGGTGCGCGGCGAGGTGCGGCTCAAAAGCTTCTGTGCCATCCCGGAGGAGATCGAGGACTACTCGCCGCTCAGCAGCGAGGACGGCTCCAAGACCTACTCGCTGACCATTACCCGCCCGATCAAGAACGGTTTCGCCGCCCTGCTGAGCGGTATTGAAACCAAAGAGGACGCCGACGCCATCAAGGGCCTGCGCCTGTTCGCCCGCCGCGATCAGCTGCCGCAGCTGCCGGATGATGAGTTCTACCATGCCGATCTTGTCGGGCTGGAGGTCTATGACACCGGCGGCACCCTGCTGGGCACGGTGAAATCGGTGCAGAACCATGGCGCTTCCGATCTGCTGGAAATCCATGGCCCCGGCCTGAAGGCCACGGTGCTTCTGCCCTTCACCCTGGAGGCGGTGCCGACGGTGGACCTGAACCAGGGCCGCATTATTGCCGACCCGCCGGAAGGGCTGTTCTGAAACCTGCATAGGGGGCTTTGCCCCCTCGCGCCCCTGGCGCTCACCCCCAGGATACTTCCCGCCAGAAGAAAACCGGATCCCTTGTTCATCTGGCCTGAAATATCCCGGAGCGCGAGGCAGAGCCTCGCATAACTCCGCTTTCTTCGCAGCGCTCCATCGCCTATGAGAACGCCATGACCGACACGCCCTCCCGATCCCACGGCCGCAAGGCCATCCGCCCCACGCTGAAACCGCGCGAGCTGATGACGCCGACGCCGGACCTGGCAGGCGTGTGGAAGGCCAAGATCATCACCCTGTTTCCAGGGGCCTTTCCTGGTGTGCTGGGCGAAAGCCTGACCGGCAAGGCGCTGCAGGAGGGTCTTTGGCAGCTGGAGACCACCGATCTGCGCGAATTTGGCGTCGGCAAGCACCGCAATGTCGATGACACGCCCGCTGGCGGCGGAGCAGGCATGGTGCTGCGCGCTGATGTGCTGGGCGAAGCGATCGAGCACACGATGGCAGACACCCGCGGCAACTGGCCTCTGGTCTACCTGACCCCGCGCGGACAGCCGATGAACCAGCAGATGATGCAGGGTTTCGCCCAATGCGACGGCATCACCCTGCTGTGCGGCCGGTTCGAAGGCGTCGATGAACGGGTGCTGGAACACTACGGCATCCAGGAGGTTTCCCTGGGTGATTTTGTCATGACCGGCGGCGAGCTTGCGGCACAGGCGCTGATCGACGCCACGGTGCGGCTGATCCCTGGCGTTCTGGGCAACCAGGCCTCGACGGAGGAGGAGAGCTTCTCCTCCGGTCTGCTGGAGCATCCGCAGTACACCCGCCCGGCCGAATGGAAAGGCCGCGGCATCCCCGAGGTTCTGATGTCCGGCCACCACGGCAAGATCGCCGGCTGGCGCCATCACATGAGCGAAGAGATCACGAAGGCCCGGCGCCCTGATCTTTGGGAGGCCTTCCAGCGCGCCAAGGACAGCAGCAAACCCTGATCCGGGACTTCCGGAGAGGCCGCAAGTGGCGCGGCCGCCGCGCTTTTTCCCCGGGAGAAGCCGTTGCCGCAATTCAAAACCCGTGTTTTACTCTCCCTGCATAAGTTAAATGACAGGAGTGAACAGGGTGGCTGGAAAATTTGAACTTTACGAAGACAAGGCAGGTGAATTCCGTTTCCGCCTGAAGGCAGGCAACGGCGAGAACATCCTGGCAAGCGAAGGCTACAAGCAGAAAGCCAGCGCGGAAAACGGCATTGAGTTGGTCAGGAAGAATGCCGGCGATGATGCGCGCTACGAACGCAAGGAAACCTCGGCCGGCAAGCATATGTTCAACCTGAAAGCCACCAACGGCCAGGTGATCGGCACCTCGCAAAGCTATGCCAGCGCTTCGGGCCGCGACAATGGCATCGAGTTGGTCAAGAAAAACGCGCCGGACGCAGCCCTGGACGATCAGACCGCGTAAAGGCCTGAAGAGCCGGGGGCGGCAGCCCCGAATCTTTTCCGAAATGATTTGGCAAGAGTTTTCAGAAAACTCTTGCTGACCATGCAGCTCAGCACTTGTTTTACTGGTCCTGCGGACGTATATAGCGCCGGTCTGGATTCGCATTTGCGGCTCCGGGCCGTTGGCTGTTGGATCGCTCACCTGAAAATCTTCTTCGGTTTTCCCCGGGATCCTGCTGCCGGCAGCAAGGAACAGACGGCGTGATCTCTGGCGGGCGCAACGGCGGACCCGGTGAAGACCAGGAGCTCTCATGACGGCACAAACCTCTGCGGAATAAACCGCAGGCAGATTAGGAGAGTTGCGATGGACCTGATCGCACAGCTGGAGGCGGAACAGATCGCCGCCCTGGGGAAAGAGATCCCCGACTTCAAAGCCGGTGACACCATCCGTGTCGGCTACAAGGTGACCGAAGGTTCGCGTTCGCGCGTTCAGAACTACGAAGGCGTTTGCATCAGCCGCAAAAACGGCTCGGGCATTGCCGGCTCGTTCACCGTCCGCAAGATTTCGTTCGGCGAAGGCGTGGAGCGTGTGTTCCCGCTGTATTCGACCAACATCGACAGCATCACCGTTGTGCGCCGCGGCCGCGTGCGCCGCGCCAAGCTGTACTACCTGCGCGCGCGCCGCGGCAAGTCGGCCCGTATCGCAGAAGACGCGAACTACAAGCCCAAGAAAGCCTGAGGAGTGGTATCATGAAAAAAGACACCCATCCCGACTACCACTTCATCGACGTCAAAATGACCGACGGCACCATCATCAAGATGCGCTCCACCTGGGGCTCCGAGGGTGATCAGCTGGCACTCGACATTGACCCGACCGTGCACCCGGCCTGGACCGGCGGCACCTCGCGCCTGCTGGACGCCGGCGGCCGCGTGTCGAAGTTCAAAAAGAAATACGAAGGCCTGGGCTTCTAAGCCGCCTGCCGTATTTTTCAGAACTCCCGAAGGCTGCCCCGGACGGGCAGCCTTCTTTCTTTTTCTTCTGACGCTGGGGCCGGATCATTGCCCCGCGGGAAAGACAGCCCCCTCGTGAAACAAGCCCTGGCCAACGCACTGCAAGAACGCGGATATGAAACCCTGACCCAAGTGCAGGAGGCCGTGACCCAGCCCGAGGTGGAAGGGCGCGACCTGCTGGTGTCTGCGCAGACCGGCTCCGGCAAGACCGTCGGCTTTGGCCTGGCTTTGGCCCAGGATCTGCTGGGCGAAGACGAGGTGTTCGGCGACGCCGCGGCGCCGCTCGCGCTGGTGATTGCCCCGACCCGCGAACTGGCGCTGCAGGTAAAACACGAACTGGGCTGGCTTTACCGCGGCGCGGGCGCACGGATTGCCTCCTGCGTTGGCGGCATGGACATGCGCGACGAGCGCCGGGCGCTGGAACGCGGCGCTCACATCGTTGCAGCAACGCCGGGCCGTCTGCGCGACCATATCGCGCGCGGCTCCATCGACCTCAGCCAAGTGCGCGGCGTGGTGCTGGACGAGGCCGACGAGATGCTGGACCTCGGCTTCCGCGAGGATCTGGAGTTCATTCTGGGCGAAGCGCCCGAAGACCGCCGCACCCTGCTGTTCTCCGCCACCGTGCCGCCGGCAATCGCCAGCCTGGCCGAAACCTTCCAGCGCGACGCGATGCGGATCAAGACCGCAGGCGAGACCAAGCAGCACGCGGATATCGAATACCGGCTGATGAGCGTGGCGCAAGCGGACGCGGAAAACGCCATCATCAACGTGCTGCGCTTCTACGAGGCGCCGAGCTCCATCGTCTTTGCCAACACCCGCGCAGCCGTGAACCGTCTGGCCGCGCGCCTGACCAACCGCGGCCTGCCGGTGGTGACCCTGTCGGGCGAGCTGTCCCAGACCGAGCGCAGCCACGCGCTGCAGGCGATGCGCGACGGGCGCGCGCGGGTCTGCGTGGCCACCGATGTGGCCGCCCGCGGCATCGACCTGCCGGGGCTGGAACTGGTGGTTCATGCGGAGCTGCCCTCGAACCACGAAACCCTGCTGCACCGCTCCGGCCGCACGGGCCGCGCGGGCCGCAAGGGCGTCAGCGCCCTGATCGCCCCGCCCAAGGCACGCAGCAAAGCTCTGCGCCTCTTGAAATGGGCCAAGCTGAACGCCGAGCATTGCGAGGCGCCCTCCGCCGACGATGTGCTGGCGCGCGACGAAGAACGCATGCTGGCCGATCCGGTCTGGCAGGAGCCGGTGGCCGAAAACGAGCAGGCCGGCGTGCAAACCCTGCTGGACACCTTCACACCCGAGCAGATCGCTGCCACCTACCTGCGCCTGTTCCGCAGCCGCCACTCGGCGCCTGAGGACCTGCGCCCGGCTGACACGCCGGAGCCGCGCAAGGAACGCAAGGAGCGCAAAGCCTTTGGCCCCTCCGTCTGGTTCTCCCTGTCTGGCGGCCGCGAGGCCGGCGCCGACCCGCGCAAGGTGCTGCCGATGCTGTGCAAGGCCGGCAACATCGACCGCGGCGCCATCGGCGCGATCCGGGTGCAGGAAAACGAGACCTTTGCCGAAATCAGCGAAGGCGCAGTTGAGGGCTTCCTCAAGGCGCTTGGCGGCAAGACAGAGCTGGAACCGGGCGCCGTGCTGACACAGCTGTCCGAAGCACCGGAACTGGCCCCTGCCCCGCGCCGCGGCCCCGGCGGGCCGAAAGGCGGCTTCAAGGGCGACCGCAAACCGCATCGCGGCAAGGACGATGGCCCGAAGCCCTACCGCGCTAAATCCGATCACCGCGAAGACAGCCGCCCGCCCCGCAAGGAATGGAGCGGCAAGCCTGAGCGCAAGGAGCGGAGCGATAAACCTGCACGCAAGGACTGGGGCGACAAGCCCGCGCGCAAAGACTGGGACAGCAAACCGGCCCGCAAGGAGGACCGCCCCAGCAAGCCCAAACCGGCCGTGACCGCCAAGCCCAAAGGCGCGTCCGACCCGTCCAAGCGGATGACCAAACCCGGCGCGCCTGCGGCCAAGCCGTTTACGGCGAAAGGTCCCAAGCCGCCGGTTGGCAAGCCCAACAGCAAGAAGAACAAGGCACGCGCCGCTGCAGCCCTGTCTGCAAAGGGCGGCAAAGGCGGCGATGCCCGCCCCAAGCGCAAGCCGGCGGGTCCTGCAAAACACAGGTGATACACTAAGTTTACCAGACTGCCCGCACCGCTTTTCTTGGCGGAATCCAGAGCCTATACAGGGACCCAAAGCGAAAGACGTGCAGCAAAGCACGAGCGAAGGGACCTGTATATGGCGCATATCATTGTCGTCGGCAACGAGAAGGGCGGCGCGGGCAAATCGACTGTTTCCATGCACGTCGCAACCACCCTGGCCCGGCTGGGCCACAAGGTCGCGGCGCTGGACCTGGACCTGCGGCAGCGCTCGATGGGGCGCTATCTGGAGAACCGCAAGGATTTCTGCGCAAAGGCCGGGCTGGACCTGCCGATGGTGGACATGCATGAACTGCCGGAAATTGACCCGGCCAGCCTGCAGCCGGGTGAAAACATCTATGACCACCGGTTGTCGGCAGCGGTTTCGGCCTTGGAGCCGGGCCATGACTTCATCCTGATCGACTGCCCCGGCTCGCACACCCGTCTCAGCCAGGTGGCGCATTCGCTGGCCGACACATTGATCACCCCGCTCAATGACAGCTTTGTCGATTTCGACCTGCTGGCGCATGTGGACCAGAAGGGTGAAACCATCACCGGCCCGTCGGTCTATTCCGAAATGGTCTGGAACGCCCGCCAGCTGCGGGCGCAAGCGGGGCTGAAGCCGATCGACTGGATCGTGATCCGCAACCGGGTCGGCACCCAGCGCATGGTCAACAAGGAAAAGATGGAACGCGCCATCAAGATGCTGTCCAAACGGATCGGCTTCCGCGTGGCGCCGGGCTTTTCCGAGCGGGTGATTTTCCGCGAACTGTTCCCGCGCGGACTGACACTGCTGGACCTCAAGGATATCGGCGTCAAGCAGCTGAACATCTCCAACGTCGCCGCCCGCCAGGAGCTGCGCGACATGATGAAAGAGGTGAACCTGCCCGGGGTCGAGATCAGCATCTGATCCCGCCCCGGCAGCCCGTCAGCTGCAACCGCAGCTGCCGCGGTAGATGGTATAAAGCTCGATCGGCTCAGCCACACCGCGCAGCATGTAGCGGCCCAGCGACACCAGATCATGTTCGGTGCCCTTGGCCGCCTTCATCACATCCTCGGACATGATGATGTTCTGCCCCACGGAACGGTGCATCCCGGCAATCCGCGCGGTCTGGTTCACGGTCTGGCCGATCACGGTGAAATCCAGCCGGTTCTTGGCCCCGATATTGCCATAGAGAATGTCGCCGGCATGCAAAGCCAGAGTGAACCCGGCGGTTGGCAGCCCTTCAGCCTCACGCTCTGCATTGAAGGCGCGGATCTTGCCGCAAAGCTCATTTGCTGCGGCAAGCGCTGCGTGGGCGTCTTCCTCGATGCTGCCAAGATTGAACATGGTCAGCATGCCGTCGCCCATGAACTTGAGGATATTGCCGCCATGGGCCTGGATGGTGGCAACCGCCAGGCCGAAATAGCCGTTCAGCATGTCGATCAGCTCTTCGCCCGGCAGCCGTTCAGCCAGCTGAGTGAACCCCTTCAGGTCGAACAGGCAGATCACCGCATCGATTTCCTGCGAGGATCCGCGCCGGATTTCACCCGACAGAACCCGGCGGCCCGCGTCGCGGCCCAGGTAGATCTGCAAGAGATCGCTGGCGATTTGCCGGTTCGATGAGGATTTCAGCGCCAGCCCCAGATGCGGCAGCGTGGTGCGGATCAGGTCCAGCTCGCGGCTGGAAAAACCGCCCTTGCGGTCAGTGGTCCAGGACACCAGGATGCCTTCGCCCGGGCGCCGCGGGTCTGGCTGCTTTTCTTCCGGCGGATGAAACCGGAGACCGGCCGCAAAATAATCGGTCGCGCCGGCCTCATAAAGCTCATCAATGACCGGGAAGTCAAACGGCGGGCCAGCCTCCATCTGCACCCGCAGATCCGGCAGCTCCTGTTGCAGCAGCCGGTAGAAGGGGCTGTTCAGCCAATCCTCTCCCGGGTTCTCCTGGTATTCGTAATGATGGCTGGTGATGCTTTCGCCGCGGATCCAGCGGATTCCGATGCCCCCGAACTCCGGGTGATAGGCCCGCTGCGCCAGGTGAAAACGCATCAGCGGCACCCCGGCCTCGGTCAGGCGCTGGCAGTAGCCGTCCAGCAGTTGCTGCTGGCTGGTGCCCTGCAGGCCCTGCTCCATCAGCCAGGCAATCAGCGGCCCTGAATTGACATCAATCTGTATCATCGCTTCACCTTCAATCCCGCTGCATTATCTGGGGGCTGGGCCCTTCAATGTCTATGGCTCGATCCCTGCTAAATTGCGCAGCATATACCGCAAAATTGCAACCTCGCCGGTGGTGAAGCGGGCGCAGATTTGGGTATCGAAATCCAGCGCGTGCTCGCGCAGGTCCTTGTACGCCGCCTCCCCCGCCGGCGTCAGTGCCAGATGTTCAGCGCGGCGGTCGTTTTCATCGCGGGTGCGGGTCACGAAACGCTTCTCCGCCAGCTTGGCCACGGCGCGGCTGATTTTGGTTTTGTGGATCTTGGCCCGGCTGCCGATCTCCTTGGCGGTCATCTGGCCGTAGTTGCCCAGGTGAAACAGCACCCGCCATTCTGTGCGCAGCATCCCGTAACGGTTCTTGTAATGCTTTTGGAACCCCAGCGAGCTTTCCTCGGCAGCGCGGTTCAGCAGATAGGGCAGGAAATCCTGCAAAGCGAAATCATCTTTTTCGTTCATTTTCGTCCCCTCTCCCTTGTTAGTTACAAAAACAACTAATATCCCGCAAGCAGCAAGAGGAGAAACGCGCGATAAATCGGCCAGCCGATCCCCATGAAATGATTCAGGCTCCCTCGCTTCAGGGGCCGCACGAGGGCTATATGCCCGGCTTTGCCAACGACTTTGAAACCGAGGCGCTGCCCGGCGCGCTGCCGCAGGGCATGAACAGCCCGCAAAAGTGCAACTATGGCCTCTACGGCGAACAGCTGAGCGGCACCGCCTTTACCGCTGATGTGCCGGAACGGACCTGGTGCTACCGCATCCGCCCGTCGGTCAAGCATTCGCACCGCTATGAAAAGATTGACCTGCCGCATTGGAAATCGGCGCCTTGCGTCGACCCGGATGTGATCTCGCTGGGCCAGTACCGCTGGGACCCGGTGCCGCATTCGGATGAAGGCCTGACCTGGCTCACCGGTATGCGCACCATGACCACCGCGGGCGACGTGAACACCCAGGCCGGCATGGCAAGCCACATCTACCTGGTCACCGAGTCGATGGTGGACAGCTATTTCTTCTCTGCCGACTCCGAACTTCTGGTGGTTCCGCAGGAGGGCCGGCTTCGGTTCGCCACCGAACTCGGCATCATCGACCTGGCACCACAGGAAATCGCCATCATCCCGCGCGGGCTGGTCTACCGGGTGGAAGTTCTGGAAGGCCCGGCCCGCGGTTTTGTCTGCGAGAACTACGGCCAGAAATTCGACCTGCCGGGCCGCGGGCCGATTGGTGCCAACTGCATGGCCAACCCGCGCGACTTCAAGGCGCCGGTGGCGGCGTTCGAGGACCGCGAGGCGCCCTCCACCGTGACCATCAAATGGTGCGGCCAGTTCCACGAGACCAGGATCGGCCACTCGCCGCTGGACGTGGTTGCCTGGCACGGCAACTACGCGCCCTACAAATACGACCTCACCGCCTATTGCCCGGTCGGCGCGATCCTGTTCGACCACCCGGACCCGTCGATCTTTACCGTGCTGACCGCACCGTCGGGCGTGCCCGGCACTGCCAACATCGACTTTGTGCTGTTCCGCGAGCGCTGGATGGTGGCCGAAAACACCTTCCGCCCGCCGTGGTACCACAAAAACATCATGTCGGAGCTGATGGGCAACATCTACGGCCAGTACGACGCCAAGCCGCAGGGCTTCGTGCCGGGCGGCATGTCCTTGCACAACATGATGCTGCCGCACGGGCCGGACAAGAACGCCTTTGAAGGCGCGTCCAACTCCAACCTCGGCCCCGAGAAGCTGGAGAACACCATGTCCTTCATGTTCGAAACCCGCTTCCCGCAGCATCTGACCGCATTTGCAGCCAAGGACGCGCCGCTGCAGGATGACTACATCGACTGCTGGAGCGACATCGAAAAGAAATTCGACGGCACGCCCGGCCTGAAATGAAACGGTGAGGGGGCGCTGCCCCCTCTGGGCCTCAACGGCCCATTCACCCCCGGAGTATTTCCGGAAAGATGAAAAGGATCTTCGGATCCGGAAACTGGAGACACGATGCCTCTGCTGAAATCCTGGGTGGCCTCGGCCAATGATGCAAACCACCCGTTCCCGCTGAACAACCTGCCTTATGGCGTGTTTTCCGTTGATGGCGATGATCCCCGCTGCGGTGTGGCCATCGGCGATATGATCCTGGACATGCAGGCCACTGAGGAGGCCGGGCTGGTCCAGCTGAGCGACGCGCCGCTGTTCGATGTGCCCTACTGGAACGACCTGATGGAGGAAGGCCCGGCCGTCTGGGCCGCCCTGCGCGACCGTCTGACGGCGCTGCTGTCCGAAGGCGCCGCCGAGCAGGACAAGCTGGAACCCCTGCTGGTTGCCGCCGCCGATGCCGAGTTGCACATGCCCTTTGCGGTCAGCGAATACACCGACTTCTACGCCGGCAAACACCACGCCTTTAACGTCGGCACCATGTTCCGCGGCCCGGAAAACGCGCTGCCGCCGAACTGGCTGCACATCCCGATCGGCTACAATGGCCGCGCGTCCTCGGTCGTGGTCTCCGGCACCGATGTGCGCCGCCCCTGGGGCCAGCTGAAAGGCCCGAATGACGACAAGCCGCGGTGGGCGCCCTGCGCACGCTTCGATATCGAGCTGGAGATGGGCGCCATCGTGGGCACCCCGTCGGACGGCCCGATCACCGTGCAGGAAGCGGATGACAACATCTTTGGCTATGTGCTGCTGAACGACTGGTCGGCGCGTGACATCCAGGCCTGGGAATACCAGCCGCTTGGCCCGTTCCAGGCCAAGGCCACTGCCAACACGATCTCCCCCTGGATCGTGACCAAACCGGCGCTGGAACCGTTCCGCTGCGACACGCCGGAACGCGAAGTAGAGCTGCTGGACCACCTGAAGGACTGCGGTCCGATGCTCTATGACATCGGCCTCGAAGTGACTCTGGCGCCGGAAGGCAAAGAGGCCACCACCATCGCGCGGACCAATTACAAGGAAATGTACTACTCCGCCGCACAGCAGCTGGCGCATCACACCACCTCAGGCTGCCCAATGAACGCGGGCGACCTCTTGGGCTCCGGCACCATCTCCGGCCCGGTGAAGGAAAGCCGCGGCTCACTGCTGGAACTCAGCTGGGGCGGCAAGGAGCCGCTGACGCTGGACACCGGCGAAGAGCGCTCCTTCATTGCGGATGGCGACACGCTGACCCTGAAAGGCGCGGCCAAGGGCGACGGCTACACCATCGGCTTCGGCGATTGCACCGGCACCGTCCTGCCCGCACTGGACGACCCGTTCAAGCGCTAGGATCCGCATTTCTTCTGGCTGAAAATATCCCCGCCGGAGGCTCCCGCACTTGCCTCCGGCGCACCGTAGAAAGGACCGAACACATGGCCAAGGCATTCGCATCCCAAGGCGACCTGACCGAAAAGAAGATCACCTTTGATGAGATCGGCGAGGGGCTCTATGCCTTCACCGCCGAGGGCGACCCGAACTCCGGCGTGATCATCGGCGACGATAGCGTGATGATCGTCGAGGCGCAGGCGACACCGCGGCTGGCGAACAAGGTGATCGAATGCGTGCGGTCAGTCACCGACAAGCCGATCACCCATGTGGTGCTGACCCATTACCACGCTGTGCGGGTGCTTGGTGCCTCCGCATTCGGCGCGAGCCAAGTGATCATGTCCAACGCCGCATACAACATGGTGCTGGAGCGCGGGCAGGAAGATTGGGACAGCGAGTTCCAGCGTTTCCCGCGCCTGTTTGAAGGCCACGAAAGCATTCCGGGACTGACCTATCCCACCACAACCTTCACCGATCAGATGACTGTCTTCCTCGGCAAACGCCGGGTCGACATAAAACAGATCGGCCGCGCCCATACCGCTGGCGACGCGGTGATCCATGTGCCGGACCAGAACGTCATGTTCACCGGCGACATCGTCGAATACCACTCCGCCTGCTACTGCGGAGACGGGCATTTCGCCGATTGGGGCCAGACGCTCGACAACATCAAGGCCTATGACGTGGACGCCATCGCGCCGGGCCGCGGCGATGCGCTGGTGGGCAAGGAAATGGTCAACGCCGCCATCGAGAACACCCGCGACTTCGTCGAAAGCACCTACCGCCCGGTTCAGCGCATCGCAGCACGCGGCGGCTCGCTGAAAGAAGCCTGGGATGCTGTGCGCGCGGAATGCGATCCGAAGTTCGCGGATTACGCAATCTACGAGCATTGCCTGCCCTTCAACGTCGCCCGCGCCTATGACGAGGCCCGCGGCATCGCGCACCCGCGCATCTGGACAGCACAACGTGACATTGATATGTGGGAGCAGCTTCAAGGATAGGATGAATGGAGATAACGCACTTAAAAGCTGCCGCAATGAAAGCAGCAGTCGTATTAGTGCCTTCTTATCTAGCAGCGTATTTGAGCGACAAGATGGTCTGGGTTGTACCCACTCTTACAGCTTCAAGCTTCTTCGCGGCCACCATTGGCGTCAAAGAAGCAGACGTCGTTAGTCGCGTAGAAGATGCTCCAGATCACGCCGATACTCATAGTAACCAATATCAATCAGAAGGTTTCACAGGGGAAGCAGCGGGGGAAACAGAAGGCACCTAGACCTCTCCCCGGCAGGCGGTTTGATCCAGATCGTATCGCCCCGGCAGAACCTGTGAGACGCTAGACCATCCTCCCGGCGTGCCCATGCCGGGAAACGGTGAAGCTGTGCCTGACGGCACCCGGAAATTGGGAGGAGACCTGATGAACAAGATCTTTGAAGTCCCGTTGTACCCTTACGCGCGCCATGCGGATCAGGATGCCGCGGCACCTGTGCGCCGCAAGGTGGTGGTGATCGGCGCAGGCCCCATCGGCCTGGCAGCCGCCATCGACCTGGCGCAAGCCGGCACCGAAGTGGTGGTGCTGGATGACAACGACAAGGTGAGCTTCGGCTCCCGCGCGATCTGCTTTGCCAAGCGGCCCCTGGAAATCCTCGACCGGCTCGGCTGCGGCCAGCCGATGGTGGACAAGGGCGTGCAGTGGAACGTCGGCAAGGTGTTCTTTGACGACCGTCAGGTCTATGACTTCAACCTGCTGCCGGAAGAAGGCCACAAGCGCCCCGCCTTCATCAATCTGCAGCAGTATTATTTCGAGGAATACCTGGTGAACCGGGTCCGCGAACTGCAGGAACAGGGTGCGCCGATCGAAATCCGCGGCCGCAACAAGGTCTCGGCCATCGGCACCCACCCCAGCCATGTGGTGCTGGATATCGACACCCCCGAAGGGTCCTACAACCTGGAGGCCGACTGGCTGATTGCCTGTGACGGTGCAGGCTCCCCCACCCGGCAGATGCTGGGGCTGGATTTTGTCGGCCGGGTGTTCGAGGACAACTTCCTGATTGCAGACGTGATCATGGAGGCCGATTTCCCGACCGAACGCTGGTTCTGGTTCGACCCGCCCTTCAACAAAGGGCAATCGGCCTTGCTGCACAAGCAGCCGGATGGCGTCTGGCGTATCGACCTGCAGCTGGGCTGGGACATCGACAAGGAGCGCGAGAAGCGCCCCGAAAACGTGATCCCGCGGCTGCAGGCCATGCTGGGCGAAGATGTTAAGTTCGAGCTGGAGTGGGTCTCGATCTACACCTTCCAATGCCGCCGGATGGAGCAGTTCCGCCATGGCCGAGTGCTGTTTGCGGGCGATGCCGCGCATCAGGTTTCCCCGTTTGGCGCCCGCGGCGCAAACTCCGGCCTGCAGGACACCGACAACCTGTGCTGGAAGCTGCAGCTGGTGATGGACGGCAAGGCGCCGGAAAGCCTGCTCGACAGCTATGATGTTGAACGCATCCACGGCGCCGATGAGAACATCCTGAACTCCTCGCGCTCCACCGATTTCATCACCCCCAAGTCGGAGATGAGCCGGGTGCTGCGCGACGCGGTTCTGGACCTGTCCGAACAGTATGACTTCGCGCGCCCCCTGGTGAACTCCGGCCGCCTGTCGGTGCCCTGCACCTATGACGGCTCGCCGCTGAACTCGGCCGATGCGCTGAACGGGCCGGAACGCACCCGCCCCGGCTCCCCCTGCCCCGACGTGCCGCTGGCCGACGGGTTCCTGCTGGATCAGCTGGGGGACAGGTTCACCCTGCTGACCATCGACGCCGATGCCCCCGATGAGATCGAGGAAGAAGGCATCAAGGTCACCCGCCTGGCGCTCTCCATCAAGGACGACAAGACACTGGCGCTGAAGGACCGCTACCTGGGCAGCGCCGAAAGCGGCGTCTACCTGATCCGCCCGGACCAGCACGTGGCCGCCCGCCGCCCCAGCTTTGACGACAACCAGTTCCGGCACGCAATCCGCCGGGCCATCGGCAAGGAGTGATCAAGATGACCGAAGACCAACTGATCCTGACCGCCAACCTCGAACGCGCCGACGATTTCTATGCCGATCTGCTGGCCGCGCATGAGGACCTGAGCAAGGCCGAAAGCGATGCGCTGAACGCGCGTCTGGTGCTGGTGCTGGCCAACCACATCGGGAAACGCGCGATCCTGAAACAGGCGCTGGCAGCAGCCGCGCTGAAACCTGGGGAGGATACCGCTTGAAAATCGAACAAATCCACCACGTCGCCTACCGCTGCAAGGACGCCAAGCAGACGGTGGAGTGGTACAACAAGATGCTGAAGATGGACTTTGTCCTGGCAATTGCCGAGGACCATGTGCCGTCGACCCATGAACCCGATCCCTACATGCATATCTTCATGGATGCGGGCAACGGCAACGTCCTGGCCTTCTTTGAGCTGCCGACCAAACCGGAAATGGACCGCGACCGCAACACCCCCGTCTGGGTGCAGCACATCGCCTTCAAGGTGAAGGACCGCGAAACCCTGATCCAGTTCAAGGACCATCTGGAGGCCAACGGCGTCGAGGTGCTGGGCGTCACCGACCACTCGATCTTCCACTCGATCTATTTCTTCGACCCGAACGGCCACCGGGTGGAACTGGCCTGCCCCGACCCGGAGGAGGAGGCGCTGCTGCAAAGGCTGGACGCGGTGAAATGGGAAATGCTGGAAGAATGGTCGAAAACCAAAAAGGCGCCCCAGCACGCCGACTGGCTGCACGCCAAGGAATTGAACAAGGCCTGACTGGCACAGGCCGGCAAGGCAGCCCGGCGGGCTGCCTTTCTTGCACGGGAGGACACCGATGGGCAGCACCATCCTATATGACTACTGGCGCTCATCCGCCAGCTACCGGCTGCGCATCGCGCTGAACCTCGCCGGGATCGACTACACAGCGGTCCCGGTGGATCTGGTCAAGGGGGAACATAAGGGCGCGGAACATCTGGCCCGCAATCCGCAAGGGTTCGTGCCGGTGCTGGAAATCGACGGGCTGCGGCTGACCCAGTCGCTGGCAATCCTCGATTACCTGGATGAGACACGAAATCCCGGCCTGCTGCCGCTGGACCCCGGCCAGCGCGCCAGGGTGCGGGCACTGGCCCATTCCGTGGCGGTGGATGTGCATCCGGTCTGCAACCTGCAAGTGGCCAAACAGGCCACACACCTCAGCGGCGGCGCAGAAGACATGCCCAAGGCCTGGATGCAGCACTTCATCCGGCCCGGGTTGCAAGCCTTTGAGGCGCTGTTGTCAGGGTTCGAACAGGCGCCCTTTTGCATTGGCGATACACCGGGTCTTGCTGACATCTGCCTGATGCCGCAGCTTTATAATGCGCGACGGTGGGAGACGGATTTCTCTGATCTGCCCCGGCTTTGCGCAGTAGAGGCTGCCTGCTCTGCACATCCCGCCTTCAGCGCAGCGCATCCGGATAACACCTTATCCTCCTGACCGCCTGCGGCGGCTGTTCGGCCGATCCGGCCACGGGAAGATCACCAGAAGGTGATGGCATCCGGCTTGAATAGGCTAACCGGTTAGTACACCTTTTACCCATCATTGACAGATCGGTAAACCATCATGCAAGAAGCCCCCCGCCCGCCACTGCCGCCGTTCACCCGCGAGACCGCAATTGCCAAGGTCCGCGCCGCCGAAGACGGCTGGAACACCCGAAACCCCAAGGCCGTGGCGCAGGCCTATACCCCGGACACCACCTGGCGGAACCGCGCCGACTTCCCCCGCGGCCGCCAAGAAGTTCAGGCCTTCCTCTCCGCCAAATGGGAGCGCGAACAGGAGTACCGGCTGATCAAGGAGCTCTGGGCCTTTGACGGCAACCGCATCGCCGTGCGCTACGCCTACGAGTGGCACGATGCCTCCGGCCAGTGGTACCGCTCTTACGGTAACGAGAACTGGGAATTTGCCGAAGACGGCCGCATGGCGCACCGCTTTGCCTCGATCAACGACCTGAAGATCGCGGAAGCGGACCGCCTGTTCCACTGGCCCCAAGGCCCGCGTCCGGCGGATCACCCCGGCCTCAGCGATCTGGGGCTCTAAGCCCCTTGATCCTCAAAACGCCGGGCTGGACCCCAGCCCGGCGCAGCCGCCTCAGAACGGCCGTTCCTGATGCGGCGACTTGCCGAAATAGCGGCGGTAGACCTTGGCGAAATGGGTCTGGCTGTTGAAGCCGGACGCAAGCGCAATATCAATGATCCGCATATTGGTCTGCAGCAGCAGGCTGCGGGCATAGTCCAGCCGCAGCTTGGTGTAGTAAACCTTGGGAGTAGTCTGCAGGTACTTGGAAAACAGCCGCTCCAGCTGGCGCACCGACAGGCCGACCAGATCGGAAATACCGCCCGGTGTCAGCGGCTCCTCCAGGTTGCTGCGCATCAGGCTCAGCGCTGCCGCCAGTTTTTCATGCCGCACGCCGGTGCGCCCGAACTCGGAAACCGTCTGATCCTGGCTGCCCTTGCGGGCCGAGGAACAGACCATCAGGTCGGCGGCCCCGGTTGCAACATCCGCCCCGTGATGATCCGAAATCAGGTTCAGCATCATGTCGACGGTGGCGGTGCCGCCGGCACAGGTGATCAGCTTGCCCTCCATCGTGAACAGCGAATTCCTGACCTCCACATCCGGATGCGCCTCCGCCAGGATCGCCCGCAGCGCCCAATGAGCCGAAACCTCGCGTCCCGCCAGCAGGCCCGACCGCGCCAGCGCCAGCACACCGCCGCCCAGCGCGCCCAGGGTCATCCCCATGCGCTGCGCCTTGCGCAGCCAGCCCAGCACCTTCAGCGAGACGCCCGGCTCAGCCCCCTGGCCGCCGCAGACAAAGATCATGCCGCCGCGGGACAGCTCCGGCAGGCCGCCGTCCACGGCCACGCTCAACCCGTTTGGGGCGGTGACCGCCAAGCCGTCCTCGCTGACCACGCGCCAGTCATAGCGCGCGGTCCCGTCGTGCGTGTTCGCCGCCTCCAGCGCCGCCACAGCGCTGGACAGATCCAGCGGCGAGAAGGTGGGCAGCAGCAGGAAGATGCAGCGGCGGGCCGGCACGGCCTCAGCCGCTTCGGGGAGCGTCCGCATGGGTTTGGTCATGGCTTCCGCTCCCCTGCTTTGATCAGGCGCGCATATTGGCGCCGTTGGCGTCATAGATCGGCGCACCCAGCACCTCGGCGTCATACATCTCGCCCAGGATCTCGACCTGCAGCCTGGTGCCGGCCTCCGCGTGTTCCGCCGAGACATAACCCATCGCCATGGATTTCTGCGCGTGATGCGCATAGCCGCCGGAGGAGATGTAGCCCACCGCCTCGCCGTCCTTCAGGATCGCCTCGTCGTTGGACACATCAATGCCATCGACGTCGATGGTCATGGTGACCAGCTTGCGGCTTGGACCGGCCTCGCGGGCCTTCAGCGCGGCCTCCTTGCCGACGAAATCCTTCTTCCAGTTGATAAAGACATCCATGCCGCTTTCCGCCGCGTCGAAATCGGGGCGGAAGTCCAGCGTCCACACGCCCCACCCCTTCTCCAGCCGCATCGACATCAGCGCCCGCGCGCCGTACCAGCGGTAGCCCAGGTCCGCACCCGCCTCTTCGATCGCCTCCGCCAGACGCAGCAGATACTGCGGCTTGCAGTAGATCTCATAGCCCAGCTCGCCCGAGAAGCTGATCCGGTTCAGGATCACCGGCACGCCGCCGACAAAGGTCTGACGCAGGTCGCGGAACTTCATGGCCTCGCCCGACACATCCTCGCGGGTGATCCGCTGCAGCAGTTCCCGCGATTTCGGACCCGACAGCGCAATGCCGTGCCAATCGTCCGAGACGTTCTGGTACGACACATCCTCCGGCAGATCCTTCTCAAACCAGCGGCGGTGCGCCTCCTGCATGGCGCCGGAGCCGAACAGCATGAAATGCTCCTCGCCCAGGCACGCCACGGTCAGATCGCCGTACAGCTTGCCCTTGGGCGTCAGCATCGGCGTCAGGGTCAGGCGGCCCGGTTTCGGAACGTAACCCGCCAGCACCCGGTCCAGATAGGCCCGCGCACCGGCGCCCTTGAACTCATGCTTGGCAAAGTTGGCAACCTCGATGCCGCCCACGGCCTCGCGCACAGCCTTGACCTCACGCGCCACATAATCATGCGACCGGTTGCGCTCAAACGTCGGCTCCTCATGCGCGTCCTCCGGCCCGTCGGCAAACCACAGCGCATTCTCAAGGCCAAAGCCCTGGCCCATCCGCGCACCCTTGGCGACAAGCCGGTCATAGAGAGCCGTGGTCTTCTGCATCCGGCCTTTCGGCAGCGTCTCGTTCGGGAAGGTCATCACAAACCGGCGCTCATAGTTCTCGGTCGATTTCACCGTGCCCCAGTCGGGGGTCGCAAAGTCGCCGAACCGCGCCACATCCATCGCCCAGACGTCGATGGACGGCTCGCCGTCGATCATCCACTCAGCCATGGTCAGGCCAACGCCGCCGCCCTGGCAGAAGCCCGCCATCACGCCCACGGCGCACCAGTAGTTCTTCATGCCCGGAACGGGGCCGATCATCGGGTTGCCGTCAGGGCCGAAGGTAAAGGGCCCGTTGATCATATCCTTGATGCCCGCTTCGCCAATGGCCGGGATGCGTTCAAACGACATTTCCAAACGGTCGGCAATCCGGTCCAGATCAGGCTGCAGCAGTTCATGCCCGAAATCCCAGGGCGTGCCGCCGACTTTCCACGGCGTGCCCTTCGGCTCATAGGTGCCCAGCAGCATCCCCTGGCGTTCCTGGCGGAAGTAGATGTTGGCCTCATAGTCGATCCCGGCCGGCAGGCGGGTCGGGTGGTTCGCCACCGCGTCGATCTTGTCGGTGATCAGGTAATGGTGCTCCATCGGCTGCACCGGCAGGTTGATGCCCTGCATATGGCCGACTTCCCGCGCCCACAGGCCGCCGCAGTTCACAATATGCTCCGCATTGATCACCCCGCGCGGGGTCACCACGTCCCAGCTGCCATCGGGGCGCTGGGTGGTGCCGGTCACCGGCGTATGGGTGAAATACTGCGCGCCATGCACCCGCGCCGATTTGGCGAATGCATAGGTCGCGCCCGACGGGTCCAGATCGCCGTCCTGATCATCCCACAGCGCCGCGTGATAGTGCTTCGGGTCGATCAGCGGATGGCGCTCAGCCACTTCTTTGGGGCTGATGAACTCCTGGTTCAGACCCATGTAGCGCGCCTTGGAGCGTTCCCGCTTCAGGTAGTCGTACCAGGTCTTGTTTGACGCCAGGTAAAACCCGCCGGTGATGTGCAGGCCAACCGAGTGGCCCGAGGTCTCCTCGATCTCCTTATAGAGGTCGATGGTATAGGACTGCAGGCGCGAGATGTTCGGGTCTGACGAGATCGTATGGATCTGCCCCGCCGCGTGCCAGGAGGAGCCGGAGGTCAGTTCGTCACGCTCCAGCAGCACCACGTCCTTCCAGCCGAACTTGGCCAGATGGAACAGGATCGAGCAGCCAACCACACCGCCGCCGATGATCACCGCCTTGGCGTGGCTCGGCAGCTTCTTGTCGCCGGTGTTCTCCTCCTTGTGGATGTTGAGCGTCGATTGGGCAAAATTGTCTGACATGGGTTTGTCCTCAGATCTGGGGCAAAGCGCGGGAATTGCGGCAAGTGGCACCTAGGGGGTGCACAGGGGGTGTACGGGGGGTGCACAGGGGGTGCCGGGGGAAACCGGCATTTCCTGCATAAGCTGTAGAAATGGGTGAAGAATTCCTTACTTCAGTACCACGCATCCGGGATCTCCTCCTTGCGGCGGGCGACATAGGCAGCCAGTTCCTCTTTCACTGCCTCATCCATCGGCGGCGCCTCATACTGGTTCAGCATCTCGTTCCAGCGCTCATAGGCACGGCGGCGCATGTCCTTGGAGCCGCCTTCTTCCCAGCTCTCGACATTCTCGCTGTCGCTCAGCTTCGGCTCATAAAACGCAGTCTGGTAATTGCGCATGGTGTGGCCGGAACCCAGGAAATGCCCGCCCGGCGCCACTTCGGCGTAGGCATCACGGGCCATCGCCTCATCGCTGGTATCCAGCCCCTGGCTCAGCACTTTCTGGTAGGATCCCAGCCGGTCCGCATCCATGATCAATTTCTCAAACCCGGTGCACAGCCCGCCTTCCAGCCAGCCCGCCGAGTGCAGCACATAATTGGCCCCGGCCAGCATGGTGGAATGCATCGAGTCGGCACTTTCATAGGCCGCCTGCGCATCTTCGATCTTGGACGCCGTCAGCGACCCGCCGCAACGCAGCGGCAGCCCGGCCCGGCGGGCCAGCTGGCCGATGGCATAGTTCGACACAACCGGCTCCGGCATCCCGAATGTCGGCGCGCCGGACTTCAGCGACATGGAGCTGAGGAAGTTGCCCAGCACAAACGGCGCGCCCGGGCGCACCAGCTGGCTGAAGGCGCAAACCATCATCGCCTCCGCCATCGCCTGCGCCACGGATGCCGCGGTGGAAACCGGCCCCATGGCGCCCGTAAGGATAAACGGCACAACGACAATTCCCTGCCCGCGCGCGGAATAGGTGCGGATCGCCTCCGTCACCACCTTGTCGACCAGCAAGGGCGAATTGGTGTTCACATTGCCCATGATCACGCAGTTCTCGTCCATGACCTCTTTGCCAAAGACGATCTCCGCCATGTCGACGCTGTCCTGCGCCCGGGACATCTCGGTGATGGCACCCAGATGCGGTTTGTCACTCAGCGTCATATGGGCAAACAGCATATCGAAATGGCGCTTGCTCACCGGCACATCGCAGGGTTCACAGATCACGAACCCGCCGTGATGCAGGTTCGGATGCATATAGGTGAGCTTCACCAGCTTCTCGAAGCTCTCCATGTCGCCATAGCGCCGCCCGCCCTCCAGATCGCGCACAAACGGCGCGCCATAGATCGGTGCAAACACCTGATTGCTGCCGCCAATAGTGACAGAGCGCGCCCGGTTGCGGGCCAGCTGGGTGAACTCCCGCGGCGCCTTGGCGCATAAGCTGCGGATCCACTGCGCATCGGCACGCACGGTGTCCTCCTCGATCCGGGCACCGGCCTCTTTCCAGATCCGCAACGCCTCCGGATCATCGCGGAAGGCAATGCCGACCTCCTCGAAAATCCAATCAACCTGAGCCTCCAGCTTGACCAGCTTCTCCTCGTCCAGCACGTCAAAGAACGGCAGCGTGCGCTGGATCCAGGGCGATGCCGGAGCGCCGGCAGAGGCGGTGTTTCTGTCACGGGATGCGCGGGCGCGTCGGGCCATGGGGCTCTCCAAACTCTCAAGTGATGAATCACGATACGCCCGGGCCCGTCATTTGTGACGGTTGAAAAATCTGATAGTTTGGATAATTGAGAGTTATGCAAGAACTCTGGAAGCTCCTCACCAGCCCCCGCCACCTGATCGTCTTCGAATCCGCCGCGCGGCACGCCTCTTTCACCCGCGCGGCAGAGGAATTGAACGTGCAGCAGCCTGCCGTCAGCGCTGCGATAAAGCAGATGGAATCGTCTTTGGGCGTTATTTTATTCCGCCGCGGCCACCGCAAGGTGGAACTGACCGGCGCCGGGACAAGGCTCTATGCTGATGTCTCCAAGGCGCTTGAGGACATCCTGTCCTCGGCCAAGGCGGTACGGCAGTTCGGGCGCAACGACCATGTCACGCTCAATTGCTCCTCAGCTTTTGCATATTACTGGGTGATGCCAAAACTGACCCGGCTGCACGAAGCGCACCCCGATATCGACCTGCGGCTGCAAAGCTCCGACCGGGAGCCGGACATCAATACCGAGGGCATCTCGCTGGCGGTGCGGCGGGGGGATGGCAACTGGCCGGACTGCCACTCCGCTCTGATCGCGCCAGAAGTGATCTATCCGGTGGCCAGCCCGCGGGTGATGGCCTCGGCGGTCAACCTGGCGACGGTACCGAACCTGCTGCATGAGCGGCTGATTCACCTGGAGGAGCCGATCCGCGAGCGCCCCAGCTGGCGGCAGTGGTTTGCCCATTTCGACGTCACCGGCCGGCTGCCCGCCGCGGGCCTCAAACTCAATGACTATGCGCTGGTGCTGCAGGCGGCGATTGCAGGCGAGGGCTTTGCCTTTGGCTGGCAGCATGTGACCGAGCCCCTGATCAGACAGGGGCTGCTGGCGGCGCGCCAGGACTGGTCCTGGACCACCGGCGCAGGGTTTTACCTGGTGTGGTCCAAGAGCCAGGACCTGGTGCCCAACGCCGAACTGGTGCGGCAATGGCTGCTGGAGATGGCTGCCTCCGGAACCGCGTGAGTCACGCGATGCCGGAGCCATCCTTGGCCCGCTGCATCGACGTCCGGTGCGTCAGATACAGCCGCCGCACGAAGGCCAGGATGAACAGCAGCGTCAGGATCAGCACGATGGTCGGCGCCGGCGCACTGTCGAGGAAGAAGCTGGCATAGGTGCCCGCCACCATTGAGAACATGCAGACCAGCACGGAAACCCACAGCATGGTGCTGAACTTGCGCACCACCAGAAAGGCCACGGCACCGGGCGCAATCAGAAGACCGATCGCCAGGATCAGACCCGCCGCCTTGAGCGTGGCAACGATTGTCAGCGATAAGGCCGCCAGCAGCCCGTAGTGCAGCACCGTGACCGGCAGGCCCGAGGCCTGCGCCTGCGCCGGATCAAAGCTGTGCAGCAGCAGGTCTTTCCACTTCAGCACCAGCGCCGCGCCGACGGCCAGCGAAATGATGCCCGCGGTCCACAGTTCATCCGGCTCCACCCCCAGCATGTTGCCAAACAGGATGTGGTCCAGATGCGCGTTGGTCTCGAGACCGACGTAGAGCACGATGCCGAGGCCGAACATGCCGGAGAACACCACCCCCATCACCGTGTCCTGTTTGACCCGGCTGTTGCCCGCCAGGAACCCGGTGGCGACAGCGCACAGCATACCGGCGGCAAAGGCACCGATGATCAGCGGGATGCCGATGACATAGGCCACCACAATCCCCGGCAGCACCGCATGGCTGACGGCATCGCCCATCAGCGCCCAGCCCTTCATCACCAGAAAGCAGGACAGCAGCGCGGTAGGCACCGAGACAATCAGCGAGATCAGAAAGGCGTTCTGCATGAACGCAAATTGGAACGGCATCAGCAACGTATCGAGATCCATTACACCGCTCCCTCTTGTGCCATGGGCCCGCGCTTCAGCGCCTCGCGCGCCTTGCGCTTGGCGGCCAGCAGCCCGTGTTTCGGGGCGAATATGAAGACCGCCAGGAAGATCAGCGTCTGCAGCGTTACGATGATGCCGCCGGTGGCGCCGTCCAGGAAATAGCTGGCATAGGCGCCAATGAAGCTGGTGGCCGCGCCGATCAGCACGGACATCATGATCAGCCGCGGGAAGCGATCGCACAGCAGGTAGGCCGTGGCCCCGGGCGTCACCACCATGGCAATCACCAGAAACGCTCCCACGGTCTGCATTGCCGCCACGACAGAGGCCGACAGCAGCACAAAGAACACCGCCTTGAGCAGCCCGGGGCGCAGGCCGATGGTGCGGGCATGGTTTTCGTCAAAGAAGGTGACCATCAGGTCTTTCCATTTCACCAGCAGCACCGCCAGCGACACAAAGCCGATGATCGCCAGCTGCAATGTGTCTTCCGGCGTGATGGTCAGGATGTTGCCCATGGTGATGGTCTGCACCGAGACCGACATCGGGCTGATCGAAACGATGAACAGGCCAAGCCCGAAGAAGGACGTGAAGATCAGGCCGATGATCACATCGACCTTGAGGCCGGAGCGTTCGGATAGAAACAGCATCGCCCCCGCCGCCAGCCCGCCCGCGATGAAAGCACCCAGTGCAAACGGCAGGCCCAGGATGTATGCGCCGGCCACGCCCGGCACCACCGAATGCGAGAGCGCGTCGCCGATCAGCGACCAGCCCTTGAGCATCAGGTAAGCGGACAGGAAGGCGCAGACGCCGCCCACCAGCGCCGAGACCCACATCGCATTGGTCATGTAGCCGTAGGAAAATGGCTCCAGCAGATACTCCATCATTCCTGTTCCCGGCTTTCGCTGGTCTGGGTCTTTTCGCCGTATTGGACAAAGGGGCGCTCGTCGTCGGTCAGGATGGTGACCTCGCGGGTGTCGCCGTCATCGTGCAGCGCGTCACCGCCCAGGGTGAAATGGCGCAGCACGCCGCCAAAGGCGTGTTCCAGGTTGGCGCGGGTAAAGGTGGTTTCGGTCGGCCCGTAGCCCAGCACGGTGCCTTTGACCAGCACGGTGCGGTCGCAGAACTCCGGCACGCTGCCCAGGTTGTGGGTGGAGACCAGCATCACCCGGCCCTCGGCGCGCAGCTCGCGCAGCAGGGCAATGATCTGCTCTTCTGTCTTCACATCCACACCGGTGAAGGGTTCGTCCAGCAGGATCACCTGCCCGTCCTGGGCCAGGGCGCGGGCCAGGAACACCCGCTTGCGCTGGCCGCCGGACAGCTCGCCGATCTGGCGGTGGCGGAAGTCCTGCATGTTGACCCGGCGCAGCGCCTGATCGACGGCTTCGTGGTCGGCGGCCTTGGGACGGCGCAAAAAACCCATATGGCCATAGCGGCCCATCATCACCACGTCCTCGACCAGCACCGGAAAGGCCCAGTCGACCTCCTCCGACTGCGGCACATAGGCGACCAGGTTCTTGCGCAGCGCGTCCTTGACTGTCATGCCGAGAATGCGGATTTCGCCCTGTGCGGCCGGCACAAACCCCATGATGGCCTTGAACAGGGTCGATTTGCCCGCCCCGTTCACCCCGACCAGTGCCGTGACCGTACCGCGGGGAATGCCAAAGCTGGCATTCCACAGCGCGGTATGGCCGTTGCGGTAGGTCACCGTGACATTTCTGGCGGCAATCCCGCCATCCAGGGGCGCGGCGCTGGTATTCATGATGTGGGTCTCGCTGGCATCAAGCATTAGGCTGTCCTGCAGAGTTACACACAGAAATTGTGCTTTGTGAAATGAAACGCCCCGCAACTTGCGCTGCGGGGCAAAAGACTATGCCAATAAGCGGTTTAGTTGGTGACCTCAGTCAATCCGCGGGCGACAGTCTGAGAGGTCACCTTGAGCAGGTCCAGATAGGTCGGCACCGGACCATCCGCCTCGCTCAGCGAGTTGACATACAGCTCGCCGCCATAGGCCACGCCAGTTTCGCGGGCCACCTGCTCAGCCGGGGCGGTGTTCACGGTGCTTTCGCAGAACACCACCGGGATATCATTGGCGCGCACGCCGTCGATCACGCTGCGCACCTGCTGCGGGGTGCCGACCTGATCGGCGTTCATCGGCCAGAGATACAGCTCCTTCATGGCAAAGTCGCGAGCCAGGTAGCTGAAGGCGCCCTCGCAGGTCACCAGCCAGCGCTTATCTTCGGGGATTTCGGCGATCGCCTGGCGCAGCGGCTCAATGGTGGCGCGCAGCTTGTCCTTGTATTCACCCGCATTCTTGACATAGACGGCAGCGTTCTCCGGATCATGCTCGGCAAAGGCCTCGACGATATTATCGATATAGATCAGCGCGTTATCCAGACCCATCCAGGCATGCGGGTTGGGCTTGCCCTCATAAGAGCCGGCCGCGATCGGGATCGGGCTGATGCCGTCGGTCAGGGTAACGGAAGGCACGCCATCCAGGTTGGTCAGGAACTGCTCAAACCACAGTTCCAGGTTCATCCCGTTCCACAGGATCAGATCGGCATCCGACGCCCGCACGATGTCGCGCGGCGTCGGTTCATAGCCGTGGATCTCCGCCCCCGGTTTGGTGACTGAGACGACCTCAGCGGCGTCCCCTGCCACATTGGCCGCCATGTCCGCCAGCACGGTGAACGTGGTGACAACCTTCATCTTGTCTTCGGCCAGGGCAGAGGTGGCGGCAACTGCTGCGATGGCGGCGGCGGAAACTGTCTTGAGCAGGTTCGGAAACATCCGATTCTCCGTGTCTGTGCTGTCGTTGCCATATCGTTATTGCAAATCATTCTCAACTGTCAACGTTTTTGCGAATGACTTGCAAAAACAAGTTCGAGGCGCAGCACCCCTGCTGGAAATCCAGACATCTTTGCAAATGGTTAACGGGGGTTAACGACGTCTTAATCTTGCCCGGATCGCAACCGTCTTTTCGCCCGATTCCCTGCTTAGACCTGACCCTGCAGCCAGAACGGCGCGGGACTGAATCTGAACCTTCAACCGTCTGAGCGAGCATTCTTCATGCCTTCAACTGGAACTCTTTCCGGCTGCACAGCTGCAGTCTGGCTGCTGGTGTCCGGCACCGCCGCAGCGGATACCCCTGTGCGCACCGTTCAGCTTCTGTGCGGCGCTCCGCTGCAGCAACCCCTTTGCGATGCGTTGTCGCGCCACCTGCAGGAGCGCTTTCCCGCAGCCTCAGTTACTGCCGGGAGCACCGCCCAGGACAAGGCGGACCTGACGCTGCGCTACATCGCGCGACATCAGTCAGCAGACTGGATCAGCGGCCACCTGACCTGGGAGCACCGCGACGGCCGCCAAGGCCAAAGCCCGGTGATTGAGCATTCGGTCATGGATGGCCGGCTTAGCGGCGGCTCTCTTTCTGACTTTGCCGGGCAACTGCTCCGGCACACGGAATTTCCTTTGTAATTTAACGATCTAGGATGGAACACGGTCATGTGCGAATATTGCGGTCAAGCCAATCATAGAATTCCCGAAAATACCGACGGCAGCGGAACCGGCTCCGGCGGTGGAACTGCGGGCAGCAAGCCGACCTATACTGTCGACCAGGTGGCCGAGTATCTTTACAAGGGGTACTGGCAGTCCACCGGCCGGACAGAGCGGTCTTTCGATGTTCAAACCGGCGGGCAGCTGACGGTGAACCTCAGCGGGCTGAATGCCTATGGCAAAGAAACCGCCCGCAAGGCGCTGGAAAGCTGGACCGCACTGAGCGGGATCGAGTTTGTCGAAACCACCGGCAGCGCAAAAATCACCTTTGACGACAACCGCTCCGGCGCCTACGCCAGCTCATCCGTCAGCAACGGCACCATCCTGAGCTCGACCATCAATATCGACGATGCCTGGGCGAACTACGGCAACTACTACCTGCAGACCTACATCCACGAGATCGGCCATGCCCTGGGCCTGGGGCACACAGGCAACTACAACGGCAGCGCCAGCTATGGCGCAGATGCGCATTTTGCCAACGACAGCTGGCAAATGTCGATCATGTCTTATTTCAGCCAGGCTGAAAACACTGCTACAGACGCTTCATTTGCCTATCTGGCCACGGCTCAGCTAGCCGACATCGCTGCCGTTCACCACCTCTACGGCACACCGGTGAACATTGATACCGGCGACACGACATACGGCGACGGCCAAACCACCGGCCGCTTTGGCATGGACCTGAAAGGCGGTTTTGGCGTGGCCATCGTCGACAATGGCGGCACCGATGTTATCGACCTGGGTTCCCGCAGCTATAACCAGACACTGAACTTGAACGAGGAAACATTCTCGGACATCGACGGCAAGACCGGCAACTTCGCCATTTCCCGCGGCACCGTGATTGAAAATGCCATCACCGGATCCGGCACGGACAAGATCATCGGCAACGCTGCCGGCAACCATTTGAACAGCGGCGCGGGCAACGACCAGATCGAAGGCAACGACGGCAACGATACGCTGATCGGCGGCGATGGTGCGGACTTGCTGACCGGCGGCGCAGGAGCAGACCGTTTTGTCTATACGGACCTCAGCGAGGCAGGCGACTCCATCATGGACTTCGACCTGGCGGCAGGCGACCGCGTCGACATCAGCCAGCTTCTGCAGGAAATCGGCTATGCCGGCAGCGATCCGGCGGGCGACGGGGTGATTTCGCTGCAAGCGGGCAATGGCGGCTCCTGGCTTAAGGTGTCAAACGGTGGCTCCAATACGCTTCTGGTTTTCCTGACAGGCGTCGAAGGCACTGCCAACATTGCAGATATCATCGACACCTCCGGAACGCCTGCCCCCGATCCGGAACCGACACCTGATCCAGAGCCTACGCCCGATCCCGATCCAACCCCGGATCCGGACCCTGAACCCACGCCGGATCCAGACCCGGACCCGACACCGGATCCTGATCCGACTCCCGATCCTGATCCCGACCCAACACCGGGAACCATCGACAACGTCTATGTCTTCGACAACAGCTTCGTTCAGAACTGGACTGTGCAGCTTGGTACTGTCACTGACACCAACGGCGGCATCGACACGCTCGACCTGACAGCGGTCACCCTGCGATCCACCATTGATCTGTCCGGTGAAACCCCCGGCAAGATTGGCAGCAAGTCACTGGTGATCAGCAGCGGCACCGTGATTGAGAACCTCCTTCTCGGAAGTTCTTCGGACAAGGCCTATGGCAACAGCGAAGACAATGTGATCGAGGGCGGCGCCGGGAATGACCTGCTGGACGGCCGCGATGGCGATGACACGCTGGATGGCGGTACCGGCAACGACAAGATCTATGGCGGCCTTGGGGACGACAGCCTGACAGGCGGCGAAGGCAACGATAAAATCTATGGCGGCGAAGGCAACGACGCGATTGCCGGCGGCGATGGCAGAAATTTCCTGACCGGTGAAGACGGTGACGACACTTTGACAGCAGGTGCAGGAGATGACCGCCTGTATGGCGGTTTGGGCAATGACAGCCTAAATGGCGGCGATGGCAAAAACCGCATGGAAGGCGGAGAAGGCGATGACACGCTGATTTCCGGAGACGGGAAAGGCAAGCTAGACGGCGGCGCCGGGAATGACCTGCTGGCCAGCGGCAGCGGCAACGGTAAGCTAACCGGCGGCGACGGCGACGACACAATGTCCGCCGGCGGTGGTGATAACAAGCTGGACGGTGGTCTGGGCAACGACAGCATTTCCAGCGGCAGCGGCAAGGACAATCTCAAGGGCGGCGGCGGTGATGACACACTGTCAGCTGGCGACGGCGAAAACAGGGCTGACGGCGGCGAAGGGAACGACGTGATCACCAGCGGCAGCGGGTTTGACAAACTCAAAGGCGGCGGTGGTGATGATACACTTTCAGCTGGCGACGGCGACAACAGGGCTGACGGCGGTGAAGGGCATGATGAAATCACCAGCGGCAGCGGCAAGGACAATCTTAAAGGCGGCGGCGGTGATGACACATTGTCAGCTGGCGACGGCGACAACAGGGCTGACGGCGGCGAAGGGAACGACGTGATCACCAGCGGCAGCGGGTTGGACAAGCTCAAAGGCGGCGACGGCGATGACACTGTCAGCGGCGGAAGCGGCGGCGACAAGATCAAAGGCGGCGCAGGAGATGATGTTGTCGACGGCGGGTCTGGCGCTGACAAGATCGACGGCGGCGACGGCTTGGACCGTTTGGAAGGCGGCGCCGGCGCGGATACCCTCAAAGGCGGCGCAGATGCGGATGTGTTCGTGTTTGCATCCGCCGGCGATGCAGGGGACACCATCACGGACTTCAAGCTGGACCAGGGCGACAAGCTTGATGTGGATGATCTGCTTCTGGAACTGGGGACCAGCCTTGATGACGCGCTGACCAGCGGCGCCCTCAGCCTTGGCAGCGGGCGCGCGGTCTGGCTGGAATATGACGCCGATGGCGAAGGCGGTGCTGACGCGCTGCAGATCGCCTACCTGAAAGGGATCAAGGCCGGCGAGCAACTGACAGACGACTGGTTCGTCTGGGCTTAACGCCTGCAAAACGCCCGGTTTCCCCTCCGGAAACCGGGCGTTCACTTGGCAATAGTGCAGGCCGGCTTGACCTCAGCGCTTTCTGCCCGGATACCGTGCGGCAGCGCGCGGCCCCTGCGGCGTGATCGACACCAGCGACAATGTGTGGTCCGCATTCCTCATCCGGTGCCGCAGCATCCTGCGGGTCAGCCGGTTGAGATCAGCAGCATATTCCGGCTGTCCGGCGACGTTCTCCAGTTCACCGCGTCCCTCGGCATCAAACAGCATTGGCGGCAGGTCGGCGGCGAATTCGACCAGCGTGAACCGGCTGTCACGCAGGATGCCCAGGCTGCTGTCGCTTGGCGATGTGCCCAGCGCCTGCTGCCACAGCGTTGGTTTCTGCGGTTCCGAAAAGTCCAGTTCTGAGAAGGAATACTGCCGCCAATCCTGCGGCACATCCCCCTTGAGCAATGGCAGCAGTGACCGGCCGTCCATTGAATTCGGGATCTCTTGCCCGACCCAATCCAGAATGGTCGGCGTCACGTCGATCGACTCGGTGATCTGGCTGAGGCAAGCACCGGCATTGGCCTCATTGCCCGGCATCCTGATAATCAGCGGCGTATGGTAAGCCGCATCATAGACCGTCATCTTGCCCCAGGAGTGCCGGTCGCCCAGCATCTCGCCATGGTCGGCGGTGATCACCACCATGGTATCGTCGTACTGGCCGGTATCCTTGAGGAACTGAACCACCCGGCCGACATGGTGGTCGACTTCAGTGGCCAGCCCCAGATAGACGGATCGCAAAGTGGCAATGTTTTCGTCCGTCGCTTCCAGATCCGGGAAGCCCTCGACAAAACCTGCAGCGGTATTGTTGCGCAGGCCCGGATCAAAGAAAGGGTGCTGCGCGCATTCTGCCTCCGGCGAAGCCAGCCGTTCCGGCAGCGGCAAGGAAGCGGGGTCGTACATCGTGTTATAGGGCGCCGGCGCCACCAGCGGCGGGTGCGGGCGGATGTAAGTCAGATGCGCGAACCAGCTTTCCTTATGATAGGCAGTCATCTTGCCCAGGAAGGAATTGGTCAGAAAGGCAGTATCACTGTCCTCTGCCGCATATAGCGCGGGATCATTCAGCCTGGGCGCGCCGCCATCCGGAGAGACCGGTTTGTAGACATCCCAGTAGTTCTCAAACTCATACCCCCGGTTCATCAGATGCGACTGCCACGGATAGGACATCTCCATCCGCATCTCGGTCATCTCGTGGAACCCGTTCATCGGGAACTCATAGGTCCTGAGCGCCGGGTCATTGGCGTCAAAGGCGCGCGGGTCCTGCGAGGTGTCGGTATAGCCGAACAGCATCGGCAAATAACCGGCCTTGCGCATTTCGGTGGCGATATTCGGCGCATCATGGCGCAGGGGCGTGCCATTGCGGACCGAACGGTGGTTCATCGCATATTGCCCGGTCAGGATCGAGGCGCGCGACGGCCCGCAGGGGTTGGTCACCGAGAAATGCCGCTTGAACGACACTGCCTCCTTCATAAAGGCGCGGATGCTGGGCAGTTCCACATGTTCGGCCATGGCACCGAACACGCAATCCGCGCGCAGCTGGTCGATGATGATAAACAGCACGTTGCGGGTCGCAGGCCGGGTGGCGGATCGGGTGGCAGGCATCCGGGTTTCCCCTCAGTCTCGAATCGTTTTCAGAAGCGCAAACTGTGGTGATCTGCAGATGGATTACAAGCGCAGTTTAGGCCCCGCGGGTAGGGCCCACCCCGAATTGTCAGCTGACAAATCCCAGAAAATTTTAACGATCAGGCTGCCAATCCGCAGGTAAACAGCTTGCCAAACCGGGCGGGCTTCTCTGCCACCCCGGCCAGTCTCAGCATATGCCAGGCCAGCGCCTGATTGCTGGAGATCACCGGCAGCCCGGTCTGTTCCTCAATCGCGGGGATGACTTGCAGGCAGCGCAGGTTGGTGCAGGAGATCACGATGGCATCGCAGTCTTGCTGGCCCGCCACCTGCACCGCCGCGCCGGCGATTGCCGCCTCGGAGATCCGCGCAACGACCCGGTCGTCCATTTCCTCGAAAGACCCGAAACCGGCAATCGCGAAGCCTGCGTCCTCCAGCTTGTGCCGCATCTGCGCCGACACCTCCGGCAGGTAGGGCGTGACAAACCCCAGCCGCGCAGCGCCCAGCGCCCTGCCTGCGGCGATGATCGCCGCCAGCGGGTCAGTCACCTGAACGCCGGGCAGCACAGTCTGCACAGCCGCTGCCACCTTGGCCGAACCGATCACTGTCGACGCGGACGTGCAACCATAGCCAATCACGTCAAAGTTCAGCGAGGACGGCAGCAGCCTGGCAGCGGCTGGCAGATCCGCCTGCATCTGCGCCAACGTCTCGGGCCGGATCTCAGGCACCATCGGAATACGGCTGTGATACAGCGCCACCCCGTCCTGCGCCATCATGCGGGAGAATTCAGGCTCCAGTGTCTCGTCGGTTTCCAGCACGATCACACCCAGCGTGGCACGGGTGCCAATGCCTGCGTCCGTGTCAAAGGGCAGCTTCATGGGCCTTGTCTCCTTCAGATCACCGGCAGTTCGGGGGTGGCACGCGCTGTTAGCAGTTCAGCCCCATTTGCCCGCACGACAATGTTTTCCTCATGCACCATGATATGGCCATCACCAAAGCTCAGCGAGGGTTCCAGAGTCAGGACCATATTCTCCTCAATCACTGCCTCGTCAAACGCGGCGTGCGAGGGCCATTCGGTTAGCTGCATTCCCAGCCCGTGGCCCAGCCGTCCCACGTCGCCGCCTTGATCGTCCATTTCGGCAATCACGGACTGCATCGCCTGGAACAGATCCCGGCAGGTGGCCCCCGGTCTGGCCGCAGCGATGCCCGCCTCGGTTGCCCGCCACAAAACGTCATAGGCCCGTTTCGACAGGTCATCTGCGCGGCCGATTGCGAAGTTGCGGTCAAAGTCGCAGAAGTAGCCGTCCCAGGTGGCGCCGGTGTCCAGCATCACGATGTCACCCGCCTGCAGCGGTCTGGCCGTCGGCGGAGAAATGACATCGCTGTAGCCGCCCTGATCAGCGCCGCCGACCAGATAGGGCACATCGTCCGCACCCTGCGCCAGCGCCTCACGCCGGAAGGCGCGGAACAAGTCCTCAAACGGCTGGCCCTCATGGGCAATCTCCGGCACCCGTGCAAAGGTGCGCGAACCGATGCTGCAGATATGGCTCAGCTTCGCGATCTCGGCTGCGGATTTCACCATCCGCAGGCTGCGTACCAACGGTGTCGCGTCTGCCACTTTCAGCCCCGGTAGACCGGCTATCAACCGCTCGTAATCGCCCAGCGGCATCCGCAACGCAGTTTCATGCCCCTTCATAACCCCGATCGAGCCGCCGCGTCCGGCAATCGGAAACAGCAGCTCTGTCAGCAGGCTGATACCGTCATCCTGAGGCGCAGGCGCGCTCCAGGTGCGGATGTCCTCGATCCAGGTGCGGCGCATCAGGTCGGCGCCAATCTCCGGGATGATCGCAATCGGCTTGCCCGCAGGCGGCAGGAACAGGAACCAGGGCCGGGTCGGGCTTTGCCAGAACAGGGTGTGGAAGCCGCTGAAGTAGCGCACTTCCGGCTCTGTCAGCAGCAGCAGCCCGTCAAGCCCCTGCTGCGCCATCAGAGCCTGTGCCTTCTCTGTCCGGGCGGCAAATTCCGCCTCTGGAAACCCGCGGGCGGGGGCGTCAGACATGGTCCTTGCCTTCCATGATCGCGGCAAAAATCGCCGGGTCGGTCACGCCTTCGGATCCGATCAGCAGCACGCGGGAATTTTCATCCAGACCCAGGGTCTCCATCATCTGGGCAGACTGGCAGGCCGCGATGACAGCAGCCAGCCCTGCCACCGCGCTTTCGCCAGCCTCGACCACGGGATCGCCGGTTTCAGAATTGGCCAGCAGGCGGACCGCAGGGGCCACGATGCTGTCCGGGATGGTCAGAAAGTCTGAGGCCTCCTCGGCCAGGATCTCCCAGGCCATTTCCGACGGTTCACCGCAGGAGAGGCCCGCCATGATGGTCTCCTCCTGAATGGCAAAGTTAGTCGCCTTGCCGTTACGGGCGCTGTCGAACAGGCAGGCCGCCAGTTCCGGCTCGACGATCACCACCCGCGGCGCATTCTCTCGGTAGTACTGCCGCAAACCCGCTGCGACCGAGGCCGCCAGCCCGCCGACACCACCCTGAAGGAACACATGGGTCGGCGCCTGTTCCAGCGCTTCGCAGGCCTCGCGGGTCATCACGCTGTAGCCTGCCATCACGTCGCGCGGCGGCTCGGTGTAGCCTTCCCAGGAGGTGTCCGAGACCACGAACCAGCCGTTTTCCTCCGCTTCCTTCTTGGCCAGAAGAACCGACTCGTCATAGTCGCCGTCGATCCGGATCACCTCGGCACCCAATTCGCGCATCGCCACGGCGCGGCCCTCGCTCACCTCGGCGTGGATGTAGATACGGCACGGCGCACCAAAACGCTGGCAGCCCCAGGCCAGCGAGCGGCCATGATTGCCGTCAGTGGCAGAGACCAGGGTAATGCCTGCACAGGCCTCCCTGTGGTCGCCCTTGCGGATAAACTCAAGGCTGACATCCTGGCCCAGTGTCTTGCTCAGCTCCCGCTGCAGCACCCGCAGTGCGGCATAAGACCCGCCCAGCGCCTTGAAACTGCCAAGCCCGAACCGCGGGCCTTCGTGCTTGTAGTCGATCCGGCCGACACCGGTTTTGCCCGCTAGGCCGGTCAGCGCGACCAGCGGCGTCGGCTCATAGCCCTCCCATGCGGTGATTTCTGCCTGCGCATTGGCGAAATCCTGTTCCGACAGCACCGCGTAGGCGGCCTCGCCGGTTTTCGGGCTTCCAGCCGTATGGCGGATGGCAACGTCAAAATTCTCAAACATGGTCAGTCCTTTCCAGCAGGCAGCCGGTCGCGCACCAACTGCACCCAGAACTCCGCGCCGATCGGCAGCAGAGCGTCGTTGAAATCATAATCCGCTGAATGCAGCGGCTGGCCGTGGGGGCCGTCTTCGCCATTGCCCAACAGCAGGAAGCAGCCCGGGACCGCTCCCGCAAAATAGGCGAAGTCCTCGGAGAAACTCATCGGAGGCCGGTTGCGGATCACCTCGCGGTCTGCAGCCTCACCGGCGCGATAGACGGCCTCAGCCGGGCCTTCAGCGTTGATGGCCTCAACAAACTCTGTATCGAAGCTCACCTCTGCCTCCACCCCATGGGTGGCAGCAACCCCGGCAGCGATCTGGCGCATAAACCGCTCAACCGCTTTCCGGTCCTCTGGAACCCGTGCCCTGACGTCGCCTTTCAGAACCGCCTGGCCCGGCAGCACGTTGCGCTGGCCATCGGTCAGGAATTCAGTGACCGAAACCACGGCCCCTGCCCCCGGCGCCAGTTTACGCGAGACGATGGTTTGCAGCGCCAGCACCATCTCCGCCCCGACAGTGATCGCATCCACACCCGCCTGCGGCATCGAGGCGTGGCCGCCCTGCCCCGTGATCGCGATTTCAAACAGGCTCTCGCTGTTGCAGATTTGGCCAGCCCGGGTCGAGACCTGACCGACCGGCGCGCCTGGCAGGTTGTGGATGGCATAAACCTCTTCGATCGGGAATTTCTCCAGCACGCCTTCAGCAATCATCGCCTGCGCGCCCAGGCCGTGCTCCTCGTTGGGCTGGAAGATGAAGACCACGGTGCCGTTGAATTCCTGTTCCTGCGCCAGCCGTTCGGCCGCGCCCAGCAGCATCGCCATATGGCCGTCATGGCCGCAGGCGTGCATCTTTCCCGGTGTTTGCGAGACATAGCCGTGGGTGGAGGTTTCCGTTATCGGCAGCGCATCCATGTCGGCCCGCAAACCGATAGCCCGGTTGCCCTGGCCGCAGCGCAGCAAACCAACCACGCCTGCGCCCTCATGCACCTCCAGCCCCAGGCTGCGCAAATGCTCCGCGACCTTGGCCTTGGTACGGTGCTCTTCAAAGCCAAGTTCGGGGTGCCGGTGAAAATCCCGGCGCAGCGCTGTCATACGGTCCTGAAAGCTGGTCATTTGCGTTCCCCGTGCAATCTGCCGCGACTTTAAGCCGGCGGCTGCGACGGGGCGCATAGTATTCATGCAGATGGGCGACGAATTTCATCATGGTTTCGCCGCTTTGTGCCGAAACCCGTACTCATCTTTCAGGGACAGCGCCCTCAGATATCCTCACCCTTTTCCAAGAGCTCCTCGATCAGCTGCCGCTGAATGCCCGGACTGTCGCCGCCACCGAATTGCAGGGCACCGCCGGTATACAGCGTGCCATAGGTGCGGGCGATGTTAACGGTCTGGCCCAGCGAGGAAATCAGCTGGTCCTTCTTCAGCGGCGAAAGCGGATGGATGAAGACAGCCCAGAGCTGGCCGCGGGCCACGGCATAGCGGGCATCCAGTGCCGTATCGAAATTGGCCTGCATCATCCGCATAAGCTCTTCCGCCGTCAGCCCTTCGGCCGGGCGCAGCGGCACCATGGCCCGCATCCGGTCCGCAGCCCGGTCAGTGACCACCAGCATCGGCACCCCGGAAATCGTAAGCTGAAAGCCAGGGCCCGCAGGCTGTGCATTCTCATCCAGCGCAAAGATGATCCGGCCAAGCCGCTCATAGGTCATCGGCGGCTCCGCGGGCGCCGGCGCCTCAGGCGCATCCTGCGCCCAGGCAGGCGACGCCAAGACACATGCAGTCGCAACAATCCGCAGCCAGAACATGACGGCCCCTCCTCTTTGGCACAGCCCCCTCAGGCTACTGCCACATAGCGCCCGGCTCCATGCACAGATCGGTGAACGGCTGTGACAGAGGTGGCGCCAGGTTTCCGTACGATCTGCAATACCAACCGTACGATCAGGAATTAAACGTTCAAGTCTTCGGACCTAACTTCAGGTCACCGGGCCGCAGCGCCCGCCCCGATCAAACCGAACCTGCAACAAAACCTGATGAGGATGAACATGAAAACGCTTCTGACAACCGCCCTGATTTCGCTCTCCGCTGCCCTGGCCGCACCGGCATTTGCTGCCGATGAAGTGAACGTGTCCAACGGCATCTCGGCCGGCGGCGCGCCGCTGGCAGCCCATGGCGTCGACCTTGTGGCGCTGCTGGACAGCCGCAACCCGGTCGAGGGCATGGCAACCTACTCCGCCACTGTGGACGGCGCGTCGTATTACTTTGTCTCAGAGGAAAACAAGACGGCGTTCGAGGCCAACCCGGCGAAATACCTGCCGCAGCACGGCGGCTTCTGCTCCTACGGCGTCTCGGTCGGCAAGAAGTTCGACGGTGATCCGGACCAGTACCTGGTGCATGACGGCAAGCTGTTTCTGTTCCTGAACGCCGCCACCCGCGCCGCCTTCCTGGAAGACGTGGCCGGCACTGCCAAGACCGCTGACAGCCAATGGGGCAAGATTAAGCACACCGCCGTCAGCGAGCTCTGATCCCGCGCGATCCGGTGTCCCAGAGGGCAGGCTGAACATAGCTCCGTCCTGCCTGCCTTCCGCCCGCAGCTGGTGCGTCAGCTGCGGGTGTTTTCCGTGACTCGCGGCTTAGACCAGGGTTTCCCCGGCCGCCCGGCGGGCCTCGATGACTTCAATGGCCCTGGCCAGTGCCTCCTCGATACTCAGATCACTGGTGTCGATAAGAATGGCGTCGGCCGCCGGGCGCAGAGGTGCCTCGGCGCGGTTCATGTCACGCTCGTCACGGGCCTTCACGTCACCCAGCACTTCTTCGAGGGTGATCACCTTGCCTGCTGCAGCCAGTTCCAGGAACCGGCGCCGGGCGCGGACTTCGGCACTGGCGGTGACAAAAAACTTCACCTGCGCATAGGGGCAGATCACGGTGCCGATGTCGCGCCCGTCCAGAACCGCGCCGCCTGCGCGGCGGGCAAAGGCCCGCTGGAAGTCTACCAGCGCCGCGCGCACCTCGGCAATCACCGCGACCTTGGAGGCCGCCTGCGCCACCTCCGGTCCGCGCAGGTCGTCTCGCGCGAGGTCTTCCGGCATCAAATTCTGCGCAGCCTCAACCGGCGCCGCGCCGTCCAGCATCCTAGCGCCAACAGCACGGTACAAAAGCCCGGTGTCCAGATGGCCAAAGCCGTAATGTGCCGCCAGCGCCTTGGACAATGTGCCCTTGCCCGCAGCCGCAGGCCCGTCGACGGCTATGGTGTAACTTTCGCTCATGTGCGCTCCAGCTTGGCGCCGAGGCCCCCCATCAGGCCCTCGAAGATCGGGAAGGAGGTGGCAATCGGGCTGCCATCGTCAACCGAAACCGGGGTCTGTGCGCCCATGCCCATCACCATGAAGGACATGGCAATGCGGTGGTCCAGGAAGCTCTCGCAGGTGCCGCCGCCCGGCACGCCATTGATGCCAAGGCCGGTGACTTCCCACCAGTCCTCGCCTTCCTCGACAGTCACGCCATTGGCGCGCAACCCCTTGGCCATTGCGTCGATGCGGTCGCTTTCCTTGACACGCAGTTCCTTGACGCCCGCCATCATGGTCTTGCCCTCGGCAAAGGCGGCGACCACCGACAGAACCGGGTATTCGTCGATCATTGAGGCCGCGCGTTCCGGCGGCACCTCGATGCCCTTCATGTTGGGCGAGTATTTGGCGCGCAGATCGGCAACAGGTTCGCCGCCCTCCTCGCGCATGTTCTCGAAGGTCAGGTCCGCACCCATGTCCTGCAGGGTGTAATAGAGGCCCGCACGGGTCGGGTTCAGGCCGATGTTCGGCACCAGCACGTCAGAGCCGGGGGTGATCAGCGCTGCACAGACCGGGAAAGCGGCGGAGGATGGATCGCGCGGCACGGCGATCACTTGCGGCTTCAGCTCCGGGCGGCCCGTCAGGGTGATAACGCGGCCTTCTTCGGTGTCTTCGGTGGTGATCTCGGCGCCGAAACCTGCCAGCATCCGCTCGGTATGGTCGCGGGTGGCTTCTTTCTCGATCACCACGGTCTTGCCGGGCGCGTTGAGGCCGGCAAACAGCACTGCGGATTTCACCTGTGCCGAGGGCACCGGCACCACGTAACGCACCGGAACCGGGTCAGCGGCGCCGACGATGGTCATCGGGAGACGCCCGCCGGAGCGGCCTACGGACTGGGTGCCGAACAGCGCCAGCGGGTCGGTCACCCGCGCCATCGGGCGTTTGTTCAGCGATGCATCGCCGGTGAAGGTCGCCGTGATCGGAGAGGTGGCCATCACCCCCATGATCAGCCGCACCCCGGTGCCGGAGTTGCCGCAGTCGATCACGTTGTCCGGCTCGGCGAAGCCACCGACGCCAACGCCGAACACCGACCAGTTGCCGCCGCCGTGGTTGACCACCTCGGCGCCAAAGGCCTGCATCGCCTTGGCAGTGTCCAGCACATCCTCGCCCTCCAGCAGGCCGGAGATCCTGGTTTCCCCCACCGACAGCGCGCCCAGGATCAGCGAGCGGTGCGAGATCGACTTGTCGCCGGGCACCTCTGCCACACCCTTGAGAGGGTCAGCACGGTGGGAGGTCATCGGGATGGGCGTGCCGTGTCCGGACATGGGGCTTCCTTCGTCTGTCGGTCGTTCGTCTGTTCGTTTGCGCTATCGGTAACGGATTGGGTCTGGCCGGTCCAGCGCTATTGGACTTAGCCGAGGCGGCGGAAGGTCAGGTAATGCGGCGTGCGCCCCTCACGCAGGGCCTTTTGCTCATAGCGGGTGGAAATCCAGTCATCCCAGCACTGACGCCAGTCCGCCGGGCCTTCGGCCAGCCATTCGAAACCGGCCTTTGGCACTTCCTCCAGAGTCTGGCGGACATAGTCGGGAATATCGGTCGCAACCCGGAAGATCGCGCCCGGCTTCAGGCAGCGGGCCAGCGGCTCCAGATGTTCCTGCGTCACAAAGCGGCGGCGGTGATGGCGGGCCTTGGGCCAAGGATCGGGGTAAAGCAGAAAGGCACGGGAGATGGACGCCGCAGGCAGCACATCCATCAGGTCGCGTGCATCGCCGGGGTGCACGGCGATATTGTCGGCACCCGCATTGCGGATTTTGCCCAGAAGCATGGCTACACCATTGATAAAGGGCTCTGCACCGATGATGCCAACGTCCGGATTGCTGACCGCCTGATGCACCAGATGCTCACCGCCGCCAAATCCGACCTCCAGCCAGACATCCTTGCCGCCGAACAGCGCGTCCAGGTCCAGCGGTTTGCGGTCCGGGTTTTCCTCCCAGCCAACGGCCCCGGGGCTGAGGCTTGCCAGGTCCTCCTCCAGGTAACGCTTCTGGCTGTCTTTCAGGGTCTTGCCCTTGAAGCGGCCATAGAAGTTGCGCCAGGGCGCGCCGCTGGCGTGTTTCTCTGCCGCGTCCGCGGCGGCGGGCTGGGTATCCGCGGATTGGGTGCCGCTGGGCTTCTGGTCGCCGGACATGCGTCTGGACTCCTGTTCGAGGCAGTATTTGAAAGGCTGGCCGCTCCTCTGCCGCAATGGGGCCTCAGGGTCAAGCCGGCGTCACGTCTGCCCGGTCCGCCACCCTAGGGCCGCTGACCAGGCAGCACCTCCCGCAGCACCCCCGCCGCGATCAGCCGCAGACGGCTGGGGTACCATTCCCCATCCGGGTCCGTGCGCATGGTTTCGATCGCAAACCCCGGATCGACCCCGCGGGCCACCATATAGCTCAGATGGTCATAAATCTCGCGCTGGGTGTCCTCATAGATCCAGGAGCCGAATTCAAACGGCGTCGCCCAGCGCTGCGCCTTGCGTTCGCTGCGGTAGTATTTATGCACCGCTTCTGCAGGCCAGTTGCGCTGGTGAAACCCGATCCGCGACCCCAGAGTCATCCGCCGCCGCTGGCCAGCCAGAAACACATCAACACAGGCGCTGATGCAGTCCCCGTCAATCGAGGTATCCAGGCCGTATTCCAGCACCAGCCCCGCGATTTGCTCGCCGGCATAGACGCTGCCGCCGATACTGTTGAGCTGCAGTTCCGAAATCTCCGGGTTCTTTTTCAGGATCTTGCGCAACCGCCCGATGTCTTTCTCAGTGATCTCGGCCGGCTCGCCCTCCACCTTTGTCTCTGTGTCATAGACCAGGGTACCGCCCTGCAGGCTGAATTTCTGCGGCAGACCATCCCTGGCCGCGGCGCCCTGCGCCAAAGCAAGGCAAAAAAACACAGTCATCAATCGCAGCATCACAGTCCCGGCAGCTGAAAATCCCGCCCCACTATGGCGCAGCCCGCCACGGCGCTCCAGACGGAAAGAAGGTCAGCAGTATTGTCCCAATGTTTCGCGCGCGAAACATCCGGTCAGCAGTGCTGACTGGTCCGCCGCGCTGCAGCGCGGTGCCCGGCCCAACGGGAGAAGGGTATTTCCCGAATGCCCTTCTCCGGGCGGGAGCGCTTCGGCAAACGAAAAGAGCGGACCCCGCGGCCCGCTCTCTCAAACTGTCTTTCCGGTCTCAGACCGCTTTTTTCAGCGCCTCGGCCAGATCGGTGCGTTCCCAGCTAAAGCCGCCGTCGGCCTCCGGGTCGCGGCCAAAGTGGCCGTAGGCCGCAGTGCGCTGGTAGATCGGCTTGTTCAGGCCCAGGTGCGACCGGATGCCGCGCGGGGTCAAGTCCATCACCTGGTCAATCGCCTTTTCGATGGCCGCAGGCGCAACCTCGCCGGTGCCATGGGTATCAGCATAGATCGACAGCGGCTTGGACACGCCAATGGCATAAGACAGCTGGATGGTGCATTTCTCCGCCATCCCTGCAGCCACCACGTTCTTGGCCAGGTAGCGTGCGGCATAGGCTGCCGAACGGTCCACCTTGGTCGGATCCTTGCCGGAGAACGCACCGCCGCCATGCGGAGCGGCACCACCATAGGTGTCAACGATGATCTTGCGGCCGGTGAGGCCTGCATCGCCATCCGGGCCGCCGATCACGAACTTGCCGGTGGGGTTTACGTGCCATTCGGTGGCATCGGTCAGCCAGCCTTGCGGCAGCGTTTCGCGGATGTAAGGCTCCACGATGGCGCGGATGTCATTCGAGGTCAGCAATTCATCGAGGTGCTGGGTCGACAGCACCAGCGAGCTGATGCCCACCGGCTTGCCGCCTTCATAAACCACCGACAACTGCGATTTCGCGTCCGGGCCCAGCGCCGGCTCGGTGCCGTTCTTGCGCACTTCCGCCAGGCGGCGCAGGATTGCGTGGGAGAACTGGATCGGCGCCGGCATCAGCGCGTCTGTTTCATTGGTGGCAAAGCCGAACATGATGCCCTGGTCGCCGGCACCTTCGTCCTTATCGGCCGCCGCATCCACGCCCTGGGCGATATGGGCGGACTGTTCGTGCAGCAGGTTGGTCACTTCCACGGTTTCGTGGTGGAACTTGTCCTGCTCGTAACCGATGTCCTTGATGCAGGCGCGGGCAATCTCGTCGATTTTGCCCATGTAGTCGTGCAGCTTGTCCTGATCGGACAGGCCAACCTCGCCCCCGATGACAACACGGTTCGTGGTGGCGAATGTCTCTGCCGCCACACGTGCTTCGGGCTCTTCCGCCAGAAAAGCGTCCAGAACCGCATCCGAAATGCGGTCGCAGACCTTGTCCGGGTGGCCTTCGGAAACCGATTCCGAAGTGAAGGTGTAGTTCATACGGGTCATGAAAAGTGCTCCATTGGTTCCATCCTTGCCACGCCAGGAAGCCGTTGTGGCAGGTATCAAGCCGCATTACGCGGCTCATCCGCGCGGGTCAATCTATATTCCATCAGAGTTAAGCAGCTATGACCGCGTTGCAAGGGCGCGGGACCGCAACAGCACGGCGCCCGCGGCAAACAGGCATAGCAACAGGGCAGGCCAGTCTCCGGTCCTGCTATAAAGCGTCGGCGGCAACGGTGCCGGCAGGGCCGCATCAATATACCCTGCCTCGCCCAAGGGCAGATGTTCCAGCATGTTTCCATCCGGCGCGATCATTGCCGACACACCGGTATTGGCGGCCCGGATCATCGGCAGACCCTGTTCCAATGCCCGCATCCGGGCCTGAACCAAATGCTGATAAGGGCCGGAGCGGGTGCCGAACCAGGCATCGTTAGTGATCTGCACCAGCATCTGCGGCCGGGTTTCTGCGGCGTTCACATCCTGAGGAAAAACAGCCTCATAGCAGATTAGCGGGAGGGCGCTGCCAACCGGCAGGTCCATGAGTTGCGCCCCGGGTCCGGCAGCATATCCTGCCCCCGCCTGCGACGCGAAACCGTGGATGCCAAAGCGCGCCATCACATCGCCAAAGGGCACGTATTCCCCAAAGGGCACCAGATGAGCCTTGTCATAGGTGGCGGCAGGCAGGCCATCGGCCTCCAGCAGCACAGCGGAATTGAAATAGGCGCCCTGCTCCTCCCGCTGGATACCCAGCAGCACCGGCACGCCGCCTGCGCTGTCCGAGATGATCCGCAGCGTGTCCTCTGCATAGTTCAGCAGCTGCGGCACAGCGGTTTCCGGCCAGACGATCAGATCCGGGCGCGGCTCCGCTGCGGAAAACGCAACGGACCTGCGGACAAATTCCCAGCGGTGCTCCGGGTGCCACTTCTGATTCTGCGGTGCGTTGGGTTGAACGATTCGCACGGTCTTGCCGGTTTGTTCCGCTGGCGGCGGGGCAGGAATGGCAAGAACCGCAAGCGCGGACAGCGCAAGCGGCGCGGCGGCGGCAAGAACATTGTGCCGTAGCAGTGCCAGCGGCAGAAAGGCCGCAAGCAACAGCAGTGCCAGCCCCTGCGGCCCGATCCAAGGCAGCAGATGCGCAGCCGGTGTATCAATCCAGAACTGACCCAACCCCGCCCAGGGAAAACCGGTCAACAGATAGGCCCGGGCAAATTCAGCCAAGCTCCAGAGCGCCGCCAGCATTGGGATACGCCAGGCGCCGCGGCTGAACCGGGCTGCCAGGCCAAAGGCCGCACCCCAGAACAAGGCGAGGCCTGCCGCCAGAAAGACCAGCGCAAAAGGCGCCATCCAGGCGTGCCGCTCCGGGTCGATTTGGAACGGCTCGATGATCCAGGACAGGCCAAAGGCAAAATAGCCAAGCCCGAACAGCCAGCCCGCCAGCGCCGCGGCACGGGCCGAAGCGGACCGCAGAATCAGAAAACCCGCCGCGGCCAGGGCCGCAGGTACGCCGATCAGGACATGCCAGGGGGCCAGCGCCAGCGACAGCAGCGCCCCGCTGCCAACCGCCAGCCCGGCGGGTGCCAGCCTGAGCTGCCGCGCGGCGCTGCCCAGCCCGAGTGAGATCATGCGGCGGCGTCCGGCAGCCGGACCCGCAGGCGCTTGATCCGCCGCGGGTCGGCATCCATGACTTCAAATTCGGCGCCTTCGGGGTGTTCGATCACTTCGCCGCGGGCCGGCACCCGGCCGGACAGCATGAAAACAAGGCCGCCAAGCGTCTCGATCTCCTCCTCGTCCACATCGTCGTGGCTGGTGAGCGACTGGCCGATCTCTGCCTCGAACTCCGGCAGCGGAGTACGGGCCAGCGCGATGTAGCAGCCGGGCTTTTCCTGGAACCAGGTCTGCAGCTCGTCGGCGTCGTGCTCGTCCTCGATCTCACCCACCACCTGTTCGATCAAGTCTTCGATGGTGACCAGGCCGTCCACACCGCCGTATTCGTCAATCACCAGCGCCATATGGCGGCGCTCTGCCTGCATCTTGGTCAGCAGCACGCCAATCGGCATTGACGGCGGCACGAACAACAGCGGCCGCAGCATCTGCGACAGTTCAAAGTCAGAGGTGCCGCCATTGAAACCGTGTGTCAGAGAAAAATCCTTGAGATGAACAAAGCCCAGGGGCGTGTCCAGCGTGCCCTCGTATACAGGTATCCGGGTAAAGCCGCTTTCACGGAAAATGCCGACCAGGTCTTCCTTGGCAATGGTCACCGGCACGGCGGCCACTTCGGCAGAGGGGATGGCAACATCCTCGACCCGCAAACGGCGCAGGTTCATCATGCCGCGCGGCTCAGCCCCGGCAGCGGGCTGTTCGCTGCCGCTGTCTTCCTGGGCCGGGGTGTCGGTGTTGAAGGCGCCGACAAGCCGCGCCCAAAATCCCGGTTTATCCTCTGCAGGCGGCTCCGCGCCTGTCCCGTTCACGTTCTGCAGCGCGCCCTGCGCCGCGTTAGAACTGCCTTCTATGTCGCCCATCGGTCCTATCCAAAAACCCCGGTCACGGGGCGTCCTCACTCATATATGGGTTCGCGATACCCATTTTGCCAAGTATCTGCACCTCAATCCCTTCCATCAATGCGGCATCGCGGTCACGAATGTGATCATACCCCAGAAGATGCAACATTCCGTGAACGACCAAATGGCGCGTGTGGTCAGCCAGCGGCTTTCCTGCCTCTGCTGCTTCGCGGGCGCAGGTATCAAAGGCAATCGCGATATCCCCCAGCGGGATTTCACCGGTGAAATCCGGCTCAGGCGTCAGCGGAGAGCCGCCGTCCTCCTGGGGCCCCCGCTCTTCTGCAGGCCAGCTGAGGACATTGGTGGGGGCCGGTTTTTCCCGGAATTCCGCGTTCAGCCCGGCGATTTCTGCGTCATCGCAGGCCAGAAGAGAGATTTCACAGTCCTCCGGATCGAGCTGGAAATGCTCCAGAACGGCGGCAACAGCCTCTTCGGCCAGGACCTCAAGCCCGGCATCCTGCCAGCGGCGGTCTTCGATGGTGATGTCGAGCGTCATGGATCGGCTGCATACGCGGGGGCCGCCCCCCGCACCCCCGGAGTATTTTCACAAAGAAGAAGCCTGACGGGCAGAGCGCATCAGGCCGGTTTTGCGTCCGCGTCATAGGCTTCGATGATCGCCGCCACAAGGGGGTGGCGGACCACATCGCGGGCGGTGAAGTAGTTGAAGCTGATCTTGGGGATCGATTTCAGCAGCCGTTCGGCGTCAGCCAGGCCGGATTGCACCCCGCGCGGCAGGTCAACCTGGGACCGGTCGCCGGTGATCACCATGCGCGAGCCCTCGCCCAGGCGGGTCAGGAACATCTTCATCTGCATGGTGGTGGCATTCTGCGCCTCATCCAGCACCACAAAGGCATTGGAGAGCGTGCGGCCGCGCATGAAGGCCAGGGGCGCGATCTCGATGCGCTTTTCCTCAATCAGCTTGGCCAGCTGCTTGCCCGGCAGGAAATCGTTCAGCGCGTCATACAAGGGCTGCATGTAGGGGTCGACCTTGTCCTTCATGTCGCCGGGCAGGTAGCCAAGCTTTTCGCCAGCCTCAACAGCAGGGCGGGACAGGATGATGCGGTCAACATGGCCGGTGATGAACATGGAGACACCCACGGCCACCGCCAGATAGGTCTTGCCGGTGCCGGCCGGGCCGATGCCGAAAGCCAGTTCGTTCTCGAACAATGAATGCACATAGGCCTTCTGCGCCTCGGTGCGCGGCTCCACCAGTTTCTTGCGAGTCTTGATCTCCACCCGGCCGCCGTGGAACATCTTGAGCTGCCCGTCCGGTTCGGCGTCATCACTTTCCGGGCCCATCCGCAGCTCGCGGTCGATGTCGCCGCTTTCGACACTGCGGCCGGTTTCCAGGCGGTCATAAAGCGCTGTCAGCACACCTGCCGCCTGTTCGCGCGCCGAATCTTCGCCCATGACCGACAGCTGATTGCCGCGGCGGACGATCTGCACACCCAATTTTTGTTCGATGTCAGCCAGGTTGCGGTCGTATTCGCCGCACAGGTCGATCAGCAATCGGTTGTCGGGAAATTCCAGAAGCACTTCGTGGGTTGCGGACTGGTCTTGCGCGTCATTCAGGGCACTGAAGGCCAAGCTGATCTCCTCAATCTGGCGTTGCTCTTTCAGTTTGCCGCCCCGCCACCGTTTGCGCAAGCATGCGCAGCAGAAAATCACTCAAATGAAACAAAAGAGCCGCCCCGGAGGGCGGCTGCTGAGAAGGGTAATGCGCTGCAATCAGATCGGATCGCCGAAGGTCGAGCCCTTCTTGAACGGGCCGGTTGCCACATTGCGCGGCAGTTCGCTATTGCAGACGGGCTTGCCATCAGGCGTGCGGCGCAGGTCCGCATAACCTTCCAGGCCATCGTCAATAATCCAGTGCTCGCAGCCCTGGGGATCCACCCAGATGCCCGCGGTCAGATTGGACAGGTCCAATGACCTGCCATCACCGACGTGCTGGTCGGATGTTTTGTCGATTGCGGGCGTGCAGGCCGATACTGCTGCGGCAGCGGCAAGGAACACGGCGGCTTTTGCTGTTTTCATCATTCCTCTCCCCTCAGCGCAGGCAGTAAATTTCGACACGGCGGTTCTGCGCCATGTTGGCCGCGCTGGTGTTGGGCACCCGCGGGTCGCGTTCGCCATAGGCGCGCACATCGTTGATCCGGGCGCCGACTGAACGGGCCACTTGCGCCACCGCACCGGCGCGGCGTTCGGACAGGCGGATATTGTATTCATCCGAGGCCCGGCTGTCAGTGTGGCCCGCGATCACAAAGGAGCGCACGCCATCCGACTTGGCCTGCTGGAAAAACTCACCCAGGCGTTTGCGGCCGGCGGCGTTGATGTAGTGCTTGTCCGTGGCAAAAAACTGGTCGGTCGGCATGACGCCGCAAATGTTGCCCTGGCGGCAAACCGGTTTGCCGTCCGGGGTGACATGCGGGGTCATGAAGCCCTCTGCCCCGTCGTCCATCACCCAATGCTCGCAGCCATCCGGGTCAACCCAGATGGTGGGAATATAGCGTTCGCCCTTAATGGTCCGCTGCCCGGACTGCGCGCTGGCAGGCGCGGCGGCGATGCTGAACGCGGCCGCAGCAGCAGCGGCCATCGCAATCGCCTTGTTCAATTTGAGTGTCAACACAACCAGATTTCCTTCACCTAAGTTCCCCCAGGGTGTTTGCCGCATACGTGCCCACCGCTCAGGCCATAAGAGCAAAACTACCTGAAATTGATACAGCTTACCTGCTAAATTGATTATTATTCCGCGCAGACTATGCGCATTCGCGGAACACTCAAAGCGCCCAAGGGAAATTGTTGCCTGAACCGATGCAATCGGGACTCACTTGCTGTCCGCCGGAACGGGAAAAAGCCGCCCCTGCAAGGGCGGCTTGAGAGATTTGCGGCACTTTTGGGGGATCAGCCGATCAGCTCGCCCGCAAGGGAATTCGCGCCCGAGGACACGATCCTGACGCGGGCCAGATCACCAACCGCACGGCTGCAATCGGCGACGTGCACCGCGTGAAGGTAATCGGATTTGCCCACCATCTGACCTGGCAGGCGGCCCGCCTTTTCGAACAGCACGCCAACCTCGCGGCCGACCATGCTGTCCTGCACCTCGCGCTGCTGCTTGGTCAGCAGGGCCTGCAGGCGCTGCAGACGGTCGTCAGCTGCTGCCGGGTCGACCTGGGCACGTTCTGCCGCCGGGGTGCCAGGGCGGGTTGAGTATTTGAAGGAATAGGCGGTGCCGTATTTCACCTCTTCCACCAGGTCCATGGTGGCCTGGAAATCCTCCTCGGTCTCTTCCGGGAAGCCGACGATGAAATCTCCCGAAATCAGGATGTCGGGACGCGCGGCGCGGATGCGCTCGATCAGGCGGATATAGCTTTCCGCCGTATGCGAGCGGTTCATCCGCTTGAGGATCTTGTCGGAGCCCGCCTGCACCGGCAGGTGCAGATAGGGCATCAGCTTGGCACAGGTGCCATGCGCTTCGATCAGGTCGTCCTGCATGTCGTTGGGGTGCGAGGTGGTGAAGCGGATGCGCTCCAGCCCGTCGATCTTGTCCAGCTCCCAGATCAGCTGCGCCAGGGTCATGTCGCCATTGGGGCCGACCCCGTGGTAGGCGTTCACGTTCTGGCCCAACAGGGTGATTTCACGCACGCCGCGCTCCACCAGGTCCTGCGCCTCGCGCAGGATGCGGTCTGCCGGGCGAGACACCTCTGCACCGCGGGTATAGGGAACCACGCAGAAAGCGCAGAACTTGTCGCAGCCCTCCTGAACGGTCAGAAACGCGGTCGGGCCGCGTTTGGCCTTGGGGCGGTTTTTCAATTTCTCGAATTTGTCTTCTTCGGGGAAATCGGTATCGAGCACCTTCTCCCCTTCGCGCGCCTTGGCTTCCATCTCCGGCAGGCGGTGATAGCTTTGCGGGCCGACCACCAGGTCGACCAGCGGCTGGCGGCGCATGATCTCTTCGCCCTCGGCCTGGGCCACACAGCCCGCCACGCCGATCTTGAGATCCGGCTTTTCGGCCTTCAGACCCTTGAAGCGGCCCAGTTCGGAGTAGACCTTTTCAGCTGCCTTCTCCCGGATGTGGCAGGTATTCAGCAGGATCATGTCGGCGTCATCGGCCGATTTGGTCTCCACATAGCCCTCGCCGCCCAGCGCTTCGGCCATGCGTTCGCTGTCGTAGACATTCATCTGACAGCCATAGGTCTTGATAAAAAGCTTCTTGGGCGCGCTCATAAGTCTCAGCCTTCCAGCCTGATCCGGGGTCAGCGGCCTGCCTTACAGCCAAATGCCGCCGCTTGCAATGAGGCGGGAATTACCCGATTTTGACCGCAAAGGCCAGAAAGGCAAAGGCAGACAGGCATGATGTATTCTTCGCTGCAGGATTTTCTGAAAGAGGGCAAGGCACTGCTGGCCAAGGGGCCGGTTGCTCTGGTCTTTATCGAGGATGAAGCAGAAATCGCCACCACGTTGCGCCACCATTTGCAATGCGGCTTCAAGGCTGTCGTGGCGCTGATGCCGGATGCATTTGACCTGCCGCAAGACGTGCGCGCCAAGGTGCACCGGGTGCCGTTTGACTGCACCCCGGAGGGCGCTGTGACGAAGGCGGTCAATGCGGTGATCGGCGCTGCCCAGCCGGGTTGCTGGCTCTATTATTGCTACAACGCGGAATACCTGTTTTACCCGTTCTGCGAAACCCGCAGCGTCGGCGAGATGCTGGCTTTTCACACCGAGGAGCGGCGCGATGCGATGCTCAGCTATGTGATCGACCTTTATGCCGGCGATCTGGAGGCCTGTCCCGGAGCCGTGTCACTGGAGGCCGCCTATCTCGATAAGTCAGGCTATTACGCCCAGTCGCGCAGTGATCCGGCAACCGGCCATCCGCGGGAACGGCAGCTGGACTTTTTTGGCGGCGTCCGCTGGCGGTTCGAGGAGCACATTCCCGACAAGAGCCGCAAGATTGACCGGATTTCCCTGTTCAAGGCCAAGCCCGGGCTGGAACTGCAACCGGATCACACCTTTAACGATCAGGAATACAACACCTATGCCTGCCCCTGGCACCACAACCTGACTGCCGCGGTGTGTTCCTTCCGGACTGCCAAGGCGCTGAAACGCAACCCAGGGTCGACGTTCGACATCCAGACCTTCCGCTGGCACAATTCCGCGCCGTTCGAATGGCATTCACGCCAGTTGCTGGATCTGGGCCTGATGGAACCCGGACAGTGGTTCTGACCCGCTCCTGACCCTTCTTGAGCCGCGGACGTCCTGCAGCCTGCGCGATTTGTGCAAACGGTTGTGCGGTTCAGTTGCCGGGAAATATCCGGGCCCAATTGTCCAGCATTCTGCCTGCGGCCTCTGCACTTATAGCCAGCAGCATGGTGTCCTCTCCTGCGGACACCGCAAGAATGCAGTCTTGAGGCGTCACCGGCAGCAATAGGCACTCCGGCTTCTGTGGTGGCATTCTTGCGGAAACCGGGCCAGAGCCCTGCTGTGACATCGCGGACCGGACAGCCTCAAGCTGGCGCAGCTGGGCATCCGGCCCGCTGGTTTCCGGGAACTTGCTGTCCCGCCCGATATACAGCCACGCCTTAGCCTGCGCTGCTGCGAGCGGCCGGAGGCGGGCCAGCGGACCGCTGCTGCGGCTGCCCTGCAACGCGGTCTCCAGCATATCTGCAGAGCAGCTGCCGGCTTCAACCGGCGCCTTGCAGCGGCTTCGGCGGATGGAAAACTCCGGGGTTCCGGCTTCAGCCGCCAGCGTTTGCAACCGGGCTGCGAAGAGATGTGCAGCAGCCTCCGGACTGTCTGCACCTGTGCTGATGTCTGCCGGACCGCCCAGCGTCAGGCCGGAAATCCTTCGCTGCGCCGCGGTAAACTCTGCCGCGGGCTTTACCCCGAAGAACACAGCTACCCTGCGCGGCAGCATGGTTTCCCTGATCTCACGCAAAACCGCCGCGATCAGAGGCGGCTGCCCGCAGCCAGTCTGGCACAAACGCAACCGGGTTTGTTCCGGCGTTTCAGCCAGGCGGTGCAGCGCCTGCCAAAGGCGTTCCTTGCCAGGCTCCGGGCATGGTGCAGGAATTGCAGGCAGTTCAGCCATCATGCCTCCTCCGCCGCCGCGGACAGCAATTCGCAAGCCCGAGCGGTGAGCCGCCGCGCACTTTCTGCATTGTCGCAGATGCAAAGAACCGCATCACCGGAGCCATCTTCCGCACGCACAAAAACACGGGCCTCGCCCGGGGTCAGAAGCAAGATCTCTTTGCCAGGCGGGCAGACGCCGGGATTGGCAGATGCAGCATCCAGCAGAAGGAAACCGCGGCAGGCCTGCTGGCAGAGTTCATCGAGATATTCCTGGGGGTGGCTGGCCGCGCTGCTGCTGCGCAGCACAATGCTGGCCTGCAGATCACCGAAAGCTGCCAGGCGGCAGCCGGCGTCACTGAGGCGCAAGGCATCAAGCTGGCTGGACAGTGTCATGCGGCGATCACTCCCCGGCAGGCTGGACAACGGGACGGCTCCGCCCCGGCCGCCCGCTGCGTTTACCCGTTGTCACCCGGCGCGGCAGCACTTGCGGGCCTGCCTGCCCGCGAGATGCCGCCTCTTGAGGCTTGTCCTGCTCTGCGCGTATGCGCTTGCCGTCGAAATCCAAAACCTCGCCGGTCAGCGGCGTGCTCTGCCGGGATGGCGACGGCGGGTCCGCCTTTTCTTGCAGCGCGGCGGCTGTCCCGCCGGACTGCCCCCAGTTCAAAAGCATGTCGACCAGATACTCGATAAAGCTGTCCGCGCCGCTGGATTTCCAGGCTTCCCGGTCTTCGCCTGCTGACAGCGCCTGGCTGAGCGACAGCGGGAAGATAGCGGCAAAGGCTTCTCCCGCTTCCTTTTTCACACGGCGCAGGACACGTTCCTGGTCGCGGGCATTCCTGAGCTTATCGAAATGTGTGACCAAAAGAGTGCCCGGACCGCTGAGACTGGGGGAGATTTCCTCCCACACGGCGGCTTCGGATTGACGCCAGGCCTGGGTGGCATGGGTGCACCAAATCACGCTGTCCACCTCCGGCAGCAGGGACTGCCAGACGCCGGCGGGCATGTTGGGATCGGAGATGCCGGGCATATCGATAAGATCGCATAGCTCCAGAGCTTCTGCCGGGAGGGTCAGCCGGATCAAAGCGGTGGTTTCCATCGCCACATTGGCAAGATCGCTGACCGGAACCGGGGTTTCGCTGCCATCTGCGCCGGTGATGCAGGCGCCCTCCGGCCCATGCGAAATCCAGACCGGCGGCAGCCGGGTGGCGGTGACACGGGTGGGTAGCGGCTGGCGCCCCACCAGAAGATTTGTCAGCGTGCTTTTACCAGCGCTGAATTCCCCCATCAGTGCCAGACGGGGTTTGCGCTGCGGCTCCGCAGCCGGTGAGACGGGCATAAGCATGGCGGTTTCCTGGGTCATTCGGCAAAGCTCCTGAGCGTATCGAGGGCGGCATCGGCCTGGGCCTGGCCACTGCCGTCAGCGAACAGAGCCTGTATGCCGCTGCGGTTGTGGCCTGCGATTTCCATAAGAATATCGCGCTGGTCGTCGAAGAAGGCCTGCAGCCGGGCCAGAACGGCCGTGCTGGCATCTGCGGTCTGGACGAATTTGAGCTGGGCCATGAAATCTTCTGTCTCGCCTTCGATCAGGCTGCGGAAGCGGTTTGCAAACGCCTTGTAACCGCGCGTGCGGCGCCACCAGGCGGCCCACCAGCTGTCGTTGAAGTCCAACGCAATGGACTGGGCCAAGGCTACGGGGGAGGCAGGCTGCGGCACTTCGGGAACCGAAAGCTGAATGCCCTCAACCGCCTGTCCGAAACCATCGAAAAGCAGCTCCGCCACGTCCTGCACCGCGGCCTCGTAACGTTTTTGCGCGGCGGTCTGCAGACGGCTGGCCATCACCGAATAGGCAGACCGCAACAGCATACGCAGCCCCGCGGGATCGTATTCCCAGTGGCCGTCTTCACCCCATTTTTCCAGATGCTCGATCAATGCATGGGTCGCGCGGCCCGTGAATGTGTCATGCGCCCGGTCGGCGCGGTCACGGAAGGCCTCCAGAACTTGCCCGACCTCTGCTTCCAATGCATCCGTATGGCGCTGGCACAGGGTCTCGAAAGCAGCGCGGGTGTCATCGAAATTGACCTGGGCACCATCCCCAGTCCCCTGCACCAGGATCGCATTTGCAGCCTGCTGGCCAGTGGCCGCAGTGACCGCCGAGCTGGCGACACGGGTGAGCAGCGGTGCGCCCAGATCACCGGCAATGCGTTCGCTGATCACCCGGTTCAGAGCGGGGATGCCCGACAGCTCCCAAACCATGTTCTGGGCCGAGGCCTGAGCCTGGGATGCATTGACCGAAGCCTCCGCCCATTTTAGGAGTGCAGCCGAACTGGCCTGGTCCATTTGCTCAAGCCCGCCCGTTAGAACTTTGTTTGCCCAGTAGGCGCTGCCAAAGATGAGCGCCGCCTCCTGAGGCCCGTGATGGGTTTCCAGCGTCTGGCGGATGCTGGCTTCGATCTCTGGTATCTGCGCGGCGGGATCCGTCAGCTCGTCAATGCGGTTGACGAATATCACAACCTCGCGCGACTTGAGATTAGAGATCATCCGGATCAGCCCCATGTCGACCGAAGTCAGCGCCTGGCCCGCTGACAGAACCACCACGCAAAGGCGGCTGTCGCGGATCGCCTGGATGGTGATCTGCTCGCGCATCATGAAAGTGTCGTTGACGCCCGGCGTGTCGCGCAGGCACAGGCGGTGCGGCACGGTCTGGCAATTCAAATACAGGTCGGCGGCGCGGGTGATATCGGCGAAGCGGCCCTGCTCGTCCGTTCCGCCCGGCGGAGCATCGTCAAAGTCGTCACCCAGGCAAATGTAACGTTCGATCAGGTTCTTGTCGAAATAGCCGTAGTCATGTTTCTGCCCCATCAAAAGCTCGAACTTGCGGCCCAGCCGCTGCCGGGAACGTTCGCGCATCTCCTCAATTTGGGCGCGGATCTTCTGCAGCTCACTACCGGCGCCGGCGCGTCCCGCCATTTCACCGATGCGGCCGCCCTTGGTGGTCAGCCGGTCCCATTCTGCCTCAGTCATAAACTGGAAGCTTGCCTTGTTTCCGGTGCGGTTTTCACCCGGCTCCAGATGCAGCGAGGTGACAACAGAGGTCCAAGGATTGACATCGGAGGGCAAAAGGTCAGCCCAGCCCGCCATCGCATTGACCAGCGAGGTTTTGCCGGATTTCACCTGCCCCAGCAGGGTGACGCTGGGCTCAAATGCATCAAGCTCGCCCTGCAACCGGGCAAGGTTGCGCTGGACCCGCTCGCCAGAAACTTCCGAAAGAGTCCCCAGTGCAGTCTCCAGCCGCCGAACTTTCCGGGCAAAGTCAGACAGCGGCTCCATCCCGGCGCTCAAATTTGTTGGGCGCGCTGTGGCACGGATGTCGGTGGCACTCTCGATTTGGGTTTCCATATTCATGGCGGAGCCTGCTGTGTTCTGCTTTGACGTTTGTTCTGTTCTGCGCGGCGGAAAAGCTCAGGGGCCGCGGGCGATGCCGTCCGGATCAGCCGGGGGATCGCTGGTAAGCTCCTTTTTCAACTGCAGCAGGAGGGTCACCGCGTCGACTGCAGCATCTTCGCCCTGTTCCAGCTGGCACAGCATCAGCAATTCCTCTCCGTCTTCTGCGGCCTCGCGTGCGGCGGCCACTGCATCGCTGGCGGGCATGGCATCGAGCGACGTTGACAAGGCCCGGATCATCTCCATGCATTGGGCCAGCACCGGGCCTGCCTCAGGTCCGCCTGCAGCCTCGGCCTGGGCCAGCATGTCCTCGGCCCCGCTTTGCAGCTGATCAAGCGCCGCAGCCAGGCTGGCAGCAGAGGGATTGGGCGGCGCGGCGGGTGCAACCTGCGGCGGCTGCGAACCCGCTTCGGAAATACCGCAGCCAAACTGGCGGATCAGAAGTTCGGCCTGATCGACGTCCGATGCGCGGCCCAGTTCGATCTGGCGCCTCACGTCATCTGCCAGCTGTTTACCGCCGCTGGAGCGCCAAAGCTCTTCTGCCGGGGCAGCGGCAGACTGGGCTGTCAGCCCTTGGATCGCAGCCACCGGGTAAACACCCAGAAATTCCTCTGCAGCAACGGGCTCCAAAGTCTCGATCAATGCGCCTAGGGTCCCGCGCATGAATAATCGGTCGGCCATGGTGAGGACCAGAAAACTGTGATCCTTGGTGGTATCGGGAACCTCCGCCCAAAGCGACTGCTCGGTGCCGGTGAACTCTTCGGTGCACCACAGGAAGATGTCCGCTGCCGCAGACGCCTGCCGCAGCAGTTGCTGCTGGCGGGGCTGCGGGCCGGCCAGCGGCAGCTCGCGGTAACTGTGCCAGCGCAGGCGCGCGTCTGGCAGCGTCTGGCGCACCCGCAGGCACCCTTCGGGAACATCGAGCTCGGCAAGCACACCCGGCTGCGGCCGGCACGCGCCGGAAGCGGTCTCAAAGGTCACGCATTCCTGGCTGCCGTGGCAGATATCAATCAGCAGGCCGCCGCCGTTGCGCCCGAGTACCACCCGGCCCAGCAGCATGTCGATCAGGGCGGATTTACCGGTTCCGGGAGCACCGGTTACGGCAACCTGCACGGGCTGGCGCAGCCGCTGCAGCAGCTGGCTGCCCCAGCCGGAAAACTCCGGTGGCAGCTGGCCGGTGCTCAGCGTCTGCTCAAGCTGGCCTGCCAGCGGATTTATGTCTCTCTGAGGAAGGCTCAAACCGATGCATCCGTTTTGCTGCGGCGCCCGTCCGGCGTGGAACGCCAGGTCGCGGATGCCAGGAGGGTGATGACACGGCGCCCCGTGCGCGGGCGGGCCGGTGCGGGCGCCTGTTCAGTGGGCCGCGGCTGCGGTGATGCAGTTTCGCCCGCCTGGTCCGGCGCAGGAAATGCCGCCTGCGGATCGAAGGGTTTGATTACGCAGATAGCGGCGTTGTCCTGCTCAGGGGCGTTCAGCACCTGCAGCTGCTGCATCAGCGCGGCGCCGATACGGGCGCTGGAGCTGAAGCATTCCTCGGACAGAATACCGGCAATTTCCTCTTCCTCCAGGAATTGCAGCCCGTCACTGGCTGCCAGCACGATATCGCCATCCTGAAGCCGCACCGGCGTGCTGCGGCAGTCGATGCGGGGGATATCCGCGCCAGTCAGAACCGAGGTGACACAGTGGCGGTCCGGGTGGCTGGCGGCCTCGGCCGGGTCCATACGGCCCTGGGCCACCAGCCTGTCGATTTCGGCTGCCATTGAATGGTCCGCATTAAGCCGGATCAGCGCGCCGTCGCGAAACAGGTAGAGCGGTGAATCGCCCACTGAAATCCAATACAGCCGGTCGCTGAACAGCACCGGGGCCAGCAAGGTAGCCCCCATACCGTGGGCCTGGGGCTGGCGGCTGGCGTATTCGCTCAGGCAGGCATTGGCGCCATTGGCCGCCTGCTGCAGCACCGCGGTAATATCCTGTTCCAGCGCGTGCGGATCATCGGCGCGCAGCTTCAGTTCACTGAACACCTCCGTGACTACGATCTTGGCAGCAACGTCGCCTGCAGCATGGCCGCCCATGCCATCCGCCAGCACTGCAAACCCGGTGCCAGTGCCGGTCAGAAAATCGGCCGCCACCGCATCCTCCTGACGCTCGCGTCGGCCCTTGCTGATGGCCGTCGCGGTATCAAATTCGAACTCAGCGGTACACAGCATGAGAGCCATCACCGTGCTGCGGCTGATCCCAGCCGAAATCGGCGCCGCACAGCGGCACGAAGCGCAGCGTTGTTTCACCGATGCGGATCAGATCGCCCGCCGCCAAGGTTTCCGTGCTGAGCACCGGGCGGTCATTGCGGCGCACCAGGTTCGCTTTGCCGCCGTGACCGATGTAGAAGGCTTTCTGTTCCGGATCATAGGCAATGGCAGCATGGTTGTCGCGGGAGATGCTATTGTCACCGAAGTCCAGCCGCACGGTCTGGCCTTCGCCGCGGCCAATGACGGTAACGCCGCTGAACAGCGTGAATGCAGCGCCGCGGCCCGGCCCCTTAACGATGGCAAGCCAGCCCACCGGGAACTGGGTATAGCCGGGCGCGCCGGCCTCTGCACTGCGGGTGAACGGATCGCTGCCGGCTGCCTGCGCAGGGCTAAAGCCCAGCAGGCGGGTCTTGACCCGGCCGGCACGGCTGGCGCCGCGGCCCATCGAAGGGGCCGGCACGTCGATCGGCGCAGCAGGTGCTGATTGAGGGCCGGGATCAGCGCGGGAAACACAGTGCCGGGTCTCGTCCATTGGCGGCAGAGCCGCGTCTGGCTCGTCCTCGGGTTCAAATGCCATCTCAGGGTCCGCCTGGACCTGCGGTTCTGGCCGTGGCGTGTAGCTGGATGCAGAGTCCGCTGGATCTGTTAAAGCTGCGGTGGGAAGCACAACTTCTGAAGCGGATTCCAGACCGGGCCGCGCGGCTGCATTGCGTTTGAAAATCCGGTAGCTTTCTGCAGCGTCCGCGCCGCCGCTGCTGTCTTGCGCGCCGCTGAAACCTTGCTCCTCCTCATCCGCACCGGACCAGTCTTCTACCAAACCCGCAGACCCCGTTTCGGGATTACCAGCAGGCAATTCCAACGCACCGGCGGGCGGCGCATCATCTTCCGCCTGGGCTTCAAGGGAGTGCTCCTGCTCGCGGGCAAAGAAGGCAGCAATCGCGTCTTCCTCCGGCGCGGCGCTTTCTGTCCAGATGTTGCCGGTGTCCTGAATTTCAGCCTCTGCAGTGCCGCCGTCATCGCTCCGGAGATCCTCAGGTTGAGCGCTTGCTCTTGCCGCTGGGCCATGGGCGTTTGGGCCACTGCCGCCGGCAGGCTCCGGGTCCGTCTCCAGCAAAAAGCCGCGATCAAGGCTCAATGGTGCCCGGTCCGTGTCCGCCCGGCTCTCAGCCCCAGGGGGGCGGGCAGGAAAACTGTCCTGAGCCGGCGGCTCGACCGGCGCTGCAGACAGCGGGTCAATGCCATCCAGGCGGACGCGCTCCCGCTTTTCACCGATGATATCCTTGATGAATTTCATGCCCATTCCCTTCAGTTCTTAGCCGTGAGCGGAGCGCTGCGCTGGCGCCCGAAAATCTTACGCAACCGGCTGGCGATACCCGGCTTTTTCCGGCGCAGCTCCCTGATCGGTTCAGCCAGGGGCGGCGCAGAGATTGGCAGCGGAGCGGCCGGTTGTTCCGCGGCGGGGGTATTCTTCTTGCGCCGCGACAGCGCGTCCTCTTCTTCCAGCCAGGTCTCAAGATCGCTGACTGGTTCGCCAAAAATGTTGACCAGTTGGCACTGCGGTTTGACCTGAGGCGGCTCTGCAAAAGCCTCCGCCTGCCGGGCCGAGCGCGGAAGCCCTGGCGTCAGGCTGCCGTTTGTCGCAGCGACGAGATCGGCAATGACTGCGTCCAGCCCGCAGGCCTCCGCTGGCTCGACCGGCTGACGCTTGACTGCTTCAGCGGGCAGCGGCACGTCATCGCACTCCGCCAGCATGTCTTGCCATTCCTGTGCAGATTGAAACCGCTCTGCAGGCAGTACCGACATTGCGTGGTCGACTGTTGCAAGCAACGCAGGATCCAATTTCCACGGGCCGCCCAACAGAGGGCAGCAGGGGTCGGGATCACCTGCCATGACGGCCGTCATGCGCTGCTGACTGCCGGGCGGCGTCCGGCCGGTGATCAGATAATAAAAGGTGGCACCTAGGGCATAGATGTCGCAGGCCGGACGCTGTGGCAATTCCGGCCGGTACAGTTCCTGTGCAGAGTAGCCGTCCTTGACAGCCAGCAGCACCGGCAAAGCCGTATCATCGCTGGGTGTGCTGCCGCAGGCGGCTCCGAAGTCGATCAAAGTTAGGACGCCGTCCTTGCCAAGCAAGAGATTGTCCGGTGAAATATCGCGGTGCAGTATCCCCTGCTTGTGAAGGCAGCGCAGCGCCTCCAATGCCTGATCGAGCACCCGCCGCAGAACCGGACCGGTCAATCGGCCGGGCTGCTCTTCCCGCACGGTCAGCAAGTCCAGGCCGTCAACAAATTCCATCGCGATATAGGCCGTCTGGTTCTCCTTGAAGACCTGATGCACCTCTACAATGGAAGTGTGCCTGGCACGGGCCAGCAGGTGGGCCTCGCGCAGGAAGGTGCGCAGCACATTGCGGCAGGACTTGGCATGTTCCGGCGCGCTAGGCTCAACGCTGGTGCCGCTGCGACGGCAGATGCCTGCGGGAAAACACTCCTTGATCACCACCCGGCGTTCGAGGCTGTCGCGGGCCAGATACGTGATCCCGAAGCCGCCGCTGATCAGCGGCCGCTCAATCTGGTACTGTCCCTGAAGCAGCTTGAAGCCGCAGGGCAGTTCGCAGGTGTCGGCCTGATCGGCGGCTAGTGTGTCGTGAGGCACTGCGTCATTTCCCCATGGCAGCTGGAACCCCAACCGGCAGCATCCGGATGGACCTCAACGCTGGAACCGGAATGCGGAGTGTTTGCGGCAGCTTTCAGGCAATTAAGGCAATCGCGCCGCAATTCCGCCGCAATCGCCCGCAAGGGCCAGCAATCATTGGGTTAAGCCAGGCCTAACTACTTGCCTTGAAGTTAGTTAAACTGCGGCGCTAGTTGGAAAATCCCCTCTAATCGGTGCAGTTCCGCGGACGTTGAGCAGATCGCTCCCCCTGCCATCCGGGACCGGCATGAACAGTAAGTGAGTCCCCCGCTTCAGCATCCAGTATTTGCTCCGTATCCGGCACAGGGTTAGGGTCGGGCATGGCCCCTCTTTCTTCTGTCCGGTTGCGCCTGCTGGTCATGGCCCTGCTGCCGCTGATCGTGCTGATGCCTTTTTTGCTGCTCCTCGGCATGACACGCTGGAGCGCGGACTATGACGCGCTGCTGATCGCCAATGTGGAAAGCGACCTGCGCATTGCCGAGCAATACCTCGAAGAGCTGATGACCGGGACCAAACGCGATCTGTCCGGCATTTCAGGCTCAGTGGAATTCAAAGAGGTGCTGCAAGGCACCACGGCTGAGCGGGAGGAGTATTTCACACTGAAACAGGGGCATCTCGGCCTGGATTTCCTGTATTTCCTGCCGCAAAGCGATGCCGGCAACGCTGCCGGGCAGTGGCCGGTGATCAAGGCAGCAATGAACGGAACCGGCGGCACCGCAATTGACATCATGGCCCCCAAGGATCTGAACACGCTATCGCCAGGCCTGGCGCTGCGGGCCAGGTTCGATCTGATCGAAACCGCCGCAGCCGTGCCAACCAGCCGCACGGTCGAGGACCGGGGCATGGTCGTTCACAGCGCCAGTCCGGTCCTGGCTGACGGGCACAGCGGGGTGCTGGTCGGAGGGATCTTGCTGAACCGCAATCTGCAGTTCATCGACACGATAAACACACTGGTCTATCTGAACGCCGTAACCGGCGGCGAGCGCCAGGGCACCGCGACCCTGTTCCTGGAAGATGTGCGCGTCTCTACAAATGTGCGCCTGTTCGAAGACGTGCGCGCCCTTGGCACCCGGGTTTCAGCAGCGGTACGCAACCGGGTTCTGGGCCAAGGGGAAACCTGGCTGGACCGCGCCTTTGTCGTCAATGATTGGTATATTTCGGGGTATCTGCCATTGACCGACAGTTTCGGCAAACGGGTCGGCATGCTTTACGTCGGCTTTCTGGAAGCTCCCTTCAACGCGGCCAAGCGTGCCGCCTACCTGTGGATGATTGCAGCCTTTGCGGGGGTTCTGCTGCTGTCGGGCCCGCTGTTCCTCTGGCTCGCCAAGGGTATTTTTGCCCCGCTGGAACGCATGAACAAAACCATGCGGCTGGTCGAACAGGGCGATCTCTCGGCCCGCAACGGCGATACAGGTGCAAAAGGGGAAATCGGCGCGGTCGCAGCACATCTGGACAGCCTGCTGAACCAGGTTCAGGACCGCGACCAGAAGCTGCGGGCCTATGCTGACGGGCTGAACCAGATGGTTGACCAGCGCACTGCCGAACTGCGCAAGGCCAATGCCAAGCTGGAAGAGACCTTCAAACAGCTGGTGATGTCGGAAAAGCTCGCGTCCATCGGCGAAATCACTGCCGGCGTTGCCCATGAAATCAACAATCCTGTGGCTGTAATCCAAGGCAATGTAGACGTGATCCGGGAAACACTTGGCCCGGATGCCGAACATGTGCGAACCGAGCTCGCGCTGATTGACCAGCAAGTGATGCGGATTGATGCGATTGTCGGCAAACTGCTGCAATTCGCCCGGCCCAGTGAGTTCTCCGGCTATGACGAAACGCTGCTGCTGGGCCCGCTGGTCGAAGACAGCCTGGTGCTGGTGGATCACCTCCTGTCCAAACGCGCCATTAGGCTGGTTAAGGAATTCGCTGAAGTTGCCCCCGTGCGCATTGACCCCGGCGAAATGCAGCAGGTGGTGATCAACCTGATTGTCAACGCAACCCAGGCCATGGGGGACAGCGGCACCCTGACTTTGCGTCTTACCCCTGGCAGCAACGAGGGGCGCGCAGGAGTTTGCTTGGCGGTCCGTGACAGCGGACCGGGGATCCCGGCTGACAAGCTGTCTTCTGTTTTTGACCCGTTTTTCACCACCAAACAGGCCGAGGGCACCGGGCTAGGCCTGTCGATCAGCCAAACCCTGGTTCAACGGGCCGGGGGGCTGATTTTGGCCCGCAATCCCGAGGTCGGCGGTGCCGAATTCACCGTATGGCTGCCAGAGGCTGAAGGCTGATCCGTCACATTCCCCAAGATGCGCATTTTCGGTCGATGGTCTTGCGGGAAACGCCCAGGCGCCGGGCCGCTTCGGCACGGTTGCCATCGCATCGGTCCAGGACGTGCAGGATGTGGCGCTGCATCACCAGCTCCAGGCTTTCCATTGCTTCGGCCCCTGTCACCCGTCCGCTGCCTGCGAACTCCTCAGGAAATTCGCCAAGGATCAGCGACCGTTCGATCAGGTTGCGCAGTTCGCGCACATTGCCGGGCCAGTCGTACCGGCGCAGGTTCAAAAGCGTTTCTTCATCCAGCATCAGAGCAGGCATTCCCAATGCCCGGGACAGATGCGTCATGAAAAAGGCGGCCAATTCGACGATATCCTCCGATCGCTCGCTCAGGGGCGGCATGGTGATATTCACCACGTTGATCCGATGAAAGAGGTCCGCGCGAAACCGCCCCTCTGCCACAGCCTGGAACAAATCTGCATTGGTGGCGAAACAGAAGCGCAGATTCAGCGGAATGTCCCGCTCCGCCCCGACCGGGCGGATGCGCTGATCCTCCAGCACCCGCAACAGCGCTGCCTGCAGCGGCTCGGGCATTTGCGCCACCTCATCCAGAAACAGCGTGCCGCCGTCAGCCAGCAAAAACAGGCCCGCCCGGCGCTGCTCCTCCGCCTCGACGATGCCGAACAGTTCGTGTGTGATCCGCTCTGGCGCAATTGCGGCACAGTTTACCGCCACAAATGGTTTCTCCGCACGGTCCGAAAGCTGGTGCAGCGTTCGCGCGGCGATCTCCTTGCCGGTGCCGCTGGGACCAGTGAATAGCACAGGCGTCGGCATTGGCGCCAGCTTGTGCAGCATCGCCCTGACCTCAGCCAGCGCTGCAGACTGGCCCAACAAGGTGCCGGGCCCGCCCTCGGAAAACAGCTCGTGGCGCAACAGAGTATTGTCGCGGCGCAGGTTCTTACGGTCCAAAGTACGAGAGACTGCGTTCAAGATCTGATTGGCGCGGAACGGCTTCAGCACGAAATCGCTGACCCCCGCGCGCAGAGCCTGAATTGCGGTTTCCAAATCAGCATAGGCCGTGATTAGGATGGTATCCGCAAACAGCCCTTTCCGGCGCTGTTCCGCCACCCATTCCAGGCCCGTCTTGCCCGGCATGATGTTGTCCAGTATCACCAAGTCGAAATGCGCCTTGTCCAGCTGCTCCGACCCTTCGGCCGGGGAACCCGCCTGCACCACCCGCTTGCAGCGCGGCGCCAGGATCTTGGTCAGGAAGTTGCGCATTCCCGGCTCATCGTCGACCACTAGGATCGAAGCCCCTGCCAGGCTGCTGCCATAGTCGTCCGCCACCTGTCCCCCGCTCAGTTCAGCCGCACCGCAGCACCAGATTGCCGTTCTGCTGCAGAGAAACCAGAACTCTTCAGAACAAGGCTTGCTGCAATGGAAATAACAATCATTGCCGCGAATCCGGCCAGCATCGCTTTCATTGGCTTTCTCCTCCGGTCGCCTGTTTCAAAAAATCAATCAAGTCGGCCCGGTCGCCTGCGCCTGCGATCACCTGCATCGGCATCTTGGACCCCGGTATGAAGCGATCCGGCCCCTCAGCAAACAGCGCATCTATGGTATTATCATTCCAGACAATTTCCGATCCGTCCAGCGTGGGCGAGTAGCTGTAGCCCGGCAATGTTCCTGCCTTGCGGCCAAAAACCCGGTGCAGGCTTGGTCCAGCCTTGCGCGTGGGGTCTGCGGTCAGCGCGTGGCAGATAGAGCATTTCCGCATGAACTGACGTTCGCCGTTCGGCATTGCTGACACATCACGCAGAAAGCCTCGCTGCTGCCCCATTGCCGGTTCGAACGTGTCCAGCAGGTCCACCGGCCAGCCAAATGCAACATCATCCAGACCGCCCGCCCAGACCATGCGGCCGTCTGCCGAGAACGCCAAGGCCCAGACCGGCCCCTGCCTTGTGGCATGAAAGTCGCGGGTGATGCGCCACTCTTCCGTGTCCAGCACCATGATGTACCCCTGCCCGTCCCCGACCGCCAGCTGCCGTGTGCCAGCATGATATGCCAGCGCCAGAATGGGCCGCCGGTCGAGGGTGAAATCGGCAATCAGAGAGCCGGTCTCCGGATCAATCACGCGGGTGCTGCCATCCACAGCGCCATAGGCCAGCCAGCCAGCCCCGGCCACAATGCAGTTGATCCCGAAACCGTGCCTGACCAATGGCAACCGCGCCTGGTCAGGCTGGCTCAGATCATAGCGCAGCAAGCCGCCGGAGGTGGTCGCCGCAAACAGTGCCGATCCGGCAAAGGCCAGATCGTTCACACCGGCCCCCGGGCTGGCCAGGCGCAGCGGTTCTGCGCCATCCAGCGGCCACAGGATGACAGAGCCGTCCCAGCTGCCTGTCGCAACCCGGCGGCCACCCGGTTCTGCTGCAACGGTCGCCACCTTGCCCTGATGCCGGCCCAGCAATTGAGGACCTTCCGAACGCCATAAGTAGACACTGAAATCATCGCCGCCGGTAACCAGCCCGGCAGGTGTGAACGCCAATGCGGTCACAGCTGCACCATGTTCCTCAAGCCAGCGCGGCACACGGTCGTGCCACAGGGCAGCAGAGTTGTCAAAACTCGCCGTTGCAACCTGCCCTGAACCCGACACGGCAATAGCCATGACTGGTCCCCCATGCCCTTTGAGCGTGGTAAACTCCTGCGCCGCCGCAGGCAGCGGCAGCGCCGCCAGAAGCAATGCCGCGGCCCAGCGCCTCATTCGGCCGGCGCCGCCTCCGAAGGCGCTGCTTTCTGTTTTGCCAGCTCCTCCTTGAGCCAGATGGCGTGGTGCTGATGTGCCCAGGCTTCATCCACCTCACCCGTGCCCATGGCGTCAAAGGCGCCCTCCATTCCGATTGAGCCGATGTAGATATGGGCAAGAATGATCGCCATCAGGACAAAACCAACAATGGCGTGCCAAACCTGGGCAAGCTGCATTTCCTGATGCGGTGCCAGTACCTCCGGCAGCGGATCCAGCCCGATCAGGCCCGGCGCGCCAATGCCGTTCAGCACGGCAAATGTCTTAGCAAAAAGCGGCAATTCGAAGGGGAACAGCAATGACAGGCCGGACACCGCGATCGAGCCACCCAGCAGGATCACTGCCCAGAAGATTACCTTTTGCCCGGCGTTGAATTTCCTGGCTGGCGGGTGCGCATTGCCGATGATGCCGCCAAACTGGCGCAGCCAGACAAGATCCGTGCGGTTCGGGAGGTTATGCGCGACCCACATCACAAAGACCATCACCAGCCCCAAGATGAAGGCCCAGGCCACGTTGTTGTGCAGCCATTTCGAAGCCATCAGAAGCGAGGCATTCAGATCTTTTCCAAGATAGGGCGCCACAAAAACCCGGCCGAACAGAACCAGCAGACCGGTTAGGGCCAGCACGATGAACGAACCTGCAAGCAGCCAATGGGCAAAGCGCTCAATCGCCTTGAACCGGGTCACGGTGCGCCCGGACGGTGCCGCGTCCAGAGCAATCCGTCCGCGCAGCAGATAAAATAGTGCGAGCGCACCACACACGCCCAGCAACAGCCAGCCGCCATACTGGCGCAGCGGCCCGTCCCGGAAAGTCAGCCAGGCCATACCGCCATCCTGAACCAGGACTGCTGCTGGCGCTCCGCCCGCAGACACCGTGACATCCGCAGAATTGAACCGCAAAGCCCGCCACAATTCCGGATCCGACGCCCCGCCCAAAGTGCCAAGCTGCGCCGCAAGTGCGGCCGCCGACCCCGGATCGCCAGTGTCTTCGCGACGGAAGGAGTCGTCTACCTTTTCCCCGCGCTGACGGGCCAGAATGTCCTCCAGCGTTTGCGCCCCGCCGGTCGCTGAACGGTCCGGGGCCTCTGCCCGGGATACGTCAGGCAGGCTGCCCAGCAACAACAGCGATAAGACAAGTACGAGTGCCATGCGCAGCATGTACCACCCTCCTTGAGTTCATTTCTCCAAGGAAAGGACAGGCCAGCCCGATTGCGGACCGCCCCATCCATGCCAATCCGGGGAGGGGCAGAGCGCCCTCCCAGGCAGGTTCAGCCGCCCTTCTGGTCGTAGGCGGTGCCCCAGCCCCAGGCACCGGAACCGAAACCGCGCGCTACTACGCGCTCGCGGTAGATCGCTGAGACCACATCGCCGTCACCCGCTAACAGGGCCTTGGTCGAGCACATCTCAGCACAAATCGGCAGTTTGCCTTCGGCAATCCGGTTGCGGCCGTATTTGGAGAACTCCGCATTGGAGTGCGTCTCCTCCGGTCCGCCGGCGCAGAAGGTGCATTTGTCCATCTTGCCGCGCGACCCGAAATTGCCCGCCTGCGGGTACTGCGGCGCTCCGAACGGACACGCATAGAAGCAATAACCGCAGCCAATACACAGATCCTTTGAGTGCAGGACGACGCCTTCTTCGTTTTGATAGAAGCAATCGACCGGACAAACCGCCATGCAGGGAGCATCTGAACAATGCATGCAGGCAACCGAAATGGACCGTTCGCCCGGCTTGCCGTCATTGATCGTCACCACCCGGCGGCGGTTGATGCCCCAAGGCACTTCATGCTCGTTCTTACATGCGGTGACACAGGCGTTGCATTCAATGCAGCGTTCGGCGTCACACAGGAACTTAGCTCTCGCCATTTTCTGATCTCCTTATGCTGCCGAGATTTTGCAGAGAGTACATTTCGACTCCTGCATCTGGGTGACAGAGTCATAGCCATAGGTCTGTGCCGTATTTGAGCTTTCGCCCAGCACATAAGGGTCGGCCCCGTCGGGATATTTGTCCCTGAGGTCCGCCCCCTGGAAATGACCGCCGAAGTGGAACGGCATGAAGGCAACGCCCTCGCCGACCCGTTCGGTCACCATTGCCATCACCTTAACCTTGCCGCCCTCAGGGCCTTCGACCCAGACCTGCGCCCCGTCGCGCACCCCAAGGTTATTGGCATCTCTCGGGTGGATCTCCACGAACATGTCCTGCTGCAGCTCAGCCAGCCAGGGGTTCGACCGGCTTTCCTCACCGCCGCCCTCGTATTCGACCAGGCGCCCCGACGTCAGGATCATCGGGTAATCCTTGCTGAAGTCGTTCTTCTGGATCGAAGCATACATGGTCGGCAGACGGTAGGCATGCCGGTCCTCGTAGGTCGGATAGTCCTCCACCAGATCGCGCCGGTTGGTATAGAGCGGCTCGCGATGCAGCGGAATCGGGTCCGGGAAGGTCCAGACCACAGTGCGGGCCTTGGCGTTGCCGAAGGGGGCGCATTCATGCTTGATCGCCACCCGCTGGATACCGCCGGACAGGTCGGTCTTCCAGTTGGTCTTCGGACCGGCAACAGCGTCAATCGCGCCGCGCTCTTCTTCCGTCAGGTCGCTGTCCCAGCCTAGGTCCATCAGCATCTGCATGGTGAATTCCGGGTAGCCATCCTGGATGTCGGAATTTGCCGAATAGACACCATCGGCCAGCAGGCTCTCCCCGTCGCGCTCCACCCCGAACCGGGCCCGGAAGGTCAGGCCGCCCTCGCTGACGGGTTTGGACATGTCATAGAGGTTCGGCGTGCCCGGATGGTTCATCTCCGGTGTTCCCCAGCTGGGCCAGGGCAGACCGTAGTAATCGCCATCCGCCGGTCCGCCCACCGCCTGCAGCGTGGTGCGGTCGAAAGTGTGCTGATTGGCCATATGCATCTTCAGCCTTTCCGGGCTTTGACCGGTATAGCCAATGGTCCACATACCGCGGTTAATCTCGCGCAGCGTGTCTTCGACATCCGGGGTCACCCCGTCTTCTTCCAGTTTGATATTGCGGAAGAAGCGGTCATGCCAGCCGAACTTCTTGGCAAACAGGCCAATGATCTCATGGTCGGTTTTGCATTCGAACAGCGGATCAACCACCTTCTCGCGCCATTGCAGCGACCGGTTCGAGGCCGTGACAGAGCCGCGGGTTTCGAACTGCGTCGCGGCAGGCAGCAGATAGACCCCGTCGGTGCGGTCATGCAGCACGGCGGAGACGGTCGGATAGGGATCAACCACGACCAGCATATCCAGCTTCTCCATCGCCGTCTTCATTTCCGGCCCGCGGGTCTGCGAGTTCGGTGCGTGCCCCCACAGAACCATGGCGCGCACCTTGTCCGGGTTGTCCATATTCGCCGGGTCTTCCAGCACACCGTCAATCCAGCGGCTGACCGGGATGCCGCTCAGGTTCTGCAGCGCTTTCTCGGTGCCATCGGCGCCGGTGGTGGTCGCAAACTGCCCCGCCAGCCATTCCGGGTCCTCGCCCCAGACCCGTGCCCAATGCGCCCAGGCGCCCTTGGACAGGCCATAATAGCCTGGCAGGGTGTGGGACAGCACGCCCAGATCCGTGGCCCCCTGCACATTGTCATGGCCGCGGAAGATATTGGTGCCGCCGCCGGATGTGCCCATGTTGCCCAGTGCCAGCTGCAGCACGCAGTAAGCCCGGGTGTTGTTGTTGCCGTTGGTGTGCTGGGTTCCGCCCATGCACCAGATCACCGTGCCGGGACGGTTATTGGCCATGGTCCGCGCAACGCGCTTCAGCTGGCTGCCCGGTGTGCCGGTCACACGTTCGACCTCTTCCGGGGTCCATTTAGCGACCTCTTCGCGGATCTGATCCATCCCCCAGACACGGGTGCGGATGAATTCCTTGTCTTCCCAGCCGTTTTCAAAGATGTGCCACAGTATACCCCAGATCAGCGCTACATCAGTGCCGGGCCGGAAGCGCACATATTCATCAGCATGGGCGGCCGTGCGGGTAAAGCGCGGGTCGCAGACGATCAGCGGCGCATTGTTCTGCTCTTTCGCGCGCAGCACATGCAGCAGCGACACGGGATGCGCCTCTGCCGGGTTGCCGCCAATGATGAAGATGGCCTTGGAGTTGTGGATGTCGTTGTAGGAATTCGTCATCGCGCCATAGCCCCAGGTGTTGGCAACACCTGCAACCGTGGTCGAATGGCAAATCCGCGCCTGGTGATCCACGTTGTTCGTGCCCCAGTAGGCGGCAAACTTGCGGAACAGATAAGCCTGTTCGTTGCTGTGCTTGGCCGATCCCAGCCAATAGACACTGTCAGGCCCGCTTTCCTCGCGGATCTTCATCATGCCGCCGCCGATTTCGTCGATCGCCTGCTCCCAGCTGATGCGTTTCCACTCACCGCCCTCTTTCTTCATCGGGTACTTCAGCCGGCGCTCGCCATGAGCGTGCTCGCGCACTGAAGCCCCCTTGGCGCAATGGGCGCCGAGGTTGAAAGGGCTGTCCCAGCCGGGCTCCTGTCCGACCCAGACACCATCAGACACCTCGGCAACAACCGTGCAGCCGACGGAACAATGGGTGCAAACAGATTTTTTCAGCTCCACCGTTCCGGTTGCCGCTGTGGCCGCACTGGCCTGCTGCACTGTACCGCCGGTGGCCGCGATTGCGGTGAGCCCGCCAATCGCCAGACCCGACCCGCGCAGGAATGCGCGGCGGTCAACCGAAGCATTTGCGGCTTCAGACAGGATACTTGTCCGCTGGGGGCGTCGCGCAACCCCGTTGGTCTTTTTCCTAAGCATGTTTTTCTCTCCCTTGCCTGCGGGAACCCCGCTTGCTTGGTAACTGCGGAATGTGCCTTTGGCGGTCGGGCGTCACGCAACCAGTTGCCACAAGGCGGAATAGCGTGTCCGGGTCAGAACCGGGCGGTCTCGAGGTAAGCGCGGGTATGCGCGGTGTCCTGCATCTTTTCGGACGTCAGGTCCGGCTCTGCCGCTTCTGCTTCCTTGCCGCCGGCTGCAACGGCCACCGCCGTTGCGGGTGCTGCAGTGCCGGCCAGTTTCAGAAACTCCCGGCGCGATGCCTTGGTTTCCTTGCTCATCCTTTCCTCCTCCTTGCTGCTTCTGTTCCGTTCCAACGGTTGCCCGCCAATTGTCCGCGCGGCGCATGCCGCCGCTGCGGCTTCAGGCCCCGCTCAGGCGGAAACCTTCGGTCTCGATCTCCATGAACACCCGGCCGACAGCGCCGACCCCAGCATAAAGAACCGAATTCTTGGCCGCCTCGAGGTCTGCAAAAAAGTGCGGTGCCCAAGGTGCGATGTGCCGGTTGAAGAAGATCTTTTGCTCTTCAAGCGGAACAGGCAGCCCAAACCGCCCCGCGATCTGCGCCGCCATCATTTCCATCAAGCTGGCAATGTTGTCTTCAGGCTCAAACACGTTCTCTGCCCGTGCCAACCCGCGTGCCGTCATATCCTGACGCAGCACCGCCAGCGGTTTTTCGTTCAGAAAACCAGTCAGGTAGTAGGAGGCATAGGGCAGCAGTTCCCCCCGTCCCAGCCCGATGAAAAGCTTATTGAATTCGCCTTCTGCTGCCTTCGGCTTGGTTAGCCGAGCCAGTTTCGCCAGCGTCGCAATCGCCTGCCCCAGCTCGGTTTCGTCGCCGCTGAGGCCGGCAGTCTGATCCAGCAGCATCTGGTTCGGCGGCCCGGATAGCATCAGGCCGAGATAGTTGTACAAATCTGCCCTCAGGCGGTCTTCTTCGGCAATTCTGGCGTCCACTGCTGCGCTCATCCTGTCCTCTGATCGTCAAAGGTGAAAATCATCCGCCGCGGCCCAGGGCCGACGCCACAAACCGCGTCCTGCTCTACCGGTTGCATGTCTGCCGGCTGCTCAGCGGCCTGACAAAGGGGGGCACCGGCCGCAACGTCCTCTGGTTCACCCAGTTCCGGACCGGCGGCTGCAGCCTCAGCTTTCTCTTCCGCAGGTGCTGCCGGTTCCGCTGCTGCGCCGGGCTGTTCAGCTTCCGCCTGACGCTGCAGTTCCTCGACATGGGCAAACATGCCCTTGCCGACCTGATAAGCGCTCTGCATGTTTTCGAGAATTGTAGCTGCGTCGGTGAAATCCTCACCATAGTCGACCAGCCCGTCCAGATTGGCGAGCACCGGATTGACCCGCCACAAGTGCCGCAGAGCGCGGTTTTTCAGCCGGGCCGGCACCGCCTCAGCTAGGAACTGACGGAAGTCTTCTCCCGAGTTCAGCGTCTCCGGTTCCGGCAGGCCAAGCTCCTCAAGCAGCTCCGCATCGCTCTTGTCCGCCTGCCGTGCCTCCCGCTCTGCTGCCGCCTCCAAAGCGCGAAGCCGTTCCCCGGCCCGGGTTTCAGCAGCAACGGCAGCACGCCGGCGGGACCAGGCATCCATCATTGCAGCCTCCGCTTCAGCAGCGAGGGCGAGCGGTAGACGTCGGCTATCTGAACAATGCGGGGATCGCCGATCCCATCTTCCGCCAGATCAACCCGTTTCCTGTCGCGGCGGCGCTTTACAAAGGCTTCTTCCTGATAGAACTCTTCGACAAATTCCCGCACCCAGGCCAAAAGCGCCGGCGGCATCGGAACCTTCTCGACAATCTCCTCGCCGCTGTCGGTGTAATCCTGTGCCTCATAGGGCGAAGCAGTGACCAGCAGCATGTCCAGAGGCGCATCCCCAGCCTGCTGCCGCATCACAACATAGACACTCGGCAACCGCGCGTTCAGCCCGTGGTGATAGGCCTCTGCCTCAGCCCCGTGCAGTTCCAGCGTCAGTGTCGCGGCATGATACTCCACCGCGTCATTCTCACGGCGCATTTCATGCCAGTGGGCCGGAGCCGCCCCGGGCAGAACCGCAATCGCGCGCCAGCACCATGGCACCCAGCGGGTTACGCCTCGGGTTTTGCGCAGTACGATGCCAAGCGGCATAGTCCGGTACATCTTCGGATTGTGAATCAACCGGTTTTCCTCCCCAATTTCCAGACTGCGCCACCTCCCTGCCACCGGCAAAGCGCGGAATTGCGTGCCTTCGCATTCCGGGCTGTTTCCGGTCAATTTGGGCAGCCCCCCATAAGCCCGTTCACCGCGCCGGACGTTTTGTCCATATCGACAAAAAGACTCAGGAAAAATGAGCGGCCCAGGACACCCGAATCACACACCCCAAACTTGGCCTGATTCGGAGCCGCTGCGCCGCGTCCCGCCTCACAAAACCGGTTGTGGCAGATTTCGAATCGCGTCTAAATCGAGAGAGACATCAGGGAAAACGAGGCCGCAAAACACCTAGACGGCCCACGGGGAAAACATGGTCAAATCACTGATAACATGTGATTGTTTAGGCACTCAACAAGTTGACGCACAGGGCTTGGCGGACGCGACCGGGCTATCAGTTCCAACGCCCTGCACCGCACTTTGCACCCGCCAGATTGACCGTGCTACGGCAGCTTTGGACTCAGGCGATGCAATTATTTGCTGCACTCAGGAAAGCCGGATTTTCGAGGCTCTTGCCGCAGAGCTGAACGCCCCTCCTCCGGTGCTTCTGGACCTGCGTGACCGCGCCGGATGGAGTGCGGACAAGGCCTCGAAACTGCCCAAAATGTCCGCCCTCGCCGCTGAGGCCCTACTGCCTGCCGCTGCCCCCAGAACACGCGATGTCACCTCAGACGGCCTGTGCCTGATTCTGGGCCCTGCAGAGGCAGCACTGCAAGCGGCCGAACAGTTGCAGCAAACGCTTGGCGTCACCGTCCTGCTGGACAGCGCCCCGGACTTGCCTCCGTCGCGCGGCTTTGACGTGGTGCTGGGCCGTCTGTCGCGGGCCTCTGGCGCCTTGGGTCAATTCCAAGTCCGCATTGACGCCTTGCAAGTGATGGAGCCCGGAGGCCGCGGTGCCTGGAGCTGGAGCGCGGCCCAGGACGGCGGCCAGTCGGACTGTGACATCATCCTGGACTTGCGCGGCGGGGCGCCGCTGTTCTCCGCACCGGAAAAGCGCGAGGGCTACTTGCGCGCCGACCCTGCACACCCGCCGACTGTCGCTGCCGCTGTGCTGGCCGCCTCGCAGATGGTTGGCACCTTTGAAAAACCGCTCTACGTGCGGGCGGAACCTCTGCTGTGCGCCCACAGCAGGGCAGAACAGAAAGGCTGCACGCGCTGCCTGGACCTCTGTCCAACTGGCGCCATCACCCCGGCCGGCGATCACGTGTCCATAGATCCAATGATCTGCGCCGGCTGCGGTGCCTGTTCTGCAGTCTGCCCGTCCGCTGCCATCAGCTATGACGCACCGCCAGTGGATCTGACGATGCTTCGGGTTCAGACCCTGGCCAAGGCCTTTCTTGACGCCGGCGGCGTGGCACCCCGGTTGCTGATCAGCGATGCCCGCGGAGCAGAGTTGATCCGCCTTTCCGCCCGGTTCGGCCGCGGCCTGCCTGCAGATGTGATTCCGATGGAACTGCCGGCCCTCAACCTGTTCGGACATGCCGAGATGCTGGCTGCGCTGGCAGGTGGCTTTGCCCGCGTCTGCCTGCTGCAAGGCCCCGGGACTGATCCGCACGCGCTGCAAGAGCAGGCGGCGCTGGCCCAGGCGCTCAGCAGCAGCGAAGCCGTGAAGATACTGGACCTTTCTGACCCGGACGCTTTGGAAGCCGCCCTTTATGACAACGCGCCGCCCCCCTCATGCGCCGCACCGGTCCGCCCGCTTGGCACCCGCCGCCAAATCACCCGGCAAGCCGCCAGGGCCCTGAACCCGGATGCCCGCGTGCTGCCCTTGCCCAAGGGAGCTCCATATGGTGCGGTCGCGGTTGAAACCGGCAACTGCACGCTTTGTCTTTCGTGCGTTTCGCTGTGCCCGTCCGGCGCGCTCAGCGATAACCCGGATGCACCGCAGCTGCGGTTCCAAGAGGACGCCTGCCTGCAATGCGGTCTTTGTTCGCGAATTTGCCCGGAGAACGCGATAACACTCGTGCCACAGCTGGACCTCACCCCCGCGGCGCTTTCGCAAAAGGTCCTGAATGAGGAGGAGCCGTTTGCCTGTGTCGTATGCGGGGCTCTATTCGGGGTGAAATCCACCATTGAACGCATTACCGACAGACTTTCAGCCCACAGTATGTACCAGGATCCCGGTGCGCTGCGGATGATTCAGATGTGCGACGATTGCCGGGTGAATGCGCAATTCCACAGCGAAAACAACCCCTTCGGCGGAGGAGAACGCCCGCGCCCCCGCACCACCGAAGACTACCTTAGCAAACGCCGTGATCATTGATGCTGCAGCGGCGCCCCCAGATCTGCCGGTGTCAGCGCAGCGGCATAAGCAAGCAGTGCCTCCACTTCTGCCAAAGTCAGACTGACAGGGTGGACAGGCGGTGGACGGTCTTGCGGAAAGGGGGCGGTAACATCTTTGATTTCCGTAAAGGCCGGATGCGGGTTGAGCGCATAAAAGGCGGAAAACCGTTCCTCCCAGTCGCTGAGGCTGCGCAGCACTTGAAAGCTGGGGGTGGATCCGATGCCGGCAATCCCGGCCCCTTCTGCTACCACATGGCAGCGGCCGCATTGTGCCTCTGCCACTTGCCGCCCCAGCACAGCATCGCCTTCCACGCCAGCCGGTTCCGGCTGTCTGGCCGCTTGCAGCGGTGCTGTGAACACAGCCCACCCCTTTGGCGCGAAGCCCAGAACCGTCCGCCGGCCGACCTCGGAACGCAGCCACGCAGCCAGTTTGCCGGCTCCAGCATGTACAGGGCGCCGCAGCTGCAAGTGCCAAACCGCACCAGCCCCCTCGAACAACGCCTCCCCCTCCGGCCCCAGAGCCAGGTCGGCGTCTGCAAGGTCCGTCAGCTTCACCTTGACCTGAGTTTTCAGCGAAAACCGCGGCAGGATATGGCGCAACAGGCCGCTCTCCGCCAGCGCCGCAGGCGCGTGCAGCCGCACCAGCCGCCCCTCGTCGGCGAAAACAGGATGGGGCAGCAGCCAGAATATGACAACCAGATATCCCGCACGCATAATAGGATCAGCCTAGGCGCGGCCCTGCAGGCCCGTCAACGGCAGGAAGGAAACAAAAGATGAGCAGAGAGGCCGTTCTTACGGTTTTAAAAACCATTGCCGATCCGGTGCAGGGCGGTGATATCGTTACCAGCGGCGCCATGAGGGCGCTGAACGTTGACGGCTCCACCGTACGTTTCGTGCTGGAAATCGCCCCCGAGCATGCCTCTCAGTTTGAGGCCGTGCGCAGCGAGGCAGAAGCGCGGCTGCAAGAGCTGGAGGGCATCGGCAAGGTGTCCATTGTGCTGACCGGCCATTCCTCCAAGGCACCGCCTGACTTGAAACCCAAAGCCGCGGTGCAACCACAAGGACCGCAGGCCATTCCTGGCGTCCAGCGCATCCTCGCCGTCGCGTCCGGTAAAGGCGGAGTTGGCAAATCCACCGTCTCTGCCAACCTCGCCTGCGCGCTGGCAACCCGCGGCCGCCGCACCGGTCTGCTGGATGCGGATGTTTATGGCCCCTCACAGCCGCGTATGCTGGGTGTCTCAGGACGGCCGTCCTCTCCCGATGGCAAGACAATCCTGCCGCTGCGCAATCACGGTGTCACGATGATGTCCATCGGCCTCATGACCAATGAGGACCAGGCCGTTGTCTGGCGCGGCCCGATGCTGATGGGCGCGCTGCAGCAAATGATGATGCAGGTACAATGGGGCGCATTGGACGTCCTGATAGTGGACCTGCCGCCCGGAACAGGCGACGTGCAGATGACCCTGGCGCAAAAAGCCCGTGTCGACGGGGCGATCGTCGTATCCACCCCGCAGGACATTGCTCTGCTGGACGCACGCAAGGGGATAGACATGTTCCGGCAGCTCCACGTCCCAATCGCCGGCATGATTGAAAACATGTCCACGCACATCTGCTCCAACTGCGGGCATGAAGAGCATGTGTTCGGCTACGGCGGCGTCGCGGCAGAGGCAAAAAAGCTCGGCGTGCCCCTGCTTGCGGAAGTGCCTCTGGACATGCAAATCCGCCTTGCTGCCGATGGCGGGGCACCGGTCACCGTCTCCAATCCCGATGGGCCCCAGGCCCAGGCCTTTCACAGCATTGCGCAGACGCTGATCGGGCAGGGCATGGCATGACCCGGTTGCGCTTCCCACCCCTCATGGACGGTGAACCCTGCACCGACAGCCCTTTTGCCATCGCCTGCCGCCGCGCTGTACTGGGCTGCGACGCTGGTTTGGTCTGCTACAGATTGGCCCCCCCCGTGCTGGAGGCGGCAATTGTGTTTGCACCGGATGTGCCGCTTCAGCAGGCGATGGCAATGATGCCGCTGTGCGGTGTCAGCTTTCAAAATGCCCTTGGCGCTCTCGGCCCCCCAGAACTTGCCGTGCATCTGGCCTGGAATGGCGCCATTTCCATAAATGGAGCCACCTGCGGCACCCTGCGCGCAGCAAGCGCTGCGGCAGATCCGATGCAAGTCCCCGATTGGCTGGTAATCAGCCTTTCCTTGCCGCTTTGGCCATCAGAAACCCCTGGCGCCACGCCGGACCAGACCTCCCTTTACGCCGAAGGCTGCGCTGATGTGCAGCCCGCCAACCTGATCGAGGCCTGGGCCCGCCACACCCTCAACTGGATCACTCGCTGGGAAGACGAAGGCCCCCGGCCGCTCCATTCGGAATGGCGGGGGCTGGTTCAAGACCTTGGCAAGACTGTAACGCAAGACACATACAGCGGCACGTTTACCGGCGTGGACGAGGACTTCGGCATGCTTCTGCGCAACGGCCCTGATACCCGCCGGATCCCGCTCACAACCCTTTTGGAGCAGCCATGAAACTCGCCCGCGCGATTCATTTCGACGAGTCCGACACCCGTGTCTACAATAGCCCTGCCCGTACCGGCGAATGGTGCCTGCCGGGCGGGTTCGAGTTCTCCGACTGGTCGGAGGCAGACCTCAACGGCAAGGCGCGCCAGGCATTTGCCAACGGCTGGCTCGGCCTGGAAACCGGTGGCCGGGTGACATTTGTTGCTGTCACCGACATCACGCCATCGGAAATGGAAGGCCTAAAGACCCTGCTGGCACAGCATTTCGTGACCTACTACGGCGCGCCGACGCTGGAGGCTGCCTTGCCTATCGCCGCAGAAGAGCTTGCCCAGATGGCCGACCTTTGCGGCGAGCATGCCCCAAACACTCTTTTGACCGTTACCCGTGAGCTTACGGAATCGGGCGTACGCGAATCCTACCGGTTCATTACTCCGGAGGACGCAGATCTGACCCAGTTTGCGGTACACAGCAGCCCCTGATCAGGCAGGTCAATGTTTGGTAGCGGACTTGAAATCCGGCCACCGGCATAAGCTGCGATTGCAGTCTTCAGATCTTCGACGAAAAGGAGATCAATAAAGCCGAAACCAAGCAGCACGTGCTCGGTTTCAAGCTGAAGGCCGCGCTTTAGGTGCTGAAGGAGGAGGAGACCGGTGCTGTGCCGGCGGGCCGGTTCCGGGTGCACCCGGCGATGATCCACCAATGAAAAAATGTGCTCCTCAAGGTTGCCTCCGGCGTATTCGAACGCGGCAGCCGGAAAAAAACCGAGACCGACGAGGAGCAGGTGAAGGAGCTTCACGCCAAGATCGGGAGGCTGGCAGTGGCCGGCTCTTTTTGGAAAGAAAGCTGATGCCTTGAGGCGGGAAGTGAGGCGCGGCATGGGTGAGCCCGGTTTTCCAAAAGCCCAGCACCAACAAACCGACGAAAGAGCACAAGACCAATCCCGACCTGCTGAAGAGGCTGAGGGCGGACCGCCCCAACCAAGTCTGCTGCCCTGACATCACTTGCCTGCCCGTGCGGCGCAGGTTCCTATATCAATCAAACCGGTCAGCAAATGCGGCGAGTAGCTAAAACTATCCCTGCCCCTGTCCAAAGAATGGGGAGTTGTTTAGATCGTGAAAGTTACTCGTCAGTTCCGCTGAACAGAAACTTCCTGATACGGGCATAGCCATAGCCAATGTGGATACGCTGAATGTACCCCACTGCCTGGATATCCTTCTCGACCAAGGCGTTTTCAAGATCCACAAGCTCGGCAACCAGGGCATCCGCCACTTCCGCACCTGCGCAGTCGACAACCCTGTGCCAGGTGCTGGCCGCTTGGTAGTAGGCCTGGGTCCAGAAAGAACGCAGGACCGAATTGCCAATCAGATCGCTGATCAGCGTGTTTAGCTGATCGTTCACGATGACATACTGGCGGGAGTCCACTTGCCCGCCAAGCTGATGAGCCTGCTCTAAAAGGTCGCGGGCGCGTTCCAGATGGCTGTCTTCGATCTCAGCAGGTGCGGTTGCGCCAATCAGCGAAGCCAGATTCAGACGCATATCGTAGACATGGGCAATCTTTTCCGGTGGCAGCTCCATTACGACGTTTCCGACACCGTTGATCGTTTCCACCAGGCCCAAGTGATTGATCCGGCTGATCGCATCGCGCACAGGCGTGCGGCTCACCCCGAATTCTTCGGCCAGTTCCGCCTCCTTCAGCCGGTCTCCTGGTGTGTACTCCAGAAAGCAGATCCGCTTCAGGATCAAACGCTGAATGTCCTCAACACCCGGCTTGCGGTCTCCCCAGCCCGGCGGTGTCAGCGGTGCGGCCTCTGCAGACAAGTGAGCTTCCTTTCCCGGACGGCGACGGTTTCAGAAGTCATATCAAGGCGTTTGATAGCACAGAAGAGCCAATTTCAGTGTTCCCGGAGCAGCCGGCCATATCCTTCGATCTGGTCCGGGACGCCGGCAAGGCGCAGCACATGCCACATCATTGCCTGGTTGGAGCAGATCACTGGCTTGCACAGCAGCTGTTCCAGCCGATCCACGATCTCCAGCGACCGCAGCGCACCGCAGCTGATGAACAGCGCATCGCTGTCCGGCGTGTCAGCCTGTTGGGCAAAATCAGCCAAGTACTCCGGGCTGACTCGGATCATGTCGCTGTCCTTCTCCAGCTGCAGCCCTTCTATCCGGACGATCTGGAAACCCGCGTTTTCAAGATATTGAACCTCCTGCTTGTTGATTTCGTCCAGGTAGGGCGTGGCCACAGCAACGCGCTTTGCGTTGATCACCCGCAAGGCCGCGATCACGGCAGAAATCAAGCTGGTTGCCCTGGCAGCCGGGGCGCCTTTGTTCAGTTCGGCGGTAACACGCTCTTCGCCGATGACCAGGCTGCCTGAGGTGCAGCCATAGCAGACCACATTCAGGCTTCCGTCCGGCAGCAGGGTCGAAGCGGCGCGAGCCAGATCGCCCGCATGGCGGCTGAGGCTGTCCACAGTAATGCTATCGCCAATCCAGGCACGGGTAAAATGCACCCCTACGCCCTCCGGGCAAAGCCGGAACATGTCGCTTTCGATTGTCTGCTCCGTGGCAAGCAGAACGAAGCCGATTTTTGCCCGACGGTGACGCCCTTCATCAAACATCTTTTCTCATCCTTTCGCACCGGTGCATGCAGCCCCTCTATTAAAGGTCGCAATTCTGGCAAAAAATCAAGTGTTGACGCATTAGCTGTATACAGCTTAGCAAATTACGCGTCCGAACTATCGATTCGGACCGCGACTGGAACACTGATAGGGAGGAAACCTTCGTGGGGATCGCAACATTGATAAAGGCGGGCGCCGCTGCTGCTGGCGTGCTGGCTGCAACGCTGCCTGCAGCGCAAGCGGAAGACATTATTCTGGGCCATGTGATGGACACCCAGCACATCTTTCACCACGTCTCCGAACGCTTCTCGGCGCGGCTGGACGAGCTGTCCGGCGGTGAGTTGACCGTTGACTACCATCCGGGCGGCGATCTGGGCGACTGGACCTCGATCGTCGAGCAGGTGTCGCAGGGCGCGGTGCAGATGACCATGTCCTGGAACCACTCGGAACTGGACCCGCGCTGGGATGTCTCGGTTCTGGGCTATGTCGCCAGCGACTGGGAAACCGGGCGCGAGATCTATGGCCCGGGCTCTGTGATGAACGGGGTCTATGACGGCATCATGAACGACCTTGGCATGGTTCTCTTGGGCACCATTCCCACGGATTTCACCGGCTTCGTGGTGCGCAAGGGTGTCGAGGTGCCGACCAGCTTCCCGGAGGAGGCCGCGGGCTTCAAGATGCGGGTGCCCGGCATGCCGATGGCCATCGAGCGCTACAAGGCCACCGGCTTTGCGCCCGTCCCGATGGCCTTCAGTGAGGTGCATACAGCCCTGCAGACCGGCGCCATCGACGGCCGTGCCTATTCGCCGCCTTCCGAAGTGCTGCTGTTCAAGGATGTGGTCAGCGCCTATGTCTTCACCCGCGAGAACTTCGAACACACTTTCTGGACCGCCAACAAACGCTGGTTCGACAGCCTGAGCGCAGAGCAGCAGGGCTGGATCCGCACCGCCGCCGATGAGGCGGTGGCCTGGGCCTGGGAAAACGCAGAGGCCGAAAGCCCCAAGTGGTTTGCCCAGATGAAAGAGGCCGGCATCGAGGTTGTCGAGCTGACGCCCGCGCAGCTGGAGGCCTACCGCCAGCAGGTCACAGCGGTGGAATATCCCTACATGGAACAGATCATCGGCGCCGAAGTGATGGGCCAGATCAAGGCTGCCGCAGGCGGTAACTGATCCATCCCCTCTGCGCCCGCTTCTCCCGCGGGCGCAGACCCATTTCATGCACTGACCAGGGAGGAGAGCGCATGACCAAAGAGCTTCTGCATACGGACAGTCTGGACAACGTCCTGACCCCGGAGCCGATCATGCCGGCCGGCAGTGATCCGTCAGCGCCAGTCTACCGCGGGCTTGGCGGGCTTTATGCCATCGAAGACAGGCTGGCCCTCTTAATGCGGGTGGTGCTGTTCGCCGCCATGATCGCGCTGGGGCTCCTGATGGCAGCGCAGGTTTTCATGCGCTACGTGATCGCCTCGCCCTTTCTGGGGATCGAGGAGCTGGCGCCGATGCTGGCCCTGTGGATCTACTTCATCGGCATGGCCTATTGCACCCGCGAGCGCGACCATATCGAGGGCGGCGTGCTGACCTTGCTGACGCAGAACCGCAAGACCCTGCTGTCGGTGCGCCTGTTCGGGACCCTGTGCTGCCTGGTGACGGTTGTGGTCTTTGCCTGGTTCGCCTGGGATTTCGCGGCCTACAACCTCTCCCTGAACCGCAAGAGCACCTATATGCGGCTGCCCAAATACATCTGGGATTTCAGCATGGTGAGCGGTTTTGCCCTGATGATCCTCTACCTGGCCTTGCAAGCCTTTCTAGAAGCGCGCGCGCTCGTGACCGGCAAAGGCGGAGACTGACCCAATGACCGTATTCCTCATCGCCTTCCTGGCCATCATCCTTTTGCTGCTGATCGAGGTTCCGGTTGGCTTTGCCTTTGGCACCGGCGCCTTGGCCTATGGGCTGATGTCCGGCACCAATATCTCCTTCCACGCCGGTTTCGGCTATTCCCAGGTCAGCGCTTTCTCGCTGCTGGCAATCCCGCTGTTCATCCTGTCGGGCACGCTGATGGGCGCCTCGGGCATTTCCGAGCGGCTCTTGAACTTCGTGAACAGCTTTGTCGGCCGCACCAAGGGCGGGCTTGGCGCCGTCACCGTCATCACTTGCGCGCTGTTCGGCGCGATCTCCGGCAGCGCCTCGGCCGCCATTGCCGCCATCGGCAAGATCATGGTGCCGCGGATGATCAAGGAAGGCTATCCGCCCGGCCATGCCACTGCGCTGGTCGCGGTCTCCTCGGTGCTGGCGCTGATGATCCCGCCCTCGATCCCGATGATCGTCTTTGCCATTGCGATCCGGGAATCCGTCGCCAAATGCTTTCTCGCCACCATGGGGCCGGGCGTGCTGCTGGCGCTGATCTACTGCGCGCTGAACTTCTTTTTCCTGCGCAACAATACAACCATCACCACCGCCCCCAAGCTGCCGCTGCGTGAAACTCTGGCCGAGGCTGCAAATACAGGCAAGAAAGCCAGCCTGGCCATCATCATGCCGGTGATCGTGCTGGGCGGCATCTACAGCGGCATCGCCACCCCGACTGAGGCAGGCGCCGTGGCGCTGGTCTACACCCTGATCGTGGGCATTGCGATCTACCGCTCGCTGCCGATGCAGATGCTGTTCAACTCCACGGTTGAAGCGGCGCGGCTGACCGGTGCGATCCTGATGGTGCTGTTCTTCCTCTTCGTGATGAGCCGCGGCATGGTGCTGGCCAAGGTGCCAACACAGTTCGCCGACCTGCTGCTGACGATCTCCGACAACAAGATCGTTATCCTCTTGCTGATCAACCTGCTGCTCCTGATCATGGGCATGATCATCGACGATGTCTCGGGCGGTGTGCTGGCTGCGATCATCCTGCTGCCGGTCACTCAGAAGATTGGCCTGGACCCGATCCACTTTGCCGCCATCGTCGGCACCAACCTTGGGCTCGGCAACATCTCCCCGCCCTGCGCGCCGCTCCTTTACATGGCCGGCGGTGTCACCCGCCAGCCGCTGTCGGTCTATGTCGGCCCGACCATGAAGTTCCTGCTGCTGGGACACCTGCCAATGGTCCTGATCGTGACCTTCGTGCCGCCCGTGGCCCTGTTCCTGCCGGGCCTGCTGGACTGATCCTTTAACGCTCAACACCTCAATAAGAAGGAAAACACCTCATGCTGGAAGAAGCCAAGACACGCACGCTCGACCTGCAGGACCGCATGCGCCAGGCCGGTATCGAGAAGGCTGTCTTCACCGACGAAAGCTCGATCGCCTATCTGGCCGGGTTCTGGGGCTATCTGGGGATCGAGTTCGGCCGCCCCTCGATGCTGGTGGTCGACGCCAATGAAGCGCCGATTGTCATCACCCCGCTGATGGAATCCGAAATGGTCGCGGAAATGACCTGGGTCGAGGACGTGTGCACCTGGGAAGACATCGGCCAGCGCAGCTGGGGCCGCGCCCTGGCGGGCGCTCTGGGCGATAACCCCAACGAGATCTGGATCGAACGCGGCACCATTCCTGCCATCGTGCGCAATCATCTGGACGACACCTATCCCGGCGTGCCCCTGCGGGACATCTCGCCGGTGCTCGGCGCCATGCGCACCATCAAGACGCCGTTTGAAATCGGCGTCATGAAGGAAGCGGGCCAGATTGCCGGCGCCATGATGGCCGCGGCCCATGACAGCCTGCGCGAAGGCGCGCGCGAGTATGAGAGCGCGCTGGCGGTGATCGAGGCAGGCTCGCGCAAGGCGGCCACCTTCCTGACCGCCAAGGGCTGGGACCGGTTCGTTTCGCCGATGATCCACAACCTGCAAATCCTGCAAAGCGGCACCGAGACCTCGATGGTGCACCGCCGCGCCAACGTGCGGGCCTACGAGAAATTCGACCCGGTCTATTTCTGCTTCTGCAATATGGCGCAGTTCAAGCAGTACAAGCTGGGCTTTGACCGCATGTTCCACATTGGCGATGTGAACGACCAGGCCCGCGACGTGCAGGAGGCCGCCATCGAAGCCCAGCAGGCCGCCATTGCCGTGATGCGCCCCGGCGTCCTGGCCGAGGACGTGGCCGCTGCCGCCAACGAGGTCTACCGCGCCCGCGGCTATGAGACCGGCTACCGCACCGGCCGCTCAATCGGCGTTGCATACCTGGAGGCGCCCGAGCTGAAGGAAGGCGACAAGACCGTGCTGCAACCTGGCATGACCTTTGCGGTGGATGGCGGCATTTCGGTTGATGGTGTGACCGCGGGCCGGATCGGGGATTCCGTGGTGGTGACCGAAACCGGCACCGACTACATCACCAGCTACCCCCGCGAAATCCTGCTGAGCAAGGGCTGAGCCATGGCCGCCAGCCTGAATATCGCTATAGCCCAAAGCCCTGCGGACCTGGCCGGTCCGCAGGCGCGGCTGGCCTGGCTGCGGGGCTGCCTGTCCCGGCTGGACGGGCAGCAAACGGATCTGCTGATCCTGCCAGAGCTGTTCCTGACCGGCTACAACATCGGCAGCCGGGTGTCCGAATGGGCCGAACCCGTTGACGGGCCCTCCGCAAAAGTGATCGCAGACCTCGCCCGCAGCCATCAGGTGGCCATTCACTATGGCTTTGCCGAACAGAAGGACGGGCGCCTTTTCAACTCCGCCTCCTGCATCGGCAAGGATGGGGCTCTCCTGGCAACCCACCGCAAGCTGCTGCTGCCGCCAGGATTTGAAGGCGATCACTTCAGCCCGGGCAGCAGCTACACGCTGTTTGACCTGGAGGGGTTAAAGGCCGCCACGCTGATCTGCTACGACGCCGAGTTTCCCGAAACCTTCCGTGCAGTTGCCCAGGCCGGTGCCGAAATTGTGCTGGTGCCCACAGCTCTGGGTTCTCAATGGGGCATGGTAGCCAACACCATCATCCCGGCCCGGGCTTTCGAGAACGGCATCTATGTCTGCTACGCGAATTCCTGCGGTCGCGAAAACGGCATGGATTTCTTCGGCGGCAGCTGTGCCATCGCCCCCAACGGGCAGGAACTGGCCAGAGCGGGCGACGGGGAAGAGCTGCTGTGCGTACAGACTGAAAGGGATGCAGTTTCCGCAGCCCAGGCCCGCCTGCCGTATCTCCAGGATCGTGTGAAACTGCGCCTTTTCTAGCTGACCTGCGCCGCGCACAGGCTCCAGACTGCATGTGGGCTAAGCCTCTAGGTCTCCCCCATTATTGTGTGGAGTCCGCCTAACCAAAGGACGGATTTATGAAGGCGAGACTCACCGATGAGCAGATCATTCGGAAGATCAAGGAGCAAGAGGCCGGGTAAAACGCTCCAGAGGTGCGGCGGGAGCCGGGTAAAACCTCCTTGGGCTCGAAGTATGCCTTGAAGATGCGTGCAATCAACAGCGAAAGTCTGCTTCCCGCCCACCCTTATATCGACACCTCATCTCGCCCTTGTGAGATCCTCGTCAGCCTCGCATCATCTTCCGGTTCCCATTTCTGACGCAGACCGCGCACATAATCCGCGTCCTGCTTCAGCTTTTGCCGCTCCTTGGCGAGGACGCGTTTCACGGTCCGGGCCACCAATTGAGCAATGCGCGTGACCATCCGCATTGCCGGGCGGATTTCATTCAGCGTTTCATCCCGCGCAGCCGAAGGCATGGAAGAGGCGAAGGAGGCGCTGCGGTCTCTGGTGGAGCGGATCGTGCTGACGCCAGCGGCGGAGGGTGGTGGCCTGGATCTTACCTTGGCAGGGGATCTGGCGGGGTTGTTGGGCCGTAAGCGTTGCATTTGGCCCCCTCGTTGCCCCCTAAACCTTATGATGCGCTGAATGGTATTCAGGCCCCCGGTATTTAGCAGGAGGTCGGAATGGCGGAATACGAGGTCTGGGGTTTCACAATTCGCAAGTCAGCTTCTGGAAAGAACATCTGGCCCAACGAATTGAAATGGGAACGCCCGACAGAAAGTGTCCCTGCGGATGCGGAGGCTCGATACGCGGATATGACCTCAACGAAACACTCGAGGTGATCCCGGCGCGTTATTACGTGGCTGGACTAGCCAAATCAGGCAAGAGATCGATTATTTACACATTTACAGCTAGTCAGCTTCTAGGTGCCGATAGCATTGGCAGGTCACTACGCTCAGCGGGGGCGGGCTTCAGTTTGGAAACCGCCATATTGGCGCGTAGCGCCAATATACGTGGGGAAGGCGTGGCCGATAGACCTCAAATAGGGGGCTTGATGCAACGCTTACGTTGGGCCTAGCCACGGGCAACAAGGGCGCGAACACGAGGAAGGCCCCGGATGGGTTATCCGAAGCCTTTGATATTTATGAGGAAATTGTGCTGGTTGCGGGAGCAGGATTTGGACACTGTTTCATTCAAGCCCGATAACTTACGACTGCGTCGCCAACCGCCATCCGTTGCAAGCGTAGTCTAGTTTTCTCGTACGTCCGCTGTGCGCAGGAAGCTGCCGCTGCAAAGTTGCGAACCGTCTTCGCCCTTCGAAACCTGACCGGCCCTTTGCAAACATTGCAGAGAGCATCAATTTTTGCGGTGCGGCTTTCACAAAGCTGACATTGGTTTCGCCGAAGTTCCTTGGCAACTTGGCCGACGTCAGGTTGGCGTGACGCACGCGCGTGTTTCTGTAAATGCAGAATACCCGCCCTGCCTCGAACACCAACTGTCGAAGGCAATCGTTGAAGCACGAGGCGCAGTTCACAGCCTTCCCCGGCGCCGCCAAAAGTTACATCTTATAGCTTTGCAGGCCTCAACTTCTGTTGAAATTGAACTCATTGGCGTAGTGGCACGCGACAAAGTGGTCCTGATCGATCTCCCGCCATTCCGGCAGCTCCGCACTGCAACGTTCCCTGGCAAACGGGCACCGGGTATGGAAGCGGCAACCGGAGGGCGCCGCCAGCGGGTTCGGGATTTCCCCTTGCAACCGGATTGGCTCGAAGCCGGCATCAGGGTCGGCTGTAGGGATCGCACTGAGCAGCGCATGGGTATAGGGATGCCTGGGCGAGAAGAAGAGCTTCTCGGTCGGTGCATACTCCACGAACTTGCCGACATACAGCACCGCTACCCGGTGCGACATCTGCGCGACAACACTCAGGTCGTGAGCGATGAACAGGAAGGACACGCCCATTTCCTCCTGCAGATCCTTCAGCAGATTGATGATTTCCGCCTGGATGGACACGTCCAGCGCCGAGACGCTTTCGTCGCAGACCACGAACTTGGGCTTGGAAACAAGCGCCCGCGCGATGCAAATCCGCTGCCTCTGGCCACCGGAAAACGCATGGGGAAAGCGGCGCAAGTGCTCCAGGCTCAGCTTACAGCGGAGCGCAATCTCGCGCACCCGTGCGTCGATCTTGTCGCGGTCTTTGTATCTGCCGGAGGCCACCAGCGGCTCGGCAATGATGTCGCGCACCGTCATCCGCGGGTTCAGCGAGGAATAAGGATCCTGGAACACCAGGCTCATTTCCGGGCGGAAGGCCCGCAACAGGTCGCCTGCCAGATTATGGACCTTGATGCCCCCGCCGCTTTCACCGAACGCCATGTTCATCTTGGAGCGCACCTTGCGCAGTTCGGCCTCCGAGGCATGGGCCAGGTCGATGTCGCCTTTTTTCTTGCGGTGAAAGATCACCTCGCCATCGGTTGGGTCTATTGCGCGCAGGATTGCCCGGCCCACGGTGGTCTTGCCGGAACCGGACTCCCCAACCAGACCGACGGTTTCGCCCCGCTTGATGCCAAAGCTGACCCCGTCCACCGCTCTAAGCATCTGCACTTCGGTCTTGAACAGCTTGCGGGTCTTGATCGGGAAATGCACGGACAGGTCTTTGACCTCGATCAGCGTGTCCTTGTGGTTGCTCATGCTGCGCTCCGGTCCTTGTTGGTGTGCAGCCAGCAGCGCACCGCGCGGCCGGGGGGTGTTGAAATTTCCGGCGGCTCCTGCGCATCACAGGTACCCGCGATGGCCTGGGCGCAGCGGGTATGGAACGGGCAGCCCCCCGGGCGCGCCGTGGGACTGGGAATGTCTCCCTGCACCGGTTTCAGGCGGTCGTGCAGATGATCCAAGCTGGGAATCGCGTCCAGCAGCCCTTGGGTATAGGGGTGCTGCGGGTTGCGGATCACCTCCTTGGCAGGGCCGCGCTCAACGATTGTGCCCAGATACATCACCGCCACGTCATCGGCGATCTGTGCAATCACGCCAAGGTCATGGGTAATGAAGATCATTCCCATACCCAACTCGCGCTGCAGATCCCGCATCAGATCCAGTACCTGCGCCTGGATGGTCACATCCAGCGCCGTAGTCGGCTCATCTGCGATCAGCAGTGCCGGGCCGGCCGAGAGAGTCAGGGCGATCATCGCTCGCTGACGCATCCCGCCCGACAGCTCATGCGGGTACTGATCCACCCGTGCCGCAGCATTGGAAATGCCGACCTTGTTCAGCATCTCGATGGCGTATTCCCGCGCTTCGCGCTTTTTCAGCCCGCGGTGCAGCATGATGGCTTCCATCATCTGGTTGCCGATCGTATAGACCGGCGAGAAGCTGGCCATCGGCTCCTGAAAGATCATCCCGATCTCGCCGCCCCGGATGCGCCGCAGCTCCCTGCTGCCGTGTTTCAAGTTGCCCAAGGCAACTTCCTGCCCGCTCTTGTCGGTGTAGATCATTTTGCTGGCCGCCCCGAGCCGGGCGGTTCCCGGCAGCAGCTGCATCAGCGCCTTGGTGGAAATCGACTTACCCGATCCGGACTCCCCGACGAGCCCCAGCGTCCGGCCAGCCTCCACCGAGAAGGTGACGCCCTGAACCGGGGTAACCAGCCCCTCGTCGGTGCGGAAGGAAATCGACAGGTTTTCGACACTCAGCATCTTGGCCATCTCAATTTGCCTCCGCATAAGGGTCTGCAGCGTCGCGCAGTCCGTCACCAATCACGGTGAACGCCAAAACCGCCACCACGACAAATAGCGCAGGGATGAACAGCCACGGGGTCTGCTCAATCGCGCGCACGGACTGCGCCTGCTGCAGCAGCACGCCCCAAGAGACCGACGGCGGCCGCAGGCCCAGGCCGACAAACGACAGCGCGGTTTCCGACAGGATCATGTAGGGGAAGGAAATCACCAGATCGACGATGATGAAACTGGTGAAGCTCGGCAGCATGTGCTGGGCGATGATCCGGCCCGGCCGAGCCCCCGCAAGCCGCGCCGCGACCACATAGTCCTCATTGCGGATCGATAGCAGCTGCGAACGGATGCGCCGCGCCAGCGTTGGCCAGCCAAACAGGCCCAGGATCAGGGTCATGGCAAAATAGACCTGCGTGGTCGACCATTCCTTGGGCATCGCCGCCGCCAGCCCCATGTACAGCGGGATGATCGGTACTACCCGGATCACCTCAGTCACCCGCTGGATCACATTGTCAGTCAAGCCGCCGAAGTAGCCAGCCACGCCGCCGATGATCAGTGCCAGCACAAAGGAGATCAGCACCCCCAGCACGCCGATCGACAGCGATGTCCGTGTGGCATAGATCGTGCGGCTGAACACATCGCGGCCCAGATCATCGGTGCCCCAGAAGTGGATTTTCTGATCGGTGTCCGGGTTCAGCCCCACCAGATGGCGATCGATTGGAATGAAGCCCAAAAGCTGGACCGTCTCGCCCTTCACAAAGAACTGCATATAGTGGCGCACCTCCGGGTCCGGCATTGAGATCGCGCGCAGTGTCACCGGGTCCCGTTCGGTTTTGGTGCCGTTTATGAAGGGGACGAATGAACAGCCGCCCTCATCGCAAAACTTCGGAACTTGCGGCGCGCCCTCAATATACTGCGTGTTCCGCGTCACCGGCCCGTAGGGTGCAACAAACTCGGCAAAAATCCCGGCCAGTGCCATCACACTCAGCAGGGCGGCAGCGATCATCGCCGCGCGGTGGCGGCGGAAGCGCCACCAGATCAGCGTCCACTGAGAAGCGGAATAGTATTTCAGCTGGGCCTCATGCGCGCGGACCTCGGCTGCCGTCAGATCAGCTGTCTGTTGGGTTGCATCGCTCATCGGTCAGGCCCCCAGTTTGATGCGCGGATCCAGCCACGCCAGCAGCAGATCGGAGATAAAGTTCATGAACACGATGGCAAAGGTCAGCAGCAGCAGGATCGCGCCGGCCACATTCATGTCCAGGTCGAGATAAGCCCTCAGCAAGAGCTCCCCCAGCTCGGTCAGCCCAAGCACCACCGCCACAATCGGCAGCTCCGAGAAGATGCGGTTCACGTCAAAACCGATGGTGGAAACCACTGGATTGATCGCCAGACGGGCCGGGTATTTGATAAGCAGCTTCATCTCCGGCACGCCGCGTGCCCGCGCTGCAGTAACGGACAGCTTGTTCAGCTCATCCGACATCGTCGCCCTCACGGTCTGGATCTGGTAGGCCACAGCCGACCACGCCAGCACCACCGCCGGCAACCACAGATGTTTTGCCATGTCCCAGGCCTTAGCCATCGACCACGGCGCATCGCGGTATTCATCCGAGAACAGCCCGCCAATATCGGCCCCGAACCAGCGGTTGGCGAAATAGAGCATCACCAGCGCCAGCAGGAAATTCGGCAGCGCCAGCCCAAGGTAGGAAAACACCGTCAGGCCATAATCCACCGCAGAGCCGCGGCGCACCGCGGCGTAGATGCCAATCGGAATCGACACCAGATAGGTCAACAGCAGCGTGGCAAACAGGATGCCAGCCGTCAGCCAGACCTTGTCGCCGATCACCTTGGTGACCGAGGTTTCAAAGGCAAAGGCCTGGCCGAAATCACCGCGCAGCACGATGCCGCCAATCCAGTCGAAATAGCGCAGTATCATCGGCTTATCCAAACCCAGGTCGCGCCGGATTGCTTCGATGTCCGCCTCGGTCACATTCACCCCGGTGCCGGAATACTTGCGGAACGCATAGCGGTCCGCATAGTCGCCGGGCGGTATTTCCATGATCAGGAAGACCATCACCGATACCAGCAGCATCGTGATGACCATTCCCGCAAATCGTTCCAGAGTGAATCTGAGCAAAGCGGTATCTCCCAAGTCAGCCCGCAAGAGGGCTGATGCCGGAGCGCAGGCCAGCTGCGCCCCGGCGTGTTGTCAGGCCAGGGTCTGGATTACTGCTCCAGCCACCACTGCGCGGGGCGATAGGGGTAGGTCCAGTAGAAGTCGTAGGTCTTGGACTTGATCGGCTTCACGTTCTGCAGATCGTTGCGGTGCAGGAACGGGGCCACGATGTCGCCGACGGTGCCGATTTTCAGCATGTTGTCAGTGTGGATCTTGACGATCTCAGCGCCCAGCTTGTTGCTGGCATCGGTGCCCATTTCCACCTGAATGAACTGCTCGGAAAGGTCCCACAGTTTCTGGATATCCGCCGGCGGCTCGATGCCTTCGGATCCGCCGCTGGTCTTCCATGCTGCCCAGCCGAAACCGGTGCCCGGGTTGAAGAAATCACCAAACGGTGGCACGAAAACGGTCACGTCCTGGCTGATGGTGGGACCTGCGTTGCCGTCGTATTTCCAGACAGTCAGATCCAGGTCGTTGTTGTTGCCCGAGGCGCGGTACTCGTCCGAGGTCACCTCTTTCAGGTCGACCCGCACGCCTACTGCGGACCAGTAGTCGCGGACCAGTTCCTGCATCTTCACTGGCGCGCCCTGGGACGAGTAGACTAGGCGCACGACCAGCGGCTTGCCGTCCGGGCGTTCCAGGGTGCCGTCGCCGTCGCTGTCTTTCAGGCCCATCTCGGCCAGCAGCGCCCTGGCGGCTTCCGGATCATAGCCGATGTCGCGGTTCAGCACGTCGTCCGAAACAAAGGAAACGGTCTTCGGCTCTGCGGGCACACCCTGCATCGGTTTGCCTTGCCCCAGGTACACAATCTCGTTGATCTCGTTGCGGTTCATCGCCAGCGACATCGCGCGGTTGAAGCGGGTATCCGAGAAGATCTCGCGCAGAACCTCGTCCTGATGGGTCCGGTTGAAGGAGTAGAAGACATTTTCGCCAAAGGTCGGGGCGAAGTTGATGGTATAGCCGCCCTTGCCTTCGTTCTCTTTCAGCAGGGGGAAGTCTTCCAGGAACACCGCCTGCTGTTTCCAGACCACTTCGCCGTTCATGATCTTGAGGTTCTGAACCTCTTTGTCACCCACATAAGTTTCAACGATCTCGTTGATATAGGGCAACTGGTTGCCGGCAGTGTCGAGCTGGTGAAAATAAGGGTTCGCCACCAGCTTGCGGCCTTCGGCGGTTTCCTCGACCACGATGTAGCTTTCCAGGGTCGGAACCACGGCGCGGCCGATCTTGGCGGCTTTGTCAGCGTCTTTCAGCAGCGGGCTGGGCACATCTTTCCAGTCCGAACCGCCGTAGTAGAAGTCGACAGCAGCGGCGGCGTTTTCAAAGCCGTGTTGCTGCGCCAGCGCTTCGGCGTTCTCGTTGTGCTTGGGCATGAACTGGCCCAGAAAGTGCTTGGGCTGGAAGGGCTGGCCATAGTCCACGGCAAAGCGGTTCAGAATGCCTGGGGTCGGCACCGGGAAGGTGAACTTGACGGTAGTGGCATCCAGCGCTTCCACGGCTGCCTTTTCACCGGCAAACAGCCAGCGGTCCGGGGTTTTGTCATAGATGTCGGCGTTGTAGATAACGTCTTCCATCCAGAAAACAACGTCCTCCGCAGTGAAGGCTTCGCCATCCGACCACTTGTGGCCCTCACGCAGGGTGATGGTCAGCTGGGTGTAATCCTCGTTCCAGGACCAGCCTTTGGCAATGTTCGGCACAACGGTCTGCAGATCGTCGGCGTAGCGGACAAAGTTCACATGGCGCACCGACAGCAGGTCGGAGGTTCCGGATTCAGTGCCCTTGGACAGGCCGGTGATGGCGCCGCCGTACTGGCCGATGGTGTCATAAGGCATCACCACCAGCGGCTCGGCCGGCAAGCGCTCAGCTACAGCTGCCAATTCGCCATTACCCAGGATGCGGGCGTTCAGATCGGCAATCGCCGGGTTCTGTGCAAACGCCAGCTCACAGGACGCAGCCGCCTGCAGTTCCGCCAGCTCCAGCTGCTGCGGGAAAGCGGGGGTCAGGCCCATCGGATCAGCAACGGTCGCGGCAGGGCAGTTTGCCAGCACAGGCGTGCCCATGGCAGCCAGCGCGGTGAAGGAAAGAAGAGAGGTACGGAGTTTCATGGCCATCCCAGCGTTTGATGTGACGCAGGGAGCGGTAGAGGCTCAAGTTAACAAATTTATGATGAATCTAACGAAATAGAAAAAAGCTATGCGTTGGGCGATGACACCAAGGCGTCATAATTGCGCAGCCCATCAGCGATCCGGAAGAAGCGGTCCACTGCTGCGGTTCCGCGCATGGCCGGAAGGCAGGCCAGGAAATGATGTGCGGTCAGGTTCTTGTCCTTGATCGGCACGAAACTGACGCCGGGCTCGCCCTCACATTCCTGCGCAAAGGCCACACCAATTCCGGCACCTGAATTCACAAGCGTGCGGATCGACCCCCAGGACCCGAGGCCCAGGATTGTCGTCAGGGGTACTTGGGCCAGCCTTGCAGCCCCCTCGAAAATCTGGCGGGTGGACGACGATGGTTCCCGTTGGATCAGTTTCAGCTCCGCTGCATCGTCCCAAGTCGCCGCATCGGCTTTGACCAGCGGGTGTGCATCCGGCACCACCAGCCCGATCTGCGTTTCCGCAATCTTTATCCCCTCCAGGTCCTGGGGAAGCTCCTTTGCAGTGATAAACCCCACATCGAATTCACCCGCATAAAGCAACGGCAACAAATCATGAGATGCCAAGGCACGGGCAGTAACATCGACACCCGGGTGAGCCCGGACAAACTCCGCAATCGGCGGCATCGCAATCTGATACGTTGAATACCCGATCTGAAACTTGCCGGTCAGCAAGTCCTGCCCGGAGCTGAGCTGGCTTGCAATGGAGTTGCCCAAAGCGATAAGCGCCCGGATGTCGGCCCTCACCTCATCCAGTGTCGAGGTCGGTGAAATCGTTGTGCCCGCCCGGTCAAGCAGGCGGCACTGATACTGCTGCTCCAGAGAATAAACGAGATTGGAAACTGTCGGCTGCGACACGCCAAGCTCTTTGGCAGCCAGTGTGAAGCTGCCAAGCCTGGCCACAGCTTCCAGGGCCTGCAGCTGCTTGAAGCTGATCTTTGCTTTCATGCCTGTCTCCACATGCCGTATGGCTTTCCTAGCAACAAAGGCAAACGCAATCCAAGTGGCACGCGACCCGCAACGGCCGGGTTCGCCGGTCTGCTCAATTCAGCTTTTAGTTTCTCCCCGCCCCTGCAATGCCGCCCTGCCAGGCCAAGGCCTCCGGCTTTGCACACCGCAGTTACCCCGTCACCAGATCTTCAGCGGTTGCGAGGCCGCATGTGAAGGTGAACGTGGACCCTTTCCCGAGCTCGGACTGGACCTCAATACCGCCCCCCATCAGATGCGCGAGACGGGAAGCGATCGCCAGACCCAGCCCGGTGCCGCCGAAATCCCGGGAAGCGGTACTGTTAACTTGGGAAAACGCAGTGAAGATTTTCTCGAGACTATCTTCGGGAATGCCCGCCCCGGTGTCTGTCACGGCGATCCGCAGCTTCGCCATGCCGCCAGCAGCCCGGCCGGTGACACTGACGGTTACCGATCCAGCCTCGGTGAATTTCAACGCATTGCCGACAAGGTTCACAATGATCTGCCGGATCCGCCCTTCATCTCCCTGAACATCCTTCGGCGCCTCGGTATCGTACTCCAGCCGCAGCGCAACCCGGCTTTCCGCCGGATTGGGGGCCAGCATACGGACCACCCCGCTCAGAAGCTCCTCCAGGTCAAGCGGAGCAGTCCGCAGCTCCAGCTTCCCGGCCTCTACCTTGGAGAAATCGAGTATCCCGTTGATGATGTCCAGCAGGGCTTCGCCGGATTCAGAGATCGTCCTGGCATACAGCGCCTGCTCCTCGTCCAGGCTGGTTTCCTCCAGCAGCGAGGCCATGCCTAGCACCGCGTTCATCGGGGTCCTGATTTCATGGCTCATTGTCGCAAGAAACTCGGACTTCGCCTTGTTGCCCGCTTCCGCCGCTTGTGTCCTTTCCTTTACCTTTTGCTCCAGCGAGTTTGCCAGCTCTTTGAGCTCGGCATTGCTATGATCCAAGTGGTTCAGAACGTCGGTGAAAGCATCTGCCAAGCGGCCGACTTCATCGTGGCCGCACTCAGGGATTTTCCGCATGGCGCTGCCCAGACGGATACTGGTGGCAAAGTCCGTCAGCCGCTTGATCGGCCGGGTTATCCAGCTCGCCATGATAACAGCTGCTATTGAGGCAAGTCCGGCACAGACACCGGCCAATAGCAGGGTCAGCCGGATGTGCTTCATCCATTCGGCATCAAGACGCGCGGTGGAAAATTCCAGCACCACATACCCCAGCCGCCGGTCTGCCGTCGCCTGTACCGGGCCGGCAACTTGGATCACGCCGTCCTGCAGCCGGGTGACCCATTCAGCGCGTTCCCTGGCCTGCCGCAGATAGGGTTCGTTGAACTCCTTGCCCCGCAGCGGGTTTTCATCGGTTCCATCGGTCAGAACACGCGTGCCCGCATCCAGGATCATCACTCGCAAGGCACCCTCTCCGGCCAGAACTGAGCCCACTTGCTGGCGCATCAGTTTGACATTCAGCTCATACAGCGGTTCCAGAACCGCTTCGCCCAGGGTCTTTGCCAGCACCGTTGCATGGCGTTCGAACGCAGCAACAGAAGCCCGGTGGGCCAAGGTTATCGAAATGGCCGAAACCGCCCCAGCAACCGCAAAGACGATCAGAACCGTGTAGACCACCAGTTTTGTCCTGAGGCCCGACATACGCAACTCAATTGCCGCCAATCAGGGCTGTCACCGCCTCTTCAAATTCTTCCAGCATGTCCAGCGTTTGATCCGGTATGGCATCGAATTTCGTGGTTCTTTCAAAATTTTCCAGAATCCAGCGGCCTTCATCGTTCTGATCCATGCTGATCAGCACGGCCTGCACCGCCGCGGTGAACTCATCGGATGTCCCAGGAGACAAACTGACCACATGCCGCGGGATATTTTCCGTTTGGACAAGGACGTCGAGGCTCCCGATATCATCTCCGGCGCGTTTTTTCAGCCCGTTCAGCGACATGGCGCCAGCATCAACCAGCCCGCGCAGCACCCATTCGATGGTGTTTTCGTCATCCCCGGAAAACACATAGCCCGTGGCCTCCGCAGGCCGCGCCGCCCGCGGGCCGCTCATCGCGGCGAGCTGAACACCTTGCGTTGCAATCGTGTGGCGCGGCAGGATGTAGCCGCTGGAGGAGAAGGCCTCTTCAAAGGCGATGACCCTGCCCTTTAGATCTTCCAGCGACTGGATGCCGCTGTCCCGGCGGACAAAGACGACAGACCGGTATTCGGCGACACCCTTTTTCCATCTTCGCGCCACCAAACGGCTGCCGCACTTTGCCCTGACCGCGAGCGAGACAAGCGGGCTGTCTACAAAGACATCGACCTCGCCGCTGCGCAGCATTTCTGCCATATGCGCAATGTTCCGGGCAATTCTGACTTCTCCTGCTGTGATACCTTCATCCTGCAGTTGCGCTGCAAGATATTCGGCAAAAGGCAGGAAAACCCGGGCTTCCTTGACAGGCTCGTCGCTGATCGTGCCAATGACCAGGTTGCGAGCTGCCGCAACATGACCAAACAGCAGGCTGAGACAAAAGCAGGTTAATGAAACTGCATTCTTGAAGCTCACAGGGCTATTCCTCTCTTTTTCTGCAGACAGTGCGGAGCAAGGAACTGAATTTCGCAAACTGCACAGCCAGGAAGGCAAAAAATCTCAATTTGCCTCATGGGGACACCCAAGCACAGAGGTTACATTGCACAGGCAAAGCATTCCTTAATTTTTTCCCACTGGCGGATTTTTCAGCTGCGCTGACCGGAAAACCACGCCATCCGGTCAGCCCGCGGGCCCGTCAGAGGTAGCTGGGAAGACTGCGCCCTGACCGCTCCAGCAGCCAGCGGGCAACCCGCTTGGCTATGGGCCGGGCATTCTCCAGTTGCTGAGTGGCAAAGCCGTGCATCTTGCCTGGCAAGTATTTTCCCGTGAAAGCCTCGACCAATGCGCCCTTCTGCAAGTCCTCTGAGATGAATGGTTTGGCCGCAAGCGAAACTCCGGCCCCGGCGCGGGCCAGCCGTATCGCGGCAGCCAGGGAATTGACCTCGACAACCCTTCCGTCGAGCGGGCCGGCTATTCCTGTTGCTGCACACCACTGGGGCCAGGCCACACGCGGGCCGGCACATTCAATCAGCACACACTTCCCCCATTTGCCGCCATGCTGTTCCAGATAGGCCGGGGTGCAAACTGCCGTCACAGTTTCCTGCACCAAGGGCACGAAGCTCGCGGCATCTCCCGACCCGTATCCGATCACCAGATCATCCTTGTCAAAGCGCGTGTGATTGGCCTGGTAGTCAATGGTCAGCGTCAGCTCCAGATCCGGGATGTCCCGCATCATGTCCGGTATCAGCGGGGTCAGGCAGAACTCGACAAAGGCCGGGGAATAGCACGCGATGGAAACGTTGTTGCGGGTTTGCCGGGAGAACATCCTGGACGTTGTCTGGGAGAGCGCTTCCAGCGCCTCCTGCACATGCGGATGGTAGGCATAACCTTCATCGGTCAGCACCACATGCCGCCCCCGCCGTTCAAACAGGCTCGCGCTCAACGCCTTTTCCAGTTTTTGAATCTGCAGCGACACCGACCCTTGGGAAAGCCCGAGTTCCAGGGCCGCCTTGGTGAAGTTCAGATGTCTCGCCGCGGCATCAAAGGCCGAAAGCCAGCCCAGATTGAGATTCGAGCTGTGCCGCATCCCGCTGTCCTATTAGTTTTTTGTGGCATGACGATGAGAATACGGGTGGTTAAGCACAGAATTGCAGGGGCTGCCCGTGAAACTTTTGTAAAGATTCCGCCCCCGCGGCCCCGGCCTTCTTCTCCAACACCTTGAAAACAAGGCATCGCGGCAAATCCGGGGTAGCTCCGGCGGATCACGCCTTCCCCGGCGTCACAAATCTTTCACCCAATTTGGCAATTCCGGCGGCAGGCAATCACGCCACCACTCATTCCAGCGGGCCTCGCCCAAGGTAGACCCATGAAAAAGTCGCTTTTGCTTTCTGCTGCCATCGCTCTGGCCAGCACCGCCGCCACCGCCGAAACCCTGCGCATCCCACACGAACTGGGCTTTGGGGGGGCGGAGTCGATGGACCCGATCTCTCCGCAGCGGTTCTATGAAGCCATCCAGAACGTCTATTCCCGCCTGGTCCGCCAGGGCGAAGACGGCCGCCCCTCGCCGGATCTGGCACTGGAATGGTCAGCCACTCCGGATGCCAAGGAATGGACCTTCAAGCTGCGCCCGGACGTGACCTTCCACAACGGCAATGCCTTCACCGCCGAGGACGTCGCCTTCTCGCTGATGCGCACCCAGTCCGAGACCATCGACAGCCCCACCAAGGGCGTGATGGGCATCATCGACCATGTCGAGGCCGTTGACCCGCTGACCGTCAAAGTCGTGCTCAAGGACAGCCATGCGGACTTCCCGCTGCTGACCATGGACTACCGGATCAAGATGCTGGACGCGGAAACCTGCGGCGGCGACCTGGATGCGCTGTGCGAAAGCGGCAATGGCACCGGCCCGTTTGAGCTGACCGGTCTGGACGCCCTGGGCACCACCACCATGAAGCGGTTCGAGAACTACTACGGCAGCAAGGCCGGCGTGGAAAACCTGGAGCTGATTGCCATCGCCGACCAGGACGCGCGCGTTGCTGCCCTGCAGGCCGGCCAGATCGATCTGGTCTACTCGGTTTCTGCCGAGCAGGTGCCGCTGTTTGCAAACAACCCGAACTTCACCGTCCAGTCGGTGCCGTCGGGCCGCTGGGTCGGCCTGGTGATGAACACCCAGGAAGCACCGTTCAACGACCCGCACGTCCGCAAGGCGATCCGCATGTCCGCCGACCGCGATGCCCTGGGCAAGCTGGTTTACGGCAAGGGCGGCTACATTGTTTCCTGCGACCACCCGGTCTGGACCGGCGACCAGTACCGCAAGGAGATCGATTGCAGCCGCGACGTGGACGGCGCCAAGGCGCTGCTGGCAGAGGCCGGTTACGCAGACGGTCTGAAGGTTGAGCTGTTCGTTTCCGACATCTCGGAAGGTGCAGTGAAGATGGCAGAGGTTCTGCAGAACCAGGCCAAGGACGCAGGCATCGAGATCGAACTGGTTCCGGCCCCGGCAGACGGTTACTGGGGTGACGTCTGGATGAAAGAAGCCTTCTTTGCCACCGGCTGGTCGCAGCGCCCGGCGGACCAGATCCTCAATGAGGCCTACCGCTCCGGCGCCGCCTGGAACGAGACCGCCTGGAACTCGGCTGACTTTGACGCCAAGCTGGACGCGGCCCGCTCCGAACTGGATTTCGGCAAGCGCAAGGAGCTGTACGGAGAGTTGCAGGAAGAGCTGTGGGAAACCGGCGGCTCCTTCATTCCGGTTCACCTGAACATCACCCGCGTCCTGTCTTCCAAAATTGGCGGCCTGCCGCCGGTCGAGGGCTTCTCGATCCGCTATGAAGACGTGACCAAGAACGGGTCCGGCTCCTGATCCATAACCCAAGGGGCATCTCCCCCCTTTCAACTGGCGCAGCCTGCCCCTCAAAAAAACAGGCCGCGCCTCATTCTTTCCTGCAAAGGGCCAGCCCATGCCATCCCTGATCCTGCGCCGCTTCGGCTTTGCGGCCTTCACCATCGGTTTTGTCTCAATAGTCATGTTTGCTGCGGTCGAGGCGCTGCCCGGCAATGTCTGCACCTCCTTCTTGCAGCGGTTTGCCCAGGGTCCGCGGCTTGAGCGCTGCATCGAGCAGCAGGGACTGGAGCGCCCCGCAATGGTGCGCTACGGCGACTGGGTGGCGGGTGCCGTGCAAGGCGACTTCGGTTACTCCTTGAAAAAGCGCAAACCGATCAATGAGCTGATCTGGGAACGCTTCCGCAACACCGCTCTACTGGGCGGGTTGGCGGCGCTGCTGGCGATACCCTTTGCTATTTTTCTCGGCATCGCCGCGGGCGTCAGGCGGGACAGGCCGCTGGACCTTTCCTTATCAGGGGCGGCGATGCTGGCGATGACGATCCCCGAGTTCGTGACCGCCACCGCGCTGATCTATGTCTTTGCCATCGTGCTGCAGTGGTTCCCCGCGGTCACAATCGTCTCACCCGGTGCGGGATTTATGCAAATGCTGCCCAATATCGTTCTACCGGTGCTGGTGCTGAGCGCGGTTCTGGTCGCCCACATCATGCGGATGATGCGCGCCTCGGTGATTGACGTGATGGCCTCGGATTATGTGCAGATGGCGCGGCTTAAGGGCGTGCCGGAGCGCCAGATCATCTGGAAACACGTGGTGCCGAACGCAATGATCCCAGCGCTCAACGTGATCGCGCTTACCGTCGCCTGGCTGCTAGCTGGTGTGGTCGTGGTCGAAAAAGTCTTCAACTACCCCGGGCTTGGAACGCTGATGATCCAGGCGATCTTTGACCGCGACTTGCCGCTGGTGCAGGCAATCGCGCTAATCTTCTCGGTGATCTATGTGGGCGTGAACCTGGCCGCGGACCTCGCCGCGCTTGCCCTGGACCCACGCTTGCGCAGGAAAGGGCACTGACATGCTGAAACTGCTTGCAACAATTGCGTCGAAACCCTCCGGCGCGCTTGGCCTTGGCCTTACTCTGTTCCATCTGGCACTGGCGCTGCTGGCGCCCTGGATCGCGCCGTTCGACCCAACCGCGCAGAACGCCGACACCATCCTGCTGGCGCCCAATGCCAGCCACCTCATGGGCACCGACACACTGGGCCGCGATGTCTTCTCGCGCGTGGTCTACGGCGGGCGGCTGGCGATTGCCGTCACGTTCACCGCCGCCGTGATTGCCACGCTCTGGGGCGGCTTTGCCGGTATCTTCTTTGGCACCGTCGGCGGGCGGGTGGATGAATACTCCATGCGCGTTGTCGATGCTTTCCTTTCGATGCCCTGGCTGCTGTTCCTCTTGCTGATCATCTCGATCGGCGGCGCCGGGCCGCTGACGATTATCCCGACGCTGGGCTTCTTCTACGGCGTTGCCGTTCTGCGTGTGGTGCGCGGTGCCGCGATGCAGGTGGCCGCCCGCGACTTTGTCACCGCCGCCAAGGCCCGGGGCGAAGCACTGTGGCCGATCCTGTCGCGCGAGATGTTCCCCAACCTCTCCGACATCCTGCTTGTCGAGGGCGCAATGCGCTGGAGCTGGATGCTGCTGGCCTTCTCCTCGCTATCGTTCCTGGGCTTCGGGGCCACCCCGCCGACACCCGACTGGGGCCTGATGGTGGCGCAGGAGCGCGGGCTGCTCAGCACCGCCCCCTGGGGTGTGTTCTGGCCCTGCCTGGCGCTGAGCTCGCTGATTATTGGGATCAACCTACTGGCGGACGCCGTGGGTAAGGCCCTGGGCCTGGACCGCGCAACCGCTGTTGCCGTGTGAGGGATTAGTTATGACCGAACCTTTGATCAAGATCGAAGACCTGTCTTTGGGTTTCACTGCCAAGGACGGGCGCCAAGCGCCGATCCTGCGCGGCCTGTCGCTGGAACTTGCCCCGGGCGAGACCCTGGGCATCGTCGGCGAGAGTGGTTCTGGCAAATCCACCGTCGCGCTAGCAATGATGGGCTACCTAAAATCCGGCCTGACAGTATTCCGCGGCCGCGCGATCTTTGACGGCAACGACATGTTTGCATTGCCGGAGAAGCAGCGGACACGCCTGCGCGGCTCCTCCATCGCGCTGATCCCGCAGAACGCGGGCCAGGCGCTGACGCCGACCCTGAAGATCGGCCGCCAGATCGATGAGGCGTTGCAGCTGCACACCGCGCTGAGTGCCGGGGAGCGCAGTATTAAGGTGCTGGAACTGTTGAACCGCGTGCGCCTGCCCAGCCCCGAGGATATCGCCGAACGCTACCCGCATGAGCTGTCGGGCGGACAGCAGCAGCGTGCTGCCGTGGCGATGGCGCTGGCAGGCAACGCCAAGGCCCTGCTGCTGGATGAGCCGACCACCGGCCTGGATGTGACCACCCAGGCGCATATCCTGGTATTCCTGCGCTCCCTCGCCAAGGAGCTGGGCGTGGCGATGATCTATGTCAGCCATGACCTCGGCGTGATCGCCCGTGTCGCCGACCGGGTGGCGGTGATGTATGCCGGCATGTTGGTTGAGGAAGGCCCGACCCGCGATGTGCTGCGGGAGCCGAACCACCCCTATACACGCGGCCTGCTGGCCTCGATCCCGCGGTTGGGGGAACCGGGCATTCCGCCCTCGATGCCGGGTGTGCCGCCTGCGGTGGGCTCAGATCTGACGGCCTGCGCCTTTGCGGACCGCTGCCCGCAGGTGCGCTCGCTCTGCAAGGACGGCATCCCGGCGCTGGAGCGCCGCGGCAACTGCCGGGTGCGCTGCCCCTACGCCGGCGAACATGCGCCGGAACACCTCAGCACCCGCCGTGTGCCGCAAGTGCAGCATGCCCGCGCGCTGGAACTGCAGGACGTGGCGGTCAGCTATCGCAAGCCCGGCTTACTGGATCGATGGCTGAAGAAACCGGAGCCCGCCCCCACCGTGGACCGCGCCGGATTTGTGCTCAAGAAGGGCGAGACGCTGGGGCTGGTCGGCGAATCCGGCTCCGGCAAATCCACCATCCTGCGCGCCATCGCAGGCCTCGCAGGCACCCGCAAGGGCGGCATCACGCTGGGCGATGGCGAAAGCCTGAATGCGCCGGTTGCGGGCCGCGACCGCGAGACCCTTCGCCGAGTGCAGATGATCTTCCAGAACGCAGACGCTTCGCTGAACCCGCGACAGAGCATCGGAGAAATTCTGATGGCGCCGCTGAAACTATACTTCGGCCTCAAGGGGGCAGAGGCGCAGGCGCGGGCCGAAGAGCTCTTGGAAGCGGTGCGCTTGCCTGCGCGCTACATGTCGCGCTTTCCTAGACAGTTGTCAGGCGGCGAAAAGCAGCGGGTGGGCGTTGCCCGCGCCTTTGCCGCCAATCCGGAAGTCACCCTGTGCGACGAGGTGACCAGCGCGCTGGATGTGTCAGTGCAGGCGGCAGCGCTGGCGCTACTTACGCGGCTGCAAAGGGAGAACGGCTGCTCTTATATCTTCGTCAGCCACGATCTGGCGGTGGTGCGCGCGGTGTCGGACCGGGTAGCGGTGCTTTACCAGGGCAGAATCTGCGAGATCGGCCCGGCGGAGCAGGTCTATGCCCCGCCCTATCACCCCTATACCCAAACCCTGATGGGCGCGGTGCTGGAACCGGACCCGGATGCCGCTCCTGTTCTGCTGGCCAATGACATGAGCGAGAAGGCCCCGCCCGCAACCGGCTGCCCGTTCCAAGGCCGTTGCACAAAACGGATTGGTCCGGTTTGCGATACCAGGACGCCGCTGCCGCAGGTCCTCGGCGCAGGTCATGTGATCCATTGCCACATACCGGCGCAGCATTTGCAGGAAGCCGGTGAATGCCTGGAGGCGGAGCTTGCCTGACCAGAACTGTCAAAAGCCCAATTCACAAGCGTCATGGTTCTGATAACTTGACGCTTTAAGCAGTCCAGCAAGCAGTTCAGCTGGAGTGTGCCAAATGAAATACCGCACGATCTTTCTGTCGGATATTCATCTTGGCACGCCGGGCTGCCAGGCAGAGCTGCTGCTGGATTTCCTGAACACCTATGAAGCCGAGAGCTACTACCTGGTCGGCGACATCATCGACGCCTGGCGGATCAAGCGCAAAGGCTTCCTGTGGCCGCAGGCCCATAACGATGTGGTGCAGGCGCTGCTGGCCAAGGCGCACGACGGCGCCAGCATCTACCTGATCCCGGGCAACCACGACGAATTCCTGCGCTCCTACCTGGGCACCCATTTCGGCGGTATCGAGGTGCTGAGCACGGCCGATTTCACCGCAAGCGACGGCAAGCGCTACCTAGTGACCCATGGTGACCAGTTTGACTCGGTCGTGATGCACGCCAAATGGCTCGCCCATTTGGGGGACCGGGCCTATGATTTCATGCTGTGGCTGAACACCCGGCTGAACCGCGCGCGCAGTCTGTGGGGCGGCCAGTACTGGTCGCTGTCCAAATGGGCCAAGCAGCAGGTCAAGCAAGCGGTCAACTTCATCAGCGAATACGAAAAGGTGCTGACGGCAGAGGCCCGGCGCGGCGGCTATGACGGGGTGATCTGCGGCCATATCCACAGCGCCGCGGTCCGCGACATGAACGGCATCACCTATGTCAATACCGGCGACTGGGTGGAGAGCTGCACGGCGGTCGTGGAATTGAACAGCGGCCGGCTGGCCCTGATCGACTGGGAACGCTCCGCCCGCGAAGCCCGCCACCGTGTCCGCACGCGGCGTGCCCGTACCCGCCAGAAACAACTCGAAAACGTATGACTAAGGCAATAAGCGATGAATAGCACAGCCCAGGCGCAGCTGGACGCTGCCGTTCTGCAGCAAGGCGATGCCGCAACTGGCCGGCTGGAACGCCTGTTTTCCCGTCTGTTTCTGGGGCTGGTCTACCCGCAGATCTGGGAGGATCCGGTGGTGGACATGGAGGCGCTGGAAATCGCGCCGGGCGACAACCTGGTCTGCATCGCATCGGGCAGCTGCAATGTGCTGTCCTATTTGACCGCGGGACCGGCCTCAGTGACCGCCGTCGACCTGTCACCCGCTCATGTAGCGCTGGGGCGGCTGAAGCTGGCCGCAGTGCAAACCCTGCCGGACTACGCCGCTTTCTACCAGTTCTTCGGCCATGCAGGCATGGCCGGAAATGCGGAACTGTATGACCGTTATGTCCGGTCCAGCCTGGACGGCAGCACCCGAGCTTTCTGGGACAGCAGGCAGCCATTCCACCGCCGGATCTCGTTGTTCAGAAAAGGTTTCTACCGCTACGGCCTGCTGGGTCGGTTTCTGGGGGCGGTGCATCTGATTGCCCGGCTGGGGCGGGTGGATTTCGCACCACTACTGGCAGCCCGCAGCCTAGCGGAGCAAACAGCATTTTTCGATACCCGCATCGCCCCGCTGTTCGACATGTGGCTGGTGCGCAAACTGGCGGGTTTCCGGGCTTCGCTGTTCGGCTTGGGTATCCCGCCCGCACAATACGACAAGCTGGCATCGGACGGCAACGGAGACGTGCTGCCGGTACTGCGCGAGCGGGTCCGCAAGCTAATGTGCGATTTCCCGATCCGCGACAATTACTTCGCTTGGCAGGCGTTTGCCCGCTGCTATGATCCGGCGCCGGACGGCTCCCTGCCGCCCTATCTTCAGCAGCGGCACTTCGCGACGCTGCAGGTCAATGCAAGCCGAGCGCGGATCGTGAACCGCTCGCTGACCGATCTGCTGGCTGGCGAAGCGGATGAATCAAAACACGGCTATGTGCTGCTGGATGCGCAAGACTGGATGAACGACGAGCAGTTGAACGCTCTTTGGCGGGAGATCTCCCGCACCGCAGCCCCCGGCGCGCGGGTGATCTTCCGCACCGGCGGCACCTGTGACATCCTACCGGGGCGAGTGCGCCCGGAGTTTCTCGCCCGCTGGGCATACGACACCGAAATGTCCGCCCACGGCACCGTGCAGGACCGCTCTGCCATCTACGGTGCCTTCCATCTTTACCGTTTTCAAGGTTAAGACCGATGCTTGACAAAGCCTCCACTAACCACGCCGTGCTGATGGACCAGACCTACCGGCACCAGCGGCTAATCTATGACCTGACACGCAAGTACTACCTATTCGGGCGTGACCGGCTGATTGCCGGGCTCACCCCCCAAGAAGGCTCGCACGTGCTGGAAGTTGCCTGCGGCACCGGCCGCAACCTGAAACTGGCATCACGCAAATACCCGCACTCCGCCTTCTACGGCCTGGATATCTCCACTGAAATGCTAACTTCGGCCCGGCACAAAACCGGTGACTATGTGCAGCTTGCCCAGGCCGACGCCTGCAGATTTGATGGTGCCCGGCTTTTCCGGCGCAGCAAATTCGACCGGATCTTCATCTCTTACGGACTCTCGATGATCCCGGACTGGCAGGCCGCCCTGCGCATGTCCTGCGCGCATCTGGCCCCCGGCGGCCAGCTTCATGTTTTGGATTTTTCGGATCAGGCCGGCTGGCCGCGCTGGTTCGGGCAGGGCCTGAACCGTTGGCTGGCCAATTTTCATGTCACCCCCCGGCTAGACCTCAGCAGCGTTCTCGAAACAGTCGCTGCGGAAACCGGGGGACAGGCGCACTGCAGCCAACTGTACCGGGGCTATTCGCAATACGGCATAGTGCATATGCCAGGCTAATTTGGAGGAGTAATGCGCATCAAGTCAAACGATGACAGATTATCCTAAGAATGTCCGGTTTTTTTGAAGGAGTAAGACGGTAAATCGTTTTGCTGCGAATGCCCGCATTCCGCCCTACCAGCATGCGAACCAGCCGTGGATATGCGGCAGGCCGGAGGTCTGCTTCGGACTGTGACTGGCTTGCTGCGCCAGCGAAGGACCGTACCCAGAGCAATGACGGCTGAAGGCTCATAGCTGGCCTCGGGTGCAACGCAGCATCAGGGCAATAGAAACAACTTCCACCGGCGAGAACGGCCCTGAGCGGATGGAGTGGGTGGCTCCTGCTCCACCGGCGTCGCAATGCGCCATACTGCAGTTATCAACGACTGCTAGGAAAGGAGCCACCCAATGACAGTAAAAACAGTTGGACTGGATCTGGCCAAGGACGTGTTCCAGGTTCACGGGATTTCCGCCGCCGGCCGCAAGATTTTCAACAAAAAGATCAAGCGCGCGAAACTGCTCGCGTTTTTCGAGGCTCTTCCGCGCTGTGTTGTGGGCATGGAAGCCTGCGGGTCCGCCCATTACTGGGGCCGGGAGCTCAGAAGGCTGGGCCATGATGTCCGCCTGATGCCGGCGGCCTATGTCAAACCATACGTAAAGCGCGGCAAGACAGACGCCGCTGATGCCGAGGCGATCTGCGAAGCTGTCCGCCGGCCGACAATGCGCTTCGTCGAAGTGAAATCCGAAGACCAGCAGGCAATCCTGGCACTGCACCGCACCCGGGATCTCGCGGTCCGGCAGCGCACGCAGCTGGCGAATATGATCCGCAGCCTTCTGCGCGAATTCGGCCATGTGCTGCGGAGCGGGATTGAGGCTGTGATCGCCTTTGCCAAGCGCCACCTTGCAGGGGAACGGCCCGGCATGCCCGATCTGGCAAGCGGCATTCTGGGCACGGTCTGCTACCAGTTCCTTGGAGTCCACGAGCGCGTTGAAGGCTTTTCAAAGATGATTGAAAAGCATGCGCTGCTGGATGCCGGCGCCCGGCGCCTGATGCGTATGCCCGGCATCGGCCCGATCACTGCCTCCGCCATCGTGGCGACCATCGGTGACGCGAAGCAATTCAGGACCGGCCGCGATCTTGCAGCCTGGCTGGGCCTGACCCCGCTCAACAAGTCCAGCGGCGGCAAAGAGAAGCTCGGCAAAATCACCAAGAAGGGTGATAGATACATCCGCAAGCTTCTGATCACCGGCATGACGTCCCGCGCGCTGATGGGCAGGAAGCACCCAGAGCGCATCGATATATGGAGCGCCAGGATTCTTGCAGGGAAACCGTTCCGGCTGGCGACAGTCGCGATGGCCAACAAAAGCGCCCGGGTCATCTGGGCAATACTGACAAAACGACAGGAATACCGGCAACCGGCCGCTTGACCGGACCGGCCTGCCCAGAGATGCAAGACGCTTGATGTGATGATGCGGACTTAAGTCAACCAAAAGCCAGGACACTCCGAGAATGTCTCCGTCCTCCGAGGTCGTTTAGCCGATAGGAACCTTGCTTGCGGAACTCATCAAGGCCAGCAGACCTCAACACTGGCTGCGTAAACAGGCCGAACACACGACGGTACTGACAGACCGCCGCGATCACTGCAGAAAACGCTTGCAATGCAGGCGCCACCCACACAGGACACTCGTCACCATCCAGCCGCCGCATTGCAGCGGTCGCCAGAGCGGCTATTGGCAACCGGGTGCAGCATTTTACCCCAAGCAATGCCTCCGCGGAAAGTTGCTGCCGTTCGCCACACATGCAGCCTGGCCGCCCCCATAGGACCGCTTTTACGTAAAACCGGGTTACCAGGTAAGAGGGCTGTGGTGTGGGATGGGAATGCGGTTGCTGAACTTAACAGCACTATTTACTAATGTATGATTGTCGACAATCATACATAATTATGCTAAAACACCTGTGCCGCAGCAAGGGCGGCAGCCGCAGGGCAATCACAATTGCGGTCCTAAGAGGAGGAAATCATGAAGGAAAAACTGAGTTTGCGCGCGAATCTCAAGGGCCGTATGACGGCGGCGGCACTGGCGGCCAGCCTGGCTGTTCCCGGCGCCGCGGTAGCTGCGGAAACGTTTCTGACCATCGGCACCGCCGGGGTAACCGGCATCTATTACGCGGTTGGCGGAGGCATCTGCCGGCTGGTCAACAAGGGCCGCAAGGAGCATGGCATCCGCTGCTCGGTCGAAAGCACTGGCGGCTCTGTCTACAACCTGAAAACCATCCGCGCGGGCGAGCTGGAAATGGGCACTGTGCAGTCCGACTGGCAGTTCCACGCCTACCACGGCTCCAGCGTGTTCGAGGAAGCAGGCCCGCACAAGGAGCTGCGCTCGGTTTTCTCCCTGCATCCCGACACGGTCATCATCGCCGCCCGCACCGACACCGGCATCCAGAAATTGGATGACCTGAAGGGTAAAACCGTGAACTTGGGCAATCCTGGCTCAGGCACCCGCGCCACAGCGGACGTTCTGGTCGACGCGCTTGGCTGGAGCCACAGCGATTTCGGTCTGGTCACCGAGCTGAAGTCAGCCGAACAGTCGGCAGCCCTCTGCGACGGTAATATCGACGCGTTCCTGATGGTTGCCGGCAACCCGGTAGCCAACGTCCTAGAGGCTGCAACTACCTGCGACATAAATATCATTCCGGTTGTCGGCGATGCGGTGGATGAGCTGGTGGCCAGCAAACCCTTCCTCGGTCATGTGACCATTCCGGGCGGGCTGTACCGCGGCGTTGAAGAAGGTGTGCCATCCTATGGCCTGTCCGCCACCTTCGTGACCTCTGCGGAAATCGACGACGAAGTAATCTATCAGATGGTGAAGGCGGTCTTTGACAACTTCGACACGTTCAAGGCCATGCATCCCTCCTTTGCCAATCTGGACAAAGAACTGATGGTCTCTCAGGGCCTCACTGCTCCGCTGCATCCAGGTGCCGAGCGTTATTACCGCGAGGCGGGCCTGATCCAGTAATGCTCCGGTTCCGGGCCATGCAGGCCCGGGACGCGTATCTCCCCTGTACTGGAATGCCTGTCTGCAGGCGGGCATTCATTTTTCCCATATCCCAGCGAGTGATGAAACCAATGTCCGACGCGATCCTAAGCCATTCCACTCACGATGCCGAAGAGGATGCCCGCAACAGGGACATCAAGATCTATGTGAACGGTGAAATCGTCCATCGTGACGAGGCCAAAGTCTCGGTCTACGATTTAGGCTTCATGCTGGGCGACGGAATGTGGGAGGGCCTGCGCCTGTACAATGGCAAATGGGCCTTCTTCGACGAGCACATGGACCGGCTCTACAACAGCTGCAAGTCCGTCTCGATTGATATCGGGCTCAGCAAAGACGAGCTGCTGGACGCTATGAACCGCACGGCAGAAACCAATGGAATGGTGAGCGATGCCCATTGCCGCCTGATGATCAGCCGTGGCCGCAAGGCCAAGCCGTTCCAGCATCCCGGCCTGTCCCGGTTCGGGCCCACCATCGTGATCATCGTCGAACACTCCAAGCCGAAATCCAGCTTGCACAGCGCAGGCATCCGCCTGGCAACCGTGCCGCAAGTGCGCGGCCTGCCTATGAGCCAGGATGCAAAATACAACAGCCACTCCAAACTGAACTGCATCATTGCCTGCCTTCAGGCCGAGCAGGCAGGCGCGGATGAAGCCCTGATGCTGGACCCCAATGGCTTTGTGAACACCACCAACGCCTGCAACTTCTTCATCGTGCGCCGCGGCGAGGTTTGGACCTCGAGCGGGGACTACTGCATGAACGGGGTCACCCGGCAAAAGGTAATAGATCTGTGCCGCCAGGATGGAATTCCGGTCTTTGAAAAAAACTACTCGCTTTATGAAGCCTACGGGGCAGACGAGGCGTTTCTGACCGGCACCTTCGGCGCGCAGACACCGGTGGCTTCGATTGATGGCAAGACCATCGGCAGCGGCGAGCGGCCGGTGATGGCGCGGCTGCAGCAGCTCTACAAGGAGCTGGTCCGCGAGAACACAGCTGGCTGAGGACGAATACATGCTTGAAAGCATTCAAAAGCTGCTGCTGATGGGCTGCGGCAAGATGGGCAGTGCGCTGTTGCGCGGCTGGCTGGAGGCCGGCCTGAAGCCGGAGCAGGTGTCGGTGATCGATCCGCGTCCCTCCGATTGGTTTTTGGGTCTTTCGGAGCGGGGACTGGTGCTGAACCAGCCGCTCTCTCAAGCACCGGAAGTAGTGGTAATCGCCACCAAACCGCAGATCATGCAGGATGCAGTTCCCGGGTTGAAGGCATTCGGCGGCGGCGGGACTCTGTTTCTGTCGATTGCCGCAGGCACCATGATCTCCACGTTTGAAGAGATGCTTGGTACCGGCACGCCGGTGGTGCGGGCAATGCCCAACACTCCGGCGGCCATCGGCCAAGGCGTGAGCGGTGTCATTGGCAATGCAGCTGCCCAAGCCCAAATGCCTCTGGCAGCGGAGCTGATGCGCGCCGCCGGTGAGGTTGTACTGCTGGACGACGAAGAGCAGATGCACGCGGTTACGGCTCTGTCCGGTTCCGGCCCCGCTTATGTGTTTGCAATGACCGAAGCGCTGATTGCTGCCGGTCAGGAAGCAGGGCTGAGCCTTGAGGTGGCCCGCAAACTAGCGGTTGCGATGGTGGCGGGTTCCGGCCAGCTCATGGCCCGAACCGGAGAGGAACCGGGCGAGCTGCGCCGACAGGTGACGTCGCCAAACGGAACTACAGCAGCAGGGCTTGCTGAGTTGCAGCGGAAGCCGGATGGAATTGCCGATCTGATCCAAAAGACTGTCCAAGCAGCACGGGACCGGTCTGTAGAACTCGCGGCCGGCCCGTAAGGTGGGCTGCTTTTGGGCTTGGCCAAAGCCAATCAGGGGAGGCTGACGTGGTAAAAGACACTGTAGAAACCCGGGAATACACTGAGGCGGAACTGCAAGAGCTGGTTGCCACTTCCGATGCGGGGGCGCGAAATCCGGCCGGTGCGGTCGGCACATTGATGGCGGTGACGGCGGTAACCTGGTCGTTGTTCCAGGTTGTCCTGGCCTCGCCGGTGGTGAACATTCTGCTGCCCGCAGATGTGATCAACAATTCGCGGCAGTTCCACCTGACCTTTGCCATTTTCCTGGCCTTCCTGGCCTATCCGGCGTTCAGGTCCAGCCCGCGCGGCCATATCCCCATGGCCGACTGGGGGCTGGCGCTGACCGGCGCCTTTGCCGCAAACTACGGCTATCTCTTCTATGACAAGATCGTTAGGGCCGGGGGCATTGCTGATGAAACAGACCGGATTGTTGCGCTGATCGGGCTCTTGCTGCTGTTCGAAGCCGCCCGGCGGGCGCTTGGCCCGGCCATGGCCGTCATCGCCTCGGTCTTTCTGGCCTATATCTTCTTTGGCTCTTCGGAATACGTGCCCGAGGTGATCCGCTGGAAAGGCGCCTCGCTGACCAAGGCGATGAGCCACTTGTGGACCACTTCCGAAGGCGTGTTTGGCCTGCCGCTCAGCGTCTCCACCAAATTTGTCTTCCTGTTTGTACTGTTCGGCGCGCTTCTGGAGAAGGCGGGCGCCGGCAATTACTTCATCAAGCTTGCCTTTGGCGCACTCGGCCACCTGCGCGGAGGTCCGGCCAAGGCGGCGGTTGTCGGATCTGCTGCAACCGGCCTGATTTCCGGCTCCTCGATTGCCAACGTCGTGACCACCGGCACTTTCACCATCCCGCTGATGAAAAGGGTGGGCTTCACCTCGGAACAGGCGGGGTCTGTCGAAGTTGCTTCATCGGTGAACGGCCAGATCATGCCGCCGGTGATGGGGGCTGCAGCCTTCCTAATGGTGGAATATGTCGGCATTCCATACGTGCAAGTGATCACCCATGCCTTTGTGCCTGCAGCGATCTCCTACATCGCGCTGGTCTACATCGTGCATCTGGAAGCCGTGAAGCGGAACATGCCGACACTCGGCGACCGTGCTGTCTCCATGGCCAGCACCATCGGCGGCATGTTCGCCTTCTTCGCGGGCTTTGCGCTGCTGTGCTACGCGATGAAATACCCAGTGCTGCTGGTCACCTCGCTGGTGCCTGAGGGCGCAGGCTGGATCCTGGCAGTGATGCTCGGCCTGGCCTATGCAGGGCTTCTCGCCATCGCCGCACGTCAGCCGGATCTGGAAGCCGATGATCCCAATGCCAAGGAAGTCCGCCTGCCGGTGGTTTCCGAGATCTACAAAAGCGGCCTCTACTACCTGCTGCCGATCATCGTGCTGGTCTACTTCCTGATGATCGAGCAGAAATCCCCCGGCCTGTCGGCCTTCTGGGCCACGATGCTGCTGTTCGCGATCCTGCTGACCCAGAAACCGCTCAAGGCGTTCTTCCGCGGCCAGACCAATTATGCCGAGCAGATCAAAGACGGCGCTCGCGACGTGATTGCCGGTCTTATTGACGGCTCCCGCAATATGATCGGCATTGGCCTGGCTACCGCTACTGCAGGCGTCATTGTCGGTACTGTAACCCTGACCGGTGTAGGGCAGGTCATGGCGGATCTGGTCGAATTCTTGTCCGGCGGCAATTTGATTGCGATGCTGCTGCTGGTCGGTTTCCTGTCCCTCTTCCTGGGCATGGGGCTGCCAACCACGGCGAACTATATTGTCGTCAGCTCACTGCTGGCCGCTGTGGTAGTGGAACTGGGAGCGCAAGCCGGTTTGGTCGTGCCGCTGATCGCGGTGCATTTGTTTGTCTTCTACTTCGGCATCATGGCGGATGTGACGCCGCCGGTCGGGCTGGCAAGCTTTGCCGCAGCCGCAGTGTCCGGGGGCGATGCGATCAAAACGGGTTTTACTGCCTTCTTCTACTCGCTGCGTACCGTGGCGCTTCCGTTTGTGTTTATCTTCAATACCGATCTGCTTCTGATCGATGTCACCCTGTGGCAGGGGGTGTTTGTTTTTGTCATCGCCTCAATTGCTATTCTGGTTTTCACCGCCGGCACCATGGGGTGGTTCATCACCCGCAGCCGTTTTTACGAAAGCGTGGCATTGGTGCTGGTGTCCTTTGCCCTGTTCCGCCCCGATTTCTTCCACGACCGGATCCAAGCCCCCTTTATCCAAGGTGAAGCCGCAGCGCTGGAGCAATTACTAGGCGAGGCCGCGGAGGGCGACGAGTTCCGGGTTGTCGTGAACGGTCCGGACTTCGATACGCTTGAACTGAAAGACCTAACGCTGAAGATTGACGTGCCCGCTGGATTTTCCGGCGCAGAACGGCTGGGTAAACTGGGTCTTTTGCTGATGGCCGAAGATGGGCAGGTCAAGCTGGAGGAGCCTTTTGGTGGCACCCCGTTCTTTGGCCCGCTCTCCAAATTCGACTTCTACGCGGACGATCCAGTGGTGGTGAGATCCGTCCTTACCACCGCTGACAGGCTGCCAAAGGAGCTGGTGTATATCCCGGCTTTGCTGCTGCTTGGATTGATCGCATTTGTTCAGCGCAGCCGTGCCCGGCGGCAGGAGGTTCCGGCATGACCAAACGCATTCTTTGTGCCATCGACGTGTCCCGGCCTGATCAGGATAGATCCGTGCTGGAGGAAGCCGTATCCCAGGCCCGGCTGGCCGCAGCCCACCTGGATGTGCTGACGGTTGTGCCCGATTATGGGACCAGTTTTGTCGGCAGCTTCTTTCAGCCGGATCATCACGGCAAAATCGAGGCAGAAGCCCGCAGCCGGATTGATATTCTGATTGCGAGTCTGCTGGGTGAGACCCCGGATGTTAAGCTGCGCAGGATCGTCGCCACGGGATCTGCCTATGAGCAGATTCTGAACACTGCTCAAACAACCGGCTGCGGCTTGATTGTGATCGGAGCCCACAAGCCGGACTATCAGGATTACCTGCTGGGGCCCAACGCCTCACGTGTTGTGCGGCATGCACAGTGCTCGGTCTACGTTGTGCGTTAGAATGGCGCAAAGGGCGGATTCAAGGCGGCCCTTTGCCAGCCGGGATCATTCCGCGGGATTATTCGTCCGGTAGCGCCGCAAGCGCCTGCTTCATACCCTGCCGCATGTGGTGGGTCAGATGGTCCAACATCGCCTCGAGACTGTCGCCGCAGGCCAGTGACACATACAGATCATGCGCATCACGCTGCGGTCCGGCACGCTCGTGCGCCTGCTGATGAATTGTAAAATAGAAGCTCAGGTTTGGCCGAAGCTGGCTCCAGTTCTTCTGCAGCAGAGAATGGTCCGATACTTCATAGCACCAGCTATGCAGCACCAACTCGCGTTCGATGGCCTCCTGCGGGGAACAGCCGTCGTCAATCACACTGGTCAATCGGTGATTGCGTTCGTGCAGGTCGGCCATGTTTGCGTCGGTGCGCTTGTCCCAGCATTCCTGAAACGCAAACTGCTCCAGCGCCAGGCGCAAGGAGTAAAGCTCTTCTATGTCACGCTTGGTCACCCCACGCACAAAGATACCGGTATAGGGTTTACTTACCAGCAACCCCATTTCCACCAGATCCCGGATCGCCTCGCGCAGCGGGCCACGGCTAATGCCCAGAGCCTTGGCCAGCCCGGTTTCCGTCAGCCGTTCTCCTCTTCCCAGCTGTCCGGATACGATGAGCGTCTTCAACTCATCCACGGTCTGTTCGCGCAGGGTCCTGGTCTCGATGGGCTTCAAACTGGCTAGTGTCATGTGGCAGGGGATATCCCGGTCCGGAAAAGTAGAGGTCTCAGACCTGATTATATCACAGCGGGATGCTTTGTCGACAATTGGGCAATCTTGTTGTCGTGTTATTGCCTGAGTGCTCCAAACGATCCCAGGCATCCCGAATTGCCGGGAGCCGACGGCTTAAGATTGTCTGGAGAGCAGATTCGGATTTCCAGTTGCCGCATTAGGGCTGAAGGGGTCAGCCGCTGCTATTCGTCTACACCGGCCAAGAAGTTCGCTTTCAACGCGGCAAGCAGATTGTCCAGGTCTTCCCGGTTCTGCGCCCCATACTTCAAGCCCATCACGACGGTGACGAAAAAATGCGCCTGCTGGGGAACCGAAAGCCCCTTTGACTCAAACGCTTCATCGTAGGGTTCGAAGAGTTCCTTGATGAGCAACTCGTGCCGGTGATGGGAGCGGGCGATTTCATCTTTGCCAGCTTCATTATGACCTGTGATCAGATCCTCTGCATCGCCCGCTGTCTGCAGCATCTCGAAACTCTTGATCACGGTTTCTGCGAAATAGACATCGAGTTTTTCTGACAGGGTGGTGCATTCAGCCAGTCGCGTTCGGACCATTGCCAGGTTCCGGTCAGTGATTGTGCGGATCGAGGCGCGGATCAGCTCATCTTTGCCCCCGAAAAGATCGTAAAGCGTCTGCCGCGACACGCCTGCTTCAGCCGCAATGTCGTTCATGGATGTCTTGCGCGCGCCGAACCGCACAAAGCAGCCAATCGCGGCGGCGACGATTTTTTCTTCGGTATCTGTCAGGGGCTTGGGCTGCATATCGGTCATGCCAGTCACTTAAATCGGCCTCCATCACTTGACAAGATGGGTCGCAATGTAAAATACAACCATACAATATCGGTACAAATGTAAAGTTAGGGAGATACATGCCCCAGACAGTTCTCATAACCGGCTGTTCCAGCGGCTTCGGAAATCTGATCGCACGTACATTCCATGATGCGGGGTGGAATGTGGTGGCCACCATGCGCAATCCCAGCGCTGAGAGCGGCCTGCAAGACGGCCCGCGCATGCTGCTGACGCGGCTGGACGTAACCGACCCGGAAAGCATCGCCGCCGCATTTGCTAAGGCATATGAAACCTTTGGCAACCTGGATGCGGTGGTGAACAACGCAGGCTACGGCGGGTCCGGCCTGTTTGAACAGTTCAGCCCTGAAGATGTCGAGGCGATGTATGCCACCAACGTCTTCGGCCCGATGAACGTGATGCGCCAGGCATTGCCGCACATGCGCGCAGCGGGAAAAGGGGCCATTGTCAACGTGACCTCAATGGCCGGCCATCTGGGCCTCCCAGGGAGCGCAGTCTATGCATCCAGCAAACACGCCTTGGCCGGCCTGACCGAGGCCATGGCGCTGGAATATGCGCCGCTGGGCGTGCGGATCTATGATGTTGCACCGGGAGCTTACCCGACCACCGGGTTCGATGAGGCGGTGAGCGAACGTCTGAACAATGGGGACGCGCAGCTCGTCACCTACTCGCACCAGCTGCGCCAACAGATCAGCATGGTGGGCGAACGTATGGCCAACGAGGGCGGTGGTTTGGCCGACCCGCAGGAGGTGGCGGATCATGTCCTGGCTTGCATTGCGGGAGACCGGCCGATCCATACGCCCAGCGGCTCCGATGCTGAGATGCTCACAGCCATGATGGGGCAGCAGAACCGCCAGGCCTTTCTGGGCCAACTGAGCGCGATGCTGGTGCCTGCGGAACAAAACACCTGACAAGGAAGCGAACCAATGTTTGGAAACATGATCTCGAACATGATGGTCAAACCGGGCCAGTCGCCCCTGTTCGACACGCCGGAAAATCACGGTCTCGACTATGAAAATGTCGAATTCAGAACCGAGGATGGCGTGGCCTTGAGGGGATGGCTGATCAAGGGTGGCAGCGGCAAGGTGATCGTTCAGACCCATTTCGGTGTCCAGTGCAACCGGGGCGGCTGGACGCCTAAGGGGCACGGGCCGATCACGCCCTGGAAGAAAGACATCCAGTTCCTGCGGCAGGCCAAGTTTCTGGCGGATCAGGGGTATTCGGTGCTGATGTATGACATGCGCGGCCATGGCGAAAGCGATCTGGGTCCGATCCCCTGGGTCAGCTGGGGGCCGGAAGAAGCCAAGGACGTGATTGCGGCAGTGGATTTTGTGACCGAGCGTTTTCCCGAGGCTTCGGTAGGGCTGTTGAGTATCTGCATGGGTGCAGCCTCGACCACTTATGCCTATGGCCAGGAGAACGGGCTGGCGCAGCGGTCAAACGTCAAAGCGCTGATTGCCGTCCAGCCGCTGCTTTACACCTGCTTCGTTGAGGCCCTCGGCATGCCCGGCTTCATGGTGCGCGCAGGTGAAAAAGTCAGCGAGAAGCGGCTGGGGTTCGACATGGCCCAGCCCAACTTCATCAATGACGCGCCCAAGATCACTGTGCCTACGCTGGTCGTGCAGAACACCAATGATCCCTGGACCCGGATGGGCATGGTCAAAGACTACTTCAACGCGCTGACAGCCGAGAAAGAGCTGAAGCTCCTTGATCTGGAGAAAAGCCGCTTTGCTGCCTATGACTATGTGGGATCCCATCCCGAGGATCTGATGGGCTGGTTCGGCAGGTTCATGTGATGCTGTGGACTATTCTGAAATGGGGAGTGCCCTTCCTGGCAATCATTGCGGTGGCAGGCGCCTTCACCCGCAAAACTTTTCATGTGGAAACCGTCATCGCAGCGCCGCCGGAAGAAGTCTGGGCGGTCCTGATGGACACTTCGGCCTATCCTGACTGGAACCCCGTATTTGTGGAGGTTCAAGGTGCTTACGTTGAGGATGCCGAAATGCTGAACATGGTGCGCGATCCTTCTGGCAAAATCCTGAAGATGACCGCTACCGTTGCCACCCTGGCTCCTGCCCGTGAGTTGCGCCAAAAGGGTGGCATCCCGGGCATTTTGACGTTTGACCATCAATGGATGCTGCAGCCGGTTGAGGGAGGCACCCGCGTTGTTCAACACGAGACCGACCAGGGTATCGGGCTGTGGTTCTGGAATTCAGATTGGATTGAAGGTGCCTACAGCAGAGTTGGCGATGCTTTGGGTGCCAAGGTTGTTGCAGGCAGCAAATAGCACACGCTTTTCAGCTTGCACTTGGTCTCAACCAGAAAGTTCCCGCAATGCGCAATAGTTTAAGATACTTGTTGATTTGCCTGATCCTTGGCTGTGGAGCCAAGTGGACCTTCACCAATTCAGAGGACACCCAAGCCGTGGCCGTGAACAAACCCTCCCACCATTCACCAGATGGCGGATACCGCAACCCGCCGGGAAGCCCTGCCCGGGATGCCACTTTCGGGGAAATGGTCAGGTTTATTGCTGGAGAAATGTTCTCTTCCCACGAAACCAAAGCGCCGGAAGACCACGTTCTGCCAAAGGCTGAGTTCGAGCGCCAGTATGTGGAGGCCGGCAATCCCAGCGTGACGTGGCTCGGGCATGCAGCCTTCATAATCAGGCTCGGAGGCCAGATCATCCTAACGGATCCCTTTCTCAGCGACGTGGCAGGGCCCATGAGCATCGGGCCCAAGCGCTACGCTCCTGCTCCACTGAGTGGGGCCGAGCTGCCCAAGGCCGATGTTTTGCTGATCAGCCACAATCATTACGATCACCTGGATGCATCCACCATCGAGGCCTACCGCTACAAGGAGGAGACGCAGGTAATTGTGCCCCTTGGCCTGGCGCCGTTTTTCACAAAGCGGGGCTATACAAGGGTGACAGAACATGACTGGTGGCAAAGCTGGCGATCAGACGGCATTGAGATCACCACCCTGCCTGCGGTGCATTTCTCGGGTCGGGGAATTGGCGACCGTGGCAAGACCTTGTGGGCAAGTTTCGGGATTTCTGCGCCGGAAGGGAAAATTTGGTTTTCCGGCGACACTGCCAATGGCACCATCTTTGAAGAAATCGGCCGCCGCGCCGGCCCGTTTGATTTGGCGTTAATTGCCATCGGAGCCTACGAGCCGCGAAACATCATGAAGTCGGTCCACGTCACACCTGAAGAGGCAATAGAGGTTGTGCGCAAGGTGGGGGCCCGCCGTGCAATAGGCATGCACTGGGGCGTAATAATGCTGACACCTGAAAACCCCTTCGACGCTCCGCAACGATTCAAGCTGGCAGCGGAGAAGCAGGGGCTTGGAAATGAAAACGCACTCATCCTGCGCGTCGGTGAAAGCATCTCCATATTCGCCGAAACGCACGTAGCTGTTCACACGCATGGCACAAGGTAGCGTTCACAGCGCATTGCTTAGAACGTTTTCCGGCCCTTTCCTGCCGTTCGACCAGCAAGCGAAACGCTGCAGCGCGACCCGTCAAACCTGCCGTTGGTGCATAGTGCAGCATTCCTTCAACAGGGCTGACAACCTCTCGGGAACCATCCGGGCTATCGGAGAAATCGTAACATTTGGCGGCTTTGGAGATTACTCCGTCGGTTTGCGCTGAAGCCCGATGTGATGATCCGCGAAAATGAACTGCTGATCGGCGGCAAGCGCCTCATGGCATGAGGAGCACTGTTCCCTTGGCAGCAGCGACGCGGTCTGCTCATACGGTTCGCTGTGATGGCCGAAGTTGAAGTAGCCGAGGTGACCAGTCTCTGCGGGGAACCGTTCGGTGTCCTTTATCAGCATCGCAAGGCCGGTGTAGTGGCTTTCCATAAGCACCTCATCCGGTGCGGCGTCCTTAGTTGCGGTGAACTCCTTGACGATCTGCGTGCCGTCCGGCCAAGCACCGGTTTCTATGTAGATGGCAAAGGACTGAGGCTCGACATAAGTATCGATATACTCGCTTGCTGCGATGGGCTGTGAGTCGATGATGTTCACTTCTCCCTTCGGCAGCAGCGTGGTGCCGACGTTGACCCATTGCCGGTAGTTTTGCGGCAGGTTGACGGTTCCATCAGCGTTAAACGAAACGGGCAGTTTTGCCGGATCTTCGGCACTGGCCGCAGAAGCGCCGCATGCCAGCAGAATAGCTGACCAAACAAGGTTCTTCATGGGTTTCCCTCCAGGTGCTGCCTGCCTTTGGCCAGCACCAACAGAGCGGCCTGGAGGCAAGGCAGTCACGGATTTGGTTAATTCAGTTCACAGGGACGATGTACGGAAACTGATCCGTATAGCGCTTGGCATCGTCGGCGTTATCGTCAATTGCAACTCCGGTCATGAGATGCAGAACCGTGTTCATCGCGTCATCCTGCAGCGCCCGCCCGTTCAGGCCGTCCACCGAATAGCTTGCCTTGGTGCCCGGGTTGTAGGTCAGCACATCGGGCATGACCATATCGGCAACCTTGCCCGCGTACTCCACCGGATTTCCCTCGACCGCCTGTGACGCGGAGACTGCCCAGAAGACATTGTTCACAATGGCCTGGCGGCGTTCCTCTACATCGAGGTCTGGGCGGTGCTGGCCGTGGTCCTCCTGAACAGCGGGGGTGTCAGCCAGGAACACATAGGGGAACAGCACATTGGCGTGCCGGTCGACCTGGCTCCATTCGTCTTTGTAGGTCACAGCTGTGGTGGTGAAGACTTTGACTTCGTCGCCTAGCAGAGCGTTGGGGACGTCCACGACGATGAAACTGGCGGTTGCTCCGATGAACAGATCACCATCCTCCTGGAAAATCTCCGGGGCAAAGTTGCCTGCCTGCTTGGCCGCATTGAATTTGGCCAGGCCAACGCCATTGCCAAAGAACGGCTCCTCTCCGCGCCCTGTCCACACCCGGATTCCATCCGGCAGCTCCAGGGTGTCGCCAACCTTGCCGCTGCCCAGCGGCTCTCCTGCCTCTCCTACGGCGGCATTGGGGGCACCCGCTCTGCTGACCTCGACATTCTCTCCGTCAAAGGAGAACACCAGGGTCATACCGGATTGGAAGTCTCCATCCTGGGCAATGTGGAGATTATAGAGCCCCTCATTGCCAAAGATGACGCCCGCGGGCGACGTGTTCGTGCCCGGCAGGCTGGGATTGGCCGAGGAGATAAAGGATGTGAACCCGTCGTTGCTGGACTGGAACACATAGGTGTCATTGAGGTCATAGGCCGGATACTGGTCCTGCAGCCCTGAAATGAAGTGCCCTGATGCTTGCACAGCACTGGACAGGCTGACGGCTGCCACAGCGGCCGCCACAAAGCTCAAGGCGGTCTTTTCTGATTTGGTCTTCATTCTTTCGTTCTCCCATTTGTAATTTTCATTCCGGGCTCCGCCTAAGCCTCTGACGTAAACAGGCGCGCGAACTCCCCGCAGCCTTCCGCCTGAAGGTCTTCCTGTGGCACAAAGCGGAGTGCCGAAGACTTGATGCAGTAGCTCAGCCCGACCGGTTCCGGCCCGTCCAGAAACAGATACCCGAGATGCGTGCCGGACGTCCGGCACCGCAGATGGATACGGATCATGCCGCCTGAGCGCTCCGTCGTTTCCCTGACTTCCTCACCCGCAATCGTCTCAAAGAAACAAGGCCATCCGTTGCCGGACCTGAACTTGTGAACCGATGCAAACAACGGGATGCCGCTGGCCGTATCAACATAGAGACCAGCTTCCCAGTGATCCCAGAAGGCGTTTTGAAACGCTGCTTCCGGCGCAGTGCCCGCGCCAGGCGTATCGGTAGATTTTCGGGGCAACTGATCTACCTCCGCGGCTTATCCATCCTTTTCGGTTCAGGTTACTGCTTCAGCAGAGTTTCTCTGCCGCCTGCTGAACCGTAGCCAAAGGCAATGCCGCGGGGAAATATTCAGTTGTTCGTATTCAATAGGCGCTGCTTATGGCAGCCCGGCGAAAGGGGCACAGCAGTCCAATCGGCGCTGAGCCTTGCCTTGTTAGGCCGCAGGCCCTTTCTGCTGTTCAGAGGCGTAGGCCGGCCAGTCATGCGCACGTGCCATTTCCGCAAGCAGTTTCAGTGCAGGCGGCTGTTCAGATTGCTGCGCCGTGGCAAAGGCAACCTTGCGCGACAAGGCTGGGTCCACAATCGGCCTGTGGTCCAACTCGGGCCGCAACAGCGAATACCGCGGGATGCAGCAGACGCCGACACCGTTGCGGACCATCCCCTGGATCCAGTCTTCGCGCTGGCTTCGAAAGGCAACTTCAAGCTCGAGATCAAGGTCCTTGTAGTACTCTAGGACCTCTTCCCGGAACTCGCAGTGAAGCCGCTCCACATACTGCTGCTTGGCTATGTCGCGCAGGGAAACCGCATCCATCTGCGAAAAGGCGTGGCCTTCCGGAAAGGCAATGACCAAAGGCTCCTCGAACAATTCGACATAGCTGAGCTGCGGATGCGGCGGCCCATGACGCGCGCAAAACGCGCCGTCCAGCACACCGGTCAGCAAGAGATCGGAAATTGCGTCAGGTGCCACATCATGCAGGACAATTGACACCAGAGGGTGCGCAACATGAAACGCATCCAGCATCGGCGCCAGGACACCAGGCCCAATCGTACACATCAGCCCGATGTTGAGTTCAGCGATTTCGCCTGCATTCACGGCCTTTGCGGTTGCCCGAACCAGATGCCGCGTGCGGTCAATCTGCTCGAAATGTGCCCTTAGTGACTTGCCCAGATCGGTGAGCGCGTTTTCCCGCCCATCCCTGCGTATCAGCTCACCACCAAGCTCAGTTTCCAGGCGCTTGATCGCCTGAGTCAGCGCGGGCTGGGAGACAAAACACTGCTCCGCCGCCCGCGTGAAATTGAGAGTGTCTGCGAGCGCAAGGAAGTAGCGTATCTGGTTAAAGTCCACTTAGACAAAGTTCCCTGGAGGTTACGAGGCAAGCGTGAAGCATATACCGTTTAAAGACAAGTTGCCGAACAGGGTGCGCAAAGAGCAAGGTCCAGAGCACCACCCTCCGCGGTGCCGTGAACCATTAGGTTTGACAGGTCACAGCCATTACGACCGACCCAAGGCCGACCTTGAGCGTGGCCTTCCGACTCTGCATGTGCAGCCCGCATTCCGGACAATCGTCGCGGGTGTAAAGTTCGGAGTTTGTTGCCGCACACCGACCAGCCTCTGTAGTCCTACGGATTTCAAAACTGCGCCAGGAGGTTATGCTTGTCTCGAAGTCACGATGTCTGAAGGGGCATCGCCCACATCGGAACCGGACACGTGTCAGAGAGAACGCGATCAGCACGAGACCTCCTGCGCCGACCCCTTGCCCGAGGGATCGTCTGGGTGCTTGTCTGCGTCTTGGCGCTTGGGGTCCTCGCCAATTTCGAGCGCAGCACGCGGCTGGTCGACCTGACGGCGGAGAGCGAGCGCCTTCACGCGGTCGCCTCGCAGCGCGTCAACCAACACGATGCGCATCTGACAGCCCTGTCGGCCATCGCGGTGGCCGGCGCAGAGCAGCGTCCGGACCTCTTTCGCGAGGTTGCGCGCGCGATCATGCGGTTCTACCCCCGGATCATCGGCATTTCCCTCGTGCCGCTCGAAGGGGAGGACGGCGTGCTGGAAATCGGGGTCCACGAAGCCGATCTCCGGGAGCTCATCCGAGCGGCCGCCGAACGCTCGACCGGCGCCCCGGTCCTGGTGCGGTACCCTTCCGAACGCCCGGCCTATCTGATCGTCAAACGAAGCCCGAATTCCGAGGCGGCGCGCTACGGGCTCGCACTCGTGATCGACGCCTCGGCGCTGCTCGACGGAGACTCCGACTATTGGACGCGCTCCAAGGCGACGCGCTGGCTGGCGCTTCACGACGGCACCTCGCTCGCCGGTGTGGCCCAGGACGCGCACGCCCCACATTTCATCCGCGCCCTTTCCAGTGGCACGCAGCCGCTTGAGCTGAAGACTGCGATCCGCATGACGGTCTCGGACATCCTGCCTCCGGGCCGGGTGGCCCTCGTCCTTGCCGTGATCGCATTGGGCGCCATGGCGCTGCGCGTGATCGGTCGGCAACGCGCCAAGGTCCGCGCCGCGGAAGCGCGGGCCGAATTGAGCGGTCTCGAGACCCGTCTCAGCCACGCATCCCGGGTGAACGCGCTCGGCGAGATGGCAAGTGGCATGGCGCATGAACTAACCCAGCCTCTGACGGCAATCCTGGCGCAGGCGCAGGCGGCCCGGCACCTGGTCGCACGGGGCGACATGGACCGCGTCGCGGGGACCCTCGAGGAGGTTGTTGGACAGACGCGGCGCGCCTCCGCGATCTTGGAGCGCCTGCGGACGTGGACGCGGCCGCGGGAGCGCAATGCGGAACTGATCGATCTCAGAGACTGCATCCGCGTGGCCGAAACCCTGCTCGCGGGACAAGCCCAAGAGCTTGGCGCCCGCCTCACCCTGACAGTGCCAGCGACGCCTCTGACGGTGGAGGGCGATCGCGTGGAACTGGAGCAGGTGCTGTTCAACCTGATGCGAAACGCTCTCGATGCGGTCGCCGAGAGCGCGGGGGCGCGGGAGGTTGCCGTTGACGCGTCACTCGACGGCGAAACGGCGATGATCGACGTGACCGACACGGGGCCCGGCATTCGGCCGGATGTGCGGGACCGGCTGTTCATCCCCTTCGTCACGACACGGGAGAGCGGAACGGGCCTCGGCCTCGCTCTCAGCCATCGCCTGGTCGAAAGGTATGGCGGCGAACTGACATTGGTCGAGACCCAAGAGGGCGCCCGGTTCAGGATCAGCCTGCCGCTGGCCCTAGCCGCCCGGGAGGCCGCGGAATGACTGCGCCGGTCTATCTCGTCGATGACGATGAGGCGGTCCGGGATGCGCTCTCGCTGCTTCTTTCGACGGTGGGGATCAATGTCAGGACCTTCGCCGGTCCCGAAGACTTCCTGTCGGCTCTCCCGAAGCTCGATCCGGGCTGCCTGATCCTCGACATCCGGATGCCGGCGATCTCGGGGTTGAAGCTGCAGAAACGCCTGACCGCGAGCGGTGTGGCCTGGCCGACCGTCGTGATTTCGGGGCACGGCGATGTCGAGGCCTGCCGAAAGGCTTTCCGCAATGGTGCCATCGATTTCCTGTCGAAACCGGTGGACGAACAGGATCTCATCGACGCGATTCAGAAGGGACAGGCAGTGCTCAGTCGAGCCGCCGAAGCCGACGCCGAGCGCAGCGAAACCATGGCGCTCCTCGCAGGGCTGACGCCGCGCGAACGGGAAGTGCTGTCGCTCGTGGCGCGCGGCTTCGCGACCCGGGAAATCGCTGGGGCGCTTGATGTTTCGCCTCGGACGGTGGAAAGCCATCGCGCGGCGATCGGAGCCAAGCTCGGCACGACGTCACCGGTTGAGATGACCCGTCTCTGGATCGAGGCCGAGAGCGCTCAGTAGTTCTACGGAGGTGTCGGGCCGGCCTACGAATGGGGCGTGCTCCCGCAATGGCGTAGGTCTCTCCCTGTCACCAGCAAAGGAGAACCGACATGCTCAGAACAACCGCTCTTCTCGCGGCCCTCGCCGCTCCCGTGGCCGCCGTGGCGCAGGACCTGCCCACCAGCCCATATCTGCCGCTTGCTCTGGCGGTTGATGCTGCGAATGCCGCGCTCACCGCCTGTGCGGCCGACGGCTATAACGTCAGCGTCGCCATTGTCGCCCTCGACGGCGCGACCAAGGTGCATCTGAAAGCGGACAATTCAGGCCCGCACACTGTTGGCAGCGCGCAAGGCAAGGCCTTCACCTCAGCCTCGATGGGCCGCGACACCGCCGGGTTGGCCCAGTTCATCGGCGAGAATCCGCAGCACGAGGGTTTGCGCTACATGGATGCGCGCATGGTCATCCAGGGCGGCGGTCTGCCGATCCGGATCGGCGGCGCGCTGGTCGGCGGTATCGGTGTTGGCGGTGCGCCCGGCGGCCACTTGGACGAGGCTTGCGCACGCGCCGGGCTGGACGTCATCGGTGCCGAGTAGGTCAATGATGGTCCGTGCGACACGCGCACGGACCCCACACGAAAACGTCACGAAAGGTAGACCCATGCGCCAACTTCCCCTGATCGTCCTTTTTGTCGGACTTGCCGCGCCGGTTTGGGCGCAAACCACCCCTTCTGCGCGCGAAGTCGCGGCCTATGATGGACTCTTCCTCGCAGCGCATGAGGGCGATGTCGCCGGGATCAAACGGCTGGTCGTGGAGGGCGCCGACGTCGATGCCCGAGACTCCAGTGGCCGGACACCGGCCCATGTGGCGGCTTTCGCCTCCGAGGGCGATGCGCTGCGTGCTCTGGCCGAAGCCGGTGCCGACATGAACGCCTTCGAACACCAGGCCTACGACGTCGTGACGATCGCCGCTGTGGCGGACGATCCCGACCTGATGTCGCTCGCCATCGAATTGGGCAACGATCCGGGTCTCGTGACGAGCCCCTATCTCGGCACCGCGTTGATCGCTGCAGCGCATCTTGGCCATGCCGAGGTGGTGCGGCGTCTGATCGATGCGGGCGCGCCGCTCGATCACATCAACAACCTGCACTGGACTGCCGTCATGGAAGCTGTGGTGCTGGGCGACGGTGGCCCGGATCACCAGGCGGTACTTGACGCCTTGCTCACCGCTGGGGCTGACCGCTCGCTGGCCGACCGCGATGGCGTCACAGCACTTCAGCACGCGGAGGCACGGGGGTTCACTGAAATGTCTGAACGGCTTCGCAGAGAGGACTAACTCGCTCGTGCCAAGGGAATTGTCCCGAATTCTCCAGAGGCTGACAAAATCGGCCCAAAGCTGCCGCTGGCTGCCACATGCAAATGCTGCAACGCAGCCCGTTAAAGCTGCCGTTCGTGTCATGTGGGGCAGTTTCAGCAAAGGGATGTTCCGGACATGCTCCTCACGTGCCACCTAGACAGCTTTCAGGAGAGATACGACGCATTGAAAGGGGCTCTTGCCGAGGAAACTTTTGGCTTGGTAGTTCTTAGCTGCATCACACCGCCAGTGCGGAACCAAGAGCCCGCCATGTGCGCAACATGAATGAAAGATGCTGAGGTACTATTTGGGAAACGAGGCGGAAGAAACTAGTGGAACCTGCCAGCCACCCCGGTGGATTTCATGTTGCTTGCTGGTGCAACGATCCATTTCCACACAGGCATCTATTACAGACCCTTCCCGGGATAATGTACGTTCACAATAAAGGTGAGCGTAATCATGACATCGAACTCAAACCTGCAAAAACTACGTGAGCTCTATGGCGGTGCTGGGGGTGACAAGATGCACGACCCGGAATTCCGGAAGGTCGCCGACGCGGTTTTCAGCGGCGACCGCCGCCCGCCGCCCTATTCCGGGGTTTCCACATTCCTGGATGCCCCTTATGCGCCGGATGCGGCTGAAAATGGCTTTGAAGGGCTTGATGTTGCTCTGATCGGCGTTCCCATGGACCTAGGCGTCACGAACCGCAATGGATCGCGTTTCGGGCCGCGTGCAGTACGCGCGGTTGAGCGGGTCGGTCCGTTTCATCACGTGCTGCGCACAGCTCCGCTGACGGAACTCCGGGCCGCTGATGTGGGTGATGTCCCGTTCCGCAGCAGGTTTGACCTGGATATGTCGACTGAGGATATCGAGTTGTTTTATCGCAAGGTTGCGGCAAACGGCGTGGTTCCTCTGAGCGTTGGCGGCGACCATTCGATTGCCTACCCTATCCTCAAGGCGCTTGGCGCGGACCGTCCTGTCGGCATGATCCAGATTGACGCCCACTGCGACACCGCAGGCCCCTATGAAGGGCAGAAATTCCATCACGGCGGCCCATTCCGCAGCGCGGTTTTGGACGGGGTTTTGGATCCCGAACGCACCGTGCAGATCGGTATCCGCGGCGGTGGTGAGTATCTTTGGGAGTTCTCCTTCGCATCCGGCATGACCGTGATTCACGCCGAGGAGGTCCACGAAATGGGGCTGGAAGCGGTCATCGCCAAGGCCCGTGAAGTAGTCGGTGACGGTCCCACCTATCTGAGCTTTGATGTCGACGGTATCGACCCGGCTTATACGCCGGGAACCGGCACGCCTGAGGTTGGCGGGCTGACAACCCGCGAAGCCAATATCATCCTGAATGGAATGAAGGGTGTGAACATCATCGGCGGCGATGTGGTTGAGGTCGCTCCGCAATACGATCCCAGCACCAACACCGCGCAGGTCGGGGCACAGATGCTCTTTCAGATCATGTCTTTGCTGGCGCATGCCCCCTGGTTCCGGGAAAAACTCGAAAAGGAAAAGAAATGAACATCACCCGCTTTGAACTCTCTGACCGCATGGCCCAGGCCGTCGTTCATGGCGACACGATCTATCTGGCCGGACAGGTTGGCCAGGGCGCGACGATTGGCGAACAGACCAAGGACGCATTGGCACAGGTTGAGCGTGTGCTCGAACTGGCCGGTGGCAGGAAATCCTCGATCCTGTCGGTGCAAGTTTGGCTGGCCGATATGAATGATTTTGACGAGATGAACGCGGTCTATGACGCCTGGGTTGATCCGGGCAATCAACCCGTCCGCGCGGCCGGGGAATCGCGGCTGGCAACTCCGGATTACCTGGTTGAGTTCATCGTAACCGCCGCTAAGGTCTAAGTATCACAAGCGGTTTCAAACAAAGAAGAGGCGGTTTCACCCGCCTCTTTTGCCATTTACAGGGTTCTATTTCAGACTTGAAAAACCTTACCCGGGTTGAGCAGAGCCTGGGGGTCCAGTGCCTCTTTCAGTGTTTGCATGACCACCTGAGCCTCTGGAGACACCGATCTGCCGAGATAAGCGCGTTTTTCCAGCCCGATCCCATGCTCCGCAGAAATTGTGCTGCCTGAGAATTCCGCGACGGTGTCATAGATCAGCCGGTCATAGCTGTCCCGGCTCGCGAATTCCCCGGCGGCAAGCCCCAGCATCACATGCAGATTGCCGTCGCCGACATGCCCAAAGATGTAAGGCACTGCTGCCGGAAACGTCTCTGCATACCGTTCGGCCAACCGGGCAGTAAAGGTTTCGAGGTCCTTCAATTCCAGCCCGACATCATAGGACAGATTGGCCTCGAATCCGTGTTCTATTGCATCGCTGTCTTCACGGGAGCGCCAGATGGCGGCGCGCTCGGCTTCAGACTGTGCGACAACTGCGTCAGCGACGATGCCTTCACCGAACACTGGTTCCAGGAAATTCACCAGTTCTTCGTTTGCAACCGAAGAGGACTTTCCTGAGATCTCAAGAACCGCGTAAACACCGTAGCCATGCCCGAGCGGCGGTGTTCCGTAGCCACTCTGGGACGTCGTGAGGCGGTAATACTCGGGCCACATCGCCTCGAAGGATACCAGGTTCGTGCCAAATGCCTTGCGGGCCCGCTCAAACAACGGCGGCAGCTTCTCGGGATTTTCGCAGGCCAGCAATGCGCAGCTCGTTGCCGCCGGGACCGGCCACAATTTCAGGACGATCTTGCTGACAAGCCCCAGAGTGCCTTCGCTGCCGATGAACAACTGCTTCAAATCGTATCCGGCATTGTTCTTGATCAGCGGGCTGGTCATATCAAGAACGCGCCCATCCGCCAGGACGGCCTCAAGGCCCAGAACATTCTGACGCATCATACCGTATTTTAGCACCTTAACACCGCCAGCATTTGTCGCAACCATTCCGCCGATGGTGCAGCTGCCGCGGGCCGGAATATCAACGCCGACAATCATGCCATGGGGCTCCAGCGCCGTTTCCAAGGCTTCAAGTGTCACGCCTGGTTCGACAACGGCGATCCCCTGCGCCACATCAATGCGCAGGATCCTGTTCATGCGCTCAAAGGAAACAATGGCCTGGCCTGGCTGCGACGCCGTGCCATCGACCAGCCCGGTCAGCCCGCCATGCGGCACCAGTCCAATCCCTTTCATAGAGGCCGTTTTGCAAATTTCAGCCAGCTCGGCGGCAGAGCCCGGGCGCAGCAGCAGCCCTGCATCCAGGCTTTCGGCGCAATAGCCTGGATTGCGGCCGCTGAGCTGCTCGGCAGTCAGCACATGGCATTCGCCCACAACGCTTGCAAAGATTTCCTGTAGTGCGCCCATACCAGTCCTCCGGAGCAGATTCGCTCCTGTTGTGCCACGGAGGACGGAAGAAAAAGATTGCAAAATGCTGAAGGATTGTTGCAGCTGAATGAAACAATGGAAGATGTTCATGACTTCAGAACCACAACTTAACCAGCGCCGGAAGCTGATGGGGCGTGTCAGCGAAGTGGATATCAACCTCATGCGGGTATTCTGCACGGTTGTGGAATGCGGCGGCTTCTCGGCGGCGCAGAGCGAGCTGGGCGTCGGGCGGTCGACAATCTCGCGCCAGATCGCGCATCTGGAAACCCGGTTGGGGCTAACACTGTGCTACCGCGGCCGCAGTGGCTTCAAGCTGACACAGCATGGCGAGCAGGCGCTGGCCTATATGCTGGATTTTCTGGAGGCCGCGGAGGAGTTCACCTCCAATGTCGCGGCTATCAATGACAATTTCACCGGCAAGATTGACGTGGCAATGGTCGATGCCAGCTTTACCGACCCACTGAACCCGACCCTGGGTGCCATCCGCGCCTTTAGGGACCGGGCGCCAAGGGTCAAAATCAACCTTACCGTTAAATCACCAGGGCAAATCGAGCGCGGTGTCCTGGATGGCAGCTTTCACCTCGGCTTGGTGCCTGCCTACCGTTTCCTACCAGAGCTATCTTATCAGGAATTGTATCAAGAAAGGGTTGCCTTGTTTGCCGGGCCTACGCATCCATTGCTGTCTCAGTTTGCAGAGGAACCAGATCTGCCAATGGAGGAGGTTACCCGGCATGAGCTAGTTTACCGCGGCTATCTAGAAGGAGACAAGCTGATTGAGCTGAAACAGCAGTTCGAACGCGGTCCCACAGTTTTTCATACCGAGGCCGTGTCGGCTCTTGTGCATGCTGGTGCGTATTTGGGGTTTCTTCCAGAACACATTGCCTCAACTGAACTGACCAGCATTTTACCAGACCAATTCGAATATATTGCGCCGATGTGCGTAGTAACCAAAAGCAGCCGAAAGCATTCAGTTCTTTCGCGCGCGTTTGTCGAAAGCCTGCTGTCGAGTTGAACAGCAATGTCTGCGCCGTCTGTTGCATTGCAATGCAACAGACAATGCGCAGTCCGCCCTGTAAATGGTGGTTTGTTTTTCGGATGCTGCCTGACCAGTAGCTATCGGCACAGCAAGTGCATTTACAGGGAGCTTAAAATGAAAACATTCGAAAAACTTCGCAGGAGTCTTGCTGCAGGCTTGGTGGCAATGGCCAGTCTGGGTTTGACTGCAAGCACCGTCTGGGCAGCAGACTATCCCACCAAACCCGTGACACTAATCATTCCGTACGGCGCCGGCGGCGGCACCGATACCATGGGCCGGGTGTTTGCCAAAGCATTGAGCAGTGAACTGGGGCAGCCGGTTGTGGTTGTGAACCGCAAGGGCGGCGCCGGCGCGGTCGGTGCCAGTTTCCTAAAAAACTCACCCTCAGACGGCTACACCATTCTGCTGGGCGCCATCGACGAAATCGCGGCATGGCTGCCGCTATCCACTGAAGTCGACTTCGACAAGGCAGACTTCCGCTACCTCGGCGCGGTCGCGAACTATCAGAACGCCTTTGTGGCACCCAGCGGTCAGCCCTTCACGACGCTGGAAGAATTTGTGGCCCACGCCAAGTCCAACCCCGGCGTCCCGGTTGCTGCTCTGGGCGGCATGGACCGGATGTTCTGGGCAAAGCTGATTGACGCCGAAGGTCTGGAACTGAAGCAGGTGCCGGTTGCGGGCGGTTCTGAAGCCATGCAGATGCTGCTGGCAGGCAATGCCGTGATGGCTTTTTCCGGCGGCGTTCACGCGAATTATGAAGGCTCGATTGAGGTGGTCGCTTCGCTCAATGGCACCCGGCTTTCGGGCGCGCCCGATGCTGCCACATTTGCTGAATCAGGCTATGAGCTGAGCATGCCGTCAATGGTTGGCGTCATGGCTCCGGCAGGCTTGCCGGATGATATCGCGGCTAAGCTGGAAACAGCAGTTCTGGCGGCCGGAGGCAGTGATGATTTCCGCGTCATCGTCGAAGAGCGCCTGAAATCGGACGTCGATCTGGTAGCCGCCGACAAGGTCACCGACACTATCACCGCAATCCAAGACACGTTGCGGCCACTGGCGGGCAACTGAAAATTATGACTGAGCACGCCGCCCCTCTGCGGGCGGCGTTTTTCCAAGGGAGGGGAAAATGGCGGCTCAAGATAAGGGGGCAGGCCACACGATTGTGCTGGCAAATCTGGGAGCAGGCATCGCACTAATACTGATTGCACTGCTGGCCTGGTTCTGGCTGATCCCGTTCCACGTGACCGGCGCCATGCAGGATCAAGGCACCATCGGGCAGGGTTTCATGCCGCGGGTAGCCTCAGCAGCGATGGGTCTCTTCGGTGTGCTGATCACCCTGAGCGCAGCGGTTCACCTCAAACGCGGTGATTTGAGCGGTGAAAGCCACGAAGACAGCGAAGAGAACGAATACCTGGTCTTTGGCGGGATTGAGATTGTCAACACGCTGATCCTGGGAACCGTCTGCACCGCCTATGTCCTGCTGTTCAAATGGATCGGCTTTGCTGCAGCTTCCGCACTGCTGCTTTTTGTGCTGATCCGGGCCACCGGTTTCAGGAACCTGCCGCTGACGCTGGCCATTTCCGTCCTGCTGCCGCTCGGCTTGCAGGAGCTGCTGTGGCGCGTGCTGCAGATACCACTGCCCGACTTCCCGCGCATTCTGTTCTGAGAGGCCGCTATGATAGAGCAACTCATCGAAGGTTTCAGCTCCGCTTTCACATTGGTCAATGTGGCTTTCATCTTTCTGGGCGTGGCGTTGGGCATCCTTTTCGGCGTTCTGCCCGGTGTCGGTGGTGTCACGGCCTTGACGCTACTGATCCCGGTGACTTTCTATTTGGACCCGGTTACTGCGCTTGCCTTCCTGATCGGTATCACCAAAGGCGGCACCTCAGGCGGGGCGATCCCGGCGATCCTGCTGAACGCGCCCGGCAGTTCCGAGAATGTGGCAACCGCGCGGGACGGCTATCCGCTGGCCAAGAAGGGCAAACCGGTCAAGGCTCTACGTATGGCGCTCTACTCCTCGGTCTGGGGTGATTTTTCTTCGGATGTCGTGCTGATCCTTCTAGCGGCGCCCTTTGCGGCGATTGCGCTGAAGTTCGGCCCGGCCGAGATCACGGCGGTGGGGCTTCTGGCCTTTACCCTTATTTCCGCGCTGTCATCTGAATCGCTGGCCAAGGGGATGGCGGCAGCGGCGCTTGGGGTGTTTCTGGCCACAATCGGTTTGGATCCGCAACTTGGCACCCCGCGGATGACTTTCGGCGTCATCGACCTCTATGATGGCATTTCTCTGAATGCGATGGCCATCGGCCTGCTGGCACTGAGCTCGGTTGTCAGCCAGCTGTTTGATGGATGGCGGCGGCCTGAGCTGCAGGGTTTCAGGCAACAGCCTTATGACAGGGCTGAGCAGAATATCGCTTGGCCTGAGTTTCGCGGCTGCATTAAGACGCTTTTCCGGTCTGCCTATATCGGCACTTTCGTAGGCATGATGCCCGGTCTGGGGGCTACGCTGGCCGGTTTCCTGGGCTATGGTGCAGCCAAGCGCGCATCCAAAGAGCCGGAGGAATTTGGCCGGGGCAAACTGGAAGGCATTGCTGCGACCGAAGCGGCAAACTCCGCAGTGACGGGTTCCAACCTGATCCCAACCATCGCTTTGGGTATTCCTGGCAATGTTGCTGCTGCTCTGTTGATTGGTGCCTTCATGATCCACGGCGTCACGCCCGGCCCCTTCATGATGGTGCAGCATGGCGCACTGATTTATGCGATCTTTGCCTCGATGCTAATCGCGAATGCAGTGCATCTGGTCGTCGGTCGTTTCGGAATCCCGATCTGGGTATCAGTTCTGCGTGTGCCAAAACCGGTGGTGCTGTCGAGCGTGACCATTCTATGCGTGGTCGGCGCCTATGTCCCTTCAAGCTCGTTCTTCGAAGTGGGGCTGATGCTGGCCTTTGCAGGTTTGGGGTATTTCATGCGCAAAACCGGCTTCTCGCTAGTCAGCCTGTTCATCGGTTTCCTGATGGGGCCGCTGATTGAGCATTCGCTCCGCCAGACCATGATCCTTTACGACAACAACATCCTGGTGCTGTTCACTCGGCCAATCGCGCTGCCTTTTACCTTGCTGACGCTCTATTTCATCTGGCGCTACGGCATCTACCACCCGGCACAAGCGCGCAAGAAACTGTTTGAAGAAGCGCAATCCAACAACCCTCCAGAAAAATGAACGGACACGACATGCGGGCGACCAATACCGTAATCATCATCTCCGACGAGCATAACAGCCGTGTCATGGGATGCGGCGGCGATGGCATTGTCAAAACCCCCAACCTCGACGCACTGGCCGCATCGGGCACGCGTTTCACCAATGCCTATTGCAACTCGCCTGTCTGCGTGCCTTCACGCGCCAGCGTTGCCACCGGGCGCTACGTGCATCAGGTGCGCGCCTGGGACAGCACCAACGCCTATGACGGCTCGATCAAGGGTTGGGGCGCGCGGCTGCTTGACGCAGGCCATGACGTGGTCTCGGTCGGCAAGCTGCATTTCCGCAGCACCGAAGACGAGAACGGGTTTTCCGAAGAAATCCTGCCGATGCATATCTTCAACGGGCAAGGCTGGCTCAACAGCCTATTGCGGGATCCGCCGGTGATCATCGAAGGCTGTGAGCAGATGGCCGGCGACATCGGCCGTGGCGAAAGCCGCTATGCGCAATACGACCGCGACATCACCAGCCGCACCTGCCGCTGGCTGGAAGACGCCGCCAAGGCACCGCAGGACAAGCCCTGGACGCTGTATGTCGGGCTGATTGCACCTCATTTTCCGCTGAAAGCGCCGGAAGAGTTCTATGACCTCTATGACGGCATCGACATCCCGCCGCCTCATTCCTACGCGGCCGATGAGCGTCCCCGCCACCCGGTGCTGGATGAGCTGCGCCATTTCACGCCATACGACGACTATTTCGATGCTGAAAAAGTCAGGGTTGCCCGCCAGGCCTATTACGGGCTGTGCTCTTTCCTGGACCACAACATCGGCCAGATCCTGAAAACCCTGGAAGACACCGGGCTGAGCGCGGACACCCGCGTCATCTACACCTCCGATCACGGCGACAACATGGGCAACCGGGGCATGTGGGGCAAATCCACTATGTATGAGGAATCGGCTGCGGTGCCGCTGATCATCCGCGGCCCGGACTTTCCGGCAGGCGAGGAGGAGGCAACGCCGGTTTCGCTGGTGGATCTGCATCCGACACTGACTGCTTTTGCCGGGCTGGAGCCGCACCCGGAAGATGCCGATCTGCCAGGTAAACCGCTGACTGACATTGTGCAGGCCCCGGATTTTGAACGCGCGGTGTTCAGTGAGTATCACGATTGGGGCGCGATCACGGGCATGTTCATGCTCCGCAAAGGCAACTGGAAACTGGTGGAATACCCGGGTCATCCGCCGCAGCTGTTCAACCTCGGAGACGATCCGCTTGAATTGCACGATCTGGCGGCGCTGCCTGAATTTGCGGAGCGTCTGCAGGATATGCGTAGCGAATTGAGCAAAGTTGCCGATGTTGACGCTGTCAACCAGAAGGCGTTTGACGATCAGAGCGCCAAGATTGAGCGTCTCGGCGGGCGCGCAGCGGTTGAAGGTACCCCGGAACAGGCTTACACGCCTCCGCCGGCCGCACTGCCCGCTGACCCCTTTGAACCGTAGGCCTTGATATGAAACTTCTGGACGCAAAAGGAACGGCTGCCGTTCTACCCTACCGCGCCTTGGTCAACGAAATGCGCGCCATGTTCCAATCCGGGGTCAGCGCGCCGGACCGGCATCATCACACTTTGCCGATGAAGGCGGAGGCCGATGGTACATTGCTGCTGATGCCCGCTTGGAATAATAAGATCGGCTGCGTCAAAATAGTTACAGTGACACCTGAGAATGGCACACGGAACCTGCCTGCCATTTCAGGCACCGTGCTGATTTTCGACCGGGCCACTGGTGCGCATCTCGCGATACTGGACGGTGCCGTGCTGACGGCCCGGCGCACGGCCGCCGCCTCTGCATTGGCTGCGGATTACCTGGCCCGGAAAGACGCCAAGAAGCTGTTGATTGTTGGCGCCGGCAAAGTGGCGGCCGAGCTGCCGGATGCCTTTGCTGCAGTACGGGAGATCCGCGGGATCAAAGTTTGGAACCGCCGCCGGGAAGGTGCGGAAAAACTGGTAACGGAGCTGAGAGCGCGGGGCTGGGATGCAAATGCGGTCACGGACCTCGGGTCCGCCGTGCAGGACGTCGACATCATCAGCGCCGCAACCTTAGCAACCGAGCCGGTAATCAAGGGCAGCTGGCTGCGGCCTGGCCAGCATCTCGATCTGATTGGCGCGTTCACTCCCAAAATGCGGGAGGCGGATGACACCGCTCTCCAGCGCGCCCGGATTTTCGTGGATACGCCATTTGCGGCCGCCGAAGCCGGGGAATTGAAAATCCCGCTGGAACAGGGGGTCATCGCACCCGCGGATATTCTTGGCGACCTGACGGCTCTTTGCGCCGGGCGTTGCGGCCGGCAAAACCGGGAAGAGATCACTTTGTTCAAGTCAGCAGGCAACGCAATAATGGATTTGGCAGCCGCTTCGGTCGCTACGCAAGGATAGCGTTCCCTACCCGGTACCGGATCCGGCTGCCGGATTTGGTATCGGGTCACTGCCATCTGCCCGCTTTGATGGGAGCGGTTACCGCCGATGTTCAAAAACCTGGCAAACAGCTTCAATTCCTTGAAGCCGGTGCGGCCCTGGATGCACCAGGTGACCGGCAAGTCAGCGGCAAGCGATGCTGTTGCAGGCATCACCAACGCTGCGATTGTGCTGCCGCAGGGTGTCGCCTTTGCCGTGATTGCAGGGCTGCCGCCGCACTACGGTCTGTTTACGGCAATGCTGACCCCTGTCGTCGCAGCGATATGGGGATCCTCAATGGTGATGGTCTCTGGGCCGACCACGGCAATTTCGGCCATATTGTTTGCGACGCTGTCGGAAATGTTCCCGCCCGGAACCCCTGACTACATCGCGGCTGCGATGATCCTTACCGTTCTAGTGGGCGTCTTTCAGCTGGCTGCCGGCCTGTTGAGGCTCGGCGTTGTCGTTTCTTTCATTTCGCATTCGGTCATGGTCGGATTTACCGCCGCCGCCGCCATCCTGATCGGAACCTCCCAGATCCACAACATCCTGGGTACACAGCCTGCCGGCAGCACCGGGCTGCTTTCCATGCTGGAAGAAGCGGTTGCGCTGCGGCGCGAGATCAAGCCGCTATCAATCTTTCTGGCAGCGGTGACTTTTTGCAGCATCCTGCTGTTTTCTAAAATCGGCAATAAGTTTCCGTCGTACCTGGCGGCCCTGATCTTTGGCTCGGCTGCCGGATGGCTTCTTGACGCAGAGGCGCATGGCATTCGCACATTCGAGGCGCTTCCATCAATTACGCCAGCCCTGCAATTCCCTGGTTTCGACCTCGCCCTGCTGGCTAATCTTGCCCCCGGGGCTGCAACCGTTGCCTTCATCGGCGTTCTCGAAGCGCTTTCAATCGGCAGGGCCTTTTCCGTGCGCCGCGACGAAAGATATGACGCGAACCAGGAAATCGTGGGACAAGGATTGTCAAATTTCCTTGCCGGTTTTTTGCAAGCCTACGCAGGATCAGGTTCGTTCACCAGATCTGCACTAAATGCTAAATCCGGCGCGGAAACGCCTCTGTCGGCGATATTTGCATCTGCGTTCTTGTTTTTGTTTTTGCTCTTGCTCTCACCCTTTGTCGTGTATGTGCCGGTGCCCGTTATGGCCGGTGTAATCGCCTATGCCGCATTCAAACTGATCAAGCCCGACGAAGTCCTGCACATCGTTCAGAGCAGCCCAAGTGACAGCGTTATTCTGGCACTCACTTTTCTGACCGGCATCTTCACTCATTTGGAAACTGCGGTGATTGTTGGGCTTATCGCGTCGCTTGTTGTGTTCCTGAAGCAAAGCTCCTCCCCGTTCGTTGCAGTCATTGCGCCAACCATCGAGGGCGGGCGGCGGAGCCTGCGAAACGCCCGGATCTTCAATATCCCTGAGTGCCCGCAAATCCGGGTTCTGCGTATGGAAGGGCCTTTGTACTTCGGATCCGTAGAACAGTTGGAGACCGAGTTCGAAAATCTGGACGAGCAGGCGCCGGAGCAGACGATCAAGATCTTCTCGCTGAAAGGTGTCGGGCGCCTGGATCTTTCAGGTGCCGACTTTCTGCTTCGGCAAATCCGGGCGGCCCGGCGCAAATCCGGTGATTTTCATATCGTTGCAATGTACGGAGAAGTCCTTGCGGCGCTGCACACGATGCATGTGACCGAGAAGCTGGGCGAAGACAATCTTCACCTGACCAAAGGCCATGCGCTTAAAGCTGCGCTGCAGCAAGTAGACGAGGATGTTTGTGCAAAATGCAAACTCCGGGTGTTCAACGAATGCAAGGCCAAGCCGGCCCCTGATGACTTTGAGACAAAAAGGCCGTTTGTCATTAAAGCGCCAAAATTCTGAGAATAGGGACACTGGTTTTCCGAAAAAATGCCCATTGGCTCAGGCTCCCAGGCTGCTAGCCCTACAACCCGGCCTGTTGGACACTGGCACTCATGATGAAGCGGAAAAACGGCCCAAACCGGACCTTGGGAGATATCTCTCGCCGCTGCACTGCGGCTCGTCATTCCGGACTTTCGCTGCGGCTGCATTCCCAGAAACTGCCAAACTGTTGCTCGGCGGTACGAAGCGGCCCTTCGACCCCGGCTATCCAACAACCGCTTCATTCCTATGGCCTGAATCGCTTGCGAAAGGGCATCCAAACACAACTTTAGGGCAAGAGATAAACATGCTACTGTCCAAGTATGTTTGAGGTGAATTATGACTGTCATTCGAGAAATTTCGATCTCCAATTTTCGAGGCATCAAGGCACTAAAGTGGTGGCCGAACCCAGGCATCAATTGCTTGATTGGGCCGGGAGACGGCGGAAAATCGACCATTCTCGATGCAATAGAACTCACCTTGGGGACTAGACAGAGCATTGTCTTTACCGATGCTGACTTCCACAGATGCCTGGTTGATGAGCCAATTGTAATCGATGTGACACTGGGAGCTCTTCCCGATGAGTTGCTAAACCTAGAGGCATACGGCCACTTTCTGCGAGGTTGGGACCCGCAGACCGGGGCTATTCACAACGAGACATCCGCAGCGCTGGAAACGGTATTGACTGTTCGGTTGATTGTAAGGGACGATTTGGAGCCGCAATGGTTGCTGTTTTCTGAAGGCCCATCCGCCGAGGGCCGTGAGCGGAACCTTCAGTGGAAGCATCGGCAGCTAGTTGCGCCAACACGGCTCGGCACCGTGGCATCACACCATATGGCTCTGGGCCCGCGATCCGTGCTCGGGAAGCTCTCTCCCGACAAGACTCAGGCGTCAGCCGCTTTGGCGGCTGCATCCAGACAAGCCCGGCAGGCTTTTGCAGAGCAGGGCTGTGATGGCGTCGATGAAGTGCTGGCGACCTCCAGAACCATCGCCAACAACATGGGAATCCCCGTTGAGCAGGTGAATGCCCTATTGGACGTAAAAGGGGTGACGTTTTCAGGGGGTGCAATTGCCCTTCACGACGAAGATCAGGTTCCGCTCAAGAATCTTGGTTCCGGTTCCATGCGCTTGCTCGTCGCAGGACTTCAAAAGGTCGCAGGTCAATCAAGTATCTCGATCATTGACGAAGCAGAGTTTGGCTTGGAACCCTACCGGATTATCCGCTTGCTTGATTCGCTCGGTGCAAAATCAAACGATGCTTCGCAGCAAGTCTTTTTGACGACACACTCGCCAGTTGTATTGCGTGAGCTGTCGTCAATTCAGTTAAATGCAGTGCGGGCGACGCGCACCACTACACCCGCCGTGGTTAATAACGGTGAACTCATTCAGCCTGCAACAAAGACGACTTCCAATGCTGTGTTCCCACTTGGGGAATCTGAAGACGCTCAGAAGACGCTGAGGGCGTGCGCAGACGCCTTTCTCGCGCCGAGTGTCATTGTTTGTGAGGGGAAGACAGAGATTGGCGTAATCCGAGGGTTGGATTTGTGGCGGCAAAGCCTTGATCAGAGGAGTTTGCTAGCAAACGGTTGCCACTGGGCCGATGGTGGCGGCTCAACAATGATGGAACGTGCTAAAATCTTTGCGCGTATGGGTTATCGAACCGCTTTGTTCATGGACTCCGATGTCGCCTACGATGCCGCGAGATATGCGGAATTGGCAACCCACTGCATTTCCGTGTTCCGTTGGCAAGATGGGTATTCCACCGAAGCCGCAATCTTCGCATCCGTCCCTGCGGCGCAGATACCAGGGCTTCTTTCAATTGCCTGCGAATGGCGATCAGAAGACTCCATTGATGGAAAAATCCGTCACGCGAGCAACGGTCAATACAATCTACAGCAATGCCGAGATCACTTTGTCGATGTAATGCGACCTGTGTTAGGGAAATGCGCTGGCGATGGTAAATGGTTCAAAGACATTGAGCCTGCTGAACGGGCGTTGAGGGAAGTCATTGCCCCGGCCTGGCAAAATACAGGTGCAATTTTCGCGGCACCCTTGAATTCGCTTTGGCAATGGATCAGCACATCGCCGACAGCGCAGCCAGCGAATCCCCCTGTCGGCGTGTAAACTCAGATGGTTGGCGTACCCGACATACTTCAGGCGCAACGCGGGCATGTCATTGCTCCCGCAGGATGCGGCAAGACCGAGTTGATCGCAAAGACCATTGTTCAGGCAGAAGGTAAGCCGGTCCTGGTCCTTACCCACACCACCGCTGGCGTTGCCGCGCTAAGGCAGAGGTTGCATCGAGATGGCGTGCCAGCGTCCAACTACAGGCTCAATACGATTGCGGGCTGGGCACTGACAATTATCTCCATGTTTCCGGAGCGAGCAGGATACCTGCATGATCCGGAAAATGCGCCCAACTACACCGCAGTGCAAAACGCGGTTGGTGGGCTATGTGCATCTGGGGCCATCAATTCAGAGATTGCCGCAACGTATTCGCGGGTCTTGGTCGATGAGTACCAAGACTGTTCGGTGAGCCAACACCTGATCACTTCTGGCCTCGCGAACGCAATTCCAACGGTTGTGTTCGGCGATCCGATGCAAGCAATCTTTGGGTTTGGCGGCGACCCGCTTCCGGACTGGACGACACAAGTGGTCCCAACCTTTCCTGAACTCGGGCGGTTGGACATCCCCTGGCGCTGGAACAACGCTGGCGCCAACGATCTTGGAGCTTGGCTTCTTGCCATTCGCGGGGCGTTGGAAGCTGGACACACGATTGATCTTCGCACTCTTCCCTCGCGCGTCGCGTGGCATCCTCTCGGCGCGGATCAAAACGCCAACGCAGCGGCCCAGATAGCTTTGCAATACGATGTAGCCAAAACCAACCCTCATGAGACGATCCTGATAATTGGCGACTCCATGCAAGCGGCCTCGCGACACAATTTCGCAAGCCGCGCAAAGGGAGTTGGAGTTGTCGAGCCAGTAGATCTCCGTGATGTCGTAGGCGATGCAAACCAAATGGACGGAAAATCAGGTCAAGAACTCCTGGATGCCTGCATTGGATTTCTTATCAAGGTCATGACGAACGTGTATGGCGATAAACTCAATGGGCGCGTTCAGTCGATCCTAGGAAATCGTAATCGCACACCTCCAAACGCCCCTGAGGTTGCCGCCATCTCACTGGTTCAAGGGGGCGGATACCTCGAGGCCGTGCAATTTCTGAAAGCGATGGCAGGCGACCGTGACAGACGAGTTTATCGACAAAGTGCGTTCAACATAATGGTCCAGGCACTCCAAATCGCAATGACGGCCCCGGGCGGTAGTCTTCCAGCAGCTATCGCCGGTCTTCGCGAACAACGCCGTCACGCAGGTAGGGTAATTCCGCCAAAAGCTGTAGGCTCGACTCTTCTCCTGAAAGGACTGGAGGCGGATCACGTTGTAATCTTGGATGCGGATCGACCAGGTAACGCGATGTCGAAAGAGCACCTGTATGTCGCGCTGACTAGGGGGGCGAGATCCGTATCGGTCTTCTCGCGTAGTCCAACCCTGCCGTAACGCGCTCATCTCGGTTGGACGCCACTAATGCTTCTCTGAGATTGACCGTACAGAATGACCCACACCTCATCATTGCGAAGTTGTTGCCCTGCCAACGCCGCTTGAACTTCCGCAATCGATCGCTCGGATAGCCGGGGGGCGGTTGCAGCGAAATTCCGCTTTCCGCCCGACCTGCATGCGAACCCGTCGCGGCTATGCGACAGGCCGGAGGTCCGCTTCGGGCCGCTTTGCAAGCGGCCCAAATTTTTCAAATTTCCATGCTTTCGGAGATCGCAAGAGCATCCTCCAGCTCGACGCCGAGATAGCGGACGGTGCTGTCCATCTTGGTATGTCCTAGCAGGAGCTGAACGGCCCGCAGGTTGCCAGTCTTTCTGTAGATATGCGCCACCTTTGTCCGGCGCATGGAATGCGTCCCGTAGGATGTGGAATCCAGCCCGATGGACCTCACCCAGTCCCGCACGAGACGGGCGTACTGCCGCGTTGAGATGTGCAGACGATCGCGAAACCGGCCGGGCCAGAGGTATTCTGAGCCGACCATCATCGGTTCCTCCATCCATCGCGAGAGCGACTTGCGCGTGCCCTCCGTTATCTCGAAGCGCACTGGCCGCCGTGTCTTGCTCTGGACAATCGAGGCGCGTTCCTTGACCTGGCCCGAGGCATAGACATCCGCGACCTTCAGTTTCACCAGGTCACAGCCACGCAGTTTGCTGTCGATAGCCAGATTAAACAGGGCTAGATCCCTGTGGTTCGCGGCGATTTCCAGGCGGACGCGAATGGCCCAGACGTGTTTTGGCAAAAGCGGCCGCTTCTGACCGACAACGCGCCCCTTATTCCAGGCCGGGCGGCATGCGCGAATGGCGGGTAAATTGGCAATGGGCATGAAAGGTCCTCCTATCCACCACGCCCTGCCACGACACCAACCCGACGTTGGTGCATCATTCTAACATGCTGATTCAGCAGCGCGGCTAGTTGCGGTTAGATCAACCGAGCGATGACATGGGGAATTCTCGGGGCAAGAGCTAAGCTTCTAATGAATTGCCCGTGCGTGTGCCTGAATGAACGTCCGCAATGGATGGATTGGCTGGCAAGCCTCGCGCCCGCAGCATCCAGCACCGCGTGCCTCATTCGCATGGCCGCTTCGGGCTGCCTATCGTCATTCACGCCTGGCGCGGCGAACGCCCGGTCGGAGCCCTTACCGGACCTGCAAAAATTGTGCTGCAGAAGCAAAGTGGAAGAACTTTTCTGCGCTGGCATGAAAAACCAGTCTGCGGTGCGGCGGAGATTTCGGCCGTTTAGGCAGAGTGCAGCGGTTTTGAAGCCGTGAAATTACGCAGCGCCGGACAAAATGAAGTTTTGCTGCAAGTTGCCCCAACGGCGGCAAACTGAGGGCTTTGCCTGCAGCGCTCCACTGGAAGAGCGGGCAATGGCAGTTCGATGCTGAAGCAATCCAACCTAGTACAATTTCAAGCGCAAACCTTGCGAGGCAGCAGACTGGAATACCACCAAATGGATTTGTTCTGATGGAAAGCAACACCCCTTCTTCTGCGCCTGCCCTTCGGTTCGCAGGTTGGTCAGCAGGGCGTCCGGTTTTGCAACTCGCCACCGTGTCGGCCGGAACAAAAAAGGATGTTCTTTCCAGTTCTGAAATGCCGTTAACTGCGCAAGTGCCGTTTCCTGAATTCGCGCGGGGAAATTCCGTATTGTTTTGCAAACACCCGGCTAAGGTGCGGGGGATCATAGAACCCGGTTTCCATTGCGATTTGCGTAAGAGAGCGAGGAGAGTTGGTCAGCAGCCAGCGGGCATGTTCCAAACGCAAGGCCTGCCGGAAACCTGTAGGGCTAAGACCAGTCGCGTTTTTGAAGATCCGGTTCAGCTGCGACTGGGATAATCCGATACTTTTGGCAACCTCCGATATCTCCAGGCTCCCGGACAGGTTTTCTCTCATGATCTGAATTGCCATTCGAACCCGGTAATCGCCCGAAAACTCGTCCCTGCTGAGGGGAGTCATTGCCATTTCGGTGCTAGACCGGAACCGGTCAACACTCATTTCCACCAGCCCCTTGCGGGCCCGCTGCTGGCCCAGTTTACGGGACAAAAGAGTTACAGCCAGGTCAATGGAAGCGGTTCCTCCGGGGCAAGTAATTAGGCGACCATCCTCGACAAAAATATCGCGAGAGGTGACTTCCACATCCGGGTATCGGGCGAGGAAATCACGCCGGTGCCGGTGGTGGATCACAGCCCGGCGCTTGCTCAGCAAGCCTGCTTGGGCGAGCAAGAAGGATCCGGTGCAAAGGCCTACAACCGTTCCGCCCTGATGATAGAACTCCCGAATAAAATTGAGCGTTCCTGACGGCGGCTGATCAATGTGCGGAATGAGGCCGCCAACGACCACCAGCCAGTCAGCCCTGGGCAGGTTCTCGAAAGTACAATCCGGTGTGACGCTGATTCCGGAGCTGGCAGTGACGGGAGACAAATCCGGCCCGCAAATGTTCCAGCCGCAATATACCTGACCGTTCCGATTGTCGTCGTCGGCAGCGTGGCGGAGCGTATCGATGAACGCCCCGAGGGCCAGGATCGGAAAGGTCGGCATCATCGTGAAGGCGAATTTGATGTCCGGGTGAGAGGGTTTGTGATTTATTAGGAGGCGACCAACCAATCATCTGAATGCAGATTTTGTACACGAAAATGCTGAATTCTTGCAAGTAATCTCAGCAACCTTCTGGTTAGTTCCTTGTCGAGAGTGGTGCTCGCGGAACCAAGGAACACATGATGAAAATCGAAAAAGAGATCGAGCTGCTGGGCGTGCATGCTGAAGGCGAGGTCGGCCGGGTGATCGTTGCCGGGGCCCCGGATATTCCAGGCGCCACGCTGGTCGAAAGGATGGATTACATCAATTCCACCGACGACAGCCTGCTGAAGCAATGCTTGTACGAACCGCGTGGTGCCTCACAGATGACTATTAACTTGCTGCAGCCTTCCTGCCGGGAGGAGGCGGAATTCGGTTTCATCCCGCTGCAGGCGGATGGCGCGCATGCGATGTCGGGGTCCAATACGATGTGCGTCACCACCGCACTGTTGGAAAGCGGTCTGGTGCAGCCCACCGGTCCTGAAACCGTGGTGCCGCTGGACACCCCCGCCGGGCTGATCGAGGCCACCGCCAGCTGGGACGGCGAAAAGGTGCAACGCGTGCAAATCGCCATGCCTGTCAGTTTCGCGGAGCATTTCGATCACCCGCTGGAGGTCGAGGGCCTGGGCACGATCAAGACCGACGTTGCCTTTGGCGGCTGTTACTTCGCCTTGATCCGCGCCGAGGAGCTGGGTTTTGAAATCGCTCCGCATGAGGCGCGCGACCTAGTGGATCTCGGGGCCCGCATTCAGGCCGCCGCGGCAGAGCAGATCACGGTGCAGCATCCAGAGGTGGCCAGCTTCAACCGGGTCGAATACCCGATGTTCATCGCGGGCAGCGGCACCGCGATCCGCAATGCGACGATCATTCACCCGGGCCGCATCGACCGTTCGCCCTGCGGCACCGGCACCTCGGCACGGCTGGCTGTGATGCTGGCCCGCGGCGAGATCAGCCTGGATGACACCATTTCGTCCCGCTCGATCATCGGCGGAGAATTCATCGCTAGGATCACAGGCATTACTACCTGCGGCAGCCACGAGGCAATCCTGCCGCAGGTCTCGGGACGGGCCTGGATCTATGGTCGCCACTACCTGGGTGTGCATCCAACGGATCCGTTCCCGCTGGGCTACACCCTGTCCGACACTTGGGGCACGGCGGCGCCCCGCTGACGCCCCATGCCCCGGTCGCCGCCGGTGCAGCGGCCGGGGGAAACCCTTTTCCGGCATCCAAACTAGGGAGGATACACAATGAAACTCTTTTCCGGACTGAAACTGACCGCCGCAGCGCTGGTGCTGATGACAGCTACCAGCGCGACAGCTGCTGACGTGAAACTACGCCTGGCGGGGCAGCACCCGGTCGACCACAACGCGACCAAAGTGCTGAAGGAAACCATCGCTGAAATCGAAGGCGCGGGCGTTGGTATTGAAATCAAGCTGTTTCCGGCCGGCCAGCTGGGCAATGGCGAAGTGGTGTTTGATGACGTCGCCGCCGGGGTGATCGATATCGGCCATACCTTCATTTACAGCCACAAGGACCCGGTGCTGGAAATCAACTCACTGCCTTACCTGGTCAGCAACTACGAGGAGATGGAGAAGGTCTATTCCGCCGGTTCCGCCTTCTATGACATTTATGACAAGCATATCGCAGCGCAGGGTATGAAGCTGCTGGGCGTGTTTGCCGAAGGGTTCATCGGTGTGGGTTCCACCAAGGTGCCAACCGATGCGGGCGGCACCGGCGACAAGGACCTGAACATCCGCGTCTGGAGCGCTGATGTGGGCCGTCTAACGGCACAGGCGATTGGCTTTAAGACCACCACCATGAACTGGGGCGATGTGGTTCCAGCCATCCAGCAAGGTGTGATCGAGGGCGTGATCGGCGGCACCGCCGAGTCCAACTACACGGTGTTCGGCGACAGCGTGAAATACTTCACCCCCTATAACGCCTTTGTCGAAAACACAGCGTTCTACATCAATCAGAACACCTGGGACGGGCTGAGCGAAGAGCAGCAGCAGGCGATCGCAGGGGCCTTTGCAAATGCGTCTGAAAAGTCCTTTGCACTGAGCAAATCCGTTGATGCCGAGTATATGCAGCGCCTGAACGAGAAGAACATCGAAGTGGTCAGCATTTCCGACGAAGAGCGAGCTGCGCTCGCTGCCCATGTCCGTGAGACAGTCTGGCCGGTGCTGGAAGACAAGCTTGGCAAAGCCCTGCTCGACTCGATCAAGGCAGACCTGAACTGATCTGAAATTCTTCCGGGGCAGCCCTTGCTGCCCCGGTTCTTACTGGGAGGGGGAGCCCATGGACCTGCTGGTCAAACTGGAGCGCGCCATTGTGTTCACCTGCAGCCTGTTTCTGGCCTCGGTGTTCCTGGTCGTCGTTCTGATGCGCTATGTTTTTGAAACGGATCTGTTTGCCTATGAGGAATGGGCGCTGATCATCGCCTTCCTGTTGTATTTCGCGGGAGGGGCGCTGGCATCAAAGACCGACAGCCACATCAAGGCCGACATCATCCTGGAATTGATCCGTTCGGAACACAGCCGTCTGGTCTATTCCGGCATCATCCAGCTGATTGAAGCGCTAATCCTGGCGGGCCTCACCTATTTTGCCATGCGCATGTTTCTGAATGAATTCGCGCGTTGGCCGAGCATCCCTACGACGACCGTCTACAAGATCCCGCTTGCTGTTCCACGTTTCTTCATTGCTGCCGGATTTCTGCTGATGACCCTTCATGCGCTGCTGAACGGTCTGCGGACTTTGCGCGGCAGCCGCACTGCCAACCGGGAAACCGCATCATGACACTTGCAATCGTCTTCATTATGCTCTGCTTTCTGCTGGTGATCGGGCTGCCGGTGCCCTTTGCCTTTGGCGCGGTGCTTTTATACCTCGGCTGGGTGGCCGAGACCGATATCGCCAATTTCCTGTCTTCAGGGCATTGGCGGATGAACAACATCGTGCTGCTGGCGATTCCGCTGTTCATCCTCTCGGGCGCGATCATGAACCGGGGCAAGCTGGCGGAGCCGCTGGTGGATATGGCTTCGCTGTTTTTGGGCTGGTTCCGCGGCGGGCTGTCGGCGGCGGCGGTGCTGGCAAGCGCGTTGTTCGGCTCAATCTCCGGCTCGGCGGCGGCAACGCTGACCTGCATTGGCGGCGTGATGCTGCCGCGGCTGCAGCGGCACAACTACCCAAAGGGGTTCTCGGCGGCGCTGATTGCCAATGCCGCGCCGCTGGGGCTGCTAATCCCGCCAAGCTCGATCCAGATCATCTATGCCTGGGTGACGCGGCAATCTGTGCTAAAGTGTTTTCTGGCCACGGTGGTGCCGGGGATCATCCTGATCACCCTGCTGTGCCTGGTGAACTGGGTGATGATGCGCAACCGCAAGGACATCGTGCTGGATGATGTTCCCGAGGCCTTCTTCAAGGAAACCCGCCGCCGCGCCGTATTTGCAACCCCGGCGCTGCTGATGCCGGTAATCATCCTCGGCGGCATCTATGGCGGGGTCATGACCCCGACCGAGGCGGCCGCCATCGCTGTTTTCTATGCGCTGCCGGTCGGGTTCTGGATCTACCGCGGGCTGACTTGGCAGACCTTCAAGGAGGCCGTGATCGAATCCGGCATTACCACCGGCGCAGTGATGGTCATGTTCTTCATGGTGATGATCGTCAGCCGTCTGCTGGTATTCGAGGACATCCCGGGCATCGCGCAGGAATTCATCTTTTCGATCTCGGAAAATCCGATTGTGATCCTTCTGATGATCAACATCGTGCTGGTGGCGATCGGGATGCTGATGGATGACGTCTCGGGCGTGTTGCTGTCGGCGCCGCTGCTGTTGCCCATCGTGCAGGATCTGGGCGTTGATCCGGTGCAGTTTGCCGCCATCATCGGCGTGAACCTAGGCATGGGTAACATCACTCCGCCCACCGCGCCGCTGCTCTATCTTGGCGCCCGTGTCGGGCAGACCTCGGTGCATTCGATGCTGAAACCGACGCTCATCATGATCGCCTTTGCCTGGATCCCGACGCTGATCCTGACAACCTACATCCCCGCGGTGGCGCTGGCGCTGCCGGAGTACATTCTCGGATACTAAGGACCACCGAATATGACGTTCAACGAAGATATCGCCGCCCGGCTGGAACAACTGGCGGCCGAGGGGCTTTATAAGACGGAACAGCCCATCGCCTCGCCTCAGCAGGGCGAGGTGGTGCTGGAGGACGGCAGCCGCAGCATCAACCTGTGCGCCAATAACTACCTAGGCCTGTCCAATCATCCGGCCCTGGTGGAGGCAGCGCATTCCGCACTGGATGCTTATGGCTTCGGTATGTCCTCGGTGCGCTTCATCTGCGGCACCCAAACTCCGCACAAGGCGCTGGAGGCCAAGCTGAGCCAATTCCTGAAGATGGAGGACACCATCCTGTTTCCCAGCTGTTTTGACGCCAATGCCGGGCTGTTCGAGACGATCCTGGGGCCCGAGGATGCGATCATCTCGGATGCGCTGAACCATGCCTCGATCATCGACGGGGTGCGGCTGTGCAAGGCGCAGCGGTTCCGCTACGCGAATTCGGACATGGCGGAGCTGGAGCGCTGCCTGCAAGATGCGCAGGGCGCCCGCTACCGGCTGATTGCTACCGACGGTGTCTTTTCGATGGATGGGTACATCGCCAAACTGCCTGAGATCTGCGACCTAGCTGAAAAATACGAGGCGATGGTGATGGTTGATGACAGCCACGCCGTGGGGTTCATCGGCGAAAACGGCCGCGGCACACCGGAGCTGTGCGGGGTGGAAGGCCGGGTGCATATCCTAACCGGCACTCTGGGCAAGGCGCTTGGCGGTGCTTCGGGCGGTTATGTGGCGGCGAGCAAGGAAGTGGTGGATTGGCTGCGCCAGCGCTCGCGCCCCTATTTGTTCTCGAACACTCTGGCGCCGGTGATTGCCCAGTCCAGTCTACGGGTGCTTGATCTGCTGGAAGAAGAGCCAGAGCTGCGCGCACGCCTCAAGCGCAATGCCGGACACTTCCGCCGCGAAATGACTGCGCTGGGATTCGAGCTGCTGCCGGGCGAACACCCGGTGATCCCGCTGATGCTGCGCAACCCGCAATTGGCGCAGGATTTTGCCACTGGTCTGCGGCAACTGGGAGTCTATGTGGCGGCCTTTTCGTTCCCGGTAGTGCCTAAAGACCAAGACCGCATCCGCACCCAGATGTCCGCCGCACATTCCATCGAAGCGCTGGACCGTGCCATCGCCGCGTTCGCCCAAACGGGCCGCGAGCTTGGCGTCATTTCCTAAGGAGGACAACAGATGTTTTCACTGAAAGGCCAGACCGCCATCGTTACTGGCGGTGCCAGCGGTATTGGCTTGGCCACTGTAGAGATGCTGACCCGGCTGGACGCTAATGTCGTGATCGCTGACCTGAACGCAGAATTTGCCAATGAGGCGGTGGAACGGCTGACCGGGGAAGGCCACAATGCGGCCTTCATCCGCACCAATGTTGCTGACGCCGACGAGGTCAACGCTCTGATCAAGAGCACCCTGGCCAAATTCGGCTCGCTGGAAATTCTGATGCATTTCGCAGGGATCGGGCTGGAACAGCATGCGCTGGCAACCACCCAGGAGAACTGGGACCGGATCATTGGCATCAACCTGACAGGCAGTTTCCTAATGATGCAGGCGGCGGGCCGGGTGATGGTGGACAATGGATACGGCCGGATTGTCACCATGTCCTCGATGGCGGGGGTGCGCGGCGGTACCGGGCGCACCGCCTATGGCGCCTCCAAGGGTGGGGTGTCAGCGATGATGCGGGTGATGTCAATGGAATGGGCCAAACATGGTGTCACCGTCAATGCGCTGACGCCGGGCGGCATCGAAACTGCGCTGGTTAAGAAAATGCACGACGAGGAAACCCGCCGTGCCTATCTGGCAGGCATCCCGATGGACCGCTACGGCACGCCGGAGGAAGTGGCAGCCGCCGCCGTCTATCTGGCATTGCCGCAGTCCAGCTACATCACCGGGGTCAGCTTGCCGGTGGACGGCGGCTTTGACGCCTCCGGTGTGATCAAGAACAGTTAACGCCTGCAAAGGCTAATTGAGCGGGAGGCTCCGGGAATGATGGTTCCCGGAGACTGTCTCCTGTAGTGCAGAGGAAAGAAAAGCATGACGCATTTCTCCGGTTTTTCGGTGATTTGGAATGCCTTGCGCGGCCACAAGAACTGGACCGAGCAATGGCCCGAGGCGGAGCCGAAGCGAGAATATGATGTGGTGATCGTGGGCGCCGGCGGCCATGGTCTGGGCGCGGCTTATTATCTGGCCAAAGAACACGGCATCAAAAATGTGGCGGTAATCGAGAAGGGCTGGCTGGGCGGCGGCAACACTGGGCGCAACACTACGGTGATCCGCTCCAACTACCTCTACGACGAAAGCGCGCGGCTTTATGACCACTCCATCAATCTGTGGGAGGGGCTGAGCCAGGAGCTGAACTACAACGTGATGTTCAGCCAGCGCGGACTGATGATGCTGGCGCACAGCGTGCATGACGTGCAAAGCGCGCAGCGCCATATCCATGCCAACCGCCTGAATGGCATTGCAAATGAATGGTTGACGCCGGATCAGGTGCTGGAGAAATGCCCGCTGATCAATACTGGTGCAGACGCAAGATACCCTGTTTTTGGTGCCAATTGGCAGTCCACGGCAGGTACGGCGCGCCATGATGCGGTGGCCTGGGGCTATGCCCGCGCCGCGGCCAAGCTGGGTGTCGACATCATCCAGAACTGCCCGGTGACCGCAATCCGCCGCCACGCCAATGGCGCTGTAGAAGGGGTGGAGACGGCCCGCGGTTTCATCCGCGCCGGAAAGGTCGGCCTGGCGCTGGCAGGCAATACCTCTCCGCTGGCACAAAGCGCGGGGCTGTCCCTGCCCATGGAGAGCTACCCGCTGCAGGCGATGGTATCGGAACCGGTGAAGCCAGTACTGGACTGCATCGTCGTCTCAAACTCGGTTCATGCCTATATCAGCCAATCCGACAAGGGCGAGCTGGTGATCGGCTCGGGCACAGACCAGTATCTCAGCTACTCCCAGCGCGGCGGCCTGCCGCTGATGGAGCATACCGTGGCAGCAATTTGCGAAGTCTTCCCAGCCTTCGCCCGGATGCGGATGCTGCGCAAATGGGCAGGAACAGTGGACCTGACACCAGACCGCTCTCCGATCATGTGCAAGGCGCCGGTTGACGGGTTGTATCTGAACTGCGGCTGGGGCACCGGCGGCTTCAAGGCGACACCGGGTGCAGCGCATCTGTTCGCCCATACCATCGCCAAGGACGCCCCCCACCCGATCAACGCGCCATTTTCGCTGGACCGGTTCCGCACCGGCCGCCTGATCGACGAAGCGGCCGCGGCCGCCGTAGCGCACTGAGGAGCCAGACAGATGCTGTATATTCACTGCCCGTACTGCGAACGCGATCTGCCCGAACTGGAATTCACTGCAGCTGGAGAAGCTCACATGAACCGGACCCGCGATCCGATGCAACTGGATGACTGCCAATGGGAGAGCTTCCTGTTCCACCGCAAGAACCCGCGCGGCGTGCATTTTGAGCGCTGGCGCCATTTGCACGGCTGCGGGCGTTTCTTCCATGCCGCCCGCCACACTGTCAGCGACAAATTCCTGACCACCTACCGGGTCGAAGACCCGCAACCTGAGCTTTCAGCCCTGCTGGGAGAGGACCAATGAGTAAATTCCGGGTTTCCGGGCGCGGCCGCAATGCAGGCGGCAAGCCCGTTCGTTTCACTTTTGACGGCAAATCCTACGATGGCCGCGAAGGCGACACTCTGGCCGCTGCCCTTCTAGCCAATGGCGTGCATCTGATGGGGCGCTCCTTCAAGTACCACCGCCCGCGCGGCGTGGTGACTGCCGGGTCGGACGAACCGAACGCATTGGCAGGCATTCACGAAGGCACGGGGCGGTTCACCCCCAACACCCGTGCAACTTTGCAGGAGATCTACCCCGGCTTGCAGGCCAGCAGCCAGAACGCCTGGCCGTCGTTGAAATTCGATGCGATGGCGGTAAATGACCTAGCCTACATGTTCTTTTCGGCTGGCTTTTACTACAAGACCTTCATGTGGCCCAAAAGCTTCTGGCTGAAGCTTTATGAGCCCTTCATCCGCCGTGCGGCGGGCCTGGGTAAGCCGCCGGCGGAGAAAGATGCGGATGAATATACGGCAACCTATCAATATTGTGACCTTCTGATTGTCGGCACAGGCGCTGCTGGCTTGGCAGCGGCCCGGACCGCTGCGGCAAGCGGCGCAAGGGTGATCATTGCGGAGGAGCATGCTGAGGCCGGCGGGTCGCTGCTGACAGACAGTCTTGTGCGGATTGGCGGCCAAAGCGGCGCCGGCTGGGCTGATGAAGCTGTGGCTGAGCTGGCCGCGATGGAGAATGTCACTCTGCTGACCCGCACAACCGCCATTGGCTATTACCATCAGAACATGGTGGCCCTGGCTGAGCGGCTGTCTGACCATCAGGCCCTGGCGGTGCGCGGCACTTTCCGCGAACGGATGTGGCGGGTGCGTGCCAAACAGGTGATCCTGGCGCAGGGCGCCATCGAGCGGCCGCTGGTCTTTGACGGCAACGACCGCCCCGGAGTGATGCTAGCCAGCGCGGCGCAGACCTATCTGAACCGCTTTGGCGTTTTGACGGGGAAACGCCCGGCCATTTTCACTTCGCACGACAGCGCCTGGCGGGTGGCATTTGAACTGGCAGATGCCGGAGCGGTGCCTGCCGCAATCATCGACACGCGCACAGCGGTCCGGGACGATCTGATCGACGCTGCCAAAACCCGCGGTATCGAGGTGCTGACGGGCTACACCGCCACCGGCACCAAAGGGCGTTTGCGGGTCAAGTCGCTTCGGATAAACCCGCTGATTGGTAGCCGGGCCGAGCCGGGGCGCTGGATTGCCTGCGACTGCGTGCTGATGTGCGGCGGCTGGACGCCTTCGCTGCACCTGTTCTCGCACACCAAAGGCTCACTGGAATGGAGCAAAGAACTGGACTGTTATTTGCCGGGCAAAGCTACCGAAGCCTGCCAGACCGCAGGTGGGGGTACTGGCAGCTGGGGCTATGCCGCAGCGCTGGAACAGGGCACGCAGGCCGCAGTTCAGGTGCTGGCGGATATGGGGAAAGTGGCCGAGCCGTTGTCCTGGCAGGTCTCTGGCGATGATTGCGGTTCGGGCGAAACCCACCGCGAACTTCCGACGGACCGCAACCCGGGGAAGGCTAAGGCGTTTACCGATTTCCAGAACGACGTGACGGCGAAAGATCTGCGGCTGGCGGTGCGTGAGGGGATGCGTTCGATTGAGCATGTAAAGCGCTACACCACTAATGGCATGGCGACCGATCAAGGCAAAATGTCCAACATGAACGGTCTGATGATTGCTTCAGACGCGCTGAACCGGGCGCCGCAGCAGGTAGGGCTGACCACCTTTCGCCCGCCCTTTTCGCCGACGACTTTCGGCACCTTTGCCGGCGTCGCCCGCGGTGCGCATTTCAACGTAACCCGTAAAACTCCGATCGATGCTTGGGCCGAGAAGCGAGGCGCGGTGTTTGAGCCCGTCGCATTGTGGCGCCGCGCCTCGTACTTCCCCAAACCGGGCGAGGACATGCATACTGCCGTTGCACGTGAATGCAGGGCGATGCGCGAGTCTGTGGGCATCTTCGACGCCTCCACCCTGGGCAAGATCGATGTGCGCGGCCCCGATGCGGCCGAGTTTTTGAACCGCATCTACACCAACCCCTGGACCAAGCTGGCGCCCGGGCGCTGCCGCTATGGGCTATTGCTGGGCGAGGATGGCTATATCCGCGACGACGGCATCGTCGGTCGTCTTGCATCGGACCATTTCCACGTCACCACCACCTCAGGCGGGGCACCGGCCGTGATGAAAGTAATGGAGGACTACCTGCAGACCGAATGGCCGGAACTAAAAGTCTGGCTCACTTCCACCACCGAGCAATATGCCACCATCGCATTGCATGGCCCCAACGCCCGCAAAGTGATCGAACCCTTTGTTGAAGGACAGGATCTGAGCGACAAGGCTTTCCCGCATATGTCGATAGCGGATTGCACCGTTTGCGGCCTGCCCGCGCGGCTGATGCGGGTCAGCTTCACTGGAGAATTTGGGTTCGAAATCAACGTGCCGTCCAACCACGGGCGCAAGGTTTGGGAGGCGCTGTTTGAGGCGGGCAAACACTATGGCATCACGCCTTACGGCACCGAGGCGATCCATGTCCTGCGCGCCGAGAAAGGATACATCATCGTCGGCCAGGACACCGATGGCACGGTCACACCCTATGACGCGGGCCTAAGCTGGGCAGTAGGCAAAAAGAAGCCCGACTTCATCGGCAAGCGCTCGCTGGAGCGGACGGATCTGCAGGCCGAAGGCCGTAAGCAATTGGTCGGCCTGCTGACCGATGATCCACAGGAGGTGCCTACTGAAGGCGCGCAGATCGTCGCGCAGGCGCAGTCAGTGAAGATGATCGGCCACGTTACCTCGTCTTACAACAGCCCGGCGCTTGGCCGGTCTATCGCCATGGCGCTGATTGAAGGCGGCCGCAGCCGGATGGGGGATACTGTCTACATTCCGTTGGAAGGGAAGACCGTGGCAGCGAAAATTGCCTCCACGCAGTTCTTTGATCCAGAAAATACCAGGCTCAGTGCGTGAAAGGAGCAGCAGAAATGAAAGATGTGATCCAGTCTGACAAGTTGCAAGTGATCCGGTCCGAGGGCGCGGCGCGGTTCAGTCTGCGGATGGACCCCGCTGAACGCAGCGCGGTAGAGGATGCGCTTGGTTGCCTCTTGCCTCAGTGCATCGGCCAGCCAGCCGCCAGCGGCGCGATCCGCCTGCTGTGCTTGTCGCCGGATGAGTGGACCCTCTATTGTTCCCCGGAATTGGCAGTGGACCTCAGACAACGGTTGGCGGCTCTGGAAGCCCCGCACGCGCTGGTCGACATCACCGCACGCGATGTGACCCTAAAAGTCGAGGGTGGCAAAGCCGCAGCCGCGCTGAAGACTATCTGCCCTTTTGATGTGGACAGCCTGGCGCCAGGCGAAGGCAAGCGCACGATCCTGGATAGCGCACAGGCGGTAATCACGCGCCGGACAGACACGGGATTCAACGTGGAAGTGTTCCGCTCCTTTGCCCCGCATGTGGAAAGCTTGCTGGCCCTGCACGGGTCAGAAGCTGTGTAGCTGCCTCGGACGTGCCGCGGCAGCTGCTCACGGCTGGCAGCTGCGGCCATCAGGGAAAGCTGCACAATAACCAGCCAGTTGCCCGGTTGCGGCTCTCTCCCCGCCAGGCGGCTGGCTGGTGTTGATGCAATTTTCAAATACCTGAGGAATTCAAGTAAGCAGTGCATCTTCAGGGAAGATCTGGAAGGCTGCGCCTGTTTCAGGATTGCAGCAATGCAGACAAGCACGCCAAACCAGCTTTTGGCAATTCTTGCAAGTGCTTGCTTTAGAAGGGTCAGCATCGCGGCTAAAGGTGGGCGATGGTAGACTTCTGCGGTTCGAGCAAATCCTTAACTCGCACAGCTCTGAACAATTTGGACCAGAAGCCAACTCTCGTTCCAAACACCGCCATTGCCCAATTCCGGGAAGCGCTGCGAGCTGTTCAAAGATCGTTTCTGCGCAACGCTACAGCTGCTAGAAGCTAATTCAACGCTTGCGGCATAAGTCCGGACTGTCTGCGCATTTCATTTGACTGACCCTGCTGTAGCGAAAGGTAGGTTTGTGCTCCGCCTATTTTTGCGGGCCTCGAATGCCTGCAAACGGGAAGTTCGCCGTGCTGCTGAAAGTCTCGAACTGCGGGAGCAAGGGATTTGCGCATCAACAATAACAGAGTGAGTGAAAGGCGGGTTTGTCCGCTCTTCGTTAGCAGGTCCTGACCGCAGCGAAAGGGCGGTTCGAATTCCGCCCCTCGGACTGACTTTTAACGGCCGGTTTGGCGGCACATGCTGCTTCAAAGAGAAAGCCACGCCGCACCCACGAGCGAATGCTGCGTCAGCAAACGCCAGGAAGGGCAACGGCAGCAAAGTCCGGCACAGCAAACCTTGGCTTTTCACGCAGCAAAAGTCAGCAGTCGGCCCTATTTCGGTCCGCTGTTTATACCACCGAGCGTGATCCTCGACAGCCTCGCTGCATCTTCCGGCTCCCATTTCTGACGCAGGCCGCGGACATAATCCGCGTCCTGCTTCAACTTTTGCCGTTCGTTGGCGAGCGCGCGTTTCACGGTCCGGGCCACCAGTTGAGCAATGCGCGTGACCATCCGCATTGCCGGGCGGATTTCTTTCAGCTTTTCATCCCGCGCACCCTTGGTATCCGGAGCGGCCCCGCCCCAAGTCAAGCCGGCCTGCTGATCCGCAGACGCCTCCCGCCAGAAGACCGCCCCATCAGCAACCAAATCCAATCCGGTCTCGATGGCATCCGTGATGACCTCTGCCTCCGTTGCCTTCAACCGGACCTTTTCTTCTGCCTCCTGCAGCCTCTTCTCCTCAGCCAGCCGGGCAGCCCGGGCCTCAGCAGCCGCTTTTTCTTCCTGGCCGCGGTGCTGAACCATCCGCCGCAGTTGAGCGGCCAGATCAGATTTCTCTGCCTTCGTGGCGTTCAGCACCTGCTCGGCCTGTTGCCTTTCTTGGATAACCCGCGCGCGTTTTTCCTCTTCGGCCTTCCGCGCTGCCATCTTGGCCCGGTACTTTTCCGCAGCTTCTTCTGCCCTTGCCTCATACCCCTTAACCCTCGGCTCCAATGCCCCGACCTCAGCCACAATTTTCTTTTTCAGAGCATTCGCGGCGTCAGCCGCTTTTTCCTTCTGCACAGCCTCTGCCTCCGCCATATCGCGGCGGCGGATCATCTTTGCAGTTTCCCTCGCGGTCCGCTGTTTGCGGACCCGTGCCTCTTTCACCGCGCGTTTGCGCGATTTCTTGACCGTGGCCTTGGCCAAGTCCCGGCCGTTTTCAACGGCCGCCTTTGCTTCATCCTGGGCATCGCCCAGGATGCGTTTCTTCTCTGCTTGCGCCTTTTGGCGCTCCTCAGCACGCCATTTTGATGGCGGCACATGCTGCCGCTTTTCGGGCAGAGGTTTTCCCTCTGCCCGCGCCTGGCGCCGGGCCTCGGCACGGCGCTCCCCCCTGGCGAGCCCAATTGTCTCAAAAGCTTCTCCGGCAAGATCCTGGGCATGCTCATAGCTCTTGATGAGCGGGTTCTCAGATGGCTGCAGCAGGATCTGATGCCCGCGGTTGGCGGATGGTTTCTCGGTCCAAACGGCCACGACAAAGTGGATATGGTAAGCCTCCTCATCGACGTGGGCATTGGCATAGCGCAGCTGCCCGTTTGGAAAGTTTTCACCGAGGAACGACATGGCGGTTTTGCGGAAAGCAGAGACACGTTCCGGATCCCATTCAGAGAGCCCTGCCCCGCCCAGCCAATCTTTGTTGACTGTGATGATGCCTTCCCGAAGCGGACCTCTGCTGCAGGACCGCCAGGGGTCTGCAGGCCCTTCCGCCTCCAGCTTCCTTGCGTCCTTCATGCGTGACTTGGCCTTCAGCGCGCGCAAATGCTCCTCGTGATTGTGACGGCGCATCTCAGCAATTTCGCCGCGTATCTGCTGCTGCCAGCCCGGTTCGCCGGCCAGCACCTGGTTCAGCCGGGACAGTTCCTGGTCGACATGATCCAGGTCGCCGCCGCCGCGCTCGTCATGCATCTTGAACTTGCCAAGGTCCCGCGGAAACAAGCCTGCAAAGCGCAGCACAACCGGTGCTTCATCAAGAATTACGGGCTGGGCTTGGGTGAACTTGGGCTGTACGGTCATCTTGCTGCTCGGATCTGCTTCTCTGATCCGAGTCTCCGCGAAGACGAAGAAAATCCCGATAGGCTTATTTTTGTTTTTGTGAGGCTTGTACTCACTAGGCAAGTTGCAATCTTGGGCTGGGCCCCAGGATTTCAACTTGCCGTTCGCGAGGGGGATACCCCCTTCGATCCCCTCCTCGTCAGCTTATCCGGGCGTCACCCGGATAAGCTTCCTGCGGCCAGCAGCCTGCTGGACCCGCCCTGCCGGGGGCCGTGGATGACTTATTCTTTTTCGATAATCTTGAATGACAGCAAGCCGATCGAACCAGACACCTGGGTCATTTCCTCCAGGCGCCCGCACTTACTTTTGCAGATACCCTTGTTCTTTAAGGTGCGCGATCAGAAGCCGTTCCACATAAGAGGCTACAGACCGGTCATCCTGCGCCGCTGCCTTTTCTACGGCTTTCTTGGTTTCTTCAGTCACTCGTACAGATATCGCTGATGTTCTGGCCATGTGTTCACTTGTGTGCAGTTGACATTCAGATTCAATGGGTGCATATTGCATCTAGTTGCACACATTTGCAACAGGCCGAGGGGAAGGTGGAAGCTCCCCGCCCGGCCCTAACCAAAACCGATCTCGTGGAAGGAGACCGACTATGGCTGATACTTGCCGTATCACGCGCGAATGCGCGCTGAAAGCCCTGTGGCCCGCATCTGTCGCAGATGACAGCCCCACCTTCATCACCCGCACCTTCGACACGCTGACCAAGGCAGTGGACGAAGCCCTCGAACTGGAGCGTGATCTGTCGCACGCGCTTTCCTGGGATCCCGCGTCCACCGATATCCAAGAGGCTGCCGAAGCCCGCTGGCAGGATTGTCTTCAACTCAGCGGCGACATCCTGACCGCACAGGTGGTCCGGGCCAGCGACTTGCCTTTGCAACGCATGAGCATGCTGCTGCACTTCCTCATCGAGTCCACGGGAGCGGAAGAGGCTCTCAGATTTCAGCAGCTGTACTTTGAGAACCAGGAGCTGTTCAACGTCGAGGACGCTGTACGTCGGCCCCTGATGCAAACAGCCGCACGTCAGATGAACGCACTCGTCGAACTCTCCTTAGCGGCTGAAGCGCAGAACTTCCTGCCCAACTAAGCCAACCATCCCAGCATTCTTCTGACCCCGGCCCGCGGCGGACACGCCGCTGCGCCCGGCTCAGCCATGCCAATTCTGAAGTTTCAGCAAGCGCCAGTCCCGGCGCCTGCCCTGCCCAATTTTGCCATGCGGAGGCTGCCATGCCCCACTCAACCTGCGAACATTTCCCGCAAACGGTCCATCCCCACTGGCGCGCCGCCGCCGAAGCCAAGGGCTTCGGCATCCTGCAGCGCATCAAGGACCGCTATCACCTGCTCCTATCCTGCCACACCTGCCGACGGGCACATGCCAGCAAGATCTTTGTTCTCATGAACAGCCAGCCGCAGTGCCCGCACTGCATTCAAGACCGGTGGCAGGCCGACGCTGTGGCCGCAGGTTTGAAGTGGGCAGGCCGCGATCCGGAAGACCGTCACTATGCCCACTACATCGCCCCCTGCGGACATAACTTGCGCCGGCAATTTGAGATGGTTAAGCGGGCAGCCGAAGGCCTGTGCAATGTACGCTGCGAGATTTGCCACGCTGACAAAGAACAGGCTGAAGCAGAAGAACGGGGGTGGCACCTGATCGGCGAAGACACAGGTGGCAACCAGAACTACCGTCTGTACCGGCATGCGTCCTGCGGCCATATTCAGCGGATCGCACGAGCCAACATGCAGACTGGCCGGTTTCAATGCAGCAACTGCGGCGAGGGCTGGAGCAGTGCGCCAAGTTTTCTCTACGTCATGAAGCTTAAACTCGCCAAAGGTGCCAAGCTGATCAAACTCGGCTACAGCCGCGATCCCGTCTCCCGCCTTTACCACCAGATTTTGAAGACCAAAGAGACGGAAGCGCAGGTCCTGCGGACGGTTCCCGTCTCCTCCGGCCACACAGCTGTGCAAATTGAAAAAGGCCTGCATGCGCAATTGAAGGCAGAGTACCCCGGCAGTGTCGCGCCGCCAGACCTCTACGCCGGTGAATTGAGGGTCAAAAGTGAGGTCTATTTTCCGGATGTGTGCCAAGTGATTTTCGCGATGCTCGACGCCATTGAGGCAGAAGAAGACAGCTAAGCGCCCCCCTCTTCAATTTCCAACATCTCCAGCCCGGTTCCACCGGGCGCCCGATCCCTTTTGCCTTTTTGAAGGAGGCTTTCCATGAGCCAGCTTGATCTCTCCAAGCCCGCGCGCCCCGATTGGTGGCAGTTCGCTGAAGACTGCGCCCGCCGCTATCATCTCTATCACAGAGAGCTGCAGCAAACTCGGCGCAAGACACTCAAAGAAGACGCACCAGACGGCAGGGCTGGCGCCGGGGAGCCCCTTGTGCCCCCAGCACCGGATCACCCCCATTCTTTGCTGCAGCATCTGAGCGAGCAGCCGGACGCGCGGCATCTGCCGCCGGAACTCTGGGAAGCGCTGGAGCAGGAAGGTGCCGACCCATATGCCTGTGACAACACGGGCCGCTGGCTGCCGGGCACAGACCTGCCGGCAGACCAGCTGCTTCTGCTGCTGCGGATCGCCGCGGCCTTCGGCTCCCCGGCTGCAGTGGACGCGCAGCTTGCCCGTGGCGCCGTGCTGATCCTTCGCAACGTTCCTGCTTCCGGTTTTTCAAGCGTGGAAAACCTCCTTAACCACGCCCTGCTGCCGCCGGGCTGGCAGGCCTATGACGCCCGGCGGCAGGTGCAGCTGCCTCAGCGCGTGACCCTCGCTGTCCCCAGTGCCCGCGATGGTGCGATTGAACAGCAACACATTGATGAGCTGCAGGATCTGATCATCAAGGGTCTGGCGCACAGCCAGCCTTTGTGGATCTGCCTGCCGGATGAGATGGCACTGCCCGCGCCGCTGGTGGCGGAGCACTGTCATCAACTGACAGTGCCGCAAGTGGACGCGGATTTTCTGATCGCCCTGCTGCGTCAGACCCACAGCCGGACAGGCCGCATTGATGAAGCCGCCGCCCGTGCCGCGCTGCCCCGGAACGGCCAGTTGCAGGAGCTCTCCATCCCCGCACTCTCGTTCGCCCTGCGTGCGCCCACAGCGAAGAAGATGGCGCAACGCCTGTCCCAGGCGCTTGCTGCCGCTGCCGCTTCACCACCCGAAGCCCACGCGCCGAGGGAAGAGATCACAGGCATTGGCCGGTCCTATGACACCGCCCGGCAACTGGTTGCGGACCTGCGGCTCTGGGCCGAAGGCGGAGTGGCCTGGAATGAGATCCCGCACTCCTTGCTGCTTTTTGGCCTGCCAGGCACCGGCAAAAGTTATCTGGCAAGGACAATGGGCCGGAGCGCTAGGGTAAATTGCGTTGAGACCAGCTGCGCCGAATGGCAGAGCGCAGGGCATCTTGGCAACCTGCTGCTCGCGATGCGAAGAAGCTTCGATGAAGCCCGGAAGAATGCGCCCTGTATCCTTTTTTTGGATGAGATTGACGCGATCGGTTCCCGCGACAGTGCCGGCGACAACAGTGCCAGCTACAGGCGCCAAGTGGTTGCTGGTTTTTTGGAGCAGATGGACCGCATCAGCCGGGAGGCAGGGATTATGGTGGTTGGTGCCTGCAACCACCCAGAGCACCTAGACCCCGCGGTGCTGAGAGCCGGGCGGTTTGACATCAAGATCGAGATGCCGTTGCCAAGCATGGCGATGCTGCAGCACCTCCTTGCTGAGCGGCTGCAGGACGCGGTCCAAGAGGGGGATCTGCGGCAGCTGGCACGGGAATGTATCGGAAAGACCGCCGCCGACGTGGACGCGGCGGTGCGCTCTGCCCGCAGTGAAGCCCGGCACAGCGGCTGCCCGCTCGATCTGCAGCTTCTGCGCCGCCATCTGCAAGTCATGGCACAGGAGGAGAACCACGACCTGCTTTACCGCATCGCCATTCATGAAGCCGGTCACGCCATCACCTCGTGGAGCTACGGCGAGACGATCACGCGGATCAGCCTGTCTCCATCTGGCGGCACAATCGAGCGGGATGCTCCTCCGAACGCGGGGCTGGACACAGATTTCGACCGTCAGCTCTACGTTCACCTGGCCGGGCGGGCAGCGGAGCGGCTCGTCTTCAATACTGTTTCTGCCGGGGCCGGCGGGGGCGCCACGTCCGACTTGGCACAGGCTGCGCGGATTGCGTTGGCAGTGGACCACGAGCTGGGACTCGGTGCCTACGGCAACGGCTGGTTCGGACCGCAGGATCCCGCTCAACTTGCAGAACCCGACCGCAAGCGCCTCCGTGAGAAGCTCGACTACGCGGAGGACCACGCACGCGCGCTGCTGTATCCCCATCAGCAGCTGCTGGAGGACATGGCTGCAGACTTGGTGCAGAAACGAGAGTTCGACGCCAAGGCGGTCCGGTCCTGGCTGCGTGATGTGCCACGCAAAAATGGTCCAGAGCAGGTCCTGGACCAGTAGATGCGCCCGCCAACCAAGCCGCACCGCCGCGAGGTTTGCACAAGTCTTATGTGCAAACTTCCGCGGTGCAGGCTCCGGTTGGTCCAAAATCCGGATAATTCCCTCCTGGAAATACTTTGTCCCAAAGCCCCGCCGGAGCGGTCTATGCCCCGCATCCCTGCCCAGCTCCCTCTGCAGAGGGAAAGTTCCGTATTTCTAGGCCCTTATCCACAATTTCCGTCTCCGCAGGGTTACAACCTGGGTCGATCCAACCCAGTCCGGCGCAGTAAACTGTCTCCATCAGCACACGCGGGCGGCCACCGCCCACCGGAGACAGGAGACCTCGGCCTATGGCACGGGACCGGAAGAGACATGCCGAATGCCCGCAGGCGCCGGAAACACCCGGCCGCCCGCAAAACGGCTCCTGCCGGCAGGACGCCGGCACCCGCGCGTCACTTCACGAACTCCTGCGCGCCCTCGCCCGCGAGGCAGCCCGCACCGACCACCGGGACGGCAATTCTCCCGGTTAACATCAAACCACCGGAGAACACCGCCATGTCCCAGCCCAGGCTCAGAGCAGCCATCTACGCCCGCTACTCGACAGACCTGCAACGCGACGCCTCTGTCGAGGACCAGATCCGCGACTGCACCGATTACGCCAAGGCCCAGGGGCTGGAGGTCGTGGCCACCTATTCCGACCGCGCCATCTCCGGCGCCAGCCTTATGCGCAGCGGCATGCAGGCCCTGCTCCGCGATGCGCGCGGCGGCACCTTCGATGTTCTGGTCTCGGAAGCCCTCGACCGTCTAAGCCGCAACCAGGCCGACATTGCCCACATCTACCAGGAATTTTGCTTCAACGGCCTCCCGATCGAGACCGTGGCGGACGGGCTGATTTCGGAGATCCATATCGGGCTGAAGGGGACGATGAATGCGCTCCAGCTCAAGGACATCGCGATGAAAACTCACCGCGGTCTCAAAGGGCGCGCACTGGAGGGCAAATCCGCAGGCGGCAAAGCTTACGGATACCGCATGAAGCCGCAACTCACGAGCAATGGCGAGGTGATCCGCGGCGAGCGTGAGATCCACCCGGAAGAGGCAGATGTCGTGCGCCGGATCTTCGTGAACTACGCCAGTGGCCTGTCGCCGAAGAAGATCGCCGAAGCGCTCAACAAGGAGCGCGTGCCTGCCCCATCCGGCCGCCACTGGGGTGCCTCCACCATTCACGGCAACCGCCAGCGCGGCTCCGGCATCCTGAACAATGAGCTCTACATCGGCCGGCAGGTCTGGAACCGGCTGCGCTACGTAAAGGATCCGCAAACGGGCAAGCGCATCTCGCGGCTGAACCCGGAAAGCGAGTGGACGATCACCGACGTTCCGCAGTTGCGGATCGTCGAACAGGATCTCTGGGAGGCGGTCCGGGCCCGCCAGGGCGAACTGAAGACCGCGGGCACCAATGTGCCGGTCTGGGACCGGCGCCGCCCCAAGACCTTGTTTTCCGGCCTGATGGCCTGCGGCTGCTGCGGCGGCGGCTTTGCCAAGATCTCCAGGGACAGCTTCGGCTGCTCCGCGGCACGGAACAAAGGGGCCGCGGTCTGCAGCAACAAGCGCACGATCAAACAGGCCGACCTGGAAGCCCGGGTGCTGGAAGCGCTGGCGAACCACCTGATGGATCCGGACGCGGTGCAGGTCTTCTGCGAAGAATACACTGCCGAGCGCAACCGGCTGAAGGCGGCAGCCGCCGGGAACCGCAAGGAAAAGGAACAGGCACTGACCCGCGCAAAACGGGATCATCAGAAGCTGGTGGATGCGATCATTGCGGGCATTCCCGCAGACCAGGTGAAGGACCGGATGATCGAGCTCGACACGCGGCGCCAGCAGCTGGAACGGGAGCTGGAGCATACCCCTGCCCCGGACCCGGTGGTGTTTCACCCGTCGATGGCGGAAGCCTACCGGGAACGGGTGTCGCGGCTGATCCGGAGCCTTGGCTCCAGCGAAGGCATGGAAGAGGCCAAGGAGGCGCTGCGGGCATTGGTGGAGCGGATCATGCTGACGCCCGCGGCGGAGGACACAGGCCTGGATCTGACGCTGGAGGGGGATCTGGCCGGGCTTCTGCGGCTGGCGTCGGGTGCGGGAGGCCCGGACAGGAAGAAGGCCCCGGGCGGTGCGCCAGAAGCCTTTGATATGTCAGGTGAATTAGTGTTGGTTGCGGGAGCAGGATTTGAACCTGCGACCTTCAGGTTATGAGCCTGACGAGCTACCTGGCTGCTCCATCCCGCGGCATTTTGGTTGTCCTACCGCGTGGAACGCTTCTTGAGGACAGTTTTTTTTATCGTTCAGAGAGATTTTTTGGATTTTACTAGGTTTGGCGGTGACCTACTCTCCCAGGGCTTTAGCCCAAGTACCATCGGCGCGGCAGTGCTTAACTTCCGGGTTCGGGAAGGGACCGGGTGTTTCACTTGCGCTGTAGCCACCAAACCGAGAAAAATCCAGATGCCTTCGGCATTTGGATTTTCTCGGTTTGCGGTCGGCAGCGTGCTTACGGAGTAAATACGCGAGAGACCGCCCAGGAGTTATGTCACGACGACGTTTCCAAATGCAGGAGGCGCTACAATCAACATGTCCAAGTTTTGTTAGGGATGTGTTTGCTTTCTGTGTCCGTAACACTGTCTGTTACTGGATCAAATCAAGCCTATCGGGCGATTAGTACCGGTCAGCTGAACGCATTGCTGCGCTTACACCTCCGGCCTATCGGCGTGGTGGTCTTCCACGGCCCTCAGGGATACCTTGTTTTGAGGGGGGCTTCCCGCTTAGATGCCTTCAGCGGTTATCCTGTCCGATCATAGCTACCCTGCACTGCTGCTGGCGCAACAACAGGTCCACCAGTGGATCGTTCACCCCGGTCCTCTCGTACTAGGGGCAACTCCTCTCAAGTATCCTACACCCACGGCAGATAGGGACCGAACTGTCTCACGACGTTCTAAACCCAGCTCACGTACCTCTTTAAACGGCGAACAGCCGTACCCTTGGGACCTGCTCCAGCCCCAGGATGAGATGAGCCGACATCGAGGTGCCAAACACTGCCGTCGATATGGACTCTTGGGCAGTATCAGCCTGTTATCCCCGGCGTACCTTTTATCCGTTGAGCGATGGCCCTTCCACGCGGGACCACCGGATCACTATGGCCGACTTTCGTCTCTGCTCGACTTGTCAGTCTCGCAGTCAGGCTGGCTTCTGCCATTGCACTCAACGAGCGATTTCCGACCGCTCTGAGCCAACCTTCGCGCGCCTCCGTTACTCTTTAGGAGGCGACCGCCCCAGTCAAACTACCCGCCACGCAGGGTCCCGGATCCGGATAACGGACCGCGGTTAGACATCAAGAGTGCGAAGGGTGGTATCTCAAGGGAGGCTCCACAGGAACTTGCGTTCCTGCTTCGATGCCTACCACCTATCCTGCACATCACAATCCTGATGCCAGTGCGAAGCTGTAGTAAAGGTGCACGGGGTCTTTCCGTCTAACCGCGGGAAGCCTGCATCTTGACAGGCAATTCAATTTCGCTGAGTCGATGTTGGAGACAGCGGGGAAGTCGTTACGCCATTCGTGCAGGTCGGAACTTACCCGACAAGGAATTTCGCTACCTTAGGACCGTTATAGTTACGGCCGCCGTTTACCTGGGCTTCAATTCGGAGCTCTCACCCCTCCTTTTAACCTTCAGGCACCGGGCAGGCGTCAGACCCTATACGTCGCCTTACGGCTTCGCAGAGCCCTGTGTTTTTAATAAACAGTCGCCACCCCCTGGTTTGTGCCCCCGGATCCAAGTTGCCTTGAACCCGGGCCTCCTTCTCGCGAACTTACGGAGGTATTTTGCCGAGTTCCTTCAACATCGTTCTCTCAAGCGCCTTGGTATTCTCTACCAGTCCACCTGTGTCGGTTTAGGGTACGGTCTGATGGAGGGCTATTTCCAGGGACCAATCAGCGGCCCGCCCAATCCGATAAGGGCGGACAACCTTCATGATCCGTCACATCCTCCTGGCCCAGGAATATTAACCTGGTTCCCATCGCCTACGCCTTTCGGCCTCGGCTTAGGGGCCGGCTTACCCTGCTCAGATTAGCTTTAAGCAGGAACCCTTGGACTTTCGGCGAGAGTGTCTCTCACACTCTTTGTCGCTACTCATGTCATCATTCTCGCTAGTGATCTCTCCACCGGATGGCTCACGCCCCGGCT
>NZ_JBSWTV010000002.1:962500-1022500 GCF_056158725.1 Leisingera sp. ABM4_101 | reverse complement strand
CCGAGGCATGGCTGGCGCTGCGTTCCGATACCGTGATCTTGTGGCCCTTGCCTGCCAAGCCGCGCACCACGGCTGAGGCAATGGTGCCGCATCCCAGGAACCCCAAACGCATATCAAATCTCCTTCATCAGACGCAGCGCATCATAAACCGCCGCGTGCGTGTTGCGTGCGGAAACCGCATCGCCGATACGGAACAGCTGGAACCGGCCCGCAGGATTGGTACGGACCGCTTGCGGCCGGCCGCGCAACAGGGCGTCTTGGTCCACCTCGCCGCGGTTGAGCGATGCGTCCTTGAGCGCAAAGTAGAGATCGTCCAGCGGCAGGGTTCCGTAGTTCAGAACCACCTGATCATAGTCCGCCTGATAGCAGTGGCTGCTGTAGTCCGTGCCAATGGAGGCCGTCAGCCTGTTGCCGCTGCGGGCCAGCCCCTGCAGGCGGCGGGCAACGGTAAAGGTCACATCCTTGTCCTGCAGCGCCCGCATGTAGGGCACCAGGTTCATGCCCATGATGTCCGGGGCAAAGGTCCGGTCGGGGGTCATCACCTCCACCTTTGCGCCCGCATTGGCCGCGGCTTCAGCGGCCATAAGGCCCGGATGATCGCCGCTTTCATCGTAGATCAGCACATGCCCGGCCGGTTTCACATCGCCGGAGATAATGTCCCAGCTGGACACCGCATGAGGCAGACCGGCTCCGGTTTCATGCAGCATCATGCAGGGCATCCCGCCTGTCGCCACGATCACCACGTCCGGGTCGAGCGCTATAATATCTTCTGCTTCAGCCCAGGTGTTGAAGCGGAATTCAACGTCCCGGGCCGCACATTGCGCCATGCGCCAGTCAATGATGCCGATCATCTCTGCGCGGCGCGGATTTTGCGCGGTCAAACGCACCTGGCCGCCCGGCTCCGCCGCGGCCTCAAACACAGTCACATCATGGCCGCGCTCGACGGCTACCCGCGCGGCTTCCAGCCCGCCTGGGCCTGCGCCAACAACGACCACCTTCTTACGCGCCTCAGCCGGAGGGACCTGATGCGGCATGGAAAGCTCGCGCCCGGTGGCCGCATTGTGGATACACAGCGCCTCGCCCGCCTGATAGATGCGGTCGAGGCAATAGGTGGCGCCGACGCAGGGGCGGATATCATCTTCGCGGCCCTCTGCGATCTTCTTCACAATATGCGGGTCGGCCATATGAGCCCGGGTCATGCCGACCATGTCCAGCAGACCGCTGGCGACCGCGTGGCGGGCCGTTGCGACGTCCGGGATGCGGGCGGCATGGAATGTCGGCATGCCGGCTGCCTTCTTTACCTCTCCGGCAAAATCCAAGTGCGGTGCCGACTTCATGCCCTGCACTGGGATCACGTCAGTCATCGCCGGGTCGGTGTGGATGCGGCCGCGGATCACGTTGAGGAAATCCACCATGCCGCTGTCCGCCAGACGCTTGGAGATTTCGATCCCTTCCTCAGGGCTGATCCCGCCTTTCTGCGCCTCATCCGCGGTGTACCGCAGGCCGACGATGAAATCCTTGCCAACCCTGTCCCGGACTGCACGCAGCACATCCAGCGGCATGCGCATCCGGCTGTCCAGCGATTGGCCGCCATAAGGCCCGTCAAGATCATTGGTCAGCGGGGACCAGAACTGATCCAGCAAGTGGCCATAGACCTGCAGCTCGATTCCGTCCATGCCGCCCTCTTTCATCCGCTCTGCCGCATCGGCGAAATCGGAGATGATGCGGGTGATATCCCAATCCTCTGCCAGTTTGGGAAAGGACCGGTGCGCGGGTTCGCGGTGCCGCGAAGAGCTGACCGACGGCAGCCAGTCGCCCTTGTTCCAGCCGGTGCGGCGCCCCAGGTGCGTCAGCTGAATCATCACCGCGGCGCCATGTTCGTGGACCCGGCTGGTCAGGTTGCGGATCCAGGGCACCACCTCGTCCTTGTAGGCAAGGATGTTGTTGAAGACCGGCGGGCTGTCGCGGCTGACCGCAGCCGAACCCGCTGTCATGGTCAGCGCCACGCCCGCCTTGGCGCGCTCTGCGTGGTAGGCCGCATAGCGCTCCTTGGGCATTCCGTCCTCGGGATAAGCGGGCTCATGGCTGGTGGTCATAATCCGGTTGCGAAGCTTCAGATGCTTCAGCTGATAGGGCTGCAGCAGCGGATCCTTGGACATGGCCTGAATCTCCTGGAACGACGTCTGGGCTGGCCGCTATCCGATATCAACTTGACACATGTGTCAATTAAACAATCACACCTGTCCGGAAAAGTTGCTCCCGCCCCACGCAACTGCTAAGGCTGAGGCATGACGACACAAGAGCTCTCCCGCACGCGGCTTAGCGAAGAGGACTGGCTGGCCGCGGCATACGACGTGCTGACCGAAAGCGGCGTGGAAGCGGTGAAGGTGATGCCGCTGGCCAAGCGCCTCGGCATGTCGCGCACCAGTTTCTACTGGCATTTCAAGGACCGCGAAGCGCTGCTGGACGCGATGATCCGCCGCTGGGAGGAAAAGAACACCGGCAATCTCGTGGCCCGGACCGAAGCCTATGCCGAAAGCATTGCAGAGGCGCTGTTCAACCTCTTCGACTGCTGGATCGACCCCGAGCTGTTTGATGCCAGGCTGGATCTCGCGATCCGCAACTGGGCGCGCAATGACGCCGGCCTGCAGGCGCGGCTGGACCAGGCGGATGCACGTCGCGAGCAGGCAATGAAACAGATGTTCCTGCGCTTCGGGTATGACGCGCAAGACGCGCTGATCCGCGCCCGAGCCATGATCTATACCCAGATCGGCTATATCTCGATGCAAGTCCGGGAAAGCACCGAGTACCGGATCTCGCTGATGCCAGGCTATATCGAGGTTTTTTCTGGCCAGCCGCCTGCCCAGCATGACTTGGACCGGTTTCTGGCCCGCCACAGCCGAGCGCCGGCTGCGGTTTGAAACGCTGGCCATTACCCGAAAAGGGGCCACTCCCGCCTGCCGCCTAGGCATCCAAGATGCCTGCTGGACAGTTGGGCCAAGCGCCGTGCCCAGGGGGCGCGGCGCGGATCGCTTCGGGCTGCGCCCGAAGCGAAAAACATCGGCAATGCTTCTGCTGAAAACAGACAGATGTGTTTGCCACAGCCGCGCCGCGCGTCAGCGCGGCGCTACGAAAAGCACGGGCGCGGAACCGAAGGTTCCACGCCCGCCCTGTTCAGCCTTACCTGACCGCCTTATTCAGCTGCGATCTGCCCTTCGATCTTCTCGACCTTCACCGCCGAGAACTTGAACTCGGGGATCTTGCCATAGGGGTCCAGCGCCGGGTTGGTCAGGATGTTTGCCGCTGCCTCCACATAAGCGAAGGGTACAAACACCATGTCCTCAGCAATCGCCCGGTCGGCCCGCGCCATGATCTCGATCGAGCCGCGGCGGGTCGAAAGACGGATCATCTCGCCGGGCTCGATCCCCATAAGCTTGAGCGTGCGCGGGTTGAGCGAGCAGTTCGCCTCCGGCTCCACCGCATCCAGAACCTTGGACCGGCGGGTCATCGACCCGGTGTGCCAATGCTCCAGCTGGCGGCCGGTGGTCATGATCATCGGGAATTCCGCATCCGGTGCTTCATCCGGTGGGATCACAGATGCCGGGGTAAAGCGGGCACGGCCCTCGGGGCGCGGGAAGCCGTCACCGAACACAATCGCCTGACCGGGGTCGGTCTCATGCAGCGACGGATAGGTGATGGTCTCGGTTTCCAGACGCTCCCAAGTGATGTTGTTCAGGGACTTCATGTTCAGCTTCATCTCGGCAAAGACTTCGCTGACATCCTTGTAGTCCCATGGCAGGCCGATGCGCTGCGCAAGCTCGACAGTGACCTGCCAATCCTCACGCGCTTCGCCCGGAGGGGCCACGGCGGGGCGAACACGCTGAACCTGACGGTTGGTGTTCGACACGGTGCCGTTCTTTTCATAGAGCGCCGAGGCCGGCAGGATGATGTCGGCATAGTTCGCCGTTTCGGTCAGGAAGATGTCCTGAACGATCATCAGCTCCAGCTTGGCAAAGGCATCGCGCGCGTGATCGGCATCCGGGTCTGACATCGCCGGGTTTTCGCCCTGGATGTACATCCCCTTGATGTTGCCGGCATAGGCCTGGTCGACGATCTCGGTCACGGTGAGGCCCTTCTCGTTCGAGAAGTCGCCGCCGCCCCAGACGTCTGTGAAGCTCTTGCGGACATCATCCGAGGTCACGGTCTGATAATCCGGCAAGAACATCGGGATCAGGCCCGCGTCGGACGCGCCCTGCACGTTGTTCTGGCCGCGCAGCGGGTGCAGGCCGGCACCCGGCTTGCCAACGTTGCCGGTCATCAGCGCCAGCGAAATCAGGCAGCGCGAGTTGTCGGTGCCGTGAATATGCTGAGATACACCCATGCCCCAGAAGATCAGGCCCGCTTTGCCCTTTGCAAAAGTGCGCGCAACGCTGCGCAGCTGCTCAGGCGAGACACCGCAGATTTCAGACATCTTTTCAGGCGTGAACTGCGCCAGATGCTGTTTCTCCGCTTCCCAGTTCTCGGTGTACTTGTCGATGTATTCCTGGTCGTACAGGCCCTCCTCGACAATCACGCTCATGATCGCGTTCAGCATCGACACGTCTGCGCCGGGACGGAACTGCACCATCTCAGTGGCGAACCGGCGCAGGCCGACGCCGCGCGGATCCATCACGATCAGTTTGCCGCCGCGCTTGGTGAACTGCTTGAAGTAGGTTGCCGCCACCGGGTGGTTCTCGATCGGGTTGGAGCCGATGACGATCGCCACATCCGCGTTTTCGATCTCGTTGAAGGTCGCGGTCACAGCGCCGGAGCCCACATTTTCGATCAGCGCCGCAACCGAGGATGCGTGGCACAGACGGGTGCAGTGGTCGACGTTGTTGTGCTTGAAGCCTTGGCGGATGAACTTCTGGAAGAGATAGGCCTCTTCGTTGGTGCACTTCGCCGAGCCAAAGCCCGCAACCGATTTCGGGTCTTCGTTGCGTAGCTTGATCAGGCCCTTAGCGGCCAGATCCATTGCCTCTTCCCAGGTCGCTTCGCGGAAATGGGTCGACAGGTTGCCCGGATCGACGTTCAGCCCCTTAGCCGGCGCGTCATCGCGGCGGATCAGCGGCTTGGTCAGGCGGTGCGGGTGGTGAATGTAGTCAAAGCCAAAGCGGCCTTTCACACACAGGCGGCCTTCGTTTGCCGGGCCGTTGATGCCCTCGACGTGCTTGACCTTGCCGTCCTTGACCTTGAGCGAGACCTTGCAGCCGACGCCGCAGAACGGGCAGACGCTTTCGGTCTCGGAGTTGTAGTCCTTGCTGTCGCCAACCTGGTTTTCGTCCAGCACGGTTGCAGGCATCAGCGCGCCGGTCGGGCAAGCCTGCACACATTCGCCGCAAGCCACACAGGTGGACTGGCCCATCGGGTCGGCGATGTCGAAAGTCGGATATGCATCGTGGCCACGGCCGGCCATGCCGATCACGTCGTTCACTTGTACTTCACGGCAGGCGCGCACGCACAGACCGCAGGAGATACAGGCGTCCAGGTTCACCTTCATGGCGACATGAGAGTCGTCCAGCAGCGGAATGCGGCCCTCTTCCAGCTTGGGGAAGCGGCTTTCGGTGACGCCGTTCAGCTCAGCCATGTCCCACATGTGGGAGGACTTGTCGTGCGCCTCTTCCTTCTTGGGCTGGTCAGCCACCAGAAGCTCCATCACCATCTTGCGGGCGTTTTCGGCGCGCGCATTGTTGGTGGTGACAACCATGCCCTCGGCAGGTTCACGGATACAGGAGGCGGCCAGCGTGCGCTCGCCCTCGATCTCCACCATGCATGCACGGCAGTTGCCGTCCGGGCGGTAGCCCGGCTGCGGCTTGTGGCACAGATGCGGGATCTTCAGCCCGCGGCCGTTGGCGACTTCCCAGATGGTCAGGCCCTTTTCTGCCGTGACCTGTTCGCCATCGAGTGTGAATGTGACTTTATCGCTCATGGCTCAAACCTCTTCGGGGAAGTGTTTCATGGTCAGGCGGATCGGGTTCGGCGCAGCCTGGCCCAAGCCGCAGATCGAAGCATCAACCATTGCGGTGCTCAGCTCTTCCAGCAGGCCCTGATCCCACTTCTTCTCGCTCATCAGCTTGACGGCTTTTTCGCAGCCCACCCGGCAGGGGGTGCACTGGCCGCAGCTTTCGTCTTCGAAGAAGCGCAGCATGTTCAGCGCCGCATCGCGGGCCGAGTCCTGATCGGACAGGACCACCACGGCAGCGGAACCGATGAAGGTGCCATGCGGCTGCAGCGTGTCAAAGTCGAGCGGCACGTCATTCATCGACGCAGGCAGCAGGCCCGAAGAGGGGCCGCCCGGCTGATACGCCTTGAAGGCGTGGCCATCCAGCATACCGCCGCAGGCTTCGATGATGTCGGTGATGGTGAAGCCGGCGGGCAGCAGATGCACGCCAGGGTTCTTCACCCGGCCCGACACCGAATAGCTGCGCAGACCCTTGCGGCCGTTCTTTTCAACCGAGTTCAGGCATTCCGGGCCTTCGCGGTTGATCTTGCACACCCAGTACAGGGTCTCGACATTGTGAACCAGGGTCGGACGGCCAAAGACACCCACCTGCGCCACAAACGGCGGACGGTGGCGCGGCTCGCCGCGCTTGCCTTCGATCGATTCAATCATGGCGCTTTCTTCACCGCAGATATAGGCCCCTGCCCCGCGGCGCAGGTCAATGTAGCCTGCCTCAACGATGCCCGCATCTTCCAGCGCCTTGATCTCGCGGCGCAGGATTTCCAGCACCGCCGGGTATTCGTCGCGCATGTAGATGAAAGCTCTCTCCGCCTCGACCGCCCATGCCGCGATCAGCATGCCCTCAAGGAAGACATGCGGGGTGCGCTCCAGGTAGTAGCGGTCCTTAAAGGTGCCAGGCTCGCCTTCATCGCCATTCACGGCGAGGTAACGCGGCCCTTCATTGGCGCGCACGAAACCCCATTTGGTACCCGAAGGGAAGCCAGCGCCACCAAGGCCGCGAAGACCGGCTTCTTTGACTTTTGCCTGAACCGCTTCCCAGTCGCCATTTGCGCGCAGGTCCTTCAGCGTTGCATAGCCACCGTCCGCTTCATAGGCGGCGAAGGTTTCATAGTCCGGCACATGGGCGTGGGTGTCATCTGCTGCAATCGCCGCTTCGACCTTCTCGACGGTTGCGTGGTCGATGTGGTTGTGGCCGATTTCCAGCACCGGCGCGGTGTCGCAGCGGCCCATGCAGGGCGCGCGCAGCACGCGGACCTGGGAGGCATCCAGACCGTCTTCCAGCGCCTTTTGCAGTTGCTGGGCACCTGCCAACTCGCAGGACAGCGAATTGCAGACCCGAATGGTCAGCGCCGGCGGCGGCGTCTCGCCCTCTTTCACCACATCGAAGTGGGCATAGAAAGTGGCCACTTCGTAGATCTCCGCCTGGCCGGTGCGCATCTCCTCGGCCAAAGCCCGGATATGCGCCGCGCTCAGGCAGCCGTATTTGTCCTGGATCAGGTGCAGGAACTCAATCAAGAGGTCACGGTTGCGCGGGCGGTCCCCCAGCAGTTCCTGAACCTCGCTCAGCGCAGAGTCATCGACCTGGCGGCCTTTGGGCGTCTTGCGCCCTTTGCCTTTGCCGGACTTCCATACGCCCTTGCTATCATCCAATGGTGCCATGGGATCCTCCAGTCAGCACGTCTTTCATCCCGAAATGCCATCAAGAATGAATATCGTCAAATCTAGAAAACCGATTGCACGATAAGGATTGCTTATCACGCCATTTGCGGCATCCCATTGTCCACAAACGTCGCAACCACCTCTTTCAACGCCTGAACAGTGGTCAATTCCGGTGTCCGGTCCAAGGTTGCAATGCAAATCGGCCGCGATTGCTCAGGCTCGACCAGCGACAAAACCCGGGTTCCGCCCAGCCCGCCCAGCGCCTGCATCAGCGCCCGCGGCAGAATCGTTGCCACCGACCCCTCCCGCGCCATCACCATCGAGGCCATGAAGCCGTTGGATTCGGAGACGATCTCGGGCTTCAGCCCCAGGTCGGCAAAGATCCGGTCCAGGATACGCCGGTTCTGCATCTGCTGATCCAGCAAACTCAGCGGCAGCTCTGCCGCCTCAGCCCAGCTGATCGCATCGCCCCGGCCCGCCGCCATCTCCTCCGGCGCCAGCAGCACATAGCTTTCCTCATACAACGGCTGCACCGTCACCAGTTCCCGGCCCATGCTGTCGGCATAGGTAATTCCAGCGTCGATTGTACCATCATAAAGCCGCTGCTGAATAGCCAGCGAGGTGGTGACCTCAACCCGGGCCAGAATCCGCGGATAGGCCTGATGCACCTGATCCACCAGTTGCGCCGCCCAGGCGGTTGCGGTCGGCACCACGCCCAGCACCAGATTGCCGGTCACCTCGCCGCGGGAGGCCGCAATCTCCTGCTCCAGCGCCTTGGCGTCATCCAGGATCGACCGCGCACGGCGCACGATCATCATGCCCTCTTCGGTCAGGCCCTGGAACCGGTTGGCGCGGCGCACGATAGACAGGCCCAGCCGCTCCTCCAGATTGCGGATCCGCATGGAAAACGCAGGCTGCGACATTCCGCAGTCAGCGGCCGCCTTGGCAAAATGCTGATGCCGCGCCAGCGCGGTCAGCAACTGCAGGTCCTTGAGCTCAATCATGGCCAAACCTTACGCCGCGCTGCACGGCGCGCGCAACGGGGCTGCCGCCTTTCACGCAGAGCTGTGCGCTTCCGTCCTGCGCAGCGCCTCGTCGTAGAGAGCTGCGAGCTCCTCCATCGCCTGCGAAACCGTTTCCAGCTGCGCTGCAAGCACAGGATGCCCGCCCAGCCTTTGCAGCAGCAGCGCTTCGCGATTGGCCAGAATTGCCTGCTCTGCCGCGCGGCCCTCATCCGTCAGGCTGTAAGTCACCCCGGAACGGCCGGCCCCTTGCTTCCTGGTCAGACCGGCGGAGGCCAGCTTGCGCAGGGAATACTGGATATTGGGAATATCCGTCCGGTTGGTGGCGCGGGCCAGCTCCTTGATCGTCTTTGACCGCCCGCCGCTGCCGATCAGCAGCAGCAATGTAACCTCGGCTCCGGCAAGCCCGGCGCCGCTGACCTTGTCAAAGCAGCCCGCTTGCCAGCGGATCAAACCTTCCTGCGCTTTCTGAATCGCCAATTCAAGACTGTACAAAGTGCCGCCAAGCCCCGAAGAACTCTCAGCGGCCGGAACGGAGGTGTCTGCTGCAAACGGGGAAAGAACGGCTTTTTTATCCAACAATCAACTCCGGCAAAAATCAGTTTTAGTGCCCGCAACGGGCCAAAGATACTGCGGATCAGAAATGCAGCCACCGGGCCTGCCTGTATCCTGCAGCACCGGAAGAATTTCTGAAAATCCAACTCAAATCGGCCCAACATATCCAACCAATTCCGCTGAACTTCAATACCTGGCGGAAAACTCTGTTGCGGCTCCAATTCCGCAAGTCCGCCATTTTGCGGTAAATTTACGATCCGGACAGCCTCGCACAAACGGCTGCCCTGCAGGGACTCGCGGGGGCTTCAACTGCCGCTGCGGTGCACCTGCGCATCCCTTGCTGGCACGAAAACCTCCGCGATTTCCTGAACCAGGTTGTCGACGATTGCCTGGGCCTGAGCCTGTGACCGTTTGGCGCGCAGCCTGCGGGCAAGAGCGGAACCGCGCACCCCCGCTTCCTGCACCAGAAGCAGCAGCGCGATTTCCCGCAGCTGATGCATCGTCTGATCCGCCGCATCCTCAGGCAGGCCCTGCTGCAGCCGGTCAGGCACCGGACTGTTACCCAGCAGGCGCTTGATATCTCCGCCATGTTTTGAGGCCTCTGCCTGGGCAAAACAAAGTTCTGCCATCGGGGCCATTTCCGACAAGAAGACCGCGGCAGGCAGCCGCGTGCTCTGCCGGGAATAGCCTGCCTGCCGCTCGATCCCAAGGTCTGCACGCGCCGGATCAAAGGCCAGCGTCAGGCCTTCCGCCGAAAACTCCGCAGCCCGGTGAAGACCAAAACTCTGATCCAGGCTCAGACCTTCTGCAAACAGTACCAGCCGGGCCAGCGCTGCAGGCGGCAAATCGCAGGACAGGCGCTGAATGCCGCTTTGGCCGGTCTGTTTATACTTCAGAACCAGGCGCGCCCCGCCGCCATCCCGCGCTTCCATGGAGAAACTTCTTGCAGTCATGCTGCGAGTTACAAGGGATTCCGCCAAAGCTTCAAGCACCGCTTGAACCAGCGGCAAATCTCCGCGGCCCCAAAGCGGCCTGCGCCTCCGCTGCATTGACCTAAGGGGCACTGGCCCCATCCTTAACCTGTGCCCGCCAGCCTGATCAGGACCCCTAGCAGCCTGGCAGCAGCGGCCCGGACAGAAAGGCGGCCTATGCCCAAGACGCCAGTAAAGGAATATATGCTGGACACGCACCGGCTTTGCGATCCGGCGCAGACGCTGGCTTCGGTCAGGCCGCATCTTGCGGCGATGGGTATCACCCGCATTGCCAACCTCACCGGCCTCGACCGGGTCGGCCTGCCGGTCGTCATGGTGAGCCGTCCCAATTCCCGTTCGGTAGCCGTGGCCCTCGGCAAGGGGCTGACCCTGGAGGCCGCACAGGCCTCAGGCGTCATGGAGGCCGTGGAGACCTGGCACGCGGAACGGGTGATGCGGCCTTTGCGGGTGGCAAGCTTCCGGGAGCTGGAGCAGACCGCACGTGTTGCCGATGCCCGCCGTCTGCCGCGGGTGACCGGCGGACGCTTTGATCCGGACCTGCGCCTGCTGTGGGTCGAAGGGGAAGATCTTGCAGACGGCGGCAAGGCCTGGGTGCCGTTTGAGATGGTCGACACCGACTACACCGGCCCGCCCTGCGGCGGCCAGGGCGTCTTTCCCCGCACCACCAACGGGCTGGCGTCCGGCAACAGCCGGGCAGAGGCGGCCTGCCATGCCATCTGCGAACTGATTGAAAGAGACGCGCTGACCCTGTGGCACCATGCGGCGCCCGGGCCGCGCCTCGATCCGGAGACGATTGATGACCCGCGCTGCCAGGCGGCGCTGGACTGTTTTGCCGCAGCGGGCCTCAGGACCGGGGTCTGGGATATCACCTCAGATACCGGCGTCGCCACCTTTCTGTGCATGGCCTGCGGCGACGGCAGCCACCCAGGCCATATCGGCATAGGAAGCGGAACCCATCCGGACCCGGGCATCGCCCTGCTGCGGGCGCTGACAGAGGCGGCGCAAACCAGGCTGACCTATATTTCCGGCGCCCGGGATGATCTTGACCCGCTGGAATTCACGCCCAGCGCCGCCGCCGAACGGGCGAAATATGTCAGCCGCCTGCTGCAGCAAACGCAGCCGTCGCAGAGCTTCCGGCACTGCCCCGCTTTCACCTCGCCTGCTTTCGAGGAGGATTTGTCCTGGCTCCTGAAACGGCTGGCGGCAGTTGGAATCACCCAGGTGCTGCTCGTCGATCTGTCCCGCCCGGGCTTAGGCATCTCTGTGGTGCGCGCGGTGATCCCGGGCCTGGAGGCGCCGCATGATGATCCCGATTTTGTACCGGGCCCGCGCGTTTCGCAGCTGTCAGGAGCACGGGGATGAAAGCCATTGTCTTTGCCGGCCCTACGATCAGCGCAGCGGAGGTTCAGACCGTGATGGATGCCACGGTTCTTCCCCCTGCCGGACAGGGCGACCTTTACCGTGCGGCCCGGCAGGACCCGCCGGCAATCGGGCTGATCGACGGCTATTTCGAAGGTGTCCCCTCGGTCTGGCACAAGGAAATCCTGTGGGCGCTGGAACAGGGGATTGCTGTCTTTGGCAGTGCCAGCATGGGCGCCCTGCGTGCGGCCGAGCTGGCACCGTTCGGCATGATTGGCGTCGGGGATATTTTCGCCAGCTACTTGTCCGGTTCGCTGTGCGACGACGACGAAGTCGCCGTCCTGCACAGCCCAAAGGAACTGGGCTTTGCAGCGCTCAGCGAGCCGATGGTCTCAATCCGGGCAACCGCGGCCCGCGCCGAACAGGAGGCGGTGCTGGATGCGGAACAATCCCAAGCGCTGACCCGCGCCGCCAAGCAGCTGTTTTATCATGACAGAACCTGGGCGCAAATCCTGGCCGGATTTGCCGGCGCTGACTGGCATCCCCGGTTCTCCGCCTGGCTGGCCACCGGACGGGTCGATGCCAAACGGAAGGATGCGCAGGAAATGCTTGTGCGGATGGCCAACTATTTGAACGGCCAGAACGAACCTGCTGCAAAGCCGCCGCAGAAGCTGGAGCCGTCGCTGGCCTGGCGGGAGCTTGTCAGACGGGCCGGAACAGAACAACACCGCCCGCCCCCCGCAGACCTGCGCGTGCTGGATGAACTGCGCCTGGAGCCGGACCGCTACCAGGAATTCCGCACGCGTGCTGCGGCCCGCTGCCTGGCGCTTGGCACCGCCGAACGGGCCGGGCGGCAGGCAGAACGCGCTGCCATCCTTCGCCAGCTCGAGGACCACCGCGAAGCCCATGGCCTGTTCCAAAGCCGCGCGCTGCAGCGCTGGCTGGCAGAAAACCGGCTCACTCCGGCGGGCTATGAGGCCTTGCTGGCCGAGGCCGCGCTGGCTGGCAGCACGGTGGAGGAACTGGGGTCGAGCCTGGATGCGCATATGCTGGCTGAGCTCCGCCAGGCCGGGGCTTACGCCCGGCTGCAGTCCCGCGCCGCCGCCAAGGCGCATCTGCGCGAACCGGGTGCGCAGGGGCAGTCTATGCCGCCGCAGCACCGCCTGCATGTCGCGGCCTGGTACTTTGAGGACCGGCTCCAGCGCAATATCCCCGACGATCTGGCGGGATACGGCAAATCCCTGGGCCTCGACGGACTGGAGGCATTCTATGACCTCATATGGCATGAATTCATGTACCATACGTCGGGGCAACCCCAGCCTGCACAAAGAAACAGGGAATAGGCAAGGCAAACAGGCGGAACCTCCGCGGAAGGGAGGTCTTGCATGAACAACGGCTATGATCCGGCGGAAGAGCCACCGGGAACACGCTTCCTGCTGTTTCCGCAGTCCCCGTTCCGGACAGCGGATCCGGTGCCGGAACTGGTAGAAATCTCTGCCCCCCCCGGGACAATCGGGGCCGGGCCGTCCGGGCCGCGGATGTATGCCGTGAATCCGCAGGGCAAAACCATCCCCTTTGGCGCCATTGTTCCGGGCCCTTCCGGGCCGGGGATGTATCTGCCGCCCTGGCATGGCGAGCTGCTGCCGCCGCCGGAACCGGATGAGGACGGCCATTTCACCCATATCCCCCCTTCGGACCCGCGGTTCGAGGCCGCGCATCTGTTTGCAGCGGCCCATTTCACGCTGGACGTCTGGGAGGAGTATTTCGGCCACCCGATCCCCTGGCACTTTGCCCGGGACTACGACCGGCTGGAGCTATCCCTGCTGCCCAGCCTGGACAATGCGCATATCGGCTGGGGCTTTTTGGAAACCGGCGGCACCTGGGAGCACGGCGGCGAGTACCGCGCCTACAGCCTCAACTTCGATGTGGTCGCCCATGAAATCGGCCACGCCATCATCTACAGCGTTGCTGGCATGCCGGAGACAGCAGAGGTGCCGGGTGAATATTACGGCTTTCACAAATCCGCAGCCGATATGGTGGCGCTGATTGCCGCCTTGCATTTCGGTTCCGTTGTCGACGAGCTGCTGGAGAGCACGCGGGGCAATCTTTACACCTTCAACCAGCTGAGCCGCTTTGCCGAGCTTTCCGGCAACGCCCAGATCCGGATGGCGGCCAACACCCGGACGCTGCAGGAATTCGTGCAGGGCTGGAACAGCGAACACGCGCTGTCGGAACCGCTGACCGGCGCCATGTTCGATATCTTCGTCGATATCTTCCACGAACGCCTGCTGGTGCACGGGCTGATCACACCGGAAATGGAAGATCTGTCGGACCAGCTGGAGGAAACCCCGTTTTACGGCGACGTCATGCAGGCGCTGTTCGATGCGCGCTATGCGCTGGATCCCGAAGGGTTCCGCGTTGCGCTGCTGGAAGCGCGCGACCTTCTCGGCGGCTACCTCGCCGCTGCCTGGAGCCTGCTCGACGCCGGCAGCCTGACCTACGCGGCCGTCGAGGAGGCCCTGCTGGCCGTTGACCGCGAAACAACCGGCGGCGCCTTCCAATCCATCATCGAAGGCAACTTCCGGATGCGCGGCATCGGCCTGGTCCAGCCAGGCCTCCGCCTGCCGGAAGCGGATGAGGACAGCCACGCCCATTCTGTGAGGACACGCGTTCCCGGCGGTTAAGGCCCAGACGCTGGGAACAGGAGCTTCAGACGCCTATTGGCTGTAATTTGCAGCCAATTTGTGCTATTTTCACCCTAAGGGGGACTTTTCCGGAAATTGTAGTCGCGCATTTTGCGCGCGGCAATTGCGAAGAGAACGCCTGGTGTCGTTTCCATAGCCACAGGAGTGTGTACGGTGGCCGAGTCTTTACTGAGTTTTTCCGAAGTGCTGTTATTTGGACGTTTGATCGACGATATGACGGTGACCCCCAAGACTTATGGGGCCGCTGTGGGCACAACCGGCAATGTTGCAAATCTTGCAGGCACGTCGGTGAATAACCAGACCGTCAAGGCTGGCGACAAGATCCTGGTGATGGCCCAGACCAACAACCGCCAGAACGGCCTCTATACGGTTTCAAATTCTGCCGGAAACCCTTGGGTGCATCAGTTGCAATTGCCCGAAGGCACCCTGGTCGAGGTCGCCCGCGGCAACCGCCGCGGGCTGTGGAAACAGGACGGTGATTACGAGGCCGGGCAGCAGGAATTTTCCGCCCCGGAGTTGCGGCGGCGGAGAAGACGCGGAAAAGGCAACAACAATTTCCTGGGCGATCAGCTGAGCGACGATCCCAAACTCGCCCGGATTTACGGGTTCTCCTACGAAGGCACGTATTTCGAGCTGCCGGAACCGGTGATCTTCCTTGTGCATGGCGACGGGGACAGCGCGACCGGTGTGGTTCCAAACTCCAATAGCGTGCAGGTTTCCCGCGCGCCCCTGGATCCCTCGGTGACGGGCGTCGCCTCCGCGGAGTATCAGATCGCAAACGGCATCTGCGTCTGGGAATATGACAAGGCGGATTACTCGATCCGGATGGATGTGATGACCGGTATGCTGGAACAGGTGCTGCTGGATGTCTATTTCGGCGGCGGCGGCCCGGCGGTCAGCGGCGCCAAAGTGAGCGGTGCAAAGGTCAGCGGGGCCAAGGTCAGTGGCGCCAAGGTCAGCGGGGCCAAAGTGAGCGGCGCCAAGGTCAGCGGGGCCAAGGCCCGCGGCTCCGGCGACTGACCCGGGCACCCCAGCGAGTCCTGCCGCCCCCGAAAAAGCAGGGCCTGACCCTAGAACCCCGCCTTCTTCAGGCCCTCGACAAAGTGATGGGTGTCTTCCTCCAGCTTGTCCGGCTGGACCTTGGCCCAGCGCTCCAACGAGAAATTCGGATGCGCCTCGCGGTGCCGATCCGCCATGTCGCGGGCCAAATCCATCTTGCCCAGTTGCGCATAGCTGGCCGCCAGCATCCGCTGGCCCTCGGTCGGGTTGTTCATCCGGGTCAGCGTGTCGATGACGGCATCGTATTCCTTGAGATTGTAATAGGCCCCGCCCAGGTGCCACAGGTACTGATCCGGGAAATACGGGTTCAGCCGCATCGCCTGCTGCAGATTGCCGATCGCGGCTTGGTTGTCGCCGGAATGGGCCAGCGCATCTGCATAATCCGACAGCAGGTCGGCGTCATTCGGATTGAGCGCCAGGGCGCGCCGATAGGCGCCGATCGCCGCGTCATGCTCCTTGCGGTACAGATGGACGAACCCCAGTTCGCCAAAGCCCCGGGCATCGGTCGGGTCCAGTTCCACCGCCCGCTGCGCATAGGACAGGGCCGTATCCAGCGCGTGCTCCGAATCCTTGGCCCAGGAATACCGCCAGTCGATATTCAGGGTGCGCGAAATGGCGGCCGAAGCCCTGGCATAATCCTGGTCACGGGCCAGCGCCCGCTCATACAGGGTCTGGGCTTCGCGGTTGTCCTGCCGGGTATAGCGGAAAATGAACTGCTGACCGCGCAGCACATAACCATAGGCGGCCAGATCCGAAGGCGCCGTCTGCGCCATGCGCCGCCGCTCCTGCGCTTCGATCAGCACCGCCGTCGCGGCCACAATGGCATCCGTCACTTCGTCCTGAATGGCGAAGATATCGTCGATCTCCCGGTCATATCGCTCGCCCCAGATGGTCCTGCCCGAGGCGGCGTCGATCAGCTCAATCGCCACCCTGACCCGCGCCGCCGCGCGCCGGACACTGCCGCGCGCGACATAGCGCACGCCAAGCTCCCGGGCGGCCTCCTGCGGGGACATCGACTGGGTCTTGAAGAAAAAGGCAGAATTGCGGGCAATGACAAAGAGGTTCTTGAATTTGGACAGGTTGAGGATGATGTCCTCGGTTAGCCCGTCCGCGAACCAGCTGTCCGACGGATCGCCGCCAAGGCTGCTGAAGGGCAGCACCGCAACAGAGGGGATGCCGGGGGGCGGCCGGCCTGGCTGGGCTTCGGGCGGCCGCCGTGTTGCTGCCATCGTGGCCCCCGCCACTTCGCTGCGCACGCAATAAGACGCCACTGGCTCTGCAATATTCTTGAGCTGCTTCGGCCCGAGAAACTCGAACCCGAAGCGCAGCCGGTTGCGTATCTGCTCATAGACGGCGGCACTGATATAGACCCGGCCCGGCTCCGCAATCTCTTGCAGCCGGGCTGCGATATTGACGTTGTCGCCATGAATGCCCCTGTCGTCCACCAGGATCTCCCCCAGGTGCACGCCCGCACGGAACCGGAGCTGCTGGCTTTCCGGCCGCGAGAAATTGTTCTGTTCCGCGATGCGGTGCAGCTCAACGCCGAACCTGACGGCATCTGTTGCGGTTTCGAACAAGGCCAGCACCCCGTCGCCGCGCACCGCGACCACCCGCCCGTCCAGGGCATTGCAGGCCGCCTCCAGTTGCTCCAGCAAGGATTTCAGGGCGCTGTAGGTGTCGAATTCATCATTGCCCATCAGGCGGGCATATCCGACCACATCAGCAAACAGCACAGCCCCGAGCTGCCGCCTGACTCCTGTTTTGCTGCTGTCGCCGCTCACAAGCTGTCCTCCTCCTGTGAGTGCCGGCAAGGCCTGCCGCAGACGCCGGCCATGCCTGTCTTCATTTGCCAGTCAGTCCGCTGGCGGGTCTTGCGGGCCTGGCGGCCAGGCCCATCCTGCAGTTCCGGCACCGCGGAACCCAATGCGCAAGCCGGCATCAAGCGCTTGTGCCAGCGCACCGCGGCAGGCCTCCCATTCCGTCCGCAACAGCCCCACAGTTATCATGTCGAAATACCGGCCTTCCGCATACCACGCAGCCCGCATTCTGCCTTCGGCTGCAAAGCCCGCGCGTGCGGTCAGCTCTCCGCTGCGGGTGTTGTCGGCACGGTAGTAAGATGTAACGCGATTTAGCCCGATCTGCCGGAATGCAAAGTCCAGAGTCAGCGCCAGCGACCGGATGCCAATACCCTGCCGGCGCCTGGACTGCTCAATGAACAGCGCAACAACCGCATCCCGGTTCACCGGCGAAATACTCTCAAGGCCGGTGATCCCGCACAGCTCCCCCGTGCCGGAGGTGATCGCGAACCAGCACTTGCCGGTGTCTTCTGCGGCGCCCAGCGCCGGCGCCCATGCCTGTTGTATCGAAGCCAGGCTGAGCGGCGCCCGTGCGGTCCGGTCAAAACAGGCAAGATCGGCAACATTCTGAAACCAGCCGGCCAGCGCAGGAAGGTCGTCTTCTTCCAGCGGTCTCAGCTGGACATCCTCTGCGGGCCGTTCCGGCATCTGCCGTCCCTTTCTGCTTTGCTGTTTGCACTGCCGCGCGGGCGGGGTAACGCATCCCCGCTGCTTTATAGCACATTCCAGCACGGTAAGGGCGAACCAATGACGGTCCAATTCACCCTGCCCTGCCTGCGGCATCTGCCAAGACCGGCGGTTCTGCCTGCAAGAAATGCCGATGGGCCTCCTTTTTGGGCTTGCGACTCTGCAAGGCTAAGATTAAACCCCGCCGCAGTGGACCGATAGCTCAGCTGGATAGAGTACTTGACTACGAATCAAGGGGTCGGGGGTTCGAATCCTCCTCGGTCCGCCACTTTCCCTTTTGTTGGACGACGCATAGTTCTGCCATTTGGCACCCATAGTCGTTCCATTCCCCGTCCTTTCGGTTCTATACGCTCGCGGCTGAATTGCAGGTCAGACGCCGAAGGCGCCTGTTCCAGCTGATCTGCCACGTGGCGAACGAGGGAGAGGTCGAGGCATTACTAATCGACAGGGTTGCTGATCTTCCAGCCGCTCGCCCAGTTCAGCAGAGATGCAACTCGACCCGTTACCGCTCAGCAGCCGTGGCTTGTGCCGTACGGCTGCCTGATCGCAGCCCGAGGCCCGCAGCGCCAGGTCCAGAGTGCCGGTCACGTCGCCCGCTTTCATCGTCGTACAGAGTTTCCAGGCGATGATGTAACGGCTGTAATCGTCGCGGAACGTAGACAGGTAAAACCAGCCCCAGCCAATGACCTTAAGGTAGAGAATATCGGTCTGCCAGAGCTGGTTCGGCTGTGTGGTCTTGTCCTGGCACTCGTCAGCTGCCGACACCACCGCAAAGGCGGGCTGGTGATCAGGTCGTAGGATTTCAGGGTGCGATACACGGAAGCCTCTGACATCGAGCCATTGGAACGCAATTGGTCCGAGAGACAATGGGCGAGGGTACTTTTCCGCATCTGTGAAGCGCATGGCCAACTCGCGCGGCGACGGCTCGCTTTCCTGCTGGGCGAGCCCCTTGATCTTCTCTCGAACCGGCTCGTGAACAGCAGCAACCTTCTGTTTCCCCGGGCCGTCAACAATCACGTTGCCGGACATGTCAAAAACTTGCCGGGCTTATTCAGGCTTTTGCCAATCAAGCCGCCTTCCTTGATATCAGCTTTGATCCAGGCCAGCTATCGCCGGTCCAGCCGCTGGTTTTGCCAGGCGCAACCGTGCCTTCGCGCAGTCCGGTGCCATAAACGGTGCCGCCGGGCTTGAACGCACGCCCAAAAACTGCCTTTGCAATTGTTGAGAAAATGCATTTGAATCTCTCATTGGCGGCCAGCTCCGCAGCATTCTTCTGCTGCCTGCAGTCCAAATTTGCCAAAGACGTTCATCTGTTTCGGTGCCATTCCGCACAGATTGAGCTGCAACGCGGATCCCGGCACTGTATAGCCAGGCGGCAGCAGGCCTTAGGGCAAGCAGACTGAGGCCCCTCAACTTCTTTACTCTTACCTAGGCGGCCCACAACTTTGTTTCACAAGCTGGATGAAGGTCTTGACCACCAGGTTCGGCTCCACACCGCGTTTGCGCACCAGTTTGATTTCGGACTTCAGATCAAACATGCCGTCACCCACTGACCGGACCCGGCCTTCCCGCACCCAGATATTGGCAAAGCTTTCCGGCAGATAGCCTATGTAGCGGCCGGTCAGCACCAGCATGGCAATACCTTCGATCTGATGCGCGCTGGCATTTGAAGGCAGCCCGCGGGAGACCGGCGCCACCAGATCCTCGTTCAGATAGGCGCGCTTGCAGAAATTCGCCTGCGGCAGCAGTTCCTCGACCCTTGCCGGCGTGTCCGCGGTAAACAGGGGATGGCCGCGGCTGCAGTAAAGGCCGATCCGTTCATACCCCAATGTCTCGTATATCAGGCCCGGCTTGTGCTTGTGGAACACGCCCACGCCCAACGCAATCTGGCCGTCCTGCACCGCCATCTCGATGTCGTCGGGCGCCAGCGAGTGCATCTCGATCGCCACCTCCGGCGCAATCCGGGTGAACTCGGCCAGGGCGCTCATGATCGGCGCATCATTGTTGAACACCCAGTTGTCGATCGCCGCCACCGAAAGCCGCCCCACCAGCTTGCCGCGGGTGCCGTCCACCGTCTCGCCGAACTGATCCAGCGCCGCAAACAGCTTGTGCGAGGCGGCATAGACGATCTCACCCTTGTCGGTCAGCCGGAACCCCTTGCGGCCGCGCTGGCACAGGCGCATGCCCAGCCGGGTTTCCAGATCGGCAATCTGCCGCGAGATGGTCGAGGCCGAGACATTCAGCGTGATCTGCGCTGCCGAAAATCCGCGCGCCTCCACCACCGCGCAGAAGACGTAGAGCAGGTGCAGGTCGGCTTTGGAGAGGGCTGGCGGCAGCATGGCCTCACCATACTTGCAAGTTTGTAAAAGTTAAGTCCCTTAGTTTGTAATTTAATAAAAGCTAATCCCGGCCAATCCTATCGCCCAAGCATGTATTGACGAGGAGATAGAGCAGCATGGATGCGAGCACTGCAACGGCCAAGCGCTGGGGGATCAACAACGACTACGCCAAGCTGACAGATGTTCTGCTGGGCAGGCCGGAGTATTTCAAATGGGTCGAAGCCGGCCCGCTGATCGGGCGCACCCTAGCCAACGCGCACAAGACCGGCGTGCAGTTCGACCTGCAGCTGGCGATGAAGCAGCACTCGGAAATGGTCTCGATCTACGAGGAGGCCGGCGTCACCTGCCACTATCTGGACAGCGACGAGGTGCTGCACCGCAATTTCTTCGCCCGCGACAGCTCTGCCATGACCCCTTGGGGCGCGCTGATCTGCCATATGCAGCTGAAATGCCGCCGGGCGGATTACGCGACCGCGATCAAATTCTACCAGGACAACGATATTCCGATTTGGAAGTTCGCCACCGCGGGCCACTTCGAAGGCGGCGACTTCAACATCATCGAGCCGGGCCGGGTGCTGATCGGCTATTGCGGCGAGCGGTCCGAGAAAGAGGGCTCTGAACAGGTCGCCGAATTTGTCCGTGCAGAGGGCTGGGAGGCCGTGGTGGCCCCGATCAGCCGCGAGTTCGTGCATATGGACGGGCTGATCGTGCCGCTGGCCGAGAAGCTGGCAGTGGCCTGCATCGACGCGATGGAGCCCTGGCTGGTGGATATCGTCAAGGGCTGGGGAATCGAGATCGTCGATGTCTCCTATGCCGAGGCCAAGAACCTGGGCGTGAACTTGGTGGCCTTGGGCGATGGCAAGGTGCTGTCGATGGCCGGCGCCAAGGACCTGAACGCCAAGATGCGCGCGCTGGGGTTCGAGGTCTTTGACCCCGACATGTCGATGTTCACCCTGGGCGGCGGCGGCGTGCATTGCCTGAGCCAGGCGCTGTGCCGCGAAGACGCCCCCCAAAGCGCATGAGCAGCAACCATCGCATAGACGGCGCCCGGCTGTGGCAGAGCATCATGGAGATGGCCAAGATCGACGCCTTGCCGGGCGGCGGCTGCGGGCGGCTGACGCTGACGGATGGCGACCTGGAAGCCCGCGAGCTGTTTACCCGCTGGTGCGAGGATGCGGGCTGCACCGTCACCTATGACCGGCTGGGCAACATGTTTGCCCGCCGCGCGGGACGTGATCCGGACGCCCTGCCCATCGCCATTGGCAGCCACCTGGACACCCAGCCGCACGGCGGCAAGTTCGATGGCGTCTATGGCGTTCTTGCGGGCCTAGAGGTGGTGCGGACGTTGAACGATCTGGGGCTGGAGACCGATGCCCCGATCGAGATCGTCAACTGGACCAATGAAGAAGGCGCGCGCTTTGCCCCTGCCATGCTGTGCTCCGGCGTTTATGCGGGGCTGTTTGATCTGGAGTTTGCCCTCAGCCGCGAAGACGCCGAAGGGCTGCGGTTCGGCGATGAGCTGGAACGGATCGGCTATGCCGGCTCAGAACCCTGCGGCGCGCATCAGTTCGGCGCCTTTCTGGAAGCCCATATCGAGCAGGGCCCGGTGCTGGAAGCCAATGAGGAGGTGATCGGCGTGGTCACCGGCGGCCAGGGCCAGCGCTGGTATGATGTCACCGTCAAGGGCCGCGACGCCCATTCCGGCTCCACCCCGATGCCCGGGCGCAGCGACGCGCTGGTCTCCGCGGCGCGCCTCATACAAGAGGTGCAGCGGATCGCCCTGGCCTATGGCCCCGATGGCGTCGGCACCGTGGGCGAGCTGCACGTCAGCCCGAATTCCCGCAACACCATCCCCGGCGAGGTGCGGTTCACCATCGACTTCCGCCACCCTGACGACGCGGTGCTGAGCGGCATGGACAACGCCATCCGCCGCGCCGCCGCCGAAGAGCAGGAAGCCGGGGTCGCTCTTGACATGATCTGGCACAACCCGCCGGTGAACTTCGATGCCGTTTGCGTCGGCGCTATCGAGGACGCGGCCAAGGACAGCGGACACCCCTGGCGCCGGATGGTGTCGGGCGCGGGCCACGACGCCTGTCAGGTCGCCCGCAAGGCACCCACCGCAATGGTCTTTGTGCCCTGCCGCGGCGGCCTCAGCCACAACGAGGCTGAATGGGCCGAACCTGACCACCTTGAGGCCGGCTGCAACGTGCTGTTTCAGGCCGCCCTCACGCTTTCAAAACAAATGGCCCCGGCAACGTGATCACGCGCCGGGCGCTCAAACAAAAACAAAGTGATCATCCAACAAGGGAGACTAACATGAACAAGACCAAAACACTGGCCAAACCTCTGGCCGCCGCCGCACTGGCCGCCACCCTCGGCAGCACCGCCATGGCGCAGGATGTGGTGATCGGGGTGCCAAACTGGGCCTCAGTCCGCGGAACCGCGCATATCCTAAAGGTGGCGCTGGAGGACAATCTGGGCCTCTCGGTAGAGCTGCAGAACGGCACCAATCCGATCATCTTCGAGGCGATGGATTCCGGCGCCATGCATGTGCACCCGGAGGTCTGGCTGCCAAACCAGCAGAACCTTCACGACACTTTTGTCACCGGCAAGGGCACGGTTGACTATAACCCGAACGCGGTGCTGTCCGACCAGCAGATCTGCGTCACCAAGGACACCCAGGAGCGCACCGGCATCTCGGCCCTCAGCGATCTGACCGACCCTGAGATGGCAGCGAACTTCGACACCGATGGCGACGGCCGCGGCGAGATGTGGATCGGCGGGGCCGGCTGGGCCTCCACCAATGTCGAGAAGATCCGCGCCAAATCCTATGGCTACTCCGAGACCATGAACCTGATGGAAATGGACGAGACCCTGGCGCTGGCCCAGGTCGACAACGCGGTGGCGCAGGGGCAGAACATCGTTTTCTACTGCTACACGCCGCACCACATGTTCTCTCTCTACGACCTGGTGCCGCTGACAGAGCCTGCCTATGACGCCGCCGAATGGGATGTGAAACAGCCGACCGACGATCCGAACTGGCTGGAAAACTCCAAGGCGGGCACTGCCTGGGACGCGGCCAAGCTGCATGTGTTCTATTCAGCGGGCCTCGCTGACAGCCAGCCCGAAGCGGCGGCGATGCTGGGCAAGGTCAAGCTCACCACCGAGCAGGTAAACGCCGTGGTCTATGCACTGTCCGTTGATGGTCAGGACCCGGCAGAATTCGCCCGCAACTGGGTCGATGAAAACGCCGATCTGGTGGACTCCTGGTTCCAGTAAACTGCCGGAACCTAAGGGCCACAGGCGGGCGGCACTGCTGCCCGCCAAACGAACCGGGACATCCGGAGACTGAGCATATGACTGACAATGTGATCACGCTGGACGGCGTGTGGAAAATATTCGGGCCGAATGCCGATGCCGCGATGGCGGCAATCCGCGAACGCGGCCTGGGCAAGGCCGAGGTGCTGGAGGAATTCAACTGCGTGGTCGGCATCGCCGACGTGTCCTTCGAGGTGAAACGCGGCGAGATCTTCTGCGTGATGGGGCTGTCGGGCTCCGGCAAATCCACCATGGTGCGCCACTTGAACCGGCTGATCGAGCCGACCGCAGGCAATATCTCGGTGATGGGCCGGGACATGCTGACCCTGTCGGACGCGGCCTTGCGCGAGATGCGGGCGATGAACATCGGCATGGTGTTCCAGCACATGGCGCTGCTGCCGCACCGCACCGTGCGCGACAACGTGGGCTTCCCGCTGCAGGTGCGCGGCGAGCCGAAATCCACCCGCTGGGAAGTCTCGCAGCGCTGCCTGGACAAGGTGAACCTGACGGGGTTTGAGGACCGTTTCCCCCGCGAGCTGTCCGGCGGCATGCAGCAGCGGGTCGGCCTGGCGCGCGCCCTGGCCTCCGACCCGGATGTTCTGCTGATGGACGAACCCTTCTCGGCCCTCGACCCGCTGATCCGCCGTCAATTGCAGGACCAGTTCATGAAACTGTCGGCAGAGCTGAACAAGACCACCGTCTTCATCACCCACGACCTGGACGAGGCGATCCGTATCGGCAACCGCATCGCCATCATGAAGGACGGCCGCATCGTGCAGATCGGCACGCCGGAGGAGATCGTCACCCAGCCCGCCGACGACTACGTGCGCGATTTTGTCGAGGGCATCTCCAAGCTGAAACTGGTCTTTGCCCATTCGATCATGGTGCCGATCAGAGAGTACCGGCCCACCCGGCCTGTCAATTTCGACGAAAGCCCGCGCGCCCATCACGGCACAGACCTGGACCAGCTGATCGACATAGCCACCTCGACCGAGAACGTGATTGTCATCACCGGCGACGATGGCGCCGACATTGGCGTGGTCGACCGTGCAACGCTCTTAAAGGGCATCCAGGGGGGCAAGGCATGAAGGATACAGCTATCGAAACGCCTAGCCTCAGCGTCGAAGGATTTGCCGTAGAAAACGGCTCCTACTACGCCCGCGAATTTGCCCGCATCCAGGGCAAAACTGGCTTTGCCTGGTCCTGGAACACCATGGCGGCCGTCTGCGGCCCCCTGTGGGGCGCTGCCCGCGGCGCCTGGGGCTTCTTCTGGATGTTCCTGGTGCTGGAGCTGTTTGCCTTGGTGCAGATCGGCCGCGGCCTTTGGGGCGAACTTGGCGCCGACCAGCTGGCCCGCTATGAGCGCCTGCTGGGCAACATTGCCAAGCGCGAAGCCCAGGCGGCGGATCTGACCGCCGCGGGCGACGCTGCCGGCGCTGCCGCCAAGCTGAAGATCGCCGACAACCTGCGCGCTGCCGCCGACAAGGCGCTGGAGGCCGCCAATGCCGCCAGCAGCACTGCACTGGCCATTCTGCTCACCGGCCTTGCCCTGATGGCGGTGATCAAGCTGGCCGAGGGCTTCTATGCCAACACCACCTATGAGGCCCAGTACCTGCGCTGGCGCTCCGGCCAAAAGGCGCAATCGGGGATGAGCCGCAATGGTCTGATCTTTGGTGCCATCGGCATGCTGGCGATCTGGCCGCTGACCCTGGTGCGCTTCACTGTCGCCAAACCGGATGAGGCCATGGCCAATGTCACCGGCGGGCTGCTGGGCGAGCGTCTGCCGATCACCGAATTCCCGGTCGGCAAGGAATACTTCGCCGCGCTGTCCAAGAAAGGCGATGCTGGTTTCGACTGGCTGGCCAACAACTTCGGCGACGTGTTCGACGGCGTCACAGCCGGCATCCGCTGGGTGCTGGACGGGCTGGAAGTGCTGCTGATCCAGACCCCCTGGCCGGTGGTGATGTTTGTGACCGTGGTCATGGCACTGCGCCTGGCCGGGCCTCGGGTGGCGATCTTTACCGCCGCCTCGCTCGCCTACCTTGCCTTCATGGGCCTGTGGGAGTTGGCAATGATCACCGTGGCGCTGATCGGCGCGGGGGCCTTCCTCTGCGTGGCAATCGGCATTCCGCTCGGCATCTGGTTCGGCAAATCCAAACGCGCCTATGCCATTGCGGAACCGGTGCTGGACTTCATGCAGACCATGCCGGCCTTCGTCTACCTGATCCCGATCATCGCCTTCTTCGGCACCGGCAAGCCGCCGGGGGTTCTGGCCACCCTGGTCTTTGCGATGCCGCCGGTGATCCGCCTGACCGCCCTGGGCATGCGCGGCGTGCCGGAGGCCACCAAGGAAGCCGCCATTGCCTTTGGCTGCTCACGCCGCCAGCTGTTGTTCAACGTCGAGCTGCCCTTGGCGCTGCCTTCGATCATGACTGGCATCAACCAGACCATCCTGATGTCGCTGTCGATGGTGGTGATCGCCTCGCTGATCGGCGCCGAAGGGCTGGGCGCTCTGATCCTGGAAGCGCTGCAGTATGCGGCCAAAGGCCAGGGCCTCCTGGGCGGTCTCGCCATCCTGTTCTGCGCCATGGTCATCGACCGGATCGCACAAGGCGCCTACCGCAAGAAAACCGGCGAAAGCTAGACCCTCCCCCGGGGCTGTCCCGGACTGCCCCGGTGCTGCGACTTTGGCATCGGGGTCTTTTTCTTCTCTAACCCGGAAAGGCTGCACATGGCTGACGAACATCTGAAATCCATGATGGAGAACCTCTATTGGTGGGGCATCCCCACTATGTTCCGCTGCCCCAACGAAGGTCCCGAAAACCAGGACATCGCCCTGGTCGGCGTGCCGCATTCCACCGGCAACGGCACCACCGAGCGCGACCAGCACCTGGGCCCCCGTGCGCTGCGCAACGTCTCGGCCGTGGGGCGCCGGGTGCATGGCAGTTTCGAACTGAACCCCTGGGAGGCCGCCAGAATTGCCGATGTCGGCGACGTGCCCTTCCCACGCGCCAACGACAACGAGGACTGTATCGAGCAGATCACCCGCTTCTACCAGGAGATCGACGCGGCAGGCGCCCGGCCGGTTTCCATCGGCGGCGACCACTCGATCACCGGCGGCATCGTGCAGGCCATCGGCTGCGGCAAGATCACCAAGGGCGAGCCGGTCTGCTTCCTGCATTTCGATGCCCACACAGATGTTTTCACCAAGGTCGACCACTTCCTGGGCGCCAAGAAATCCGCCGCCCATTGGGGCGCCTATCTGGTGGATCAGGGCAAGGTCGACCCGCATCATTCCATGCAGATCGGCATCCGCGGCCACGCCCGCACCCTGGACTGGCTGGAGCCGTCTTATGACTATGGCTACAACGTCGTCACCATGAAGGAGTTCCGCAAGCGCGGGGTCGAGGACGTGGTGGCCCAGATCAAGGAAGTCATGGCAGGCCGCCCGGTTTATATCACCTTTGACCTCGACAGCCTGGACCCGACAATTGCGCCGGCGGTCTCCAACCTGGAGCCGGGTGAAAAGGGCTTTGACATCGACGAGGCAGTTGCCCTGCTGCACGCCGTGCGTGGCATGAACATCGCCGGCGGCGATATCGTCTGTATGATGCCGACCAAGGACAGCCCGAACCAGATCACCGCCCTGACCGCCTCTGCTATCATGTTCGAGATGATCGCGATGATCGCGGAAAACGTAAAGAACGGAGCAACCGCATGACCCCAAATGGTGATGACTTCTTTCAACCGGTTTCTGCCATGGACCTGCCCCGCTTTGCCGGGGTGCCCACCTTCATGCGGCTGCCGTCGCTGACGCCGGACCATCCCCGCTATGGCGAGGTGCAGATGGGGCTGGTCGGGGTGCCCTGGGACGGCGGCACCACCAACCGCCCCGGCGCCCGCCATGGGCCGCGGCAGCTGCGCGACTATTCCACCATGATCCGGGCGATGAACCCGGTGACCGGCGTGAACCCCTTTACCACCGTCAACTGCGCCGACCTGGGCGACGTGCCACCCAATCCGGTCGACATCCAGGATAGCCTGGAACGGATCACCGCCTACTACAGCGGCTTCAAGGCGGCAGGCATCACCCCGATGACGGCGGGCGGCGACCATCTGATCACCTTGCCGGTCCTGCGGGCGCTGGCTTCGGACGGGCCGCTGGGGCTGGTCCAGTTCGACAGCCACACCGATCTCTTCGACAGCTACTTCGGCGGCTACAAATACACCCACGGCACCCCGTTCCGCCGCGCGGTGGAGGAAGGGCTGGTCGACCCTAAACGCTTTGTCCAGGTCGGCATCCGCGGTACTGCCTATAACACCGAGGACATCGAATGGGGCCTCGAGCAGGGCATCCGCATCATCCGGGTGGAAGAGCTGTTCGACCGCGGCATCAAGGACGTGATGGAAGAGGTGCGCGGCATCCTCGGCAGCCAGCCGGCCTATTGCACTTATGACATCGACTTTGTCGACCCCACCTATGCGCCCGGCACCGGCACGCCCGAGATCGGCGGGCCCAACAGCTTCCAGGCCCAGCAGGTGATCCGCGAACTGGCCGGCGTCAATCTGATTGGCGCGGATCTGGTCGAGGTGGCACCGCCATTTGACGAGAGCGGCGGCACAGCCTGGCTGGGCATCTCGCTGATGTTCGAACTGATGTGCGTTCTATCCCAGGCGATGGCGTGGCGAAAGGGTTGAGCCGCAACAGGCTTTGCAGCCAAAAGATGGATCCCGCATTGAGCGACCGGTCAAGAGACATTGAACTCAAACGCCCACACTTTGAATGCGGTTTTTAAGAAGGCCAAACTTGCGGGGCAGCTCCCCTTGAGCCGGTGCTGCCTCAGCCAAAGACGGCCTTGCGCGGTTTCTAGTCTTTTACCTCTCGAGCAGCGTTCAGCGGTTCGAAAGCAGCGGCTGTTTCCGGCCAACGATCCGGCCCTGTTTCCAGGCTGTGCGTTTCGGGGTAACGGCGGGAAGGTGGTCAATTGTCATATTGCGCCCGAAATCCAGTTTCCGTCTTGAAAAATTTCCGCAAGGCGGCAAATGCATTGCGAAGGAGCGTCACTCAATTGTAAATGTATTGCATGACAAATTGGCTGCCTGACCCCTCCGCCCTTAGCTCCCCTTTGCATACCAGCCTTGCCATTGCCATTGCGAAGGCGATCTCGGAGGGGAAACTGCCAAAAGGCACCCGGCTGCCGACTCACCGAAAGCTGGCCGAGGAACTTGGCCTAAGTGTTCACACGGTAAGCAAGGCCTATGAAAACCTGCGGCGGCAGCGGTTGATCGACGGCCAGGTCGGGCGTGGCAGTTATGTCCTGGATCCGGACACTCCGGATGATCAGCCGTTTCAGCTCAGTTCCGAGCGCGGCCGCAATTTCGATCTGTCGATTTCACGGCCTGCCTTCTCCCAGCGCCATGCAGAGCTGTTTCAGCAGACGCTGACAGAGCTGCCTCAAGGGCTGGACCCCAGCTATTTTCTGGCCTGCCGTCCGAATGTCGGGCATGATGCCCATAGGGCTGCCGGGGAGAGGTGGCTGCAGATTTGCGGGCTGGATGCACCGGCAGAGCGGATCATCATGACCAATGGCGTCAGCCATGGCATGTCTGCTGCGCTGTCCGCGCTTACCCGGCCAGGCGACACAGTTGTGTCGAGCCGGATCACGCATCACCTCCTGGTTTCCGGCTGCTCCTACCTTGGGCTCAATCTCGCCGGAGTTGACTGCGACGAAGATGGAATCCTGCCGGACGCCTTGGACAGGCACTGTTCTGAGAGCAATGCTAAGGTATTGTTCCTGCTTCCATCTTTAGCCAACACAACAGCAGAGATGATGCCAGAAGAGCGCCGTCTGGCATTGCTGAAGATTGCCCGCAAACATGACCTGCACATTATCGAAAACGATGCTTTCGGCCCCGTTGCCGAGGACCGGCCCATTCCGGTTGCGGCCTTGGCGCCTGAACGCACGATCTATCTGACGACCTTTACCAAATGCACCGTTTCCGGCTTGCGGGCGGGCTACATGGCGGCGCCTGAACACCTGCTGCCGGCACTAACGGGGCGGATTGTCGTATTCGGCTGGATGGCAACGCCGCTGATGTGTGAGATCGCCACCCGCTGGGTACAGGACGGTACCGCGCTGGAGCTGGCCCGCTGGCAGCGGCGCGCCTTGGCGGAGAGGTATGAAATCGCGTCGCAAGCGCTGCAAGGCCGCCAATGGCGGGGACATCCGTCAGGGCTGCACCTCTGGTTGCCCCTGGACTCCGGCTGGACCACTTCCAGCTTTGTGTCTTATGCCCGCGAACTCAAAGTTGCTGTCGCTCCGGATGCACCGTTTCTGACACCCAAGACTCCGCCTCAGAACGCGGTACGGATTTCCCTGGGCAGCGTCCAGGACATAGGCCGCTTCAAACAGGCCATGGAACTGCTTGGCGGCATGCTGAACCGCCCGCCTGAGGGAGTGGCGCCGCTGGCCTACTAGCATTGTCATGCGACAATAAAAAAATTGACATGCAGTACAATTCCTAACAAGTCTGTCGCAGCGGTGCGCAGGCACCCATGAGACTTGGGAGGAAATCATGGCTCAATCCATCACATTCACCTTTGGGGCCATTGCGGCCGCGGGGATTGCACTGACTGCCGGCACAGCTGCTCAGGCAGACACCTGGCGTTATGCCTTTGAGGAGGCGATGACCGACGTTCAGGGCGTCTATGCTCAGAAATTCAAAGAGGAAATCGAGGCGAACTCGGATCACGAGATCCAGCTGTTTCCCTATGGCACCCTGGGTGAATCCGCCGATATCATGGAACAGACCCAGGACGGCATCCTGCAGTTCGTGGACCAGTCGCCGGGCTTCACCGGATCGCTGATTCCCGAGGCGCAGGTGTTCTTTGTGCCCTACCTGCTGCCCACCGATCAGGAGCATCTGGCGCGCTTCTACAAGGAGAGCAAAGCCATCAACGGCATGTTCAAGCCGCTGTATGCCGCACAGGGGCTGGAGCTTTTGAACATGTTCCCCGAGGGCGAAGTGGCGATGACCACCAAAACCCCGGTCACCACCTGCACCGACCTGAACGAAGTGAAGTTCCGCGTCATGACCAATCCGCTGCTGGTGGAAAGCTACAAGGCCTTTGGCGCCACCCCGACGCCGCTGCCCTGGGGCGAGGTGTACGGCGGGCTGCAGACCAATGTGATCCAGGGGCAGGAAAACCCGACGTTCTTCCTCTATTCGACCAAGATTTACGAGGTGACCGACTATATCACCTATGCAGGCCACAACAATTTCACCACCGCAGTGATGGCCAACAAGGACTTCTATGACGGCCTCAGCGCCGAAGATCAGCAAGTTGTCCAGAACGCGGCGCAGGCCGCTTATGACCACACGGTGGTCTATCAGCAGCAGGCGGCGGAAACCGAGCTTGCCAAGATCATGGAAGCCAAGCCGGAGATGAAAGTCACCGTGCTGACCGATGAACAGCGCAGCTGTTTCAAGGATGCGGCGGCTGAAGTCGAGGCCAAATTCATCGAGATGACCGGCGGCAGCGGCGCCGCGATCCTGGAGCAGATGAAGGCAGACCTGGCGGCAACCGCAAACTGACGCCAGCACTGCAAACGCCGCTGTGCAGGTGCTGCCTGCTCAGCGGCCCGCGGATCTTCGGAGGAAGCTATGCTCACACATCAGTCAGCGCTGCCCGGCTTTCTGGGCGTGATCGACAGTGCCGTAAGCCGTACAGAGTCATTCCTGCTGGCAGCTGGTGTGCTGTTGATGGCCGCCAATACCGTAGCCAATGTGGTGGGCCGCTTTGTGCTGGGACACTCGATCTTTTTCTCCGAAGAGCTGAACCGGATCCTGATCATCCTGATTACCTTTGCCGGCATCAGCTATGCGGCGCGCAACGCCCGTCATATCCGTATGTCCGCCATCTATGACCTGCTGCCGCCGCATCTGCGCAAGGTGATGGTCGTGGTGATCTCGCTGGTCACCGCGGGCTTTATGTTCCTGCTGTGTTTCTATGCGGTGAAATACATCGGTGCGCAGGCCTCGCGCGGGCGGGTGCTGCCCGCGTTGCAGATACCGGTGTGGACTATCCTGGTCTGGGTGCCTGCGGGATTTTTCATGACCGGCATTCAATACCTGCTGACTGCGGTGCGCAATCTGACCTCTCCCGGCATCTACCTCTCGACCCACGTGCAGGAAGGGTACGAGGACGCCGAAGAAATCGAAATCTGAGGACCTGCCCATGGCTGCTGCCATCTTCCTGACCATGATTGTCCTGCTGCTGCTGGGCTTTCCGATGATGATCCCGCTGATTGCCGGCGCCTTCATCGGCTTTCTGATGCTGTTCGGCGACCTGGCCCGGACCGAAACCATGGTGCAGCAGATGATGGCCGGCATCCGGCCCGCGTCGCTGATTGCGGTGCCGATGTTCATCTTTGCCGCCGACATCATGACCCGCGGCCAGTCGGCCGGGCGGCTGATCAATGTGGTGATGGCCTATATCGGCCATATCCGCGGCGGGCTTGCGATCTCCACCGCTGCGGCCTGCACCATGTTCGGCGCGGTCTCGGGATCGACCCAGGCGACGGTGGTGGCCATCGGCTCCCCCTTGCGGCCGCGGATGCTGCAGGCAGGCTACAAGGACAGCTTTGTGCTGGCGCTGATCGTGAATGCCAGCGACATCGCCTTTCTGATCCCGCCCTCGATCGGCATGATCATCTATGGTGTGGTGTCCAGCACATCAATTGCAGAGCTTTTCATTGCTGGGATCGGGCCCGGCCTGCTGATCCTGGTGCTGTTTTCCCTCTATGCCTACATCTATGCAGTGCGCAACAACGTGCCGACAGAGCCGAAAGCCACCTGGGCCGAGCGTTTGCAGACGATGCGGCAGGCGCTGTGGCCAATGGGGTTTCCGGTGATCATCATCGGCGGCATCTATGGCGGCGTGTTCAGCCCGACAGAGGCCGCCGCAGCCTGCGTGCTTTATGCCCTGATCCTAGAGGTCGGCGTGTTCCGGTCGATGACTCTGGCCAATGTCTATGACACGGCTAAATCCACCGGGCTTGTAACGGCCATCGTGTTCATCCTGGTGGGGGCAGGCGCTGCGTTCTCCTGGGTGATCTCCTTTGCGCAGGTGCCGCAGCAGATCCTGGGGGCCATCGGCATTGCCGAGATGGGGGCCATCGGCGTGCTGTTCGTGATCTCCATCGCCTTCTTCATCGGCTGCATGTTTGTCGACCCCATCGTGGTGATCCTGGTGCTGGTGCCGGTTTTTGCTCCGGTTGTGAAATCAGTTGGCCTTGATCCGGTGCTGGTCGGCACCATCATCACGCTGCAGGTCGCCATCGGATCCGCCACGCCCCCATTTGGCTGCGATATCTTCACGGCCATCGCGGTCTTCAAACGCCCCTATGCCGAGGTCGTGCGCGGCACGCCGCCGTTCATCCTGATACTGCTGGGCGTGTCGGTGGCGCTGATCTTCTTCCCGCAGATTGCGCTGTTCCTGCGCGACCTGGCCTTTGCCAAGTAAGGATGCCCGGATGTTCACATCAATTCTGGTGCCGTATGACGGTTCGCAGGGAGCTGAGGCCGCCTTGGTCAAAGCGACAGAGCTGGCGCGGCTGTGCGATGCCGGTCTGACACTGCTTTCGGTCTACCGCCACCATTCACTGCTGGAGGCCTCCATGCATATGGTGGGTCCCGATCAACCGGATGATCTGGACGACATCATGCGCCGCCATGCCACCGAAGTGGCCGAGCGGGGCAAGGCACTGGCGGCGGCCAGCGGCATTGCCGCCCCCCGTGCCTTTGTCAAAGCCGGCCCGGTTGCCCGCACCATCACCAGCTTTTCCAAGGAACATGGCAATGATCTGATCGTGATCGGCAGCCGGGGTCTTGGATCGCTGGAAGGCGTGCTGTTGGGCAGCGTCTCGCACAAGGTGACCAGCCTGTCAGAAACCCCGGTTCTCATAGTTTAGGAACGAACATGGCTCTAGATATCCACTCCACACCGTCGCGCATTCCCGCCCGGCTGGACGCCCGCCCGGTCAAAAAGCGGATCGCCTTGGTGGCACTGGCCACCGATCATACGTCTGAGCGCGACTTCGCCCGCATCTGTGATCCGGATCAGGTTGGCGTCTATGTGAACCGCATCGACTTCGAAAATCCGACCACCAAGGAAACGCTTCTGAAGACCGGGCCGCGCCTGACGGCGGCCGCAGCACAGATCCTGCCGGATGAAGAGGTGGATGTGGTCGCCTATGGCTGTACCGCAGCCTCGATCGTGCTGGGCAATGATACCGTGACCCGGCATTTGAACGCCGCCAAGCCGAATACGCCCTGCGTCACGCCGAGTTCTGCTGCCTTTGACGCCTTTGCAGCCCTGGGCGCAAAACGGGTGTCATTGCTGACTCCTTACAGCCCGGACGTAACCGATGAAATGGCGCAGTACTTTGCGGCGCATGGCCCCGAAGTTGTCAGCGCAACCTGCTTTGGGCTGACCGACGACCGGCAAATGGCGCGGATCTCCGAGGACAGCATCGTTGAGGGCGCGATTGCGGCCTGCGACCCGCAGGCAGACGCGCTGTTTCTCTCTTGCACCGCCCTGCGTGCAGCCACCTGCGTGCAGCGGATCGAGAACCGCCTCGGCAGGCCCGTGGTCTCCTCGAACCAAGCGATGATCTGGCGCTGCCTGCGTCTGGCAGGAATTACCGATCCTGTGCAGGGTTACGGCAGGCTTTTTGAACTATAATCAGGCTGAACAGGTCCAATGACAAAGAATATCACTCTTCAGGACAGCGTCCGGGCCCGGGCCCGGATTGCTGGCCGCATCCGTCAAACGGCGTTGCTTCCTTCGCCTTCCCTCAGCAGGCTGAGCGGCGGGCAGGTGTCGCTGAAGCTGGAAAGCACTCAGATCACCGGCAGTTTCAAGCTTCGCGGCGCCACCAATGCGGTGCTGTCCCTGACAGAGGAACAACGCGCGGCAGGCGTGGTGGGCGTCTCCACCGGCAACCACGGGCGCGGGCTGGCCTATGCGGCGGCGCAGGCCGGGGTACGCTGCATCATCTGCATGTCGGAATTGGTGCCGCAGAACAAGGTCGAGGGCATCAAGTCCCATGGCGCCGAAGTGCGCATCCTGGGCCGCTCGCAGGATGATGCGCAGGTGGAGGTCGACCGGCTTGTAGGTGAAGGCATGACCATGCTGCCGCCCTTTGACCACCCCGACATCATTGCGGGCCAGGGCACCGTTGCGCTGGAGATGCTGGAGCAGGCGCCGGATCTGGAGACCGTTCTGGTGCCCTTGTCCGGCGGCGGGCTGATTTCCGGCGTGGGCATGGTGCTGAAAGCGGCAAACCCGGATATCCGGGTCATTGGCATCAGCATGGAGCGCGGCGCGGCGATGTATGAATGCCTGAAGGCGGGCAAGCCCATACTGGTCGAGGAAAAGGCAACACTGGCCGACTCTCTGGGTGGCGGGATCGGGTTGGACAATGCCCATACCTTTGAGATGACCAAAGCGTTTGTTGATGACGTGGTGCTGGTCACTGAGGCTGAAATCGCCGCCGCAATCCGCCATGCCTATTTCGAAGAACGCCAGGTGATCGAGGGCTCCGGCAGTGTCGGCATTGCAGCGCTGCTGGCGGGTAAGATCGAAAACCCGGGACGTTGCGTGTCGCTGGTCAGCGGTCAGAACATCGCCATGGACCTGCACAAACGCATCATCGACGGTGAAGACGTAGATGTGGAAGCCGAGACAAAGGGAGGCGCAGATGCCTGACATCAGAATCCTGACCGAGGCGGAGCTGCGCGATCTGGTGCCGCTGGACCTGGACGCGGTGGATTGTGTCGAACAGGGCTTTACAACGCTGGCCGGGGGCAAGGTGGTGATGCCGCCGATCATGACCCTGCCGGTGCCGGATCATAACGGCGAGGTTTGCGTGAAGACCGCCTATGTGCCGGGCATTGACAGCTTTGCGATGAAGATGAGCCCCGGTTTTTTCGACAACCCCAAGATCGGCCTGCCCAGCACCACCGGGCTGATGGTCGTGTTTTCCAGCAGGACCGGCCTTCTTCAGTCGTTGCTCCTGGACAATGGCTATCTGACGGATGTGCGCACCGCTGCGGCCGGCGCTGTTGCCGCACGCCACCTTGCGCGCGCGGATGCGGCGCATGTCTGTATCATCGGCGCAGGTGTGCAGTCGAAGATGCAGCTGAAAGCAATGACTCTGGTACGCGATATCAAAAGCGCCGTGATCTGGGCGCGGGACGGGGCCAAGGCCGAAGCCGCGGCCGCCAGCCTGCGCCAAGAACTGGGGATCGAAATCACCGTCAGCGCGGATATCGCCCAGGCGGTTGCATCGGCGGATATCGTGGTCACCACAACGCCCGCCGCTGACCCTGTCCTTCAAGCTGACTGGCTGCAGCCGGGCCAGCTGGTTGTCGCCATGGGCTCGGACCAGGAGCACAAATGCGAGCTGGAGCCTACCTGTCTGGCCAGGGCGGACCTTTATGTCCCTGACAGCCAGGCCCAATGCGCCGTCAAGGGCGAGCTGCGCAGTGCCATCGAAGCCGGGCTGATTGCCCCGGAACAGAGATTTTCGGAACTTGGCAGCATCACCGCCGGCCAGGCCGCCGGACGCCGCTCGGACAGCGACCTGATCATTGCCGATCTGACCGGCACCGGCGTTCAGGACACCGCAATCGCAACTCTTGCTGGCCACCGCGCAGATGCGGCGGGGGCCGGTGCCTCTTTCACCAGCTGATCAATCAGGAACCACGCATATGGCAGACCCCAAGCTGTATTTCTCCCGCGCGGAATTTCAGGCGCGCCTCGACAAGACCCGGGCCGAAATGTCCCGCCGCGGGCTTGATCTTCTGATCGTCACGGACCCCTCGAACATGAACTGGCTGACCGGCTACGACGGCTGGTCCTTCTATGTGCATCAATGCGTTGTCCTGGGCCTGGAGGGAGAGCCGCTTTGGTACGGCCGCGGCCAGGACGCCAACGGCGCGCTGCGCACATGCTTCATGGATCCCGCCAATATCATCGGCTACCCGGACCATTACGTGCAGTCGACCGAACGCCACCCGATGGATTACCTGTCAGCGCAGCTGAAGGACCGCGACCTGGACGGCGGCAATATCGGCGTCGAGATGGATAATTACTATTTCACCGCTGCGGCCTATGCCTCCCTGCAGGGGCATCTTCCGAACGCACGCTTTGCCAATACCAATTCCCTGGTCAACTGGCAGCGCGCCGTGAAGTCCGAGGCCGAGCTGACCTACATGCGCCAGGCCGGCAGGATCGTCGAGCGCATGCACCAGCGCATCTTCGAACGTGTCGAACCAGGGATGCGCAAGTGCGATCTGGTGGCGGACATCTATGACGCTGCCTTGCGTTATGATGCGGAATTAGGCTTTGGCGGCGACTACCCGGCGATTGTGCCGCTGCTGCCGTCCGGGCCGGATGCCGCCGCGCCGCATCTGACCTGGGACGATCTGCCGATGAAATCCGGCGAGGGCACGTTCTTTGAGATCGCGGGGGTGGTGCACCGCTACCATTGCCCGCTGTCGCGCACGGTGTTCCTGGGCAAGCCGACGCAGACCTTCCTGGACGCGGAAAAGGCGGTGCTGGAGGGCATGGAGGCAGGGCTTGAGATGGCCAAGGCCGGCAACACCTGCGAAGATATCGCCAAGGCGTTTTTCAAGGTGCTGAAGAAATACGGCATCGAGAAGGACAACCGCACCGGCTATCCGATCGGCGTCAGCTACCCGCCGGACTGGGGTGAGCGCACCATGTCGCTGCGTCCGGGCGACACCACGGTTCTGGAAGAGAACATGACCTTCCACTTCATGACCGGCCTCTGGATGGAGGATTGGGGCTTTGAGATCACCGAAAGCATCCGTATCGGGGCTGACGGGCCGGAATGCCTGTCCGATGTGCCGCGCAAGATGTTTGTGAAGGACTGAGCCATGAAGCCAAACCCGATTTCCCCCACCATTCCGCTGGATCAGGATGGGGTGCACCACGGCTTTCTGAAACTGCCCTACAGCCGGGATGACTCGGCCTGGGGGTCTGTGATGATCCCGCTGACGGTGATCAAGAACGGCGAGGGGCCGACCGCGCTCTTGACCGGCGCCAACCACGGCGACGAATACGAAGGCCCGATTGCGCTGCACGAGCTGGCCGTAAACACCAAGGCAGAAGACGTGACCGGCCGGCTGATCATCGTGCCGGCCTTCAACTATCCGGCCTTCCGCGCGGGCACGCGCACCTCGCCCATTGACAAGGGCAATATGAACCGGTCGTTCCCGGGCCGCCCCGACGGCACTGTAACTGAGAAAATCGCCGATTACTTCCAGCGTACATTGCTGCCGCTGGCGGATCTGGCGGTGGACTTCCATTCCGGCGGCAAGACGCTGGACTTCGTGCCCTTTGCCGCCGCGCATATTCTGGAGGACAAGGCAACGCAGGAGGCGTGCTTTGCCGCGATGAAGGCGTTCAATGCGCCCTATTCGGTGGAGCTCTTGGAGATCGACAGCGGCGGCATGTACGACACCGCTGTTGAGGAAATGGGCAAAGTTCTGGTCACCACCGAACTCGGCGGCGGCGGCTCATCCACCGCGCGCAGCAATGCGATTGCCAAAAAGGGCCTGCGCAATGTGCTGATCCATTTTGGCATCCTCCAGGGTGAGATGCAGCTGGATGAGACCGTGAAGCTGACCATGCCGGATGATGACTGCTTTCTGTTCAGCGAGGGCGACGGGCTGTTTGAGATCATGGCGGATCTGGGCGAACCAGTTGCCAAGGGCGATCTGCTGGCCCGCGTCTGGCCGCTGGACCGCTCCGGCCAGCCGCCGGTGGAATACCGCGCCCGCCGTGCAGGCCTGGTGATCAGCCGCCATTTCCCGGGGCTGATCAAATCCGGCGACTGCGTTGCGGTTGTCGGTGTCTCTGGCGTCTGACGGGACCTGGATTATGCAACTGGACCAGCGCGATCTCGAAATTCTGCGTGTGCTCTCGACAGAGGGCCGCATCACCAAGACCGCGCTGGCCGAACAGATCGGCCTGTCCCCTACGCCTTGCTGGGACCGGTTGAAAAAGCTGGAGCAGGCCGGGCTGATCGAAGGTTACGGCGCCCGCATCAACCTGAAAAAACTGGCACCGCATGTGACGGTGTTTGTGGCGGCAGAGATTGCCGACCACACCGCTGCCAGCTTCCGTGCCTTTGAAGCGGCGATGCAGCGCTATGACGAAGTCACCGCCTGCTGGGCCCTGGGAGGCGGGTTTGACTATCTTTTGCAGATCGTCACCCGCGACATCGACGCCTATCAGCGGCTGATCGACGAGATGCTGGACGCCCGCATCGGCCTCAGCCGTTACTTCACCTATGTGGTCACCAAACCGGTCAAAGGCGCGGGCGCGCCGCCCTTGGATATTCTGCTGGGGCAGGCATGACGCCGCGGTGCTTTTCTTATGCCAGTTGCCGGGGCGCAGCTGTTTCTTCTGCCCGCCCGCCGAACTTCAGTCACATTCTCTGCTGCGAGCAGGCAGAATTCTCTGCATAATCTGAGGAGGATATCATGACGGAGACCGCCCTCTCGGCCCGCGGCGACATCGCTGACAAGGCACTAGTTCGTTCTTTTTCATACATTAATGGCAGGTGGTGCGGCGCTGGAAACGGCGAATGCTTTCCCGTAACCGATCCGGCGGATGGCTCTGAGCTGGGACATGTCGCGCGCCTCCCGGCAGAGGAATCCTCTGTTGCGGTGGATGCAGCGCAGTCCGCGTTTCCAGCCTGGGCGGGGATGCTGCCGCAGCAGCGCGCCGCCATCCTGCGCCGCTGGTATGCGCTTCAGCTGGAGCACAAGGAAGATCTGGCCCGCATCATGGTTCTGGAACAGGGCAAACCCCTGTCGGAGGCGCGCGGCGAGATCGATTACGGCGCGGCCTTTGTGGAATTCTACGCCGAGGAAGCCAAGCGCCCTAATATCGAAGGCGTGACCAGCCACCTGCCTGATGCTGAGGTGGAGCTGTGGCGCGAACCGGTGGGGGTGGCAGCGCTGATCACGCCCTGGAATTTCCCCTCGGCGATGCTGACCCGCAAGGCGGCGGCGGCACTGGCGGCAGGCTGCACCGTGGTGGCGCACCCGTCGGGCGAAACCCCCTTCAGTGCGCTGGCGCTGGCGGAGCTGGCAGAGCGCGCGGGCTTTCCGCCCGGCGTGTTCAACGTGGTGACCGGCCACGCACCCGCCGTCGTGGAACCCTGGACCCGCGACCCCCGCGTGCGGGCTCTGTCCTTCACCGGTTCGACCAGCATTGGCAAGCTTCTGTACCGGCAATCTGCGGACACCGTAAAACGGCTGGTGATGGAGCTGGGCGGCCACGCGCCGGTGATCGTCTTCAAGGGCTGCGATCTGGACAAGGCGGTGGGCGAAGCCATCAAGGCCAAGTTTGCCACCTCCGGCCAGGACTGCCTGGGCGCCAACCGGATCTTTGTCGAACGCCCGGTCTATGCCGAGTTCTGCGCCAGGTTCACCCAAGCCGCCAAGGCGCTGACCATTGGCCGGGGGATGGATGATTGCGACCTCGGCCCGCTGATGAATGAAAAGGCCGTGCAAAAGCAGGAAGAGCATGTTGCAGACGCATTGGCCAAAGGCGCCACGCTGGCCTGCGGCGGCAAACGCCATGTGCTGGGACCGCTGTTTTTTGAACCGACCGTGCTGACAGATGTGTCGGCCGATGCGCTGATCATGTCAGAGGAAACCTTTGGCCCGGTCGCCCCGATCACCCCCTTCGACACCGAGGAGGAGGTCATCGCCCGTGCCAATGACAGCGAATACGGGCTGGTGGCCTATGTCCACAGCCACGATCCGCGCCGCATCTACCGCCTCAGCCGGGCGCTGCAATACGGCATGGTGGCGGTGAACCGCACCAAGGTGACCGGCGCGCCGATCCCCTTTGGCGGTGCAAAGCAATCCGGCCTGGGGCGCGAAGGCGCCCGGCTGGGCATGGAAGAATTCACCGAGATTAAATACGTCTGCCGCGACTGGGCCTGAACCTTCCGCGGAAAGGAAAGGAAGCAAAATATGCTGAAGAACGATCAACTCGACCAGTGGGACCGCGAGAATTTTTTCCACCCTTCAACCCATCTGGCCCAGCACGCTCGCGGAGAAAGCCCGAACCGGGTGATCAAGACCGCCAGCGGTGTCTTTATCGAGGACCGGGATGGCAACAAGCTGCTGGACGCCTTTGCCGGGCTATACTGCGTGAACGTGGGCTATGGCCGTCAGGAAATCGCCGAAGCTATTGGCGATCAGGCCAAGGAACTGGCCTATTACCACTCCTATGTGGGCCACGGCACCGAGGCCTCGATCACGCTCGCCAAGATGATCCTGGACCGCGCGCCCAAGAACATGTCCAAGGTCTATTTCGGCCTTGGCGGCTCTGACGCCAATGAGACCAACGTCAAGCTGATCTGGTACTACAACAACATCCTGGGGCGGCCTCAGAAGAAAAAGATCATCTCCCGCTGGCGCGGCTATCATGGCTCCGGCCTGGTCACCGGCTCGCTGACCGGGCTGGAACTGTTCCACAAGAAATTCGATCTGCCGGTAGAACAGGTGATCCATACCGAGGCACCGTACTACTACCGCCGCGATAATCTGGAGCAGAGCGAGGAACAGTTCGTCGCCCATTGCGCGGCTGAGCTGGAGGCGCTGATCAAACGCGAAGGCGCCGATACCATCGCCGCCTTCATCGGTGAGCCGGTACTGGGCACCGGCGGCATCGTGCCGCCGCCTGCGGGCTACTGGCAGGCCATTCAGGCCGTGCTGAAGAAACACGACATTCTGCTGGTGGCGGATGAGGTGGTGACGGGCTTTGGCCGCCTTGGATCGATGTTTGGCTCTGATCACTATGGGATCGAGGCGGATATCATCACCATCGCCAAAGGCCTCACTTCTGCCTATGCACCGCTTTCGGGCTCCATCGTCTCGGACAAGGTTTGGAAGGTGCTGGAGCAGGGTACTGATGAAAATGGCCCGATTGGCCATGGCTGGACCTATTCCGCACACCCGATTGGCGCGGCGGCGGGGGTTGCGAACCTCAAGCTGATTGATGAGCTGAACCTTGTCAGCAACGCCGGGGAGATTGGCGCCTATCTGAACGCCACAATGGCAGAAGCGCTTTCCGGCCATGCACATGTTGGCGAAGTCCGCGGCGAGGGGATGCTCTGTGCGGTGGAATTTGTGAAGGACAAGGACAGCCGCACCTTTTTTGACGCCACGGACAAGATCGGCCCGCAGATCTCCGCCAAGCTCTTGGAGCAGGACAAGGTGATTGCCCGGGCCATGCCGCAGGGCGACATCCTGGGCTTTGCCCCGCCTTTCTGCCTCAGCCGCGCTGAGGCAGACCAGGTGGTTGCCGCCACCCTGCGGGCCGTCAAAGCAGTGCTAGGCTGATTGAGCCCCCTGACAGGGAAAGGGCGGGCGGACGCCGGCCCGATTCACGTTTTTCTGCAGGCTGCCGGATGTAAAAAGATGCGCCTGGCAGGAATTCACATATTTAAACCCGAAAATGCCCGCTACTCTCGCAAAGCGCTGACATCTGCCGTTGGAACAAATCTGAGGAACTTACGCTTTGTCCCGCGCTGTGCAGGTCCGGGTCCTCTTCCTCGCTGCGGACGGCACAAAGGGCCAGTATTCCCGCTGCGCGGCATCCGCGCGCCCGCGATCGCAAACCGGCACCGAGAGCTTCCGGCTCAGCCCTGTTTCCGCCTGCCCGGTCCGCAATCTGGCGATCCGCTGAAATCCGGCACGTGCTTTTCTGCCCCAGGGTCTAACTGCCCGCGCGCACTTCCCGCAGCCCTTGCAGCACCTGCCTGATCTGCTCCAGCGCCGGATTGTCCGGCAGATACAGTGCCTTGCAGCTGAGGTGTATCGCCGGCGCCTCCTCCACTGCGTGAACCTGGCCGGCCGCCAGCGCCTCTGCCGCCATATAGGCCGGAAAATATCCCATGCCGCCCCGTTTCATCAGATAACGCAGCCCCATCGGCGCATTGCCCAGCACGATGTGCTGGCGGCTGCGCTGCGGCAAAACCTCCTGCAGCTGCGCCGCATATTCGCGTCCGAACTCCAGATTGATGAACAGGGGCAGCGCATCCCGGCCCAGCCGCAGCGGCCGGTCCGCCACCAGCACCAGCGCTTCCGATGCCAGTTCCTCGACGCCCAGCCGGGTGCCCGCCGGCACCTCGTTGACAATGGCCAGGTCCAGCAGCCTGCGCGCCACCGCCTCGGCCATGTTCAGCCCGTGATCGTAATTCAGGGTGAAGGGCACCATGCCCTCTGCCCGCTCCAGCCAGACCGCCACATCCACCAGCAGCGGATCCCAGACCGACAGCTGCGCCCCCAGCCGCAAGGACACCCGCCCCGCCAGGCTGGCCCGCAGATCGCCGGAGACAAACTCCCAGGTGCGCATCATCTGCTCTGCATAGGGCAAGAACTGTCGGCCCGCCGCCGACAGCCGGGTGCCGCCAGGACCGCGCTCGAACAAGCTGGCGCCCAGCGCCTCCTCCAGCGCCTTGATCCGGGCACTGACCGCGGTCTGGGTAATGTTCAGCCCCCGCGCGGCACCGTGAAAACTGCCGGCGGCCTCGATGGCCAGAAAGGTTTCAAAGGCGTTGATCTGCATGTTGATCAATATTTCCGATCAGTTTGAGCAAATCAATTCGTTTTCCTGCTCAGAATGGACAGGCTACGCTGCTGACAGATCAACCAAAGGACACGCGCCATGCTGGACAAAAGCCACAAGCCAAACTGGACCAGTTTCGAAGAAGCCACGCCCGAGGACTGGGCCGCGGTCGAAGCCTATGAGGAAGCCTATAACGCCGCCCTGCCCGACCGCATCCTGGATGCCATCCGTTCGCTGGACGAGGACTGGACCCCCTACCCGGTGAACCGCTACCAGCACTCGCTGCAGGCCGCGACCCGCGCTTGGGAGGACGGCGCCGACGACGAGATCATCGTCGCCGCCCTGGTGCATGACACCGGCGACATCCTGTCGCCCTACAACCATGGTGAATTGTCGGCGGCGATGATGAAGCCCTATGTCAGCGAGAAGACATACTGGATCCTCAAGCACCACTGCGTGTTCCAGGGCTTCTACTACAACCACCACTTCGGCGGCGACCGCAACGCCCGCGACAAATACCGCGACAGCCCCCATTGGGAAGACTGCCGCTATTTCTGCGAGAAGTATGACCAATGCGCCTTTGACCCGGACTACCCGACCAAACCGCTGGAGTTCTTCGAGCCGATCCTGCGCAAGGTCCTGTCGCGCGGCTGGGGCCACATGGAGCTGGCGGAGACAGCTGAGGACTGAGGCCGCCACTCAGGTTTTGCGCCGGGCTGCGCCCGTCGCCACGGGCCAGGCAGGGCGCGCCTTTAGCGCGCCCTGCCTGGCCCAACGGGAGCCTTCGGATTTCATATCCGAATGGCGACGGGCGGGAGGGGTTGATTTGAAGACCCCGGTGTTGAGCCGGAGCCCCTGCCACCTTACAAACTTGCAGAAGTCTTAGGTGAATGGCCGCACGTTCGGAAGGAACACCCCTGCATGATTGCCTATGTCACAGTCGGCGCGGATGACATTGCTCTTGCGAAACGCTTCTATTCTGCGTTTTTGCCGGCTCTCGGCTACGGCCTGGAGGAAGGCCCAGAAGGGCTGAGTTTCGCGCTGCCCGTTCAGCCGGGGCAGTCTCCTGTTCTGCCTGATTTCTACGTCAAGCCTACCTTCGACGGGCGCCCGGCCTCGGCTGGAAACGGGTCGATGGTCGCATTCCAGGCCCGCAATCAAAAGCAGGTGCGCAACCTGCACGCCGCCGCCCTTGCCGCAGGCGGCTCTGACGAGGGTCCGCCGGGGTTCCGCGCTTCCTACGGGCCGCGCTTCTATGTCGGCTACCTGCGCGACCCGCAGGGCAACAAGATTGCGCTGTTTTCAAGTGACCCAAGCGAGCCGGGGCGGGACAGATAGCGCAGGCTACGCAAACCACGGGCGCCCTCTGTCGGCTTGTGTCATTCCAATGTGCCTACCGCCTGACGCTTTGGTCAGCCCTCGCAGCGCAACCGCTTGGCCAGCCCGTGGATTTCTTCTGTGGCCTCAAATCCTTCCTGACCAAGCCGCAAAACTGCTTTTGCTACGAGATCCGGGTTAACAGCTTGCGCTTTTTCTGATGCGGCCACGGCTTCGAACTCATCAGGAGTGCAAGTAAACACGCTTCTGCGCGGGATGCTGTCCAAATACTCAGTAAAACCCGCGTGTTGCAAAACTGTAGAGGCCAGCTCAAGCGGGCCTGCGCAAAGATCATCATCATCGTTCCATGAAGGAGATGCCTCTCTTCACGGTAGTATTTTTGATGAATGCAACGGGCAACTGCAAGCAGCCTGCCGGTATGGGTGTTCTCAGGCTGCGGAAGCCAAGGCGGATAATCCATACCAGAAGGTTGATCCTTTCGCCTTGCCATCTGCAAGAGCGAAGACCGAGCAGCCCCAACAAAAAAGCCCCGGCACATTGGCCGGGGCTTTCTCATCTCTTCCACCAAGGCTTAGCCGTTCTGACGGATGGTCTCGTTCTTCGGATCGTAGGGGCTGTCGCAGGTGACGACCGCATCCCACAGCTTGTCCTGGATCTTGACCTGCAGCTTGGTGCCTTCCACCGCGAACTCGGGCTTCACATAGCCCATGCCGATGGATTTCTCGAAGGCCACCGAGTAGCCGCCGGAGGTCAGGCGGCCCACACGGATGCCATCCTCGGCATAAAGCGCCTCGCGGCCCCAGGGATCGGCGTCTTCGGGTCCGTCGATCAGCAGGGTGCAGCACTTCACGCGCACGCCGGTCTCTTCCAGCTTGGCCTTGCCGTGGAAGTCCTTGGACATGTCGATGAAGCGCGGCAGGTCGGCTTCCAGCGGGGTCGCGTCGCGGCCCAGCTCGTTGCCGAAGGCACGGTAGGATTTCTCCTGGCGCAGCCAGTTCTGGGCGCGGGCGCCGACCAGCTTCATGCCGTGCTTCTCGCCGGCTTTCTCCAGCAAGTCGAACAGGTAGTTCTGCATCTCGATCGGGTGATGCAGTTCCCAGCCCAGTTCACCGGTATAGGCAACGCGGATCGCGTTCACCGGGCACATGCCCAGTTCGATCTGCTTGGCCGACAGCCAGGGGAAGCGCTTGTTGGACAGTGCGGTTTCCGGATCGGCGTCGACGATCACCTCTTTCAGCACATCGCGGGACTTGGGGCCTGCGATGGCGAAGACGCCCCACTGGCTGGTCACGTCCTGGATCTCGATGTAGCCGAACTCCTCCATCTTGTCCTCAGCCGCCTTGCGCAGGAAGTCCGCGTCATACTCGGACCAGGCACCGGCGGAGACGAGGTAGTAGTTGTTCTCGCCGTTGCGGACGATGGTGTATTCGGTGCGGGTGGTGCCAAAGACAGTCAGCGCGTAGGTCAGGTTGATGCGGCCGACCTTCGGCAGTTTGTTGCAGGTGAACCAGTCCAGGAACTGGGTGGCACCGGGGCCTTTGACGACATGCTTGGTAAAGGCGGTTGCGTCGATCAGGCCAACGCCTTCACGCACGGCTTTCGCCTCTTCCACAGCATACTGCCACCAGCCGCCGCGGCGGAAGGAGCGGGCGTCGTGGTCGAAGTTTTCCGGTGCGTCCAGCGGGCCGAAGTAGTTCGGGCGTTCCCAGCCGTTGACCCAGCCGAACTGTGCGCCGCGGGCCTTTTGGCGGTCGAACGCAGGCGCGGTACGCAGCGGGCGGGCTGCCGGACGCTCTTCGTCCGGGTGGTGCAGGATGTAGACGTGCTCATAGCACTCTTCATTCTTGCGGGCCGCGAACTCGGTGGTCATCCAGTTGGAGGAGTAGCGTTTCGGGTCGAGCGACGCCATGTCGATCTCGGCCTCGCCGTCCACCATCATCTGCGCCAGATAGTAGCCGGTGCCGCCAGCGGCGGTGATGCCGAAGGAGAAGCCTTCCGCCAGCCACATGTTCCGCAGACCCGGTGCCGGGCCGACCAGCGGGTTACCGTCGGGGGTGTAGCAGATCGGGCCGTTGAAGTCGTCCTTGAGGCCGGATTCTGCACAGGACGGAACGCGCTCGGCCATCGCCATGTACTGTTCTGCGATCCGGTCCAGGTCCAGCGGGAACAGGTCGGCGCGGAAGCTGTCCGGCACGCCATGCTCGAACTGCGCGGGGGCGCCGCGCTCGTAGATGCCCAGGATCCAGCCGCCGCGCTCTTCGCGGGCATAGGATTCATTGTCGGCGTCGCGCACAACGGGGTGCTCGGGGTTGCCGGCTTCACGCCATTTGACCAGCTCGGGGTCCTTGTCCATGACGATGAATGTATGCTCGACCGGGATGGCCGGCATCTTGATGCCCAGCATCTTGGCGGTGCGCTGCGCGTGGTTGCCGGATGCGGTCACGACGTGCTCGGCGGTGATCACCACCTGCTCGTCGGAGGGCACCAGGTTGCCGCCTTTTTCGACCATCTTGGTGCAGGTGACTTCCCAGTGGGTGCCGGTCCAGTGGAACGCGTCTGCCTGCAGCTTGCGGACGATCTCGACGCCGCGCTGACGGGCGCCCTTGGCCATCGCCTGGGTCACGTCTGCCGGGTTAATGTAGCCGTCTTCGGTGTGGTAGATCGCACCTTTCAGGTCGCCGGTCTCGATCAGCGGCCAGCGCTCTTTGATCTGCTCCGGGGTCAGCCATTCATAAGCCACATCGCAGGTCTCGGCGGTGGAGGCATAGAGCATGTATTCGTCCATGCGCTCCTGGGTCTGTGCCATGCGCAGGTTGCCCACCACGGCGAAACCTGCGTTCAGGCCGGTTTCCTCTTCCAGGGTCTTGTAGAAATCGACCGAGTACTTGTGGATGTGGGTGGTCGCATAGGACATGTTGAACAGCGGCAGAAGGCCGGCTGCGTGCCAGGTGGAGCCGGAGGTCAGCTCGTCACGCTCGATCAGCATGACGTCTTCCCAGCCGGCTTTGGCCAGGTGATAGGCAATCGAGGTGCCGACGGCGCCGCCGCCAACAACAAGTGCTTTGACTTGGGTTTTCATTCTCCGGCTCTCCAGCTTTGTGAGATTCTTGGCGACGGTTATGCCCGCGCATTGAATTCCGCGCAAAATCAGGCCGACGCAAAAACACTCAAAACCGACCTTGCGCGCCACAGCATACCGGATTCTGCTGCAGATTTTGACGGGAATGGCGTTTTTTGCGCAGCAAAAAGGGGGCCGCGGCCCCCTGCTGTCCTGCTGTTGCGGCCAAAGACTGCGGTCAGCAATCCAGGGCATTGCCCCGGCGGATGCAGACCGGCTGCGGCTCTGCCGCTGCCCCGGCGGCGTCTGCCTGCGCCACCTGCTCGCCGCCGGACAGCAGCCGCTTGCCATAGCTTGCCGCCTCCTGCCAGACCGTGGCCTGCCCCTCTGCCCCGGCCCCTGCCAGGCTTGCCGCTTCCCTGGCGGCACGGACCCGGGCAAAGCGGTCCTGCAAAATGGTGCTGTAATCGGTGGCGCTGAGATCGCCCCAGTTGAGGCCGGCATCGCGGGTCTGGATATAGTAGTCATAGCCGATCACCGCCTGAGTGCTGAACACCAGGATGCCCATCGCTTTCTTCAGTCCCATGCTGCCCTCCGGATCCGCAAAATGCTGCCTGTCCATCGGAAGTCAGCACCTGGCGCGAAATTGCGGCAGCAATCCGGCATTTCGGGGAAGAATGCAGCGCAATCGCGTCAGCCCGGCGCGGGCCGTGCCCTGCCGGTTGTTTGCTGCTGCTGTCTGCCTGATACTGATCTTTATAGGCCAGCGGTAAGGAATGGCGGCGCCGCCAAAGGGCGGAGGCGGGACGGGAGGGTTGCTCCCGCACGCGAAACGTCGTCTGTGCGTGCCCGTGCCAATGGGCCCTGTTCCAAGGTGCCGGGTGTGTCAGGCCCGGCGGTGACCGCGATCGGGAAACAGTGTGCCATATGGGGCTTAAAATGCCGTGAGGCCTGCGTACGCAGGGGGTGCAACACCTAGGACCGGCTGCATTGCGGCGGCTGTTTCGCAATGACTATTTTACAAAGAAGAAGGTGCAGGAGCAGGCTTCTTCTTTGTCCAAATACTCAAATGCCGCCACTTGCCCCTCATGGGGCGCCTGCGGCTCACATCTCGACGATCTTGCCCGGATTCAGGATGTTCTCCGGGTCCAGTGCCACCTTGATCGCGGCCATAAACCGGGTCGCGTCGCCCAGTTCCTGCTGCAGATAGGGGCGCTTGCCCTGGCCGATGCCGTGCTCGCCGGTGCACGTGCCATCCATCTCAATCGCCATCTCGTTGAGCCAGCCGATGTACTCATCCGCCTTCTGGCGTTCCGCATCGCTGTCCATGTCAATCAGCAAGAGCGCGTGGAAGTTGCCGTCGCCCACATGGCCGACCATCGGTGCCAGCAGCCCCATGCTCTCGGCCTTTCTGCGCGCCGCGCTGACGCATTCCGCCAGCCGCGAGATCGGCACGCAGACGTCTGTGGACAGGCCTTTGGCGCCGGGGCGCAGTTGCAGGCTGGCCCAATACATGTCGTGGCGTGCCTGCCAGAGCTTGCTGCGCTCCTCCGGTGTCGAGGTGGCGGCGATATCGAAGCCGCCGAATTCTTCAGCAATGGAGGCGAACATGTCCGACTGCTCTACCACGCCCGCGTCGGAGCCATGGAATTCCAGCAAGAGCAGCGGGTTTTCCGGCAGGTCGAGGCCGGAATAGGCATTGGCGGCGCGCACGCTCAGAGCGTCCAGCAGCTCAATGCGGGCCACCGGGATGCCGTACTGGATGGTCATCATCACCGCGCGGCAGGCCTCATCCACGGTGCGGAAGGAGCAGCGGGCAGAGCGGATCGCCTCTGGGATGCCCTGCAGTTTCAGCGTCAGTTCGGTGATCAGGCCCAATGTGCCCTCGCTGCCCACCAAGAGGCGCGTGAGGTCATAGCCGGCCGAGGATTTCTTGGCCCGCTGTGCGGTGCGGATCACGGCGCCGTCCGCCATTACCGCCTCCAGCCCCAGCACGTTGTCCTTCATGGTGCCGTAACGCACCGCGTTGGTGCCGGAGGCACGGGTGGCCGCCATGCCGCCAAGCGAGGCATTGGCGCCGGGATCAATCGGGAAGAACAGGCCTTGGTCGCGCAGATAAGTGTTCAGCTGCTCCCGGGTGACACCGGGCTGCACCACCACGTCCAGATCCTCGGGATGCACCGCCAGGATCTGATCCATCCGCATCATGTCCACGCAGATGCCGCCAGCAGGCGCGTTGACATGCCCCTCCAGCGAGGTGCCGGTGCCGAAGGGAATGACCGGCACACCGTATTCGGCGCAGACCGCGACAATCTCCGAAACCTCCCGGGTGGTGGTGGGGAAGACCACCGCATCCGGTGCCTGGTTGGTGATCCAGGTGGTGGTGTGGCCGTGCTGCTCGCAGATGGCCTGGCCGGTCTGCAGCCGGCCGCCGAACTGCTGGCTCAGCGCATCAATGGCGGCGGCGATCCCGGCCTCGTTGCGCGGCAGTGATGTGGCTTGGACCATGGCGGCCTCCCCTGGCAGCAGGGCGCGGCGCCCCGGAACAATTCACCTGTTAACCTACGCGCCGCTACCGGAGTTCAGCAATACCCAGAACCCCGTAGCCGCCCCAGCCCGTCCGGTCTAACCGCCCAGTTCTAACCGCCCAGTGCAATCCCCTCGCGCCGCGGGTCCGCCGCGCCTTTCAGCCCATCGCCGATCTCAATCGCGTGCAGGCCGGAGGTCAGGTCGCGGGCGTTGACCTCATACCCCATTTCCGTCAGCGCCTCCGTCAGATCCTCCGCGCTGGTGCCTCCCTCGACATCATAGGTGCCAAAGCGGTTGACCAGATGCGGCAGCGCCAGCGCCGCCTGGATGTCCATCCCCCAATCGGCCCAGGCGATGATCGACTTGGCCACATAGCCGATGATGCGGCTGCCGCCGGGGGAGCCGATGGCCAGCACCGGCTTGCCCTCCTTCAGCACAATGGTCGGCGCCATGGAGGACCGCGGCCGCTTGCCCGGCTCCAGCCGGTTGGCGATGGGCACGCCATTCACATGGGTGCGGAAGGAGAAATCCGTCAGCTCATTGTTCAACAGGAACCCACCCGCCATCAGCCGTGAGCCAAAGGCGTTCTCGATGGTCGTGGTCATCGACAGCACGTTGCCGTATTGGTCTACGATGGAGATATGGGAGGTCGAGGGCAGCTCAACCAACTCGTCATCGGCCAGCGAGGCATGGTCGAATTCGGGGGCGCCCGGCGCCACCTCGGGCAGCGCATCATCGCCCTGCAGCAGGTCGGCACGGCTGGCGAGATAGTCCGCCGCCACCAGCCCATGGGTGGGCACCGGCACATAGTCGCTGTCGGCCATATAGCGGCCCCGGTCGGCAAAGGCGAGGCGCGAGGCATCGCCGATCAGCCGCCAGGCCTCGGCGCTGGCTGCACCCAGCCCGGCCAGATCATAGCTCTCCAGCATCCCCAGGATCTGCCCCACGGTCAGCGCGCCGGAGGACGGCGGCCCCATGCCGCAGGCCTCGAAATCGCGGTAGGCAGCGCAGACCGCCGGACGCTCCTTGACCCGATAGAGCGCCAGATCAGTGGCGGACAATACGCCCGGATTGCCCTCGGCGCCGGTCACGGCACGCACGATCTCTGCCGCGATTGGGCCGGAATAAAACGCCCCGGCCCCGCCCTCTGCCAGCGCCCGCAGGGTGGCAGCATAGTCCGGGTTCAGCAGCGTTGCGCCCTCGGCAATGGGCGTACCATCCGGCAGGAAATAAGCCGCGGTCGCCGGGGCGCGCGCCAGCCGTTCGGCGTCGCCCTCGACCAGGGCAGCCAGACGCGGCGAGACGGCAAAACCCTCCTCCGCCAGCGTGATCGCCGGTTCAAACAGCGATGGCCAATTGGCACGGCCCCAGCGGCGATGCGCCGCTTCCAGCAAGGCTGGCGTGCCGGGGGTGCCAACAGAGCGGCCGCCGACAACCGCATCAAAGAACTTCAAGGGCGCACCGTTTTCATCCTGAAACAGGGTCGGCGTGGCCGCCAGCGGCGCGGTTTCGCGCCCGTCCAGCGTGGTCAGCTCGCCCGTCGCTGCGTCATACCAGACCAGGAACGCACCGCCGCCAAGGCCTGAGGACTGCGGCTCCACCAGACCCAGCACGGTCTGCACCGCCACCATCGCATCCGCAGCCGTGCCGCCTGCGCGCAGCACCGCCGCCCCGGCCTCCACCGCGTGCGGGTTTGCGGCAGCGACCATCCAGTTGTCCGCCTGCACCGGCCGGCCTTCGGCCTTGGCCTCCAGCGCGGCGGCCACTTCGGGGGAAATCGCCTCAAAACTGCCGGCTGTTGCCGCTTCGGGGGCAACGAAGTCCGAGGCCTCCTGCGCAGCGGCAGTGCTTGCGGCAAGTGCGGCAGAGGCCAGAATCATATACTTCATGAAAACCCTCCTGTTACTTCCAGCCGCGCAGACGCACTCACAGCATGGACGGCACAACCTGATCCGGCGGCCGGTGGCCGTCTTCAAACGTCTTGATGTTCAAAAGCACTTTCTCGCCCATTTCGATCCGCCCCTCGATGGTGGCCGACCCCATATGGGGCAGCAGCACCACATTGGGCAGCTCGCGCAGGCGGGGGTTGATGTCGGTGCCGTGCTCATAGACGTCCAGCCCCGCACCCGCGATCTCATCCGCACGCAGCATCCGGGTCAGCGCGTGCTCGTCGATCACCTCGCCGCGCGACGTGTTCACGATCACTGCCGAAGGTTTCATCAGTTTCAGACGGCGTGCGTTCATCAGGTGAAAGGTGGAGGGCGTCGAAGGGCAGTTGACAGAGATCACATCCATCCGCGCCACCATCTGGTCGAGGCTCTCCCAATAGGTTGCTTCCAGCGCGTCTTCGATCTCCGGGCGCAGGCGGCGGCGGTTGTGGTAATGGATCTGCATCCCAAAGGCGGCGGCGCGCTTGGCCACTGCCTGACCGATCCGGCCCATGCCCAGGATACCCAAACGGCGCCCCGCGATGCGCCCGCCCAGGAACGCCGTCGGCGCCCAGCCCTGCCAGTCGCCTTTCTGCATCACCGCCAGGCCTTCGGGCATCCGGCGTACCACCGCCATGATCAGCGCCATCGCCATGTCGGCGGTGTCGTCAGTCAATACACCAGGGGTGTTTGATACCAGAATGCCGCGCTGCCGGGCGGTCGCCACGTCGATGTGATCGACCCCGGCGCCATAATTGGCAATCAGCTTCAGCCGCTCGCCCGCCTGCCCCAGCAGCCCTGCGTCGATGGTATCGGTGACGGTTGGCACCAGCACATCGGCCTCTTTCAGGGCTGCGGCCAGCTCAGCTTTGGTCATCGGCGTGTCATCCTCACGCAGGCGCACATCGAACAGCTCGCTCAGCCGGGTTTCCACAGGTTCCGGCAACCGTCGCGTAACAACAACACTCAGTCGGTCTCTTGGCACTTGTGCTCTCCCTTGGGCTTTTCATTTTGCACGCCTCCATGGCATCGTGGCGCAGGATGCGCAGAGGCACAAGAACCCAACCGCATTCCCTGCCCCGCAAGACCGGAAATTTGCCGGGTGCTGCGGGGGCATAACAAGACGGGCAGAAGACCGGAACAAGAGGCTGGGCATAACCCGGCTGGGCAAGAAGAGGCGAGCAGGCAGTGAGAAACGCGGCAATGGCAATCCGCCATCTGGCAGCGGCAGCGGTATCCCTGGCGCTGGCGGGCGCAGCCTGTGCAGCCGAATCCCGCGGCCCTGTCACCAACCTTCCCCTGCCCCGCTATGTCTCAATGAAGGCCGCCACCGGCAATGTGCGCCGCGGCCCGTCGCTGACCCACAAGATCGACTGGGTGTTCAAACGCCGCGGCATGCCGCTGGAGATCACCGCTGAGTATGGCCACTGGCGCCGGGTGCAGGACCGTGACGGTGCCGGCGGCTGGGTGCATTACGCACTTCTGTCCGGTGTGCGCACTGTGCTGGTGGAAGAGGACATGCTGACCGTGCACGCCCGCCCCGACACCCGCGCGCCTGTAACCGCTGCCTTTGAACTGGGCGTGGTGGCGCGCCTCGGCGAATGCGCCACCGACTGGTGCGAGATCTCGGCCGGCGGCTACAGCGGCTGGGCGCCCAAGAAAAAGCTCTGGGGCGTCGCACCGGATGAGCTGCGCGAGTAGCCCCGGCTCTTTCATCTTTCCAGAAATACTCCGGGGTGAATTGGGCCGGCGGTCCAAGAGGGGCAGCGCCCCTCTTGCAACCAAGCCTGCGGGGCAGCACCCCGTTTCTATACTTGCCGGGCAGCGCCACTCCCCTCTGCCGCGGCAATCTGCGCGGGCTTCCCGGGCACCGCACCATTGCACCTGCAGCAATCCTGCTCTACATGGGGACAATATCAATGGCTTCCCAAGCCCGTTCCGCCCCCATTAGGCTGCGCTGGAACACCACTGGAATAACCCCCGGCACGGGCCTGGCCCGGCTGACGTCATAAACGCCTCCGAGATCGCTGAAAGGTTGTGGAACATGGCAGAAAATCAAACCCCGGACATATTGTATACCATTGTAGACGAAGCGCCCGAACTGGCCTCGGCATCCTTCCTGCCGATCATCCGCAAGTTCGCTGCCGCCGCCGGTGTCACCGTCGGCACCAAGGACATTTCGCTGGCCGGCCGCATTATCGCCGCCTTCCCGGAGAACCTGACTGACGCACAGCGCCAGAGCGATGACCTGGCAGAGCTGGGCCAGCTGGTGAAGACCCCGGACGCCAATGTGATCAAGCTGCCGAACATCTCCGCCTCGGTGCCGCAGCTGACCGCTGCCATCAAGGAACTGCAGGCCCAGGGCTATGACCTCCCGGACTACCCGGAAGAGCCCAAGAGTGACGCCGAAAAAGACGCGCGTGCCCGCTATGATGCCATCAAGGGCTCCGCGGTGAACCCGGTCCTGCGTGAAGGCAACTCCGACCGCCGCGCCGCCAAGGCCGTGAAGAACTTTGCCCAGAAGAACCCGCATTCGATGGGTGCATGGTCGGCAGACAGCAAGACCAAAGTCTCGTCGATGCCGGGCAACGATTTCTATGCCAACGAGAAATCCGCAACCATCACCGCCGCCCAGGCCGGTACCGCGAAGATCGAGTTTGTCGCCAAAGACGGCGCTGTCACCGTGCTGAAAGACGGCTGGCCGCTGGAAGAAGGCACCGTGGCGGACGCCACCTTCATGTCGGTCAAGGCGCTGTCGTCCTTCCTCGGCGAAGCGATTGCCGGCACCAAGGCAGACGGCACCATGTTCTCGCTGCACATGAAGGCCACCATGATGAAGGTCTCCGACCCGATCATCTTCGGCCACGCAGTGAAGGCCTGGCTGGCGCCGGTGTTCGACAAATACGGCGCCGAGCTGGAGGCGCTGGGTGTGAACCCGAACTCCGGCATGGGCGACCTCTTGGAGCGCGTCAAAGGCAATGCCGAAATCACCGCCGCCATCGAAGCCGTGCGCGCCGAGCGTCCGGACATGTATATGGTCGACAGCGACAAGGGCATCACCAATCTGCACGTGCCTTCCGATGTGATCATCGACGCCTCGATGCCCGCGGTGATCCGCGCCGGCGGCAAGGGCTGGGACCAGAACGGCAACAAGGGCGACACCAACTGCGTGATCCCCGACCGCTGCTATGCCTCTGTTTATGACGAGACCATCAATTTCTTCAAAGCCAACGGCGCGCTGGACGTGACCACCGCAGGTGCGGTCGCCAACGTCGGCCTGATGGCCCAGAAGGCTGAGGAATACGGCTCCCACCCGACCACGTTTGAGGCGCCCGCCGACGGCACCATCCGCATCGTTCTGGCCAACGGCGAGACGCTGCACAGCCATGACGTGGAAACCGGCGACATCTGGCGCTCTTGCACCGTCAAAAAAGCCCCGATTGAGAACTGGATCCTGCTGGCCATGGACCGCCAGCGCCTGACCGGCTCCGAGGCGATCTTCTGGCTGGACGCAAACCGCGCCCATGACGCAGAGCTGATCAAATACGTGAAGCCCGCGCTTGAGGCGGCCGGCGTTGCGGACAAGTTCCAGATCATGGCGCCGCGCGAAGCCACCCGCCAGAGCCTGGAAACCATCACCGCAGGAAAGGACAGCATCGCCATCACCGGCAACGTGCTGCGCGACTACCTGACCGACCTGTTCCCGATCCTGGAGCTGGGCACCTCGGCCAAGATGCTTTCGATCGTCAAGCTGATGCAGGGCGGCGGGTTGTTTGAAACCGGCGCTGGCGGCTCTGCTCCCAAGCACGTGCAGCAGCTGGTCGAGGAAAACCACCTGCGCTGGGATTCGATGGGCGAGTTCTGCGCCCTCGGCAAGTCTCTGAACTTCCTGGCCGACGTCAAAGGCAACGCCAAGGCCGGCGTGCTGGGCCGCGCTGCTGAGGACGCGACCCAAGGCATCCTGGACCACAACCGCTCGCCCTCGCGCAAGGTCGGCCAGCCCGACAACCGCGACAGCCACTACTGGTTTGCCCGCTACTGGGCCGAGGCGCTGGCAGCTCAGAGTGACGACGCGGATCTGGCGGCGCATTTCGCCCCCATCGCCGAGGAGCTGGGCGCCAAGGAAGAGCAGATCATCAGTGAACTGGCTGCGGCCCAGGGCGCGCCCGCCGATATCGGCGGCTACTTCCGCCCCAGCGTGGAGCTGAAGGCGAAGGTGATGCGCCCCAGCGCCACGCTGAACGCCATCATCGGCTGATCCCAGCGGATCTGAAAACATGGATGCCCGGGGCTTTCCCCGGGCATTTTCTTTGCGCTGCCGCAGCAGGCCGGCTTGACCGCCTGGCCCGCACCGCCCAGAAATTGAGCCTGCGGCCCGACACCGCAGCACAGGCAGGCAGAGAAACAGCATCCCATGCAGAAACGGGGCAGCTTCAAGAAGCTCAATCACTTGCGCCAGCTGGACAGCCGCAAGCGGCCGCTGATCGTGCATGCGGAGGAGGCCTGGTTCCGGCACATCCTGGAGGGCGGCTGCGAGTTTTTCGAGAAGATCGGCGCCAGCGCCCATGCGCGGGGCTGCAAGCCGCTGCTGATCCACGCTGAGGATGTCCTGTCCTTCGGGCTTCTGGGGTCAGATCATCTGCAAATCGTCATCGGCCCGAAGCGCACGCAGGGCCCCCGCATCTTCCACGCCCAGCCCAGCTATCTGCGCGGCTTCTGGTATCTGGACCCGCAGGGCTATTACTGGAACTCCAGCCTCGCCGGGCAGCTGTTTGACCCGCAAGCGGTGGATGGCGCGGCGGCGGAACATTTCTTCAACGGCGTGCGCGGCCATGCCCTGCGGCGCAATGTCTCCAAACGGGCGCAAAGCACGCGAACACCCGGCGGGCTGGCGCCTGCGGATGCCGCCATTTTTGTGCAGGACATCGAGAAATACCGCGAGCCGGTGCATTACCTGACCACAGCGGAGATGATCACAGCCGCCTGCGCGGCAGTGCCCGGCAGGGTCTACGTCAAGCCGCATCCGCTGCAGGATGCTGCCGCGCTGAGCGGGCTGGAAGAGCTCTGCGCCGGAATTGCCAATGCAGAGCTGAGCCGTGCCAGCGTGCATGACCTGATCGAAGCCTCAGCCGCGGTTGTGTCGCAGAACTCCGCCGTCGGGTTCGAGGCGCTGATGCACCGCAAGCCGGTGCTGACCTGCGCGGCAACCGACTATCATCACGGCACGCTGGTCTGCCGCACTGGGGCGGAGCTGCAGGAAAACCTGAACCGGGCCGCAGATGCCTTTGCCGCCTTTCCGTTTGAGCGCTATTTCTATTGGTTTCTGGGCCTGCACATGCTGGAGCCGCAAAAAACCGGCTTCGAAGACCGGGCCTGGCGCCGCCTGCTTCAGGGCTGACAAACACGCTGCAAGCGAGGCGGCACGCCGCCGCCCAGGCATACACATGATCAGCCGTAGAGGCCGCTGGTTTGGAAATCCTGCCAGATGCCCTTGCCTGCCCTGCCTCCTGCCCTGCTTCCTGCCGAGCCAGAGGCAACCGGCTGCGGCACTGGTTCCAAGGTCCAGCGGCCTTCCGTTTAGGGGCGCCATCAAGGGGTTTAAAACAAGAAACCGCTGCACAGCGGAGGGCTGACAGCGGTTGCTCTATATCATCGTTCAGAGAGATTTTTTGGATTTTACTAGGTTTGGCGGTGACCTACTCTCCCAGGGCTTTAGCCCAAGTACCATCGGCGCGGCAGTGCTTAACTTCCGGGTTCGGGAAGGGACCGGGTGTTTCACTTGCGCTGTAGCCACCAAACCGAGAAAAATCCAGATGCCTTCGGCATTTGGATTTTCTCGGTTTGCGGTCGGCAGCGTGCTTACGGAGTAAATACGCGAGAGACCGCCCAGGAGTTATGTCACGACGACGTTTCCAAATGCAGGAGGCGCTACAATCAACATGTCCAAGTTTTGTTAGGGATGTGTTTGCTTTCTGTGTCCGTAACACTGTCTGTTACTGGATCAAATCAAGCCTATCGGGCGATTAGTACCGGTCAGCTGAACGCATTGCTGCGCTTACACCTCCGGCCTATCGGCGTGGTGGTCTTCCACGGCCCTCAGGGATACCTTGTTTTGAGGGGGGCTTCCCGCTTAGATGCCTTCAGCGGTTATCCTGTCCGATCATAGCTACCCTGCACTGCTGCTGGCGCAACAACAGGTCCACCAGTGGATCGTTCACCCCGGTCCTCTCGTACTAGGGGCAACTCCTCTCAAGTATCCTACACCCACGGCAGATAGGGACCGAACTGTCTCACGACGTTCTAAACCCAGCTCACGTACCTCTTTAAACGGCGAACAGCCGTACCCTTGGGACCTGCTCCAGCCCCAGGATGAGATGAGCCGACATCGAGGTGCCAAACACTGCCGTCGATATGGACTCTTGGGCAGTATCAGCCTGTTATCCCCGGCGTACCTTTTATCCGTTGAGCGATGGCCCTTCCACGCGGGACCACCGGATCACTATGGCCGACTTTCGTCTCTGCTCGACTTGTCAGTCTCGCAGTCAGGCTGGCTTCTGCCATTGCACTCAACGAGCGATTTCCGACCGCTCTGAGCCAACCTTCGCGCGCCTCCGTTACTCTTTAGGAGGCGACCGCCCCAGTCAAACTACCCGCCACGCAGGGTCCCGGATCCGGATAACGGACCGCGGTTAGACATCAAGAGTGCGAAGGGTGGTATCTCAAGGGAGGCTCCACAGGAACTTGCGTTCCTGCTTCGATGCCTACCACCTATCCTGCACATCACAATCCTGATGCCAGTGCGAAGCTGTAGTAAAGGTGCACGGGGTCTTTCCGTCTAACCGCGGGAAGCCTGCATCTTGACAGGCAATTCAATTTCGCTGAGTCGATGTTGGAGACAGCGGGGAAGTCGTTACGCCATTCGTGCAGGTCGGAACTTACCCGACAAGGAATTTCGCTACCTTAGGACCGTTATAGTTACGGCCGCCGTTTACCTGGGCTTCAATTCGGAGCTCTCACCCCTCCTTTTAACCTTCAGGCACCGGGCAGGCGTCAGACCCTATACGTCGCCTTACGGCTTCGCAGAGCCCTGTGTTTTTAATAAACAGTCGCCACCCCCTGGTTTGTGCCCCCGGATCCAAGTTGCCTTGAACCCGGGCCTCCTTCTCGCGAACTTACGGAGGTATTTTGCCGAGTTCCTTCAACATCGTTCTCTCAAGCGCCTTGGTATTCTCTACCAGTCCACCTGTGTCGGTTTAGGGTACGGTCTGATGGAGGGCTATTTCCAGGGACCAATCAGCGGCCCGCCCAATCCGATAAGGGCGGACAACCTTCATGATCCGTCACATCCTCCTGGCCCAGGAATATTAACCTGGTTCCCATCGCCTACGCCTTTCGGCCTCGGCTTAGGGGCCGGCTTACCCTGCTCAGATTAGCTTTAAGCAGGAACCCTTGGACTTTCGGCGAGAGTGTCTCTCACACTCTTTGTCGCTACTCATGTCATCATTCTCGCTAGTGATCTCTCCACCGGATGGCTCACGCCCCGGCTTCATCGAAAGCTCCTTGCGTCCAACACCTTCCGAAGAAGGCTAAAGACGCATGGAACTATGTCACACTACGCTCTGCTACCATGCACTATGTGCATCCTCGGCTTCGGCTCATGGCTTGAGCCCCGTTACATCTTCGCCGCAGGACGTCTTATTTAGACCAGTGAGCTGTTACGCTATCTTTAAAGGATGGCTGCTTCTAAGCCAACCTCCTGGTTGTTTTGGACATCCCACCTGCTTTCCCACTTAGCCATGAATTGGGGGCCTTAGCCGGAGGTCAGGGTTGTTTCCCTCTCCACGACGGACGTTAGCATCCGCCGTGTGTCTGCCATCTAGTACTCCCGGGTATTCGGAGTTTGGTTAG
>NZ_JBSWTV010000002.1:92500-957500 GCF_056158725.1 Leisingera sp. ABM4_101 | reverse complement strand
GTAGGGCCAGTCGAGCACCTTATAGGCGGTGCCGGGCATCTCGGACGGGCGGTAGAGGGTTTCGAACGCCACATATTTGGCGCCGTCCTGCACGCCCGCCAGGTTCAGCAGATCCGCCAGCTCAAACCCCTGCCAGGGCACCACCATCGACCAGGCCTCGACACAGCGGAAGCGGTAGATGCGCTCCTCCAGCGTCATCTCACCCAGGATCTGCTCAAAGGAATAGTCGCCCGGCTTGTCCACCAGCCCGTCAATCCTGACGCTCCAGGGCCGGGTGGTCATCCGGTCCGCGTATTTGGACGGATCCCCCTTGCCGGTGCCAAACTCATAGAAGTTGCAGTAATTGGTCACCTCGTCCCAGGTATTGGGCTCCAGCGCCTCTTCCGCGTGCGCGCCAGTGCCCAGCGCCGCGGCCAGACCGGTGCCCGCCAGCCCCGCCATGATCTGGCGGCGGTTCCAGAACGCGGCCTCCGGGGTTGCATCTGCAAGGGTCAAGTCATTGGTCCAGCGGCGCGCCATCTGCGTCTCCTGATAATTCGGGTCTCTCTTCAGGTAACGGTCCCGTGCGCAAAACCCAAAACATATCCTGTAACGACTGCGCGAGAGATCTGTAACGTAGCAGCTCTTTCTTCATCCCGCGTAAACCCGGGGCCGGCACAGCCGCGCCGGCGCCAGGGCCGGGTGCAGGGGCAAGACCAGGGCCGGGGCCGCGGCATTTTTCCTGCTGGAAGATATGTTCGACCCATGCAAAAATCACGATATGTCAGCCCCGTTTCCACCCGCCCCGCACCCCGTTTCAGCGTCAGGAGAGATTTCATGAAAACGCGTGCCGCCGCAGCAGTTCTTGCGCTGTTCATCCATCCCGCCAGCGCGCAGGAGATGGTCAGCTACACCACGCCTCTTTCCTTCGATGACGTCGTCTTCGGGCTGGAGAACGCCATCACCAACCGGGGGCTGCGAGTTGACCACATCAGCCATGTGGGCGACATGCTGGAACGCACCCGGGCCGATGTGGGCTCTGACGTCGTGCTGTTCGAAGATGCCCAGGTGTTCTCCTTCTGCTCCGCCAAACTGTCGCGGCAGGTGATGGAGGCCAACCCGATGAACATCACCTTCTGCCCCTATGACATCTTTGTCGCCCAGCGCCCCGGCGCCGCCAGCGTCACCATCGGCTTCCGCGCCTTTCCCGAGGGTGAGATGCAGGCCGTTCAGGAGCTGCTTGACGGCATTGTGACCGAAGCAATCGAGGAATAAGCCGCCGCCTGCCGATTTTCCCCGCTGCGCAGCACGGCGGCTTTGGCTATGCTGGCCGGAAACAGAAATTCCGGCACGGGCAGATAGACATGAAATCCCTCTTTGCTTCCCTGATGCTGCTGGCGGCCGCCGTGCTGGCCGGCTGCAGCGCAGGCCCCACCGCAACCCGAAACGATGTCGAGGCGCTGTCCCTTGCCATCCAGTCGCTGGATGCTGGCGTGGACCCGGATGAAGCCGCCCGCGCGGCTGAGATCGCCTATAGCCACTCTGCCCGGCTGGCCGAGCAGTATAATGTCACCACCTCGCCGATCATCCACAACACGCTGGTGAACAGCGGCGTCAAGGAGCGCGGCATCTGCGTGCATTACGCCGAGGACATGCAGGCGCGGCTCAATCAGGAGAACTTCCAGACGCTGTCGATGCTGCGCGCCATTGCCGAGCCGAAAAGCGATTTCCGCATCGACCACTCCACTGCGGTCATCGCCGCCAAGGGCGACGGCATCTACGAGGGCATCGTGCTCGACCCCTGGCGCTATGGCGGCAAGCTTTACTGGTCAGAGACCACCGAAGACCCCCGGTATGACTGGGAGCCACGTTTGAAGGTGCTGCGCCGGAAGTATGAGCGCCGGATGGCCAGGGAAGCGGTGGAGTAAAACTTATCCCAGATTCGGCCCGGTCAGTGAAAAAGCGCTGCCAGCGTCCGGCCCGAGGGTTGTGCGTGAAGCGCCCGACCCGTGGGGTCGGGACGGGCGCTGGCCCGGGCCAAAGGCCTGTACCCATCCAAAGCAATCCGCTGCGCTGCCCCAATGCCCGCCATCGCTTTGCTGATGCTCCTCATCATGTTAGCTGAGCGGAATGTGGTTTGAGTTTCTCAGCAAACTAAAAAGGTCGAAGTGGCTGCCTTGGGTTGGCACTGCTCCATTTATCATCCTGCCGCTCGCGCTCATCCGTGACGGAGAGATACGGCAGGGCATGGGGACTTTTTTTGTTTTTCGGCAGTATGTGGGTTGGGATTATTGCTGGCGGCCACGTTGCCAACATTATTATCACTCACATTCTATCGGTTTCACAGGATGCCGGAAAGCGGCTGGCCGCTGCCTTCCGCGCCTTTGCTTTCCTGTTTCTTCCTCCTGTGGCGGCCTATTGGTCCAACAACCACATGAACACCGAAATTGAGGTTCTCTCACTAGGAGCCCACCTTCTGTGGGCTTTGGCCGGGGGCGCAGTTTTCTATTGCGCCAATCCCAACGATAAAGATTCAGAGACATAACCGATCACCAAGGCAAACCCCAAAAGCGCCTTTTTTGGAAAGCCCGCCATCACTGGCGGGCTTTCCTCATTCTCTACACCTCAATGCACCACGGCATCGTCTGGCCTGGGCCTCTCTGACGTTCCCAGCCGGTCACCGATGATCAGCCCGTCGCTGCCAGCCGAAACCGGGACGGTGTCGCCGTCCTTGATCTCACCGCCCAGCAGCGCCTCGGCAAGGGGGTTTTGCAGGGCGCGCTGGATCACCCGCTTCAAAGGCCGGGCGCCGAACACCGGGTCATAGCCCTCATCCGCCAGCCAGGTCTTGGCAGCCTCGTCCAGCTCCAGCCCGATCTTGCGCCCCGCAAGCCGTTTCAGCAGCCGCGCCAGCTGGATCTCGACAATGCCATCCATATCGGCACGCGCCAGACGGTCAAAGATGATGGTCTCATCCAGCCGGTTCAGGAACTCGGGCCGGAAATGCGCCTTGACCGCATCCATCACATCGCGCCGCGCGTCCGAGGCATCTGCGCCCTCCGGCAGCTGGCTCAGCGCCTGCGCGCCAAGGTTCGAGGTCAGGATAATCAGCGTCTGCTTGAAGTCCACGGTGCGGCCCTGGCCATCGGTCAGCATGCCGTCGTCCAGCACCTGCAGCAGCACGTTGAACACATCCGGATGCGCCTTTTCGACCTCGTCGAACAGCACCACCTGATAGGGGCGGCGGCGCACGGCCTCGGTCAGCACCCCGCCCTCGTCATAGCCGACATAGCCCGGCGGTGCGCCGATCAGACGGGCGACCGAATGCTTCTCCATGAACTCCGACATATCAATGCGCACCATCGCGTGCTCATCGTCGAACAGGAAACCGGCAACCGCCTTGGTCAGCTCCGTCTTGCCGACCCCGGTCGGCCCGAGGAACAGGAAGGAACCCAGCGGCCGGTTCTCGTCGTTCAGACCCGCACGCGCCCGGCGCACCGCATTGGCAACGGCGGTGACAGCGGCGTTCTGGCCGATCACCCGGCGGTGCAGTTCATCTTCCATACGCAGCAGCTTCTCGCGCTCGCCCTCCAGCATCTTGGAGGTCGGAATGCCGGTCCAGCGCTCCACCACCTCAGCGATCTGCGCAGGCCGCACGGCTTCCTCGACCATCAGGCCCTTTTCCTCGCGGCCCTCGGCATCCGCCAATTGCTTCTCCAGCTCCGGGATCACGCCATAAGACAGCTCGCCTGCGCGGGCCAGATTGCCCTCCCGCTTGGCGATCTCCAGATCGGCGCGGGCACGGTCCAGCTGCTCCTTCAGGTCGCGGGCCGAGGCCAGCTTGTCCCGTTCCGACTGCCACTGCGCGGTCATCTCGGCGGATTGCTCCTGCAGGTCCGAGAGTTCCTTCTGCAGCGTCGTTAGCCGGTCCTTGGAAGCCGCATCATCCTCCAGCTTCAGCGCCTCTTCCTCGATCTGCATCTGCAGGATCTGCCGGTCCAGCGCATCCAGCGCCTCAGGCTTGCTGTCCACCTGCATCCGCAGGCGCGAGGCCGCCTCATCCACCAGGTCAATCGCCTTATCCGGCAGGAAGCGGTCGGTGATATAGCGGTTCGACAGCGTCGCCGCCGAAACCAGCGCCGCATCGGCAATCCGCACCCCGTGGTGCAGCTCGTACTTCTCCTTGATGCCGCGCAGGATCGACACGGTGTCCTCCACCGTCGGCTCGGTCACCATGACGGGCTGGAACCGGCGGGCCAGGGCTGCGTCCTTCTCCACATATTTGCGGTATTCATCCAGCGTGGTCGCGCCGACACAGTGCAGCTCGCCGCGCGCCAGGGCCGGCTTGATCAGGTTGGCCGCATCCATCGCGCCATCCGATTTTCCTGCCCCGACCAGCGTGTGCATCTCATCAATGAACAGGATGATCTCGCCCGCGGCCTCAGTGACCTCGGTCAGAACCGCCTTCAGGCGTTCCTCGAACTCGCCGCGGTATTTCGCACCGGCAATCAGCGCGCCCATGTCCAGCGACAAGAGCTGCTTGTCGCGCAGGCTCTCCGGCACATCGCCGTTGACGATGCGCAGCGCCATGCCCTCGGCAATCGCCGTCTTGCCCACGCCCGGCTCGCCGATCAGCACCGGATTGTTCTTGGTGCGGCGGCTCAGAACCTGCATAGAACGGCGGATTTCCTCGTCACGCCCGATAATCGGGTCGATCTTGCCCTCGCGCGCCGCCTCGGTCAGGTCGCGCGCGTATTTCTTCAGCGCGTCATAGCCTTCCTCAGCCGTTGCCGAGTCAGCAGTGCGCCCCTTGCGGATATCGTTGATCGCCTCATTCAGCTTCTGCGCAGTGACGGCGCCGGCCTCCAGGGCCTCCTTCGCCTTGGATTTCACCATGCACAGCGCCATCAGCAGACGCTCAACCGGGACAAAGCTGTCGCCCGCCTTCTCGGCAATCTTGGCGGCCTCATCCAGCACCTTGGCAGTTTGGCTGTCCAGATAGATCTGGGCCGCATCGCCGCTCACCTTGGGCTGCTTGGCGACAGCAGCCTCCACCGCCTCCGCGACACGTGCAGGCGCGCCGCCCGCGCGGGAGATCAGGTTGCTCGCCAGCCCCTGATCATCATCCATCAGTGCTTTCAGAATATGCTCCGGCACCAGCCGCTGGTGCCCCTCGCGCATCGCAATGGTCTGCGCGGCCTGCACGAATCCCCGTGCACGCTCCGTGAACTTGTTCAAGTCCATCTTGCTCTCCTTTATCAAGCGCCCTGTCTTTGGCAGCGCCCGCTAGGCGGCACGCCCCGGTCCGGGCCTCAAGGTTCAATTTGGGAAGCGATCCCGCCGCTTCAACCCATAGTCGCCGCAAAAGGTGAGCAAATCCCTGACCTGCGTCAACTTTACACCCAGCCCGCCGCCACCGGGCGCAACCGCGCCGCGCGCCAGCGCGGCGCCCGGCCCAAAACTGCAATCTGTCCCGCAGGGGCAGCTTCAGGTGCGGGAGCGCCCCGCTGCGCCTTGCCGAACCGCCGCCCCTTGCGTATGAAACGCCAGTTTCACGCCGAACCGCCACCAAAGGACCCCGCCATGACCCAAGCCCCGCGCGCCGACGACCGCCTGATTGTTGCTATGGATGTCCCCAATGCAATCGCGGGCCTCAAGCTGGCCGAGCAGCTGGGCGATGCGGTCTCCTTCTACAAGATCGGGCTGGGAATGCTGACTGGCGGCGGGCTGGCGCTGGCCAATGAGCTGAAGCAGGAACACGGCAAGCGCATCTTCCTCGACATGAAACTGTTCGACATCGGCGCAACCGTGGAAAACGCGGTGCGAGGCCTGGCGCAGTTCGATCTGGATTTCCTGACCGTGCATGGCGACCCTTATGTGGTGCGCGCCGCCAAGGAAGGCGCGGCCGGCAAGGACCTCAAGATCCTCGCCGTCACCATCCTCACCTCGCTGGACCGGCAGGACCTGGACAGTGCGCTGATCAAGGAGGGTGCGGTCAAGGATCTGGTGCTGGAGCGCGCAGGCAATGCGCTGGCTGCCGGCGCCGACGGCGTCGTCGCCAGCCCGCAGGAGGCCGCCCTGATCCGCGCCCTGCCCGAGGCCGAAGGCAAGTTGATCGTCACCCCCGGCGTGCGCCCCGCCGGTGCCGCCCTTGGCGACCAGAAGCGCGTCGCCACCCCGGCCAATGCCATTGCCGATGGCGCCGACCACATCGTGGTGGGCCGCCCGGTCTGGCAGGCCGAAAGCCCCCGCGCCGCGGCTGAGGCCATCCTGGCCGAACTCGCCAGTGCCCAAGCCTGACAGCTGAACTGCAGTTGAAACACTCCGTTCAGGTGTGATTTGCCTGCGCCGGCGGCGGTGCAGGCCGCTTCCGCCTAAAAATTAGGCAGAAATAAATCTTTTGCGCTAAGCATATGCCGCCACCTCTGGCTATGGCGCAAAAGTATAGTGACGCTACGTCAACTCCCTCATTTCGCTCAAGAAACCCGCCAGAGCCAGGCGTTCTGCGCCAAATCGTCCTGTGCCCAAAAAACCACACAGGATTTGCCGCTGGCTGCCCGCTGCCCCCGCATTCTTTGCGAAACAGCGGCGCCTGCGCGATTCTATGACTGAGACACTCCCCAGACGGGCTTTTCTTCCTGAGACCCGTCACCTTCCCCCCGCATACCAGCGGGGGATCTTTCTTTTCAGGCCACAGTCACACAGACCGCACCGCAAGGTATTCCCGCAGCCGTTCCGCAAAATGCGGCACCGCCAGCGGGTGCGCGCAATAGGCCTCCGGCGCCATCAAGGCCCAGCCCTGCCCTTCGTTGCCAAACCGGATGTCCGCAGCCGCTGCCGCAGGCAGATGCGCGGCAAAGAACCAGACCCGCCCGTGCGGCCGCTGGTACGCTCTGGACCAGATCAGCACATCCGGCTTCAGCACAAGCCCCACCTCTTCATAGGTCTCGCGCAGCGCACAAGCCGCCGGGCTTTCCTCCGCCTCGCGCCCGCCGCCGGGCAGGTCCCAATGGCCGGGATAGGGAATATCCGGCTTGTCATCGCGCTGGATGACCAGCAGATCCTGCCCTAGAAACACCGCCAGCTTTGCGCCGGCAAAATTGTCGCCTGATGCTGTCATGATCTGTCACTTGGCAACCTGCCGCGCTAAAGACAAGGCCTGCGACGCAAGCTAGACTTACCCTGTCCGAAATCAGCGACCGCCCGATGCACGCCCTCTGCCGAGACTGCCTGAGCCAGATCCCTCCCGCCCGGCGCTGCCCCCATTGCGGCAGCCCGCGGATCAAGGCGCATGCGGAGCTGTTCGCCCTCACCATCGCCCATATGGATTGCGATGCTTTCTATGCCAGCGTCGAAAAACGCGACAATCCGGAACTGGCCACCAAGCCGGTGATCATCGGCGGCGGCAAGCGCGGCGTGGTCTCCACCGCCTGCTATGTCGCCCGCATCCGCGGCGTGCGCTCCGCCATGCCGATGTTTCAGGCGCTCAAGCTCTGCCCCGATGCGGTGGTGATCAAGCCAAGGATGAGCGTCTACGTCGAAGTCAGCCGCGCAATCCGCAAGATGATGAATGAGCTGACCCCGGACGTGGAGCCGCTGTCGCTGGACGAGGCCTTCATGGATCTCACCGGCACCGAAAAGCTGCATGGCGCACCGCCCGCAGTGATGCTGGCCCGGCTGGTCAAACGCATGAAGGATGAGCTGGGCGTGACCGGCTCCATCGGCCTTTCCCACAACAAGTTCCTGGCCAAGGTTGCCTCCGATCTCGACAAGCCGCGCGGGTTCTCGGTGATCGGCAAGGCGGAGACAGACGATTTCCTGCGCGAAAAACCGGTGCGGCTGATCTGGGGCATCGGCCCGGCCGCGCAGGAAAACCTGGATAAGGCCGGCATCCGGACCTTCTCAGACCTGTTGCGCTGGGACCGCGACGCCCTGCACAGCCGCTTCGGCTCCATGGGCGACCGGCTGTGGCATCTGGCCCGCGGCCAGGACCGGCGCCGGGTCTCTGCGCATGAGCCGATCAAGTCGATCTCCAATGAGACCACCTTCTTTGAGGACACCGCCTGCCTGGAGGTGCTCGACGGCCACCTGTGGCGGCTGGCTGAGAAAGTCTCGGACCGGGCCAAGGCGCGGGAGCTGGCGGGCCGGGTGGTGACGCTCAAGCTGAAACGCGCCAACCATTCGGCGCTGACCCGGCGCGTCACCCTGCGCAGCCCGACCCAGATCGCAGACCGAATCTACCGCACCGCCCGCGGGCTGCTGGATCAGGTCGGCAACGAAGGCCCCTACCGGCTTTTGGGTTGCGGCATCTCGGATCTGGTACCCGAATTGCAGGCCGATGAAACCGGCGATTTGCTGGATCCCCAAGCAGGCCAGCGGGCGGAAGCAGAGCGTGCCACCGACGCCATCCGCAAACGGTTCGGCGAAAGCGCGATCCTCAAGGGCCGCGCCCTGCGCTGACCCGCGGGCTGGCGGCGCCTACTCCGCCGCCAGCGGCAGCTCTTCGCGCCCGATTGCGGCAATCTCCGCCACCACTTGGCGGAGCAGGGCCTGCATCCGGCCGAAATTGGCATTTGGCAGGATATTGGCCTCATCCATATACAAGGCCCGGTCAATTTCTATCTGAACCGCATGCTGCTGCCGGGACGGCCGGCCGTATGTCTGGGCAATATAGGCCCCGGCAAAAGGCGTGTTGCGGGCGACCTTCAGGCCGGCAGCCGCAAAAGCCGCCTCAATCCGGTCGACAATCTCACTGGCGGCAGCGGCTCCGAACCGGTCCCCCAGCACCACCTCGGGCTTGCCGGACCTGCCTTGGGCCATTGTCTCGACCGCCTCATGCGGCATGGAATGGCAATCCACCAGAATCGCCTGGCCGAACTGCCGCTGTGCTTGCTCCAAAAGCCCTTTCAGCGCTGTGTGGTAGGGCTGCCAATAGCAGCGGATCCGCCGCTCCGCCTCAGCCATCGGCAGCTTGCCCCGGTAAATAGCGCGGCCATTGGCAACCACCCGGGGAATCACCCCCAGCCCCGACGCCACCCGCGGGTTCTGCCCCCGCTTCTGCACGCCTTCGATCAGCGCCGGGTCCAGCTCATCGGGCGACCGGTTCAGGTCCAGATAGGCCCGCGGCTTCGCCGCCGTCAGCAGCGGTGCGCCGAATTCGGGCACAGCGGCAAACAATTGGTCGACAAAAGCATCCTCGGAGCTGCGGATCGCCTTCCGCCCCAGAATTGACTGTGCCAGAAAGGAATTGGAATAGTCCGCGCCGCTGTGCGGAGAGGCAAAAACCACCGCCGAGGCCAGTTTCTGCGGCGAAATCACGGAAAACGCTGTGTCAGGCATCCTTGCTCCGGTGCTTCTTCTGCAAGAAACAGCATAGAGCGGAAATTTCTGCGGTCAAAAGCTCTTGCACCTCTGCGCGACTCTATTTATAGACCCCCTCACCGGCGCGGCACCCCGCGCCCCTTTCACTTCTAAGGGGCAGGAGGCAGCGCAGGCCAGAGTGGGCGATTAGCTCAGCGGTAGAGCACTTCGTTGACATCGAAGGGGTCACAAGTTCGATCCTTGTATCGCCCACCATTCATTCACTGCTTCGGCTCCGGCCCAAGCACCCGCTAACCCAGGCGCTGGTTCGCGCCGCAGACAAGGAGAGAGGCCATGAAGGTCAAGAACTCGCTCCGTTCGCTGAAGAACCGGCACCGCGACTGCCGGGTTGTGCGCCGTAAGGGCCGCGTGTACGTGATCAACAAGACCCAGCGCAAGTTCAAAGCGCGCCAGGGCTAAGATCCGCACCAGCGACATGCAGAAAACCGCATCATCCGATGCGGTTTTTTTGCGTTTGAAGGCAAGCTTTCCCGGCATTCGGCAAAGCGGTACTCCCGCGCCCGCAGATCCCCCGGCTGGTGCCGGGCGATACTTGGCGGCCTTGGGCGTGGCACCGCGCAAGGCGCGGTGCCACGCCCAACGGGAGCGGGTTCCGCCAGGAAACCTGCGACGGGCGGGAGCCTCCCCCGGCCTCCGTTCAGCGCTGCGCCCGGGCTTCTGCGGCGCTGCCCTGCCCGGTCAGAATCACCCCCCCAAAAAAAACCTGTCATCCCCCCCTGTGAACCGCTCCTGCCAGGCCGCCACACCGGGCCTGCGCCGGGATCCGCAAACTGCGGCAGGAAGGCAAACATGAACAGCAGCGGCTTGGGATTGCTGAGGCTGCTGACTGCACCTTGCTGAATCGCTTGCCAGGCAGGGACCGCGGGCAGTTGCGCTGCGGTACACAGGCTGGCGCGCCGCATCTTCAGACCGCGCCGCATCAGACAGGCCGCGCCAATCCCGCTGACCGCGCCCAATGCCTGCGGATAGGCCGCCCGCAGCGGAACAAGCTCCAGCACCGGCAGCCCGGCCTGCGCCACACCGGCGGCCAGAATCATCCCCGCCACAGTGAGCAGCGCCACCCGCCGCCCCCGGCCGGCCCCGCGCCCCATTACCAGCATCATGTCCGGCCACGGCGACGGCTCAAGCAGGGCCAAGGCGGCAAGAAAGGCAATTAACGTTTCAAATGCCGGCATGTGCACGCCCACCATTGGGGTCCAGCCTGCTTAGAAATGCCAGCGCAAAGCCTCCCTCCAGCCTGCGCCGAGAAAGAGCGGAAACCGCCTTTCCGGACCAAAACCGATAGTGAAGTGCTGCTGCGGCAAACTTTCCGAGTATTTCAGTCGGAAATTGATTGCATCTTTTGCCAATTGCTTTAATCGACTCTTTCAGTCGGAAAACTGATCTAACCAAGAACGGGACATCCAATGCTGAAAGCCTCCACCATCCTGGCCGGCGCCCTGACCGCCGCCGTTGCCACCTCTGCCGCTGCCGAGGGCGAGCTGAACATCTATTCGTCGCGCCACTATGACACTGACGAGCAGCTTTATTCGGACTTCGAAGAGGCAACCGGCATCACCATCAACCGGATCGAAGGCAACGCGGACGAGCTGATCGCCCGGATGAGCGCCGAGGGCGAGAACTCCCCTGCCGACATCCTGATCACCGTCGACACCTCGCGGCTGACCCGCGCCAAGGAGGCCGGCGTGCTGCAAAGCATCGGCAGCGATGTGCTGGAGGCCCGCGTGCCCGCCTACCTGCAGGACGAGGACAACCAGTGGTTCGGCTTCAGCCAGCGGTCGCGGATCATCTTTTATGACAAGGATGAGGTGGCCAATCCGCCGCTGACCTACCTCGACCTGGCTGATCCCGCCTACAAGGGCAAAATTTGCATCCGCTCCTCCAAGAACACCTACAACCAGACCCTGCTGGCCTCGATTGTCACCCACCACGGAGCGGAAAAAGCCCGTGAATGGGCAGGCGGCGTGGTTGCCAACATGGCGCGGGATCCGCAGGGCGGCGACACCGACCAGATGCGCGGAATCATCTCGGGCGAATGCGATATCGCCGTGGCCAACAGCTATTACTTCGCCCGTTCGATCCGCAAGAACGTCAAGGGGATCTCGGAAAACCGCGACCAGATCGGCTGGCTGTTCCCCTCGCAGAACACCGAAGGCGCGCATATGAACCTGTCGGGCGGCGGCGTTGCGGTGCATGCCCCGAACAAGGAAAACGCCATCAAGTTCCTCGAATATCTCGCCAGCGATTCCGCCCAGGCCTATTTCTCTGCGGGCAATGACGAATACCCGGCCGTCCCGGGTGTCGGCCTGGCTCCGTCCATCGCTGCGCTTGGCCATTTCAAGCCGGACGATGTGAACCTGTCCGAGGTCGCCGGCAACCTTCCCGAAGCCCAGAAGATCTTCAACGACGTGGGCTGGAAGTAAACCAGCCTTGCAGTCTCTGCCGAAGGCGCGGCCCGGCCGCGCCTTTTTTGCGTCTTTTGCGTTCTGACGTTCCTCAAAAGCCACAAGGCGCGTCTCAACCGCCCTAAGCCGGCGGTTTGAGAGCTTTTGCCGGCGTCAGGACCCTAGACCGCTGCGGGCCGCAGGCCTATAGGTTTCCGGATCTTGAATTTCGGGGGGAATCATGCAGTCGGGAGCACGCCGCGCTCTGGGAGGACAGAGCTTATGAACCGGTTGCCGGTTACAATTGTCAGCGGGTATCTGGGGGCGGGTAAAACCACTCTGATCAACCGGCTTCTGGCTGAGGACCACGGGCAGAAGCTGACCGTGATTGTGAATGATTTCGGTGCGGTCAACATCGACGATGCCCTGATCCAGGAGGCCGGCGGCGGCACAATTGCGCTGACCAACGGCTGCGTCTGCTGCTCGATGGAGGGTGATCTGACCCTTGCCCTGCAAGAGGTGCTGAAGCGGCCGGAGCGCCCGGACCACCTGGTGGTCGAAGCCAGCGGCATTTCCGATCCCGTCTCGATTGCCAACGCGGTGCTGAATGAAAGCGGTCTCAGCTACGGCGGCATTGTCACTTTGGTGGACGCGGAAAACGCCGCATCCCTGCTGCAGGATCAGCTGGTGGCGCCGCAGGCGGAACAGCAGATCCGCGCCGCCGACCTGGTGATTGCCACCAAATGCACTGAGCTGACCTCTGAGCTCTCGGGGCTTCTGGCCGCCGCCGGCGCCCGCACACCCACCGTCCTGAATGGCTCGCCTGTGGCAGAGCTGCTGTTCGACATCGTGCCGCTGCCTAAGGGCCGTTCCGTGGCGGCCCATCCCGCCTATGCCACCTGGCAGCACCGCAGCCAGAACGTGCTGGACCGGCGCGCCCTTGGCGACAAACTGGCTGGGCGGCCGGCAGGCCTTTACCGGATGAAGGGGTTTGTCCTGACCACCGGCGGCGCCTATGAGCTGCATGTGGTCGGCCGCCATGTGGAGGCCAAACGCTGCGAGGCAGAGGAAACCCTGCTGGTCGGCCTTGGCCCGGCGGACCGGATTTCCCGCGACGAGATTGAGGCCTGGTGGGCGGCCTAAGCCGCCCCATCCGCACGAAACGCGCCAGGAAGTTTGAATTTTCCTGGCAAGAATTTTCCAAAATTCTTGCGCCTGCCGCCGCTGCCTTACCGCCGCCGCCCGACCTGGCGGCAGATCAGGATCACCGGCAGCAGCCCCACCGCCATGATCACCAGCGAGGGGACTGCCGCGCCTTCCAGCCGCTCATCCGCTGCCAGCCGGTGCGCCTGCACCGCCAGCGTATCGAAATTGAAGGGCCGCATGATCAGCGTCGCAGGCAGCTCCTTCATCACATCCACAAAAACGATCAGCAGCGCCGTCAGCAGGCTGGGCGTCAGGATCGGCAGATGCACGCGGCGCAGCATCCCCATCGGCCCCTGCCCCAGCGACCGGGCCGCCGCATCCATGTTCGAATGCATCGTCGCCTGGCCGCCCTCATAGGCGCCCAAGGCCGCTGCCATGAACCGCACGCCATAGGCAGCCACCAGCAGCCAGATCGAGCCTGTCACCAGCAGCCCGGTACGGATCCCGAAGGCCTCCCGCATCCAGGCATCCAGCGCATTGTCAAAGGCGGCAAACGGCACGATCAGCCCCACCGCAATCACCCCGCCCGGCACCGCATAGCCCAGCCGCGCGAAATAGGCGGCGGCAGCGGACACCCGGCCAGGGCGCAGCCGCTGGTAGAACCCCAGGCACACTGCTGCCGCCACCGTCAGTATCGCTGCTGCCGATGCCAAAGTGATCGAGTTGGAGGTGAAACCGATATAGCGGCGGCTGAACAGGTTCTGCTCGGAGTCAAAGCTCATCGCAGACAGCACCGCCACCGGCAGCAGGAAGCCCAGCACCACCGGGACCGCGCAGAAGAACACAGCCAGCGCAGCCTTGATCCCGCCCAGCTCGGCCGGCGGCATCTGGTTGTGATGCTTGCCCGCGTGGTGGTACTTCGCCCGCCCCCGCGTCGCCCGCTCCACCACCGCCAGCGTCAGCGCGAACCCCAAAAGGCACAGCGCCAGCTGCGCCGCGCCGCCGCGGTCGCCCAGCGAGAACCAGCTGGTGTAGATGCCGGTGGCAAAGGTCTGCACCCCGAAATAGCTGACCGTGCCGAAATCCGCGATGGTCTCCATCACCGCCAGCAAGACGCCAGAGGCAATGGCCGGCCGCGCCATCGGCAGGCTGACCAGCCAGAACGCCTGCCAGGAGTTCTTGCCCAGCGCCCGCGCCGCCAGAAAGGCGCCTGCGCTCTGCTGCATGAAGGCGGCCCGCGCCAGCAGGTAGACATAGGGGTACAGCACCAGCACCAGCATCGCCGCCGCCCCGCCGGTGGACCGGATCTCCGGGAACCAGTAGTCCCGCGGCCCCCAGCCCGTCACCTCGCGCAGAGTGGACTGCACGATGCCAGGATGGTCCAGAATATGGGTATAGGCATAGGCCAGAACATAGGCCGGAAAGGCCAGCGGCAGCACCAGCGCCACCTCCAGCAGCCGCACACCGGGGAACCGCGCCATTGTGACCAGCCAGGCCGCCCCCGTGCCGACCGCAAAGGTGCCCAGCGCCACCATCGCCACCAGCGCCAGCGTCGTCAGCGAATACCCGGGCAGAACAGTCTCAGCCAGGTGGCGGATGGTCTCTGTGCCGCCGAATGCGGCCGCCAGCGCCACCGCCAGCATCGGCAGCAGGCAGGACAGCGCCACCGCCCAAGCCAGCACGGCAAAGACACCGCCCCCGGTCCTGCCGCCGCGGCGGCGCCCGTGCGGGGCGTATTCTATGAGGTCATTGGCAGCAGACATATGCGGCGGTCGCGGATCCGGCAGAAGTTTCACACTGCCCTATTTCGACTATTCCAGTCAGAAATTCCAGCCGGAAAGCGCGGCTGAGGCCACGGCTGAGACTGGAGCTGATCAGAACGGCAAACGGGCGCCTGCGTCCGGCGCCCGTTCCGCTCCGCAAAACCGCGGGCTCAGTCGTAGGTGCGCTGATCCTCGATCACCAGCCCGTCCTTGGGCAGCATGTCCGGCGCCACGACCTCGACCGTGCCCTTGAGCTTCAGCACTTCGGCCACCGAGCGGGCAAAGGCCGCCTCGTCGCCGCCCTGGGCCTCGATCTGCACTGTCATCGCGTCCATCTCACCGTCACGGCGGGCGATAACCCGCGCCTTGACGATCTCGTCATGCTTCTCGACCAGCGCCGCCACCTGTTCCGGGCGCACGAACATGCCCTTGATCTTGGTTGTCTGATCGGCGCGGCCCATCCAGCCCTTGATCCGCATGTTGGTGCGGCCGCAGGGCGACTCCCCCGGCAGCACCGCCGACAGGTCGCCAGTGGCAAAGCGGATCAGCGGATAATCGGGATTGAGCGTGGTCACCACAACCTCGCCCACCTCACCAGGGCTGACCGGATTACCGGTGCCAGGGGTGACGATCTCGACGATCACATGCTCGTCAACGATCATCCCCTCCATCGCCGGGCTTTCATAGGCGATATTGCCCAGATCGGCGGTGGCATAACACTGCAGGCAGGAAATCCCGCGGTCGAGGTACTCCTGACGCAAGCTCGGGAACAGCGCACCGCCGCCCACCGCCGCCTTGGAGAACATCAGCTCCACGCCCATCGCATCGGCCTTGTCCAGGATCACCTTAAGGTAATCCGGCGTACCGGCATAGGCCGTGGCCCCCACATCATGCGCCGCCGTTACCTGCAGTTCGGTCTGGCCGGTGCCAGCCGGCAGCACCGCTGCGCCAACCGCCCGTGCCCCGTTTTCAAAGATCATGCCTGCAGGGGTCAGGTGATAACCAAAACAGTTCTGCACAACATCGCCTTGGCCGATGCCTGCCGCATGCAGAAAGCGTCCCATGCGCCACCAGTCGCCATCCACCCCGCCCGGCTCGTAGATCGGGCCCGGGCTTTGAAAGATATGGGCAAAGCCGGTTGCGGGCTTAACCGTGAAACCGCCAAAAGGCGGGTTCGCAGCCTGGGCGCGGCTCAGTTCGGATTTGCGCAGCACCGGCAGCGCCGCCAGCGCTTCGGCTGAGGTCACGGCAGCCGGATCCACCCCGTCCAGCAGGCTGGCATAGCCTGGCGCGGATTTCGCGCGGGCGATCTGCTCCGGCAGTGCCTGGGCCAGACCGGCGGCGCGTTCGTCATTGCTGCGGGTTTCAAGCGTATCAAAAAAGCTCATCGCATCATCTCCCCGCATCAGCTCAGCCACCTCTTGCGGCGGCGGTAGGACCGCACGTCGCGGAAGCTCTTGCGCCCTTCATCCGACATGCCGAGGTAGAATTCCTTCACATCCGGGTTCTCCCGCAGCTCAGCTGCAGGCCCGTCCATCACCACCCGGCCCGATTCCAGGATGTATCCGTAGTGGGCATAGCGCAGGGCGACATTGGTATTCTGTTCCGCCAGCAGGAAGGTCACGCCCTCCTGTTCGTTGATCGACTTCACGATCTCGAAAATCTGCTCCACCAGCTGCGGCGCCAGACCCATCGAGGGCTCATCCAGCAGGATCGTCTCCGGCCGGGACATCAGCGCGCGGCCCATCGCCACCATCTGCTGCTCCCCGCCCGAGGTATAGCCGGCCTGCGATTTGCGGCGCTCCTTCAGGCGCGGGAAGTAGTGATAGACCATCTCCAGGTCTTTCTGGATATCGGCACCGCTGTCGCGGCGGGTATAGGCGCCGGTCAGCAGGTTTTCCTCTACCGTCAAATGCTCAAAGCAGTGGCGGCCCTCCATCACCTGAATGACGCCCTTCTTCACCAGCTCCGCCGGGTCCTGCTCATGCACATGCGCGCCGCGGTATTTGATCGACCCTTTGGTCACCTCGCCGCGTTCCGAATGCAGCAGGTTCGAGATTGCCTTCAGCGTGGTGGTCTTGCCGGCCCCGTTGCCGCCCAAAAGCGCGGTGATGCCGCCCTTGGGCACATTCAGGCTCACGCCCTTCAGAACGAGGATCACGTGATTGTAGATCACCTCGATATTGTTGACCTCCAGCAGGGTCTCGGCCTGCACATCGGCAGTGTCGGCGGCGGTGTTCGCTGCATCCAGCATCAAAGCGTGTCCTCATACCTGTCCCGGTTCTGGTCCGGGACCCTGTTTGCGTGGCGCGGCGGCTCCCCGCCGCACCGTTTGTTTCCGGCCCCGCCAAAGCAGAGCCGGAGCGAACCCTTATTTACAGCCGGGTTCGATGTTGTTTTCAGACGCGTAGGCGGCTGAGTCCTCTTCGATCAGCTTGCCGATCACCTCGGTATCGGACGGTTTGAAGTCCGAAATCAGCGACCAGGTCTTGCTCTCGGCATCCCACTGGGTCACGCCCACCAGGCCGGGGCCGCCGTGGTTTTCGCAAGAGACGTTGAAGGTCGGGCCGAAGTTCGGCATCCCCAGCGCCGCCATCTTGGCTTCGTCGATCACCAGCGCTTCCATGCCGTCGCGCATCATTGCCGCGGTGATGTCCGCAGTGCCGTGGATCTCCTGCGCGGTCTTTGCGGCCTCTGCTGCCAGCATCGCCGCGTACATGCCGCGGTTATACAGCACGTTGCCCACCTGATCGCCGGCGCCTGCGGCCTTGCCCGCATCAACGACGTATTTCTGGATGTCGTCAAACACCGGGAAGTCGCGGCCCACGTTGTGGAAGGTCACCGCCTTGTAGCCATCGGCCTTGGCGCCTGCCGGCATCACGTCATGCTCGGCACCGGACCACCACACGCCGATGAAGTTCTCCATCGGGAAGCGGATGTTGGCGGCTTCCTGGATCGCCACCTGGTTCATCACGCCCCAGCCCCACATCACGACATTGTCGGGCCGCTCGCGGCGGATCTGCAGCCATTGGCTCTTCTGCTCCTGGCCCGGATGGTCCACCGGCAGCGCCACCAGCTCAAAACCGTGCTTCTTGGACAGTTCTTCCAGGGTGCGGATCGGCTCCTTGCCGTAAGCCGAGTTGTGATAGACCAGCGCGATTTTCTTGCCGTTCAGATCGCCGCCGTTTTCCTCCAGCAGGTAGTTCACCACACCCGAGGCACCGTTCCAGTAGTTGGCCGGGTAGTTGAACACATGGCTGAACACTTCACCGTTGGCAGCCGAGGTGCGGCCATAGCCCATGGTGTGCAGCGGGATGTTGTCCGCGGTCACTTTGGGGATCAGCTGATAGGTGATGCCGGTGGACAGCGGCTGATAGATCAGCGCGCCCTGGCCCTTTGTGGACTCGTAGCATTCCACGCCTTTTTCGGTGTTATAGCCGGTCTCGCATTCGATCACCTTGGCCTTGACGCCGCCGATGCCGCCGTCGCGCTCATTCAGCAGGGTGAAATAGTCGTTATAGCCGTCCGAAAACGGGATGCCGCCCGCCGCATAAGGTCCGGTCCGGTAGCTGAGGTCCGGGAACACCAGGTCCGCCATTGCCGGACCGGCTGCCATCGCGGCGCCCAGCGCCAGTGTGGTCAGTGTCTTTTTCATCGGCTTAAATCCTCCCTTTGGTCTTATCCGATGGTTTCCAAAACGGGGGTGGTCTTCTTGTTCTCCCCGCCAGCTCTTAAGGCCGCCCGCGTCAGTGCGGGAAGGGCCACAGTCTCAGTTTCTCCTTGGCAACACGCCACAGCTGCGCCATGCCGTGCGGTTCCGCGATTAGGAAGACGATGATCAGCGCGCCCACGATCACCAGCTGGAAATGCGCCACGATATCGGTGGGCCAGCCCAGCAGGTCGACGCCTACCACCTTCAGCACCACCGGCAGCAGCACCAGGAAGGCCGCGCCCGCGAAGGAGCCGAAGATCGAGCCCAGCCCGCCCAGGATCACCATGAACAGCACCAGGAACGATTTCTGGATGCCGAACGCCTCGCCAACCTCGACCGCGCCCAGGTAGACCGCAAAGAACAGCGCGCCGGAGATGCCGATGAAGAAGCCGGAGACCGCAAAGGCCGTCAGTTTCGCTTTCAGCGGGTTCACCCCGATGATCTCGGCGGCGATATCCATGTCGCGGATCGCCATCCAGGTCCGCCCCACGGTGCCGCGGGTGAGGTTGCGGGCTACCAGCGCGCAAACGGTCAGGAAGATCAGGCAGAACAGATAGGTGGCCCAGGCCGGCGCGTTGGGGCCGGTGATGATGATACCAAAGGTGTCACGCTCCGGCGCGTTGATCTGGCCCGAGGCCGAGTAGTTGTAGAACCACGGCACCCGGTTGAACAGCCACACCAGAAAGAACTGCGCCGCCAGTGTCGCCACCGCCAGGTAGAACCCCTTGATCCGCAGGGACGGCAGGCCGAACAGCACGCAGACAAGCGCGGTGATGCCGCCTGCCAGCAGCACGTGAATGAACATGCTGACCTCCGGGAAGGCGGTCATCAGCTTATAGCAGGCATAGGCACCCACAGCCATGAACCCGCCGGTGCCAAGGCTGACCTGCCCGCAATAGCCAACCAGGATGTTCAGCCCGATCGCCGCAATCGAATAGATCAGGAACGGCAGCAGGATCGCATTGGCCCAGTAGTCATTGATCAGGAAGGGGATAAGGCCGAAGGCCACCGCCAGCACCGCATAGTACCGGTAGCGGTCGAACTTGATCGGAAACGTCTGGCTGTCATCGGCATAGGAGACTTTGAAATCCCCGGCTTCACGGTAGAACATGTCTCAGATGCTCCCTCTCTGTTGCGCGTTGGCAGTCTTGCCTGCGCGGATACTGTTATTGGTTGCGGCTGCGCTCATTCGATCTGCCCCCACTGGGCCTGCGCCGCGTCGCGCTGTTCGCGCGTCATCCGGTTTGACGGTTTGGCATAGCCGCTGCGCTCGCTGCCGCGCACCAGCCGCAGATAGGCGATGATGCCGGTAATCAGCCCGGCTGACGCCAGCAGCGCCGCCGTCACCACCTGGGTTTCGCTATAGCTTTCCGCCGTCAGCGCCAGGTAGCCAAAGGCCCAGAAACCGGCCCAGGCAATCACGTTGATGATGGCAATCAGCTTGGTCATGCCGCGCCCCCGGCGTTAACCACTTTGTCAGATTTCCGGTCTTGGCCACATTTTGCCCACTTCTTTCTGCCACCCTGGTCCCGGGTAAAGTGAGTGGGAACAATGACCGCGATTTTCGAGGAAATCCGGCGGCTGGAGGCCGCGCGGAAGAAGGGGGACATTTCTGCCGCCGAATTTGCAGAGGCCAAGGGCCGTTTGCTGGAGTCCGTCGAGGAGGCAAAGGTGCTGCCGCCGTTCCAGGCCGCACCGCACTCCCGGCGGGCCTCCAGCGCTGCCCCGGGCCCCTGGGGGCTGATGCTGATCGGCGTATTGGCCGCGGGCCTGCTGACAGTTCTGGCCGGGCAGCTGATCGGGGATTTGACCATTGCCTTCACATTGGTCACCTGCATCTTCGCGGCCATCATCATCGCAGCCTTCCGCCGGCTGGAGGGCTGAGCAACCCCGGAGCAGATCATATGAGCCTCAGACCCGTTCAATGATCTTCTCCCCGAACAGGCCCTGCGGACGGAACACCAGGAACAGCAGCGCCAGCACATAGGCAAACCAGTTTTCGGTTGCGCCGCCCACCAGCGGGCCGATGGCGAATTCAAACAGCTTTTCGCCCACACCGATGATCAGCCCGCCGACAATCGCGCCAGGGATCGAGGTGAAGCCGCCCAGCATCAGCACCGGCAGCGCCTTCAGCGCGATCAGCGACAGCGAGAACTGCACGCCGGACTTGGTGCCCCAGACGATGCCCGCGACCAGCGCCACGAAACCGGCAACGGACCACACCAGAACCCAGATGAAGTTCAGCGAGATGCCGACCGACAGCGCCGCCTGGTGGTCATCCGCCACCGCGCGCATCGCCCGGCCCTGCTTGGTGTACTGGCTGAAGGCCACCAGCCCCGCCACCAAGAGCGCCGCAATCACCGTCGCCACGATATCCAGATTGTCGATAAAGAAGCCGTAGCCGAAGATGTTGAAGGTGGTCTCGTCGATCCACAGGTTGATGCCCTGCGGCAGCCCCACATCCAGCGTCTTGATCTCGGAGCCCCACATCAGGTCGGCAACACCTTCCAGGAAGTAGGCCAGACCGATTGTGGCCATGAACAGAATGATCGGCTCCTGTCCCACCAGATGCTTCATCACCAGCACCTGCACCAGCCACGCCAGCAGCACCATCACGGCAACCGTCAGCGCGATTGCCACGACGCCCGGAACATTCCATCCGAAATGGGTGATATGGCCGCCAAAGACCGCATTGATCAGATGCGAAAACGGCACCTGCCCCTGCATGATCCCCACCAGCGTCATCGCCGCAAACAGCGCCAGAACACCCTGGGCATAGTTAAAGATGCCGGAGGCCTTGTAGATCAGGACAAACCCCAGCGCGACCAGCGCATAAAGAACGCCCGCCATCAGGCCGTTCAGCGTCACTTCCATCGCAAAGACGAGTTGTTCGGGCATTAGAGGCTCTCCTCGGAATTCTGCGCTGCGGCGGTGCACAGGGGGTGCACAGGGGGTGTACGGATGTCACCCTGCCGGAGCCGGGTGTTGCTGCGGTGCAACTCAGTCATGGCTGACCCCCAGATATGCGTCGATCACATCCTGGTTATTGCGCACCTCATCCGGGGTGCCGTCGCCGATTTTCTTGCCGTAATCCATCACCACGACCCGGTCGGAAAGATCCATCACCACACCCATGTCGTGCTCGATCAGGGCGATGGTGGTGCCGAATTCGTCGTTCACATCCAGGATGAAGCGGGACATGTCCTCCTTCTCCTCGACGTTCATGCCGGCCATCGGTTCATCCAGCAGCAAGAGCTTCGGCTCCGCCGCCAGCGCCCGCGCCAGTTCGACCCGTTTCTTGAGGCCATAGGGCAGCCGCGCAACGGGCGTCTTGCGGATGTGCTGGATCTCCAAAAAGTCGATGATCTTCTCCACCACTTCCCGGTTTTCAGTCTCTTCGGCCTCCGCCTTGCCCTTCCACAGGGCCTGCGAAAACAGTCCTGTTTTCATATAGTTAAGGCGGCCCGTCATGACGTTGTCCAGAACGCTCATGCCCTCGAACAGCGCAATGTTCTGGAAGGTGCGGGCGATGCCCTGGCGCGCCACCTCATAGGGGCGCATCGGCGGGCGTTTCTTGCCGTGGAACAGCACCTCGCCTTCCTGCGGCACATAGAAGCCTGAGATCACATTCAGCATCGACGACTTGCCGGCGCCGTTCGGACCGATGATAGCGCGGATCTCGCCCTCGCGGATGTCAAAGGAGATATCCTGGATCGCCACCACACCGCCAAAGCGCAGGGTGATGTTCTTCATTTCCATCACAACGCCACCGATGGTGCGGCCGTCGTCAGTCACATAGCTTAAGGAATTGTCAAGCATAACAACGGCCTCCATATTTCTGCCGCATAGAAATTTTAAGATTTCCATGCGATACTTGTTCAAAACGAGCAGCAAGGAGATCGACGTTATGTTCGGCGAACTTGAGCATTCCTGCCTTCTGAAGATGGCACTTGAATGCAAGCAGATGGGCCTCAGCCAATCCGAAAGCCTGGCCTCTATCATGGAGCAAACTCACGGGTTCAGCTCTCCCTTCAAAATCCAGCAGGTGGTCAACACCGCCTTCAATCCCGGCCTCAACCCCGACCTGATCTGAGGCTGCTCCGGCCTGCCCGGCACGGGGCGGGAAATTATCCGGTGAAACGTGCATCATTCCGCGGCCACCTTGTGAACCGCTCCCGGTTTCACGTCCGCATCGACAATGGTCAGCGTCGCCTTGATGGAACCCTTGCGGCCGTCTTCATAGGTCACTTCAGTCACTGTCGAGACCTGTTCAGACCCGTCGTACAGCGCGGTGATGATATCGTCGAACTTCTCCTCTACGATGCGGCGGCGCACCTTGCGGGTGCGGGTCATCTCACCGTCATCGGCATCCAGTTCCTTGTGCAGCACCACAAAGCGGTGCACCTGGCAGCCCGACAGCATCGGGTCCTCTGCCACTGATTTGTTCACCTCAGTGACATGCGAGCGGATAGATTCCAGAACTTGCGGATGGCCTGCCAGCTCCTGATAGGATGCATAGGCAATGTTGTTGCGTTCCGCCCAGTTGCCGACCGCCGTCAGGTCGATGTTGATGAAGGCAACACAGCGGTCGCGGCCATTGCCGAACAGCACCGCCTCCAGGATGTCCGGGTAGAATTTCAGCTTGTTTTCCACATACTTGGGCGCAAACATGCTGCCGTCGGCCATCTTGCCCACGTCCTTGGCACGGTCGATGATCCGCAGGTGGCCGGAGCCTTCCTCAAAGAAACCCGCGTCGCCTGTGGCCACCCAGCCCTCCGCATCCTTGGTTGAGGCGGTGGAGTCGGGGTTGTTGAAATATTCCACAAAGGTGCCGGGCGAGCGGTAGTGGATCTCGCCGCTGTCGTCGATCTTGATCTCGACCTCCGGCGCCGGCACGCCAACGGTATCGGCCCGCACTTCGCCATCCGGCTGCACGGTGATGAACACGGTGGCCTCGGTCTGGCCGTACAGCTGTTTCAGGTTGATGCCCAAGCTGCGGTAGAAATCAAAGATCTCCGGCCCGATCGCCTCACCCGCGGTGTAGCCCACACGGATACGGCCATAACCCAGCGTATCCTTGAGCGGGCCGTAAACCAGCACATTGCCCAGCGCATATTTCAGGCGGTCCATCAGACCCACGGGGCGGCCGTCCAGAATGTCGCCGCCGACCTTCTTTGCGTGCGCCAGGAAGTGGTGGAACATCTTACGCTTCAATGCGCCCGCGTCCTCCATCCGGATCATCACGTTTGTCAGCTGGCCCTCAAACACCCGCGGCGGCGCGAAGAAATAGGTCGGGCCGATCTCGCGCAGGTCGGTCATCATGGTGTCCTGGCTTTCCGGGCAGTTCACACAAAAGCCGCACCAGTAGGCCTGGCCGATCGAGAAAATGAAATCGCCCACCCAGGCCATCGGCAGGTAGGACAGAATGTTCTCACCTTGTCCCAGGTGGTCGAACTCGGAAGAGTTCTTGGCGCTTTGGATCACGTTGCGGTTCGACAGCACCACGCCCTTGGGCTTGCCGGTGGTGCCGGAGGTATAAAGCATCACGCAGGTACTGTCGTAGTCCAGCTTGGCCTGGCGCTTGTTCAGTTCTCCGATCAGCTCGTCATGGGCCGCCCGGCCCTGATCCTGGATATGGCTGAATTGGTGCAGCTGGGTGTGGTCGTATTTCCGCATGCCGCGCGGATCGAGATAGATCATATGCTCGAACTGGTGCAGCTGATCCTGGATCTCGATCACCTTGTCGGCCTGCTCCTGATCGCCCACGATCACGAAACGCGCGCCGCAATGGCCCAGCACATAGGCCATCTCCTCGGCCACTGCATCCTGATACAGCGGCACCGGCACCGCGCCCACCGCCTGCGCGGCAACCATCGACCAATAGAGATAGGGGCGGTTGCGGCCGATGATGGCGACGAAATCGCCCTCTTTCACGCCAAGGTTGATGAGGCCAAGCGCCAGCGCCTCAATTTCCTTTGCCGCCCCGGCCCAGGTCCAGCATTGCCAAATGCCGAATTCCTTTTCCCGGTAGGCCGGCGCGTCTGCGAATTGCGCCGCATTGCGTTGAAGCAGCGCCGGCAGGGATTGCATACCCTGGGCGCCCGTCTGCATCTGAGCCAACTTTCTCTCCTCCCTTTCCGGCGTTCCTGCCGGACTGGCCGCTGCCCGCGGCTCTGGCCCGAATAGGGGCAGGCGTAGAGTAGCGCGTCAACTTTTTCCTGATGTTTTCCCAAATCTTACGAATTGTAACAGCCCCTTTCGCCTTATTTTAAAGGCTGTTACGCCAACCTTCGGAAGGCAGCCTGAGCGAAACCTTGCAGCGCAAGTTAACAGTCCGCCCGCATTCGCGCGGGATACGAACGAATGGGCGGTGTTTCGAATCAAACTCTACTGGCGGTTTTCTGAAACTCTTGTTCAGCCTGCCTACCGCTGCAGAACGGCCTTCGGAAACTTGCAACAACCAGAAGAAGATCCTGGGTTTGACGCCGCGACACCTGGACGGCCCGCGGCCGAATGGCAATTTGCCCTGAACCTGCCCCGGTGCTAGCCATGATCCGGGGAGAGCCATGAACCGGACAAGCAAACAGCACGCCGCCATGACCACCGCCGGGCTGAACCTGATCGCCCAGGCGCTGTCGATTTATGACAATGACCTGCGCCTCGCGGTGTGCAACCGCCGCTTCCAGGAAATGTTCGATCTGCCGGACCATCTGGTGCAGCCCGGTGCCTCCTTTGCCGACACCATCCGCTTTCTGGCAGAAAACGGCGAATATGCACCGGAGACGGATATCAGCGCCATCGTTCAGACCCGGGTCGAACAAGCGTTGGACTTTGTGCCCCATTATCTGGAGCGCGAACGACCCAATGGGCAGACGATTTCGATCGAGGGCTCGCCGTTGCCGCAGGGCGGCTGGGTTACGGTCTATACCGACATCACCCGCGCCAAACGGGCGGAGCAGCTGTTGCGGGCCCGGTCAGAAGAGCTGTCGGAAAAACTGATCGCGCATACAGAGGAGCTGTCCGCCGCCAACCGTCAGCTTGCGGCCACCAACACGGCGCTGGAGGAGGCGAAGCGGCAGCTGACCGAAATCGAGGGCCGCACGCGCCTGACAACAGAGATGATGCCGGCCCATATCGCCCATGTGGATGCGGACGGCTTTTATACCTATACCAACCGCCGTCTCAGCTCTGTGTTTCCCAGCCGGCCGTCGGACATCCTGGGCATGCATATCTCCGATGCGCTTGGGGAGGCCGCATTTGAGCGGATCGAGCCGCACCTGCTGGCCGCGTACAAGGGCGGAAGCCCGGTATTTGAGTTCACCGAGAGCCATGGCAGCCGCCGGATCAGGGTCGCCTTCACGCCGGATCAGCATGGCGGCGTCTATATCCTGTCGATGGATGTGACCGAGGAAACCCAGGCCCGCGTCGCCCTTCAGCAGGCGCGGCGCCGCGAGATGGCAGCGCAGATGACCTCCGGCCTGGCCCATGATTTCTCCAATTTGCTGACCATCATCCTGGGCATGCAGGCCAAGCTGGAGAAAATGGATCTGGGCGGTGAAGCCCGCGAAATGGTTCAGGGCACGCTCTCAGCCGCCCGGCGCGGGGGGCGGCTGCTGAACCGGATCGCAGAGATGACCGGCCAGCGCACGCTGCGCCCCCAGGCGACCGACATGCATGGCTTGCTGGGCGAACTGAAGATCCTCGCCTCCCCGTCGCTGCCGCAGGGCATCGGCCTCAGCATCCTCGACAACATGCCCGATCGGGTGCTGCTGCTGGATTCGGGCAAACTGCAAGATGCGCTCCTGAACCTGATCCTGAACGCCCGCGATGCCTGCGGCACCTCTGGGCAGATCACGGTGAGCGCCCATGCCGTGGGTCAAACCTGGGTGGAAATTTCCGTCTCTGACACCGGCCCCGGCTTCTCGCCGGAGGCATTGGACAAGGCGCTCAACCCGTTTTTTACCACCAAGGGCAGCGAAGGCTCCGGACTTGGCCTGCCAATGGTTTATGACATGGCCAAACTGGCGGGCGGTGATATGCGGATCAGCAACACGCAGGCCGGTGCTGCCGTGACGCTGCGCCTCCCCTACCGCCTGGCGCCGGATGCGCAGGGAGGAATGGCGCTGCTGGTCGAGGACAGCGAGGAATTGAGGGCCACCTTCCGCGACATGCTGATCGACCTGGGGTTTTCAGTGATTGAGGCCGCCAGCGTGGATGAGGCCTGCGCCCTTGCGGCCGATCTTCCGGATATTGCTCTGGTACTCTCGGACATCAAGCTTGAGGGCAGTGCCACCGGCATTGACCTGACGGCCCGGCTGGACGGGTCAGGATTGCCCTGCATCCTGATGACCTCGCTGCCCGTCAGCGATCCGCTGTTCCGCAAGGCATTGAAATGCGGACCGGTTTTGCGCAAACCTTTCACCACGCACCAGTTGTCCGAGCTGATCAAACCGGAGCCCGCAGCATGACATCCCCCCTGGTTACCATCCTGGATGACGAGCCGGAAATCCGGCAGATCCTGACCGAGACGCTGGAGGACGCAGGCTTCCGCACCCAAAGCTTTGCCCGCGCCCGCGAGTTCGAGGCGGCGCTGAACCGGGTCACCCCCGACGTCTGCCTGGTCGACTTGTCGCTGCCCGACACCGACGGGCTGGCCCTGGTGCACCGGCTGGCGCTGGAACAGGGGGCTGCGGTCATCATCATCTCCGGCCGCGCCCAGGTGCAGGACCGGGTCACCGGGCTGGAACTTGGCGCCGATGACTATATCACTAAGCCCTTTGATCCGGCCGAGGTCGTTGCCCGCGTCCGCGCCCGCCTGCGCAGCGGGCCGCGCACTGCAGCCCAGGCCAGCGAAACCGCAGAGTTTTCCGGCTGGACCGCCCATTTCGACCGCTATGTTCTGGAGGACGATCAGGGGCTTGAAACCCCCTTCTCCCACGCTGAGGGCGAAGTGCTGCGGCTGTTCCTGGACAGCCCCAAGCGGCTGATTTCCCGCGCTCAGATGCAGGAGGCGCTTGGCGGCGCAGCCGGTGAAAGCTTCGACCGGGCAATGGATGTGCGGATCTCCCGCCTGCGCACCAAGCTGCGCGAAGATCCCAAAAACCCGCGGCTGATCAAGACAATTTACGGCGCAGGCTACATCTTTCTAGGAGATGTGGACTGGATCTGACGCCGTCCTGGTAGAAAACCGCTCCGCCCGGGCTACGCTCAATCTGGTCAGACAGAAGGAGCAAAAGATGACCCAGCTGCAGTATTTTACTGCCCTTTCCGGGCTGTGGGTGGCGCTGGCCTGGCTGCCCTACATTCTGGACCGGATCATGGTCCGGGGGCTGATGGGCGCCATGGCCAACCCCGGCCTCAGCGACCTGCCGCAATCCCTGTGGGCACAGCGGGCCCACAGGGCGCATATCGTGGGCGTGGAACTGTTTGCCGCCTTTGCACCGCTGTCCATCCTGGCGATGCTGGTGCTGCCGGCAGAGGAACAGCCCGGCATCCTGGGCCTCACCTTCTTCCTTGGCATGGCTGCGCACTATGTCATTTACGCCATTGGCATCCCGGTCCTGCGCACGCTGGCCTTTGCAGTGGCAGCGCTGTCTTCCGTTCTGCTGGGCTTCACGCTGCTGGGGGCCGCATAGAGTTTCTTGCCCGGGCGAATCACTTGGCATAGAATTGCTGCATGGCCACCTGTCTGCTCTACCGCCAAGCCCCCTCGCGCCCGTCGCGGTTCTACCGCATTGAGCTGGCGATGAACCTGTTTTCCGAAGTCTCCGTGCTGCGGGAATGGGGCGTGGCCGGCGGCAACGGGCAAAGCGTGATCAATATCTATGCCAACCTGCGCGAGGCCTCGCTGGCCGCCGACAAACATCGCAACCGGATGATCAAGCGCGGCTACGGCCGGGCCTGACCCGCGCCGCGCAAGCGGCGCCCGGCCCAACGGTGACGGTCCTCCGGCAGGAGGTCCGGGAACAGGCGGGAGTTCACCCGGCCATCGCCCGGGCCGCGCGGTCCAGCACCTGCAGGCCCAGCACCAGATCTGCCTCATCCGTGTCCTCGTCAAAGGCATGGCTGATGCCGCCTTTAGAGGGGACAAACAGCATCCCCGCAGGCATAACCGTTGCCAGATTGGCCGCATCATGCAGCGCGCCGGAGGGCATTTTCTGCCATCTTCCCGGGGCCAGCGCCTCCGCTGCCTTGCCCAGTTCAGCCTGAAGCCGCGCATCCATCGCCGCCGGTTCGATGCCCATCACCGGGCCGAGCGCTGCCTCTACATTGTGACCGGCCGCAATCTCCTGCGCGGTTTCATTGATGATGGTCTCCATCCGCGCCAGCCGGTCCGTATCCGCATCCCGCCACTGCATGGAAAATTCCACCCGCCCCGGCACCACGGAGGACGCATTGGGATGCAGCCCCACATGACCGATGGTCCAGACCGTGGCGGGCGTCACTACATGTGCAAACCGGCTGTTTAGAGCCGCATTGAAGGAAGACAGCGCCTGAAACGCATCCTGGCGCAGATGCATCGGCGTGGTGCCTGCGTGGTTCTGCCTGCCTTCAAAAGTGATCCGCATGTCCCTGATGCCAACGATGTCCGTCACCACCCCGATTCTCTGACCGGTTTCTTCCAGGTAAGGCCCCTGCTCGATGTGCATTTCAAGGAAACCGCTGAACCTGTCATGCGGCAGGAAATCCCCGGCCTGGCTCGCTATCCGCTCCCGCATGTCCGCAAGCGTATTACCCTGATTGTCGGCAAACCCGTCCGCCTCCGCCAGTTTCAGCTTGCCGCTCCAGACGTCCGAGCCGGTCAGCACCCCGAACCGCCCCTCCTCATCCTGGAAGCTGACGCAGGAAATGGGCGGACCTCCAGCCTCCTTGGCCGCCCTCGCAATCTCCAAACCGGCCACCACGCCCAGCGCCCCGTCCAGCCAGCCGCCTTCGGGCTGGCTGTCGCTGTGCGATCCCACCAGCAGGCCTTGCCTGCCCGCCAGTCCGAACAGATTGCCGAGCGGATCAAAATGCGGCTCTAATCCGGCCTCTTTCATCCGCTCCGCCAGCCACCTGCGCGCAGCGATGTCTGCATCAGAATAGGCCTGCCGCACCACTCCCTTGCCCACACCAGAGGCACCAAAGCTGCGCAGCTTTTGCAGGTCTTCGAGAAATCGCTGAGGGTCGAGCGGCATGGCAGGTCTCCAATCTGGCATGCGCACATTGCGCCATGTCTTTCCGGCCGGCAATGAATTTAGCAGGCGCGGCTTCAAGCTGCCCTTTTCTCTGCCTGCAAGCTCCCCTAAGACTCCCCCGGTAACAACGGAGCCGCTGCCCCATGTCCCATATCACGCTGATCCGCCACGGCCAGGCCAACACCGGCGCCCGGGACGAGGCCAGCTATGACCGGCTTAGCGATCTGGGCCACCAGCAGGCGGCCTGGCTGGGTGAGCATCTGCGCGCCAGCGGAAGCCATCATCCGCGTATCTATTGCGGCACGCTGACCCGGCATCTCGAAACCGCCGCCTCGATGGGCTTTGCGGACCCTGTTCAGGATGAACGCCTGAACGAGATGGAGTATTTCACCCTCGCCGAGGCTATGCGCGATCAGCACGGGCTACCGATCCCGGAAGAGCGCGAGGGCTTTGTCGACCATCTGCCTAAGGTCTTTGCCGCTTGGTCCGCCGGCGACATTGCCGCGCCTTACGAAAGCTGGGAACAGTTTGAGACCCGTACCCGGCAAGCTTTGGAGGAGATCGCATCAGGCTACGGTCCGGCCCTCGTGGTGACCTCCGGCGGGCTGATCTCCATGGCATTGCGGCAGGCTATGGGGCTGGACACCGCGGGCATGGCGCGGATTGCGCTGGCGGTAATGAACACCTCGATGCACCGGCTGTTCCCCATCGGCGGCCACTGGAGCCCGGTTTTGTTCAATGCGGTGCCGCATCTGGAAGCGCCGGACCGGCATTTTGCCCAGACACATCTCTGAGACACAAACGGGAGGGACGACATGCAGCTCTATTATGCCCCCAATACCATTTCGGTGGCTGTGGCTATCGCACTCGAAGAAGCCGGGGTCGAATATGAGGCGGTGAAAATCGACTTTGCCGCAAAGGAGCAGACCGGTGCGGCCTATGCCCAGATCAACCCCAAGGGCCGGGTGCCGGCACTGGCGGTTGAGGGCGGCATCCTGACCGAGACCGGTGCGCTTCTGGAGTATATCGCCGACATGGCACCCGAAGCGTCTTTGCGCCCGCAAGACCCGGTGGTGCTAGCCCGGATGCGGGAAGTGATGTTCTATCTCGCCTCCACCATGCATGTGAACCATGCTCACAAACTTCGCGGCGCCCGCTGGGCCAAGGAGCGCTCCAGCTGGAAGGACATGCAAAAGATGGTTCCGCAGACCATGACGGCCTGCTGCGAACACATCAGCCAGTTCGGCCTCCGCGGCCCGTTTGTGCTGGGCGAAGACGTCAGCCTGGCCGACTGCTACCTTTATGTGGTTTGCACCTGGCTGAAAGGCGACGGAGTCAAGGTCGCGGACTTCCCGAAAATCCAGAACTTCATGACGGCAATGGAACAGCGCGAGTTGGTGCGCGCGGTCTATGCCAAGGGAATGCTTTAAAGGACATGACAATGACGCATCTGTGGGTACGGGCGGAACAGCGCCCCAACGAAGAACGGGTTGGCCTGACCCCCGAAGGCGCCAAGGCACTGATGGCCGCGGGCATCAAGGTCACAGTCGAGGAAAGCTCTGTCCGGGCAATCCCGCTGCAGGGCTACATTGATGCAGGCTGCGAAATTGCGCCGGAAAACTCCTGGCCAGAGGCGCCTGCCGACGCGATCATCTTCGGCCTCAAGGAACTGCCCGAGGACGGCACTCCGCTGCCGCACCGCCACATCATGTTCGGCCATGCCTTCAAGGGCCAGCACTCCGGCAAGGCGCTCTTGGAGCGGTTCAAGGCTGGCGGCGGCACGCTTTATGACCTGGAATACCTGGTCGACGAGACCGGCCGCCGGGTTGCCGCCTTTGGCTATTGGGCGGGCTATGCCGGCGCCGCGGTGACGCTGAAAGCCTGGGCGGCGCAGCAGCGCGGCGAGCTCTGCGGCCCGGTTGGCGTCTACGGCGGCAAAGACGCGCTGCTGGCGGATCTGGGCGCCGAGCTGGATGCCCTGAACAGAGACCGCCCCACCGCCATCGTGATCGGCGCGCTTGGCCGCGTCGGCACCGGTGCTGCCGACCTCTGCGAGGCAATGGGCATCGCCGTCACCAAATGGGACATGGCGGAGACCGCCCACGGCGGCCCCTTCCCGGAAATCCTGGCCCATGACCTGTTCCTGAACTGCATCTTTGCACGTCCCGGCACCCCGGTCTTTGTCCCGCAAGAGGCGCTGACCGCGGACCGCAAGCTCACCGCCATTGGCGATGTCGCCTGCGATCCGGACAGCGACTACAACCCGGTGCCGGTCTACGACCGCGCCACCACCTGGGAGGCCCCCGCCCTGCGCGTCGCCGAAAACCCGGTGCTGGACGTGATGGCGATCGACAACCTGCCGTCAATGCTGCCGGTCGAAAGCTCCGAGGATTATGCGGCGCAGCTGCTGCCATCGCTGCTGACGCTGGCCGATTTGGACAGCGGCGTCTGGGGCCGGGCCAAGGCCACATTCCAGGAGCACCTGCCGGAATGACCGCAACCTACATCGGATTTCTGGCAGCTCTTCTCGGCACCGTTTGCTGGCTGCCGCAGGCCTGGAAAGCCTGGGCAACGCGCGATACCGCCGGTCTGTCCCTGCCAGCCAACCTGATGTTTCTCGGAACCGTCAGCCTGTGGCTGATCTACGGACTGCTGGTGGGCGATGCGCCCATCATTCTTGCCAATGCCTGCTCCATCGTCATCGTTCTGGCGATCATCGGGGCAATCCTGAAATACAAGAAAGGGACTGACACATGACTATTCACTGGTGCGGCACCGGCCTGTCGGCAATCCCCGGCCTGCGCCGTCTGCTGGAAGCGGGCCACGACGTGGCGGTCTGGAACCGGACCACCGACAAGGCGCGCGAGGCCGTGGGCGACCTGACCACCAACATTCACGCGTTCAGCATCGCCAACCTGGGCCAGATGCTGAGCCCCAAGGACGTCATCGTGTCGATGCTGCCGGGCGACTGGCATGTGCCGCTGGCGGAACTGGCGATCGAGCGCGGCGCGCATTTCGTCTCCTCCTCCTACATCGCGCCGGAAATGCGCGCGCTGGACCAGAAGGCCAAGGACGCTGGCGTTTGCCTGATCAACGAGGTGGGTCTGGATCCGGGCATCGACCACCTGATGGCGCATGCGCTGGTGGCGGACTACAAGGCCTCCGGTGCCTTCGACCCGGCAAACGAGATCAGCTTCATCTCCTACTGCGGCGGCATCCCCAAGACCCCGAACCCGTTCCGCTACAAGTTCAGCTGGTCGCCCCTGGGCGTGCTGAAAGCGCTGCGTTCGCCGTCGAAGTCGATCCGCGACTTCAAGGAGCTCGACGTTGCCCGGCCGTGGGATGCGATCTCCTCCTACGAGGCTCCGCTGCCCGCGCCGGAAAGCTTCGAGGTCTACCCGAACCGCGACTCGATCCCCTTCATGTCCCAATACGAATTCGGCGACGACTGGAAGGTCAAGGAATTCGTCCGCGGCACCCTGCGCCTCAACGGCTGGGCGGATGCCTGGGCGGATGTCTTCAAGGAGGTCGAAACCCTCTCCGGCCCCGAAGGCGACGCCCGGCTCAAGGAAATGTCGGATCAGTTCTGGGCCGAGAACGCCTATGACGAAGGCGAACCGGACCGGGTGGTGCTGTGTGTCGGCCTGAAGGCCGAGAAGGACGGCGCCGAGGTCTGGCACAAGACCTATGTGATGGACGCATGGGGCGACGCGCGCGGCACCGCCATGGCGCGCCTGGTGTCCTACCCGGTCTCCTTTGCCATCGAGGCTGCGATGAACGGCAAGATCGCCGCCGGGGTCCACGCCGCCCCCAGCGACTCTGCCCTGGTCGAAAAATGGATGGGCGAGATCGGCAAGCTGGCCCAGCATCTGGAGATCGTCGACAGCAAGGCCTGATCGCTCCGGATATCCCGGCGGCTTGCCGCAAGGATCCCCTGTTCTTCTGGCTGAAAATATCCCGGGGCCCGGGGCAGAGCCCCGGACGCCTTCCGGAACTCAAAGGGCGCCGTCACATGCGGCGCCCTATGTCCAAGAAACAGGCTCAAAAAACCTCAGCGGCCGATCACATCGTCCTCGACATCATTGACGTCGATCCCCAGCGCCTCCAGCCCGGCCTCCAGATTGTCGGCCAGATGCGGCGTACCAAGCAGGTAATCAACGGTCGGTGTGGTGGCTTCCTGCCGGGCGGTATAGATCGCCTCCCCCAGCTCCTCCGGTTCGAAACTGCCGCGGCCGACCCACATAATGCCGACCAGCTCCGATTGCTGATCCTCGCTCATCCGGTCGATAAACGCGCGCAGCTCACCCTCCGCCCGGCCCAGCTCCCGGGCCATCATCGCCACCTGTGCCACCTTGCGGGCCGAGATCTCCAGCATTGCTCCATTCCTTCTGTTCGCTGCCTCAGCATATCAAACAGTCAAGCAAACACCTAAGTCTTTGATCTGAGGCAAATGGCGCAGCGGCTACCCGGGCGCCTTGCCGAAGAGCGCGAGCCCCTTGCTGCGCCCGCGCAAAACCTCTGCCGGCAGCGCAGTCCAGCCTTCGCGCGCGGGCTCTGCTCCGGCCTCCTGCAGCAGGTCGGCAGAGGCGATCAGCGCCATCCCTTGCACCTTGGTAAGCTGCTCCAGCCGCGCCGCGGTGTTCACCGTGTCACCGAAGACAGAATACTCCAGGCGCGCCGAGGTCCCGGTCACCCCGGAGAACACCTCGCCCCAATGCACCCCGATCCCGACACCCAGGCCTGTGTCCCCGGCCTGCTCCCGCGTTTGGCGCCAGTCCTGCATTTGCACCGCCAGCCCTTCGGCGCACTCCAGTGCCCGCGCCGCCGCCCGCTTGCCGTCAAACAGGATCATCGCTGCATCGCCGATGTATTTGTCAATCAGCCCCCCGGTCCGGTCCGCCACATCTTCGACCTGACCCCGGAACCCAGTGATCAGCCGGCTTACCTCGTGCGGGGCGCGCCCTTCGCACCAGCTGGTAAAGCCACGGATATCGATGAACAGAATAGCCATGTGCTGCTGGCGGCCTTCCTGCATCGCCTCCAGCCCGCCGCCCGCCAGGCGGTCAGCCAGCTGCGCCGGCAAATAGCGGGTCAGATTGGCCTTTTGACGGGCTTCCTCGATGGAACGGTGCAAAAGAATCCGCATCCGCACGGACGCCACAACCAGGACGGCCCCGGCCAGGCACAGCATAACCAGGCGCATGAAATTCGGCGGCGCATCCAGCGTAAGCCTTATCCTTTCCACCAGATCCGGCGCAGCTTCGGGCGGCTGCCACAAGATCATCCAGCCAAACCCGGCTGCAATCAGCGCCAGCATCACCGCAAGCCTTAATGGGCTAAGTCTCAGCACCCCAAAGGCCAGCACAACGGGAGCCATCCAAACCGCTGGCATGGCAAACAGCGCACCGCCGGGCACACCAGTATTCACCAATGACAGAAAGGTATTGAGAAGCAGAAAGGCGCAGTCCGCCAAAACGGCCAGCCAGATCATCCAGGGTTTGAACAGACCTCTGCCAATCGCCCAGTAAATCAGCACACCAACTGCCAGGTAAGACAGCATAGTGGCTGCTGCCAGCCCGACCTGGCGCCGCAGATGCGGCTCCTCAATCACCCGGACGGACTCTATGGCCAGCATCATCGCCAGCATCAGGCCCAACGCCACCGCAATCCGCAGCAGCGCGACAATGCGTTCGGCCTCTACCTCCGCGGCGCTCAGAAGGGCCGCCTCGGCACGGCGGCCTGCGTGCAGGCCAAGGAGAGACCGCATCTACTCCTCCGCCAGCAGCGCGACCTGACGCGGCTCGACTTCCACCTGACCCGGGTCTTCCAGTTCCGCCCCGTTCGCCACCACGCCCATCGCCTCGAACCGGCGGGCCGAGGGCAGCACCCGGGCTTCCAGAGAGCCCACCGCCTTGTTGTAGTTGTTCACCGAAGAGGAAAGCGACCGCCCGACCGACGCCAGGTTCTTGGAGAAGGTCGCCAGCCGGTCATACAGCTCCTTGGCGGTCTTCTGCACTTCGACCGCATTTTCCGCCATCTTTTCCTGCTGCCAGCCATAGGCAATCGACTTGACCAGGGCCATCAGCGTGGTCGGGGTGGCGATCAGCACCTTGTTTTCAAAGGCATATTCGATCAGTCCCGGGTCCGCTTCCGCTGCCGCCGATACGAAGGTCTCGCCAGGGATAAACATCACCACGAAATCCGGCGTTTCACCCAGGGCGCTTTGATAGGATTTCGAGGCCAGCTGCCGCACGTGGGTCTTCACGTGGTTTGCGTGGCGGGCAAGCGCCGCCTGCTGAGCGTCGGGTGTCTCCGCCTCCAGCGCATCCAGATAGGCCTCCAACGGGGTTTTGGCATCCACTACGATGCTCTTGCCGCCGGGAATGCGCACCACTGCGTCGGGGCGGCGCAGGCCCTCATCAGTGCCGACGCTCTTCTCCAGCTCATAGTCCACGTGTTCAGCCATGCCCGCCATCTCGAACACCTGCCGCAGCTGCATCTCGCCCCAGCGGCCGCGGGTCTTGGGTGCGCGCAGGGCCTGCACCAGCTTGCGGGTCTCGCCGCCCAGCGCCGCCTGGCCTTCGGCCAGATGCTTCACCTGAGTTTGGATGGCGCCATAGGCCTCGTTGCGCGCCTGTTCGATCTCCTTGATCCGTTCCCCGAACTGGCCAAGCTTCTGGTCCAGCGGTTTCACCAGGTTTTCGATCGCGGCGTGGCGTTTGGCCAAATCCTCATCCGCCGTCTTGCTATGAGCCTGAAACCGCTCGCTGACCAAGCTCAGGAAGCTTTCGGAATTTTGCTTCAAAACGCCATTGGCCAGAGACGCAAACTTGTGCTCCATCTGCTGGTTCATGTGGCTAAGTTCCTCCAGCCGCGCGGCGTGCTCCGCCTTCAGCGCCTGCACCTGCGCCTCTGCCTGATACCGCGCTGTACGCTCGTTATCGCTGGTGCGGCGCAGGGTGGCCAGTTCATCCGTCAGCTCCGGCAGCCGCGCCACTTCGGCCTTCAACCCGGCAATATGGCTGCGCTGTTCTGCGTTGATTTGTTCCAACTGCCGCGCCGTGCTGCGCAGCCTCAGCGCGGCCAGCGCCAGAAGCGCGGCCAATCCGGCCAGCGCGTAGATCGCCCATTGGGCTTGTTCCAGTGTCACTGCTCGTCCTCCCTTAAACGGGGGTTCTTGTTCATGTGCGCCCGAACAGGCGCTCGATATCTGCCAGTTTCAATTCCACATAGGTGGGGCGGCCATGGTTGCACTGGCCGGAATGAGGGGTGGCCTCCATCTCCCGCAGCAGCGCATTCATCTCCTCGCCCCGCATCCGGCGGCCTGAGCGGATCGAGCCATGGCAGGCCACCCGGCTCAGAATCGCCTCGACCTTGGCCTGCACCAGCTGGCTTTCGCCCTGCTCCGACAGCTCGTCCAGGATGTCCTTGATCATCGCCTCGGCGTTGACCTCTCCCAAGATCGCCGGGGTTTCCCTGACTGCAATGGCATTGCCGCCGAAGGCCTCGATGCCGAGACCGAATTTCGCCAGCTCATCGGCCACGCCCAGCAGGCAAGCGCAGTCGTTGTCGCTCAGTTCGATGATCTCCGGGATCAGCAGCGCCTGCGCCGCGACACCGTTCTCTGCCATCTGGCGTTTCAGCTTCTCATAGACCAGCCGTTCATGTGCGGCGTGCTGGTCGACAATGACCATGCCGTCGGCGGTCTGGGCGATGATGTAGTTCTCATGCACCTGGCCGCGTGCCGCACCCAGCGGCAGGGCCTCGGCCCCGGGCGCGGCACCCTTGGGCGCACCCAAAGGCTGACCCGGGGCCATCGGGGCTTCCGGCGGTTCTGTCACCCGGCCGCTGTAGGCACCGGCCAGCTCGGCAAATCCCTGAGACGCCAGCGGCTGGTAGGCGGGTGCGGGCGCAAAGCTCTCTGGCTGCTGCGCCGTATAAGATGCCGTCCGTGCACCATAAGACGGCCGATCCATCTGATAGATCCGGGGGGCACCGCTCGCGGTGGGCTGCTCTACCTTCATTGCTCCGAGCGTGGCACCAGCCACGGTGGTCGAGGCGCGGTGCCCGGCTTCTGCCAGCGCATGGCGCAGGGAGGAAACGATCAGCCCGCGCGCCAAGCCGGGATCGCGGAACCGCACTTCGGACTTCGCCGGGTGCACGTTCACATCGACCAGCTGCGGATCGCAATCAATGAACAGCGCCGCCGCCGGATGCCGGTCGCGGCTGAGGAAGTCGAAATAAGCGGCGCGCAGCGCGCCGGTCAGCATCTTGTCCTTCACCGGGCGCGTGTTCACAAACAGGAACTGCGCCACCGCCGCACCGCGGGAATAGGTTGGCAGTGCCGCATAACCATAAAGCCGGATGCCCTCGCGGGTGGCGTCGATCTTCAGCGCATTTTCAGCAAACTCGCGCCCCAGCACCGAGGCCAGCCGCCCGTGCAGCGCATCAAACAGGTCGCCGGACAAAGGGTCGGCGCGGAAGGTGACCCGCCCCTCGCCGCCGCCAGAGACATCCCGCAAAGTGAAGCCCACCGAAGGCTCTGCCATCGCCAGCCGCTTCACCGTGTCGCCGATCGCCTGCGCCTCGGCCCGGTCGGTTCGCATGAATTTGAGCCGTGCAGGCGTTGCAAAGAACAGGTCGCGCAGCTCGACAATGGTGCCTGTGCGCAGGGCGGCTGGCTTCACCGGTTCCAGCTTGCCGCCGGAAACCCGGATCTGCGCTGCCTCATGGCCTTCGGCCCGGCTGGTGATGGTCAGCCGCCCAACCGCGCCCAAGCTTGGCAGCGCCTCGCCGCGGAAACCGAAGGTGTGGATATTCAGCAAGTCTGAACCGTCGATCTTGGAAGTCGCATGGCGGCTCAGCGCCAGCGGCAGGTCCTCCGGGGTCATGCCGCAGCCATCATCCGTGACCCGGATTAGCGTCTTGCCGCCATCGGCGATCTCCACCGTGATCCGGGTTGCACCGGCGTCAATGGCGTTTTCCACCAGTTCTTTCACCGCCGAGGCAGGCCGTTCCACCACCTCGCCGGCGGCAATCCGGTTAATGGCGCTGTCGTCCAGCTGGCGGATCACAGGCCGGCTGCCTGAAAGACCGTCTGCTTGCGGTTTGTCGCTGATATGGGGGTCTGCACTGCTCATACCGCTAAATTTAGCATGTGGAGGCGATTCTGCCACCGGAATGCGCAGCCCTGGGCTCAAAGACGCGGAAAACACGATTTTCACACCGCGCTGCTAGATTCAGGAGCTTTACGAGAGCTATGGTCCGGCCTTCGCGGAATTTTTTGTCCATTTAGTCAAAAAACATGCCCGCACGCCCCGGCCCTCGCTTGCCAAGATGCCGCACCCGTGCGATTTTCGCACGGAACTCTTCCGAGGATTTCCAATGGATAGCCATACCGCTGAACGAAGCGCGCAGCTGCCGCAGCTGGCAGAGCCGCGCAACCCGGGCATGGAGCTGGACCTGGACTGGGTCGCTGCCGTGCAGGCCAACACATCGGCCATCGAACGCCGCTGCGCCACCCTGCCGGGCCGCCGCAGCGTCAAGAAGGACCACCAGGCTGCCTGGCTCTTGAAAGCGGTCAGCCTGATTGACCTGACCACCCTGTCCGGTGACGACACCGAAGGCCGGGTCCGCCGCTTGTGCGCCAAGGCGCGCCAGCCGGTCAGCGCCGGCCTCCTGCACACGCTGGGCATGGAAGGCCTCACCACTGGTGCGGTCTGTGTCTACCACGACATGATCCCGACTGCGGTCAAGGCGCTGGAGGGCAATGGCATTCCGGTTGCCGCCGTCTCCACCGGCTTTCCGGCCGGCCTGTCGCCGTTCCACCTGCGGGTGGCGGAGATCGAGGAAAGCGTCAAGGACGGCGCCGAGGAGATCGACATCGTGATCACCCGCCGTCATGTGCTGCAAGGCAACTGGCAGGCGCTTTATGACGAGATGAAAGCCTTCCGCCAGGCCTGCGGCGACGCCCATGTGAAGGCGATCCTGGCCACTGGAGAGCTGGGCTCCTTGCGCAATGTGGCGCGCGCTTCGCTGGTCTGCATGATGGCCGGAGCCGATTTCATCAAGACCTCCACCGGCAAGGAAAGCGTCAACGCCACCCTGCCCGTGTCGCTGGTGATGATCCGCGCCATCCGCGACTACTATGACCGCACCGGCTACCGCGTCGGCTACAAACCCGCCGGCGGCATCTCCAAAGCCAAGGACGCGCTGGTGTACCTGTCGCTTATCAAAGACGAACTGGGCGACCGCTGGCTGCAGCCGGATCTGTTCCGTTTTGGCGCGTCTTCGCTCTTGGGCGATATCGAGCGCCAGCTGGAACACCATGTCACCGGGGCATACTCCGCCGGCTACCGCCACTCCATGGGCTGAGGGCTGAACATATGACCATCAAAGAGATTTTCGACACCATGGAATACGGTCCCGCCCCCGAAAGCGCCGCCGAAGCGCTGGCCTGGCTGGTCGATCAGGGCAGCCGGTTCGGCCATTTCATCAACGGTGAATTCACCGCGCCAGGCGACGGTTTCGACAGCAAGAACCCCGCCACCGGCGAAGTGCTGGCAACGCTGACCCAAGCCACGCAGGCGGATGTGGATGCCGCTGTTGAGGCTGCCCGCAAAGCGCAGGGCGGCTGGGCCGGTCTTGGCGGCGTGGGCCGCGCCAAATACCTTTATGCCATCGCGCGCCTGCTGCAGAAGCATTCCCGCCTGTTTGCCGTTCTGGAAACGCTGGACAACGGCAAACCGATCCGCGAGAGCCGTGACATCGACATCCCCCTGGCGCAACGGCATTTCTACTATCACGCCGGCATGGCCCAGCTAATGGACAGCGAATTGCCGGATGCAGAGGCCCTGGGTGTCTGCGGCCAGATCATCCCCTGGAACTTCCCGCTCCTGATGCTGGCCTGGAAAATTGCGCCGGCCATTGCCATGGGCAACACCGTGGTGCTGAAACCCGCGGAATACACCTCCCTGACCGCCCTGCTGTTTGCTGACATCTGCCGCCAGGCAGGCCTGCCCAAGGGTGTGGTCAACATCGTCACCGGAGACGGCGCCGTGGGTGAAATGATCACCGCAGCGGATGTGGACAAGATAGCCTTCACCGGCTCCACCTCCGTTGGCCGCAGGATCCGCGAGGCCACCGCAGGCAGCGGCAAGGCGCTGACGCTCGAACTCGGCGGCAAGTCGCCCTACATCGTCTTTGACGACGCCGACATCGACTCGGCAATCGAAGGCCTTGTCGATGCAATCTGGTTCAACCAAGGCCAGGTCTGCTGCGCCGGTTCACGCCTGCTGGTTCAGGAAGGCATCGCAGACCGCTTCCATGCCAAGCTGAAGGCCCGCATGGACGGATTGCGCGTCGGCAACCCGCTCGACAAATGTATCGACGTTGGCGCCGTGGTGGATCCGGTGCAGCTGAACACCATCAGCGAAATGGTCGCCGCCAACCAGGCGGGCCAAATGCATCAGGCACAGGTTGAAATGCCCGAAGGCGGCTGCTTCTACCCGCCGACGCTGATCGAGGGTCTCACCCCCGCCGATCCGCTGATGCAGGAGGAGATCTTTGGCCCAGTACTCGTGTCCTGCACCTTCCGCACGCCTGCCGAGGCGGTGGAACTCGCCAATAACACCCGCTACGGCCTGGCGGCGACGCTCTGGACCGAGAACGTGAACCTTGCGCTCGACATGGCGCCTAAGCTGGCTGCGGGCGTGGTCTGGGTCAACGGCACCAATATGTTCGACGCCGCGGCCGGCTTTGGCGGCGTGCGTGAGAGCGGCTTTGGCCGGGAAGGCGGCTGGGAAGGCCTCGCCGCCTATACCCGGGCCAGGACAAAGGCGAAACCGCTGGCCAAGGTGGATGCCTTCGAAGGCAACGGCGCCCCGGCAGACCCGCTGGACCGCACTGCCAAGATGTATGTCGGCGGCAAGCAGGCCCGTCCAGACAGCGGCTACAGCCAAGCCATCTACGGCAAATCCGGCGCGCTCCTGGGGCACGTGGGGCTGGCCAACCGCAAGGACGTGCGCAACGCGGTCGAGGCTGCGGCCGGCGCCGCCAAGTGGTCCAAGGCCACCGGCCACCTGCGGGCGCAGATCCTGTACTACATTGGCGAGAACCTCTCTGCCCGCGCTGAGGAATTCGCGGCCCGCATCGACGCCATGACAGCCAAGAAGGGCGGCGCGGCTGAAGTCGAAGCCTCGATCCAGCGCCTGTTCTCTGCGGCCGCCTGGGCCGACAAATACGACGGCCAGGTGCATGGCGTGCCGATCCGCGGCGTGGCGCTGGCGATGAAAGAGCCGGTTGGCGTGATCGGCGCGCTCTGCGCCGATGAGGCACCGCTGCTGGGTCTGGTTTCGGTGATGGCGCCGGCGATTGCCATGGGCAACCGGGTGGTGCTGGCGGCCTCCGAAGCCTTCCCGCTGGCAGCAACCGATTTTTATCAGGTTCTGGACACCTCAGACGTGCCCGGCGGTGTCGTCAACATCCTGACAGGCAGCCATGCAGAACTGGCGAAACCGCTAGCCTCGCATCTGAACGTCGACGCGGTCTGGAGTTTCTCCTCTTCTGATCTGTCAGCAGCGATCGAGGCGGCTTCTGCAGGCAACCTGAAGCGCACCTGGGTCAACAACTGCACAGCGACGGACTGGACACAGGACCATACCAAGCGCTTCCTGCAGGAGGCCACTGAGGTGAAGAACATCTGGGTACCCTACGGCGAATAACCCGGCTGAAACTGACAACGGCTGGCTTCTCTTGAGGCCAGCCGTGTTTTTTGCCCTGCGCAGGTTCAGGCACCAAGCGGTGTCAGCGCATAGATCAGCCCGGCTCCGACCGCCATCGTCAGGATCACCGCCAGGAAGGCCAGGATCATCGGCATCCGGAAAATGGCACGCAGCAGAATAACCTCTGTCAGACTGGCCCCGGCGCTGCCGATGATCAGCGCCATCACCGCCCCCAGCGACATGCCCTTGGCCGCCAGTGCCGCCGACAGAGGGATCACCGCTTCCGCCCGGATGTAGAGCGGGATGCCGATCACCGCGGCCACCGGAATGGCAAACAGGTTGTCGCTGCCCGCGTATTCGGTGATCAGCCCGGTTGGCATAAAGCCGTAAATGAACGAGCCGATGGCAATGCCTCCGAGCAGGTAGGGCAGCACGCCCTTGAAGTCCTTCCAGACCGATTTCCAGAGCCGCAGCCAGCGGTTCTCAGGCTGAGACGCCGCGCTGCAAGAGCTGCCGCAGCCGCTGGGAGCTGGGGCCTCATAGGCCGCAGGTTCCACATGGCGCTCGAACCCCAGCGCCTCCAGAAGCACGCCCGCAGCCACCGAGACCACCATCGCGATCAGGAAATAGACTACAGCCACCTGCAGGCCGAAGGTCACGGTGAACAATCCGATGATCACCGGGTTCAGCAGCGGACTGGAGAACAGGAACACCATCATCGGGCCAAACCCGGCCCGCGCCCTGAGCAGCCCCTTGAGGAAGGGAATCGTCGAGCAGGAGCAAAACGGTGTGATTGCTCCCATCAGCGCGGCAACCACATAGCCGCGGCCGTTGCGCGAGCTGAGGACCGCCTGGATGCGGGCCGGTGAGATATACTCCTGCAGCACCGCCACGCCGTAGCTGATCAGCAGGAACAGCGCCGTCAGTTCCACGGCGAGGAAAAGAAACATGCCGCCTGCTTCCTGCAGGGCAGCGGTGACTTCAGGTGACATCGGTCCAACCTCTGATTCTAAATTACTGGTTTTATCGAAATATTGATCACCAGAGTGCGAGTCAATATATTACCGGTAAATTCGTAACATCCAACCCGGAGCGCTCATGGACGTCGACGAAATTGCAAAGGTTCTCAAGGAGCTGGGCCACCCGCACCGGCTGCGGATTTTCAAGAGGCTGGTGAAGTCAGGCTTTGACGGGCTGCCGGTCGGGGTGCTGCGCGAGGATCTGGATATCCCGCATTCCTCGATGACCCACCATGTTGCCAGCCTGGTGGAGGCCGGGCTGATCAAACAGCAGCGGGAGGGGCGCATCCTGCGCTGCGTTCCGCAATACGGCCGCCTGTGGGATGTGATCGCCTATCTGCAAAGCGAATGCTGTCTGGATGAACGCAGCGCTCCGGCCCGCTGACTGCCCCCGGTGGACGGGTGGCCAAAAGAAAACGCCCGCTCCTTTCGGAACGGGCGCAGAAAATCCGGATTAGCGCGGATTAGCGGCGGATGCCCAGGCGTTTGATCAGGTCCTGGTAACGGGCCTCATCCTTGCCTTTGGTGTAGTCCAGCAGCTTGCGGCGCTGAGCAACCATTTTCAGGAGGCCACGGCGGCCGTGGTTGTCCTTCTTGTGGGTTTTGAAGTGCTCAGTCAGGGTGTTGATGCGCGAGGTCAGGATTGCAACCTGGACTTCCGGGGAACCGGTATCGCCGTCTTTGGTTGCGAATTCTTTCATCAGGCGCGCTTTTTCTTCCGCAGTGATCGACATCGGGGTCTCCTTCATAGGTTAGAGTGGATGGCGCAGGCCGGGATGTCGTCCAGCACAGGCCCATGGAGAAACCTGCCGCGGAATCGCAGCAGATGCGGGCGTATAAGATGTTTCCACTGCAAAGGCAAAGGATAAGTGCGCTGCCTGGTCAGCTGGCGCCGCCCGCTTGCGGCAGCAGCCCCGCCCAGGAGGCAGAGGCTTTGTCCACCAGTACCAGATCTTCTGCCGAAAGCTCCCCAGCACCGGACAACCGGATGGCAGGCTGCCCGTCAACCAGGACCAGTTGCTCCTCCTCGGCTTCGGGGTTTTGCTGCACCTCCACCAAGGGCTCCTCTCCCTCTGCAAAGTCCCAAATCAGCACCAGCTGATCCTCTGCGGCATCGAAATCCATCAGTTCTACAGCCGCCCCTGTTCCTGTCCAGCTGCCCAATGCAATCTGATCACCACCTGCCCCGCCAGTGACCGCATCGCCCGCCCCTGCGATCAGCGTGTCGTCCCCGTCACCGCCATTGACAAAATCACGCGCCGTGCCGTCGCCGGCGCCGGACACTACATCATCGCCGGAGCCGCCGAACAGAGCGTCCCGTCCAGCACCGCCCCAAAGACTGTCCTTGCCGTCATTGCCATGCAGCGAATCCTGGCCTTGGCCGCCCGCCAGCAAGTCACCGCCCTGGCCACCATGCATTTCATCCGCACCGCGGCCGCCCGACAGGCTGTCATTACCGAAATGCCCAAAGAGTTGATCCTGGCCGGAACCGCCCTGCAGCGTATCGGCGCCTTCTTCCCCGTGCAGCAGGTCGGCACCAGTTCCGCCCTGCAGGATGTCGCTGCCTTCGTCGCCATGCAGGACATCATTGCCGGAACCGCCCTGAAGCCAATCATCGCCGTCATAACCACCGATCTGATCATCGCCGCCGCCGCCGGCCAGCCGGTCCGCCGCACCGCTGCCAGCCAGCACATCGCCGCCATCGGTGCCCGTCACGGTTTCTCCGCCAGGTTCGATGAAGCCGCCATCCAAACCGTCGCCATCATCATCCGCTTCCGGACCGGGTGCGTCCTCCTCAGTCGAGGATCCTGCATCCACCAGAACTGCACCGCCCACCGCAACCAGGCCCAGCACGCTCGCAAGCCACAACATAACCAATCAACCTCGTATCAACCTGCACCCGCCGAGGATCTCATGTGCAGGCCGCGCGATCAAAACAAAACAGGAACATGGGTTAACAGATACCGATGCCCCGGCTAGGCTTCCCGCCACACCTCAGGCTGCTGGCTGTAGGCGATATAAAGCGGATGCTTGGGATGGCCTGCCTTGCTGAGACCCAGATGATGCAGCGGTTTGCCGGTCTGCCGCAGGGCTGCGGCCACCCGGGCCCCTTGCCCCAAATGTTCGCCATGCGTGCCCCAGGCGCAGATCACAGTATCAGCCCATTCCACACCGTCCAGAATGGCCGCCATATTCTCCGGCCCTTCCGGCGCTTGCAGCCGCCGCATTTCCCGCGGGTCCGTCACACGGCAGGCAAAGATGTTGGTGGCCCGGAAACTGCCGAATCCCAGCGCCCGGGCGCGGCGCTCGCAGCGTTCGATGGTTGGGTCGTTTTGCACTTCGGTCGCAGTCGAGGGGTTTAGCATCACGAACATCACCCGCCGTCCGGCAGGGTTCCAGACACGGGTCAGACTGTAACGGTAGGTCTCGCAATCGGAATAGACGGCGGTCGAGGGCGCGTCGCCCTTGGTGTGGCTGCGGGTAATCATGCCGGCGGTTTTAAAACGGCGCTGGTTGCATTCCAAGGGAGTTTACTGCAGCCTTTGGCAGAACCGCGGACGAGTTTTTACCGCGATAGCATTGTTCAATTTTTGTGATCCGGTCGACATGGAACTATTGATTTTTCTTGCACTTGCGGGCTCCGCCATTGCTGTCGGCTTCGACGGGGCCGAAATCTCCGGTGAAGAAACTGCTGAACCGGAAACACCAGTTGAACCTGATCCGCAGCCCCAAGCCGCCAATTTGTCCGGCACCGCCGGAACGGATGATCAGCTTAGCGGCGGAGATGGAAACGACACGCTGACAGGCAATGCCGGTGACCAGGATCTGCTGGCAGGCGGCAGCGGAGATGATGAGCTGCATCTAGGTGCAGACAATACTGCCACCGGCGGCGAAGGCGCGGACCGTTTCGTCCTGGACGATGAAGGCAGCCGTGAAACGGTGATCGAGGATTTTGAACTGGGCACCGACCAGCTGGCACTGACGCCCTATCACTCCGGTTACGTTGAGCTGATCGAGACCGAGGACGGCAGCGGCCTGCGCTTTATCGACACCCTCAACAACAAGACGATCCTGACCCTGCCCGGCATTTCGCTCGCAGAGGGAGAGGTTTTGGAAGTAGATTTTCTGCTTGGAAATGGAGACATTGAACGGACTGAGCAGTTTGAAAATCCCGGCTTCAGCGCCCCCTTTGCCCTGGATGCGATCCGCGGCACTCCGGACAGTGACACACTGGACGGCACCGCAGGCGATGATGTGATATTTGGCGAAGGCGGTGCCGACACGCTTACCGGCGGCGAAGGCGACGACACGCTCTACAGCGGCAGTGGCTCAGTCCACTATGAAGGGTCCTACAATCACTACCCCGGTGACCTGACCCGTGTGGGTGACGACGGTGATGTGCTCGACGGTGGAACTGGAGATGACCGCCTGTGGATCGGTCCCGGGACAACGGCCACCGGCGGCGCTGGGGCGGACACCTTCCACGCCTTTGCAAATGTGTACGAGGCCGGAACTCCGGCAGCCGAAATCACCGACTTCGATCCGTCAGAGGATCAGCTGCGAATCGACTTCCCGGTCGTTGCCGGCTTCGGGTCCATCCCCAGCTACAGCTTTGAAGATGCAATCGCCGGACTGAGCGTCAGCTACGACGCGGATCAGGACAGCACTCTGATCGCCATGGACGGTATTGCCATCGCAACCTTGCCCGGGGATCAGTCAGGGGTCAGTATCGCCTTCCACGACGACTACTCCACCAGCGAGGACCGTTGGCGCGATGCGGCGGGTAATCAGATCAGTGCCGAAGAGGGCGCGCAGGCCAGTATCCTCCTGACCGCACAGGAGTATTACTCTGTATTCGGAGACAACGGAACAGCCGAGCCCGCCTAGCCAGGGCGCAATGCCAGTGCAAGTTAATAGGTCAGCCTTGCTGTCCAAATGTTTCGCGCGCGAAACATCCGGTCAAAACTGCTGACCCAAAAAGTTACACTTTGTTAACCGGCGCTTGCATCTTGATTGAACACCCGGCTGGGATGCAGGCTGCCGGATTTGTAGACGCCGACGGCAACCGCATGGCCGTCGAGCGACGCCCAGGCCTCGTCGCCATATTCTACCTCATCATTGGGCATCACCATGCCCGGGTTGCCGTTGCGCAGCCGGACCGCGCCCTCTGGCGTGCATTTGACCTCCGGCAGATCCGCCAGGCCTTCCTCCAGCGGGCGCAGGTATGCGTCCAGTTCCGGGGTACGAGCCAGGTGCTCGATCTCTTCCAGGGAAATCCCGTCTTCAGCCGCATCAAACGGGCCGGACCAGATCCGGCGCAATTCCTTCACATGGCCGTGGCAGCCCAGTGCGGCCCCCAGGTCGCGGGCGATCGAGCGCACATAGCCGCCTTTGCCGCAGGTCATTTCCAGCACCGCGTGGTCCGCGTCGGGGCGATCCAGCATGATCAGCTCCTCGACCCACAGCGGGCGGGCTTCGATCTCCACATCCTCACCATCACGGGCGAGCTTATAGGCGCGCTGACCGTCGATCTTGACCGCGGAAAATTTGGGCGGCACCTGCATGATTTCCCCCAGGAAGGGCAGCAGCGCATCCTTGATCTGTTCATCAGTGGGGCGCTCGGCGCTTTCGGCAATAACCTCGCCCTCGGCGTCATCAGTGTTGGTCGCCTGGCCCAGCCGCACGGTGAAGGTATAGGCCTTCAACGCATCGGTGATATAGGGAACGGTCTTGGTCGCCTCGCCTAGCGCCACCGCCAGAACGCCGGTCGCCTCAGGGTCCAAGGTGCCCGCATGGCCCGCCTTCTTGGCGTCCAGCGCCCAGCGCACCTTGTTCACAACCGCGGTCGAGGTCAGCCCCGCGGGCTTGTCCACCACCAGCCAGCCGGAAATATCGCGCCCTTTGCGTTTGCGTGCCATGCCTTCACCCCAAAGTCCTGTGAGGCGCGCCGGTTACCGGATCGCCGGGACAGTGTCAATTTAGCAAATGGCAGGGCTCAAGGGAAAGAGACAGAGGCAGCGGAACCTGGCCGCGCTTGCCCTGGCCTGCCGGTGGCGCTAGGCAGGCGCCCATGGCCGTTTCAAGCGAATACACCCCGCCGCAGGACCCGCTGGAGATCCTGCACCACGACGCCGAACTGCTGGCCGTGAACAAGCCTGCCGGCCTGTTGTCGGTGCCAGGGCGCGGGGAGCATCTGGCCGATTGCCTGATCAGCCGCATCCAGGCAGTGTTCCCCGAGGCGCTGCTGGTGCACCGGCTCGACCGCGACACCTCCGGCGTGATGGTATTCGGCCTCACCCCCCATGCGCAGCGGCATCTGTCGATGCAGTTCGAGAAACGTACCACGAAAAAGGCCTATGTGGCACGGGTCGCAGGCAAGCTGGAGCCGAGAAGCGGCACCGTGGATCTGCCGCTGATCGTCGACTGGCCGAACCGGCCCAAACAGATGGTCTGCCACGAGACCGGCAAGCCCGCGATCACCGATTGGCGGGTGATGAAATACGAGGAGGACGCCACCCGTGTGCGGCTGACGCCCAAGACCGGGCGCTCGCATCAGTTGCGGGTGCATATGCTGTCGCTGGGCCATCCGATCCTGGGCGACCCGCTCTATGCCAGCGGCGGCGCATTGGAGCATCCGCGGCTGATGCTGCATTCCGAGGAGCTGCGGATCAAGCACCCCGACAGCGGCGAGTCGCTGAAGTTCCGGGTCAAACCCTCTTTTTAGAGCCTGACTACGGCGCTTCCATCACCATCATAAACAGCGTATCCGCCTGCAGCGCCTCATAGCTGTGCCGATGGTCGCCCGGGTAGCTGTAGTAGTCGCCGGCCTGCAGCTCCTCCTCCTGCCCCGCCGGCCCCACGCGCATCTGCCCGGCGCAGACCAGCATGTGCTCCACCGTGCCGCGCGGATGCGGCTGGGCACGGCGCACCTCCCCCGGCTGCATCACCACCCGGTAGACATCCCGGCGCACGTTGGGCGGGCAGCGCGACAACAGCACCGCAGCGAAATCCGACTGCTCCAATTCCAGAACCTCCCCCTCTGCGGCACGGACCAGTTTGGTCGCCGGTGCCTCCGTCTCAAACAGCAGGCTCAGCGGCACATCCAAGGCGGCGGCCAGCGCCCAAAGCGTCTCTACACTGGGGTTTCCGTTGCCTGCTTCCAGCTGCGACAGGGTGGATTTGGCAATGCCTGCCTCGGCCGCAAGTGCCGAGAGCGACTTCCCGGCCCGGCTGCGTTCCCGCTGGATAGCGGCGGCGATCATCTGATGCGGCGCTGACATGTTCTGTATTTCGCCCTTTCGTTCGACTTGACGAACGCGCCGTTCGTTCGGTACACAATTCATGTGTTCGGTATAGACGAATATATGAGCCGCTTCCAGAGGAGCCCCCACCATGATTATGCAAGATCTTGCCCCGTCCTCGTGCCGAGATGAACTGGCCGCGGGTTTGCGTGACATTTTGCCTTTGGCGGCAGGGGTCGGCGTCTATGGGCTGGCCTTTGGCCTGCTGGCCGCGCAGGCACAGATGGACGCGCTGCAGACTGGCGTGATGGGCAGCATCGTTTTCGCCGGCTCGGCACAGATCATCGCGGTTGAGCGTCTGATCGCGGGCGCCGGAGCCGGGGCCGCCGTGCTGGCGGGCCTCGCGCTGAACCTTCGGCTGTTGCTAATCACCGCGTCCTTGCGGGATGAGCTGGCCGGACGTCCCTGGTGGCAAATCCTCATAGGGGGGCATCTGGCAACGGATGAAAACTGGGCGCTGATGCACGCCATGCGCGCCCGCGGCCATCGCGCGGGCTACTGGTATCTGGTGGGCGGCGGATTGGGGCTGGTCGCGGTCTGGGTGCTGGCCACTGTGGCGGGGGCCAGCGTCGCCACGGCAGTACCGGAGCCCAAGGCCCTGGGCATGGATTTCGCCTTTACCGCTGCCTTTATCGCCATCCTGCGTTCCCTGTGGAGCGGCAGGGCCATGCTACTGCCGTGGGGCGTGTCCATCGCCACCGTGCTGCTGGCGGGCCTGCTTACGCCGCTGGATCCCACCTGGACGCTGATCCTGGGCGGCGCGGCAGGGGCTGCCATTGCCGGAGTGCTGGGCAATGACTGAGACTTGGACCCTGATCTTCGGCCTGGCAGCGGCAACCTTTGCTGTGCGGCTTTCGGGCTATCTGCTGGGCCGGCGGCTGCCGGACCACGGCCCCTGGGCGCGCGGGCTGCAGGCGCTGCCGGGCTGCCTGATCCTGTCGCTGGTCACCTATCTGCTGATGCAGGGCGGGCCGCAGGAATGGATCGCAGGCACGGCCGCCTTGACGGTGGCGCTGACCACCCGCAGCCTGCCATTGACGATGGGCGCCGGAATCGCCGTAATCTGCCTGCTTAGAGCCTATTTTTAATCTCACACCCCTTTACCCGTGCGCAGCACGGGCCACGCCCAAGCCTGAATGCGGCCCGGCGCAGCCGGGGGGCTTGAGGGCGCGGGAGCACCACCGGACGCAAGCCCTGTGCACGCAAAAAGAAAGCCGCCCCGGAAGGCGGCTCTCTACAAGGTCCGTAGCGAAGGCTTATTCAGCGGCCCAGCCGCCGACCGCTTTGACTTCCAGGAAATCCTCGATCCCCCATTTGCCGCCCTCGCGGCCCTTGCCGGACTGCTTCATGCCGCCAAAAGGCGAACCTGCCGAGCGGGACTTGCCGTTCATCTCCACCATGCCGGACCGCAGCGCGCGGGCCATGCGGTTGGCGCGGGCGCCATCCTGGGTCTGCACATAATTGGTCAGGCCATAGGGCGTGTCGTTGGAGATCTCGACCGCCTCCTCTTCACTCTCGAAGGGAATGATCGACAGCACCGGGCCAAAGATCTCTTCGCGGGCGATGGTCATCTGGTTGTTCACATCGGCAAAGACAGTGGGCTTCACATAGTAGCCCTTGTTCAGCCCGTCCGGACGGCCGGTGCCGCCGGCCACCAGTTTGGCGCCTTCGTCGATGCCCTTCTGGATCAGATCCTGGATCTTGTTCCACTGCAGCTCATTGACCACCGGCCCGATGTGGCGGCCTTCCTGGCTGGCCGGGCCAACCTCGACCTTGGCGGCCACTTCCGCTGCCTCGGCGACCACCCGGTCATAGATGCTCCGCTGCACCAGCATACGCGAGGGTGCGTTACAGCTCTGACCGGTGTTCTGCATCATGTGCAGCACGCCGCGCTTCACTGCCTTCTCGTCGGCATCTTCAAAGATCACGTTGGCGCCTTTGCCGCCCAGCTCCAGGTCGACCTTTTTCAGGGTCGGCGCCGCAGCCTGGGTAATCGCAATGCCCGCGCGGGTGGAACCGGTGAAAGAGATCATGTCCACATCCGGGTGGGTGGTCAGCTGAGAACCGACACCCGGGCCGTCGCCGTTCACCAGGTTGAACACGCCTGCCGGGAAGCCGGCCTCATCCATCAGCTCGGCAAAGATCATCGCGTTGAGCGGGCTCTGTTCCGACGGCTTCAGCACCATGGTGCAGCCGGCCACCGCTGCCGCGCCGACCTTCAGGGTCACCTGGTTCATCGGCCAGTTCCAGGGCGTGATCAGGGCGCAGACGCCGACCGCCTCGTGAATGATGCGGTCGTTGGGGCTGCGGTCGTTCAGCGGTGCGTCAAAGGGGAACTCCTTGGCCGCGGCGATGAAATTGCGCAGGTGCCAGCTGCCGGCCCCCACTTGAGAGGTACGCGACATGTCGATCGGCGCGCCCATCTCCAGCGACATCGCCTGGGCGAGATCTTCGGCGCGGGTTTCATAAATTTCGATCAGCTTCTCGACCAGCGCGATGCGCTCTTCCACCGGGGTGGCCATCCAGCCCGGCAGCGCCGCCTTGGCCGCAGCCACGGCAGCGTTGGTGTCAGCCTCAGAGCCCAATGAGATCACTGCACAGGGGTCTTCGGTCGAGGGGTTGATCACCTCGAAGTCGTTAGGCGCAGCAGGGGCAACCCACTGGCCGTTGATGTAAAAATCGCGTTTCTCGATCATCTGGGGTCTCCCAATTCAGATGTTCTCTCCCAGCCGCCGGCCGGTTTGGCGGCCACTTTGTCACCAGGCCGGGAAGGGGGCAAGTGGCTTTGGCTGCATAATTTGATCAAATTATCGGAGCGCCTGTCAACGCTTTTCCAGCGGTGTTTGCAACCCTCTGGCGGGCAAGGACATTAGAGATTTTCCGTGGCAACCTGCGGCAGGGGCTGTAACGTGACGGAAGACTGCATAAGTGGTTTCCCAGGCGACTCAGCCGCCTGACAGCAACCAAACATAACCCCCTGACAAGGAGGATACTGCCATGGGTTTACGCATCAACGACGTGGTTCCTGATTTCAATGCCGAAACCGATCAGGGCAGCATCAGCTTTCACGACTGGATCGGCGACAGCTGGGCAATCCTGTTTTCGCACCCCAAGGATTTCACCCCCGTTTGCACCACAGAGTTTTCCGCGGTTGCCCAATTGAATGACGAATGGTCCAAGCGCAACACCAAGGTGATCGGCGTTTCGGTTGATGGTGTTGAAGATCACAAGAAGTGGAAGAAGGACATCGCGGAATACGGCAAGGCAGAACCCGGCTTCCCGATCATCGCCGACGATGGCCTGGCAGTTTCAAAGGCGTTCGACATGCTGCCTGCCGAAGCCTATCTGCCCGATGGCCGCACGCCTGCCGACAGCGCCACTGTGCGCTCTGTCTTCATCATTGGTCCGGACAAACAGCTGAAGCTGTCGATGACCTACCCGATGACCGTGGGCCGCAACTTTGCCGAGATCCTGCGAGCCTTGGACGGGCTGCAGATGAGCGCCAAGGGTGTCGCCACCCCGGCAAACTGGGTGCCGGGCGAAGACGTGATCATTCCGCCGACTGTCTCCAACGAGGATGCCAAGGCGAAATTCGGCGAATTCGAGACCATCTTCCCCTACCTGCGCAAGGTAAAAGCGCCGGAATAGTCCGGACGCTTTCGAACCTCCTGCAAGCCGCCTTTGGGCGGCTTGTCTTATTCAGGTGTTAGCCCGCATTTCCTGCTGCGGGCGGGAAATCCGGCGCCCGGGTTTGCCGCAACTGCAGCGCTTCGGCTGCGATGGCCCGGCCTTCCTCCCCTTCCAGCTTCGATGCAAAGCCCAAGGTGATGTCCGACCCGTCCCGGGTGAGCCAGCAGGGCGATTTCTTGAGAAAGGCAAACCCATCCTCAGCATGCAAATAGGCAGGCAGCGTGTAGCTGACACCCTGTGTGGCCACCGCAGTCAGAACAAATGCCGCAAAATCCTGCGGCGGGGTGTCTTGCGACAGCAGCTTGGCCTTAAGAGCCTCGAGACTGGGGCGGCCGAAGATCACGGTTTCCTCTACAACACGCCTGATCGCCGCCGGGGACAGCCGGCCAAGCCGCTGGTCCAAGTCCGCTGTCCGCAGGACCGCACCGTGCGAATACCCATGTGACAGCACCCATTGAGTGAGTCCGGTCTCTCCCCGGCGGACGATGAATTTCTTGTTGTTGGTCAGGGGAAAGCGTTTCCAGAACCTGAGGAAAGCGGGATCATTCAGCAGCCGCCCTGACAGCATCAGCGCATAGGAACAGTACTGGAAATTCCGGCTGGCCGTGGAATAGCCCCAGTTGATGCCCCGGAAATGTTCTGCCTCCACCCGCGGATGGCCATAGTTGCAAGCGGCGGCGGCAAAATCCACTCCCAGCGCCTCAGCCTCCGCAAGCCAATCACGCGCGCCCGGCAGCGGGAACCATGAAGAATTGTTCAGCAGCACCAGCCGGTCAATGCGGTCCAGATGTGCCCGGGCGGCCAGAAGACCGTCCCTGTAGCCGCCAAAGTCATATCCAAAATTGGGACGTTCAATGCAGAGCCAGCTGACACTGCGCAAGCGTTCCCGATCGGTATCACTGAGCGGGATGTTAGACACCACGACAGGAGCATATCCGCTGCGGATCAAGTAGCGCAGGGCCAGAAAATGGGAGTCTAGCAGGCCCTGGCTTGGGAAGATCAGATAGATTGCTGGCAGCGGGCCCGGTGGCACGGCCCCCTTGGTGCAACGGATCCGGCGGGCCAGGGCTGCATCGTAGTACCAGCGCCCCAGCAAAAGAGACCCCAACCGGCTGGGCAATTGGGAAAACTGCTGCAGCGGGCGCTTCAGCTCACGGGTGATTTTCCATAGCGGGGGGCGTTTCATGCAGGGCACCTGTCGAGTGTCACTGAAAAAGCCAGCATCAGCGCGTCTGCCACGGCGGCGGCCGGTCCGCTGAACCCAGGCCGCGGCTGACGAGGATTGCGCGGAAATAGTACCAACTTTTGGCGCGCTTGCGTGCTGACAAAAGGTTTAGAGGGGAGACCAGCTGCAAGGCGGCCTCAGCCAATGCCCGAAGGAAGCCCAAGGGCTGGTTGTGCTTGCGGGCTGCGTAGACGCGGGATTGCCCCATGTACCAAGCTTTGAGCGCAGCGGTCCTGGCAGAGCGTTCCGTGGAATGCCCCAAGAGGTGCCGGACCTGCGCCCCATAGACATAGCGCAACGGGCCGCAGTCAGCTTTTAGCCTGAGGCTCAGGTCATCATCCTCGTGGAAGAGGAAAATTTTGCGGTCGAAGCCGCCCACCTTCTCAAATGCGGAGCGGCGCACCAGCAACGCCCCGCCGGACAGCACAGGCACTTCGCCATCCTGCGTGGCGGCTTCGCGGCCAAGCCAAAGCGATTTCGGAATCAGTTTGCTGCGGCGTTTGAAAAAGAGCGAACCGTCGCCTTTGACGATGCGGGTGTTAAAGGCTGAAACCTCAGGATGGGATTCAGCAGCCGCCAGCAGAGCCTCCAAAGTGTCCGGAAAAAGCTCGGCATCCGGATTCACAAAGAACAGGAATTCGGCATCCGCAAGCTCCGCCCCTTGATTGCAGGCGCGGCCAAAACCCAGGTTTTCGGAATTGGCAATGAAGCGCGCGCCATGTTCTGCGGCCAAGGTCCGGGTTGCGTCCGCGTCGCGCGATGCGTTGTCGACGAGAACAACAGGAACTTCATCCGGAATGGAACGCAGCAGATTCTCAACAATCACCGAGGAATTATAGGTGACCGTGATGATGGAAACACGGGATTTCAAAGACTTGTCCATGCGCGTCCCGGCAGAAATTGAATAGCCCGGGGCACGATTTGGCGCGTGCCCCGGGCTGTTTATGTCAGATCAAAGGAGGATTAGTCCTGCTCTGCCTTTTCTTTCTTCTCCGGCTGGATTTCCTCGCCGGTTTCCTGGTCGACAACTTTCATCGACAGGCGGACCTTGCCGCGGTCGTCAAAGCCCAGCAGCTTCACTTTCACTTCCTGGCCTTCCTTCAGAACATCCGACGGATGGTTCAGGCGGCGGTTTTCGATCTGGGAGACATGCACCAGGCCGTCACGCTTGCCGAAGAAGTTCACGAAGGCGCCGAAGTCGACGATCTTCACAACTTTGCCGGTGTAGATCTGGCCCTCTTCCGGCTCTGCCACGATCGAATAGATCATGTCATAGGCCTTTTGGATGGCTTCGCCGTTGGGGCTGGCGATCTTGATCACGCCGTCGTCGTTGATGTCGACCTTGGCGCCGGAGGTTTCCACGATCTCGCGGATCACCTTGCCGCCGGAGCCGATCACTTCACGGATCTTGTCGGTCGGGATCTGCATGGTTTCGATGCGCGGGGCGTGGACCGAGAACTCATTGGTTTCGGACAGCGCCTTGGCCATCTCACCCAGGATGTGCATCCGGCCGTCCTTGGCCTGAGCCAGGGCTTTCTCCATGATTTCCGGGGTGATACCGGCAACCTTGATGTCCATCTGCAGCGAGGTGATGCCGTTTTCGGTACCCGCCACCTTGAAGTCCATGTCGCCCAGGTGGTCTTCGTCACCCAGGATGTCCGACAGGATCGCGTAAGAGCCGTCGTCTTCCAGGATCAGGCCCATCGCAACACCGGCAACCGGTGCTTTCAGCGGCACGCCCGCGTCCATCATCGACAGCGAGCCGCCGCAGACGGAAGCCATCGAGGAGGAACCGTTAGATTCGGTGATTTCCGACACAACACGCACGGTGTAGGGGAAGTCGGTCGGGGCCGGCAGAACCGCCTGAAGCGCGCGCCAGGCCAGTTTGCCGTGGCCGATTTCGCGGCGGCCAGGGGAGCCGACACGGCCCACTTCACCAACCGAGTACGGCGGGAAGTTGTAGTGCAGCAGGAAGTTGGATTTGAAGTTGCCGTGCAGCGCGTCGATGAACTGCTCGTCGTCGCCGGTGCCCAGGGTGGTCACAACCAGGCCCTGAGTCTCGCCGCGGGTGAACAGCGCCGAGCCGTGGGTCCGCGGCAGCAGGCCGGTTTCCGACACGATGTCGCGAATCTCGTCGGTCTTGCGGCCGTCGATACGCTTGCCGGTCTTGACCACGTCGCCGCGCAGGATGCCTGCTTCCAGCTTCTTCAGCGCGGAGCCGAGGTTGGCATCTTCCAGCTGCTCTTCGGTCAGCTTTTCCTTGATGGTCTCACGGGCAGCGGCAACAGCGGCGGTGCGCTCCTGCTTGTCGGTGATCGCAAAGGCGGCGCGCATCTCGGTCTCACCTGCGGCTTTGACCGCCTCATAGAGGTCGGCGTAATCCGGCGGGGTGAAGTCGAAGGGCTCGTTCGCGGCTTCTTCGGCCAGCGAGATGATCAGGTCGATCACCGGCTGGATCTGCTCGTGCGCGAATTTCACCGCACCCAGCATCTCGGCCTCGGACAGCTCATAGGCTTCCGATTCCACCATCATCACCGCGTCTTTGGTGCCGGCAACAACCAGGTCCAGGCGCTGCTCGGGGTTCAGGCGCAGGTCCTGCATGTCGTCGACGGTCGGGTTCAGAACGTATTCGCCGTCCTCGAAGCCAACGCGCGCACCGGCGATCGGGCCCATGAAGGGCGCGCCGGACAGGGTCAGCGCAGCGGAGGCCGCGATCATCGCGACGATGTCGGGGTCGTTGACCAGGTCGTGGCTCAGCACGGTGCACATCACCAGCACTTCGTTCTTGAAGCCGGGGACGAACAGCGGGCGGATCGGACGGTCGATCAGACGCGCGGTCAGGGTTTCTTTTTCGGTCGGGCGCGCTTCGCGCTTGAAGAAGCCGCCGGGCACCTTGCCCGCAGCATAGTATTTTTCCTGGTAGTGCACGGTCAGCGGGAAGAAGTCCTGGCCGGGCTTCTGCTGACGGGCAAAGGTCACGTTGGCCATGACCGAGGTCTCGCCCAGGGTGGCAATCACGGAGCCATCCGCCTGGCGGGCAACTTTGCCGGTTTCCAGTGTGAGCGTCTCTTCGCCCCACTGCATCGATTTTTTCGAAACGTTAAACATCTAGCGTATCCTGATTGGGAGCGCTCCCGGCCCTCCGGGTCTCCCGTTTGCGTGGCGGCCCCATTGCCGCCGGCCCAATCTATCTTTCTTTCGCGTGCCAGGGCCCGGGCACATCGTCTCAGATAGGCCCGCCCATACAGCAGTTTGCCCCCGATTGAAAGGAAAAGCGGAAAGCCGCGCGGTCCGGCGGCAGGAGTCAGCGTGAAGCCGCCCGGATGCCGGCCCGGCAGTAAAAACGCCCGCTCCATGCGGGGCGGGCGCTGATCGGGGCTGATCCATAGCCAGGAGCGGCCTCAGTTTGTGGTCTCCAGCCCTTCCGGGCGGCCGGCGATGGTGAAATGCAGCCCGCCGGGGTCCATGAACTCCGCCGCAAAGCGGTTGATGTCTTCCAGGGTGACCGCGTTGATGCGGTCGTTACGGGTTTCCACATAGCTGACCGGCAGATTGTCCATCTGCATCCCCGCCATGATTGAGGCAATGCGGCCATTGCCGTCAAAGCGCAGCGGGTAGGCGCCGGTCAGATAGGTCTGGGCATCCTTCAGCTCTTTCGCGGTTACGCCTTCCTCGGCCATGCGGCGCCATTCGTTGCGGATGACCTCCACCGCTTCGGCCATCTTGCCGTTGGCCGAGGCCACCGACCCCATGTAGACCGCTGCCAGATCGCGCGGCACCAGGTAGGAATAGACCCCGTAGGTCAGCCCGCGCTTTTCCCGCACCTCAGTCATCAGCCGGGCCTCGAAAGAGCCGCCGCCCAGAATCTGGTTCATCACATAGGCGGTGAAGAAATCCGGGTCCTCGCGCTTGATGCCTTTCTGGCCGAAAAGGGCCACCGACTGCGGTGTATCAAAGTCGACAACCGTGACACCGCCTTCGATGGTCACGTCTGCCGGGCCCGGGATCGGTGCACCCTCCGCAGGCAAGGCGCCCAGCAGATCATCCAGCAGTGTGCCAAGCTCCTCAGCAGTGATGTCGCCAACAGCACTGACATAGAGCCTGTCGCGGGCGAATACTGCCTCATAGGCATCAAAAATGTCCTGCCGGCTGAGGGCGGAAACGCTGTCCACTGTGCCTTTGCCATCACTGCCGTAGGGGTGGCTGCCAAAGGCCATGCTAGCAAACGCCTGCCCCGCAATCTTATTTGGATCCTTGGCGTCTGAGCGCAGCCCGGCAAGCACCTGAGCCCTCACCCGGTCCAACGCGTCCTGGTCAAACCGCGGCTCAAACAGGGTTTGCCGCAGAAGCGCTGCAGCCTCGTCGCGGTTTTCCGTCAGAAACCTGGCGGAAATGGAAACAGCATCCTTATCCGCGTCATAGGAAAAATCTGCGGCCAGGGATTCCAGCGCACGGGCATATTCCTGTGCACGCAGATCCCCGGACCCTTCTTCCAGCAATCCTGTCATAAGATAGACCGCGCCGCGTTTGCCTTCTGCATCCAGTGACGTGCCGCCGCGAAACCGCAGTTCCAGCGCCGAGAAAGGAATAGCGTGATCTTCCACCAGCCAGGCGGTAATGCCGCCGGGGGAGGTCACTTCCTGAATCTTGATGCCAGCCAAAGCGGGAAAAGCCATGAAGCAGGCAGCCAGTGACGCCGCAATCAGTTTCAGCAGTGTCATTGGGTCACCTCCTGACTGCGTGTCATCCAGCCTGTCACCGATGTTTCCGGGCGCAGCACTTCATTGGCCGCGGCGATGATCTCGTCCGCTGTGACGGACTGCAGTATTTTCGGCCAATCCTGCACATCCTGCACCGTCAGCCCGATGCTGAGCGCCTGGCCATATCGGTTGGCAATGCCGTTCACATTGTCCCGGTCATAGATCTCGGCAGCGCGCAACTGCAGTTTGATCCGGTTCAGCTGGGCCTCGTCCACCCCCTCCTCGAGGAAGCGGGCGATGGTGGAATCCAGCGCGGTTTCAGCTTCTTCCATGCTCACGCCGTCAGCGGGGACCACGAGGAACGTAAACGAGGTGTCATCCAGCGAGCTGCCGGAGTAGAAGGCGCCAGAGTAGACAGCAACTTGCTGGTCGAATTGCAGAGCATTGGCCAGGTAAGACGTGCTGCTACCCCCCAGAAGCTCTGCCAGCAGGTAAAGTGCCGCGGCCTTTTGCTGCGCGCCGGGGTCACGCTCCGGCGCCAGATAAGAACGCTGGACATAGGGCTGGGCGACGCGTGGATCCTGGTATGTGACGCGCCGGGCCGCGGTTTGCGGCGGCTCCTGGCTGCGGAACCGTTCCGGCAAATCCGGATTAGCCGGAATCACGCCGTAGTATTTTTCCGCCAGGGCCTGCACGTCATCCGGCTCAACATCCCCGGACACCACCAGAATGGCGTTATTGGGCGCGTAATACGTCTGGTAGAAAGACAGCGCATCCTCCATGTCCAGGCTTTCCATCTCATGCCGCCATCCGATCACCGGCTGGCCGTAGCGATGGTTGAGATACTGCACAGCCTGCAGCTGCTCGCGGAACAGCGCCACCGGGTCATTGTCCGTGCGCTGGTTGCGCTCTTCCAGGATCACCTCGCGCTCGGTGACGATATCCTCCTCGCTCAGGCGGAGGTTGGTCATCCGGTCGCTTTCCATCTGCATCATCAGTTCCAGCCGGTCGGCAGCAACACGCTGGAAATAGGCAGTGTAGTCGTAGCTGGTGAAGGCATTGTCCTGACCGCCATTGGCGCGCACCGTCGCAGACAGCTCACCCGGCGCCAGCTTGTCTGTGCCCTTGAACAGAAGGTGCTCCAGGAAATGGGCGACACCGGACTGGCCCGGCGGCTCATCGGCAGAGCCGGCCCGGTACCAGACCATCTGCTGCACGACGGGCGCGCGATGATCCTCGATCACCACTACATCCATGCCATTGTCGAGGGTGAACGCGGTCACTGACTCATCCTCAGCCCGTGCCGGGATAGACAAGACAGCACTCAGCGCTGCGGCGGCCAATGTGACCCTTTGGATCATCTGGCATCCTCCAATTTCTGCACCATTGCCCTTGCCCGGGGCAGTGCGGTTACTGCTCTTTTGCGTAATGCAGCCACAATTCGGCGCGCATTGCCAGCAGAAAGACTGCTGTCAACCTACGCTGCTGCTGGCGTCTTGCAAGATTGGCTGGCGGAAAAGTGAGTTCAGAAATCGCCAGGCGGCGGTGCGGACGGCGTGGCCGCGCCGGCACGGCGGTACTGCTCGTTTGCGGCGTGAGGATCCAGCGTCTGCTTCCTGTACAGCTGTTCATAACGGTCAACCGGGAACAGCTTGATCCGGCCCACGCGGCGGTTGCGGTGGCGGAACTTGGCATCCTCTTCGGCGACAGTTTCCCTCACGCCCGCCTCGACTCCATACCGGCTGGATGCCGTTACCAGGGCTGCATCGCTGGAGGGAACGCCGCTACCGGGCACCAATGCGCCGGGCTTGCCGCCAAGGGCGGCAACCGCTTCGGCCTGCGGGTTGGGGTCCGTCAGGTTTGCGCCGCCAGGCGTCGGCGCGGGCAGGCTGCTGAAGTTTTCAGGAGTGCTCAGCGGTTTGCTGGGCAGAACTAGAAATTCGTCAGGGCCGGTGCCGGGCTTCTGGATGAGCCGCAGCCCCTTTTGGCCGCACCCGGCCACTGCCAGCGCGCCAGCCAGAACCATCACTCCGAACGGGATCCGCATTGCCCCAAACTCCTGCCTGTTTCCCAGCGCTTTTAACGCAATTGCCTGACGAGGTCTACGCAGGCTTTTTATGCCGGCCGTCGAAGAAGATCAGCCCGGCTGCGCCGCCAAAGATAAATATATCAGCGACATTGAACACAAAGGGATTCTGGATGCCGCAGCAGGACGTGTTGAGAAAATCCAGCACATAACCGTAGAGCAGCCGGTCCGCGACATTGCCCAAGGCGCCGCCGATCACCAGCCCTGCGGATAGCTGCATGCCCCAGAACTTGCCTTGGCCACGCAGAATCCAGATCGCCAGCGCAGCGCAGATCACCAGCGACAGCGCAATCAGAATCCAGCGCGCGGCTTCATCGCCGCCGCCGAACAGGCCGAAATTGATGCCGGTGTTCTCGCCGTAGCGGAAATTCAGGAACGGCGGCAGCACGTCGATCCTGTGGCGCTGGTCCAGCCCCATCACATGGATCACCCAGTATTTGCTAGCCTGATCGGCCAGCAAGGAAAGGGCGGCGCCCCAGATCATGCAACGTGCTGCCATGTGCCCTGCTCTGCTTAGTGGCGGAAGTGGCGCATGCCGGTAAAGACCATGGCCAGACCTTTTTCGTTGGCCGCCTTGATCACCTCGTCATCGCGCATCGAGCCGCCCGGCTGAATGACGCAGGCACCGCCCGCGGCCGCCGCTTCCAGCAGGCCGTCGGCAAAGGGGAAGAACGCGTCCGAAGCCACGGCACAGCCCTTGGCCAGGCTCTCTTCCAAACCCAGCTCGGCGGCCATGCGGCCTGCCTTGGCCGCGGCCACATTGGCGCTGTCCAGGCGGCTCATCTGGCCTGCGCCGACGCCGACAGTGGCACTGTCCTTCACATAGACGATGGCGTTGGATTTGACGTGCTTGGCAACTTTCCAGGCAAACAGCAGATCCTGCATCTGGGCCTCGGACGGCGCCTTCTCGGTCACCACCTTGAGGTCGTCCATGCCGACGTAGCCGACGTCCTTGTCCTGCACCAGCATACCGCCTGCGACTTGCTTGTAAGCCGTGATGGCTTTGCGCGGATCGGGCAGACCGTCGGTCAGCAGCAGGCGCAGGTTCTTCTTGGCGGCAAAGATTTCCTTTGCCTCGTCAGATGCGCCCGGTGCAATCACCACCTCTGTAAAAATCTCTGTAATCTTGGCAGCTGTTTCCGCGTCCAGCGGCTGGTTGAGCGCCACGATACCGCCAAAGGCCGAGGTGCGGTCGCAGTCAAACGCCTTCTGGTAGGCTTCGGCCAGGGTCGCGCCCTTGGCCACGCCGCAGGGGTTGGCGTGTTTGATGATTGCCACGGCCGCGCTGTCAGACGGATCGAACTCCGCGGCCAGCTCATAGGCCGCATCAGTGTCGTTGATGTTGTTGTAGCTCAGTTCCTTGCCCTGCAGCTGCACGGCAGTCGCAACGCCCGGACGATTGGAACCGTCGGTGTAGAAAGCCGCTTCCTGGTGACTGTTCTCGCCATAGCGCAGGGTCTGTTTCAGCTCACCGGCAAAGGCGCGGCGGCGCGGGGTTTTCTCTTCAATTGCGGAGGCCATCCAGTTCGACACAGCCGCGTCATAGGCAGCAGTGCGGGCATAGGCGGTCTGCGACAGGCGCTGGCGGAAGGCGTAAGAGGTCTGGCCGTCTTTGGCGTCCAGTTCAGCCAGCAGCGCGTCATAGTCCTGCACGTCGGTGACCACATTCACGAACAGGTGGTTCTTGGAGGCTGCGCGGATCATCGCCGGGCCGCCGATGTCGATGTTCTCGATCATCTCGTCATAGCCGGCACCGCGCGCCAGAGCTGCCTCGAACGGGTAAAGATTCACGACCAAGAGATCGATGGCGCCGATGCCGTGCTCGTCCATTGCGGCGACGTGGGAGTCATTGTTGCGCAGGGCCAGCAACCCGCCATGCACCATCGGGTGCAGGGTCTTCACCCGGCCGTCCATCATTTCCGGGAAGCCAGTGACTTCCGATACGTCCTTGACGGTGAGGCCGGCATCGCGCAACGCCTTGGCGGACCCGCCGGTGGACAGCAGTTCAACACCGCGCGCAGCCAGCGCCTTACCCAGCTCAATCAGGCCGGTCTTGTCGGATACGGAAAGCAGCGCACGGCGTACGGGGTGAAGGTCGGTCATGGCAGGGCAGGTCCTTTTAAAGGCTCAGTCAAACGTCTCGGGTTCGTCCCGGTTCAGGTCTCGCACGGCAACTGCAGTCTCCTGCGCCTTGCTGAGCGTCCACCGGACGCGGGTGGCATATCCCATCGCCCGCCCGGATAAAACGATCTGCTTTGCCGCACGCGGCTTCAAGCGGGTCTTTTCCAGGAAAACGCTTGGCTCCAGCCGCAATTGGCAGTGCCCGTCATGGCGGAACACCCAGATTTCCCCGCTCTTGAGCGCCATGGATACTGCCGCGCCGCCCAAGTCAAGGGCTGCGTCCACTTCCGGATGCAGATGCAGACGGATGTCAAAGCCGACACCGCCATCCGGATTACTTGCGCTGGCCTTGTCAAAGCGGCGCTTTGCCGGGTCTTCCAGCGCCAGCAGCATGTCCTCCCCAGCCAGGGAACGGCCGTCAAAGGACAGATCCAGCGAACGGGCATGTGTCAGCCCGAAGTGAGCCGCATAGCCATTATGGCCACCCTGAAACCGGAAGCCGTCCGCAAGATCGCTCAGTTCCAACGGAACGTCATCCGGAGCCTCAATCAGCTCTTCATGGCCCGTCGTCCGGTGCGGCGCGGACAAACGGGCGCTGGAATGCCCTTCAATGCACAGCGTCGTGTGCGACGGCGTCGCCCGTCCGGCCCGGCGCCATTCCACACCGAAAGTTTCACCGGACCCGCAGTTCACGACCAAGGGCCGCCGGCCGGATGTCAGTTCGAACGCCAGGGTAGATGCATGGCCGTTATAAGAAGCCTTGCCCTGGGGTGGCGCCGATGCATCAACAATCACCGAAGTGCGCCGTGCAGACAACCGGGCAAAGCCCATTGCCAGCCCGTCCGCATGGCGCTCCGCCACATGGCTGGCCGCCAGTGCGTGGTCCAGCCGCCCTTCCAGCCCGCGGCCGCCGCCATGAAACCGCGCCAGCCCGCCGTCGCTGTGGCGCAGGGTACGCAGGGTCGGTGCAATCCGTTCGATGGCAGCGAAGTGGGCAGGCGGCACGGTACGGCCGGCCTCATGCAGGGCCGCAGCCGCCCAGGTCAGAAGGGTGAACACTTCCAGCAGCTCTTCCGGGTTGCGGGTCGGCAAGCCGCCCTGCCCGTCGATCTGGGTTTCACACTCCATCGCCAGCGCCCGGACTGCCGGATCTGCCAGTTCCTCCCTGCCCTGCAGGGCAAGCCCCGCATAGATCAAGCCGCACAACGCCTCGAACCTTGGCAACCCAGGAGCGGCCCCCTGCCAGCGCTGTGCCAGATACCAGGTCTGCTGCGCCAACGAGCCATAGAAGGCCTCGGTTTCGTCTTTCTCTTTGCCGCTCAGCAGGAACAGGGCGTGGTTGATCCAGCGGATCACCCGGCGTCCGGTCAGATCCGGGAGCCAGCCCAGCCCGCTGCCGCGCCCGTGCTGTTCTATCCAGCCCCAGACCCATTTCTGCGCCTTGAGCCGCGCCTTGAAATCCCCAACAGCCGCCAGATCGTCGAGCCAGGCAAACCCGTGCCGCTCCGCATCAAAGGCGGCATCTGGAGCCGCGACTTCCCACAGGCCGGTATCCGGCGATTCGACCAGGTAGCCCGCAAACAAAAGGTTGCCCGCCACCAGCTGCCGCCCGCGGGCAAAACTGCCGATGGTGCGCGGCTCGGGCTGCGAGACAAAACCGGTCGCAGCCGGCTGGCTGCGCGCGCGCCAGGCGTAATACCGGTTCAGCAGCCGGGTGCCGCGGCCTGCCATTCTGTCATAAGTGGACATGCTCTGTTGCCTCACGCCGGGTTTGCCAGGGCGTTTTGGCAGGAGCATAGCGCGGGGTGCGGCTCAAGTCACCGGCGAATGCCGGGGACGCCCCGGGGTCACGCGGATTTGCGCAAAAGGGCCATGTAGAAACCGTCCATACCGCCGCGCTCCGGCCAGTAATCCGGGCGCAGGCGCAGGCCGCCTTCCTCGGTGATCCAGTCTGGCTCCACACCGGGCACCAGCAGCGCCTCGCGGTCTGCTGCCATCTCCGGAAACATGTCCAGCGCGTCCTCGACCTGGCATTCGCCTTCATCCGGCAGCAGCGAGCAGGTGCAGAACATCAGCCGCCCGCCGGGTTTCAACAGACTCCAGGCATGGGCCAGCATCTGCGCCTGCAGCTCGATCAGCCCTCCGAACTCACTGCCATCCTTGGCCTGCGGCAGGTCAGGGTGGCGGCGAATGGTGCCGGTCGCGGAGCAAGGCGCGTCCAGCAGCACGGCGTCATACTGGCCGGTCTGCGCCAGCGCATCCCCTACGATCAGCTCCGCTCGCAACCCCGTGCGCTCCAGGTTTTCCCTAAGCCGGGCAACCCGGCCCTCCGAAACATCAACAGCCGTGACCTTGGCGCCTGTGGCCGACATCTGCATGGTCTTGCCGCCCGGTGCCGCGCATAGTTCCAGCACGTGTTCATCGGGCTGAACATTCAGAATGCGGGCAGGCAATGCCGCAGCAGCGTCCTGCACCCACCAATCGCCAGCTGTATAGCCTGGCAGAGCGGAAACCTGGCCTGCATTGGCGAGTTTGACAGAGCCGGTTGGCAGCATTTCACCGCCAAGTGCAGCAAGGTCTGCACCGGGCTTGCCTGTGATATCCAGCGGCGCGCCAGCGAGATGCGCAGCCTCAATGCCCAGCATCGCTTCTGCGCCCCAGGCCTGGACCAAGGGTTTCCGGATCCAGTTCGGCAGGCGCGGCGTGCGCAGCTTGGCCCATTCCGCCGGCCCTGCTTCAGCCACCCTGCGCAGTACCGCATTGACCATCCCCTTGAGCTGCCCATGGCGGCGGTGTTTGGAGATAATTGCCACCATCGCATTGACCACCCCATGCGCCGCGGCGCCGGAACAGAGCTCCACCGTTCCCAGCCGCAAGACATTCATGACCGTCAGCGGCGGAGATTTCTTCAAGTGCTTTTTCAGAACCCGGTCAGCGCGCTCCAGACTGCGCAGTGTCTCCACGGCCAGCCGCTGTGCGCGGGCGCGATCCTCTGGTGCCAGCTTCTCCAGCGCTCCGGCAGCATAGCATTCCGCCAACAGCCGCCCCTCTCCCAGCACCTGATCCAGCAAGTAGACCGCAGTGCGGCGGGCGTGGTTGGCATCGGACATGGGGCAACTCCTTGGGGCACGCCTTGTGCGCGCGGGACAGGGGCGTATATCATGGCCGAAGGATAAAGGAACCCGCGATGAGCGACGAGACAGTGCCTGTGAAAAAAGACCTGCCGCCTGCTGCCCGGCGCGCCCTGGCCGAGGCTGAGGAACGCCGCAAGGCTGCAGAAGCGCAGGAACCGCGCCCCAAAGAGCTGGGCGGCCGCGACGGCCCTGACCCCGCGCGCTACGGCGATTGGGAGAAAAAGGGCATCGCCATCGACTTCTAGGCGATGGTCATGGGGCGTCGCCCCCCTCGCAGGCAATGCCTGCTCACCCCCAGAGTGTTTTAGACAAAGAAGAAACCGTGGTTCTCTTTTGCTGAAATACTCCCGCCGGAGGCAGCGCCCCTTGAGGGCCGCTTTCTACAGTTCAGAGTCCCAGTACGTCCACCATGTCGTACTGGCCCGGCCTCTTGTCCTGCCCCCAAAGCGCGGCTTTCAGTGCACCGCGGGCAAAGATCGCGCGGTCGGTGGCCAGGTGGCGCAGCACGATTCGCTCGCCTGCGGCGGCAAACAGCACGTCATGCTCGCCCACGATGTCGCCGCCGCGGATAGCGGTAAAGCCGATGTCGCCGCGTTTGCGGGCGCCGATGATACCGTCGCGGCCGGAATCGCGCACATCCGCCAGTTTAACACCGCGGCCTTCAGCGGCAGCCTCACCCAGCATCAGCGCGGTGCCGGAGGGCGCATCGACCTTGTGGTGGTGATGGGCTTCGATCACCTCGATGTCGAAATCCTCGTCCAGAGCTGCCGCGACCTTTTTGGTCAGCTGGGTCAGGAGGTTGACGCCGAGGCTCATGTTACCCGCGCGCACAATCACCGCGTGGCGGGAGGTCGGCTCCAGCTGGGCGATCTGCTCATCACTCATGCCGGTGGTGCCGATCACATGCACCGCACGGGCCTGGGCTGCGAGCTTGGAAAAGGCCAGCGTTGCCTCGGGCGCGGTGAAGTCGATCACCGCCTGTGCCTTGGAGAAAGCTTCCAGTGCATCCGCGGTCACGGTGACACCAACCGGCGCGCCGCCCATTGCTTCGCCCACGTCGCGGCCGACCCAGCCGTGGCCCTCGCGCTCGACCGCGCCTGCCAGCGTGGCCTTATCGCTTTCCAGCACCGTTTTGATCAGCATCTGCCCCATACGGCCCGATGCGCCGGTGATCACGATCCCTGGTTTATGAGTCATTGGCCAATTCCCTTGTTCAAGCTGGATTTGTCCTACAGTGCCGGGCAGCGCTTGGCAAAGGCTGCGATCCGGCATAGATCGGGAATATGGCTAAGAATAAATTCCATGACGGCCCCGGGCCTTCGCAGCGCCAGCTTCGCGTCGGCGAACTGATCCGCCGCACTCTCTCCGAAGTGCTGGCGCGCGGCGATGTACATGACCCGGACCTGAACCGCATGTCGATCACCGTGGGCGAAGTGCGCACCTCCCCGGATCTGAAAATCGCCACCGCCTTTGTGCTGCCGCTGGGCGGCAAGGGGCAGGAGGACGTGCTGAAACTGCTGGCCCGCAATAAGGCCGAGCTGCGCCGCAGTGTCGGCAAGAAGCTGGGGCTGAAGTTCACCCCCGATCTGCGCTTCCGGCTGGACGAGACTTTCGACCAGATGGATGACACCCGCCGGATGCTGTCGCAGGACGCGGTGCGCCGCGACGTGGAAGAGTGATCCGCCGGGCCGGATTGCTGCTGGCCGCGCTGTGGGCCGCTCCGGCGGCAGGCGCGGTCGAGTGCAGCGATGCGGCCTACGGCGGCAACCGGTATTCGATCTGCGAGGTGGATGCGTCGCATGAGCAGCTTCGGCTGTTTCTGCGCGATGGCGAGGGCCAGGTTTATGGCCATTTCTCTACACTGAATGAAGCACTGGCGGCGGACGGCAAGGCCCTGGTCTTTGCCACAAATGCCGGCATGTATCACGCCGACCGCTCCCCCGTTGGCCTCTACGTTGAGGACGGCGATCAGGAGATGCGGCTGGTGACCAATGCAGGCCCCGGCAATTTCGGCCTGCTGCCCAATGGGGTGTTCTGCATCCGCAAGGGCCGGGCCGATGTGTTTGAAACGCTGGTCTTTGAAAAATCCGCCCCGCCCTGCGCGTATGCCACTCAATCCGGGCCGATGCTGGTGATTGATGGCGAATTGCATCCGCGTTTCCTGCCCGATTCGGACAGCTATTATGTGCGCAACGGCGTTGGCACCTCAGCGGATGGCAGCCGGGTGGTCTTTGCCATTTCGCGCAACGCGGTGACCTTCCACCAGTTCGGCAGCCTGTTCCGCGATCACCTGAAGCTGCCAAATGCGCTCTACTTCGACGGTAATATCTCGCGCCTGCACGCGCCGCAGCTGGGACGCAGCGATGCCGGCTTCATGATGGGACCGGTGGTGGGTGTGGTTGAGGACGCGCCCGCGGGCGAGTAATCAGGCTCTAACCCGGCCGTTTTCGCATCTGCCGCAGCATCGGCACGGTGTAGATCACCAGCGCCGCCCAGATCATTGGGAAGGCAATCATCCGGGCGCGCCCGAATTCCTCGCCGAACAGCAGCACTGCCGCTAGCATGATCATTGTCGGTGCAATGTATTGCAGAATTCCCATCGTCGACAGCCGCACCAGCTTTGCCCCATTGGCATAGACAATGAGCGGCACCGCGGTGACCACGCCGCAGCCCAAGAACAGCGCAGTGTCTGAAAAAGAGACGCCGAAATTGCTGCTGCCGGTCGCGGTGAGATAGGCGAAATATCCCAGCGCGGGGGGCAGCAGAATCAGCACCTCCAGCAGGAAACCCTGATTGGGGCCGATCGGCAGCGACTTCTTGAAGAAAGCGTAGAACCCCCAGGTGAAGGTCAGGCCAACCGCAACCCAGGGCACCCGGCCCGCCTCCAGCGTCAGCACAACCACCGCAGCTGCCGCCATGGCAACAGCTGCCAGCTGCGCCTTGCTGAGCGGCTCGCGGAGCAGCAGGGCACCCAGAGCAATGCTGAAAAGCGGGTTGATGTAGTAGCCAAGCGCGGCATCCAGCGCGCGTCCTGCAGCGATGGACCAAACATAGATCCCCCAGTTGACGGAGATCAGCGCCGCAGTGATGCAGGCCATGCCCAGCATCCGCGGGTTCTTCAGCGCCGCTTGCAGATCCTTGGTCCGGCGCAGGATAATCAGCAGCGCCCCCGCCACCGGCACCGACCAGATCACCCGGTGGGTGACAATCTCAGCTGCAGGGATATGCGATAGCGCCTTCATGTAGAGCGGCAGGAACCCCCACAGCAGATAGGCGGTGATGGCAAAGGCCAGCCCGCGGGGGGTGTCCATGTTTTCAGGGGTTTGCTGAGTCATGCGGCGCTCCTGTGCAGGGCGCCGTTATGACCGGTTTTGCGCGGCTTGAAACTTCGTTTTCTGTGATACCGGGCATTCAGCGGTGTTATGGGTAACGCCAACGCAACAAAAAACGGCTCCGGAAACCGGAGCCGCAAGTCATATTTTGGGGTGCGGATGCGCGTCAGGCTTCCAAGGACCGGCGCAGCATTTCCACGTCTTCGGCGATCTGCCCGTCGGTGAGCTTCAGCTCCTCAATGCGCTTGACGCCATGCATCACGGTGGTGTGGTCGCGCCCGCCAAAGCGGCGGCCGATTTCCGGCAGGCTGCGGCTGGTCAGCTGCTTGCACAGATACATCGCCACCTGGCGCGGGCGCGCATAAGAACGCAGGCGCTTTGGGCCGATGATGTCGGACATGCGGATATTGTAGTACTCCGACACCTTGCGCTGGATCTCCTCGACGGTGATCTTGCGCTCAGAGGCGCGCAGCACATCTGCCAGGCAGTCCTGGGTCAGGTCCATGTCGATCTCGCGGCCGACCAGCGAGGCAAAGGCGAACAGCCGGGTCAGCGCGCCCTCGAGCACACGCACGTTGGTCGAGATCCGATGCGCCAGGAACTCCAGCACGCCGTCGGCAATGCGCAGATCCGGGTAGGTCTCGCGCTGCTGCTGTACTTTGGTCTGCAGGATGCCCAGACGCAGCTCATAATCGGTCGGATGCAAGTCTACCACCAAACCGCACTGCAGGCGGGATTTCACCCGGTCCTCCAGGTCCTTGATCTCCCCCGGGGCGCGGTCGGCCGAGATGATGATCTGCTTGTTCTGATCCACCAGCGCGTTGAAGGTGTGGAAGAATTCCTCCTGCGTAGAATCCTTGCCCGCGATGAACTGGACGTCATCCACCATCAGCACGTCGACCGAGCGGAACAGGTGCTTAAAGTCCATCATCTTGCGCTCGCGCAAGGCCTGCACAAAGCGGTACATGAACTGCTCTGCGGAGAGATACAACACGTTCAGATGCGGGTTCTTGTCCTTCAGCTCCCAAGCAATGGCGTGCATCAGGTGGGTCTTACCCAGACCCACACCGCCATACAGAACCAGCGGGTTGAAGGTCACCGGACCGCCCTCGCCGACACGGCGGGCAGCAGCATGCGCCAGCTCGTTCGGCTTGCCGACAACAAAGCTGTCGAAGGTAAATCGCGGATCCAGCGGCGCGGCCTGCAGAGCCTCCAGGGTGTCTTTGCCCGAAGAAGAGGCCGCAGGCGCGGTCATCACGGCCGCATCGCCGTCAGCGCTGCCATAGGCCTCAGTCCCAGCGGCAGGTTCTGCCGGGCGCGCGGGGCTGTTGGCCGCGACCCGGAAGGCCAGGCGCTGCACTGGCTCGCCAGACATGGTCAGCTCATGCAGGATAAGGTCTGCAAAGTTCTGGCTGACATAGTTCCCCATGAAATTCGTAGGCACTTTGAATACGGCCACACCGCTGTCCACGGCATCAAATTCCAGGGGTTCAATCCAGGTTGTAAAGTTGTTCTGGCCAACCGTTTTCAACAGCCGGTTCCTGAGCTGTCCCCATTTTTCTTCTGTCATGCTGCGCCTCACGCGTCCCCAAAAAGCAGCGGTCCATTTCGCCGGACCAATTCTATCGTTACCCCCAACCACCCGGGGGCCGTTCACGCACAGGGTTATCGTGTGCGGACCATTGCTGACCGCATTGCCCGAAGGCTTCTCGTTCGTCTGGAACAGCAAAAACTGCCGCTGAAAGCGGCGGATCAGCCGTTACGAACAGTGTCGCACACAATTGAGACAAGGCTGCTGTCCAAAAACGATACAGCAGTGGATTCCGGCCAGATCCGTGCACCGTAGTGCCGTCTGTGCCGGACAACCTGACCATCTTGATGCCCGTCAAGATAGCCGCGAGCAGCCTGTCCCCCCAGCGAGTGAATCGCTGACTTATTGGTAGCAATTTGAGGGGGGCGGCAGCAACGAAACTATGATGTTGACTCTGTCTTTGGCCGCAAAGAATCTCTCGCGCCTGCAGAACTCCGCCTAGGCTTTCCCCAAAAAACAAGGCGCTGCAATCTGCAGCGCCCTGACAACTTTTCACTGGCCCGTGAGCCTGCTCAGCGGAGCGAATCTCAACCCAGCGCCTTCACGCGTGCGGACAGGCGGGAGATTTTGCGGGAAGCGGTGTTTTTGTGATACACACCCTTGGTGACGCCGCGCATCAGTTCGGGCTGAGCCGCGCGCAGAGCAGCGGTTGCAGCTTCCTTGTCGCCGGACGCGATGGCTTCTTCAACTTTACGCAGGTAGGTGCGGATGCGCGAACGACGGGCTTTGTTAACGGCAAAGCGCTTTTCGTTCTGACGTGCGCGCTTCTTGGCCTGGGGCGAATTTGCCATGGTGTCTAACCTTATCTTCGGGTTCTGTTTCTATCGGACGCAATGCCAGCCAGCCCCGGATCAGCCACCGGTGTGATTTTAGCCAAAGCGGGCTGCACGCGCATGTATGAGGGCGGCGTTTACCCAACTCCGTGCAGAATTGCAAGGGCGCCGGCCCGGAAAGCAAAACGGCGGGCCGGGCGGCCCGCCGTTTCGTATCTTCTGTAACAGGCCGGGCCTGGGGCTCTGCCTGTTCCGCCCAGAAACCATCCCCCGGACAGTTTCCGAGACGGGCCTCACTTGTCGCGGAACTGCGCCTCGCGCTTTTCCAGGAATGCGGCCATGCCCTCTTTCTGATCCTCGGTCGCAAACATCGAGTGGAACACCCGGCGCTCAAACAGCAAGCCCTCGCTCAGCGGCAGCTCATAAGAGCGGTTCACCGCTTCCTTGACCGCCATCGCGGTCAGCAGGGATTTTTCAGCGATCTTATGAGCCGCCGCAGTGGCTTCTTCGATCAGTTTCTTTGCCGGAACCACACGCGAGACAAGCCCTGCCCGCTCGGCTTCCTCGGCGTTCATGAAGCGGCCCGTCAGGTTCATGTCCATCGATTTGGACTTACCCACGAAACGGGTTAGGCGCTGGGTGCCCCCAATGCCCGCAACAACACCCAGATTGATTTCAGGCTGGCCGAATTTGGCGGTCTCTGCAGCAATGATGAAATCGCAGAGCATTGCCAGCTCGCATCCGCCGCCCAGCGCATAGCCTGCAACAGCCGCAATGACCGGCTTGCGGATTGCTGAGATGCGGTCATTGGCATCGGCAAACAGATTGGTGGAAAACACTTCGGTAAAGCTCAGCTCCGACATCTCCTTGATGTCGGCACCGGCAGCAAAGGCCTTCTCCGAACCGGTCAGGACAATGCAGCGCACCTTGTCGCTGGCATCGGCCTCTTCCAAAGCATCGCAGAGCTCGCCAATGAGCTCCTTGTTGAGAGCGTTCATCGCCTCCGGGCGGTTCAGCTTGATAAGGCAAACGTGGTCCTGCACATCGACGTTGATCGTCTCGTAGGCCATGATTTCTCTTTCGGTTGTTCCGTTCAGTCCTGAGTCCTTACCAAAAGGGTCCTTCTGATCAAGCTATCTTTGGCACTTTACACAGTAGAAGGTGGAGCGCCCCGATTGGGTGATTCTGGCAATTGACCCGGCGCAACCTTCGCGCCGGCACGATTCACCCTCGCGCCCGTAAGCATCAAAACTGTGCTGAAAATATCCAAGTTCACCAGAGGCTTGCCTGAAATCCTTGAGCGATGAGCCGCCCGCGCGGATGGCATCCTGCAGCACCTGGCGGATGATCGGCACCAGCGCCGCCACCCGATGCGCGGCAATCTGCCCGGCTTTGCGGCGTGGCGAAATTCCCGCACGGAACAGTGCTTCGCAGACGTAGATGTTACCGAGACCTGCAATGATTTCCTGATCCAGTAATGCGGATTTCACCGGCGTGTTACGCCCCTTGAAGGCAGCCACCAGGTGATCCTCGTGGAAATCATTGCCCAAGGGCTCCGGCCCCAGCACCGACAGGAGCTTGTGGGATTCGGCCGTCGCGGTTTCCAGCAGATCCATCGCCCCGAACCGGCGCGGATCGTTGAAGGTGATGCGGGCGCCGTTGTCCATGTCCAGCACCACATGGTCGTGCTTTTCCGCCTGCGGGTGCTCATGGGCAAACTGCCCCAGCGGATCGCCAGACACCGTCATACGTCCCGACATGCCGAGGTGAATGAGCAGAGTCTCATCTGTGTCGAGATCGGCCAGGATGTATTTCGACCGCCGCCGCAGCGCATTGACCTTTGCCCCGGTCAGCCGCTCTGCCATCCTTTCCGGAAACGGCCAGCGCAGATCCGGGCGGTTCACGGACGCCTTTGTGATCACCGCCCCCTCCATCGCAGGCGCCAAACCGCGTTTCACCGTCTCGACCTCGGGCAATTCTGGCATTACACCCCTCCTGAACCAACGGGCCGCATTGTGCCTGCCCCACAGCGCCTTATAACAAGGGCGAAACTCAGCAAACGGCAAGCCTGATGAGCAAAACGAGCGACAACACCACCCATTTCGGGTTTGAAACCGTCCGCGAGGAGGAGAAGGCAGGCCGCGTGCAGGGGGTCTTCAACTCGGTCGCCTCGAAGTACGACATCATGAACGATGTGATGAGCGTCGGCATCCACCGGGTCTGGAAGGACGCGATGATGGACTGGCTGGCGCCGCGCCCCGGCCAGCGCCTCCTGGATGTGGCAGGCGGCACCGGCGACATCTCCTTCCGCTTCCTGAAACGCGCAGGCCATGGCCATTCTACCGTACTGGACCTCACCCGCCCAATGCTGGAAGAGGGCCGCAAACGCGCCGAGGCCGAGCAGATGGCCGACAGCCTTGATTGGGTCACCGGCGATGCGATGAAGCTGCCGTTCAAGGACAACACCTTTGACGTCTACACGATCTCCTTCGGCATACGGAATGTGACCCGCCCGCAGGAGGCGCTGAACGAAGCCTACCGGGTGCTGCGCCCCGGCGGGCGCCTGATGGTGCTGGAATTCTCGCAGTTGCCGAATGACGGGCTGCAGAAGCTTTATGACCTTTATTCCTTCAACGTGATCCCGCGGATGGGGCAGATGATTGCGGGTGATTACGAAAGCTACCAGTATCTGGTGGAATTGATCCGCAACTTCCCGGATCAGGAGACCTTCCTGGGCATGGTGAAACAGGCAGGGTTCGGGAACGCCAAATACCGCAACCTGTCGATGGGCATCGCAGCCTTGCATTCCGGCTGGAAGATCTGACCCATGCGCGGCCCTCATAATATCCTGCGCCTGATCCGCACAGGCGCCACTTTCGAGCGCACCGGCGCCATGCATTCGGTGCTGGAGGCGTTCGAGGCGCCCAAACCCCTGCGGATGCTGGCCCGGGCCTTAGGCTGGCCGTTCAAATGGCTGGGCTACAAGGGCGATCCGGCGATGCCGCCGGAAACCCGGGCGCTGAACGCGCTGGGGCCGGCCTATATCAAGTTCGGACAGGTGCTTTCGACCCGGCCCGATGTGGTGGGCAAGGATCTGGCCAAGCAGCTGCGCGTCCTGCAGGACAAGCTGCCGCCGTTCTCCCGCGCCGAGGCGCTGGCTGAGGTGGAAAAGGAACTGGGCCGCCCGGCCTCGGAAATCTTCTCGGATTTCAGCGATCCGGTGGCTGCAGCCTCCATCGCGCAGGTCCACCGCGCAACGCTGGCCGAGACCGGCGAGGAGGTCGCCGTCAAAGTGCTGCGCCCCGGCATCGAACGCGCCTTCAACAAAGATGTGGACGCCTTCTATTTCGCCGCCCGCATTGTCGACCTGTTCGCCCCCGCGGCCCGGCGCCTCAAGCCGATGGACGTGATCGAACATTTCGACGGCGTTGTGCAGGGTGAGCTGGACCTGCGGCTGGAAAGCGCCGCGGCTTCGGAATTTGCCGCCAACACCGCCAAAGACGAAGGCTTCCAGCTGCCGGAAATCCGCTGGGCCTATTCCGCCCGCCGGGTGATGACCATGGGCTGGGCCGACGGCATCGCGCTTGGCGACAATGACGCGCTGGATGCGGCAGGCCACGACCGCAAGATCCTGGCCGACCGGGTGCTGTCATTGTTCCTGCGCCACGCGCTGCGCGACGGTTTCTTCCACGCTGATATGCACCAGGGCAACCTCAAGGTGGCAAGCAATGGCGACATCATCGCCTATGACTTCGGCATCATGGGCCACATCGACGAATACACCCGCCGGGTCTACGCCGAGATCCTCTATGGCTTCATCAAGCGCGACTACAAACGCGTGGCCGAGGTGCATTTCGAGGCAGGTTATGTGCCCGCCAACCGCGACGTCGATGAATTCGCCCGCGCCCTGCGCGCGGTGGGGGAGCCGATCTTCGGTATGGACGCCTCGCAGATCTCCATGGGGCGGCTGCTGAATTATCTGTTTGAAGTCACTGAACGTTTCGGCATGGAAACCCGCACCGAGCTGATCCTGCTGCAGCGCACCATGGTGGTGGTCGAGGGGGTCGCGCGTTCGCTCGATCCGCATATCAACATCTGGGAAGCCGCCCGTCCGGTGGTCGAGGATTACATCAAAAAGTCCATCGGCCCGCGCGCTGTGGCCTCCGACCTGCTGGAGACTGCCAAAGTCATGGCCCGCTTCGGTCCCCGCCTGCCCGCATTGGTGGAGCAGGCGCTGATCGCACAAGCCGCACAAAACGGAACCCCTGTCCGCAGCCCGCACAGCTGGGTTGTTCCAGCCGCCCTGGGTGCAGCCGGCGGCGCGGCGCTCTTTGCCGCTATTGCGCTATTGGCTTGAATGATTGCGGCGCTGCGGCAAACGGGCGGTCAGCGCGCGCTATGGCCTGTGGCGGAATTCGACAACACTCCCGCATAGATTGCAGATTTAAGGTGTGACGGAATTGCCCGCCGCCGGAACCCGCGCTAGGCGTTGATGATGCGGTCTTTCTTCTTTCAAAGCCGCCTCAGCCTCCGGCTTGTGGTTGCGTCTCTTATTATCAGCTCCGTGCTGTCGGTCTTCGCAACCGGGCTGCAGCTGTACTTCAGCTACGCGTCGCAAAAGCGCGATGCCGTCGCAGGCCTTCAGCTTGTCGAGGAAACACTGGCAGATCCCCTTTCCAGAGGTCTTTGGGAATTCAACCTGGAGATTGTCCAGGCCATTCTGGAGGGCGTTACCGCCAGCGACTTTATCAAGGCAGTGGCGCTTGATGCACCCACGGGTCATGCATGGCATCTGGGCGAACCGGAGCCAGGACAATACCAGGAAATCTTTCCGCTGATCTACACCGAGCCGCAGGGAACAGCGCATCAGGTAGGTGTGCTGAGGTTTTCTCTCGATTTCAGCACAATAAACCAGCGAATCTGGTCACAGCTATGGACGACCCTGGCATCTAACATTGCCAAGGCTTATCTGGGCGCCCTTGGGCTGCTGCTGCTTTTTCACCTCATGATTGCACGGCATTTGCGTAAAATTGCACATCATATTGATGCTGCAGCCGCCGCACCAGCTCACCATAATCTTCGCCTGCAAAGAAGGGCGCCTGAAAAGCCCGACGAACTGGACAAAATCACCGGTGCGTTCAATGACTATGAAGCACGTATCCTGCATCATCTTGCAGCGCTGGAAACCGAGGTTCACGAGCGCAAACAAGCGGAGAATGCCGCACGGGAAGCCCTGTCCATCCGGACTGCGTTTCTGACCACTGTAAGCCACGAGATCCGCACCCCATTGAATGCAATACTGGGTATCTTGCACCTTATCGAGATCATGCAGGAGAATCCCCCGAAGACACGTCAGCACGCGCGTACTGCACTCGCCGCTGGGCAGAACCTTCTGGAAATGCTGACAAATACGCTGGAAGCTGCCCGCCTGGAGGCGAAGGCAGTTGAGGTCAGGCCGGTCCGGACTGACATGCGGACACTTTCAAACCACTGGCTGGAGACCACACGCGCTGCGGTCCACCGGCGCGGGAAAGGCGATTGTGTCAACGTCACGCTGCACCTGCATAGCAACCTGGCTGAACATTACCTCCTGGATGGGGCACGGCTGTCACAAGTTGTAGGCAACCTGACCGACAATGCCGCGAAATTCACGAGTCACGGGGAAATCGCCATCAGCATCGAACAACGCGGGGAAAACACTTCAGATCAACCGGTATCAATTGCGGTTTCTGTCAGAGACACCGGTATAGGAATTCCGCAAAACACCCGTAAGATGATTTTCGAACGCTTCAGCCAAGTTGACCACGGGCTGAAACGGCAGCATGATGGCAGCGGGCTTGGCCTGGCTATTTCCTCGGAAATTGCGGAGTTGATGGGGGGCTCATTGGATATTCTCGAACACCCCACGAACGGTTTTGCCACAGAGTTTGTGTTTCTGATCCCAACCGAAACAATAGCGGAACAAGCTGATGAACAACCCACGAAAAGTCCTGCTTGTTGAGAACGACGAGTTTACCCGGTACATGATGCGCGAGATCATCGTGGCACTGGGCGTGGATGTGGAGATTGCCGAGGACGGGCAGGAAAGCATCGACATTCTAACCAGCTCACCGAACGAATTCGGTCTGGTTCTCATGGACCTTCACATGCCCCGGGTATCCGGCATCGAGGCCGCACGGCGGATCCGTTCCGCACCGGCTGATCCGCCAAAGGGCGTGCCGATTGTCGCAGTCACAGCTGATGTGAGCTATCACGATGATGCTGTGGTCAAGGATCTGGGCATGAATGGTTTTGCATCCAAGCCCGTCACTCCGGGCCAGTTGCTGAATTTGATCGACCAATACTGTTCAGCCGCCTGAGCCGCCCCGCGTGACGAGCAGGGGACTTCCCCTGCCCCGCTTTTGTTATAGGCGCTCAATCGCTATCGCGATGCCTTGACCGCCACCGATGCACATTGTGATCAACCCCTTTGAGCCGCCGGTCCGTTCCAGTTCATACAGCGTTTTCAAAGTGATAATGGCACCAGTGGCGCCCACCGGGTGGCCCAGCGCGATGGCGCCGCCGTTGGGGTTCACCTTGGCCGGATCCAGCCCCAGCTCCTTGTTGACCGCCAGCGCCTGAGACGCAAAAGCCTCGTTGGATTCGATCACATCGAAATCGCCCGCGGACAGGCCGGTTTTCTCCAGCAGGCTGCGCACGGCAGGCACAGGGCCGATACCCATCACCTCCGGCCTTACCCCGGCATGGGCATAGCCCAGAATCCGTGCCTTGGGTTTCAGCCCGGCCCGTTCTGCCGCGGCTGCCGTGGCCAGCACCATGGCGGCGGCGCCATCGTTAATTCCGCTGGCATTTCCGGCAGTTACCCGGCCGTCCTTCTGGAACACCGCGCGCAGGCCCGCCAGCGCCTCCGGGGTGGTGGCTTTGGGGTGCTCGTCCACTTCGAACGGCACCAGATCGCGCTTCACCTTCACCTCAACTGGCGTGACCTGGGACTTGAAATACCCGGCCTCAATCGCCGCTGCGGCACGGGTCTGGCTGGTGAGGGCAAATGCGTCCATCTGTTCGCGGGTAATGCCGTGCTCATCGGCGACATTCTCTGCTGTCACGCCCATATGGCCGGTGCCGAACGGGCAGTTCAGCGCGCCCAGCATCATGTCGAGCGACTTCACATCGCCCATCTTGGCGCCCCAGCGGCTTTGCTGGAGGATATAGGGGCTGCGCGACATGTTCTCAGCCCCGCCCGCCAGGGCGAACTCTGCGTCGCCAAGGGCAAGCGATTGATAAGCCGAGACAATTGCCTGCACGCCGGAGCCGCAGAGGCGGTTCACATTCATTGCCGGCACCACGTCCGGGACGCCTGCCTGCATCGCCGCAACCCGGCTCAGATACATGTCGCGGGGTTCGGTGTTGATGATGTGGCCGAACACCACATGGCCGATCTGGCCGCCCTCCACCCCGGAGCGTTCAAGTGCTGCCTTGGAGACGGTGGCAGCCAGGTCGATGGGGGCCGTGCCCGCCAAGGCGCCGCCGAAAGTGCCGATGGCGGTGCGGGCGCCGTCCAGGATCACGATGTCGGTCATTGTCTCATTCCTCCTCAGGTCCAGCGCCACTATGCACCCGCAGCATGGGCCTGTCTGCCCGGACGTGCCGTCATTGAAACGCTGCGTCACCACCCGTGCACCGCTTGTACACCCCCTGTGCACCGCCGCGGCGCAGCATCCGCGTTTTGCCAGAGCATTTGACAAATCCGCCCCGCCGGCGCAGAGAATCCGTCATGACGGAAAACACAGACGATATCCTGACCCTGCTGCCCGCCCGCCTGAAGGAGGCGCGCCGCGCCCAGGGCCTGAGCCTGGAGGCGGTGGCGAACCTGTCGGGCGTCAGCCGCTCGATGGTGAGCCAGATCGAGCGCGGCGAAAGCTCCCCCACCATTGCGACGCTGTGGAACCTGACGCGCGCACTGCAGGTGGATTTTGCCGGGCTGCTGGAAGCGGGCGACATGCAGGACCGGATCGAGGTGCTGCGCGCGAGCGACGTGCCCAAGATCGAGAACATGGGCCAGGGCTGCCGCATCCGCATCCTGTCGCCGCCGGAAGAGGCCGGGGGGCATGAGGTCTATGACATCCGTTTCGACCAGGGCGGCGCGCTGGTCAGCCAGCCCCACACCCGCGGCGCGGTGGAGCAGCTGACGGTGCTGGAAGGCGAGATCGCGGTGAGTTCCGGCAATGCCAGGGACCAGCTGCAGGCCGGCGACACCGCCCGCTATGCCGCCGATGTGGCGCATTCGATCACCGCGCCCGAGGGGCCTGCGCGGGTGTTTCTGATCGTGAAGAATGCGTAGCAAGAATTTTGGCCTAAAAGATGTACTGTATGTGTTGATTGGTTCGACGGCATATCTGCCGCTTGTGGTCATAGACTTGCTCGGAATCTTCTCGCCCTTTTGCCTTAGTGAGCCTCTCTTTTATCTCGGTCTCTCATCCACTGCTGTTTTGATCCTCGTTGCAGCAGCATATCTTGCGGTACTTACGTTCCTGCCAGCCATGGCATGAGCGGCGCTTCGAAGGCTGAGAATTTTCCAAGGATAACAGCCGGTTTCCCCCCCTGCTCTTGGGACTGCGCCCCATGCCTGGAGGGCCAGGCCCTTTCATGAAATTCGGAAACGGCATCCATCGGCAGGAAATCCCCACCTTGTGCCTTTTATGCACATTCCCCTTGAACAACTCGGGGGTCCGGCCCATATGTGGACCGCTAACGTTATTCTTGTCGATCCACTGTCTCCCGTTTACCGGCGCTTTCAGTCTCTCGATCCAGACCGACTACGCCAGGCTGCCGCACTTCCGCGGGCAGCAAAAACTCTAGGAGACTACGGATATGGCCACCGGCACCGTAAAATGGTTCAACACCACCAAAGGCTACGGCTTCATCGCGCCCGAGGGCGGCAGCAAAGATGTGTTCGTGCACATTTCCGCTGTTGAGCGTTCCGGCCTGACCGGCCTGGCAGACAACCAGAAAGTCACCTTCGACATCGAGCCCGGCCGTGACGGCCGCGAGTTGGCGGTGAACCTGGAACTGGTGTAAGCCAGACAGCTTTGCTGATTGGAAGCGCGGCTCCCGAAAGGGGGCCGCGTTTTCTTTTGGGCCGGCGTCAGCCCTTGTTCTTCTCATCCCAGAGCTTCGGCTCCCACAGCTCCACCTTGTTGCCTTCCGGGTCCATGATCCAGGCGAAGGGGCCGTTCTCATGGGTGTCCGGGCCTTTCAGGATGGCAATATCTGCGTCCGTGAGCTGTGCGATCATCCCGTCCATATCGTCGATCCGGTAGTTGATCATGAAACCGGCGGTGCTGGGGGCAAACCAGGTGCCGTCCGCATCGGCAGTGCTCCAGACGGTGAGGCCGCCGTCCTCTGCGGTGTCGTCCTGCCAGTTCAGGACTGCGCCGCCGAATTCCTGCAGGTCCAGCCCCAGATGGTCGCTGTACCACTTTGCCAGCGCCCTGGCATCGCCGCGTGCCTTGATGAATACCCCGCCAATTCCTGTGACTCCGGCCATCCCGTGCCCTCCCTGATGCAGGGGCAGATAGTCCGGTTTGGCGGATTTTCACCTGCCGCATCCAGTTTGACGGATTTTTTTCCGCAATGATGAAATCCTGTATTCCGGAAACACATCCGCTATGCTAGACACGCGACTCGAGACACCAAGGGAGTTTGCGCATGTCCACTGCTTTTCTGACCGACATCTCCAACACGCTGGCCCAGATCGAGGGCGAGGGGCTGTACAAGCGCGAGCGAATGATCACCTCCCCGCAGGGGGGCGAGATCACGGTTGGCGGGCGCGAGGTGATCAACCTGTGCGCCAACAACTATCTGGGTCTGGCGGACCACCCGGCGCTGATCCAGGCGGCCAAGGACGCGATGGAGCCGAAGGGGTTCGGCATGGCGTCGGTGCGCTTCATCTGCGGCACCCAGGACATTCACCGGGAGCTGGAGCAAAGGCTGGCCAAGTTCCTGGGCAAGGATGACGCGATCCTGTTTGCGGCCTGTTTCGACGCCAACGGCGGTTTGTTCGAGCCGCTCTTGGGGCCGGAGGATGCGATCATCTCCGACAGCCTGAACCATGCCTCGATCATCGACGGCATCCGGCTGTGCAAGGCCAAGCGCTACCGCTACCTGAACAGCGATATGAACGATCTCGAGGCCTGGCTGAAACAGGCCCGCGAGGATGGCGCGCGGCATATCATGATCGCCACCGACGGCGTGTTCTCGATGGACGGCTATCTGGCCAAGCTGCCGGAAATCCGGGCGCTGGCGGACAAATACGATGCGGTTGTGATGGTGGATGACTGCCACGCCACCGGGTTCATGGGGGCGACGGGGGCTGGCACGCCGGAGCACTTCGGAGTGGACGTGGATATCGTCACCGGGACATTGGGCAAAGCACTTGGGGGGGCCATCGGCGGTTATATCGCCGGGCCGCAGCCAGTGATCGACCTGCTGCGGCAGCGGGCGCGGCCCTATTTGTTCTCCAATTCGCTGCCGCCATCGATTGTTGCTGCCGGGCTGGAGGCGATCCGGCTGGTGGAAGAAGGGGACGGGCTGCGGGCGCAGCTGTTCGAGAATGCACAATACTGGCGCGCGGGGCTGGAAGGCTTGGGCTTTGACCTGCTGCCGGGTGAGCATCCAATCATCCCGGTGATGCTGGGCGAGGCGCAGCTGGCGCAGGATATGGCAGCGCGGCTGTTTGACGAGGGCGTCTATGTCTCCGGCTTCTTTTTCCCGGTGGTGCCGCGCGGCCAGGCGCGGATCCGGACGCAGATGAATGCGGCGCTCACCAAGGAAGAGCTGGACCGCGCGCTGGCGGCATTCGGCAAGGTTGGCAAGGAACTGGGAGTGATCTGATGAGCCGTCCGAACACGATGAAGGCGCTGGAGAAAAGCCATCCCAAGGAAGGCCTGTGGATGGTGCAGGCGCCGGTGCCGGAGATCGGCCCCGACGAGGTGCTGATCAAGGTCAGGAAGACCGGTATCTGCGGCACTGACATCCACATCTGGAACTGGGACGAATGGGCGTCCCACACCGTGCCGGTGCCGATGATCACCGGCCATGAGTTTGCCGGCGAGATTGTCGAGATCGGCCGCAATGTGGAGGATCTGCAGGTCGGCCAGCGCTGCTCCGGCGAGGGGCATCTGATCAAGACCAACTCGCGCCAGAGCCGGGCCGGCAAGTTCCATCTGGACCCGGGCACCCGCGGCATCGGGGTGAATGAGCAGGGCGCCTTTGCCCAGTATCTGAAACTGCCGGCCTTCAACGTGGTGCCGCTGCCGGAGGATATCCCGGATGAGATTGGCGCCATTCTCGACCCGCTGGGCAACGCGGTGCATACGGCGCTGAGCTTTGACCTGTTGGGCGAGGATGTGCTGATCACTGGCGCCGGGCCCATTGGCATCATGGCGGCGGCGGTGGCGAAACATGCCGGCGCGCGGCATGTGGTGATCACCGACATCAACCCGGACCGGCTGGCGCTGGCGGAACATGTGGTGCCGGCGGTGCGCGCGGTGAACGTGGCGCAGGAAGACCTGCAGGATGTGGTGCACGAGTTGGGCCTGAAACAAGGGTTTGACGTCGGGCTGGAGATGTCCGGCAATCAGGCGGCGCTGGACCAGATGGTAGAGGCGCTGGTGATGGGCGGCAAGATTGCCCTGCTGGGCATTCCGCCGGGCAAATCGCCGGTGGATTGGAGCCGCATCGTGTTCAAGGCGATCACCATCAAGGGGGTCTACGGGCGCGAGATGTTCGAGACCTGGTACAAGATGATTGCGATGCTTCAGAACGGGCTGGATGTGAGCCGGGTGATCACCCACCGGTTCGGTGTTGATGAGTTCGCCGAAGGCTTTGCCGCGATGAAATCAGGCTCCAGCGGCAAGGTGGTGCTGGACTGGACGTAAAGCCACGTTAAGGGGGCTTTGCCCCCTCGCGCCTTCCGGCTGGGCTTCGCCCGTTCGGGTCTGAAATGATCCCCCGGATCATTTCCGGGACGACCCTCACCCCCAGAGTATTTCCAGAAAGATGAACAGGCGGATCAGAGTTCTAGCGGCACCCTGCCCGCTTCGGTCAGCAGCCAGCAATCGCGGCCTTCGAACACCGCCGCGGTGAGCGGGCGGCCGTAGCCGGCGCCGCTGTCGAGGTTGATGCGGTTGCCATAGTGGCTGGGCTTGTCCACGGGCGTATGGCCATGCACGATCAGCTTCGGATGCGCGCCGGTGTGATCGTGGAACGGCTGCCGGATCCAGACCAGGTCATTCTCATGCTGCTGGGCAAGTGGCACTCCGGGACGTATCCCGGCGTGCACAAAGGCGAGCTCCGGCGTCTCGTGCATTGCCGGAAGACTGCGCAGGAATTCGGCGTGCGGCGCCGGAATCACTTGCTTGGCCCTGGCGTGCAAATCGTCGAGCCGGGTGCGGTCTTCGAAGGTCAGGCCGTAGCTGGCCAGGGTCTCAACCCCGCCGATCCGCTCATGCAGCCAGTGGTAGCCGATCAGCAAGTGCGGGTCATGGCGGGGCGTGTCCTCCATGAACCATTCAAACATGCGGTCGTGGTTGCCCTTGAGGCAGATCCAGTTGCGGCCCTCGGACTGGCCCTGCATCAGCCGTTCGATCACGCCGCGGCTGTCCGGGCCGCGGTCGGTATAATCGCCGAGGAAGACAATGCGGGCGTCCGCGCCGCCGTCGGCCTCGATCCGCTGCAGCGCGTCTTCGAGCATGGCGAGCTGGCCGTGGATGTCGCCGATGGCGTAGATAGGGCTGGTCATATCAGGATCCTTTGCCGGGAAGGCAGCGCAAGTGAAGAAAACGCCGCCCTTATAGACGGGCGGCGTTTCCGATTGAACCATTTACATGTTCAGCGCTTGACCCGGCCGCACTCAGGCGACGTCGAACTCCAGCGGCTTGATCTGGTTGAACAGGCCGGTTTCCGCCAGCTGGGCGCGGGCCTCGGCCGGGACCGGCTCATCCACGTAGAGCAGCGCGATGGCTTCGCCGCCGGCCTCGGACCGGCCCAGAGTGAAGTTGGCGATATTGACGCCGTGGCCGCCCAAGGTATGGCCAAGGGTGCCGATGATGCCGGGCACGTCCTCGTTGGTGGTATAGAGCATATGAGCGCCCACATCCGCCTCAATGTTGATGCCTTTGATCTGGATAAACCGCGGCTTGCCGTCGGAGAACACCGTGCCCGCAACCGAGCGTTCGCGCTTGGACGTCACCGCGGTCACCTTGATGTAGCCGTCAAAGGAGCCGGATTTGTCCTGGTTGGTGGTGGAGATCTGAACGCCGCGCTCCTTGGCGACCACAGGTGCGGAGACCAGGTTCACCTCCGGGTTGGAGCGTTTCATGATGCCGGCAACAACCGCGCAGTTCAGCGCGTCCAGGTTCATGCCTGCGGCGACACCGTCGTAGAGGATGTTGATCGCCTTGATCGGCTCATCGGTCATCTGGCCCACAAAGCTGCCCAGGTGGTCGGCCAGCTTGATCCAGGGGCCCATGACCTTGGCTTCCTCAGCCGTGACGCTGGGCATGTTGAGCGCGTTTTCAACCGCGCCGGTCAAGAGGTAGTTGGACATCTGCTCGGCCACCTGCAGGGCGACGTTTTCCTGCGCCTCGGTGGTGGCGGCGCCCAGGTGCGGGGTGCAGACCACGTTCGGCAGGCCGAAGAGGGCGTTTTCCTTGGCCGGCTCAACCGAGAAGACGTCAAAGGCGGCGCCTGCCACATGGCCGGAGGTCAGCAGTTCCGCCAGCGCGCCCTCGTCCACCAGGCCGCCGCGGGCGCAGTTGATGATACGCACACCCTTCTTGGTCTTTTCCAGGTTCTCCTTGGACAGGATGTTGCGGGTCTGGTCGGTCAGTGGCACATGCAGGGTGATGAAGTCGGCACGCGCCAAGAGCTCGTCCAGTTCGACCTTTTCGACACCCATCTTGTCGGCCTTATCGGTGCTGAGGAAGGGATCATAAGCAATCACCTTCATCTTGAGGCCGCGGGCACGGTCGCAGACGATGCCGCCGATATTGCCGGCGCCAATCACGCCCAGGGTCTTGCTGGTCAGCTCGACGCCCATGAACTTGGACTTTTCCCATTTGCCGTCATGGGTGGAGGCGGAGGCCTCCGGCAGCTGGCGGGCAACCGCGAACATCATCGCAATCGCGTGTTCGGCGGTGGTGATCATGTTGCCGAAGGGGGTGTTCATCACAATGACGCCGCGCTTGGAGGCGGCTTCCTTGTCGATGTTGTCGGTGCCGATGCCGGCCCGGCCGATCACCTTGAGGTTTTCGGCATTCTCGAGGATCTTTTCCGTCACTTTGGTGGCGGAGCGGATGGCGAGGCCGTCATACTGGCCGATGATTTCGGCCAGCTTGTCCTTATCCTTGCCCACGTCGGGCAGGAAATCGACGTCGATGCCGCGGTCGCGGAAGATCTGGACGGCGGCCTCGGACAGTTTGTCGGAGATGAGTACTTTGGGAGCCATGGGTTTGGTCCTTTATGCGGGATGCCTGCAATAGGCACGGGAGAGGGTTCCGGCCGGCTCGTATGAGCCGCATAGGGCAGATCGCGGCCGCGGGTGGGTGCAAAGCGCCCGCCCTAGGAGGCGGCCAGGCGCTGCCCGGCGTGCCGCCGGGCGGGACGTTTGATCAGGCCGCTTCAGTCTGGGCGGCGATCTCGGCCTCAAAGGCCCATTTGATCCAGGGCATCAGCGCTGCCACGTCGGCGGCCTCCACCGTGCCGCCGCACCAGATGCGCAGGCCCGGAGGCGCGTCGCGGTAGGCGCCGATGTCATAGGCCACGCCTTCGTTTTCGAGGCGTTTGGCCACGGCCTTGGCAAAACCGGCACCGTCCTGAATGCGTTCGTCGGTGAACTTGAGGCAGACAGAGGTGTTGGAGCGGTTTTCCGGCTGTTCGGCCAGGAAGGCGAGCCAGGGGTTATCCTGCACAAAAGACTGCACCGCGGCCAGGTTGGCGTAGGCGCGTTCGCGCAGGCCTTCCATGCCGCCGATCGAGCGGGCCCAATCGAGTGCCAGCAGATAGTCCTCCACCGCCAGCATCGAGGGCGTGTTGATGGTGGCACCCTGAAAAATGCCGTCGATCAGCTTGCCGCCCTTGGTCAGACGGAAGATCTTGGGCAGCGGCCAGGCGGGGGTGTAGCTTTCCAGCCGTTCGACCGCGCGGGGGCTGAGGATAATCATGCCGTGGGCCGCCTCGCCGCCCAGCACCTTCTGCCAGGAGAAGGTGGTCACATCCAGCTTGTCCCAGGGCAGGTGCTGGGCAAAGGCCGCGGAGGTGGCGTCGCAGATGGTCAGCCCTTCACGGTCGGCCGGGATCCAGTTGCCGTTGGGGACGCGCACGCCGGAGGTGGTGCCGTTCCAGGTGAAGACGACATCGTTGGAGAAATCAACAGTGCCGAGGTCAACGATCTGGCCGTAATCGGCGGTCTTGACGGTGGCGTCCAGCTTGAGCTGTTTCACAACGTCGGTGACCCAGCCGGAACCGAAGCTTTCCCAGGCCAGCATCTCAACCCCGCGGGCGCCGAGGAGGTTCCACATCGCCATTTCCACCGCACCGGTGTCGGAGGCGGGCACGATGCCGATCTTGTAGTCCGCCGGGATGCCCAGAATCTCGCGGGTGCCTTCGATCGCGGCCTTCAGGCGCTCCTTGCCCACGGCAGCCCGGTGCGAACGGCCCAGCGGCGCACCGGCCAGTTTGGCAACATCAAAGACAGGAGGTTTGGCGCAAGGCCCCGAGGAGAAACGCGGATTGGCCGGCCGCGTGTTAGGTTCGCGCACGGAAACGTGCGACGCCGGTTGTTCAATAGCCATCAATGCTACCCTTCCAGATAAGCGCCCCTCGTTGGGGAGGGGTGTCCCGCCATCAGAGCTAGGCCGCTGCAGCGCGGCATGCAACCGGAAACTTGGAAAAATACGGCCAATGGAACGCTTTTTGCGACACATTTTTCCACCATCGGAAACAGCCGGTGCAAAATGAGGGCAAGCGGCCTGCCTTATAATGGCCGCTGTTTTTGACGGCTTCCGCCAGGCTGGCCGATCCGGGGACGGGCCGCTATGACAAAGGGAATCCAATTGGAACGGAGCCCGCCGATGTTTGCTGCCACCCTGCTTTGCAACCCTGCCCGCCCGGTGCTGGAGCCTGCGCTGATCGAATCGCTGCGCAATGCCTGGGGCGGTGGCGAGGCGGATTGGCTGGCCCTGGGTGTGGCGGCCGAGTTCCGGCTGGAGCAGATGCCGGAAAACCGCTGGCAGGTCTGGAATGACCTGCAGCAGATGGGCGTGGATCTGGTTATTCAGCCCGCTGAGGGACGGAAGAAGAAAATGCTGCTGGCTGACATGGACTCGACCATGATCCAGCAGGAATGCATCGACGAGCTGGCCGAGGAAGCAGGCGTGGGCGCGCGGGTCAAGGAGATCACCGCGCGGGCGATGAACGGCGAGCTGGATTTCGAGGGCGCGCTGACCGAGCGGGTCGGGCTGCTGAAGGGCCTGCCTGAGACGGTGATTGCCAAGGTGCTGGCCGAGCGCATTACCTTGATGCCCGGCGGTAGACAGCTGCTGGCGACGATGAAGGCGGAGGGCGCCTATGCGGCGCTGGTCTCCGGCGGGTTCACGGCCTTCACCGCGCAGGTGGCGGCGGAACTGGGCTTTGACGAAAACCGTGCCAATACGCTGCTGGTTGAGGATGGCAGGCTGACTGGCGAGGCGGCGCGGCCGATCCTGGGCCGCGAGGCCAAGGTCGAGGCGCTGGAGCAGATCACCGCCCGGCTGGGCATCAGCGAGGCGGAGGTGATGGCGGTGGGCGACGGCGCCAATGATCTGGGCATGCTGAAGCGTGCGGGCGCCGGGGTTGCCCTGCATGCCAAACCCTCTGTTGCGGCGGAATGCGATATCCGCATCAACCACGGCGATCTGACCGCGCTGCTTTATATCCAAGGATATGCGCAGGGCGAATTCAAAGGCTGAGCCTTTCGCAAACAAGCACAGGGCGCCCTCCCGCGCCCGCAGGTGCGGCTGCTGGCGCAGCCACCCCTTGGCGGCCTTGGGCCAGGCTCAGCGCCAGAGGCGCTGAGCCTGGCCCAACGGGAGGAGGTCTGTTCGCAGAACAGGCCGGCGACGGGCGGGAGCACATCTGAGGTCTGCGGCATCTGAGGCCTGCGGCCGGGGCCGGCCGTGCTGGCACTTTTTCCTTTTCATAATTAACAAATGCGTTAATAATCATGCCATGACCCCGCTTCTGAAATCCTTTGCCGCCCTGTCGGATGAAACCCGCATGTCGATCGTAGATCAGCTGATCAGCCAGGGCGAGCTGCCGGCGGGCGAACTCGCCCCGGGGGCGGGCATCTCGGCGCCGGCGATCTCGCGCCATCTGAAGGTGCTGCGCGAGGCCGGGCTGGTCAGCCAGCGGGCCGATGGCACCAGGCGGCTCTACTCCGCCCGGCCGGAGGGGCTGCGGATGATTGCGGATTGGACCCAATCCCGCAAAACCTTCTGGGAGGGCAGTCTGGACCGGCTGGAAGCAGCCCTGATGGAGGACGAGGGATGAGCGGCCTGCAACTGCAACGGATCTTTCCGGTCAGTCCTGAGACGCTGTTTGACTGGGTGACCACACCGGACAAGCTGCTGAAATGGTGGGGGCCTGAGGGCGTCCGGATCCCGGAGCATGATCTGGATTTCAGCCGCACCGGGCCCTGGTATTCAGTCATGCAGAACAGCGACGGGCAGCGGTTCCATGTGTCCGGCCATGTGACCCATGTGGATGCGCCGAAATCGGTCGGCTTCACCTGGGCCTGGCACGGCGAGGACGGCCGCCGCGGCGCTGAGAGCCATGTGACCTTTACCATTGCCGCCGCCGGGGACGGGGCGGTGCTGCTAATCGACCACCGGGATCTGGGCGATGATGAGATCGCCGCCAACCATGAGCGGGGCTGGACCTCCACCCTGCGCAAGCTGGAGGCGTTGCTCCGCCAGGCCACTTGAACCACCAACCCGCAGCAACCAAGGGAGAAGACCAATGCCACAGTTCATTTTTGCGTACCACGGCGGCAAAACCCCGGAGAGCGAGGAGGAAGGCGCCAAGGTCATGGAAGCCTGGAAGAACTGGATGGGGTCGATGGGAGAGGCCCTGAAAATCCCCGGCGCGCCGGTGGGGATGTCAAAGACCGTCAGCAGCGGCGGCGTGGCGGATAACGGCGGTGCCAACCCAATCTCGGGCTACACGGTGGTGGAAGCCGCCGACCAGGATGCCGCCTGTGAAATGGCCAAGGGCTGCCCGATGGTGGTGGACGGCAGCGGCTCGGTCGAGGTGGCCGAAATCATCGAGATGGATATGTAACGCTGATGCCCCGGTCCAGGACCGGGGCATCTTGCTTCAGGCTTCAGAACAGCAGTTCAGCTGCGGGGCGGATCGAACCGCATTCCAGGCCGCGGCGGCTGTAGAGCATCTTGTTCATGTATTTTCGGGTCTCCGGGTGGTCTGCCTCCAGCACGCCAAGGCTGACCAGCAGTGCCGCAATGGCGCATTCGCTGGCACGGGTGGTGCCATCGGCGATCTTGAGCGCGACACCCAGCTTCTGCTCCGGCAGGATGGCGATGAACACGGCCTCAGCACCGGTCTTGATTGCCACTTTGCCGCCCATTGCGCGCATCAGGTTGGTGCAGCAGCGGGTTTCGCCGGCCACCAGTTCGGGATGCGCAGTCATTGCTGCAACCAGCTGCTGCGCCGCCTCTGACGGGCGGTCGGAGCGGTCTGCGGCACTGGCGAACCAGGCCATCGACCGGGCCAGCCCGGTGACGGTGGTGGCAAAGTTCGGGGCCGAGCAGCCGTCGATGCCATAGCCGGGGCTGTCCTGGCCGGTGGTTTCCTCAAACGCTGCAAGGCAGGCCTGCTGCACCGGGTGGCTGACGTCGATGTATTCGGCGCCACCGCCCAGGTACTGGTTCAGGGTCAGGAAGCCCGCGTGCTTACCGGAACAGTTGTTGTGCACCTGGCAGGGGCTGTTGTCGGTCTTGATCAGCTCATTTCGGGCCGGGATGTCATCCGGCAGCTGCGGGCCGCAACGGAAGTCGTCATCACCAAGCCCCAGCTGATCGAGCCACGCATTGACCCGGTCCGTGTGGATATGGGCGCCGTTGTGGGAAGCGCAGGCCAGCGCCAGCTGTTCGGAGGTGAGGCCATAGCGCGCGGCAGCGCCGGAGGTGATCAGCGGCAGCGCCTGGATCATCTTGGCGGAGCTGCGCGGATAGATCACCGCGTCCGGGTCGCCCCAGCTGCGCACCACCTGGCCGCTGCCGTCGCAGATAACGGCATGGCCCAGGTGCAGGCTCTCCAGGATCGGGCCGCGCCAGACTTCGGCCATGGGCACAGGTTTCGCCATGATGTCTCCCCTCATGTTTCCGTGCGGTTTTTCTGGGCGAAAACCTGCCAAAACGCACTTTCGCCCGTGGTGCTAGTTACGTTAGTGTGCTTGTGTAGCGCAAGCGAGGGGATCGGGACCAGACGGCGGTTGAACGCTGCGGGCCCTTTGCTTGGATTTGAGGTAAAAAAGAACAGTCTTGGAGTCGGGACAAATGGCATTGAAACTCGCCCGCGTGGCTGCGGGCCTGTGTCTGGCAGCATTGGCAACCACCGCAATTGCGCAGGAAACGTCGAACAACCGGGTTGCGGCCAAGGTGGACTGGAGCGTCTTTGAAGGCGACAACCCGGCGGAATGCTGGGGTGTGTCTGCCCCCAAGGAGACCGTGAACACCCGCGACGGCCGGGTGGTGGCAGTGCGCCGCAGCGAGATCCAGCTGTTTGTCACCTTCCGCAGCAGCGATGCGCCCAAGGGCGAGGTGAGCTTTACCGGCGGTTATCCCTTTGCACCCGGATCCACGGTGAACATGGCGATCGGCGAGTCCGAGTTTGAACTGTTCACCGAAGGCGAATGGGCCTGGCCGGCAACTCCGGCGGATGATGCCAAGATCGTGACCGCGATGAAACGGGGCGCAAATGCCGTGCTGACGGCCCGTTCCGCCCGCGGCACCCAGACCAAGGACACCTTTTCGCTGCTCGGCTTCACCGCGGCTGTGGAAGACGCTGAAAAGCGCTGCAGCAAGTAGCGCCTGCTGTAATGGGAATTTGGCAAAGCCCCGGTCTTTGACCGGGGTTTTCTTGTTTGAATCCCGCAAGGCGCGTAGCATGGGAGGCGGAGGTGCCTGCCATGCTGAACTCTGCCAGTCTCCCGCTCACTTACCTTACGATTGTTTTGTTCGCTCAACCTGTCATTGCCAACCCGGCCTTGGAGTGCGGCGAGGGCAGCCAGGAGGAAATCGGCTCCTGCGTGGCTGAGGACGAAGAAGGCGTGGAGGCGGCGCTGTTCAATGCATTGGAAGCTGCCATGGTGACGGCGGCGGAACGCGACAACAAGAGTGGCGGCACAGCTGCGGAGGCCGCGCTGATGGAGAGCCAGACCGCGTGGGAGGTCTTCCGGACGGCCCATTGCAGCTATATCGGGATCGCGCATCCGTCGCCTGAAAACGCCGGCATAGCCACCCGCGCCTGCTGGACGGAATTGGGGCGGAAACGGGTGGACGAGCTGGTACGCCTCAGCAAATAGACGGTATCCGCCCGCCAGCTTGCTATCTGTTTCCGCGGATTCCTTTTGATCTCCGTTCGAAATCCTATATAGAGCCGCATCCGCCCACCATCACCCGAGGCTTCAGCCATGACCGCCAGCGCGCCGATCACCCAGGACGTAATGACCCTGCCCCGCAAGGAGCCCGAGGGCGGCAAGATCAATCTTGTCGGCCTGACCCGCGAGCGGATGCGCGAGGTGCTGATTGAGCACGGCACGCCGGAGAAGCAGGCCAAGATGCGGGTCGGCCAGATCTGGCAGTGGATCTATCAGTGGGGCAAACGCGACTTTGGTGACATGACCAACCTGGCCAAGGCCTACCGCGCGCAGCTGGCAGAGGCGTTTGAAATCCGCATCCCCGAGGTGGTAAGCAAGCAGGTCTCGACCGACGGCACCCGCAAGTATCTGGTACGGATCAATGGCGGCCATGAGGTCGAGGTGGTCTATATCCCCGAGGACGACCGCGGCACCCTGTGCATCTCCAGCCAGGTCGGCTGCACCCTGACCTGCTCCTTCTGCCACACCGGCACCCAGAAGCTGGTGCGCAACCTGACCCCGGCGGAAATCGTCGGCCAGGTGATGATGGCGCGCGACGACCTGGAGGAATGGCCCACGCCGGGTGCGCCCAAGGAAGAGACGCGCTTGCTGTCGAACATCGTGCTGATGGGCATGGGTGAGCCGCTTTATAATTTCGACAATGTGCGCGACGCGATGAAGATTGCGATGGACCCGGAGGGCATCTCGCTGTCGCGCCGCCGGATCACGCTGTCGACCTCCGGCGTGGTGCCGGAGATTGCCCGCACGGCTGAGGAAATCGGCTGCCTCCTGGCGATTTCCTTCCATGCCACCACCAACGAGACCCGCGACGTGCTGGTGCCGATCAACAAGCGCTGGAACATCGACGAGCTGTTGCAGGCGCTGGCGGATTACCCCAAGGCGTCGAACTCCGAGCGGATCACCTTTGAATACGTGATGCTGGACGGGGTGAACGACACCGATGAGGACGCGCACCGGCTGATCGAGCATATCAAGCGCTACAACATTCCGGCTAAGATCAACCTGATCCCGTTCAACGAATGGCCGGGCAGCCCTTACAAGCGGTCCTCCAACAACCGGATCCGGGCGTTTGCCAATATTGTCTATCAGGCCGGCTATGCCTCGCCGATCCGCAAGACCCGCGGCGATGACATCATGGCGGCCTGCGGCCAGCTGAAATCCGCGACCGAGCGTGCGCGCAAGAGCCGCAAACAGATCGAGGCCGAAGCCGGGATGAAGTAACCCGGCTCCGGCCTCTGTGCGGCAGGGTCCCCGGCTGCCGTATCAGGTGAACAGGAAGTGGTCCTCGGTGAGCGTTCCGGTGTATCCGGCCAGCTCAATCTCATGGCTGTTAAAGTAGCTGATGAAGGTGCTGCCGTCCGAGCGGGTGATGGACAGGTCGCTGAAGTCGCCGATAGAGGTGCCGGAAAACTCAATCCGGTCATTGCCCCTGCCGAAATCTGTTATGACCTCTTCTTCCCAGTAATCGGCTGACACGAACACGAAAACATCGGCACGCTTGCCGCCAGTCAAATCATCGGAACCCTCGCCGCCGATCAGAAGGTCCTTGCCACCGCCGCCGTTCAGACTGTCGTCGCCCTGCCCGCCGTACAGCGTATCCCGTCCGCCGTTGCCGTTCAAAACGTCCGCCTCGCGGAATTCGCCGGAGTAGTCGGTTTCATCGCGGCCGCCAATCAGCACATCTGACCCTCTGCCGCCGGACAGAGTGTCCTCGCCGTAATTGCCTATCAGCCTGTCGGCACCGCCGCCGCCAAACAGACGGTCATCTGCCTCGCGTCCGATGACGGTATCCTGCCCGCCTTTGGCATAGATCCTGGTTTCCTCCCCAGTGGCCAGCACCGTTTCTGAACGGCTGCTGGCCTTGATCACAACGGTGCCGCCAGAATTGACATAGGCATCCCATCCCGCGGTCCCGTCAGCCCCGCCATAGAGATGCGACAAGGCTTGCACGTCAAAAGTGCCCAGCTCCGTGGTGTTGGTCCAAGAGAAATTGTAGGTCATCACGGTATGCGCCTGGTTATCCAGATGCTCGGCCAGCGTCGGGTCGCCGTCATGCGGATGCTTCAGGCCGACGGCGTGGCCAATTTCATGCAGAACCGTTTCGTAGCCATAGGTTCCCGGGGCCATGCTGCTGCCTTCGATCGCCAGCTCGCCCTGGCTGGTGGAATAACCGGTGGCCCACGCCAGGTCCGCCCATCCTGCAGCGCTGCCGCCGTCATATCCAAAGACATTGATCATCGCCGGGCCGCTGGTTTCAACAAATACCAGCCCCGAGGCCTCCTCAAACTCCGCCAGGGCCTGGCGGAAATATCCGCGCTGAGCGGCGTCGAAAGACCAATACGTATGGGCGCCATATGGATCGTCGCCGGGATCCCCAAGATCACCGCTGCCGACAAAGCTATATGTCACCACAGTTTGGGTGCCGAGATCCGCAAGGCTGTTCCAGCGAAGGCTGCTGTTCGAGGTATATGCCAAAAGAGCCGTATAATCTGAAACTTCCGACATCTGCCGTCTCCATAATGCGCGTTCTGATAAGACTATGTTTGCAATTGTGGCCAAGTTTGGCCCGCTTCTGGCCTATTGCCGAGCAAAGAAAAAGAAATCGCCTTTAACGGCAAGTTACTGCCCGCAAACCGCCGAATGAAGTCCGGTTTCCCGCCGGTTCCCCTGCCTCAGGGCATCTGACTGGGGAACGGATTCGCGATGTGGCCCGGCTGCAACATCAAGGCGGGCATGCCGGGCTGCCGCAATCTTTCCACAGTGCGGCTCGAATTCCGCCGCGGACGGCAAACAGTTTCCAGATTACGGACAATCAACATTCAGAAGGAATCACACATGGCTCCGATGGAACGAAAGACTGCCCCGCTAGACCCCAGCGTTCTGGAACTGATCCGCAACGAACGGGACAAGGCCCTGAGTCCCCGGGAATGGAAATTCCGCCTGCGCGGCTACGGCTATTCGGTGAAGACAGTGGAAGGAGCCCAGATCCTGACCCGTCTGACCACTGGCGACGAAGTCGGCATGCTGCCGCCGGAATTTGCCTAACCCCGGCCGCAGCACATTCATGGCTGCGGCCTAGCGCTCGCGTCCGGGCAGGCTGTCCCGCGGCGGTGCGGGTTCCCAATTGTCGATGATCTCCACAGCCTCCTGCGCGGTATCGACAACGCGGAACAGGTCAAGGTCCTGATCCGAAATAGTGCCAGCATCAGCCAGCGCCTCCCAGTTGACGATCCTGTCCCAGAAATCCTTGCCGAACAGCAGGAACGGCACGCGCTCCATGCGTCCGGTCTGAATGAGCGTCAGGCTTTCAAACAGCTCATCCAGGGTGCCAAAGCCGCCCGGGAACACTGTGATCGCCCGCGCCCGCATCAGAAAGTGCATCTTGCGGATCGCGAAGTAGTGGAAGTTGAAACTCAGATCCGGTGTTACATATCCATTGGGCGCCTGCTCATGCGGCAGCACAATGGAGAGACCGATGGAATGGCCGCCCGCGTCCTGCGCCCCGCGGTTGCCTGCCTCCATCACGCCCGGGCCGCCGCCGGTCACCACCACATTGTGGCGCCCGCCGCTCTCCTTGGACTTTTCCGTCATCAGCCGGGCAAATTCACGCGCTTCATCGTAGAAATGCGACAGATCCGCCAGCGTCTGGGTGCGCGCCTTATCCTTATGCGCAGGATCCGGGATCCGCGCACCGCCGAACATCACAATTGTGCTTTCGATGCCATGCTCATTCAGCATCAGCTCCGGCTTCAGCAGCTCCAGCTGCAGCCGCACCGGGCGCAATTCCTCGCGGCACAAAAACTCCTCATCTGCGAAAGCCAGCCGGTAGGCGGGCGCCTGGGTCTGCGGTGTGGCGGGCACATGTTCAGCCCTGTTCCGATCTGAGTGAGCGTCGCGGAAACGGCTGTGGCGGTCTTCGGTCATGTAAAATTCCAGCAATAAACAACAGGACTCTCTTTGTAGCCGTCCCGGAGCGTTAGCGCCAATCAAGAATGCAGGACCGCGCCGCAACTCTTGCACCCGTATGGCTTGCACATGCCTGCCCTGCGGCTTAGGTCCAGCGCAGCAGGCAGGGAGGAATGCGCATGGATTGGCAAGACGGCATCAGGGCAGCGGCAGACCGCATCCGCCCCTATGTGCAGCGGACTCCGGTGATGCAGGTGCAGGGCTTCGGGCTGGGTTTCCCGGTGGAGCTGAAGCTAGAGCACATGCAGCACACCGGCAGCTTCAAGGCCCGCGGCGCCTTCAACACGCTTTTGAGCCAGACGGTTCCGGCGGCAGGCCTGGTGGCCGCCTCGGGCGGCAATCACGGTGCCGCCGCGGCCTATGCCGCGCATCAGCTGGGGCACAAGGCGCGGATCTATGTGCCCGAAATGGCGGGCCCCGCTAAGATCGCCCTCATTGAGCGCACCGGCGCCGATCTGCAGGTGGTGCCCGGCGCCTATGCCAACGCGCTGGAGCAGGCCAAGGCCTATGAAGCGGAGACCGGCGCCATGCAGGTCCACGCCTATGACGCCCCGGCCACCGTGGCAGGCCAGGGCACATGCTTTGCCGAGTGGCAGGATCAGGGGCTGGAGGCCGATACCCTGCTGATCGCCGTCGGCGGCGGCGGGCTGATCGGCGGCGCGATGGCCTGGTTCCAGGGTGCGAAGAAAATCGTTGCGGTGGAGCCGGAAACCTCCTGTGCGCTGCATACCGCGTTTGAGGCCGGCCAGCCGGTGGATGTGGAGGTCTCCGGCGTTGCTGCCAATGCGCTTGGCGCCAAACGGATCGGCAGCATCTGCTTTGAACTCGCCTCGGAGCAAGGGCTGGCGTCTGTGACCGTCCCGGACAGCGCCATCACCCAGGCCCAGACCGCGCTGTGGCGCGAGCGGCGGATCCTGGCTGAGCCTGCAGGGGCCACAGCCCTGGCCGCGCTGATGTGCGGTGCCTACCGGCCAGAGCCGGACGAACGTGTGGCGGTGCTGATCTGCGGCGGCAATATTGCCCCGGACCCCCTTGGGTAACCCTCGATAATTCTTGCGGGGCGCCCCCCGCCCCGCTATCGCCAAAGGCATGTCCGCAACCATCGCAGATACAATTTACCAGGCGTTGAGTGAGCGCATCATCACCGGCAGCCTGCCTGCCGGCGAGAAGCTGCGCCAAGACCATATCGCGCGGGAATTTCAAGCCAGCCACGTGCCAGTGCGCGAGGCCCTGCTGCGGCTGGAGGCCCACGGTCTCGCCAAATCCGAACCCCGGCGCGGCACCCGTGTTTGCGCCCTGGACCCTTCCGAGATCCGCGAGGTGATCGAGATGCGGGTGGCGCTGGAGGTGCTGGCCCTGACCCATGCCTTTGCCCGGCTGACCGATGCGGATATCGCGGCCGCGGAAGAGGCCCGGCTTGCCTGCGACGCTGCAGAGGATATGGCCGCCTGGGAGCGGTTGAACCGCGCCTTCCATCAGGTGATCCTGGCGCCTTGCGCGATGCCGCGGCTCTTGGCCTCGATCGACGATCTGCACATCGCCGCCGCCCGGCATTTGTTTGCCAACTGGCAGCATCAATGGACCCGCCGGGTTGATACGGACCACGCCGCAATCGTCCAGGCAATGGCGCGCCGCGACCCTGCCGCAGCCTGCGAAATCCTGCGCCGCCACTTGCGCCGGGTGCGCTGAGGCAGGGCAACCCGGCAAAACGCCGTCAGGGGCGGCAATTTGGACGCAATCCGGACATGACCTGCAGGCAGATTGCCGCTATGTAACCCCGAATCTAACCGATGCCGGAGGAACACCCATGTCCAACGCCCAGCTGGAAGCAGCAATCGAAGCCGCCTGGGAGGCGCGCGACACCATCACCCCCGCCACCACCGGCGAGCAGCGTGAAGCCATCGAAGACACCCTGAACGCGCTTGATTCAGGCAAGCTGCGGGTGGCCGAAAAGCTGGACAGCGGCGACTGGCACGTGAACCAGTGGGCCAAGAAAGCGGTGCTCCTGGGCTTCCGCATCAAGGACATGGAAATCCACGAAGGCGGCCCCCAGGCCGGCGGCTGGTGGGACAAGGTCGACAGCAAGTTCAACGGCTGGGGCGAAGAGCAGTGGAAATCCGCAGGCTTCCGCGCGGTGCCGAACTGCGTTGTCCGCAAATCCGCCTATATCGCGCCCGGCGCGGTGCTGATGCCCTCTTTCGTGAACCTCGGCGCCTATGTCGATGAGGGCACCATGGTCGACACCTGGGCCACCGTCGGCTCCTGCGCCCAGATCGGCAAGAACGTGCACCTGTCCGGCGGTGTCGGCATCGGCGGCGTGCTGGAGCCGATGCAGGCCGGCCCCACCATCATCGAGGACAACTGCTTCATCGGCGCCCGCTCCGAGGTGGTCGAAGGCTGCATCGTGCGCGAAGGCTCGGTTCTGGGCATGGGCGTGTTCATCGGCAAGTCGACCAAGATCGTCGACCGCGAGACCGGCGAAGTGATGTACGGCGAAGTGCCGCCTTACTCTGTGGTTGTGGCAGGCTCCATGCCGTCCAAGAACAACATCAGCCTCTACTGTGCGGTGATCGTGAAGCGCGTGGATGAGAAGACCCGCTCCAAGACCGGCATCAACGAGCTGCTGCGCGACTGATCTGCGCTGCAATGCTGGACAACAAGGACGCGCCCCACCCGGGCGCGTTTTTTATTGGGGCTTTGCCCCAAACCCCAGGATATTTTGAGCAAGAGGAAGAAACAGGGTTTCGCTGTTCCTCTTGCCCCAAATATCCCGGGGTGAGGCCGCCAGGCCGAGGGGCAGCGCCCCTTCTCTTCAAAACTCTTGCTGCGTATTAAACCTGCCGCTATTGGTATTATACCTAGACATAAGAGGGTCAGATGCAGACAATATTTGCCCAGCGCGCGCGCCTGCCCGAAGGATGGGCCGGGAATCTCCGCCTGACTGTGAAAGAGGGCCGGATCATGTCGCTGGAAAGCGGCGCCCAGCCGCAAGCCGGGGATGTGCGGGCGGACGTGCTGCTGCCGTCGCTTGGCAACCTGCATTCCCACAGCTTCCAGCGCGCCATGGCCGGGATGACCGAGTACCGCGCCGCGGGCAAGGACAGCTTCTGGACCTGGCGCGAGCTGATGTACCGCTTCATGGACCGCATCACTCCGGAGCAGTATGAGGCTATCGCCGCACTTGTGTTCATGGAGATGCTGGAGGCCGGCTATGCCTCGGTGGGGGAATTCCATTATGTGCACCACCAGCCGGGCGGAGCGCATTTCAACTCCTTGACCGAACTCAGCGAACGGGTGTTTGCGGCAGCCGCCCAGACCGGTATCGGTCTCACCCATCTGCCAGTGCTTTACACATACGGCGGAGCTGGAAAACAGGCTCTGAATGGGGGGCAGCAGCGGTTTGGCAATTCGGTTTCCGAGTTCTCCGAACTGGTCGCGCGCGCCCGGGAGATTGCAGCGCGGGATCTGCCGCAGGACGCCTGCGTCGGCATTGCGCCGCATTCACTGCGCGCCACCTGCCCCGGGGACCTGGCAGAGGTGCTGCAGGTTCAGAACGGGCTGCCGGTGCATATCCATATTTCTGAACAGCCCAAGGAAGTGGCCGATATCAGCGATTGGCTGGGTGCGCGGCCGGTGGAGTGGCTGCTGGACAACGCAGCAGTCGACGGCAAATGGTGCCTGATCCACGCCACCCATATGACCAGCGCCGAGACTATTGGCATGGCCCGCTCAGGCGCTGTGGCGGGCCTGTGTCCGATCACCGAAGCGAACCTCGGCGACGGGCCATTCAACGGGGTGGAATACCTGGCGCAGGGCGGCGCTTTTGGGGTTGGATCAAACTCTAATGTGCGGATTTCGCTGCCCGAGGAGCTGCGCACGCTGGAGTATTCCCAGCGGCTGCGCGATCTGGCGCGCAATGTTCTGGTGCCCGGCGAAGGCTCGGTGGGCGAGACGCTGTACATGGGCGCAGCCAAGGGCAGCGCGCAGGCCCTGGGACGCGATGCCGGGCGGATCGAGGAAGGTGCACTGGCAGATCTGGTGGCGATTGACAGCAGCGTGCCGGCCCTTTGTGCGCTGAAGCCGGAACAGATGCTGGACGGGCTGTGCTTTGCGGCAGGCGGCGACACCGTGACCGATGTCTGGAGTGCAGGGCGCCACGTGGTGCAGCAGGGCCGCCACATCGCCCGCGACAGCGTGGTTGCGGGTTACAGAACGGCAATCAAAGACCTGCTTAACAGTCTCTAAACAGGATGAAACCGCACGTGAATGACAGCGCCGCCTTTGGCAACCTCGCCGCTGGCGGCGGCTTCCGTTGCGAGCCCTTCTCCGGGGCCGAACCGGTCTTTTTCACTGAATTCCAACGTGCCTGATACAACAAAGAAGGCTTGGCTGCCTGCAGTGCCGGTCACCTGCCCCTCGCTCAGAACCTTGATCTCTGCTGACACAAGCTCTGGATCATAGATCACGTTGAAGGCCTTGCAGGCTCCGGCGCGCAGGCGGCAGTCCAGCTCCATGCCGCCGTCAAACGCCAGCGGCTCCAGCGGGCGCGCCTCCAGGCGGGATCCCGCGCTGGAAAGAACGTGACCTGCTCCCTCAACGATGCAATGGATGCGGGACAGGCCGGGAAAGGCGGAGAACGGACCGCTCCGCCCTATGTCTGCAAGGCTGATGCGCCAGATCAACTGACCGTCTTCCCCTTGCGTGGCCAGCTCGCGGGTCTCGCCGCCACCGTTTTTCCACGGCACCGGAGGGGAAGTGTGAGCGGAGAAGCGCATCGGTGTGTCCTCTTGAGTCAAAGAATAAGCCTAGACATAATATTGAAGCCCTAACCGCCGCAAGAGCCGCCCGCAGCAAATGGATTGACCATCCCCCTGCCCCGGCGCTATGGCGGCGGCATGGAAAAGAAGAAACCCTCCCGCCAGCAAGTCTATACCCTGCTTGTCCAGATCGGACGCAAGGACGGGGACGGGCTGCCCGACGGCGCCACCGGTGCTGCGCTGATGATCTATGCCTCCGGCGTGGACGAAGCCGAAGCCGTGCGCGAAACCGTGGCGATCCTCAAGCAGGCCGATACCGCGCCGCTGGATGTGACCGGTTACGGCACCCTCGAAGAGCGCGAGGCGGAGGGCCATGAGATCGGCGATGACGAACGCGCGCTGATGCAGCGGGCGCTGGACGAAAACGCCGTTATCGTTGCCCAGATGACCCCGTTCTTCGACGGCGAAGAACCGGTTTTCCACTAGCCGCAGAAATCAGTTCTGGCTGCCGAACCATTTGCGGTAGAGGCCGTCATAGCTGCCGTCCTCCTGCATGGCCAGGAGCGCCTGATTGACGTCCTCCACCAGCGGGGACCCGGCCGGGAACACCAAGCCGTAGTTTTCGCGCAGGAAGGGCTGGCCGATGGTGTGGCCAAACTGATGGCCGCCCTGCTGCACGTAGTAGTTCAGCACCGGTGCGTCGAAAACCACCGCCGTCACCTCGCCGCGTTCAAACCCCGCAAGCATGCCATCCAGACCGCCATAGGCAGAATAGTCAATCTCGCGCCGGTCCAGGAACCCTGCGGCGGTGGAGCGGCCGATTGTGCCCACGGACTTGCCGTAAAGGTCATTGACCGAGTTCACCGAGCCGCTGATCGCCTCAACCGTCATCACCGCGGTGATCTTGGCGACAAAGACCGAGACGATGAACAGCGACGACACTACCAGCACGACACCGAACATGCGGCCGACCGGTGTGCGCGGCACCCGTTCCTCGAAGCCGCCGTTGACCACCAGGTTCAGCGCCCACCAGAAGGAAGGGAACCAGGCCTCGTTCAGGGGGCGGTCGAAATAGGGCTGGGCGCGGCGCTCGAATACCCACATCAGCATACCGCCGCCAAACAGCAGCAGGAAAGCGATGCCGATGGCCGCCGCCAGATCCCACGACAGCAGCGCATGAAGCAGCGACGGCTGGCGTACCTCATCCGCCTGAACCATGATCTGCAGCCCGCTTTCGAAGATCGGATGGCTGAAATCCATCACCACTTCGCGCGCCGCCGTAATCGAAATATTGGCCGCAGCCATGTCCGCCTCACCGCTGCGCACCCCATCCAGCATTGCGGCAAAACTATCCACGCGGTTGACCTGGTACTGCCAGCCCAGCCGCTCTGCCAGGAGGGCCAGCAGTTCTAGCGAAAACCCTGTATCCTGCCCGTCTTCCACCATCGAGAACGGCGGGCGGGTGACGGTGTTGACCGTCAGAATCTGCGCAGAGAGCAATTGGCCCCACATCAGGAAAAGGGCGGCAGCAATCAGGCGGAGGTACAGCACGGAAACGCTCAAATGGGTCTCGGGAAGGGTTTCAATGTCCTTAGGCTGTTCACCATTTTCACGCAAGCGCCTTGGTCCCGGCTGCCGGAAATGAAACGCAGACTGTGTCAGGCCGTCCGCCGTTCCGCCAGAACTGCAGCATCAAAGGCTCTCAGCACAGGAAATTTGGGCTGGCGGTGTTCCGGCAGATTGGCCGCACCCATGGGTGCCAGCAGGCTGGCTGCCAGCCGTTCGGGATCACGGCGCAGGCGGCCCAGGAACAGGCTTTCTGTCATGGCTCCGGCTGCCAGAATCGGCTCGTGGTCCGGCAGAACCGCTTGCCGGTAGGTGCGCAGCCGCCCGCAGGCCTCTTCCTTGACCGCGGTGCCTGTACCTACCAGGTTTCCGGCTGGCACCAGAACCGAAGGCTGGCCGAACAGGTATTCCACCTCCGAACCGGAAAGCACCAGCCGCTGGAAGGGGGCCACCAGAATATCCTGCAGCAGGCCGAAATAGGGCGCCCTGAGCCGAACCGGCGCAAAGGAGCCAAGGCTTGGAACCTGGCGCTCCGCCATGTGCAGAACCGGCACTGCGTCCCCTCCGCTGGAGAGGACCAGATCGCCGCGTTGGAGACTGCCAAGCGGCTGATAGCCACCCGGTGTGGCAATTGGGGTGCAGGGAAGAAGCGCGGGAGCCGGCCCGGCGGGTTCTAAGGAGCTGGACAGCGCCATGAACTCCACCGACGGCGCCGCATAGCTCAGCGGTCCGGTTAGTGCCAGCAGGTCCCGCAGCCGCCAGGGTTTCGGATTGCGCAGTGCAGCGAGCTGCATATGGCCGCCGTCCGGCCGCTCCAATGTCAGACGCCCTTTCCGTGCCGGGGCATCCCACGCATAGGCAAGCCGCAACTTGCCCGTGCGGCCCAGGCTCGTCGGGTTGAGCGCCTGATGCAATACAGAGCCGCCCTGCTCCAAAACAAAGCTCAATCCCCCGCCAGGCACAGCCTGCAACGCCAGCCGAAGCGGCCACAGACCGTCCTGAGAGTACAACAGCAGCGGTTCCGGACGGGATATTTCCGGCAGATGAAACTCCAGCATCAAGGTACCGCGCACCAGCAGACAGTCTCCGTCTGCTATCCCGTCTCCGGCAAGCACCCGGGTGTCATTCCAGCTGTGCTTGCTGCTGGAGACGGCAAACCAGGGCATGAAGTCAGGCCGCCTGGGTCGCGGCCAGCAACCGGCCTTCATAAGCTTTGAGAGCGGGGCGGGCGGCCGCACTATAGCCTGCGCCGGTCTCGGGATCGAGTTCAGGGAACAGGGTGCAGATCTCCTCCGCCACGGGCCGTTCAAACAGGGTGAGGATCTGCGGGCCGGGCAGAAAGCTTTCGGTTGCCAGCCCTTCGGAATAAATCACCTGGTGGCGATCGAACATCAGATGCACATAGGTCACTTCGCCGCCCGGGCAGCGGGACACGCTGCGGCCGTTGACCAGATCCTTGGCTGCCACCAGCACCTCTTCCTCGCCAAAGAACAGCTCGGCATGGGCACCGCGCACCAGCACCCGGTGCTGCGGCGAAACCAGAAGCTCGCCATGATCGCCAAAGGCGCCCGCGGCAATGCGGACCGGAGCAAAATCTCCTTCAGCCGCAACCGACCGCCCGCCGCTCCAGCAAAGCGGCTGGGCGCCATCGTCGCGGGTTTCCACCAGATCGCCCGGCATCAGCTGCTCGACCGGAACCTCGCCATAGGGCGTGCGGATCCTTGTGCCGGCCACAAAACAAGGAATGGAGCTGGCGTTAACAAAACCAACATCGGAGTTGGCGCCATTGGTCACCTCGTAGGTGAAGTTGAAATCCTCGACATCGCCATCACCGACCAGGGTCAGGGTGCCGTCAGCGTTCAGCTGCACCTCCTGGCCGGTGTTCAGCGTCACCACGGACCCGGCCGTCACCACGGTGCCATTAATATGGGTGATGGTCAGGCTGCCGCCCGCGTTATTCACATCATTGGCCAGCACGTCGATGGTCTTGCTGCTGTCCGGCGCCACAAAGACATTGTCTGTCATTGCCACCAGATCGGTCTGAACAGAGTCGGCAGCAATCAGCAGGTTACTGTCGTAGCGGCTGTCGCTCACATCCGCGATACCAATGCGGATATCGTTCACCTCGCCCGGGTTGACGTTCATCGTCAGGGTCATGGTGATGGTGAACCCGTCCATCTCGGTGTTGAAATCATCACCCGCGTTGTCGACGTAGAGGTTCTCGTTAATCGAAGAACTGATGTTGCTGGGGTTGGCCTGGCCGTTGCCAACCTCCAGAAGCACCTGCTCGCCGTTGACCCAGACCGCCACCACGTCCTGGTAGACCGAGTTCTGGAATTCCGGAAACTCCTCGGAGGAGAAGACGAATTGCATCGTCATCACATCCGAATCGGGGATGAAGCTCACATCCAGATAGGAGGCATCATAGGTGCTGGCGCCCGCCGCGGCGTTGAAATCCGCATTGTTGCTTTCGCCCGGCGTATTGGTCGAGGTCTGGGTGGAGCGGTTGGGATCGCCGTTGGAGCGGGTGAAATGGCTGGCGCGCCCGGTGGACAGGATCACGCCGCTGTCGCTGGGGGTGACGCCGGGTGCCAGCGCATCGCCGCCTGAATAAATCGCCGACGACTGGCTCCAGCCCGAGTAGGAAGCAGCGGTAACGGTGGCCCCGTCGCCGAAAATGGTCTGCGCCATCTGCACCGCAGAGGCGTTTGTCTGATAATTAAGCTCGGCGCCTGTTGCCATGATTTGCCCACCCCTTGCCTGTCAGAGGCCGGACAAACGAGACGCGCAGGCTTGGTGCCTGCTGCTGGATCACAGAGGGGCAGCGGCGTTGCGCTGCCTGGTTCCGGGTGGCCTTTTGCGGCCTGTTATGCTCGTTTGGATGCCCTGCCTCGGGTCATTTATTAACGATGTCTTAACACGCTCTGTGCCTGCGAGTCAGCCACACCCGGTTTCCGCTGCGAAACCGCTGCTTTTACGCCACATTTGCGGCGCCTGCCTGCCGCAGCGTTGAATTGCGCCCTGGCCCAAACCGCGTTAGCCATGGCGGACCGGAATTTCAGGAGCCTATCCATGCCGCAGACCGATCCCGCCCGCCTGACTGCAGACCTGATCCGCTGCCCCTCGGTGACGCCTGAAGAAGGCGGCGCGCTGGTGCTGCTGGAAAAATTCTTGAGCGAAGCCGGTTTTGAATGCGCCCGCACTGACCGCGGCGAGGTCTCCAACTTGTTCGCCCGCTGGGGCGCCAAGGGCCACGCCAAAACATTTGGCTTCAACGGCCATACCGACGTGGTGCCGCTGGGGGATGCGGCTGCCTGGACCATGCCGCCCTTTGGTGCTGAGGAGAAGGACGGTTTCATGTACGGGCGCGGTGCCACCGACATGAAATCGGGGGTGGCTGCGTTCGCCGCCGCCGCTGTGGACTTCGTCAAGGCCACGCCCCCGGACGGCGCCATCATTCTCACCATCACCGGCGACGAGGAAGGCCCTGCGGTGGACGGCACCACCGCATTGCTGGACTACATGGACCGGGAAGGCGAGCAGATGTCGGTCTGCCTGGTGGGCGAGCCCACCTGCCCCAACGAGATGGGCGAGATGATCAAGATCGGCCGCCGCGGCTCAATGACTGCCTGGTTCACGGTGACCGGTGTGCAGGGGCACTCCGCCTATCCGCACCGTGCCAACAACCCGCTGAACGCCATGGCGCGGCTGATGGACCGGCTGGCCACTCGTGAGCTGGACCAAGGGACCGAGCATTTCGATGCTTCAACCCTGGCCGTCGTCACCATCGACACCGGCAATACCGCCACCAACGTGATCCCGGCGCAGGCGACATCCACCGTCAACATCCGCTTCAACGACGCCCATACAGGTGCCGGCCTGACCGGTTGGCTGCAGGGCGAAGCGGACAAGGTGGCAGCGGAATTCGGCCTTGAAATCGGGATGAAGGTGAAAATCTCTGGCGAAAGCTTTATCACCCCGCCCGGCGCGCTGTCGGATCTGATTTCAAAGGCGGTCGAAGCCGAAACCGGCCGCAAGCCGGAACTGTCCACCACAGGCGGCACCTCGGATGCGCGGTTCGTCAAAAACCACTGCCCGGTGGTGGAATTCGGTCTTGTCGGCAAAACCATGCATCAGGTGGACGAGCGGGTCGAGGTCGCGCAGATCCATCAGCTGAAGGCTATCTACACCCGCATTTTGCAGGACTATTTCGCCGATGCGTGATTTCACGTGAAACGTACCCTGATCATCATGGTCAAAGAGCCGCGCCCCGGCCGGGTCAAAACCCGTCTGGGCCGGGACATCGGCGTAATCCCGGCGACCTGGTGGTTCCGTCATCAGTCCGCCCGGATGATCCGGTCCCTGCGGGATCCGCGCTGGCAAATTGTGCTGGCGGTGGCACCGGACCGGGCTGCCGCTTCAAAGGTCTGGCCCGCTGATTTACTCCGCCTGCCGCAAGGCGGCGGTGATTTGGGAGAACGGATGAAGCGGATGCTGCGGGCCGCTCCTGGGCCTGCCTGCCTGATCGGCGCCGACATCCCCGGCATTACCCGGGCCCATATCGCCCGCGCGTTTGCAGCTCTTGGCCACCGTGATGCAGTTTTCGGCCCGGCAGCAGATGGCGGCTATTGGCTGGTGGGGGCCAAACACCCCGCCCGCCTGCCCTGCAACATGTTTGAAAATGTCCGCTGGTCCAGCGAACATGCGCTGGCCGATACGCTGAACACCCTGCCCGGCTGGCGCATTGCGCTCACCGATACCCTGCGGGATGTCGACACCGCCGCAGATCTGCCGCAGCACTGACCCCGCTCTTTTCACCATGACGCCGCCCCCGCGCCATGCTACGCGGGAAGTATGAGCCGCATTCCCTCCAAGGCCGAAATCCTCGACTGGATTTCCGCCAACCCGACCCACACCTCCAAGCGCGACATTGCCAAGGCTTTTGGCATCAAGGGCGCCGACCGCATCGACCTCAAGCGCATCCTGAAGGAGCTGGAGGCCGAAGGGCATTTGCAGAAGCGCAAGAAAACCTACCGTGACCCGGACCAACTGCCGCCGGTGACGGTCCTGCAGGTGAAGGCACCCAACGAGGACGGTGATCTGTACGGGCGTCCCCTGGAATGGCATGGCGAGGGTGTGGAGCCGATTATCCTGATCCTGACCAAACCTTCGGACCCGGCACTGGGAGAGGGCGACAAGATCCTGGTGAAGCTGCAGATGGTTCCGGATCAGGACCACAATTACGAGGCCCGCCTGATCCGCCGGATCGGAACCAACCCAAAGCGGGTCCTGGGTATCTTCCGCAAAGGGTCAGAGGGCGGGCGGATCGTACCGATCGACAAGGCCGCGTCGAATGAGTGGATGGTGGCGCCAGACGCGGTCAATGGCGCCCGCGACGGCGAACTGGTCGAGGCTGAACAGGCCGGTCCCAAGGGCCGCATGGGCCTGCCGCGCGCACGCATCGCGGAGCGGCTGGGCGACCCGACGGCGCCCAAGGCGGTGTCGCTGATTGCCATTCACCAGCATGGCATTCCCGACCATTTCCCCGATCCGGTGATGGCTGAGGCCGATGCCGCCAAGCCGGTGGGCCTGAAGGGCCGCGAGGATCTGCGGGAACTGCCGCTGGTCACTATCGATCCGGCGGATGCGCGCGATCATGACGACGCGTGTTATGCCCACGCCGACGACGACCCGAAGAACCCGGGCGGTCATGTGGTATGGGTGGCAATTGCCGACGTCGCCGCCTATGTGCGCCCTGGTTCGGCACTGGACCGGGAGGCGCGTAAGCGCGGCAACTCAAGCTATTTCCCCGACCGGGTGGTGCCGATGCTGCCGGACCGGCTGTCAGGCGACCTGTGCTCCTTGCACGAAGGCGTGCCGCGGGCCTGTGTCGCGGTGCGGATGCAGGTGGATGCCGAGGGCAATAAGATTGCCCACAAATTCGTGCGCGGGCTGATGCAGTCTGTGGCCTCGCTCAATTACGCCGAGGTGCAGGAGGCGCAGGACGGCAATGCGAACGACAAGACCGCGCCGCTGCTGGATGATGTCATCAAGCCGTTGTTTGCTGCATATGAGGCTCTGACAAAGGCAAGAGCTGCGCGCGAGCCCCTGGATTTGGACCTGCCGGAACGCAAGATCGTGCTGGATGAGGATGGCAACGTGACCTCTGTTGCCTTCCGTGACCGGCTGGACGCGCACAAGCTGATCGAGGAGTTCATGATCCTCGCCAATGTGGCCGCAGCTGAAACGCTGATCAAGAAACGCTCTCCGCTGTTGTTCCGGGTGCATGAGGAACCGGCGCAGGAGAAGCTGGAAAGCTTGCGCGAGACCGCACAGGCTGCGGGCCTCAGCCTGGCCAAGGGGCAGGTGCTGCAGACCCGGCATCTGAATGCGCTGCTGAACCAGGCTGCGGGCACGGATGATGCAGAGCTGATCAACATCTCCACCCTGCGCTCAATGCAGCAGGCCTACTACAATCCGGAGAACTTCGGGCATTTCGGCCTGGCGCTTCGGAATTATGCGCATTTCACCTCACCGATCCGCCGCTATGCCGACCTGATCGTGCACCGCTCGCTGATCTCCTCGCACGGCTGGGGGGATGACGGGCTGGATGAGACTCAGATCGAGCGGCTGGAAGACACTGCCACCCATATCTCCGACACCGAGCGGCGCTCGATGATTGCGGAGCGCGACACCACGGACCGCTATCTGGCCTCCTACCTCAGCGAGCGGGTGGGCAATGAATTCGAAGGCAGGATCAGCGGCATCGCCCGCTTTGGCGCCTTTGTAAAGCTGGACGAAACGGGCGCCGACGGGCTGGTGCCGGTGCGCTCCATCGGGCGGGAGTTCTTCCATTTTGACGCCCAGTCGGGGACGCTGACCGGGGCGGATACCGGACTGACCCTCGCCATCGGCCAGCGGGTGACAGTGCGGCTGACCCAGGCGGCACCTGTCACCGGCGGGCTGGAGCTGGAGCTGCTGGCGCTGGAAGAGGTTCCGATGCCCGCTGGCGGAAGCTCCCGGGGCCGTCGCAGCCCGGCAGGCAGGACCGTAAAACGCAAGGCTGCAAAGTCCAAGCACAAGGCAGCAAAGGTAAAGCGTAAAGTAGAACGCAAACGGCGGAAATGAGCGGCGCCCCATGGGGCAGGCCACGAATTTGTCAGGTTAGAACCTGCAAAGGGGGGCGCTTGCGATATGTCAGCGCCCTGTTGATCAGCCAGCCATGGCGGAGCGGCTCAACTTCCTTGGGGTGATCGAACAGAACAGCCCGGGTTCCATCAAACCGGTCCCAGGCTGGGAACGCTGCTGAGAACTCCGGGATCAGGCGGCTTTGGCAATGCACGTAAAGCGCGAAGCGAGCCTTCTTTGCCAACCCAAGGCGGATGGTGGATCCCATCTTTGTTTCTGCCGTGACATAAGACGGCTGACCCCATCGCAGCACTTCCTCAACCCGTCCGGGCAACGGGTTCTGCGCGGCTGTGTCAAAGATGAGCTGGCGCAGTACCAGCAAACCTTCGCGCGCCAGAGCGTCGTGAACGTCGAACGCAGCCTTGATCTGTTCACTGGAAAAGGGAGGGTGCATGCGGGGTCCTGACCTTGGGTTTGTCAGCAGGTTAACGCATACTGATGACAGAAAACGTCACCATGAGGCGCAATACTGCAGTATGACCAGAACCCATCGCCTGTTCCAGCTGATGCAAGCACTGCGCCTGGGGCCCGGCCCCCATACTGCGGCACGGCTGGGCGGGGAATTGGGGGTATCAGCCCGCAGCATCCACCGCGACATTGCCACCCTGCGGGAGATGGGCGCCGTGATAGATGGCGAGGCCGGCTATGGGTTCACCCTGATCGAGGACAATGCACTGCCGCCTATGGGCTTTCGCGACACCGAGCTGGAAGCCCTGGTGCTGGGGCTGCGTGAGGTGGAGCAAATCGGCGATCCCGAACTGGCGGACGCCGCTTCTGAAGCGCTGCGCAAATTGCAAGCCCGGCTGCCCCCGCGCCAGGCACATCGTCTGCGCCATGCCGTGCTTGCGCCATACCGTTTTGCAAAACCTGTTCCTCCGGCCATTTCGGCGCAGCAGCTTCGGCAAGCCGCCTGGGACGAAGTCGAAGTACGGTTCGGCTATACCGATGGTCAAGGGGCGGTCACAGAAAGGCAGGTTAAACCGCTGAGCGTTGTCTATTTCGACCGCTCCACTGTGCTGATAGCGTGGTGCTGCCTGCGGGAAGCGGTGCGGGTGTTCCGGCTGGACAGGATGCGGAATCTGCATGTAACAGGCCAAAGCTTCCGCCCGCACCGGGTGCCCATGTTGCGGGCGGCTCTGGAGCATCTGCGCGCAGAAAGGCAAGCGGAGGACCGCGCGCCCGGAGACTGTGCCCTTTACCGGGGCCAGGCTGCGGATAGACTAAGCGGGAGCAGTGAATAACGAGGTGTATCATGCGCAGATGGGTTGCGGCGTCTTTGCTGGCAGGAGCGGCCATGGCGGCGGAGGCTGCCCCCGACAGTTCGTTGAGGCCTGCGCAGCGGCCTGGGCTGCCAGAGCAAGAAACAAAAAGGCTCCCCTATGAACTGGCAGCAGCAACAGCCCTTAGACCCGCGGCAAGACCGGCAGCAATTCAGAGCGAACACATGCAGCCGGCCGCAGCGGAACTGAACTTCCAAGGCTGGATTGCCAGCTTCAAGACACGTGCTTTGGCACAGGGCATCAGCGCAGCCGTTTTGGACAGTGCCTTTACTGGTGTGAATTATGACCCTGAGGTCATCCGCCGGGACCGCAACCAGTCTGAGTTCACCAAGACTATTTGGGAGTACCTGGACAGCGCAGCCTCCAGCCTGCGGGTCAAGAACGGCAAAGCGGCGATGCGCAGTCAGCAGGCACGCCTGGCCAGGATTGAGGCTGAATTCGGTGTCGAGAAAGAGATCGTTGTCGCAATCTGGGGCCTGGAAAGCAGCTTCGGCGCATTTCGGGGCAAGATGGATGTGATCCGCTCCTTGGCAACGCTGGCCTTTGACGGACGGCGCGGCGCGTTCTTTGAGGCGCAGCTGGTTGCCGCATTGAAGATCCTGCAGGCAGGTGATGTTGCCGCACGCAATATGACGGGCAGCTGGGCCGGCGCTATGGGGCATACCCAGTTCATTCCGACCTCCTATCTGGATTACGCAGTGGATTTCACCGGCGACGGGAAGCGCGACATCTGGTCCGACAACCCGGCGGATGCGCTGGCCTCGACCGCGGCGTATCTGAAGCAGTTCGGCTGGGTGAAGGGCCAGCCCTGGGGCGTAGAGGTGACCCTGCCCGAGGGATTCGACTATACCCTGGCGGACCGTGACATCGAAAGGCGGCCCTCGGAATGGGCGGCACTTGGCATCAAGGGGCTGGACGGGCGTGCAGTCGGCGATCATGGGAAGGCGTCGATCCTGCTTCCCGCAGGCAGTGAGGGCGCGGCTTTTATGATCTTTGGCAACTTCGCGGTGCTGGAGCGGTACAACACCGCCGATGCTTATGTGATTGGGGTTGGGCATCTGGCGGACCGGATTAGTGGCGGTTCGGAAATCAAAGCGGCATGGCCGCGAGGCGACCGGGCGCTGACCCTGGCTGAGCGGGAGGAGTTGCAGGAGCGGCTGACCCGGGCCGGCTTTGACACCGAAGGGATTGACGGCAAGATCGGGCCAAAGACCATTGGAGCGGTGCGCGCCTACCAAGTGGTGAACGGGCTGACGCCGGATGGCTATGCCTCGCCGCGGCTGCTGGAAGGGCTGAGATAGGCGGGAGGGGGCCCGCCCCCCCTTGGCCTGCCGGCCAATTCATCCCCGGGATATTTTTGGCCAGATGAACAAAGGAAAGGCCCCGCAGTGCGGGGCCTTTGGTGTTTCAAGGTATGGCAAGACGATCAGCTCGGCGACATGCCGCGCAGGCGCTCGGAGCGGCGGCGCAGCATTTCCACCGTGGCCAGCAGCATGATGGAGATCGCCACCAGGATCGTCGCAACCGCCAGGATGGTGGGCGAGATCTGCTCGCGCAGGCCGGTGAACATCTGCCACGGCAGCGTCCGCTGGCCGGCTGAGCCGACAAACAGCACCACCACAACCTCGTCGAAGGAGGTGATGAAGGCAAACAGGCCGCCGGAGATCACGCCCGGCATGATCAGCGGCATCTGGATCCGGAAGAAGGTTGTCACCGGATCGGCGCCCATATTGGCCGCGGCGCGGGTCAGCGAGCGGTCGAAACCGACCAGCGTTGCTGTCACCGTGATGATCACAAAGGGAATGCCCAGTGCGGCATGGGCCAGCACCACGCCCATGTATGTCCCCTGCAGGCCGATGCGGCTGTAGAAGAAATACATTCCGGCCGCGGAGATGATCAGCGGCACGATCATCGGCGAGATCAGGATCGCCATGATCGCCCGGCGGAACGGCACATGCGGCTGGCTGAGGCCGATGGCGGCCAGGGTGCCGAAGGTGACCGAGACGATGGTGGCCATCGGCGCGATCTTCAGCGAGTTCCACATTGAGGTCTGCCAGGAATCATCGCCGAAGAAGTTCCGGTAATGCTTGAACGAGAAGCCCTCGGGATCCAGCCGCAGCATCTCCGGCGTGAAGGTGAAGAAGTCCTGCGCATTAAAGCTGAGTGGAATGATCACCACGATCGGTGCGATCAGGAAGAAGAAGATCAACCCGCAGATCACCCGGAAGGAGTAGTACCAGGCCCGCTGGCCGGTGGTTGCATAAGGAGGAAGTGCGCTCATGTCCGTTACCCCAGCTTCACGTTGTCGATGCCGACGATCTTGTCATAGACCCAGTAGAGCAGCAGGACGACCGCCAGCAGGATTGCACCCAGTGCCGCGCCCAGGCCCCAGTTGCCCGAGGTCGAGATGTGGTAGGCAATCAGATTGGAGATGAAAGTGCCCTTGGTACCGCCGACCAGCGCCGGGGTGATATAGTAGCCCACCGCCAGGATGAAGACCAGAATCGAACCCGCGCCGATGCCCGGCACCGATTGCGGGAAATAGACCCGCCAGAAGGCTGTCCAGTTGGTGGCGCCCAGCGACTTGGCGGCGCGCAGGTAGGACGGGTTGATGGTCTGCATCACCGAATACATCGGCAGGATCATGAAGGGCAGCAGGATGTGGGTCATCGCAATGATGGTGCCCAGCTCATTGTTGATCAGAACCAGCCGGTTGGCATCATCCACCAGCCCGACCCAAACCAGCGTGTCATTGATTACCCCCTGCTGCTGCAGCAGGATCTTCCAGGCTGACGTACGCACCAGCAACGAGGTCCAAAACGGCAGCAATACCAGGATCAGCAACAGATTTGCCTTGCTTGCAGGCAGGTTGGCCAGCAACCAGGCCACCGGGTAGCCCAAAAGGATACAGCTGAAAGTGATGATCAGCGACATCCGCATGGTGCGGATCAGCAGCGTGTTGTAGATCCGTTCGTTTTCCGGGCGGACTTCGGCGCCGTCCGCACCCAGTTTCATGTCCACCGCGTTGAGGAAATAGCCTGTGGTGCGGATGCCGGAATAAGTCTTGATGGTTTTCCAAAGCTCAACATCCGCCCAGCCGTCGTTCAGCTCGATCAGCTTGTCGCGGTAAGGGCCGTCGTTTTCGACATCCCATTTCCTGACCTTGCGGCCGGACTTGCGGAACACCGAAGCGATACCGGGATTTTCATAGTTCAGACGTTTGGCCACCTTGGTATGGGTCTTGGCATTGGCGGCGTCCTTCAGGTCCGCTGCCAGAGCGGCAAAGGCCGCTTCATCGGGCAGCTGGTTCGACCCGGGATCCCAGTCTTCAAGCGCCGCAACCGTGCGCGGCAGCACGTCCTGGACGATGCGGTTGTCCACCGACCGGTACAGCATGTCGGCAACCGGCAGGATGAAGGTCAGCAGGATGAACAGCAACAGCGGTGCAATCAGCAGCAGCGCCCTCAGCTTCTGCATCCGCAGCGCCCGCGCCAGGCTGCGCTTGAGCGGCGTGCCGTCCGCTGCCAGCATCGGGCCGGATTGGCTAATATCAGTCATGGGATTCCCCGTCGGGTCTTTTATTTTGTGGGGCGGGGGCCTGCGGCTTGGCGGCCCCCGCCGGGCCTTTCGCGTTACGGAAAGGTCAGATTACTTGGCCAGCCACGCCTGGAACTTGGCGTCCAGATCATCGCGGTTGTCTGCCCACCATTCGTAGTCATAGACGTGGACGTTGGCGGCGTTGGCCGGGTCGGTCGGCATGTGCGGTGCCATGTCGATGCCCAGTTCGGCGTGCTTGCCGACCAGCGGCGCCGAGGAGGCACGGGCCGGGCCATAGGAGATATAAGCAGCCTGGTCAGCCAGACGCTGGGTGTCGGTCGCGAACTTCAGGAAGTCCAGCACGCGCGCCTTGCGGTCTGCAGGCAGGCCTGCCGGGATCACCCAGCCGTCCAGATCGAAGGACTGCATGTCCCAGAGCATGCCGATCGGCTGGTTCTGTTCAGCAATCGCCGAGAACAGGCGGCCGTTGAAGGTCGAGCCCATCACAACTTCGCCGTCCGCCAGCAACTGCGGAGTTTCCGCGCCGGCGGTCCACCAGACCACATCGTCCTTAATGGTGTCGAGCTTGGCCAGGGCGCGCGCAACACCTTCGTCGGTGCCCAGGACGTCGTAAAGCTCATCCTTGGCCACGCCGTCGCAGTAGAGCGCCCATTCCATGTTGTCGATCGGACGGCGCTGCAGCGAACGCTTGCCCGGGTATTTCTCGGTGTCGAAGATCGCGCAGACCGAGTCCGGCTGGTCGATCAGATCGGTGCGGTAGCCGAAGGTGGTCGAGTAAACGATCTGCGGCACAAAGCAGTCGCTGACGATCAGGTCGCCGAAATCTTCGCTAGCGGAGGTGCCGTCAGGCGCTGCGGCCAGCACTTCGTCATGGTCCAGCTCTTCCGCCAGGCCTTCGTCGCACAGGCGCATGGAGTCGGAAGCCACGGCATCAACCAGGTCCCAAGTCACATTGCCGGCTTCGTTCATGGCGCGGATCTTGGCCACGGCTTCGGCCGAGCTTTCGTCCCAGATGACTTTGACGCCGGGGTTGGCGGCCAGATAGGGCTCAACATAGGCCTTGTGCTGGCTGGCCTGATACGCACCGCCCCAGGATACCAGGGTCAGCTCATTGGCCATTTCCTCGGCAAAAGCCGACGGGGCGCAAAGGGCGGTGGTCACCGCCAGTGCAGACAGTTTGCTGAGTTTCATAAAGAGTCTCTCCTTGTTGAATTCACAAAAGTGAGGCCCCCGGTCGTTCTTCTGCCGGGGGTTCGTCGCGCGGGGATCAAGCGTCCAGCGCGCGGCAGTCTTCCGGCAGCCAGCCGATTTCGATCTGCTGACCGGGCTGAAGACGGACCTGGTCCGGGGCGTTCCGGGTCTTGATGATGAATTCATCGTTTCCGGCCACCCGCAGACGAGTGCGGAAGATGTCACCCATATAGATGAACTCCAGCACTTCCGCCTTGAGCGTGTGGACACCTTCCTGCAGGCGTTCCTTATTATATTCCACCCGTTCTGGGCGGATTGACACACGGGTGCGCTCGCCAGGGCGGGAAACGTTGACCGGCTTGCAGTCGATCAGCTCACCATCGTCCAACTGCACCAGGGCGACGCCGTTGTTAATTTCCTTAACGGTGCCTTCCAGCGTGTTGTTTTCGCCGATGAACTGGGCAACGAAGCTGTTTTCCGGGCTTTCGTAGAGCTGATCCGGCGGCGCAATCTGCTGGATGCGGCCGTCGTCGAACACGGCAACACGGTCCGACATGGTCAGCGCTTCGGTCTGATCGTGGGTCACATAGACCACGGTAATGCCCAAACGGTGCGCCAGGTGGGTGATCTCGAACTGCATCTTTTCGCGCAGCTGCTTGTCAAGCGCGCCCAGCGGCTCGTCCATCAGAACCAGTTCCGGTTCGAACACCAGCGCCCGGGCCAGCGCGATCCGCTGCTGCTGACCACCCGAGAGCTGCGACGGACGGCGGCCGCCGAAGGCGCCCATTTCCACCATGTCCAGCGCCCGCTTCACCTTCTCCTCGCGCTCGGATTTGCCCATCTTGCGCACTTCCAGCGGGAAGGAGAGGTTTTCCGCAATCGTCATATGCGGAAACAGCGCGTAGTTCTGGAACACCATGCCGATGCCGCGCTTGTGCGGCGGGATGTTGTTGATGGACGTGCCGTCCAAGCGGATATCGCCGTGTGTCGCGGTCTCAAAACCTGCCAGCATCATCAGGCAGGTTGTTTTGCCCGAACCGGACGGGCCTAGCATTGTCAGAAATTCACCTTTGGGCATGGTGAGGTTGAGGTCTTTGACAACGAGATTTTCGCCATCATAGCTCTTTTGGACGCGTTCGAATTCAACGAACGCATCAACGTTTGACGCATCAGCCAAAGCAGGCTCCCCGTAGTTTTGTCTATTCGGCAGATTTGCTCTGCACTTTTTCGAAGTTAATCACACCAACGCTACCAAGCGCTAGAGAGGAAAAAAATATTCTTTCCGTGGAGAATTTACGAAATTCATACTCCCGCCCTCTCCCCAAGCTGAAAAGAATATCCTTAACGAACACTAGTCCTGATTCTGCGTGGTATACCAGACTTTTTGCGACGCACCCCGGACGTTTTGCGCCGCCACCTGTGCTGACCCGGTACAAAAACGACTCTTTCCGGACCCGGACCGAAGAAAATGGCCCGGCAGACTCTCCGCCGGGCCGAGTTGAGTCGGCAGGGATTAGCCCCGCATCCAGCGGCGCCGGAGAGAAACCTCAGGCGCTGTGCAGCAGGTCCTGCGCTTTCAGCTCAGCGTAGCATTCATCCAGCGACTTGGTTGCGCGCTCGATCAGCACGTCGATCTGCTCCGGCGTGATCACCAGCGGCGGCGAGATGATCATCCGGTCGCCCACATGGCGCATCACCAGGTTGTTGGCAAAGCAGCGCTCGCGGCAGATGTAGCCAACGGTGCCTGCGTCCGAGGCAAATGCGGCGCGGGCCGCCTTGTCCGGGGTTAGAGCGATGGAGCCCATCATGCCCGCAATCTTGGCCTCCCCCACCAGCGGGTGGTCGGTCAGCGCCTCCCATTTCTCTTTCAGATACGGCGCTGCCACGTCACGCACATGGCCCAGGATGTTCTCCTCTTCCATGATGCGCAGGTTCTCCAGTGCCACGGCAGCTGCCACCGGGTGGCCGGAATAGGTGTAGCCGTGGTTAAATTCGTCGCTTGCGATCACCGAAGCAATCTCGTCGCTGACGATGGAACCGCCGATCGGCGCGTAGCCAGAGCTGAGACCCTTGGCGATGGTCATGATGTCAGGGCGGATGTTCAGGGTTTCGCTGCCGAACCAGTTGCCGGTGCGCCCGAAGCCGCAAATAACTTCGTCGGCGATCAGCAGGATTTCGTATTTGTCGCAGATGCGCTGGATTTCCGGCCAGTAGCTGTCCGGTGGCACAATCACACCGCCTGCGCCCTGTACCGGCTCGGCGATGAAGGCAGCAACACGGTCTTCGCCCAGTTCCAGGATCGCCTCTTCCAGTTCGCGGGCGCGCTGCAGACCGAATTCCTCTGCCGGCATGTCGCCGCCCTCAGCCCACCAGTTGGGCTGGTTGATGTGATGAATATCCGGGATCGGCATGCCGCCCTGGGCATGCATGCCGCTCATGCCGCCCAAGCTGCCGCTGCCGACGGAGGAGCCGTGATAAGCATTCTTACGGCTGATGATGACGGATTTCGACGGCTTGCCCTTCAGCGCCCAGTAATGGCGCACCATGCGGATGTTGGTGTCGTTTGCCTCAGAGCCGGAGCCGGCAAAGAACACATTGTTCAGGTCACCCGGTGCCAGCTCCGCAATCTTGGCAGCCAGCGCGATGGCCGGCACGTGGGTGGTCTGGAAGAAGGTGTTGTAGTAGGGCAGCTCGCGCATCTGGCGGGCGGCAACCTCAGCCAGTTCATCCCGGCCATAGCCGATGTTGACACACCACAGGCCCGCCATCGCATCCAGGATCTGGTGCCCCTTGCTGTCGGTCAGATGCACGCCGTCCGCGCGGGTAATGATGCGCGCGCCCTTCTGCGACAACTCGCCGTTGGCAGTGAAGGGGTGCATATGGTGGGCGGCGTCCAGCGCCTGCAGCTCGGCTGTCGGCATGTGGTTGGTGATAACGGTCATGGGACTCGCTCCTGAGAATGACTGATTGGCATCAGAATATGATCAAATTTCCAGGAGTCAATCGAATCAGTTAGCGCCTTTCAGCCCCTCAACCACATGCTCCATGCCCTGACAGACGTCCCGTTCCATCGCCAAAGCAGCCATTTCCGGGTCATGCCGACGCAGCGCATCCAAGATGTCCTTGTGGCGGTCCGGGAAGCTTTGGGTTCCTAGCCGCCCGCTGACCACCCGCAGCGAGGGACCGAAACGCAGCCACAGGCGGTCGGCAATGTCGCTGAGAATAGGCGCGTTTGCGTATGAATAGAGCGCCGTGTGAAAGCTATAGTTTTGCACCAGGTATCCCGCCACATCACCAGTGGCAATCGCCTTATCCAACGCATTATCTATGCGCACAAGCTCTTCGATGTCCGCTGCGCCAATATGCGGCGTCGCGCGGCGTGCAAGCTCACACTCAATTGTTTTTCTTGCAAAAATCAATTCCTCCAAGTCCTGCGGCCCCAACAGGGGCACAGACACGCGGCGGTTGCCCTGAAACATCAGCGCCCCGTCCGAGATCAGCCGCCGGATCGCCTCGCGCACCGGCGTCATGCCGGCCTCCAGGGTCTCAACCAGGCCCTGGATTGTCACCGCCTGGCCAGGCACCAGTTCGCCAAAAAGAATCTGCGCCCTGAGCTTTTGATAAACGATCTCATGCGCGGGCAGTTTGGCCGGGTTTTCCTGCGCCGGAGCGGCGGGCGAAGTGGTCTCTGACACCTGGGGATTTCCTCCTCGATTTCGGCCAGCTTGCACCATCCTGAGCCAAGTGAAAACATAAAGAGTATTGCCGAATGCGACAAAACTTGATCAAATCCAGTCACAGCCGGACCCGGAAGCCGGCACGCACAGGGAGAATTTCATGACACTTAAAACGATGACCATGACCGCCGTCGTTGCTCTTGGCACGGCTGCCGCCGCCGCGGCGGAAGAGGTTCGCGTCTACAATTGGTCGGACTATATCGACGAAGGCCTGCTGGAAAAGTTTGAAAAGGAAACTGGCATCGACCTGATCTATGATGTCTTTGACAGCAACGAGGTTCTGGAAACCAAGATGCTGGCCGGCGGCTCGGGCTATGACGTGGTGGTTCCGACAGGCTCCTTCATGGCGCGCCAGATCCAGGCCGGCGCGTTCCAGAAACTGGACCCGTCAAAGCTGTCAAACGCCGGTAACATGTGGGATGCAATCAAGGAACGCACTGCGCTGTATGATCCCGGCAATGAATATTCCATCAACTACATGTGGGGCACCACTGGCATCGGTGTGAATGTTGCCAAGGTGAAGGAAGCCCTGGGCGAGGATGCTCCGGTCAACTCGCTGGAGCTGGTCTTTAACCCGGCCAACATGGAAAAACTGGTCGGCTGCGGTGTTCACTTCCTGGACGCCCCGGATGAAATGATCCCGGCGGCGCTGAAGTACATTGGCGAAGACCCCAACAGCATGGACGCGGATGTAGTCGCCAAGGCGGAGCCGGTGCTGATGGCCGTGCGCCCCTACATCACCAAATTCCACAGTTCTGAGTACATCAACGCGCTGGCCAATGGCGACATCTGCGTGGCATTCGGCTGGTCCGGAGACATTCTGCAGGCACGCGACCGCGCAGCCGAAGCAGGCAATGGTGTCGAAATAGAATACAACGCACCCAAGGAAGGCGCGCTGATGTGGTTCGACCAGATGACCATTCCGGTCGATGCTCCAAATCCGGAAGGCGCCCACAAGTTCCTGAACTTCATCATGGATGCGCAGAACATGGCGGCGGCATCCAACTACGTCTACTACGCAAATGGCAACAAAGCGTCCCAGGAATTTCTCGAAGAAGATGTGATCGGTGATCCTGCGATCTATCCGAACGAGGAAACCGTCCAGAACCTGTACATCAAGGAAGGCTACCCGCCGAAGGTTCAGCGCAAGGCCACCCGTATGTGGACTAAGGTCAAATCCGGCACTTGAGCTGCCGCATGCTGACCCGCGAGGCGTTTCACACGCCTCGCAACTCCTGACGCGCTTGGTCTCTCCTCGCGCGGCTGAACGATACATCCGCGCGACAACTCGCAGAAGAGGCCCGGCTTGACTGCTTCCGTATTTGAACCCTGGAATGATCTCGAGGCTAAGCCCTTGATCCACTTCCAGAACGTCACCAAACGATATGGCGAGTTCACCGCCATCGACAATCTGACCATCGACATCTACGAGCGGGAGTTCTACGCGCTGCTGGGCCCGTCAGGCTGCGGCAAGACCACGCTGATGCGGATGCTGGCCGGGTTTGAAACCCCGACCGAGGGCAATATTTTCCTGGCCGGGCAGGATATTGCCCCGGTGCCGCCGAACAAGCGCGCGGTGAACATGATGTTCCAGTCCTACGCGCTGTTCCCGCATCTGTCGATTTGGGAGAACATCGCCTTTGGCCTAAAGCGCGAAGGCATGCCCAAACATGATATCAATGACCGGGTCGAGGAAATGCTGCGGCTGACCCGGCTGGAGAAATTCGCCCGCCGCAAACCGCATCAGATTTCAGGCGGTCAGCGGCAACGGGTGGCGCTGGCGCGGTCGCTGGCCAAGGCGCCGAAGCTGCTGCTCCTGGACGAACCGCTAGGCGCTCTCGACAAGAAGCTACGCCAGGATACCCAGTTTGAGCTGATGGACATCCAGGAGAAGACCGGCACCACGTTTGTGATTGTGACCCACGACCAGGAAGAGGCGATGACCGTGGCCTCCCGCGTGGCGGTGATGGATCACGGCAAGATCATCCAGGTGGCCACGCCGGACCGGATTTACGAGACCCCTAATTCCGTGTATGTGGCTGATTTCATTGGCGACGTGAACCTGATCGAGGGCACCGCCAAACCCAATGGCAGCGACGTTTATGCAATGTCCTGGCACGAGGGTCACGCACCGCTGGCAGTACAGTCGCCCAACGGATTTTCCGACGGGCAAAGATGCCATCTGGCGATCCGGCCCGAAAAGGTCTCAATCAGTGCTGATAAGCCTGAGGCCGCGGACAACGCCGTGCAAGGCCGCATCCTGGATATTGCCTACCTCGGCAATATCTCCACCTACCACGTGGAACTGCCAACCGGCGCAGTGATCAAGGCGCAGACTGCCAACACCCGCCGTATCGCCCGCCGCGCTTTTACCTGGGAAGACACTGTCTGGCTGTCCTGGACCGCCACGGCAGGCGTTCTGCTGGCTGACTGATGCGCCGTTATTTCCTGATCGCCATTCCCTACGCCTGGCTTCTGGCGCTGTTTCTGGTGCCATTTGCCATTGTCCTGAAAATCGCCCTGTCGGACGCGGCCATTGCCCGCCCGCCTTACTTCCCGCAATTCGACTGGGCAGAAGGCATCGCGGCCTTCCTGGCCGAGCTGGATTTCGAGAACTTCGTCTGGCTGACCGAGGATGACCTCTACTGGAAGGCCTACCTCAGTTCGCTGAAGATCGCGGTCATCTCGACATTCTTCACCCTGCTGGCCGGCTATCCGATTGCCTATGGCATGGCCCGCGCCCCGGAAGAATGGCGACCGACGCTAATGATGCTGGTGATCCTGCCGTTCTGGACCTCTTTCCTGATCCGCGTCTATGCGTGGATGGGGATCCTGTCGAACGAGGGCTTCCTCAACCAGTTCCTGCTGTGGACCGGGGTAATTTCGGAACCGCTGACGATTCTCAACACCAATTCCGCGGTCTATATCGGTATCGTATATACCTATCTGCCGTTCATGATCCTGCCGGTTTACTCGGCACTGGAACGGCTGGATGGATCGCTGATCGAAGCCGCCGAGGACCTGGGCTGTTCGCGCCTGTCGGCCTTCTGGCTGGTAACGGTTCCGCTGTCGAAAAATGGCATCATTGCCGGCAGCTTCCTGGTCTTCATCCCTGTTTTGGGTGAGTTTGTGATCCCTTCGCTCTTGGGCGGCTCAGACACGCTGATGATCGGCAAGGTGCTGTGGGAAGAATTCTTCTCCAACCGCGACTGGCCGGTGGCATCTGCGGTAGCGGTGGTCTTGCTGCTGCTGCTTGTCGTCCCGATTGTGCTGTTCCAGCGCAACCAGCAGAAACAGCAGGAGGCAGAGAAATGAACCGTATGAGCTGGTTTAACGCCGTATCGCTGACCCTCGGCTTTGCCTTCCTCTACATCCCGATGGTCATTCTCATCATCTTCAGCTTCAACGAAAGCAAGCTGGTGACCGTATGGGCCGGGTTCTCAACCAAATGGTATGGGGAGCTGCTGCAGAACGAGGCTTTCCTGAATGCCGCCTGGGTGACCATCAAGGTGGCGGTGTTCTCCTCCTCCCTGGCCACCGTTCTGGGCACCATTGCGGCCTATGTGCTGGTACGCGGCGGGCGGTTCATGGGGCGGACGCTGTTTTCCGGCATGATCTACGCGCCGCTGGTAATGCCCGAAGTGATCACCGGCCTGTCACTGCTCCTGCTGTTCATCGGCATCGGGCTGGACCGCGGTGTGTTCACCATCGTGCTGGCGCATACCACATTCGCGATGTGCTATGTCTCGGTCGTGGTTTCCTCCCGGCTGGTGAGTTTCGACCGCTCGCTGGAGGAAGCCGCGCTGGACCTCGGCTGTTCGCCGTCCGAGGCCTTCCGCCTGGTGACACTGCCGATCATCGCGCCTGCAGTGATCTCCGGCTGGCTGCTGGCCTTTACCCTGTCGCTGGACGACCTGGTGATTGCCTCATTCACCTCCGGCCCTTCGGCCACAACCCTTCCAATCAAGATCTTCTCCGCCGTGCGCCTGGGCGTCAGCCCTGAAATCAACGCGCTGTCGACGATCATGATTTCAATCGTCACTGTCGGTGTCATCACTGCTTCGCTGGTGACCAAACACCAAGTGGCCAAGCAGAAGCGCGAGGAAATGGAAGCGGTGCGCACCTGATGCGCCGGATTTTTTCCAGCTACGCCTATGGTCCTGGCCCGCGCAGCAACTGCTGGTGGGACGAGACCGCCGCTGCGCCGGTCTGGCCGGTTCTCGAGGGAAACGTCACCGCAGATGTTGCAATCGTTGGCGGCGGTTTCACCGGCGTTTCAACGGCTCTTCATCTGGCTGAAAACGGCCTCTCAGTAGCCCTGCTGGAAGCGGAAACTCCCGGCTGGGGTGCCTCCGGACGCAATGGTGGGTTCTGCTGCCTTGGCGGATCGAAACTGTCCAGCAGCACGATGCGCAGTTTTTTCGGCAAGACCCCCGCTGACATCTATGACGCCAGCGAAGTGGCCGCTGTGGAACTTGTAAAGCAACTGCTGGAAACACACGGCATTAGCGCCGACATCCACTCACGCGGGGAAACCCAGCTTGCGCACAATGAGAAAGCCGCGCGCTGTCTGTCAGCCCATGCAGAAGAACTGCGCAAGGCCGGTGAAGAGCCAGAGTTCCTTTCCCGCCAGCAACTGGCGGATCATGGATTGAACGGCAGCTTTTATGCTGCGCTGACAACACCGTTGGGCTTTGCCCTGAACCCGCGTAAGTATCTGTTCGGCCTGGCCGCCGCAGCCAGGAGCGCCGGTGCCCTACTCTACCAAGAGAGCCCGGCGCAGTCCGTTAGCCAGACAAGTGGCGGATATGAAATAGCGACCAATAAAGGTCACCTAAGGGTATCCAAGGTCGTCATCGCCACCAATGGATACTCTTCGGAGGACCTTCCAGAATGGCTGGCCGGACGATACATCCCGACACAATCCACGGTCATGGTCACCCGCCCTCTGGCAGAAGACGAACGGCAAGCCCAAGGCTGGTTTTCACATCAAATGGCCTATGACACCCGCAACTTGCTGCACTACTTCCGCCTGATGCCGGACAACAGATTCCTGTTCGGGATGCGAGGCGGGCTGCTGTCTTCGCCTCGGGCAGAAGCGGGAATCCGGCGCAAACTGAGGCAGGATTTCGAGGCGATGTTTCCGGAATGGCATCAGGTCGAAACCACCCATTGCTGGTCCGGCATGGTTTGCCTTTCACGCAATCTGGTGCCTTTTGTCGGAGCGGTGCCCAATCATCCGGGCATGTATGCCGGCCTCTGCTACCACGGCAATGGTGTCGCCATGGGTACCTATGCCGGGCGCCTGCTTAGTGATCTGGTGCGCGGGGTGCAGCCGGATCTGCCCTATTCGCCGGTTGTACAAAAGATGCCGCGGTTTCCTTTTGGGCGTGCCCGAAGGATTCTGATGCCGCCAGCCTATTCACTCCTGGGCCTGATGGACTGAAGCGCCGTGCGTTCCAGGTCATAAGCCTGCCAGTCCAAATCCCCGCCCTGTTCTGCCCGCCACAGGCAATAGGCAGCCATGCGCCAGTGAAACCACGGCCTGAGAGCCAAGGTCCGGCCGGCAATCCTCCGGTCTGGGTAGGCTGTCAGGAAACCATCCTCTTCTGCACATGACAACGGCGCCCCCCGGTACATTAATTGCATAGCCGGAGACAGGAACAACGCCAGATCTTCAGCCGGGTCACCGATTTGCGGGCATTGCCAATCGATCAGCGTCAAGGTGCCGTCATGGGCCAGCAGATTTCCAGGAACAGGGTCGCCATGAATGAGAACGGTCTGCGGCACGGCAGGAATCCTGCCCAAGGGCCGCAACGCCTTCAGTTCGTTCGGCTGTTTGCATACAGCAAGGATCCCCAGCGTTTGCTGTTCCAAAGCAGCGCTGCCATTTGCCCCGGCCGGCAAGCCTGCTGGCGCAGCCAGATCGTGCAACCGGCCTAAAAGCTGCGCCACATGCCCGGTATCTTCCCGCCAGGGATTGCCGTTCACATGAGCATAGCTCAGCCAATAGTGGCCCTCAAATTTGCCTGTTTGCACAAGAGACGGCACCATCCCGGTTCCCGACAGAGCAGTCAGAACTGCAATCTCGCGCTCCGGATCATTGGCAAAAAGCGGGTTTGCACCATCTTGGGCGTAAAGTTTGACCACCAATCCGCCCGCCCGCCAGACATGATTTGAACGCCCCCCCGCCAAGCGCCGGGGAGCGGGCACATATAAACCCGTTTTGCTTAAATACGCAAAGAAGCGGGCTTCAAACTGTTCAGGCAGTGGCAGCAGGACGGCCTCCAAATCTCATCCGCCCTGCTTCTAGACAAGTTTTTCCTGCCCGCAAACCTCAGGATCAGCTGCTAGGATCCCGCAGCGCGCTGACAGAGGATGCCAGCACAACAGAGCCGCCTTCAGTTATCAGGCCGACTTCCCCGCCCTGCATCCGGGTTTCGTTTACTTTGAAATAGATCTCAGCATATTCTTCGAGCAGCAGATCGTCGCCTTTCCGGCTTTCCACAACAAAGGCATATTCGCCCGCTTCCAGCGGGTTTCCGTCCTCGTCCAAGCCGTTCCACTGATACGGTTCAGCTGAAACAGGAAGGCTGATCCGCTGAACTTCGGTGCCGTTTGCGTCTTTAACAACCAAGGTTACGGCGTCAGCGGCAGCAGCTGGATTAGGCGCAATAGTGACCTGGTTGCTGCCATCAAAATAGCCTGGCGCGACCGCCCTGGCTTCCATCCCGACCCAGCCGGACAACGCCGCCATGTTGGCCAGGCCCAGCTGCGACTGCAAGCCTTCCAGCAGCGTATTGCTCTTGGTTTGCTGCTCGACCATGGAGAATTGGGCCAATTGCGCAGCATATTCCGTTGAATCAATCGGTTCCAAGGGGTCCTGATACCGCGCCTGAGCCGTCAGCATTTTCACAAAGGTTTCAAAATCTGAGGTGAGGCCCGCGGTCTGCTGGGACGATGGTGCCAGCGTTGGGGTTTGTCCGGCGCTGGCGCCTGCGGAATTGATTGCTGTTGTCATATGATCAGACCCTCATGTCCACACCGGCGGCTCCCAGCCGGAGATTCTGTGTTACGGATTCAGCAGGCTGCGTATTCTGCCCGCCTGTGTCTGCCGGAGCACGGGACGTTCCGGCCCCGGTGCCCGCACCTTCGTCAGAGCCGCCGCCTCCTGCAGCACCTCCACTGAATTCAAACGAAATATCTTCATAGCCCATGCGCCGGAATTCCTCCGCCAATTCATGAATGTGGCGGCGCATCAAATCTCCAGTCTCCGGCCGTTCAGTCTGGATAATCATAGTGATCCCGGTCTCGCTCGTGATCACGCGCATTTTCACTTGGCCCAGCTCTTGCGGGTTCAGGCTCACTTCGACTTTCTGCTCGCCTTTGGCCGCGAAGGCTTCAGCCAGCTGCGCTGCGATCATCCGTGGCGCTTCAGGGCGGTGAGTCCCATGAGCCCCAATAGACGCTTCCGCCAATAGCTGTGTCAGGCCGGGTGCCTCAGAAAACAAACTCAGGGCAGTTGCCGCCGTTTCATCCGCAGCTAAAGACAGTTCTGCATTCACCTTTGCTGCTGTGATACCTGCCGCTGCAACAGGCTGCGGCAAGGAGACGGCCAGCGGAGGGGCCGTTGGTGCAGCCTGTACCGAGGCCATTCGGATTTCGCTGTCAGCAAGTTGCCGTGAAACGAGCGCGCCCGATCTGGTTTCATGCGTTTCAAGCCTCCCCTCTGAGGGGCCCAAGACAGCAACCTTGTTAGGCGGCGGGGTCTTTCCTTGTACCAGTGTGCTATTCGCTAGAGCCAGGCCTCCAGACGCGGTTGCCTGGGTCAGCCCCTGTGAAGACAGTGAGCTTGAGGGCAGAACATCACCGCGCAACGGATTCAACTGTTGCACACCCGACCCGCGGTCGGAGGAGGCGGCAGGAACAGGATCAGTACCCAGGCCAGCCAACTTCTCCGGTGTGCTTGAACGCTGCACCTCTGTTGGTTGCTTCCTGCTTGTTTCCGGTTGCACAGCCATCCGGCCGGCAGCCTGTGAAGCCGCTTCAGGAGTTGCGCGCGATTCTGATTGAACTGTTTTTTCGCCGCCAGACGCGGCGGTTTTGTCAGCATTTGCCGCAAGAGAGTGCTTGGTATTCGCCAATTCTGCCGGAGCAAATTCAGACCTACGCTCGCCCTGCGAGGCTTCCCCGCGCGTCTTTGGGCCGGTTGTTCCGCTGGCGTCCAGCCCGGCAGCAAGCTGTGCATTGCTTTTAGGTTTCTCAAGCTGGCTTGGTTCTGCATTTTCTCTTGTTTCTGGCGAACCCGCGCCGGCTGAAACGTTCCTTTCCGAACCCTCAGAAACTGAATTTCCAGCCGTTTTCCGACCAGGGAGACTTGTTTGCGAATTGTCTTCAACATGCGCTGCAGCGCGCGGGGGCAGCTCTACAGTTTCAGACAGGCCACCCTGCGCTTTTGCCTCGGTTTGCGGCCTGTCATGCCCGGGCGTTTGCACCGCTTCTTGCCAGGCGTTCTCTTCCGTTTCCACGGAAGCATTGCCTGACAGCTCTATGTCTGCGTCCTGATCAAGGACTTCAGCTTCCTCAGCCTCCGGTTCCGAAACCGCAACAGCACTCTCCGGTACAGAAGCGCTGCCTGCCGGGACTGTATCTGTCTCCAGTTCAAAGACCTCGGCCTCCTCAGCCACAGGTTTCGAAACTTCAAAACTACCCTCTGAAACATCGGTTTTTTGAGTGCCCGCTGACACCGCAGACTGCTCGGTGCTGGAATCACCCGCTTTGCCGGCCGCACCTGTTTCAGATTCGGCCACTGCTTCACCAGGCAGGCTGGAAGAAGCGTTATTACCCGCCTCAACCCCGCTTTCCCGGCCCCCCATGAATTCTGAAAAACTACTGTTTTTGCTTGATTTTTCTTGACTTCCGGAAGGGGCAAACGGCGCCTTTCCAGCAGTGCCGGCATCTAAGCCAATGACCGAGTTCATGTTCATTTTCGTCTTCCGGATATTCTATCTCGACACAGACAGGCTTACCCGAAAGCGGTTACGGCAATTTTAACCGGTTCCTGCGCAATCTCGGAAAAATCGAAGAAACTCGACTTTCAACCGGAGAACCGGAGATGCCAGAAATCCAGACGACCCCCGCCCAATTACCGCGCGCGTCAGCGCCCGTACGGCCCGTGGCAGCTGATCCGCTGCGCGAAGCCGCGATTGAGCTGGAAGCCTCCTTTTTAGCCCAAATGCTGAAATCCGCCGGCCTCGGCGAATCACGCGAGGGATTCGGCGGCGGTGCCGGAGAGGAGCAGTTCTCCAGCTTTCTTATCCGCGAACAAGCCACTCAGATCGCCCGCTCTGGCGGCATCGGTTTGGCAGAATCACTTTATCACGCATTGAAGGAGACCCAAGGTGAGTGACCCCAAACCCCAGCAGCTGATCGACGAGCTTGATCAGATTCTCGACCGCGAGCGCAAAGCCCTGATGGCCGGAGATCTCGCAAAACTCGAGGCGCTTTTGGCGAAGAAAGAAAAGATCATCGGCAAGCTGAATTCTGTGACCGAACTGGAGCGCGAGCCGCTTGCCCAAGTGCAAAGTAAAATATCCCGCAATCAAGAGCTGCTGGGCGGCGCCATGGACGGCATCCGCGCAGTGGCTGCCCGCATGGCCGAATTGCGCCGAATCCGCAAGGGACTGGACGTCTATGACCAGGCCGGTCGCAGGACCCGCTATGGCACCCGGCTGAGCAGCAAATTGGAGAAGCGGGCCTGAATGCAATTTTGGGAAAATTCTAAAAAACCAAATCCCGGCATTAGCACTCCTTTAGCAACTGATGCGCCAATGTCGCCTTGCACCTCATGAGGGGTGGCGCGGAAGCCGGACGGCGGAACGCACAGTCAGAAAGACGTCACACAGCGCCCTTCGGGGCAACGAATAATGGGGCCAAAGCGCCCCGCAGCTAAAGGAAAAAGCTATGACCAGCATTCTGACCAACAACGGCGCAATGGTTGCTCTGCAGACCCTGAAGTCTGTGAACAACAGCCTGGAAGAAACCCAGAACCAGATCTCGACCGGTAAAGAGGTCGGCATGGCGAAAGACAACTCCGCTGTCTGGGCCATCTCCAAGTCGATGGAATCGGACATCGGGGCTTACGAGTCCGTCCAAGATTCTCTGGACTTTGGTGAAGCCACCGTCGCTGTTGCTTCCTCGGGCATGGAACAGATCGTGGAAACGCTGAAAGACATGCGTGAACTGGTGGTTGCCGGTGTTTCGCAGAACGTCGACCACGACAAGATCAATGATGACCTGACTGAAAAGACCGCAACTATCGCCTCTATCATCAAGTCGGCATCGTTCAATGGTGCCAACCTGCTGGACACCTCCGGCGCGACCAACTTTGATGTTCTCGGCGGCTTGGACTCCACTGCCGGCACCGGCGATATCATCAGCATCGCCCATGTTGACGCGGACGCGGACATTTCCCAAGTTCTGGCAAACAATGTTCCGCTGGATTCGACCAATGCGGATGCCGTTCTGACTGATATCGAAAATGCTCTGTCCAGTGCAATCGACCATGCGGCAGCCTTTGGTGCAGCAAGCAACCGCCTGAGCGACCAGCAGGAATTCGTGTCGAAACTGACTGACTCCCTGAAGTCCGGCGTCAGCACCATGACCGACACCAACATGGAAGAGGCATCTGCCCGCCTGAAGGCGCTGCAGACCCAGCAGCAGCTGGCGGTGCAGTCGCTGACCATTGCGAACCAGTCGCCGTCCACACTGCAGCAGCTGTTCCGTTAACAGCCTGACCCGGGGCGCTGATCGCGCCCCGGTCTTCCCTCTCAGAGAACCTGAAGAATAATACGTTAGGAAAACACGTGAATGCCCTTCTGAAGGCGAAGAGTGCCTACTCGGCGGCAAAGGCCCCGACCCGGACAGCAAAGAATTTCGAATACGAAGTAATCGCGCGCGTGACACGCCGCCTGATTACAGCGGCGCAGAAAGGCCGCGATGGGTTTGCTGATCTTGCAGCAGCTTTGAACGACAACCGCAAGCTCTGGTCAATTTTTACCGCTGATCTCTCTTCCAAAGGCAACCCCTTGCCTGATGAGCTGAAGCAGAGCCTCTTTGAGTTGGCAGAATTCACGAGACAGCACACCACCAAAGTGCTTCAGCGCAAGGCCGATATCCGGCCCCTGGTGGAAATCAATACGGCCATCATGCGTGGCCTCCGCAGCGGAGCTACCTGAATATGAGCGGACTTGTCCTGAAACTTGCCCCCAAGGAGCGTGTCCTTGTGAACGGCGCGGTGATTGAAAACGGCGACCGCCGCAGCCGCCTGTCCATTGTCACCCCTGATGCAAACATTTTGCGCCTGCGCGACGCAATACACCCGGAAGAGGCGAATACCCCGGTGCGCAGAGTCTGCTACGCAGCACAACTGATCCTGTCCGGTGACGCAGACCCTGAAGAGGAGCGTCTGCCGATGCTGCGCCGGATTGAGGAATTGAGCCAGGTCTTTACCGATCCGGACAGCCGGGCATCCATCGCCGAAGCAACAGATGCCTTACTCAGCAACAATCACTACCGCTGCTTGAAGGCGCTACGCACCTTGTTGCCGCGGGAAGACCGCTTGTTTGCTGTCAGACCCTCGTAACACACCATCCTGCAATCCCCGGCGGCTGATGGGATTGCGGGTTGATGCCACCAGACTGCAGACAGATCAAAACTCGCGGTTTGGCAATGAAGACGATAAACAGCTGTCCTTCAAAGACAGCTGTTTGCAAAGGCGGACAATCCCGCTTCTCCAAATCTTTATTTATGAAGCTCCCGAGTTCGGCTGAACGATTTTATCTGTCTGGCAGCCGAAGTAGCGACCAGCGGGATCAAAGCAGTTCTGAGGGGCGTTGCACGCAGCAAGCGTGTATTTTCCTTTGCTGAGGAAATCGGAAATGCCGCCAAGGCCTGCCGGTACTTCGGCATCAGCAGCGGGATCTTCTATGACTGGAAGAAACGCGGCGCGGCGCGAGACGACACGGTCCTGAAAAATTCGAAACAGCACCGGTCTCCTCCCCCTTCAGCACCTAAAGCGCAGCCTTCGCCTTGAACCCGGGTGCGTGCTGCTTGGTTTCGGCTTTATTGATCTCCTTTTCGTCGAAGATCTGAAGATCTGCAATCGTAGCTTATGCCGGTGGCCGGGATTCGGGGACAGCTTAGTAGTTTCAGAGCCGGTTGAACTGCATGCAGCGCGAAAACCTCAGGAATAGGCTGCAGTACCGGACCTCTCAGCCAAATGAAATAACGACGCCCGCTGGCAGCAGGCGTCAGTGATTTTCAATGCGCCAATTCCAGTTTTTTGCGCATCGCGGCAACGATAGCTTGCTCCTTATGCAACCCACCGAAGGGATTGCCAGCCGCGTTGTGAATTCAGGTCCTTGGCATTGTGGCGGCGCTGGCCGCATCTGGCACAGCCATGCTATTTTACTATCCATCAAAACGCCGGCCACGGTATTAGCGGCCGGCCTTGGCGCGGCGCAGTAGCAGCAGCAAGCGGTTGAAGCTGCTGGTAATCCCTTCAGGATCCTCTCGGCCGAAAAAGGCATCCAGTTCCGGCCAGAGTTTCACGGCCTGGTCCAGCACGGCATCATTTCCTTCTGCATAAAGACCCGCTCGAATCATTACTTCAGATTGCTCGTAGGCCCCCAGATACTTGCGCACCTCTTGGATTGCTGCATTTTCATCCGCGGTCGCTGCGGCCGGCAGGCTGCGCGACACGGATCTGGAGACATCGATTGCCGGGAAACGCCCGCGTTCCGCAATCTCGCGGTTCAGAACAATATGCCCGTCCAGAACCCCACGCAGGATATCGGCTATCGGCTCATCCATATCGGAACCCGCTACCAGGACACTGAAGACAGCAGTAATGTCACCCTGCCCTTCGCCGCCCGGACCGGCCCTTTCGCAAAGGCCAGTGATCAAAGGCGTGACCGAAGGCGGGTATCCGCGCAGTGCCGGAGCTTCTCCGGACGCCGCAGAAATCTCACGGTGCGCCTCTGCAAAACGGGTAACCGAGTCGGCAAGAAACAGCACGTTTTTGCCTTGATCCCGGAAATGTTCCGCCACTGTCATGGCAGACCAGGCACAGCGGCGGCGCACCAATGCGGACTGATCGGATGTTGCAGCAACAACAACTGCGCGCCGCATGCCCTCAGGCCCCAGCACCTGCTCGACAAAATGGCTAACCTCCCGGCCGCGTTCGCCGATCAGTGCCATCACAACAACATCAGCCTCCATGCTCTGAGCCAATTTCGCCAGCAACGAAGACTTCCCGACCCCGGAACCTGCAAAAAGGCCCACCCTTTGCCCCTGAACAATCGGAAGAATCGTGTTTAGCACGGCCTGCCCGGTGGCCAGCCGTTCCCCCATCGCCCGACGGGCCGCGGCTTTGGGCGGTGCAGCCATCAAATCACGCGGCTCCGGGCCAGGCAGCATCGGGCGTCCGTCCAGAGGTTCGCCAAAAGGATCAATAACCCGCCCAATCCAATGGTCTCCTGGAGCGAACTCAGGTGACGGGTGCAGGAGAACCGGATCGCCGATTGCCGCTCCATCAGGCGCCCTATCTGGTAACATGCTGATATTGCTACCACTAATCTTCAAAACTTCACCATGAAGCTCATCTCGTGGGCCACGGCGCAGAACCAGCCGGTCCCCGATCCGGGCAGCAGAGGCCAGCCCGCCGACTTCGATCTCTCCACCCGCGATTCCGGTAACCCTGCCCATCTGGGTCGTCAGCCTGGTTCCGGCGATTTGACGGGTCAGTGCGTGCAGCTCTGCTTTCATCGAAGCGGCCTCCATTGATGTCCTGAAAACAATTTCTAAAGGAATCGGGGTTAAGCCTTGATTGAAATCGATCAAGGGAGAAGCCCTGGTGTTCACAGAACTGAACGTATTCAAAATTGCCTATTCCATGGCCGCCCACGCCGGCAAGCGCCAGGCGTTGGTATCGCAGAATATCGCCAACGCCGATACGCCAGGTTACCACGCCAAGGATATCAAGCCTTTCAAAGAGGTCTTTGCCGCCGGCGCACGCCCGAGCAGCATGATCGCCACCCGTGGCAGCCATTTGAATGGCACCTCCAGCGATAGCATGGATTGGGCCGTCCTTTCCAATGACGCGGGCGGCGACCCCAACGACAACACGGTGACGGTGGAAACCGAATTGCTGAAGGGCGTTGAGACCGCCCGCCAGCACAAGCGGGCCATGAGCATCTACAAGTCTTCCATGAACGTGCTGCGCGCCAGCCTCGGCAAGAACTGAGGAGCTGAGCGATGAGTGAATTTTCGCGCGCACTTTCCGTCACCGCCAGCGGCCTCAAAGCCCAGGCAGCGCGTCTGCGCCATGTGTCCGAGAACATTTCCAACGCCGACACCCCTGGCTACCGGCGCAAAACCATTCCGTTTGAAGCCGTGCGTGAGCTGCAAACAGACGTGGAGCATGTCCGTACAGGCCGGGTCACTTTGGACCGGCGCGACTTGGAAGAGATCTACGACCCGTCTCATCCGCTGGCAGACGACAGCGGACATTATGAAGGGTCCAACGTCGATCTGATGATCGAGATCGCCGATGCCCGCGAAGCTCAGCGCAGCTACGAGGCAAACCTGAAAATGTTCGAGCAAACCCGCTCCATGTCAGCCTCGCTGATGGACCTTTTGAGACGTTAACAAAAATATTTGGAGATCCAGAATGGATATTCGCAGCCTTTCCGCCGCCAGCGGCTATGCCGCCGCCCGCCCCGCGACCAAAGCAGATCCGGAACATGCCGCAACAGGGGCCGGCCCCCGCCTGAAGGAAAGCTTTGAAAATTTTGCAGCGACCCTGCAAAAGAGCGAGCAAATTTCGGTACAGGCCATGACGTCTGACGCAGACCCTCATGCCCTTGTGCAAGCGCTGGCGCAAACCGAATTGGCCGTCGAAACCGCGGTGACTGTGCGAAACAAGGTCGTAGAGGCATACCAGGAAATCCTGAGGATGCCGGTGTAAGCCATGATGAGCGAAAGCCTCTTCTATGACACGTTGCGCCAGGCCCTATGGGCGGCTGTTACCATGTCGACGCCGATTCTGGTTGTTGCCCTGGTCGTCGGCCTGGCCATCGGCCTGTTTCAAGCACTGACATCGGTACAGGAAATGACCCTGACCTTCGTGCCAAAGTTGGCCGCGATCATGGTCGTGTTCTGGATGACTATGGGCTTCATGACACAAACGCTGGTGGCCTTTTTCAATGGCCATGTCGTTCCGATGATTGCCGGAGGTTCGTAATGGAAAACGCAGGATACGCCACGCTGTCGCGGCAATCCGGCCTGATGCGGGAAATGCGCGTCATTGCCAACAATATCGCAAACTCAGCCACGACAGGCTACCGTCAGGAAGGTCTGATTTTCTCGGAATTCGTGCAATCCTCACCCGGCCAGCAATCGCTGTCGATGTCGCGTGCGAATATCTTCAATACCTCTATGGAACAGGGCCAGCTTACCAAGACCGGCGGCACCTTCGACTTCGCTATAGAAGGCGACGCATTCTTTATGGTGGAAACGCCGCAGGGTGAGCGGCTGACCCGCTCCGGGGCCTTCTCTCCGAATGCCGACGGGGATCTTGTCACCATGGACGGGTACCGGGTTCTGGATGCTGGCCGCGCACCTGTCTTTGTGCCGCCTGATGCAGGCAAGATCGAAGTCGGCTCTGACGGCTCTCTCAGTGCGAACGGGCGCCTACTGGGTCAGCTGGGTTTGTTTAAACCCGTGGAACAGCACACTCTCGTGCGAGAGGACGGCGTCATGTTCCGGGTCGAAGGCGACATTGAGGACAGCTTTGAATTGAAGGTGCTGCAAGGGTTCCTCGAAGGCTCCAACGTGAATGCGGTTTCCGAGGTCACCCGGATGATCGAAGTCCAGCGCGCCTATGAAATGGGCCAGAGCTTTCTGCAGTCGGAAGACGAGCGGATCCGCAATGCCATCAAAAACCTGATCAAGACCTAGGAGAATCCAGATGCGTGCCTTGAAGATCGCGGCGACCGGCATGAGCGCCCAGCAATTGCGTGTGGAGACCATCTCCAACAACCTCGCCAATATGAACACCACCGCCTACAACGCGCGGCGGGCCGAATTTGCAGACCTGCATTACCAGCAGATCTCCCGTGCGGGCACGGTGAACGCGTCCGATGGCACCGTTTTGCCCACCGGCGTGCAAGTGGGTCTTGGCGTCCGGCCGGCAGCGGTCTCGGTGCATCTGTCGCAGGGGGCCCTGCAACAGACCAATAACGACCTGGATCTTGCAATTGACGGCAAAGGCTATCTAGAGGTGACACTGCCATCCGGCCAATCTGCCTATACCCGTGACGGTGCGCTGAAACGGTCCGCTGAGGGCTTGATTGTGACCTCGGACGGGTTCCCAGTCTCACCGGAAATCACCGTTCCTGACGACGCCGTCAGCATTTCGATCAATGCCGAAGGCGAGGTTTACGGGTATTTCGACGAGACATCGGCAGGTCAGCTGCTGGGGCAGTTTACTCTGGCCGGCTTTACCAACCCGAAAGGGCTGGAAGCGATCGGCAGCAACCTGTTCACGGAAACTGAGGCTTCGGGTGCAGCAACTGTATCAACAGCCGGTGAGGACGGGCTTGGTACCCTGCGCCAAGGCTATCTGGAGGCTAGCTCGGTCGATGCGGTCCGCGAAGTGACTGAACTGATCGAAGCGCAGCGCGGCTATGAAATGAACGCCAAGGTCATATCGGCCGTCGACCAGATGATGGGTGCGACGACACAGGTGCGCTGATGAAACTTGTCCTCGCCTGCCTTGCTGCCCTTGCACTTTCCGCCCCGCCTTCCTGGGCGGAATATCTGACCCCGTTGCGTACCATACGCGCAAAGCAGATCGTCAACGCAGAAGACCTTGCCTTCAAGAAAGGCGAAATCCTCGGCGCGCTGACGGATCCGTCAGAAGTGATCGGCCAGGAGGCGCGCGTCGCCCTTTATGCCGGACGGCCGCTGAGGGCAGGCGATATCGGCCCGCCAGCCATCATAGAACGCAATGACCTAGTCACGATTATTTTCCGCCAGGGCGGGCTGACCATCGCTGCCGAAGGCCGCTCGCTTGGCCGCGGGGCAGCCGGCGAAGCAATCCGCGTAATGAATCTCTCTTCCCGCACCACGGTCACCGGCCGGATCGCGGAAGACGGCTCCGTTGAGGTAAACTGATGAAAACGAAATACTCTCCCGTCAAACCGCTGCTGTTCGGCCTGGCCATGCTCGGCGCTTGCGGCCGTATGGATCATTTAGGCAAACCGCCTTCCTTCACCCCTGCCAATGAAACGCCTGAGCATGTCGCGATGCTGTACCAAGGGCTGCCATCCCAAACCCAGACACGGCGCACGGTCGACGGCTCTTCGCTATGGAGCGGGTCGCAGCAATCTCTGCTGGGCGACCGTCGTGCCATGAAGCGCGGCGACATCATGACCGTGGTGATCGAAATTGACGAGGAAGCGGAAATTTCCAACGATACCCAGCGGTCGCGCTCCGGATCGGAAAGCTTGAACATGCCGCATCTGCTGGGCCTGCCGCAACGCCTGGACCGGAAGCTGCCCGAAGGGGCCACGTCGGCAGATGCTGTCGAGCTCGGCAGCTCCAGCGCATCCGGCGGCAAGGGCTCGGTCAAGCGGAGCGAAAAGCTGGAGCTGCGCATTGCGGCAACGGTTGTCGATGTCCTGCCCAACGGGGTGCTGGCGATCAGCGGCACCCAGGAACTGCGGGTGAATTTCGAACTGCGTGAGCTTCTGGTGACCGGATACGTCCGGCCCGAGGACATCAGCCGGCAGAATGAAATCACCTATGACAAGATCGCTCAGGCCCGGGTTTCCTATGGCGGCCGAGGCCAGATCACGGACGTTCAGCAGCCGCGCTACGGCCAGCAGCTGCTGGATGTCGTCCTGCCGTTCTGAGGATTGCCATGCTGTCTAAACTCCTTCCTGTAATCCTGCTGATCATCGGCACAGGCGGCGGTATTGGCGCCGGCATCATGCTGGCGCCCCCGCCCGAAGAAGAACCTGCTGCGCAAGAAGACGCGGCCAAACCCGCTGAAGAACCGGCCGAAGAAGCCGCGGAAGAAAGTGAAGAAAACCAGCGGGAATACATCAAGATCGCAAACCAGTTTGTGGTTCCGGTCGTTGAGCGCGACGAGCTGACCTCTTTGGTTGTGGTTTCCCTCAGCCTTGAAGCCAAGAAAGGCACAACAGAAAAAGTGCATATGCTGGAGCCCAAGCTGCGCGATGTCTTTCTGCAGGTATTGTTTGACCATGCCAATATGGGCGGATTCCGGGGCGCGTTTACCCGCTCGGACGTTCTGGATCCGCTACGCACTGCTCTGCGCGAGGCCGCGCAAAAATATGTTGGCAAAGGTGTTTATGACGTCCTGATCATGGAGATTTCACGGCAAGACGTCTGAACTGCCCGCTGCCATTCCGGCAATACAGCAAAGGCCGGTCCAAAAGGGCCGGCCTTTGCTTGTTCAAAGTTGCTTGCGGGCTTCAGCCTTCCAGAAGCCTGTTCATCATCGCCTTTGCCTGTTCAGCCTTGTGCCGCTTGCGTTCAGCTTCGGCCATGGTTTCAACCGCGTGCTTGCGCCCGAAGGCCTTGCGCAGCTGATCCATCATACGCAGTTTCTGGGCCGTCGCCTTGGCAAGCTCCTGGTTGAGCTCACGGCGAGTGCGCGTGTGCCAGCCCTGCCAAAGGAGATCCGCACCCAACGCTTTCATCGTATGGTCGCCATTGGCCTGCTCCCGCGCGGCTTGAACCTGAACGTTCAGCTTGGCCAATTGTCCGCGCAGCTGCGCTTCCCGCGCCAGCGCTGGCTGTATCTTGGCATGTTCCTGCATGTATTGGGCAGCTGTTACCGCCGCCATTTGGTCCAGCATTTTCTGCTTCATGTGATTTTTCCTTTGGCACGCTGGCGCATTTCCTCGGCAAACCGGATGGCCGCCGCTACCGGAGCGTAATGCTCTTCCAGAATTTCATCTCCAATTTCCAGCGCTGCATGCAGGGCGCGCGCTGTTGGCGGATCGCTGTGAATCGGAACCCCGTTTTCATTGGCCACACGCCGGATAGCAGCCGCGATCTCATCAACCCCTTTGGCCACACAAACCGGAGCCGTACCGGGTTCACGGCTCCATTCCAGCGCAACTGCGTAGTGTGTCGGGTTGACGATTATAACGTCGGCCTTGGGCACATCGGCAAGCATCTGCCCCATGGCAATCTGCTGGCCGCGCTGACGGCGCTGGCCCTTCATATGGGGGTCGCCTTCGGCCTCTTTCATCTCATCCTGGATTTCCTTGCGCGACATCATGTTTTTGCGGTGGTGTTCGGCATGCTGAAAAGCTGCATCCACAACACCGATGGCCAGGGCAATGATCAGCGCCAGAAACAGGAATTCCATTGCCAGCTGGGCCAGCATCATGACGACAGTCTGCGGGCCAGTCCCGGAGGACGCAATCATTTCCGGCAGCCGGTAGTTCAGGTAAACGCTCAGACACACCGAGTAGAGCAAAAGCTTCACAAAGCTCTTGAGGAACTCAAACAGCCCTGCCCGTCCGAACTTGTTCTTGGCCCCTTGGACCGGAGAAATGCGCGACAGCTTAGGCTCCAGTTTGCTGGGAGCAAAGACCAAGGCCCGCTGACCGACGATGGACAGCAGCACAAGTGCAAAGGGTACCAGAAACCAAGGCAGCACAGGGCGGAATGCACTGCCGATAAACCCGCCGACAGGCGCCGCTGACGGCCCCTCGAAAAACAGGGGAGCCAGCCGGTCCGGCTGATCCAGGAATGACATCAGCGCGGTCCCGATCCCCTCAACACTGCTGCTGCCAGCGGCATAAAAGGCGACCAGCAGACCAAGGTAGGCTGCTGCTACCGACAGATCCGTTGACTTGGCAACTTCACCTTTTTCACGGGCTTTACGAAGCTTCTGTTCTGTTGGCTCAAATGACTTGTCTGCGTCGTCGTCCTGGCCGCTCATGGCATTCCGCCCCCCGGATCGGCAATGAAGCTCATTAGGGCGCGCACCCAGACATTCAGGATCATTGGGCTGCCGACCATCAGTATAAACAGCCCAAAGAAGGTGATAACCGGAGCACCGACCATAGCCACCATCAGCTGAGGCATTGCACGGTTGATCACCCCAAGCGCCAGATTATAAATCACCGCGGTCACGACAAAGGGCGCTGCTAGAGTGAATGCCAGGGAAAAACTTTGCGATACCCGGTACACGCCCCATTCGGTCAAAGCCGGCGCCGCAGGAAACTGGCCCGCAGGAAACATCTGATAAGAACTGATCATCAATTCCGCCACACGGATGTGCAGACCCATCATGACCGCGAGCGTCACACCTGAAATCATCAGGACAGCACCAAGCGCCGGCATCGGCTCTGCGCCGATCCCGCCTAAAATCTGCGACAAAGAAGTGCTCTGTGCCGCGATTGTGCCTGCAGTTTGCAAGGCCAGCACAAAGATCCTGATCCCGATACCCAAGGCAAGGCCAATGATTGCCTCAGTTACGGCAAAGCGGGCGTACTGCAGAACGCTGTCCGGCTCAGGAAAGGCAGGCAGAGCTGGCGCTACCACCAGAGTGAAAGCCGCCGCGACCGCAAGCTTCACCCTAGCCGGGACATATAGTTCTCCGACAGCTGGCAAAACAGACACCATGGCGGCCACTCTTAGGAACACGATCGCCGCGTGCCAAAACCCTGCCCCCAACAGCAAAACCAGCTCAGGCGGCAGAAAATTCAGGTTCATGCCTGCACCATTCCAACCAGCGCCGGCCGTGCCTCCAGGCCAATTTCCTCAAACGACAGGACCGGATTGGTGACGCCGCGGGACTTCAGAATAGTCTTCAGGTAGCGCCGCCGGCGGGTAGAGGTCACAACAGCCGCAAAAACACCCTGGTCCGTAATAGCGGACAGCTTCTCTGTCAGCCCGTCAGCAAGCCGGTTGAACAAATCCGGCGGCAGGGCGATATCCAGCCCCGCACCCTGAGCATCAACCTGGTAGGTCGAAAACTTGTCTTCCCATTCCGGCGCCAGCTGGATCAGCGGAATCGTACCGTCATCGCGTTTCATCTCTGCCACCAGCTGGAACCCTAAGCGCTGGCGCACATGTTCGCAGATCAGCTCCGGCTGATTGGTGTGAAGCCGTGCCTCAGCGATGGATTCAAGTATCAGCGGCATGTTGCGGATTGACACCCGTTCCTCCAGCAAGAGGCGAAGAACCGCGTGCAAGGTATCCATTGGAACCTTTTCAGGCACCAGCGCATCCAGCAGCTTGCGGTTTGCCTCAGCCCGGAAACCATCGGACAATTGCGTCATCTCATCCAGCAGGCGGCGCAGCGATTTCAATGTCAGCAGGCGGGCAAAGTTCTGTTTGATGATCTCCAGCAGATGGGTTGCCAGGATTTCCGGCGGTGAAACCACGGTGGCCCCTGACAAGGCAGCCTGTTCTTGCGACTTGGCGGATATCCAGCGGGCAGGCGCACCATAAACCGGTTCCGTTACATCTGTGCCCGGTGGCAGCGCGTCATGATTTTCCGGCATAAGCGCCAGTACCATATCAGGGTGCAGAGTGCCGCGTACCTGTTCAACACCCTGGACCTTGATCACATAGGTGCCGCGCTCCAGTTCATGCTGGTCGGTCAGACGGATTTCCGGCAGGATCAAACCAAAGGTCGTGGCGATATGCGACCGCATATTCGCAATCCGCGCGTCCAGGCCGGTTCCGGCATCCAGCACCATGCTGACCAGATCCGGCGCGAACTCCAAGTGCAGATCGTCCAAGTCGAGAATATCGCCAAGCGGCCGTGAGGCCGAAGGGTCCTTCGCCTCTTCGATCTTCTCCTCGATCTCAGCCTCTTCATCATCCATCTTTTTCTTGGACATCCGGAATGCCGCGTAACCCAGCACCCCGCCTCCAATCACAAAGGGCAGGAAAGGCAGGCCCGGCACCAACGCAAAAAGCACCATCAGCACAGCCACTGTGGTCAGGGCAGCGGGATGGCGCCCAAATTGGTCAAACAGAGCCGTATCTGTTGCACCCGTGGCACCACCGCGGGCCAAAAGCAGAGCAGCGGCTATGGAGATAATGACGGACGGAATTTGGGAAACAAGACCATCACCGACTGTCAGGATGGCATAAGTTTCAAACGCGCTGCCAACCGGCATGCCATGAACCAGAACCCCCATGATCAGGCCCATCACCAGGTTCAGCAGCGTGATCAAAAGACCTGCAATCGCATCGCCTTTGACGAATTTAGACGCACCGTCCAGCGAACCGAAGAATGTGGTTTCCTGCTGTTCGCGTTCACGGCGTTCCTTTGCCGTCTGGTGATCAATGGCCCCTGCTGACATATCCGCGTCGATCGCCAGCTGTTTGCCAGGCATACCGTCAAGCGCAAACCGTGCGCCGACTTCAGCCATCCGGGCAGCGCCTTTGGTTATGACCATAAAATTGACGATCAGAAGGACGCCAAACACCACAAGACCCAGGAAAACACTCCCGCCCATAACAAACTGGGCAAACCCTTCGATCACATTTCCTGCCGCATCCGTCCCGGAATGGCCTTGGCCGATAATCAGTTTGGTTGAGGACACGTTCAGCGAAAGACGCAGCATGAGGGAGGCCAGGAGAACCGTCGGAAAGGACGAAAAATCCAGCGGCCGCTCAATAAACAGCGTTATGGTAAAAATCAGGATCGCCAATGCGAATGAGGCCGCCAGACCGACATCCAAAACCCAGGCCGGCATCGGCAGAATCATCATGACAATGATCGCCATCAAGGCAAGCGCAAGGAGAACGGTCGGACTGAAGAGTTGTTCCGTTGTCAGCTTAGGCACAGTTCCGGCCCCGCATTTCTGTTTTGAGGAAAGAGTTGCAGGCAATGGTCATTGCCGGAATCGGCTCTGGGAGCCTCCCACGGCCCAAACCCGGCACAGCCAGGAGCTGGATCACTGCACTAATCTGCTGAAGTGCTGATCCCGTCTCAGCACTGAGTTCTGCGTTTCTCACGCAGTGGCCATGCCTGTACAGGCAACGCATTGAAAAATTTTCCGGCATTCTGCCCGTTCCAAATCAGGATTCACCCGTTAGTCACGTTACCGGCGGCCGGTTGACAAAGTGTTATCAGCGTCACGCAAATGCCGCCCTGCTCAGCAGGGCGGCATTTTTTCAGATCGGCTGTGGTGTTTATTAATTCTCTGCGGAAGCTTCCAAATTAGTTCCCACTCTGCCCAGCAAATCCGAAATACCGCCGCGTGTGCCCTGGCTGCTTTCGACCAGCGCGCGTGCGTGAGCCAAGGGTGTCAAACCCTCCGGATCTTGCGCTGTTTCACCGATTTGCGTTGTAACAGAGGCAACCGCACCGAATTGTGCATCCCCATTCGTGCCAATCGCTTCAATCGCGTCCAGGTCCTCGGAGTGCCAGAACCCGCGCGCCGCGGCGTTTGTTTCGTCTTCTGCAAGAAGGTATTCGCCTGCGCGGGCATACTCGCCATTACGCCACAAAGCTTCGGCCCGCATCCGGTTTGCTTCAGAGCCCTCGAGCCCCATCAGCTCAACCAGCGCCCTGTGAGGCTTGTCCAGAACCAGCGCGGCTTCTGCCATCATCAAGCGGCGGATCTCATTCTCCGGCTCCAGCGCAAGCTTGGCCAGCAGGCTTTGAGCTTGTTCAGCAAATCCGAGGTCCAGCAGCCGGCGGGCAACCTCCTTGGCCACCGGCGCCGCCTCCGCAGCGCTGGCTTGCGCTGAAAAAACCAGTGCATACTGCAGAAAGGTCACATCATCTGCACGCTCCGAAAGAAGCAGCATCAGCGGCTCCAACGCGGTACTGCGCGCGTTGGGCCCGTCGCGTTTTGTCAATCTGTCGAGTTCCTGGAATGCCTCGTGGAATTGCCCCATGAGCGCGAGCGCGGCAACTTGGGCCCGGCGCAAGTCCGGCCCAAGCTCTGTATCCCTGTTTTCCAGCTCATACGACGCGATCAGATCAGGAACGTCCGGTGAAAGCGCTTTGCGTTCTTTCACACTCAGCGCAACCAGATCAATCAGCGCGGCAGGGGCATTTCCAGTCCGCTCAGCAACTTCGCTGGTGAGCTCCTCGGCAACTTTTTCTGTGTCACCTTCCAGTTCGGCAATTGCCGCCTCGGCCAGATTGATCTCCGGGACGTCTTCAACCCCCGTGCGGTCGACGGCTCTCAGAATCGCTTCGGCGATATGGTTGTCACCTGCCTCAGCAAACATCTTACTAACGCGCGGCCCCAGATGCACCCGCAAGTGGGTCGGCAGCTTGGAAAATGCCTGCTGAATTGCATCCGTGTTAGCGCTTTTTTTGACCACTCCGTCTGCCAAAGCGCCCCACAAAGTACTGTAACCTTCGCAGCTTTGCTGCCCCGAGAAGGCATGATTTACCGGCAGAACCGTCCCGTCCAAAAGCAGCGCCATTGCCTCCAGCTGGGCAAAGGCGGGGTCGTTATGCTCATCGGGAGGAAGCATGGTCAGGATCGACCGGGCTTCAGCTCCAAACCCGAAAAAGAGATAGGTCCGCGCAAGAGACAAAACACTTGTTGGATTTACATCGTCAAATTCCCGGACCAAGGCGCTTCGCACTGGTGCCAGCTGGTCGGCAAAGGGGCTGTCATCCCCCCAGGCATGGATCGCTACTTGCTTGTCCTGAATGCAATGCGCGGCTTCTTTGTTCCCGTCTGCCAGCGTCGCCATCAACCCGGTTTCACGGTCGATAGCCGAGGTAACAGAAATGTGGTCCAGAGGATTTAAAGGCCTGTCAGACCGGCCGAGAGGATCCAGAGCACTGTTTTCAGCACCTGCAAGCCCATCTGCAGCGGCGCTAAGAAGACCTTGGTTTGCAGCCCGGCCGATTTGCTGAAGCAGCCGCTGCTCTGAATCCTTAACAACAGCCGCCCGTTCAGTTTCTTCCATGTTGAGCAACAGGCCGGCTTCCGGCAGCCGCGTGCCTGCTTCTTGCCCAAGTGATTCTGGCTCATCCCCAGGCGCACTGCCATCAAGCGGCAGCTCAACGTGAACAACTTCCTCCGGCTGATCTGCCGCGTCGCCGGGCACAGCGGGATCCGGCATTTCGAGCGCGTCCTGAGGCCTTATGGCTTGAGCCGGATCAGCTTGCCCGGCTGCAGCGGCAGCCAACTCAAGCGCCATCCGCGCATCTGCAGCCGCCGATTCGGAAAAACTGAACCTGTAGCCATTCTGAGAAGGCAGGGTCAGCGGAAGAATGCCGGTTGCCGCCGTGTTCCGCTCCGGCCGCGGGGGCAACCCGCCATCCCGGACATCAACCACCAGATAGCCGTTCTCCTGAACATAGGATGTCACCGTGCAATCACATCCCAGTTCAAGCCTCAGCGGCTGGCCCGGGCCGTTTTGCGCCACTGCTTTAAGACGGGTGCGCGGAATCAGATTGAAAACCCGCGACGTGTCAAAAACCGCTTCAGGGGCATCAATATTCACAGTCGCCGTCAAGCCGCTTTGTGTCAGAGACCAGTCCGCTCCATCTGGCAGGCGCATCACCAGCCGGGTAAAGCTGCCATGTTCCCCAGAGCGGGTCACAATCGTCTGCGCTTGGACTGCGCCTGCCGCCAAAACAACGGCCGCGGTGGCAAATGCTCGCCAGATCATGCTGCGTCCTGTTTCACCGATTTAAGGGCTTCTTCAAGCTCCGAGAAACCGGGACGGAAGTGAGAGGGCGTATTCTGGCGGCCGACCTCGATGCAGATCGCGGCCGCGTGGTTGTGCAGATTCGCAACCAGCACCTCACGGATCAGCTGGTAGAAATGCGCGTCTTCTTCGACCACAGTCTTCACCTTGCCGGCAAAGGGCGCCGCCAGACAGTAAGCTAGGAAGATACCTAGGAAGGTCCCCACAAGAGCGCCGCCGATCATCTTGCCAAGAACCTCTGGCGGCTGGTCGATTGATCCCATGGTCTTGATCACACCGAGAACCGCGGCAACGATCCCAAGCGCGGGAAGACCATCAGCCAGGGTCTGCAATGCATGGCTGCCGTGCATGGCATGGTGATGATTCGCCTCAATCCGCTTTTCAAGCACCTCTTCCACCTGATGCGGATCGTCATAGTTCATCGACGCCGAACGCATGGTGTCGCAGATCAGGTTCACTGCTTCTTTGTCTCCCAGGATCTTGGGATATTTGTTGAAAACAGAGGAATTTTCCGGATCCTCGATGTGCTGTTCAACTTCAACCGGGTTCGCGCGCGCAATCCGGATCAGTGCAAAAAGCAGACACAGCAAGTCACGGTAGTCATCCGGCTTCCACTTGGGGCCCTTGAACACCTTGCCGACATCCTTGAGCGTGTGCTTGATGCCGCCCATGTCGTTACTGATCAGGAAGGTGCCAACAGCAGCCCCGCCAATCATCATCATTTCAAATGGCAGTGCCTTGATAATGATCGCCAGTTTGCCGCCGGCCAGAAGGTAGCCGCCGAACACCATGGCAAAGATCACCACAATGCCTACAATCCCGATCATAGGTCCACTCCAGTTTCTATTGGTTTTAATAAGATTAGGCGAGTCGTCCTAAGGAAAGACTAAGCCGCCGCGCCCCAACTATTCCTTGGGCACGGAGCCGTTGCGCCCGGCCAAAACAACGCTGATGGTATACGCCGCCTCAGGACTTAGGCCTGCCATGATGCCCGCTGCCGCCTCGGGCTGCATCCGGGCCAGGAAACCGGCTGCAAACGCAGGATCCATCTCTTCAAACAAAGCTGAGGCCTCCTTGGGCTTCATCTGCTCGTAAACCGTCGTAAGGCGCGTCACATCTGCTTCGGTGGCGCCATCGGCCAACGCAAGAGTTGCCTTCAGGTTTTCCTCGGCCTGCTCCAGCGCTGCCAGTTTCTTGTCGATTGCCTGGTCAGCGATTTCCAGTGCCTTCATCCGGTCCTGAATCTCCGCTTCGCGGGCAGCCAACGCCTGTTCTCTTTCCTGGAAGGCAGCCAGCATTGTCTGAAGCTCCGCCGACGTCGGCATCGATTCGCGCTGCGGCTCCCCCTTGTGATCCGCCTGTTCGCTGCCAGGTTTCTGCAAACTCGCCACCTCGCGCGCGATCGCCGGGCCTGCCTCCAGGCCAAGGCGCACCGCCGCAGAACCCATCAGCAGCACCGCAAGCATCATCAAGGTGCCGCCGCGCCTGAACCTCCGGTTTTTCTTTGCCGCTTTTGCCATCACGCCACCCGATTCTGGCTGCGGTTGTGGCGGACGAACATCAGGCCGGACGGTTTGGTTTCGTCCTGCTCCGCAGAGCCGGGCTGCGCGTCGGCCTCGTAAGCTGCGGCCATTGATTCATCTTCCGGATCTGCAGGCGCTGCGGCCCCGGCCTCCGGCATGTCATGCATGGACGCCATCATCAGCTCCAGCCGCTGTGCCACCGATTCGGCACGGCCGGTAAGCTGCTGCAACGCCTTGCTGGAGCCATCTGACACCTGCTGCGCCGCCTGCAGCGACTTGTTGAGATCATCTACTTGAGCAGACAGAACGGCAACCGCACCGCCCACGCCCTTTTCAAGGTCATTGAAGCGTTTCAGCCGGCGCGACAGCACCAGGCAATAGAATCCGGCGCCCAGCGCTCCGGCCGCAAGCAGGATATCAGCAATAATGTCCATCCTGTCCTCCTAGTTCAGTACGAAATCCATGATCAGCAGATCCCGCACCCGGCCCTGGCCGGTTGCAATATTGATCCGCCGCAGCATCTGCGCTCTCAGTTTCGGCAGAGCCATCGGATCGGTCAGATCCTCAAGCTCCAGTGCTCTCAGGTAGCTGTTCAGGACATCGATAACCCGCGGGAGGATTTTTTCGACCTCTGCCTGATGGGCAAGATCGACCTCAAGTTGCGCGCGGAACCGCAAATGCTTGATACCGCTGGCTTTGCGCAGGGTAATCACAATCGGGTCCATTTCGATAAAGGCAAGATTGGCGATATCCTCCGCCGTCTCACCATTGTCCACGCCTTCTGGCGCCGCTTCGGCCGCTGGCGCCGGTTCTGGCGCAGCTTTCTGACCAAAGGGAAGAAGGCCTGACTGAACGGCAAAGAATCCGCCGCCGCCGCCGGCCAGTGCCAGCACCACCCCAATGATCAGGGGCAGTTTGCTTTTCTTGGCCGGGGCTTCTGCTTCTGTATCTACTGCAGCGTCTGTCATGGCTATCCCTAAAACGTCGTGCTCCTCTTCATAACCTGTCAGGGACTAACCGAATGTTAAGGCCGATCCGTCAAAACGGTTGCATGCCGGAGAGAACGCCGGTGCGACGGAGGTTAATGTGCAGCAGATCAAGAATGTCTGGGCAGAAATGGACATGCGGAAGCGTCTGATTGCCGTGGGAGCCACGGTGATTATGATTCTCAGCGTCATTGCGATGTCCCATGTAGCAAGCAAGCCAACAATGACACTGCTCTATGCCGGGCTGGAAAGCGGCTCGGCCGGAGATGTGGTGCGCGCGCTGGAACAGCGCGGCACTCAATATGAGGTGCGCGGCGGCTCAATATACGTGCCGTCCACCCAGCGCGACGAACTGCGGATGACGCTGGCCAGCGAAGGCCTGCCCGCAAATGGCGGCAAAGGGTACGAACTACTCAATTCGCTCAGCGGCTTCGGCACCACTTCGCAAATGTTTGATGCCGCCTACTGGCGTGCAAAAGAGGGCGAACTGGCGCGCACCATTGTTGCCAGCCCGCATGTGAGCCAAGCACGGGTGCATATCGCCAATACTGGCTCGAATCCCTTTCAGCGCACCGTGGAACCAACTGCATCGGTCTCGATCGTGCCAATGGGATCGCCGATTACGCCGGCCCAAGCCAATGCTATCCGTTTCCTGGTTTCCTCCGCGGTTACTGGCCTGGCAGTCGAGAATGTAGCCGTGATTGACGCCAATGGCGCATTGATCGGGTCCTCGGATGCCACAGCAGCCGCCGGCGCCGGCACAGATGACCGCTCGCAAACGCTCCGGGAACGGGTGATGCGGCTTGTCGAGGCCCGCGTCGGCCAGGGCAATGCTGTTGTTGAGGTAAGTGTCGAGACCGTCACCGACACCGAATCCATCCGTGAGAAGCGTGTCGATCCCAAAAGCCGCGTCGCGGTCAGCACTGATGTCGAAGAACGTGCCAATTCTTCCACGAACCAATCGGGTGAGGTCACTGTGGCCTCCAATATTCCCGACGGCGACGCGGCCTCTGGTCAGGGTTCAAAGGCTAACACCAGCGCCACCCGGGAGCGAATCAACTATGAGATCTCGGAAACCGAGAAGGAAATCCTTCGCGGCCCCGGCGCAATCAAGCGCCTGACCGTAGCTGTGCTGGTGAACGGCACCGCGGTCACCAATGAGGCGGGAGAGACCGTTTTCCAGCCCCGTCCCGAAGACGAACTGGCCGCTATGCGGGAACTGATTTCCGCCGCCGTCGGCTTTGACGCGGACCGCGGCGACGTCATCACACTCAAGTCGATGGAGCTGCCCGCAGTGGAACCGCAAGGCACCGTGGCAAAAGCATCCTTCATGGACAACCTCTACTTTGACGCCATGTCGCTGATCCAGATTGCTGCGTTGGCAATTGTCAGCTTGATCCTGGGCCTGTTCGTGGTGCGCCCGATCCTCTCGAATCAAGCGGCACCAGTGGCGGCCCTGCCCGGCCCGGAAGAAAACGGTCTTCCAGGCCTGCCCGGAGTGGGCGGTGACGGTTTCATGACTGCCCCTGATCTTGGTGCAGGCCTCGCTTTGGATGGTGAAATCGAAAACAGCGACACCGGCCAGTTCGAACCGATGGGCGGCCTGCCGGCCATGGGCACCGGCGACATGATGGGTGCAGCAGGCCTGCCCGCATTGGGCGGCGGCATGGACGATCCCGTTGACCGCCTGCGCAGCCTGATCGGAGATCGGCAGGAGGAAACCGTCCAAATTCTGCGCGGCTGGCTGGAAGAGAATAAGGAGCAAGCTTAATGACGATTGCACATTTGCTTGAAGACTTTGGCATCGATACTGTTGTCGAACCAGCAGTCCCTTCAGTTTCCGAAGAAGCTATGGAAGAGCAGCGGCTGGTGTCCTTTGAAAAGGGGTACAGCGCCGGCTGGGACGACGCTGTGACAGCAAAGGACCAGGAAACCACCCGGATCTCCGCTGAGCTTGCAAATTCTCTGGAAGACTTGAGCTTTACCTACCACGAAGCGCAAACTCAGCTGCTCGATTCGCTGGACCCGATGTTCAAAGTTCTGACCAGTGCTGTGCTGCCGGATGCGATGGCAGCCTCCTTTGGTCATCACATTGTCGATCAGCTTGCTGAGATGGCCAAAGGCCAAACCGACCAGCCGATGCAGATTGTGGTCTCGCCAGGCGAGGCTGCGCCCGTGCGTAGCCTGCTGCCGGAAAAATTCTCGGTTCCGGTCACGGTCCGGGAGGACGGTACACTGTCGTCCGGCCAGGCTTATCTGGGGATCGGCAGCACTGAATGCGAAATCAACTGCGACGCCCTGCTTGAGTTGATCCATGACTCGATTGAGGCCTTCACATATCACGCGAAAGAGGACAGCCAGTATGGATGACGCTGCAGATCTGAACATGAAATCCGCTGATGCGAGCAATCCGTTTGTCTCAGTTCCCGTTGAAGTGGTTGTCTCGGTCGGCAAAGCCCGCCCGCTGATCCGGGATCTGGTCGGCCTCGGTGAAAACGCAATTCTGACCTTGGATAAGCGGGTCGAGGATCCTGTCGACCTTTATGTCGGCGACCGCCTGGTTGCCCGCGGCCAGCTCGAAGAGCTGGAAGGGGACCAAGCCGGCCAGCTGGCCGTGCGTCTGACGGAAATTGCCGATCTGCAAAGCGGTTTGGGATGACACACAAGACCTTTGTGCGGGCGGCTCTGGCTGCAGCAGTCCTGCTGGCCCTGCCGCACACCGCCCTGGCTCAAGAATTGAGCCTTTCCCTGGCGGACGGAGAGTCGATTTCGGCCCGTTCAATCCAGCTGATTCTTCTGATTACCGTGCTCAGCCTGGCGCCCGGCCTGCTGATAATGATCACCTGTTTTCCATTCCTGGTAACTGTTCTGTCGATCCTGCGGCAAGGCATCGGTTTGCAGCAGGCGCCGCCCAATATGCTGATTATCAGCCTGGCACTGTTTCTGACCTACTTCGTAATGGAGCCGGTATTTACCGAAGCTTGGAGCACCGGAATCAATCCCCTGCTTGAAGAGCGGCTGGAACCTGGTGAAGCGATTACGCGCGGCCTGGAACCGTTCCGGGCCTTCATGGCAAACCGTCTTGATCCCGACACGTTTTACGCCATTGCCGATCTGCGCCCTGAAACCCAAGGCATGGACCCGGTTCCTGAAGCGCCGCTCTCTGCACTGGTCCCCAGTTTCCTGCTGTCGGAGATTGCCCGGGCGTTCCAGATCGGCTTCCTGATCTTTCTGCCCTTCCTGGTCATCGATCTTGTCGTGGCAGCCATCCTGATGTCGATGGGTATGATGATGGTGCCCCCAGCCATTGTATCGCTTCCCTTCAAGCTGGCGTTTTTTGTCGTTGCCGACGGCTGGAGCCTGATCGCGACTGCCTTGGTACGCAGCTACTACCCCTGAAAACCCGCCACCACTTTCATAGGCCCGGGCAAGTTTGCCCGGGCCTTTTTTGCTATGGTGGGTCCAGCTGTCCATCGTAAACGGCCTTGCTCCGCCAACATCCGCTGACCTGAACGCTTGCGGGACCAAGGCGGAACCAATACGGCGCTCAATACCCGGCACAGTTCAAGGTAAAATTGCTCGCCCTCCTGCAGCCGGGACGGCGGCCCAGCCTGGCTGCCATGATGCCCAGACTGAGGGTTTCAGAAAAGGGCACCGGCCTGCTAATCACGTTGCAACGGTTCAAAGGCCTGCACGTGTTACAGATGCCTTATCGCTGAGGCCAGGGCACGCACTCACGAGTCCTTTAACTGGATCCCGTCTCGGAATGCAAAAGCCCCGGCCTCTGCAAGCAGGGCCAGGGCGCAGCCAATCATTTTCAGCATTCGTTATCGGACAACAAACTCTGCGTGCAAAGCACCGGCCGCTTTGAGGCTTTTGAGAATATCAATCATGTCACGCGGGGATACACCCAATGCGTTCAAGCCAGCCACGACTTCGGACAAAGAGGTTGTTTCCGGCACTTCCGCCAGCTGCACGCCCTCTTCTTCCTCGATAGCCGCACCGGTGCGCGGCACAACAACAAATTCACCATTGGCAAAGGGATTTGGCTGCACCACCAGCGGAGTTTCCTCAATTCGCAACGTCAAATTTCCCTGAGCGACAGCAACACGTGAAATCCGCACATCGCTGCCCATCACTATGGTGCCGGAGCGCTGATCCACAACAACCCGTGCCTTCCGTTGCGGCTCAACCAGTATGTTCTCGATCCGGCCCACGGCATGCGCAGTTGAACGCGCATTTGTGCGCTGGATATCGACCTCGACCGTGCCTGAATCCCGCATCAAGGCAACATTCCGGCCAAACTCATCGTTGATAGCCCGTTCAATCCGTCCAGCTGTGGTAAAGTCAGGCTCCCGCAGGGCCAGACGCATGGAATTGAGTGACGCTAAGTCAAAGTCGATTTCACGCTCCACCCGGGCACCGGACGGAATGACCCCTGCGGTCGGAACCCCTTGGGTGACTGTGGCAGCCTGCCCCTCGGCGACGGCCCCGCCGGCCAGGATTGTCCCCTGGGCGACAGCATAGATTTGCCCGTCAGCTGCATTGAGCGGCGTCATGATCAGCGTGCCGCCCAGCAGGCTCTTTGAATCGCCAATAGCTGAAACGGTGACATCAATGGTGCTGCCGACCCTGGCAAAAGGCGGCAGCGTGGCGGTCACAAAGACCGCTGCCACATTCTTGGGGCGGAATTGTTCACCCGTGACATTCACGCCGAGACGTTCCAGAATATTGGACATGATCTCTTCGGTGAAAGGGGAGTTTCGAAGGCCGTCCCCTGTCCCGTCAAGGCCAACAACCAGCCCGTAGCCAACCAGATCGTTGCCGCGGACACCGTCAAATTCAACCAGGTCTTTCAGCCGGATGGTATTTGCCTGCAAGACTGAAGGCAGCAAGAACAGGCATGTGATGAGAAGGCGGAGAAATACTGGCATCAGAGATAATTCAACAGTGAGAGTTGCGAGCTGCGGGCGGTTATCGTGTAAAGGCCTTCAAGCTGCGTCTGCGCTTCTTCCAGCCGCGTATAGGTTTCATAGGGATCAGCTGAAACCAGGTTGTTCTTGACAATGCTCAGGCTGGTTTTTGAGGCTTCATTGCGCGTATTGATGGCTTCAAGCTGCCCCTCGATAAATCCGACATCAGCTTGCAGCTGGATCAGCCGGTCATTACTTTCAATCAGCTCAGAGCTGGCTTCCTGCACAAGCTCGATTTTGACGCTATCCGCCAGCCCCAGGCCAGGTTCGTCAGCCAAAGCAGCGATGGCATAGCTTTGAAGCGCGTGTTTGATGTTTTCATCATCTGCGCGGATACCCAGCGTTACCTGTTCTCCCTCTCCAACACTCACAGGCTGCAGGGACGTCGTGGAGCCCCTGTACATTACCGCATCGAATCCTGCCGGATCAGCAAACCAGTCCTTCACCGCCTGAATGATATCGTTGCTTGTGGTCAGGCCAGACACCTCGGTCAGGACAGAAGCGATTAAAATCCCGGAGTTTTCCAGCGGTTTCGTATCTGTCGCCGTGCCCGCAAAAATTGTCCGCCCGCCAACGGATGCGTTCAGAAGGTTAATAGCACCGGACATCCGCGTTTTTGCCTGGCTGCCGAATTGCTCTGCGTTTTCCACGTCCAAGGCAGAGTACAAAGTCATAATGTCGTTCCGCATCTCCTGAACCTGGCTTTGAACCTTGTCCAGGCTGCCCTGGGTCGTGGTTGCAAAGAGCTGCACTTCTCCATTGGCAACCATGTAGCTGTCGAGCCGGTTCAGGTTGTTTTCAAGATCGGCAAGATAGGTGAAATCGCCGCCCAAACGCTCGGTCAGGTTGGACGTCTTTCCAGTTGCAAATTCTTCGGACAGCGTCGTGATGTTCTGCTGCAGTTCGGTATTCCGGCTGCGGAGAAAGAGGTGCTGCGCCAAATCGCCGTAAGAGTTCAAAATCATGCGTCAGATCCTCAGCAATGTGTCCATAAGCTCATCAACCACGGTGATCATCCGGGCATTTGCAGCGTAGAATTTTTCCACCAGCATCAAGTTTTGGAGCTCAGCATCAGTATCAACGCCCAAGGCCAGTTCCGCCTGGCTCAATTCGTTGAAACTGGTTGCGGCAAAAGTCGCTGCGCGGGAGGCTGTCTCATTGTCCTGGGCAAAACGCGACAACAGATTCGCGCCTAGCGTCGCCGCGGTCATGTTTGCAGTGCCCAGGCCAACAGAAGAGACCGGCCGGGACGTGTTCAATGCGTCGGTATACCCCTGCAGCAGGCTGGAATCCCCAGGATCCCCCGGCGCTGCAGCATAAAGACCATCACGGAAACGCCATGTTTCGCCGGCACCGTCCAAAGCAACCACATTATTCAGCTCGATACGGTTGGAAATACCGACAATGTTTGCCGGGTCATAAAACGCACCATCGTCAGTGAATATTCCGGCATCAGCGACGCCGATTGTGCCATCCAGGGCCGGATCCTGAAACCGCTCGATCAAATCCGCGGCCATTGCATCCAAATCTTCCTGGGCTTCTACCGCCGTGATGTCGCGCACTTGGAATTGCGCAGTCAGAGTTCCGCCCCTCAGCGGTCCGTTCGGGCCGGTGTCGATCACCTTGCCATCAATCTCCAATCCCGAAATCATGCCGTTTCCAAGGGTCATGTGGGGCATGATATCACGCGAAGGGGTAAAGCTCAGCTCAGACGCCCTGCCATCCAGCAGCATCACGCCGCCGGTGGAGTAGAGGGTCACTTGCCCATTGTCCCGCCGCACAACATTGACCGGAATGATTTCATTGATCTGATCAATCAATTGCTCTCGCTGGTCATGCATGGAGACGGCATCCATTCCGCCAGCCTCCACCACCATGATCCGTGCGTTCAGCTTCTCGATTTCCTTCAGCGCCTGGTTCACGGTCTCAACCTGGGCACCAATAGCACTATCAGCATTGATACGCAGATCCCGCAGTCCTTCGGCCGTTCGTGAGATCGAGTCGGCCAGGGAGTTTGCCTTTACCGACAAATCGTTCAAGCGCGGCTGAGAATCAGGCCGGGATACAACTTCGATCAGGGACGCTTCGAAATCCGAAAGCTGCGAAGCCAATGACATTTCGTCATCCACGGTGCCAACCAGGTTGGACATCCGGTCGAAGAAATCGGACTGCACCTTGGTCGCGCCATAGTCCGCTTCCGCAACCCTGCGGTTGGAAATCAGAACCGGATCATTGATGCGCTGCACATGCCCGACCCGGACACCCGGGACACCGGCGCCCGGGCTGTTCAGTTCCAGAACCCGGCGCGTATAGCCAGGCGTCAACGCATTGGCCAAGTTTTCAGAGACCACTTGCGACGACCGGCTGGCCGCAGTCAAACCGCTCATCGCACTGTTAAGGGCGGAGTAAATAGACATATTCAGCCTGCTTTCGTGAAGCCAATGTCAAAGGGGATCAAGCGCCTTAGCGCTTGATGTTGGTGGTTTCCTGAAGCATTTCGTCGACGGTCTGAATGACCTTGGCGTTAGACGAATAGGCCCGCTGTGTCTGAATCATGTCAGTCAGTTCTGTGGCCACGTCGACGGCAGACTCTTCCTGAGCGTAGCCCAGGATTTCACCGGTGGGGCCATCGCCGGCGTCCCATAGGTAGAAGTCACCGGATTCGTCTGTCGGCATATAGGTCTGGGAGTCCAATGCCCGCATGCCATTGATGTTGGAAACATCAGCCAGAGGCACCTTGTAAATGACCTTGGTATCACCCAAATCGTATTCAGCGATGACTTCACCGGCCTCGTTGATCTCCACGGCAACGAAGGTGCCCACCGCATTCCCGTCTTTGTCAGGCGCGCCGGGAACATAGTCCTCGCCCAGCTGGCTCAGCCCGTTCTGCTCGCCAAGAATGCCGATATTGAGCTCAATGGGGCCGCCGGCAACAGTGATCGTCACCGAACCCTCGGTTGCGTCATAGGCCCCGCCGGTTGTTGTTACCACACTTTGAAGCGTGCCTGCTGTGTTGGAGGCATCGTCAAAGGTCAGGGTATAGTCGCCAACTGTCGTGCCAGACGCGGAATTGACAATCGTCATCGTCCATTCATTGGTGCCTGTGGTCGCCGGCGGCGTTGCCACAGTTGGCGCGTAGGTGATGGTCAGCTCTTCCTCGCGCCCCATGGTGTCAAAATACTGCACCGGCTGCGTCAGCGTATCCCCTGATGCGCCCACGTCCGTGGCCGACGCCGGCAGGTTGGCACCCAGGCTGATTTCTGTGGTCGGGCTTGCCGATGGGCGGTTAAGATCCACGTGAATCGGTTCCAGCCCGCTGGCAGTGTCACGCGGCAGGTCGGGTATGGTGCCGTCTGCATTTGCCGGCCATCCCATCAGAACCAGACCCGATTCTGTTGTCAGATACCCGCTGGAATCGGTGCGGAAGGATCCCGTGCCAGTCAGCATCATCGACGGGTTTGCCCCCGATTCCACCTCGGTAATCGACGCCACCGGCAGCATGCCGCGGCCGCGTACCGCCAGATCGGTCGCGTTGTTGGTGGAGACCAGCGGCCCGCGTTCGTCAATCAGCCGGACATTGGTCGCGCGCACACCGCCCGCGGAATACGTGCCGCCCGAACCGGACAAAACCATCGAATGGAAATCCGTTTGAACCCGCTTGTAACCACGGGTTGAGGAGTTGGCGATGTTATCGGAAATGGAAGCCAACCGGCTGGCGTTGGCGCTCAATCCTGAAACGCCCGCGTTCAGCGACGAAGAAATGGTCATAGCACGCCTTTCTGCTGCATCTAATCATTCTGATGCAACAGCTAGCGCAGCAGCGATTAACGGGCGGCTAACAGATAAAATATGACCTATCTGCCAGCCGCCAGTTTCAGCAATTTCAGCGGTTTATTCGCGCAAAAGAATGATTTCGATGCGGTTGTTCCGCGCCGCCATCGGGTTTCCAACCGCCAGCTTACGGTCTGCGTGGCCCGTCACGCGGTGAACACGCACCGAATCCAGCCCCCCCAATTCGAGCAGCATGCGGGTTTTGTCAGCGCGGGCATGGGACAGTTCCCAAACGGGGTTCTTGGCCAGGACAACCGGATGCGAACGGATATGCCCGCCAATGGCAACATTGCTTGTCACACTTTCGGAAACCCGTGCAATCATTCTGACCAGATCACGGAACAGCGGCGCCGGCTCAGAAGTGCCGTCTTTGAACAGCGGCGTATCCTCGGTCGCGAAGAGCTCAATAATCAGCCCCTCATCCGTGACCCTGGTCACGATATGGCGCGCCATAGCCACCGAAACCATGCTTTCACCGCCGCGGCCGGACAGCTGCTCTTCGATGGCACGGAATTTGGAGTCCTCCTCCTCGCGCTTTTCATCTGCATCAACACCGGTTTCCCCCTGCGCTTGCTGCGCATCCATCGGATTGATGTCTGTTGCACCGGTTCCGGATTGCGGCTTGATTTCCTCAGTGAACATGCTGTCACCTTGGAAGGCGCCATTGCCTCCGCCGGATACCCGGCTAAGGGGAATTGACGGCGAAAAGTAATCCGCCAGCCCTTTACGTTGCTTTTCCGTTGTCGCGTTCAGCAGCCACATCAGCATAAAGAAGGCCATCATCGCAGTCACGAAGTCGGCATACGCCACCTTCCATGCACCGCCGTGGTGGCCATGGCCACCACCTGACTTTTTCTTCTTGATGATAATGGGCGCCACATTGCTCTGTGCGCTCATATCCACCACCACTATTTTCACCCGCTACCGGGATAGCAGCCGGCGCGTTAAGCCGGGCTTAACAATTAAATTTGCCGGCAGTTCCGCCGCCCGGCACCCAGGTTTCAGGCAGAACCTGCCGCGCGTCTCATGGCCTCAACCCCAAATCCTGCATTTGAAAAACCTCTTATCTCGACATCGAGAAACCTATCCGAAGGTTGATCAAGTGCAATATCCGGTGCCGGCGGTGCGTCTAAAGTCCGGGCAACACAGCATTTGAGACACCGAAAGGAGAATATCATGCTGACCCGCAGAGCCGCACTGATGGGGGCAGCCGGCGTAGCAGCGCTGCCTGTGCTTGCCAAAGCCGCCAAGGCCGAAAGCACCACCGTTCACGAATCCGCTGCGCCAGTGGACCTGTCGAGCCTGCAGCGCATCAAGCGCGAGCTGGTCGCCCCGCCCTTCGTGCATGAGCACGAACAGGTGGCACCGGGGGAACCCCGGATCGTCGAATTCGAAATGAAGATCGTCGAAAAGGAAATCGAGGTCGATCAGGGCGCTTACCTGCAGGGCATGACCTTTGACGGCTCCATTCCCGGGCCGATGATGGTGGTGCATGAGGGCGACTATGTCGAACTGACCCTGATCAACCCGCCGGAAAACATGCTGCAGCACAATATCGACTTCCACGCTGCAACCGGCGCCTTGGGCGGCGGCGCGCTGACCCTGGTGAACCCGGGCGAAAAAACGGTGCTGCGTTTCAAAGCAACCCGCCCCGGCACCTTTGTCTACCACTGCGCGCCGGGCGGCCCCATGATCCCCTGGCACGTCGCCTCGGGCATGGCCGGCACCATCATGGTGCTGCCGCGCGAAGGGTTGTCGGACCACAATGGCGATCCGGTGAAATACGACCGCGTCTACTACATCGGCGAAAACGAGTTCTACATTCCAAAGGACGAAAACGGCGACTACATCCGCTATGAAGACGTCGGCGAAAGCTATCCGGACACACTGGAAGTCATGAACGGCCTGATCCCCAGCCATGTGGTATTCAACGGCGCAGTGGGTGCTCTCACTGGTGAAAACGCCATGAAGGCAAAGCAGGGCGAGAAAGTGCTGTTTGTCCACAGCCAGGCCAACCGCGACAGCCGCCCGCACCTGATCGGCGGCCACGGCGACCTGGTCTGGGAAGCCGGCAAATTCAACAACGTGCCGGACCGCGATCTGGAAACCTGGTTCATCCGCGGCGGCTCTGCCGGGGCAGCGCTCTATGAGTTCCTGCAGCCGGGCGTCTATGCCTACGTGAACCACAACCTGATCGAAGCGGTCAACCTCGGCGCAACCGCGCACGTGGTGGTCGAAGGCGAGTGGAATAACGACCTGATGGAACAGGTGGTCGCCCCGACCGAATACTCCGGCTCCTGATCTTCAGCCGGAGCAGAAACTGGACAGGGCGGCTGCATACTGCGGCCGCCCGTTTTGCCATGAAGGGATGCTGAAATGAAAGTGGAACTGATTGCCGCCGGGCTGGCCGCCGCCATTGGCATTCCGGGCCTATGGTTTTCTACGGTCAAGGATCCGGCACCACTGGCCGCCACCGTATTCGTAGCAGCAGACACTATTCCCTACCGTCCGATCGGGAACTTTCACCGCAATGGCAAAACCGTGGTGCCGCCGGAACAGCAACGCCATGTCGCCAGCTTTGAGATCATGAAGCATCAGGTCTCCGTTGCAGATTACTCCGCTTGTGTGGCAGCGGGGGCTTGCAAGCAGGCAGACCGCACCCCAGCAGAAAGCAGCCTGCCGCAAACCCACGTAAGCTGGCACGATGCCACCGCCTACGCTCAGTGGTATTCCAAGGAGACAGGGCATAGCTGGCGGCTGCCGGACGAAGCAGAATGGCAACTCGCTGCAGCAGAAATCTTTGGCGATGAGGCGGTCGAAGCAGATAACGGCGATCCCGCTCAGCGCTGGCTGCGCCAATACGCCCGGGGTGTCACCCTGCGCGGCTTGCCAGGACCCGCACAGGATCCCAAAAGCGAGCCCGGCGCCAACAGCAACGGCCTTACCGGGCTTGGCGGCAACATCTGGGAATGGACCGGCGGCTGTATGCAAAACGGCGAGGTGCAGAAGGACGGCAGCCTTGCGCTTGGCGACCCCTATTGCAGCGCCCGCATCACTGGCGGCCGGCACAGAGCGGTGGTGATCGACTTTATCCGCGACGCCAGCGTTGGCGGCTGTGCAGTCGGACTGCCTCCGGATTACCTGGGGTTCAGGCTGGTGAAGGACGGCTGACAAAACCGCGGCCGGAGCGCTCCCGCGCCCGCAGGGGCTCCGGCTGCGCCGGCGCCCCTTGGCGGCCTTGGGCCCGGCAGCTGCGCTGCCTGTCCCGTCTATGACATTGAACGAAGCCTGCCTGAAACAGCCCTTCAGCCCTTTGGCCTGCCTTCCCCGCCTCGAATGCAAACCTTACCCGGCCGCCGCTGCACCCCTGGTTCCGGCCCCGGTGCCCGCGATCGGGATCCGGTGATACGGGCGGCGGCCGCGCTGTGCATCAGCACAGCGCCGCGCCCAACTGAATAGGGCCTCCCTCAGGAGGCCCTGAAACAGGCGGGAGCACCTTGTTACCGGATCAGGACGCCCGGCTGTAGCGTACGCCCTCGGGCACATGCGCGTCAAAGCAGCTGGCGATGATCCGGGTCAGCGGACGGCCTCCGGGCAAAATCGTCAGCGCCTCTGCATCCAGGCGCACCAGATCGCCGAAGCGGGCCGCAATCTGCGCCAGATCCGCATCCAATGTTGCCGCCAATCCGCCAAAACGCCGCTGCAGCTCAGCCCTGTCGAGCCGGAACCCGCACATCAGCATTTCGATGGCACGGCTGCGCAACAGGTCTTCCTGGCTCATCACATGGCCGCGTGCGCCAGCCAGCTGCCCGGCCTCGACCCGCTGCACATAGGCGGGTGTTGCGGCGGCGTTCTGGATGTAGCCTCCGGCAAACCTGGAGATCGAAGAAGCGCCAAAGCCGATCAGGGCCGGGCAGGTGTCGTCCGTGTAACCCTGGAAGTTCCGGCGCAGATGGCCAGTGCGGGCCGCCACCTCCAGCCCGTCACCGGGTTTGGCGAAATGGTCGATACCAATAGCCGCAAACCCCGCCTCGGCGAATTTCTCTGCCGCCAGCCCGGCCAGATGATAGCGGGCCAGATCGTCAGGCAGCGTCTCTTCCTTGATCAGCTTCTGCCGCTTGGCGACCCAGGGCACATGTGCATAGCCGAACAGCGCCAGCCGGTCAGGCTCCAGGCTCAGCACTTTCGCCACTGTGTCCGCCATCCGCGCCTGTGTCTGATGCGGCAGCCCATAGACCAGATCAGCGTTCAAAGAGTTGATCCCCGCTGCCCGCAAGTCCTCTACACAGGCCTTCGTCACATCAAACGGCTGCGCCCGGCCGATCGCCTGCTGCACCAGCGGATCGAAATCCTGAATACCGATACTGGCCCGGTTCATACCTTCTGCCGCCAGTGCCGCAATCTTGTCCCGGTCCACCATGGTCGGGTCGATCTCTACCGAGAACTCCCAGTCCTGCGTATGCGGGAACACAGCCTTTACAGCCTGGGCCAGCCGGTGGATCAATGCGGGCGGCAGGATGGTCGGGGTACCGCCGCCCCAATGCATCCGCCCCATCCGCAAGCCTTTGGGCAACAGCGGCGCCACCAGCTTCAGCTCCTGCTCCAGCGTGCCGATATAACTCTCTACCGGGCTCAGCGTCTGGGTGCCTTGCGTGCGGCAGGCGCAGAACCAGCACAGCCGCTCGCAGAACGGGATGTGCAGGTAGACGGAGACCGGCACATCCGGATCCAGCGCCTGCAGCTCGCGGGCCTGTTCCGCAGCGCCAACGGCTGCGGAAAATACCGGCGCGGTCGGATAAGAGGTATAGCGGGGCACCCGGCTGTCGAACAGCCCAAGGGCTTGGAGGCGGTCAATCTGTTTCATGACTTTCCTATGCCCCTTTTGCAAAATCTCCACTTTGCGCAGGATCAAACCAGCGCACTGAAATCTGGAATCGCAAAAATCACGGTACTTCCGTCAACACGCTGGATTTACAATGGAAAACCGTCCCCCGGGCGGTTGCTCAGAAAATCGCCCAAGACCCATATTTTCCATTTGACGCTGCCTGCGACTCCGCTTATACGCCGGTCTCACGACACCTGCCCAGGTGGCGGAATTGGTAGACGCGCTAGCTTCAGGTGCTAGTGTCCGTATGGACGTGGAGGTTCGAGTCCTCTCCTGGGCACCATTCCCCAAGATTGCAAATACCAGGTATGCTTCGCTAATGGCGGGGCCCAGGAAATGCGGTTTATAAACCAGCATCCCCTGCTGCAGTTGAGTTTGGCTGCCAAAGCCCCTATTTCCACTCCAGCACCTGCCGGCGCGGTGATCATCAAAAGGGAACTCCTGTGGCAAACCATCTGTATAAGAACGACCTGCCTGACGGGCTGGACCTTGGGCCCATTGTTGCCATCGACTGCGAAACCATGGGACTGAATCCGCACCGCGACCGGCTCTGCGTGATTCAGATGTCGGGCGGTGACGGCAATGCCCATATCGTGCAGGTGGAAAAGGGCCAGACTGCAGCACCCAACCTTTGCCGGATGCTGGAAGACCCCAATGTGTTGAAGATCTTCCATTTCGGCCGCTTTGACATCGCCGCGATGCACCACGCCTTTGGCAGCCTGGCCGCGCCGGTCTACTGCACCAAGATCGCCAGCCGCCTGGTGCGCACCTATACCGACCGCCACGGCCTCAAGAACCTGACTCAGGAACTCTTGGGCATCGACATCTCCAAGCAGCAGCAGATGAGCGACTGGGGCGCCGCAGAGCTGACCGACGCGCAGCTCGACTACGCGGCTTCTGACGTCTTGCACTTGCACAAGCTGCGCGACGCACTGGATAAACGCCTTGCCCGCGAGGGCCGTACCGAAATGGCCCAGGCCTGTTTTGATTTCCTCCCCACGCGCGCCAAGCTGGACCTGGCCGGCTGGCCCGAAACGGACATCTTTGCCCACTCATGACCGATACTGAAAAATTCCTCGTCACCGCCCGGCAGGTGATCACCGATGAGGCCAAGGCACTGAACGCCATGGCCGCAGGGCTGGATGAGCGTTTCGCCGAAGCCGTGCAGCTGATCCTGCAGGCCAAGGGCCGCATCATCGTCAGCGGTATCGGCAAATCCGGCCATATCGGCCACAAGATCGCTGCGACGCTGGCCTCCACCGGCACGCCGGCCTATTTCGTGCACCCGGCCGAGGCCAGCCACGGCGACCTTGGCATGCTGTCTGAGGGCGACGTGGTGCTGGCGATCTCCAACTCGGGCGAGGCGCCGGAACTGGCCAATCTGCTGGCCTTCACCCGCCGCTTTGCCATCCCGCTGATCGGGCTGTCCAGCAAGATGGACAGCACGCTGATGAAACAGGCCGACGTGCATCTGCAGATCCCCGCGATGGGTGAGGCCTGCGGCTTTGGCATGGTGCCGTCGATCTCCACCACGCTGACGCTGGCGATGGGCGACGCGCTGGCGATTGCGCTGATGAAACACCGCGATTTCCGCCCGGAGAACTTCCGCGACTTCCACCCGGGCGGCAAGCTGGGCGCCCAGCTTAGCAAGGTGCGCGACCTGATGCATGCCGGCGATGCCCTGCCGCTGGTCTCCGAAGCCACGCCAATGGCCGACGCTCTGATCGAAATCAGCCAAAAGGGTTTCGGCGTCGCAGGTGTCGCCGCCGCGGACGGCTCCCTGGCCGGCATCATCACCGACGGCGATCTGCGCCGCCACATGGACGGCCTTCTGGACAAAGCCGCGGCCGAAGTGATGACCGCAAGCCCGGCTACCATCGCTCCTGGCGCCATGGCGCAGGAGGCCGTTGCCATAATGAACCAGCGCAAGATCACCTGTTTGTTTGTGGTCGATCCGCAAAACGGGCGGAAAGCCGAGGGCTTGCTGCACATCCACGATTGCCTGCGCGCAGGCCTGGGCTGACAACCGTCTGGCAGGAGCAAAGCATGGACAGCTACTCCAGAGCCGTCGCCTACCTCAAGGTTTTGCTGCCTTTGGCGGCCCTCGTTTTGCTGTCGACCCTGTTCCTGATTTCCCGCGGCGTAAACACCGAAGCGGTTATCCCTTTCGCGCAGAAGGAAATCGAGGACCGGATGAAAGGCCAGCAGGTTACCGCGCCCTTCTTTTCCGGCACCAATGCGCAGGGGGACGAAATCATGGTCACGGCCGAACTTGCCCGTCCCGGGGGCGACGGTGCGCCAGCGGTGGCGACCAGCCTGTCCGCTGAGATCAGACTGGCCCAAGGCGGCCGGATCACACTTGCCTCGGAAACCGGCTCGATCCGCCCCGGCAGGAACACTGCGCAATTCACCGGCAATGTGACCATCACCTCTTCAGACGGGCTGGTCGTCGAAACCGACGAGCTGAACACCGAACTCAGCGGGCTGGAAGCCGACAGTCCGGGTCCCGTGCGCGCAACCGGCGCAATCGGCGAGCTGACCGCTGGTAATATGCGGATCGGAGCAAAAACCGAAGGCGGGCCGGTCCATATGCTGTTCAAAAACGGGGTGAAGCTGCTATATGATCCCCAGAAACCAGAAAGATAACCTGTGTCTTATTTGCGCGCATTGATTTTTTGCCTGCCGCTGGCCGTGTTTCCCGGCTTGGCGGCATCGCAGACAGCATCCGTTGCCTTTGGTGCAGTGAAGGCGGATCCCAGCCAGCCGGTTGAGGTAACAGCCGACAACCTGGCTGTGAACCAGGCTGACGGATCTGCTGAATTCACCGGCAATGTGCTGATCGTGCAGGGAATAATGCGCCTGTCGGCAGACAAGGTTCTGGTGATCTACAAGACCGCAGCAGAGGATAACGCCAAAGCAGGCATTGAGCGGCTGGAAGCCACTGGAAATGTCGTGCTGGTCAGCGGTCCTGACGCCGCCGAAGCGCAGCGCGCTGAATACACCATCGACCAGGGCACCATCGTGATGACCGGCAACGTGCTGCTCAATCAGGAAAGCGGCACCTTGGCCTCCAACCGGCTGGAAGTGAACCTGACCTCCGGCACCGCCAAAATGGCAGGCCGGGTGAAAACCATTCTGAACCCCAGCGGCGGCGGCAACTGATGGCGAAACCCAATCTGACAGTGACCGAAGGCTCCTCCGGGCTGCATATCGAAAGGCTGCGCAAGTCCTACCGCAAGCGGGTTGTGATCCGGGACGTCTCCATGTCGCTGAACCGCGGCGAAGTGGTGGCGCTGCTGGGTCCGAACGGCTCTGGCAAGACCACCAGCTTTTACGCCATTGCGGGCCTGGTGTTTCCCGAGGCCGGCACCGTCAGCATCGACGGCCAGAATGTGACAGGCCTGCCCATGTACCGCCGCGCACGGCTGGGAATCGGCTACCTGCCGCAGGAAATGTCGATTTTCCGCGGCCTGTCGGTCGAGGACAATATCTCTGCCGTTCTGGATATCTCGCAAAAACACGAGCACAAACGCCGCGAACGGCTGGAAGAGCTGCTGTCCGATTTCTCGATCGAACACCTGCGCCGCGCCCCTGCCCTGGCGCTATCGGGCGGCGAACGCCGCCGGGTCGAAATCGCCCGCTGCCTGGCCGCCGATCCGAAATACCTGCTGCTGGACGAACCTTTCGCAGGCGTCGACCCGATTTCGGTCGGCGATATCCGCCACCTGGTGGCGGACCTCAAAAAACGCGGCATCGGGGTGCTGATCACCGACCACAATGTGCGCGAAACGCTCGAGATTGTTGACCGCGCCTATATCCTGCACGACGGCCAGGTCCTGATGTCCGGCAGCCCCGAGGAAGTGGTGGAAAACGAAAACGTGCGCCGGGTCTACCTGGGCGATAATTTCCGCATTTCCTGACCCCGTCTGCCGCTCGCCTGAGACCGGAAAAATCTGCCTGAAACGCATGATTCTTTTTTCAGGGTTATGCATTGACTCTCCCGCCCACTTGCCGTGGAATTGACCCATGGCATACGCGCAGACCGATGCATTCCGCTTAGCAGCCTTGGTGACAAGGGCCGGACGGATGCAACCGGATGCTTTGCCTGCCCCCCGGATCCGGACTTGACGTGACACTGCCAAGGATTGCCTTGGCAGCAAGCCCGGCCGCAATAATTCGTGAAGGAGATCACATGCGTTACAAAATCAGCGGTAAACAGATCGACATCGGCGAAGCTCTGCAAACACATGTGCAGACTGAGCTGGGTTCGGTTGTTCAAAAATATGCCGAACGACCGACCGACGCTGCCGTGGTCTTTTCCCGTTCGGCGCATGAATATGTGTGTGAAACCACCGTGCACCTGTCCACCGGGCTGACCGCCCAGGCCAAGGCGCACGCAACGGAGATTTACGCCGCGTTTGAGGGCTGCTGCGAAAAGATGGAAAAGCAGCTGCGCCGCTACAAGCGCCGCCTGAAGGACCATCACAAGGACCGCAGCGAGCCGGTTGAACATCTGGGCGCCAACTCGTATATCCTCGCCTCTGAGGAAGCGGAAACGGAACCAGACTCGCTGCAGCCGATCATCGTCGCCGAAATGGAGACCCGCATCCCGTCCCTCTCAGTTGGCGAGGCGGTGATGCAGATGGAGCTGGCAGGCGCACCGGTTCTGGTCTTCCGCAATGAAGGCAAAGACGGATTGAATGTGGTCTACCGCCGCGACGACGGCAACATCGGCTGGATCGATCCGTAAACACAACTAAGGCATCGGCGCCCCCAGGGGGCGCCGGAACGGAGCAGAAGAAATGCAGATTTCCAGCATCCTCAAGCCAGAGGCCGTCCGGGTTATCGGTGCGGCCTCAAGCAAGAAGCGCTTGTTTCAGGAAATCTCGGATATCGCTCAATCCGCCTATGGGCTGGACGCCCAAGCCACCGTCGAGGCGCTCTTGGACCGTGAAAGCCTCGGCCCGACGGGCGTGGGGCACGGTGTTGCGCTGCCGCATGCCCGGCTGGACAGTATCAGCCAGGTCAGCGGTGTCTTTCTCGTCCTGGAAAAGCCGCTGGACTTCGGCGCAGTGGACCGCCAGCCCGTGGATATCGCCTTTGCACTCTTTGCACCAGAGGACGCCGGGGTGGAGCACCTGAAGGCACTGGCACTGGTGTCCCGCACCCTGCGCGAGCAAAGCTTTTGCACCAAACTGCGTGCAAATCACGACCCGGCCACTCTTTATACCATCCTGACAGAGGACCAATCGGTCCAAGCCGCTTAAGAAGCTGCCGGCCTCGCGGCTGCCAGCTGCCTTAGACGCCGCCGCTCCCTGCTGACGCCTGCAGCTGGGCCTCCGGCTGTCTGACCGCTGGATTAAGCGTCTTGCCAGGGTCCAAACCCAAAGGCCAGATAATCGCGCTGATAGATCTGCGCGATCAGCGCCTCCAGCTCTGCGTCATAGATATCCGCCAAGGAAAACGGAACGTCCGGTGCCGCGGCCGCAACCGGGCCTGGTTCCATCCGCCCCAGCTTCTTGGCCAAAGCCGGGAGATCTTCGGACATCTCCGCCTCCCGGATCAACAGATCCGGGGTCGCCAATTCGGAAAACCCTGCCAGCGCCTGACTCTGGCTGGCCCATTCGGCATCAACCCGGATTGAGGTCTGCCCCGCAAGATTGGCCTTAAGGAACGACAGAAAGCCGGCAAAAGCCTCCCTGTGCTGTGCCTTGGAGTACCCCTCGCCGGGGCCGTTTTCCGGCAATGCCAGGCCGAACTGGCGCTGCAAAGTGCTGCGAATGGCCCGGTAGCTGCCTTCACCTGCGTTGAGAATGCGGCGGCAGAACACCGAATGCCCCCGCGCCGCCGGATGGCGCAAAACGGTGAAACTCCGAAACCCCTTGTTGCCGCGCTTCCACTGGCGCAGCTGCTTCTGGTTCATGCCCTGGATCAGCCCCTCCGGCTGCACCCGGTCCAGCCCGGCCATCCACGCCGTGACCTCCGCTTCGGGGCCGCCTTTCAGAGGCAGGTACAGCAATGGTGTCACCACCCCGGCCACATAGCCAGGCACGGCCGGCCCGCGGCGCGGCTCGAAATTCGGGGTGCGGGTCAGGTTGAATTTGTCCAGTCCCGAAAGCGCTTCCTGCATTTCATCCGGATTGGCGACCTTCGCCAAAACCGGTGCCGGGTTCTGGCGCTTGAGACTGTCGTCCAGCGCCTCCAGCTGCTGGGTACAGCCCAGCCAGCTGGCCAGCCCGTTCATGACCTCCAGGCTCTGCAAATCCTCGTATGCCACATAAAAGGCCGTCTGCCCCAGCGCCTGAAGACGGTTCAGCAATGTGACCTGGAAATCCTGAAGCGCTTCCACATGGGCGGCAAATTCCGCCGCCTCAAACCGCGCCTTGGCATCCTTGCGCCGCTTTACATTGGTCAGCTTCCATTGCCCGGTTTCCTTGGCGATCTTCCAGGACACATAGCTGTCCAGCGGATTGCGGGTCAGGATAATCTTGGCGCAGCGCGGGTCCTCCAGGATTTGGTCCAGAACCCGCGGATCATGGTCATGAAAGTAGCGAAACCCTCCCAGCACGCCGGGATCCTCTTTGATCTTACGGATCAGCCGTGCCGGATCAGCCTCCCGCATGGACCGGGTCATGCCCAGGACATCCGTTTTGTTCGGATAGCCGATGAAATGCGGGTTAAAGGCTTCGCCGTGGCAGGCGATCCCGTCAAAGGCATTCAAATTGGTTTCCAGAAAATTGGAACCAGTGCGCATTTCAGCAAAGACTGTAAAGTAGTCGAAGGACGAACGAGACATCGGAGTTTATCTTACCAGATAGGGTTTGCGCTGTGGCTTGGTGTGATTGACCGGGCTTTGCCCCACCGGGAAATCCCCCATGAGATAGGGGTGCATGCCCTGGTTCTTGAGATTCTGCAGGAACTGGCCAAAGCCATCCAGGTCCGTCATTTTCGGCGCTTCGCTCAGATGCCTGGCTGCCAGCGGGCCAATCTCGTCAACGATGGTCTGCATCGGCTCCATCGGGGCCTCAACAAATTCCGCCATGGTCCAGATCCGCACCCTCGCCTTGGTCCACTGGGAGCGCAGGACCTGCAACTGTTCAGCCTCGACCTGCTGGAGCTTGGCGGCTTCCTGCCTCAGCTCTGCAAAGTTGCGGTTGGACTTGAACAGCGGCACCGCCCAGGCGCCGCTGATGACAGAAATCTGCGCATTGGAATCCCGGGCAACCAGCCAGTTCACTGCCTGATTGTCGCGCGGGCCGAATTGAAAGCACTGGCGTTCGCCGCGAGTGTTCCAAATCAGGCTGGTGAGGAAACTTTCCGGATTGTAGTCGCGGGCTTTGGCATTGCCGTTCAAGCAGCCGTTGATCAAGCTTTGGCCTTCCGAAAACTCGGCGCCTTCCGGTGCAAAGATATGCCCGTGCACCCGGGACCCCGTTGTTTTGGCCAGCCAGGTTTCAAAGTCGTCAAACAGTTCGGAAAACCCCTGAAACACCGAATAGGGGCTGGAGGTGATCCCGTTCTCTGATCCGTGCCCGGGAAACCGGCTCTGCATATAAAGGCCGGGGCGGCCGCGGGTGCGCCGTTCAACCGCCTTGGCAAAGATCCGGTCGATCTTGCCGGGGTTTGGCTCTGTCTTCTTCATCGCCCCGGCCTGATCCGTCAGAAAGGCTTGATACAGCCGCTCCGCATGGGGCCAGATCTTGCGCGCCACGAAACAGTCTGACCGTCGCAAAAGCTGCAGGTGGTCGTCGTAGAAGATATGCGGCTTGCCCTGAAAATCGAACTTGCTCAGCGTCAAGGAGCGGCTTTCGATGCTGCTGGAATATTGCCGCACCAAGGTCTGGAAATAGCTTTCATCGGGAATCCAGACCTTGCGGAAATACGCGTCATAAACCGGCCGCTCCGGATCCTGCAGAATGGCCGACAGGGTCTGCCGGGTCAGGCACCACCATTGGCTGCCCATATGCGGCACCAGACCAGGCGGAATCCGGCGCTTGAAACGCAGCTTGCGCTGCAGATCCACATAACGGTCAAACAGATAGCGGCGCCGTTTCCACGAAAACGGGAACCGCAGCGTGAACCGCTCATGGCTCAACCCGCCGACGATCCAGGGCACATCCGCCGTTGTCGCGCTTTCGATGAAATCGGTGCGCGGGCGCGCCGCCAGATAGTCAATCAGCTCCTGAACAGGCCGCAGCGGCAAACAGGACCCGGAGGCAAGGTAGACATGGCGCACCTCCGGGAACTCCGCCAGCATTACCTCGGTCGCTGATTGCGACGCCGCCACAATGCCCCAGGTGCCCCATTCGCAGCGGTGGCGTGCCGAAAACCTCACCAGCGGATCATCTGCCAGCGCCTCCTGGAACCGCTTGAAAACCTCGCTGCCGACATTGCGGTCCACATGCAGCACCACCGGGCAGCCGCTGGCGGTCCAATGGCGCACCACCTGCGCCGCGCGCTCCAGCGCCGTATGCACCAGCATGACAACCCCGACCGTGCTCATGCCCAGTTTCCCTTGGACATCAGGCCGAGAATCTCAAGCTGGCGCCAGTTGATGTATTTTTCGCTCCATTTGCACCACAGCTCCGGCTGCTCCGCCAGCTTGCCGGCATAGGCCTTGTACTCGGCGGACCTGGCATAGTGCTGGCCGCGCACCAGCTCCTCTTGCGCCTTTGCGCCAAACGTATCCAGAAACTTGGTATGCAGCAGCGCGCCGCTTGCCTTTTCGCCGCCATCGCTTTCGTAAACCTGGTTCAGACCGCGCGGCAGCAGCGCATGGGTTGAACTGGCATAAGCATAGCGGCGGTGCCATTTCACCAGCGGGATCTTGTTCAGCGCCGGGGCCTTATTGGGCTGATCAGCAAAGAACACACGGGCCCGCGGCCCCCCTTGGATCCACAGGTTTCCATATTCCTGATTGCGGGTAATCGTGTAGTTGCCGCTGTCGAACCAATGGGCAATGTCCAGCGGGTTTTGCCCGGCCTGATACGGCACCTCGCCAATGCGGCCCTTGGGGTAAACGTCGATCAGCATCGCCGAGAAGCTTCGGATTGCCGAATTGTCCAGCCAGTCGGTCAACGCCCGGATCGGCCGCGTGTCGCAGAACGGGTAGATAAAGAACTCATCCGGATCGACCACCAGCACCCAATGGTCATGCGCATATTTGCGCTTGAGGTAGTTCATCCAGTCGATCCCAAAGCCTGCCCGCTTGTAGCTGGCCGTGGTATGCCACAGGGAAACATCCTGCATCCCGCGCAGGTAGTCCGCACTGCCATCCGTTGAGCCATTGTCAACGAACAGGAAATGATTGATCCCCAGGCCGCGGTAGTATTGCAGGAAATAAGGCAGCCGGATCTGCTCATTGCGCATGGTGCACACAAGCAGGATATCCCCAGGGCGAATTGCCGCCGTGTTATCCTGAACGGGGGTAAGCTCTCCGGATTTTCGCACTGCACGGATCAGGCGCCGCTTGCGCCGCAACCGCATCCGGTAAGAATCCCAAAGCCCCACGTTCACTCCAAATCATTTTCCAGGGAGCGCGCTCACCTGCCCAGGTTTTAATGCCTGCCTCAAGCTTCCGCGCAATATGTCACGGCGCAATTCTATTAACAATGAATTTAGAAACAGTTACGCGGCCTGGCGGCCTGGCTGCAACAATTTCCTCGCGTTCGGCGCCTAGGGTCAGGACCCATTACCAAACGATAGGCTGCATCAGCCCCAGCTCAGCCAATTGCTCATGATCACGGTACCGGACCGCTTCCGGGCGCCACAAGTCCGGGGTTTCAGAAATCCGGTCATAGTAGCCGTCAAACTGTTCCGGCGTATGGAAGTGCTGCCGCCTGCTCTTTTCCGTTTCCGATTTGGAAACAATTTCCGGCAGGAACTTCGTATGAAGCAGCACTCCGGAAAGCTCGCTGCCACCCGGACCGCTGTACAGCGCATTCAGCCGCGGCGGCAGCAGGGAGTGCGTCGAATTCAAATAGGCGAAACGGCGGTTCCACCTGATCAGCGGGATCTTGTTGAGGGTCGGCGACCGCTCTGGCGCGCTGGCGAAAAAGACCCTTTCCCTGACCCCGCCCTGCACCCACAGATTGCCCGCCGGCTGCTGTCTCTGCGCTCTGTAAGGGCCGGCATCAAACCATGGCAGCACCTCACGGGGGTCTTGCCCCGGAAAATAGCTTTGCGTGCCCAGCGGCCCCTTGGGAAAGAGTTCCAGCATCAGGGTGCCAAGGCCGTCCTGCCCGCGCTGCTCCAGCTTGTGCGTCAGCTGATTGAGGCCGTGCTCATCCATGCCCGAGTAAACAAGCAGCTCATCCGCATCCACGGTCAGACACCACCGCCCATGGCCATAGCGGATCAGGAGCCAGCCCAGCCAATCCAGGCCGAACCGGGCCTCGCGGTAGCTGCCACCGGTCTGCCACAGCGACACATCGGGCTGTTCCGCCAGCAGCTCGGCGCTGCCATCATCGCTCGTATTGTCCACGGCCAGAAAATGCACCGCACCCAGGCGGCGGTAATGGTCCAGGAAATAGGGCAAACGGCTGGCTTCGTTGCGCAGAACAAGGAACACCAGCACACCCTGCCCCGGAATATGCGCTGTCCGGTCTGCCAGCTTGGCCATCTGCCGCCTGGCCCGCAGGGCGCGCCACAATATCCGCCGCCGTTTCCACCGCATCCTGTAGGCACCGGTCAAACCCGGCGGCGGCAGATCAGGAACGGCGGCGCGGGACATGATCAGGCCTCGTAGTGGCCGGTCTTATGCCATTTCCAAGCATCAGCAATCATGACTTCGAGTGTGGATCGCTGCGGCTTCCAGCCAAGATCAGTAATGGCACGCGTCGAGCCTGAGACCAGTTTGGTACAATCCCCTTCCCGCCGTTCACCGGTGTTGCAGGGCACTTTTTGCCCGGTCACGGCCTCGGCCTTGTCCATGACCTCGCGCACCGAAAACCCAGACCCCGTGCCCAGATTGAAAACCTGGCTGCCTTTGCCGTCCTGCAACCATTTCAGCCCCAGCACATGTGCATCCACCAGGTCGCAGACATGCACATAGTCGCGGATGCAGGTGCCATCCGGCGTGTCATAATCCGTCCCGAAGATGGTCAGCGCATCGCGCTTGCCTGCAATTGCATCCAGCACAAGCGGCACCAGATGGGTCTCGGGGCGGTGGAACTCGCCCACCTCGGCCTCGGGATCGGCACCCGCGACGTTGAAATAGCGGAAGATCACCGATCGCAGCCCATGCGCAGCGCCGAAATCCTTCAGGATATCCTCAACCGCGCGTTTGGACGCGCCATAGGCGTTCAGCGGCTGCTGCGGCGTATTTTCATCCAGAACCACATTGTCATGCTCGCCGTAGGTGGCGCAGGTCGAGGAGAACACAAAGTCCAGGCAGCCCGCCGCCACTGCAGCCTCAATCAGGTTCAGCGACCCGCCAGTGTTATTGGCCCAGTAGCGCCCGGGCATTGTCATCGCCTCGCCAACCTGGCTGATTGCTGCAAAATGCATCACCGCGGCCGGCTGGTATTTGGCGAAAACCTCATCCAGGCGCGCACGGTCACTCAGGTCGCCCTTCTCAAACGGGCCGAACTTGACCGCGTCCTGCCAGCCGGTCACGAGATTATCGAAGGCCACAGGCGTATAGCCCGCCGTTTTCAGCGCCTTGCAGGCGTGCGAGCCAATATAGCCGGCACCGCCGGTCACCAGGATATTTGCCAATGTCTTTGCCCCATGCTGGGCCGCACCCTTAAGCGCGGCCAGAGTGGTTACTGTGCGGCCTTTCCGACCTGCGCAATCTCGGAGATATAGTTCATCAGATCGTCGCGCAATTCGTCCCGTGCCAGCGCAAAGGCGACCGTCGCCTGCAAGAACCCGGCCTTGGAGCCGCAATCAAACCGCTGGCCGCGGAACCGGTAGCCGTAGACCGGGACGTCCTTGGCGATATCTTCCGCAATGGCATCCGTCAGCTGGATCTCGCCGCCCGCGCCCTGTTTCATCTTGTTCAAATTCTTCAGCACCGACGGAGAAAGAATATAGCGTCCGATCACCGCAAGGTTCGAGGGCGCCTCCTCGGCACTTGGTTTTTCCACCATGCCGTTTGCAGCAACCACCTGCCCCATGTCTTCCTTCACATCGAGCACACCATAGGCAGAGGTCTTTTCGGGCGGAACTTCCATGGCTGCCACCATATTTCCACCGGTTTCCTCGTAGGCCTCTACCATCTGCTGCAGGCAGGGCTTTTCCGCGGCAATCACATCGTCCGGCAGGATCACCGCAAAGGGTTCATTGGCGATCAGCCTGCGGGCGCACCAAACAGCATGCCCCAGGCCCAATGCCTTGTGCTGGCGGATATAGGCAATCGCGCCCGACTCCATATTGGTGCTTTGCAGCAGGTCCAGAAGTTCGGTCTTGCCCTTCTTGCGCAGTTCCTGCTCCAGCACAGGCGAATGGTCGAAATAATCTTCCAAAGCGCCCTTGCCGCGCGAGGTGACAAAGATGAATTCCTTGATCCCGGCCGCGCGCGCCTCGTCGATGGCATATTGAACCAGCGGCCGGTCGACCAAGGTCATAATTTCTTTCGGTACGGATTTCGTTGCCGGCAGGAACCGCGTTCCCATACCTGCAACCGGAAAAATCGCTTTCGTCACTTTTTTACGCATGTTGTTCTCTCAAATTAAAAACCCAGTCCGGCTATGCAGTCCCGCTCACTCGGGAGAGACCAAAGTCCCGCCGGCCTGGCTGTCCCCACCAGTTCGGAATGGTGCATCCAGGCTTCCCGGGCACATCCCATCAGTGTGATTTCACCTGCACCAGCCCACACAACGCTTCACAGACTATTCAAGCCCCATCTTCTTCATCATCGCTTCCAGCCGCGGCACGTCTTCCGGATTGTTGAGCTCCCAGAATTCACGCCCGCGGGCCTCAACTTCGACACATAGAACCTTTTGTCCATTTTCAAGGAACCGGAGCTGCTCCAACCCTTCCAGTTTCTCAAGCGGCCCTACTGTCCAGCCAGAATATGCTGCCAATGCATCCGGGCGGTAGGCATATACGCCGACATGGTGAAAGACCGGCGTATTTTCGCCATCGCCAAAGGTCTGCGCGCAATAAGGCACCACTTCCTTAGAGAAGTAGAGCGCACTGCGGTCTTCGGCAAATACCGCGGTGGTGCCGCCAACACGCCCGGCCTGCCGGTCGGCCAGCAAACTGTTCAGCGTTTCCCCGTTGCAGCGCAAAACCGGCGTCGCCAGCCCCATCTCAGGAGCATCGCGCAAGCCCGAGATCAGCTCCTCCACAAACCAATGCGGAGTCAGCGGCGCATCCCCTTGCAAATTCACGACTATTTCATATCCGCCGCCGAGCGCTGCGTGCGCTTCCGCACAGCGCTCGGTTCCGTTGGCGCAGGCTTCCGGCGTCATCACAACCTCTGCGCCAAAGGCCTCCGCCGCCTGCCGGATGCGATCGTCATCTGTCGCAACCACAACACGGTCTGCGCCTTGCACCGAACAAGCCGCCCGCCAGGAGCGCTCAATCAATGTCCGCGCTTCACCAGAACTGCCGGCAAGGGGCACCAGCGGCTTGCCGGGATAGCGGGTAGAAGCGTAGCGGGCGGGGATGACGATCAGAACTGACATCAGGCTTTCTTTAGATCCACAGCCGGAGCATAGGCAATGAAGAACGGGTTCGCATAGCCTTCCTTACCGTATTTCAGCGGGGAATGATCGTCAAAACGCACCACTTTGCCGCCGGCACCGGCCAGCACCGCATGGCCTGCGGCGGTGTCCCACTCCATGGTGCGGCCAACCCGCGGATAGATGTCCGCCTCACCGGTGGCCACCAGGCAGAACTTCAGCGAGGAGCCGGCGCTCTTGCTGTCTTTGACAGCATATTTGCCGATATAATCGTCGGTGGCCTGGTCGCGGTGGGATTTCGACGCCACCACCATCAGCGCGGAATTATCGCTCTGCGCAACACGGATCGGCCGGGTTTCCCCGATGGTTGCGGGATCAAAGGCTCCGGTTTCCTCCACCGCGCTGCCATCCGCCAGGGTAAAGAACATCCGCTGCTTGGCCGGCGCATAGACCACGCCGCGGGTCGGAACGCCATTTTCCACCAGCGCGATGTTCACGGTGAAGTCGCCCCGGCGGTGGATGAACTCCTTGGTGCCGTCCAGCGGGTCAACGATCAGGAAGGTATCGCCGCGCTCCTTGTGCGAGGCCGCCTGCTCCTCCGTGACCAGCATCATCTCCGGGAACGCCGCCCGCAGACCGGCTGAGATCAGGGCATCCGCTGCCTCGTCCGCTTCGGTCACCGGGCTGTCGTCAGACTTCACTTTAACGTCGAAATCGTCGGCGTTGTAGATTTCCATAATCTTCGCGCCAGCCTCAATGGCCAGGCGGCGGATCACGGGCACCAGGTCTTCATATGTCACGCGGATCTCCCTAACACGGCTTTAATTGAAAATTTGCCTCTCGCCCCTTATGATGCGCTGACAACAGAACGGCAAGCAGCCGCATCAAAATCGAGCAGAGAATGCAGGTCTCATGTTTCAGCAGCGCACGCAGCGATCCTCGTTTTCCGGATTCCTCACACTTTGCGAAGTGGTGTTCCACTCGATCGTGCGCAGCGTGCGGTCAAAACACAACAATGCCTTCATCGCGCTTGGCCTGAACATTCTGCAGGCGGTCCTGTTTGTCGCTGCCTTCTATGTCATGTTTTCCCTGCTTGGGCTGAAGGGCGCCGCAATCCGGGGCGACTTCCTCCTGTATGTGATGTCAGGCGTCTTCCTGTTCATGGTGCATACCAAAACGGTCAGTGCGGTTTCAGGCGCCGAAGGCCCGAGCAGCCCGATGATGCAGCATGCCCCGATGAATACGATGGTGGCCATCCTGTCCGCAGCGCTCGGCGCGCTGTATATTCAGGTGCTGTCCCTGTTCATCATTCTGTTCGTGTACCACGTCGCCTTTACCCCCCTGCACATTGAGGAGCCTATTCCCGCGTTTGGCATGATCCTGTTGTCCTGGATAACCGGTGCAGCCGTCGGACTGGTGTTTCTTGTCCTCAAACCCTGGGCGCCCGGGCTGGTCGGCATCCTGACGATGATCTACCAGCGCGCCAATATGATCGCCTCGGGCAAGATGTTCCTCGCCAACACACTGCCAAGCTTCATGCTGGCCATGTTCGACTGGAACCCGCTGTTCCATTGCATTGACCAGTCCCGCGGCTTTGTCTTCATCAACTACAATCCGCATTTCAGCTCCTGGCAGTATGCGGCCTGGGTGGCCCTGGTGCTGATCGTGATCGGGCTGATGGGCGAATTCTACACCCGGCGCCAGGTCTCCATCAGCTGGAGCGCGCGGCGCTGACCCCGGGTGCCTGCCTAAGACTTTTCAGCAAAAGTCGTGGCAAAAGTTTTCCGTAAAACTTTTGCCCCCGCCGGCGTCAGGTGACCACGCGCAGGGTCAGGTTGATTCTTCCGCCCTTCGGCAGCAGGCGGGAGGACCGGAACCGGATCCGGTCCACCCCGTGATAGGTAAGCCGCGCCTCGCCACCCATCACCACCACATCCCCCGAACCAAGCCAGACCAATTCTGTCCTGCCTCCGCGGGTCTGATTGCCGATCCGGAACAGCCCGTCGTCGCCCAGCGAAATTGAGACAACCGGAAAGGAGAAATCCGCTTCATCCTTGTCCTGATGCAGCCCCATCTTCGCCCCCACGCCGTAATAGTTCAGCAGGCAGCACTCCGGCTGCCGCTCCAGCCCGGTCAGCCCGCGCCAGATTTCCAGCACCTCCTCCGGGATCGCAGGCCAGTCCCGCCCCGACGGGTGCTGTTCCGCATAGCGGTAGCCCGCCGCATCCGAGTACCAGCCGAACCGCCCGGCTGAGGTCATCCGCACCGACATCTGCCCGCCGCCCCGGACTTTCGGCGAAAACAGCGGCGCCGCCTTCAGCACCGGGCGCAGCGCCTCGATCAGCGCCGCCTGCCGGGCAGCATCCAGATACCCCTTGTGAACATCAAATCCGCGCACCCGCAGCAGGGTCATTGCCGTTCATCCATCCTTAACCAAGCCCCTTGCAAAAAAGCGCATTGATTCACGCCTCCGGGCGTGCACTGGCGCTTGCAGGGCCGTTTTCACGTCCCTATATACGCCGGGACGCGGCAAGGTGCAGACCAAACCGCAAAACAATCGGGGCCAGGATGCCGTTGCGGGTTCAGGCCTCGGGTAATCGCCTTGAGTAGTAAAAAGGGATCGCAAATGAGCAAAGTTATCGGCATCGACCTGGGTACCACCAACTCCTGCGTGGCCATCATGGACGGCTCCCAGCCCCGCGTGATCGAAAACGCCGAGGGCGCGCGCACCACCCCGTCGATCGTTGCCTTCACCGACGACGAGCGCCTGGTCGGCCAGCCCGCCAAACGCCAGGCCGTCACCAACCCCGACAACACCGTGTTCGGCGTCAAGCGCCTGATCGGCCGCCGGTTCGACGACCCCGCCGTCGAAAAAGACAAGAAGATGGTGCCCTTCGCCATCGTCAACGGCGGCAACGGCGACGCATGGGTCGAAGCCAAGGGTGAGAAATACTCCCCGTCGCAAATCTCCGCCTTCACCCTGGGCAAGATGAAGGAAACCGCGGAATCCTACCTGGGCGAGGAAGTCACCCAGGCGGTGATCACCGTGCCTGCCTACTTCAACGACGCCCAGCGTCAGGCCACCAAAGACGCCGGCAAGATCGCAGGCCTCGAAGTGCTGCGCATCATCAACGAGCCGACCGCGGCTGCGCTGGCCTATGGCCTGGACAAGGAAAACACCCAGACCATCGCCGTCTATGACCTCGGCGGCGGCACCTTCGACGTGACCATCCTGGAAATCGACGACGGCCTGTTCGAAGTGAAGTCGACCAACGGCGACACCTTCCTGGGCGGCGAAGACTTCGACATGCGCATCGTCAACTACCTGGCGGATGAGTTCAAAAAGGAAAACGGCGTCGATCTGTCCAAGGACAAGATGGCCCTGCAGCGCCTGAAAGAAGCCGCTGAGAAAGCCAAGATCGAACTGTCCTCCACCTCGCAAACCGAGATCAACCAGCCGTTCATCTCGATGGACCCGTCCTCGGGCCAGCCGCTGCACATGGTGATGAAGCTGACCCGCGCCAAGCTGGAAAGCCTGGTCTCCGACCTGATCAAGCGCTCGATGGATCCGTGCAAGGCAGCCCTCAAGGACGCGGGCCTCTCCGCTTCCGACATTGACGAGGTGGTCCTGGTCGGCGGCATGACCCGGATGCCCAAAGTCATCGACGAGGTGACCAAGTTCTTCGGCAAGGAGCCGCACAAGGGCGTGAACCCGGATGAAGTGGTTGCCATGGGCGCCGCTATCCAGGCCGGCGTTCTGCAGGGCGACGTCAAGGACGTGGTGCTGCTCGACGTGACCCCGCTGTCGCTCGGCATCGAAACCCTGGGCGGTGTCTTCACCCGCCTGATCGACCGCAACACCACCATCCCGACCAAGAAGTCGCAGGTGTTCTCGACCGCGGAAGACAACCAGAACGCCGTGACCATCCGGGTGTTCCAGGGTGAGCGTGAAATGGCCGCAGACAACAAGATGCTGGGCCAGTTCAACCTCGAGGAAATCCCGCCGGCACCGCGCGGCATGCCGCAGATCGAAGTGACCTTTGACATCGACGCCAACGGCATCGTGTCGGTCGGCGCCAAGGACAAGGCGACCGGCAAGGAACAGCAGATCACCATCCAGGCCTCCGGCGGTCTGTCCGACGACGACATCGAAAAGATGGTCAAGGACGCCGAGGAGAACGCGGAAGCCGACAAGGAACGCCGCGAGCTGATCGAAGCCAAGAACCAGGCCGAATTGCTGATCCACTCCACCGAGAAATCGGTCGAGGAGCACGGCGACAAGGTCGATCCGTCCACCGTCGAAGTGATCGAACTGGCCGTTGCCGCGCTGAAAGACGATCTGGAAAACGAGAAATCGACCGCCGAAAAGATCAAATCCGGCATCCAGAACGTTACTGAAGCCGCCATGAAACTGGGCGAGGCGATCTACAAGGCGCAGGCCGAAGAAGGCGGCGACGACGAGCCGGCAGCAGCTGACGAAGCCGCAGGCCCGGCAGATGACGACATCGTCGATGCCGAATTCGAAGACCTGGACAACGACAAGCGCTAACGCCTGACCACTCAGGCCACGGCGGGCCGGTCCGAACCCCGGACCGGCCCATTTTCGTTGAGGCAGATGGGGTAACCGATGTCAAAACGTGACTATTACGACGTTCTGGGCGTGGCCAAAGGCGCCACCGCAGACGAAATCAAAAAAGGCTTTCGCAAGAAAGCCAAGGAACTGCACCCCGACCGGAACAAGGACAATCCGGACGCCGAGGCGCAGTTCAAGGAAGCCAATGAGGCTTACGACGTCCTGAAGGACGCCGAGAAAAAAGCGGCCTATGACCGCTTTGGCCATGCAGCCTTTGAAAACGGCATGGGCGGCGGCCAGCGCGGCGGCGGTGGCGGCCAGGGCTTTGGCGGCGGCGACTTTTCCTCCGCCTTCTCTGATGTGTTCGACGACCTGTTCGGCGATTTCATGGGCGGCCAGCGTGGCGGCGGCGGACGGCAGCGGGCGTCGCGCGGTGCCGACCTGCGCTACAACCTGCGTGTCTCGCTTGAGGATGCCTTTGGCGGTCTGCACAAGACCATCAAGGTTCCGACCTCAGTCTCCTGTACCTCCTGCGAGGGCACCGGGGCCGAGGGCGGCGTGGAACCCACCACCTGCCCGACCTGCTCCGGCATGGGCAAGGTCCGCGCGCAGCAGGGTTTCTTTACCGTGGAACGCACCTGCCCGACCTGTTCGGGCCTGGGCCAGATCATCAAGAACCCGTGCAAATCCTGCCACGGCCACGGCCGGGTGGAAAAAGACCGCTCGCTGTCGGTGAACATCCCGGCAGGGGTTGAGACCGGCACCCGCATCCGCCTCGCAGGCGAAGGCGAAGCGGGCCTGCGCGGCGGCCCTCCGGGCGATCTCTACATCTTTGTCGAGGTTGGCCCCCACGCCCTGTTCGAACGCGACGGCAACAACCTCTACTGCCGGGTTCCGGTCAGCATGTCCAAGGCTGCGCTTGGCGGCTCCATCGAGGTGCCGACCATCGACGGCGGCCGCGGCCGGGTGCAGATCCCCGAGGGCAGCCAGTCCGGCCGCCAGATGCGCCTGCGCGGCAAAGGCATGCCGGCGCTCCGCGGCGGCGCCACCGGCGACATGTTCATCGAGCTGGCGGTGGAAACCCCTGTGAACCTCACCGCCCGCCAGAAGGAGCTTCTGGGCGAGTTCGAGGACATCTCCGAGGAAAACACCAACCCCGAATCCCGCAGCTTCTTTTCATCCGTGAAAAGCTTCTGGGATGGGATGAAGGGGTAAGGCCCGTCTAGGAAGCCGTCCGGGGGACGGTTTCAGGGCCGAACGGGCGGAGCCCCGGCACATTGCTTCAAACGACTCGGTCAAAAGCGCCCCCAATCCGGGGCGCTTTTCTTTTGCGCATCCTTTACGCAATCCCCAGCCCAGACGCCCCATGCTGCACCGCGGCGGTGTACAGGGGGTGTACAGGGGGTGCACGCAAGACACCCCCTTGCTGCCGCCGCAGAGTAGCCCGCATTAACACTTCCTCAACCATGATGGCGGCACCATGGCACCATGGCACAGGACCCCTCATTCCAGGACGTCTCCCTGCCGCTGTTTCCGGGCAGCGACGAAGCCCCGGCGCAGCCCCTGACTGCTGGCCGCCTGCCCTCCTACATCAAGGACCACCGCGCCCGCCTGCGCGACCGTTTCATGGCCGGCGGCGCCGCCGCGATGCCGGATTATGAGCTGCTGGAACTGGTCCTCTTCCGTTCCATCCCGCGCCGCGACGTCAAACCCCTGGCGCGGCAACTGCTTGATACCTTTGGGGATTTTAACCGCGTGGTGACGGCCTCACCGGAGCGGCTGGCGCAAGTAAAGGGCATTGGCGATGCGGTCATCACCGACCTCAAAGTGCTGGAGGCCGCCGCCCACCGCATGGCCCGCGCCCGGGTGATGCAGCGCCAGGTGATCTCCAGCTGGGATGCGCTATTGGACTATTGCCACACCACCATGGCCCACCGCGAGACCGAACAGTTCCGCATCCTGTTCCTGGACCGCAAGAACGTGCTGATCGCCGACGAGGAACAGGCCCGCGGCACCGTCGACCACGTCCCGGTCTACCCCCGCGAGGTTGCCAAACGCGCCCTGGAACTGAACGCCAGTGCCTTGATTTTAGTACACAATCACCCGTCCGGCGACCCCACGCCCTCGGACAGCGATATCAGTATGACCGATCAAATCCAGGCCGCGTTGACCGCCCTGGGAATCACCCTGCACGATCATCTGATCATCGGTAAATCCACCGAACTCAGCTTCCGTGCACAAGGGTATCTCTAGCACGCCCGGCTAGCGCACCCAAACCTCGACCCTGCGGTTGATCTGGCGGCCCCAGGCGCTGTCGTCACAGGCCATCGGCAGGGCTTCCCCAAACCCCTCCGCGCTGATTTGCACGCGCGACACATCTGCGGTTTCAGCCAATTGAATAACCGCATCCCGCACCGCACTGGCCCGTTTCAAAGCAATTTGCCGGTTCCCCTCAGCCGGCCCGACCCCGTCTGAAAACCCAGCAAAAACAAGCTCTTTGGCATCGTATTCCCCCGCTTCCAGAGCCCGGGCCAATTGCTCGATGTTGCTGCGGGACTGCGCATCCGGACGCGCTGATCCCGGTTCGAACCGGAAGGAGACAGTCAGGCGCTGCAACCCTCCCAGAACAGTTACCAGCCGCTGGATCTCATCCAATCCGGACTGATCTTCCGCTGCGAGAATGGCATTGGCAAGACGGTTGCCCTGCCGGTTCACCGGGATCAGTTCAGGCGACTGATCCACAAAACCTGCCCTTCGGATTACGGCTTGCGCCGCTGGTCCGCGAATATAGGCCAGAAAGTCCCTGGCAACTTTCGGAAGACGCCTGGCAGGCAAGTAAAGGAACATCGGCACTGTCAGCGGATAGTCTTCTGTCTTCACCGCCCGGCGGCTGGCCTGCAGGGAAAAGCCGCACGGGCCGGTCAGCCTCAGCATCCGCGCTGACCCTTTTTCAGCGAAGCTGGCAATGCCGATAGCAAAAGGATCAATCAGAACCCGGCGGGCCAGCGTGCTGCTGCGGTCATGGCGATGAATTCCTTGCGAAAATGAATCGCCCAATGGCGCCAGCAGCTTGTCCTCAACAGCCTGGGCCAGCCCTGATCCAGCCACCGGCATATGCAGGGATATTGGCGCGTCAGGACCTCCGAGCGCTGACCAGTTGGTGATAGCGCCTGAGAACACATCCGCAAGTTCCGGCAGGGAAATCTCCCGGACCGGATTACTGGGCGCAACGATAGGCACAAAGGCATCAAGCGCCAGAACACGGCTCCGTCCTGGCCCGGTCAAATCGCCCAGTCCCGCAGCCTTCGCCGCCTTGCGCTCAAACGGCCGGATCTCGCGCAAGGCCATGGCAAGGTCCGCCTCATCCGCGATCAAGGCAGCAAAGCCTTCGTCCGTATTGCTGACCATGAAGGTAAAGCGCGCCGCAGGTTTTTGCCCGCGCAGGAGAACATGGCTGAAGTTCCCGCCCGGCAATGTCTCCCGCCTGGTTTGATAGCCGTTGCGGAGGGCAAAGCCTTCGATCAGCGCCGGAAGCAGCACTTCGGACATGGTGCTTGACCCGGCCAGGGTCACCTCTGCCACAAAGCCGGACAAGCTCGGGCAGCCGGGACCATCGCAGGAAACCCCCGACCCGTCCACGGTGAGTTCTCCAAATTGGGTCTGCACCCGGTAGAACTCTCCATCAAACCCCAGCAGGGTGCCGGTGATCTCCACCGCACCATCCGGGGAAGACAAAGTGATATCCTGGGCTGCAAGCCCGCGTGACAGCGCTGCGAGAAAAAGTGCGGCGCAAACGGCCGCACGAAGGAAAGACATAGGGATACCTGAAGTTACCGCAAATCAGTTGGAGGCGATTTTCAGGTCTTCCACCAGATTATTCAACACCAGAAAGCTGCCGGCAGCATCGCAATCCGGCATTGCCATGACCAAATCCCGGCTGCGCAGATGCCCGTCTTGAAGCTGCAGTGCTTGGGCGGTGATATCCCTGCCGCAGTTTGCGTCCGTGACCTCAGCCTCGGCAGTCATTGCGACATGCCCTGCCTGCCCCGGAACCGTAGAGGGTAAGCTGTAGATTTCCGCAATCCGCGGTGCCAGCTGGCTGTGGTCGCCAAGGCGTACAACCTCGCCTTGCCCGGCATCTGGCTGCGCACCATGCCAGACGTGACCCGGGCCGCCGTAGGCAGCGCCAAACTCCCGCGCATGGATCTCAAAACCGCTTTGGCCGGTCCACTGAAGCACAACACGCTCAACACCGTGCAAATCCGGCACCTCAGCCACCGCAACCGCGCCATTTCCGCCTGGCGTCTCAGCAATGAAAACAGCTGTCTGTGCCAGTGCCGGCACCAGGGCTGAATACTGGCCGGAGGCATCAAGCGGCACGGTGAACGTCATGCCGCTGTGGTGCACAGTCAGGCGCTCATTTGCACGGCACGGCGCTTTGACAGACAGGTCAACCATCGCCATAGGCGCAGGCGTGGCCTTTGCGGTCATTTGACATGCGGCTTGAGGCTTTGTCTTTTCTGCCTGATCCGGCACGACCGCTTCAGCCGTTTGCGGAACCGCCGAGGTCAGTGTGATATTTTCAATCTTCAGCCCGGCTGTGTCTGGTTCCCTGGGCAGCTCAGGGTCTGCGGCAGCAGTGATATCCGTTTCACCGGCGATCCAGCCGGGACCAGTGTCCTGCATGTAAAACCCGATACCCAAGGCGCACGCCAGCGTCATCGCGCTTGTCGCCATCACTTGTCTATTCAGCATGCGATCCTCCTGAACCTGACTGGTTAAGGAAGCCTGCCGCTGAAAGCCGGCCAGTTTGTGGCTACATGCAGGAGAGAATCCGGCATTTTCCCAGCCTTCGTTGCCTGACTGGAAACAAATGCATCGCCAGTTATCGCGATAGAGAGGGTGCCGGACCTAACCCGGGCTATACGCTTGGACAGCGGGTGATGCGCTCCCCGCAGTCTGCGGCGCTGGCCCTTTTGAGTCAGGGCCAGCGCATTCCGGCAACCGCCTCAGGAGAGGCTGCCGTGGCAATGTTTGAATTTCTTGCCGGACCCGCAGGGGCATTTGTCGTTGCGCGACGGGTTGCCCCAAGTTGCCGGATCATCCTCCACAAAACCCGGCGCCGGGTCTTCTGCAGGCGCTGCGGCTGCATCCGGCTGAGCCGCCATTTGCTGCATAGCTGCCTGACGGGCAGCCATTTCCATCAGCATCTGCTGCTGCTCTTCCTCGGTCATCGGACGCACACGGCTGAGCTGCTGTGAGACTTCTTCGCGCAAGCTATCAAGCATGGTTTCGAACAGCTGGAAGCTTTCATTCTTGTATTCGTTCAGCGGATCGCGCTGCGCGTAGCCGCGGAAACCCACCACCGAGCGCAGGTGCTCCAGCGTCAGCAGGTGTTCGCGCCACTTCTTGTCTATGGTCTGGAGCAATATCTGCTTTTCGATGTTGCGCATGTTTTCGGGGCCGAAAGCATCAGCCTTTTCCGCCATCATCTTGTCCGAAGCTTCAACCAGCCGCTCGCGAATCTGCTCGTCATCGACGCCTTCTTCGGCGGCCCATTCAGCCACAGGCGCCTCAATCGACAGCATTTCGCGGACTTGTTCCTGCAGGCCAGCCGTGTCCCACTGATCGGCGTAGGTCTTGGGCGGCATATGGGTATCGAGCAGATCGTCGATCACCTCGTGGCGCATATCGTCGGTGATCTCGGACAGATCCTCCGCAGCCATGATCTCGCGGCGCTGCTTAAAGATCACCTTGCGCTGGTCGTTCATCACATCGTCAAACTTCAGCACGTTCTTGCGCATGTCGAAGTTGCGGCCCTCGACCTTGGCCTGAGCACGCTCCAGCGACTTGTTCACCCAGGGGTGAATAATCGCCTCGCCTTCCTTCATGCCCAGCGACGACAGCAGCTTGTCCAGCCGCTCTGAGCCGAAGATGCGCATCAGGTCGTCTTCGAGGCTGAGGTAGAAGCGGGTCCGGCCCGGGTCGCCCTGGCGGCCCGAACGTCCACGCAGCTGGTTGTCGATACGGCGGCTTTCATGGCGCTCAGACGCCATCACGAAAAGCCCGCCTGCGTCCAGCACCTTCTGCTTTTCCTCGGCGTGCTTGGCTTCCTCTGCCGCGCGCAGCTCTGCCGGATCGGCCTCAGGATTGGCGGCCAGCACCTCCAGCACCTTCATCTCGACGTTGCCGCCCAGCTGGATGTCGGTGCCGCGTCCGGCCATGTTGGTGGCGATGGTCACTGCGCCAAAACGGCCGGCATCAGCAACGATCTGCGCTTCCTGCTCGTGGTGGCGGGCGTTCAGAACGTTGTGAGGAATACCTTCCTGCTGCAGCATCTGGCTCAGCAGTTCCGACTTTTCGATCGAAGTGGTGCCCAGCAGGACCGGCTGGCCCTTTTCGTGGGCGACCTTCGCCTCGCTGATCATCGCCTCGTATTTTTCGCGCGCGGTGCGGTAGACCTGATCGTCCTCGTCCACCCGCGCAATTGGACGGTTGGTTGGCACTTCCACCACGCCAAGACCATAGATTTCTGCAAATTCTTCGGCCTCGGTCATCGCTGTACCCGTCATGCCGGAAAGCTTGTCGTAGAGGCGGAAGTAATTCTGGAACGTCACAGAGGCCAAGGTGGTGTTCTCTGGCTGGATCTGCACCTCTTCCTTGGCTTCAATCGCCTGATGCAGCCCTTCGGACAGACGCCGGCCCGGCATCATCCGGCCTGTGAATTCGTCGATAAGCACCACCTGGCCATCACGGACGATGTAATCCTTGTCCTTCTGGAACAGCTTGTGGGCGCGCAAGGCCTGGTTCACGTGATGAACGACAGTAGTGCTTTCAGGATCGTAGAGCGATGCCTCTGCATCCAGCAGCCCGTGCTCACGCAGGATCTGCTCCAGATATTCGTTGCCCTCCTCGGTGAAGGTCACACCACGGGTTTTCTCGTCGATCTCGAAATGATCCTCCGCCAGCAGCGGGATCACCTTGTCGATTGTCGAATAGAGTTCGGAACGGTCTTCGGCCGGGCCTGAGATGATCAGCGGGGTGCGGGCCTCGTCGATCAGGATCGAGTCCACCTCGTCGACGATGGCAAAGTTGTGCTGCTTCTGGAAAACCTGATCCAGCGAGGGTTTCATGTTGTCGCGCAGATAGTCAAAGCCCAGCTCGTTGTTCGTCGCATAGGTGACGTCGCTTTGATAGGCGGCCATTTTCTCAGCGTCGGGCTGGCCCGACCAGATCACGCCAGTGGTCATCCCCAGCTGGGCAAACACCTTGCCCATCCATTCGCTGTCGCGCTTGGCCAGGTATTCGTTCACCGTAACCACATGCACGCCCTTGCCCGTCAGCGCATTCAGATAGGCCGGGAAGGTCGCCACAAGGGTCTTGCCCTCGCCGGTCTTCATCTCGGAAATGTTACCCTGATGCAGGAACACGCCGCCCATCAGCTGGGTGTCAAAGGCGCGCAGGCCCAGAGCCCGCTTGGCTGCCTCGCGCACGTTGGCAAAGGCTTCGGGCAGCAGCGAATCCAGGCCTTCGCCATCCAGCGCCCGCTTGCGCAGCTCTTCGGTCTTGGCCACAAGACCGTCATCGCTGAGCTTCGCGAACTCATCCTCCAGCCCGTTGATCTGCGCAATCAGCGGCCGTGTCGCCTTGACTTTACGGTCGTTCGGCGTGCCGAAAACCTTTTTGGCGAGTGTTCCGAAACCCAGCATATCTTCTCCAGCGATCCTATGTCCGGCCTTTGCATCGGGCAGGCTTGCCCGCCGTGTCCGCAACCCATAAACAATGGTGGAAAGACGGTCCTGCCAGTGGCCTCAAAGCGATGTAAGCGGCAGGGTATAGAGTGTCAACGCCAGGCCCCTTTGCGGCCAAGGAATAGGAAGGTTTCAATGCGTAAAGGTCTCACATTTCTGCGCGGTATGGCGATTGCCGCTTGTGCCGCGTTGCCGCTGACCGCAGCAGCAGCTCCGCATGCCAACACGGTGGTTGCCTCGGTCAACGGTGAAGAGATCACCATCGGCCATATGGTCATGGCCCGTGAAAACCTGCCGGCCCAATACAAGCAATTGCCGGACGATGTCCTCTACAATGCGATTCTGGACCAGCTGATCCAGCAAACAGCGCTGAAGCAGCAGCTGCATGGAGAGATTCCCCGCTACGTTCAGCTGTCTGTCGAGAACGAAGAGCGCGCCATGCTGGCAGCCAATGTAATCGAAATGGTCATGGACAGCGCCAGCGGAGAAGATGCCCTCCGGGCTGCCTATGACGAGAAATATTCTTCGGGTGACGGCGGCGACGAGTTTCATGCGGCACACATCCTGGTCGCGAGCGAAGAAGATGCGCTGGAAGTCAAAAAAGAACTGGATGCGGGGGCAGATTTTGCGATCCTCGCAAAGGAAAAATCTACCGGCCCTTCCGGTCCAAACGGCGGGGATCTTGGCTGGTTCACTACTGGCCGCATGGTTCCTGAATTTGAGCAAGCTGTCCTCAAGCTGCGCTCCGGCGAGGTGTCCGGCCCTGTACAGACGCAGTTTGGCTGGCACGTGATCCTGCTTCATGAGCGCCGCAAGACCGAAGCCCCGGAATTCGAGGAAGTGCGCGCCCAGCTGGCCGACGAACTGCGCCAGAGCGCCGTTGAGGAGCGCGTGAACGAGCTGACCGCCGCATCCGATATTGAAAAGCCGGAGATTGAAGATCTGGATCCGGCCATTCTGAAAGATCTCAGCCTGGTAAGGAACTGATCACAATGGCCAAATCCATGCCCGTCTCTCCGCTGGCTCCGGCTGGTTTTCCTGAGCTTCCCGTTATCAAGGGTGTTCGTTTTGCATCCGTTGCTGCCGGGGTGAAATATCAGAACCGAACAGACGTAATGCTGGCTGTCATGGACCCTGGCACCGCGGTTGCCGGGGTGTTTACCCGGTCGAAAACCCGCTCTGCTCCGGTGCTGGACTGCCAAGCCAAACTGGGAAGCCCTGCCGGTGCTGGCGCGGCAATTCTAGTGAACTCGGGTAACTCCAACGCCTTCACAGGGCACTACGGGCAGAGCTCCGTTGCAGAGATCACGGCGGCTGTTGCCAAGGCAACCGGCCTTCCGGCCGAACGCGTTTTCACGGCTTCAACCGGTGTGATTGGGGAACCGCTGCCGCATGACCGCATCGTCGCCAAAGTCAGCGAGTTGAACAGCTCACTGGATGAAGGCAGCTTGGAAGGCGCTGCCAAAGCAATCATGACCACGGATACCTTTGCCAAAGGTGCCAGTGCCACCGTTGGTATCGACGGCAAGACAGTAAAGATCGCGGGCATTGCCAAGGGGTCCGGCATGATCGCACCGGACATGGCTACGATGCTGGTTTACATCTTTACGGACGCAAAGGTTGAACAATCCGCTCTGCAAGACCAGCTGGCCGAAATCTGCAACCGCAGCTTCAACTGCATCACCGTCGACAGCGATACTTCTACATCCGACAGTCTGATGCTTTGTGCCACAGGGGCGTCCGGCGTGGATGCGACAGGCAATGCGGAATTTGCAGCCGGGCTGGAGAGGGTTATGCTGGATCTTTCGCATCAGGTTGTGCGCGATGGTGAAGGTGCCACCAAGTTTGTGGAGATCCAAGTGACCGGCGCCGCTTCAGACGCGGATGCAAAAGTACACGCAATGTCCATCGCAAACTCACCCTTGGTCAAGACCGCCGTCGCTGGCGAAGATCCAAACTGGGGCCGTGTTGTAATGGCAATCGGAAAATCCGGTGCCGAAGCCGACCGGGATCTGCTTTCGATTTCCTTTGGTGATGTGCGTGTTGCGGAGAAAGGCTGGGTCTCGCCAGACTACAAAGAAGAGCTGGGCGCCGCCGAAATGAAGAAACAGGAGATTAGCATCAAGGTGGACCTGGGCCTGGGAGAAGGCAAATCCACTGTCTGGACCTGCGACCTGACGCATCAATACATCTCAATCAACGCGGATTACCGGTCGTGAAGGTGGTTCTTGTTTCTGCAGTTGCACTCATTGATGCCGATGGGCGCGTTCTGCTCGCGCAGCGGCCTGAGGGAAAATCCATGGCCGGCCTGTGGGAGTTTCCAGGAGGCAAGATCGAGCAAGGAGAAACACCAGAGGCAGCACTGATCCGCGAGCTGCACGAAGAGCTGGGGATTGATACCTGGGCCTCCTGCCTTGCGCCGCTGACCTTTGCAAGCCACAACTACCAAGATTTCCATTTGCTGATGCCCTTGTTCGCCTGCCGCAAATGGGATGGCATTCCACAGGCCAGGGAGGGGCAGACCCTGAAATGGGTTCGGCCGCAGGATTTGCGCGAGTATCCGATGCCCCCGGCAGACATTCCTTTGATCCCGATCCTGCGGGATTGGCTGTAAAGCTGCCTTTGTAAAAACTCTGCACCACAAGCAGCTGTTTACTTCAGAACGCTTTCCCGGGTCTTTAACTGGCCCGGGAAAGTGCGTGAACCTTTTGTTAATCATTCTGTTCAAGCATCAGAGCACGGACCAAACGACTTACCTAAGTTGCAATTGGGCAGGAGAAAACCATGCTTAGAACAATCGCAGTCGGCAGTTTTTCACTGGTTCAGGGCATTTTCATACGGGCATTGCCGGACGGGAAAATCGCTGTGCGGGTTGGAAAAAGAACCTACGAAGGTCACCCTGTAACACCGGCCGCCTGAACCGCCACTCACGCTAATCAGGCATGGAAAGGGCAGCTGCGAAAGCTGCCCTTTTCTGTACCTAACTCTATGGTTTCGGGCGCTTTCCAAACGTGCGGGTTCTCAAGTTACTGAATGAAGCTTCGGCTGCCCATTCGCCTGCTCGCGGTCTTTCGGCGCCGCTGCTGTGATTTATGCCCGGCAGCGGCTGGCCTGCATTGATCAGTCAACAAGCACAAACAGCGCCACGAGCAGCTTACGGATCGTTACCTGCCGCACGAAATCGAAAAGCCCAAAAAACCAGGCCCCGGCAAAAACGCCAGGGCCTGTTTCTGATTTCTAGCCAAGCTCGGATCAGTCGAGGGTGCGGGTCACTTCCTCGCGCTCGAAGATCTCGATCACGTCGTTCGGGCGGATATCGTCGTAGTTCTCGAACGCCATACCGCATTCCTGGCCGGACTGAACCTCGGCAACTTCGTCCTTGAAGCGCTTCAGGGTCTTCAGCGTGCCTTCGTGGATCACCACGTTGTCGCGCAGCAGGCGCACGCCGGCAGAGCGGCGGGCAACGCCTTCGGTGACCAGACAGCCGGCAACCTTGCCAACGCCGGTAACCTTGAAGACTTCCTTGATCTGCGCGTAGCCGATGAAGTTCTCGCGGATTTCCGCGGACAGCAGGCCAGAGGCAGCGGCTTTCACGTCATCCACCAGATCGTAGATCACCGAGTAGTAGCGGATCTCGACGCTCTTCTGGTTGGCGGTGTTGCGGGCCGAGGCATTGGCACGGACGTTGAAGCCCATGATCGGCGCACCGGAGGCTTCCGCCAGGCCAACGTCGGTCTCGGTGATCGCGCCAACGCCCGAGTGCAGCACGCGCACGCGCACTTCCTCGTTGCCGATTTTCTCCATCGCCTGAACGATGGCTTCGGCGGAGCCTTGCACGTCTGCTTTGACCAGGATCGGCAGCTCGGAGACGTTCTCGTCTTCCTTGGCCTTGGCCATCAGCTGTTCCAGCGTGGTCGCAGCACCGGCAGCGGCGCGCTTGTCCTTGGCGGCCTGCTCGCGGTAGGCGGCGATTTCACGCGCCTGCGCTTCGGTTTCGGTCACGTTCAGAACGTCACCAGCCTCGGGCGTGCCGTTGAGGCCAAGAACCTCAACCGGGACCGAGGGGCCGGCTTCCTGCACACGCTCGCCCTTGTCGTTGATCAGCGCACGGACCTTGCCGTACTGCTCACCCACAACAAAGATGTCGCCTTGGCGCAGGGTACCGGTCTGAACCAGAACGGTGGCGACCGGGCCACGGCCCACATCCAGCTGCGCCTCGATCACGGCGCCCTGTGCGGCGCGGTTCGGGTTCGCCTTCAGTTCCAGGATTTCCGCCTGCAGCGCGATGGCTTCCAGCAGTTCATCCAGGCCCTGGCCGGTATGAGCAGAAACTTCGACGTCCTGCACTTCACCGGACATCTGTTCCACGATCACTTCGTGCTGCAGCAGATCGGTGCGGACCTTGTTCGGGTCTGCGGCCGGCTTGTCGCATTTGTTGATCGCCACGATCATCGGCACTTCGGCAGCCTTGGCGTGGTTGATGGCCTCAACGGTCTGCGGCATGACCGCATCATCCGCGGCCACAACCAGTACCACGATGTCCGTCACCTGCGCGCCGCGGGAGCGCATGGAGGTAAAGGCCGCGTGGCCCGGGGTATCCAGGAAGCTGAGCGTGGTGCCGCTTTCGGTCTGAACCTGATAGGCGCCGATGTGCTGGGTAATGCCGCCGGCCTCGCCAGCCACAACGCGGGCGTTGCGGATTGCGTCCAGGATCGAGGTTTTGCCGTGGTCGACGTGGCCCATGATGGTAATCACTGGCGGACGCGGTTTCAGATCCTCGTCCTTGTCTTCAACCTCCTTGATCACGTCTTCGACGTCGGAGTCGGAGACACGGGTCACCTTGTGGCCGAATTCCTCAATGATCAGTTCCGCAGTATCGGCGTCGATCGACTGGTTCTGGGTAACCATCATGCCCATCTGCATGAGCGATTTCACAACGTCGGCAACCCGTTCGGCCATACGGTTGGCCAGCTCGGAAACCACGATGGTTTCCGGCAGCTGCACGTCGCGCACAACCTTTTCCCGCTCAACCGAGCCGCCCATGGCTTTCTGACGCGCCCGCTCCTGCTTGCGCTTCATCGCAGCCATAGACCGCTGGCGGTTGCCTTCGCCGCCGGTTGCCTGGCCCAGTGTCAGCTTGCCGGAGCGGCGGTTGTCATCGCGGCCCTTGCCGCGGGACGGGCGCTGGTCGCGCTCGCGCTCGGATTTGCGCGGGGTTGCAGCCGGAGCCGGTTTGCTCGGTGCCGGGCGCTCCGTCTTGGCGGCAGGCGCAGGTGCGGCAGCAGCCCGCTTGGCGGCCTCTGCTTCTTCGGCGCGCTTGCGCTCCTCTTCTTCGGCTTTCTGGCGTGCGCGCTCTTCGGCTTCACGCTGCTCGCGTTCCTTGGCTTCCGCTTCGGCGCGGCGGCGCTCACGCTCTTCGGCGCGGGCCTTTTCCTCGGCTTCGCGCTGCGCGGCTTCTTCCGCCTCGCGGGCCTTGGCAGCCTGCAGCGCCTTCAGGCGGCGCTCCATTTCCGCGTCACTGATACCGGCAGGCCGGCGGGATCCGGAGCCGCCCGGCGCAGCACCGCTGCCACCCTTGGCCGCACCCGGCTTGGGAACCACAACGCGCTTGCGCTTGGTTTCCACTACGACATTCTTGGTCCGTCCATGGCTGAAACTTTGTTTCACGTTCCCCGGACGGGAACCCCCACGCAGACCCAGTGTCTTTTTGCCGTCACTATCGCTCATAAAGCTACTTATCCTTCCGTGCGGCCGATGCCGCCCACCATTTCGCGCAAACCTTGCAGTCGTTGCGCCTCATCTACAACACGTTTGCTGAGTCCGCCAGAGGCGACGGCGGCATGTATCACAGTTTGGCGCCCAAATGCCATTCCCAGCTCGTCCGCCGTGAGGCAGCCGATAAATTTGCCCTTGTAAGGCGTGCTCAGCTTCGACTTTCCGCGCCCAGAGCCGTCTGAAGCCTGGATCAGGACCTTGGCGTCTTCCTTGTAGAGCCAGTCCTTGACCTTTTCAAAGCCGGCCACTGCGTCGCCGGACTTGCGCGCCAGGCTGATCAGCTCGACCAGGCGGCGGACCACCTGGCGCTCAACTTCCTCTACCAGTTCGCCCGGCAGCTGAACCTGTGCCTTGAAGCCGCGGGCAAACAGTTTCTTCTTGACCGCGGTTTCCAGCGCCTCGCGCGTGGATGACACATAGACGCCACGGCCCGGCAGCTTGCCCATCACATCAGGCACGACCTGGCCGTCAGGGCCCATCACAAACCGGATGAGGCCCTGTTTGGGTTCGGTCTCGCCGGTTGCGATGCATTTGCGCTCGCTGCCTTCGGACCGGTCTTTAGTGGCGCCGCCGCGTGTCATTCAGCTCTCCTATACGAAGCCCGGGTTCAGGCTTCGCCTTCCTCTTCACCGGCGTCTTCGTCCTCGGACGCTTCCGCTTCCAGCTCAGCCGGGTCGACCCAGCCCAGGGTGATGCGGGCAGTCATGACCAGATCCTGCGCCTCTTCCAGCGACATGCCGAAGGGCTCCAGGATACCGTCGTCCTTGACCCGCTCGCCGCCGTCGTTGGTCCAGCCGCCGGCCAGTTCCCAGTCGGCGCAGGTGGCGAAATCTTCCAGCGTTTTCACGTCGTCCTTGGCCAGCGCTTCAACCATCTGCGGGGTCAGGCCCTCGAAATGGATCAGGCTGTCCTCGGCACCCAGCGCACGGGCCGCGTCAATCGCTGCCTTGGCCTGGGCTTCCAGATAGTCGCGGGCACGGGCCTGCAGTTCCTCGGCGGTGCCTTCGTCAACACCGTCGATGACCAGCAGTTCGTCCAGCTCGACATAGGCGACTTCTTCCAAGTTGGTGAAGCCTTCGGAGACCAGCAGCTGGGCAAAGAACTCGTCCAGGTCCAGGGTTTCCATGAACAGCTTGGTGCGCGCCTCGAATTCCTTCTGGCGGCGGGCCAATTCCTCTTCCTCGGTCATGATGTCGATGTCCAGCGCGGTAAGCTGCGAGGCCAGGCGCACGTTCTGGCCGCGGCGGCCGATGGCCAGGCTCAGCTGTTCCTCGGGCACCACGACTTCAATCTTGCCGGCTTCTTCATCCAGAACAACCTTGGAGACCTCGGCGGGCTGCAGCGCGTTGACCAGGAAGGTCGGCTGATCCTCATTCCACGGAATGATGTCGATCTTCTCGCCCTGCAGCTCGTTCACAACAGCCTGCACGCGGGAGCCGCGCATACCCACACAGGCCCCGACCGGGTCGATCGAGCCGTCATAGGAGATAACAGCAATCTTGGCGCGCGAACCCGGGTCACGGGCAACCGCCTTGATCTCGATGATGCCGTCATAGATTTCCGGCACCTCCATCTTGAACAGCTCGGCCATGAATTCCGGCGCGGTGCGCGACAGGAAAATCTGCGGGCCGCGCTGTTCGCGGCGCACGTCCTTGATGTAGCAGCGCACACGGTCGTTCGGGCGGTAGCTTTCGCGGCCGATCTTCTCGTTGCGGCGCAGGATCGCCTCACCGGCGCCCACGTCGACGATGACGTTGCCGTATTCCTCACGCTTGACCAGGCCGTTGATGATGGTGCCGGCGCGGTCTTTGAATTCCTCGTACTGGCGGTCGCGTTCAGCTTCGCGGACCTTTTGCAGGATCACCTGCTTGGCCGACTGGGCGGCAATCCGGCCCATTTCGACCGGCGGCACTTCCTCAACAAAAGTCTGACCGACCTCGGGGTCCGCCATATACTGGCGCGCCTGCTCAACGGTCATCTCGGCCTGGTAGTTCTCCAGCTCTTCATCCGCCACAACAGTGCGCACACGGGTAAAGGTGGCGCGGCCGGTCTTACGGTCGATCGACACACGGATGTCCATCTCGGCGCCGTAGCGGCTCTTGGCAGCGCGGGCGAGGCTCTCTTCCATCGCCTCGATGACCAGACCGGGGTCGATCATCTTTTCGCGTGCCACGGCCTCAGCGGTTTGCAACAGCTCCAGCTGGTTTGCAGAGGTGATCGCCATTACTTGTTCTCCTCGTCAAACTCTTCGGTCTCGATTTCGTCGAATGCGTCTTCGTTCAGCGTGCCGGCCTCTTTGCGCTGGCGCAGCATTTCCTTGATCAGCTCATCGGTCAGAACCAGCTTGGCATCGCTCAGCCAGTCGAATTTCAGACCGATGGTCACGGATTGGCCCTGATCCTCGATGTTGATCAGAACCTCGTCTTCCTCAGTGCCTGCCAGCTCGCCCTTGAAACGGCGGCGGCCGCCGACCAGCTCTTCGGTTTCGAGCTTGGCCTCGTAGCCTTCAAACATATCAAAGTCTTTCAGCCGGGTCAGCGGGCGGTCAATGCCCGGGCTCGACACTTCCAGGCTGTAGGCATCGATGATCGGGTCCTCGACGTCCAGGGTGGCGCTGACAGCGTTCGAGATTGCAGCGCAGTCATCCACCTCGATGCCGCCTTTGGGCTTGTCGGCCATAATCTGCAGCGTTGTCGTCTTGCCGGACATCAGCCGGATCCGCACCAGCTCATAGCCCAGATCCTCGATCACCGGGGTGACGATCTCGGCCAGGCGCCGGTCGATGGCGGCTTTGGCAATCAGGTCGTTGGTCATCAGACCTCCACTTGGCGCGCGCAGGCCGGGCCTGCAAACACAAAAAAACGGGCGCGCGGCCCGTCGAATTTCCCGGTGGAGCCTTGAGCCAGAGGTTCAACGCGCCGCTGTTGTCAAAGGCATATAGGCGGGTTTGGGCGAATCTGCAAGGGGGGATGCCAATCGAGGCACAAGAGCAGGATTTAATGGGCCTTCAGCCGGGCGAAAGGATTCTTGGTCTCTACCCCAGTTTGCCGCGGATATCCTCGGCGACGGCGTCGACAAAGCCCTGATCCTGACCGCCAATCACCAGATATCCAACACCATCGCTGACCCAGGAGGCCGCCGCCATGCCGGCCAGAACCTCGCTTTGCATCGGCTTGTCATCACCCGAAGAGCGGGTGATGCAGAAAGCCACCGGCACCCCGTCCGGGCCGAGATAGGCCATTTGCAGCAGTGGCTTGCCCTTGAACCCCAGCAGCTGCGCGCGCTTGAACTCCAGCCCCTCGACGGATTGCGCCGGGGACAGGTCCACGCCGTGGCCGCTGCCGAAACCGGCCAGCACTTCGGCGGTGGCCGCGGGTGATTGCGCGGCGTTTGCAACCGTGTCGGTGATGTAAAGCGACTGGTAGGAGGCAACGACCGCCTTCCATCCCGGCGCTTTGGCGGGCTGCGGTCCCGGCTGCAGCATGTAGGTGGAGAGCACGCCCAGGCCAAAGGCCAGTGCCAGCCCGGCCACCAGCCGCAGCGGCACGCGGGTTTCACGTGGAGCAGGAATCAGCGTCTCGGGCATTTGCGGTGTGCCCAGCGCTTCGGGCGAGAACGCATCGCGCAGGGCCGCGACCGGCAAGTCGAGCGCCTGCAGCCGCTGCGCCAGGGCAGCGTCGGAGGTCAAGGCAAGCTCAACCCGATCGCGCAGAACGGCGTCGGCCTCGCCATCCAGGTAGGCCGTCAGCTCTTCGTCTGTGAATGCCGCTTGCGCTTCATTCATGTTCCCGTCTCCGTTTCCGACAGCTCTGCCGCGATTTTCTTGCGGGCGGCTGCCAGCCTGCTCATCACCGTGCCGATGGGGACATTCAGAACCTCCGCCGCCTCTTTGTAGGCAAAGCCTTCGACGTAGACGAGCAGAACCGTGACCCGCTGGCTTTCGGGCAGTTCCCCTATCTTTGAAAACACCTCACGGGCAAAAATATTCGTTTCCGTGTTTGCACGCTGATCCGGGATCTCGGTTTCTTCCAGCGCCACCAGCCCGCCGCCGGTGCGCACGGCGGTTGCGCGCAGCTCATTCAGCCACAGCCGGTGGGCCATGCGGAACAGCCAGCGGTCCAAATGCGTGCCTGCCTGATAACCCGCGTGTTTCTCCAGCGCGCGCAGGCAGGTCATCTGCGCCAGATCGTCAGCCCGGTCGCGCCGCCCGGTCTGCATCAGGCAGAACCGCCACAGCCGCGGGTAAAGGGGGCTTATCCCCTCCCGGATCTCATCCTCAGCCGATTTTTTGCCGAACCAGCGAATAATCCGCGCTCCTGCCGTGTTTTGATCCCAGGGCCGGCCGAAACACCGTGCCACAAGAACATTGATAATCGGAAGGACATAGGATGCTCAACTCACTGTTTCGTGGCGTTTCTGTTGCAGCGTTGATTTTTGCAGGCCAGGCAGTGCTGGCCGGAGACTGGGTGCTGGATGGCGCCAGCTCTAGGCTCGCGTATGGTTCAATCAAGAAGGACAGCGTCGGCGAGGTGAACAGTTTCGAGGAGCTGTCCGGCACGGTGAGCAAGAACGGTGCAGTGAAGGTGTCGATCTCGCTGCCCTCCGTGGAAACTTTTATCGACATCCGTAACGAACGGATGATCGAGCATGTGTTCAAAGGCGCAGGCGAGGCCACACTGACAGCACAGGTCAACATGGCCGCGCTGGAGGCACTGCCCACGGGCGGCACCATGGTGGCGGATGTGGAAGGCAAGCTGAGCCTTCTGGGCCGTGAAATTGCGGTGGAAACAGAAATGTTCGTGGCCCGTCTGTCGGAGCGCAAGGTGATGGTCTCGACCAATGACCTGCTGTTTCTGGGAGTTGAGGATGCGGGGCTCACCAAAGGCGTCGACATTCTGCAGGAGCTGGCCAAGCTCTCTGGCATTACCCGCACGGTGCCTGTGACCGCGCGCTTTGTTTTTGAAAGCGATGGCGACACGGCACAGGCTGAGCCGGGCTCAGGAGGAAGCCGATGTTGCACTGGCCGGAGATCCGGCCAAGGGCAAGAAAGTGTTCCGCAAATGCCAAGCCTGCCACAGCTTTGATGAAGGCAAGAACGGTGCCGGGCCCAGCCTGCACGGTATTATTGGCACCGGGTCCGCCGCCGTTGACGGATTTAAGTACTCAGGTGCCTTCCAGGAGGCAAACCTGACGTGGAGCGAAGATCAGCTGGCGGCTTTCCTGGCTGATCCCAAGGGCGTGGTGCCTGGCAACCGCATGGGGTTCCGCGGGTTGAAAAAGGATGAGGATATCCAGAACGTGATCGCCTATATCCGCCAGGAAAGCTGAGAATATCGAGCAGGGGGATGGCCGCCTAAAGGCCTCCCTTAAACAGCATGCCTAGGCCAGCCACCAGCGTTCGGCGATACGGCCATCGTCCAGGACAGAGCGCTGGCCCACCTTGCGGGGGATGCCGACGGTGTGCCGGGCCGCCAGCGCCATATTGGTGGAGGAGGGATGATACAGGAACTCCCCCCGCTTCAGCAGGCCGCGCGGTTCCGGCAAGGCTGCCACATCGACATAGCCGTCGCGCAGCGCTTCGGCGCGGACTGCCGCGTCGGGGATCACTATGATTTCAACCGTATCCACCCAGCCAGCGGCGCCGGCTTTGTAATGGTTCGAGACCTTGGACGCACGGAAATGGCGATTCTCCTGGGCACGTTCCACCTTGTAACAGCCAGTGCCAACCGCTTCTGCCAGAGGCATAGGCAATTGGCCGCCGGGTGCAATCATTTGATCGGCGCCAGCCAGCAGATAGGGAAGGTGGGGATTGGGCTGCGAAAGCTCGACCAGCAATTGCTGGCTGCCCAGCGCAGTGACGGCCTGCATATCTGCTCCGGTGATCCCTTGAGCGGCGAGCGACGCAGCGGCATCATCAACCGTCAGCAGCGTTCCGTCATGGAAAGCGACATCTTCGCGCAAATCAAAGGTCCAGGTTCGAGCATCCGCCGTGGAGTGCCAGGCCGTGGCCAGCTCACCGCGCAGCAGCCCATCGGGGGCAATCTCAGTCAGCGTGTCATAAACCGCACCGCGGGCGGCCTGTTCCAGCATGCCGCCATCGCGCGGCACCGCCAGGCGCAGCACACCACCTGCCTTAGGGGAAGCATGCAATGATCCGCCAGCCGCGGCCAGCAAAGCGGCAGCAGCACCTGAGGTAAACAGCGCGCGGCGGTCAATGCGCGTCATGGGACAAGTTCACCTGCGATCCGGTCCATCGCCCGGACCAGCTCAGCGCTGATTCCCGGCTCCGACAAAGCATGGCCGGCATTGCGCACCATCTTCAACTCCGCATTTGGCCACAGCTCGCTCAAGCGCCAGGCCGACGACGGGGGGCAAATCATGTCATATCGGCCCTGCACGATGATCCCCGGAATATGCGAAATCCGCCCCATGTTGGCGAGGATCTGCCCATCGTAGTCAAGGAAGCCATGGTTGATGAAATAGTGGTTCTCCAGCCGGGCAAAGGCACGCGCATAGTCGCCAGGGCTTTCACCGCTTTGACCGTTGGAATGCACCGACGCCAGCGCGTTCTCCCAAGCAGACCAGGCGCGGCCATAGCGCACTTCCTCGTCCAGGTTCCCGGAAAACAGCCGCTTGTTATAAGCCGCGATCATATCGCCGCGTTCACTGTCCGGGATCAGCCCGACAAATTTGGCCCAGGTTTCCGGCCAGAACTTGCCCGCCCCGCCGCCATAGAACCACTCCAACTCTGCTTTGGTCATCAGGAACACACCGCGCAGAATTACCTGTTGCACCCGGTCCGGGTGGGTCTGGGCATAAATCAGGGCCAGCGTCGCGCCCCAGCTGCCGCCGAACAAGATCCAGGATTCGATACCCAGCTGGCGTCGAATCAGCTCCATGTCCGCCACCAGATGCCAAGTGGTGTTATGTTCGCAGGACGCATAGGGGCGCGAGCGGCCGCAGCCGCGCTGGTCGAACAGGATAATTCTGTAGACATGCGGATCAAAGTAGCGCCGCATCGCCGGGCTGCTGCCGCCGCCGGGACCGCCATGGCACACAATCACGGGAATGCCATTGGGATTGCCGCTTTGCTCCGCATAAATGCGGTGGCCCTGGCCTGCGTCGATCATGCGCTGGTCAAAGGGTTCGACCGGCGGGTAAAGATAATGCACAGCGCGCTTTTGGTCCGGGTATCTATCCATTACTGACCTTAGTGAAACGTCAGACTACAAAAGAGCACACGGAGACAGGAATGCAAGCAACTCAATCCACTGTCGACCCTGCGGAAATCGCAAAATTCGAGGCGATGGCAGCGGAGTGGTGGGACCCGCATGGCAAATTCAAGCCATTGCACATGCTGAACCCGTGCCGTCTGGATTACATCACCAGCCAGATCGCTGGCGAGTTCGGCCGCGACCTCACGTCACAGCACCCGTTCGATGGGCTGCGGCTGCTGGACATCGGCTGCGGCGGCGGGCTTTTGAGCGAACCAATGGCCCGGCTGGGCGCAACGGTAGTGGGCGCCGATGCAGCAGAGGGCAACCTGCCCGTCGCACGCATCCACGCAGAGCAGTCCGGGCTGGAAATTGACTACCGCCACACAACCGCCGAAGCGCTGGCAGAGGCCGGCGAGCAGTTCGACGTGGTTCTGAACATGGAAGTGGTGGAGCATGTGGCCGATCCGCTCAGCTATCTGACGGCCACAAGGCACCTGCTGAAACCCGGCGGGCTGGAAATCTGCTCGACCATCAACCGCAATCCCAAGAGCTTTGCCATGGCGATTGTCGGCGCCGAAGTGATCATGCGGTGGCTGCCGCGCGGGACTCATGAATGGTCCAAGTTCATTACCCCGGATGAGTTGTTCGAACTTTTACGCAATGCCGGCCTAAAACCTGTGGACCGCAAGGGGTTTGTATTCAATCCGATCACGTGGAACTGGTCAATCTCGGAACGGGATCTTTCGGTGAACTATGTGACTGCCAGCGTAAAGCCAGGCTAGAGCCCAATATATGAAAAGACCTGTCAGGGCCAAAGCCTATCCTTAAGGATAGGTGGTAATCCTTATGCACTCTTTAGAAACGGAGCAGGGCTTGATAGCGTCAGATATCGGATTTGGAATGTCTTGAGATCCGAAACCGGGGCATAGCCCCAAAACTGAGTGAATGCTTGCTGCCTTAACTGGTGGGTCTACCCAATAGTTTATTCAACCGCCACTCACGGATGATGGGGACTGATGGGGAAGAGGGGTGTCTGCTTGCAGGCACCCTTCTTTATTATCAACAGCTAACCGCTTGCTTCGAGTTTGCCGCGCAATTCGCGCAAGATCGGCAAGGCCGCACGGACCCGGTCGCTGCCCAATTCACCCACCACTTCGGAAATCACCGGAATAATTCCGGCCAAAGCTGCATCCCGGGCCTGTTTGCCGGCTGGGCTGATCGCAACCATCTTACGGCGCGCATCATCCCAATCGGGCCGCACATGGATATAGCCGGCCACTTCCAGCTTGCTCAGCGTGTTGGTCATTGCACCGCGGGTTACGTGGAACGCTTTGGCCAGCTGTGCGGGCGAGCGTTCCAGCCCGGCGCGGGCCAAGTGGTTCAAAACAGAGAAATGCGACAGCTCCATCCCCTTGGGCAGCACTTTGCTGAGGCGTGACCGGGCCAGCTGGTCAGCCATGAGTATTTCGCTGAACAGCGATACCGCAAGGGCATTGGTCTCATCCATCAGGGTCCGTCAAACTCCCGGTCGTGGGTCAGGGAAGGAACGCGCTTTCGTGCTTCTGCCACTTTTTCCAGGTCGAGATCAACGAAAGTCACACCCTGTTCCTGGCCCGCATCGGCCAAAACCTCGCCCCAGGGCGCCACGGCCAGCGTGTGGCCATAGGTTTTGCGGCTTGGCCCGCGCGAGGCCGGGTGTTTACCGGTTTGCGCGGGCGCCAGAACGAAACACCCCGTCTCAATTGCCCGGGCCCGCAGCAATGAATGCCAGTGTGCAGCACCGGTAACGTAGGAAAACGCCGCGGGCGCGGTGATGATCTGCGCGCCGCCCTTGGCCAAGGCCCGGTGCAGATGCGGGAAGCGCACGTCATAGCAGATGGTCATGCCGATACTGGCAAAGGGCGTCTGAGCAACAACCGCCTGTGTGCCCGGGCGGTAACCATCGGATTCGCGGTAGGTTTCCTCGGGCGTTACTTCCACATCGAACATGTGAATCTTGTCATAGCGCGCCTTGATGGTTCCTTCCGGTGAAATCAGGAACTGCCGGTTGGCAAAGCGTCCGTCATCGTCGTGGGTCTTGATGCCCAGCGAACCCAACAGCAGCCAGATGCCGTGTTTCGCAGCCTCATCACGGAGGGCGGCCAGGGTTGGATCGTCCTCCTCGTGGCAAAGGACACTGTTTTGATGGGTGCGGCTGCCGGAGAGGCAATTCGTGACCTCGGGCGTCAGCACAAAACCCGCCCCGCCGCGCACAGCCTCTGCCATCATCGCTTTCACCGTTTCCAGGTTTTCAGCCGGAATGTCGGTGGATGTCATCTGCAGCAAAGCTGTGCGCATATCAGGTCTCCGGGTTCAGGCCGCCAGCAGCGGGTCGAGCTTACCCGCCTGCTCCAGCGCATAAAGGTCGTCGCAGCCGCCCACATGGGTCTCGCCGATAAAGATCTGCGGCACGGTACGGCCGCCGTTGGCACGCTCAATCATCTCAGCTTTGCGATCCGGCTGCGCCAGCACGTTGATCTCGGAAAAGCTAACGCCTTTCTGGTTCAGCAGGCGCTTGGCCGCATGGCAGAAGCCGCAGAGAGGCGAGGTGTAGATTTCAACGGTTTTCATTCAGGACCCCATGATCTGGTTTGCAAGGTTGTGGAGGAATTGGGGGTCCATTGCAACAATTGCCAGTGGGCGGCCCTTTGCCTCACGCTTGCGTGACCCGGGCCAGAACCGCGACGCGCACATCTGCGGCACCGGCCTGCAGGCAGGCATCTGCACAGGCGCTGAGCGTTGCACCGGAGGTCATCACGTCATCCACAATCAGGACAGAGTGGCCCTTGATCCGATCCAAGCGGCGCGGGTGCACCGTGATTGCGGTGCCGAGTAACTGATAGCGCTGATCCCGGGTTTTACCTTCAAGCGCCGGGGTTTTACGCGAACGGACCAGTAAACCCGGGCAATGGTCCAAACCGCTGCGTTTCGCTAGCGCCGCCGCCAGCAATGCCGACTGGTTGTACTTGCGCTTCAACATCCGCGTCCAATGAAGCGGTACCGGACAAAGCAGCGGATCATCCTGCAGCAGTGGCTGCGCCGCCCGTTCCAGCCAGCCCGCTGCCGTCTGCGCAATTTCAGTCCGGTCGCCGTGCTTCAAGCCCAGCACCAACTTGCGCCCCTGCCCTTCATAGAGCAGCGCCGACCGGCCCTGGCTCCATGGCCGCGGATGGCGCAGACAGCTATCGCACTCCAGCCGGAAGCCATCCGCCTCCCCCGGCAGAGGCACACCGCAGGCCTCGCACACCGTACCGCTGATGAAATGCATATCCGCCCAGCAGTTGCCGCAGAGGCCAAAGTCGCTATCGACCAGCCCGCCGCAACCCATACATTGCGGAGGATAAATCAGCGAAACAGCGGTTTGAATCCCGGCCAGCAGCATCTAAATAGCCCCCATGACACAAGCACCCGGAAATCAGGCACCTCAGCAGCTTTTTGACCGCCGGACTTTGGCAGCCCGCCGTGCCCGCCGGCGCGCGGACGCATTGTTCCTGCATCAGATGGCACGGGACGAGGCCGAGGATCGCCTGAGCTTGGTTAACAGAACCTTTACAGCGCCCGCTGTGGTCTGCCCCTTCCCGGAGGTCTGGGAGGGGTTCCTCCCCGCTGCCAAACTTGTTCCGGACGACGATGTGCTGGCGCTGGAGGAAGGCGCCCATGATGTGGTGATCCACGCCATGGCCCTGCATTGGGCCAATGACCCGGTCGGTCAGCTGATCCAATGCCGCCGCGCGCTGAAGGAAGACGGGTTGCTGCTGGTTGCGATGCTGGGCGGCCAGACCCTGCACGAGCTGCGCGCCGCCATGGCCGAGGCTGAGACCGTGGTGATGGGAGGATTGTCGCCCCGCATCGCGCCAATGGGGGAAATCCGCGATCTGGGCGGCCTGCTGCAGCGGGCGGGGTTTGCCCTGCCGGTGGCCGATCTGGTGCCGCTCACGGCCGAATACCGCGACCTGACCCACCTGGTCCACGACCTGCGCGACATGGGCGAGACCAACGTTCTGACCCAGCGCCTGAAACGCCCGGCGCCGCGGGCGCTGTTTCAGCTGGCAGACCACATCTACCGGGAGCATTTCGCCACCCCCGAAGGCCGCCTGCCAGCCACGTTCGAGCTGGTTTGCCTCACCGGCTGGTCGCCCTCGGACAGCCAGCAGAAACCCCTGCGTCCCGGCTCTGCCCAGATGCGTCTGGCCGATGCCCTGAAAGTGCCGGAATCCAAGCTCTGATCCCGATAATCTGCACCTATGGCTGCGCCAATGTGATCCAATTGGCCTTTCGCTCGTAAAGACAGTAACTTCCCCCGATCACCGAATTTCCAAGCCCTACAGGAACCGCCCATGCTGGACGCCGCCCGGACCGCCAAATGCCCTGCCCACGCCCCTGCCGATCATCCCAAAGTCCCGGCAGAGAAAGTCGGCATCCTGCTGGCCAACCTCGGTACCCCGGACGACTACTCATACTGGCCGATGCGCCGGTATTTGAGCGAATTTCTGTCCGACAAGCGGGTGATCGACTACCCGTCCTGGAAATGGCAGCCACTGCTGCAACTGATCATCCTGACCAAGCGGCCGTTCTCCTCGGGCGCGGCTTACAAGTCGATCTGGAACCACGACAAGGGTGAAAGCCCCCTGATGACCATCACCAAAGACCAGACCACCAAGATGGCAGAGGTGATGAAAGCGCGCTACGGCGATCAGGTGATGGTCGATTTCTGCATGCGCTACGGTAACCCGTCGACCAAGTCCAAGGTGCGGGAAATGGTGAAGGCCGGCTGTCAGAAGATCCTGTTTGTGCCGCTCTACCCGCAATACGCCGGCGCCACCTCAGGCACCGCCAACGACCAGTTCTTCCGCGCATTGATGGAAGAGCCCTGGCAGCCCGCCGCCCGCACAATTGAACCCTATTTCGACCAGCCCGCCTATATCGACGCTTTGGCGCGTTCGGTTGAAGAAGCCTATGCCAAAGCAGAAAAGCGCCCTGACATCCTCGTGGTCTCCTACCACGGGATGCCCAAACGCTATCTGATGCAGGGCGATCCCTACCATTGCCAGTGCCAGAAGACGACGCGGCTGCTGAAAGAACGACTGGGCTGGGACGACACCCAGATCGCCACCACTTTCCAGTCAGTGTTCGGCCCCGAGGAGTGGCTGAAACCCTATACCGTCGATCACGTCGCCACGCTGGCAAAGGAGGGCAAGAAGAACATCGCGGTGATTGCGCCGGCCTTCTCCGCCGATTGCATCGAGACGCTAGAAGAGATCAACGAAGAGATCCGCGAAAGCTTTGAGCACGCAGGCGGTGAAGACTTCCTCTATATCCCCTGCCTCAACGATGATGAGGATCACGTTGCGGCACTGGCCGGCGTAATCGAGCAGAACCTGAAAGGCTGGCTGGACTAAGCTCCCGTCCCGGTCCACATAGGATCCAATATAGGATCGCCGGGCACACCGGCAGACCGGGGAGAGTTTGGATGACGCTTGAGCATTGGGCCGCCGCCCTGAAACAGCATTGGGGCATCAAGGCGGAGCTGACCCGCCTGGATGGGGAATACGACCTGAATTTTCTGGCCAAGGAGGCTGATGGCCAGGGGTACATCCTGAAAGCAATGCGCCCGGGCTGCGAGGCCTGGCTGGTCGATATGCAGGTGAAGGCGTTTGAGCATATCGCTGCACGCCAGCCGGACCTGCCCTGCCCGCGGGTGATTGCTTCCGCCAGCGGTGAATCCCTACTGACGATCACGGATGAAGACGGCAAGAACCGGCTGGTCTGGCTGCTAAACCAGCTTCCCGGCCGCTGTTATGCCAAGGCAGAACCTAAAAGCGATGCGCTGATCCATGAGATCGGTCAGGTGCTGGGCGGCTCAGCCAAGGCGCTGGCGGACTTCCGGCACGAATGGCTGGAGCGCGACTTCAAATGGGATCTGATGCTCGCGGGTTGGATCACGGATCAGCTCTCCTGCATTTCCGATCCCACGCGCCGAGCGATTCTGGGAGATATTTCCGCTGATTTTGCCAAGTTAGAGCCTGTTCTGGCGCAACTCCCCAAACAGGCTATCCACAACGACGCCAATGACTACAACATCATGGTCTCAGGTGAGCTGGGCGAGCCGCGCCGGGTGTCCGGCCTCATTGACCTGGGCGACATGTGCGCCGCACCGCGTGTTTGCGACCTAGCGATTGCCGCGGCCTATATAGTGCTGGACCACCCTGCCCCCGAAGCCGCCCTCGCCTCACTGGTGGCAGGCTATCACCAGGCCTATCCGCTGACACCCGCTGAAGTGGACATGGTCTGGGTGCTGCTTCGCACGCGGCTGGCCGTCAGCGTGGTGAACTCGACCCTAATGGCAGCGGAGAACCCGGACGATCCCTATGTCACTATCTCGCAAGCCCCTGCTTGGCGCTTCCTCGAAAGCAACGCGCTTCATGGCGGCCTGCTGACCGCTCGGCTGCGCGCCGCCTGCGGCCTTCCGGTGGTGAATGGTGCTGATCGCGTGATGGCCTGGCTGAAACTGGAACGCGGCAATTTCGCCCCGCTGATGGGCGAGGACCTTGCGAATGCACCGATGGGCTCACTGTCGGTGGAACACTCCACTTGGCCACAGAACCCGTTCCACATGCCGCTGGAGGAAGCCGCCAAGGTCGGTGAGGAGTTCGAGGATAATGGCCGTATCTGGCTTGGCTACTATCACGAACCACGGCTGATCTATGCGGAACCGGCTTTCCGCAAGGGGCCGTGGAAGGCCAGCGACCGCCGCACGGTGCACTTGGCAGTGGATGCCTTTGCCCCAGCAGGGACGCCAATGTTTGCTCCTTTACGTGGTGAAGTTTTTGTGGCCGAATACCGGGCCGGGCATCTGGACTATGGCGGGGTCATCATCCTGCGCCACGAAACGCCTGAGGGGGACCCATTCTTTACGCTCTATGGCCACCTGAACCCGGAATTCCTCGACCGCCTGAAACCCGGTGACGTGGTGGAAAAAGGGCAGCAATTCTGCCGCCTGGGCGACCCCAGCCAAAACGGCGGCTGGGCGCCGCACGTGCATTTCCAGCTGGCCCTGACCACTGAGGGGATCGAGGCCGACTGGCCCGGAGTCGGGGACCCCGACGAGATGTACCTATGGCGCGCGGTCTGCCCGAATCCCTCAGCCCTGCTGAACCTGCCGGACGAAAAAGTCCGCTATCACCCCACCGACAAGGGCGAGGTTCTAGCCGGGCGGCGGGCGCATTTCGGCGGCAACCTGAGCCTCACCTACAACGACCCGGTGATGCTGGTGCGCGGCTGGAAGCACTATTTGTTTGACGAGTGGGGCCGCCCCTATCTGGACGCCTACAACAACGTCCCCCACGTCGGCCACGCGCACCCCCGTATCCAGGCCGTCGCAGCAGATCAGCTGAAGCGGATGAACTCCAACACCCGCTATCTGCATCCGGCGCAAACTGCTTTTGCCGAAAAGATCCTGTCAAAGCTGCCGGATCACTTCGAAGTCTGTTTTTTCGTCAATTCCGGCACTGAGGCCAACGAGTTGGCGCTGCGTCTGGCGCGTGCCCATACAGGTGCCAAGGGCATGGTGACACCCGACCATGGCTATCACGGCAACACTACCGGTGCGATAGATATCTCTGCCTATAAGTTCAACAAGCCTGGCGGCGCGGGCCAGTCCGATTGGGTCGAACTGGTGGAAGTCGCCGATGACTACCGCGGTTCCTTCCGCCGCAACGATCCGCAGAGGGCGCAAAAATTTGCTGATCTGGTGGATCCGGCTATCGCAAGCCTTCAGCAAAAAGGCCACGGTGTTGCCGGCTTCATCGCTGAAACCTTCCCCTCGGTTGGCGGTCAAATCATCCCGCCCAAAGGCTATTTACCCGCAGTTTATGAAAAAATCCGCGCTGCCGGTGGTGTTTGCATCGCCGACGAGGTGCAAACTGGCCTTGGCCGCCTGGGAGATTACTACTTCGGCTTCGAACACCAGGGCGCGCTGCCGGATATCGTGGTGATGGGCAAACCCATTGGCAACGGCCACCCTTTGGGGGTGCTGGTGACAACCAAGGCGATTGCCGAAAGCTTTGCCAGCGGGCCTGAGTTCTTTTCGACCTTCGGCGGCTCAACGCTTTCCTGCCGGATCGGCAAGGAGGTGCTAGAAATCGTCGACGACGAAAACCTGCAGAAAAACGCCCGTGTGATAGGCGGCCAGCTGATCGAGGGTCTGCGCAAACTGGAACAGAAACATGCCTGCGTTGGCGATGTCCGCGGCATGGGGTTGTTTCTGGGGCTGGAACTGATCAACCCGGACGGCTCCGAGGCGACGGAGATTTGTTGTTACGTCAAGAACCGGATGCGGGATCACCGTATCCTGATCGGCAGCGAAGGCCCCAAGGACAGCATTCTGAAGATCCGTCCGCCCCTCACCATTGGTAGCGAAGATGCAGGCATGATCATTGCCGTATTAGACAAGATCCTGGGAGAGGCGGCCTGACGGTCCTTCCCCTTCCTGGCGCTCAGGCAACAAAAAAGGCGGTGGAGAACCACCGCCTTTTCTGAAACCGTGTATCGAAATTAGTTCGATGCAACAGCTGCGCCGACCAGAACCAGCAGCAGCAGCGGCAGCAGGATGCCGCTGGAAGAACCCTGAGCTTCTTCAACGATGACCGGCGGTTCAACGACCGGCTCGGACAGGTTGCCAGCAGTGGCAGTCGAAGCAGCAGCGGTCAGCGCAGCAGCGATAACGAGTTTTTTCATGTTAACCTCCAGAATTTGCGCGGATCAAACAACTGAACCACGCACCCAAGACTTACCTCGTAATTTTTTCTAACCAGCAAAGACGCGGGATTGCAATTGCTTGTTATAGTTAACAGCTTAGCGCCGGCTCAAGTGTCGTCAAATAAGCAACACCTGCGTGCCGACTTTGGTCAGGCTAAACAAATCGGCGATATGTTCATTGTACAGCCCGATGCATCCGTTGGAAGATTTGCGGCCGATCTTGCGGGTATCGTGGGTTCCGTGGATGCGGTAGTACTTCCAGCTCAGATACAGAGCATGAGAACCCAGGGGATTGTCCGGACCAGGCGGAATGAAGGCGGGCCACTCCGGGTTTCGCTTGCGCATATTGGGGGTCGGCGCCCAGCTCGGCCCTTCGACCTTGCGCACAATCTGGGTACGGCCGCGACGGGTCAGATCATCTGACAAAGGCACGGAAGAGGGGAACAGCTTATAGACGCTTTCATCCTCAGACCAGTAATGCAAAGCCCGGCTGTCAATATCCACCAGGATCGCTCCCCTGCGCAGATTGTCGAAATACGGCCGCCAGGACTTGGCGCGGAAGGCGGAAATATTACGCTTGACCGGGGGCTCCGGTTCCGGAGGCGGGCGCAGCGGGTCATAGGTTTGCTGCACTGCGTCATCATCGTCTTGCGCCATAGCCGGCGTGGAGATCAGGGCAGCACCTCCGGCAAGGAATTGCCGCCTGCTGAAACTTTCAAATGGGTTCCGGGACATAACTCTTTCCAACTTGCGCAATCTGGGTCTAGGGTCGCGCCATTCTATGGCTGGAAAGCCGCAGTCGCAAATCAATCCGGCCAGCATGTCTGCATATTTCTGCCGGTCCGTTTGCACCTCTGCCACAGGAAGGATAAATCCATCCGCAACTGACGGAGCGAGAGAGCAAAATGAATCGTGTTTTTCTGCTGATGGCCGCGGCAATTCTGACCGTCGTTGCGGCCTGTACGCCCGCAACGGAATCGGGCAGCACGTACCGCATCAGGAATGCCGACAAAGTGCAGATCCGGATGCTTGATTCCGTCAATGCCCTGCGTCAGGCCTCTGGTGCGCAAGCCGTTCAATTGAATGCAGAATTAACTGCTGCTGCGGCCACCCATTCGCGCGACATGTCGGTTCAGAACAGGCCCTGGCATTTCGGCTCGGACGGCTCCTCGCCGCTCGACCGGGTTGCACGGGCTGGGTTTACAGGCACGCTGCTTGGAGAAAACATCTCTGAAACTTATGAGAACGAGCAGCAGACCCTGTCTGCCTGGCTGGAGCAGCCAGCAACCCGCGCCGTGATTCTGGACCCCAAAGCCACGAATATGGGCTTTTCCTGGTTTCAGGAGCCGAATGGCAAAATCTGGTGGACTTTGGTGATGGGCAGCTGAGCCAAAAGGCGCAGCTTCCTTCCCAGCATCCCGGCCATGCCAGCTCAGAATTGAGCCTGGCAGCCAGTGCAGCGCATTCTCACGGCCGCAATGCGATCGCGGTACCATCTTGCACCATCGCATAAATCTCTTCGATTTCCTCGTTGGTCACGGCGATGCATCCCGCCGTCCAGTCATCGACCCGGGCTGCCCGCTTGCGTTCTTTGGAATTGTTCGGCTGCCCATGGATGAATATCTCACCGCCCGGACGCTTACCCTGCGCCCGGGCATGAGCCCTGTCTTGGGCATTCGGATAAGAAATCCCAACTGACAGATGGTAGCGGCTGTTGGGATTGCGGCGGTCAATTAGGTAAGTCCCTTCAGGGGTCTTTCCATCCCCTTCAAACTGCTTGTGGCCAAGCGGTGCGAAGCCAAGGTCAACTTTGTACTCACGCAAAATGTCTTCGTTGTGCATGAGGTAAAGTTTGCGCGCGCCCTTGTTGATCACAATCGATGTGACCTTGGGCCCGTCATAGGCCTGAAATCTGCTTACTGCGCCGCCAGTGGTACTGCAGCCTGCCAATGCTATGCTAGCAGCAGCGCCCAGTCCAAATGCCCGTCTGTCCATCTTTGAGCCTGTATTTTCTTTTTTACCTCTATTCTGGCCATAGCGCGAAACGGGAATTAAGAAAAATCACATTTTCCTGTCCGGCCCGCCCAATCCGGAAATCTTCTGCTCTATCGCCTCCAGCCGGCTCAGAACTTCGTCCCTGTAGGCATCGGTGCGCTCTCCTTCCTCTTCGCCATGTGCATCCTGCATGGAGTTGACGATCAAGCCGACCAGCAAGTTCACCACAGCAAAAGTTGTCACCATGATGAAGGGCACAAAGAATGCCCAAGCGTATGGATGGACTTCCATCACCGGACGAACAATGCCCATCGACCAGCTTTCCAGTGTCATAATCTGGAAGAGCGAATAGGCACTGAGGCCCAAATCACCAAACCATTCCGGAAAATCCTGGCCGAACAGTTTGGTGGAAATCACGGCTCCGATGTAAAAAATGATCGCCATCAGAAGAAAGACCGAGCCCATTCCCGGCAGTGCGGTGATGAAACCCTCAACCACCCGGCGCAAACGGGGCGCAACCGAAATCACCCGCAATACCCGCAGAATACGTAATGCCCGCAGCACTGACAGCCCTTGTGTTCCGGGCGCCAGTGCGATCCCGACGATCACAAAGTCAAAGACATTCCAGCCGCTCAGAAAGAACCGCATACGGCGCACAAACAGTTTGGCCAGAATCTCAACCACAAAAATCGACAAGCAGGCATAATCGATCAAGTGGATCAGCCCGCCAGCCTTTGCCATGGCAGAGGGAGACGTCTCCAATCCCAAAGTGACTGCATTGATTAGAATGACAGCAGTAATGAAGCGGCCAAAAAGCTCACTGTCCAGAATAGCGGCCAGGCGGCGGGTAGGTGTCATCGCTTGGATATCCGTCATTTCAGTCTTTCAAAACAAATCGTGCAGCCAGTTCGGTATGGGCGGACCAACGGAACTGGTCAACAACCTGAACCCACTCAAGGCTGTAGCCGGCCGAAACCAGAGATTTGGCGTCGCGGGCAAAGCTGACCGGGTTGCAAGAGACATAGGCAATCACCGGTGTGCACGCCTTGGCCAGCTGTGCGGTCTGCGCCTCGGCGCCGGCCCGCGGCGGGTCGATCACCGCAGCATCAAAAGCCGCGCCAAAGGGGTTCAGATCTTCAGGCAGCAGCGGGTTGCGGAAAAGGTCGCGGGCCTCAGTGGTGACTTTCTTCAGTCTCTGCGCCTTGCGCCAGCCGGCATCCAGCGCGTCAACCATCTCGCGTTCGCCCTCCACCGCATGCACCTCAGCATACTGCGCCAAAGGCAGCGAGAAAGTGCCGCAGCCAGCAAACAGATCGACAATCCGCCTGGCGCCCTTGGTGATTTCCAGTACAGCAGCCAGCAGTGCCTTCTCGCCCTCGCGTGTTGCCTGCAAGAAAGCCCCTGGCGGCGGGCAGACACCGGCCGCGCCAAAGGGCTGCACCGGCGGCTGTTCCATCGCGACCAGCTCGTCATCCCAGGTCAGCCGGGCAATCCTGTGTTTCTCTGCCAGCTGCGCCAGTTCGATGCGCAAGGGCCCATCCAGCGGCTTGCCGTTCCTGACCAGCATGTCCAACCCGGCCTCGGAGGTAGTGACGGTCACTGCCAGCGGAGTCTTGCGGCTGGCACCGGACAACGCCAGCGCCTCGGCCACCGGAATTGCCGCCATCAAAGCAGGCTCCAGCAGCTGGCAATCGGGAATTTCGGTGATCACATCCGACGCCTGGCCGTGAAACCCGGCCATCGCGCCCTTCTTGGTGCGCCGCACTGCCAGCGTTGCGCGGCGGCGGGAGCGCGGCGGCGAGGTGTGGATGGGGCGGAAATCGGTTTCCAGCCCCTGCGCCGTCAGCGCGTTGCGCACCACTTCCGTCTTCCACGCTGCCACAAAGGCATCGCTAGCGTGCTGCAGCTGGCAGCCGCCGCAGGATTTGTAATGGCGGCAGGGGGGCTGCACCCGGTGCTCCGACGGGGTCTCGATCCGGATACCGGTCAGGCGGCTGCCTTCGGCAATGCCGGAGACGGTCTCCCCCGGCAAAGTACGCGGGGCAAACAGGGGGCCATCGGCCACGCCATCGCCCTGATGGCCCAGCCGGCTGATCGTTGCTGTGGTTCTGGCTGCGTCAGTCATGGCCGCTCCATAGCGCGGCATATGGTTCAGCAAAAGCAAAATGCGCGGGGAAGTTTATTCAGCCGCTTCTGCTGCGTCGTCATCGGTACAGATAAAGCCACCAGACTGGCGCGCCCAGAATTGCGCATAGAGCCCGCCTAGGGCCAGCAGTTCCTCATGGCTGCCGCTTTCGGCCACGCAGCCTTTCTCCATCACGATAATCCGGTCCATTTCGCTGAGCGTCGACAGCCGGTGGGCAATTGCCAGCACCGTTTTTCCCTCCATCACCCGATGCAAGGCGGCTTGGATCGCGGCCTCCACCTCGGAATCCAGCGCCGAGGTTGCCTCATCCAGAACCAGGATCGGCGCATCCTTGACGATGGCGCGGGCCAGGGCAATCCGCTGCCGCTGACCGCCCGAGAGCTTTACACCGCGTTCACCCAGATAGGCATCATAACCCTGGCGCCCCTGCCCGTCTTCCAGTTCGGTGATGAATTCATGCGCTTCGGCCTTTTCCGCCGCGGCGATCAGTTCTTCTTCAGAAGCGTCCGGCCGTCCATAGAGAATGTTCTCCCGCGCCGAGCGGTTGAACATCGCTGTTTCCTGGGTGACCATGCCGATCCGGCTGCGCAACGAGTTCTGAGTGACCTCGGAAATATCCTGGCCATCAATCCGGATCTGCCCTTTTTCCCCGTCATAAAGCCTTAGCAGAAGCGAAACGAGCGTCGATTTCCCGGCGCCGGATGCCCCCACGATGCCAAGCTTTTCGCCCGGCTGGATTGTCAGGCTGATGCCCTGCACCCCGCCCACGTCGCGGCCATAGGCAAACTCCACCTGGTCAAAGACAATGCCCCCCTCGCTAACCTGCAACGCCGTGGCATCCGGAACGTCCTCCACGCGGTCACGCACCGAAAGGGTCTTCATCCCGTTTTCGATCTCACCCACGTTGGAATATATCGCCATCAGCGTAAAGCTGACCCAGCCGGTCATCTGGGCAATGCGGATCGAGACCGCGCCGGCAGCCACGATGTCGCCTTCGGTGGCGGTGCCGGACTGCCACAGGAACAAGGTCGCACCGATCAGCAACACCGGCAGAATGCCGGCAAGGCACATCAGACAAAATCGGAAGCTGGCCGAGAGATAGCCGAAATGCAGCGACTTTTCCCGGAAGGCGACCATAGCGTCCTGGGCGGTGCGTTCCTCATGCTCCGCATGGGCAAACAGCTTGACCGTCTTGATGTTAGTGATCGAATCGACCACTTGGCCGGTTACCATCGCACGCGCACCAGCTCGCGCACCGGACCGTTTGCGCACGCGCGGCAAGAACCAGCGGATCAGGGCGAAATAGCCGATCAGCCAAGCCAGAAACACCCCGGTGATGCGCCAGTCAATAGAGCCTAACAAGACCAATGAACCTGCAAGCGATGCCAGGGCAAAGGCCACGACGTTAATCATCTCAGTAGTGACAGAGGTCACCGCCGTTGCCGTCTGCATCTGCTTTTGCGCGATCCGTCCGGCGAAGTCATCGTCAAAGAACCGCACCGACTGACCCAGCGTCCAACGGTTCAGCCGCGACAGCACCAGCGGGTTCACATTGGGCTGAACCACGACGGCATTTGATGCAGCAGACAAACCAAACAGCACCGGGCGCACAAACAGGAAGAAGCCCAGCGCCAGCGCAATCACAGCGACGTTGCCTGCGGAAAAGAACTGCTCGGGTCCGCTAGCGATCGCGGTGTCGATCACCATGCCGAGGATAAAGGCAGTGCCCGCCTCCATCCCGCCGGCCAGCGCTGAAAACGCAGCCGCGATGAACAGCATCGGCCAGGCTCCGGACAGGCACCAGCGCAGGAAGGCCCCCAACCGCTGCGGTGGCGGGCCCTCGGCCGGGCGGAAGGCGTCGATCAAATTGCCTATGTTCATTCTGCTGCCTCGACATTCAGGAAACCGCCGGACTGGCGCGCCCAGAGCTGTGCATACAGCCCCTGCGCCTGCAATAGCGCCTCATGCGAGCCTTCTTCAACTATACGGCCCTGATCCATCACCAGGATACGGTCCATCTGCGCGATGGTGGACAGCCTATGTGCAATCGCGATCACCGTCTTGCCCTGCATCATGCCATAAAGGGTCTCCTGAATGGCAGCTTCCACCTCAGAGTCCAGCGCCGAGGTTGCCTCATCCAGGACCAGAATCGGCGCATCCTTCAAGATAACCCGTGCAAGCGTAACCCGCTGGCGCTGGCCGCCGGACAGTTTCACCCCACGCTCGCCCACATGGGCGTCATATCCCTTGCGCCCCTGCGGGTCCTCCAGATCCAGGATGAAGTCATGCGCCTGGGCCTGTTTGGCGGCGGCGATCATCTGCGCCTCGGTGGCATTGGGTCGGCCATACAGCAGGTTGTCCCGCACCGAGCGGTGCATCAGCGCGCTGTCCTGCTGCACCATTCCGATCCGGCTGCGCAAGGAGTCCTGCGTTACCGCGCGGATGTCCTGGCCGTCGATCAGGATCTGGCCGCTTTCGGCGTCATAGAACCGCAACAGCAACTTCACCAAGGTCGACTTGCCGGCACCTGAGCGCCCAATCAGACCGATTTTCTCCCCCGGGCGGATAGTCATGCTGATCTTGTCCAAACCACCAGCCGTGCGCCCGTAGTGGTGCGAAAGATTGCGCAGTTCGATCTCTCCCTGAACCAGCCGCAGCGGGTCAGCATTGGCGGCATCCACCAAGTCGATAGGCTGAGCGATGGTTTCCATGCCCTCGGCCACCACACCCAACTGGCGGAAGAAGGAGGTCAGCGCCCACATAATCCAGCCGGTCATCGCGTTCAGCCGCAAGGTCAGCGCCGTTGCAGCCGCAACCAATCCAACCGACGCCGTGCCCTGCATCCACAGCATCACCGCCCAGCCGACCACACCGACAATCAGCAGCCCGTTCAGCGTGACCAATGCCGCATCCATAACGGTGAAAATCCGCATCTCTGCCTGGAAGGTCTTACGGGTGTTCTCGATCGCATCGCGGGCATAGGTCAACTCGTGGTCGTGATGCGCAAACATCTTGACCGAATGGATGTTGGAATAGCTGTCGACCACCCGCCCCGTCACGGTGGAGCGCGCATCCGAGGACGCCTGGCTGGCCGGCCCCACCCGCTTGACCGTCCACATCACCAGCAAAGCGTAAAGGCCGAACCAGATCGCCAGCGGCAGCATCAAACGCACATCGGCGACCCACAACAGCACTGCCGCACCCACCAGATAAGCCAGCGAAAAAGTAATCGCGTCGAAGACCTGAAAGATCACCTCCCCCGCCGCAGGCGGGGTCTGCATGATGCGGTTGGCGATGCGGCCGGCAAAATCGTTTTCGAACCAGCCGACCGACTGGCGCAGCACGTGCTTGTGCGCGCGCCAGCGGATCAGCGTGCCATAGTTCGGCAGGATTGCGTTGTTCAGCAGAACCACGTCCAGGAACTGGATCAGCGGCCGCAACAGCAGGATGAACAAGGCCACCAGGATCAGCTCGGTCCCGTAGTCCTCCCAAACCTGCTCCGGCGTGCCGGACATGATGTCCACCACCCGGCCCATGTAGTAGATCAGCCCGACCTCGATCGCGGCGACAATCACCGACATCAGCGCAGTCAGGACAAAGACGGTTTTAAACGGCTTGGAATAATCGCGCAGAAACGGCCACAGCCGCGTCGGCGGCGTGTCGGTCTCGGGGTAGGCGCAATAAGGGTCAATGAGGTTTTCAAAGAAGCGAAACATGCGGGTGCTCCAGGCGTTCGAGCATTATTTTGGAATACAGATGAAGACAGCGGGCCGCCCAAGGCTCCCACGTCAAACGGGGCAAGGTCTCAGGCGTTAGAGAAACCAGATCCCGTAATACATCAGCATTCCTCCCGTCATGTGGTGGCTGACCTAGGCTTAAGCAAGATATTTTGCTTTGTCACCCCCTTACGGTTGTGACGCTGCTGACAGGGTGTGTCAGCGGAGAGAGGCCAGCAGCGTTTCCCGGCTCAAAGTGAAGCCCGAAGCGATCCAATCAGCTTCAAGCTTTTTCAAGGCCGCGCCCAGCGCAGGACCTTTGAAATCCGGCAGAAGATCACGGGCCTTCACCGGAAAGGCGGCATCTGCACCCAGTGCAATACCAGTCTCTAAATTGGGCAATACAGGCTGCTCCAGCAAAGCAGCCCGCAGCAGCAGCGCATCCAATGCCTGTTCTGCGCCCAGCCTGTAGCCCAGCTCCCCCGCTCCGGACGTGCCTGCTGCGGCTTCGCGGATGGCCTTCAAATGGGACGTCTGCGCCTTGCTGAGCCGCAACGCCTCCTGCAGCCCCTCTCCGCCCAGCGCCGCTAGGCGGCGGATACCGGACGCCGTCCGGTCCCCTTCCAGATGAACCAGCGGTGCCAAGGCACGGTCATCCGCGCCCGGCAGGACTTGTGCCAATACACCCGCTTGCCGCATTGCTGCAACCGAAGGCGCGGGATCCGGCGCAGCCAGAAGTTTCAACAGCTCGGCGCCGACGCGCTCCTTGGACAGTGTCGCCAGCCCATCCAGGTTTGAGGCGATTGCTGCCAAAGCATCCGCATCAAATCCTGCGGCAGGATCGCCATACCAGGAATGGAAGCGGAAATACCGCAAAGACCGCAGGTAATCCTCACGGATGCGGTTCTCCGCGGTGCCGATAAATCGCACCCGGCGCGCCTGCAGGTCTGCCATCCCGCCCAGCGGGTCCACCACCTCGCCATCCGGGCGCGCGTAAATCGCGTTCATGGTGAAGTCGCGGCGGCGTGCGTCCTCAGTAATATCTTTCGAAAACGCCACCACGGCGCGGCGGCCATCAGTCGCCACATCCTTGCGGAAGGTGGTGATCTCGTGCGGGATGCCGTTTTTCACCAGCGTCACGGTGCCATGGTCGATGCCGGTCGGGACCGCCTTTATCCCGGCCCGCGCCGCCAGCTCTATAACCTGCTCTGGCAGGGCATCGGTGGCGATGTCCATGTCCGAGACCGGCTCCCCCAGCAGCGCATTGCGCACGCATCCGCCGACAAACAGCACCTGCGCGCCATCCGCATTCACAGCCTTGCAAACCGCTTGGGTCGCCGGGTCCTTCAGCCAGGGCTGATCTATCCGCATTATTTCTCCATCCGCGCCGCCAGCCCGCGCAGCATCCGCGCGGTGGCACCCCATATATAGTAAGGGCCATAGGGTACGGTATAATAGCGGCGGCGGGTGGCGCGCCAGCGCCGGGATTCGATAATGTAGTTTTCCGGCTCCAGCACATGCGATAGCGGAACCGAAAAGACCTCCGCCACTTCGCCTGCTTCCGGGCGCGCCATGAACGCTTCCTGGATCAGCGCAACAACCGGGGTGACGGAAAAACCGGTCACCGTTTCATGCTCCGGCAGGCAGCCAATGATCTGCGGCAGGTCCTGCGGCAGGCCGATTTCCTCCCAGGCCTCGCGCAGCGCGGCAGCGCGGGCGTCCGCATCGCCGGCGTCCACCTTGCCGCCGGGAAAGGCGATCTGGCCGGGGTGGTGTTTCAGCGCAGAAGAGCGTTTGGTCAGGATCAGCCGCGGCGCGCCTGACGCCAGGGAGACCGGCACCAATACCCCGGCGGGCCGCAGCTTGCGGCCCTCCGGCAGCACAGTGCCCGGGTTGAGGTCAAAATCGGAAGAACAGCCGCCCGGTTTGCCCAGCGCGGCGGCAAGTCTTTCGGTGAGATCCTGGGAGGTCTCACTCACTGGGCGGATTTTCCGCATCAAACCCGAGCGAGGACGGGTCCAGATCGTAATGCGCACCGCAGAACTGGCAGTCGGCGGTCACCCGTCCATCGTCGGTGGTCATCTTCTCGATGTCCTTGGACGAGTAAATCGACAGGCTTTGGCGCACCCGGTCTTCTGAGCAGGTGCAGCCGAACCGGACCGGCTGGAAGTCATAGACCCGCGGTTGTTCCTCGTGAAACAATCGGATCAGCAGATCAGTCGGGGTGACTGAGGGGCCGATCAGTTCCAGTGCTTCCACCGTGTTCAGCAGCATGGTGGCACGGTTCCAATTCTCTTCCTCGTCGCCGGAAACCAGATCGCTGGCCTGCAGGACCTCGCCGGACCCTTCGCCCTGGGCGGCAAAAGGCGACGCCTTGGGCATGCTCTGCAGCATGACACCGCCGGCGCGCCAATGCTCGGCCACGCCGGGTTCGGCAGATTTGCCAAAGCTCAGCTTGAACATGGTCGGCAGCTGCTCGGACTGGGCAAAATAGGCCTCGGCACAGGCGCTCAGCGAACCGCCGGCCAGCGGCGTGATGCCTTGGTACGGCTGGGTCCCGTTGCCCTGGTCGATCAGGATTGCGAAATAGCCCTCGCCCACCTGCTCGAACGGGTCGCCATCGGTCAGCCGGTCGCGGTCAAAACTGGCATAGGCACGGATCTGGCCAATCTCACCTTCCTTCTGCGGCGCATAGTAATCAGTTGCGATCATCCGCACCGCGCCTTTGGACTGCACCTGCAGCGACAGTTTCCAGCGCAGCGAGATGGTCTGACCAATAAGCGCCGTCAGCAGCGCCATCTCGGCGACCAGCGCCTCGACCACTGGCGGGTAGTCATGCTGTTTGAGGATACCATCCAGCACGCCGTCCAGCCGCGCCACGCGGCCGCGCATGTCGGATGCATCAAGCTGGAAGGGCAGGACGGTGTCGTCCCACGCGATTTTCGAACCAATGGTCATGGGGTTTCCTTACGCGCCGGGGATTGGCATACCGGGGCTATATAGGAGAAACGGCAGCAGAGTGAAGAGGCAGGCCCGTGATCAGACGATTTGGCGAGACACCTCAGAAAGGCCAGGCCTACCACAGACGCCCTGGCGCCTATGCGCTGCTGCCGCGGGACGGCAAGCTGCTGGTCACCTGCCAGTATGATCCGGATCCCGATTTGCAATTGCCCGGCGGCGGCATTGATCCGGGCAAATCACCCATTCCTGCCCTGCACCGCGAGGTTTACGAGGAAACCGGCTGGAAGATCTCCACGCCGCGCAAACTGGGCGTGTTCCGGCGATTTGCTTATATGCCGGAATACGACCTATGGGCCGAAAAGCTGTGCCACATCTATGTCGCCAGACCCCTGCGCCGGCAAGGCCCGCCGCTGGAAGAAGGGCATGAGGCGCTGTGGATGGCCCCGCAGGATGCAGCTGTCCGGCTGGGCAATGCCGGCGACCGCCATTTCGCCGCATTGCTGGCCGCACGTATCTGATGCGTCTTTCAACTGTCTCAAAAACACAAAAGCCCAGCCGCAGCCGGGGTATGTCTGTCGAGGTGCTGCTTGGAATACTCAGGGGCCCTGATACTCGAACAAGGTGGCTGAAACGTCGTCTTCAAGGCCGTGTTCCTTGCTCATCACCTGGGTTAGATGCCAATACAGATCGTCCAGGAATTCCTTGCCATTCTGCTCCGGGCCGCATTTCTTAACAAGATCGAGCAAGCCCTCGGGTTCGAGCATCGAACCGTTTTCCAGGCGGGCCTCGGTAAAGCCGTCAGAAAACAGCAGCAGACGGTCACCCTTTTCCATGATGAACTCTTCCTGGCTGTACCCGATGTCAGGGACCAGGCCCACGGGCACACCACCCTGGCCAATGAATTCCAAATCCCCGTTCTTGCGCATCAGCAGGGGGTGCGGATGGCCGGCCTGCACCATCTTGATGACCCCGCTCCGCAGATCCGCGATGCAATAGGCCATGGTGAAATATTCCTCGATCCCGGTATCGGCAATCAGCCTGGCATTCAGAAGGCTCGCTACTTCCTCGGGCTGGCGCAGGGCATAGAAGCGGTTAAAGCGTTTCTCCATGCCGACGTTCTGATCAAAATAATTCGAAGACAAGTAACCGCCCAAACGCGCTGTCATCATCGCTGAGGTGATGCCATGGCCTGAAACGTCGATCGAGTAAAAGCCGATTCGGTTCACACCGGGGGAGAACATACCGACCAAATCGCCGCCGATGTGACCACAGGGTTTCAGCAGAAGGCTGACGGTGGAAGAGCCAAAATCCTTCGACAGTTCCGGCACCAGCGATTCCTGAATCTTGCGGGCCTGGATCAGGTCCTTGTCGATCGCATCATAAACCCGCTGCAGTTCCCCCAGCGTCTCGGAGACAATGCGGTTTTTCTCGGACAATTCCCGCTGCATCCGCAAAATCCGCTCGCCCGCCGAAATTCGCGCGCGCAGTTCGTCCGAGCTCACCGGTTTGGTGAGAAAATCATCGGCACCGGCGTCAAGTCCTTCGGCAACTTCGTTTTTTTCGCTCTTGGAGGTCAGCAGGATGAAATAGGCATAATCTTCGCTGGAACGGTTTCGGAAGGCACGGCAGAACTCCAAACCGTTCATGCCCGGCATCATCCAGTCGCTGAGGATCAGGTCCGGGGTTTCCGCCTCACAGATCTCCATCGCCGCCTCGCCGCTCTCGGCCTCGACAACCTCGAATCCCCATTTTTTGAGGGAAGCCACAAGGATGCGTCTTTGCAGTCGGCTGTCGTCGACAACCAGCACACGGCGTATTGATCCGGCCACTGTGTGGTCCTCGTTGTCCATCGAACTTTCTGGCAGCACCGAAGGCACCTCACAAATGGCAAAATCAGACGATCTTGTGATACTATCGGTCCAGAGATTTAACAGGCGGTGAAACCTAAAATTTGAGCTTCCCCCTTTATTTCACTATATTTTTACTGCAATCAACTTAAGAAATTGCACAAGGCGACTGACCGTAGGGACTTTGAGACATGATTGACTGGCCGCGTGTGACAGAACTGCGTGAGGAAGTTGGCGCCGAAGACTTTGAGGAGGTTGTTGAAATCTTCCTCGAAGAGGTTGAGGAGGTCATTGGCAAGCTGGAGAGCGGCGACCGGGCTCAGCTCGAGCAGGATCTGCATTTCCTGAAAGGCAGTGCACTCAACCTAGGCTTCTCAGAATTTTCCTCACTTTGCCTGGATGGCGAACGCAAGTCCTCGCAGGGCGAAGCAGAGAGTGTTGATATCCCGGCGATCGTTGCCAAGTTTCAGGATTCCAAGACCGCTTTTCTTACCGGGCTTGCTGAACGTTTCTGACAGATCTGCTCTATCAGATCACAAACTGCGCCAGGGTTTCATCCTGGGTAATATCTGTGAATGTCATTCCTGCTGCCTCAAGCCTCTCAAACAGCAGTTCAAAATTTTCAGGCCGCTTGGTTTCAATCCCGATCAGAACCGAGCCGAAATTGCGGGCAGACTTCTTCATGTATTCAAAACGTGCAATGTCGTCCTCCGGCCCCAGAATGCCCAGGAATTCCTTGAGCGCGCCTGGGCGCTGCGGCAGGCGCAGGATGAAATACTTCTTCACCCCCGAATAGCGCTGCGCCCGTTCCTTGACCTCTGGCAGGCGTTCAAAATCGAAATTTCCGCCTGAGGTGACACAAACCACAGTCTTGCCGCGGATCCAGGAGCGCACATCCTGCAATGCCTCGACCGACAGCGCGCCGGCCGGCTCCAGCACGATACCCTCGACGTTCAGCATCTCAATGATGGTGGCGCAGATCCGGTCTTCGGAAATCGACAGCACATCCGGCAGGGGCGCGTCTTTCAGGATGCCGAAAGGCCGGCTGCCAATCCGGCCAACTGCTGCGCCATCACAAAAAGTATCGACATGCTCCAGCGCCACCGGTTTACCGGCAGCAAGCGCCGCGCGCAGGCAGGCGCCGCCGGAAGGTTCCACAAACAGGCTGTGCACCTCATCCCCGAACCAGGAAGCAACTCCCGACGACATGCCGCCGCCGCCCACTGGCAGGATGACATGATCCGGCGCTTTGCCCAGTTGCGCTTCGATCTCCACCGCGATGGAGGCCTGGCCTTCGATCACATCCGCGTCGTCAAAGGGTGACAGGAAATGCCCGCCTTCCTGCGCGCACCATTCCTGCGCCGCCGCCAGGCAGATGTCGAAGTAGTCGCCAACCAGATGGATCTCGATGTTCTCGCCACCAAACATCCGGGTCTTCTGAATCTTCTGCTGCGGCGTGGTGACCGGCATGAAGATCACCCCGCGCTTTCCCATGTGGCGGCACATGAAGGCCACACCCTGCGCGTGATTGCCGGCCGAGGCACAGACAAACAGCTCCTGATCCGGCTGCTTGCGCATCGCGTTCAGCGCGCCGCGAATCTTGTAGGAGCGGACCGGGCTCAGGTCCTCGCGCTTCAGATAGATGTCGGCGCCGAAACGCTCGGACAGATGCACATTGCGTTGAAGCGGCGTGGGCGGAAACACATCGCGCATCGCCGCCTCGGCCTTGCGGGCCTGGGTCTTGAAATCGCTCATGCCACCTTCAGTGGCGCAAGCCCGCCCCCAAGGCAAGGGGCGGGCGGAAAGCATACATAAGAATACCGGGAGTTTAGATCGGACGGTCTTCGACAAAATGGCCATAGAACGTGGTGAGAACACTGACGCTCAGCAAAGACATGACCAGAAAGGCAACCGCAGAAAAGACAAACCCAAGAGGAGCAAACACTGCAACCGACAAGCCAGAAACGAACTGCAGCAAAAGCTGCAGCACCCCCAACAGGAGGAGCACAACAAAGATTGTGCCGGAGGACCCGGACGTCGCTTTCCAGGACTCACGCAGCAAAAGCGGACGGCCAATGGCCACAGCGGGCAAAACCGGGAGCAAACGGTACATCGCTATCAGAACAAAAATTGAGTACCCAGCGATCAATAGAAGCATGGGCACCAGTCCTCCCGGCCCCATCGCCGCGATAAGCCCGTTAACGAGGAGCAACATTGGGAGATAAAGCACAACCACAAGAAACCCGATGAGCAACATGTGCCCGAAGTAGGACAAAATCCGGTCTCCCTTGAAAGCAGGAAGCCAGCTTGTTGGATACTCTTCCAACAGAATGAACCGATGCCATGCCACAAAAATCCAAAACTGAACCGCTGCGAAAATCAGCGTGGCGGCAATAAAGGAGAGCCCAAGCTTGCCGGATTGCAATGCATCCGACAGAGCCTTCTCATCCCAGAACATTGTGATCGACTGCCCCGTTGAGCTGAGCGCAGCATAAATGAGAACTACACCGATCAAGGCAGGCACAAAGGCAATTCTAACCGCCCATTCGAAGTTCCTAAGTACCATGCGCACTGAGTGCGCAAAAATTGACCAGCCTTTCATACGTGCGTGCTCCAATAGATCGTTCTGTTTTTCCGCGCACGTTATGCGTGCCCGGCGGATTAGAAAACCCCGGATAACCTTGCCCTTCCGGGCAAAACCCGCTACGCCGCAGGCGTTCTGACCTGAGAGGGAATTCCATGTCCGCGCCCAAGAAAGTTGTGCTCGCCTATTCCGGCGGCCTCGACACCTCGATCATCCTGAAATGGCTGCAGACCGAATACGGCTGCGAAGTTGTCACCTTCACTGCCGACCTCGGCCAGGGTGAAGAGCTGGAGCCCGCCCGCAAGAAAGCGGAAATGCTGGGCATCAAGCCGGAGAACATCTTCATCGAAGATGTGCGCGAGGAATTTGTCCGCGACTTCGTCTTCCCGATGTTCCGCGCCAACGCGGTTTACGAGGGCCTCTACCTGCTGGGCACCTCCATCGCCCGCCCGCTGATCTCCAAGCGCCTGGTTGAGATCGCCGAAGCCACCGGCGCCGACGCGGTATCCCATGGCGCCACCGGCAAAGGCAACGATCAGGTCCGTTTCGAACTGGCAGCTTATGCGCTGAACCCCGACATCAAGGTGATCGCGCCCTGGCGCGAGTGGGACCTGTCCTCCCGCACCAAGCTGCTGGAGTTCGCCGAGTTGCATCAGATCCCGATCGCCAAGGACAAGCGCGGCGAGGCCCCCTTCTCGGTCGACGCAAACCTGCTGCACACCTCCTCCGAAGGCAAAGTTCTGGAAGACCCGGCGGAAATGGCGCCCGACTATGTCTACCAGCGCACCGTGCACCCGGAAGAAGCACCCGACACCCCGGAATTTATCGAGATCATCTTCGAAAAGGGCGATCCGGTTGCCATAAACGGCGAAGCGATGTCGCCGGCCACCATTCTGACCGCACTGAACGAATACGGCCGCAAGCACGGTATCGGCCGCCTCGACCTGGTCGAAGGCCGTTTCGTCGGCATGAAATCCCGCGGCATCTACGAGACGCCGGGTGGTACCATCATGCTGGAAGCCCACCGCGGTATCGAATCCATCACCATGGACCGCGGCGCGATGCATTTGAAAGATCAGCTGATGCCCCAGTATGCCGAGCTGATCTACAATGGCTTCTGGTACTCGCCGGAGCGCGAAATGCTGCAGGCTGCTATCGACGCAAGCCAGACCCATGTTTCGGGTACCGTGCGCGTGAAACTCTATAAGGGCTCGGTGAACACCGTTGGCCGCTGGTCCGAGAACTCGCTTTATTCCGAGGCGCATGTGACCTTTGAAGAAGACGCCGGCGCCTACGACCAAAAGGACGCTGCAGGCTTCATTCAGCTGAACGCCCTGCGTCTCAAACTTCTGGCCGCCCGCGAGCGCCGCACCAAGAAATGAGCGGTTTCGACGACATAGATGGCGATTTCGAGGACGATTTCGCGGAAGAGCTGGATATGTTCGTCGAAGCTCAGGACACCGTATGGGCGGATGTCCTGAGTGAACTCTCTGCAGGACAAAAGACGAGCCACTGGATGTGGTTCGTCTTTCCCCAGCTGGCCGAGCTCGGCCGTTCCCATATGGCGCAGCTTTACGGGATCGAAGATCTCGCAGAAGCCACCGCCTATCTGAATCACGAAAAACTGCGCGCCCGCCTGGTCGAAGTCAGCCGGCTGATGCTGACACATCAGGGCTTGGACGCCGCGCGGATCCTCGGCGATACCGACGCCAAGAAACTGCGCTCCTCAATGACATTGTTCGCTGCGGTACCCGATGCGCCCGGGGAGTTTCAGCAGGTGCTCAGCACATTCTATGGCGGCCAGCCCTGCCCGCTGACCAAAGACGCGCTTGCCGCCGGGTAACACCCAGCCCTCCCCTTTGGTCAACATTGCCGGAGAGCCCTCTACTGCCTAACCCTTTTCCCAGCATGGGAGTAAGACATGGCATTGGACGATACTGCCGCACTCATCCGAAACGGTTTGACCGGCAAAAGCTTTGACGGTTCCCTCAAATTCGACTGCGGTGCGGACGGTGTCATTGTCCTGGCAAACGGAAACGCCAGCACCACAGACCAGAACACCGACTGCACCTTGCGGCTGTCAGCCGATAGCCTGACCAAATTGCTGACAGGCAAGCTCAACCCGATGACAGCTGTGATGACGGGCAAGATCAAGATCTCAGGCGACATGGGCGTTGCCATGAAACTCAGCAAGCTGATCTCCTGAGCCTCTTCTTCTAGCCCCAAATATCCTGGGGTGAGCGCCGCAGGCACGAGGGGCAAAGCCCCTCCTGCCTCAGATCTTAGCCGCTTTCATCTGCTCATAATAGGGCATGGCCGCCTCAAGAACCGGCTGCAGCTCTTCCGGAACCTCCGGCAGCGGCCCTTCCGCTCCGGCAAACCCTGTAGAGTTCCAGACCGCCTCGTACCAATGCGGTGCCCATACGCCATCGTCTTTGTGTCCGCCTGTTGGCCAACTCAGCATCTTCGGCGAGAACGGCATGCCGATGGCATTGCAAAGATGCTCCAGCTTTGCGGCTGGGTTCTCGCGAATGTCGTGGCTGTCGATCACAGCCGGTGTCTGGCCCCAGCTGCTGACAAGATCAAACAGCTCCGCCTGCTGACGGAAGCCGATGTCCTCCAGCGCCGGGTTCTCCCGCTTCGCAGAATAAGAGGCAATTACCCGGGCCGGATGCCGGATCAGGAAGACATTGATCACTTCCCTCATCCAGTCCCGCGTCACGCCCGCGATCATGTGGTGGGTCATATGCTTCTGATAATAAACAGGTTTGGCGCCCGGAACCGGCCCCAATAGCGCCTTGGCGACGGTTTTTGGATCCTGCGGCTGGCTATCCAGAATCTCCGTCCGCATCGGATGATCCAATCCTGTCATTGCCAAATAAGCAGCATAGAACGGTTCATCCACCACCGAACAATCGCCGCGGTTGCCAAAGGCATACATCATTGCCGTCGACAAATTCCGCGGACCGGACCACATAGCAATCCGCATCAGACGCACTCCTGTTCAATGAGGTCCTTGTAGAGGCCCCGAATACGCTCGGTCACCGGTCCCATGCCGCCGCTGCCGATCTGACGCCCGTCGATGTCCCCCACCGGGGTTTGCGCCCCGAAAGTGCCCGTCAGAAAAGCTTCATCCGCGCCATAAGTGTCCACCAGAGAATAGTTCCGCTCGTGGACCGGAATGCCGTTTGCCCGGCACAGATCGATCACCTTTTGCCGGGTGATGCCGTTCATGCAATAGTCCCCGGTCGAGGTCCAAACCTCTCCCTTGCGTACAATGAAGAAATTGCAGGCATTGGTGGTGTTCACAAAGCCATTCACGTCCAGCATCAACGCCTCATCCGCGCCGGCCTTCTCAGCCGCCACACAAGCGATGATGCAATTCAGCTTGGAATGCGAGTTGAGCTTTGGGTCCTGGGTCATCGGCAGCCCGCGGATATGCGGCACGGTTGCCAGTTTGATCGGCCGCGGCAGATTGGGGCGCGAATGCTCCATGATGATCGCTATGGTCGGCCCCTGCCGCGACAACGACGGGTGCTGAAAGGGCCGGGTTTTGACGCCTCGCGTGACCATCAGCCGGGCGTGGGCATCCGTGGTCATCCCATTGGCTTTCTGTGTTTCTAATACAGCCTTTTTGACGCCTTCCCGGTCCAAACCGATATCCAAGTCTATCGCCTTGGCCGCTTCAAACAGACGGTCCAGATGCTCGTCGATAAATGCCCAGGTTCCGTTGTAAAGACGCAGCCCCTCCCAGACACCATCGCCCAGCATGAAGCCGCTGTCATAAACGCTTATCTTGGCCTCAGCCTTGGGAACGACTTTGCCATTAAGATAGATCAGGATCTCCTCGTTCCGGTGATCTTCCTCTGCTTGGTGCGTACTCATCTTTTCGGTCATGAAATCCTCCTGCTGGCGGCACGTTAGTAAGATTGGATCCAATTTCCAAGCAGTAACTTGCTGTCACCTGTCTGTGAAATGCGGCTCCGGCGGGTTGAGGGGACGTGAACCAGCCGGCAGGGTGGCATTAAAGCAGGATGGAGACAGAGATGCGTGTTCTCGAAAGACTGAAACCCATAGCCCTGATAGGGCTGATTGCTATCGGCACCGTTGCGCAAACCAACCCGCTGCAGGCGCAATCAACCGAAGTGCTCACTGTTGCAGGTGGCTGCTTCTGGTGCGTAGAGAGCGATTTCGAAAGCGTGCCCGGAGTGATTGAAGCCGTCTCGGGCTATACCGGCGGCAAGCTGGAGAACCCGACCTACAAGGACGTGACCCGCGGTGGAACCGGCCATTATGAGGCGGTGCAGATCACCTTTGACCCGGTGAAGGTATCGAGGGATCGGCTGCTGGAGCTGTTCTTCCGCTCGGTCGATCCCACAGATGCCGGCGGCCAGTTCTGCGACCGGGGTGAAAGTTACCGGACAGCGGTATTTGTCTCTAACCTTACGGAAAAGACCCTTGCAGAACAGGTAAGGGCCGAAGCGCAAGAGGCCCTGGGGCAAGAAATCGTGACGCCAGTCCTGCAGGCGGGAACCTTCTACGAGGCGGAAGACTATCACCAGGATTATTACAAGGGAGAGAGCCTGGTGTTCACCCGCTTTGGCCCAAAACGGCAGGCGGCCGCCTACAAGCGCTACCGCCAGGCCTGCGGCCGCGACGCCCGGGTGGCGCAATTGTGGGGGGATGCCGCCCCCTTTGCCAAAGGGCATTAAGGCAGGGCGCTGCCCCCTTGGCCTGACGGCCAATTCCCCCGGAGTATTTTGAACCAGAAAGAAGCAGGCCGTCCGGTATCAGAACCTGGCGGCCTGGACTTCGTTTAGATGGGGAATGACATCTGCAGTGCCATGGCGCGTTACCATCAGCGCCGCAGCGCGGCTGGCATTTTCCATTGCCTCCGCCATTTCCAGTCCCTGATCCAAACCGGCCAGCACGTAGCCGGTGAACGTGTCGCCGGCACCTGTTGTATCCACCGCGGTGACCGGCTGGGCCGGCACGTCGCGCACAGTGCCAGTCTCTCCATCAACATGCCGGGCGCCCTTGGCGCCGAGCGTGATGATCACGTCCTTGACGCCAATTGCCCCCGGCGCTTTGCCCGTCGCAGCCTGAAGCTGGCGGGCTTCGACCTCATTCAGAATCAGGAAATCGAGATGACGCAGGACCGCCTGCACCGCACCCGCATCAAAGGGTGCAGCTGCGTAGCATACCCGCAATCCAAGCTGCCGGCCCAGTTCCGCAGCCTCCGCCTGCAGGCTGGTTTCATTCTGCATCACCAGGATATCACCTGCCGCGGCTTTGGAGAACGCCTGGATCAGCTGCTCCGCCGCAAGTGCCCGGTTGGCTCCGGGAAACAGGATGATCTGGTTTTCGCCGCCCGGCTCCACCGCAATGATCGCATGGCCTGTGGGGGTTTCCGTTTCAGTGACATGCGCCGTGTCTACACCGTAGCCGGCCAGACGCTCCCGGGCCCAGGCGCCGTCCGGACCAACAGCGCCGATGTGAAACACGCCACTGCCAGCGCGGGCGGCGGCAACCGACATATTGGCCCCCTTGCCGCCCAGAAACCTGTCCAGGCTGGAGGCGGCAAGAGTTTCTCCCGCCGACGGCAAATGCGGCATGGCATAAACCATATCCGCGTTGATCGAGCCCAGATTCCAGATCGCCATGTCAATTCACCCGATGTTACAGGCCGCCAGCACCGCCATGTTGAGGATGTCATTGGTGGTGGAGGTGGTCGAACAGATCTGGATCGGCTTGTCGATGCCCGACAGGATCGGGCCGATCACCGTGGCACCGCCCATCTCCTGCATCAGCTTGACCGAGATCGAGGCTGAGTGGCGGGCCGGCACGATCAGGATATTGGCCGGGCCGGTCAGGCGCTGGAACGGGTAGTAGCGCTGTGCGCGCTCGTTCAGCGCCACATCGACGGTCATCTCACCTTCGTATTCGAAGTCGACACCGCGCTGATCAAGCACGGTGGGGGCGACATGCATCTTTTCCGCCCGTTCCGACACTGGATAGCCGAATGTGGAGAAGCTGACAAAAGCCACCCGCGGCTCAAGCCCCATGTGCCGGGCCACCCCGGCGGCGCGTTCAGCAATGTTGGCCAGGTGGTTTTCGTCCGGCCATTCATGCACCAGCGTGTCGCCGATCAGCACGATCCGGCCCTTGTGCAAAAGCGCGGTGACGCCGGCAACACCGTGAGCCGCATCAGCATCAAACACATGGTTGATCCGTTCCAGAACATGCGCAGACTTGCGGGTCGCCCCGGTCACTAGCCCGTCGCCATGGCCATGCGCCAGCATCAGGCTCGAGAACACATGGCGGTCACGGCCGACCAGGCGGTGGATGTCTTTGTGGTCAAACCCCTTGCGCTGCAGCCGGCTGTAGAGGAAGTCCTTGTAGGTATCGAAATGCGGTGTGTTGGCCGCGTTCACCACCTCCAGCTCGCGCACCGCGTCGCCCAGGCCGGCTTTCTCCAGCTTGGCGCGCACGTCTTCCTGCCGGCCCACCACCAGCGATTTTCCAAAGCCCGAGCGCTGGTACATCACCGCAGCGCGCAGCGCCCGCGGGTCGTCGCCCTCGGCAAAAATCATCCGGGATTGAGCCGAGCGGGCCCGCGCGTTCAGCCCGCGCAGGATCGAGGCGGTCGGGTCCATCCGGGACTTGAGACCGATCTCATAGGCGTCCATGTCGACGATTGGGCGGCGGGCGGCGCCGGTATCCATGCCGGCTTTGGCCACCGCCGGCGGGATCCGGTGGATCAGCCGCGGGTCAAACGGTGTCGGGATGATGTAATCGCGGCCAAAGGACAGCGACTTGCCGTAGGCCAGCGCCACCTCGTCCGGCACGTCCTCACGCGCCAGAGCGGCCAGAGCATGGGCGCAGGCGATCTTCATCTCGTCATTGATGGCGCGGGCGTGAATGTCCAGCGCACCGCGGAACAGGTAAGGAAAGCCCAGCACGTTGTTGACCTGGTTCGGATAGTCCGACCGGCCAGTGGCGACAATAGCATCCACACGCACCTCATGCGCCTCTTCCGGGGTGATTTCCGGATCCGGGTTGGCCATCGCAAAGATCACCGGGTTATCGGCCATCGAGGCGACCATCTCCTGGGTCACCGCCCCCTTGACCGACACGCCGAGGAATACGTCTGCACCGCGCATAGCTTCTTCCAAAGTGCGCAGGTCCGTGCTGATGGCATGGGCCGATTTCCACTGGTTCATGCCCTCGGTGCGGCCTTGGAAGATCACGCCCTTGGTGTCGCAGACGATGCAGTTCTCATGCCGCGCCCCCATCGCCTTCAACAGTTCGATACAGGCGATGCCGGCCGCACCTGCGCCGTTCAGAACGATCTTCACATCCTCGATCTTCTTGCCCGACAGATGCAGCGCGTTGATCAGGCCTGCCGCGCAGATCACCGCAGTGCCGTGCTGGTCATCGTGGAAGACCGGGATGTCCATCTCTTCCTTGAGGCGCTGTTCGATGATGAAACACTCAGGCGCCTTGATGTCTTCCAGATTGATGCCGCCAAAGGTCGGACCCATCAGCTTGACTGCGTCGATGAACTTGTCCGGGTCTTCGGTGTCCAGTTCGATGTCGATCGAGTTCACATCGGCAAAGCGTTTGAAAAGAACAGACTTCCCTTCCATCACCGGTTTTGAGCCCAGCGCGCCCAAATTGCCCAGTCCCAGCACCGCGGTGCCGTTGGAAATCACCGCAACCAGGTTGCCCTTGTTGGTGTAGTCATAGGCGGTTTCCGGATTTTCCGCGATCGCTTCGCAAGGCACGGCTACACCCGGGGAATACGCCAGCGACAGATCCCGCTGCGTGGTCATCGGGACAGTGGCGTTGATCTCCCATTTCCCCGGCGTCGGCTGCAGGTGGAACGCCAGGGCTTCTTCGTTGGTGATCTTTGATTTGGGCATTGAAATTCGTGTCCTCTCCTCGTCGCCGACCGTCTTATCCCAGCCCTCCGCAGCCCTCAATCCGGGGTTTCAAGAATTTGTATAGCCAGAATTGAGATAAATGCGGCTAAAAGACGATAATTACCGTCAAGTTTTCGCCCTAAAGTAGACCGTCAAGCGCTGCAATTTCTTAATAGGTTTTAACCCGCACCTGTCTGCAGGTGGCGCTCAGGCCTGTTCTCACAGGCCTGGAAGGCATGTGTCAGAAAGACATTTGTCCGCCCGGCACACGGGCATGGATCAAAGGAAAATGAGGAATGATAAGCTTCCAGAATAATTCCGGTGCGCTTGTTGCCTTGCAAACTTTGGGCGGTGTCAGTTCACAGCTCAGCGAAGTGCAAGACAGTATTTCGACCGGCCAAAACGTCAGTACTGCCCAGGACAACGCGGCTCTTTGGGCAATATCAGAGCTGATGAACTCCGACATCTCGGGATTGCAGTCGGTGTCGGACTCCTTGTCTCTGGGCGAGGCCACGGTTGCGGTTGCATCAGCCGGGGCTGAACAAATCTCCGACACACTCCAGGAAATGCGGTCGCTGGCAGTTATAGCCGCAAGCGGCACCGGCGATTTCAGCAAATTCGAAAACGCCATGGCGCAGAAAGCCGAACAGATCAATTCGATCATTTCTGCTTCGAGTTTCAACGGGGTAAACCTGCTCAAGACCGATGTCGACGGCTCCGGCGGCTCTGGGCTGACAGTGCCCTCAGCGATTTCCAGCGACGGCAGCCTAAGCACCCTCAGCGTTGACGGAGTGGATTTTGAAGGCAGCCCGCTGTTCGATCTCGGCAGCCGCACTGCCATCACCGACAGCGCCAGCGCCCTGACCGCATTGGGAGAAATCGAAGGCTTTCTTGCCTATGCAATCGAAGGCTCTGCAGCCTTGGGGGCAAGTGCCAATCAACTCGCAGGCCAAGGCGACTATGTCAGCAAGCAGTCGGATGCGCTTACCCGCGGTGTCAGTTCGATGATCGACACCAATATGGAGGAAGCCGCAACCAAGCTGCTGGCGCTGCAAGCACAGCAACAGCTGAGCACGCTGTCGCTCTCTATTGTCAACACGATGCCTGACACTCTGCGCAACCTCTACTGACAGCAGCCTGCCGCCAGAGGGTCCGGCGGCAGGCATATCCGGGTTTTCCTCGCTCCGCCCCCATTGTAGATGTCTTGCAAAGACGACCCCGGGGGACCTCCAATGACCGTAACGCCCATGATGGCGCAGTATCTCGAGATCAAGGCAGCGCATGCAGACGCGCTGCTTTTTTACCGGATGGGCGATTTCTACGAGATGTTCTTTGAGGACGCGGTCAACGCCGCAGAGGCCCTCGATATCGCGCTGACCAAACGCGGCAAACATAACGGTGAAGACATCCCGATGTGCGGCGTGCCGGTGCATGCCGCCGAGGGCTACCTGCTGACACTGATCCGCAAAGGTTTCCGCGTCGCCGTAGGTGAACAGATGGAAAGCCCCGCCGAGGCCAAGAAACGCGGCTCCAAATCTGTGGTGAAACGCGACGTGGTACGGCTGGTGACTCCCGGCACCCTGACCGAGGATTCCCTGCTGGAGGCGCGCCGCCACAATTTCCTGGTCTCTTACTCTGAACTTCGGGATGAGGCCGCCCTGGCCTGGGCCGACATCTCCACCGGCGCGTTTCACGTGATGCCGGTAGCCCGTGTCCGCCTGTCGCCGGAGCTGGCCCGGCTGGCGCCATCGGAACTGATTGTCGCCGACGGCCCCGCCTATGATGCCGCCCTGCCGCTGGCTGATGAATACAAGATTCCGCTGACCCCATTGGGCAAGGCCAGCTTTGACAGCACCGCAGCAGAGAAACGTATCTGTAGCCTGTTCAACGTCAGCGCCTTGGATGGCTTCGGCACCTTCACCCGCGCCGAGGTCTCGGCGATGGGTGCGCTGATCGACTATCTGGAGATCACCCAGAAGGGCAAGCTGCCGCTATTGCAGCCGCCGCAGCAGGAGGCTCAGGACCGGGTGGTGCAGATTGACGCCGCCACCCGCCGCAATCTGGAATTGACCCGGTCGCTCTCCGGCGGCCGCTCAGGTTCGCTTCTGTCGGTGGTGGACCGCACCGTCACCCCCGGCGGTGCCCGCCTGCTGGAACAACGCATGTCCAGCCCCTCGCGCAATCTGAATGTGATCCAACAACGTCTTGCAGCCTTGGATTTCGCGGTTGATCAGGCACAGACCGCAGAAGATCTGCGTGCTGCGCTACGTAAGACCCCCGACCTCGACCGCGCCCTCTCCCGCCTTGCCTTGGAGCGCGGCGGTCCCCGTGATCTAGCCGCGATCCGGAACGGGCTGTCGCAAGCTGAGGTCATCGCTGAACTCTGCGCCGGCCTGGATCTGCCCGAACTGATCACCCGTGCCATGTCGGACCTGCAAGGGTTTGACGACCTCCTATCCCTGCTCGACGCTGCCCTCATCGCCGAGCCCCCCTTGCTGGCCCGTGACGGCGGCTACATCGCAGCCGGCTATGACCCGGAACTGGACGAAGCCCGCACACTGCGCGACGAGGGCCGCTCGGTCATTGCCTCGATGCAGAAGCAATACGCCGAACACACCGGCGTCGCCTCGCTGAAGATCAAGCATAACAACGTGCTGGGCTATTTCATCGAAACCACCGCAACCCACGCGGACAAGATGATGTCGCCGCCGCTGAACGAAACCTATATCCACCGTCAGACCACCGCCAATCAGGTGCGTTTCACCACGGTGGAGCTGAGCGAGATTGAGACCCGCATTCTGAATGCCGGTAACCTCGCGTTAGAGATTGAAAAGAGGCTCTATGCAAGGCTTTCAGGCGCTATTCTGGACTGTGCAGCGCGCCTTAACACCGCAGCCCGCGGATTGGCAGAGCTGGACCTGCTCACTGGCCTCGCCGATCTTGCACGCGGTGAAAACTGGACCCGTCCCAAGGTCGACAACAGCCGTGCGTTCCACGTGGAAGGCGGCCGCCACCCTGTGGTGGAACAGGCCCTGCGCCAGCAAGGGGGCGAGGCCTTTGTCGCCAACGACTGCTGCCTAACCGCCCAGGACGGCGCCGCGGTCTGGCTGCTGACTGGCCCCAACATGGCCGGCAAATCGACCTTCCTGCGCCAGAACGCGCTGATTGCCCTGCTCGCCCAGATGGGCAGCTATGTCCCGGCCGAAGCCGCCCATATCGGCCTGGTTAGCCAGCTGTTCAGCCGCGTCGGCGCCTCCGACGACCTGGCCCGCGGCCGCTCCACCTTCATGGTCGAAATGGTCGAAACCGCCGCGATCCTGAACCAGGCCGACGACCGCGCCTTGGTGATCCTCGATGAAATCGGCCGCGGCACCGCCACCTACGACGGTCTCTCCATCGCCTGGGCGACGCTGGAACACCTGCACGAAGTGAACCGCTCCCGCGCGCTGTTTGCCACCCATTACCACGAGCTGACCCAGCTCGCCGCCAAACTGGAAGGCGTCGACAACGCCACCGTCGCGGTCAAGGAGTGGGAAGGTGAAGTGATCTTCCTGCACGAGGTCCGCAAGGGTGCCGCCGACCGCTCCTATGGTGTGCAAGTGGCACAGCTGGCCGGCCTCCCCGCTTCTGTAGTGGCGCGTGCCCGCGATGTCCTCGACATGCTGGAACAAGGCAGCCGTGAAGGCGGCACCAAGATCCAGATCGACGACCTGCCCCTGTTTGCAGCGGCCCCGCCGCCACAGCCCAAGGCCCCGGCCGGCCCTTCGCCGGCGGAAGAGCTCCTGGCCGGCATCCACCCGGATGACCTGTCGCCGCGTGAAGCGCTGGAAATGCTCTACAAGCTGAAAGAAGCCGCAGGCTAAACAAAAGCGGCCCCAATCGGGACCGCTCTTTCATCTTGCCAAAAAAACTCCCGCCGGAGGCAGCGCCCGTAAGGGCGCTCCTGTTACGCAGGTGTCGATGACACGCCAACCTGCGCCGCGCGCAGCAGCCGGTCGTGCAGCATGAACCCTTCTGCTGACACCTGGATGATGTCGCCTGCCTTGGTGCCCGGCACCGGCGCCTCGAACATCGCCTCATGCACTTTCGGGTCGAACTTGTCGCCAACCTCGGGCGAGACGATCCGGATGCCGTGCTTCTCGAACACACCCAGCAGCGAACGCATGGTCAGCTCGACGCCTTCGATCAGCGCCGCGGAAACTTCGCGCTGCTCGTCAGTGGCCGCTTCAATCGCGCGCTTCATGTTGTCGTAGACCGGCAACATGTCACGGGCCAGTTTCGAGCCGCCGTAATTCTCTGCCTCGCGGCGCGCCTTGTCGCCGCGCTTGCGGGCGTTTTCGGCATCCGCCAGCGCCCGCATAAAGCGGTCCTTCAGCTCATCCCGTTCCGCACGAAGCGCATCAATTTCCAGCGAGGCATCATCAAATTCCTCGGTCTGCGCTGCCAGCTCTTCAGCCTCGGCGGCGGCGATGTCATCCAGAAAGTCTTCGTCCTTGAGCTCTGCCATGTTTCACCTCTAACTCCGGTCCGACAACAGCTTGCCGACCAGTTGTGCCGTATAGTCCACAATCGGCACGATCCGTCCGTAATTCAGGCGCGTCGGGCCAATCACCCCCACCGCACCAATGATCTTTCGATCCGCGTTCATATAGGGAGACACCACCAAAGAGGAACCCGAAAGTGAGAAAAGTTTGTTCTCCGAACCGATAAAAATGCGCACGCCCTCGCCGTCCTCGGTCAGTTCCAGGAATTCGGCGATATCGCGCTTGCGCTCCAGGTCGTCAAACAGGGTCCGGATCCGCTCTAGCTCCTCGGCTGCGCCGGTTTCTGCCAGCAGATTCGCCCGGCCCCGAACAATTAGCCGCGCCTGCTCGCTGCCGTCATCTTCCCAGACCGCCAAGCCGCTTTCAATCATTGCGTGTGCAAGACTGTCAATTTCCTGGCGCCGCGCGGTAATTTCCGTCTGCATTTGCCGCTGCACTTCGCTCAGAGTCCGCCCCTCGATCAGCGCGTTCAGGAAATTTGCCGCCTCCCGCATCGAGCTTGGCGTTTGTCCGGGCGGCGGCGTGAACAGCCGGTTCTCCACATGCCCGTCAGAAAACACCAGCACCACCAGCGCCCGGTCATGCGCCAGCGAAACAAATTCGATATGGCGGATCTCCGCCTCATGCTTGGGCGTCAGAACCAGCGACGCCCCCTGCGTGACACCCGACAAAGCCGCGCCGACCCGGTCCAGCATACCGCCCACATCGCCGGCATTCTTCCCGAGGGTCGCGTCGATCTTCTCGCGGTCGTTGGCCTTCAGGTCTTCGACCTCCAGCAGCCCATCCACGAACATCCTGAGCCCCAGCTGCGTCGGCACCCGGCCGGCACTGATATGAGGGCTGTCCAACAGGCCCAGATACTCTAGGTCCTGCATCACATTGCGTACTGTCGCCGCGCTGACCTTCTCGCTTAGGCTGCGGGTCAGGGTACGGCTGCCAACCGGATCGCCGCTCTCCAGATAGCTTTCCACCACCGTCCGGAACACTTCCCGCGAGCGGTCGTTCAGATCCTGCAGAATGTTTTGCGGGTCACTCATCGGCCTTCCAGCATGTCTTGCGGTTTCAACATAAGAAACCGCTGCCAAGATGTCATTAAAGAGCAGCAGGCCAAAAGGTCAATCGGGCTTGCATCGCCTTGTCCCGCAGGGCTATCCCCAAGCCAACAGCAAAAGGATATACCATGCGACCCTCCGGACGAGAATTGAATGAAATGCGCGCCGTCTCGATCGAGACCGGTTTCACCAAACACGCCGAGGGCTCCTGCCTGATCAAGATGGGCGACACCCACGTGCTGTGTACCGCCACCATCGAAGACCGCGTGCCGCCGTTCATCAAGGGCACCGGCCTGGGCTGGGTCACCGCCGAATACGGCATGCTGCCGCGTGCCACCAACACCCGTATGCGCCGCGAGGCATCCTCCGGGAAACAGGGCGGCCGCACCGTGGAAATCCAGCGCCTGATCGGCCGCGCCCTGCGGGCCGGTGTAGACCGCGTTGCCCTGGGTGAACGCCAAATAACCGTCGACTGCGACGTGCTGCAGGCAGACGGCGGCACCCGCTGCGCCTCGATCACCGGCGGCTGGGTTGCGCTGCGCCTGGCGGTGAACAAGCTGATGAAGGCCGGCGATGTGCAAATCGACCCGCTTCTGGATCCGGTTGCCGCCGTGTCCTGCGGCATCTATGCCGGCCAGCCGGTGCTGGACCTCGACTACCCCGAAGATTCCGAGGCCGGCGTGGACGGCAACTTCATCATGACCGGTTCCGGCAAGCTGATCGAAGTACAGATGTCGGCCGAAGGCTCTGTCTTCTCCCGCGACCAGATGAACCAGCTGATGGACCTGGCCGCCCAAGGCACATCTGAACTGGCTGAACTGCAGAAGGCCGCCTGCAAATGACCCGCAAACTGGAAGGCGGCAAGCTGCTTGTCGCCACCCACAACAAGGGCAAGCTGAACGAGATCACCGAGATCCTCGCTCCCTTTGGTGTCAGCGTGGTCGGCGCCGGCGAGATGGATCTGCCGGAACCGGAGGAGACCGAAGACACCTTTGTCGGCAATGCCCGGATCAAGGCGCATGCTGCCGCCAAGGCCACCGGCCTCCCTGCCCTGTCAGATGACTCCGGCATCACCATCGACGCGCTGAATGGCGCGCCCGGTGTCTATACCGCCGACTGGGCTGAAACCCCCAGCGGCCGCGATTTCAAGATGGCGATGACCCGAGCCAATGACGAGCTGAACGCCGTCGGCGCTGACGCTCCCCGCAGCGCCCAGTTCCGCTGCACCCTGGTCATTGCCTGGCCCGACGGCCACGACGAAGTCTTCGAAGGTGTGATGCCCGGGCGTCTGGTCTGGCCGATTCGCGGCGAACACGGCTTTGGATACGACCCGATGTTCCAGCCCGACGGCTACAGCATCACCTGCGCCGAGATGGAACCGGCGGAGAAGAACAAGATCAGCCACCGCGGCAAGGCGGTGGCCCAGTTCGTCCAGGGCTGTTTCGGTGGATGACTGGCGTAATGGGGGCTTTGGCCTTTATGTGCATTGGCCCTTCTGCCAGGCCAAATGCCCCTATTGCGACTTCAACAGCCATGTCTCTGCAAAAATAGACCAGAACCTATGGGTTAGGGCCTATTTGGCCGAGCTGGACAGACTCTCGGAACAGCTTTCCGGGCGGGTTTTGAACTCCATTTTCTTCGGCGGTGGCACCCCTTCCCTGATGCTGCCTGAAACAGTGTCTGCCGTCATCGAACGGGCACGTGAAATCTGGCCCTTTGCCAATGACATAGAGATTTCTCTTGAAGCAAACCCTGGCTCTGTCGAGGCCGGGCGCTTTGCCGGCTACCGTGGCGCTGGCGTCAACAGGGTCTCCATGGGCATTCAGGCTCTGAACGACGAGGATCTGCGCAGGCTGGGACGCACCCACAGCGTGTCCGAAGCCAAGGCTGCCTTTGACATCGCCCGAAAGTGTTTCGACCGGGTGAGCTTTGACCTGATCTACGCACGCCAGGGCCAAACCCTGGAGGCCTGGCAGGCCGAGTTGCGCGAAGCGTTGTCGATGGCTATTGACCATCTATCACTCTACCAGCTTACCATCGAAGACGGCACCGCATTCGGAGACCGCTACGCCCGCGGCAAACTGCGCAACCTGCCCACCGATGACACCGCTGCCGACATGTACCTGGCCACTCAGGACATCTGCGCAGACTTCGGCGTGGCCGGCTATGAGATCTCCAACCATGCCAAGCCCGGCTCGGAATCCCGCCACAACCTAATCTATTGGCGTTATGGCGACTATGCCGGGATCGGCCCAGGCGCCCATGGCCGCCTCACCCTGAACGGCAAGCGCTACGCGACCGAGACCCACCTCGCCCCTGGGGCTTGGCTGCAAGCCGTCGGCAAGGGCAACGGCGAATCCCTGCGCCAAGCTCTCAGTGCAGAAGATGCTGCGGCAGAATACCTGATGATGGGGATGCGCCTGTCGGAAGGTCTGGATGTGGTACGCTATTCCCAGCTCTCTGGCCGGAACCTCTCTGAAAGCCGGCTTGATAACCTTGTACAACTCGGCATGGTCACTATCTCGGAGAAAAGGCTACGCGCAACCGATCATGGCCGCGCGGTATTGAATGCGGTTCTCCGCGATCTATTGATGGATTGAAGCAATGCGTTTTCTATATGCCGGCCTGGGACTGTTCTTTGTTGCCTTGGCCGTCATCGGCATTGTCCTTCCCCTTCTTCCGACTGTTCCATTCCTGCTGCTTGCAGCCTTCTGTTTCGCCAATTCCTCAGACCGGCTGCACGATTGGATCCTAGCCCACAATGTTTTCGGCCCAATGATCACCGATTGGCGCAACAGCGGTGCAATCCGGCCGGTCGCAAAAAAGGCGGCAACCGCTTCGATTGCCGCCGTCTTTGGACTATCTCTGCTGCTTTCTGTCCCAAGCTATGTGCTGGGCATTCAAGTGCTGGTGCTTTCAGCCGTTCTGGTCTTTATCTGGACCCGGCCTAACGGCTGAGCAGATTACACAGCTCATCAAGCTGATCCAAATCCGCATAGCTTATCGTTACCGATCCACTCTCTCCGCCCGGCTTATGGTCAATCGACACCTTCATTTTCAGCATTGCCGACAGATCGCCTTCCAAAGCGCGTGTATCCGCGTCCTTTTCGGCTGACTGCTTCGGCTTCTTGGCGGCAGTTGTCTGGAAACCTGCGGCATCCTTCTTTACCAACGCCTCCGTCGCCCGCACGGACAGCCCGCTCTTCACGATTCTCTTGGCCAGGTCAGACGCATTGTCGGAAGTGATCAGCGCACGCGCGTGACCTGCAGAAAGTTTTCGTTCCTGAACCAGGATCTGTACATCATCCGGCAGATGCAGCAGGCGCACCAGATTCGCAATGTGGCTGCGGCTTTTTCCAAGCGCCTCGGCCATCTTCTCCTGAGTATGGCCGAACTTCTCCATTAGCTGCTTGTAACTCTGCGCCTCTTCCATCGCATTGAGGTCAGAGCGCTGGATGTTTTCGATGATAGCCACTTCCATCATCTCAAGGTCTGAATAGTCCCGGATCAGCACCGGCACTTCATGCAGCTGGGCCGCCTGAGACGCCCGCCAGCGCCGTTCGCCGGCAACAATCTCATATTGTCCGCCAGGTCGCGGGCGTACGATCAGCGGCTGCAGGACCCCCTTTTCCTTAATGGAGGCGGTCAGGTCATCCAGGTCCTCTTGCAGAAACTGCCGGCGCGGCTGATTTGGATTGGCAATAATATTCTCAATCGGAACCAGTACTTCCGCATTCCGTGGTGCTTCAGCCTGCGTGCTCACCGGCGCGGGGTTCACATCTGCCATCAACGCTGACAATCCCCGGCCCAGCCCTCGTGGTTTTGTCTTTTTGTCTGCCATGGTTGCCTCCGGTCTGTATTCTGCATTTACGCCGCTATCTTCTGATGTTTATTCAGGATTTCTTCTGCCAGTGCGCGATAGGCCTGTGCGCCTTGGGAGTTGGTGTCATAGTTCAACACCGGCAAAGCATAGGAAGGTGCTTCGCTAACACGCACATTGCGCGGGATCTTAGTTTGAAACACGAGGTCGCCGAGATTATCCCGTGCGTCTTGCTCAACCTGCAGCGACAGGTTGTTGCGCCGGTCGAACATGGTCAGAACGATACCTTCGATTCGCAGTCCTGGATTAGCCGACTGGCGCACCTCGCGAATCGTCAGCATCAGCTGAGTTACACCTTCCAATGCGAAAAATTCGCTCTGAAGCGGCACCAGAACAGAATGCGCTGCCACCATAGCATTGACCGTCAGAAGATTCAGAGACGGCGGGCAGTCTATCAGGACGTAATCCCAATCATACTCATCCATCGCCGTCTGCCGAAGCGCGTCATGCAGCAGGTAGCTTCGCTTTTCATTGGTGAAAAGTTCAATATCCGCAGAACTCAGATCAACAGTTGCGGGAATGATGCAAAGATCTTCAATCTCCGTTGTCCGGATGACATCCGCAAGGGAAGCATCCTCCACCAGAAGATCATATGTTGTAAGATCCCGGTCAGAGGGCTCTATCCCAAGGCCGGTTGAGGCATTTCCCTGCGGATCCAGATCAACCACCAATACACGCAGCCCACCTTCGACCAAGGCCGCAGCAAGGTTGATCGCTGTTGTTGTTTTCCCTACCCCGCCTTTCTGATTTGCGACCGCGATGATACGTGGCCCCTCCGGGCGGGAAAAATCAGGCACGTTCAACTCCCCAGACTTTCAGGATTACTGCTTCAGGCTCAGTCAGACTTTTAATGGGTTCTGCTTTGAACCGCCATCGCTGCTGCGCGTTATCCACTTCTTTTTTCCAACTCTGACCTTTCGGGAACAGCGCAATGCCATCCCCGGCAAGATGACGCTCAGAAAACTCCAGAAGATCGGAAAGATCAGCCAGCGCCCGGGCGGACAAGACGTCAGCCTTCTGGGCTTCAACTCGTTCGATACGCTCTGATATTACCCGAACAGCCGCACCGCATTCTCGCGCTGCACTTCTAAGAAAAGCAGCTTTTCTCTGATCACTTTCGATAAGCGTCACTTGCATATCCGGCGCTTCCTCAGCAGCCATTAAGGCAATAATCAAACCTGGAAATCCGCCCCCACTGCCGATATCTACCCAGCGGCCTGGTGCGGAGACACACCGGAAAATTTGCACCGAGTCTGCAATATGCCGTGTCCAGATGTGTTCGAGGCTAGCCTTGGAAACAAGGTTGATCCTGGGATTCCATTTCCTGACCACCACCTCGAAAAGCTCCAAACGGCGCATTGTTTCACGTGAAACACTGAGCGCGCGCCACAAGTCTTCTGTGCTCATGCAGACTTCTCCTGCCTGCCCCGCACCTTTCGCAGGCGAGCCAAAATCAACGCAAGGGCTGCCGGCGTTATGCCATCAACGCGTGCAGCCTGGGCAAGAGTTTCAGGGCGGGCCTTTTTCAACTTCTGCTGAATTTCATTCGACAGTCCTTCAACCCCCTCATAAACGAAATCAGCAGGAATACTGTAGCTTTCGTCCCGCTTCAGAGCGGAAACCTCCCGCTCTTGGCGTGAGATGTAGTTTGCGTAAAGAGCATCCCGCTCCAGCTGCCTGGAAATTTCCGGCTCAACAGAGCTAAGCTCAGGCAGAAGCGTCTTCAAGTCATCGAAAGACACATCCGGAAACGCCAGTACGTCCAGCCCAGTTCTCCGGTTTCCGTCTTGATTAATCCTGATGCCGGCCTCAGAAACCTGTTTCGGAGTGAAGGTTTGCGCCTCCAGTATCTGCCGCGCGGACTGCAAGCGTTCGGTCTTTTCCGAAAACATGCGAATACGGTCCTTACCAGTACAACCAAGTTCTATCGCCATGGGTGTAAGCCTTTGATCCGCATTATCGGCCCGCAGGGATAGTCGGAATTCTGCTCGCGACGTGAACATCCGGTAAGGCTCTGTAACCCCGTTTGTGGTGAGATCATCAATCATCACCCCAATGTAACTATTGGCCCGGCTAAAGGTCACGGCCTCCTTCCCCTTGGCACGCTGGGCTGCATTCAAACCCGCTACAAGCCCCTGGGCGGCGGCCTCTTCATAACCGGTAGTCCCGTTGATCTGACCTGCCAAATACAAGCCGGGTACGTCCTTCAGCGCCAAATCCAGTGAGAGCGCGCGGGGATCAACATAGTCATATTCGATGGCGTATCCAGGCTGCAGAATGACTGCGTGCTCCAGCCCCCGGATAGAACGCACATAGGATTCTTGAATATCCTCTGGCAAACTTGTTGAAATTCCGTTCGGGTAGACAGTGTGGTCGGATACGCCCTCAGGCTCAAGGAAGATCTGGTGAGACTCTTTGTCAGAAAACCGGACGATCTTATCCTCAATCGAAGGGCAATACCGGGGGCCAACCCCCTCAATGTGACCGCCATACATCGCAGACCGGCTGAGGTTGTTGCGGATGATTTCGTGGGTTTCCGGGTTTGTGTGCGTAATCCCGCAGGATACCTGTTCAGCCTGAAGTGACTTGGTCAAGAACGAAAAGAACACAGGATTATCGTCGCCAGGCTGTGAGTCAAGCGAAGCCCAATCAATCGTACGCCCGTCCAATCTCGGAGGGGTCCCGGTTTTCAGCCGGCCCAGTGGCACATCGAAGCTGTCCAACCTTTCAGCCAGCCTAACGGACGGCTTATCCCCCATCCGCCCACCAGGTCTAGATACGTCGCCGATGTGAATGACACCGCGGAGGAATGTTCCAGACGTCAAGATCACAGACTTTGCGGGGATCTCACTGCCATCTGCAAGAATGACGCCGGCGACTTCCCCGCTTGCCATGAGAAAGTCAGTAACCTCGCCTTCAACTATATCCAGGTTTCGCTGTGTTTCCGTCAACCGGAGCATTTCCTGCCGGTAAATTTTCCTGTCAGACTGAGCTCGCGGTCCCTGAACCGCTGGCCCTTTTCTTCGGTTCAAAAGGCGGAACTGTATACCAGCCCGATCTGCAACGCGCCCCATAACGCCATCCATGGCGTCAATTTCCCGGACAAGATGCCCTTTCCCCAAGCCTCCGATGGCTGGGTTGCAGGACATAACACCAATGCCACTACGATCCAGTGTTATCAAAGCGGTCGAAGCACCCATCCGTGCCGAGGCATGGGCAGCCTCTGTGCCGGCGTGACCGCCGCCGACCACGATCACATCATACGATGAATGTTTCACGTGAAACACTCCTTCACTTTCCCAGACAAAAACTGGAGAAAATCTCATCCAAGAGATTTTCAACCCCGATCCGGCCGACAAGCATCTCCAATGCCCGGATAGCAGACCGCATTTCCTCGGCAGCTATATCATAAAACTCAGGACCTCGCTGCAGGATATCCTGGGCTTCTTTCAGAGATACAAGAGCCGACAGCATCGCATCCCGGTGCCGGGCGCGGGTTGCAATCCCAGCCTGTGCAGAACGGGTACCTAAAACTTCCGAAACATGTCCGACAAGGCGATCTATCCCCTGCCCGGACCGGCCGGAAATTGCATCGCCGGTGTCGTCCCTCAGATCGGCCTTAGGGCGCAGGCGGATGTCGCCGGCCTGCATTTCAACATCAAGGACCTCATCATCCTCTGCCAGGAAAACCCGAAGATCTGCTTCTTCGGCCCGTTTGCGCGCCAGGGCAATACCAATCCCTTCAACATGGTCTTCAGTTTCGCGCAGGCCGGCGGTGTCCAGCAGGGTAACAGGCAGGCCGGCAAGATCCATACGCACTTCGATAATATCGCGGGTGGTGCCCGCGTATTCGGACGTGATCGCGGCTTCGCGGCCGGCAAGCGCATTCAGCAGCGTAGACTTCCCGACGTTCGGCGCACCGATGATGGCAACCTCAAACCCGCTGCGGATTCGTTCGGCAATTCTGACGCCGGCGGTTTCCTTCTCCAAGCCGGCCTGAACATCCGCCAACAGCGCAGCCACCTCAGGCGTGACGTCAACCGGCACTTCTTCATCGGCGAAGTCGATCGTGACCTCGATCAGTGACGCAGCCCGGATCAGGTTTGCGCGCCATGTCTCGGCCAGGTCGCCCAATCCGCCAGCAAGGATCACTTGCGCCTGCTTGCGCTGCGCTTCGGTTTCCGCGTCGATCAAGTCCGCCAAGCCTTCAACCTGAGCCAGGTCCAGATTTCCGTTTTCCAGCGCCCGGCGCGTGAACTCACCGGGTTCGGCCATTCTCAAACCATTGATTCGCCTCAGAGAATCAAGCACCGCGGAAACAACTGCAGTGCTTCCATGCGTTTGAAATTCAACGGTATTTTCGCCGGTAAAGCTGTTTGGCGCTGTGAAGGTCAGAACCAGCGCCTCATCCAGCCGTTCCCCTGATTCGTCCCGCAATTCCCGCAGGCTGGCGCGCCGCGCCGGTAAGTCGCCGCCGCAAAGCTGAGCGCCGGCCTCAAGCGCCAGCGGGCCGGAGACGCGAATTACCGCAACCCCTGCCTTTCCTTGGGCGGAGGCCAGCGCAAAGATCGTGTCCATGGGATGGCCCTTCTCTCTTGCCGGCCTGGATCAGGTGTTCATCGAGTCGAAGAACTCGGAATTCGACTTGGTCTGCTTCAGCTTTGATAGCAGGAACTCGATGGCATCGGTGGTGCCCATTGGGTTCAGGATCCGGCGCAGAACAAAGGTTTTGGCCAGATCGCCCTTGTCGACCAGAAGATCCTCTTTCCGGGTACCGGACTTGAGGATGTCGATTGCCGGGAACACACGTTTGTCGGCAATCTTGCGGTCCAGCACGATTTCCGAATTGCCGGTACCTTTGAATTCTTCAAAGATCACTTCGTCCATGCGCGATCCGGTGTCGATCAGCGCGGTGGCGATAATGGTGAGCGAACCGCCCTCTTCGATGTTACGTGCGGCACCAAAGAAGCGTTTCGGGCGCTGCAGCGCGTTTGCGTCGACACCACCGGTCAAAACCTTGCCCGAGGACGGAACAACAGTGTTGAACGCCCTACCAAGTCTTGTGATCGAGTCAAGGAGGATAACAACATCTCGTTTATGTTCCACCAGACGCTTGGCCTTTTCGATGACCATTTCGGAAACTGCAACGTGGCGTGTCGCCGGCTCGTCGAAGGTGGAGGAGACAACCTCGCCCTTCACCGAGCGCTGCATGTCGGTAACCTCTTCCGGGCGTTCGTCGATCAGCAGAACGATCAGGTAGCATTCCGGATGGTTCTTCTCGATCGAATGCGCGATATTCTGCAGGATCACGGTCTTACCGGTCCGCGGCGGCGCCACGATCAGCGAACGCTGGCCTTTGCCGATGGGGGCCACCAGGTCGATTACCCGGGCGGAGCGGTCCTTGATGGTGGGATCCTCGATCTCCATCTTCAGGCGCTCATCCGGATAGAGCGGTGTCAGATTGTCGAATGCAATCTTGTGACGGGCCTTCTCAGGCTCTTCAAAGTTGATCTTGGTGACATTGGTCAGTGCGAAATAGCGTTCCGACTCCAGCGGTGCCTTGATCTGGCCTTCGACGGTGTCGCCGGTACGCAGCGAATACTGGCGGATCATGTCCGGCGAGACATAGATATCGTCAGGACCCGGCAGATAGTTGGCCTCGGGCGAGCGCAGGAAGCCGAAGCCGTCCTGCAGCACCTCCAGCACACCGTCGCCGCCGATATCCCAGCCCTCATCCGCACGTTCCCGCAGGATCTGGAACATCATCTCGCCCTTGCGCATGGTCGAAGCGTTTTCGATCTCCAGCTCCTCGGCCATCGCCAGCAGCGCTTTGGGGCTTTTCGCCTTCAGATCGGACAGATTCAGGGATTGCACGGTCATATATATACGGCCTCTACTCCCCCGTTTACCCAGGGGGTCGGTCTGACGACAGGAATGGAAAACACGGCACGCCCGGACGGGCCCGTTGAGAGCCATACATAGGGACTCGTTTCAGATGAGTCAAACGCCGGCTGCAAGCGTTCCGGCGCTGCTGGGCTTGTTTCTGCGCCTCTGCGTCAGAATTTGAAGATGACTGAAACCACAATCACCAGCATCAGCACAGTGGGCACCTCATTCATCATCCTAAACTGCCGGCCGGTGAGAGAATTCCTGCCTTCTTTGAAATCGCGGTAGCGGAACAGCAGCCAATGATGGAACCAGGTCATGGCAATCACCGAGACCCCCTTGGTCCAGGGCCAGATGTAGCTCCAGTCGACAATTCCGGGCGTGAGAACGATGAACAGCCCTGCTGCCCAGGACACATACATGGCCGGGCGCATGATGATCCTGAGGAGCTTTTCTTCCATGGTCAGAAAGATTGGAATGGCTTCCTTCACATTCTCTGCCTGCTCCACATGATACACAAACAGACGGGGGAGATAGAAGAGACCTGCCATCCAGCTGAGTACAGCCATGATGTGCAGCGACTTGGCGTATGGGTAGAGCGTGAACATCACATCGCTCAGGTCCATGGGCTGTTCTCCCTGGTCTGATCTGATCACCCTAATAATTAAATGAATATTAGAAGGATGATGTTTTTGTAGGGTGCGTGGATTCCGGTGGATAAGTAAATCCTCCTCCGCTTATCCCCAGCAGGGATAAGATTCCAGCTTGGATGGGACAGGAGTCGTGGAAATTTTCTTAACGCCTTAGAAATAAGGTGCGTTAAGGATGTGTTTACCAATCCGTGCTTGGGGATAAGACTGGGATGATCCGGGGAGAGCCGGCATATCCACGGATTCCAAGTTATCCTCGCTCACAAAGGACAACTCAGCCGGCTAAATCCTGAGATTTGCGTCAAGCCCTGGAGTCTTTACTTGAGCGTGGAAAACCATACAAAACGTCCTGAAACGATCTGCGTCTTTCCCACGGGGTTTTCCACATGACTGCCCACATAGTGCTGGCTTCCGGTTCCGAAATCCGGGCGCATCTATTGCGCCAGGCAGGCATTGAATTTGCCACTGACATCCCTCGGCTTGATGAAGACGCGATCAAGGCCGCGCTTCTGGCTGAACAGGCGCCGCCGCGGGACATTGCCGATGCGCTGGCTGAGGCAAAGGCGCGCAAGATCAGCGGTAAACACCCGGGAAAACTGGTGCTGGGATGTGACCAGGTGCTTGATTTTGAAGGAACCCTTCTTTCCAAACCCATCAGTGAAGAGGTGGCGCTGAAGCAGCTCAAGGCGATGTGCGGCAAGCGGCATATGCTGCTGTCGGCGGCAGTGATCTACCGCGACGGAGAACCTGTCTGGCGCCATGTGGGGCAGGTCCGGCTGGTAATGCGGAAATGCTCCGATGCCTATCTGCAGGACTATGTGTCCCGGAATTGGGACAGCATCCGCCACGCGGTGGGCGCTTATAAACTGGAGGAGGAAGGCGTGCGCCTGTTCACCTCCATTGACGGAAGCTACTTTAATGTCTTGGGATTGCCGCTGATGGAGCTTATCAGTTATCTGGGTCTGCAAGGGGTAATCGAGCAATGACAGAAGCCAAAATCCCGCTGGCCGGCGTTATCGGCTGTCCGGTTGCGCATTCCAAATCCCCGCAGCTGCACCGCCACTGGCTGAACGCTCATGGCATTGCCGGTCATTACGTGCCGATGCATGTGGAGCCTGAGGATCTGGCCGACACCATCCGGATGATGCCGAAAATGGGGTTTGTCGGCGCCAATGTGACGATCCCGCACAAGGAAGCGGTGATGGAAATCGCCGATAAGGTCACCGACCGGGCCAAGCTGATCGGCGCGGCCAACACGCTGATCTTCCGCAAGGACGGCACCATTATGGCCGACAACACCGACGGCTATGGCTTCATCACCAACCTGCAACAGGGCGCGCCGCTGTGGGAACCGCAGTCCGGGCCGGCCGTGGTGCTGGGGGCCGGCGGCGCCTGCCGCGCGGTCGTCGCGTCGCTGTTGGAGGCTGGCGTGCCCGAGATCCTGCTGACCAATCGCACCCGCGGCCGTGCCGAACAGCTGCAAAACGATTTCGGCAGCCGGGTCAAAGTGTCTGATTGGGTCCAGGCCGGCAATATCATCGAAGAAGGCGCGCTGATCGTGAACACCACCTCTCTGGGCATGGTCGGCAAGCCCCGTCTGCGGGTGCCGCTGGACGGGTTGCAGCGAAATGCGGTGGTGACAGACCTGATCTATGCGCCGCTGAAAACCGACCTGCTGCAATCCGCCGAAGATGCCGGCTGCACCGTGGTCGACGGGCTTGGCATGCTGCTGCACCAGGCGGTTCCGGGGTTCGAGCGCTGGTTCGGCCATCGTCCCGAAGTGGACGCAGCCACCCGCGCGGCGGCACTCAGATGAGTTTCAGCCTCGGTCTCACCGGATCCATCGGCATGGGCAAAAGCACAACTGCCAGACTGTTCGCGGCCCAGGGCTGCGCTGTTTGGGATGCTGATGCGGCTGTTCACCGGCTTTATGGCAAAGAGGGTGCGGCGGTCGCACCGATGCAGGCCGCTTTCCCTGAGGCAATTGAGGACGGCGCAGTCAGCCGGGACGCCTTGAAGAAGATCATTGGCGCTGATCCAGACGCATTGAAACTCATCGAAACCATCGTGCATCCGCTGGTTGCGCGGGACCGGGCCGCCTTCCGGGCGCAGGCAAAAAGCGATGTCCTAGTCTTCGACATCCCGCTGCTTTTTGAAACCGGCGGCCACGCCGAAATGGATGCGGTGGCCTGTGTAAGCGTTGACGCGGAAACCCAGCAAAGCCGTGTTCTTTCCCGCGGCACAATGACGGTTGAGCAGTTCCGGCAAATCCTGCAAAAACAGATGCCGATTAAGGACAAAATCGCCCGCGCCGACTACGTGATTGAAACGGACACGCTAGAGCACGCCGAGGCGCAGGTGGCAGAGATCCTCGCAGACATCAGGAGCAAACTGGCCCATGCGTGAAATCGTTCTTGATACCGAAACCACCGGGTTTGATCCCTTTTCCGGCGACCGCATCGTCGAGATCGGCGCGGTGGAGCTCTATAACCACATGCCCACCGGCAAGACGTTCCACGAGTACATGAACCCGGAACGCTCCATGCCGGCTGAGGCGTTCTCGGTGCATGGCATTGGCCCGGATCTTCTGGAGCCGCCGCAAAAACCGGAACCCGGCGCGGTGACGCTGCGGGACAAGCCGGTGTTTGCCAAGATCGGTCAGAAGTTCCTGGATTTTGTGCAGGATTCCAAGCTGGTCATCCACAACGCCAGCTTCGACATGAAATTCCTGAACGCGGAGCTCGGCTGGATGGGATTGCCCAAACTGCCGATGGATCAGGCCATCGACACCCTGGCGATGGCCCGCCAGCGGTTCCCGGGCTCGCCGGCAACGCTGGATGCGCTCTGCCGCCGTTTCAATATCGACAACTCCAACCGGACCCTGCACGGCGCGCTGCTCAACTCCGAGATCCTGGCTGATGTCTACCTGGAGCTGATTGGCGGCCGTCAGCCGGATTTTGGCTTGTCGACGCAAGCCTCCTCCAGCTCGGTCCAGGTGGAAGATGATTGGCGCCCTGCCCCGCGGCAAACGGCCCTGCCGGCGCGGATCACAGCTGAGGAACAGGCCGCGCATGACGCTTTTGTGGCCAAGATGGGCGATGATGCTTTGTGGAAGGCCTCCTGACCTAAGCAGCATGGGCCACGAAGGTTGACCCAAGCCGGCCCGGAAAAAGAAAAACGCCGCTGATATTCAGCGGCGTTTTCTGTTTCAAAACTCTGAACCCTTACTGGGTCGGGGCAGCTGCCGCTGCCTCTTGCTGACGGCGGGCCAGCTCGTTACGGTAGATCGCCACGAAATCAATGTTGTCCAGGTTCAGCGGCGGGAAGCCGCCGTCGCGGGTCACGTCGGACACGATACGGCGCAGGAACGGGAAGGTCATGCGCGGGCATTCGATCAGCAAGAACGGGTGCAGCTGGTCTTCCGGCACGCCCACGATGTTGAACACGCCGACATATTCCAGTTCCAGCACAAACAGAACCTCGCCGCCTTCCTTGTTTTTGGACTCGACGGTCAGCTTGGTGACGACTTCATACTGGTTTTCAGCTGAGCGCTTTTTCGCATCCAGGTTCACCTGAACGCTGACATCGGGCTGAACGTCGCCGCCGGTGCCTTTCTGCGCCATCACGTTTTCAAACGACATGTCGCGGATGAACTGGCCCAGAATGTTCATCTGGACCTGTGGCTGCTGCTGGGCTTCGCCGTTTTCGGCCATGGAGATACTCCTGAAAATATGCTTTTGACCGTGCTTAGCAGCTTGGTCCGGCTAGCTCAACGGGGGCCTTCAACCCAGCCCGAAGGGCCTTCGGGACGCTTCCCTGGGGTCACATCTTCGTAATCGCCATCAATAATGTCATCCGGTTTTCCGGCAGCTCCGGGGTAGTGCCGCCCGTGCATGCTGCCAGGACCCATTTGGAACTGGGCCACAGTGACACGGGCGCGCAGATACCAGTACACAGCCAGCCGCACTGGCGGCATAAGCAAGGCAAAGCCGAAGGCATCCGTAAAGAATCCCGGCGTCAGCAGCAGCGCACCGGCAAACAGGATCATGGCTCCGTGGGCCAAAGGCTCCGCAGGATCTGACAATTGCTGGAAAGACGACCGCAGCTGGCCCATTGCCATGCGCCCCTGGGTTTTCACCAGCCAGGTGCCCAGCACGGCGGTCAGAACAACGATGGCCAGGGTCGGCCACAGCCCGATGGCGCCCCCAACTTGAATAAACAAAGCGATTTCAATGATGGGAACCATCAGAAAGGCCAGGAAAAGATACATCAGGGTTTCCTTGCGATCATACACCCGGGCGGTAGACTTGCCCCCGCCCGTCACCTACATAAGACGTGACCGCTTTGGTTTCAAACAAAGTACGAACGCCTAGCATGAGGTATCCATGGAGTCGCCTGTGATTCAGCTTTTGGTTCTGGCCGGTATTGCCGTGTTTCTGATCCTGCGCCTGAAAAGCGTATTGGGAACACGTGAAGGCTTTGAAAAGCCGCCGTTGCCGCAATCCGAAGCGCGGGGACGCCGCCCCGACCTGGAAGTGATCGAAGGCGGCCCTGACCGCGACATCACTGACTATGTGGCTGAAGACAGCCCGCAAGCTGCCGCTCTTGCGGCGATGAAACGGGCGGAGCCATCGTTTCAGGTGCAGGACTTTGTGCAAGGTGCGCGTGGCGCATACGAGATGATCCTGATGGGGTTCGAACATGGAAACCTGGACGAAATCCAGCCCTTCCTGGCGGAAGACGTGTTTGACAGTTTTGTTGACGCCGTTGCGCAGCGCGAAGATCAGGGATTGAAGATCGAGGCTGAATTCATCGGCGTCCGGGAAACGTCTCTGGCAGATGCCCAATTCAACCCGTCAACCGGCCGCGCGGAGATCACCATGCGTTTTGTGGGTGAGCTGACTTCTGTAGTACGTGACCGCGGCGGCGATATCGTCGAAGGCGATCCCAAAGCTGTGAAACGCCAGAAGGACACATGGGTCTTTGCGCGCGGCATGGGAAGCGACGATCCGAACTGGCAGCTGGTCGCGACGGACGCATGATTGCGGCGCTTCGGGGGGCACTTGGGGCAGCTGCAATTGCAGGTGCCGCGATGACCGCCTCTGGGGCGCAATCCGAAGCCGTGTCCAGCCTGCTGGATTTTGCTCAGCTAGACGGTTGGGCAGACGATGACCATGCAGCGGCTCTGACCGTTTTCCTGGAAACCTGCGGTGATCTGAGGGATCCGGATTGGACTGCTCTGTGCAAGGCGGCTCAATCACAGGCGCCCGAAGGCGCCCGGGCATTCTTTGAACTGTTCTTCCGCCCGGTGTTGATTGAGGATGGCAATCCGGCCCTGTTCACGGGCTATTTTGAACCCGAGCTGGACGGCTCCCGCTATCCCACAGGACGCTACCGGTATCCGGTCTATAAGATACCGCCAGAGGCGCGCCGCACGGATCTTTGGCTGCCGCGCCGGGACATTCTGACCAGCGATGTGATGCAAGGCCGCGGGCTGGAAATTGCCTGGGTGGACGACCCGGTTGAGCTGTTCTTTCTGCAAATTCAGGGATCGGGGCGGATCCGCCTTCCGGATGGAACAATGATCCGCGTTGGCTACGGCGGGGCCAATGGCCATCCGTATAAATCTATTGGCAAAGAACTGGTGCGCCGGGGCGTGTACAATGTCCACCAGGTAAGTGCCCAGGTGATCAAATCCTGGGTGCGCCGGAATCCAGCCGATGGCAAGGAGCTTTTGTTCCACAACCCGTCGTATGTGTTTTTCAGGGAAGTGCGCAAAGTTGCTGCTTCCAAGGGGCCGCTTGGTGCAATGAACCGCTCGGTAACGCCGATGCGGACCATTGCGGCGGACCCTGCATATACGCCTTTGGGCGCGCCTGTTTGGGTCGAAAAGCAAGGCAATATGCCGCTGCGCCGTTTGATGGTTGCACAGGATACCGGATCTGCCATCAAGGGCGCGCAACGTGCAGATATTTTTGTTGGCACTGGCGATGTGGCCGGCGAAACCGCCGGTACAATGAAAGATCCCGGCCGGATGGTGGTTCTGCTGCCGATCCAGCGGGCCTATGCGATGCTGCCGGAAGATCTTTGAATGACACGGCGGAAACTGACAGGGGAGGAAATCGACCTTTGGCATAAGGTCGTGAAGCACACTGAGCGGTTGCATCCGGGCGCACATTCAACGCCCCCTGCCCCGCCGATGCCAAAACCCAAGCCAGTCAAGCAGCAGGAGCCGCGCCTGGCGGCCTTTGAGATTGGCAGCAGGGCAAAACCCAAACCTGTTAAAAACGACCTGAAACCCTCGATCGCACGCAGCCTGGCCAGCGATCCGCTGCAAATGGATGAAAAAGCGTTCCGGCGCATGAAGCGGGGCAAGATCAGGCCTGAGGGAAAACTGGACCTGCACGGTATGCGTATCGACACGGCGCACCCGGCCCTTACACGGTTCATTCTGTCTGCGCAGGCGTCAGGAAAACGGCTGGTGCTTGTGGTGACTGGCAAGGGCAAGGACCGGGATGAGCCAGGCCCGATGCCGGTGCCGCGCGGGGTGCTGCGCCACAAGGTTCCCCAATGGCTGGCGCTGCCGCCATTGTCACAGGCAGTATTGCAGGTAACGCCAGCCCACATCAGCCATGGCGGCGAAGGCGCTTATTACATTTATCTTAGGCGGAACCGCTGACCGCCTGCTACCGGCTGTCTGCAGCTGTGTTTTCCAGTGCCACCTTTACCGCGTTGTCGCGAATAACGATTTGCCCGGGCAAAATCTTCTGCAATAGGTCCTGGCCTTGGGTAAAGGTGTCAGCCGTCTGCCGGGCGCCGTTGAGCAGAGCCAGAAGCGCAGGGGAGGACGCAGCCACGAAATGCTGCGATTCCGCTTCATCGGCAAAGGCAGTTGTGTCGATGACTTCAACCGGCAACCCCTTTATCTCCTCAATATTGTCGAGATTACCCAGCCTCTCACGCCCATCAAGCCCCCGCAGCCGCTGGGACAGGGTCAGCACATTATCCTTGCGTGAAACAAAGATCAGAAATGGCTGCGGCACTTGGGTAAACCGCTGCATCTGGGATTTGAAAACATCGACGTCCAGGTCCGGTGACATGAGAACAACGCCGCCCAGGTTCCGGGCTGTCCACCCAGGCGTTTTGATCTCCATCTGCCGCAGTGCTTCCATGGTGAGCAGCCCGCCCATGGAATGGGCAACCACAACAATCCGTTCAACGCCGGATGAGCGCAGTTTACGCAACAGCATTTCCAAACCGTCGCGGGCGAACAGCACGCTATCACCATCATAGGCATAGCCAAGCGGACGGCCTTTGCTTGGCCAGGAATAGATCACCGTTGCGCCGGGAACATCTATATCGTGGGTCAGCTGTGCAGCGCGGAAAGCCGTCTCCGCCTGGGTCGAATTGAAGCCGTGGACAAAGACGGTAACATCTCGTTCTTGCGGCGGGAATTTAGCCAGTTCCTGTTTCAGGCGGGCAGAAAACGCGTCTTCATCTTCAAACTTCCTGCGGCCTGCCATGGTGAACTCTGTGGCAGGATCCGGGTCGTTGTAGCCGAATTTCAGAGACCCGGGCTTGTGGTCCGGCGGAATGGAAACTGTCAGCTCCAGCAGGCTGAAACCGTCTGTCCGGTCAGTGCCAAAGGTGCCGTCCGGCAACGCATCCCGGTTGGTTGCCGCAAAGATCGTTTTTGGGGTGCCCAGTTGCAGCGCTTCTGGAACTGTTGGGGAAAGGGATCTGTCAGTACAGGCGGACAGAAACAACAGAAATCCCCCAAAAAACAGCTTCAGCACCTGCATTTCATCCCACCTCAATCAATGGCGGCAGGCTACTGTGCCAGCCGCCAAAGTCCATAGCGGGTGCGAGGCAGAATGCTATTTAAAGCACGTACCGGCTGACATCTGCTGAACGGCCAAGCTCGCCCAGGTTCTTTTTGACGAAAGAGGCGTCAACGGTGACGGCCTCACCGGAGCGGTCAGGTGCGGTAAAGGACAGCTCCTCAAAGACACGCTCCATCACGGTGTACAGCCGGCGCGCACCGATGTTTTCGACAGTCTGGTTCACTTCCGCCGCGATCTTGGCCAGCGCCGCGATCCCGTCTTCGGTAAAAGTCACCTCGACCTCTTCCGTGCCCATCAAGGCAGTGTATTGGCGGGTGAGAGCATTGTCAGTTTCAGTCAGGATCCGGACAAAGTCATTTTCAGTAAGAGCACGCAGGTTGACCCGGATCGGCAAACGGCCCTGAAGTTCCGGCAGCAGATCCGATGGCTTGGCTATGTGAAAGGCGCCCGAGGCGATAAACAGGATGTGGTCGGTCTTTACGGGGCCGTGTTTGGTGCTGACGGTGGTGCCCTCGATCAGCGGCAGCAGGTCGCGCTGCACCCCTTCGCGGCTGACATCGCCGCCGCGGACCTCCTGCCTGGCGCAGACCTTGTCGATCTCGTCAAGGAACACGATGCCGTTCTGTTCGACAGCCTCCAGCGCGGTGCGGGTGACGGTTTCGTCATCCAGCAGCTTGTCCGCCTCTTCGCTGATCAGCACCTCATAGCTTTCGGCGACGGTCATCTTCTTGCGGGTGGTGCGCCCGCCCATTGCTTTGCCGAACAGGTCGCCCAGGTTCAGCATCCCCATATTGCCGCCGCCGGGCTGGCCGGGGATGTCGAACATATTGCCCATCGGGTTGGAGGTATCGGCCACGTCCAGCTCGATCACGGTGTCGTCCAACTCACCCGCCTTCAGCTTCTTGCGGAACATCTCGCGGGTGGCATCGCGCGCCTCTGTACCGGCGATGGCCTCAACCACCCGGTCCTCGGCGGCCTTGTGGGCGTTGGCCTTCACCTCTTCCCGCATGAACTCGCGGGTTTGGGCAATGGCGCTGTCGACCAGATCGCGGATGATCTGCTCCACGTCGCGGCCGACATATCCGACCTCGGTAAACTTGGTGGCCTCGATCTTGATGAACGGCGCGCGCGCCAGTTTCGCCAGCCGGCGCGAGATCTCGGTCTTGCCGACGCCGGTGGGGCCGATCATCAGGATGTTCTTAGGATAGACCTCGTCGCGCAGGTCATCGGCCAGCTGCTTGCGCCGCCAGCGGCTGCGCAGCGCCACGGCCACGGCACGCTTGGCCTCCTTCTGGCCGATGATAAAGCGGTCCAGTTCGGAAACGATTTCGCGCGGGGTCAGATCGGTCATGTCACTCAGCTTTCTTGTTTCACCGGGAACCTAGGGTCACGGCCGGCCAATCACAAGCCAATCACGGAAACCTCACGCCGGAACACGGGCGAAACACGCCAGATAATAGGCCGGTGAGCCCCGGTTTCTTTTTAAAACCGAACCTGACCAGATGAGGTCAGCGTTTTGTTCAGGAGCTAAAGGGAGACACAAATGCTGAACCGCCGATCATTCTTTGCCGCCGCCGCTGCAACCACCGCCGCCGTGACCCTCACCGGTGCAACCGCTGCCATTGCCGGCGGCGCCAAAGGCCACTTTGAGGGCCGCTCGAACCACGTGACCTCAGGCGCGGTCAAAGTGGTCGAAGAAGGCGGCCGCTACATCGTCGAGCTGGGCGACGATTTCTCGCTGGACGGCGGCCCGGACCCGCGTGTCGCCCTGGGCAAGGACGGCAAGTATGACCCCGACACCAAACTGGGCGCCCTGCTCAGCCTGACTGGCAAGCAGCGTTACGCGGTGCCCGCCACCTGGGACATTTCCAAGCACAACGAGGTTTACATCTGGTGCGAGGTTGCGGGCGTGCCGCTGGGTGTTGCCAAGATCAAATAACCGGTCCCGCCACTCACGAAGCAAGGCCGAATTGAGGGCTGGGCATCTGCTCAGCCCTCTTTCTTTGCCGGCCCTTAATGGGAGGGCGGCAGCCGGTGCAAGGGCAGCACCTGGGAAAGCGGTGCCAGCAGCGCAGCCCGGATCCGGCTCCAGAAGGCGCCCAGGGCGACCAGGAACACGCCAAGCGCCAGAATGGTGATCGCCGTGCCCTCGCCGTTGAACACGGTGCCCGCCAGGGTGACGCTATAGCCGATGGCGGCAATCAGGAACGACCGCCGGTCGATGATGATCGCGATCAGCGCAAACAGAAGCAGCACGCCCAGCAGCAGCATGTGTGATCCGGAGCCGCCGGTGTCCAGCAAGCTCAGCGCGATGGTGTTGACCAGGGCCGGCGCGGCCACCACGTGCAGCCAGAACCCCTGCGCCGACCGCCGCGTCACCCGATGCGGGTCGCTGAGGTCAAAAGCCATCGCTACGGCAAAGACGGCAAAGCCGACGGCCAGGGTGATCCACGCAAAGGGCCCGCTTGCCGACAGCAGGAACAGTTCGCTGATCCCGGCCGGCGTGCCGCCCCGGATCGCAGCGGTCAGAAAGGCGAAGACAAAAACCCCCAGCGCAATCAGCGCCATCGCAAAGGGCACCCGGAAGCGCAGCCAGAACACTGCAATGGCAGCCGTGCTCAGCGCAAAGGGCAGCGGCAGGCTGGAAAAGTCGTTCTGCGCAATCATGAAGGGCTGCGAGAAATGCGCGGCAAAGCCGGTGCCCGCATTGCCGGCCCACAGCAGCGACAGCGCAATCGCCGGCGCCACCATCCGGCGGCGGCGGATGAAATACTCTGACAGCAGCCATAGAACCGCGGCGCCGGCGACAGCGGAATAGACTGCTTTTTGCTGATAGCCGCCCAGCGAGCCGGCCAGATCCACCGCCGTAAAGGCCATCCAGCCGGAAGCCAGGATCAACAGGCCGATGACAATGAAGATCTCGTTGAACCCTTTGAACAGCTCAAACGGCTCATCGCCCGGGGCCAGGTTCTCCCGCGCGCCGCGGCGGCTGTCTGCCAGTGCCAGCAGTGAAGCTGCCTGGGCCTCGCTCAGCAGGCCGGAGCCAACCGCCGCCCGCAGATCATCCTTGCCGATCTCAGCCACCTCAGCCCTCCTGGCCGATGGTTTCGACGGTCAGATTGCCATTGGTATAGACGCAAATATCAGCCGCAATTGCCATCGCATCGCGGGCCACGCCTTCGGCGGATTTATCGCTGTCCATCATGCCGCGCGCCGCAGCCAGGGCGAAATTGCCGCCCGAGCCGATGGCTGCCACATCATGTTCAGGCTCCAGCACATCGCCGGCACCGGTGATCACAAACATGTCCTTGCCGTCGGTGACGATCAGCATCGCCTCCAGCTTCTGCAGGTATTTGTCGGTGCGCCAGTCCTTGGCGAGCTCAACACTGGCACGGGCCAGCTGGCCGGGGGTGGCTTCCAGTTTCGCCTCCAGCCGCTCCAGCAGGGTGAAGGCATCCGCGGTCGAGCCGGCAAAACCGGCAACCACGTCAAAGCCGCCGGGCGACAGGCGGCGCACCTTGCGGGCGGTGCCCTTGATCACGGTTTGGCCCAGAGACACCTGGCCGTCACCGGCGATGACCACCTCACCACCCTTTTTCACGCCAATGATCGTGGTGCCGTGCCAGCCAGGGAATTGATCGTCTGCCATTCATGCCTCCAAATTTCTGCCTCCTATATGGAACCATCACTTGCAGGGCACAAGGGATAGACGGTGCCGGGATCCGGCCGCATACGCTATGCAATACGTGCAGATCGGGGCTGAGATTCCAGCAATTGTGGGACTCAGGCCCTTATCCTACATGGGGCTCACAACCGGCACAGGGTCGGCTGTTTCTCAGAAGGATATGCGCAATGACTACCGCAAACATCTACGCGCCGCTCGGAGCAGTCACCGTTCTCCGCGTGGTCGATGCACTGATCAACGTGAAAAGCACCATCGTGGAATGGCACGAGACCCGTGAAACCCGCAAAGCCCTGTCGCAGCTGACCGATGCTCAGCTTGCCGACATCGGCCTGGACCGTTCAGACATCGCCAAGATCTGATTTCCAAATGTCCCAGAGCATTGAATGAGCCGCCCGCAGACCGGGCGGCTTTGTTCATTCTGAAGGCACAGCTTTGTATTTTCCCGCCTGATCGGGCAGCCAGGCCTCAATCGCGGCAGTGGCAACCACATGGCGGCTGCCGGCCTCGGCATCCTCCACATCCAGACCGCCCTTGACTGCCCGCACGCTGGCCCGGCCCCGCGGCAGGTCCTCAGCCACCAGACCGCAATCCACCATCTCCGGCTGTTGCACGCCGATGGTCACGTCAACGCGCATTTCGCTGTGGTCGATCCCCAGCTTGGAAAACAGCGTGATCGAGGAATGATGCAGCGCGTCCTGCACTGCGCGTCGTGCGGCCTTGGTATAGTCCTGGCCATACAGGTCATTGCCCATGCCCATTTCCAGGATGATGCGTTTTTCGCTCATTCCGCGGCCTCCATGTCAAAGGACACCACAACGGCCGCATTGGCGATCACCGTGCGCCCGCCGTGGGGTTTCTCAATGTTCAAACCGCCCTCGGCAACCCGGATGCTGGGCCGGCCATATGGAAAGATCTCCTTCAGCGCGTCCGTATCCACCGCCTCCGGCTTCTGCACCCCGATCTCGGCGTCGATGATCATGTCTTCCTTCTGAAACTCAAACAGCTCCGCCATGCTGACGGAGTTGTGCCACAGCGCGTCCTTGATCGCGCGGCGGGCGGCCTCGGTATAGTCTTCGCGCCTCAGCGACGTGCCCATGCCGAATTCCACCAGTACCCGTGTCTTGGCCATAATGCCTCCTGTACCTGTCCTGATGGCGACCGTCGCAGGGCGGATGCGCAATGAAAAGAGCCAGTTTGCCGCCACCTGCAACACCAGTGGACGCGGCACAAAAAAAGGGCTGCCCCCGGGGACAGCCCTCTGATACCCTTCGCAAGGGAACCGGCTCAGATCGCTTCTTCGATCCAGCTCTGCAGCGCGGCCTTGGGGGCGGCGCCGGCGCGGTTCGAGATCACCTGGCCGTCCTTGAAGATGAACAGCGCCGGGATGCCGCGCACGCCCATGGCAGCGGCGGAGTTCGGGTTGCTGTCAACGTCGACCTTGGCAATTTTCACCTTGCCGTCGAATTCCGCGGCCAGCTCTTCCAGAGCCGGGCCGATCTGCTTACAGGGACCGCACCACTCAGCCCAGAAGTCCACCACTACGGGGATGTCTGAGTTCTTGACTTCGGCGTCAAAGGTGGCGTCGGTGACGGCAACGGTGGACATATGCATGTCTCCATAGAGTTATGTGGCAACTGGAGTTGGAACCTAGGTACGGCTTAACGGATCGTCAAGGTTCCATCCGACGCATCAGCGCCGCTGTCACGCGCTCGTGCGGCAGCGGCATCAGCATTGCAGTGCGGGTCCACAAAAGCGCGGTTTCAACGGTGCGGCCGGGAAAAATCTGTGCCAGCGCATGGGCATAGGCGCCCATCTGCCGCAGCAGGCCTTCGGGGCATTGCCCTTCTGTTTCAGGCACTGTGGCGTTGGATTTGAAATCCACCGCGACGATTTTCTCCGGAGTAACTATCAGCCGGTCGATGACGCCATGCAGACGGCTGCCGTGCAGGTCCGCAGTCACCGGCACCTCTGCCAGCGTCTCCGGCTGGAAGATGTGCGCAAGATCCGGATTCTTCAGCACCGCCGAGGCTTCGCTCAGCAGTTCTGCAGTGTTTTCGGCCCCCTGCAGCAGGTTCTGCGCCAGTTGCGGCCAGTCTGCCTCGGCCCGGCCCGGCAGATGCTCCAGCAGCAAGTGCAGCCGGCTGCCGCGGGCCTTGGCGGCGTCCTCATTCAGACCCTGATCACCAGGCAAAGCCTTGGCCCCGCCCAAGTCCGAGGGGCTCAGCGCCGGCGCCGGCGCTTCATAGGAGCGGGCAGACCGGGTGAAGACCTCTGGCAGGGTATGCATTGCGGCCTCATGAACCGGCGGCACTTCCAGCGGCAGCCCGTCCCAATCGCCATGCTGCAGGCGCAGGCCGCTGCCGCCCCCGGTCTCGCATTCGACTGCGCCGCCTTCCCGCATGGCGCCTTCAACCATGCGGTACCAGCTATCGCCGGCGTCTCCAGCATCGCCAGCCGCAGCCACGATCAGCCACTTTTCTGCCCGGGTTAGAGCCACATACAGGAGCCTGAGCCGCTCATTCTGCAACTTCTCCTGCGCTGCCTCGCGGGCTGCCAGCATGGCGGCGGGCATCTGCTCTTTCGGCACCTTCCAAACCGGACTTCCGCCCGCCAGCATGATCTCTGCATCTGTCGGCGGCCGCCGTTTGGCAGTGTCCGGCAGGATCACGATCGGCGCCTCCAGACCTTTGGAGCCATGCACCGACATCACCCGGATCATATCGCCGGCCGCGCCCATCTGGCGCTTGATTTCCAGGTCATCCGTCTGCATCCAGACCAGAAACCCGGTGAGGCTGGGCACATCCGTCCGCTCATAGGCCAGCGCCTGCGACAGCAGCGCATTGATGCCGTCTTCCGCTTCCGGCCCCAGTCGGCCCAGCAGTTTCTGGCGGCCGCCGTGGCGGGTCAGGATACGTTCGATCAGGTCAAAGGGGCGCAGGAAATCGGCATTGGCGCGCAGGTCGTTCAGCACCGCCATGGTTTCCGGGAACTCCCCTGCCCGCTCCCGCAGCGCCGGCCACAGGTACATGGCCTTCCGCCGGTGCGCGAGGTCGAACAGCGCCTGCTCCCTCCAACCGAAGAGCGGCGATTTCAGAGCCTCGGCCAGAGACAAAGAGTCTTCCGGCAGCGCCAGGAACCGCAGCAGCGCGGCAATGTCCTTCACCGCCAGTTCTGCCCCCACCTTCAGCCGGTCGGCGCCGGCGATGGGCAGTTCTGCCTTTTTGCAGGCGCGGATGATCTCCGAAAACAGATCCGAGCGCCGCTGCACCAGGATCAGGAAATCGCCGGCTGTCACGGGCCGGCGCCGGAAGGTGCCGCGCTCCGCGCCGTCCTCGGGGATCGTCACGCTGGTTTCAATCATCTCTTTGATCGACTGCGCGATGCGCTCCGCCAGGATCACCGTGTGGTGGCGGCTGCTGGGGCGGTCGACGGGACTGGTCCAATCGGGGTCCTCGTCATCCTCGACCTTCTCGACCACCGGCCACAGGTCCACCCGGCCCGGCAGATCGGATTTGAAGGCGCGGTGCAACGCCTCCCTGCGGAAACCTGCGCGGGGACTGTCCTTGAACACCAGGTCCACCAGTTTCAGGATCGCGGGGGAGGAGCGGAAGGAGAAATCCAGCGAGGCATCCTGCAGCCCTGCCCCGGTCTCTGCCAGCCGCTTGCCGAACTCCTGCTGCATCCGGTCGAATGCATCCGGATCGGCGCCCTGGAAGGAGTAAATCGACTGCTTCTTGTCTCCGACCACAAAAATGGTGCGCTCCACACCTGAACGCGCGCCCTCTCCGGCGGTAAACTCCTGCGCCAGCTTCTCGATCACGTCCCATTGCACCGGGCTGGTGTCCTGCGCCTCATCCACCAGGATATGGTCGATACCGCCGTCCAGCCGGTACAGAACCCAGGCTGCCACACCCGGGTCGTTCAGCAATTGCCGGGCCTTCAGGATCAGATCGTCAAAGTCGAGCCAGCCGCGCAACTGCTTGCGGCGCTCATACTCCGGCAGGAAGGCGGCTGCAAAGCGGTGCAGATCATGGCTCTTGCGCGCGGCGGTGAGGCCAAGGCGCTTGGCACGGGCATCCTCCACCCGCAGCATCAGCGGCTCCAGCTGGTCCATCAGCGGCAGGTGGGATTCGCGCAGCTTCTTGGTGGGGAACTTGCCCAGTTTGGCCGTAAATGGCTCCTTGGCGCTCGCGCCGGTCAGGAAGATACTCTCCAATGTGCCGAGGTCACCAAGCGTGGGCGTGGTGATGCCCGCCAGCTTGGCGGCGGCCTTCTGATCCGTCGCACCGCCCTGCCCCAGCATGTTGCGGGTACGCTGCAGCAGCTCCTCCTCACCGCCAAGGAACACCAGCGCCTCCAGCGCGGCCTCATCAAAACCTTCGGGCAGCTCAAACCGTTCCAGCAGCCCGGTCCACTCCAGCGGCTCGCCGAAGTCGGCACGGCGCTGGCATATCGCCGAAGTTAGGCTCTCAAAATCGCTATCACTCACATGCCGCGCCAGCGCATCGACCAGCGGCGCCTCCTCCCCTTGGGCAAAATCCCCCATGATTTCGGCCCGCAGCAATTGGCCCGCGCGGTCGTCCATCTCGGAAAACTGCGGGCTGACGCCGGCCTCCAACGGAAAGCGGCGCAAGAGCGACGAACAGAAGGAGTGGATGGTCTGGATCTTAAGCCCGCCCGGTGTTTCAATGGCGCGGGCAAACAGGGTGCGGGCCTTGGCCAGATCCTCGGCCGCGGTGTTGACCTCGCCCAGCTCGGTTAAAGCTCCGATCAGCGCCGGATCGCCCAGCATCGCCCATTCCCCCAGCCGCTTGAACAGCCGGTTCTGCATCTCGCTGGCGGCAGCCTTGGTGTAGGTGAGGCAAAGGATATGCTGCGGCTGCACGCCCTTCAGCAGCAACCGTGCGACCCGGTCGGTCAGCACCTTGGTCTTGCCGGAGCCGGCATTGGCCGCCAGCCAGGTAGAGGCATCGGGGCGGGCCGCGCGGAACTGCGCCTCAGAGGCGGCGTCGCGGATGGTCATGCCAGATCCTCCGGCTGCGGCGTGGCGCTGCGGTCCCATTCTCCGTAGCGCGCCAGGTGGTCATAATCGCCAGCGATGTCGTCGCGATGCACCATGCGCCGGCTCGAATAGCCTTGATCAGTCTCAAAATAGGCCCCGATCAGCGTGCGCAGCTCCTCCCAGACCTTGGAGGGCGGCTCTTCATCCAAGGGCGCGCGCACTTCCTTCATCTTGCTGCCCAATCCTATGAACAGCGCGCGGGCAACTTCGGCTGGGCCAAGATCCTCAAAGGCGCCTTCTTCGGCCATCGCAGCTTCGATCAGCAGCTGCTTTTCGAATTTCTTCTGCTGCGCCTCCGAAGGCGGCGCGCCGGTCTTGTAGTCGTAAAGATGCAGGAAACCGCGGTCGTCCATGTCGATCCGGTCGGCGCGGCAGGCGATGGTGAAATCCAGCGGATCCAGCCGGGCTCTGCCCTTGGCCTCAAACGCAACCGGCCTGGCGCGGAATTGGCGTTCCTGCTCCGCCAGCACAAAGTCGCCGGCAATCTTGCGGATGCGGGTGTGCCACAGAATGCGGGCAACCGGCCAGGGCACATGGGTGTCCAGCAGCTGGCGGGTTTTGTTGATCAGGTGGTCGGCAGTCAGCAGAGAAGGATCGGCCTGGGCCTCCTTGATGAAATGCTCGAACACCTCATGCACCACGATGCCGCGCAGCAGGGCGTCAGGTTCCTGCACCAGCGGATTGAGGGGCTTTAGCCGCAATACATGCTTGGCATAGATCGCATAGGGGTCGCGGATCAGCCTCGGAATTTCGGTGATCGTCAGCCGGCGCGGGCGGCTTGCCACCGGCGGGCGTGGCGAGGGTCGCGGCATCTGCGGGATCGGCGTCGGTTCTTCCAATGCTTCGGTCCAGCCCAGCCATTGGCGGCCCTTGGCCCGCATGACATCCAACGCATCCCGGCCGCCTTGCTCCGGCAGGCCGGACAGCAGGTTGGTCAGCCGGTTCAGCCAGCGCGAGGGCACGGTATCGGCCTCTTCTGACCGCTCAGACCGGGTCAGCCAGACCTCCGGCGCGGCAATCGCCTGCTGAAAATCATGCGCCGACAGGCCGATGCGGCGTTCCGGCAGCAGCAACCCCGCCTGATTGCGCAGCTGGCGGTTCAACCAGGGATCAGGTGCCGCCACCTCGGGCCAGCTGCCCTCGTTCAACCCGCCAAGGATTACCAGATCGGCGCCCTGCACCCGCGCCTCCAGCGTGCCCCAGATCATGATCGAGCCATAGGGCGCATCGCGGTCGCGCACCTCGCCCTGGCTCAGCAAGGCGCCCAGCAAGTCGGCAAAGTCGCGGGCGGTCATCTCGCCGCCATAAGGCGCCTCGGCCTCCAGATTTTCGATGCAGGCAAGGGCAGCTTCGCCGGCTTTCTTGTCCCAAAGGGTGCCGGAGCCCTCAGCCTGGCTGCCCGCGGCAATGCGTTCGGCCAACTCGCGCAGACGCTCGACCCAATCGGTCAGGGGCAGGGTGCCGGCAATCTCTTGATCCGCAAAACAGGCTGACAGCCATGCGGTCCAGCCATGCGTCAGTTCACGGCCTTTCTCAAAACCGGCAAAGGCCGCGGCATCGGGGAAGGGCGGCCCATTGCGGCGCAGGGACAGCTCCAGCTCGCGGGTCTGGCGCAAGTGGTCGCCGCGGCCGACGCCATCATGGGTCAGCGGGTGTTTAAGCAGTGTCAGCAGGCTGTCGCAGGCCAGCGGCTTGCAGAACAGCCCCGCAACATGGCGCAGGAAGCGGCCCGGCGGCGACAGCTGCAAGGGCTGGCCGGCCGAGTCATCAGGCAGGATATCCCAGCGGTCCAGCGCCGCCGAAACCTGGCGGGTCAGCATCCGGTCCGGGGTGATCAGCGCAGCGGTCTGGCCGTCCTCCGCCGACTGGCGCAAGCGCAGGGCAATGGCCAATGCCTCGGACCGGGGGGAGGGCGCCTCGATCAGCGTGACGTTCCCGGTGGCTGTGTCCAATCCGGTCAGCTGCGGGCCTTCGCTCATCCAGGCGTCGGTCACCGGGGCAGGGCGCAGGGCGAGGGACACGAGTTTATTCCGCTCCGGCGAAACCGGCGGAGTTTCAGTCCATGTCTGCACATCCGCCGGCGAAATCTCCAAGTCTTTCATCAGCTTGTGGAACCGGTATTGCGGGTGATCCTCCGAGATCATCGGATCATCCAGCCCGCTCCAAACACGCTCTGGTTGGTCAAAGTCGAAGCCCGGCAGCACCACCGCGCCTTGCGGCAGGCGGGCAATGGCCTGCATCAGCAGCAGCGTCGTCCCGCGTGAGCCGGTGGAGCCGGCCAGAATGACAGGGTGCTGCGGCGGGGTCTCCTGCCATTGCTCGATCAGGTTCAGCACCACTTGCCGCTGACGCGCCTGGGCATCCATCGCGCCCTCATGCAGGCCGGTGAATTCATCGGCGATGCCGATAAAGGCCTGCGCCCGCGCCCAATGGCCGGACATGTCGGAAACATCCAGATCGCGGATCGTATCCGTGCTGACGCCTTCGCCCTGCATCTCGTCGATTAGCGCCGCCAGGCTGTCGGACAGATCATAAAGCGAGGCGCGCGAAGCCAGATCGGGCTGGGCATCCAGCAGTTTCGCGATCAGCTGCGACAGCTCCAGCCGGCGCCGCAGCGGGGGCAGGGCGGGCGGCAGCCCCTCCAGCGTTGCGCGCTGGGCAAGATCCGTCAGCATCAGCATCCGCGGCAGCAGCATGGCGGGACCATCGTCGAACAGCTCCCGCACCCGCCGCGCCATGCGGGAGGTGTTGAGGATCAGCTCGGCCTTTGCCAGCGCCTCGGGCGGCTGGCCTTGGGCGCGGGCGCGCAGGCCTTCGACCAGCGCCCGCGGGAAATCGACGCCGCAGGGCACGGCAAAGACGCGCGGGGTGCTGGAGGGTTCAAACATCATCTGCGGCGATCAGCTCCTCAGCCAGTACAATCCCTTCGGGGTGGCCCACATCGCACCAGCGGCCGGGATATTCCAGCGCAAACAGCCGGCTGTCCGCTGCCATCCGGTTCCACAGCACATTCAGCGAGAACACCCGCTCCGCAACCTGATGCAACCCGTCTGTCTTCAGGATCTGCACTCCGCCATAAACCAGATTGCCGCCGCGGCTGATGCGGCCCTCGGCGTCTGCCGAGAAATCGCCGCCGCCCGCGCGGCCCACTGCCCGTTCCAGCGGCACACAGACCAACAGCGCATCCATACGATCAGGGTCCCAGGCCTCACGCGCCAGTTGCAGCGGGTTCGGGCCTTTCCAGATGGCATCGGTGTTCATGGTGAACACCGGTCCGCTGCCCAGCATGGGCAGGGCCTGACGCAGCCCGCCGCCGGTGTCGAGGATTTCCGGTTGTTCGAGACTGATCTGCACATCTTCAGGCTCTAACAAAGCCTTAAGCGGCTCAGGTTTGTAATGCAAATTCGCCGCAATCCGGGCCGGCCGGATCGCCCTAGCTAGTTCAAGCGCGTGGGTGATCAGCGGCAGGCCGGCAACGTCGATCATCGGTTTTGGCTTGTCGCGGGTCAGCTCCCGCATTCGGGTGCCAAAACCCGCGGCAAACAGCATGACGGCATCGGGGGAGTGCTGCATCAAGGCCTCAGCTTGTCCAGGTTGTCCGCAGTGGGCGCAGGCAGGCTTTCGCGCAAGAGGGTAGCGACCGGCGCCAGAGCGGGATGCTCCAGCCCGCGGATGAAATGGTCCCAAACACGCGGGATCAGGTCGACATAATGCGGCTTTCCATACTCCAGGCTCAGGCGGGCAAAGACGCCGAGAATACGCAGGTTCCGTTGTACGCCAAGAACGGTGTACGCACTGCGAAAGCCGGATTCTTCTACGCCGGAAGCTTCAATATAGCGGTTGATCATCTGCATCTCGATACCCGCCGGCACATCACGGCGGGCGTCCTGCAAAAGCGACACCAGATCATAGGACGGGTGGCCGGAACGCGCGTCCTGGAAATCCAGCAGGCCGACACGTGCAACCCCTTCCCGCTGTGGCAGCCACAGCAGATTTTCTGCGTGATAGTCCCGCTGGACCAGAACGGTGTCACCCTTGACGGTTTCGCGCAGGATATCTTCGAACAGGTTCTCGAACCGGGCCAGCAGATCCGGGTCGCTGCCGCCAAGAATTCCGGCGCGGTACTTTGACAAGGCCAGCCCGGCCATTTCTGCCATCAGCCGTGGACCATAGGGTTCCAGTTCCGGCATCGGCGCCCGGTGGAGCGCGGCAAGCGCGTCGGTTGCAGCTTCATAGAGCTCCCATTCCAATGCCGGCTCCCGGTTAACGACGCGGGCAAAAAGATCGTCGCCCAGATCCTCCAAGAGCAGAAACCCGTGTTCGCAATCCTGGGCCAGAACTTCAGGAGCACTGAGGCCTTGGGCACGCAGATATTCTGCAATGCGGACAAAGGGGCGCACATCCTCGCCCTTTTCCGGCGGCGCGTCCATCAGCACCACGGATTGCCCATCGGTATTAGTCAGCCGTTCGTAGCGCCGGTTAGACGCATCGCCTGCCAGCGGGCCGCGCTGCCAGTTGGCATAGGGTGTTCCCGCAAGGAAGTTATCGCACAAGAAATTGCGGTTGGTCATATGCTGATGCGCTCTATCAGAGGCTGCCATTTTGGATCGCTCCAGTGAAGTGTCAGCTGGCGGCGGTCCTCGTGTCCCGGATCCAGGGCCAAGGTCAAATGCAAGGCATGGGGCGGTGCAAGTTCCGCCAGCCTGTCCGGCCATTCAACAAGGCAGATTGCCGTTTCGAAAGCCTCGGTCAAACCCAATTCCTCCAGCTCATCCAAAGAAGACAGGCGGTAAAGATCTGTGTGCCAGATCTCTCCCGCCGGCAGATCATATGTCTGCACAAGCGTGAAAGTAGGAGAGGGCACGTCTTCGGGAACGTCCATCAGAGACTGGATCAGATGGCGGGCAAAATGGGTTTTGCCTGCACCTATAACCCCCTCCAGCAATAAGCAATCGCCGGGGCGCAGGGCTCCGGCGATATGCTCGGCCATGCGGGCCGTTTCATCGGGTGACTTAAGCGTGTAGACCGCATTTTTCAGTGTCATGGCGGTACAATGGCGCCGCCGTGAAGCTGCTGCAAGCGGGTTTCCTCATTCACCCTTGGCTGATGGCGGGGAAACGCTCCTGGCTTTCCGGAAGAGGGGCGGCTTGCGGTGAATGGAACCTGACCATTGTTGCACCGTTCTGAATGGCTGAGACCATGCAAACCAGCGGGGTTCCGTCCCGTCGCTGTACCTTGGACCACCAGGCTTCCCGCCCTTCGCCACCTGCGACAAAGTCGCGGATTTCTCCCCACACGGGCGTCGGCGCACAGGTGTCCTGCCAAACCCGGCTCGTGTCCATAATCGACACTTTAGCAAAGCTCGCATCAGGGTTCATTTGCCACATGGCATCATAGACACTGTTGGAGAAGGTCATGCTGCCATCGTTGGCAAAGACCGCAATCGCCTCGTCCATCTGGTCCATGATCGATTGGCCCATTTCCAGTTCGGACCGGAATTGCCGGGTCAGGGTGACTTCGGCGGTGATGTCTTCGAACAGGAACGCAATGGCGCCATCCGGATGCGGCCGGCCGGAAACCTTGTAGACCGAACCCGATGGCAGCGACCATGTTTCCTGGTAGCGGCCTTCGGCTGCGGCTTCCAGCAGGTCGGCCATCTGGTGGCGCCAGCTGGAGTAGCTCTTGGGTTCCGGCATCATCCGCTGGTCGCGCAGCCGGTCAAAGAAGGTCAGCAGGTTGGGCCGTGAGCTCAGGAAGTTCGCGGGCAGGGCGGTCAGGTCGATCAGCACCGGATTGAACAGCACCAGCTGGCGGTTGCGGTCGAAAATTGCCAGCCCGATTGACAGCTGGGCAAAAGTCTTGGCCAGGGTTTGCACAAAGTTGCGCTGGGCAACCTCGGCATCGACCACGGCATTCACGTCAACTGCGTAGCACAGCCAGCCGGCTTCCGTTTCAGTGGTCGAGACATTGTACCAAAGCTTCTTGCTGCTGTCGGGCAGCGGGATATTGATTTTCTCCGGCTTGCCGCTGGTCATCGGATCATGGAGATCGGTAAAAAGCGGCTCGGCAAAGTCGGCGCTGCGGCCGCGGATCTTCTGGCTGAGATCGTCATAGGCCAGGTTGGACCAGGTCACATCCCCCTCTTCAGATTGCAGCCACACCGGATAGGGCGCCTGGTGCACGGCAGCGCGCAGGGTGGTCAGTTCCTGGTCCAGGGATTTGTTCTGTTCTTCCAGCGTGCTGCGGCGCAGCTGTACCCGTGTGACGCCGTCAATCCATTCGCAATGTGCTTCCCGGCTTTCAGCAGAGGCGGTTCCGGACAGGACCAAGGGCCCGACATCCTTTAGGAAACCCGGTGATTGCGGCAGCCCGGGGTAGTTGCGTGCGAGCTGATCGCGCAACATGCTCCAATCAAAGTTTTCGGCCTGATCGCCAATGAATTTGCGGGCGCCGGAGGACCAGCCGATCAGGCTGGTGTCATCGAACAGGAAGACCGCGTCGGTGCGGCCATCGCCTGCCAGCAAGTCGTGTTCGAGCCCCTGGCGGCGCGGGGAGGGAGACAGCCACCAGACCGCGGCAGCAGCCGTTGCAACGCAAAGCGCTGCCAGTACAAACCATTCGATCGAAGCGAAGTTCTGCATGTCGTCCTGCCTAGTTCAGCTCTCGTTTAGCCGTATGGTTCCCTAATAATGGTTAAATGAAGTTTAATTGGTTGCCCAAAAGTGAATAGTTAAATTTCTAAAGGTATATTTTTCCCGGTAACAGGCCCGCCGGCAGCGATTGCGTCGATTTTCGTCCGGGGCCAGGCAACTTCAACGATGGCGCCGCGCCTGTCGCCATAGGGGCTCAGGGTCTGAAAAGGGTCGGCGCCATTGGCGAATCTCAACTTGGCCCCGGTCCGCTCAAGCAATGTCTTGGCAATGAACAGGCCCAACCCCATCCCTTCGTATTCCGGCCGCTGCTTCTGCACGGTTTCCCCTTTGCGGCGGCGGACAAACGGGTCGCCGATACGGCCCAAAAGATGCGGAGGAAACCCCTGGCCGTCATCGCATATCCGCAGGATGATCCGGTCGTCGTTCCAGGCAGCATCAATCCACACGGTGGATTGCGCGAAATCCACCGCGTTCTGAACCAGATTGCGCAGTCCATGAATGATTTCCGGCTTGCGCATGACTGTCGGCTGCTGGAAATCTCCGCCCTCCAGCGGTTCTTCATGGTACAGAACTGCTTTGCCGCGGTTCATATGCGGCTCTGCGGCTTCCGTCACAAGCGTTGAAAACGGAGCTTGCCTCAGATGCAGGTCATCATTTCCAGCCCGCCCCATTCCGCGCAGGATATCGCGGCACCGGTCGGCCTGTTCGCGGATCAGGGCGGCGTCTTCGCGCAGGTCGGGGCGGTCGTCCAGCTCCTCGATCAGCTCTGCGCTGGTCAGCTTGATGGTGGCCAGCGGCGTGCCCAGCTCATGCGCCGCCGCGGCAACCACGCCGCCCAGGTCCGTCAGTTTCTGCTCCCGCGAAAGCGCAAGCTGGGTGGCACTCAGCGCGTCCGACATGGACCGCATTTCATTGCTGACACGAAAAGAATAGGCACCGATGAAAAGGATCGCGATAACAATGGCGATCCAGTTGCCGAAGATGAAGACATCCGGGATCCGCAGAATGAACCCTTGTTCCGTGCGCAGCGGAAGGTGAAATTCTGCCATCAGGGTAACAAGGATGATCGCAGTGGCGCCGATGATCAGGGTGGAGCGCAGCCCCATCACCGCTGCAGAGATCGTAACCGGCCCCAGCACCAGCAATGCAAACGGGTTGTTCAGCCCGCCCGTAAGATACAGCAGAAAGGCCAGTTGCAGCAGGTCGAACAGAACCATCAGGAAGTTTTCGAACTCCGTCAGGCGCTTGTTTTCCGGAAAAGCAAAGACGGCAATCAGATTGCCGGCGGCAGAAATGCCGATAGCCAGGTAGCACAGGCCCAGTTCCAGCTGCAGGTTAAACCGGTGCTGCGCAACAGCGATCGCTGTCACCTGGCCGGCTATGGCGACCCAGCGCAATAAGATCAGGGTCCGCAGCCGGATCCAGTGGCTGTGTTCCTGACCGCCTGCTGGTCTGAAAAAACGATCGCTCATGGGGTCCAGTGCTCCCGCAGATGTGACGCCGTGCGCCAGTTGCATCGGCTGTATTTCTTGATAGGTCTGGCGCCGCAAACGATCAACAACCCTTCCTTGATGAAAAGTGTGATCCCATGACCCGCGTTTATGCTCTTTTTGCTGCCGCTTTTGTTGCTGCCCTGGTGGGCGGTGCCTGGTTCCTGACGCAGGGAGGCAACGGGGGCGACAAATTCGCACAGTGCCGCAGCAGCCAGATCGCCGGCGGCGCCGACACCATCGGCGGCCCGTTCGAACTGGTCAACGCCAAAGGTGAAACCGTTACCGACAAAGACGTGATCACCGAGCCGTCAATCGTCTATTTCGGCTATACCTTTTGCCCCGATGTCTGCCCGATGGATTCGGCCCGCAACGCCGATGCCGTCGACGTTCTGGCAGAGCGCGGCATCAGCGTGACCCCGGTGTTCATTTCCATCGACCCGGAGCGCGATACCCCTGAAGCTGTTGGTGATTATGCCGAAAACCTGCATGAAAAGATGATCGGCCTGACCGGTTCATTGGACCAGGTGAGGGCGGCCAGCAAGGCCTACAAAACCTATTTCAAAAAGAACGAGGGGGACGAGGATTACTATCTGGTCGATCATTCCACCTTCTCTTACCTTGTGCTGCCGGAAGACGGGTTTGTGGAATTCTTCCGCCGTGACGAAACCGCCGAACAGATGGCGGACAAAGCTGCCTGTTTCATCGGGAAAACTTGAGGCGGGATAGCTGTTTGACCTTTCCCCTTGCCCGGACATATTCTTGCGTGAACTGAAAAACTTCGCGGAGGACCGGGCATGGCCGAAACTGCTCTGCAGGACATTGGACCCGACAAAACGCTGCTGCTGGTCGATGACGACGAGCCGTTTCTGCGGCGTCTTGCCAAGGCAATGGAGAAGCGCGGATTCGAGGTGGAAACCGCAGGGTCCGTTGCGGCAGGCAGTGCCATAGCCACGGCACGGCCGCCGGCTGTATGCGGTAGTCGACCTGCGGCTGGAGGATGGCAATGGCCTGGACGTGGTCGAGGTGCTGCGCGAGAAGCGCCCTGACAGCCGGGTGGTGGTTCTGACAGGCTATGGCGCCATTGCCACCGCAGTGGCCGCGGTCAAGATCGGGGCAACCGACTATCTGTCCAAGCCGGCTGATGCCACCGACATCATGAATGCGCTGCTCACCAGCGGCGATGAGCTGCCGCCGCCGCCGGAAAACCCGATGAGCGCTGACCGGGTGCGCTGGGAACACATCCAGCGTATCTATGAGCTTTGCGACCGCAATGTCTCGGAAACTGCCCGGCGGCTGAACATGCACCGCCGCACCCTGCAGCGGATCCTGGCCAAGCGCAGCCCGCGCTGAACCTTCCACTTCAGACACGGGGCACTGCCCCTCAACGTAGGGTGTTGCGCACCCTGCGTACGCTGGTCTCACGGGATCTTAAGCGGCCTGCGGCATAGTCCCAGTCGATCGCGGTCACTGCCGGGCCTGACACCCCCGGCAACCAGGAACCGGGCCCTTTGGCACGGGCACGCACAGACGACGTTTCGCGTGCGGGAGTGACCCTCCCGTCCCGCCTCCGCCCTTTGGCGGCGCCGCCATACTTACCTTGCTATCCATTATACGCAGGACAGGCAGCAGAGTAACGATTGGAACCACCGGCATGGCAGCGGCCATAGCTGGGTGAAACCCGTTGCCGGCGACATCCGCTGCAACAGGGCCTGGTGCCGGGCAATGAAATCCTGCCGCACTTCGACCGGCGGGCGCAGGCGGATGTGCAGCCCCTCGGCAATCTCTGCTTTCGGGCGGCCGAAGAACTTGCTGGCTTCTGCCTCTGAAAACCCTGCAATCTGCACCGCCTCCATCCAGGCGCTGATTTTGTCCGCCCGCTTGATCTGCGCCTTGACGGTCTTAGGCAGGGCGGCAGGCAGCCCGAACCGCAGATGGATGGCAGCGGTCAGCCGCTGATCCAGATCGCCGTATCCCGGACCCACGGCCGCCTTGACCGGGGAAATCATATCTCCGATCACATATTCCGGTGCGTCATGCAGCAGCGCGGCCAGCCGCCATTTGACCGGCGCCTTGGGCTGCATCCGGCTGAAAATGTCCTCAACCAGCAGCGAATGCTCAGCCACGGAATAGGCAAAGTCCCCCATCGTCTGGCCGTTCCAGCGCGCCACAAAGGCCAGCCCATGGGCGATGTCTGCGATCTCGATGTCTACGGGCGTCGGGTCCAGAAGATCGAGGCGGCGCCCCGATAGCATTCTCTGCCAGGCGCGGACGGTTTTGGCGGGCATGACGGTGCATCCTGTCACTGCAATACGCTTTTTGACTACCTGCTGAGGCAATGCCGGGCAATGCCTGCCGACACTTTGCAAACACGGATGAAAACGGGGTGTTTATGTTCCGTGAGTTTGAAATAGAGCGCTTCAGACCCAATATTATAGGTACACAAGGGGCACCGCCCCCTCTCTGCGGCAACCCCCTTCTGCGACGTGACACGCAACAGAAAGGAGTTTGTCATGTTCAAGCGTCTACTTGGTCTTTCCCTGCTTTTCGGCATGGCTGCAACAGCGCCGCCTGCCCTGGCTGCAAGCTGCGGCGACCGTGAGGTCATGACCCAGAAACTGGAAAGCGGATATTCCGAACGGCTGACCGCCGGCGGACTTCAGAAAAGCCGCCCAGAGGCCACAGTGATTGAAGTTTGGTCTTCAGATGAAACCGGTACTTTCACCGTTTTGGTTACACATGCAAACGGAATCAGCTGCGTTGTGGCAACCGGTTCCTCCTTCTTCCACATAGCGGAAAAAACGCCGGATCCGGGCACGCCAAGCTGACTTTGGCAGCCTGACAGGCTCCCCCCAACAGCCTGACCACCGTTAAAAAGCCAGAGCCGCCGGCTCCGGTTGCGGGTATCTTCGTTGAATATCAACAATTGCAGTGTTAGGCCCTGCTGCAAGTGTACTCGTAACCGGAATGGAGCAGACTATGGCCGGGGATTATATCGTCAAAGACATCGCGCTGGCCGGGTTTGGCCGCAAAGAGCTGGACATCGCCGAAACCGAAATGCCGGGCCTGATGGCGCTGCGCGAAGAATACGGTGAAAGCAAGCCGCTGAAAGGCGCCCGCATTGTCGGCTCGCTGCACATGACCATCCAGACTGCGGTTCTGATCGAAACGCTGGTGGCGCTGGGCGCCGATGTGCGCTGGGCATCCTGCAACATCTTCTCGACCCAGGACCACGCCGCCGCGGCCATCGCCGAGGCCGGCATTCCGGTCTTTGCGATCAAGGGCCAGACCCTGGAAGAGCATTGGGACTACCTGGACAAATCCTTCATGTTCCCTGAAGGCGCCAACCTGATCCTGGATGATGGCGGCGACGCCACCCTCTATGTGCTGCTGGGCGCCCGCGCCGAAGCGGGCGAGGACATCATCCCGGTGCCGCAGTCCGAGGAAGAAGCCGTCATCAAGGCGCAAATCTTCAAGCGCATGGAGGCATCGCCCGGCTGGTTCACCAAGACCCGCGACGCGATCCAGGGTGTCTCGGAAGAAACCACCACCGGCGTGCATCGTCTGTACGAACTGGTAAAACAGGGCCAGCTGCCCTTCCCGGCGATCAACGTGAACGACAGCGTCACCAAGTCGAAGTTTGACAACAAATACGGCTGCAAGGAATTGCTGGTCGACGGCATCCGCCGCGCCACCGACACCATGATGGCCGGCAAGGTGGCCGTGGTCTGCGGTTACGGCGACGTGGGCAAAGGCTCCGCCGCCTCCCTGCGCGGCGCCGGCGCCCGGGTGAAAGTCACCGAGGCCGACCCGATCTGCGCCCTGCAGGCCGCCATGGACGGTTTCGAAGTCACCCTGCTGGAAGACGAAGTTGCCACCGCCGACGTGTTCATCACCACCACCGGCAACAAGGACGTGATCCGCATCGAGCACATGCGCGAGATGAAGGATATGGCGATCGTCGGCAACATCGGCCACTTCGACAACGAAATCCAGGTCGCAGCGCTGAAGAACCACAAGTGGACCAACATCAAGGACCAGGTCGACATGATCGAGATGCCTTCGGGCAGCCGCATCATCCTGCTGTCCGAAGGCCGTCTGCTGAACCTTGGCAACGCCACCGGCCACCCGTCCTTCGTGATGTCGGCCTCCTTCACCAACCAGGTGCTGGCCCAGATCGAACTGTGGACCCGCGGCGACAACTACGAAAACGACGTCTACATCCTGCCCAAGCACCTGGACGAGAAAGTCGCCCGTCTGCACCTGGGCCGCATCGGCGTTAAACTGACCCAGCTGAGCGCCGAACAGGCCGCCTATATCGGCGTCAAGCCCGAAGGCCCCTTCAAGCCGGAGCACTACCGCTACTAAGCGGTTTCGCTTTTGAAAAGTCAGCGCCGCTGGAGCAATCCGGCGGCGCTTTTCTTTTGCCGGCTCGGCAGGCTCAACCCGGGTTCGGCATGTGGCTGCCGCGGCCTTCGGGTGTCAGGTCGAACAGGCTCCACAGCGGCCACAGCGCGTCTATGTGGCGCGGCTGCCAGGGGCTGGGCTCAAAGAACATCTCAGACCCCCAGAAATGCCGGATGGCATCCCCGGAGCGGGTGAAGACATGCAGCATCGGCAGCTGCGCACCGGCATCATTCTCGGCCAGGTAATCCTGCTGATAGCTGGTGCCTGCCGCAGAATAGAGCGGGAGCGCCTGCCAGCCCATTTCCTCTTGCAGCGCCGCCAGCCGCTCAGGCGCAGACTGGGCGACCACTGCAAATCCCATCCGTTCCTGCACATGGGCTACCTGTCCGCGCCAGCCATCCAGGAAGGCGGAACACATCGGGCAGGCGGCCTTGGCCTCCGGGCCGTACATCAGCGAATAGATGGCAAGGGTGCTGTGGCCGCCAAACAGCTCCCGCATGGATACCTCAGCCCCGCTGGTGCTGCGGAAGGTATAGTCCTGCGCAACCAGCCCGCCTTCCGGCAGGGCGCGGCGAAGGGCGGCGACCTCTTCAGTCTGTGCCCGCAGCGCAAGCTCAGCTTTCAGCAGTTCATTGCGGGCCGCCCGGTAGGACGCGCTTTCATTGGGGAGGTTTACAGGCATAAATCACCCTTTCCGGCTGGCAAGCTTTAAATTTAACAATATTGTTAAATAGTAGATCATTCCTGTCAAGCCGGACACCGGCCTCGGCATGCCTTTCCCATTTGTCTCGCATTGTCCGGGTTATTGCTTTGCGGAATCGGCGCCGGGCAGCCTATACCTAATGTCACGGTCAGGACGGCCAAGACACAGATTTTCATACGCGTGTGGTGGATATGGGCACGCGGGGTGGAAGGGAAGGTCTTGTTTGTCCACAAGACCTTCCCTTTTTCAATTCAGACGCCGCAGGCTCAGAACAGCCCCAGCACAGCCCCAGCGGCAGCACAGGCCAGCGTCGCATATCCGCCGTCAATCAGCGTCAGCTTAACCGGCCGCATCCCGTACATGTTGTTTAGCGCGATCCAGGGGCTGATGAAGAACAGCCCGACACCGGCGCCGCCCACCAGGCCCGCGCCAAGGGACTCGATGCCCGACAGGGTGAACACATGGCGCATCATGCCAGCGACGATCAGCTGCAGAACAAAGGCCATGGCAAAAATCGCCGGGCTCTGGCCGCCCTTCGGTTTGCCGTTCTCGTCGCATTCCACACCTGCGGCCTCGACCCAGGGTTTGGCCAAGGCGCCGTAGTAGACCGCGCCCAGCACAAATGCTGCCGCCGCCGCTGCAATCACACTGACAAGTTCCATAATGCTCTCCCTGATTGTTCTGCCTGTGGAGAGCAGAGTGGCAGATCAGCCGGGGTCTGTCTCCCCCAGCGCGCAGATGGCGGTCCACTCCTCCTTGCTCACCGGCTGCACCGACAGGCGGGAGTTCTTGACCAGCACCATTTCCTCGAGGCGCGGATCGGTCTTGATCTGATTCAGGCTCACCGGCTTGGCAAAGGGGCGCACCGCCTTGATGTCGACGCATTCCCAGCGGTCGTCCTCTGTGGTGCTGTCGGGATGCGCCTCGGCGCAGACCTCAACGATGCCGACCACGGATTTCTCTTTCTGAGAGTGATAGAAGAACCCGCGCTCGCCGATTTTCATCTCGCGCATGAAATTGCGCGCTTGGTAGTTGCGCACGCCGTCCCATTCCTCACCCGCCTCGCCTTTGGAGACCTGGTTATCCCAGCTCCAGGTGGAGGGTTCGGATTTGAACAGCCAGTAACGCATCAGCCGATGACCTTTTTCCAGGTGATCAGTTCGACAGCTTCAAACAGGCCCGCCTTGTTGTAGGGGTCGTTGTCCGCCCAGGCCTGGCCGGCTGCCATGTCTTCGACGTCCAGAATAACCAGAGAGCCGGCCATATTGCCATCCTGATCCAGCAGCGGGCCGGCCTGTGCCACAACGCCAGTGTCGTTGATATAGGCCAGATGTGCGTCGCGGTTATCGAGACGGGTCTGCAGGGCACCGGGTTTGTCGCGGGCAATCAATGCGATGAGCATTTTATTCCTCTTTTAATGGTCTTTTAAGCAAATGTGCCGCTGCCTCGCGGATCGTCAAGCGCTGATCGAGCAAATTGGTTACCGTGAGCGTGATCGGCATGTCCAATCCCATCCGCTGGGCCTGTGCCGCCACGGCCCGCGCAGTGGCAGCGCCTTCCACCGTGATGCTGGAATCAAACTCCTCGCCGCGGCCGATGGACAGGCCCAGACGGTAGTTGCGGGAGAGGTCCGAACTGCAAGTGAGCGTCAGGTCACCAAAGCCGGAAAGGCCCGCCAGCGTTTCCGCCTTGGCACCGCAGGCCAGCGCCATGCGCTGCATCTCGGCGTAGCCGCGGGTCATTAGCGCTGCGCGGGCACTGTCGCCAAGGCCCGCACCGATGACCGCGCCGCAAGCGATCGCCATGACGTTCTTCAGGGCGCCGCCAGTCTCGGCACCAATGGTGTCCGTGGTGCGATAAAGACGCAGGTTCGCCGTGGTCAGCTGCTCTTGCAGCGCCTTGCACCGCTCTGCATCATTGCAGGCAAGGGTCAGTGCGGTGGGCAGGCCGCGGGCAATATCGGCGGCAAAGCTTGGGCCGGTCAGCAGGGCGGCGCTTGCATCTGGCAGGACTTCCTGAATGACCGCAACCGGGCCCAGGCCGGAGTCCAGCTCGATCCCTTTGCAGCAGGCAACCAGTGTCTTGCCGGTGAAGAGATCACGATGCGCTTCCAGCACCCCGCGCAGTGTCTGCATCGGCACCGCCAGCAGCAGCACCTCCGCGGCGCAGGCTTGGGCAATATCCGCGGTTACGGCCAGGTTCTCCGGCAGTGCCACACCGGGCAGGCGGGTGCCGTTGCGGCGGCTGTCCTGCATCGACTGCGCCTTCATGGGGTTACGCGCCCACAAGGTCACCGGCCCGTTGCCAGCCAGTGAAATTGCCAAAGCGGTGCCGAAGGCGCCCGATCCCAGAACGGAAATACTCATGCCTTGGCTCCCTTGCGGCCGGATCCGATCAGTGCCGGGCTGCTTTGGTCCAGCGGCCAGCGCGGGCGGGCGGTCAGGTCCAGCCCGTCGCGTGCGCCCGCCTTGAACCGTTCAAGGCCCGCATAGGCGATCATCGCCGCATTATCCGTGCACAGCCGCAGGGGCGGCGCGGTGAAGACCGCGCCGGCCTCGGCGCAAACAGTCTCTAACGCAGTGCGAATGGCGGTATTTGCCGCCACACCGCCAGCCACGGCAACAGTTGGCTGTGCAGGCTGCTCTTCCAGATACAGGCGGATTGCGCGGCGGGTTTTCTCTGCCAGCGTGTCCACCACTGCGGCCTGGAACCCGGCACACAGATCGGCGCGGTCCTGACGCGTCAGCCCGCCTTTCTCGGCCACGATCTGATCCCGCATCCGCATCAGCGCGGTCTTCAGGCCGGAGAATGACAGGTTGCAATCCGGCCGGTCCAGCAGCGGCCGCGGGAAGCGGAAGCGTTTGGGGTCGCCCGCTTCCGCTTCAGCCTGCACCGAAGGGCCGCCGGGCTGCGGCAGGCCCAACAGGCGCGCGGTTTTGTCAAACGCCTCGCCCGGCGCGTCGTCGATGGTACCGCCGAGGCGGGTGAAATCCTCCGGCCCGCGCACCAGCAGGTATTGGCAATGCCCGCCAGAGACCAGCAGCATCAGGTAGGGGTAAGCGATGCCATCGGTCAGCCGCGGCGTCAGCGCATGGCCCGCCAGATGGTTCACGCCCACCAGCGGCAGGCCGGTGGCGGCGGCGATCCCCTTGGCGCACATCACGCCCGACATCACGCCGCCGATCAGGCCGGGGCCGGCCGTCACCGCAACCGCATCCATGTCCTTCAGTGTCAGCCCGGCCTCGGCCAGCGCATCGCGCACGCAGAGGTCCAGCTTCTCGGCATGGGCGCGGGCTGCGATCTCGGGCACCACGCCGCCAAAGGCGCTGTGCAGCTCGGTCTGGCCGAACACGATCGAGGACAGAACCTCAGGCTGCGCGCCCTCAGCCTGCCGCATTACGGCGGCGGCGGTGTCGTCGCAGCTGCTTTCCAGCCCCAGAATGGTCAGGGTCTTAGTCATGGCCTTACCGTTGCATCGAATTGCCGCCGGGGCTACCACCTAAGCTGCCTGCAAACAATCCCGGGAGCCCTGCGATGGTGCCATTGCTGATGACACGCCCGCTGGACGCGGCCAAGCGGTTCGCGGCCGGGCTGCCTGCTGATGCGCGCGCCGGGCTGCAGGTTGTCCATGCACCGCTGATTGAGATCCGGCCTGCGGGCACCCCGGTCCAATTAGATGGTGCGAAGGGGGTCATCTTCACCTCTGCAAACGGGGTGGAGACCGCTTCACGTGAAACCACCGCCCGCCTGCCTGCCTATTGCGTGGGAGAACGCACTGCGCAGGCCGCTATGGAAACGGGCTGGACGGCGTCCTGCGCAGGCATATGCGCGGATGAGCTGGTTGCAGCCCTTTTGCAGCAGCGCCCTGAAGGACCGTTGCTGCACCTGCGGGGTGCGCACGCACGGGGAAACATTGCACAGAGGCTTGAGGATGCGGGGCTGCCGTGCCGGGAGCAGGTGGTCTATGATCAAGTGCTGTTGCCGCTGACGGAGGAGGCCCAAGCTGTTCTTTCTGCGCAAAAGGATGTGATCGTGCCGCTTTTCTCTCCCAGAACTGCGCGCCATTTTGCCAATCTGTGCGGGGATGGGGCGAATTTGCATCTGATTGCGCTGAGCCCAGCGGTGGCGGAGCCATTGAAAGGCTTGAATTGCAAGACGTTGCGCGTAAGTAGGGCTCCGGATGCCAAGGCAATGGGCGAAGCCGTCCTTGATGCCGCAGCGCAGCTGTCCCGGCTTGAGGGCGGGGATCGCGCAGAGTAGTGTCCAGCGTGTTCGCGAGAATGTATTTTTTAGGAATTGAGGGGGGAGGCCGGCGTGGCTGACAAGAAAAATCCGGAAGACGTGATTGAGCCCGGCCCCGGCGAGACCCAGCCGGTTGAAGAAGTTGTGGAGACTTCGGAACAGGACGTGAGCGCGGAAACTGCCGGCGCGGCGGTTGACGCGGCTGACGAAACAGAATCCCCGGTTTCCGAGACCGAGACCGAGACCGAGACCGAGACCGAGACCGAGACCGAGACCGAGACCGAGACCGAGACCGAGACCGAGACCGAGACCGAGACCGAGACCGAGACCGAGACCGAGACCGAGACCGAGACCGAGACCGAGACCGCCGCTGAGGATGCGGCGGTTGAAGAGGCGCTTGCAGATCCGGTTGAATCAACTGCCGCCAAGCCTGTGCGCGAGGTGGAGCGGGTTGTCGAAAAACGCGGCGGCTTCGGCTCTGCGGTTCTGGGCGGCGCCGTGGCCGCGGTAATCGGCTTTGTGGCCGGCCAGGGCGGCTGGCTCGACAACGTGCTGCCTGCCTCTATGCGCGGCGGTGTTGATCTGACCGCGCTTGAGACCGGCCAGGCAGAGCTGGAAACAGCCCTTGCCGCTTTGAAACAGCAGGTGGAAGCCAATCAGGCGCCCGACCTTGCGCCGCTTGCGTCCCGCATTGATGCCCTGACCGCTGAAATTGAGCCGCTGAAGAGCGCGCCGGCACCGGATGCGGCTTTGCGGGCGGATCTGGACGCACTGGCCGCCCGCGTGTCCGCATTGGAAACCCGGCCGCTGGAGGGGGCCTCGCCGGAGGCAGTGGCCGCGTTTGAAACCGAACTGGCCAAGCTGCAGGACAGCCTTGCCGCACAGCGCGCGGAAGTCGAGCAGATGCTGGCCGAAGCCCAGGCGATGGATGCCGCCAGTGCCGAGGCCGCGCGGATCGCCAGCGCCCAGACCCAGCTGGCACAGCTGCGGTCCGCATTGGACAGCGGCAACAGCTATGCCGCTAATGTGCAGGAGCTTTCGAACCTCGGCGTGGACGTGCCGGCGGTCCTGTCAGGTCCGGCCGACAGCGGTGTCGCCACCATTTCCGCCCTGCGCGACAGCTTTGCCCCGGCAGCGCGGCTGGCGCTGGCCGCAGCCCGCGAAGAAACCAAGGGCGGCGGCGGCCTGCTGGATTATGTGAACCGGCATCTGGGTGCGCGGTCTGTGACGCCGCAGGAAGGCGATGGCGCGGATGCTGTTCTGTCCCGGACTGAGGCAGCGGTGGCCGCAGGCAAGCTTCAGGATGCACTGAACGAACTCACTGTATTGCCCGAAACGGCCCGTGCCGCCCTGTCCAACTGGGAAGCCGCGGCAAATGCGCGGGTGGCTGCCGTGACGGCAGCTGCTGAACTGGCTCAAAGCCTGCAAGCCAAATAAGGAAGCCGCCATGCTCTGGTCGTTGTTGAAGATCCTCGTTTTTGTCGCAATCGTCGCGCTTCTTGCCTTTGGCGCGGGTTTGCTGATGGAAACAGCCGGCGGTGTGCAGGTAACCGTCGCCGGCACGGAATATACCCTTGGCGCCTTGCAATCGGTTATTGCGCTGGGCGTTCTGGTTTTTGGCGTTTGGCTGTTCCTGAAGCTGCTGTCGCTGCTGGTTGCGACTCTGCGGTTCTTGAATGGCGATGAAACTGCTTTGTCGCGCTACTGGGACAAGGGCCGCGAACGCAAAGGCTATCAGGCGCTGTCGGACGGGCTGATGGCGCTTGCCTCGGGCGAGGGGCGCCTGGCGCTGGCCAAGGCGGCGCGGGCCGAAAAGTTTTTGCAAAAGCCGGAGCTGACCGATCTGCTGGTGGCGCAGGCGGCAGAGATGAGCGGTGACACCCACAAGGCGGCGGAGGCCTACAAGCGCCTTCTGTCCAACCAGCCGACCCGCTTTGTCGGGGTGCGCGGGATCATGAAGCAGAAGCTGTCCGAAGGCGACACGGACACCGCCCGCCAGCTGGCGGAAAAGGCACTGGCACTGCGGCCCAAGCACGAAGAGGTGCAGGACACGCTGCTGCGCCTGCAGGCTCAGGCGGAAGACTGGGCCGGGGCGCGCAAGACGCTGTCGACCAAGCTCAAGACCGGAACCCTGCCGCGCGATGTGTTCAAACGGCGCGATGCGGTTCTGGCACTGTCAGCGTCCAAGGGTCTTCTGGATGAAAGTGCAACCATCGAGCAGCAGGAGCAGGCCATAGAGGCAAACCGGCTCTCTCCGGATTTGGTGCCCGCCGCAGCCATGGCCGCCCGTGCATATATTGCCAAAGGAAAGAAACGGCCGGCAGCCCGTCTGCTCAAGAAAACCTGGGAAAGCCAGCCGCACCCCGATTTGGCCCATGCCTTTGCCGGAATTGAACCGGAGGAAACGGCGGCTGATCGCGTCAAGCGTTTCGACCAGCTGGCCCGTCTGAAGCCGCAGGATGACGAAACCCGGCTGATCATGGCGGAACTGAACATCGTGGCCGAAGATTTTCCTGAGGCCCGCCGCTGGCTGAGCGATCTTGCCGAAAGAGCTTTGGATGCCCGTGCGCTGACACTGATGGCCGCAATCGAACGCGGCGAAGGCGCCGGCGACAAAGTGGTGCAGGGCTGGCTGGCCAAGGCGCTGACCGCGCCGCGCGGGCCCCAGTGGGTCTGTGACAGCTGCAACCACATTCATGCCGAATGGGCGCCGGTCTGCGAGCACTGCTCCAGCTTTGACACGCTGTCCTGGAAACGCCCGGAAACGCCTGAAGTGGCCAGCGTGGCGGCTGCCCACATGCTGCCGCTGATCACCGGTGCGCTGGAGGACAAGAGCGCGGAGCCGGTTGAGGACGCTGAGATTGTCGAAGAAGCTGCGGAGGAAGCCGGCGTATCACAGAGCCCGGCCAAAGAAGCAGGCTGACGGCAGTTTCTGGTCAATACCAGTCATGATGAACGGCAGGCGCGTCCTGCCGTTTTTCATTTCAGGCGCTTGCGCGGTGTGCTGAAGACGATGCAGCAGAATACCGCGTTTACAGTGTTTCTGAATGTTTGGGAGAATGGTGCCCAGGAGAGGACTCGAACCTCCACGTCCATACGGACACTAGCACCTGAAGCTAGCGCGTCTACCAATTCCGCCACCTGGGCAGGTGTCGTGAGACCGGCATATAAGCGGAGTCGCAGACAGCGTCAAATGGAAACCTGCCGCCAAAGATAGCTTTTTCTGCCAGGCCGGTAAGAATCCGCTCCGGACATTGCAAAGCACTGATATGCCGTGTGATTGCAAAACCGGGGAAAGTGGTGCCGCTGAAGGGACTCGAACCCCCGACCCCATCATTACGAATGACGTGCTCTACCAGCTGAGCTACAGCGGCACAGTTTCTGCCAGCGGCAGAAACCAGTGCAGACCGTTTAAACACTGAGCCTGCACCGTGCAAGCAGGGATCATCCGGATCTTTGCAGATTTCCCAGTGCGGGAGAGGTGTCTCTGGGAAGCTCGCCAAAGCGGTCGCGGTAAAGCCGGGAAAACCGGCCCAGGTGGGAAAACCCGCAGTCATAAGCGATACTGCTGACCGGTGTTCCGGCGGGCTGGGACAGCAGCAGGTAGCGCGCCATGTCCAGCCGGACAGCGCATAGGTATTGCATCGGCGTCAGGCTGAGCTGGCTGCGGAAACCGGCTTGCAGTGACCGGATGCTGCAACCGGCTGCAGCGGCAATGGCAGAAACGGTCAAGGGCTCGGAAGCATTGGCATGAATGAAGTCCCTGGCGCGGCGCATTTGGCAGTTTGATGGCGCCGATTTTGGCTTCATCAAATGACGGATATTGCTGTCCTGATGCGTCAGCAGCCCCAGGATCAGCTGCTCTTCGATCATCGTCTGTTGCATTGAATTCCAAGACCCGAAGCCCGCCTTGTTTTCCGTTGCGGCGACACAGGCTGAAAACTGGCGCATCCAATCCCGCAGGGCGCCGTTTTCCAAGGGAACCGCAGTACGGAACATGACGCCTTCGCAAAGCGGCAGACCGGTGGCGCGTTCTGCAGTTGCATGCAAAGCTTCACGGCTGATCTGCAGAAGCAGCATCCGGCAACCGGTGTGCCATGTCATCCGTGTTTCCCGGGACGGGTTGAGCACTGTGGCCAGGCCAGGGTCAGACACAGCGGGTTCCGCACCATTGGCGACCAGTGCCTGCCCGCTGACCGGCAATTGCACCAGGTAGAAATCCTGGAGCTCTCCCGGATTGATCTCAACTGCTGACCCATAGCTCAGATAGTTGAGCGACAGCGCCTGTCCGCGCACATGGTTGTACCGCATACTGGTGTTTTGCGGGGCACCAAGGGGTCTCAGGCTGTGGTCGCAGAATTTTCCCGCGACCAGGGCGCGCACTTGGTCAAAGTCATGGCCCTCAAACTGCCGCCATGCGCGCAAGGGTTCATGCTGCTCTGTTGTCTGCGGACGGGTCATACCGGCAGCCTAGCACGCCGGTGCCGTCAGGCAATCACACGGTCCTGCGCTATTTTGCGCATTCTGGATAATCCTTTTTCCTGACCCGCCGTAGGCTTGATGGATGAGCTGCATGAGGGAGGAAAACATGGCTCTCGATCAGGGAATTACGAAGGCCGCGGATGGGCTGGACAGCCGGTCCTGGAATGTGGTCGGCCACACCTACACGCCTAAACTGCACAGCGAAAATGCCTTTGTGTGGCACGCGGTCATTCCAGACGGCACCTTTGTTCCGCCGCATGTGCATCCGACCCAGGATGAATGGATCACGATGCTTGAGGGCACGCTGGAGGTGGAGTTTGGCGGTGATGTGTTTCAGGCAGGCCCGGGCGACACGGTGCGGATGCCGATGGGCGTGGCGCATGGTATATTCAACCGTTCCGGTGGCACTGCCTCCTGCGTGTTTGGCGTAGCGCCTTCGCGCAAGCTTTATGATTTGTTCTGCGCACTGGACGGGGTGACCGATCCTCAGGAACTGGTGCGGCTTTCTGCCTTGCACGAGGTCGACTTCCTGCCGCCGCCTTCGGAATAAGGGGGCGGAGATGGTAAAGCGTAAAACGGTCGCGGTCATCGGCGGCGGAGTAAGCGGGCTTGCCGCCGCCAAGGCATTTGCCGAGAAGGGCCATCAGGTTCTGGGGTTTGAGCGCAGCCAGGACCTGGGGGGAGTCTGGGAGCCGTCCCGCTCTTACCCCGGTGTCCAGACACAGTCCCCCAAGGATCTCTATTGCTACACGGACCTTCCAATGCCGAAGGAGTATCCGGAATGGCCAAAGGGGCCTCAGGTCCACGCCTATTTGCATTCCTACGCGGCCAGGCATGGGCTGCATAAGCTGTTTCAGCTGAACAGCAATGTGCTGGAAATGGACCGGCGGCCGGATGGACAGCCGGGCTGGCGGCTGCTCATAGAAACCGGTGGCGAACGCAAGGTGCTGGACACCGACTTTACCGTGATCTGCACCGGTCAGTTCTCGGAAAAGAACATACTGACCCACCCCGGACAGGACGCCTTTGTCTCGCAGGGCGGTGAGGTGATGCACTCCTCCGAATACCTGGACCCCGAACAGGCGCGCGGCAAACGTGTTGTTGTGCTGGGCGGATCCAAATCCGCCACGGACGTTGCAGTAAACGCGGCGCAAAACGGTGCCCGGCAGGTGCATCTGGTCTACAGGCAGAATGTCTGGCGGGTGCCGTATTTCGTCGGAGGCATCAATTTCAAGAAGCTGCTGTACATGCGGGCACAGGAAGCGCAGTTCAACGGCTGGGGCCGCAGTTTTCTGCACAAGGCTTTGTACAGCCTTGCAAAACCGCTCATATGGGCAAATTTCCGCGGTCTCGAGACCTTGCTGAAGATGCAGCTGGGGCTGAAGAAATGGGACATGGTGCCGGACATTCCGATTGAAAAGGATGTGTCCTGCTCAGTGCCAATTGTGACGCCGGGTTTGTTCGAAGGGTTCAAAGACGGCTCTATCATCCCGCGCCGCACAACCTTTTCGCGCTACGAAGGGGATGAAATTGTGCTGGAGACCGGCGAAAGAATAGGTGCTGATCTGGTGATTTCAGCGGTTGGCTGGAAACTGGGCATCCCGTATCTGGCGCAGCCCTATTTGGACAAGCTCATCGAGGCGGACGGCCAGTACCGGACGTACCGCCTGGCAGTGAACCCGGACCTGCCGGAGATGGGGTTTGTTGGCTTCAACTCCAGCTTCTGTACCATCTTGTCGGCGGAGATGGTGGCCAACTGGCTTGTCCGCTTTGCCGATGGGAAACTGGCGCGGCAGCCCTCCCGGGCCGAGATGGAAGAGAACATCCAGATGATGCTTGATTGGCGCCGCAAGGAAAGGCCGGCAGCTCAGATCTATGGCGGGCTTTGCTCGGCTCCCTTTCATTTCAAGCATTTCGATGAATTGCTGATCGACATGGGCGCGTCGCAATGGAAGCGGTCCAATTTTCTGACGGAGCAATTCGCGCCTCCCGATGCCAGTGCCTACGGGCGGTTTCTGGCAACAGCGCCGCAGTATCAAGCGGCTTGAGGTCTCACTGCTGCGCCCGCTGGAAACGGTGGGCGCGGTGCCTTGGGACGCAAGCAAGCCAAATTCGCCGCAATCTGTTTCGATGGGTTTTAGAGGGAATGGTGCCCAGGAGAGGACTCGAACCTCCACGTCCATACGGACACTAGCACCTGAAGCTAGCGCGTCTACCAATTCCGCCACCTGGGCAGGTGTCGTGAGACCGGCGTATATGGCGGTTTCCTGAGGGCGTCAAACGGAAAATTGGCGCAGCTTGGCGAGGGCCGGAACCCTGGGCAGAGCCCATTGCCGCGGCGTGTTATATCCGGGTCATGAAATTCATCTTGCAAGCAATATCAGTCAGAAAAACGACCCAGGCAGCTTGGGTTTCATCATTCCAGTCAGTCCCCAGCGTACTCGCCAGGGCGCCGGTGAAACTGGATATGAAACCTTCGAAATGGGCGTCGGACACTTCCAGCTTGCGGTGTTTTTTGCCTTGCTGCTGAAGGATTGAATCCAGCCGGCGGGAATCATCCAGTGCTTCGGCAATATGGGTGAGCGACGCCAGCAGCTTTTCCTCTTGCTGTGACAAGTCATCTGGAAACAGATCGCGGATGTCCGGGCAGGTTTCAAAGAACTTCCGGTAGAACGCCGGCACGAAAGCTTCGAGGTCCATCCGCTCGCTTTCGATGCTCTTCCGGATCAGGGCTTTGTCCTTTTCGCTGACCATTTGAATAAGTCTCCTGAGCACTCATCAGAATAAGAGTATTAAACACACCATTTTGCCTTAACGCCCCGGGGCTGAAGGGAAGGTTAAGCAAACCGTAAAAAGCGCAGCTCCCAGCCTGCGGAGGCGGCGGTTTCTGATGCCAATGCTGTGGAATATCCACGTTTTGCGCCTTGTTTGACGCCTCATGCGGCGCTACAGCATAGAGGCAGCTAAATTCAGGAGCCTAAAGATGTCCAAACTGGTCACGATCTATGGCGGATCCGGTTTTGCAGGCCGTTACATTGCGCGGCGCATGGCCAAGGAAGGCTGGCGTGTGCGGGTGGCCGTGCGCCGGCCAAATGAAGCCATGCATGTGAAGCCTTATGGTGTTCCGGGCCAGGTGGAGCCGGTTTTCTGCAATATCCGCGACGACATGTCGGTCGCCTCTGTCATGCAGGGGGCGGATGCGGTGGTGAACTGCGTCGGCGTGCTGAATGAGTTGGGTAAGAACACTTTTGGATCAATCCACGCTGAAGGTGCAGGGCGTATCGCCCGTATTGCAGCGCAGCAGGGTGTTGCCCAACTCGTGCATATTTCCGCAATCGGCGCTGACGCGAATGCTGCCAGCGAATATTCCCGCACCAAGGCCGCAGGCGAAGCCGCAGTGCTGCAGAATTTCCCGGATGCAATGATCCTCCGCCCCTCCGTGATCTTCGGGGCCGAAGACGGGTTCTTCAACCGTTTTGCCGCGATGTGCCGGCTGTCTCCGCTGCTGCCGATTGCTGCGGGCGCAACCAAATTCCAGCCTGTCTTTGCCGATGATGTGGCCAAGGCCGCTGTTATGGGCGTTTTGGGCGAAGCAGAAAGCGGCATCTATGAGCTGGGCGGGCCGGAAGTGAAGAGTTTCCGGGCGCTGATGGAGCAAATGCTGGGCGTGATTCACCGCCGCCGCATCATTCTGTCGCTGCCGGGGTTTGTGGCAAAGCTTGTGGCGTTTGGCTTTGACATGGTTCAGGCCGCCAGCTTCCAGCTGATTGAAAACAAGGTTTTGACCCGCGATCAGCTGAAAAGCCTTAAGGCAGACAATGTTGTTTCCGAAGCGGCCAAGGGATTTGCTGATCTGGGCATCAGCCCGGTTTCCGCCGGGTCTGTGCTGCCGGATTACCTGTGGAAATTCCGTCCTTCCGGGCAATACGACGAAATGACAAATTCGGCGCGCAACCTGCGCAATGGCGCCTGAACAGCCAGTCAAGGCCAAGGGTTTGAAAGCGCGGAAGCAATTCCGCGCTTTTTTGCATCCCGGTTCAGCTGCTGTAGGCGATGGCCAGCAGCACCAGGCCCAGGATCACCCGGTAAATCACGTAGGGCGTGAAGCTGACGGAGCGCAGCAGCCGCATCATCAGGCTGAGCGCCGCCAGGGCGGAAAGCATGGCCAGCACCGCGGCGATCCCGGCATCGCGCATCAGCGCAGTGTTGGCCTCTAGTGCCACTTCGGTTCCCAGCAGTGCGCCGGAGGCGATGATCGTCGGGATCGACATCAGCATGGCAATCCGGGCGCCGTCTTCGCGGGTGTAGCCGAGCTGCCGCGCGCCGGTGATAGTGATGCCGGAGCGCGAGGTGCCGGGGATCAGCGCCAGCATTTGCCACAGTCCCATGATCAGCGCGTCGCGTAGGCCCCAATCACCGGCCTGTTTCACTTCGGCGCCTTTCTGGTCGGCCCAGTAGAGCACCAATCCAAAGCCAAGCATGGTCCAGCCGATTACGGTGATCGACCGCAGCGCATCGCTGAGGCCGGTGAAATGCAGTGCTGCGCCGAACAGGATGGTGGGGATGGTGGCCACGATCAGCCCCGTAGCAAGCCGGGAGCCCGGCGTGTCGGTGCGGCCGGTCAAAGCGCGGGGCAGACCGGCCAGCCCTTTGCGCACATCGCTCCAGAAATAGACCATCACCGCCGCCAGGGTGCCCACATGCACGGCGACGTCGATCACCTGGCCCTGGTCATTGAGTCCTGTGAGGCCAGGCAGCAGAATCAGGTGGCCGGAGGAGGAAACAGGCAGGAATTCGGTAATGCCTTGGATCAACGCAACCAGGATCAGCTGAAAAAGCGGCATGCTGAAATCATCCTTCGCTGGCCGCGGATGGGCCGTAAACTGTCGCGACTCTGTATAAATCCCGGCTCTGGATTGGAAAGCGGTTATTCGGGTCCGATACGGACCTAAAATTTCTGTACATTTCCGCGAAAAACGATATCAGAAGTAAAGCGCTGGCAAAATAGGTCAGCAAAGTTGACATAAAAGCGTAACCGTACCTGCAGGGGTGCCTGCGCAGCCAGACAAACGATGGAGTCCAGCCCGTGGCCAAGCAACCGATGCTGAAATTTGTGCAGATCGAACGCGACATGCCGGAGAAGCGTGACGCGAGTGTACGCAAGGAAGACTTCAATGAGATTTACGCAGAGTACGCTGCTGCCAAGGCCGAAGAACAGGCCAGCCGCTGCAGCCAGTGCGGTGTGCCCTATTGCCAGAGCCACTGCCCGCTGCACAACAACATCCCCGACTGGCTGCGCCTGACCGCCACCGGCCGCCTGGAAGAGGCCTATGCCACCAGCCAGGCCACCAACACCTTCCCGGAGATTTGCGGCCGCATCTGCCCGCAGGACCGCCTGTGCGAAGGCAACTGCGTGATCGAGCAGTCCGGCCATGGCACCGTGACCATCGGCTCGGTCGAGAAATACATCACCGACACCGCCTGGGAAAACGGCTGGGTGAAGCCCGCCGCGCCGCTGGCCGAGCGCAGCGAGAGAGTTGGCATCATCGGCGCAGGCCCCGGCGGCCTGGCGGCGGCGGATATGCTGCGCAAGGCGGGGGTGCAGGTCACCGTTTATGACCGCTATGACCGCGCGGGCGGGCTGCTGATGTACGGTATCCCCAGCTTTAAGCTGGAAAAGGACGTGGTGGAGCGCCGCAACAAGCTGCTGGCCGACGGCGGCGTGACTTTCGTGCTGAACTGCAATGTGGGCGAGGACATCTCGTTTGAGGAGATCCGGGCCAAGCATAACGCGGTGATCATCGCCACCGGCGTCTATAAATCGCGCGATCTGGCGATGCCGGGCAGCGGGTCCGAAGGCATTGTTAAGGCGATCGATTTCCTGTGCGCCTCCAACAAGAAGAGCTTTGGCGATGAGGTTGCCGAGTTCGACAACGGCGACCTGAATGCCGAAGGCAAAAAGGTTGTGGTGATCGGCGGCGGCGACACTGCGATGGACTGCGTGCGGACCTCGATCCGCCAGGGCGCTACATCGGTCAAATGCCTCTACCGCCGCGACCGCGCCAACATGCCGGGTTCGCAGCGCGAGACCCAGAACGCCGAGGAAGAAGGCGTGGTTTTTGAGTGGCTGTCGGCGCCCAAGGGCTTCACCGATGAGGGCGGCAAGGTGTCCGGGGTGATGGTGCAGAAGATGCGCCTGGGCCAGCCGGATGCCTCGGGCCGCCAGGCGCCGGAAGTGATCGAAGGAGCGGATTACGTGGAAGAGGCGGATCTGGTGATCAAAGCCTTGGGCTTTGAGCCGGAAGAGCTGCCGACCCTTTGGAACCAGCCGGAGCTGCCGGTGACCCGCTGGGGCACTGTCAAAGCCGCGTTCAAAACCGGTGCGACCGAACTGGACGGCGTCTATGCGGTGGGCGACATCGTGCGCGGTGCCTCGCTGGTGGTTTGGGCGATCAAGGACGGCCGCGACTGCGCCGAGGCGATCCTGGAGAACTTCAACAGCAAGGCCGCGGTGGCGGCGGAATAAGGCGGCACCCCCCGTACACCGTCTGTGCACCCCCTGTGCACCGGCGGCGCAGCGGGCCAACCGCAGCAAGGTCAGCATTGCTGACCCAGCCAGCAGAAGGAACATGGATATGAGCGAGTTGAAGGGACAATGCATGTGCGGCGCGGTGACCGTCACCGCCACCCCGGCGCGCGCGTCCGTTTCCGCCTGCCACTGCGAAATGTGCCAGCGCTGGGCCAGCGGGCCGTACCTGAGCTTTCAGGCGGCCAGCGGCTATGCGGCGCTGGGGCCGGTGCAGACCTATCAGTCCTCCAGCTGGGCCGAGCGGGCGTTCTGCGGCAAGTGCGGATCGTCGCTGTGGTACCGGATGACCTCGGGCGAGCATAAGGGCCAGACGCAGATGTCGGCTGGCCTGTTTGAAAATGCTGGCGGCAATGCGCTGGGGCTGGAGATCTATGTCGACAAGAAGCCCGCGGGCTATGCCTTTGACAGCAGCTGCCGCAAGCTGACCGGTGCCGAGGTGATCGGCATGTTCACCCAAGCCAATAAGGAAGAGGCGTGAGGCCCCGGGCCCCGCGCTGATTGCCATGCGGCTGAAGCTACGCAAATCCCTCCGCCAGGCCATGTTCCGCCTGCGATCCCGCCGCCTCCACGCGGATGCAGCGCTGGAGATCCGTGCGCTGGAAGGGCGCGGGGACGGCGGCATGATTGTGTTCACCAGCTATCACGCCAATGCCGCCAAGCGCGGGCTGCTGGAGTTTGCGGCCAGCGCCTCGGACGGGGGCGCGCGCCATTGCATCTTTGTCACCGACCGCCGCCAGGGCTGGTTCCAGGGCGCAGGCGTTGCGGCTGCGATTCTTCGGGCCGTGTCCGGTTATGTCCAGCAGCGCGGCTTGCGGCGGCTGATGACGGTCGGGGTGTCGATGGGCGGATATGGCGCGCTGTCCTATGCCGCGGAGCTGGGGGCCGGCCGCGCGCTGGCGCTGGCGCCGCAATACTGCCCGCGCCCGGAGACGTTTCCGGCGGACCGCCGCTGGATCGGGGCGCGCAGCCGGATCGCGGACTTCAGCCGTCCGGCGCTGGATCAGGCGATGGGCGGGCAGGTGCAGTACACCCTGCTGCATGGGCGCCATAATGCCGAGGATGCGCTGCACTGGCAGGCCTTCCCGCAGGGGCCGGGTATCCATCATTACCTGGCTGAGCGCGACAGCCACGATGTTGTCGACCCGCTGCGCGACGCGGGAGCGCTATATCCGGTGATCGGCGCCGTCTGGCAGGACGATCAGGACCACGTGAAAACCCTAATGCAACGGATCCGCGCGGTGCCCCGCGCCTGGGGCGAACGCGCCCTGGATCTGCACACACAACCGGCCGCAGCTGCATGCTGCGCCATCAGTTAATCGGAGAACGTCATGACCAAATTTGATGCCGCATGGGTCAAGGCCGAGGAAAACAAGCGCAAATGGATGGCCGAAAATGGTCTCTATTCCGAGGAGGAAGAGCATTCCTCCTGCGGCGTGGGCCTGGTGGTTTCGGTTGACGGCAAGAAAAGCCGCAAGGTGGTTGAGGCCGGCATCGACGCGCTGAAGGCGATCTGGCACCGCGGCGCGGTGGATGCCGACGGCAAGACCGGCGACGGCGCGGGCATCCATGTGCAGATTCCGGTTCCGTTCTTCTATGACCAGATCCGCCGCACCGGCCACGAGCCGCGCCAGGATGAGCTGATGGCTGTGGGCCAGGTGTTCCTGCCGCGCACCGATTTCGGCGCCCAGGAGCGCTGCCGGACCATCGTCGAGACCGAAGTTCTGCGCATGGGCTATTCGATCTACGGCTGGCGCCATGTGCCGGTGGATGTGACCTGCCTGGGCGAAAAGGCCAATGCGACCCGCCCGGAAATCGAGCAGATCCTGATTTCCAACGCCAAGGGCGTGGATGAGGAAACCTTTGAGCGCGAGCTGTATGTGATCCGCCGCCGGATCGAGAAGGCAGCCAATGCCGCGGCGATTTCGGGCCTGTACATTGCGTCGCTGTCCTGCCGCTCGATCATCTACAAGGGGATGATGCTGGCGGAGCAGGTTGCGGTGTTCTACCCGGACCTGATGGATGAGCGGTTTGAGAGCGCCTTTGCGATCTATCACCAGCGCTATTCCACCAACACATTCCCGCAGTGGTGGCTGGCGCAGCCGTTCCGGATGCTGGCGCATAACGGCGAGATCAACACGCTGAAGGGCAACCTGAACTGGATGAAGAGCCATGAGATCCGCATGGCTTCGGCGACCTTTGGCGACTATGCCGAGGACATCAAGCCGATCGTGCCGGGCGGGGCGTCGGACTTTGCCGCGCTGGATGGGGTGTTCGAGGTTCTGGTGCGCGCGGGCCGGTCGGCGCCGATGGCGAAAACCATGCTGGTGCCGGAAAGCTGGTCCAAGCAGGCGGTGGAGCTGCCGCAGGCGTGGCGCGACATGTATTCCTACTGCAACTCTGTGATGGAGCCCTGGGACGGCCCCGCGGCGCTGGCGATGACCGACGGCCGCTGGGTCTGCGCGGGCCTGGACCGCAACGGGTTGCGCCCGATGCGCTATGTGGTGACCGGCGACGGGCTGGTTATTGCGGGCTCTGAGGCGGGCATGGTGCCGATTGACGAGGCATCGGTGGTTGAGAAGGGCGCGCTGGGTCCGGGCCAGATGCTGGCCGTCGATATGCAAAAGGGCAAATTGTTCAACGACCAGCAGATCAAGGACAAGCTGGCGCGCGCGCTGCCGTTCGGCGACTGGGTCAAGCGGATCAACGATCTGGACGCGACTTTGGCGCAAGTGACCGAACAGCCGCTGTTCAGCGGCGAGGAGCTGCGCCGCCGCCAGGTTGCGGCCGGCTATTCCATTGAGGAGCTGGAGCAGATCCTGGTGCCGATGGCCGAGGACGGCAAGGAAGCGCTGGCCTCGATGGGTGATGACACCCCGTCTGCCGTGCTGTCCAAGATGTACCGCCCGCTGAGCCATTTCTTCCGCCAGAACTTCAGCCAGGTGACCAACCCGCCGATCGACAGCTTGCGGGAATTCCGGGTGATGTCGCTGAAAACCCGCTTTGGCAACCTGAAGAACGTGCTGGATGAGGACAGCTCCCAGACTGAGATCATCGTGCTGGAAAGCCCGTTTGTGGGTAACGCCCAGTGGGACAAGCTGGTGGAGCAGCTGAATGCGCCGCTGGCAGAGATCGACTGTACCTTTGAACCGGGCCGCGGGTCCCTGAGTGCCGCGCTGGAGCGGATCCGGTCCGAGGCCGAGGAGGCGGTGCGTTCCGGTGCCGGCCACATCGTGCTGACCGACCAGCATTCCGGTGCTGACAGGGTGGCAATGCCGATGATCCTGGCGACCTCTGCCGTGCATTCGCATCTGACCCGCAAGGGGCTGCGCACCTTCTGCTCGCTGAATGTGCGGTCGGCGGAATGCATCGACCCGCATTATTTTGCGGTGCTGATCGGCTGCGGCGCCACCGTGGTGAACGCCTATCTGGCCGAGGATTCGCTGGCTGACCGTATCGAACGCGGGCTGCTGGACGGCTCGCTGACCGACAATGTTGCGCGCTACCGCGAAGCCATCGACCAGGGTCTGTTGAAGATCATGGCCAAGATGGGGATTTCGGTGGTGTCCTCCTACCGCGGCGGGTTGAACTTTGAGGCGGTGGGTCTGTCCCGCGCCATGTGTGCGGAGTATTTCCCGGGTATGACCAGCCGCATTTCCGGCATCGGCGTGACCGGCATCCAGACCAAGGCGGAGGAAATCCACGCCAAGGCCTGGAAGACCCAGGAAGGCATCCTGCCCATTGGGGGCTTCTACAAGGCGCGCAAATCGGGCGAGACCCACGCGTGGGAAGCGACCTCCATGCATATGATGCAAATGGCCTGTAACAGAGCCTCATATGAGCTGTGGAAACAGTATTCGGCGAAGATGCAGAGCAATCCGCCGATCCACCTGCGCGACCTGTTGCAGATCAAGCCGCTGGGCAAGGCAGTGCCGATTGAAGAGGTCGAATCGATCACCTCGATCCGCAAGCGGTTTGTCACCCCGGGCATGTCGCTCGGCGCGCTGTCGCCCGAGGCGCATAAGACGCTGAACGTGGCGATGAACCGGATCGGTGCCAAGTCGGACTCCGGCGAGGGCGGTGAAGATCCGGCGCATTTCGTGCCGGAGCCGAATGGCGACAACCCGTCTGCGAAGATCAAGCAGGTGGCCTCGGGCCGCTTTGGCGTCACTGCCGAATACCTGAACCAGTGCGAAGAGCTGGAGATCAAGGTGGCCCAGGGCGCCAAGCCCGGCGAGGGCGGCCAGCTGCCGGGGATGAAGGTGACCGACCTGATTGCCCGCCTGCGCCACTCGACCAAGGGTGTCACGCTGATCTCGCCGCCGCCGCACCACGATATCTACTCGATCGAGGACCTGGCGCAGCTGATCTATGACCTGAAGCAGATCAACCCGCGCTGCAAGGTGACGGTGAAGCTGGTGGCGTCTTCGGGTGTTGGCACCATCGCCGCGGGCGTTGCCAAGGCGAAGGCTGACATCATCCTGATCTCGGGCCACAACGGTGGCACCGGGGCGTCGCCTGCGACCTCGATCAAATATGCGGGCCTGCCGTGGGAGATGGGCCTGACCGAGGCGCATCAGGTGCTGGCGATGAACAACCTGCGCGAGCGAGTGACGCTGCGCACCGACGGCGGCCTGCGCACCGGGCGCGATATCGTGATGGCAGCGATGCTGGGCGCCGAGGAATACGGCATTGGGACAGCTGCCCTGATCGCCATGGGCTGCATCATGGTGCGCCAGTGCCAGTCCAACACCTGTCCGGTCGGGGTCTGCACCCAGGACGAGAGCTTGCGCGCCAAGTTCACCGGCAACGCGGACAAGGTGGTGAACCTGATCACCTTCTATGCCCAGGAAGTGCGGGAAATCCTCGCCTCCATCGGCGCCCGCAGCCTGGACGAGGTGATCGGCAGGGCCGACCTGCTGGCGCAGGTATCGCGCGGGTCCGCGCATCTGGATGATCTGGACCTGAACCCGCTGCTGATCACCGTCGATGGCTCCGCCAATATCGTCTATAACCGTGACAAGGAGCGCAACGCGGTGCCGGACACGCTGGATGCGGAGATCGTGCGCGATGCCGCCCGCTTCCTGCAGGATGGCGAAAAGATGCAGCTGTCCTATGCCGTGCAGAACACCCACCGCACCGTGGGCACCCGCACCTCCAGCCATATCGTGCGCAACTTCGGCATGCGGAATTCGTTCCAGCCGGACCACCTGACGGTGAAGCTGCAGGGGTCTGCCGGCCAGGCGCTTGGCGCCTTTGCGGCGCCGGGGCTGAAGCTGGAAGTGTCGGGCGATGCCAACGACTATGTCGGCAAGGGCCTGTCGGGCGGCATCATCGTGGTGCGCCCGCCGCAGGTGAGCCCGCTGGCGGCGAGCGAGAACACCATCATCGGCAACACCGTGCTGTACGGTGCCACCGATGGCTACCTGTTTGCGGCGGGCCGCGCGGGCGAGCGCTTTGCGGTCCGCAACTCCGGTGCATCGGTGGTGATCGAGGGCTGCGGCTCCAACGGCTGTGAATATATGACCGGCGGTGTTGCGGTGATCCTCGGCTCAATCGGCGCTAACTTCGGCGCCGGCATGACCGGCGGCATGGCATACCTCTATGACCCTGAGGGCAAGGCCGCGGATCTGATGAACATGGAATTGCTGGTCACCTGCCCGGTCACCGTTGCCCATTGGGAAGCAGAGCTGAAGGGCCTGATTGCCCGCCACCTGGATGAAACCGGCAGCCGCAAGGCCGCTGAAATCCTGCAGCATTGGGACATCGAGAAGGCGAACTTCCTGCAGGTCTGCCCGAAAGAGATGCTCGACAAGCTGCCGCATCCGGTGATGCAGGAGCAGGCGGCCGTTCCGGCGGAATAAGCCTGGTTAGAGACTGAAATCAGAACCCCGCAGGCAAATGCTTGCGGGGTTTTCTTTTTGGCAGTTGGTTCCCGGGTACATGCTGGCCTATAGAGAGGCATGGCAAAGGCAGTTGCAAAAAAGAAGAAAACCAAGAGCAGCAAAAAGACGGCGAGGCTGAAGATCCAGCCGCTGCGCTGGCTGCGGCGCTGGGTTTTGCGGGGGGCGCTGGGCGTTGCTGCGGTGTTCCTGTTTCTGATCCTGCTCTATTCGGTGGTGAACCCGCCGATCACCCATACCATCTGGGCCGAGCAGCGCCGCCTGGGCGAAGTGGACCGGATGTGGGTGCCGCTGGAGGAAACCGCGCCGGTGCTGGCGCGCTCTGTGGTGGCGGCGGAGGATGCGCAGTTCTGCCGCCATTGGGGGTTTGATGCCCGTGCCATTCAGGCGGCAATCGAGGCCGGCGGCAGCCGCGGCGGCTCCACCATCTCGCAGCAGGTGGTGAAGAACGTGTTCCTGTGGCAGGGCCGCAGCTGGCCGCGCAAGGTGCTGGAAACGCTGCTGACTCCGGTGGTGGAGATCGTCTGGAGCAAGCGGCGCATCCTGGAAGTCTATTTGAACGTGGCCGAAATGGATGAGGGCGTCTTTGGCGCCGAAGCGGCGGCGCGTAAATATTTCGGGGTTGGCCCGGAGGATCTGAGCGCCCGCCAGGCGGCGCTGATTGCCGCGGTGCTGCCCAACCCCAAGGAGCGGTCGGCCCGCAAACCGTCAAGCTTTGTGCAGCGGAGGGCGCGGCAGATCCAGGACGGGGCGGCCACCATTCGCGCAGACGGGCGGGCGGATTGTTTCGAGGATTGAATCTTCCGCCCACCCAAGGCATTGCTGAAACAACCGTTGTAAGTTTTCTGGAGACCCCCTGTAGCCATGGCGCGCCTGTACCACGTTCCCCTGTCCCCCTATTGCCGCAAGGTGCGGTTGTCGCTGGCAGAGAAGAAGATCGAGGTTGAGCTGGTCGAGGAGCGCTATTGGGAGCAGGATCCGGACTTTCTGCGCCGCAACCCGGCCGCCAAGGTGCCGGTGATCCGGCTGGACGGGCAGATGATGGCCGAAAGCGCGGCGATCTGCGAATACCTGGAGGAAACCCGGCCCGAGCCGCCGCTGATGCCCAAGGATGCCGAGGGCCGCTATGAGGTGCGCCGCCTGGTCAGCTGGTTTGACGACAAGTTCCACCACGAGGTGACGTCAAAGCTGCTGTATGAGCGGGTGAACAAGAAGATCACCGGCGAGGGCTACCCGGACAGCCGCAACGTCAAGGCCGGCGCCAAGGCGATCAAGTACCATTTGGATTACATGGCCTGGCTGCTGGATCACCGGCGCTGGCTGGCAGGGGACATGATGACGCTGGCGGATTTTGCTGCCGCCGCGCATCTGTCTTCGCTGGACTATATCTCGGATGTGGACTGGAACCGCTCGGCGGTGGTCAAGGACTGGTATGCCAAAATCAAATCGCGGCCTGCCTTCCGGTCGATCCTGGCTGATCAGGTGCCGGGGTTCCGGCCGCCGCCGCATTACACCGATCTGGATTTCTGATATCAACGGGGTTAGGGGGCGCTGCCCCCGCGGCCCGGCGGGCCGCTCCCCCGGAGTATTTTTGGCAAGATGAAAGAGCGAGCCGGCATCAAGGATAAACTGGTGGCGCAGGCGCTGGCAGAGGGGTTTGTCTCCTGCCGGATCTGCCGCCCGTGGGATGTGCCGCAGGTGCCCGAGCGGCTGCAGGCCTTTCTTGAGGCCGGGTATCACGGTCAGATGGGCTGGATGGCGGAACGGACCCATTGGCGCGGCGACCCGGCTGAGCTGTGGCCGGAGGCGCGCTCAGTGATCATGCTGGCCGAGAGCTATACGCCGGAAGAGGACCCGATGGCGGTGGTGGGGCAGGCGGATCGCGGCGCGGTGTCTGTCTATGCCCGGAACAAGGATTATCACGATCTGGTCAAGAAACGGCTGAAACGGCTGGCGCGCTGGCTGATTGCGGAGGCCGGGGAGGACTGTGAGGTCAAGGTTTTTGTCGACACCGCACCGGTGCCGGAGAAGGCATTGGGTCAGGCGGCTGGGCTGGGCTGGCAGGGCAAGCACAGCAATCTGGTGAGCCGGGATTGGGGCAATTGGGCCTTTTTAGGCTCTGTTTTCACCACGCTGGAGCTGCCCGCGGATGAAGCCGAGCCGGACCGCTGCGGGTCCTGCCGGGCCTGTCTGGACAGTTGCCCGACCGATGCCTTTCCGGCGCCCTACCAGGTCGATGCGCGGCGCTGCATTTCCTACCTGACCATTGAGCATAAAGGCCCTGTGGAAGAGGAACTGCGCGGCAAGCTGGGCAACCGGATCTATGGCTGCGACGATTGCCTGGCGGCCTGTCCCTGGAACAAGTTTGCAGTGGCGGCGAGCGACATGCGCTATGCCGCGCGCGAGGAGCTGAAGGCGCCGCGGCTGGCGGAGCTGGCGGTGCTGGATGATGCGGCGTTCCGGGCGATGTTCTCCGGCTCGCCGATCAAGCGCATCGGGCGCGACCGCTTTGTGCGCAATGTGCTGTATGCGATTGGCAATTCCGGCCTGGTGGAGCTGCGCGAAGTGGCGCGCGGGCTGGCGGAGGATCCGGACCCGGCGGTGGCGGATGCGGCGGCTTGGGCGGTTCAACGGCTTTCGTGACGCAAACAGGATGGACGGGCCGCAAATAGGCGTTACACCCGGTCCGGCGAACAGAATTAGAAGGGGCTGGGCATGGCGTTGCTGCTGGGAGTGGACACGGGCGGAACCTATACGGATGCGGTGCTGATCCGCGACGAGAAGGAGGTGATCGCCTCAGCCAAGTCGCTGACCACGCGCCAGGATCTGGCAATCGGCGTTGGCGGCGCAATCCGGGCGGTGCTGGAGCAGTCCGGGGTGCAGCCGCAGGAGGTGTCGCTGGCGGCGCTGTCCACCACTTTGGCCACCAATGCGCTGGTCGAGGGGCAGGGCGGCCGGGTGGCGCTGATCTATATCGGCTTTAAAGAGGACGATCTGGACCGGCACGGGCTGCGGGACGCGCTGAAGGGCGATCCGGCGCTGGTGATCGGGGGCGGCCACACCCATGCGGGCAGCGAGGCGGCGCCCCTGGACACGGAGGCGCTGGAGATGTTCCTGCGCACCGAAGGGCAGGGGGTGACCGGCTTTGCCGTGGCCAGTGTTTTTGCCACCCGCAATCCGGCGCATGAGGTGGAAGCGGCGCGGATCATCCACGAGCTGACCGGCGCGCCGGCCACCTGCTCGCACCAGCTGTCGGCCAAGCTGAACGGGCCCAAGCGGGCGGTGACGGCGGTGCTGAATGCCCGTCTTATCGGCATGATCGACCGGCTGATCGGGCGGGCGCAGGATACGCTGCGTGATCTGGGGATCGAGGCGCCGATGATGGTGGTGCGCGGTGACGGCGCGCTGATGAGCGGCGAGCAGGCGCGCGAGCGGCCGATTGAGACCATCTTGTCCGGGCCCGCAGCCTCTATCGTCGGGGCGCGCTGGATGACCGGGGCGGACCATGCGCTGGTCAGCGACATTGGCGGAACCACGACGGATGTGGCGTTGATCAAGGATGGTAAGCCGGCGATTGATCCGGCGGGCGCGCGGGTCGGGGCCTTCCGCACCATGGTGGAGGCGGTGGCGATGCGCACCACCGGCCTAGGCGGTGACAGCCAGGTGCATCTGAACACCAGCGGGCTGTCGGGCGGGCTGACCCTGGGGCCGCGGCGGGTGGTGCCGGTTTCGCTGATTGCCGCTGACGCGCCGGAGGTGGTGCATGCGGCGCTGGATGAACAGCTGCGCAATCCCACCGTGGGCGAGTTTGACGGGCGCTTTGTGCGGGCGGTGCCGGGAGTGCCGGTGGCGGGGCTGAGCGAACGCGAGGCCGGGCTGCTGGCGCGGATCGGGATGCAGGTGCATCCCCTGGGGCAGATCCTGCGCACCCGGATGGAGCATGGCTCCTTAGGCCGGCTGGTGGACCGCGGGCTGGTGCAGGTTTCCGGCGTGACGCCCTCGGATGCCAGCCACGTGCTGGGCCGGGTGGAGGCCTGGGACCGGGAGGCGGCAGAGAAGGCGCTGACTCTGTTTGCACGGCGCCGGGTTGGCAGCGGCGACATGGTGGCCAAGGACGCGACGGCATTGGCGCAAATGATCATTGATCAGCTGACAGAACAGACCGCATTGACCTTGTTAGAGTCTGCTTTTTCCGAGGAAGCCGAAGATTTCGGTCTGCCTGCGGATCAGCTGGCGCGGCATGTTCTGATGCAGCGCGGGCTGGCAAAGCACCGCGGCCTGCTGGCGCTGGATGCCGCGCTGAATGTGGATGTGGTGGGGCTGGGCGCCTCTGCCCCCAGCTATTACCCGGCGGTGGGGGAGCGGCTGCATTGCAATATGATCCTGCCGGAACATGCCGGCGTGGCGAATGCCATCGGTGCTGTGGTGGGGCGTGTCACCATGCGGCGCAGCGGCACCGTGACGTCGCCAGCAGAGGGTAAGTACCGGGTGCATCTGGAGAGCGGGCCGGTGGATTACCCGGAGTCCGTCGACGCGCTGGCGGCGCTGGAGGCAGCGCTGGCGCAGGATGCCCGCGGCGCGGCGGAGGAAGCCGGCGCCGAGGATATTCACGTGCATGTGGAGCGGGATATCCGCACCGCGCAGGTGGAATCGCGCGAGGTGTTTGTCGAAGGCACGCTAACGGTGGAAGCCAGCGGGAGGCCGCGGGTGGCGCACGCCTAGCGCCGGTTTCACTGAGCGGGTTTTCGGGGAAAACCCGCAGCCTCCGGCGGGGATATTTTTAGCCAGAAGAAGCAGGTTTGCCTGTTGGGCGTCTTGCATGTGAATAGCCCCGCCGGAGTGCGGCGGGGCTGAAAGTGCTTTGTTAGAACCTATTCCGCGGCAGTATCGCGCTTGGGCAGAACCCAGTCGGGGCGGGCGAAATGGCAGGTGTAGCCATTGGGCAGCCGCTGCAGGTAGTCCTGATGTTCCGGCTCGGCCTCCCAGAAGTCGCCGACGGGTTCGAGTTCTGTCACCACCTTGCCGGGCCAGAGGCCGGAGGCATCGACATCGGCGATAGTGTCAAGCGCTACCTGCTTCTGGGTCTCATCGGCGTAGTAGATGGCCGAACGGTAGCTGGCACCCAGATCGTTGCCCTGGCGGTTCGGGGTGGTCGGGTCGTGGATCTGGAAGAAGAACTCCAGCTGATCCCGGAAGGAGGTGACGGCGGGGTCGAAGATGATCTCGATCCCCTCGGCATGGGTGCCGTGGTTCTTGTAGGTGGCATTGGGCACGTCGCCGCCGGTGTAGCCGACGCGGGTGCTGATGACGCCGGGGCGTTTGCGGATCAGTTCCTGCATGCCCCAGAAACAGCCGCCTGCCAGGACGGCGCGTTCGGTGGTGCTCATTTCACGACCTCCACTTGGTTGATATAGGCGCCATAGCCCTCGGCCTCCATGTCGTCCAGATGCACGAACCGCAGGGAGGCGGAGTTGATGCAATAGCGCAGGCCGCCGCGGTCCATCGGCCCGTCCGGGAACACGTGGCCCAGGTGGCTGTCGCCATGGGTGGAGCGGACCTCAGTGCGGATCATGCCGAGGGTGCGGTCCTCCAGTTCCTGGATATGCGCGGCCTCGATGGGCTTGGTGAAGCTGGGCCAGCCGCAGCCGCTCTCGTATTTGTCGGAGGAGGCAAACAGCGGCTCGCCCGAGACGATATCGACATAGATGCCCGGCTCCTTGTTATTAAGCAGCTTGCCGGTGCCGGGGCGTTCGGTGCCCGCGTTCTGGGTCACATAGAACTCTTCCTCCGACAGCGCGGCAATGGCGTCCGGGTTTTTGAAGTATTTGGTCATGATGTCCTCCCGCCTGTTCGCGTTTGGTGCAGAACATGGGGTCTGGATGGTCAAATGCAAAGCCCTGTTACAGGCGGCTCGCAAAGCCGTGTGCTGAGGAACGCCGGGTGTGCCTTCAGGCGGCGAAGGCGCCGGCCAGCTCCGCCGGCAGTTCGAATTCGCTCAGCACCCGGGCGCGGGCCTCTGCCGACATCTTGCGGGCGGTCTTCTCGACGATGCGCTGCACCTTGTCTGCAGGGTGTTTGGCGGCGAAGGGGGCAAAGTACCATTTCAGGAAGACAAAGCAGATGATGTCTTCCAGCGCCTGCACCTGATCATCGCGCTTGATGCCTTCTTTGCGCAACATCCTGGCGGCGGAGTCCACGTCATCGGCGCCATAGCCTGCCTCCCGCATCAGGGCGGTGACAACTTCGGCGTGGTGCTCTGCCTCGGCCTTGCGCCAGGCGAGATAGCCGGCCCGGCCTTCGGGGAAGGCGCTGCGCTCCAGTTTCCAGCGTTCCACATGCTGGCCGCGGGCGGTGATCTGCAGCACCTCGGCTGCGTCCGGGAACAGGCGGGCCTGTTCTGCGCTCATCCGCTGGCCATAGAGCAGCGCGGCGGGCTGGCCGTCTTCCAAGGTGGGGTCCTGGGCATTGGCGGCGTCGATCGCCTCCAGCACCTGGGTCAGTTGCGCGCTCATGCCGCGTCCTCCTGCTAAGTCTTTGAAACAGGTTACGCTTGAAGGGCTGCGGGTTGCAACGGGCCTGCACGCCGTCAGGCGTGCCGGGCCCAAGGGGCAGGGACGGGCGTCAGCCCGGTTTTGCCGCGCGGGAGGGCTCTGCTGGCGGCGGGGCGGGTTGCCGCGCCAGTTGCACGGCCAGGATGCCCGCGGTGACGATAGCCACGCCGAGCAGGTCGAGGGGGCCCAGTTTTTCCCCTAGCAGCACGCTGGCGACGGCGACGCCGAACACCGGGTTCAGGAAGTGGAAGGTGGCGGCGCGCACCGCACCGATGCGGTTCAGCAGCAGAACCCAGATGAAGGTGGCCATCAGTCCCGGCACGATGGTGGTATAGGTGAAAGCCGCGGCCAGGCGCCAGGTGGGGGTGACAAAGATGTCCTCGGTCAGCGGCGCGGCGATGAACAGGATGGCGGAGCCGACCAGCATCTGCAGCCCGACCACCATCATGAAATTGCCGCCCGAGGTGGCGCCGCGCAGGGCAAGCGTTGCGGTGGTGAGGGCGAGGACGCCAATGACGCAGAGACCAACGCCCAGCATATCGACGCCGGCGCTGAGGCGGGTGCCCATGATCAGCGCCACACCCAGGATGCCTGCGGCCAGCCCGGCGTAACCCAACGGCCGCAGCCGCTCGCCAAACAGCATCCAGCCCGCCAGTGCCACCAGGAGCGGCATGGTGGAGGCGATGATGGCGGCCAGGGACGCCTCGATCCATTGCATGGCGACAAAGTTCAGGCCGAGGTAAAGCGCGTTCTGGCAGATGCCGAAGATCACCGTGGCGCGCCATTGGCCGGGGGTCAGCCGCCAGGTCTGGCCCATGGCGCGGGCAATGGCGACGCCGATCAGGCCGGAGATCAGGAACCGTACCGCCAGCGAAAACAGCGGCGAGGCGTCCTGCACGATGATCCGGGCCGAGGTGAAGGCGGAGGACCACATCAGGGCGAAGGCCAACCCCATGGCAATTGCGCGTGCGTCCATTGTGAATTCCTCCTGCTGCGGCGGAGCTTCGGGGAATTGGCGGGGGAGTGCAAGCGGGGCAGGGGGTCAGCCCAGCCGGGCCACCAGGATCTGCCAGCTGGCAGCGCCGAAGGCGGCGGCAAAGACGGCCTCAAAACCTCGGCGCAGGCGCAGGTACAGGCGGCTGGCGGCGGCGCTGGAGAACAGGATCGCGTAGCCGTGGAAGATCAGCGTGCTTTGCACCGCGATGGCGCCGATCACCACCAGCAGCACCGAGGGTTCAGTGCCGGGGGGGATGCCGATGGCATAGACAGAGCCGAAGAACAGGATGGCCTTGGGGTTGGTCAGATGCAGCGCCAGGCCCTTGGCAAAGGCCGCACGCAGCGAGGCGGCAGACGAGGGGCGCAGGTCCGGCGTGCCGGGCCGGAGGGCAGAGCGGGCGGAGCGGATGGCGAGATACATCAGGTAGGCCGCACCGAAATAGCGGACCGCCTCGAACATCCAGGCGTTGGCCAGCATCACGGCACCGAGGCCAAATGCGGCGGAGACCGACCAGATCAAGGAGCCGGTGCTGACGCCTGCCGCCAGCGCCAGCCCGGCAGCACGGCCGCGCTGCATGGAGGTGCCGGCGATGGTCAGGGTGGCGGGGCCGGGGCTGACGCCGGCCAGCAGCGCGGCACCCAGGATCAGGATCAGATTGACGTTTTCCATGGCTCGGCTCCCTTGCGCTTTGGCAGCAGCGTGCGCCTCTGGGTGGGGCTTTGCAATCAGGAACGATGCGCTGGCGGGCGAACTGTCAGCCGGGACTGCTGCGGCAAAAGAAAAGGGCCGCCCGGCGGGGCAGCCCTGAAACCATCCGGCATGTGATCCGGTATCAGCCGTTGACGCTGTCTTTCAGCGCTTTGGCGATGGTCATCTTGACCACCTTGTCGGCTTCTTTGGTGAACTTCTCGCCGGTGGCCGGGTTGCGCACTTCGCGCTCGGGGCGCTCGCGGCAGTAGATCTTGCCGACGCCCGGCAGAGTCACGGCACCGCCGCCCGACACTTCGCGGGTGATCAGCGAGCAGACTGCTTCCAGCGCGGAGCCAGCGGTTTTCTTGTCGCTGCCCATTTCCTCTGCCAGAGCGGCAACAAGCTGGGTTTTGGTCATCGGTTTGGACATTCTTCGTCTCCTTAAACTGCCCGAACTGTGGGGCCTCATTGCGCGACATTATCGTTATGTTGTGGGACAACACAACTTCTTGTGTGCGCTGGAGGCAGTAAAACAGGCATTTTTTCGGGGAAATCTGCGATTTTCGCCCTTAAAGGAAGGCTGTTTCGTCGAACGAACGCAGTTTCCGGCTGTGCAACCGCTCCAAAGGCATGCCGCGCAGGCGCTCCATAGCTCTTATGCCGATTTGCAGGTGCCGCGCAACCTGGGTGCGGTAAAAGTCCGACGCCATGCCCGGCAGCTTCAGCTCACCGTGCAGCGGTTTGTCGGACACACACAGCAGCGTGCCGTAGGGCACCCGGAAGCGGTAGCCGTTGGCGGCGATGGTGGCGCTTTCCATGTCCAGCGCGATGGCGCGGGACTGGGACAGGCGCTGCACCGGGCCGGACTGGTCGCGCAGTTCCCAATTGCGGTTGTCGATAGTGGCGACGGTGCCGGTGCGCATGATCCGCTTGAGGTCGTAGCCTTCGTATTCGGTGATCTCTGCCACGGCCTCCTCCAGTGCCACCTGGATCTCCGCCAGAGCCGGGATCGGGGTCCAGACCGGCAGGTCGTCGTCCAGCACGTGGTCCTCGCGGAGGTAGCCGTGGGCCAGCACGAAGTCCCCCAGCGCCTGGGTGTTCCTGAGGCCGGCGCAATGGCCGACCATCAGCCAGGCGTGCGGGCGCAGCACCGCGATGTGGTCGGTGGCGGTCTTGGCGTTGGAGGGGCCGACGCCGATGTTGACCAGGGTGATGCCGCCGCCGTCCTTGCGTTTGAGGTGGTAGGTGGGCATCTGCGGCAGTTTGCCGTTTTCCGGGATCTTTGCCGCGGCATCGGTGATTTCGTGATCGCCGGTGCTGACAAAACTGGTATAGCCGCTGTCCGGATCGGCCAGCTGGGCGCGGGCATAGGCTTCGAACTCGGCCACGTAGAACTGGTAGTTGGTGAACAGAACGTGGTTCTGGAAATGCTCCGGGCTGGTGGCGGTGTAATGGCTGAGCCGGGCCAGCGAATAGTCGATGCGCTGGGCGGTGAACAGCGCCAGCGGGCCGGTGCCGTTGGGCGGCTGATAGGTGCCGTTGACGATGTCGTCATTGGTGGTCGACAGATCCGGCACGTCAAACACGTCGCGCAGGGTGAACCCCGCCGCGCCGTCCTGCGGCACCGTGAGGTCGGGCCGGGAGGCGACCGCGAAATGCACCGGGATCGGAGTGTCCGAGACGCCGATGGTCACCGGCTGGCCGTGGTTGCGGATCAAGAGGGTGATCTGCTGGATCAGGTAATTGCGGAACAGGTCCGGCCGTGTCACCGTGGTGGCATAGGTGCCGGGCGCGGAGACATGGCCAAAGCTGAGGCGGCTGTCCACCTGGGCAAAGGTCAGGGTGGAAAAGCGGATCTCCGGGTAATAGGCACGGATGCGCTGGTTGTCCGGCGCGCCGTCGGCCATAGCGCGGGTGAATTCCTCGCAGATGAAGCCGGTGGCCTGTTTGTAGAGCAGATTCAGCCGGTCTACTGCCTCGGTGGCGTCATTGAAGCTTTCGTCCGGCGGATGGCCGGGATGTTTTGTTGTTATCATTGGGCAGGCTCGATTACCGGGATTTTCTGGAATGTGCGCACGTCGACAAGGCCAAGGTCGGAGATCCTCAGTTCCGGGATCACCACCAGCGCCAGCAGCGAGTGCTGCATATAGGCGTTGTTCAGGGTGCAGCCGCAGGCCTGCATCGCCTCTACCATCACCTGTGCCTTGGCGGCGACCTCGGTTGCAGGGCTGTCGGACATCAGCCCGGCGATCGGCAGTTCGATCAGCGCCAGTTCCTGCCCGTCCCTGTAAATGGTGACGCCGCCGCCAACCTGCGCCAGCCGGTTGGCGGCCAGCGCCATCTGTTCGCGGTCGGTGCCGACCACGATCATGTGGTGGCTGTCATGCGCCACGGTGGAGGCCATCGCCATCTTGCCGCTGTAGCCGAAGCCGGAGACAAAGGCGTTGGTGACGCCGCCGGTGGCGCGGTGGCGTTCCACCAGCGCGATCTGGCAGACGTCGCCGCTGCCCTCGACCAGGCCATCCACCACAGGCAGCTCTGCCTGCAGCGCCTTGGTCGGGGCCTGGTTTTCGACCACGCCGATCACATTGGCGGTGACCGCATTGGCGCCTTCGGGTGCGGCGAGTTCGAAGTCCTTGGCAGTGAGTTCATGCCCCAGATGCACGGTGCCGCGGGCGCTGGCGGGCCAGTCATAGTGCGGGCAATCGACCTTGATAGAGCCTGATTCTGCCACGATCCGGCCGCGGGCGATCACCACTTCGACGGGCAGTTCGGTGAGGTCCGAGGTCAGGATTACATCGGCGCGGCGGCCCGGGGTGATGGAGCCGATCTCGCGCTCCAGCCCGAAATGGGTGGCGGTGTTGATGGTCGCCATCTGCAGTGCCACCACGGGATCGCAGCCGCAGGCAATGGCGTGGCGCACCACCCGGTTCATATGGCCGTCGTTGACCAGCGTTCCGGAGTGGCAGTCATCCGTGCAGAGGATGAAGTTGCGCGGGTCCAGCCCTTTCTCGGTGACGGCGGTGATCTGGCTTTCGACGTCATACCAGGCAGAGCCGAGCCGCATCATCGACCGCATCCCCTGGCGCACCCGGGCGATGGCGTCGGCTTCGCAGGTGCCCTCGTGATCATCCGCCGGGCCGCCGGCCACATAGGCTGCGAAATCGGGGCCGAGGTCGGGGGAAGCATAATGGCCGCCCACCGTCTTGCCTGCGCGCTGGGTGGCGGCGATTTCGGCCAGCATCTTGGGGTCGGCATTGGCGACGCCGGGGAAGTTCATCATCTCGCCCAGGCCGATGATGCCGGGCCAATTCATCGCTTCTGCCACATCTTCGGCGGAGATTTCGTAACCGGTGGTCTCCAGCCCCGGCGCCGAGGGCGCGCAGCTGGGCATTTGGGTGAAGATGTTGACCGGCTGCATCAGCGCCTCGTCATGCATGTAGCGCACGCCGTCCAGGCCCAGCACATTGGCGATCTCATGCGGGTCGGTGAACATCGAGGTGGTGCCATGCGGGATCACCGCGCGGGCGAATTCTGCGGGCGTCAGCATGCCGCTCTCAATATGCATGTGGGCATCGCACAGCCCCGGGATCATGTAGCGGCCGCCCGCCTCGATGATCTGCGTGTCCGGCCCGGTGCAATAGGAGGCATCCGGCCCGACATAGGCGATGCGGCCCGCCTTGATCGCAATATCATGACCCGGCAGCTGCTCTCGGGTGTGGACGTTGACCCAAATGCCCTGCCGGATCACCGTGTCGGCCGGAGCGCGGCCGGCTGCTACTTCGATCAATTGCGGGGCGGAGTCGGGCCAGCTCGGAAAAATGTTTTCTGACATAATCCAATTGTTCCGATTGCGGGCGGGAAGGCAAGCGGATTGCTGGCTTTGCCATCAAAGCTTCATGCGGGCGGTGGAAAGGCGCCGAAGACTGACGTGTTTGGCATTGCCGCCGGGCTGCAACGGGGCAACACTGGCCTGTATGGATTACGAAAAAACAGATGCCGACAGTTTCGGCCGTTCCCTGCGCGGGATCGGGATCAATCTGCTGGTGCGTGATGTGCCGGCAGAAATTGCCTTTCTAGAGACTGTTTTTGTCATGAAGGGCCATCAGGTGAGCAAGGATTTTGCCATTGTCACCTATGGCGATCAGGTGTTTCAGCTGCACAGCGACGGCAGCTATGCGGAAAACCCGATGCTGGGGCTGCTGCCGGAAAACCCGCCGCGCGGGGCTGGGATTGAGATCCGGCTCTATGACACTGACCCGGATGCGGCTGTGGCGCGGGCGGATGCCGCGGGTTTCACCATTCTGCAAGCCCCGGCGGACAAGCCGCATGGCCTGCGCGAGGCCTATATCCTGTGTGAAAACGGCTATGCCTGGGTGCCCAGCCGGCCCAAGGGGTAAGGGCTAGGAATTCCTCCCCTTTTACCCGGGCGAAGGCCGGTCCATGCTGGACGGAACCTTTTGGATGCCGCGAGGGACCGCTGATGCACGCCATTGCCGATACAACCGCCCTGGTCGAGGAGGGGGTGCTGACCCCGGATCAGGCCCGCACCATCGAGGCGCGGTCGCGCGAGGTGATGGTCTCGCTGGCGGTCAATGCGATCCTGTGTTTTGGCATCATCGCCGCCACTGCCGGGTTCATCTTCTGGCTGGCCGATCCGCTGGCGGTGGCTGTGACCGGCATTCTGATGCTGGGCGGCGGGCTGGCGGTTCTGGCGCGCGGCAGCGAGACGCTGCGGATGTTCGGCAATTCCGCCACCCTGATCGGCGCGGGCATGCTGATGGGCGGCGCCGGGATTGAGCTGGTGGACAAATACGAGGACATCGCCGGCTGGGTGATGCTGCCCGCAGGGGCGCTGGTGGCGCTGATCTGCACCTGGCGCTGGCGGCACGGGGCCTGGTCCACGGGCTTTGTGCTGGGGGCGATCCTGCTGATGGGGCTGGCGATGCATCTGGCGGGGATCGAACTGCTGCTGCAACAGTATGAAATCGGCTCGCCGTTGCGTAACCTGGCGTTGCTGTATTATGCCGCGGCGCTGGCCCTGACCGGCTGGCAGGTGGACGTGCGGTTTGTCACCGCGCTGGCAATTGCGCCCTTTGCCCAGATGCTGGAGACCGGCACCAGCTATTTCCACGCGGCCTATGTGTTCTATTCGCCGGAATCGACGCTGGCGATCCTGCAGATGGTGCTGCTGATCGTGCTTTGCGTCTGGGGCGCGTCCCGGCTGGCGGAGCGTGACGCGCGGCACCTGCGCATTCTGGCAATCCTGGGGTTTGTGGTAGCAAACCTGTGTGCGCTGGTCGGCTCCTTGTGGGGGGACGTGGTGGGCGAAACCGTTTGGGGGCCGGGCCGCTTCAGTGACGGTTATGAGGATTGGGAAAGCTACTCCGCCGCGCGCGATGCCTTCCGCGACAGCGCGCTGTTCATCTCCGAAAACGTCTATTCCGTGCTTTGGGCAGCCGTGCTGGCGGCGGTGATCTTCTGGGCGGCGCAGCGGCACCAGCGCGGGCTGTTCAATGCGGCGCTGACCTTTGCCGCGATCCACGCCTATACCCAGATGTTCGAATCCTTCGCAGATGAGCCGCTGGCCTATGTGATCGGCGGTCTGGCCGCGATTCCGTTGGCCTGGGGGTTGTGGCGGCTGAACCAGTGGATGGCGGCCAAGCAGGCCTAACCGGTGCTGCGCAAGCTGCGCGGGGTGGTCCCGAACTCTTCCTTGAAGGCCCGGGTCAGCGCGCTTGGGTCGTCGTAGCCGCAGCGCAGGGCAATTTCGGAAACGCTCAAAACAGTCTCTAACACGAGCTTTCTGGCCTGTATCAGCCGCAGCCGCCGGTAGACCGCTTGCGGCGTCGCCCCCAGCTCCGCCTTCATCCGCGCCTCCAAGTCCTTCTGGCTGCGGCCTGCCTTTCTGGCCACGGCAGCGATGGGCAGGGGCGTTTCCAGATTGGCCTGCATCACCGCAACCGCGCGGGCAACCGATTTGCCGCGCACCAGGATCGGGTCCTGGGTTTCGGTTGCCTCAGGCGCCATGAACAGCGTGGCAACCTCCAGCCGCAGCGCGGCGCCATGCTGGTCTCCGATCAGCTCCATCATGGTGTCAAAAGCGGCGAGCGCGCCGGTGCAGGTGATGCGGTCGCCGTCCCGGACCTGACGGGCGCGCTCTGCCTGAACCTCTGGGAAAGCCTCAGTAAAGCGGTCCAGTTCCTCCCAGTGGATGGTGGCGCACCGTCCGTCCAGCAGACCGGCCTGCGCCAGCAGCCAGGCGCCGGTATCAAAGCCCGCCAGTCCCTTGTAGCGGTGCGAAGCCGATTTCAGCGCCCGGGCAGTGGCCACGGTGGCATGGCGCAGGAAGTCATAAGACGGTATCGCAATCAGCAGATCGCCGCTGCAATCACCCAGTTTTCCATGCGCCCGCACCTCCATCCCTGAGGACGACACCGCAGGCCCGCCGTCCAGCGTCAGGAACCGCCAGGCGTAAACCTGACGGCCCGAGAAGGTATTGGCTGCGCGAAGCGGCTCCACCGTGTTGGCCAGGCAATGGGCGGAAAAGGCATCAAACAGCAGCACATCCAATTGCTGCGCCGCAGCGGCATCTTTTGTCCAACTTCGCATGATTATTTCTAACCTTGCATGATGAACGCGTGCAAGCGGCGTAATCTGATCCGCAACAGATTTGCCGAAGGAAGACCGCCATGCAGTTCGGGATGACCGAAGAACAATCGATGATCGTGGAGACCACCCGCGCCTTTGTGGAAAAGGAGCTCTATCCGCATGAGGCGGAGATCGAGCGCACCGGCCACCTGGACATGGACGTGATCCGCGATGTGCAGAAGAAGGCGATGGAAGCCGGGCTTTATGCCGCCAACATGCCAGAGGAAGTCGGCGGCGCCGGTCTCGATACCCTGACCTGGCTGATGTATGAAAAGGAACTGGGCCGCGCCAACTATGCGCTGCACTGGACCGGCGTGGCGCGGCCGTCGAACATCCTGCTGGCGGGCACCGAGGAGCAGAAAGAGAAGTACCTCGTGCCGTGCATGAAGGGCGAGAAATGGGACTGCCTGGCGATGACAGAGCCGGATGCGGGATCGGACCTGCGCGGCATGAAGGCAACCGCGCGCCAGGACGGTGACGACTGGATCCTGAACGGCACCAAGCATTTCATCAGCCACGCCGATATCGCCGATTTTGCCATCTGCTTCATGGCCACCGGGGTTGAGGACACCCCGCGCGGGCCGAAGAAAAAGATCACCGCCTTTTTCGTCGACAAGGGTACGCCCGGTTTCGAGGTGCGCGACGGCTACGGCAACGTCAGCCACCGCGGCTATACCAATGCGGTGCTGGAATTCGACGACTGCCGCCTGCCGTCCTCGGCCATTCTGGGGGAGGTCGACAAGGGGTTTGAGGTGGCCAACACATGGCTGGGCGCCACCCGGCTGCAAGTGGCCGCGACTTGCCTGGGCCGCGCCGAACGGGCGCTGCAGCACTCGATCGAATACGCCGCCGAGCGCAAGCAGTTCGGTCAGCAGATCGGCAAGTTCCAGGGCATTTCCTTTAAACTCGCCGACATGGCGTTGGAGCTGAAGGCAGCGAACCTCTTGACCTGGGAAGCCGGCTGGAAATTCGACCAGGGCACCGTCACCGAGAGCGATATGTCGATGGCCAAGCTGAAGGCGACCGAGATGCTGGCCTTTGTCGCCGATGAGGCGATCCAGGTTCACGGCGGCATGGGCCTGATGGATGAGCTGCCGCTGGAACGCATCTGGCGCGACGCGCGGGTCGAGCGTATCTGGGAAGGCACCAGTGAAATCCAGCGGCACATCATCAGCCGCGAGATGCTGCGCGCCGTCGGAGGCTGATCCATGACCCAACCCGGGAAACCAGTTGTTACCATTACCTACTGCACCGGCTGCAACTGGCTGCTGCGGGCGGGCTGGATGGCGCAGGAGCTGCTGCAGACCTTCCAGGACCAGCTGGGAGGAGTGACACTGGTTCCCGGAGATTTGGGCGGGATCTTTGAGATCCATGTTGACGAGGAGCTGGTCTGGGAACGCAAACGGGACGGCGGCTTTCCGGATGTGAAAGAGCTGAAGACCCGCGTGCGAGACCGGATTGACCCGGACCGGGATCTGGGCCATCTCGACCGGCCGGCACCTTGAAACCCAGCAGTTCTTTCGCCTTCGGCGAGGATATTTGAAGGCCAGAAGAAGAATGAAACCAGATCCAGCCCCCGGAGGGCAACGCCGCAACCGGGGGCCTTCTCCTGGCGCGGTCATCGGCGTCCCCGCCTGTACCGCGCAATCAGCGTTGCCGATTCTGGTTAATGAAACCCTACCTTTCTTCTGGCTCAAAATATCCCCGCCGGAGGCTCCCGAACTCTCAACCAGCGGAACCGCCAGAAAATGACACGCGACCTTTCCCGCCTTTTCCGTCCTAAAACCATTGCTGTGATCGGCGGCGGCGCATGGTGCCGCCAGGTAATCGAGCAATGCCAGAAGATGGGGTTCGAGGGCACCATCCGGCCCGTCCACCCCAAGGCCGAGGAGGTCGCAGGCCTGCCTGCCTTCAAGGACGTGGACAGCCTGCCGGAGGCACCTGATGCGGCGTTCATCGGGGTGAACCGCTTTGCCACGATCGAGGTGGTGCGAGCGCTGTCGGCGCGCGGTGCTGGCGGGGCAGTGTGCTTTGCCTCGGGGTTCCTGGAGGCTGCTGCCGAGGACGCAGAAGGCGCCGGTCTGCAGGCGCAGCTGCTGGAAGCGGCGGGTGAAATGCCCTTCCTTGGCCCTAACTGCTATGGCTTCATCAACTACCTGGATGGCGCGCTTCTGTGGCCGGATCAGCATGGCGGACAGCGGGCCGAGAAAGGCGTGGCGCTGGTCACCCAAAGCTCCAACATCGCCATCAACCTGACCATGCAGAAACGCGGCCTGCCGCTGGCCTATGTGGTCACTGCCGGCAATCAGGCGCAATCCGGCATTGCCGCAATTGGCGAGGCGCTGCTGGAAGATGACCGTGTCACCGCGCTGGGCCTGCACATCGAGGGCTTTGGCGATCTGCGCGCCTTTGAGGCTTTGGCCGCGCGGGCGCGCGAACTGGGCAAGCCGGTCATCGCGCTGAAGGTCGGCAAATCGGCTGAGGCCCAGGCCGCAACTGTTTCTCATACCGCTTCGCTTGCGGGCGGTGACGCGGGGGCTGGGGCTTTGCTCTCACGTCTTGGCATTCCGCGTCTGGATGACCTGCCCTCCTTCCTGGAGACGCTGAAGCTGCTGCATGCGGCGGGGCGGCTGCCCTCGAACAGCATCGCAACCATCAGCTGCTCCGGCGGGGAGGCAAGCCTGGCGGCGGACACCGGCCATGCACGGAAGGTGGAGTTCCCGCCTTTGAATGACCGCCAGAAAACGGATCTGCGCGCGGCACTCGGCCCGATGGTGGCGCTGGCCAATCCGCTCGACTACCACACCTATATCTGGCGCGACACCGAGGCGATGACCAAGGCGTTTGCCGCGATGATGGATCCGCAGCTGGCGATGACAATGCTGATCGTGGATTTCCCGCGCGATGACCGCTGTGATGCGTCGGACTGGGAATGCGCCATTCAGGCCGCGATCGGTGCGCATCAGGCCACCGGCGCCAATGTTGGCCTGGTGGCAACCTTGCCGGAACTGCTGCCGGAGGACGTGGCGGCCCGGCTGATGGATGCGGGCGTGGTGCCCTTCTGCGGCCTTAGCGAAGCGATTGCCGCTTGCGAGGCGGCCAGCATGCCGTTGCCGGACGGGCCTGCGCCTTTGCTGCTGCCGACCCCGGTTGTAGAGCCCGATCTGGTGCCGGAAGCCGAAGCCAAGTGGCAGCTAGCGAGCTATGGGCTGCGCACTCCGCGCTCCAAACGGGCGGCTTCTGCCACCAACGCCCGCGCGGTGGCGGTGGACGTCGGCTTCCCGGTGGTGCTGAAGGGCGAAGGCGTTGCGCATAAGACCGAGGCGGGGGCAGTGGCGCTGAACCTGAATTCCGGCCAGGAAGTCAGCGACGCCGCCTTCAACATGCCTGCGCAGCGTTTCCTGGTGGAGGAGATGGTCACCGGCACGGTGGCAGAACTGCTGATTGGCGTGGTCAAGGATCCGGCGCATGGCTTTGTCATGACGCTGGCGGCGGGCGGCACCTTGACTGAGCTGATGGAGGACAGTGCCTCTTTCCTGCTGCCGGCTTCGGATTCGGAGGTTGAGGCGGCAATGAATTCGCTTCGGGTTTCCAAGCTGCTGGACGGCTACCGCGGCGCGCCTTCGGCAGACCGCGAGGCGATCCTGCGCGCCATCCGGGCGGTTGAGGCCTATGTGATGGAAAACGCACTGGGGCTGGAGGAGATCGAGATCAACCCGCTTTTGTGCACACCTTCGGATGCGGTGGCAGCGGATGCGCTGATGCGCAGGAAATACTAGGGCTTCAGCCCGGAAATGGAACGGCATGGCAGATGCCAGGAGGAGATGACATGAGCGATAACCCCGTAAAGACCCGCCGCGATGGCGCCATTCTGGAAGTGACGCTGGACCGGCCCAAGGCCAATGCCATCGATCTTGCGACCAGCCGGGTGATGGGCGAAGTGTTCCGCGATTTCCGGGACGACCCGGAATTGCGGGTGGCGATCCTGACCGGCGGCGGCGGGAAGTTCTTCTGCCCCGGCTGGGATTTGAAGGCTGCGGCTGACGGCGATGCGGTGGATGGCGACTACGGCGTTGGCGGCTTCGGCGGGTTGCAGGAGCTGCGCGACATGAACAAGCCGGTGATTGCAGCGGTGAACGGTATTGCCTGCGGCGGCGGGCTGGAGCTGGCGCTGTCGGCGGATATGATCATCGCCGCCGATCACGCCACCTTTGCGCTGCCGGAAATCCGCTCCGGTACCGTGGCGGATGCGGCCAGCGTGAAGCTGCCCAAGCGCATCCCCTATCACATCGCCATGGAGCTCTTGCTGACCGGGCGGTGGTTTGATGCCGAAGAGGCCAACCGCTGGGGGCTGGTGAATGAGATCGTGGCAGCGGACCAGCTGATGGACCGCGCCTGGGAGCTGGCGCGCCTCTTGGCCTCCGGCCCGCCGCTGGTCTATGCGGCGATCAAGGAGATCGTGCGCGACGCCGAGGACAGCAAATTCCAGGATGCGATGAACCGCATCACCCAGCGCCAGCTGGCCACCGTGGATGTGCTTTATGGATCCGAGGACAACCTGGAAGGCGCCCGCGCCTTTGCCGAAAAGCGCGATCCGGTCTGGAAGGGGCGCTGACGCAGCGCGCCGCCAGGCGCGCTGCCGGGCCCAAGGCTGCAGGTAGCTCCGCAAGTGCTGCTGAAAGACGCGGGACATCTGCAGATGCCCCTGCTCAGTTGGGCCCGGCGCCGCGCTTTGCGCGGCGTTTTCTTTCCGCTGAGAAGCTCTTGAGGAGCAGGTTTGCTCCTCAAGCAGCCAGTTCGGGTGTATGACCCGGCATCGCCGCCTCAAAGGCAAGCCGCGCTTGCCGCGCGGAGGCTGCGCCTTCCTTGACCCGGCGCTGACGGGACAGAGTCACACTTTCTGAAACAGCGCAATCAGCGCGGTGTCGTCCTTGTGATCCCCGGTTGCACGGTCACCGTAAATCCGCACTTGCGGCAGGGTCAGGTTCTTGATCCATTGCCCGCGCTGCAGCCGGTCGAAAGTTTCGGAGAATCCTGCCTTCTGGTAGAACTTCGCGTTTACTGACAGGGCGAACCAGGCATTGGGTGCCGCCACCCGCAGCAGGGCGGGCAGGACTTCCGGGCCGAGATGGCCATGGGTGAAGGTGCCGGAGGAGACCACGCCGCGGTAGGATCCGCGCGGCACCGGAATGCCGTCCAGCAGGTCAGCCTCGATCACATCGCGGTAGGCGTCCTTGCGCAGGGCTTCGGCCAGCATGGCGGCGCTGATGTCGGTGGCGTCGACAGGCTCAACCCCGAAGGCCCGCAAGGCCTGGCCGCAAAGGCCGGTGCCTGCGCCGACATCCAGAACCGGGCCCTGCCCTCCGGCGGCGGCAAAAGCCTTGGCGGTTGATCCGGGCAGGCAATAACCCTGCCCGGCAGCGAAATCCTGATCGTATGTGCTGGCCCAGCTGCCGTACAGCCGCTTGGAATTGGCAGCCGTCCGCAGAGCGTAGGCCTCTGAAAGTCCGGGTTTCTGATTGTCCATGCGCGCCATCAAAAGGCGGATGGGGATTCGAATCAACCCTTGCGCCCGGGGCATCGCCGGCGCATCTAAGAGACATGAGAAAAACGCTGCTTTGTCTTGGATTTGGCTATACCGCGCGGGCGCTTGCGCCGCGCCTGCTGGCGCAGGGCTGGCGTGTCATCGGCACCTCTCGTGAGCCAATGGAGGTTGATGGCGTGGAGATGATCACCTGGCCCGGGCAGGACGTGCCGCTGGACGGGGTGACGCATATCCTGAACTCGATCGGGCCAAATGCCGGAGGGGATCCGGTGCTGGCTGCGCTGGGGAATCAGATCGCTGCCGCGTCCGGGCTGGAATGGGTTGGCTATCTTTCCACAACTGCTGTTTACGGCCACCATGATGGCGCTTGGGTGGACGAAGACACGCCCGTCTCACCCTCCAGCCAGCGCGGCGACTGGCGCGCCCTGGCAGAGGCCCAATGGCAGGCGATTCCCGGCCTGCCGCTGCATATCTTCCGCCTGGCGGGCATCTACGGCCCTGGCCGCGGACCCTTTGCCAAGCTGATGGCGGGCCGGGCGCGGCGGATCGTGAAGCCGGGCCAGGTGTTTTCCCGTATCCATGTCGATGACATCGCCCAGGTGCTGGCGGCCTCCATCGCGCAGCCCCGCCCCGGCGCCATCTACAACGTCTGCGACAACGACCCGGCGCCGCCGCAGGACGTGCTGGGCCATGCGGCAGAGCTGCTCGGCCTGCCGGTGCCGGCCGAGGTGCCCTTTGACGAGGCCGGCATGACGCCGATGGCGCGCAGCTTTTATGGCGAGAACAAGCGGGTCAGAAACCGCCGGATCAAGGAGGAGCTGGGGGTGGAGCTGCTCTATCCCACTTACCGCGAAGGGTTGCGGGCGGTGCTGGAGGCCGAGGACATGGAGAGCTTTGTGCCGCCGGCCGAGCCGCCGGGGGTTTGAATACGTTGACTGGACCCGTTCAGTTGGCCTCCAGTCTGACGATGACGGAAATTAAGCCCGCTTCTCGCCAATCGTTGCGACATCCAGCACCTCCAGAACCTTCGCCTCAATCTGGGGCGCGTTCATGGCGGCCACCTCATACATATCCGCCGGGCTGGCCTGGTCGATGAAGGTGTCGGGCAGCACCATCGAGCGGTATTTGAGGCCGCTGTCAAAGACGCCTTCCTCCGCCAGGAGCTGCGCAACGTGGGAGCCGAAACCGCCCACGGCACCCTCTTCGATGGTGATCAGCGCCTCGTGGTCCGCGGCCAGTTGCAGGATCAGATCACGGTCCAGCGGCTTGGCAAAACGGGCGTCTGCAATCGTGGGCGTGATGCCTTTGGCAGAGAGCGCCTCGGCAGCTTTGCGGACCTCACCCAAACGGGTGCCGAAGGACAGAAGCGCCACGCGCTTGCCCGCCTGGATCATCCGGCCCTTGCCGATTTCCAGCACTTCCGGGGTCTCCGGCATCTCGACGCCTTCGCCCTCGCCGCGCGGGTAGCGGAAGGCAATGGGACCGTCGTCATGGGCGGCCGCGGTGGCAACCATGTGCACCAGTTCGGCCTCGTCGGCGGCGGCCATCACCACCATGCCGGGCAGGTTGGTCATGAAACCGATGTCGAAACTGCCTGCGTGGGTGGCGCCATCGGCGCCGACCAGCCCGGCGCGGTCGATGGCAAAGCGCACCGGCAGGCGCTGGATCGCCACGTCGTGCACCACCTGGTCATAGCCGCGCTGCAGGAACGTGGAATACATTGCGCAGAAGGGCTTCATGCCGCCGGCCGCCAGCGCCGCGGCAAAGGTGACGCCGTGCTGTTCGGCAATGCCCACATCAAAGGTGCGCGAGGGGTAGCGTTCGGCCATCAGGTTGAGGCCGGTGCCATCGGGCATTGCTGCGGTGACGGCGCAGATTTTGTCGTCCTTGGCGGCCAGTTTCACCAGTTCATTGCCGAAAACCGAGGTGTAGGAGGGGGCGTTGGAAGGGGCCTTCTTCTGCTCGCCGGTCACCATGTCGAACTTGGCGGTGGCGTGGCCCTTGTCGCGGGCAGCCTCGGCTGGGGCGTAGCCCTTGCCCTTTTTGGTGAGGACGTGGATCAGGATCGGGCCGGTTGCCCGCGCCTTGACCGTGCGTAGGACCGGCAGCAGCTGGTCCATGTCGTGGCCGTCGATGGGGCCGAGGTAGGAGAAGCCGAGTGCTTCGAACATGGTGCCGCCGACGGCCATGCCTTTCAGCATGTCCTTGGCGCGTTTGGCGCCCTCGCGGAAGGGTTCGGGCAGCAGTGAGACCGCGCCCTTGGCGGCGGCTTTCAATTCCTGGAACGGTTCGCCCGCGTAAAGGCGCGAGAGATAGGAGGACAGCGCACCCACGGGCGGGGCGATCGACATTTCATTGTCGTTCAGGATCACGATCAGCCGCTTGCCCAGGTGGCCTGCGTTGTTCATCGCCTCAAACGCCATGCCTGCCGACATCGAACCGTCGCCGATCACCGCGATGGCGTCGCCGTTGCCCTCGGGGATCACACCGCCCAGGTCACGCGCCACGGCGAACCCAAGTGCTGCGCTGATGGAGGTGGAGCTGTGGGCGGCGCCAAACGGGTCATAAGGCGACTCGGAACGTTTGGTAAAACCGCTGAGCCCGTCCTTCATCCGCAGGGTGCGGATGCGGTCGCGGCGCCCCGTGAGGATCTTGTGCGGGTAGCACTGGTGGGAGACATCCCAGATCACTTTGTCGCGCGGGGTGTCGAACACGGCGTGCAGCGCGGTGGTCAGTTCCACCACACCAAGGCCCGCGCCCAGATGGCCGCCGGTGACCGAGACGGCTGCAATGGTTTCCTGCCGCAGTTCCTGCGCCACCTGCACCAGTTGCGCATCCGTCAGCCCCTTCAGATCCGCGGGGCGCGTGATCTGGTCCAGAAGCGGGGTCTTGGGCCGGTCGGACATGGTGTCTCCTTGGGCTGCGCCTTTTAGCGGCGTGGCGCGGGGTTAGCTGTCGCGCGCAATAACGAAACGCGCGGCTTCCTTCAAGGTTGCGGCGTCTTCACCATAGGGTGACAGCGCGGCACAGGCATCCTCGCAAAGCGACTGTGCGCGGGCTTTTGCCTCTGCCAGTCCCAAGAGCGAGACAAAGGTCGCTTTGCCGGCATCGGCATCCTTGCGCACGGCCTTGCCGACCTTGGCGGCATCGCCTTCCACATCCAAGATGTCGTCAGCGATCTGGAATGCAAGGCCAAGCGCGCGTGCGTATTGCCGCAGCGGCGCCGCATCATCGCCTGCCAGCACAGCACCGGCGGTAGCGGACCATTCAATAAGGCAGCCGGTCTTGCGGCTTTGCAGTTTGGTGATCTGGTCCAAGGTCAGCGGTGCGGCTGCGGTTTCGGCAGCGATGTCCAGCATCTGGCCCGAGACCATGCCGTCCTTGCCGGAGGACTGCGCCAGCCCGCGGATCAGGTCCAGCGCATGGGGGCCAACCTTGGGGTCCGCCAGCAATTCAAAGGCAAATGTTTGCAGGCTGTCGCCTGCCAGCACTGCCATCGCCTCATCCCATTTCCGGTGCACGGTGGGCTGGCCGCGGCGCAGGTCGTCGTCGTCCATGCAGGGCAGGTCGTCATGCACCAAGGAGTAGGCATGGATGCACTCGATGGCCAGCGCCGCCTCTATCGCGGCCTCTTGCGGCACGCCGTGCAGACGGGCGCTTTCCAGCACCAGGAAACCGCGCAGCATCTTGCCGCCGGTGATGGCATAGCGCATCGCCGCGTGCAGATCGTCGCTGCCCGCCAGCCGCAGTTCCATATGCGCGGTGATGCGGGCATGCGCGTCTTTCAGCGCCTCTGCAAAGGGGCGCGCAGTTTCAAGGGAAAACTGGGTGTCTGCGGCGGCACTCATGGCTCAGCCGGCGTCCAGCGGCTGGGTGCCCTTGGGGGTGCCGTTTGCGTCCAGGGTGATGGCAGCCACCTTTTCCTCGGCGCGCTTCAGCTCGTCCTCGCAGCGTTTCTTCAGCGCGGCACCGCGTTCGTACAATGCAATCGAGGCATCCAGCGCCACGTCGCCGCGCTCCAGCTGGTCCACCACGCCTTCCAGCTCACGCATCGCCTGTTCAAAGCTCATCTGGTCTACGGGGGTCTCAGTCATGCCGGTGCCTTCATCAATTCTTCCACATGCGCGCGGGTTGCCGCGGACAGCGCGTTCAGATCATATCCGCCTTCCAAAGTCGAGACGATACGGCCGCCGCAGAGTTCACTGGCAAGTTTGCACAGTTCGGCGGTGATCCAGGCGAAATCGGCAGTGGCCCAGTTGAGGCTGGCCAGCGGGTCGTCCTGATGGGCGTCAAAGCCTGCGGAGATGATGATCAGCTCCGGTTTGAAGGCTCTAATACGGGGGAAGGCCTGGGTTTCATAGGCCGCCTGCATCTCTGTCCGGCCCGAACCCGGCGGCAGCGGCATGTTGAGGATCTGGCCATGGGCGCCGTCCTCATCCGGGCGGCCGGAGCCGGGCCAGAGCGGCATCTGCTGGCTGGTCACCACCAGCGCGCGGGGCTCGTCCCACAGAAGATCCTGGGTACCGTTGCCGTGGTGGACGTCGAAATCCACCACCGCAACGCGGCTGAGGCCGTGATGGTCCAATGCGTGTTTGGCCGCCAGCGCGGCATTGCCGAACAGGCAAAAGCCCATAGCCGTGTCTGTTTCCGCGTGATGGCCCGGCGGGCGCACCGCGGCAAAGGCGTTCTGCACCTCGCCGCCTAAGACCATATCGACGCCGCGCACCACCGCGCCCGCGGCGCGGAAGGCCGCATCCAGCGAGCCGGGGGACATGAAGGTGTCGCCGTCGATCTGTGCCCAGCCCTCAGCGGGGGAAGCCTTGCGCAGGTCTGAGAGGTAGCCGGCCGGGTGGATGCGCAGGATGTCGTCCTCAGCCGCCATCGGGGCTGTCACCCGCTTCAGGTCCAAGGGCTCCAGCGCGTGCAGGATGTGTTCGAGCCGCGCGACCTGCTCCGGGTGGCCGTCAGGGGTCACATGGCCCAGGCAGTCGGCATGGGTGATCAGGGCGGTGGTCATCGGCGGTTTCCTCCTGCGGCGGGTTCTGGCGCGACCCTAGGAGGGGGCAGGGTGTAGCTGCAAGGAAAAACGGGGGGTGCCAAGCGTGCACCGGGCGTACACCCCCTGTGCACCGCCCCGGTGCCGCTTGGCTGGAAGGAAAAGGGGGCGCTGCCCCCGGCACTCGCGGAGTGGGGCTCTGCCCCGTTCGGCCCTGAAACCGTCCCCCGGACGGTTTCCAAGACGGGCCTCACCCCCGGGGATATTTCTGGCCAGAAGAAGAGGCGGGCTGGTCCTAGTCGGGGGCGAGCATGTAGCCTGCGCCGCGCACGGTCTGCAGGTATTGCGGCTGTTTCGGGTTCGGCTCGATCTTGCGGCGCAGGCGGGTGATCTGCACGTCCACCGCGCGTTCCTGCGCCTGGCCGCGGTCGCGGCCCAGATCCTCGACCAGCTTGGTGCGGGAGACCGGCTCGCCGGGCTGGGCCGAGAAGATCTTCATCAGCTGGCTTTCAGTGCCGGTGAGGCGGATCAGCTCATCGCCCTGCCACATCTCGCCGCGCTCTATGTCATAGCGGATGGCGCCCAGATGCAGCACCTTGGGGGCGCTGTCCTGGGCGGTGGTGTCGGGCATCCGCCGCAGAATCGCATTCACGCGCAGCAAGAGTTCCTTGGGTTCAAACGGTTTCGGCAGATAATCGTCGGCGCCGGCCTCCAGTCCTGCGATCCGGTCTTCGGTCTCGCCCTTGGCGGTCAGCAGCAGGATCGGGGTGGCCATACTCTCGCGCAGCGACTGGGTCAGCGAGATGCCATCCTCGCCCGGCATCATCACATCCATGATGATCAGGTCGAAATCCAGGCCCGCCAGCACCCGCCGGGCATGGGCGGCATCGCGCGCAGCAGTGACCAGAAAGCCGGAACGCATCAGGAATTTCTTCAAGAGCCCGCGGATGCGCTCGTCATCATCCACGATCAGCAGATGGGCGTCGTTCATTGTCATACGCCGGTTTCCCGCAGCTTGGTGTAGGCGCGGCGCATGTCCGCGTCCATCATTGCCTCCAGCACTTTCTTGAAACCCTGCACCGCTTCGGGGCCGGCATCCTTGTAGGCGGCACGCATCCTGGCGCGCTGGGCGTCCGACAGGGTGGCCTCCAGGGCGGCACCCTGATCGGTCAGATACAGGTGGCGTTCGCGCTTATCCAACTCACCCACCTTGCTGATCACCAGACCGTCGCCGATCAGCGTGCGCAGCACCCGGTTCAGCGACTGCTTGGTCACGCCCAGGATGCTGAGCAGATTGTTCACCGTAGTGCCCGGCGAGCGGTTGATGAAATGGATTGCCCGGTGATGCGCCCTTCCATAGGACATTTCGGCCAGGATCCGGTCCGGATCAGCAGTAAAGCCGCGGTAGGCAAAGAACATTGCCTCAATCCCCTGGCGCAGCTGTTCATCTGTCAGAAACAGCAGGCTTTCGCCGCCGTATCCCTGCCCTGTCCGGCCCTCAGGCATTCGGTGCCCCCTTATCTGTCTTGCCGGGCAGTTTATGTCAGTGTTGTTGACATTCCAAGGGTGAAGATGTATCGAATCGCAGCTTTGGCGCAAGATTATGACCGGACCGGCCGTATCGGGCGCAATTAATGGAAATTCCGCTGAGTTTAGGAGGGTGCGGTATGGCAGGCTATGATGACCGCGACGGTGTGATCTGGATGGACGGCGAACTGATCGACTGGCGGGATGCCAAGGTGCATATCCTGACCCATGCGATGCATTATGCCTCCTCGGTGTTTGAGGGCGAGCGCGCCTATAACGGCAAGATCTTCAAGAGCCGCGAGCATTCCGAGCGCCTGATTGCTTCGGCCGAGGCGCTGGACATGCCGATGCCCTATACCGTCGACCAGATCGAGGCGGCCAAGGAAGAGACCCTGAAAGCCTCCGGCCTGCAGGACGCCTATGTGCGGGCGCTGGTCTGGCGCGGCTCGGGGGACGACATGGGCGTTGCTTCGGCGGCCAACCCGGTGCGCATGGCGATCGCGGTCTGGGGCTGGGGCGCCTATTACGGCGATGCCAAGATGCAGGGCGCCAAGCTGGCGATTGCCGAGTGGAAACGCCCCTCGCCCGAGACCATCCCGGTTCATGCCAAGGCGGCCGGCCTCTACATGATCTGCACCATCTCCAAGCATAAGGCGACCGCGCAGGGCTGCTCGGACGCGCTGTTCATGGACTGGCGCGGCTATGTGGCCGAGGCCACCGGCGCCAACATCTTCTTTGTGAAGGATGGCGAGGTGCATACCCCGCTGGCGGACTGCTTCCTTAATGGTATCACCCGCCAGACCGTGATCGGCATGCTCAAGGACAAGGGCATCACTGTGCATGAGCGCCGCATCAAGCCGGAAGAGATGGAAGAGTTCGAACAGTGCTGGCTGACCGGCACCGCGGCCGAGGTCACTCCGGTTGGCGAAATCGGCCCCTACAAGTTCGAAGTCGGCGCGCTGACCCGCGAGATCGCCGAGGACTACGAGAAGCTGGTGCGCGCTTAAGCGCAGCTGGCTAGGGTCAGGACCCGAATATCCTGCACCGCTGGCGTTAACAGAAGCCCCTGCTCACCGGCAGGGGCTTTATTGCTGGCTCAGAACAAAAAGTCATCCGCCCCGAGATCGGACAGTTCGACGTTATTCAGCAGGATCGAATCTCCATTTCCGAAATCGATCAGAACGTCTGACCCCTGCTGGCTCAGCAGGGAGGAAAGCTGCCCTTCAAACTGATCGACAGAGGCCACGCCTGACAGGTCGATTTTTTCCGCGCTTTTTCTGGCGCCAAAGTCGCGGATAGTGTCCTGGCCGCCGCCGTCAGAGAACACAAAGATGTCGGGCATTCTGCCGCCATACAGCACGTCGTTTCCGGCGCCTCCGTCCAGCGTATCCTGACCCCAGCCGCCGTTAAGCCGGTCCCTGCCGGCACCGCCGTTCAGCTGATCATTTCCCAAACCGCCGGCCAAACGGTCATTTCCGCCGCCGCCGTTCAGGAGATCATCGCCCTGTTCGCCTTTCAGCCGGTCCCAGCCTTTGCCGCCGGACAGGCGGTCGCCGCCATAACCGCCGAACAAAAAGTCACGCCCGCTGCCTCCGGAGAGAACATCGTCGCTGTAGTCACCGGTCAGCGTGTCCCGCCCATTTCCTCCGTAAAGGGTATCATTGTGGTAGCCGCCAGACAGAGAGTCATTTCCAAGCCCGCCGAACAAAGTGTCGCTGCCATCGTCGCCCAGCAAAGTGTCGTTTCCACCCCGGCCGCGGATCAAGTCGTTGCCGTAGTACCCCAAGACCCGGTCGTCATAGTCCAATAGCTCGAAAGTATCATCGTAGTGCAGAAGGAATTCAAAGCCTTCCAGATCGCTGGCGCCCTCAACCCGCCGCAGATCGTCTTCACTCAGGCTGCCGGGTTCAAACGACAGCGTCACCAGTTTGCTGTCGTTGTCTCCAAGAATAGACACCGCATATACCGGATCCTTCCGTGCAGTTTCGTCGGGTGCCCGGTAATCATACCGATTAAAATCTCCTTCAAACAGCAGTCGCTGGCCTCCTAGCATTTCATTGAAGGAAGTATCGCCTGCAATATAGCTGGAGCCGGAAGCCCATCTGGAAAGGTTGCCCATGTACCAGAAATTGTCGTCGCTGAGAGCCAGAAGATCGACAGGGGCGGTTGCAGTTACGTTTGCCACAGAGTTGCTCCGGAATTAAATTTCAACCTGTAGTTAAGCAAGGTGGAAGGGCACCGCAAGGATGTCTCTGGCAGTGTGATGCTTGGAAACCTTCACAGGAAAGGCGGATTGGCCTATCCCAACGGATAGCTGGCTGACCGTCTGTGCGCCTGCAGACGGCGTGAAATCTGTTTAATTGCGCCGCGGCTGGAAGCATAGTGGATGTTAACGGGCCTGCATCATCGGGATGAGCTGCCCGGTGCCTGAGGGTTTTGCTGTTCTGGGTGAGGGCTGATAACTCCCATGGCTAAGCGGGGAAACGGGAACAAGTCGCGGGGGAATATGGCGGTCATCGTATTTGCACTTACAACGGTAAATCCGGACGATCTGGAAGCGCTCAGCATGTATCTGGGCACAACCAGGCCTCTGCTGGAGGAGGCAGGCGCGGAGATTATCCAAGGCTATGAGATTTCGGACACAATTGTTGGTGAAAAACTGCCGGAAATGGCAACGATCGTCCGCTATCCGGACCGGGAGGCCGTCGATAAAGTGTTTCAGAGTGCTGAGTACCATGCTTTGAAAGAGATCCGCCAAAGGGCGTTTCTGAGCTATCAGATTGGCGTTGTGGAAGCTGAAGGTTCGCCGCTGGTCCGCTGATGCGCCCGGACGTTCACATTCCTTTGCAGATCGTCCTGAACCGTGGACGCGGGGCGCCAGACGCCTAACATAGGCGGCATGTTGGACCTGCTTAGCGATATTCTCACCCGGTTGTCTCTCAAGGGGACGTTTTACTTCCGCACCTCCTTTACCCCGCCGTTCGGGATCCAGGTGCCGCCTTACGAAAACGTCGCCCGTTTCCATTTCGTGCAGCGCGGCGAACTGAAGGTGCATGTGCCTGCAACCGGCGAGACCCTGCGGCTGAAGCAGGGCGACCTGGTGCTGATCCCGCATGGCGCGGCGCATATGCTGCTGTGCAACGAGGTGCAGCCGCTGGAGGCGCTGCCGCTGGAGCAGGTGCTGGAGGAGGCCGGATACGATGGCGGCGGGGTGCTGGTTTACGGCGGCGAGGGTGCCGGGCGCGATACCCAGCTGATCTGCGGCCATTTTTCCTTTGCCGCCATGCCGGGGCGGCGCGGCACCGGGCATATGCTGATCGACCGGCTGCCGCCCTTTATCGTGATCGAGAACTACGGCGAGGAGGCCGGCGCCTGGATTGAGGCGACGCTGCGGATGATCGGCTCGGAGGTGCAGGGTGCCCGCATCGGCGGCGACCTGATTGCGCTGAAACTGTCGGAGGTGCTGTTTGCGCAGGCGATCCGCGCCTATCTGGAGCATCAGAGCCCCAGCGGCTCGGCGCTGGCGGGGTTTGCCGACCCGCGGCTGTCCCGCGCGCTGACTGCGTTCCACCAGTCCCCGGCGCAGGAGTGGAGCGTCGAGGGGCTGGCGCGCGAGGCCGGCATGTCGCGCACCGCTTTTGCGCAGGAATTCACTGCCAAGATGGAAGTGACGCCGATGCAGTACCTGACCACCTGGCGGATGCAGATCGCCTGCCAGGGGCTGACAGAGCAGGGGATGAACGTGGCCGATGCGGCGGAGCTGGCTGGCTATGCCTCCGAGGCGGCGTTCTCGCGCGTGTTCCGCAAGCAGGTGGGCATGTCGCCCGCTGCCTACCGGCAGCAGCATGTGGCGGCGTGATCAGGCTGTGCCGCCGGAGTTCTGAACGATCTGCATTGTTTTGCAGAGGATCTGAAATTCAACGTCCAGAGGTAAGAGGCCAGATTGGGGTCAGAGCCGCAAAGCTGCGGCCAAGACAGCTTCAATCACAAGGACCTGACCCATGTCTCTGCGTTTTGTCACCCGCACCATCCACGCTTACCTCGACTACCCCGTTGCCATCGCCCTGATGGGGCTGCCGTTCCTGCTGGGCCTTGGCGAAAGCAACCCGCTGGCATTGTGGCTGTCGGTGGTGACCGGCATTGCCGCCTTTGTGCTGACGGTGCTGACCGATCATCACCTTGGCCTGATACGGGTGCTGCCGTACAAGCTGCATCTGGCCGTTGATCTGATTGTTGGACTTACCTTTCTCGCAGCACCCTTCATCCTGGGCTTTGCCGGGCTGGACGCTGCCTTTTATCTCCTGAACGGCGCTGCCGTGGTGGCGGTGATTTCGCTGAGCGCACCGGAAAGCGCTGAGGCGGCCTCGGCCTGATCTATTGGCGCAGCAGCCAGTCAACTACTGTTTTGGCCCGGCCCTGTGTGCTGGGCCAAAGCACGTAGAACCCCTGATCTCCCAGGCGCGGTGCCTGCCAAAGGATTTCCAGCGGCTGGCCGCCCAGGAAAATCCGCGGCACCAGCGCAATGCCCTGACCGTTCATCGCCGCATCCATCGCCAAGGCGGTCTGGTTGAATTGCAGGATCCGCCCTGTTGCCGCCAGCCCGTCCTGCCGCAGCAGCAGGTCCCAGTGCCGGTGCCCGTCCTGGATCAGGGTTTGCGCCGCAAGATCCGCCAGTTCAGGCTGATTTCCCGCTGTTAGAGCCGCATCTGTCCTGGTCACTGCTACCAGATCCACCAGCGATAGAAGGGCAGAATTCAATCCGCTTTCCTGCGGTTTGCCGCCCTGGCGGATGGCGATGTCGATGCCGTCGCGCTTGAAATCGGTCAGGCTTTCCTCTGCCACGATCCGCAGGTCGATATCGGGGTGGCGGGCCTCGAACTCCGGCAGGCGGGGCACCAGCCATTTCGAGGCAAAGGAAGGCGGAACCGACAGCGTCACCCGCTGCACGGCGGGGGCCAGCTGGTCCGTTGCATCGCGGATCAGCATCAGCGCCTGCTGGACCGGGGCGTGGTAGCTGCGCCCTGTGTCGGTCAGCGTCAGGCCGCGGGCATGGCGGTGGAACAGCTTGTGGCCCAGATCGGCCTCCAGCCGCCGCACCTGCTGCGCCACGGCGCCCTGGGTCAGGTGCAGCTCCTCCGCAGCGCGGCCGAAATTCAGGTGGCGGGCAGCGGCATCGAACATCCGCAGGGCATTGAGGTTGGGCAGGCGCATCGCATCTCAGCCAGTAGTTTTCCTACAGTCTGGCGCGATGAGACATGATTGGTCAAGCGCGGCTTGAACCGCCATCCTGAGACCAAGCAAAGGAGTATGGATATGACTAAAGTTGCCCTTTTCACAGCCGCTGGCAGCGGCATGGGCGCAGATGCCGCCCGCCATCTTCACGCACAGGGGTATGAGGTTGCGATCCTGTCCTCCTCCGGCAAGGGAGAGGCGCTGGCGCAGGAGCTTGGCGGGGTGGGCCATACGGGCTCCAATTTGGAGCAGTCTGATCTGCAGGCGCTGGTGGACAAGGCGATGGAGCGCTGGGGCCGGATCGACGTTCTGGTCAACTCGGCAGGCCACGGTCCCAAGGGCGACATCATGGAGATCAGCGATGACGACTGGCATCTGGGGATGGAATATTACCTGATGAACGTGATCCGCCCTTCGCGGCTGGTGGCGCCGATCATGGCGGCGCAGGGCAAGGGGTCGATCATCAATATCTCGACTTTTGCGGTGTTCGAACCGGATCCGCTGTTTCCGACCTCCGGCGTGTTCCGGGCCGGGCTTGCGAGCTTTACCAAGCTGTTTGCCGACAAATTCGCGGCCCAGGGCGTGCGGATGAACAATGTGCTGCCGGGGTTCATCGACAGTCTGCCGGAGACCGAGGACCGCAAGGCGCGGATTCCGATGGGCCGCTACGGCACTGCCCGTGAAATCTCCGCGCTGGTGGCCTATCTGGCCTCGGATGATGCCGCCTATACCACCGGGCAGAATATCCGTGTGGATGGTGCCCTGACCCGCGCCATCTGACCTGTTCCACCTGGACGCAGGCGGGGCGCCCGCCCCTTCAAATGAGGGCGGGCGCGTCGCCCTGGCGGGCTCCAGCCGCTCAAGAGCCCTTTGCAGAGCCTGTTATCCGCCCTTTGGGTCGATCATTGGCTTGGCCTTGCCGCGCTGCAGGCCCAGCCGGTGCTCGCGCCAGATCACCAGCGCATTGCCGGCAATCACCAGGGCCGCGCCTGCCAGCATCACCAGCGTCGGCCATTCCTCGAACCAGACATAGCCGATCACGATGGCAAAGATCATCGAGGCATAGTCATAGGGCGCCAGCATCGAGGCGGGTGCAAAGCGGTAGGAGGAGGTGACCAGGATCTGCGCCACCCCGCCGACCAGCCCGGCGCTGATCAGCAGCGCCGTGGTTTGCGCATCCGGCATCACCCAGCCGAAGGGCGCGGTCAGCAGCGCCAGGCCCGAGGCGGTCAGCGAGAAGTAGAACACGATCGCCGCTGTGTGTTCGGATTGCACCATCCGGCGGATGTGGATCTGCACAAAGCTGCGGGCGATTGTCGCCGCCAGCACCAGCATCACGCCCAGCAGAGCGCCGTCGCCGAGGTCCCCGCCCAGGCGCGGCCAGATCATGATCATGACCCCCAACAACCCAACAGCCACGGCTGAAATCCGGACCATCCGGATCTTTTCGCCGAGAAACAGCGCTGCCAGGATCAGGGTGAAGATCGGGGTGGCATAACCGATGGCGGTGACCTCGGGCAGCGGCAGCAGCGCCAGCGCCATGAAGGTCATCCCCATTGCCGAGGTGCCCACCAGCCCGCGCCACACGTGAAACATCGGTTTGCGGGTGATCAGCCCGTGCCGCAGCTCGCCGCGCATCGCCAGCCAGGCCACGATCACCGGAATCGCAAAGAAGGAACGGAAGAACACCGCCTCGCCCGCCGGCACGTGCTCGGAGGTGGCCTTGATGATCCCGGAAAGCGCGGTGAACAGCGCAATTGCCGTCACCTTGAGCAGGATCGCCAGCATAGGCCGATGCGATGTTAAGGATTTTGCCATGGCGCGAACCTGCGCCCCCGCGCCGCAAAGATCAATGGCTTGATTTCAGCCTTTGGCCGCGCGCAAATGGCGCCGCAAGATGAAGGAGCCGCCGATGTATGACGCCAACCACCTGATCCGCCAGCTGCGCGAGTCGTCCCTGGGGCGCGAGGATGATGTCTTTGCCCGGCTTCCCGATGGCAGCACGGTCAGCTTCGGCGCGCTGTTTTCCGGGGCCGAGCGGATGGCGGCGGCATTGGCCGCGCAGGGCGTGCAGCCCGGCGACCGGGTGGCGGTGCAGGTGCAGAAGACCATTCAGGCGATTGAGCTGTATCTGGGCACAGTCATGGCCGGCGGTATCTTCCTGCCCTTGAACACCGCCTACACCGGGCCGGAGGTGGCCTATTTCATCGGTGATGCGACACCGCGCGTGATGGTTTGCGACCCGGCGCGGCTGGAGGAGATCAGCGCCGTGGCAGGCGCGGCGCAGGTGCTGACGCTGGACGCCATGGGGCAGGGGAGCTTGCGCGATCTGGCAGACGGGCAGGGCGGGTTTGCGGCAGTTGCCCGGGAGCCCGGTGACCTGGCTGCGATCCTTTACACCTCGGGCACCACCGGGCGGTCAAAGGGGGCGATGCTGAGCCACGATAACCTCGCCTCCAATTCGCTGATGCTGCGGGAGTACTGGCGGTTCACGGCGGAGGACGTGCTGATCCACGCGCTGCCGATCTTCCACACCCACGGGCTGTTTGTGGCGACCAATGTGGCGCTGTTTGCAGGCGCCCGGGTGGTGTTCCTGCCGGGGTTTGATGGGGATGCTATTCTGAACGCGATGCCCAACGCCACCGCGCTGATGGGGGTGCCGACGTTTTATACCCGGCTGCTGGCGGACGCGCGCCTGACCCGGGAGCGTGCGGCGAATATGCGCCTGTTTATCTCTGGTTCGGCGCCCTTGCTGGTGGATACGCATGAGCAATGGGAAGCGCGCACGGGCCACCGCATCCTGGAGCGCTACGGGATGACCGAAACCAATATGAGCACCTCGAACCCTTACGATGGCGAGCGCCGGGCCGGTACCGTCGGCTTCCCGCTGCCGGGGGTCGAGGCGCGGGTGATGCAGGACGGTGCAGAGGTGTCTGCTGGAGAGATCGGCGTGCTGGAGGTGCGCGGGGCCAATGTTTTCCAGGGCTACTGGCAGATGCCGGAGAAGACGGCGGAGGAACTGAAGCCGGACGGCTGGTTCATCACCGGCGACATGGCCAAGATCGACGCGGATGGCTATGTCACCATTGTCGGGCGCGAGAAGGATCTGATCATCACCGGCGGCTTCAATGTCTACCCTAAGGAAGTGGAGAGCCTGATCGACGATCTGCCAGGGGTTCTGGAAAGCGCGGTGATCGGCGTGCCGCATGCGGATTTCGGCGAGGGGGTGGTTGCGGTGGTGGTGCCGGAAGGTGACGGCACTAGTGCGGAGGCGATCACGGCGGCGCTGTCGGGGCAATTGGCCAAGTTCAAGCAGCCCAAGGAGATCATCCTTCTGGACGCCCTGCCGCGCAACACCATGGGCAAGGTGCAGAAGAAAGCCCTGCGCGAGGAATACGCAGGGCTGTTTGCTTGAGGGGCAGCGTCCGGCCCGGCGGGGAGGGCGTGTAGCGCCCGCCCCGTGGGGGGCGGGACGGGCGCTGCCCGCGCCGCATAGCGGCGCAGGCGGGTTAGTGAGCGTGGGCATGCGCCTCTTCCTCGCGCCATTCCCGCACCGCTTGCACCAGGATCTGGAACGCAGAGCTGAGGAACAGCCCGCCCATGATGCCGGCCACAATGAGGTCCGGCCAGCCGGTGGCGGTGCCCCAGACGCCAAGCGCCGCAATCATCACCGCCACATTGCCAATGGCGTCATTGCGCGAGCACAGCCAGACCGAGCGCACATTGGCGTCGCCGTCCTTGTAACGCGCCAGCAGCATGACCGAGATCAGATTGGCCGCCAGCGCCATGAAGCCGATCACTCCCATGATCTGCGCCTGCGGCACGCCAACGTAAAACACCTGATAGATAGTGGAGCCAAACACCCAGGTGCCCATCAGCAACAGGCTGATCCCCTTGCCCAAGGCGGCCAGCGCCCGGGTGCGTAAGCTGGCGCCGATCACCGCCAGTGAAATACCATAGGTCAGCGCATCGCCCAGAAAATCCAGCGCGTCTGCCTTCAGCGCCTGGCTGCCGGACATTTGGCCCGCCCCCATTTCCACCGCAAACATGCCGGCGTTGATGGCGATCACCAGCCAAAGCCTGCGTTTGTAGTCGTCCGACACCCCGTCGAACCTTGCGTTGTGATTGCAGCAGCCTGCCATTGCTCTTGTCCTCATTCCTGATTCGAGATCAATGTAGGTGCTCTAGTCACTAGAGCTTCAAGAGGTTCTTATCGTGTTTTCCATCGGTGCATTGTCCAAGGCCACCGGCGTCAAGGTGCCCACCATCCGCTACTATGAGGAAATCGGCCTGCTGCCGCCGCCGGGCCGCAATGCCGGCAACCAGCGGCGTTACGGGCAGGACGGCATGGATGCGCTGGGGTTCATCAAACACGCCCGTGACCTTGGCTTTCCGCTGGAGGATATCAAGTCGCTGATGGGGCTGGACGGGCATTTGGGCGATGACTGCGCCGAAGCCGACCGCATTGCCCGCAGCCAGCTGGCCAATGTCCGGGACCGCATCCGCAAGCTGGAGCAATTGGCCTTGGAGCTGGAGCGGATCAGCAATCTGTGCAACGGCGGCAGCGGCGGCTGCTGCAAGGTGCTGACGGCGCTGGGCGACCACAGTCAATGCGCCGGTGATCACGGCTGAGCGTCAGCGTTTCGGCCAGCTCCAGCGCGGCGGCTCCAGCTCGTCAATGCGGGTTTCACCAAATTCCTTCTGCAGGACTACGGACAGCGCCCCCGCGTCCTCCAGTTCCCGGGCCAGATGGCTGTTGTGGGAGACCACGATGATCTGACTGTCGCGGCTGGCGCGTTTGACCAGCCGTGCCAGCGGCGCAATCAGATCCGGGTGGAGGCTGGTTTCTGGTTCGTTCAGCACCATCAGCTCAGGCGGGCGCGGGGTCAGCAGCGCGGTGGCCAAGAGCACATAGCGCAGGGTGCCGTCCGACAGCTCCGCCGCCGACAAAGGCCGCAAGAGCCCGTGCTGCTGCATCTCCACCGCAAACAGCCCGCCCTGCAGCGAGACATCGACGCTGGCGCCCGGGAAGGCATCTTCGATGGCTGCGTCAAAACCCGGCCCGTCGCCGATTTCCCGCAGGGTAGCAATGGCGGCGGCCAGATCCGATCCATCCCCCGATAATGCGGGGGTGCGGGTGCCGACGGCGGGGCGCCGGGCTGGCGAGTCCCGGTCGGTGCGCAGGCTGTCATAGAAGCGCCAGCCACGCATCCGTTCGCGCAATGACAGCATTTCCGGCGCCTGCACCGGGTCGGCGGCATGGGTCATCATGCTGTCAAAGGGACGCAGGTCGCGCGACAGCTCCACCCGCCGGCCGCTGCCGTCCCGGCCCGTCACAACCGCGCCGCGGCGCTCGGCAATGCTGTTGGCGCGGCCCAGGCTTTCGCCGACCCAAAGCGCTTCGGATTTGATTTCGGGATCGTTGCCGAACATCGTCCGCGGCACCGGCGCGGGCAGGCCAAGGTCGACCGCATATCCGTAGTCTTCTGCCGAAAACCCCAGCTTTAGAGCCACAGCTCCCTTGCGCCGAGTGCCCTCAACGGGAACTTCGCCGCGCTTCATGCGGGCGCTGATGTGTTCCGGGCCGGCCCACAGTGTCGACTCCAGCCCGCCCTCACCTGCCAGTGAAGCGATGGCCCTGCCCTGGGCCACCTCCGCCAGCAGCCGCAGCGAACGGTAGAGCGAGGATTTGCCTGCCCCGTTGGCGCCGCTCACCACGGTGAGCTGCTCCAGCGGCAGGGTTGCATCGCGGATCGAGCGGTAGCCGGAGATGGCCAGGGTAATCAGCATGGCGAAGGACCGGATGTGAAAAGCGCTGTGCAAAACCTGCTTGGTTTTGCAGCGCTTCGCAACAGGTCCCGTCAGGCATCAACTGTTCAGCCGATATGGCCCTGGTTTTCGCCGATCTGGCCGCGGTGCAGCAGCAGGTGGTCCAGGATCACGCAGGCCATCATCGCCTCTGCCACTGGCACCGCGCGGATGCCGACGCAGGGGTCGTGGCGGCCCTTGGTGATCACCTCGGTCGCGGAGCCGTCCTTGCGGATCGACTGGCGCGGAGTGAGGATCGAGGAGGTTGGCTTTACCGCAAAGCGCACCACAACATCCTGCCCGGTGGAAATGCCGCCGAGGATGCCGCCGGCGTGGTTGGAGGAATACTCGGGTCCGTTTTCGCCCATGAAGATCTCATCGGCGTTTTCCGAGCCCTTGAGGCGCGCGGCATTCATGCCTTCGCCAATTTCCACGCCTTTTACAGCGTTGATCGACATCATCGCGGCGGCCAGGTCGGTGTCCAGCTTGCCATAGACCGGCGCGCCGATGCCTGCGGGGACATTGCGCGCGACAACTTCAACAACTGCCCCGACCGAGTCATGCGCCTTGCGCAGGGCTTGCAGGTAGTCTTCCCATTCCTGCACTGCGCCTGCGTCGGGGATCCAGAAATCATTCTTCTCAATTGCGTCCCAGTCGAACCGGCTGCGGTCGATCTCCAGCTCGCCCATTCGGGTCATGTAGCCCTTGATCTCCAGCCCGGGCGCCAGCGCCTTGATTGCTTCACGTGCAACACCGCCGGCCGCCACCCGCGCCGCGGTCTCGCGTGCGGAGGAGCGGCCGCCGCCGCGGTAATCGCGGTTGCCGTATTTCTGGAAATAGGTGATGTCGGCGTGGCCCGGGCGGAAGGTCTGGGAAATCTCGCCGTAATCCTTGGACCGCTGGTCGGTGTTCTCGATCATCAGCTGTACGGGCGTGCCGGTGGTCATGCCGTCGAACACGCCGGACAGGATCTTGACCGCGTCCGGCTCATTGCGCTGGGTGGTGTTCTTGTTCTGGCCGGGACGGCGCTTGTCGAGCCACTGCTGCAGCATTTCCGGCGCCAGCGGCACGTTCGGCGGGCAGCCGTCGACGGTGGCGCCAAGCGCAGGCCCGTGGCTTTCGCCCCAGGTGGTGACGCGGAAGAGGTGTCCAAAGCTGTTCATCGACATGAGGCGCGGTCTCCTTTGCGGGACGTGCTTAGCGGGCAGGGGCCTGTGCCTCAAGCGGATTCCTCTGCGGCAAAGGCGAGAGGGGGCGCTGCCCCCGCCGCCTGGGGCGGCTCCCCCGGGATATTTTCTGCCAGAAGAACACGGGATCGGCGCGGGCAGCGGTCCAGTTTGCATGGACCGTAGGTCCTGACGGGGCTTTGGCTTGTCTTTGCTGCGGCTGGGGCATAATGTTCGCGCCACCTCGGGGTGCGCGCAGGCGCTGAGATGACACCCGTTGAACCTGAACCGGATCACACCGGCGGAGGGAAGGTACTGGACAGCCTCCACCCTTGCCCAAAGCCGCAAAGGAGGATGGCATGAAACATCTTGCATTTGCAGCGGGACTGCTCGGCGCCTCGGCAGCCTTTGCCGAGACGCCCGAACTGGTCGTTTATACCTATGACAGCTTTGTTTCCGACTGGGGGCCGGGGCCTGCGGTGGAGAAAGCGTTTGAGGAAGTGTGCGGCTGCGACCTGAAACTGGTTGGAGCGGGCGACGGTGCTGCGCTTTTGGCGCGGGTCAAGCTGGAGGGCGCGCGGTCGGACGCGGACGTGGTGCTGGGGCTGGATACCAACCTGACCGCGGCGGCCAAAGAAACCGGGTTGTTTGCAGAGCATTCGGTCAGCGCCGAGTTTGCGCTGCCGGTGGAGTGGAACGACGCGACCTTTGTGCCTTATGACTGGGGCTACTTCGCCTTTGTGCACAACGCTGATGCCGCAGCGCCCGCGGACTTCAAGGCGCTGGCCGCCAGCGACACCAAGATCGTCATTCAGGATCCGCGCTCCTCGACCCCCGGCCTGGGCCTGCTGCTGTGGGTCAAGGCCGCCTATGGCGACGAGGCGCCGGAGATTTGGAAGGGCCTCTCTGACAACGTCGTGACCGTAACCAAGGGCTGGTCCGAGGCCTATGGCATGTTCCTGGAAGGCGAGGCCGACATGGTGCTCTCCTACACCACATCGCCCGCTTATCACCTGATTGCCGAGGAAGACGGCTCCAAGGCGGCAGCGGCCTTTGACGAGGGGCATTACATGCAGGTGGAAGTGGCCGGCAAGCTGGCGAACAGCGATCAGCCGGAGCTGGCGGATCAGTTCCTGGCCTTCATGGTGTCGGACGCGTTCCAGTCGATCATCCCGACCACCAACTGGATGTACCCGGCGGTGACCCCGGCGGCAGGCCTGCCGGAAGGATTCGGCACCCTGATCGCGCCGGAAAAATCGCTGCTGCTGAGCGAGACGGAAGCGGCAGAGGTGCGCGATGCGGCGCTGGGCGAATGGCTGGACGCGCTCAGCCAGTAAGCGCCTTTCCCGGTATCAGCGCTGCCTTTTTGGTGGCTGCGCTGATATTGGGGACGTTGGGGGCTGTTGCGCTCAGGGCTGAGGCCGGCACAGGGTTTGGCGCCAGCGACTGGGCCGCGCTGCGGTTCACCCTGACCCAGGCGAGCCTGTCGGCGCTATTGAGTGTTGGCCTCGCCATTCCTGTCGCCCGCGCGCTGGCGCGGCGGCGGTTTCCGGGGCGGCGCCTGCTGATTGCGTTGTTGGGCGCGCCCTTCATTCTGCCTGTTATTGTGGCCATCCTAGGCCTGCTGGCGGTCTTTGGCCGGGCGGGCTGGCTGAGCCAGGGGCTGATTTCCCTAGGGTTAGAGCCTGTTCAGATCTACGGACTGCACGGGGTGGTGCTGGCGCATGTGTTCTTCAATCTGCCGCTGGCGACGCGGCTGATCCTGCAGGGCTGGCAGGAGATCCCCGCCGAACGCTTCCGGCTGGCGGCGCAGCTGGATGCCGGGCCGCTGGCGATGTGGCGGCTGCTGGAAGGGCCGATGCTGCGGCGGGTGGCGCCAGGGGCGCTGGCGGTGGTGTTTGCCATTTGCCTGTCGAGCTTTGCGGTGGCGCTGACCCTGGGCGGCGGGCCGAAGGCGACGACCATTGAACTCGCCATATATCAGGCCTTTCGTTTTGACTTTGACCTGGGCCGCGCGGCGCTGCTGTCGGGTATCCAGCTGCTGCTGACCGGTGCCGCCGCGATGGTGGCGCTGCGGGTGTCGGCGGGTGAGGGCTTTGGTGCGGGCCTGGACCGGGCGGTGCGGCGCTGGGACGGGCAGGGCGGCTTGGCGCGCGGTTTGGACGGGTTCTGGATTATCCTGTCCGCGGCGTTTTTGCTGCTGCCGCTGGCGGCGATTGTGCTGGCGGGGATGCAGGGGCTGACAGATTTGAACAGCGGTGTTTGGCAGGCGGCGGGCAACTCCATTCTGGTTGCCGCGCTCAGCACCGTGATTCTGCTGATGCTGGCCCTGCCGATGGCCGCTGCGGCTGCTGCCGGGCGTAGCGGCATGAGCGAGCTGTCGGGTATCCTGGGGCTTGCGGCCTCGCCGCTGGTGATCGGCACCGGGCTGTTCATCCTGGTCTACCCCGTTGCGGACCCTTTTGCGCTGGCGCTGCCGGTGACAGCGCTGGTCAATGCGGTGATGGCGCTGCCCTTTGCCATGCGCATTCTGGTGCCGCGTGCACGGGAGGTGCTGGGGCGCTATGGCCGCTTGTCGCTGTCGCTGGACATGCAGGGCTGGGCGTTTGTCCGCCATGTCTACCTGCCGCGAATGCGGGCGCAGACCGGGTTTGCCGCAGGACTGGCGGCCGCCCTGTCGATGGGGGATCTGGGTGTGGTGGCGCTGTTTGCTGATCCGGAGTTCGCAACGCTGCCCTTGCAAATCTACCGGCTGATGGGGGCCTACCGGATGGAGGCGGCGGCAGGTGCAGCATTGCTGCTGCTGCTGCTGTCGATGGGGGCGTTTTGGGTTTTGGACCGCGGAGGGCGCTGGCATGCTGAGGCTTGAGGCCTGCCGGATCATGAATGGCGATTACGCGGTGGAAGCGGATCTGGCGATCGCGCGCGGCGCTTGCGTGGCTGTGATCGGACCCTCCGGCGCCGGGAAATCGACGCTGGTGGAGGCGATTGCCGGTTTCCTCCCCGTCACCCGCGGGCGCATTTTGTGGAATGGCACGGACCTGACCCGCCAGGCGCCGGGCAAGCGGCCGGTGGCGATGCTGTTTCAGGACGGCAACCTGTTCCCGCATCTGACCGTGGCGCAGAATGTGGCGCTGGGGCTGCATGCGAACTTGCGGCTGAACGCGGCGGAGTGGGGCCGGGTAGAGGCCGCGCTGGCCCGTGTCGGGCTTGACGGCATGGGCACCCGCAAGCCTGCGGCGCTGTCGGGCGGGCAGCAAAGCCGGGTGGCGCTGGCGCGGGTGCTGGTGCAGGGGCGCGACATTCTGCTGCTGGATGAGCCCTTTGCCGCGCTGGGCCCGGCGCTGAAGGCTGAAATGCTGGATCTGGTGGCAGAGCTGGCGCGCGAAAGCGGCGCCACGGTGCTGATGGTCAGCCATGACCCGAACGACGCTCGCCGGATTGCGGATCAGGTGGTGCTGGTGGCGGAGGGAAGGGCGCATGAGCCGCAACAGACGGCGGAGCTGCTGGACAACCCGCCGCCTGCCTTGAAGGCGTATTTAGGTTAAGCGGCCAATGCCGTTTCCCGCGTTTTTGTAATCATCAGGGCTGCGCTGGCGGCTTCGTTGCCTTTTTGCACAAAGTGCGCGCGGTAAATTGCCATGTGATGTTCGGTTTCCTGGAAGTGGTGCGGGGTCAGTGAGACCGACAGCACCGGCACCCCGGTGTCCATGCCGGCGCGCATCAGCCCGTCGACCACCGCCTGGGCGACAAAATCATGCCGGTAGATACCGCCGTCGACAACCAGCGCTGCACAGGCTACGGCGGCGTATTTTCCGGTCTTTGCCAGTTCCTGTGCCAGCAGGGGCATTTCAAAGGCGCCGGGCACGTCGAACACGTCGACCTGCTCTGCCGGGATCAGCTGCAGGAAACCCTCCAGCGCCTGGTCGACAATATCGGCATGCCATTGCGCCTTGATGAAGGCATAGCGGGTGTGTGTCATTTCGTAATCTCCTTGTGGTTCTGACACGTCACCCAAGGCGATCACGAGCAGACGGGCGCGCGCCTGACGCCGCCCTTCTGCACGTTCTCTTCCATCCGGACTGTGACCGTCGGCTCTGGAGTCGCACCAGATCTGCTGACACATCTGTGCTTTGTTCCACAATTTATCCGAAAACCGGTTTCCACTTTTCGGATTGTGGACACAGACGCCGCTCGCGGGCTTACGGGACGTGCCCGCTTACCGCCGGTGGGGAATTCCGCCCCGCCCTGAGAACGGCGCGACATTGGCAAGCAGCGGAGATTCCTGCAAGCAGGAAAAACGCGGCTGCGTCAGGTTTCCACAAGATCGTAATGCCTGATGGTGCGCGACTCGACCAGTTTGGCCTCGGCCGGGTCGATGTGCGGGCTGGTGTAATCCTCACCCACAAATGCCTTGAGCGAGGCCAGATCCTTCCACACCATGACAAAGCTGAACTCCCGCGGGGATTCAGAGCGCGGTGCGCCCGGCAGCACTGAGACGATGCCATCGGTGCCCTTCATCAGCGGGATTGCGGTTTCGTGAAAGAACCTGCTGAATTCAGCCTCCTTGCCGGGCCGGACGGTAACCTGGAATATCCGCATGATCATTTTGGGCTCCTGTCACTTGTTACAGAGTTCCAGTTTAACACAGTGCGGCAATTGCCCCTTCCCCTCAGTCCCGCTTGCATTAGGCTGCAGCCAAACAGCGGAGGATTTCCCATGAAGCTCACTTTTTCCCAAGCATCCCCCTTTGCCCGCAAGGTTGTGGTGCTGCTGCATGAAACCGGGCAGCTGGAGGATGTTGAAATACTGGACGTCACCACCACCCCCCTGAAACCTGCTGCGGATGTGAAGGCCAGCAACCCGCTGGCCAAGATCCCGGCGCTGGAGCGCAATGACGGCCCGGCGCTGTATGACAGCCGGGTGATCTGCGCGTACTTGGATGAGCGCGCCGGCGGCAGGCTGTCGGGCGGCTGGGACAGCAAGGTGCTGGAAGCCACCGCCGACGGAATCATGGATGCGGCGGTGCTGATGTCTTATGAAAAACGGCTGCGCCCAGAGGAAAAACAGTGGGATAGCTGGCTGGAGGCACAGCAGGGCAAGGTGCTGGGCGGCTGCGCTGCGCTGAATGCCCGCTGGATGAGCCACCTGCAGGGGCCGCTGGACACCGGGCAGATCGCCGTGGCCTGCGCACTGGCCTATGTGGACTTCCGCCACCCGGACACCAACTGGCGCCATGGCAATGAGGCGCTGGCAGATTGGTTCGCGGATTTCGAATCGCGCCCGTCGATGCAGGCGTCAAAACCGCCCGCGGCTTGACGCCTGCCCCTTGAAACAGGCCGGTGCCGCGCCGATATGGGTGCGGCACTGTCACACAGGCGTGACAGAATTGCCGTCTGCGGCTTTCTGCGCGCCCATGACCGCTGGACGAACGGCTCTCTCCCCGCTAGACACGCGCCTGAGTCACTGCGAGCAATCGCGGTGCATGCGCATGTTTGCCCTAAACGGGCGCTGGAATTGGAGAAAACCTCGTGTCCCACGCAGAAGACCACGAAGGAACCCGGAGAGATTTCCTCTACTACGCCACTGCCGGCGCCGGGGCAGTGACTGCGGGTGCCGCCGTATGGCCCCTGGTCAACCAGATGAACCCCTCCGCCGACGTGAAAGCGCTGTCCTCGATCCTGGTCGATGTCAGCGGCGTGGAAGTTGGCACGCAGATCTCGGTCATGTTCCTGGGTAAGCCGGTGTTCATCCGCCGCCGCACCCCGGAAGAGATCGAGGCCGCCCGTGCTGTGGAGCTGTCCGAACTGATCGACCCGCGGTCGGAAAACCCGAACAAGCCGGGCACCGATGCGGCTGACGTCAACCGCACCATGGACGAAGCCGGCGAATGGCTGGTGATGATGGGTGTCTGCACCCACCTGGGCTGTGTGCCGCTGGGCGACGGTGCAGGCGAGTTCAACGGCTGGTTCTGCCCCTGCCACGGTTCGCACTACGACACCGCAGGCCGCATCCGCAAAGGCCCGGCGCCTGAGAACCTGCACGTGCCGGTGGCTGAGTTCACCGACGCCAACACTATCAAGCTGGGATAAGGAAACGCGCTCATGTCCGGTATTCCGCACGACCATTACGAGCCGAAGACAGGCGCAGAAAAGTGGCTGCACAGCCGCCTGCCCATCGTCGGCCTGATCTATGACACCATCATGATCCCCACCCCCAAGAACCTGAACTGGTGGTGGATCTGGGGCATCGTCCTGGCGTTCTGCCTGGCGCTGCAAATCGTCACCGGCATCGTCCTGGTGATGCACTACACCCCGCATGTTGATCTGGCGTTCGCCTCTGTCGAGCATATCATGCGCGACGTGAACGGCGGCCATATGCTGCGGTATCTGCATATGAACGGCGCCTCGCTGTTCTTTGTTGCCGTCTACATCCACATCTTCCGCGGCCTGTATTATGGCTCCTACAAGGCGCCCCGCGAGATCACATGGATTGTCGGCATGCTGATCTACCTGATGATGATGGGCACCGCCTTCATGGGCTACGTGCTGCCCTGGGGCCAGATGTCCTTCTGGGGTGCCACCGTCATCACCGGCCTGTTCGGCGCGATCCCGTTCATCGGCGAAGCAATCCAGACCTGGCTCTTGGGCGGACCGGCGGTGGACAATGCCACCCTGAACCGCTTCTTCTCGCTGCACTACCTGCTGCCCTTCGTGATCGCAGCGCTGGTGATCGTGCACATCTGGGCCTTCCACACCACCGGCAACAACAACCCGACCGGTGTTGATGTCCGTAAAGGTTCGAAAGCGGAAGCAGAGAAAGACACCCTGCCGTTCTGGCCGTATTTCGTGATCAAGGACTTCCTGGGCCTGGCCGTTGTGCTGGTGATCTTCTGGGCCATCGTCGGCTTCATGCCGAACTACCTTGGCCACCCGGACAACTACATCGAAGCCAACCCGCTGGTGACCCCGGCGCACATCGTTCCGGAATGGTACTTCCTGCCGTTCTACGCGATCCTGCGTGCCTTCACCTCCGAGGTCTGGGTGGTGCAGTTTGCCTCCTTCGTGACCGGCGGCATTATCGACGCGAAGTTCTTCGGCGTGATCGCCATGTTCGGCGCGATCCTGGCCATGGCGCTGGCGCCCTGGCTGGACACCTCCAACGTGCGTTCGGGCCGTTACCGCCCGATGTTCAAGTGGTGGTTTGCGCTGCTGGTCGTGGACTTCTTTGCCCTGATGTGGCTGGGCGCGATGCCGGCGGAAGAGCCCTATGCATCGTTCTCGCTGATCGCATCGGCCTACTGGTTCGGCTACTTCTTCGTGATCCTGCCGCTGCTGGGCGTGATCGAGAAGCCGCTGGCACAGCCTGCCACCATCGAAGAGGATTTCGACGCCCACTACGGCAAGAAGTCTTCTGCAGACGCCACTCCTGCCGAGTAAGAAGAAGGAACACCTAGCAATGTTCAAGAAACTGGCAACCGGTGCCGCCTTCGCTCTGGCCCTGATCCCTGCTGCGTCCTTCGCAGCAGGCGGGGCAGGCCATGTCGAAGATTACGACTTCTCGTTTGAGGGTCCCTTTGGCACCTACGACCGCAACCAGCTGCAGCGCGGCCTGCAGATCTACACCGAAGTCTGCGCAGCCTGCCACGGGCTGAAGCTGGTGCCGATCCGCACCCTGTCCGACGAGGGCGGCCCGCAGATGCCGGAGGATCAGGTGCGTGCCTACGCAGCTGACAACTTCAGCGTCTACGATCCGGAACTGGATGAGGACCGCCCGGCCAAGCCGGTCGACTTCTTCCCGGAAAACAACAACGCAGGCGCCCCTGACCTCAGCATGATGGCCAAGGCGCGTGCGGGTTTCCACGGCCCCTACGGCCTGGGTCTGAACCAGCTGTTCAAAGGCATGGGCGGTGCCGAGTACATCGCTTCGCTGCTGGCCGGCTACACCGGTGAGACCAAGGAAGAGGCAGGCACCACCTTCTATGAAAACACCGCCTTCCCGGGCGGCTGGATTTCGATGGCGCCGCCGCTGTCGGATGAGCAGGTGGAATATGCCGACGGTCACGCAAACGACGTGGAAGCCATGTCGCAGGACGTCGCAGCCTTCCTGATGTGGACGGCTGAGCCCAAGATGATGGCGCGCAAGCAGGCCGGTTTTGTCGGCGTGCTGTTCCTGACCCTGCTGTCGGTGATGCTGTACCTGACCAACAAGAAACTGTGGGCGCCGCACAAGGGCAAGCACTGACAAGAGGTCTGGTTTTTCAGACTTATTTTAGGAAACCCCTGCGCTAAGGTGCAGGGGTCTTTTTTTGTGGGATTGTTAAGATGGCTTCTGTTTTTCCTGCGTCCGCAGATAGCAAATTTTTTGTTTCGCAGCCCGGCGCTGTCTTTATCGGCGGGCATGTCCGCCTCACAGCAGGGGCTGCTGACGGGCCCGCCGTGGCCGTCACGCCCGAAGCGGATGGGGCGGTCATCCGGAGTGAGGGCCGGATCGAAGCCGGGGCCGGCGCAGGTGTTATGGTGCGGGCCGCGGATGCCTATGTACTGAACGCTGAGGGCGGCAGCATTGTTGCGGACCGGGACGGGGTCCGGGTTGCAAGCACGGGCGTTGATCTGGTCAACCGGGGCGATATTTTCGGGGTGGCTGCGGCCGTTAAAGTTTCGAGCTTTTCTGACAGCGTGTCCGCGCGCGCTGATATTTCCAACAGCGGCAATTTGGACGGCGTCCAGTTTGGTGTCAGGGTAGGCCGCCCAGGGTCCGCCGACATCACCAACAGTGGCAGTATTTCCGGCCGGACCGCGGTATCGGTTTCAGGGACGGCGACGATCATAAATACCGGTGACATCACAGGTGATGCATTTGGTGTCAAATCACATGGGCGCAGTTTCGTCAAAATCGTCAACTACGGAGATATTGCAGGCGATACTGCAATCGAAGTGGGTGCTCGTGCGCAAATTGTAAATTACGGGACAATCTCTGCAGACAGTTCCGGTTTCGCTATCTCCGCACTTGGGCGCTACACGCATAGGGAACTGGAACTGACCAATCATGGCTTGATCACTGGAAATGTCCAGGGCAGCGCGGTCTATGAGGAAACACGTGGCGGCGATACCGGGGATGTTTTTGTAAACGCTGGCCGCATTGAAGGCGCTGTTGATCTTGGAGCCGGCTTCGATTTGTACCGGACTATCGGAAACGGATCTGCGGCATCAGTGTCCGGAGGGGCAGACAACGACACCCTGATCGGTGGCGATGCTGATGACTATCTTGGCGGTGGAACTGGCGATGACCGGCTCAGGGGCCGGAACGGAGATGACACCCTATGGGGCGGTTCGGGGGATGACTTTATCTCCGGGGGGGCTGGTGATGACATTCTGTCCAGCGGGACTGGCAGCAATACCCTCATCGGGGGCAAGGGCAATGACAGTTTGTCTGGCTATTGGTCAGGAGGTGACAATTGGCTGCACGGTGGAGTGGGGGCTGACACGCTGGAAGGCGGTGGCGGCATTGATACTTTTGTCTGGACGTCGGTTGGAGAATCTCCTGTTGGGGGCGGTCACGACCGGGTCAAAAGATTCGACGCAGACAACGATCTTCTCGACTTTCAAAACGTTTTGGAGGCGGACAGCTTCACTTACCTCGGCTCCGGCAGGTTTACGGCGTCCGGAGACGCGGAGCTGCGGGTGTTCCGCAAAGACGGCAATACAGTGATCCGCGCGGATGCAGACGGTGATGGCAAGGCTGATCTGAAGATCGTCCTGCTGGAAACAACCGGCCTGACGGAGGACAACTTCCTGCTGTAGTCGAGCCGGACCAGCTGATCCGGAGCCGGCAGACGGCCAGTTTTAGATCAGGCGGCTGTGAGGCGGGTGCTGGTTGCTCCTGCAATCGCCGCCGTGACGATGCTGCCTTCTTCCTGCGCGGTGGCAAAGGCCACCTCGGTGAACTGTTCGGTTCGGCCCATATGCGGGTTTTCCATCAGGATGCGGTGGGTCTTGCCGATCTGTTCAGCCAAATGCCGGTCCACCTGAGCGTCACCAGCCGCGCGCAGGCGGGCTGCGCGTTCCTTGATCACGCTGCCGTTCACCTGGTTCGGGATCTTCGCCGCCGGGGTGCCCTCGCGCTTGGAATAGGGGAAGACGTGCAGCCAGGTCAGATCGCAGTCAGTGACCAGTTTCAGCGAGTTCTCGAAATGGGCGTCGGATTCGGTCGGGAAGCCCGCGATGATGTCGGCGCCGAAAGTCATCTCCGGGCGCAAGCGGCGGGCTTCCTCGCAGAAGGCGATGGCGTCGTCCCGCAGGTGGCGGCGGGCCATGCGTTTCAGGATCAGGTCGTCGCCGTGCTGCAGCGACAGGTGCAGATGCGGCATCAGCCGCGGTTCGGTGGCGATGGCCTGCATCAGGTTCTCGTCCGCCTCGATCGAATCGATGGAGGAGATGCGCAGCCGCGGCAGGTCCGGCACCAGTTTCAGGATCCGCATCACCAAGTCGCCCAGGCGGGGCTGTGCGGGCAGATCAGCGCCCCAGGAGGTGAGGTCCACGCCGGTCAGAACCACCTCGTTGTAGCCCCTGTCCACCAGCCGCTTGATCTGGTCGATCACGACCCCGGCGGGGACCGAGCGGGAGTTGCCGCGGCCATAAGGGATGATGCAGAAGGTGCAGCGGTGATCGCAGCCGTTCTGCACCTGAACATAGGCGCGGCTGCGGGTGCCGAAGCCGTCGATCAGGTGGCCTGCGGTCTCTGTCACCGACATGATGTCGTCGACCTGGACCTTTTCTGTGGTGCCGATGAAATCCGGGCCCTTGGCGATGTCCTGCCAGGTCTCGGGCTGCATCTTCTCGGTGTTGCCGATGACGCGGGTGACCTCTTCCATTGCGGCAAAGGTCTCCGGCTCTGTCTGGGCGGCGCAGCCGGTGACGATGATCGGCGCCTCCGGGTTTTCGCGGCGCAGCTTGCGGATCTCCTGGCGCGCCTTGCGCACGGCCTCCGCCGTCACGGCGCAGGTGTTCACCACCACCGCGTTCTCCAGGCCTGCCTGCTGGCTCAGCTCCTTCATCGCCTCGGTTTCATAGGCGTTGAGGCGGCAGCCGAGGGTGGTGAACTTGGGCACGCTCATGCCAGGCTCTCCAGGAATTCACGGGTGAAGGTGCCGTCGAACACATGCATGGTCGGGCCGGTCATCCAGACGCCGTCCTCAGACCAGTCGATCCACAGGGTGCCGCCGTCCAGGTCGATCTGCACCTTGCGGCCTGTCAGCCCGCGGCGGGCGGCGGCAACGGTGGTGGCGCAGGAGGAGGAGCCGGAGGCCAGAGTGACGCCCACGCCGCGCTCCCAGACGCGCATGCGGATGCGGTCGGGGCCGGTCACCTGGGCGACCTGCACATTGGTGCGCTGCGGGTAAAGCGGGTGGTGTTCATAGCGGGGGCCGAATTCCGCCAGCGGAATCAGTTCGGCGTCCTCGACAAAGAAAGTGCAGTGGGGGTTGCCCATGCCGGTGGCGGTGGGTGCGCCTTCGATCGGCAGCTCCAGCGTGTCCATCTCTTCAGCCAGCGGGATTTCCTGCCAGTCGAGCTGCGGGGCGCCCATGTTGACGGAGGTGAGGCCGTTGCCGGCATCGCGGGCAAAAAGGTCGCCGCGGTCTGTTGTCAGGTGCAGATCAGTCTTGCCGCTTTCCAGGATCAGATGGCGGGCGACGCAGCGCGTGGCATTGCCGCAGGCGCCGGAGGTGGAGCCATCGGCGTTGTAGAAGGTCAGATGCGCGTCGCCTGTGCCGTTAGAGATCACGGTGAGCTGGTCAAAGCCGGCGCCGAACTGGCGGTGGGCGATTCCCTTGGCCATCGCCGGAGTGATGGCAATATCCTGCGCGCGCGCGTCGACAACGACGAAGTCGTTGCCCAGCCCATGCATCTTCATGAAGGGGAGTGCGGTATCTGGCTTGATGCTCATGGCGGGCATATAGACCCGGCACGGAAATGAATCCAGCCTTCGGCGAGAAAAGTTGAAAAAAGGGGTTGACCCCCTGCGCTACTCCCCCTAGATACGCCGCCTATCGGGACAGCGAGACACACGCTGCCAAGCAGTTCCGAAGCGAAATAAGTGCTTGAACCTTCTGGGAAAAACGCTTAGACCGTAACGAAGAAGTGGGCCGTTAGCTCAGTTGGTAGAGCAACTGACTTTTAATCAGTGGGTCGCAGGTTCGAATCCTGCACGGCTCACCACTTCCTCCAAAGAAAACAATATGTTGCGACCTTGCCATGGCATTTGGCAGGCTAGGGAACAGGTTTTTTCCGGAGTATATCCGGATAAATCTGCCTCCATAATGGGTTTGCGCCTTTCAGGCGTATCTTCGGTTTGGGAAGGCGGGGCTTGCAGCCAAAAAATGGACCTGATTGCTCCATAGCCTAGCAAGTGAGTCGAGCGATTAGATTGTCTGGGCCGCTCCTCGCCAATCCGCTAAGGTGGGGGGGCGGGTACCCGGCCCGCCGATGGGACTCCTACCTTATGGAGTACCTCCCTGACCTGCTGTGCACCCGCAGCAAATTTCTGGAAACTGCCCAACTGGACGATCCCACCTGAGGCTTCGGGCTAGGTTTAGCCTGATCTAACTTCATAGGAGAACTCTGGTGGCAAAGGCGGATTGGGAAAAGCGGGCAAAGTTTGCAGAAGCATATGCTGACTCAGGTAATGCAACTCAGTCGGCGCTCTACGCCGGTGTGCCCCAGTCCTCAGCGCACAGTATGGGCTATAGATGGCTGCGTGACCCTCAGGTCACCGAGATGGTGCGAGACGCGATGAATGACCGGTTGAAGGCACTCGGTCCTCAGGCGGTAAGGGTCGTGGAGCAGATTCTTCTGAGCGAAGACGCGAGCCTCCAGTTACGGCTTCAAGCTGCGCGCGATGTTCTTGACCGGCTGGGATGGGTGCCGCCAAAACGTCCCGAGCCCGTGGTAAACGCGGGTGTGCGAGCGCTGGAAGAGTATTCTCTAGAGGAGCTGGAGACTTTGGCCTCTGGCAGTCCTTATATTCGGCTGGATGATGAGTTTTTGCGACGAATGGCAGAGCAAACGTGACGCCATTTGTGTCTCCAGGGCTATCAATCGGCCTCAGGTTCAGGAGTTTTTTTAGACTGCACCAGAACGAACGAAACGGTCCCCTAAAGGGAACCGTTCCGTTCGTACCCGTTGCTCTGCAGTGACGAACGAAAACGAAAGGCTACGAAACGTGATTTTCGTATCAGTGTTGAAGGGCAAGAGACGCTCCATCCGGGACAAGTGCTCCGTCTCCCGTCAAAGCTCTCAGCGCATCGTCAAAGGCCCGCCTATTCTTTTTGTCATCCCCTTTGCCCATTTTAGGGACGGCAAATGTTCTAAAGTCTTCCCGGTCAACTGAGCTAGGCGAAGCTTCGTCGGGGGCTTTGGCGGTTCCGTCAGCTATGCAAATGTCCAGATACTTCTGGAAGAGGTCCAGAACCTTACGCTGGTTGCCTCCTGCTCCCTTCTTCGCTGCTGTCCGGGCGCTAGGGTCCAAGAATTTTACATAGCAGGTGGTCTTTTCGTCGCCGTCAGCATCGATGCCGAGAAAACTCGGCTCCAACTGAAACGGTAACTGGGCACCGGTCTCGACATTACGCTGCTTTGTGGCTTCGATGTAACGCTGGCCATCCTTCTTGCCGCAGAAGATTTCGGTATCCACTGCGGCCCTGAGGGATGAGTGCCCCCGTGCGCCACGTTCAATGTCCTTGCCGGTGTGGTGCACCAGCATAACATTGGCTCCAGTTGCTCTGCGGATGAAGTCCACGCGATTGATAAGGAGTCCTACATCCGTCCCGGTGTTCTCATCGGCACCGCCAATTGAGCGAGCCAACGTGTCGATAACAATGAGAGCAGGGCTTTCACCGTCGCTCAGGATGTCCTTGGTAAGCTGAACAATGGCGTGAACATCGAGTTCGTCGCTATAAAGATCGATGGGCTCCGGGACGAGGTGCAAGTTAGCACTCGCGCCTCCAGGCAGCGCTACCAAGCGGTTTCCCAAAGAACGCCCGCCTTCTGCTGCAAAATAGACCACAGGTCCTCCCCGAACACGCTGACCATTCCATTCCAGGTTCCTTGCAACATGGTTTGCGATGTTGAGGGCGACAAAGGTCTTCCCAGCATTCGAAGGGCCGTAAAGCATCGAGAATTCGGCGCGCCCCAACCAGCCCTTGATCAAGTAATCTTGGTCCAGGATCGGCTCGGCCTGATCTCCCGCAATTGTGCTGGACCGAAGAGCTTGGGCGCGTTGCCTGATCCGCTCTTCAGCTTCAGAGCCCGCCGGAGTCGGCGTGGGGGGCGTTGTGCGGGTGGCCACCTGCCCCGATTTCAACAGGCCGCTGACGTCAATCTCTCCAAGGCTCTCAGAGGCACGGTACTTCCCCCCGATGGCGCTGAGGTTTGCGCCATTCTGGCATGCCAGAGCAGCAACGCAGGGGGCGCCCGACGACTTGTTTGCCGACAGAGTTTTCCAGATCCGGTCAACCTCCCCCGGCTTGTACTTTGTCCCGCCGGACGACCACTGGTCAGCCAACGCCAACCCTTGAGACGAACCGCTCGTTGCGGTGTAGACCGCCCCCAGCATCCGCAGCCAATCATTGTAATCAATGTCAGCCGGGACGTGAAAGAGAAGCTCGGCCAACTCAGCCAGAGAGGTGTCATTGCTCCCCAAAGTCTTCCGCGGCTCCGCCGAAGCAGAAGGCGGAGGATGGGCGGCTGCCGCCGGGTTCAAAATCTCCGGCCAATCCGGCATCGGTGCGATGTCTAGATCCGGATCGACCCACTGGTACGAGCCATGGCTATCTGCTCGCTTGGAGTAAGCCGTTGCAGGTGGAGCCAGCACATAGCCAAGATATTTGATGTCTACGCCTTCACACAGCTTCGATGCACAGTGAATGACCTTAGAAACAGCAAAGTAGAGGTGCTTTCCTCCACTAGGGGTCGAGACACTCAGGGTGTCCGGAAGTTGCAGCTTGTTTGATACCAAGAACGCTTCGAAGGCATCAGGGTTGTCGATGTCGATAACAACAAGGCCGGACATTGCACACGCCACTGCAGGCTGTACATCAAGCTTGTCTTGTGCCCAGAGGTACACTTGACGCAAATCCTGGGTCGCATCCTTGAAGCCGTTTTGGGTCGCAGGGCTTTTGTCTTTGCGACAGGGAAAAACAAAGAAGCCCCGGTCGATGAGAGCTTTACAGGCAAGGTAGAAATCCAAGGCTTCGCCGTGGAGCTGGTGTTCGTGCTGGATTGCCTGACCGTCCATATTCAGCACCCCTGCTGTTTGTAACCGGGGGTGCTGGCAAGCTTCGCCGCCGCGAAGTCCAAAGCTTCCTTGACGTTGTGCACTGCCTTTTTGTTCGGGTGCTTCACAGTGAGGGGCCAGGAGCGAATGGTGCGCGCGGTCACAGGGAACAGGCGCTTGCTGATGATTTCGGCCAGCGTAGCACGATCAGCGTACTCAGGCAGAAGCTCTCCGCACTTGCATACGGCGCGCTTGGGATTGACGTCACTAGGCATGACTGGTCTCCAGATAGTTATTCTGGCCCCTAGCAGACGTAATCAGTCGGCACCTGTCGTCCCTGTTGGAGATCTTTTTGCACGCTCATAACTAATTCTTTGAAAACAAACGAAAGAAATTTGTGGGTTGGTGCTGAAAGGAGCAGCTCCTCAAAAACTCTTTGCCTCATTTGGGGTGTGGAGAGGCATCCATTCGTCGGTTCGATTACAAGTACTCCGCCGTGCATAAGCCGCCGAAACAGACATCAGTCTCCCACCTTATGTATTTGAAGCACTGGAACAAATTTTCCTCTCGTCGCAGGCACGCGATCCTTGGTGCATTTGCGAAGACATCTGAAGGCCGGGGCGGAAAGCAGACATTCACTGCAAACGCTCCACATTCGGTCTCGCGTGCTGAAGCAGGGCACGCCGCCAACGCAACAGATCGAAAGACTGTTTGGGCGTGGCGGCGCCACGGATGTTTGTCAGACGCCTTAAACACATACCGCCGGAAACATGAAGCGGTGTTTCGCTCTGATAGTCGGGATAATGAGCTGCCGCTTACTGGACGGACTTAGACTGCACTATTCAGCTTGCCATACAGGCTTAGATTTTGACCGATAGTGCGATCAACCGACCCAAAGCGCTAAGGCGATACTGTTTCTCCTTTTGGTGACGGCGCACGACAAGCCCGGTTGCCTGAAGGTCAGGGCCGATTGTCTCAAAATCGGTGTTGGCGATTTCGCGTAGGAGCTCATTCTTCGTATCGAAGTCTCCGTCTTCGTTCAGCACCCAGATGGCGAGGGCGACATCATCGTTCATGAAGTCTTTAGGGAGCTTGACCTCCACCTTCCAATTCGTCGCTTGCTCATCTGGGTCCTCGGAGTCGATCATAGCGGCGATGAGTGCTGTGATTTCCGAAGGAATACCACCGGTCGCAGCCAAAATAGCATTGCGGAGTTCGGGCGTATCCAAATCCGTTCGCTCAAAGCCATCCAGATGAACACGGATCATTTCCGCGCCCCATGGAGATAGGAATTGCGACTGTTCTTCACGGCGGATCGCAAGCGCGCGGAGTTCAGGATGCGACGCGCTGAGGATGATCACCGGCCGAATGGTGTTGTTGAGGACAGCCGTTTGGCCCGCGAGCCAATCGAGCAGTGTTTTTGCTCTAGTTGGGTCGTTGGTTTCGTGAATGATAATTTTGCGTTTGCCAGCCTCTGGGCGGGACTTATCGACAATGCGACGAAGTTCGTTAATCGAAGTCGCTTCTTCGACGACGATTTTGTCGTCGTGTGCACCCGGGAAATTTCCGGTCTCAGAAATGCGTTTAAGTGACTGCGCGACTTTGCCGAGCCCCAACACCTCCAAGCCACAAATGATCTGCACAGGATCGGTGGTGTCTTTACTGATCAGCCGCTCGATCTGGAAGTCGCTGAGAGGAGCATAAGGCCACTGTTGTTGGGGCTGCCTCGGCGCTGCGGAATAGCGGCGACGGTGCGTTGCCCGATCATAAGCGATTGTCGGATCCTTGTTCTCGATCTCGTCAAGTGCATGATAGATGTCGTTGCCCGTGCCCAGCATCGCGGCGACCTCGCGGGTGCGAAGCAGGTAGTTGTAGCGGTTTTCGCTGCCAGGTATCGGGTTGCGGCCGAGGACCCCGAGATCGAAGAGCTCTTCGAGAAGTGCCTCAAATGACGGGAGTGTTGGCGCCTCGCTTGTTTTAGGCCAGTAGATTTGAGCCTCTTCTATCAAAAGTCGCGGTGAAAGACCGATGATCAGAGCCCGACGTTCGTCACCCTCGTAAATGAGGCGTGCCAGTGTGTAAGCAACCAGCGCGTAGCGCGGGTCCAAGTTGAGCGTGAGGTGGAATTTGTCACGAATGCGGTTCTCAATGTGATTGAAACCACGGTGCGTGAACAGGGTGTCCGATGGGATGGTCCAGAGAGGCCCTTCTGTCGGAAGCTTGTAGGTCTTACCGCTTCCGATACCGTGCATCGTGGAGAGAAGTCCCTTCATGTATTCCTGAACAAGGGACGGATAATAGTTGGCCCAAGTCAGGATCTCTTCGACTGCTTGAGTGCTTTCGAACCCGAAGCCGGAAGCCCGCATGGGCGAGACGACGAGATCAAAGGCGGCGCGTTTGTCGTCGATGTTGCGGTTGAGCGGTCCGATGCAAATCGGTTCCCCAAGGTGCCAAAGCGGTGAATTAGGCTGTTTGTGCATACGTTGGACGTTGTGGAGACCTGCAAACACCACTTTGAAAGCGCGCTGGGTTTTTTCCATCAGCTCTTTCAACTTGCTGAGCTGCGGGTAGTCGTCGCGCGTGTCTTGGGTCATAAAATTGTCGGCTTCATCGAACATGCAGATGATCCGCCCGCTCGGATGTCGGCCAACCCAGGCCTGAATGTCTTTTGCGACAGCTTCAGCGCTGGTGTGATCAGGTTTGACGATTTCATCCGGCAGCATGTTTGAGATGTGGCGCCAGATTTCGCTAGTTTTCTCCGAATTGCCTAGAGGCTTTACCTCGCGGTTGACGATGAAACGTTTTGCTTCGGGGGCGTGCTGGGTTTGTGCAATATGCGCAAGAAGGGCGGATTTCCCGAGCTGGCGGCCGCCGTATACAAGACAGCCATCCGCTGTCTTGGAGACAATTGTGCGAACCTCATCCTCGCGCCCGAAGAACATTTCGGGTGGAAGCTGACCTGCATCTGTAGTGTAGGGCTCGATACGACCATAGGGCAAACCGCATTCGAATATCGTCCGAGCGCGTGTGTCGCGACGAGTGGCTGCGAAGGCGATCAGGGCCTCATCGATCAGAAGCGCAGGAAGAGCCTTCGCTCGCAGGCGTTCCGCGATTTCATGGCGGCGGGAGACGTCGGCCACGCCAGACAGGAAAATGATCGCAGGCTTGTTTGAAACGCCGATAGATTTGATCATCGTTTCGGGAAGAGTTTCGGGAGAAGCGAGGATAAAGCTGTACCCGCTAGTTGCGTTCGATCCGAAGACCGGAGGCAGGAACCATCCGTCCGAAACGATGCGCGCACTCAGGCTACCGGCCCATGACCCCGTCCGGCCAAATTCGGCTATGTTCGAGACGTTTACTCGTTCGAAGCCGATTTCCTCAAAGAGTTCACGAAGTTGTCCCAGCGTGGGCTTTTTGGCCCGCATGCCATTCATGACGTCCCGGAACATTGTGATGAAGCCAATCGCGGCTGCGCGGCGATCTTCTTCAGTGAAGAGAGGGCTGTCCGGAGTTGCGATAGAGACCTCGAACTCGCTCCCATTCTTTGGCCAGCCCTCGGAACTGGCAAATGGAAGGAATTTGGGTGTGAATGCCCCAATGAGACCTTTTAGATCGGTTTCAAATACAGCGGCTGACCGGCCATCGCGCAGCTGCGCAATGCGGTCTTCAATTGCTTCGATGGTGAGATTACCGAGCTTTGCTAAGAGGTTTTCGACATCTTCCTCGTTTTCAGGTTTCCGATATTCGTTGATCCGAGCAATTTGACCGTTGCGAATACTGTCTTCGATATCGGAAATCGTTTGATCGAGAAACGCCAGCCGTTCACCAAGCCCAGCGACGTCGTGAACCTCGGTTCCGTCGGCCAAGGCGTCGAGTTTGTCGAGGGTGAGCTTGCACCATGTCAACTGACGGCTGATCTCTTCTTGGTTTTTGAAATCAACTTTGTCGAGAGCCGTAAGAAAGCGGCTTCGGGTCTCGACTTCGGAATGCCAAATAGCGACGAAATCGTCGACGGCTGCTTTGACTTCTTCATTGGACGAGACGTCAAATTGACTGACCATACGGAATGCGGAATCGAAGGCACCTTCGCTGCAGGCGCGTTTGATCGCTTTTTCCTGATCAAGAATTTGCCCTTCGTTGAGGACCCGCGTGTATATTTTTGCGCGCTGATCGGTGTCAATGAGAGCGTCGCGATCAACAGGGGGTAGCAGGTCCATTTCTGCATTGAGGGCTTCGTCGAGCGTTGAGAAGGCACCGGTGTCGCGTCCGAGAAGTGCTTCGCGCACCTCTTCAAGTTGTACCATGATCCACCGGGCAACAGACGCGACGAGAGGATCTTCTGTTTGGTCGGCTTCACCTTGGAGCCCTTCCGTCGCCTTCTCGAGCTGACTGCGAAGGGTCGCAGTCGTTATCTTGATGCGCTCTTCAGATTGATGATTATTGGCGCCGTCAGCCTGCGTGGCTTCGATCCAACCTTCGATCAATGCGATAGGCTCGTCAAATTGACGTGCGAGATATTCGACGCCCTTCGAATAGAGCGCAAGATCGTTGTAACCCTTGTCGGTTGCATAGGTTTCGGACAGGGATTCGATTGCTGACGGGCTGCCAAGGTCTTGAATTACGTTGCGTGCAAGTTCGAGCGCGTTCGAGCGTTTTTCTGTAATAGCGGCAACAGCTTCTCCGAGCGTGCCCGACGGAGACACTACATGCCGCATGAATTCAGTTGCGAAGGGCCAGCGGGATTTTTTCTGACTGAAGGCCGAGCAAATTTTCGAGATGCGGTCGGCCAGACGCTGCCGTTCCGGTGTGCCGGGCGAGCCGGAAAGTTCCGCCAACTTGTCAGGCTTCGGAGGGAATTCGAAGCCGAGCCGAGACACCGTATCATTCACTTCGATCAGATGCTGGCCGAGCGTTCCTTTGCACAGGTCTGTGACCTGACTGCGAAGCGTCGTGTCTTTTGAGAGAATAGCGGGCCTCAGGATCGAGCCTAGGACGAGTACCGACGCAAGATCGGAGAGAGGAGAGGAGATGGCAACCCCGACCAGTTCGTTGAACTTCTGTAAATCGGGACCGAACCCACGATGGGGTGCGCGACTTGCTGCCGCCACGCGCAACGCAGTCGACGGCAGCGGGAGCATCATATCCTCCGCTTCAAAAGCGGTAGCCGCACCTGCGGCGATCGCGATGAAATCGCGGTCAAAGAGGGAAGCGAGGGTCTCACGATCTACTGGCGCGGGATGAGATTTTTGAGGTTCCTCAAAGTGCACATCCTCGTCATGTTGTTCCGTATCATCTTCGACTTCCATTGCATCGGAAATCTCAATCGGATTTTCCAGAGTGCTTTCAACTGTCTGGGATTCGGCAAGAGGAGATTCTTCGGGGGTAGTGTCCACATCTTCCGAGGTCAAAGTAGATGCAGCGTCGTCGGTAGCGTCGAGGGCAGGGGGTACGTCATCCGTCGCGACATTTAGGACTGGGGCTTCGGTCGTTTCGATGTCATTCGAGAAGTCCGTGTGGTCTGCTACGTCATCGACTTGCTCATTGTCTGTTTCGCCAGTGAGGTTTTGTGGTTCGTTTCCCCCGACATCAATGTCACCGTCGTACCGCTGAATTTCAGCGTGTGCCTGCTTGGTGCTTTGATCTCGTAATTGATCGAAGATTTGAGGATAATCTGATGCGCCATAATCTTCGTCGAAGATGTCGGCATCCTGTGCCGGATCAAAATTCTCAATCAGGGCCATGAAGCGATCTGGCTTCTCATCGCCGAGCGATCGGAGGATGTTGAGGACCTTTTGATAGGCCTCATTCATGCGGATGATCTTGTTTTCAAGCTCTTCAGCGCGGATGGCGAGATTACTTACCCGCGCATATTTTTTCTCTACGGTTGCGGTCGCAATATCTGAGCCGATCGCTTCGAGGGTGTCGTTTGTATCGGCGATTTTGTTCTTCCGCCCGAGGAGCAGTTCGTAGAAACGATCCGACCGAAGGATCTCTGCAGTCGCGCTGGCGATGCGGCTCGAATCTCTTCCGTCTTCGATGGCGCCAAGCGTGCGCAGGCGATCCTCAGCTTTCAAAGTGGCCTCTTTGGCAAGAGTCTCCTGCATGCCTTCTGCCCACATCGATAGTTCGTGGATAAGGTTGATGCGAGGCGTTTCCAGCAAGGATCCAATCTGGAGATCTTCTGCGAGCCCCTTAATCGCTCTATGGAGATAGCTCAGAATCAAGACGGAGGAGGCATCCGGCTCGATGCCGAGGAGGGCTCGGAGTTCACCACCAAACTCGTACCAGCCTATGTTTTCGCTATACTCAGGCAATCTGGTTTCGACGAAATCCGTCGGCCCTTTGTAGGCTAGAATGCCCTTGGCTTCGTCATGCACGTGTTCAAATGCGTCGGGATCAGTGAGTTTGTGGTAGTAATTCATCACCGCATATTCACAAAAGGCGGCGACGGCGATCTCTGCTGGCACTTCGTCAAGAAGAAGTTCATGAGCACGGCCATGGAGTTCCGGATGAGCGTCAAAGCGTAGCTTTGACAGAGGGAGTTTCGATATCACTCCTTTTTTCATCACAGGTTTTCGTGTGCGAGGTCCTTTCTGACCGCCACGGTTTTGCATTACGATCGTTTCCATGATTGGGAAAACCCAGGGATCATCCTGAACGCGATCGAGGATAGTGCGATAGAGGCAAGCTGCGTAATTCGGATCAAAGGTCTCACCCATGACAGAGGCGATCGTCTTAAGATCCTTGTTTGTGAAGTGACCTGCTTGCGCGAAAAAATCGGGAGCCTCAGGGCAGATATCTAGCAAGCGAAACCCGCTGAAATGATCAGGGGATTCCCATTGCTCCGGGTGCCAGGCGCTCATGGTCTGCACCGCCGTAGGAGTGCCTGAGAAGAATGTACTTTCAGTCGACGACGAGAGCGTGAACGTCGGCGTTTTTTGCGGCGTATCATCAGGCATGGTCTGTCTCCCACTTATTCCAGCTTTGCGTGAGCTTCACGCCAGCATCGAGCAAGATAGCTTCGATCCAGGCAAGCGCGGGGCGCCTTTCAAAATCTGACCAAAGTCGCTGGTTCGAATAGTCATTTAGGCAACGCGTGCAGCTGGTTACGCAGTCGGGGTTTTCACAATTCAGGATCTTTTGAGCGGCAAGCAGAAGATCGACGGATTTGAATCCTTCCTCCTGCGTCAGTCTGGTCGAATAACCGGCGCCACCCGAAACCGTGTCATAGAGGACAATAACGAGATGTCCATCAAGCCGCTGAACGATTGCTCGAAGGTCTCTCGCGTCGGTTTCAAGGAGTTCCGCGGCCCCGAGGCGCAAGGCTTCCTGCAGGGTCCGGTCGATCTTGGTCGACGTGATGATGTCGCCATTCGGATCTCGAGGCGCGCCTTGAAAAAGAATTGCGCGAACATCTGTCTCAAACACGTGAGCAAGATCGATGGGTCGAATCTGGAACGTAGGATCGTAGCGACAATCTCTGCCTGTGCGTGGATTGGTATGATCGGCAAGCGACATCGATTGTTGCCATGCATTGTTAGGCCCGCCACCTACGGCGGGAACAGCATGCTCGCAACTGGGACACCAGGCAAATCCGCCTCCATGGCGACCCTTGTTCACAGCAATTATTCGACCAAGTTCTTCGTCTGGACGATTGGAGCCGGGGGCATGGAAGGTCAAAAGACCGGGAACATCGGTCTGCTGATAGCTAGAAATCGGCGCCTCCGTTAGTAGGAGTGCTTCCTCAGATACTGTCGAGCGTATTCGGCTGGCACCAGGGTCTCTTCCTTGGCCGTCACGGACGGACGTCAGGAATCCGTGGGGCTTAATAAAGTCCCGTGTTCGGTTGATCGATGCGAACTTAGCACCGCACTGCGAACAGTGCTCTTCAGGGTGAACACGCTGGGGTGTAATCTGTGGTGAACGGCAGACTTCACACACGCGGTACTGCGCTTTTTCGATGAAGGCGTCGTCTCCGGTGAATTTTGATCGTTTCGATATCCCATCCGAAACCCAGACCCTCCCACCGGCGACGACTTCCGACCCGGGCGCATATTCTGAGATGCCGATGGAACCATCGCGATCCAGCTCGAGAACGGATCCGTCAGAGGTTTGTCCTGCAGCATACAGAACCTCCAGCGAGACGGAATGCACCGGGAAGGAATAGGTGGGAATGACTGCGCGTCTAGAGAGTTGGTCGATCATGAATTGGCCGATGTATAGGCGCTGCTGGGTCCGAAGAGCCTCTTGGTAGCGACCAATCCGCGTAAACCCGGCGGAGTTGTTCGCATCGAGTTGTTGTCTTTCCTCTTCGAGATCTTCGATGCCAGATTGCATGATTGCCCAACGACCCCAAACTACATCGGCGAATTGCATCACGCGCTTGCGAAGCTCGCGGCGGCACCCGTCCGCATCGAGAGCGATCTCAGTGTTGGCAGCCGGAAGGCGGTTGCCGAGAGCCGCGGCGTTGGCAACATCCTCATCAGCATTGTCGAGCCAGGTGCTGAAGTCTTCGTCGAAGGCGGCGCGCGCCTCTTCGGTAAGGGCGGTCGCGAAGACGTCGCGAAGCTGAGGGGATCCGCTTCTTTGATAGTTGGCGAGGCGGTGTTCAAGAAATTTAGCCAGAAGCATGGAAAGCTGGTGTCGCTGGAAGAAGCCTCCATTGTCGAGGCTGAGATATGGCACACGAGGTTGTTCGGCTAGATACTCTTCGAAACGCTCGAATACGGCCCGGTCATATCGGCCGGAACGAGATGTCGTAAGAACAATCGGGGCGACTTGCGCGCGACGCCCCGCCCGCCCGGCGCGCTGTTGGTAGCTAGCGATAGAGGGCGGCACGTTTTTGCAAAGGACACTTTCGAGATCGCCGAGGTCGACACCCATCTCCATCGTCGTGGTGCAAGAGAGAAGGTTCACTTCGCCGATCTTGAAATCTTCCTCGATCATCGAGCGGATTTCGCCGGCAATCGCAGCGGTGTGTTCACGCGCGATCCCCATGATAGGGCGCTCGTGATATCGCGCCACGTAGTGGTTCTGCTCGAACATCTCATCGCGTTCAGCAAGAGCGATCTCGGTGAGCGAACCTTTGCATCCCATCGACTGGCATACGCCAGCCGTATCGAACTGCGTTCGGCTTCCGCATTTGACGCACTGGTAGAGATGTATGTTTCTGCCGGGCACGACTTTGATCCCAGGCCCGAACTTCAATCCGCGCCCGACACCATGGCGCGCCGTTATGGACCGCGGCAACTCCATGGCCTTCCAGAAGCTTGTCAGGACATCAAGGATCTTATTGTCATCCATCGCTTCACCAGTGGCAGTTGCCATTTTCTTTAGAAGAGAGGTGAACCTGTTGGGGCGATTGGCGGCCGGGACGATGTTCATCGCGTTGGTGGCGCGACTGTTTTTTTCCCGAGTGAAGCAGCGCGTTTGCTGCGCCGCGATCCGGGTCCAAATCGATTCATCGACTAGGTCGATCATTCCTGAACCCTGATCGGAGACCGCGCGATGCTCGCGAATCATCTTCATGATGTAGCGTGTATAGGCTTCGGCGAAAGGCTTCATCTTCGTGGGAAGGTGCTTTTCGATAGCGAAGACAGCCCGGTCGAGGCCGTCATAGTTGACTCCCAGAAGCCCAAACCCCTCGAGGCCGAGACGGCCCCGTCCGAGTGTCGTTAACTCCGCGACGATGAGAGCTTTCAAGCGCTGGGTTTCGTTCGTTCCGGTCTCGAGTTCAGGCAGAACGCCCGGGCGATAGAGCCTAAGTCCGCTTTTTCGGAGTTCGTTACGCACTGCGGAGACCAGGTTGTCGACATCGATTTCTCCATTCGCCTCGACGGCTCTCAAGATGGCGCTGCGTAGTGATTGTTCCCGTGAAGTCCGCTCGAAGAATGGGGCGAAGAACGCGGCATCTTGGCGGTTATCAGAAAAGACGAGGAGGTTCCGTCCACCCATAGGCGGGTTCGTTCCGAAGTCGCGTTTCGGCATAGCTTCGAGAATGGATTGAGCCGCGACGGCTGCGAGAGCTTCGTCGCCGGGACGAACTGTCGTGATGGGCTCGGGGTAACGGGACGAGCGATGGTGGCAAGCGACACATCGCGGCATGTATCGCCGTCCATCATCCGGGTCTTCCTGAAGCTCGACATTTTCGAGAGCGACAGCGCCAGCGGCCTCTGACTCAAGAGGCAAACCGGAGGACGGGTCGAAGTAGATCGTCTGACGAGTATCATTCTCACCGGAGTTGTGATCATCTTCATCATCTTCTTCGACTGCCTTGCCACCAGGAACGAGACGAAGAAGTCGACGAGGACCGCTGCCGGGAGTGGCCTCAAGGTGGGTTGGCCCATCCCAGGCTTCGATGTAGGGCTCGCCACAATTGCGGCACACAAAAAGCTCGAAGACGGGACGTGACTCGTCATCCATCTCTGCGCCGATAACGACTTGAGAGAGGCTTTCGCTGTCGTTGCACTTCAACGACACGCCGGTCCGGTCAGGCGCACGGGATATCAAGTGGTAACGGGCAGGAAGCAGGGGGAAAACGGCTGCGTTTTCGCTGACGGCAAGGACACCGATGGAGATCAATCCGACGAGCGCCGAGATTGCGTCCTTTCCAGCATCAGGAAAGACATTTTCTGCAAGGCGCGTGAGCGGTATGGAGCCCCCCTCCAGTCGGCGCGCGATCTCGTGGACCTCTTCGAAGTCGGAGAGTTTTTCGATCAGCGCATCTCCAAGGGAGGGCTGGGTTTGATCAAGGATTAGAGCGTCAAGGCCGAGAAACTCTGCCTCGGCATTCCAGCCTTCGATATCGATTTCGGACTCGGTCTGGGTTGCTTCACGAACAAGGCCAGCGAGCTCGGATGCTTGAGCCCACATCTTGGGCGTGAGCCCACTGGGGTAGGCTACTTTGGAAAGCTTCGGATGAAGCTTGCGCTGAGAGGTAATGACCGCGCGTTCGCCAGAGAAGGGTTCACCAAAAAGGCGTTCAGCGAAGTCGGACAACTCACCTTTACGCTTTGGATTGAGCGAGGCGGAGGTGCCGACACACCGAACTTGTCCATCGGGGATGTCGAGATGTGCTTTGAGGCGTCGCAAGAGGAAGGCGACTTCGATTGCCTGGGCGCCGGTATAGGTGTGGATCTCGTCGAGAACGATGTGCCCGAGTTTGGCATTTTGTAGAAGCGGGCGGTTAGTCGGAAGGAGCAGAATGTGCTCCAGCATTGCGTAGTTGGTAACCAGGATATGCGGAGGCTTTTGACGCATTTCCTGCCGGGACAGTTTCCAGTTCAGCGGGACGTCAGCATCTTCCCCAAAGGCCTCCTGGAAACTGGGTGTTTCGCGGAGTCGGGTGACTTCTTGCTCGCGTGTTGCATGAGATTTCACCTGTCCCGTGTAGCGGCCAAGGGTGATACCTGGGTCGCCAATATCTCGAAATAGGAGCTGTGCGATCCGGCCAAGCTGATCGTTAGCCAAAGCATTAAGGGGGTAGACGAGAATTGCTCTGACCCCGGGCCTTTCGAGATTTCCCTCCTTTAAAATGTCGTTGATCATCGGGTAGAGGAAGCTCTCGGTCTTACCGGAGCCAGTGCCGGTCGCGACGAGGTAGTTCTCATCGCGCAGCATGGCCTCCTCCTGGTGAGCATGAAGTGGGCGCTCCCAGACGGACTGTTCGTTCTGCCCGAATTCGATCCATCGAGGATCGAGAAAACCTTCGCTGTGAAGCTGTTTTAAGCTTCGACCCTTCTCGAAATCTGGGAGGGTCTCGACGAACGGTCCTTTCACGAAGGTGAGGCGACTGACTTTTGTGCGAAGCTGCTCAGACAATTTGGGCGCACGGATTTCGTTGATCGGAGAGGATGTCGCGACGAAGCGTGCGAGCATGCGATTTAGTTCTTCGCGGTAAGCATTCGGGTCAAGAATGGTCATCAGGTTGATGCTCCCTGGCTGGTAGCATGACCCCAGAGGGCACGGAAATAGACGAAAAAGCGAACCCCGGCGCGAAGCATCATGGTCATGGTGTAACCGATGTCCTGGCGTGAGAGCCCGGTCCGAAGAGTCAAGTCTTGGATGAATTCTTCCGAACGTTTTTGGGAACAAGCGCGTGCGAACCGTTCGATCTGAATTGCAATCTTGGCCGGAAGAGGGTCTCTGCCACCTCCGGTGTCAAAGGTACGAAGCTCCTCAAGGTGTTCAGTATGGGCCCCGCAGATAATCCGGCAGGTGTTTCCAATTGCACTTCCCCCAATCAGATCCTTCATATCCGTCTCGCGAAGGCGGAACCGAAGGTCGACGAAGGCATCGTTCAGTGCCGCGGCATCTAGCCCACTTGGAAGGCTGGTATCCTGGCAGACCCGCCTGAGCCAATTTCCGAGTGGGAGTTGAGAGTCGAGGTTGGGCTTTGGATCCGGTGCGTCGATCGTTTTCAAAAGGTCGAGGCTCGCGAAGCCAGTGCCTTCCGAGAAATCTGATAGAGCATACGGTCCGGCTTCAAAAACCCAGGGGGCAACGCCGACGATATCATGTCGGGCAGTACCGCCATCGGGCCGAGTGATATTCAAGACGGGTTTGATCGCGCCAACACTTTTGTGGCAGGCGAAAGTGCTGACGGCCTGTTCGTAAGTTGGGTATAGAGCGTTGGAGATCTGCCCACCCAAAGCGTCAGGTTCAGGGTCGGCAAGGAAGGTGGCTAGCTTGACTAGGCTAGCTCGATCGGTCGCTGCCAAGTCGCTAGAAAGGCCTATGGCGATAGGGGAGCGAGCACCGTCCTTCATCTTCTCAAGCGCGCCGGTTGCCGAGATGGATTGGAATGTCAGTCGCCCTGGTCCAGGAAAATGAGATTTGTCCACGTCAATTGTGACCAGTCCGGTCGATTGATCCTTCGCGACAGATATGCCCTTAAGAGGTGGAAGTGAGGCAGGAAAAACGCCGAAAGCAAAGTCACCCTCGACATCGTCCAGACTGACATGCTGTTGGGTGATGCGGATGGCCTGCAGATCATCACGATGGCGAAGGGACAGCGTAAGCTTATGTTCATAATCGTGAAGCGAGAGGGATCCTGTGTCGGTGACCCGGCGAAGTCGTGCGAGCAGGTCGAGCCGACCATCGGATCTTTTGATCGCAATGCGATCGTCTCCTGTATCCTGTTCGAGTTTCTCTGCGCCAATCTCAAAGATTTGGCGCTGGATAAAAGGTCGATTGATTTGGTTTCCGAGGACGATCAAATCAGCATCGAGATCGTGACACCGTACTTTAAGCATGTCATGACGATTGTCGTAGCCGAACGTGACAGTACTTCCTTTCGGAAAAAACACCTGGTTGTTGCTGGCAATCCGAAAATGCCAGAGCTTTTCAGATCTGGCGATCAGATCGAACTCGTAGCTTTGCTCGTCCATTGACAGTCCAAGGACTGGTGTTTCTGCCTCGGCCCGGGGATCGACAGACAGACGTTTGAAGGAGTTGATGTGGAGACCGGCGCTTCGCGCACGGTCATAGTTCGATGGCGTCTGAACGTTCTCGAGGTCGCCTTTTGGCGGCATAACGCAGGGCCATACCCATGATGTCGCTTTCAGATCTGTGCGTGCGGTGAGGTCCCCGGCCGCACCAGGAACTAGAACTTCGAAGATGATTTTTCCAGGATCCGATTCTTGATCGAAGTCGAAGCTTGTAAATGGGACGTTGGCTTCGTTTTTCGCGTCGATGACAAATCTCTTATATCGCGTGGTGTTCCCAATACGAGCACGAACGATACGTTCTGCGCCACCGACGGATGGGTCTAGACGCATGAATATAGTTAGGTCGTTTGCGTATAGGGCGTTCGATCCGTTGCGTCCAAGCACTGTTCCAGCGAACCAGATCGCGGTGTCGACCGGTGCAATGATCCTAAGAGGTTCTCGATTGTGAAAAGTTAGTGTTTCGTTGTTTTCAAACCAAGCTGCAAGAACAGTCTGATCCGCCGTATGAGTCGCCTCTCCGAAAGAAGGAGACTCAAAGGTCGTTCTGCTCAGAGCGATCAAACGCGTTGCGGCAACTTCGATCTCGGTGGTTGATTCGTCGACACGCTGTATCAATGCCCCGCTGTCCGCGTCGAAAATCAGAACCTCTTTTCCTCTCGGAGAGAAGGGCACTTCAAGTGATGCTGGTCCAGACGACCATTGGATCGTTTTGGGCCAAGGAGTGCCGACCGACGTTCTTTTCCCCCCTGGCACCTGCCGAGGGAAGAGGCCGTCTTTTATCGTTTGAGTTTTCGAGGAGGCCTCAGGGAGGAGTGCCAGTCCGTTTCGGTGCCAGATGACGGCTGGCGGTCCGATAAAATCGGAGCGCTTCCGCCCGATGCGGTTGGCATAATGGTCATAGGTTTCGAACAGAGACGTCTCGCTCGGTCCGATGGGGGCCTCCCCACGGCGCCAAGCGTCAAAGCGGCGTGCGTAGTGCGCCGATTCATCGAAACGGATTGGAGCTTTGAGGCGTGGCTGGGTGGAGCAATAGGTGGCAACCGCCAGTCGTTGCCAATGACGTGCGGCAACCGTGTCTTCAATTGCTGGCGGGCCTTTGAACAGCGCTGTCGAAAGGAACGCTTGCGCCAAGTTTGAATGTTGAGGCTCTGGAGCGCCTAGGGGTGCAAAGAAGACTCTGGTTGGATCCGTACTTTCGATAACCGGTATGCCGATTATTCGAGCCGCAGCGATGAAGCGTAATTTTAAAAGGCGGCGATCATCGTTCTGGATCGCTTCGTTTAAGAAAGTTTCGAGATGTCGATAGATGTCGCGATTCTCTGCGGCGTAGTTCTTGGATAGCGGATAAAGAACGGCCCAGACGCCGAGCGTGGGAAATCGAGATAGGAGGAGTCCGATCGGGTATTGTCTCGCTGCGCGATGAGCGGAGCCGAAGAGCTCCTCGGACATATCCAGGTCTGCGATAAAAGGTGTCGAGCCTTCGGCAGTCCAAAGGGTCTGCAACCTATGCTCTATTTTACTGAGGTCTTCGATTGCCAAGGCGTTACACTATATTGATCTGGGTGTATTTTAAGATGTTGACCTTGAGTCAAGATTGGATCGTCGTCTGCAAAGTTCCGTTTTCATGTTCCTCAATTATTTTTCAATCCTCGCACGAAATCATGTCGCCCAAAGAAAAGCTATAATGCGATAAGGTCAACACGGTTCTCAGGCACACAATGACTTAGGTCAAACTTTAACTTGGGCTCGCAGCGAGGGTCCGGTCTCAGGGGCCGTGCCGCCGAGGCAACAGGGAGGGCGCAGAGCCCTTGAGCTTGAGTTCTGACCATTGCAAAAGTAAGACTCTAGGGCGCCTGCTGCCAGCCTAGAAAGGGAGCTAATAGGTTGTAGACATGGGAGTTTTCAAGAATTTGAAAGGGTCCGAAATTGCGTTAAAGAACTGGCCATGGTCCATGTTCCAAGGGCGACGGCATTGGCTACCATCCTTGCCCAGCTCTCCATAAGGTGTACTTTTTGCGGCCATAGGGCAGCCTGATTGTACGCTGCTATAACCCCCCCACGCGTAGCCGATTGGCGATGGTTCAAGAGTGCGTCCACCGCGCTAGCGTCACCTATGCCGTGATCCGCAAGAACTGTTGTGAAGGTTCGCCGCAGGTTGTGAAAGTTAAAGTCGACCACACCGGAACCGGCGCGGATCTTTTTTGTCAATGCAGACCAAGACTTGAAGGTCTTGCCAACCTGGCACATAGGAAAAATGCGAAGATCTGCAGAGGTGCCAGTCCCAATAAGCAGGCTTTTTGCGTTACTTGGGACAGGCATCGAGAAAGGGTCGCCGTTCTTCGTGCGTTTGCCTGAAAGGCTCAGCCGGTTATTGGCAGTATTCACTTCACTCTCCACAAGCTCACAGAGTTCGCCAAAGCGCAACGGCAGCAAAATGCAAGCACGTAGGAAGCGGAGCTGTACGTCAGACAATCCTGTCGTGTTCCACAAAGCTTGGATCTCATTGGCTGTGTAAAAGCGGGTCCGAGGGGCAGGCGGCTTGGGCCGCAACCTCTTTGGAACAGCCGTGCATGGGTTCAGATCAACCGCCTGGTGGGCGAGGAGGTCATCGAAGAAGCGGTTGAGTGAGCCGTAACGGTGGACCGCGCAAGCTCGCCCGCTGTTGTGTGACAGCATCCTCAAGACGTCAGCTACGGTCACGTCTGCAGGCGCGGTGTCTTCCACGTCCATCTCTTGAATTGCCAAGCGCAGTGCGCCGCTCTCCGTCGTTACATGCCGTTCAGTTCCTTTGACGCTGCGAACAATGTACGTCTCGGCAGCATCTTTCATTGTCGACTTGCGGGTCTCGGCCAGCGCCCTTGCGGCCTTTGCCTTCTTTTTCTCTTCAGCCGGGTCAAGGCCAGCGGACACATCAAGCTTGATGCGCTCGGCCTCTTTCCTGACTTCAGCAATACTGTGCGAAGTTGGCGTCCCAATCTTCAGGGATTGAGAGGCATGTTGCCGACCATCCGGCCTACGCCCCGTTGGCTTGTAGTGCAGATAGTAGGTGGCCGAGCGGGGGCCTACCCGAAGCTCAAGCCCGGCTACCACTGTATCACCAAGGCGTTGCGCCTTGTCCCGATTGGCCAAAGCTTTGGCGACGACGGCTTGAGTGAGTTTGACCTTGGTTGATTTTGCCATGAAACTTTCCGGATTATTTCCGGATAGAATCTGGCGCAACTTGGCCTTTCTTGGCAAGTCTTGTTCAGAGGGATTGTGTGTAATATGTTGTTATTGTGCAATTATTGTCCGAGTATGGCAGATCATGGCCGGTGCTGTCATTATCAAACAACTGACTTTTAATCAGTGGGTCGCAGGTTCGAATCCTGCACGGCTCACCACTTCCTCCCAAATCCACTGAAATAGATAAGCATCTGATCCCCTTCGGGGAATCGCGCCTGGACCGGCAGCTGCCGTGTTTTGCCCGGCGATAGGGAGCAGGCCCGCGGGCCTGCCCGTGTTCCCTTCAGCGCTGGCGCAGGATGCCAAGTCCCTTGCGGCGGACCAGCCGGCGGCCCTTGACCGCTTCGCGGAAGACGATCAGCAGACCGGCGCCGACGATCATCGACAGGCCGGTCCAGGTGGCCATGCCGGGCAGGCTGCCGAAGATCATCCAGCCCCAGAACACCGACCACGGCAGGTAGGTGTATTCAAACGGGGTGACCACCGAAGCCTCGGCCAGGCGGTAGGCTTGCGACAGGGCAAAGAAACCGATGCCGGAGATGCCGCCAAGCGCCAGCAGCAGCAGCCAGTCGCGCTGGCTGGGGGCGGCCCATTCGCGGTAGAGGAAGGCGAGGCTGGGGTGCGGGGATTCAGTCTGCAGGTTGGAGAAGATCAGACCGAGCACCGCGCCTGCGGTGATGAAGAACACCAGCGTGAACAGGGTCATCGAGCCGCCGTTGGTGCGTTTGCCCAGCTTGCGGGTGGTGATGATCGAGACCGCATAGGCAACGGCCGCGAGCAGGGCCAGGACGGCCGCGGGCTCGAACACGCCGGCGCCGGGCTGCACGATCACCAGCACGCCGGCCAGGCCGATGAAAACCGCAAACCAGCGGAACAGGCCGATCTTTTCACCCAGGAAGACGGTGGCCAGCATGGTCACGAAGATCGGGGTGGAGAAGGTGATGGCGGCGGTTTCAGCCAGGCCGATGGCGGCCAGCGCCATGTAGTAGACCAAGTAGGAGCTGAAGCCGGCAGCAGCCCGCAGGAGCTGCAGCGGGATCGAGCCTAGCCGCAGCGGCCAGAGGGTGCCGTCGAGCCAGGCAATGGTAGCCACGATTGGCAGCGCAAATACGCCGCGCCAGAACACGATCTGATGCACCGCATAGCCGCCGCTGAGGCTTTTGATGATCACGTCCTGAATCGGAAACAGAGTGGTGGCCAGAAGCAGGAACAAAATCCCGGCCACGGGCCGGGAATCGGGGGCGTCCTGCACCTGGGGTGCCTGCGGGGCAAATTCCGGTGTGTTTGCTTCTGTGACAGCCATCGCGCAACTCCTCGTGTTGGAGGAACAGGCTGCCTGAGAAGGCGGCGGCTTCTGGCGGAACTGCGACAAGAGCGTCGCTGGCAAGCGCATGGGTGTGAAAATTCAAACCGTTACCGAACTGAAGCGGGGTTTACAGGGGCTGGCTTTGCAGGTCTGAGTTGGGGGAAAGCCAGGCGAAAGGAGATATTCAGATGGGTGAGGCTCTGTTTGCATTGCCGCAGGCGCCGGTGATTCCGGTGCAGGGGGAAACTGCGGGCTATCCTGTGGGACGGGTTTTCTGTGTCGGGCGCAACTATGCAGCCCATGCCGCCGAGATGGGCAATGAAGTGGACCGGGAGGCGCCGTTCTATTTCACCAAGGCAGCGGTCAACGCGGTTCTGACAGACACAGTTGTGCCCTATCCGCCGGGGACCGAGAACTTCCATTACGAGATGGAGCTGGCGGTGGCCATTGGCGCGCCGGTCTTCCGGGCTTCGCCCGAGGCGGCGCAGGCTTCTGTCTTTGGCTATTGCTGCGCGCTGGACATGACGCGGCGCGATTTGCAGATCCGCGAGCGGCAGAAGCAGCGGCCCTGGGATCTGGGCAAGGATCTGGAGAATGGCACGGTGCTGGCACCGTTGACCCGGGCCGCGGACTGGGGCAGCCCTGCGGGGCAGCGGATCTGGCTGGAGGTGAACGGGGAGATCCGCCAGGATGCCTCGCTGGACGAGATGATTTGGTCTGTGGAGGAAATCATTTGCCACCTGTCCGGCTATTACCACCTGCGGCCTGGGGATGTGATTCTGACCGGAACACCGGCCGGGGTGGGGCCGGTGCAAGGCGGCAACCGCATGCGCGGCGGCATTGACGGGCTGGAACCGGTCGGGCTGTCCCTGACTGCTGCGGAATGACGCAAGGCGGGCGGCCGTCACGATTGTTGTTGCCATATGGCCGATTCGATATGTATCAATTTGGGTGTAAATGCGGGGAGCTTCGTAACATATAATCTTGTGAATTTGTCTGCAGACCTCATTTGCAGGCGTATTTCATGAGTGAAAAATGCATAATCTGCTGTTGATGGTTACAAATGCACCTAATAGCAGGGATGCAAGCGGTTCGTTAAATGAACCTGAGGCGGGGCTCTGACGGCGGAAACGGAAAGATTTTGGCCGGGTGACGCAGCAATGTTGCGCGAAGCGGGTGCCCGGCAAGTGAATAGGTCAAAGGGAGGACGACATGACCACTCGGAGAAAGCTACTGGGCGCGGTTGGCGCGGCAGCCGTCGCAGCGATGTGCGCGGCACCGGCATTTGCCCAGGACGTGACCCTGAAATTGCACCAGTTCCTGCCGGCGCAGGCAAATGTGCCGAAACTGATCCTGGATGTCTGGGCGGATAACGTCGAGGAGTCCTCGGGCGGGCGCATCAAGATCGACCGGTTCCCGTCGATGCAGCTGGGCGGCAAGCCGCCGGAGCTGATGGACCAGGCCATCGACGGCGTGGCGGACATCGTCTGGACCGTGGTCGGCTACACGCCCGGCCGCTACCCCTCGACCGAAGTGTTCGAACTGCCCTTCATGATGACCAATGCACGCGCGGTGTCGCATGCCTATTGGGAAATGTTCGACAAGCACATGAAGGACACCGAGTTCAAGGACGTGCATATCCTGGGCACCTGGGTGCACGGGCCGGGCATGATCCACACATCAGATCCGGTGGAAACGCCTGAAGATCTGGAAGGCATGAAGATTCGCGGCGGCGGCCGTTCGGTCAATGCGTTGCTGACCGAGCTGGGCGCAACCCCGGTTGGCATGCCGGTTCCGGCAATCCCGGAAGGCTTGTCCAAAGGCGTGATCGACGGCACCACCATCCCGTGGGAAGTGACCGCAGCGCTGAAGGTCCCGGAACTGGTGGAAAACCACACCGAATTCACCGGCAAGGCGCTTTATACGCTGACCTTCGTTCTGGCGATGAACAAAGAGAAATATGAAAGCCTGCCCGACAATCTGAAAAAGGCCATCGATGACAACTCCGGGCTGGAATTCTCGGTCTTTGCCGGCGGCACTCAGGCAGATTCCGACGGCCCTTCGCGCGAAATGGCGCTGGATCTGGGCAACACTGTCATCACCTTGGACGAAGAACAGACCGCCATCTGGCGTGAGCGTTCGCAGCCGATCTATGACAAGTGGATCGCCGATATGAACGAAAAGGGTATCGACGGTGCCGCGCTGATCGAAGAGGCCAGCGGGCTGATCGAGAAATACACGCCGCAGTACCAGTAACGCGGATTGACTGATATTGGTGAAGGGCCGCGCGGCATTGGCAGCGGCCCTTTGCATACCGGAATAAGGCAATAGAACCATGCACAAGCTCATGATGCGGCTGGCCAAGGCCATGGCCTACCTGGGCGGTGCGGTCCTCACTCTCCTGATCATTCTGACATGTGTCTCGATCGCCGGACGGCTGCTGAACGGCGTCTTCCATGGCGATCTGATGGAGCGGATTGCACCTGGGTTTTCGAAATGGATGACGGGCTGGATCGGACCGGTCAACGGCGACTTTGAGCTGGTCGAGGCGGGCGTGGCCTTTGCCATCTTCGCGTTCCTGCCGCTGTGCCAGATCACCGCGGGCCATGCTTCGGTCGATGTGGTGGCAAACGCCTTTCCGCGCGGGGTGAAGCGGTTCCTGCGGATGGTGACCGAACTTATCTTTGCCGCTGTGCTGGTGCTGATTGCCTGGCGGCTGGGGGCAGGGCTTGCCGGCAAATATTCCAATGGCGAGACCTCCTTCCTGCTCGAATTTCCGATCTGGTGGGCCTATGCGATCAGCATGGTGGCGGCGGTCGTGGCAGCCATTGTGGGCATCTACATGGGTGCGGTGCGCACCCTTGAATTCTTTACCGGCCGGATCCTGATCTGGGACGGCGTGGAGGGCGAACAGTGACGGCTCTTGAAATTGGCATCGCCTCCTTTCCGGTCCTGATGCTGCTGATTTTCCTGCGGGTGCCGATCGGGCTTTCGATGTTCCTGGTCGGGCTTGGCGGGCTGATCTGGGTCACGGATGGCACCCAGGTGGCATTCGGGCGGCTGAAAAGCGAGACCTATACGACCTTCTCTTCCTATTCGCTGACCATTGTGCCGATGTTCCTGCTGATGGGGCATTTCGCAACGCTGGGCGGCATGTCCACGGCGCTGTTCAAGGCCGCCGAGGGATTCCTGGGGCACCGCAAGGGCGGCGTGGCGATGGCTTCGATCGGCGCTTGCGCGGGTTTTGGCGCGATCTGCGGGTCGTCGCTGGCCACTGCGGCCACCATGGGCCGGGTGGCGTTGCCGGAGCTGAAGCAATACGGCTATGCCGGCGGTTTCTCTACCGCAACGCTGGCAGCAGGCGGAACGCTGGGTATCCTGATCCCGCCCTCGGTGGTGCTGGTGATTTATGCCATCCTGACCGAGCAGAACATCGCCAAGCTGTTCCTGTCGGCCTTCATCCCCGGCCTGCTGGCGGCCCTGGGTTATGTGATTGCAATTTCTATCTACGTCCGCCTGTTCCCGGAAAGCGCGGGCACCCGCCCGCCGGTTCCGATGCGCGAACGCTTTGCAGCGCTGTTCCATGTCTGGCCCGTGCTGCTGGTCTTTGGCCTGGTGGTGGGCGGCATCTATCTCGGCTGGTTCACCCCGACCGAGGGCGCGGCCGTAGGTGCCTTTGGCACCGGGTTGATTGCCTGGCTAAACGGCGGGCTCACCCGTGAAACCCTGGGTGAGAGTTTCATGGTCACGGCGCGCTCCACCGCGATGATCTTCTTCATCGTGCTGGGGGCGGGCTTCTACAACGGCTTTCTTGCGCTGACCAAGGTACCGCAGGAACTGGCGGATTTTGTGGTCAGCCAGGGTCTCAGCCCCTGGGTGGTGCTGGCGCTGATCCTCGCCTTCTATCTGGTGTTCGGATGCCTGATGGACTCGCTGTCGATGATCCTGCTGACCATCCCGATCTTCTTCCCGGTGATCTCGGCGATGGATTTCGGCCTGCTGTCGCTGCCCGCAATGCAGGCGGACGCGGCAATGGAGGTGCTGAAGGCAGGCGTGCCCGAGGGTATGGGGGCCGAAATGCTGGCCTCGATACAGGACGCCATAGCCGCCGGTGCTGAACTGACCCGTGAGCAGATGAAGGAACTGGGCATCCGGGTGACTGAGGGCCGGGTGAACCGGATCGAGGCGGAATATGTCGCCATCTGGTTCGGCGTGCTGGTTCTGATCGTGGTGGAGGTCGGCTTGATCACCCCGCCGGTCGGCATGAATTTGTTCATCATCAATGCGATGGACCGCAAGACCAAGATGATCGATACCTATAAGGCGGTGATGTTCTTTGTCGCCTCCGACATCATCCGGGTGATAATCTTGGTCGCTTTTCCGGTCATCACGCTGCTGCCCCTGATGCTGACGCAGTAAGACTGACCGCCCTTCCCGCGATGCCGGGGAGGGCACATGTTTTCCAGTGCAGGAAATGGAAATATTTTGTGACACAGGCTCTGATTGACCTGAATCACAATTTGAGGTTCCGATAATCCGACCGAATTGCAGAAAATGGGGAGACCCGCCATGCAGATCAGCCGCAGCAAAGCCTCTGCGCCGAAAGTTCAGGCGCTGGCAACGGAAGTGTCCGGGTTGCAGGGGCCTTGTGTCGGCTGCACAAATTGCGTCGGGCTTTGCGATGCGCTGATTGAAGCGCTGATGCTGCCCGACCTGATCCTCTCCCGCAAGCGCGGCAATACCTGACGCTGCGGCTCTGGCCGTTATTGCCATTTGATGCCGCCGGCCCGCACCGGTAGGATACCCGCGCAGGTTTCATGCGGAGCGGTCAACAATGGCAGTGCAGGACAGTTTCATCCACGAAATCCGCGTGGGCTGGGGCGATTGCGACCCGGCGCGGATTGCCTATACCGGGCGGCTGCCGGCCTTTGCGCTGGAGGCAATCGACGCCTGGTGGGAGCATCACCTGAATGGTGACGGCTGGTATCAGATGGAACTGGACCGCGGCACCGGCACGCCGTTTGTGCATATGAGTATCGATTTTCGGTCGCCCGTAACGCCCCGTCACCGGTTAATGTGCGAGGTTTGGCCGTCGGCATTGGGCGGCAAGTCAGTCACCTTCCGGGTGGCCGCACGGCAGGATGGCAAGCTGTGTTTCGAGGGAAAGTTTGTTTGCGTATTCATTGCGCCTGAGACGTTTACGGCCAAATCAGCGCCGCAGGACTACCGTCACGTGATTGAGGCGCGGCTGCAGCCGGACTGAAACCGGCTAGCGCAGCCAGCCGTCTGCAAAACTCACGCTGCTTAGGCCGGCAAACCGCGCCACCCGGTGCAGCTCCGCGTCAAGCCGTGCTGTGCGGGCTGCTGACCACCTTACGTTCTGCTCCGGCCAAACGGCGGCCACGCGCAACAGATCTGCATCGCGGTCCGCTTTCATGTCTATGCGGCCCACCAGCCGTGTGCCTTCCATCAGGGGAAAGACGTAGTAGCCGTACTGCCGTTTTGCGGCCGGGGTGAAGACTTCGATCCGGTAGTGAAAGCCAAACAGCCGTTCCGCCCGATTGCGGTCGCGCAGCGCAGGGTCAAAGGGGCTGAGCACCCGCATCCGTCCCGGCGCCGGGCCAAGCTCTGCAGCGGCCTCAACCGTGCCTGGGCGGGCAAACACTTTGCGCAGCTTTCCGTCTGATTGCGTGATTTCGATTTCTTCCAATTCACCCAGGCGCAGTTGTTCCGCGCACCAAGTCCTGGCTTCGGCCGGAGAAGCCGTGTCCCAGAAAGCCGCAATTTCACCGGATGTCGCAAATCCCAGCCGGTCCAGCGCGGCGGAACAGAGCCAGCGGACGGTAGCCGTTTCATCGCAGGAAAGAGTGCCGGGACAGAGAGGCGCCTCGATTACCCGCTCTGTCAGATCATAGCGTTTCTGGAAACCCTGACGCCCGACCACGGTCAAAGCGCCGGAGCGCCAGAGAAACTCAAGCGCGGTCTTGGAGGGGTGCCAGTCCCACCAGCCGCCTGATCCTTTCTTCTCATCCTTGCCGACGTCGGAAGAGCTGACCGGGCCATGGTCGCGGACGTAATTCAGCACGGCTTCGAACCGCGCCTCAAATCCGTCCCGGCGCCAATTGCGCCAGCGTTTGCGCAGCAGGCCGGCGTCGCGCTGAAACCGAAGATGCCAATGCGGAAAGAACGCCATGGGGATCACAGCGGCATCATGGGTCCAGTGCTCAAACAGCTTTTTGTCGCGTTCATAGAGCTGCTTGAGATGCTTGGCGCGGTATCCTGGCCGGCGGGAATAGAGGATGACATCATGCGCCCGCGCCACAGTATTGATGCTGTCCAGCTGCACGAAACCAAGCCGCTCGATCAGCGCTAGCAGATCGGAGCCCTTGGCTGGCCCCGAGGGCTGTTCCAGCAGCGCATGGCGTTCCAGGAAAAGCCGGCGCGCATCTTGATTGCCAAGCCTTTGAAGCGCCATCAGCGCCGTTTCAGCGTGTCGCCGTAAGCGATGGTCGGGGTCAGAGTGACATGTTTCTCGATGTCAGCCTCCGGATCTTCAAGCTGGGCGGCGATGATCTCTGCTGCCTTGCGGCCAATCTCCAGGCGGCAGGCGTCCATTGTAGCCAGCTTGCGGGGGAGGCCTTGCAGCAATTCAACACCGTTGAACCCGGCCAGGCCGATCTGGCCTGGAACGCTGATGCCCTGCTCCTGCAGAAACAGCAAGCCGCCCGCGCCAATCATATCATTGGAATAATAAAGAAAATCCAGTTCTGGGGAACGCTCCAGCATGGCTTGGGTCATCTCTCGCCCCTTGGCAAGCGCCGAACCGCCAGAATAGAACTCCCTGTCCTCGATCTCCACGCCTTCCTTGGCCAGAACCTCTGTGAAGCCTTCAAACCGTTTGCGCGCCCGGTGGTCGAGCGGCATTTTCGTACCCATGAATCCGATATGCCGGTAGCCGGCCTTGAGAATCGCCTTGGCCATCTCCCTGCCCGCACGGCGGTGGGAGATGCCGACCATCGCATCCACCGGCTTGCCGTCTGTGTCCATGATCTCAACCACCGGGATGCCGGCGCTGCTGAGCATCGCACGCGCGGCGTCAGTGTGTTCCAGGCCCGCGATGATCACCCCGGAAGGGCGCCAAGACAGCATCTCGTAGAGCACTTTTTCTTCTTTTTCGGGCTGATAGTCGGTCACGCCAACCACAGGTTGAAGCTCCGTGTTCTCCAGCACCTTGTTAATGCCGGTAAGCACTTCGGGGAACACCATGTTCGACAAGGACGGGATGATCACTGCCACCAGGTTCACCCGGTTCGACGCCAATGCACCCGCAATCTTGTTGGGCACATAGCCGAGTTCCTTGGCCGCGGTCAGCACCTTGGTGCGGGTCTTCTCGGAAACGTCCCCGCGGTTGCGCAGCACGCGGCTCACAGTCATTTCTGAAACACCGGTTGCTTCGGATACGTCGCGAAGGGTGAGCGGGCGCTTGCTGTCCGTGGTCACGTTCCTGAGCCTCTTGTTACTGCTGTCTTCAGGTTAGCGCAGACATCTGTTGCTGCACAATGGAAACTGCGCGCGGCAAATCGGCTTTTGGCCGCCCCCATCCCATTGTGATCGCAGGAGGGATTTGCTATCGCGTTAATACGCACGGCCCCGTGGCTCAACTGGATAGAGCAGCCCCCTCCTAAGGGGCAGGTTGCAGGTTCGAATCCTGCCGGGGTCGCCAGTAGCTCCTGAAAGCATTTTCCTTTCAACGCCTTGCATGGCTTGACGCAGAACGCGGGCTGTTACGCCGCCATCTGGGGTACGATGCAGTTTCTCCATTGCTGAAACTTCATCTGTTCGTACCTTGGCAGGGAGAAATACAATTTCAGGGTGTTTTTTCAATCTCTCCGGATGATGCGGCTCAGTCCGATGCGGGCCAGGCTGAAAGGGAGCCAGTGCCAAGCGCGGTTTCTGGCACATGAACTGCCAGCCCGCCGGCATTTATCTGATGGGAGACTGAAATGACTGTTTATCTGAAAGAAATGCTGTCCCGCCTGCGCCGCGACGAGCGTGGAGTGACGCTGGTTGAGTACGGCATTGCAATTGCGCTGGCTGTTGCATTGGGAACGGCGGCGCTGACTGATCTCGGCGATGAAATCGAAGATGGCATGGTGGCCGCAGGCGCCGAAATGCCGGACTCCGGTACCCCCTGATAGGGGATTGGATACTCGGCCGCGCAGGGTCAACAGCTGGTATCAAACCCTGCGCTGCCGAACAGCAGCCCGGCCGAAGGCACAGAACAACACTGGACCCCGCCGCTAGGCAAACCGGTGAAGCAGCCATCCGCTGACCAAGCTTCAGCAGATCACTGATGGAAGGAAACATGGCATGAATATTCCGTCACTTTTGAGCATGATTTCCGGACTCGCCCTGGCTGGAGGCTCGGCTTATGTCGCCAAGGACTATATTGACGGGCAGAATGCGGCCCGCACGGCCGCCGGGCCGGAACTTGTCGAAGTTGTTGTTGCCTCGCATGATATTGCTTTCGGCACGGTGATCACGGCCCAGTCCCTGACCACCATCGCCTGGCCGGCCCAGGCGCAGCCGGCGGGAACATTCACCGGATTTGATGCTTTGCTGCCGGATGCAGGCCAGCCGCCACGCCGGGCACGCCGCCCCATCGCTCAGGGTGAATTGATCCGCGCGTCGAAGATTTCCAAGTTCGGGGAAAAGGTGACCATTGTTCAGGCCCTAAGCCCGAACCACAGGGCGATGGCAATCAAGGTCAGCGCCGAAACCGCTGTGGGCGGATTTGTTACACCGGGTGATCACGTTGATATTCTGCTGACGCAAGGCCGGGGAACGGATCTTAAAACAGTAACCATCCTGCAAAACGCGAGAGTGATTGGTGTGGATCAGGATGCCAATGAGGAATCCGAGGCCCCTGGCGTGGCCCGCACCGTTACTGTCGAAGTTACACCGGAGGAGGGCCAGAGGCTGGCATTGGCACAGCGGGCTGGCACGCTAAGCCTGACCCTGCGGACCCTGGATGCGCCTGATGAGGACGTGCCGCTGGAGTCCATTGGCCTGCGCGATGTTCTGCGCAACCCTGCACCGCTGAGCGCGGACAAGCCGGTGCGAAAAACCGTCCTCATCCGGCGTGGCACCGAAGTGTCCGAAACTGAGATCCGCTGAAACCTGCCGCATTTTGGGAGATGAGCAGCCATGCCCCGGACATCCCGCACACGAGAATTCATCGCCAGTGAGAGTGGCGCCATGCTTGTCACTTGGGGGCTGAGCTTTGCAGTGCTCCTTGGCATCGCCGCAATGTCATTCGATCTGGGCCGGACCGGCATCACGCGAAGCGAACTGCAAGCCTTCACCGATAATGTCGCCCTGGCGGCCGCTGGGGAATTGGACGGAAATTCTGATTCGATTACCCGCGCCCGTGCCGCCGCAGCCAATCTGATCAGCGACCGGAAGACCTTCGGCTCAGGAGGCAGCGTGTTGAGCGGGGATACCGATTACGTACTCACATTTTTTACCGAGCTGCCAAGTGATGACACAGCGGCGCTTACGGCCGTCACCGCGGATCCTGCGGAGGCTGTTTTTGTGCGCGCTGAGGCCGTTCCAAGCACGGTGGGTGCCACGTTAGGCGCCGCCTTTGCCGCACTTGCAGGAACCACCCGACCGAATGAGCAGGCGCGGGCGTCCTCGGTTGCGGGATTCACTCAATATGCCTGCGACATTACTCCTTTGATGTTTTGTATCCCGCCAGGGTTTTCAGCTGATGCCAGTATCGGGGAAATGATCTTGTTGCGCTCTGGCGGCAACGGCGCGGCTTGGGGGCCGGGTGACTTCGGCTTTCTTGATCCGGCCAAGGTGCTGGTGGATGACGAGGGCCCGTGCGCTGGTCTGAACGGAGCGCAATTGGATGCTTGCCTGCTTGGCGCTGAGGGCACCATTACCCAGTGCTTTAATCAGCGGGGCGTGGATATCGAGCCAGGCCAAAAGGTCGGAATCCGTGATGCGGTCTTCAATGTCCGCTTTGACATTTATAAAGCGATTATGAACGGCAAGCGGAATGATCCCGATTACCGGCCGGCGCCCAATGTCATCAAGGGGATCGTGCCAAAGGGCGGCGGGAGCTGCATCAAAGGGAAAGAGCAGGTTTCCCCTGACACGGTCGGCCTGCCTCGGGATGACTGCTTTGGCACCGGCGGATGCTCCCGCTTCGGGGACGGTATATGGACGGCAGGCCGGACTGAATATGTCGATATTAACTACGGCGGGGTTGATCCGCATCCCGGCGCAGCAACCCGGTTTGAATATTATCAGGCGGAAATCAACGCAGCGGGCGGTCCGGGCAGCAGTGCTGACATTCTGAGTGGCTTGGCCGAAACTGGGCGGCCAATCTGTGCACCAAGCCAGAGCGTGGACAAGAACCGGCGCGTGGTCATTGCTGCGGGCGTGGACTGTGCAGCGAATCCCGTTAACGGCTCAGCCACTGACGTGCCGGTCGAGGAATTCGTGAAGGTGTTTCTGACCGAACCAGTTGGTGACGACGGCGCGTCGCCACCGACCCTGGATATCTGGGGTGAAGTTGTCGGCAGTGCGGGGGGCGGTTCCGGAGGTACCGGAAATGCAGGCGTCTTCCGCGATGTAGTTCAGCTGTACCGGTGAAAATGATGCTGAGCCGGGGACATATCAAAAGCAGAATAGCGGTCTTTCGCCGGGAAGATTATGGCGCGGTCCTGGTGGAGTTCGCGCTGATGCTGCCCATGATGCTGCTGATTTTCGCCGTTATCATTGAGGGCGGCAGAATGATGTGGGCCTATCAGGCCGCGGTTTCCGGTGTGCGTGACGCCGCCCGGTATCTGGCGCGGGTCGCGCCTCAGGATATTTGCAGCTCTGGCGGGTCTGTTGCCGGCTACACGCCACAGCTGACCAGCATCGTGCAGCAGAGTATTCAAGAAACTGCGCTGTTTCCGCCGGGCTTGGCAGTGACGTCTGTCACGCCAGCCCTGACCTGTCACGCTGGCAGTTACAGGGTTTCTCCATCTCCAGTCGTGGAAGTCAGGGCCAGCCTATCAATGACATTCCCGTTTGCAGGCATCTTTGCGCTGAATGGTGGCAGCTTGCCTGGCATCACCACCTTTGTTGCCGATCAAAGCAGGGTGTTTGGCACGTGAAAAGCTTTACGAGGGCATATGCGGCACTGCGCCGGTTCCGCCAGGATCAGGGCGGTGCCTCTCTGGTGGAACTTGGGGTAACTATGCCGCTGTTCCTGCTATTGTTCATGGGGATTATCGACTTTGGCAGAATGGCATTCCACTATGTGGTGGCCGAACGCGCGATGAATGTCGCTGCGCGGGTGGCAGCGGTACGTCCGCCCGCCTGTGCCGGAGTCCCGGAAATTCATGAGCGCGATCCAGCCGCCAGCGGAACGCTGCCCAGCTTTGGAACGTCGTGCCGGGCTGGACCTGACGTCTGTTATGATGCTGGAACAGTGACGTGCGCTGGCTTGGCCGCCAGTTCGACAGCGACTGAAATCTGGCAGCTGGTGCGCGGGGCTATGCCGCCGGGCGCTACGATCTCTGCGCTCTCCTTTAGCTACAGTTATGACCAGAATCTCGGGTTTCTGGGTGGCCCTTATGTGCCTGTTGTCACTGTTGAGCTGCGGAACCAGTCGTTTGAGTTTGTATCGCCTTTGGGACGGCTGGCAGCGCTGGCGGGCGCCTCTGCGGATCCATCCCTGGGGGCGGATGTGCCGTTTCCGCCGATGAGTGTTTCCTTGCCGGCTGAGGACCTGGCGCTAGGGCAAAGCGGTTGAGGCATAGCAGAAAGGAGTTGCCGATGCAGGATGAAGGTACTTCCATCGTTGTGGTCTCGAATGATCCGGCGCTTAGCACGCTGGTCACAAGCGTGGCGCAGTTCCGACCAGGGACCGGGGTAAAGAAGTGCATCGCGGAGCTGAGCGAAATCAACGGTACTGCTCTGGAATTGGCGCAGGAAAACGACCTGGTGATCTTCCGGGTTGGCGAAAGTGCCAAAAGAGATGCTGCGGCAGTAAGAGGAATTTTGGACCGCACAGGCGGCGGGGCACTCTTCCTGGCGCTGGCAGACGCGAACATGCCCTTTTCGGAACTCCGCAGACTGGCTGACGCCGGGGTTGATGATGTCTTGCCGGACACGGTCTCGCCGGATGAACTGTCCAAGTCCATTCGGAATTGCCTGAATAGGGTGAAGCCTGTGAATGGCGAGGTGAATGAGCGTGGTTCACGCGAGGGGATGGTGGTCCCGGTCAGCCAGTCTGGCGGCGGGGCGGGTGCGACGACCCTGGCAGTGAACTTGGCAGATTGCCTGACCCGCCGACGCGGGCTGCGTGTCAAGGAAGCCGAATTCCGAGTGGCCTTGGTAGATCTTGACCTTCAGTTCGGGACCATCGGGAGCTTTCTGGATCTGCAACCGAACCGCTGCCTTTATGAACTGGCCAGCGAAGGGTTTATCCCGGACCAAGTATTCTTGGAGCAATCCATGACCGAAGCCCAGCCGGGCTTGTGGGTGCTGGCCGCACCCTTAGAAATCGCGCCCTTGCATGCCTTGCAGCCGGAGCAGATTAAGACCCTGATCGCGCATTTGCGCAATAAGTTTGATTTTGTTGTGCTCGATTTGCCCCGGGCGGTGGCGGAATGGCTGACGCCCGTATTGGAAGCCAGCGAACGGCTGCTCATGGTGACGGGCAGTTCTGTCCCGTCGATATGCCAGGCGCGGCGATTGCTCGACTTTTACGGCGAAACCAGCATGCGTTTGCAGGCCGATATTGTGATCAGCCGGGAAAGCAAACCCTTGTTTTCTGCCAGTCATCACAAGGAAGCTTCCAAGCTGCTCCAAAGGCCGTTCAAGTACTGGCTGCCAAACGATCCTTCGGCGGCTGGCGCGGCTGCTGACAGCGGCGTGCCATTGTCTTCAGCTGCCAAGCGATCGGGTTTGACAAAGGCAATCCGGCGCATGGCCGAGGAGTTGATCGAAACCCGGAACGCCCGCCCGCCGGCGGAGCAGGCCACGCATAGAAAGGCGGTTTGAGATGTTCAGGAACTTTGGCAAACGGACAAAATCCGCCGGCGATGCGGAGACGGTTGTTTCCCTTTGGCCCCAGACGGAGGAGGCGGCATCTCCTTTGGAAGCGGAACTTCCTGTTGAAGATCTGAAACTGATTGCGTTTCTGGAACTCAAGAGCCGGATGCATGAAGCCTTGATTGAGCGCCTGAATCTTGCTGTGATCGACAAGGTTGAGGCAGAGGAGCTGCGCCGGGAAGTTGCCCAGCTTGTCAGCGACGTATTGGCGGAGGAAAACAATCCGCTGCGCGCGGATGAATTCCGCCGCCTGGTGGATGAACTCATTGACGAAGTGCTGGGGCTCGGGCCGCTGGAGCCGCTTTTGGCGGACCCGGGTGTGAATGACATTCTGGTCAATGGCCATAAGACTGTGTTTGTCGAGCGGGGCGGGGTGCTGGAGCAGACCGGAGTGCGGTTCCGCGACGAGAAGCATCTGTTGCGGATTATCGATAAAGTCGTCTCCCGTGTCGGGCGCCGGGTTGATGAAAGCAACCCGTGGGTAGATGCGCGGCTGGAAGACGGCAGCAGGGTCAATGCAATCATCCGCCCCTGCGCAATTGACGGGCCGTCCCTGTCGATCCGCAAGTTTGCGCGTGATCCTCTGACGCTGGAAAAACTGGTTGCGAACAAGGCGATGAATGGCCGGGCTGCAGCCTTTTTGCAGGCGCTGGTAGAGGCGCGGATGAACATCCTGATCTCTGGCGGGACTGGTTCAGGCAAGACCACCATGCTGAACGCGATCTCCGCAGGCATCGATCCGCGGTCGCGAATTGTGACCATCGAAGATGCGGCAGAGCTGCAGCTTCAGCAAGCGCATGTTGTTCGGCTGGAGACGCGGCCGCCGAACCCTTCCGGCGGCGGCGCCGTGAGCCAAAGGGATCTTGTCCGCAATGCCCTGCGGATGCGCCCGGACCGCATCATAGTGGGCGAAGTGCGGGGTGCAGAAACCTTCGACATGCTCCAGGCAATGAACACTGGTCATGACGGGTCAATGACCACCGTTCATGCAAACTCTGCCCGGGATGCGCTGGGCCGGATCGAGCAGATGGTTTCGATGATGGGCATGGAGCTGCCGTTGGCAGCGATCCGTTCTCAAATCGCGTCTGGTCTTCAGTTCATCGTGCAGCTTGCCCGGATGGCAGACGGTCAGCGGCGGGTGGTCAGCATTTCTGAGCTCACCGGGCTTGAGGGGGAGGTCATCACGATGCAGGACATTTTTGTGTTCCGAAGGCTCGGCAAAACCCCGGAGGGCGGAATCGCAGGCGAGTTCCTTGCCACGGGTATTCGGCCGCAATGTGCGGGGCTGCTTAAATCAGCAGGCGCTGGCCTCGACGCGAACATGTTTCTGCCGGAGGGAGCGTGAATGTACCAGGATCTCTTGAGCGCTTTTGCAGGATGGAATGGGTATCTGGGCGGGTATGCCATCTATTGCGGGGTTGCCGTGGGTGTGCTGCTTGCAGTGTCCGGGCTTAAACAAATCCTAAGCCGGAAAGCCAGCGCAGAAGCGATGCGCAGCCGCCGGTTGAAGATGATCGCACAGGGCCGCAGCGGGGCCGAGCGGCTTGCGCTCCTGAAACCGCCTTCCTCCAAGGCTGGATGGCTCCGTTTGCCTGTCGTGGGGCAACTGCCGAAGCTCCTTCTTCAGGCAGGCTTGCCATTCGGCGCCGGGGTGTTCCTGAGCGGCTGCGCTGCGCTGACCCTGATTTTCTGTCTGGCTGCGGTTTCCTTTGCGGGTCCGTTGGCAGGCATTGCAATAGGTGTAAGCGGAGGACTTGGGATTCCGGTCGCCTTGGTTATTAATCAGCGGCAGAAACAGTTGGAAAAGCTGATGCACCAATTGCCGGACGCGCTGGAAATGATGGCGCGGGGGTTAAAGGTCGGCCATCCGCTGAACAACTCCATAGATATAGCCGCCCGTGAAATGCCGGACCCGGTGGGGACGGAGCTGGGGGTTATCTTTGACCAAGTGACTTTCGGGGAAGACTTACCAGATGCCGTACAGGAGTTCGCGGACCGGGCGGGGCTTGAGGACGCCAAATATTTGGCTGCCAGCATTGGGATCCAGCATGGAACCGGTAGTGATCTGTCCGTAATGCTGGAAACCTTGGCGCGGGTCATCCGCAGCCGCATTGCGTTGCGCCGGAAAGTACACGCGCTGGCGTCCGAGGGGCGGTTGACGGCTTGGCTATTGTCGGCACTTCCGCTGGTCATTTTTGCGGCGGTTTCTGTCCTGACGCCCAGCTATTACTCGGGCGTGGCCGATGATCCGATGTTCCGCCCGATGATGGGCGGGATCATCCTGCTGACTGTTTTGAACGCTGCCGCGCTCAAGAAACTCGTCAGTTTCCGGATTTGACCGGGGAGGTAGCTATGCAAGAAGTCATAAACGGAATTTTGGTGCGATTGGACGTGTCCGCGAGCGTGATAGCTATGGCGGGTTTCGCGGTGGCAGCCTTGCTTCTCTACTTTGGTTTGGCTGGAACCCTGGCCAGAAAATCACCCGCAGCGGCCCGTCTCTCATTGTTGGGTGATACCCGAAAGCGGATGCGCCGGGATATGAATCTGCTCAAAGAGCCGGAACCCTCTGCGGACGGGCTGATGAAAGCCTTCGTTCCGGCAGACCAGCGTGAGCGCTCTGCGCTGGAAAGCAAATTGTCCCAGGCCGGGTTTTCGCAAGCCGGAGCGCTGCAGAAATTCATGCTGATCCGTGTCTTTTTGGGGCTTGCCGTGCCTGGATTGCTGCTTTTGATCATCGCCGCCGGGAAAACGCCTGGCCTGCTTCCGCCAAATCCGGTCACCGGATTTGTTGCCGGCTGGACGAATCTGCAGGTGTTTCAGGGGCTCAGCAGCCTGGTTGGGGCGGGCTATTTCGGTCCGGTTTACGTGCTGAACGCACGTGCGGCCGCACGGCGCCGCAGAATTGAGGAAGCGTTTCCCAACGCTTTGGATTTGATGAGGATCTCAGTGGATTCCGGCTTGGGCTTTGATGCTGCCATGACCCGGGTTGGCAACGAGCTGGCAGTGGTCGCTCCCGATTTGGCTTTTGAACTGCTGAGTATGCAAAGGCAGGTTCAGGCTGGAAGGCAGCGGGAAGACGCCCTGCTGGACATGGCCAGCAGGACCGGCGTTGAGACTGCTAAATCCTTTGCCAATGTTGCCCTGCAGTCCATGCAGTTCGGAACCAGCATGGCATCAGCGCTGGCAACCTATTCTGAAGATTTACGGGAACAGCGGGAGATGCGGGCGCAGGAAATGGCCAACAAGCTGCCGGTTAAAATGTCAGCTGTTCTGGCTTCTTTGATGTTGCCAGCCTTGATCATGATCACGATCGGGCCAGTGGTAATCCGCTACATTCGCTTTATCGCCAGCTGAGCCGGAAAACGTTCAACAATTCGGGTTAAGTGCTGGAATTGGTTCTTTCTCGGTCGCTGATAGAGGTGATAAATTCGCCTATTAATTGAAAAATTGACCTGTGCCACGTAATGCCTGTCAAACTCTTGACGAATTGCAGTGAGCGAACCAGCATTATAAGGGTAACGAGGGGTAAATTGATATCAGCGCTTGCTAAGTCGCTAAAGGCGCTAAGTTAAATGAGTACATGTTACTGTGGGGGATGCGCGTTATGGGGACCAATGCGCTTTTTGACACCCGCACCATCCAAGCCGCTGAGGCTGGAATGATCGCGCCTATTGCGCGGTGGTGTGAGTGCCTTCATGGCTGTGCGCCGTTCAGGGATGCATTGCGCGCCTTGGCTGCAGCCATCAATGGAGAAGCTGCAGCTGTTTGCAGAGTTTCGACCGGCAGTGGCCGGCTTTCCGGATCAGTTATTTATGACGCGGTGGTGGCCGCGGGGAAGGGCCCGCCGCTTGAGCGGTCATTTGCAAGATCCGTGCTGGGGACATATCTGGACAAGGCAAAGCCAGGGCTGATCTGGTACAAGTCAATGAGCGGCGAAAACCAGGAACCAGCGCTTGAGCAATTTCATTCAGCGCGCAAATTGGCCGAGCTTGCTGTCATTCCACTCTCCTCCGGCAAACAGCACATAGATTTTCTGGAACTTCATTTTGCCGCCAGTCCAGGAGCGGTGCAGCAGGCGCTGCTGAACATGATTTCCGGCACGCTGGTGGGCACCTGGACCAACCGGTCGCCAGGCTTGTATACGGAGGCCTGTTTGAAGGGGCGCCGGCTGCGCAGGCACCGGGATGTTCAAGCGCATCTTTTGAGTATGGAGAACCCTGCTCAGCTGAGCCGCGCGGAATACCGAGTCTGTGTGCTGCTGAGTAAAGGTCAGCCCGCCAAGCGGGTGCAAAATGACCTGGGGATTTCTAAGTCAACGCTGCGGACGCATCTGCGCAACATCTATGCCAAGACGGGCTCCCGCAACCTGACAGAGCTGGTGTATAATCTGGTCTCAGTCGATACGTTTTCAGGCCATCTGCCCCGGCGCGGTTCCGCTGCATGACAGCCGTGATGGAATTTGTGCCATTGATCGCGGCCAGCCCGCTGTTGCTTTATGCCGGGATTGAAGATGTGCGGCGCCTGCATATTTCAAACCGCTTGGTGCTGTGCTTGATGGGGGTGTTCGTCCTCACGGCCCCGGCGCTTGAGATGCCTGAGGCCGGGATGCGGCTGCTCGCGGCTGGGACGGTGTTTGTGGTTTGCTTTCTATTGTTCTGCCGGCGTGTTCTGGCAGGCGGTGATGTGAAAATGATGTCAGCAGCACTGCTGTTCGTGCCTTCACTTTCCTTAAGCAATTACGGCTGGAGCTTCAGCATCTCTATGATTGCCGCCGTTGCCGCCGTTTCCGCGCTGCGGCGGACATGCCTGTTTCCGGGGCAAGCCCGATGGGCCGCGGTCGCGCAACCTGGCAAACTGCCCATGGGTCTGGCAATCTCCTTGTCACTGGCAATGCTGCCTGCGGTCGAACTGCTTACTTCCTGAAATTCTTTTCTGTGACCAACGGCGTGCAGCGGCTGAAACTGCTGTCTGAGCCAGCAGGGCTTTTCTCAAACACCTGAGATACAATACAGATTTTTCTTCGCCGGATGTTGAGGCCGGCTGACGGAGGCGGCCGACAGCATGTGCTGTGCTGTTAACGGAATGAGGAACAGTTTCTGACAGCGTTAAACCGCAAAAATTGCCAGTCTCAGCTCGGATTATTCGCCTGCGATTTACGCTTTTTTACCGGGATACTCATAACTCTGCTTTTGCCGTCAGCGGCAACTGCAGAGCGTAAACTCTTGTTCCTCAGAGCAAGGGGTTGCGCGTCACCAACGCCTGTTTGAAAGCCGAGAAAAGCGCATGGGGATATTGGATTGGGTCAAGGACCTCGTGGCCAGCAAAACTGGCTCGAAGGGAAATGACAAAATAGATGGATCCACGGGCGACGACACGATCGATGCCGGAGAAGGACAGGATTCCGTTGCAGGCGAAGAAGGTGACGACGTTATCGATGCCGGTGCTGGCAATGATACGGTTTATGGTGACATGGGAGACGGGTTCGAGCAGGGCCTGGATGCCAGCCCGCTGGTTCTGGACATCTACAACATCCAAGGCATCTCGCACGATGGATGGACGGGGTCTTCGGGTGACTACGCCGTCTTCAAAGATGTTGCGACTTTGAATGACGGTTCCAAGGTTTGGGGCAAACTGGTCCTTGTTGAAAAGTCAAACCCGTATATGTCGGTGGAATTCGGTTACACTCAGGGGGCTGAAATCCTGCTGGACGGTGATGATCCCGGAGATCAGGCCACTTTCCGGCTGGAGTTTTTCGATCCGGCGACCGGCGAACCCGTATATCTGAACTCGACTGCAACCTTCAATGACGTCGATGACAACAGCGGCTACGGCGACGCCGAGGCGGTGATCATTGACGGTAACAGCTTCACCTCCTTTGGGGTGTCTGCAGATTCTTCTCTTAGCACGGCTGTCAATGGCAACATGGTGACAGCTACCGGAGCGGAGAAAAACGCCTACACCGATCAGGATGCTTGGTTTTCCGCAGAGTTTGAAGACCGCTCCTCCATCGAATTTACTTTGCAGACCCGCGAAGGCCCCGCTGGCTTTACGCTGTCTGGCGATACCATTGACAATCCTGTTGTCACTCCGATCGAGCAAGGAGCCGATACAGTTCTGGCCGGGGCGGGCAACGATGTTGTTTTTGGCCAAGGAGGAGACGACTCCCTTTACGGCGAAGAAGGTAATGACAGTCTGGATGGCGGTGATGGCGACGATGTCATCGACGGCGGAGTTGGCGCCGACACCCTGATTGGCGGAGCCGGCGGCGATACCTTGGCGGGCGGAGACGGTGACGACTATATCGAAGGGGGGGCAGGCAACGACAGTTTGACCACCGGGCTTGGCAATGACACGCTGATCGGCGGTGAAGGCGACGACACTCTGAGAAACTCTGCTGGCGACGACAGCTTGGTTGGCGGGACCGGTAATGACAGCATCGTAGCGACTGACGGCAATGACACCCTCGAGGGCGGGGATGGCGCCGACACCATGTATGGCGGCAACGACAACGACGTTCTGTCCGGCGGGCTGGATGCGGACCTTATGTACGGCGAGGATGGTAACGACAGCCTTGATGGCGGCGACGGCGATGACGTCATGGATGGTGGTCTTGGCTCCGATACGCTGATTGGCGGTGCTGGCGCTGATACGATCGCTGGTGGGGATGGTGACGACTACATTGATGGCGGCGATGGCGACGACAGCCTGACCACCGGCTTGGGTAACGACACGCTGATTGGCGGTGCTGGCAATGATACGCTCAGAAACTCGGCTGGCGACGACAGTCTCGTCGGCGGGACCGGCAATGACAGCATCGTGGCGACCGATGGCAACGACACTCTGGAAGGTGGCGACGGTGCCGACACCATGTACGGGGGCAACGATAACGACCTCCTGATTGGTGGCAGTGGCGATGATCTGATGCACGGCGAGGCTGATGCGGACACCTTTGAAATGTCCGATGGTTTCGGCAACGACACTTTGACCGGCGGGGAAACCGGGAACGACTTTGATACTGTTGATGTTTCTGCCGTCACAGCAGGGGTAACGGTCACCTATACGGGTGATGAGGCAGGCACGATTACCGACGGCACAGACACGATCACATATTCCGAGATCGAGGCGCTGGATCTGACGGACCAGGCCGATTTGGTGGACGCTTCTGCTGACAGCGCTGGTGTGGATATCGATGCGGGCGCTGGCGACGACACCGTTACGCTGGGTGCCGGCAATGATATTCTGACGACCGGTTCCGGCTACGACGACGTAATCCTGACTGCAGCAGGCGGGATTGATACAATAAGCGATTTCGATATCGGTGATGACGACGCTGATGGCTTTTTCAACGACCAGCTGGATGTATCCGCACTGACCGGCGGCACGGGGCCGAGCGGTGCGATCCGCACTCATGATGTTTCCGTTTCAGATGACGGCAGCGGCAATGCGCTTCTGACGTTTCCAGGCGGTGAAAAACTTGTGCTGCAAGGGGTAGCTCCTGCTCAGATCACCTCAAATGCGCAACTTTTGTCTGCAGGTATTCCGTGTTTTACCCCAGACGTTCGCCTGGCTACGCAACGCGGTGCCATACCTGCAGGAAGAATTCAGGTGGGCGATCTGCTGCAAACCGCAGACAATGGTTATCAGCCGGTCATCTGGGTTGGAAAACGAACACTCTGCCCGGCTGAGCTGGTTCAACGTCCCCATTTAAGGCCCTATTGTGTCTCTCCTGGCGGGCTCCTGTCCCCGGAACGCCCGATGCTGTTGTCGCCGCAGCACCGCTTGCTTTTGGGCCGACATGCCCTTTCTGGAAATCCCAGTCAGGATGAGCGCTTTGTGCCTGTCAAGCTGTTGGCTGATATAGACCAGAGCTGCAGTCAAAAGGTATTTGCCGCCGAACCGGTTACCTATGTGCATCTTATGACAGAGCGGCATGAGGTGATTTTCGCTGAAGGTATAGCCACAGAAACGTTTTGGCCAGGCCCTGAGGCGGTACGCGGATTGAGCCGGGCGGATATGCGGGAGCTGTTTGATCTTTTCCCGGACCTGGCATCCGTTCACGGGCTTTCCGGTGAAGCGGGGCGCAGCCATGTTCGGTCTACCTACGGTGACTTGGCCCGTCAGGTTCTGAAAAGGCGCGATCTGCAAGGCATTCAGGTAGCATGATGTTCGTCATCCGCTACAATGCGGATGCTGCCACGGCGTGAGCATTTCGACTGTATCCAGGGTTATTTATTCCGTTATGGAATAGCTGGAGGACTCAATCTCATTGGCGTTGGACCGTGATTTCCCGGATAAAGACGCAGCTGTATTTTGAGGAGGCTGCATGGACCGCGCCGAGATTGTGCACCAAAATTTCCTGAACCGCGTTCAGGCTGGAGATTTCCCGGCAGGCGCCGTTCCTGCCGGGCCATTGTCTGCTGTTGAAGCTGTTTCAGTCTATCGCTCGCAAGTTTTGAGCCGGGCGTTGGATTTGACCAGCCGGTCCATGCAGAAGGCGGGAGAGGGGTTTTATACCATCGGCTCCTCCGGGCACGAAGGGATGGCAGCGGTCGCGCAAGCCTTGCAGCCAACAGACATGGCCTTTCTCCATTACCGCGATGCAGCGTTTCAGATCGCCCGGGCAGATCAGGTGCCGGGGCAGCGGATTGCCTGGGATATGCTGCTGTCCTTTGCCTGCTCCAGCGAGGACCCGACGTCCGGTGGAAGGCACAAGGTGCTGGGGTCTAAGGCGCTGATGATCCCGCCGCAGACCTCGACCATTGCCTCGCATCTGCCCAAGGCGGTGGGCGCTGCCTATTCCATCGGTGCAGCCAAGCGGCACAAGCCGGAGCATCAGCTGCTGCCGGAGGATGCGATTGTCATATGCTCCTTCGGCGATGCGTCGGCTAACCACTCGACGGCGCAGGGGGCGGTCAACACGGCGGGCTGGACCTCGGTTCAGTCGACGCCGCTGCCCTTGCTGTTTGTCTGCGAAGACAACGGTATCGGGATTTCGACCAAGACGCCGAAAGGGTGGATCGAGGCCTCGATGTCGGGGCGGCCCGGCATCAAATATTTTAAGGCGGACGGGCTGGATATTTATAACGCCTATGCGGTGGCGCAGGAGGCGGCGGAGTATGTGCGGACGCGCAAGAAGCCGGCATTCCTGCACCTGCGCACGGTGCGCCTGTACGGTCATGCCGGGGCAGATATGCCGACCACCTATATGGCCAAGGCCGAGGTGGAAGCGGATGAGGCCAATGATCCGCTGCTGCATTCGGTGCGGCTGCTGGATCAGGCAGGCGCGCTGCGTCCCGAGGACGCGCTGAAGATCTACACGGACACCTGTGCGCGGGTTGAGCGAATCCGGGCGGAAGCGGTGACGCGGCCGCATTTGAAGACGGCTGCCGATGTGGCGGCTAGTTTGATTCCGCCCAAGCGGGATTGTGCGCCCAACAACGGCCCCAGTGCCGAGGCGCGCGCAGAGACGTTCGGCAGCGACATGCGGGCGATAGAGGAGCCGCAGCCGATGTCGCGCCTGATTAATTGGGCGCTGACAGACCTGATGCTGGAACACGGCGAAATCGTCATGATGGGCGAGGATGTGGGCCGCAAGGGCGGGGTCTATGGTGTCACTCAGAAGCTGCAGCAGCGGTTCGGGCCGGACCGGGTGATAGATACGCTGCTGGATGAGCAGTCGATCCTGGGGCTGGCGATCGGCATGGGGCACAACGGCTTCCTGCCCATCCCGGAAATCCAGTTCCTCGCCTATCTTCACAACGCCGAGGATCAGCTGCGCGGCGAAGCGGCGACGCTTTCGTTCTTCTCCAACGGGCAGTTTTCCAATCCGATGGTACTGCGGATTGCCGGGCTGGGGTATCAAAAGGGATTTGGCGGCCATTTCCACAACGACAACTCGCTGGCGGTGCTGCGCGATATTCCGGGGCTGGTGATTGCTTGCCCCTCGGACGGGGCTGAGGCTGCGATGATGATGCGCGAGGCGGTGCGGCTAGCGCGCGAGGAGCAGCGGGTGGTGGTCTTTGTCGAACCCATCGCGCTCTACCCGATGCGGGATCTGCAAGAGGCGAAAGATGGCGGCTGGATGCGCAGCTATCCGTCGCCAGACCGGCGCATTGGCTTGGGAGAAGTTGGCGTGGATGGGGAGGGCACCGATCTGGCCATCGTGACCTATGGCAACGGGCGCTATCTTTCGGCCCAGGCGCAGGCGGAGCTGGCGGCGAAAGGCGTGAATGCGCGGATCGTGGATCTGCGCTGGCTGGCGCCCATGCCGGAGGCTGCGCTGCTGAAGGCGGTCAAGAGCTGCAAGCATGTGCTGATCGTCGACGAATGCCGCATCACCGGCAGCCAGTCGGAGGCGCTGATGGCGCTGTTTGCAGAGCAGTCTGACCTTCCCACTGCGCGAATTGCAGCCAGTGACTGTTTCATTGCAACCGGACCTGCTTATGGCGCAACGCTGCCCTCGAAGGACAGTATCGTTGAAGCGGCCTTGACGCTTGCAGGAGGTGCATCATGACCCGTACTGCTGTTCTGATCTGCCCAGGCCGGGGCAGTTACAACAAGGCCGAGCTGGGGTATCTGCATCGCCATCACGCGGACAAGGCGGCGCTGTTTGCCGGTTTTGACGCGCAACGCAAAGCTTCCGGGCAGGAGGAGATTACTGCGCTGGACGGCGCAGCGCGGTTTTCGGTGTCGAAGTATTCCCGCGGGGATATTGCCTCGCCCTTGATCTATGCCTCGGCTCTCGCGGATGCACAGTCCCTGGCGGAGGAAATCGAGGTGGTTGCGGTCACCGGCAACTCGATGGGCTGGTACATTGCACTGGCGGCGGCCGGGGCGCTGAGCGCAGATGGCGGGTTCAACGTTGTGAACACCATGGGCACCCTGATGCAGGAGCAGCTGATCGGCGGCCAGCTGGTCTATCCATTTGCCGGGGCGGACTGGCAGAACGATCCCAGGCGCAAGGCGGAGCTGCTGGTGCTGGCGGCAGAGATCGATGCGCGCGAAGAGCATGTTCTGGCACTGTCGATTGATCTGGGGGGCATGCTGGTCCTGGCCGGGAACGAGGCCGGGCTGCGGGCGTTCGAGGCGGCGGTGCCGGTGGCGGATGAGCGTTTCCCGATGCGGCTGGCCAATCATGCGGCGTTTCACACCAGCCTGCAGGCGCCGGTGGCGGCTGAGGGGCGCAAGCGGCTGAGGGCGGAGATGTTCACCCAGCCGCAGGTTCCGCTGATCGACGGGCGTGGCCAGATCTGGTGGCCGGGGGCAACAGATAACGGAACGCTCTGGGACTACACGCTGGGGCATCAGGTGTTGGAGCCTTATGACTTCACCCGCGCGGTGCAGAATGCCGCCTGCGAGTTTGCACCGGATCTGTTCATCGTCACCGGCCCCGGCACCACGCTGGGCGGCGCGGTGGCGCAATCGCTGGTGCACTGCGGCTGGCAGGGGATGGTATCCAAGGATGTCTTCAAATCACGGCAGGCAGACGCGCCGCTGCTGGTGTCGATGGGGGATGCGGTGCAGCGCGCTTTGGTGACGGGTTGAACCTGCCGCAAGGGGAGGGGCTCTCGCGCCTGTTGCCTGCATCCAAGATGCGGGCAAAGCAGCCTTGGGCGTGGCCCTGCCCTGCGGGCAGGGCGGAAGGCTTTTGCCGAGACGGCCTTCAGAGGCGGCTTTGCTCCCGAAGACCGTTTTCGACTAGGGAGGCTTCATCCACGCCCCAAGGGTGAACCGCGCGACGGCTGCGCCGCCTTGACCCAGGGCTGAACGGCAGGGGCTATTCGGCGGCGGCTTGCGGTTTCTCGGCAGCCGGGATGGCAAAGCAGGTGACCGGCTGAGACACATTGTGCAGGCTGACCGCTCCGAGGGGGATGCCCTGGGAGGGATTGCTTAGAATGTCGTGGCTGACAACAACCGCGTGGCTGACGGTCTTGCCGTAGTCGCCGAGCCGGGCGGCGATATTGGCGGCCTGGCCGATCACCGTGAAGTCCAGCCGCTCGCGCGAGCCGACGTTGCCGTAGGTGACGCGCCCGTAAGCGATGCCGATGGCAGCTTCGCAACGGTGGCCGTCCGGCTGATTGGCGATCTCCTCCAGACGGGTGACGATGGCGCGGGCGCTGTTCAGGGCCTGCTGCCGGGCATGCGCCGGGTTGCTGCCGGCCGGGAATACCGCCAGCACAGCGTCGCCGATGAACTTCAGCACTTCGCCACCGTGATCATGCACGAGGGTCGAGGCGGTCTCGAAGAACTGGTTCAGAAGCGCAATATAGTCCTGGCGGCCCAGCTGCTCTTCCAGCCGGGTCGAGCCGCGCAGGTCGCAGAACATGATGGCGGCGTCGATCTCGTCGCCGTCGCCGCGGCGGATCTCGCCGCCGAGCACCCGGGCGCCGGTTCGCTTGCCGACATATGTCTCCAGGAGAGACTGAGCGTTTTCGCGCTGCATGAAGATTTCATAGTAGCGGGCGATCACGTCGGAGCATTCGAAAATCAGCCCCAGGTTGGCAGTGGAGAAGCCGTTTGTGTGGTTGCTGGTAAGCGTCAGCACATTGATGCGCCCGTCCGAGAACCGCAGGGGCATGGCAACATAGTCGGTGGCGCCTTCATTGCGCAGGTCTTCGAGGATCGGGAAGGCATCATCCGTGCAGCAGCGGTCCAGCCGGTGCCGCACGCCGCCCAGACCGTTGGAGACATGCCGTAGCGGACTGTTCTGATATGCGGGGTGGTCGTGGATCTCGTAAGAGGGGGCATAGGTGGTGACCTCGCCCGTCTTCTTCTGCCAGATGAAATTCTTGCCCGCGATCAGCGGATGCAGGGACCAGGCCATGACCGAGAGGCGGGAGAGATAGATGCCCTGTTCGACGAATTTCTCCGCCAGGGCGGAGGTCAGCTCCTCTGGTGTTTGCACCAGTGCGGCATCACGCAGAAGCCAGTCTATCACCGGGCCGGATATATTGCCGTAGTCCGGCATCTCCACCGTGTTGCTGCCCAGGTCGAATTCCGCACCAGCGCCGGGCATAAAGCCGACATGGCCGGCAATGGCCGACGCTTCTGGCATGGCTTCTTCATAGGCCCAGACACCGTTTTGCACACCGCCATCGGGCAGCAGGATATCGCGGTAGCTGGCGGTGCCCTTGAACGGGCAGAAGGTTTGCAGATCAGTATGGGGTGAGAGCGGCGCCGTCACATCTTCGGCTGGGAAGTAGATCGCGGGCGGCAGCCGGGTTTCATACATAACCTTGGCGCGGCTGCTTTGCGCCAGGATGGTGCCATTGCGCCGGGCCGTGATCTGGCCCTGCAGCGGCTCGACAATGATGCCGTAGCCTTGTCGCGGTGCATGCACCTGTGTGTCCATCCCAGTGGTCCTTGTCCTTATGCCGAAACATGCCAAAACCAGGACCGGCCGGCTTGGGCCGGTTCTGGGCTATTTGGGGTTCTGGTGCCGGAATTCCAGAGGGGAACACAGGATGTTGAGCAAAGCGGAGCAAGTGCGCCCCGGGTCAGACCATGCGGATCACGTCCTTGCTGATCGACAGCACATAGCCGCGTTTGGCAATATTCTTGACCAGCAGCTCGCTGACCATCTGGTTACCCAATGTGTCGCGCAGACGCTTGATGCGGGTGGCGCCGGCGGCCTCCTCGCAATCGGCGGAGGCACGGCCGGAAATCACCGCCTCGATTTCAGCCCCTGACAGCACGTCGTCGTCCAAACGGGCTTCGGCCAGGACGGAGAGGGTCTCCATTGCGGCTGGTGTCAGCTTGAACCCCATATTGTTGAGGTAGACGGTGTTCTCGTCGCGGCTGATCAGCAGTTCGGTCACCTGGATGCCGGCCCGTTCGATCTGCGCCATGCGCCGGTTCAGCATCACCAGCATGCCCAGCACCGTCAGCGCCGCCACCATCATTGCAGTGGCAAAGACCAGCAGCACAAAGATCACCATCCTGTAGCTGGTCAGCGTGTCGGCAAAGGCGGTTCCCGACTGGGCGAGGATCTCCAGGAGCTTGATCTCTCCTTGCGTGGTCAGGTCGTTCTCGATGAACAGGGTCTCGACCCGGGCGTTGAAGGCATTGGCATCGGGCAGGGTCAGCAGCAGCACGGTGCCTGCAATCACCAAGAGCGCTACTATGGCGGCGATGCCAAGCGCAATCACCTTGCTGCCGGAAGCGCGGGCCTCAGAAACGGAGATAGTAGGATCCGGCATTTGCCTTCCTCTGCTGCAGGCCTTCAGGGCCAAAGACCGACAGGACATTCAAGAGTTTCCAACCGCCGGGTGCAATGCGGGCCTGAATTTCCTGGCGGGCCGCTTTCTTCTTGCAGGCGCCGGAAAGCTGGATGACGCCGTAATGCAGGCGCAGCGGATTGTCCTGCTTGGCCTTGTAGTCGGCATAGCAGTCAGCCGCCTGGGCCGGCGATGAAAGCGCCAGAAGGGCAGCCGCAAGGGCGGGTATCAGGAGGTGCTGTTTCATAGGGGCATCCTGCGTGGAAGCCGGGTGAAATTCAATAACCGCAGGGGGTTGAGGTGGCTGATATCCGATAACATGCGGCCGATATTGCCTGTCGGAAGGGGGCGGGAGCAGGTTGGGCTCATCCAAGCGCAATGGCTGCGCATCTGCCAATCAAGAAGAAAGGTCCCGACATGGCCCAGACACAAGCTTCCAAACCGCACCGCAAGTTCATCGCGCTGATCGTGGCAGTTTCGATTGCCATCACCGGCTTCTCTGCAGCTCCCGCCCGCGCCGATGAGGATGTCGCAAAGTTCATTGCCGGGATGGCGCTGCTGGGGATTCTGGGGGCTGCCATCAATGACGCCAGAAAAGATGACGACCGCCATGTTTCCCGGACTTATAACCCGCCGCATGACCATCGGCATGGTTCCGGGCATCATTCTCACAACCGCCACGGCGGTTATGTAAAACCGCTGCCGCCGCGAGTGCGCCGCTATGACCTGCCGGCCCACTGCGTGCGTTACTTCCCGCGCTACAGCTCCAGCTACCCGCTGGCCGGAAAAGGTTGCCTGGATCGTAACTACGGTCAGACACACAAGTTGCCGAAGGCCTGCAAGGTGACCTTCTGGAACGGCCAGCGCCACCGCACCGGTTTCAAGCCACACTGCCTCAAACGGCACGGCTACAGGATGGTTGGCCGGTAAGATAGACTTTCAGTTTCGAGCAGCAGCAAACCTGGGGGGCTTCGGCTCCCCCTTTTTGTGCGGCTTGCATCCGGGACCGGGATTGGGTTTGTCAGGGGCATGACACAGCCTGACTATAATCTGGAAGACGCCGCCCGATTCAAAGGGTACCTGAGAATTGCCGGAGTGGACGAGGTGGGCCGCGGCCCGCTGGCCGGTCCGGTGACTGCCGCAGCGGTGGTGCTGGACGTCTCTGCCATTCCTGCAGGGCTCAACGACTCCAAGAAACTGAGCCCGAAGAAACGGGAGGCCGTGGAGGCGGAAATTCTTGCGACTGCTGATGTGGCCATTGCCCATGCGACGGTGGAAGAGATTGATTCTCTGAACATTCTGCGGGCCTCGCATCTGGCGATGGAGCGCGCGGTTGCGGCATTGAACCCGGCGCCAGACTATCTGCTGATTGACGGCAACATGATCCCTAAAGGGCTAAGCCTGTCTTCTGAAGCCGTGGTCAAGGGGGACGCCAAGTCACTCTCGATTGCCGCCGCTTCAATTGTCGCAAAACTGGCACGCGACCGGATCATGGTGGATTTGGCGCAACAGTTTCCGGGATACGGCTGGGAGAAAAACGCAGGCTATCCATCGAAACAGCACCGTGAAGCGCTAGCTAATCTTGGTGTGACCCCACATCATCGGCGCTCGTTTAAGCCGGTACACAATATCTTGTATCAAGAGTGAACCGTAGGGCGTTGTTATAATAAACAAATTGACCTCGAATCCGCGATGACTTATCCTGTGGACAACCTAATGAGCGCAAAAATGCGCCGCGGTTATGAGGCAGAGCAATGAATAAAACCATGACAAAGGGCGCGGCAGCGCTCCCTTTAAACACGATTATTGGCGGGGACTGCGTCGAAGCGATGAACAGTCTGCCGGCCAATTCGGTTGATCTGATCTTTGCGGATCCGCCGTATAACCTGCAGCTGAAAGGCCAGCTGCACCGTCCTGACAACTCCAAAGTCGATGCCGTGGATGATCACTGGGACCAGTTCTCCAGCTTCCAGGCCTATGACCAGTTCACTCGCGAGTGGCTGAAGGCAGCGCGCCGGGTGCTGAAGCCGAACGGCTCGATCTGGGTGATCGGCTCGTACCACAATATCTTCCGCGTCGGCGCCGTGCTGCAGGACGAAGGCTATTGGGTGCTGAACGACGTGATCTGGCGCAAGTCGAACCCGATGCCAAACTTCCGCGGCAAGCGCTTTACCAATGCGCATGAGACGATGATCTGGGCGTCCAAATCCGAGGGTGCCAAATACACTTTCAACTACGAAGCGCTGAAGGCACTGAACGAGGGCATCCAGATGCGCAGCGACTGGGTGCTGCCGATCTGCACCGGCCACGAGCGGCTGAAGGACGAAAACGGCGACAAGGCGCATCCGACGCAAAAGCCGGAATCGCTGCTGCACCGGATCCTGGTCGGCGCGACCAACCCGGGCGACGTGGTGCTGGATCCGTTCTTTGGCACTGGTACCACCGGTGCGGTGGCCAAGATGCTGGGCCGCGAGTTCGTCGGCATCGAACGCGAGGAAGCCTACCGCAAGGTAGCGGAGAAGCGGATCAAGGCGGTGCGCAAGTTCGACCGCGAAGCGCTGGAGGTTTCCGCCAGCAAGCGCGCGGCGCCACGGGTGCCCTTTGGGCAGCTGGTGGAGCGCGGCATGCTGCGCCCGGGAGAGGAGCTCTATTCGATGAACCGCCGCCACAAGGCGAAGGTGCGGGCAGACGGCACCCTGATCGGCGACAACATCAAGGGTTCGATCCATCAGGTCGGTGCACATCTGGAAAATGCTCCGTCCTGCAACGGCTGGACTTACTGGTGCTTCAAGCGCGATGGCAAGACCGTGCCGATCGACGTGCTGCGCCAGCAGATCCGGGCGGAAATGCAGAACTGACGCTCCTGGAGCTATTTAGTACCCAATAGTCTATTGCAGGTGCTTGTGCAATTTGCGCAGGCGCACACCTTGCCCCGCCTGGTTCAGGCGGGGTTTTTTGCAAGGATGCGGTCTGATGCGCTATTTCCTGATTGACGCAAGATCACTATTTGAAGTGCGATGCCTGCCGCAGCCAGCGGGAAGAGGGAGAGCCAATGACCGATACGGCGTTTGCAACAGGACCCGGAGCTGCCAGTGCAGCAGAAGCAAGCCGCCAGGAGCTCTCTGCTGCGGAGGGCAGGTTTGCGGAAGCTGCACTGGATGCGCACAAGCGGCGCGGGCTGCAGCTTGCTGTGCGGGCGCGATGGATCGCGCTGCCGATCGTCGCGGTATTCATCGTCTTTCTTAACCCTGTCTGGAGCGTGCTGTATTACCACGGACTTCTTGCGCTTCTGTGCCTGAATGGCTGGTTTATCGGCCGGGCGGGAAAGGTTGGCAAATCGCGGCTGGAGCTGTTCCTGATCTTCCTTGACCTGGTGATCATGACATTTGCGCTGGTTGTGCCCAACCCGTTTGATGCCCGCGAAATACCTGCGGCGATGCACTACAGATTCGACAACTTCCAGTATTTCTTCATCATTCTTGCAGCGGGCACTATGGCCTATTCCTGGCGCACAGTTATCGCGATCGGGACCTGGACCGCGATGATGTGGCTCAGCGCTCTGGGGCTGGTCTGGTGGTTCTCCAGCCCAGTTCCTGGCTTGACGGAGGCTGTTGGTGCGGCCCTTGGGTTTGAGCCGGAACTGGCACAATTCTTTGACCCGAACAGCTTCGTGATCAAGCTACGGGTGCAAGAGGCGGTTGTCTTTGTTCTGGTGGCCGTAACGTTGGCTTTTTCGGTGCGCCGTTTCAATGGGCTCTTGCGCAACAATGCTAGCCTGGAACGGGAGCGGGCGAACCTGTCGCGCTACTTCTCGCCCAATGTGGTGGAACAGCTGTCACAGAACGATGAGCCGCTGAAGCAGGTGCGCAGCGAGAACGTGGCGGTTCTGTTCATCGACATCATCGGCTTTACCCGGCTGTCAGCAGGCATGGACCCGCACGCGGTGATCGACCTGTTGCGCGAATTTCATGGCCGGATGGAACGGGAGGTGTTCCGCCATCACGGAACGCTGGACAAGTATCTGGGAGACGGGCTGATGGCGACCTTTGGCACGCCGGTGGCTGGCAAGCAGGACGCCACCAATGCACTGGCCTGCGCCCTCGCGATGCGGGCTTCGCTTGCGAGATGGAACCGGGGCCGCGCCAAACAGGGGAAGCCCGAGATCCGGGCAGGGATTGGTATTCATTATGGTGAGGCGCTGCTGGGCGATATCGGTGCCAACCGGCTGGAATATGCGGTTCTGGGTTTGACAGTGAACATCGCCGCGCGGCTGGAGAACCTGACGCGCAGGCTGGAGGCTAGTATTGTTGTCAGCGAAACTGTGGACGCGCAGGTCAAGGCTGAGCTGGCCAGCCTGGACCTGCTGGCCGGCGCAGCCCGCCATCCAGATCAGGAAGTGCGCGGGCTGGATCAGCCGATGACGGTTTTGGCTTGGGCCTGACCTCTAACGCGGCATCGGGTTCTGCGCCTTGTTATAGGCGTGCCAGTCGGTGATTTCGGGATAATAAGTCTGCCGCCAACGGCGCACCCGCGGGTTCATCACACGCCGCCACAGGGGCGGGATCATCGCGGCAATTGTCATTACCGGATAACCGTAAGGCAGCTGCGGGGCGTCAGCTTCAGTGTAGTTCTGCAGCAGCGGAAAACGGCGGTTCGGCTTGTAATGGTGGTCCGAATGGCGCTGCAGGTTGATCAGCAGCCAGTTCGATGCCTTGTGCGCCGCGTTCCAGGAATGGCGCGGCTGGACCGGCTCGTATTTGCCCTCGCCCAGGTGTTTGCGGGTCAGCCCGTAGTGCTCGACGTAGTTGACCACTTCCAGCTGCCAGATTGCAGTGCCGGCCTGAACCAGGAAGAGGAGGGCACCAGTCAGCCCACCCAGCATCAGAGCTAGCAGAAGCATGGCTGCCTGCAACGCCCAGTAGCGGAAGAACGGGTTGGACCGGTCGGTCCAGGGGCGGTTTTTCTTGGCTAGCTTCTCCTTCTCGGCCTGGAAGGCGGAGTGCCAGCATTGCCGCAGCACGCGCGGATAGAAACGGTGAAAACCCTCGTTGTAGCGCGCAGTGACCGGATCGCGCGGCGTGCCGACATGGCGGTGGTGCACCAGCAGGTGCTCAGACCGGAAGTGCGAGTATAGCACCATCGCCAGCAGGATATCCCCCAGCCAGCGCTCCATCCGGCTGGATTGGTGCATCAGCTCGTGGCTGTAGTTGATGCCAACCGCGCCGGTCACAACGCCTACGCCAAAGAAGGCTGCGAATTTCTCGAACGCGCTTAGATGTTCTGCGTCGCTGACATACCAGATCAGCCCGAAAAGTGTGAGGAACTGAAGCGGCACCCAGGCCGCAGTCAGTGCCTTGTACCACTTGAGGTCGCTGTCCGGTGTTTCCGGGTCGGCGTTTTCCAGGTTGAGCCCGAACATCCCGTCCAGCAGCGCAAACAGGTGCCAGGTGACCAGCGGCGGCAGCAGCAGTGCCCAGCCGCCTTGCAGCGCCGCGATCCAGACCAGCGGCAGCAACAGGAAAGACATCCAGAACGGCAGGGCGCTTTGCCAGCGGGAAAGAGTTTCGGGGGCAATCATGCCGGGTCTCCCAAATCAGTCAGCGCGCGTTTGCGCAAACCCTATGCCCAGATTTCTGAAAACCCAATAGGGGCGCAGGGTAACTTAGCGGCCTTTGTATAGATCGAAGGCTTTGCGCATCACAGTTGGCAGGCTGGAAGGGCGGAAATCGTGGCGTTCAATCAATTCCTGCTCTGCACTTTGATTGAACCCGCCAGGCAATTCTGCAGTCATGACACGCAGGATCAGGTGAAAATGGGTGAAGGTATGCCGGACCTCGCCAGCCAGTTCCTGCCAATCCGCTTCAAAGGGCGGTTTCGGGATGGGGATATCTCTCCAGTCAGAACCGGGCCAGCCCAGCATACCCCCCAGTAGCCCCTTGTCCGGACGGCGTTCCAGAAGCCAGGTTCCATCGGCGGATTCCGCCAGATAGACAATTCCTTGCCGGGTGGGTTTCGGTTTCTTTGGCGTTTTTTTGGGCAGCTGGGCGGCGGTTCCGGCAACCCGCGCCGCACAGGGGCCGCGCCAGGGGCAGATGCCGCAGGCCGGGTTGCGGGGGGTGCAGATGGTGGCGCCCAGATCCATCACTGCCTGAGCGTAGTCGCCGGGCCGTTGCATTGGCGTGAGTTCTTCTGCGCGGTCTTTCAGGACCGGTTTGACGCCTGGGAGCGGGTCGTGAATGTCGTGAACGCGGGCCATCACTCGCTCCACATTGCCATCCAGCACAGTTTCAGGCCGGTCAAAGGCGATGGAGGCGATGGCCGCAGCGGTGTAGGGGCCGATACCAGGCAGCTTGAGCAGGCGCTCATAGCTGTCCGGGAAGCTGCCGCCGTGCTCCTGCGCCACCGCGCGGGCGCATTTCAGCAGGTTGCGGGCGCGGGCGTAATAGCCGAGGCCGGCCCATTCGCTCATCACGTCTTTGTCTTCCGCAGCAGCCAGATCCAGAACCGATGGCCAGCGGCTAGTGAAGCGGAGAAAGTACTCGCGGACGGCGGCCACGGTCGTTTGCTGCAGCATCACCTCGCTGAGCCAGACCCTGTAAGGATCCGGGCGGATGCCTGTGGCGCGGTCCGCCGGGCTTACACGCCAAGGCATCTCGCGGGCATGAATGTCATACCACGCAAGCAACTCTTCGCTCATCGCCGCGGAATTGCTCTTTAAGTCACGCATTGTTTATTCCTTGGCTTGCGGTTTGGCTGGCGCCTGCATTACCGCTCTTTACAATAGGGCAGGCAGTCGAGCAAAACCTAGATCATGGCATTCAGGCGCAGCACCACACGCGGGTTCTCCCGGACCTCCAAGCTCCTTAGCGAGCAGATCCGCAAGGCGGGGGAAAGCCGGGGATTCGCGGTATCGCGCCTGCTCACCCATTGGGAAGAGATCGCCGGGCCGGATATCGCTGCGATGGCGCGCCCGGTGAACGTAGGCTACGGGCGCGGCTCCTTTGGTGCTACTTTGACAGTGCTCACGACCGGCGCCAACGCGCCCATGCTCGAAATGCAAAAGGAACGCCTGCGCGAGCGGGTGAATGCGGTCTATGGCTTCAATGCCATCTCCAAGGTGCGGATCACGCAAACGGCGCCGACGGGTTTCTCCGATGGCCGCGTGGAATTCAAATATGCCCCCAAAGTGCAAGCGCCGCTTCAGCCAGACCCGCAGGATGCTGCGGAGGCCAGCAAAGCGGCGGAAGGGGTGGAAAACGACGATTTGCGCGCCGCCCTGGAACGCCTGGGGCGCAATGTGCTGACAAAACAAAAAACGCAAGGAAAGGGGTTCAAATGACCCGTCTCATGTCTGGTGTCTTTGCCGCGGTTGCGGTGGTTGCAGGTGGTTATGTCCTGTCAGGTTTCAGTGGCCAGAACAATCTGCCGCAAAACCCGCTGGTCGGCGCAGCCTTCGCGCAGGAGACTGAAGTGGATACCTCTACTATCACCGAGATGACCCTTGGCGCCGAGGATGCGCCAGTCACGCTGATAGAATACGCATCTTACACTTGTCCGCACTGTGCCAATTTCCACAACAATGTCTTCAAGCAGCTGAAAGAAGATTATATCGACACCGGCAAAGTGAAGTTCATCTACCGCGAGGTTTACTTCGACCGCTACGGGCTGTGGGCGTCGATGATTGCACGCTGCAACGGACCGGAGAAGTTCTTTGGCATTTCTGACTTGATCTATAAGGGGCAGTCCGAATGGGCACGCGCTGGGGGAGCGTCGGAGATCATCGACGAGCTGCGCAAGATCGGCCGCCTTGCAGGGCTGGAGAGTGAGCAACTGGAAGCCTGCTTGCAGGATGGAACCAAGGCACAGACCCTGGTGACCTGGTACCAGGAGAACGCGACCGAGCACGGTATCGAGTCGACACCTTCCTTCATTCTCAATGGCGAAAAGGTTTCGAACCAGTCTTATGATGAATTCAGAAAGCTGCTCGACGCAGAGCTGGAAAGCTGAGTGAAAACCTGTTCGCAGATTTGCGAAGCCCGGGCCATTTACCCGGGCTTTTTTTTCTCAGAGGTGTGAGCAGTCAGGGTGCGGGTGCTGAACTTTCCAGCAATGTCCTTAGGGCACTATCCCCGGCAACCTTCAGCCTGACCGGGAGGGTGATTACCTTTCGCCGGAATTTGTCCGGCAGGCGCACGGCATCCTTTTCCGTGGTGACAAGTTGTGCGTTTTGTTGCTTGGCCTCATTTTCCAGCCGGTTGAGAAGTGCAGTAGTCAACGGCTGATGGTCGTCCAGTGCCTCAGCCCGAATGATATCAGCCCCAAGGCCGCGCAAAGTGTTAAAGAACTTTTGCGGATGGCCGATGCCGGCAAAGGCCAGCACCCGGGTGCCGTTCCAGGGCATCCCGGTTTGCAGCGGCTCCAGCGCACCGGTGAAATGCGGCAGCCCCTGCAGCTGGTTGCCCCAGGCGGCGGCAAACTTCTTTTGGGCAGTATCCGTCCCCAGAGACAGGATGGCGTCGGCACGTTTCAGCCCAGTAGATACCGGCTCGCGCAATGGGCCCGCAGGCAGGCAGCGGCCATTGCCAAACCCTTGCTGAGCATCCACAACAACAAGCGACAGATCCTTGGCCACCGATGGATTCTGAAAACCGTCATCCAATATGATGACTGTGGCTCCTGCTGCGGCCGCCGCCTGGGCGCCTGCGGCCCGGTCCTTGGCGACCCATACTTCGCCAAAGGCGGCCAGCAACAGCGGTTCATCCCCGGTTTGCGCAGCCTCGTGCCGACCTGGAAACACCTGCACCGGCCCCTTCAGCGTGCCGCCGTAGCCGCGTGTCACAACATGCGGCTCGTGTCCCAGGTGGCGCAATGTCTCCAGCAGCCAGATCACTGTGGGCGTTTTGCCGGTACCGCCTGCGTTCAAATTACCGACGCAAATCACCGGGACACCCGGCGCGCCGGGAGTGCCCTTTGCAAGCCTGGAAGCGGTGGCGCGGGCATAGACCCAGCCGAGCGGCGCCAGCAAGGCGGCCCGCAGGTCAAAGGCGTTCGGTGGCTTGTGCCAAAAATCAGGGGGCCGCATGCGAAGCCTCTCGCTGGTCCAGCAGAACCTGGACCTTTTCCAGAAGTGTGTCAGTAGTTGCCGCACTTTCAGTTACACTCTGCCAGCCGGCCAAGGCCATTTCGGCAGCCTTGTCGGGCGCTGACAGGGCGACAACCGCATCTGCAAGTTCAGATTGCGTTAATACCGCTTGGGCCGCGCCAGCGGCTGCAAGTCTTTCATAGAGATCACGGTGCGCATGGACGCCCGGACCATGCAGCAGCGCAGATCCCAATGCGGCGGCATCCAGCGGTGACTGGCCCTGCGCTGCCGGGTCCAGGCTGCTGCCGATCAAGGCCGCGGGGGCGAGGCGGTACCATAGGCCCAGATCCTCGCCGCCGGTTAGCAGAACCTGCGTCAGGTCTTCCGGTTCAGCGCCGTCTTCCCAATCCGCAAAAGACAAGCCGCTGTTTTGCAGCAGGCTGCGGGCGGCGTCTAAGTTGGAATAATCGTCCAGGGCGACGACCAGCAGAAGCCGGTGCAGCAACCGCAGGGCAGATTTGTGCGCGTCCAATACGCGGGGCAGCTCGCTTAGTTTGGTATGGGCAGCCAGCCAGACAGGGCGGCTGCCCAGCGTTTGCTGCATGGCCGCAAGTTCATCATCATTGCAGCCGGGCGGAAGAGCGGACACCCGCAGTTTGCTGGCCAGCTCTACTCGTTCAATTGGAAAACCGACCCGGATCAGCCGGGCCTGAACGGCCTTTGACGGTGTCAGGATGCAGGTCAGCCCTTCCAGAAGGCGCCGCCGTTGATCCGGCAGCCAGCGGCTGGCACGGTTGGGCATTTCATCTTCCAGCAAATCTGCCAGCAGAACTCCGGTTCCCCGCTCGCGTAATTGCCGCAGCATGACCCGCCGTGCCGGAGTTCCGGTCCAGATGCAGGCGTCAGGTTGCCAGTGATCGAGGAAATCGCGGGACTCCGCCATCGTATCCTCTGCAAGCGGCCCGACAGGAATGTCGCAACCGACTGTTCCGGTCATCCGTAAACCAGGCTCCCAGCTTGCCAGAACCGAAAGATCAGGGCGCAAGGACTTAAGCCTGCGGCCGAGGTCGCAAAGAGCCAGGTAGCGTTCCGGCGTTGTGGCATGCACCCACAGCAGCTCGCCTCTTGGGCGGGGCTGCAGCACGGATTGGCGGCTGGGTGCGTTTGTTCGCCGTTGCATTTGGTTCGATCTGTTTTTTCCGGCCCAAAGTATCTGCAACATACCGGTTTGTCTGTGAAAAACTTGCGTCTGACCGTGGCGGGCCTGCGATGGCCGGATAAGGGTAAACCGGTTCAATGTCCAGCAATGCCTGGGCCGTTCGGGTTTAACGATCCCAGCAGAGCCTGGTGCAAGGGCCTGCTGGCAGCAATCACGCCGTTTAAGCGCGGGTTTGGATTATTGAAACGCAGCGGTTCGCCGTCCCGGTTCGTGATCGTGCCGCCGGCCTCCCGCACCAGCAGCTCGCCAGCCGCGATATCCCATTCCCAGCTGGGCCGCAGCGTCAGCATGGCCCCAAAGCGGCCATCCGCCACTTTGGACAAGCGGTAAGCCAGCGACGGCCTATAGCTGCGGATGAACTCCGGTGGAGCTCCGCCAATCCAATGGTGGGCTTGCAGGTTCGGTTTGGCGGCAAGGACTTCGGAGCTGGCCAGCTCTGCGTTTGCGGAAACCTGGATGGGTTTGCCGTTGCACGCCGCGCCCCAGCCCTTGGCAGCAGTGAACATCAGCCCGCGCTGCGGCAGGTAGATCACCGCCGCCGTCACCTCGCCGTGTTCCGCAACCGCAAAGGAATGCGCCCAGGTGCGGGAGCCTTCTGCAAAGCTGCGGGTTCCGTCGATCGGATCGACAATGAACACCCGGTCGCGCGACAATCGCACGCCGCTGTCCTCAGTCTCTTCAGACAGCCAGCCGTACTTGGGCCGCGCCTTCTGCAGCATGTCTTCAAGCATTGCATTCACGGCCAAGTCGGCCTCTGTCACCGGGCCTGCACCGCCCGGCTTGTCCCAGCTCTTGGCTTCAGGGCCTGTGTAACGGCAGGCGATATCCCCGGCTCGTTCCGCCGCTTTCACAAGCAGGGAAAGGTCAGTTGCCGGCAAGGGTCATCCCTTCAATCAAGAGTGACGGGACCACTGTAGACAAGTGCCGGCGCGCGTCATTTGCAGGCACGATCCGGCGCAGCATGTCATGCAGGTTGCCTGCAATGGTGCATTCATTGACCGGGTAAGCAATCGCGCCGTTTTCAACCCAGAACCCAGATGCACCGCGGGAATAGTCACCTGTGTTCGGGTTGATGGTGGAGCCGATCATAGAGGTGACGAGCAGCCCGGTGCCCATCTGCGCAATCAGGTCCTCGCGGCTGGCTTCGCCCTGCGTCAGCGCGATGTTCCACGTGGAAGGAGAGGGCACTCCGCCGATGCCGCGGGCGGCGTTGCCGGTGCTTTCCAGCCCCAGCTTGCGGGCAGAGGCGAGGTCCAGCGTCCAGCCGGTCAGCATCCCCTTGTCCACCACCGTGCGCTGGCGGGTTGGCAGGCCTTCGCCGTCAAAGGGGCGGGAGCCTGAAATCCGCGGCCGGTGCGGATCTTCGACAACGGACAGAGAGTTGGGGAGCACCTGTCGGCCGAGCGAATCTTTCAGCCAGGAGGAGCCGCGGGCAATTGCCGCGCCATTCGCGGCCGACATCAGATGCCCGATCAGGGATGAAGAAATGCGTTCGTCGAACAGGACCGGGAAGCTGCCGGTCTTGGGTTTGCGTGCACCCAGACGGGCAACGGCCCGCTCGCCTGCGGTAAGGCCAATTTCCCCGGCACTGCGCAGATCTTCTTGGAAGGTGCGGGAATCGCCGTCGTAATCCCGTTCCATGCCAGTGCCCGCGCCCGCGATCCCGGTGCAAGAGAGCGATCGGCCAGTACGCTGATAGCCGCCAGAAAAACCGTTGGTGGCTGCCAGATGCACCACGTGGCGGCCGTATCCGGCGGCGGCTGACTGTACTTGAGTGATGCCCTCGACCGCCTGGCAGGCTGCCTCGGCGGCCAGCGCGTCTGCCTGGAGGGAAGCCGGTTCCGGCTCTCCGCTTGGGTCTTCCAGCTCAAGTGCGGCAAGGTCCCAATCTTCGGCCAGCTGGAGACGAATCGGCGAGGCCCGCGTAGGGGTCTTCTGGCGCTTCCTTGGCCATGGCGACTGCACGTTCTGCCATTGCGGCTATCGTTTCCGGACGCATGTCCGACGAAGACACCAGGGCCTGGCGTTTGCCGATAAACACCCGCAGACCCAGATCGGTGCCTTCTGAGCGTTCTGCATGCTCCAGCTTGCCTTCGCGGACTTCGATGCTGAGAGAGCTGCCCTCCGCTGCCATTGCGTCAGCGGCATCCGCGCCAGCCTTGCAGGCGGCATCGATTAGGGCGTGGCAAAGCGCTTCGGGAGACTGGGTCATGGGCACCTACTGTTCTGCTCTCTAAAAGAGCTATCCAGTGAAGCGCCGTGCCGCAAGTGCAGGCCGCAAAAAAGGGGCTGCGTTTGGCAGCCCCTTTGCTGACCCCTTCAGGATTTTTATGCTTACTTAATGCGTTGTCCGTTGGCGTGGATCTGACCGCCTTCAGAGATTTCAATCTTCGAGGTCAAAGTGTCCTCGCCCTCGCCCGGCACAGCCAGCATTCCCATCATCATCCGCGCGCCCATGGCATCGCTGTCAGACATCAGGCCCATACCGATCAGCTTGTCGATCAGTGCGTTGGCACCTACCAGCTTGAGGTTGGCTTCGCCTGAGGGTGCAGGCATGCCGTCAAAGCTGACCAAGTCTTCATTGTTAAAGGTAAAATCGCCGGTGCCGGTCAACTCGGCGCCCGCCGCGGACACTTGCAGTTGTTTCACGGTCAGGGCGTTCAGCTCACCTGGCTGCTCATCACCCATTTCCACGGCTTCCATGGCTTCCGGGTCAAACAGGTCAAACAAAACCTTGCCCTTGCCAGCCAGGTCCAGAATGACTGTTGCCGGGTCATGCGGCAGCTGGCCGGTCGGGTCGACCATGCCCCACAGCATCTCCGGAACTGCAAAATCGCGCAGGGTGATACCCAGGGCGAAATCCTGCTCCGCGTCGGACTTGGCAAGCGGCATCATCAGCTTGAAACCAGTCTCCGCCATGCTGAGTGCCAGCGGGAACGGAATTTCCGAACCGGAGATATTCACGTTGGTGCCAACCTGTGAAACGTCGTAGGTCAGATGCTGCTTGTCCATTGCAACGGTGATTGCGCCGCCTTGGGAATTGCTTTCCATTGCGAAGCTTTCGCTGCCGTCCACCCCGGAGATTGCACCATTGCCGCCGGTAAAGGTGAATGTGCCGTCAAAAGCAAATCCTGCGTCCAGCAGCGCCGCCATATCCGGGCCTTCCAAATCAGCAGGAACGGTGCTGGTGCCAGTGAAGTTAAGCCCTTGCAAAGCCCCTTTGAAAGAACCGGTGCCATTGCTTTCCGGGTCGTTGAAACCCATGTCGTAGCTAAGGCTTTCAGCTGTCAGCGTTTGGTCGTAGCTGCGCGCTCCGGCGATTTTCATGTCAGTTCTTGTGGCAACGTCGTTCAAAACGATCCGTACTTTCGCCACCTCCGCTGGAACCGCTTCGCCGTCTGCGGTCAACTCGTCCAAGGTCATGGTAACTTTGGAGGAGTTGTAGTCGTAGCTCATGCTTTCCGCGTCGCCGGCCACTTTCATCGGGCTGCCGTCATGGGCATAAATCAGCTTGCCGGAGAAGGTTTCTCCTTCACCGGAAAACTCAAACCCCATGGGAAATTCCGCCGGTAGAAGCACGTTTACAGTGCCGTCACCGTTTTCCACGAATTGGATCTGCGGGAAGCTGATTGTGCCGGAACCGTCTTCTTCCGGGATAGGCATTACCATAGCAACATCGGAGACGGTCAACGTATTGCCGGACACGGCCTCGGAGCCGGAAACACTATAGCCAGTGCTGGTCAGATAGGCTTTCCAGTCGGCCCAGACATCCTGAGCGCTGAGATCAGCCAGCGCTCCCTGGGCGGAAACAACCAAAATTGCTGCTGCGGCTCCGCCGCGCGCAAAATTAACGGACATAAGAGAACCTTCCTCTGAGAGATAATTGAAATCATCGTCGGCCCGGCGGGCAGCGCCGTCAAGGGGGCCATGGGCTGGACCGTTCCCCCTAACCGCTTTACCACATGGGTTATCAGTCACTTGGAGGGACGGCGGATGGATTTCAACGGAAAAACAATTGCAATCACCGGAGCCAGCCGCGGAATTGGCGCGGATGCAGCCCGTGTATTTTCTGCCGCCGGGGCCAATCTGGCCTTGCTGGCAAGGAGCGCGGACGCAATGCAGGCCCTCGCGGAGGAGATCGGCGGAAACGTGCTGACCTTCGCCTGCGATGTGGCAGATTTTGCTTCCGTGGAGGCCGCATTGGGCACGGCGTATCAGGAATTTGGCAGCCTTGATGTCCTGATCAACAATGCAGGTGTGATCGAGCCCATATCCCGGCTGGAAAATGCGTCATCAGATGAGTGGGGCAAGCTGATCGACATCAACCTGAAAGGCGTTTTCAATGGCATCCGGGCCGCATTGCCGCTGATGAAGCCGGTGGGCGGTGGCACCATTATCACCGTAAGCTCCGGCGCCGCGCACCGGCCGCTTGAGGGGTGGAGCGCCTATTGTGCTTCTAAGGCCGGTGCGGCGATGCTGACTTCGGCGCTTGATCTGGAGGAACGCGCAAATGGCATCCGCGCTATGGGCCTGTCGCCAGGAACGGTTGCGACCCGGATGCAGCGTGAGATCAAGGCCAGCGGCATCAATCCGGTGAGTAAGCTGGACTGGGAAGATCACATTCCAGCAGAGTGGCCGGCCCGGACGCTGATGTGGATGTGTACGCCGGACGCAGACGGCTGCATCGGCCAGGAAGTTTCACTGCGCGAGGATAGCATCCGGAAACGGGTGGGCCTGCTATGATCGGGCTGGAGGTCGCGGAAAACGGTCAGTGGACCGTTACTATCAATCGGCCAGACAAGGCGAATTCACTGACTGAGGCGATGCTGACTGAACTGGCGGACATTGCCGAACGCGCGCAGGAGGCCCGCGGGCTGATCCTGACCGGCACCGGCAAAGTGTTCAGCGCCGGCGCTGATCTGGACGAGGCGCGGGCAGGCTTGGCGACCTCGCCGGTGTGGGAACGGCTGTCGGCGGCAATGGCTGCTGTGCCTTGCCTCAAGGTGGCCGCGCTGAACGGCACATTGGCGGGTGGCGCCAACGGTATGGTTTTAGCCTGTGACATTCGTATTGCGGTGCCGTCGGCCAAGTTCTTTTACCCGGTGATGAAGCTCGGCTATTTGCCGCAGCCTTCGGACGCAGGCCGTATGGCGGCGCTGATCGGGCCCGCCCGCACCAAGATGATTCTGGCGGCCGGGCAGAGGATCACCGCGCAGGAGGCATACGGCTATGGCCTCGTGGACCGGATCGTAGAGCCTGAGGCCTTGCTGGAAACGGCGGAGGACTTGCTGACCCATTCGCTGGAGGCTAAGCCGGAGATCGCTGCGGGCATCCTGAGGATGTGCCGGTGAAGCGGCTGTCAGGACTTCAGCTTCAGGTTGAAGATCCGGAGCGACTGGCTGGTTTCTATACGGATGTGTTCGGCATGGAGGCCCGGATTGATGGTGATGCCTGGCGCGCCGGTTATGCCGGCGGCGATGCAGACTTGATCCTGCTGCCCGGTGGAACCCGGGCGCCGCATACTCGCGATGAGCGCTATTGGAAAACCGGTATCTGCCTGCCCGATCTGGACCTTGCTTGCGAGCAGTTGCGTCAAAAGGGGGTGGCGGTTTCGGCACCGCACCAGTTCCGCGATATCGGCTATATGGCACATCTGCACGATCTTGAGGGATTTTCGATAGAGCTTTTGCAGCATGATTTTTTGGGCAACCGGCCCGGTGGTGCTGGCGATCCTGCACTGCCGCTAGGCGGCGGTGCGCATGTCGGGCAGATCACTTTGCGCACCGGGGACATCGCTGCCGAACTTGCCCTGCGTGCCGACATGAAGCTCTTGTCGGTGCAGGAGGTAGCGGAGTTCGGGTTTGATCTGCATTTCCTGGCCTTCACCGAAGAGACGCCGCCAGATCCGGACCTGCGGTCAGTGGCGAACCGTGAATGGCTTTGGCGGCGGCCGTATACAACGCTGGAGTTCCAGCACATCCCTGGGGCGCAGCTGCGCGACAGCCCGGCGTTTATGGGGCTTGAAATTAGTTAGCGTTTGCGGCGCTTGCCTGGGACACGGGAGCGAAACTCCGGCGGGCGTTTGCGGACCCAGGCGATGAATTTCGCCAGCCGCGGATGGGATTGCAGTGCCTGCAGGGAGTTGAAGTCGCGGGCCAGTTCCGCTTCTGTCAGCGTGGCATGGATTTCGCGGTGGCAGATGTCATGCAGCAGAACGGTTGGTCCGCCCTTGCCTCCTTTCAATTTTGGGATCAGATGGTGCAGGCTTTGCGGAACACCCTCTGGAATGGGGCGGCCGCACAGCGGGCAGACCGGATCAGACATGCACTGGCCTCAACTGGTTTCGTGCGGATACTAGATACGCCCTCACCACGGGCTGGCAAGGGGGTGGCATGACAGAGGCGTGGGACGCAGTGGTGGTTGGAGCCGGGCCAGCCGGGCTCATGGCTGCGGAAGAGCTGGGCCGGGCCGGGCACCGGGTGCTGGTGGCTGAGGCCAAACCGTCAGCTGCGCGCAAGTTTCTGATGGCGGGCAAGTCAGGCCTGAATCTGACCAAGGACGAACCGTTCGATCAACTGATCACCCGCTACGGTGACGCTGCTGACTGGCTGGCGCCGATAATTCGGGTCTTTGATGCCCAGGCTGTGAAGAGCTGGGCGAGGGGGCTTGGTAGCGAGTTATTCACCGGCTCAACCGGCCGCGTGTTCCCGAAGGTGATGAAAGCATCGCCGCTTTTGCGTGCCTGGCTGCGGCGTTTGGACGGGTACGGTGTGCATATCCGGACTCATTGGCGCTGGGCGGGTTGGGACGGCGCAACTCTTGAGTTTGAAACGCTGGGCGGACCGAAGCGTATTGAGGCAGCGGCCGTTGTCCTGGCGCTGGGTGGTTCGAGCTGGGCGCGGCTGGGATCGGATGGCGCGTGGAGGCCGTTGTTGCAGGAAAGAGCGGTGGACGTCTCGCCGTTCAAACCCGCTAATGCCGGCCTGATAGCAGAATGGTCCGAATATATGGTGCCGTACTTTGGCCAGCCCCTGAAAGGTATTGCGCTGCGGTCTGGCGATCTGGTGTCGCGCGGCGAGGCGGTGATTTCGGAACGAGGCTTGGAGGGCGGCGGCATCTATTCCATTTGCGCTGCGGTTCGGGACGGTGCGGCGCTGCACATGGATCTGTTGCCAGACCTCGAAGAGGCGGAGGCCGCCCGCCGCCTGTCTCGTCCGCGTGGCAAGGCAAGTTTTTCAAACCATCTGCGCAAGACCTTGAAGCTGGCTCCGGCAGCTGCAGCGCTTTTGCAGGAGTTCGGGCGTCCGCTGCCTCAGGATCCAACGGCCCTGGCACAGCTGATCAAGGCGCTGCCGGTGAAGCACGCTGGCCTGCGTCCGATGGATGAGGCGATTTCGACGGCCGGCGGAGTGTGCCGCGAAGCGCTGGACGGAGGCCTGATGCTTAAACAGATGCCGGGAACGTTCTGCAGCGGAGAGATGCTGGATTGGGAAGCTCCGACGGGCGGCTATCTGCTGACTGCCTGTCTGGCAACAGGGCGCTGGGCCGGGCGTGCGGCAGCGGATTACTTAGCGAGTTCGGCTACCCGCTGAAATGCTGGGCGTTCCCGCATCCGCTTGCCGTAGTCTTGCAGTTTTTCGCTTTCTACCGGGAACTTGGCGCTGCGTGCCCAATTCAGGCAATGGGTGCAGATGATGTCGGCAATGGTAAAGTTCTCTCCCATAAGGAAGGGGCCTGCTATCTTGGTTTCCAGCCGGGTCAAGTTGTGGGCGAATTCCCATTTCAGGCTGGCTTTCACCTCAGGCACCCGCTGATCCTCGGGCAGGATGAAGCTGTGGCGGGCTGCGGCCCAGAGAACGGCGTCGACCTCGTCTAGTAGCAGGTGAGTCATCGCGTCCTGCTTAGCGCGGGCCACGGTGCCGGCCGGGGCGGTCAGTGCACCATGCTTATCAGCCAGATAAGTGAGTATGGCGGTCGAATCGGTGATGACCTCACCCTCCACCTGCAGCACCGGTACCTTACCAGAGACATTCAGCGCCTGAACTTCCGGGCTGCGGGGGCCGTGCTGATTGAGTTCGTAAGGCGCGCCAAGCTCTTCAAGCGCCCAGAGCACCCGGAAAGTGCGGGTGAGCGGGATGCCGGTGACCGTATACATCGTCTCTCTCCTGTTGTGTGCAGCTAAGATGAACTGCTCAGAGGAGCGGATCAAGGCAAGGCGGCCGGGTTAGCGGGCGCGACTCAGCATGGCAAGACGGATCAGGGCGCGCTCCATCAGAGCCAGCGCAGGGGCGGTCTGCCCCGCTGAACGTAGGGCAAGATCGGTGTCTGTGATGATCGTGAGCGCGGTTTCCAGACGGTTTGCACCCCAGTTTTGCGCTTGCCGCAGCATCCGGTCGCGGCGCTTTCCGTAGAGCGGCGGGCGCAGCTGGCCGATGCCTTGGGCCGGGCCGCCGGGGGCCGCGGCGATGGTGTACAGCGTGCGGAAATGCCGGGTGGCCCCGATACAGAGGGTCACCGCATTGGTGCCCTGCGCCTGCAGTCGGCGGATCAGCGGGCCGATTTCGGGGCTGCGTCCCTCGGCCACCACGTTCAGCACGTCATCCAGCGCGGCCTCGGTCGATTGCGGGGCCACGGCGCCGATGTCGTCCAGCGACAGCGGGCTGGTGTCGCCGTGTTTGTAGAGCGCCAGCTTCTCGATCATGCGGGAGAAATCGCCGGGACCGATGTCGTTCGCAATGTCTGACAGCGCCGACATGCTGTCGCCAGGAACATCGCGGATACCGACCTCTCCCAGGATCCGTTCGATTTCGGCGCGCGAGGGAGGGTCGTCATAGATCCCAACCGCATAGGCGTTGTTGTGGCCTTCAAACGCTTTGCGCAGCTTGGAGGTGGCCTTGAGCTGCCCGGCCGTGACCACGATCTGCGCGTCGCCCGGCTGCCATTCCTCCAGCGCCGCAGTGATCGCAGGTGTCGCGGTGTCATTGGCGCCTTCGACAAAGACCGCACGGACGCCAGGGAAGAAACCCACGGCCTTCACTGCATCCAACAGCTGCGCAGGGTCCTTGCGCAGGTCGCCGCCGGGCAGGCGGCTGAGGCGCATTTCCTCCTCGGCCCCAGGGCCAAGCAGGGCCGCCAGCACCTGCTGCCGCTTGAGTGACACGCGCATTGCATCGGCGCCATAGATCAGGATGCCGGTCTTGCCCGGATCGGGCTTGGCGAAATAGCCATCCGCCTCGCGCGGCGAGAGTTTCATTCGACAAGTGCGGAGAGATCCGCAGTTGCTAGGATCTGCGCAGTGATCTGATCGGCCAGAATCACCATCAGTCGCTCATGCGCGTCGCGTTCGCCCGCCAGGGTCTCCACGGTGGAGCCGGTGGCGGAATAGCCGGTGAAGTTCTGCACCGTGCCACTGGAGGCGACCTTGCCATCGGCCAGGCGGGTCAGCGAATAGCCAGCCGTTCCGATCACCGAATAGCGAGTAATCTCATTGTCTGCGGTAATCGCCTGGCCTTCTTCCTGCGTGCGCAGCGTCAGGTCGAGCTTGTATGCTGCGCTGCCGCCGCGGCCCAGGCGCTGTTCCAGGTTCTGCACCAGGAAATAGGCATCCGTTCCGCTGGCTGTCTTGACCTCTTCCGGCGCCTGAACCACGATCTGGCCATGCAGCGCGGCGCCGGTGCCGCCGGGGGCATACACCGGGGTAAAGCCGCAGGCCGCTGCCGTCAGGGGCAGGGCCAGCAGCAGGGTTCTGCGGTCAAGCAACGACATTCACAATCCGGCCCGGCACCACGATCACCTTCTTCGGCGCGCCGCCATTCAGCGCCTTTTGCACAGCTTCGTGCGCCAGAGCGAGTTTTTCAACCTCTGCCTTGTCCAGATCCTTAGCAACTTCGATTTCGCCGCGGCGTTTACCGTTGATCTGGATCGGCAGGGTGACGGTGTTCTCGACCAGCATCGCCTCATCCGCGACCGGCCAGGGCGCGGTGGCCACCAGGCCTTCGCCACCCTGATGGTTCCAGATATCCTCCGCCAGATGCGGTGTCATCGGCGCCATCAGCTGGGCCAGGGTCATGATCGCCTGTTTCTGCACCTTGGCGCTGGCCTTGGATTTGGCGAGCGTGTTGGTGAAGGCGTAAAGCTTGGCAATTGCCGCATTGAAGCCAAAGGAATCGACACCCAGGGTCACGTCGCGGATGCATTTGTGCATCTCGCGCAGCAGATCCTCGTCGCCTTGGCCTGCCGCTTCCGGATCCATCTCGCCAATCCGGTCGCACAGGTTCCAGACCCGGTTCAGGTGCTTGTAGGCCGCTTCGGCCCCGGCTGCGGTCCATTCCACATCGCGCTCGGGCGGCGAATCGGACAGAACGAACCAGCGCGCGGTGTCGGCGCCGAAGGACGAAATGATGTGCAGCGGGTCGACTACGTTGTTCTTGGACTTGGACATCTTGGCCGACGGGATGATCTCCACCTCGGTGCCGTCCTTCAGGAAGCCCTTGCCGTCGCGCAGCTCCACTTCCTCGGGGTAGTGGTAGACCGGGCGGTGGTTGTCGCCGGTGGTCTTGTAGATCGCGTGGGTCACCATGCCTTGCGTGAACAGTGCGTCGAAGGGTTCTACCGATTTCTGGGGCAGGTGGCCGCAGATCTGCATCGCGCGGGCAAAGAAGCGCGAATAAAGCAGGTGCAGAATCGCATGCTCAATGCCGCCGATGTATTGGTCGACGTTCATCCAGTATTCGGCATCGGCCATATCGGTCGGAGTTCCGGCGCGCGGGGCGGTGAACCGGGCAAAGTACCAGGACGAATCGACAAAGGTATCCATGGTGTCGGTTTCGCGCTGCGCAGGCTTGCCGCAGGAGGGGCAGGCGCAGTTGCGCCAGCTTGGGTGGCGGTCGAGCGGGTTGCCTGGCACCGAGAAGTCGATGGCTTTGCCATCTTCATCATAGGGCAGGGCGATCGGCAGGTTCTCTTTCCTCTCCGGCACCACGCCGCAGTCTTCGCAGTGGACCACGGGAATCGGGCAGCCCCAGTAGCGCTGGCGGGAAAGCCCCCAGTCGCGCAGGCGGTATTTAGTGACGCCCTGGCCCCAGCCGGCCTTTTCCGCAAAATCGACGGTGGCATTGATTGCTTCCTCGCCGGTTGCCTCGGTCAGCCCGGCAAAGTGGTCAACCCACCGGACCTTTTCGGTCTTCGGCGGGACAAAGGCCTCGTTTGCGACCGGGGAATCATTGTCCAGCGCAAAGAAAGTATCTGTGACCGGCAGGTTATACTTGCGGCAGAAATCCAGGTCGCGCTGGTCATGGGCCGGGCAGGCGAAGATTGCGCCGGTGCCATAGTCCATCAGGATGAAGTTGGCAATCCAGACCGGCAGCTCCCAATCCGGGTTCAGCGGGTGCTTCACGCGGATGCTGGTGTCATAGCCCAGCTTTTCAGCGGTCTCGATGGCTTCCTCGGTGGTGCCGCCCTTGCGGCACTCAGCAACAAAGGCTGCAACTTCTTCCAATTCGGCTTCCAGAGCCTTGGCAATCGGGTGGTCTGGCGAGATGCCGACAAAGGACGCGCCCATCAGCGTGTCGGGGCGGGTGGTATAGACTTCAATCGGCTCGCCGCCATCGGTGCGCTCAAACGAGAACTGCAACCCGCGCGACTTGCCGATCCAGTTTTCCTGCATCAGGCGGACCTTGGCAGGCCAGTTCTCAAGCGTATCCAGCGCCGACAACAGCTCCTCGGACATATCCGAGATCTTGAAGAACCATTGCGTGAGCTCGCGACGCTCCACCAGCGCGCCGGAACGCCAGCCGCGGCCGTTCTCGACCTGCTCGTTGGCCAGAACGGTCATGTCGACCGGGTCCCAGTTCACTACCGCGTTCTTGCGGTAGACCAGGCCCTTTTCCAGGAAATCGAGGAACAGCGCCTGCTGCTGGCCGTAATACTCCGGATCGCAGGTGGCAAACATCCGGGACCAATCAAGCGACAGGCCCAGCGGTTTCATCTGCTCGACCATGGTGTCGATGTTCGAATAGGTCCAGTCCTTCGGATGCCCGCCCGAGGCCATCGCGGCGTTTTCGGCCGGCATGCCAAAGGCGTCAAACCCCATTGGGTGCAGCACGTTATGGCCGGTCGACAGCTTGTAGCGCGCGATCACGTCGCCCATGGTGTAGTTGCGCACATGGCCCATGTGCAGCTTACCTGACGGGTAGGGGAACATCTCCAGCACATAATACTTTGGCTTATCGCCGGTGCGCTTGGCCTGGAAAATCCCGGCCTTGTCCCAGGCTTCCTGCCATTTAGCTTCGATTTCCGTGGCGGAGTAACGCGACATCAGAGCGGTCCTTTGCATGAAAACGCCGGGCTTCGGGCCCGGCGCTTCTGATAATGGGGTTTGGCTGGCGATTCCAGAGGGCAGCGGGTCAGAGGTTCTTATCCGCAATCCTTAGCTGCCGGGCACGGGAGAGAATCGCATCTTCAACCGCGCGTGTGGTGCTGGCGCTGACCGGGCCACCTTTGGACTGCAGGGCAACATTCAAAGACCGCGCATCCAGTGCTGGATCTTTAATGTGCACGGTCGCCCGGTAGGACTTGCCTCCGCCGGGCGGCGTGCCGTAGCCTGTGATGATGACACCTGTGAACGGATCCACGGATTGCACCGGGAGGAAGCTCAGAACGTCCAAGCTGGCGGTCCAAAGGTAGCGGTTCACCTGCACATTTTGATCAGGCTTGCCACGGAACACGTCCCAGATAGAGGATTGCTTGCCTTGGGCCGCGGCCTCATCAACCGGTAGGCGGTCCTTGCCTAGTTGCGTGCCGTCCGGGACCCGGTCTCCGCTGCCGCCGCACGCGGCCAGAGTGAAGCATAATGCGCCGGCCAAATTTGCCTGCAAGGTTTTTGTTCTGATCATAACCGCTCCCGGAGCCAATATCTGGATCTGGGCGAACACCTAGCGCAAGCGGCGCAGGCGGAGCAAGTGCCTTGCTCCTTATATGGATGCCGTGAGGCGGCCAGGTAAGCCAGGCCGCTGTTCAAAGGTGGTTTCAGGCAACTCCTCCACTGTTTGTACTGTCCTGAGGGAGTTGTGATGAGGTGGACTGTGGCAAAGCTGCACCATCCCGGACTGCATCGTTTACCTCAACTTTCCCAAGACTTGCCAAAACGGGGGCGAAAGAGCGAAACCCCTTGGCATACCCACGCCGGATTCCCCGGTTTGGGCTTACAGATTAGAAAACCGAGGGAAAAACTATGAAAAAGGTTCTCTTCGCGACCACCGCGCTGATCGCCACCGCTGGCATGGCTGCGGCTGAAGTCCGCCTGTCCGGCTACGCACGTTTTGGCCTGGACTACAACGAAGCCAACAAAAACGTTGTTGGTACCTCCGACACCAACATCACCAGCCGTTTCCGTCTGACCATCGACGCGTCGACCGAAACCGACAGCGGCGTGACCGTTGGTGCCCGTCTGCGTGCACAGAGCCGTGACCGTGACGGTGGCGATGCCCGTCGTCAGGCAACCTTCAACAACCCTCAGTTCTACGTTGCTTACGGCGGTCTGCGTGTGAACGCTGGCCAGCTCTGGGGCGCAGTTGACAGCGTTCGCGGCCTGTACATCAACAGCCTGTCTGTTGGCACCGGCATCGACGGCATGGACTTCAACTCGGTCGCAATCAAAGGCGCAGGCTGGGACTCCTTCACCTCCGCGGCGATCGGCCCGGTTGGTGTTGAAGCCATCTACTCCGCAGGCGGCTTCACCGGCCACATCTCGCACTCGCAGCGTAACGGCGGCACTGTTGCTGGTACCGCAGGCGGCGAATCGCGCACTGCAGTCGCTCTGTCCTACTCCTTCAACGATTTCTTCGTTTCCGGTGCATACCAGTCGTCCTCCGACGGCCCGACCATCACCAAGAACGGCGCAACTGTTGAAGCAAACGACGACGTTGTGTTCGTTGCAGCTGGCGCAGACTTCGGTCAGTTCGGCGCAACCGTTTCTTATGGTCAGACCGAGCGCGCAGACAGCGTTACCCTGGCTGGTGAAGCAGAGATCGGCGCTTCTTCGAACCTGATCGCATGGGTTAACTCCGCAGACGTTGACGCTGGTGTGGCAGCAGCTGACCAGACCGTGACCGATGGCACCTCCTTCGGCATCAACTACGAGTATGACCTGGGCGGCGGCGTGACCTTTGTTGCCGGCTATGTGAACTCGGCAGCTGACGACGACGATCAGCAGGTTCAGGCAGGTCTGCACTTCAGCTTCTAAGCTGAAGCACGCCTAGCGTGATTTGGGGCGGGTTCTTTCGGGGGCCCGCCCTTTTCTTTTGCCTCTTAACATTTCCTGGCAAACAGTGTTCTTTGCGGCCAAACAGATATGAGGCCCATCCAATGCCGCTTGAAGATATCAAATCCAAGATTGCCAAGGCTGAAGCGAAAGCCGGACGTGCTGCAGGCAGTGTTCAGCTGATTGCGGTATCCAAGGTGCAGCCGAATGAGCGTGTGGAATCCGTTTTGCAACAGGGACACCGCTGCTTTGGCGAGAATAAGGTGCAAGAGGCCGCAGGCAAATGGCCTGGCTTCGCACAGAATTTTGACGGGATTGACCTCCATCTGATCGGCCCCCTGCAGACCAATAAGGCCCGCCAGGCGATGGAGCTGTTCGATAGCATCCATTCGTTAGACAGGCCCAAGCTTGCAAAAACGCTGGCCCGGCTGGCGCAGGAACTAGGCAAATGCTCTGAGCTGTTTGTTCAGGTCAACACCGGTGAAGAAGAGCAGAAAGCGGGTGTCCTGCCTGCCGACGCAGATGCTTTCATTGCGGAGTGCCGTCAGCTGGGCCTGCCCGTCAAAGGGCTGATGTGCATTCCGCCTGTCGACGAGGAGCCGAGCCTGCATTTTGCCCTACTAGCCAAGATTGCTGAACGAAACGGGCTGCAAGGCTTATCCATGGGCATGAGCGGAGATTTCGAGAAAGCAATTGCCCTCGGTGCCACTCATGTGCGTGTCGGTTCTGCTATTTTCGGTGACCGCACGTATTGAGGCGCAAAACTCTTTGAAGAGTTTTGCCAAGACTTTTTAAAAAGTCTTGGTCCCGTCAGGCGCTGGCCAAGGGCGGCACAAGGACCCGGGTGCCGGGCTGCACCCAGGCAGCAAGCCAATGCAGATCGGCGCGGGAGAAGGCAATGCAGCCCTCAGTCGGGTAACCGGGCCGGCGCCATTGGTGGATGAAAATGGCTGAGCCCCTGCCAGGAACGGCATTTGGCCAGTTCCAATCAGTGAACAGAATGAGATCATACATCGGGTCTGCCCGGCGCAGGTGCTCATGGCTGAAGCCGTATGGTGCCCGTACATGCCGGTTGTAGTCCGTATCACTTTGATCATCGGACCAAAGATCCCTTGGGCCAATCGATTTGGCCCAAGCTGCGGGGCGCGCGAGCCTGTCAGGACGGTAGAACATGCCTGCTATGCGATGCAGGCCAACAGGAGTGGCGCCATCCCCTTCCCGCTTGCCGGCAGACAGCCCGCCTTTGCCGATCGTGCAGGGCAACAGCCGCCCCATGAAGCGCACGCCGCGCGGTGTCAGAACCAGATCCGCAGGCGATATCACAGCATATGGCCGGATTTACGGGCCTTTGTGGCCAGATAGTGCTGATTGTGAGCGTTCTCACCTACTTTCAGCGCCACACGCTCTGCCACCTTTACTCCGGTCTTTTTCATCATTGCGATCTTGTTGGGATTGTTGGTCAGCAGCCGGACCTGGGAAAAACCCAGCTTCTGAAGAATAGCGGCGCCTAGGCGGAAGTCACGCTCATCATCCTCAAATCCAAGCCGGTGATTGGCCTCCACCGTATCAAATCCCTGATCCTGCAGGGAATAGGCCCGCATTTTGTTGGCAAGGCCGATGCCCCGGCCCTCCTGGTTCAGATAGAGCAAAACGCCCGCACCTTCTTCACCCATCTGTGCTAAGGCACCGCGCAGCTGCGGCCCGCAATCGCATTTGAGGGAGCCGAGAACATCACCGGTGAAACAGGCGGAATGCAGCCTGGCCAGTACAGGTTTTGACCGGTCCGGACGGCCGATTTCCACCGCGTAGTGCTCTTCGGCGCCATCTTCCGGGCGATAGATATGCAACCGGCCTGCTTCGGCTGCGTCCATTGGCAGCCGGGCCGCAGCAACCGGATGAAGGGGCGAGCTTTCGCTGAGCAAGGGCCCTGCAGCAAGGCGCGACAGGGCAGTAAGCCCGTGAGCGGCGGCAAATCCGGATGCATCACTGATGGGAACAAGCGCGGCCGCAGGCAGCAAACGAGCAGACTTCACCAGAGCAATCGCCAGCCTATGCAGCTCGGCAGAACCGCCGCGAAGGCTGGAAACCGGGCCTTTCATCGGTGTGTTCAGATCGTCTGCCGGATCTGCCAAAGACTGAATCCACTTCAGATCTTCCGCGGCCGGAACCTCGATACGGGCAATGTCCTGGTCATATACACGTGCTTTCAGCGTTTCCGCCCGCCTGGCGGTCAGCGCCAGCGACAAGCTGCCCAACGCGCGCAAATCTGCAAGGCGCTGGCTGTTCAAGGCTTCCACACTGATCGCCAGAGCAGCCTCCTGCCCATCGGTCAGCACCACCGGAAGGCCCATACGCAGATCAACCCGGGCGCGGGCCAGCAGTTCGATCATAGTGGGCATCAGGCTCATGCGGGGAATCCGGTGTTATTTTGTAACAAAGGCTCGCTGTCTTTACGCCTAAATGCAACGGATGTGAAACATTTTCCATGCCATGGACACGTCGGCGTGAGAGTTTTGCAGCAAATCTTGCCGGCGGCGTGAAGGATACGCATGTGTGGTCAGGAGAACAGGAGGGCGAGCCGATGGCGCAACTGAAGAAAATTTTGCTGGTTGATGACGATGAGGACCTGCGTGAGGCCTTGAGCGAGCAGCTGGTGATGACCGAGGACTTCGATGTCTTCGAGGCCGAAAACGGCCAAAGTGCAATGGAGCGCGCCAAGGAAGCTCTTTATGACTTGATCATTCTTGATGTCGGCCTGCCGGACACCGATGGCCGCGAGCTGTGCCGCCTGATGCGCAAGCAGGGGGTGAAGGCGCCGATCCTGATGCTGACAGGCCACGACAGCGACGCTGACACCATCCTGGGGCTGGATGCAGGCGCCAACGACTATGTCTCCAAACCGTTCAAGTTCCCGGTGCTGCTGGCCCGTATCCGTGCCCAGCTGCGCCAGCATGAGCAATCGGAGGATGCGGTCTTTGCCCTGGGACCGTATACATTCAAACCGTCGATGAAGCTCCTGATCACCGAAGACGACCGCAAGATCCGGCTGACCGAGAAGGAGACCAACATCCTCAAGTTCCTCTACCGCTCCAGCGACGGGGTTGTGCCGCGCGATGTGCTGCTGCACGAGGTTTGGGGCTACAACGCGGGTGTCACCACCCACACGCTGGAAACACATATCTACAGGCTGCGGCAGAAGATTGAGCCCGATCCGTCGAATGCGCGCCTGCTGGTGACGGAATCAGGCGGATACCGCCTGGTGGCCTGAGCTATAGGCCTGTTGACGCAGATCAAAGAGGCAACTGCACCGCATCTTTAGACTGCACATGATCCCGCGCATATCCGGGTTACGGTATGCACCTCCCTGTTGGACTTGGCCGGGCTGCGTGCCCGGCCTCTTTTTTGCCAGGGGCACATGGAAAGTTCCGACCCGGGCGCATAATCGCCTCTGGCCCTTCCTTGCCCGGACAGGCAGTATCGCGCCGGAACCCGGAACACATGATGAGGCGCGCGATGCCATTTACCCTTGCCACCTGGAACATCAACTCGGTCCGCCTGCGCGAGCCGATCGTGCAGAAACTGCTGCAGGAAGAAGGCCCGGATGTGCTGTGCCTGCAGGAATGCAAGAGCCCGGTGGAGAAGATCCCGATGGAGGGGTTCGCGGCACTTGGCTACAGCCACATGATTGCCCGCGGGCAGAAGGGGTATAACGGGGTTGCCATCCTGTCGCGGCTGCCGATCGAGGATATCGGCGACAAGGATTTTGCTGGTCTCGGCCATGCCCGCCATGTGGCCGGGCGGTTGGAGAACGGTGTGGTGATCCACAATTTTTATGTGCCCGCAGGTGGCGATGTGCCGAACCGGGAGCAGAACGAGAAGTTCGGCCAGAAGCTCGACTACCTGACGGACATGCGCGACTGGTTCAAGGCAGAGAAGCCGGAGAAGTCGATCCTGGTGGGCGACCTCAACATTGCCCCGCGCGAGGACGATGTCTGGGACCACAAGAAGCTGCTCAAGGTTGTGAGCCACACACCTATCGAGGTCGAGCATTTTGCTGACGTGATGGAAGCGGGCGGCTGGTCCGACGTGACCCGGAACGACCTCCCCGACGGCCGCCTTTACAGCTGGTGGAGCTACCGGGCCAAGGATTGGGACGCTGCCGACAAAGGGCGCCGTCTGGACCATGTCTGGGCCACGCCGGACATCCGGAATGCGGCCCACTCCAGCCGGATTTTGCGCGATGCCCGCGGCTGGGAAAAGCCCAGCGACCATGCGCCAGTCTTTGCAACATTTGATCTGTGACGGCAGGTGGGGGGCTCCCGCCTGATCCTGGGTCTCCATAGGCGACCCGTCTCAGTTGGTCATGGTACTGCGCTGGCGCGCAGTGCGGGCACACCGCAAGGGTCCTGGCGCAGCCGGGACCCGCTGCCGGTGGCGAGAGCGCTTCGGCTAACGCAGCCAGCTTTTGTATTCCGGGTGCTGGTCCCGCATGTCCTGATAGAGCCCCACCATCCGGTCCACGAACCAGAGCTTGCCGCCTATCATCAGCACCAGCCCGCAAAGGGTCAGCCCCGGGTCAAACCGCCAAAGCCCCAGCAACCAGGGCAGGGCAGCCAGGCCTGAAATCCAGGCCAGCCCCTTTGCCCAGCGGATGTGATGCGCCGGAACCGGCACTTGCCGGCGGTTCAGGAAAACCCGCTCCCCGAATGTTCCGCGGGATGCCCAGCTATCCGTGCCCGCAGGCGGGCCAAAGGCGCGCGGGTTCCAGCACGTCCATGCTAGAACAAGTGCTACGGGCAGCAAAGCCCCCCAGCCAAACCAAACTCGCGACCAGATGGCCAGCGTCATCAGCGGCAGGATCGTCATGCGGCTGAAGACGCTCCAGGGGTTTGCGTGCCGCGCCCAGGCGGCCTCATCCATGCGCATCAGTCTTTCGGAGGCGGCAAAGAGATCGAACCGGCGGCAGGCCATTGGCAAACTCCTCTCTTGGTTTCCGGCGCGCAGGATTCCATATAGGGGGCAAGTTCCTAGCGGAGAACAATCTGATGAGCGAAATTCTTGGCAGTGCCGCACCGGCGGGCGACCTGATCAAAGACGTGACTGAAGCCACCTTTATGCAGGATGTCGTGGACGCATCCATGCAGGCCCCAGTGATCGTGGACTTCTGGGCACCCTGGTGCGGGCCCTGCAAAACACTGGGCCCGATGCTGGAGGCTGCTGTAACCAAAGCCAAGGGTGCGGCCACGATGGTCAAGGTCAATGTGGATGAGAACCAGCGCCTGGCACAGGCCTTGGCACAGCAAGGCCTGCCTCTGCAGTCGATCCCGACCGTTGTGGCCTTCGTTCAGGGGCGCCCGGTCGATATGTTTCAGGGCGCTCTGCCTGCCTCGGAAATTGATGCCTTCGTGAAGAAGGTGATCGAAGCGGCGGGTGGCTCTGCCGACGGAGGCTTTGGCGAAGCGCTTGAAGCGGCAGAACAGATGCTGGCCGAAGGTGCGGTGGCAGACGCGGTCCAGACCTTTGCCGCGATTCTGGGCGAGGACGGCAGCAACGCCGCAGCCTTTGGCGGGCTGGCCCGGGCGCATATCGCGCTGGGTGACTTGGATCAGGCCGAGGCGGTTCTTAACGGCGCGCCTGCAGAAATTGCAGGTGCTGCAGAGATTGAAGCGGTTTTTGCTCAAATCGAACTCGCCCGGCAGGCCGAGAATGCTGGTCCGGTAACCGAACTGCGGGCCGCTGTCGAAGCAAACCCGAATGACCTGCAGGCACGTTTCGATCTGGCGCAGGCGCTTCACGCGGCGGGGGATGCCGAGGCCGCCGTGACGGAATTGCTCGAGCTTTTCCGGCGTGATCGGGAGTGGAATGATGGTGCGGCGAAGGCCCAGCTGTTCACTATTTTCGACGCGCTCAAACCGAATGATCCGGTGGTTCTGAACGGGCGGCGCAAACTCAGCTCAATGATATTTGCCTAAGGCCGGGCCAGCACTACAGTCTGACCCATGATCCAGCCAGCTGATCTGCCGGACACGGTTGCCGTGTTTCCTTTGCCCGGGGCGCTTCTGCTGCCCCGGTCCCGGCTGCCCCTGCATATTTTTGAACCGCGATACCTACAGATGCTCGAAGACACGCTGAAAACGCGTCAGCGTTTGATTGGCATGGTGCAGCCCTGCCATGGCGGGCAGAGCGACGGTGAAAAGCTGCACAGCATAGGGTGCGCCGGGCGTGTGACCCAGTTTTCCGAGACAGAAGACGGGCGTTATCTGGTCACCCTTTCCGGTGTCTCCCGGTTCAGGATTATTCAGGAGGCTGACGGCTTTACTCCCTATCGGCGCTGCGATGTCAACTGGACTGGCTTTGAACGGGATCTTGGCCGGACAGAAGCGGACAAGAGCCTCGACCGTCCCGCGTTTCTGGATCTTCTGGAACGCTTCTTTTCTGCCCGCAGCCTGTCGACGGATTGGGAGGCGCTGAAAGAGGCGGACGATGAGCTGCTGATCAATTCATTGGCGATGCTTCTGGAATTCGATCCCGAGGACAAACAGGCCTTGCTCGAGGCGCCCTGCCTTGCCACAAGGCGGGAAACGCTTGTCACTTTGATCGAGTTTGCCCTGCGCGGCGGCTCCCAGGAGGAAACTCTGCAATGACCGAAACTCAGGCACCTGCCTTTGACCGCCGTATGCTGGAAGCGCTGGTCTGCCCGCTGACCCAGACGGTGCTGGAGTACGATGCCCAGGCGCAGGAACTGGTTTCGCGTGCGGCCAATTTAGCCTTTCCGATCCGCAACGGGATTCCGGTGATGCTGGTGGATGAGGCGCGCGCGTTGGATTAACCCGGCTGGCGCCGCAAATTTCCCCTAGATCGCCTGCCCTTTCAGCAGCCGCGGCAAATCGCCGGTAAGGCCGGCCGCCTCGCGCACGAAACCGCGGCGCAGGCCGGGGATGGCACCTGCGAGCCCCATGCCGATGTCCCGGCCCAGGCGCAGCAGCGGGTTGTCGTTGGAAAACAGCCGGTTGAACACGTCAGTCGCCGCTGCCAGTGAGGCAGTGTCGAAACGGCGCCATTGCTGATAGCGCTCCATCACCAGAGAGGAGCCGATGTCTTCGCCCCGCCGGGTGGCCTCGGTGATTACTTCTGCCAGTGCGCCAACATCGCGCAGGCCGGCGTTCAAGCCCTGGCCCGCAATCGGGTGCATCCCGTGCGCGGCATCGCCGATCAGCGCCATTCGCTCTCCGATGAAGCTGTTGGCGATGGTCAGGTTTAACGGGTAAGTGAAACGTTTCCCGGCCAGGGAAATCTGCCCTAGGAAATCACCGAACCGAGGCCGCAGCGCCTGAATGTAATCCGCGTCATCCAAGGTGTGGATCGCCCTAGCGGTCTCGGTCCGCTCGCTCCACACAATCGACGACCGGTTGCCCGGCAGCGGCAGGATCGCCAGCGGCCCGGGCGGCATGAAGAACTGATGGGCAATGCCGTGGTGCGGTCTTTCATGGTCGATGGCGCAGACCAGCGCGGTCTGGCCATAGTCCCAGCCGGAGCGCTTGATCCCCGCCCGTTGCGCGGTGCCGCTGCGGCGCCCGTCGGAGCCGACCAGAACCTGGCCGCGCAGCTCTCCGCCGTCATCCAGGGTGACTGTCACGCCGGTCTGATCCGGCGCCTGTGCGACCACGGTGCGTCCGGACACCAGAGTAATACCGGGCGCGTCCTCCATCGCCTGCAGGAAGGCGCGGCGCAGGAAACGATCCTCAACCATGTAACCCATCGGTCCTTCTTCCAGCTCAGCATGGTCGAAGTGGATGAAAAACGGCGATGACCCATGGCCCGCGTGGCCGTCGGTCACCTTGATCTCCAGCATGGGTTGCGCGCTGTCTCCAACGTGCTGCCACACACCTATCTGCCGCAGTAGCCGCTGCGAGGCCAGCGCCAGGGCGTAGCCGCGGCCGTCAAAGGCTTCATCAGCCAGCTTGTCCGGGGTCAGAGAGTCGACCACGGTTACGCTGTGGCCGGTTTGAGCCAGGGCCAGGGCCAGGGCCGGACCATTCAGCCCGCCGCCTACGATCAGGATATCGGACGCATTTTTCATGCCCCGCAATATGCGCTTGCTGACGGGATTGTCCATGCAGGAAGCGCGGGATTGTACCTGCGTCCTGCTGCCGCTACCGTCACCATCAGCTGCCAAGGGGAGAGATGCTGATGCAAGACTGGCTAACGATGACTGCCGCCGATCTGGGACGCGGGATTGAGGCCGGTGAGATTAGTCCGGTGGCACTGGTGCGTTGTTATCTGGATGCTATCGACGCGCACCCCCTGAAAGACCGGATCTACGCGCAAGTGACCTATGACCGCGCGCTGGCGGAGGCAGAAGCGGCTGAGCAGCGTGCTGGTCTGGGCTTGCGCCGCTCGCTCTTGGATGGGGTGCCGGTCAGCTGGAAGGACCTGTTCGACAGCGCCGGCACCGCAACCGAATCCGGTTCAGACCTGCTCAAGGGGCGGGTGCCGGATCAGGATGCCGCCGTTTTGACCAATGCAACGCTCATGGGCACGGTCTGCCTCGGCAAAACCCACATGAGCGAGTTGGCGTTCTCCGGTCTTGGCTTCAACCCGGTCAAGGAAACACCACCCTGCGTCAATGACCAGAACGCCGCCCCCGGCGGGTCGTCCTCGGGCGCGGCAGCCTCTGTGGCTTACGGGCTGGCAGCCGGCGGAATTGGCTCTGACACGGGCGGTTCCGTCCGCATCCCTTCCGCCTGGAACGATCTTGTGGGGCTCAAGACAACCTCCGGCCGGATAACGCTGGAGGGTGTTGTGCCCCTGTGCCTGAAGTTCGACACCGTCGGCCCGCTGGTCCGGTCTGTCGAAGATGCGGGGCTGCTGCTGGGCGTGCTGGAAGGGGTCGCGGGTCCAGACCTGCGCAACTCTGGATCCCTGAAAGGCCGCCGGTTTGCCGACTTGCAGAATGTGGCGCAGGAGGATCTCGATCCGAAAGTTGCTGCCGCCCACAGCGAAACGCTGCAAAGGCTGAAAGACTCCGGGGCGGAGATCGTGCCGCTGGAGGTGCCTGCGCTGGACGAGGCGATGGGCCTCAGCCCAATTCTCTACACGACCGAGGCCTATGGCCTGTGGAAGGACGTGATTGAGGCGTCGCCGCAACTGATGTTCCCGGAAATCCTGGAGCAATTCCGCACAGGGGCGCAGTTCAGCGGTTCGGATTATGTCGCCGCTTGGGCCAAGCTGGAGCAGTGCCGCATGACCTGGGATCATGCCGTGGCGGGGTTTGATGCAGTGCTCAGCCCCGTCTCTCCAATTCTGCCACCCAATCTGGACCGGCTGCAAAGCGACCACGACTATTACGTTCGCTCCAACCTGATGGCGCTTCGCAACACCCGGATTGGCAACCTGATGGGGCTGTGCGGCCTGTCGCTGCCCACTGGCACTCCCAGCTGCGGGCTGCAGGTGCTGGGGCAGCCGGACTGCGAGGAAGCTTTGCTGCGCACCGGCGCCGCGATCGAGGCCGCCTTGGCCTGAAAGCCACATTCGGACCAGCGGCCGCATCACCGGGTGGACGCATCCGCCCACCCCCTGTAACCTAAGGCGCAAACGGGGCGCCAATGATCCCGTGACCGAGGCACAAGATATGGACTTTCCTGAGCGGTTTTCGAACCTGCCAGCCTATGCGTTTCCGCGCCTGCGAGCGCTGTTGGACCATCACACCCCTGGCGGGGACGTGGTGCATATGACTATTGGCGAGCCGAAACATGCGTTTCCGGCCTGGGTCACTGATGTCATCGCGGAAAATGCCGCCGGGTTTAATCAGTATCCTAACAACGACGGCACGTCTGAGCTGCGCGGTGCGATTTCGGAGTGGATCCACCGCCGCTATGCTGTGAAAGCGGATCCGGAAACCCAGATCATGGCGTTGAACGGCACACGGGAGGGTCTGTACAATGCCGCCATGGCGCTATGCCCAGAGCAAAAGAATGGGCAAAGGCCGGTGGTGCTGATCCCGAACCCCTTCTACCAGGTCTATATGGTGGCGACGATTTCCGTCGGGGCAGAGCCTGTGTTTGTCCCCGCAACCGCCGCGACCGGCCATCTGCCGGACTATGAGAACCTGCCGGAGGATGTGCTGAACCGCACGACGGTCGCCTACATCTGTTCGCCCGCAAACCCGCAGGGCGCCGTGGCCTCGCGCGACTACTGGACCCGGCTGATTCAACTGGCAGAGAAATACGATTTCCGCATCTTCGCGGACGAGTGCTACTCCGAGATATACCGTGACGACGCCCCCGTCGGGGCGTTGACCGTTGCGCAGGAACTGGGCGCCGATCCCGAGCGGGTGGTGCTGTTCAACTCGCTCTCGAAACGCTCGAACCTGCCGGGGCTGCGATCCGGGCTGATTGCCGGCGGGCCGGAGACTATCAAGCGGGTTAAACAGTTGCGCGCCTATTCCGGTGCACCCCTGCCAGGCCCCTTGCAGGCCGCTGCGGCCAAGGTCTGGGCGGATGAAGCGCATGTAGCAGAGAACCGTGCGCTCTATCAGCAAAAATACAAAATTGCGGATGAGGTCTTTAACGGCCTCAACGGTTACCTGGCGCCCGAGGCGGGCTTCTTCCTTTGGCTCCCGGTGGAAAATGGCGAGCAGGCCGCACTGAAGCTGTGGAAGGAAACCGGGGTGCGGGTGCTGCCCGGCGCCTACCTGGCGCAAGGCGCACCCGGCCAGAACCCGGGCGAAACTTACATCCGGGTGGCGCTTGTCGCCCCTGCTGAGGACACCCGCAAAGCGCTGAGCACGCTGCGCGGCTGCCTTTACTGAATTCTGCTGAGCGGCCCTTGACTGGGGCCGCGCAGCCAAAACCAAGAACGGACAGGCCGGTGACCCCGCGGTGAACAGCGGGGCAGGGGCGAATGAAACGGAACTGAGGTAGGCATGGCATTTCAAACCCGCAGCCGCGATCCGCTGCTCGACAGCAATATGCAGGCGGCCATTGAAAAGCGCGGCAAGGAACTGATCGGGATTGCCCTGATTCTGGTGGGGCTGATGGTTGCGGCTATGCTCGGCTCGTACACGCCCGAAGATCCGAACTGGACGGTGTCCACCGACGCACCGGTGCAGAACTGGCTGGGCCGGCCGGGCGCCTCTGTCTCCTTCATACTGATCACTCTGTTCGGCAAGGCCAGCTGGGCGATGCCGCTGTTTCTGTGCGCCTGGGGTCTGCGGTTCGTGCTGCACAAGGGCGAGGACCGCGTGGTCTGGCCGCTTTTGCTGTCGGTGCCGTGGCTGCTGGTGGTGGCCCTGCACATGGAGACCCTGAATGCCAGCACCAGCTGGCAGCAGAATTATGATTTCGGACTTGGCGGCATGGTGGGCTACACCTTCCTGGGCGCTCTGCTGGCGCTGTTGCCTGTGGGCCTGCACTTCATGGTCAAGATCATGTCGCTGCTGAGCGCCGCAGGCATGCTGGCGCTTGGATGCGTGGTGCTGGGCTTTACCTGGCCCGAGGTTAAAAAGGGACTCCACAAGGTGATGATCGGCCTCATTCTTGGGTATGGAGCCGTCGCTGCCCTGCTTGGGCGTGGTGCCTCCAGCGGGCTGCAGGCCGCTATGACCTACCGGAAGGAACGGGCCGAACGTGCAGAGGGCGGCGACACTTATGCCAATGACGAAGCTGACCCGGACATGTTCGAGGATTACCCGGAAGACGCCTATTCCGCCGATACTTTCGATGAAGAGCCTGAGGCGCCGGCCAAGGGCGGTCTGCTGTCGCGCGTGCCAAGCCTGATCCGCCGTGCCACACCTGCTGTACCGGCACCTGAAGAGGCTTTTGCGGCCGAAACGGGTTATGCGGAGGTACAAGAACCCGTTGATGACAGCGAAGGCGGCGAAGACCGGATCTCCAAGAAGATCGCAAATGCGGTGCGGATCCGCCGTGCTGCCGACACACCGCCAGAGATGGATCCGAACCTGCCGCTGACCAAGGGCCGCGGGCAGCGCCCGGCACCGCTGATCTTTAATCCCGCAGAACAAGGTGGTCTCCCAGCCGAGCCGCCGTTGACCGCTGCACAAGTGGCGGTGCCGTCGATCGCAGAAGAGCCAGCACTGACCTGGCAGACCGCGGATCAAGAGGCATTTGTCCCGCCGGTGCCCGAAGTTCATGCGCCGAAACATAACGCCCAAGGCGAATTTGACGATGTGCCTCAGGTGCTGGCTCCGGACCATGTGGCGGCGGAAGCCTTGCCTGATACAGCGTTGCCGGTTGAGAAAGCTCCGCAACCGGCCACGGCACCGGGGCCGCGCCTTACAGTTGATCTGCCAGTTGCAGAACCGCGAAAGGCGGTGGTCGAAAAACCGGTGCGCAAGGCTGTCCAGCCCTCGGCGCGGGCTAAGGCCGAAGCCCAACCCAATCTAGCGTTTGAAGACAGCGGCAGTGATTTCGAACTGCCGCCGCTGAACCTGCTGACCAACCCGGTCAGCATCGAACGCCACCACCTGAGTGACGAGGCGCTGGAAGAAAACGCCCGGATGCTGGAGACAGTGCTGGATGACTATGGCGTGAAGGGAGAGATCGTCTCGGTCCGCCCGGGCCCGGTTGTCACCATGTATGAACTGGAGCCCGCACCGGGCCTCAAGGCCTCCCGCGTGATTGGACTGGCGGATGACATTGCCCGGTCCATGTCTGCGCTGTCAGCGCGGGTTTCGACTGTGCCCGGCCGCACCGTGATCGGCATCGAACTGCCGAATGAGAAACGCGAGAAGGTGGTTCTGCGTGAAATCCTGTCCTCCCGCGACTTCGGCGACGGTAACCACGCGCTGCCGTTGGCGCTGGGCAAGGACATCGGCGGTGATGCCATGGTCGCGAACCTGGCCAAGATGCCTCACCTGCTGATTGCGGGTACTACCGGCTCCGGTAAATCAGTGGCGATCAACACCATGATCCTGTCGCTGCTTTACAAGCTGACACCGGATGAATGCCGCCTGATCATGATCGATCCCAAGATGCTGGAACTCAGCGTTTATGACGGCATCCCGCATCTGCTCTCGCCGGTTGTGACTGACCCGAAGAAGGCGGTTGTTGCCCTGAAATGGGTGGTGGGTGAGATGGAGGACCGCTACCGCAAGATGTCCAAAATGGGTGTGCGCAACATCGCGGGCTACAACGGCCGGGTGAAGGAAGCGCTGGCCAAAGGCGAGATGTTCAGCCGTACGGTGCAGACCGGGTTTGACGATGACACGGGCGAGCCGGTGTTCGAGACCGAAGAGTTCGAACCCAAGGCACTGCCGTATATCGTCGTCATCGTCGACGAGATGGCCGATCTGATGATGGTTGCGGGTAAGGAAATTGAGGCCTGTATTCAGCGTTTGGCGCAGATGGCGCGGGCCTCGGGCATCCACCTGATCATGGCCACCCAGCGTCCGTCCGTGGACGTGATCACCGGCACTATCAAGGCAAACTTCCCGACCCGGATCTCCTTCCAGGTGACCTCAAAGGTCGACAGTCGCACCATTCTGGGCGAGATGGGCGCCGAGCAACTCCTGGGTATGGGTGACATGCTTTATATGGCAGGCGGGGCCAAGATCACCCGCTGCCACGGCCCGTTCTGTTCGGATGAAGAGGTCGAGGAAGTCGTGAATCACCTCAAGCAATTCGGTCCGCCGGACTACGTGGGAAGCGTTCTGGATGGCCCGGATGAGGACAAGGCCGACAATATCGATGCGGTTCTGGGGCTGAACACCGGCGGCAACACCGACACCGAGGACGCGCTCTATGACACGGCCGTCGCCATCGTCATCAAGGACCGCAAGTGCTCGACCTCCTATATTCAGCGCAAGCTGGCGATCGGCTACAACAAGGCCGCGCGCCTGGTAGAGCAGATGGAGGATGAGGGCGTTGTCTCAGCTGCCAACCACGTGGGTAAGCGGGAAATTCTGGTTCCAGAGCAATGAACTGACGGATTTCTGCCGATGCCGGTCCTTGTTGGGGCCGGCATCTTCACATCTGCAGCAGTGCACCTATGTTGTGCCCATGAAACGGATTGCACTTTCCCTTGCATTGATCCTCGCTGCCCCGGCCTCCTGGGCGGCAGAGCAGCTGAGCCTCAACGAGATTTCCCGCTATTTGAACGGGATCAGCACCGCGGCGTCGCCATTCACCCAGATCAATGACGACGGCAGCCTGTCGACAGGCAAATTGTACATGCACCGGCCTGGCCGGATGCGGTTCGAATACGACGGTCAGGGGGGCGGCACAGTTGTTGCTGGCAGCGGGGCGGTTGTAATTCATGACCCCAAGTCCAACCAGCCGCCGGAAACCTATCCGCTGAAACGCACTCCGCTGTCGATCATCCTGGACCGCAAGGTGGATTTAGGCCGCGCCAACATGGTGGTGGGTCATGCCTTTGACGGTACTTCCACCATTGTCAGAGCGCAAGACCCCGAGCATCCTGACTATGGCAGCATCGAAATGATGTTCACCGGTGATCCCGTTGAGTTGCGAAAATGGGTGATCCACGACAGTGCAGGCGGCCAGACCACGGTCATTCTCGGCGCGATGGAAACCGGCCTGCCGTTGTCATCCAGCCTGTTCAAAACAAGCGGGCGCGGCGCGTCACGCTGAACCTCTGGCTTTGCCCAGAGCTGCGGCAGTAGGTCCCCGAAGCAAGGCGCCAGCATTCTTTCTGGCACCCGCCCAGGCTTTGCCTCATTTGAGAATAGCCCGTAGGTTGGCACACAAGCTCCCCCTCATGAGAAACGAGGGGAGGGCAAGGCAAAGCTGCTGAAGATCACCGGAATTTGCGGCAGGTTGCCAGTTGCGCTTGATAGGTTTGCGCGCGGGCCTCGACCTGACCGGCCACCCGCATCAGCCAGGGTTTTGACCGGTAGCTGCCGCGGGCATAGCCATAGTGGCCTTCGTGGTACGCGAGGTACTGGTTGCGCGCGTCATACAACGGGATGCCGTTCTTTTCGCGGCTTTTGCGCATGTACCAGCCCATAAAATCGGCCGCATCACTGATCCTGTCGCGCTTGGCGCGCCGCCGCCCAGTGTCGCGGCGGTAGTCATCCCAAGTGCCGTCCAGGGCCTGGCTATAGCCATAAGCGCTGGATTGCCGCCCGACCGGGATCACTCCCAGCAGGAACTGATGCGGTGTGCGCGCATCGCCACGGAACCTGCTTTCATGATAGATTGTCGCCATTTGCACATGGACCGGAACACCCCAGCGGCGCTGTGAGGCCCGGAAGGCCTTCAGGTATTCCGGCCGCTGCTGAATAATGCTGCAGGCATTATCCAAATTACGCGGCGGCGCTTTGTGCCCGCCTCCGCAAGACGCAACCGCCAAGAGGAGAACGAGGGCGCTGATGAGTCTGCTCATTGCCTCTGCCCATTTTTTACTGGGTTTGTTTTGGGCGAGTTTAGCCGATTGCGGCAGATGTGAAAATCACAATTCCAGAATCAGTGTCAGAAGCAGCGGCAGCAGAACCGCGGACATCAAGGTCGAGACCACGACCAGGCCTGCAACTGCGCTGGAGTCGGCTTCGAATTTCTCTGCAAGCAAATACGCGGTTACGGCGACTGGCGTCGCCAGTTGTAGAATCAGCACGCCGGAAGCCGTCGGGTCCAAGCCAAAGACCATTGCCAGAAACCAGCCAGCGGTGGCGCTAAGGGCAAATTTTACCAAAGAAAGGGCGATGGCCTTTCCCGTCTTGCCCGGGGTCAGCCGGGCGACCGCCGTGCCCAGGGTGATCAGCATCAGCGGGACAGCCATTTGCCCGGCCAATTCCAGTGTGCTGGTCAGGAAGCGCGGGGTCTCCCAGTCCTGCCACAGAAACAGCCCGCCCAGCAACGTGGCCCACACCATTGGCTCCTTCACTGCCTTGCTGCCTGCGCTTTGGCCTGCAACCAGATAGATGCCGTATGTAAAGGACAGGATCGCCGAAACGGCCAGCATGACAACGGCATACCCAAGACCGGCCTCACCAAAGGCAAACAGCGACAGCGGGATGCCCAGGTTGCCGGTATTGCCGAAAATAAAAGGCGCCAGGTAGGTCCGCCTCTCAAGCCGCCCCATGCGGCACAGGAACTCTCCTGCTGCTGCCAGCAGTACATGGCCAGCCAGCGCCGCCAGGGTAAAGGCCCCAAGCGCCCCTTTGTCGAGGTCGGTGTTCATCAGCGCAGTAAAGATCAGGCAGGGCACGGCCAATGTCATCGCCAGCCGGGTGACAAACTGCGTCCGGTATTCGAAACCCAGCTTCACCCAGGTGAACCCGGCTAAGGCCAGCAGGAACACCGGGGTGGTGATTTCGAGCACTGTCAAAGCGAGGTTCACAGTCTGTTTCCCTGAAAATTTGCGTCAAGAGTTGGACAATTGCGTGGCGTGCGCGCTATTTACAAGGTACGGGGGCTAGCATGACCATGTTGAGAACACGAGCAAAATACAACCTTGGGCAGGTCGTCCGCCACCGGAAGCATCCCTTTCGCGGTGTCGTCTTTGACGTTGACCCGGAGTTCGCAAATACCGAGGAATGGTATGAGGCGATCCCAGAGGACAGCCGCCCGGTAAAGGATCAGCCGTTCTACCATCTGCTGGCAGAGAACGATCAGAGCTACTATGTAGCTTATGTGTCCGAACAGAATCTGGTCGCAGATTACTCCGGCGAGCCTGTCGGCCACCCGGACGTGCCGGAGATGTTCGGCAACTTCGACGGCGGCGCCTACGCTCTGCATTATCAGCTGAATTGACGCCTGTTATGGCCGCCGGCCAAGCGGCCGGCTGATCAATACCCCAGCGCACAGCCATCCTTGCGCGGATCGCTGGCCCCTTCCAGCACCCCGGAGGCATGGATCCGGATTGCCTGCGCACCGCCAAGCGGCGTGCCGGGCACCTCCACTTGGTGACCCATGTCCGCCAGTTCCTGAAGGACATCTGCAGCATAGCCGCGTTCTGCCTTCAAGACGCCGCCATCAGCGAAACAGCGGGGCGCATCTAGGGCGGATTGCAAATCCATCCCAAAGTCCGCCAGATTGGACACCAGCCGTGCGTGACCGGTGGGCTGATAACCGCCGCCCATTACGCCAAACGGCATGATGACAGCTCCCTCCTGTTGCAGCATGGCTGGGATGATTGTGTGCATCGGCTGCTTTCCGGGCCCCAGTTCATTCGGGTGGCCCTCTTCCAGAGTAAAACCTGCACCGCGGTTCTGGAGCAGAATGCCGAACTTCTCTGAGGCGATGCCGGAGCCGAAACCATGAAAGATGGAATAGATCAGCGAAACCGCCATGCGGTCTTGGTCTACAACCGTGATATAGACGGTGTCCTTGTGCACAGCCTCAGTCAACGGCGCGGCAGCAGCCATCGCGCTTTTGGGATCAATCAGTGCGGCGAGCTTCCCTGCCGTTTCTGGTGCCAGCATATGTTCAAGCCTTGCTGCATGGCTGGGATCGGCTAGGAAACGGTTGCGCGCATCATAGGCCAGCTTGGCGGCTTCTGCCTCGATATGGGCCCGCTCGGCGCCAAAGGGCTTCATGCTGGAAATGTCGAAGTGCTTGAGAATATTCAGTAGAAGTATCGCCGTTGCACCCTGGCCATTGGGCGGATGCTCTGCCAGGCTCAGGTCTTGATATTGGCCCAGGACGGGCTGCGCTGCAAAGCTGGCCGCCGCCGCAAAATCCTCCAGCTGGTGGCTGCCACCCAAAGCTGACAACGCGGAAACCATGTCTTCAGCAGCTTCACCTGTATAAAATGCGTCGCGTCCATGCCGGGCGATACGCCGCAGTATTTCAGCTTGTCCAGGGGCCCGGAACACATCGCCGCACTGCAAGGGTTTTCCGGCCTTCAAGTAGTGCCGCTGTGCTGTCCCCTGCAGGGTTGCCGCACTGTTTGCCCAGTCAAACGCAGTGCGCGGCGCAACAGGTACCCCGTCCTCGGCGTAGCGGATTGAAGGCTCTAGTAAAGTATCAAGACCCAGTCTCCCCTCTTGCTCAGACAGTCTGCTGAATGCATCAATCGCGCAAGGGACAGTGACCGCGTCCGGGCTTCCCAGCGGGATGGAAGAAAGACCTTGCGCCCGCAGTGCTGCCGGGTTTGCAGCCATCGGCGCCCGGCCAGAGCCGTTCAGGGCTTGAATGTCCTGGCCAGGGCGTGAAAACAGCACAAAGCAATCCCCGCCAATCCCTGTCATCTGAGGCTCGCAGATTCCCAGCAGAACTGCCCCGGCAATTGCTGCGTCCACAGCATTGCCGCCGCGTTTCAGGATGTCCACGGCCACGCCGGCCGCCAGCGGGTGCGACGTGGCACAGAGGCCGCCCTGCGCATAAACGGCTGACCGCCCCGGTAGATGGAAATCGCGCATAGAGCTGCTCCTTGTACTTCCGGGCAGAGCCTATGCGCAGGCGTCAATAAGGCAAATCAAATCCGCGCAGGCCGGGCGGAAACGGAGCGTCAGTGTACGGGGCAGGGGGGGGCGTATCCCCGGCGCCGCGCACTGGTGGGGGCTAGAACACGCGGCACCGGGGGAAGCTCTGTTTAGCTACAGGCAAGGTGTCGCATATGTATTTGGCTGCGGTTGGCCCGGATTGCGGCGCCAATGTGGCGGAGCGTTAAAATGCGGCAAAACTGTCTGAGCCAAGTCTGGTCATGCTTCCCGTTGCGTACTGGCAGAAGGGCTTGTCACTTGGATTTCGAAGCAGAGCGAAAGATTGTTGTTGCCTTCCGAGCGCTCATACTGCACCTGGCTGGCCAATTCACGTATCAGGAACCAGCCGAACCCGCCCTCAGGCAGACTGCCGGCGGGAACATTGATGTCGGCAGGTTTGCCTTCGGGCAGCTCTCCCTGGGGAAACGGCGCTCCGGTATCCTGGATGCTGATCCACAAACGTTCGGAATACAGTTCGCCCCTAATCCGCACATCGCCCGGCTGCGCGCCTTCATAGGCGTGCTCGACCACATTGTTCACGGCTTCGGTCAGGGCGATTTGCACCTCGTCCACGCGGGCGCCTGGGATCCCCAGGGACCGCAACTGGGCCACAATATCTGAAATGCCGGAACGGGCATCCAGGTTTGTGGCCGTGAACGAGCAGGCAAAGGTTTTTACCATCGAGTTCTCGCTTTGCGCCGGCAGCGCCTTTGTCTTCAGGAGTTTGCGTTTGCCGGAGCGGTTGCTTCGCTTAGCGAACTGTACAGATCAAAGACCGTGTCCATACGGGTCAGACGGAACACCTTTTCCACCATTGGGGTCAAGCCGGCCAGGTCCAGCTTGCGGGTGCCGCCCAACTGCTTCATTGCCGCGACAATTGCCCCCAATCCGCTTGAGTCGATGAATTGCACTTCGGAAAGATCCAGGATGACGCGGTCCGGCCCTGCTTCGGTTTCCGTGCGCATGTCCTCCTTGAACTGGATGGCCATGGCGGCATCAATGCGTTCCGCATTGACTTTGACGATCTGAGCATCGTCCGTCATGGTGGTGGTAAGGCTCATTGTAATCCCCCGGGATGTAACGTCATTAGGCAGCACTCTAGACCGCAAAGCTTACTATTCTGTAGGTATTATTTTGACGATTGGAGGAAAATTGCATGAAAGATGTTGTTGTCGCCGGAGCGGCCCGGACACCGATGGGCGGGTTTCAGGGCATGTATGACGGAGTGACGGCTGCAGAGCTGGGAGGTGCTGCGATCCGGGCGGCTTTGGACAGGGCCGGCACTGCCACCGTGGATGAGGTGCTGATGGGCTGTGTGCTGCCAGCAGGCCAGGGCCAGGCACCTGCACGCCAGGCCGGTTTTGCGGCAGGGTTGGGCGAAGATGTACCAGCTACGACCCTCAATAAGATGTGCGGATCCGGCATGAAGGCGGCAATGATCGCCTTTGACCAGATTGCGCTGGGCCACGCCGATACGATGATCGCCGGCGGCATGGAGAGCATGACAAATGCCCCCTATGTTCTGCCGAAGATGCGCGGCGGCGCCCGCATCGGTCACGGTCAGGTAATTGACCACATGTTCCTGGACGGGCTGGAAGATGCCTATGACAAGGGCCGCTTGATGGGCACTTTTGCAGAAGATTGCGCCGAAAAGTACCAGTTCACCCGCGAGGCACAGGATGAATACGCGCTGAAGTCGCTGTCCAACGCCTTGGAAGCGCAGGAAAGCGGTGCCTTTGATGGTGAAGTCGCGTCTGTGACTGTGAAGACCCGCAAGGGAGAAGTGGTCACCGATGCGGATGAACAGCCGAAATCCGCACGTCCGGAAAAAATCCCCACGCTAAAACCTGCCTTCCGAAAGAATGGCACGGTAACTGCGGCCAATGCCTCGTCTATCTCGGATGGTGCGGCGGCTCTGGTTCTTGCCTCAGCCGAAGCTGCCAAAGCGCAGGGCCTGCAGGTCCGTGCCCGCATTTTGGGCCACGCCAGCCACGCACAGGCTCCGGGCTGGTTCACCACAGCGCCGGTTCCGGCTGCCCAGAAACTGCTCAAGTCAATCGGCTGGACGGTCGAGGACGTAGACCTGTGGGAAGTGAACGAAGCTTTTGCCGTCGTGCCGATGGCCTTCATGCATGAAATGGGTATCCCCCGCGACAAGGTCAACGTGAATGGCGGTGCCTGTGCGCTGGGCCACCCGATTGGCGCGTCGGGCGCGCGGATCATGGTCACTTTGCTGAATGCTTTGGAAAAGCGCGGCCTGAAACGGGGGGTGGCCGCCATCTGCATTGGCGGCGGCGAAGGCACGGCGATTGCGATTGAGCGGGTCTGAGCCGCTTTCCTGTTGCCGCAAATATCCTCGGGGGTGAATTGACCGTGAGGTCAAGAGGGGGCAGACAGCCCCCTCAATACGTTGAAGGAGAGCTGTCCATGCCGGCTGATTATGAAACCCTCGCCAAGACCATCGCGGCACTCACCGAAGGCGAAACGGATGAAGTGGCGCTGATGGCAACCGTCACCTGCGAAGTGCACCATTCGGACAGCCGTTTCGACTGGACCGGATTTTACCGCGCGGTTGCTCCGGAACTGCTGAAGATCGGCCCCTACCAGGGCGGCCACGGCTGCCTGAAAATCCCGTTTTCCCGTGGCGTTTGCGGCGCTGCTGCGCGCACAGGCGAAGTGCAGCTGGTGCCGGATGTGGAGGCTTTCCCGGGCCATATCGCCTGTGCCTCCTCGACCCGCTCGGAGCTGGTGCTGCCGGTCTGGAACGGGCAGGGAAATCTGATCGGTGTCTTTGACATCGACAGCGATCAGCCGGATGCCTTCACTCAGGAGGATGCGGAGCAGCTGACGGCGATCCTGGCCCAAGTGTTCGGCCGGTTGTGATTCGGGACTGAAGGGCTTTGCCCCTCGGCCTGACGGCCTCACCCCAGGGTATTTGGAACCAGAAGGAAACAGCCCGGCGCCTTTATGCGCTGGGTTTTTTCATGGGATGTCCCGCCTCGTGAAAAAAAGCTTGGAAATTTCACGGATTCGGGGCATCGTGAAAAACGAGGAGATTTTTTCATGGACGGGAGAGAGCTGGTGAACGACCAGGCGCTGGCAGCGGCCACATTGGGAGCGGACATCCGTGCTCTGCGCAAGGCGCGCGGGCTGACGCTAGCGGATCTCGCCGCGGTGCTGAACCGCTCGGTCGGCTGGCTGAGCCAGGTTGAGCGGGATATGTCAGACCCTTCGATTTCCGACCTGCGCGAGCTGGCTGAGGCGCTGGGCGTGCCGATGTCGATGCTGTTTGCCCATTCCGAAGCACCGGCCGAGGAGCACGGCTATGTGGTGCGCGCTGGCAGCCGCCGCCCGATGGGCTCAGGCGAGGAGGGGCTGATCGAAGAATTGCTCTCCCCGGATCTGACCGATGACTTCGAGATGGTGCACTCCACCTTCCGGCCGAACTCCCGGATGCAGACGCCGGCACACCGGCCGACGCAGGAAGTCGGCTACATGATCTCGGGCAAGCTGGACCTCTTGATCGGCGGCCGCGCTTTTACCGTCGGTCCCGGCGACAGCTTCCGGATCAAGCATGAACCCTATCAGTGGTCGAACCCTTATGACGAACCCGCGGTGGCCGTCTGGGTCATCGCCCCGCCGGTTTACTAGGAGGCATGTGATGCACAAGGGATCCTGCCTGTGCGGTGCCGTGGCCTTTGAACTGCAGCCGCCCCTGCGGCCGGTCTATGCCTGCCATTGCACCCAGTGCCGCAAGACCTCCGGCCATTTCTGGGCCGCCACTTCGGTGCCTGATGAAGCCCTTGCGCTGACCCGGCAGGACGGCCTGCGCTGGTTCCAGTCGAGCGAAACCACCAGGCGGGGATTCTGCAGAGACTGCGGCTCCAGCCTATTCTGGGTGCCCGAGGGCGAGGGGCGCACAGTGGTGGCAGCGGGCGCCATCGACACTCCCTCGGATCTGCAAACCAAGGCGCATGTCTTCATGGCGGACAAGGGCGACTATTACGAGATCGCCGACGGGCTGCCGCAATGCGCCGGCTTCAAGGGAGACGAAGGTGCTTAAGGGATCCTGTCTTTGCGGCGACATCCGTTTTGAAACCGCGGCCCGCCCGCAAGGCGCCTCGATGTGCCATTGCAGCCAGTGCCGCAAGCAGTCGGGCGGCATCTGGTCCTCGGCCTATGTCAAGGACACGGAGTTGGCCATCACCGGCCCGGTGAGCTGGTTTGAGGCAACTCCGCAGGCCAAGCGCGGCAGCTGCCCGCGCTGCGGCTCCTTTCTGTTCTGGAAGGGGACGGGGGAAGGCACCACCAGTTTCGCTTTGGGCGCTGTCGACGGGAACACCGGTCTCAGCGTCGAAAAGCACATCTTTACCGCCTCCAAGGGCGACTACTACCGGATTGCGGACGACGTGCCGCAAGAAGACTGAGATTAGGGAGCGAACATGTCTGATTTTCCAACCAAGGCCCGTGTGGTCATCATCGGCGGCGGCGTTGTCGGCTGCTCGTCGCTATATCATCTGGCCAAGAAAGGCTGGACAGATTGTGTGCTGCTGGAGAAGAACGAGCTGACTGCCGGCTCAACCTGGCATGCGGCCGGCAATGTGCCGACCTTCTCGACCTCCTGGGCGATCATGAACATGCAGCGCTACTCGACCGAGCTGTATTCGGGCCTGGCCGAAGAAGTCGACTACCCGATGAACTACCATGTTTCAGGCTCGATCCGTCTGGCGCACAGCAAAGAGCGGATGCAGGAATTCGAACGTGCCATGTCCATGGGCCGCTACCAAGGTATCCCGATGGAGATGTGGACCCCGGAAGAAACCAAGGAACACTACCCCTTCCTGGAGACCCACGACCTGGCAGGGGTTCTTTATGACCCGACCGATGGCGACATCGACCCGGCGCAGCTGACCCAGGCTCTGGCCAAGGGTGCGCGCGATATGGGCGCGAAGATCCTGCGCTTCACCCCGGCGACCGGTGTGACCCAGCACGAAGACGGCACCTGGACCGTGCACACCGAAAAGGGCGATATCGACTGTGATTATGTGGTGAACGCCGCCGGTTACTATGCACAGCGCGTGGGCGAGATGTTCAAGCCTTATGGCGGCCGTACCGTGCCTGCCATGGTGATGGAGCACCAGTACCTGCTGACCGAACAAATCCCCGAAGTCGAAGCCTGGTCCAAGGAACACGGCGGCAAGCTGCCCCTGATCCGCGACGTGGACGTGTCCTACTACCTGCGTCAGGAAAAGCACGGCTACAACCTTGGCCCCTATGAGCCGAACTGCAAAGGCCACTGGCTGACCGAAGACGATCCGATGCCCGAGGATTTCTCGTTCCAGCTGTGGCAAGAAGATCTGGACCGGATCGAAGATATCGTTACCGACGCGATGGAGCGGGTGCCGCTGATGGCGTCCTCCGGTGTCTCCAGCGTCATCAACGGGCCGATCCCCTATGCTCCCGATGGCCTGCCGATGATCGGCCCGATGCCGGGTGTGAAAAACGCGTTTGAGGCGCATAGCTTCACCTTTGGTATTGCCCAGGGCGGCGGCGCCGGCAAGGTGCTGGCAGAATGGATCGTCGATGGCGCGACCGAGTGGGATATGTGGGCGGTCGATCCGCGCCGCTACACCGACTACACCGACCAGGACTACTGCAACCAGAAAGGCATGGAAGTCTACGGCAACGAATACGCCATGCACTTCCCGCATCACGAATGGCCGGCCGCACGCGACAAGAAGGTCAGCCAGGTCCACGCCAAGATCAAGGAACTGGGCGGCGTGATGGGCGCCTACAACGGCTGGGAACGCGCCAACTGGTTTGCGCAAGCCGGGGATGACACTTCGGAAGAGGCCACGCACACCTGGGGCCGTTCCGGCCCGTGGCAGCAGCGCATCAAGGAAGAATGCGAAGCGGTCCGCGACAGCGTCGGCGTGCTGGACCTGCCAGGCTTCTCCCGCTTCAACCTGGAAGGCGAAGGTGCAGCGGAATTCCTGCGCGGCCTGGTCACCGGCGGCCTGCCGAAAGTGGGCCGGATGAACCTGGTCTACTTCTCTGACGACCGCGGCCGCATCCTGACCGAGATGTCCTGTGTCCGTCATGGCGAAGACCACTTGACCATGATCACCGCAGGCTCGGCCCAGTGGCACGATTTCGAGATCCTGAAGAAGGCGCTGCCCGCAGGCCTCTCCCTGACCGACCGCACCACCGAATTCGCGACCATGATCGTCACAGGTCCGAAATCGCGTGAGCTGTTCGCAGGCATCTCCGACGCGGATCTGTCGCTTGGTTGGCTGACTTACCAGGAAGCAACTGTCGCGGGCAAGCCGGCCTTCCTGGCGCGCGTGTCCTACGCCGGTGAACTCGGCTGGGAAGTGCATTGCGCCAACGAGCATCAGGCAGAGATCTATGCGGCCCTGATCGAAGGCGGCGCCAAGCCGTTTGGCATGTACGCGCTGAACTCCCTGCGGATCGAAAAGGGCTACCGTACCTGGAAGGGCGATCTCAGCACCGATTACTCGCTGCTCGAAGGGGGCCTTGAGCGTTTCGTTAAACTGGACAAGCCGCAGGACTTCCCGGGCAAGGCCGCGATCCAGAACGAAAAGCAGCAGGGCGTGAAGAAGATCTTCGTCACCATGATCGTCGAAGCCGGCGATGCCGATGCGCCGTACATGTCCTGCATCTGGAAAGACGGCGAAATCGTGGGCGAGACCACCTCGGGCGACTGGGGCTACCGTGTGAACGCCTCCATCGCGCTGGGCATGGTGCGTCCTGAGCTGGCGGTGCCGGGCACCGAGCTGGAGGTTGAGATCTACGGGCAGAAATGCCGTGCGGTGGTTCAGAAGGACGAACCGCTGTGGGATCCGGCCAACGAGCGCCTGCGCGCCTGATAATGAGCAAAGGCCCGGGCTGTTACAGATCCGGGCCGATGCCTCAAAGAAACACAGCCTGCGCCGCCGGATCGTTTCATGTATCCTGGCGGCGCAGGCGCTCCAAGGAAAGGTCACTGTATTATGGCTGAGATCACGCTTCTGGATGGCTCGATCGGGCAGGAGGTTGTCAAACGCTCCGGCGACCGGGCGACGCCCTTGTGGTCCACGTCGGTGATGATCGAAAAACCCGAGGTGGTGGGCAGCGTTCACGCTGACTACTTCGCCGCCGGTGCCACTGTTGCGACGATGAACACCTATGCGGTGCTGCGCGACCGCCTGGTCCGCGCCGGCATCGAAACCCATTTCGAGGAACTGCTGGCCAAGGCTGCCACCCAGGCCGCCGCCGCCCGCGAAACTCATGGTTCAGGCCGCGTTGCTGCTGCGCTTGGCCCCTTGATTGCCTCCTACCGCCCCGACATCTGCCCGCCCGCGGAAGAGGCCAAACATGCTTACGCAGAACTGGTCCAGTTGCTGGCACCGCAGGCGGATTTGTTCCTGATCGAAACTGTTTCCTCGCTGGAGCAGGCCAAGGGCGCATTGATGGGCTGCGCGGGCACGGACAAACCCGTCTGGCTGGCCGCCTCCGTTTCCGATGAAGACGGCACCCTCTTGCGCTCCGGCGAGCCGCTGGCGGACCTTGCTTCTATAGTCGAGGAATTCCAGCCCCAAGCAGTACTGCTGAACTGCTCCCGCCCCGAAGTGATCGGCTCAGGCATGGAGATCGTGAAACGCTTCAGCAAGCCCTTCGGCGCCTATGCCAACGGCTTCACCCGGATTTCCGATGGCTTCCTGAAAGACGCCCCCACCGTGGACGCGCTGGAGCAGCGCCAAGACCTGGGGCCCAGGGCCTACGCGGAATTTGCGATGGGCTGGGTCGCCCAAGGCGCCACAATCGTGGGCGGCTGCTGCGAGGTCGGCCCGGACCACATCGCTGAACTGGCCCGCTGCTTGCGCGCGGCCGGGCATCGGATCGTCTGACCAGGAGAGGGGACCAGCATGGCAGCTCCGGAAAAACTCAAGGCAGCCGACCCGGCCCGGGTCTGGCACATTGACATCATTGTCACCGAAGGTTTTGTGCTGATCGAGATGTCAGCGATTCTGGAGGTGCTGCGGATTGCCAACCGCGTGCTGGCCCAGCCGCCGTTCAAATGGACCGTCCGCTCGCTGCAAGGCGGCCGGGTGGGCTGCCGGGCTGGCCTCAGCGTGGATACCGAACCCTTCGCGGTCAAGCCGGACGCGGATTTCGCCTTTTTCCTTGGCAACTCGGATCCGGACCATCCGGGCCTTAGCCTGGGTCGGGTGATCTCCAGCTACACCTGCCGCGACATCAAAGTCTATCTGCTGGCCGAGGCCGCGGCACGCTACATCCGCGATCAAGGGGGGGCATCTGGACGGCTGACGACCCATTGGGAAAACTCCGCCCTCTTGCGTGAGCGGATGGGGCTGAACGATTCCAGCCATGCGCTGGCCAGCGAGGACGGAATGGTCGTGACCTGCGCCGGCATGGGCTCTACCGTCGACATCGTGCTGGCACTGGTCGGGCGTCTCACCTCTGCCGCGGCGCAGATGACCGTGGCCAACATCATGCTGCATGAGCAGGTGCGCGACTTTTCCTCGCTGCAGCCTTTTGCAGGTGCCAAGCCGACCATTACCGGCGACAGTGATCTGGACCACTGTATCCGCATCATGCAGGACAACATCGAGGAGCCGGTGCCAATCAGCGACATCGTCGATGAACTGGGCATCTCCACCCGTTCGCTGGAGCGCAAATTCAAGACGTTTCTAGGGACAACCCCCAATGGGTTCTACCGGGAAATGCGGCTCTCCAAGGCCAACAATCTGTTGCTGAACACCACCATGAGTGTGCGGGAAATCGGTCTCGCCTGCGGGTTCCCAAACGGATTTTCCAGCCTCTACAAGAGCTTTTTCGGCATCACCCCTTTTGCTCTGCGCAAGCGCCGCAGGCTGGGGGAGGACGGCCCGGAAAAAATCTTGAAGGCTGGGGAATAGCTCCGGGAGTCTGGCGTTTTTCATGCATTTTTCGCCGCCTATTCGTGATAATCAGGCGCAAACCCTCACTCAGGAGCGATGATATGAGCGATCTTCCCAACAAGGCCCGCGTGGTCATTATCGGCGGCGGCGTGATTGGTTGCTCGGTGGCCTATCACCTGGCGAAGCTGGGCTGGAAGGATGTGGTGCTGCTGGAGCGCAAGCAGCTGACCTCCGGCACCACCTGGCACGCCGCGGGCCTGATCGCCCAGCTGCGCGCCACCGCCAACATGACTAAGCTGGCGAAATACAGCCAGGAACTCTACGGCTCGCTGGAAGAGGAAACCGGCGTCGCCACCGGCTTCAAGCGCTGCGGCTCGATCACCGTGGCTCTGACAGACGAGCGCAAGGAAGAGATCTTCCGCCAGGCCGCCATGGCGCGCGCCTTCGGCGTTGAGGTCGAGGAAATTTCCCCCGAGGAAGTCAAAGCCCGCTACGAGCACCTGAATGTCGGTGATGTGACCGGCGGCGTTTGGCTGCCCAAGGACGGGCAGGGCGACCCGGCCAACATCGCGCTGGCCCTGGCCAAAGGCGCCCGCCAGCGCGGCGCCCTGGTCAAGGAACGTATCAAGGTCACCAGCATCTCCAAGGAAGGCCGCCGCGTCACTGGCGTCGACTGGGTCAGCGACGACGGCCAGTCCCAAGGCCATATCGAGGCCGACATGGTGGTGAACTGCGCCGGGATGTGGGGCCACGAGGTCGGCCGCATGGCTGGCGTCAACGTGCCGCTGCACGCTTGCGAGCACTTCTACATCGTCACCGAAGGCATCGAAGGCCTGACTCAGATGCCGGTGCTGCGCGTGCCGGACGAATGCGCCTACTACAAGGAAGACGCAGGCAAAATCTTGCTCGGCGCTTTTGAGCCCAACGCCAAACCCTGGGCGATGAACGGCATCCCCGACAGCTTTGAATTCGACCAGCTGCCCGAGGATTTCGACCATTTCGAGCCCATTCTGGAGGCTGCCTGCAACCGGATGCCGATGCTGGCCGAGGCCGGTATCCATACCTTCTTCAACGGCCCGGAATCCTTCACGCCGGACGATGCCTACCACCTGGGCCTGGCGCCGGAGATGGACAACTTCTGGGTCGCCGCAGGCTTCAACTCGATCGGCATCCAGTCGGCTGGCGGCGCGGGCATGGCGCTGGCGCAGTGGATGGAAGACGGCCAGAAGCCGTTCGACTTGGGCGACGTGGACATCTCCCGCATGCACCCGTTCCAGGGCAACAAGCACTATCTCTTCGAACGCTCGAAAGAAACTCTCGGTCTTCTGTACGCTGACCACTTCCCCTACCGCCAGAAGGCCACCGCCCGGGGCGTGCGCCGCACCCCGTTCCATCACCACCTGCTGGAGCAGGGCGCGGTGATGGGCGAGATCGGCGGCTGGGAACGTGCCAACTGGTTTGCCAACGAAGGCCAGGAGCGTGAGTATCAGTACAGCTGGAAGCGCCAGAACTGGTTCGAGAATTCGGCGGTTGAACACAAGGCGGTCCGCGAAAATGTCGGCATGTACGACATGTCGTCCTTCGGCAAGATCCGCGTCGAGGGGCCGGATGCCGAAACCTTCCTGAACTACATCTGCGGCGCCAACCTTAGCGTCCCGGCGGGCAAGATCGTCTACACCCAGTTCCTGAACGCCCGCGGCGGCATCGAGGCGGACGTGACCGTCACCCGCCTGAGCGAGACCGCCTATCTGGTGGTAACCCCGGCGGTGACGCGTCTGGCCGATCAGACCTGGATGATGCGCCACGTGGGCGACCACCGCGTGGTGATCACCGATGTGACTGCGGGCGAAGGCGTGCTGGCTGTAATGGGCCCGAACGCGCGCAAGCTGCTGCAGAAGGTCTCGCCGAACGACTTCTCCAACGAGGTGAACGCCTTCGGTACCGCGCAGGAGATCGAGCTGGGCATGGGGCTCGCCCGTGTGCACCGCGTGACCTACGTTGGCGAACTCGGCTGGGAGATCTATGTCGGCGCCGACATGGCGGGCCACGCGTTTGAGACCCTGTGGGAAGCAGGCCAGGACATGGGGCTCAAGCTCTGCGGCATGCACATGATGGACAGCTGCCGGATCGAGAAGGGCTTCCGCCACTTCGGCCATGACATCACCTGCGAGGACAATGTGATCGACGCAGGCCTGGGCTTTGCGGTGAAGACCGACAAGGCGGATTTCATCGGCAAGGCGGCGGTGCTGGAGCGTAAGGAGAGCGGCCCCAAGAACCGCATGGTCCAGTTCAAGCTGACTGACCCTGAGCCGCTCTTGTTCCACAACGAGCCGATCATCCGCGACGGCGAATACGTGGGCTATCTCAGCTCCGGCAACTACGGCCACACCCTGGGTGCTGCCATCGGCATGGGTTACGTTCCTTGCGAAGGCGAAAGCGCAGCGGATGTGCTGGGTTCCACCTACGAGATCGACGTCTGCGGTGTGAAGGTGAAGGCTGAGGCTTCGCTGAAGCCGATGTACGATCCGAAATCGGAGCGGGTGAGAGCCTAAGCACCTCTCCAGTGCATTCACCTGCCCGTTTTACGCCCCGGCCCGCGCGCCGGGGCGTTTTCTTTTTCGTTTTCATGGGAACGGTCCCGGGTTCTGCTGCAACGTTTGCCCCGCTTTGGCCCCAATGCCGCGCAGCCCCTCTTGACCCCGCCGGAAATCCCTTGGAGAAATCCATAAAAAGCCTTGTGCGGCAGGGGTAAACAGGTAGGTTGCTTGTCCCGGCTACTGACACGGGCGCCTGACGAAGAGGATTTGGGACATGAAGATCAGCATCGAACGCGGCACGCTTCTCAAAGCTGTGGCTCAGGCACAGTCGGTGGTCGAGCGCCGCAACACCATTCCGATCCTCGCAAATGTGCTGATCGAAGCCGAAGGCGAGCACGTCCAGTTCCGCGCCACCGACCTGGATATCGAGGTGGTCGACAAGGCCCCCGCGCAGGTGGAGCGCGCCGGCGCCACCACTGTTGCCGCCACCACCCTGCACGAGATTGTCCGCAAGCTGCCCGACGGCGCCCTGGTCACCCTCAGCGCGGACGCCGCAACTGGCCGCCTGACCGTTGAGGCAGGCCGGTCGAACTTCTCTCTGGCCACTCTGCCGCGCGAGGACTTCCCGGTGATGGCCTCGTCGGAATATCACTCGAACTTCGCCGCCAAGGCCTCTGTGCTGCGGCGCCTCTTCGACAAGTCGAAATTTGCAATCTCCACCGAGGAGACCCGGTATTACCTGAACGGCGTTTACCTGCATGTATCGTCCGCCGACGGCGGCAAGGCGCTGCGTGCCGTTGCTACCGACGGCCACCGGCTGGCCCGTATCGACGCAGAGCTGCCGCTGGGTGCCGAGGATATGCCCGGCGTAATCGTACCGCGCAAAACCGTGGGCGAGCTGCGCAAGCTCCTGGACGACGACGATATGGACATTGCAGTTTCGGTCTCGGAAACCAAGGTGCGCTTTGCCACCCCGAACATCACCCTGACCTCCAAGGTGATCGACGGGACCTTCCCCGACTACACCCGCGTTATACCGGCCGGCAACACCCGCCGCCTGGAAGTGGACGCCGCCGAATTCGCGCAGGCCGTCGACCGGGTTGCAACGGTCTCGTCGGAACGCTCCCGCGCGGTGAAGCTGCAGTTGGAAGAGGACCGGCTGATCCTGTCGGTGAACGCCCCCGACAGCGGTGCTGCCGAGGAAGAGCTGGCGGTGGCCTATAACGACGAACGGCTGGAAATTGGCTTTAACGCCAAGTACTTGCTGGAGATCGCCAACCAGGTGGACCGCGAGAATGCGGTGTTCATGTTCAACTCCTCCGGCGATCCGACCCTGATGCGCGAAGGCAGTGACGAAAGCGCCGTCTACGTCGTGATGCCAATGCGGGTTTGAAGCGCCTGACGGCGCTGCCTCCGGCGGGGATATTTTAGGCCAGAAGAACTAGGGAGCTCCCGCGTGCTGGCTCTGACCTCACTTGTTTTGTCCCATTTCCGCTCGCATTTGCGGGCGGAATTGCATTTGGATGGGCGGCCGGTGGCCATTCACGGCAGCAACGGGGCGGGCAAGACCAACATTCTGGAAGCGGTGTCGCTGTTCTCCCCTGGCCGCGGCCTGCGCCGGGCTAGTGCAGCAGACATGGCGCGCCAGCCGGAGGCGCTGGGGTGGAAGCTGAAAGGCGAGCTGCGGGCGCCGTCGCAGGCCTATGAAGTGGAAACCTGGTCTGAGGGCGGCAATGCCCGGCAGGTGAAGATCGACAGCAAATCCGCCAGCCAACTGGCGCTGGGGCAGGTGTGCCGGGTGGTCTGGCTGATCCCGGCGATGGACCGGCTGTGGATCGAGGCCGCAGAGGGGCGGCGGCGGTTTCTGGACCGGATTGCGCTCAGTTTCGAACCCTCCCATGCCGAGGCCTCGCTGGCCTATGAAAAGGCAATGCGGGAACGCAACCGGCTGCTGAAAGAACAGATCCGCGATGCTGCCTGGTACCGGGTGCTGGAAGACCGTATGGCGGCTGCCGGGCACCGGATCCATGCAGCGCGGGTGCAGGCGGTGGATCTGCTGCAGCTGGCGCAGGCGGATGCGGAAACCGCCTTTCCGGCTGCCGAGCTGGAGCTGCTGCAGTCGGAAGGCAGTATGCCGTCCTCCGAAGAGGATTTCCGCGAGGCGCTGGAAGAAAGCCGGTTCCGGGACCTGGCGGCGGGGCGCACCCTGGTGGGGCCGCACCGCACCGATCTGATCGGCACCTACCGGGCCAAGGGGGTTCCGGCCAAGGATTGCTCTACTGGCGAGCAGAAGGCGCTGCTGGTGTCGCTGATTCTGGCCAACGCGCGGGCGCTGGCACAGCGCGAAGGGGCGCCCCCGATCCTGCTGCTGGACGAGGTGGCCGCGCATCTGGATGCCGACCGCCGGGCCGCGCTGTATGATGAGATATGCGCTCTGGGGACACAGGCCTGGATGACCGGCACGGGGCCGGAATTGTTTGCCGAATTGGGCAGCCGGGCGCAGGTGCTGGAAGTGTCCGACAGTGGCGGCACGTCAGAGGTGATCCCGCAATGACGGTTACTTCCTGGGACCTGCTGCTGTATGCGGGTGCATTGCTTATCCTGTTCCTGACCCCCGGCCCAGTGTGGCTGGCGCTGATGGCGCGCTCCGTTTCGGGCGGGTTTCAGGCGGCCTGGCCGCTGGCGGTGGGGGTGGCTTGCGGTGATATCCTGTGGCCGCTGATTGCCGTGGCGGGGATGTCCTGGGTGGTGTCGGAATTCACCGGCATCATGACCGCGCTGCGCTGGCTGGCCTGCCTGATGTTCCTGTGTATGGGCTATCTGCTTATCCGCCATGCGGGTGAGGCAGTGCAGGAGAACCGGGCGCTGACAAGGCCCGGCATCTGGGCCGGTTTCATGGCGGGGATTGCGGCGATCCTGGGCAATCCCAAGGCGATCCTGTTTTACATGGGGGTGCTGCCCGGCTTCTTTGACCTGTCCGGCACTTCCTGGCCGGATGTGGCGGCAATCGTGACCCTGTCCTTCGTGATTCCACTGGCCGGCAACTTGGCCTTGGCAGGCATGGTGCACCGGATGCGCAAGGCCATCACCTCGCCCCGGATCCTGCGCCGGATCAATCTGGTGTCTGGCGGGCTGCTGATTGGCGTAGGGCTGATCATACCCTTTACTTGAGGCATACTGCGGCGGGGCAGGGCCGGGTTTGCCGGGCTGATCCGGAGCGGCCTGATTCCACCAAGAAAAATAGGGCTCCGCGGGTGACATTCCGCCCGGGGTTTCGTATAAATTCCGGAAGCAAAGACAGGAAAATGTGAATGTCCGGAAACGAGCAGGCTCCCGCAGAATACGGTGCGGATTCCATCAAGGTTCTCAAAGGGTTGGAAGCGGTTCGCAAGCGCCCCGGCATGTACATCGGGGACACGGATGACGGCTCGGGCCTGCACCACATGGTCTATGAGGTTGTGGACAACGGCATCGACGAGGCGCTGGCAGGCCACGCCGACCATGTGACGGTGAAAATTCACGCCGATTCCAGCGTCTCGGTCAGCGACAACGGCCGCGGCATTCCGGTGGATATCCATGCCGAAGAGGGTGTCTCGGCGGCCGAGGTCATCATGACCCAGCTGCACGCAGGCGGTAAGTTTGACAGCAACTCCTATAAGGTATCGGGCGGCCTCCACGGGGTAGGTGTGTCCGTGGTGAACGCGCTCAGCGACTGGCTGGAACTGCGGATCTGGCGTAACGGCAAGGAACACGTAGCCCGGTTTGAACGCGGCGATACTGTCAAGCATCTGGAAGTGGTCGGCGATTGCGGCGACCAGACCGGCACCGAAGTCCGCTTCATGGCGTCGACGGATACCTTCTCGAATCTGGAATACTCTTTCGAGACACTGGAAAAGCGCCTGCGTGAACTCGCCTTCCTGAACTCCGGCGTGCGGATCATTCTGGAGGATGAACGCCCGGCAGAGAAACTCTCGGCTGAGCTGTTCTACGAGGGCGGCGTCAAGGAATTCGTCAAATACCTGGACCGGCACAAGACCCCGGTGATGGAGGCCCCGGTCTATATCGTGGGGGAAAAGGACGACATCGGCGTCGAGATCGCCATGTGGTGGAACGACAGCTACCACGAGACGGTTTTGCCCTTCACCAACAACATTCCGCAGCGCGATGGCGGCACCCATGTGGCGGGCTTCCGCGGCGCGCTGACCCGGACCATCAACAACTATGCTCAGACTTCGGGGATCGCCAAAAAAGAGAAGGTCTCCTTCACTGGTGACGACGCCCGCGAAGGCCTGACCTGTGTTTTGTCGGTCAAGGTGCCGGACCCGAAGTTCTCCAGCCAGACCAAGGATAAGCTGGTGTCCTCCGAGGTGCGCCCTGTGGTTGAAAGCCTGATGGGCGAAAAGCTGGCCGAATGGTTCGAGGAAAATCCCAACGAAGCCAAGCAGATCGTTGGCAAGATCGTCGAGGCGGCCCTGGCCCGCGAAGCTGCCCGCAAGGCGCGCGAGCTGACCCGCCGCAAGACCGCGATGGACGTGAACTACCTGGCGGGCAAGCTCAAGGACTGCTCCGAGAAAGACCCCTCCAAGACCGAAGTCTTCCTGGTCGAGGGTGACTTGGCCGGCGGCTCCGCCCAAACCGGGCGGGACCGGATGACCCAGGCGATCCTGCCCCTGCGCGGCAAGATCTTGAACGTGGAACGGGCGCGCTTTGACCGGATGCTGTCCTCCCAGGAGATCGGCAACCTGGTGATGGCGCTTGGTACTGGCATCGGCCGCGATGAATTCAACATCGAGAAGCTGCGCTACCACAAGATCGTCATCATGACCGACGCCGACGTTGACGGCGCCCACATCCGCACCCTGCTGCTTACCTTCTTCTACCGTCAGATGCCGGAGCTGATCGAGGGCGGTTACCTCTACATTGCCCAGCCGCCGCTTTACAAGGTCGCGCGCGGCAAGTCAGAGGTCTACCTCAAGGACCAGGCAGCACTGGACGACTATTTGATCAACCAGGGCGTTGATGGCGCGGTTCTGAAGCTGGGCGACGGGTCTGAAATGGCCGGCGCCGACCTCACCCGCGTAGTGGACGAGGCGCGACAGCTCAAACGCGTGCTGGATGCTTTCCCGACCCACTATCCGCGCCACATCCTGGAGCAGGCTGCCGTGGCCGGCGCCTTTGTGCCCGGTGCCGTAGATTCCGACCTGCAGGGCGTGGCCGACAAAGTTGCCCAACGGCTGGACCTGATCGCATTGGAATATGAACGCGGCTGGCAGGGCCGGATCACCCAGGACCACGGCATCCGCTTGGCCCGTATCCTGCGCGGCGTCGAGGAAGTCCGCACCCTGGATGGCCCGATGCTGCGCTCGGGCGAAGCCCGTAAGACCGGCAGTTTCACCAAAAGCCTGCAGGAAGTTTACGGCACCACCGCCCAGCTGGTCCGCCGCGACCGCAGCCAGGTAATCCATGGCCCGCTGGGCCTGTTGAAGGCGATCCTGGAAGAAGGCGAAAAGGGCCTCACTTTACAGCGTTACAAGGGCCTGGGTGAGATGAATCCGGACCAGCTGTGGGAAACCACCCTGGACCCGGATGCGCGGACTCTGCTGCAGGTGCGGATCGACGACATGGTCGAGGCGGATGATCTGTTCACCAAGCTAATGGGTGACGTGGTGGAACCGCGCCGCGAATTTATCCAGAAAAACGCTTTGAGCGTTGAAAACCTGGATTTCTAACGGCTTTGTAGGATCGCCCAAAAGCGTGTTTTAGACCCATACTTTTGCGCAAATTGCCCATAGTTTTGGTTCTCGCACATGTCGAGGGTGAGGTGGACGCTGGAAACCGCGAAATCCTCTTGCTTAAGTTGATCGCAGGGCTTCTTGCTCTACGGGCTTTTTCATGATTGCCGTTCCAGCTAACTGTACTCGCCATCAGCATGGTGAGCTGTGGGCTGTCGGCATAGAAGGTTCCAGGCGCAATGAAGGCCCTAGAGGGCTTCCAGAAAGCCTTGTGCAGCAGGGGATCATCGGCGGAATACGAGCGTTCGGGGCCCGGCTACCTAGTGGCTGCTGACGGGACAAAGTCGCCGTTCGCCGCAGTCGCAGCTTGGGTATTGGTCAGCGTCGGCATTGCGCAGAATACAGACTTTGCAAAGTTTCGTGGAAGGCACACAGGCGACATCTAGCAAGAGGCAGTGATGTTGCACCGCAGCTCGCCGAAAAAGGCATTCGATGCACGCACAAAACCTGCCTCCGCCTGAATTCGCACTATGCTAGTCACTTAGGCCGTGCCCTCACCGTTTTTGCCTCTTCGTCTTGAGGTTAGTGACCGAAAGTGGCCATTTGCGCCCGCATCAACGGAAACAGTTCCTCTTTCGGCAAAGCATCAACTGCCTTGGGCACAAGTTCATACTCCAAGAAGTGTTCACCCTTCGCCTTGGCCGTCATGTACGCTTTGATCTGATCAAGGACGAGCCTCCATATGCTCAGCGCATCATCAACATGAACACAAATAGCTTCGCCCTCGCCAGCCAGCATGCTTGAGTAGTAAAGGAGACGTTCGCCGCTCATACCGTCTCCGCTGCCACTCTCGCGAGCATGTTCGGCTATTAAGGCGTTTCGTGACTCGATCCGGTCATTTAGCTGCTGCATCATACCCATGGAGCGATGCACAAACAGCGATAGTGCGGGCATTTCTTTGCTGAGGGAGGAATACTCATCCACGTCCGGTGGTGGCATGACTGAGGTCTGGGGAAGGCTCAGATAGAAGTGCAGCAGTGACTCTGAAAGAACCTTAAGCGCAAGAAGCTTCTCAGTCCGGTCTGGCAGTGGTGTGTCAAAGATCTCTGTTGAGGCTTCCTTCATCTTGTCGACTTCGGGGCCCATGGCGCCGATAAGTTGCAGTTTGGCGTTGGCAAGCGCCTCGATGTTAGCCCCTGCGGCAACAGAAAGCCGATTCAGCGCGTCAAGTGCGTTTCTCCAATCGTCCTTCTGCTTGTTGGTTGCCTGTCGGCTTTGCTGATAGTGAAATGCGCCCAATCCAAGCAGGAAGCCTGATCCTCCCCCAATGAAGTGGTCCGCCGTTATGTTTAGGAAAACGGAGGATCAGAATGGGAACGAAGCGACACAAGCCGGAAGAGATTGTCACGAAGCTGCGGCAGGTTGAGGTGCTTGTCGGTCAGGGATTGCAGCGCGTGGATGCGATCCGCGAAGTGCGCATCACCGAGCAGACCTACTACCGCTGGCGCAAGCAATACGGCGGGATGGGAACCGACCAACTCAGAGAGCTCAAACGGCTGCAGAAAGAGAACGAGCGGCTGCGTCGCGCCGTTTCGGATCTGACCCTGGACAAGCTCATCCTGTCGGAGGCCGCAAAGGGAAACTTCTGAGCCCCGCTCGCCGCCGGGCCTGCATAGATCATGTGCGCAGTCGGTTCAGCGTGTCGGAACGGAAGGCCTGCCGTGTCCTGGGGCAGCACCGTTCCACGCAGAGAAAATTGCCACGAGGCCGGGTCGACGAGGCGCGCCTGATCGCGGACATGATTGAGCTGGCGCGCCAATACGGCCGCTACGGTTACCGGCGGATCGCGGCCCTGCTGAGGGATGCAGGCTGGCAAGTGAACGACAAGCGTGTCGAACGCCTGTGGCGGCGTGAGGGGCTGAAAGTGCCTGCGAAACAACCGAAGAAAGGACGGCTCTGGCTGAACGACGGCTCCTGTGTCCGGTTGCGGCCCGAATATCGCAACCACGTCTGGAGCTACGACTTCGTGCATTGCCGGACCGATGATGGGAAGGCCTTCCGCACGCTGAACATCCTCGACGAACATAGCCGGGAGTGCCTGGCTATCCGGGTGAAGCGGAAGCTGAACTCAGGTGACGTAATCGATGCCTTGAGTGACCTGTTCATCCTGCGGGGCGTCCCGGCCTACATCCGGTCCGACAACGGTCCTGAGTTCGTGGCACAGGCTGTCCGGGACTGGATTGCTGCGGTCGGCTCCAAGACCGCCTACATTGAGCCGGGATCCCCCTGGGAGAACGGATACTGTGAAAGCTTCAACGCCCGGTTCCGCGATGAACTGCTCAACGGAGAAATCTTCTACAGCCTGCGCGAGGCTCAGATCCTGATCGAACAATGGAGGAAGCACTACAACACAAAAAGACCACACAGCGCCTTGCGCTATCGCCCACCGGCTCCGGAAACACTCGTCCCGATGGACCCGAGGCCGGTCATGCACTAACAATCAAACCGGACCACTCAGGTGGGGCTGATCAAGTTCGCAGCCAGATCTCTCAAGACAGTGAGTTTTTTGCCCTATTCCTGGTCCAAGGAAGAGGATCGGCAGTCCTTCAATGAGGCTGTGCAGGCTGCTTTCATGTGTCTCGAAGAGGCGGGTCTGCCAATTGACTTGGACCCTGATGACGCGGTGCGGCGGTTGTACGGGGTCTCAGGCGGCCGTGTGGGTGTCGTGCTGAAAGTGCTGAGAACCTCTGCCAATGGCTCGGACCTGCAGCAGTTATCGATGAAGCAGATTGCTGACGCGGCCCTGGCTACGGTGCAATCTCATGTTCCTCCAAAGATCTATTTCGAAGAAACGCCGCCATCGGACCGTGAACTGGTCAACTCATACTTCGACGTTATGACCGACGCTGGCCTGGATGTCGAATTGAGTTCTCCCCACGATCTCGCCGCTGCTCAGGGGGTGTGATGTCCGGCCAATACCTCCTGTGTAAGCCACAAGAAAATGAAAGCCTGCTTGGGTTCCTGCGCAGGCTGGCCACGCTTAACGCATATCCTGAGACTTCAAGTTTCCTGGCGCGTCTAAACGTCAGGTATGGTCGACCGCTTATTGAAGAACTCCAATTGGTATCTGATCAACTCGGCATACCGGAGAAAGAACTCTCCCGGTTGGCGCCGTCAGCTCAACCAGCAACACCTCCACTGGATTGGCAGTTTGAGCGAGGTCATTCAGATCCTATTTGCCCAACCTGCTGTGAGGAAGGTGGGAGGCATCATGTGTCGTGGCGGCATGCTCTTGTCTCTGCTTGTCATGTACACGGAGTTCGATTGCAGGACGGTTGCCCCGTTTGCTTTGAGCGCCGGTCTCCACGAAATGGCGGCTTAGAAACTTGTTCATGTGGGCACAGCCTCAGCAAGTTTCCTCAGGAGGAGGCAGAGCCGCACGAGGTTGCCATAGCCCGGTTGATTGCCCGCGACATCAGTGGGGTGATCAAGGGCGTTCCAGCTACTTTGGCCAAAGAGGCCCCGGTGAGCGTGGGCAGGTTCATCCAGTTTCTTGCTTCTGGTTTCCAGCAAAACCGAACGGGAAAGGAGGGCAAGACAGCAACTCCAAAGACGGTCGCTGAAACGGTAGCGCTCCTGAAGCCTGTTGCGCCCTTGCTGGAGAATTGGCCACATGGGTTCAGAGGCCATGTTGAAGAACGGCTTGCTGCCGGCGATCAGGATCTGAATTCAGCACCTGCCAGGCTCGGCAATTGGTATCAAAGGCTCATGAGCTTCAAAGAGCCTGCCTACCAGCCATACAAAGACTGTGTGGCCGACGTGATCGCGCAAAACTTCGACGGCACATATTCAGGAGCGCTTTCCACTTCCCAGCCGCGAGAGTGGCTGACGGCGAAAGAGGCCGCTTCACAGATCGGGGTGTCGTCTCAGCGCCTTGTGGAAGCCGTCTCGAGTGGACAGGTATTGGGCAAGATGGCCAATAGCGGGCTCGGCCACCGGCACACTGTTGTGCCTGCTTCTGCGGTTGTGGAGATCAAGTCAAACCGGTCGTTGTTCAGAGACGGCAAGTTTGTCCGTGATCGCCTGGGTATTTCCCGTGGCCAGTTTGACCTGCTCAAGGTTGCAGGTGTCATCAAGGAAGTGTTTAAGCAGGATCGTCCCCCATTGGTAGATGGTGGGTTTGATGTCAGCGTCATCGATGCCAGCGTCGAATTCATTAGAAACTCGGCTCAGGAGCGAGAGGGGGACACGATTGCCTTCAAGGACCTGTCGCTAAGGCGCACGACAGACCGCGCGACACTGACAAGGCTCTTGGAGAGCATCTTTGCTGGAGAAACTAAAGCGGTTGTGGCAGAGACCGGCCTTCTCTTGGCTGAGTTCCGCTTTCTGGAGGCTGACGTTAAGCGGGAGCTCAGGTCAGGCCGTCATTCGCTTGACTGGACGGCCCACGACGTTGCGGAGATCACCGGTTGGAAGCCACAGTGTGTGACCCACTGGTGCAAACTCGGGCTGCTGGAGGCTCGATCTGTACCGCATGGACGAGGTGTTGGGTTTCTGATCAGCCCGGCGAGCCTTGCGAAGTTTCAGGGGGAATTCGTACCTGTTGCGACATTGGCGAAAGCACGCGGTTCGTCTTCCCGAAAGTTGCTTGAGGAGTTCGCAAACCGCGGGATCGAAACATGTGGTGCGGAAAAGGAAGGTAAGGCAAGCCGAGGACACTTAGTCAGTCTTTCCGACCTGCTTCCCTGGTTTCTACGTAACGAGAAGAGTGTTTCCCTTAGCTCGCGCACAATTCAGCGTGGCTGCGATAATGAGCTAAAGAAATTTAGCTATAGCTAGACAGGAGCATGTGAATGCACTATATTACAAACAAGGATGATCACTCAGGTGAGGAGTTGAGGGATGTTTTGCGGAACAGGGAGATCGCTTTTGACGAGCGCAGTTCCTTCCTGCAGGCACTTCTTAGCGTTGATGGGAGGCTCATGGCTCCCGATGCTTTGGGAGTTGAGGATGATGAACAGCCAGGGCTCTTTGTATATCGAAGTTCCGAAGGTGCGGACTGGCCTGGCGGTTTCGGCATTTGGGCGGCATTCAGCTACGACAGCAATGGCGTGCTGGTCGTCCTGGTTGCTAAAGAGTTTTCGGGGTCGGACGTCGAACATGGCGTACTTCTGAGTGCTGCAAAGAGACGTATAGAAGAAGGCGCCCGAGTAGTTGGAGAGGATGTGGAATTATGAAGCTCAGTGAACTTAAAAACGATGTGAAAAGCCGTGCCCAACTTCTTGGAGCTTCTGAGCAAGAAGTTGAGCTTGGAGATGCTGCAATCGCCTTGGTAGACACTATTGGAATGCTTCTAACAGAAATGCGTGAGAAGGAAGGTGTCACGCAAGCCGATCTAGCTGAAATGATTGGATTAAGTGGAGCGGGTAGAATTTCGCAATTTGAGTCAGGCCAGCTTCGGCATGCAATCAATCTCAAATCGCTAGCAAAGATAGCTGCTGTGCTGGGATACGATCTGCGGATTGAGGCAACGAAGACCAAGGATGCGGGATCAATCAATGTCGAAGTCGGCGTCTCTGATGGTGACAGATCTTACCATGGTAGAGAAAGCAAGATCTTAGCCATAGGGTAATTTGCGTGCTTACACAAAATTCTCTACGCCCTGGGAAGAAGTTTTGGGCAGCCGTCATTGCTTTGTCAATCGCATGTGTCGCGTTCTTCTATTTTACAGAGATAGCGAGCACTGCGTTTGGAAAAATTGCCTCTGATTTTCTGGGAATGTCAGGCGCAATAGTCCTACTCTTTGCGGCTGCCCAATCTTTACCTACGCGAGCGCGAGTGGAAAATCTTGTGCAATTGGCATCAAGTGAAGATGATCAAGTTGTTGAAGAGATTAGAAAGATCTTTGCTGTTGAGGTGTCTGAAATGACTAAGTCAGATATCAAGAAAGAATGGCGATACTCGATTATTGGGGCGGGAATGTTGTGCGCGAGCTTTGGAATTGCCATGTCGGAAGTTCTATTGCGGCTTAGTTGAGCAACCTGGCACAGCTCACCAAGATTCACTGCCGATTTGCGTCAGTCACTACATTGGTGAGCATGTAGGATCCTTCCAAGCAAACGTTGCTACAAGAGTTCGCAGAAAGTGAGGTTGAACCCGCGGGCCGGGTGCTAATCTCACGTTTCCACCAAGCGTTGATTGAGGGAACGTATTACGCCACGGGACGGTTTGAGAAGAGCATTGGCTCTGGAACTCTTGAAGGAGATCGGTTCTCGTTTGAGAGAAAGGTGGTGTGCGGCTGCCAGATAGAAGTGTCGATGTTGCCGGTCACGAGGCGCTCTCTGGGCGGTTTCGTAGTTGGACAGGTGCCCGGTTAGCTCACCTGAGCGCCTGCAGTGATTGACCAAGACAACCAACTTTGCTTACGATGAGGGCATGTCCTATGCCTTCTATACGCTGCATCGAATATCCGCCTGATCTGAATTCCAGACAGCGGAAGCGGCGTAGTGCGGGACGGGCCTTATACCCCCAGTAGCTCCAGATCAGAGTGTACCCTCGGGTGCAAATCCCGACGTTTCCACCAAGATTTATTGGAGGAAAGAGGTATGTCACGAGACGATTTGAGAAGCGCGACGGCTCGCGAGCTTTTGAAGGAGATCAGTTCCCGTTTGAGGGAAACACACTCAGATCCCGGCGGCTTCATCTGGTCACGCTTGTTTCCGGACATTCAGTATGATCCGTCCAACCAGGAACACCGCAAGCTGGTGGAAACAGCGTCAGACTGGCTCGAAGCTGAGCTGTCTCTTCATCATCGCTCCTTGAATGCAGATCGCCCTTTTAGTGTCGATGATGCAACCTCCATGCTTCGTGCCCGCGTGAATTACATCGAGAAATCAATAACTCATCCAAAGCGTGGACACTCTGGGAGTGGGCACAATGACAGCTGAAGAACGCGTAATCATCAAGATGATCGTGGCTTGGTCCGAAAGCCCCAAGTACGCCCGAAGTTGGCTGATAAAGAAACATCACGCATTCGATGGCAGACGGCCGATTGACCTCTGTAACAGTGGTGGGGTGTTTCGCGTTGCCCGCTACATTCGCGAATTGAAACACGGAGATTGGACCATGTGAACAGTACGGCTGCTATGAGCTAGGATGGCTCCGCCTCCCAAGAGGCAATCAGTCCAGGCCGACAGGCGTCCCCATGCAAGGTAAGGCACGGCCTCAATCGGCAGTGCCGTGCTTGGTGTAGACGAGATTGCCTCCAGCATCGAGGCCAACTCCGCGGCCGAGTGATTGGCGTCGGCAAAAGAAATCCTCTTCAGCTTCCGTCGGATGCCCCATCTTTTCGGTGAATGTATCCAGCCACGCATTTTCCTCCTCATCATGCGGTCGTGTGGAGGTATGATTGCCTTCGAGCACGGTGGAGATGCGGGCGTAGTCGAAACTGCTGGAGCGCTCGACTACCCGGCCAATTTTCAGCCAGTGGGTGACCTGATCAGTCAATGAGCGGCCACTCAGTTGTGCTTCGTGGCGGACCAAGGCCATGATGTCATCGGCAAGCTTCACGGATTGAGCCATATTTGCCTCCTGAACTGCAAAATGAGTAGCGACATGAAGGTATAAAGTCAAAGTTCGGACATCATCATCTTGCGAGCAGCGCGTTCGAAGGCGGCGACTGGAGGAGCTCATTGCAAACTATCGACGACGCTCGAAGCGCTCGGTAACGCAGCATGAAACGCCCACCCAATCCGGCCTTTGATCAGGGTCTATGTGACGCAGAATGTGTGCACTTCCTCCTTGTTCATGAGTTTCGAACAAAATTCAATCACCCGTCGTGAGCCTAACGGCTTTGGACCGTGGCAGACGCTATCTCCTTTGTCAGGTCGTGCCTGAGTGGACTGTGTCACAAGAATTAGTGACCTCAGCAACAAGAAGCTCTTCCGGCTTCAGCCTAATCTCCCTCCGCACCAATGAGGTCATCGTAAGTCCTCAAGCACCGGTGTGCTGTGAAAGAGCAACCGCTCTGAACGAAATTCTGGGAGGAACCCACATGTTGAACAAGCTGAAGATTGCAGCAACAGCTATTGCCGCACTGGCATCCACGGCAGTTGCCGCACAAGAGGAAATTCGGTGGAAGGTTCCGAATGCTTTCCCTTCGCACCTGCCTGCTTTGGGTGAAAATGCTGAAGTGATCGGCGATATGCTGAAGGCTGTTTCCGGCGGGAAAATCCAATTCAAGATCTTTGAGCCGGGCAATCTTGTGCCTCCGCTGGAATTGACCGATGCCGTTCAGAACGGCTCGATTGAAGCAGGCTACACTTGGCTGGGCTATGATTCCGGCAAGATCCCCGCGGCCCCGCTGTTTGCTGCACGCCCCTTCGGAATGGAGCCATGGGAGTATACTTCCTGGTGGTACGAAGGCGGCGGGAAGGAGCTTGGAGAAGAGGTCTATGGCTCCCGTGGTGTTCATCCCATCCTTTGCGGAATCAATGGCCCGGAAACCGCCGGTTGGTTTAACAAGGAAATCAACTCCATGGCTGACCTGGAGGGCTTGAAGATCCGCTTTGCCGGACTCGGCGGGCAAGTGATGCAGGATGCCGGCGCTTCAGTTACTGTGCTTCCAGGTTCCGAAATCTTCCAGGCGCTGGAAAAAGGTGCAATCGATGCAACTGAATTTTCGATGCCTGCCGTCGATGAGCTTCTTGGTTTCCACAAGATCGTGAAAATCAACTATTTCCCGGGCTGGCACCAGACCTACACCGCTTTCCACCTGATCGTGAACAAAGATATCTGGGATGGCTTTGACGACCAGACAAAGTCGCTGTTTGATGTGAGTTGCACTGCGACCACGCTGCGCGCCCTGTCACGCGGGGAGTCCATTCAAGGCGCAGTTCTGCGCGGCTTTGCCGAAAAGGGTGTCGAGACAAAAACGATCCCGGATGAGATGCTGCAGGAGCTCAAATCGTTGTCCGATGCTTTGATGGAAACGCAGGCAGCCGCTGATGCGGACTTCAAGAAGGTTTTCGAAAGCCAGGAAGCCTTTGTCGAAGACTATCAGACCTGGAAGGGAGTTGCCTACCTGCCGCGGGATTTCGGAAAATCCGAATGATCGGCTGAACACCAAATTTAGTCGCTTCGCAAACATAGTTTTGCGGAGCGGCATTTTGGATGAAGCGGAACTGGCATGGCGGAGGCAACCTCTGTGTCATGCCGTCCTTCTCTTCAGGCGATCAGGCACAAAACGGTGCATGAAACCCGCCTGAAACTCAGCGTTGAACAGCTTTGGCGAAGATCCAAGCACCAGTCGGCGGAAGCGGAAGTTAGCCTTGGGCTTTTCTCCATCAGCAAAGCTCAGCCAAAGGTTCAATCCCGCACTATGGAGACTCTGATGGAGAAAAAAGAGAACGAGTTTGACGTAACTGCAACGTCGCCTGACGAACCTGATGACCTCCAGTATGTCGTGCATCATGCCGCCTTGCCAGAAACCGGGTTTTCGAAAGCGGTGGATACAACCATCAAAAAGATCGGAGAGCTGGTTTCTTGGTTCTGGGTGCTGCTGATTGCCGTAATTTGCGTCAACGTCTTCATGAAGAACGTACTAGCGCAAGGCAGCGTTCAGGCAGAAGAAATTCAATGGCACATCTACGCTGCATTGTTCTTGTTGGGCTTGTCCTTCACGATGGTCTATGACGACCATGTCCGGGTCGATCTGCTCTACGAAAACATGTCTTTGAAAAGAAAGGCGCTGGTCGATTTCTTTGGGATACTCCTGTTCCTGATTCCGTTCCTGCTTATGCTGCTCTACTTCACTTTCCCCTTTGTTCTGAAGGCGATTGAGGATGGTGAGCGCTCCACATCTCCGGCAGGCCTTTCGCATTACTGGATCATCAAAAGCGCACTTGCTGTCGGGCTGCTGTTGTTGCTGCTGGCCGCGCTCAGCCGGTTGCACAGATGCATCGCCTACCTGTTTTTGGGTGCCAACTCGCCTTCGGACCAGGAGAACTGATCATGGCTTTCGAGTTTTACGAAATCATGTGCATGACCATGTTTGGTGGTTTTATCCTGCTGCTGTTTACAGGGTTTCCTGTTGCCTGGGTTCTGGGGGGCGTTTCGCTGACAACAGCGCTGGCCGCTGCGTTTGTATTCGACGCACAGCTCTCAGACGGGTTTTACAGCATCTCATTCCAGCAAATGTCCATCGTCGTTCAGCGAATGTGGACGATCATGACCAACTGGGTTCTGGTCGCCTTGCCCATGTTTGTCTTCATGGGGCTGATGCTGGACCGTTCGGGCATTGCCAACAGCCTGATGGAGAACTTCGTCAAGATCTTTGGCCGCGTACCGGGCGGCTATGCGCTGACAGTTACTCTGATCGGTGTTCTGCTGGCCGCATCAACCGGAATCATCGGCGCTTCGGTTGTGCTTCTTGCGCTGCTGGGCATGCCGGTGATGATGAAAAACCACTATAGCCCAGCCTTCGCATCCGGCGTGGTCTGCGCGACCGGTGCCTTAGGGATCATCATCCCGCCGTCGATTATGCTGGTTCTGATGGCGGACCGGACCGCAGGCGTCGATACCGGCGGCCTGTTTATGGGCGCGCTGATTCCCGGCGTGATGCTCGGCTTTCTATATATCACCTATGAGTTGCTGGTTTCCCGTCTCTCACCTTCGGCGACCCCTGTGCCTGACGATGCAAAAGCCATGGAGGTGTCGGATATCTTCGGCGTTATGATTGCCATTCTACCCCCGGCGGCATTGATCATCACGGTTTTGGGGTCGATCTTCGCGGGTGTGGCAACGCCGACCGAAGCAGCGGGTATCGGAGCATTGGGCGCGACCATTCTTGCGATCCTGAACCGGAAGTTCGACATGCAGGTCCTCAAAGAGGTCTGCACTCAGACGACGCGCACCACGTCGTTCATCTTCGCGATCTTCCTGGGAGCAACGGCGTTTTCTTTCGTGTTCCAGTCTCTGGGCGGAGAAGACTTCATTGAGCACTCACTGAAGAGCTTGCCCTTCAACGACAATGGGGTTCTGATTTCGATCCTGCTGCTAATCTTTGTCCTTGGGTTTTTCCTGGACTGGATCGAGATTACGCTGATCGTTCTGCCCTTCGTGTCTCTCGTCGTGCCGGATCTGGATGTTGGCCCTGCGGACGAAGGTGCCCGGATGATCTGGTTCGTCGTTCTGGTGGCCGTGTGCTTGCAAACCTCGTTCCTGACGCCTCCAGTGGGATTCGCGTTGTTCTATCTGAAAGGGGTGGCACCTGAGGGCGTGACCGTTGGTCATATCTACAAAGGGGTTCTTCCCTTCATCGGTCTGCAGATTTTTGGCCTAGTGCTGGTGTATGTATTCCCGGTGCTTGCAACCTGGCTGCCCGAGGTTGCTTACGGGCCGTAGCCTCGTGTGGCGGAGCAACAGCCGGATTTATTAAATATGCTCTCGGCTCATCAGGTCGAGAGCATTACTTTTCCATACCTCTGCCAACTACGGCTAGGATTTTACTGAACTCGGTCTGAAAGTTCCCGCTAATCTCAGCTAAGCCCGCTTGGCGAGCAGCATCTTTCACATGCGGGCGTTGCAAGGTCATCGGCCACAGGCCAGCCAGCACGACGTGAGCGTTGCGAATAAAGGAAACGGCAGTATCTCGGTCTTTCACGATTTCCGCATCAAGCAATGCTTCCGACCAGCGCCCCAATACACGCGCAAACTCGACTTTGATTTTCACCAGCCGATCTTGCGAAATATTGCGCTCCAAAGTGCGGGTCAGGTCGCTCGCCAACGCGCAGAACAGCGGGTGATCAGCGAAAACCTTTGCAAATACGTCCGCCAGTTGCGGCAAGCCCCTGCAAACCTTAATTCCTGCGACCAGAATGTCAGAGATTTTGTCCGCTTCAGCCACTAGGAGATGTGCCAGAATTTCTTCTTTGCTTCCAAAATAGCGGTAAAAAGCAGATTGAGAGATGCCGGCCTCTTTCGCCATATCGGCCATTGTGCTCGCGTCCACACCTAATCGTTCGATCACACAGCGGGCTGCTTCAAGCAGCTGCTCTTGACGCTGCGACTTCTGAACCGCGCTGCGCGCGCGAATGAACTTTTCTGACATACGACCTCCCTTGCGAGTTCAAATAAGTCACAGGCTTCTTACCCACAAGCAGCTTGAAGTTCCGTGTATACGCGGATAAGTGAATGCCATTCTCTTATGGCAATGAGCGGGAGTCTAAGGTGCATAGTTGGAGGCTAGACGACATTCCGGATCTGTCCGGCAAGCGGGCCATTGTAACCGGCGGCAATGTAGGGCTCGGGTTTAAGTCCGCCCTTGAGTTGGCTCGAAACGGAGCTGACGTTGTCATAGCCTGCCGCAGGCCTAGTAGTGGAGAGGAAGCCATCAAGCGCGTTAAGCAGGAAGTGCCAAGCGCATCCCTGTCTTGCATCCGCCTTGACTTGACTGATTTTGCCTCGATTGCAGAATTTGCTGCCACTTACCGTGACAACCAGAACCAACTCGACATTCTCTTGAACAACGCCGGAGTGGTTAATCTTGAGACCTTGCGACGTACGGAGTTCGGTCACGAGATGCAAATGGCAACAAACCACTATGGTCATTTTGCGCTTACCGCACATCTGTTTGACGTTTTGTGTAAAACACCCGGTGCAAGAGTTGTAACCGTTTCAAGTGGCTCAGCCCGGATTGGTGAAATCCGTTTTGATGACATGGACTGGCAAAAACGCCCTTATTCGCGCTTCCAGGCCTATGGTGACAGCAAACTAGCTAACCTACTGTTCATGCACACACTGCAATCACGCTTTGATGCAGCTGGCGCGGATGCACTGTCGGTCGCAGCCCATCCAGGATTGGCAGCGACCGAACGGCAGCAAACGACCGGGGTGGGAGGTTTACTCTCGAAATTGATGGCGGCGTCTGTTTCGACAGGAGTTGCGCCGCAGCTTCGAGCCGCCACTGATCCCGGGATCGGCAAGCGCGACTACTACGGTCCTCGGTTCGGCATACGTGGTCCAGCCTGGAAACTTCAAGTCAAGCCGCCGATAGATGAGGCGATTGCTGAAAAGCTTTGGAGCTTCACTGAAGAATTGACAGGACTTCACTACGATACCGCTTAGGCCATGAGACACTCAAAATATGATAGGTGCGGACCCGGGCTGGGTTAGCGCCATACTTTCTCCCTGTGTCACAGGCAGCTAGAAGCTGAGAGCCTCAGGAAGGCGATGTTGCAGCATCAGAAGTTCCAGGAGATTTGATCCGAGAGGCATGTTCGAAGTTCTATGGTGTATGGGCGTTGCGCGATCCATTTGGATTTAATGGAGTTCCAACCGCGGTCATCACCTAAACTGCAAAAATCTGTCAGCACGATGTCACTACCTTTCGTCGAATACGACAAAGTAGGAAGAGCATTGGGAAGGAGAAGGCGCAGCCCTCTCGTTCCGGAATAGGCAAGCTACAGCTTGCTTGGAGCGACGCCGAACTCTTTCTTAAACAAGCGTGAAAACTCGCTTGAGCTTGAAAAGCCCGTCGTCATCGCAACCTCCGTCATCGAAAGACTGCACTTGGGCTGTTCGATTAAGCTGCGAGCTGCATCCAATCGGCGAACTTTAATCCTCTCCATGACTGACTGTCCATCTGCGAACACTTTGTACAAGTAGCTGCGCGATATACCGCAAGCTTGCGCGATGGCTTTGGGAGTCAGGTCTGGATCGCGAAAACAGGCGTCGATGTACGCTATTACTCTGGCCCGGGCAGACTGCACAGCCAGGCTGTCGTCTGACATTTGCCCCCCGGAAGTCAGGAAGAACGCGACCGTATCAAGCATTTGGTTGGTCATGAAGCCAATCGCGTGATCATCGCTCTCGTCCACGTTTTCGAGCAACTCGATGATTAGACACTGCAACATGTGAAAGATCGCATCAGGCTGAACAATCGGGCGCGACAAGATATCAGCTGACCGCCCAAGTCGTTGCTCTAGTGCGTCCGCGGGGATTTTCACATTGAAGGTTGAGTAGTCCCGCTCAACGCGTAGCTTTGCTGCCAGACCATTGTTGAGAAGATAGGTTGTCTGCGGCCGGAGCTCTTTGCGAACATCGCCAATCTGGCACAAGGCTGCCCCGCTCTCGGGAAAACTCAGCGAAAAAAAAGGTTCTTCACTGGAGCCACGCTGGAGTGACTTCTCGAACTGCTGGTTGCCAAATTCGATACGATTGAAGGTCAGGGCTCCAATTTGCTTACTGCGCAAGCTGCCGGAGATCTGTCCGTCGGCGACGGGTTTAACGTTAATATCTCCCCAGATTTCACTGAAGATCGAGTGCCAGTGATCGCCGCTGGCTGTTTTCTCAACGTCATCAGACCGCCCAATCAGTGGAAGAGCGGAAAGCGCCTCAGATGGATGGAGTTTTGACATGGAACAGGCTCCCGTTTAGCAAGTGGACTCTATCACAAAAACCAGTGGCGCCCAGCACAAGAGTTAACCATTTGGAACAGTTAAGCTTCCTGCCCAATAGGGAGGACGCACTATGTCAACGACTCAGAACTACGAGAAACTGATTTTCTTTGGGGACAGCTGGACGGATTCAGGCAATCTGAATACCATTGTTCAGTCTTTGGGTTTTCCTACTGGCAACCCAGATATTTTCGCGGAAAATCGCGCCAGCGATGGGTTCAAGTACGCTGATTATTTGGCCGACCATCTTGGCATGACTGACGAGAATGTTGAAAATGTGGCTTTTTCCGGTGCTGCAGCAACTACTGATCGCACGGTTTCGGATTTTTTGACGTTTCGTGGGATTCCTATTCCACCTGATCACCCCGAGGCGGATACCGGATTTGATCTGTCGGGCCAAATTGACAGTTTTCTGAGCAACCTTGAGCCCCAGGAAGACTTGTCAAATACAGCAGTATCTCTGTTAATCGGCGGAAATGACATTCTGTTGACTGACTATGCAAGTTGGACGCAGGCTCCCGAGGTAGAGGCGCAAGCGCGCGGACAAGAAATTTTCGACGCCGTTCTGGCCCAGGCAGAGCGACTGGCCGATGCGGGGGTCGGCGAGGTTTTCCTGTATACCTTGCCAAATTTTGGGAGCTATCCCATTGCTGAGATTTTCTTTCCACCTGAAGTGCAAGCGTTTATGCCTCTGATCAGCGACGCTTTTAACGAGCTATTGACGTCCAATGTCGAGCAATTCGAAGCGCTTGGTGTTTCAGTGACCACCTTCGACTTTGGCGCCATGTTCACCGAGGTTTCGGAGGACTTTACCAGCTTCGGCTTCCGGACGTTTGACGATCCAATTACCCTTGACCGTCAAACGGTAAATCCTGCGATTGGCGACGCCCCATTTGATCAGGTTGCACTGGTTGACAACATCCACACCAGCGATGCATTCGATCAGATCCTTGCACGCCTGCAGATCGAAACTTTGACCTCAAACGTAAAATTCGGCACCACAGGTGACGAAGTTTTGGGCGGCAGTCATAGCGATGATCTGATTGTTGCTCGTGCCGGCGACGACTATGTCTGGCTCGGCCAGGGCAGTGACGTAGGTCTCGGTGGAGCCGGTGAAGATTTCATTTTTGCAGGGCGCGGGGCTGACATTGTAGGCGGCGGATCTGGTGATGATGTGATCATCGGAGGCCGCGGAGGCGATGTTCTGGCCGATAATCACGGTGACGATGTCAGCCATGGCGGCCGCGGGAGGGATATCCTGATTGATGGCGCTGGTTCAGACAGGGCTTTTGGTGGCCGCGGGGAAGATGTTTTCATCTTCACTGATCAGGCTCTCTTTGGTGGAGACAGCTCCGCTGACACCAATAGGTTTGTCGGCGGTCGCGGTGAGGATACTTTGATCCTGCGCCTCGCAGCTGACGATGCTCAAGCGTTCAACAATGGCACTTTGACGCTCGATGATCTGGGTATCGAAACTCGTAGCATCGAGACCGTCACCGCCGTTGAAGGCCTGGAAATCTCCCCCGAAATCATCTCCACCCCACTTCTGGAAGAAGCGGACCAATGGGGATTGATCTAAAGAAATGCCCTTTGCCCACGACAATGTGCCCGTGAGGATGAAATGAAAAACTCTATCTTCTTGGCACCGCTGTTCGATGCAAAGGTTGCGGTCCGTTAGAGATGAGAAGACTCGAAAAAAATAGGTTGAAGGCATTAGTGTCTTCAGCCCCCATCCGATTTACCGGTGGCGCAAAAGTACTGGATGCGATTGCGATCACACTTCTGCCTGCCTTTGCGTTTTGCCTGTTGGAGCCGATGCAATGAGACACGCAGTGTCGCCGGACTTTGACCCGGCCAATATTCAAAAATGGATCAATAGCGAGGTTAGTGCAGGGCGCTTGAATGGCGGCGTGTTGGAAATTCTTAGAAGCGGTGAAACTGTCTTTTCTGAAGCTTTCGGAATTCGTGGCGCCGACGGTCTTCCGGTGACGCGTGATACGCAATTCTGGATTGCGTCAATGACGAAGCCAATCGTGTCAGCCGCTGCTATGAAGCTCGTCGAGAATGGCTATCTAACGCTATGCGATCCAGTGCAACGCTTTGTGCCTGGACTGGGCGCGGAAGGCGTCCTGCTTCCGTCAGGGCAACTGGTGCCAGTTGACCGCCCTCCCACCATTCTTGACCTAATGATCCATACTTCAGGGGTTACCTATGGATTCTTAGGCGGAGATGACATTCATCGCCGCTACCGGGAAGCCGGAGTCTATGATTTTAGAATAGATAACAAAGAGATGGCTGAAAGGTTGGCCTCTCTCCCTCTTTTGCATCAACCTGGTCAGGTCTTTGAATACGGCATGTCCACAGATTTGTTGGGCCGCGTAATCGAAGTGGTGACTAAGCTGCAGCTCGATGACGCTTTAGAAGAGCTCGTGCTGGCTCCACTGAAAATGCATAATACGGAGTTTGTGCCAAAAACAGCAAATGTTGCGGAGCTTCCTCCGTCACCTGTACGCGATGCAATCGCACCATTGATGTCTTCGGACCAGTCCTGGTGGTCTGGCGGGGCTGGGTTGTGGACAACCGTCTCTGATTACATGCGGTTTGCCCGAATGCTTCAGAATGATGGCATATTTGAAGGGATCAGGTTGCTTCAACCAGGCACGCTGTCCCTCATGTGCCATAACCATTTGCCGACAGGTGTTCAGTTTGGCCAATACACAACAAAACTTGGCATTAGCGCACCGAAACCTGAAAACGGCCTGGGCTTTGGCCTGGGCCTAGCTGTCAGGACAGCAAAATCACACAGCGTACCGGGTGGCATAGGGGAAATTCTGTGGCCGGGTGTGTCAGGTGCGAATTTCTGGGTCGACCCAGAGAACGACCTCATAACTGTCTTTCTTACTCACTCACCCGAAAACCGTGCAGCACACCGCATTGGATTGCGGGAAGCCGTCTATGCGGGTCTCCAAGAGGAAAAAACACCATGAAGCGTCCGAAAATTGCTATTCTCGGTGCCGGAACCATTGGCATGAGTTGGGCTGCTCTCTTTGCTGCCACCGGACGAGAGGTTGCCGTGTTCGACCCATCACCCGACACGAAATTTCGCGTAACAAGCCTTGTTCGGAACTCTGCCGAAGCTCTCGCCGCTCTAGGGTGGGAATATGCCGATGATGTTTCGAAGATGCGCTTTACAACTGATCCCGTTGAGGCAGTTACTGATGCTGACTTCATTCAGGAAAGCGTACCAGAGCGGCTAGAAATCAAGCATGACCTCTATGCGAAAATTGAACCACACCTAAAAGAAGGTGTGATCATCGGCAGCTCAACCTCTGGTCTGAAACTGTCCGAGATGCAGGCAGGCTTTTCCAATCCTGGCCGTTTTGTTTTGGCTCACCCGTTCAACCCGCCCCATCTCATCCCCCTTGTCGAGCTAATGGATAACGAGATGACGGATGAGGGAGTGCTGGCAGAAGCCACTGAATTCTATGAGAGTATCGGCAAGATATGCGTGCGCCTGAACAAGGAGGTTCCAGGCCATATTGCAAATCGCCTGCAGGCGGCTATCTGGCGCGAAACCGTCCATCTTGCGATGGAAGGTGTGGCAAGCGTAGAGGACATAGATAAGGCTGTGGCCTATGGGCCAGGCTTGCGATGGGCGGCCTTGGGACCAAACACTCTGCTGCATCTGGGCGGTGGTGCTGGCGGCATCCGTGCCTTTTGTGACCATCTGGGCGGCCCATTCCAAAGTTGGTGGGATGATCTTGGGAACCCGCGTCTCACCCCCGAGGTTGTTGATACGCTTGAAAAAGGTGTCCGTGCCGCGGTCGGCGATGCTTCCATGACTGATCTGGCCAAACGGCGCGATGATCTCGTTTTGCAGTACCTGTTGGCGGCAGCAAAAGGGATTTAAGAGATTATGCTCGTTGAGACGAAGCGCTGATGAAACTTGCAATAAATGCGGCTGCGGCAACCGAACTGATCCAAGATGGCGCTACGATCATGGTCGGCGGTTTCATGGGGGTGGGAGCGCCTCACCGTCTGCTAGAGGCCCTTGCCGAACGGGGTGTTTCTGGGCTGACTCTGATATCAAACGATGCCGCGCGTCCCGGTGTCGGAGTAGGTAAACTACTAAGCGCGGGTTCCGTCCGGCGCCTTATCACTTCCCATATCGGATTGAACCCCGAGGCTCAGGAATTGGCGCAATCCGGTGAACTGGAGCTTGAGTTTGTCCCCCAGGGGACATTGGTAGAACGCATTCGAGCAGGCGGTGTCGGACTAGGTGGAGTTCTGACACCAACCGGGCTTGGGACAGATGTTGCAGAAGGTAAAACAGTCATTTCCTGCAACGGCGAGGACTTCTTGCTCGAGACCCCACTCAAAGCTGACTTTTCGCTGATTGCAGCTTACCAGTCCGATTATGCTGGAAACCTGTCCTACATGCTGACGGCCAGAAACTTCAATCCAGTGATGGCAATGGCTGCCCGCACAGTCATAGCTGAGCCAGATCGCATCGTTCCAACCGGGGTCATACCGCCGGATGGGGTAATCACACCAGGCGTACTAGTGGACCACGTGCTGGAGCGTTCAAAGGGGAACGAATGATATGGCCAAGCTTCATGAAACACTGCCCCCAAAGGATCGCATCGCGAAACGTGTAGCGGAGGAAATCCAGGCTGGAATGCTGGTCAACCTCGGAATTGGGATACCCAGCTTAGTTGCCAATTTTCTCCCACCTGACTCCGGGGTCTTTTTCCAAGCCGAAAACGGGGTGATCGGACTGGGGGCACGGCCCCCGGAAGGAATGGAAGACCGGAACCTCACCGATGCCGGTGGGGGGTTTGTTTCCGCAGTTCCTGGAGCGGCTGCCTTTGACAGTGCTATGAGTTTTGGCCTGATCCGAGGAGGGCATATTGACTTAACTGTCCTTGGCGGTTTGCAAGTGGATGCAACAGGACGGCTCGCCAACTGGTCAGTACCCGGGAAGACGATGCCAGGAATGGGCGGGGCAATGGACCTTACGACCGGCGCGAAGCGCGTCATCGTCGCCATGCTACATCAATCGAAAGGTATCTCTAAAATCGTCGAACGTTGCACAGCGCCAGTGACATCGCAAAGATCTGTCGATCTTATAGTTACAGATCTTTGTGTTCTCAAACCTACTGATCGTGGTCTCGAACTATTGGAAACCCAACCCAATGTAACAACAAAGCAGGTCATAGAAGCCACAGAGGCAGCCTTGGTCGTTAGCAAAGAGCATCCTTAAAAGTGACAGGACGAAAGTAAGATTTGCCTGACAGACTTAGCAAATTCGCTTTTGCCAACAGCCGTTCGGGAATTGCCAGCGCTACTGCATTGAGAAAGAGTTCAGCCAGAACTGTGGCGTCGGCGCGGCAATCGGCGCTCTTGCTTCCAAACAGGCTCCGCAGCTAGCGCAAAATAGTGTTTGGCCAGTTGGAGGACCGGCCCCCGCATTTTTCTCAGTTTACAAAGATCCTTCTTTCGGCCTTCGCGTTTTAGGCGGAAATCGGCTTTTTGGTTTTGAAGCTTCTACTCAAAATAGAGGGCATGAAGGGAACGTTTTGCCATTCAGGACGAGATCCGGAAGTGAAAAGCGCTAATCGCCCAAGTTAGCAGGATTGTGCATCCAATCAGTACCGCTGCAAATAGGACAGAATGCTCCAGTAGAAAATTCAGAACTTGCCGTGGCAGAGCAGCTTTAAGCGCCACCAGAGCGGTGCGGTCGCTTGCAATCACTTTACCGTCTTCGATCAAGAAGCTCTCTACCCTTAGCGTTCCTGGCGGCAGGCCAGGCAATTCGAAGCGAGCGGTGAAGAGGGTGCCATTTGAAACCCTGACGCCCTCAAGGTATTCGGCATAGGTTCCCCTGTTCTGCATAGCTTTGACCAATGCCGCAATCTGTCCGGCTTCAACCGGCCGGTGGTTGGCAAACGCTAGTTTGTCTTGCAACCGGATCCTCCCCATCTGATTGGGAGGCTCCAGCGTTTCCAAAGTTCTGGCATGACTTGTCGCTGCTGCATAGTAGGATGGCAAAATGTGGATGCGGCGCAGAGGCTTGGCGCTCCAAATGCCGAAGGATCGCTCCATCTTCGCCAGAAGCCGTGTATGCGGCCGACCGGTTACGACGATGGCAATTTCAGGTTCCTTGCTGCCGACCTGCCGCCCGTCATGTTTGATCGCCCCAATCACTGTCATTGTGGCACCGTCAAAGCCGAGACCCATTCGGATTATCCCGGGCTCGGCCCGGGTGACAATAGGGCCAGCGGCAGCGGTACTGATGTTGAACAGGCATAAGATCAGGGTAATACGCATCCACATGAGGTCACCCTTCCAGCAGGAAATAAGGGTTCGCCGGTGTAAGGAGCAGGCCCGCCGCCAGATTTGCGGCAACTGCCAGGATCAGCAGCGCAAGCAGAAGCCGCATCCGCTCGGGGTTTGTTCGACGGCCGAGTGCTAGCCCGGCAGGAGCCCCAATGGCGCTGGCAACGACTAGCAGCAGTGCAGCGGCGGGATCTACGGCCTGGTATCCTATGGCATAAGCTGCCGTGACAAAAACAGAGCTGAAAAACGTTAGGAAGGCGGTTGTTCCAACTACCACTTTGGCCGGCACCCCGATGAAATAGATCATAGCTGGAATAACGAAGAAGCCTCCGCCAACCCCCAGCATCGACGAAAGCAGGCCAACTGTGCCTCCGGTAGCTGCAATTCGTGGCAAGGAAAGGGGTTTGCCGGAAATTCGGAACATTCGATGCCCAGGGCCGGACAGCACACCGTCGTATGTTTCCAGGGCACCGGCAGTTTGCCCGCGTCCCGCCAGCAAGCTTTCAAACAGCATGGCTCCGCCAATCGCCAGCAGCAGCAGGAAATAGAATAGCTTGATAAAGAGCCCGCCGCTGCCGGACAGCAGGTATAGCAACCCAAAGCCCATAATGTTCCCTGCTACGCTGCAGGCGAGCAGAACGCTGCCCAAGGCAAAGTCAACGCTCCCTTGCCTGAGATTGCCCAGCAGTCCCGCGAAAGATGAGGCAATCACCAGATTGGCAGAAGTGCCCACCGCAATCAGTGGCGGAACACCCAGAAACATCAGTGCAGGCGCCGCGAGGAAGCCGCCGCCAACGCCAAATATACCGGACACCGCGCCAACCGTGAAACCGATCAGCAGAACGGCAGATAGGCTCAAAGAGATTTCGGCAAGCGGCGCATAGAAGGTCACGAGTCACCTGTTTGTTCTGTGAAACCGTTTTTTAATTGACTGATCAATCAACACAAGGCAAATTCTCTGCCACACCCGGCACCTTTGCTGGATGGAACCAATTTGAGGTTCTGGCTGAACTTAGTTTTGCCAGGGCCTACGCCGGAGCCAGCCCGGTAACTCGAACCGCTCCCCGGCCTCTCGGCCGTAAATCAAAATCTTCGCCCCTTGGGACAACCAACAATGACTCGACCCAACATCCTGATTTTCATGGTGGACCAGCTGAATGGAACGCTGTTCCCGGATGGCCCGGCTGACTGGCTGCATGCACCGAATCTGAAGAAACTGGCGGAACGCTCCACCCGGTTCCGCAACGCCTACACAGCATCGCCGCTTTGTGCCCCGGGCCGGGCCAGTTTCATGTCCGGCCAGTTGCCCTCGGCGACCCGGGTCTATGACAATGCCGCCGAATTTGCCTCTTCCATCCCGACCTATGCGCACCACCTGCGCCGGGCAGGCTACTACACATGCTTGTCAGGCAAGATGCATTTCGTCGGCCCCGACCAGCTGCACGGTTTCGAAGACCGGCTAACCACCGATATTTATCCGCCGGATTTCGGCTGGACCCCGGACTACCGCAAGCCGGGTGAGCGGATTGACTGGTGGTATCACAACATGGGCTCGGTCACCGGAGCCGGTATTGCAGAGATCTCCAACCAGATGGAGTTCGACGATGAAGTGGCCTTCCACGCTACCCAGAAGATCTATGACCTGGCCCGCGGCAAGGACGGCCGCCCCTGGGCCCTGACGGTTTCCTTCACCCATCCGCACGATCCCTATGTGACGCGCCGTAAGTACTGGGATCTTTACGAGGACTGCGAGCATCTGCTGCCGGAAGTTGCTGACCTTGGCTATGACAATCAGGACCCGCACGCAAAACGGATCTTTGATGCCAACGACTGGCGCAGCTTTGACATCACCGAGGAGGATATCCGCCGCTCCCGCCGCGCCTATTTTGCCAATATCTCTTACCTCGACGACAAGATCGGTGAGGTGATGGAAGCGCTGGAAAGTACTCAGCAGGAAGCGATCATACTGTTTGTTTCCGATCACGGCGACATGCTGGGTGAGCGCGGGCTTTGGTTCAAGATGAGCTTCTATGAAGGTTCCGCACGCGTGCCGCTGATGGTGGCCGCGCCGCAGATGACCCCGGGGCTGGTTGAGACGCCTGTGTCCAACATTGATGTCTGTCCGACGCTGTGCGACCTGGCCGGCGTCAGCATGGAAGAAGTGATGCCCTGGACCTCGGGTGAAACTTTGGTGCCACTGGGCCAGGGCGAGGTGCGGACCACGCCGGTGGCGATGGAATATGCGGCAGAGGCCTCTTATGCGCCGATGGTTTCGCTGCGACTGGGCCAGTGGAAGTTGAACCTGTGCAACCTGGACCCGGATCAGCTGTTCGACCTTGATGCCGATCCGCATGAGCTGACCAATCTGGCCGACGAACCGGCTCATGGGGAAACCCTTGACCGTCTCAAGGCGATGGCAGCGGAGCGCTGGGATTTAGACCGCTTTGACGCTGAGGTGCGCGAAAGCCAGGCCCGCCGCTGGGTGGTTTATGAGGCGCTGCGTGAGGGCGGCTATTTCCCCTGGGATTACCAGCCGCTGCAAAAGGCCAGCGAACGCTACATGCGCAACCACATGGATTTGAACGTAGTCGAGGAGAACGCCAGATTCCCGCGGGGGGAATAGGCGGAGCGCCAGGAGGGCGCGGGGGCACAGGCCCCCGCAGGAAGGCGCAAAACGTCAAAAAGGGAGACGTGCAATGTCAACGAAATCACCCCTGACAGATCTGCCGATCAAAACGGCAGATCAGGGGTTTTATGAGGGTTTCAGCGTTTACGTGACGGTGATCTCAAAACTGATCGTGGGAGGGCTAGTACTTTGGGCCGTGGCCTTTCCCGACCAGGCCAGCGCCGTGCTGGCGGGGCTCAACGGTCTGATCCTGGCCAATTTCGCGGCCTGGTATGTCTATGTGATGGCAGCCTTTGTTCTCGCTTGTTTTGGTTTGGTCCTTTGGCCTGCAGCGGCGCGCCTGAAACTTGGAAAAGCCAATGATACACCTGAGTTTTCCCGCTTCTCCTGGTTCTCAATGATGTTCGGCGCCGGGATCGGTGTTGGCATGCTAACTTGGGCCATTGCCGAGCCGATCTACCACTTTAAAAACAACCCGGAAGTGATCCAAGGCCTCGCTACGTCTGCAGACATGGACAACTATCTGAACGCCTACAAATGGTCGTTCCTGCATTGGGGCTTCACCGCTTGGGCCTCTTTTGCAATCACTGGTCTGGGTATGGCGTTTTTCGCCTACCGCCGCGGGCTGCCGCTGACCATCCGGTCCGCATTGGCGCCGCTGTTTGGCGAAAGGCTCTCCGGCCCGATTGGCCATGCAATCGATATCTTTGCGGTGATTGCTACCATTCTGGGTGTAGCGCAGATGCTCGGCTTTGGTGTCAACCAGTTTGTATCCAGTATGGCCCGTATCGGCATCGGCGACTGGCTGCTGAACGAAGAGGGTACGGCCTCCAGTCTCGGTATCATTGTCGCTATCGTAATCATCATGGGCGCTTCCACGCTTTCTGCGTTTTCCGGCGTTGGCAAAGGCATTAAGTGGCTGTCCAACATAAATATGGTGCTCAGCACCCTGCTTCTGTGCTTTTTCCTTGTCTTCGGCTCCACCTGGTTCGGGCTCAACGCCTTTTTCAATGGGCTTCTGACCTATATTATGGATCTTCCTGCGATGGTGCTCACCGTCTACCGCGGCGATGGCGTGGAGGGCTCGGTGGCCAGTAAGCTGGAAGGCTGGCAAGGTGCATGGTCTGTTTTCTACTGGGCCTGGTGGGTGGCATTTGCACCTTTCGTTGGTCTCTTCCTGGCGCGCATCTCCAAAGGCCGCACAATTCGAGAATTCGTTATTGGCGCATCAATCGCACCCGCACTGATGTGCTTTGTCTGGTTCTCTTTTGCAGGAGGGACAGCAATTGACTTGGAGCTGAACGGCGGCGCAAATGGTAGTATCTTTTCAGCCCCTGACGGCGACAAGATCTTTGCCATGATTGAGCTAATGCTGTCACCGGCACTAGCTTGGTTGATGGCGGTCCTCATCGTTGTGCTGCTGATGACCTATCTGGTCACCTCGGTCAACTCGGCAGTTCTGATCATCAACACCATCAACGCCGCAGGCGACGAGGGCCCCAAGGCACGTCCTCACATCTTGTTTTGGGGTATCGCTCTTGGCTTGGTCGTTGCCGCTCTGCTGCTGGTCGGCGGACTGAAAGCGATCCAGACTGCCATGGTGATCGGTGCGCTGCCGTTCTCGGTGGTGATGGTTCTGATGTGCATTGCCCTGTTCAAGGCGATTTACCGGGACGGCCAGCGTGAGCGCGCCGGCGAAAAGCCCGGGGCTGCTGGTAGTTTCTCCAGCTAGCCTCGCGGCTCCCCTGCGCGCTTACTCCCATTTCCGCGCGCAGGGGTCCTTTCAGTTAGTTTTGAAGGCCGCTGGCTTTTTATGCAGCACACCGCAGCACCACTTTGAGGTATTGGATTGATCCGTCGTTCCGCAGCAGGCTAGACATGCCTGTATTCAAGGGGACTTTTATGCCGAAAATTGGGATGGAGCCGAAACGGCGCGCAGCGTTAGTGGCGGCAGTGATCGAGGAAATCGGCGAGGCGGGCTCGCTGGACGTTACTGTATCTAAGATAGCTAAGCGCGCCGGTATGAGCAGTGGTTTGGCACATCATTACTTTGGCAGTAAGGATCAGATGCTGATTGCTGCCATGCGGCATATCCTCAGTGTTTTTTCTCAAAGAGTTGTTCAGGGGCTCGCCAAAGCCGACGGACCTCACGAGCGGCTCAAAGCAATTGTCCGCGCCAACTTTGAGGACCACGTTTTTGAGCAGCGTAAGACTTCTGCGTGGCTCAGTTTCTACGGGCTCTCTCAAAGTAACGTAGATGCCGCCCATTTGATGCGAACATATCAAAAACGCATGCGTAGCAACCTTCTGCATGACCTGCGAAAGACGAGCAGTCGCCCGGAGGATGTCGAACGGGCGTTATCCGCCTTGATCGATGGTGTCTATTTGCGGGCGGCGTTGGGTAAGCAAGGGCCAGATCCGCTGGCCGCGGAGACCGTAATCATGGCACTAGATGCGATGCTCTTTCAACAGTAGGCAAAAGACTTCGCAGAGACTTGATGTGCTTCACGGAGGAGGAGACCCATGATGTCGCCAGAAAGCTTCACGGATTGAGCCACGGTCGCCTCCTGCACTGATTAATCGGTAGCGGCTTGCCCGAACATTTGGCTTGGAAAAGATGGCTGCTAGCGGCAGCCGTAACGTCGGCTTTTCCCTAGGGCGCCTATGAGTTCCTTCCCGTACACGTGCACCTTCTACTGTTTGGCTGGGTGAGCAATGCGATTTACGGCCTGTTCTACGCAGCCTTTCCCACTGCGGCCAAAACCCGGATTGCAATGTTGCATTTTCTGGCCGCAACAGCCGGAGCAATTCTTCTGCCTCTTGGGTTTGTCCCATTCATCGGTGAAATGATCATCGGCCTTCTTTAGACTGGCGCGACCTTCGCAATGCTGTCCGCAGCCCTGTTTATTTGGTCCGTCATCCGATCTCTCAAGACCGGCTAGTCCCCCAACATCACCCAAAAACTGTCGGATACCGGGCGCCTGCGATTTTGCTCATGCAAATGGCGAACGGGCCGGCCGGACCACTTGCTAGATATTGCCGCAAAGGAAATGAAATGCCCAAGATCACCTATGTTGAGCACAACGGTATCAGCCACGTCGTCGAAGTCGCCAACGGGTTCACCGTCATGGAAGGCGCACGTGACAACAATGTACCTGGAATTGATGCGACATGCGGAGGTGCTTGCGCTTGCTCAACATGTCACGTGTACGTTGATCCGCAGTGGTCCTCAAAGCTGCCGGTCAAGGGAAGCAGCGAAGAAGAGGTGCTCGATTTTGCTTTTGAACCTGACCCTGCGCGTTCCCGCCTATCCTGCCAGCTGACAGTGGCGGCAGAACTTGACGGACTTCTTGTTCAGCTTCCCGAGAGCCAAGCCTGACTTAGACAGATACCCAAAAGGGATCGCAAGCGTGCGGTCCCCTTTAGGAAGCCAGCCTAGATTTAACAAAGACCGTGTCCTGCAGCAAAACGGAAGCGCGGGGCTGCCCAAGCCGCATGTGCGGCGAAAGTCCGCAAAGTCCCGGCCTCCGACCTTGTACGGGCAGCTGTTTGAAATAGATTTGCCATCCTTCGGCAGATGACTACCTCTGGTGAAAGGGGCTTGCCATGAACTCTGGAAACCGGACGCGCCGATATACAGTTTTTGGCTTCGCAGCATTTGTTGCAGGGCTGTTCTTTCCGCGAAAAGGTGAAACCGCCGGGCTGACCCCGCGCGCGACCGAAGGACCGTTTTATCCAAAGCCCTCCATGAGGATGGCAGATGCTGACAACGATCTGGTCAAAATCGCCGGTCTTGTCAGTGAGGCTGGCGGGGAAGTGATTTCATTGAAGGGCCAGGTGACAAACGAAACCGGCACTCCGCTCGCCGGGCTTCGCATTGAAATCTGGCAATGCGACATGAACGGGAGATACCTGCATCCAGGCGACAATCGTTCTGTCGCGCGCGATCAGGGATTCCAGGGTTTCGGTCATGACGTTACCGATCACAACGGTCACTATAGATTCCGAACCATCAAGCCAACGCGCTACCCGGGGCGCACGCCGCATATCCATGTGAAGATACTTGAAGATGACCAGGAACTGCTGACCACTCAGTTCTATCTCAAAGGTCACCCGGGGAATAACCGTGATGGCCTTTACCAGCGCATGACCGCCAAGCAGGCGGAAGCCGTTTCGATGGAACTCGTTGAAGGTCCAAACGGACGGGAAGCAACCGTGAATGTCGTGGTCTAGCCGGGCCAGCCGGAGGTGCTGATCAACTAAACAGGGATTGCGAGCAGAGGGGAGCCATTCGCGAATTGAACGTGAGACGGAGTTTTACCCGCTGCCTTCAGACCTCAGTTCAGCGCGAGGAGCGGTCGCGCTCAATATCGAGAACTGCGTTGTATTCGTTTTCGGGTTCCATCCAGGCTTTTAGGATCGCGCCCTCCGATATGTCATGCCCTGCAACCTGTTCAGGCGACAGCAGTACGAGCCGCTGGTTCGCCATCAGCGCGCCGCCCCGCGTGTCGCCAAAGACCACCTGCACGTAGGTTTTGTTGGGTGCAAACAGGCGGAGATAGGGGTCCGCCGGGGTGCCAACATTCAGCACTTCGGCCGTTTCCATGATCCAATCCGGCCCGATGTCCCGGTATTCAGGGCCGCTCATCGCAGCGAGCGCACTGCTGATCATCATGCCGGCAGATGTGGCCGTCACCAGAGCGCCAATGGTAAGCTGAAGCAGGCCCGCGCTAAGCCCGATCTGATCCGGCCAGCTGGCCAGCCGCATCAATGAACGGCCAGGCAGATAAATCACTTCAACCTGATCGCCTGGCTCGATTCCCTTCCAGAGGACAACGGGGGCCACTTCTTTTTCGGACAAGATCTTCCCGCCATCGCTGCGTTCATACCGTAGATAATGATACTTGGTGGGCTTTGTATGGTGCCGGTCATCCCTGTCGACATAACCCTTTCTCAGCCACTTTCGAGTGACGGTGGCATGCCCTTTCACACCGGATTTTTTGAGAAGCGCCGCTTTTACGTAGTTCCGGAAGCCGAGCAGGATCAAAAGCAGGCCAAATGCGCAGGCCAATGCTGCAGCGATCAGGGGTGACCAGTTGAAAAGGATATCGGCGACCGGGTCGCCAGGCTGAAACATTTCCTCGTTCACCGGTCCAACACTCCCATTCCGACTGTCCCGCAGAGACTGTACGGGCGGTTTCAGCCATCGCTCAAGCTAAACCGTGAACGAGGCGGTGAAGGGTAGGAAAGAACGCTCTCCGGACGCTACCCATCAAGTAGTTTCTCACCCTCTTCCGGTTCCTTGAAGCATGGCTGCCTCCCATATACCCAGATCTCGTGATGACCGTCTCGGTACGCATCCACCATTGCCAGGCGGATGATGTCGGAGGGTTGGGTATCCAGCCGGTGCGCGACGTCGTGGATCCTGTCGTAGAGCGCAAGGGGCAGTCTGAAGCTCTTCTTGAAGCTCTTCATGTGCTCCAGATGAAACGGATCACTGGCCGTGGCTGCGCCAGCCGATACATTTCGCTTGGCTATCTTGATGCTGTGGTCCTGAACCTGGAATTTGTACGGTCTGTAACGACCGTACTCCGTGAAATGCTTCATGGTCCATTGCGCCGCCGCGCTAGCGAGTTCCTTCGGGTCGTTCCGATCCAGCCAATCAGTGACCTTCCGGACCATTTCAGGTGCAGGCAAGTGGTAATGCGCTGGCAGGTTCACTGTCGTCATCCTGGTTGGAGCCTTCCGCGGTCGGCCAGGTTTGCGTCGCTTCGTATGGTTTTCTTCGACTGCGTCCTGGATAGTCTTTTGCGCCTTCATCTTCGTTACGCCCTTGTTGGTCAAAAAAGGCAGTCGTTGGGTCGGGATATTTTATGATATGTATATACCTATCATAAAATATCCAACCTGAAGGGAATTTTCACCCTCGCCTTTGCTACGTTTCTGTGTTCGCCCATCAAAGCGCCAAGCGTTTGCCTTCCTTTGGTGGACACAGAGCCTATCGACGGCTACTGACGGAACGTCCTCTTTCTGTCAGCCCTGGGTGAATAGCTGGTAGCCTGGGTGGGCGACGGCGCACAGGCTGGTGATCGGGGCATCTCCAATCCAGGTGGTCCGCTCCATGACGAACAGAGCATCGCCGGCTTTGCTCTGGAGGATGTCACTGTCGCTTGCTGTGCCGGGGCGGGCATAGAGGCGCAGGTCGCAGCGGCTGTAGGGACGATTTCGGACCAGCCATTCATTGGCGCTTTCGCGGGTCAGGTCGACAGAGGTGATCTCAGGCACGGTCTCCAGGCAGATCCAGCGGTCCTCGAAGATATAGGGGCGGCTGTCGGCCAGGTGCAGGGCCTCGACCCGCAGCATCGGGCGGGGTTCCGGCAGGCCGAAGTTGGCCATGATGGCCGGGCTGGAGGTTTGCACCATCTGCCGGATCAGCTGGTAGCCGTAGGTGCCGCCCTTCTGTTCGACCTCAAGCCGGGTAATCGGGATGTTGAGCGTTGCGCGGGTGACCGGATCGCGCTGCACCATGGTGCCGCCCTTGCGGCGCCGTTCTACCATCCCGCTTTGGGCCAGGTCGCGCATCGCCCGGTGCACGGTGGAGCGGGCGCAGCCGAAGCGGGCAGCAAACTCCTCGTCCCGCGGCAGCTTGTCCCCCGGCCCGTAAGTGGAGTTCAGGATCATCTCCCGGATGCTGTCCCGGATTGCCACCCAGGAATGCCGTCGTTTTTCCGTCATCGTCTTCCCCAGGCCAAACGGGAAAATGTGTTCCGCCGCTCCATATTGCATTCTGCGCGGAAAGGCGAATTCGTACCGCGCAACCGTGATTGACAATAATATGTAGCTACATATTAATGTAAAGCGCGTACAAAAATAAATCTGCGCTGCTGTCACCGGCCCACCGCAGATGCACCAACAGACGGAGGACTGGAGACATGGAAAGACGCGCATTTTTGAAAGCCGGCGCAATCGGCGCAGCAGCAGCCACGCTGGCCAGCCCGGCCGTTGCCCAGGGCAAGATGCAGTGGAAGATGGTCACGGCCTGGCCCAAGAACCTGCCTGGGCCGGGTGTGGCGGCGCAGATGCTGGCCGACCGGATCACCACCCTTTCAGGTGGCAGGATCGAGGTGAAGCTGTTTGCCGCGGGCGAACTCGTGCCAGGCCGCGGTGTTTTCGACGCGGTCTCCGAAGGAACTGCGGAACTGTACCACGCGGTGCCGGCTTATTGGGGCTCCAAGTCCAAGGGTATTCTGCTGTTCGGCTCACAGCCGTTCGGCCTGCGTGCGGATGAGCAGTTCGGCTGGCTGTATCATGGCGGCGGCCAGGCGCTTTATGACGAGATGTACGGGCGTTTCGGCATCAAACCGTTCCTGTGCGGCAACTCCGGCCCGCAGTGGGGCGGCTGGTTCAAGACAGAGATCAACTCTGCCGAAGACCTGAAGGGGCTGAAGTTCCGCACCACCGGCCTGGCTTCGGAAATGGCTTCGAAACTGGGCATGGCGGCTGAGGCCACCAGCGGTCCGGCGATGTTCCAAGGCCTGCAGACCGGGGCGCTGGATGCGGGGGAGTTCATCGGTCCCTGGACCGACAGCGCGCTGGGCTATTACCAAGTGGCCAAGAACTACTACTGGCCGGGCGTGGGTGAGCCGTCTTCGGCTGAGGAATGCGGCGTCAATGCCAGCGTTTTCGCGGAACTGCCCGATGACCTGAAACAGGTCGTGTCGCTGGCCTGCGAGAGCCTCTACAACCCGGTTTGGACCGAATACACCACCAAACACGCGCTGGCCCTCAAGAAGATGGTCGACGAGGACGGTGTGCAGGTGAAGATGTTCCCCGAGGATGTGATTGCCGCAATGGGCGCTGCCGCCAAGGAAGTGATTGCGGAGCTGCAGGACGACGAGGACGAGCTGGTGCGCCGCATCACGCAAAGCTTCCTGTCCTACCGTGACAGCGTTGGCGGCTACATGAGCTATGCCGACAACGGCCAGATGAACGCCCGTGCCTCGGTGATGGGCTACTAAGGCTGCAAGGACGGCCGGCGCCCGCTGCAGCGGGTGCCGGTTTTTTGATGGAGAGAGAGCGGGATGCAACGGGTTGCAGATGCGCTAGACGGTGTGAACCGGGGGCTGGCGCATGTGGTGCGGTGGCTGGCGCTGATCATGGTGCTGGCACAGTTTGCCATCGTTGTCGGGCGCTATGTGTTCGGGGTGAACTCCATCGCCGCGCAGGAAAGCGTTCTGTACATGCACGCGGCCCTGTTCATGCTGGCTGCGGGCTATACGCTGCTGGTCGACAAGCACGTTCGGGTGGATGTGTTTTACGCCGGCCTCAGCCGCCGGGCGCAGCGCCGCATCGACATCTTCGGGCATCTGTTCCTGCTGCTGCCCTCGATGGCGGCGCTGCTGTACTGGTCCTGGCCGTCAGTGCGAAATTCCTGGGCCATCCTTGAGGGCCCGTTGGCGGTTGGCGGCCTTGAGGCCGTGTTCCTGCTGAAATCGCTGATCCCGGCCTTCTGCGTGCTGGTGATGCTGCAGTCCCTGGCGCTGCTGTTCCGCCTGTTTTCCGAAAGTGATGCCTGATGGCTGCCTATCTCGACCTGATCATGTTCGCCGCATTGATGGCAGCGATTCTCATGGGATTTCCGGTCGCTTTTTCCATCGCCGGTGTGGCGGTGGCATTTGCCTATCTCGGCTGGGTGCTGGGGGTGATGGACATCTCGCTGCTGGGGGCGCTGGGCCAGCGGGCCTTTGGCCTTTTGAGCAATGAGGTGCTGATCGCCATTCCGCTGTTTGTGCTGATGGGTGCGATCCTGGAGAAGAGCCGTATCGCAGAAGAGCTCTTGGACACCATGGGGCGGCTGTTCGGCCAGCTAAAGGGCGGCCTGGGCATTTCGGTCGTGCTGGTGGGGGCGCTGCTGGCGGCCTCGACCGGCATTGTCGGCGCGACGGTTGTGGCGATGGGCATGATTGCACTGCCGGCCATGCTGCGCGCAGGCTATGACCCGCGGGTCGCTTCGGGCATTGTCTGCACCGCTGGCACGCTGGGCCAGATCATTCCGCCCTCGACGCTTTTGATCATTCTCGCTGACGTGATGTCGAACGCCTACCAGCAGGCCCAGTACGAGCAGGGCAAGTTCTCGGTCGAGGCGCTGTCAGTGGGCCAGTTCTTTGCCGCGGCGCTGGTGCCGGGGCTCGTGCTGGTGGTGCTTTATCTTCTGTATATCCTGATCCGCGGCCTGCTGCGGCCCCAGGATATGCCGTCGGCGCCACCCGGCGTGGCCCGCCCGAACGGCGGCGAAATTGTGCGCGCGGTGGTGCCGCCGATTCTGCTGATCTTTGCCGTGCTCGGCGCCATCCTGGGCGGCGTCGCCACCCCGACGGAAGCCGCGTCAGTGGGCGGCATCGGTGCCCTGCTGATGGCGGGCGCGCGGGCGGGCGGCCCGACCCGGCTGATCCTGTTCGGCGCGGCGGCGCTGATCCTTCTGGGAATCCTATCCGGTGTGCACCCGGTGCGACTGCAGCGCAGTGACCTGGGCGCCGGCGATTTGGCGGCGGGTGTCTTCTATGCGCTGCTTGCGGGGGCTGGTGGCATTGCTATCCTGGCTGCCCTGCGCAGCGGGCTGCAGAAACGCATCCTGCATGATGCCGTGACCTCAACCGCCACGATGACGGCGATGATCTTTGCCACTATTCTGGCGGCGGGTATGTTCTCCCTGGTGTTCATCGGCCTGGGCGGCGAGGAACGGGTGGCGCATTTCCTGGGCAACATGCACGGCGGCCCGACCGGGGCGCTGCTGTTTTGCATGCTGTTCATCTTTGTGCTGGGCTTCTTTCTCGATTTCGTCGAGATCTCGGTCATCGTGCTGCCGCTGGTGACGCCCGCCCTGATCCTGATGGGGCATGATCCGGTTTGGCTGGGGATCCTGATTGCGATCAACCTGCAGACCAGTTTCCTAACGCCGCCGTTCGGCTTTTCGCTGTTCTACCTGCGCGGTGCGGCCCCGAAAGAAATCACCACCAGCCAGATATATCAAGGAGTGGTGCCGTTCATCGGGCTGCAGGCGCTGGGTGTTCTGCTGGTCTGGCTGATACCCGGTCTTGCGACCTGGCTGCCCTCCGCAATTTTCTGACGCCGGGTTCCTTTGCCACTTCGTTGAAAGCTAGTCGGAAGGACGGTGAGGTGCGGAACTCAAAAAGTGGAGGCATTAGCCAAGGGGCTAACCTGCCTGGACGGTGGCTTGCGAGGCAGGGTTGCCGTCTGCGGTCTTGCCGCTGGCGTAGCGCAGCTCCGCACTGCCATCGAAGATTGCAAACTCAAGGCTGTAGCATTTGGGCTCCACTTTCAAGATCATCATCAGGCCCCTTTCAGAACAGAACCCCGGGTGGGCGAAAAAAAGGCGGTTCTTAGGTCGTGCTCTTGGTGATGTTTGGTAGGTGTGTTCCATGCAGCACCTCTTGACATCACAAAAATTGACAGTGTTTAATGTCATAATGTGCGGCAGGAGGCGTTATGGAACTCGCCGAATTCATCGATGACAAGATCTTCGCGCCTGAGAAGATGGCAAGCATTTTGCGCACAACGCAATCTGAAATTGCAGCCACTATTGGTCTGTCTCGCGATGCTTTTGCCAGAAAAGATCGCTTAAAGTCTGTTCGCACACAAACGCGGCTGCGCGAGATGCTGGAAATCCTAAACCGCGTCGAGAGGTTTACCGGCTCCCCTTTGGCTGCCTATGCTTGGATGCGATCAGAACCGATTATTGGTTTCGGTGGACAAACAGCAGAAGAGCTCATTCGGCAGGGTAAGGCCGACCGTGTTCGACGCTACCTGGATCACGTCGCGGCTGGTGGCTACGCCTGAGCATGCAGCATAAAGGCTCGCTGTTTAGAGCACATAATCCTTATTGGTCCTGGGATCCTGTGTCTGGAGAGGGTGCTCGCATCAATGGCGGGCGCTTCAATAAAATTGGCGTCCCAGCTCTGTATATGGCCGAGAACGTTTTGACGGCTATTCGGGAGGCTAGTCCGTTGGGGCGACCAATGGAGCCAATCACCATCTGTGAATATCAAGTTGATTGCGGACCTGTGTTTGATGCAACCGACCCCGCGCTACTTGCAAAACATGGGATCGAGTTCCGTCATCTTGAGTGTCCGAACTGGATGGATGAAATGCTGGGTGGCGGAAGTCCCGATTCTCACAAGGTTTCTGATCAATTGATCGCTGAAGGATTTGCCGGAATTCGCGTTCGAAGCTTCGCCAGGGCGTCGACAGATCTTGATGTTAACGTCGTGTTATGGCGATGGGGCGACACGCCTCCAGAAATGATCAAGGTTGTTGATAACAACAGGCGCCTGCCAGACCCACCTGCCAGTCTTTGAGTTTTATGAGCGATACCTGAACTGTGGTGGTGTAGATGACCAGCGTGGTTGAGGTGGGCCTGAGTGTCCAGTGGCCTTCAGGCGCTTTAGCGGATGGTCAGCTTAGAAACAAAAATGGTTTCTGAACTAGAAAGATCGAGGCTGGTGAGAGACTTTGGCCTGCTCGCCCCTCTTGCTTTTATTGCTCCCAACCGGGAGATCTTGGTCAGCTTCTCATTCCAGTGAGGGCCAGCAGGCGCTCTTTGATGTCACCATCAATCATGTTGGCAGCCTGAAGTAGCGCCTCTGAACACATCGGTCCCCTTTGAAAAGCCTCGTTCCAAACACGCTGAAGTTCATATGGCCGATCTTGGAGCAGCACTTCGACGAGCACTTGGGCTTGAGCCAAGTCTTTGCGCGTCTCGGCCTGGCTCTGGGCAGTAGCGATGCGCATTTGAGAAGCGATAAGCTTATACACCGCGTAACGCTCCGGCGCAGGCACGTTGACCGGAACACCAATACCGTGGAGGGCAACTGCGTTGATTTTCCCTTTGATGAGGAAGCCCAGACAACGGGCGATCTCGTCATCACCTTGGATCGCATTCCGCTCTGCTATATGGCCGCGGCGCTCAGAGCCCGCTAGGGCGCGCAGGAAACAGACAGAGAACTCTTCCTGAGTTTCAGACCCGAGCACATAATTCAGGGGCTTCGTGCTGTCGAACGCTTGAGGTGCAAGTCGAAATCTCTCGTCGACACGGTGCAGGTGGGACAGAAGATCGCCCTTGATATGATTATCCGCGTAGATAGAGATTGAGTGGAGTTCGGCGGGATCAGAAGTCTGAGCAGCCCTCTTGTTGAAACGAACGCCCAGCATCGGACCGTAGGTCTGGAACGCGAGGGTGCCAACGACAACAGCCTGTAGACGGAATACGCCCGCTTCAGAGAGGGCCGAAAGAACTTTGCCACTCATAGCGTCTGGCGCCGGTAATCCTGCCGCCCTCAGCGCTCGGATCATGGAGATGCGGTCCTTGCGGATGCGTTTGAGATCGCGCAATTCATCCACTCGCTGACGTACAGCGCTGGTGTCGGGACCAAGATAGAGGTCTTTACGTGAACCTGTTCCAGCAGAAGAGGTCTTGAAATACCAATAATCGCGACCCTTCACGGATCTCTTGTATGGCGTGCCGCCAGCTTCGAGCAGCTCTCCGTAAGAGCCACCCCAATTGCGGTCGACCACATCAGCATAAAGCGTCTGGAGTGACACAGGCAGCCATTCGACCAAGGTTCAACTCCCTGAAGCAACAAGTGATACCGAAATTTTTAGCAAAGTGTCTGTAACACACTTATGGAGAAGGTGTGAATGCAAGTACCAAAGGGAATCCAACTTGCTTGCGACATCGACAAATCCTCTTTACCCCAGTCGGAGCCACGTTCGCCGAATTTTTCTCCGCACTTGATGTTCCAGCCGCCAGCGCCCTGTCGCTGGTTTCTACTGTGATACCTACCCGTTTTTCGACTGCGGGAACTGCCTGACATGATCAAGTTTCTAATGCTGCTAGTGTTCTTTGATGTCAGGACAGCGGTGCGGTAAGCACACCAATGGTGCAGAAAATTGGATGCTGCCGGGTCGTTATGGTATTCCCGGGGCATGATCCAGCCCCACCATTGATCTTCAGAACCCGATTTCCAGGCAAAGGAACGACATCATGAAAACCGTAGACAAGGCCATGCTTCTGCTGCGTCAGTTTTCGCTCGAAAACCTTGAGATCGGATTGAATGACCTGGCACGCGCTACTGGCCAGGACAAGGCAGTGACCCGCAGGTTGCTGCTATCACTCAGCAAGCACGGATTCATTGAGCAGAACCCGGAGAACCGGAAGTACAGGCTCGGGCATGGTTTCTTGTCTCTCGCCCGGCTGAGGGAAGCCACGGTGCCCATGGTCCAGGCAACGCAAGTCGTGACACAGTGGCTCTCTGCAAATGCAAATGAAACCGTGCATGTCGGTATCCCCAGCGAAACCGGAATGTCGACGGCTTCTTACACGCTGCCTGCGCGGGGGAATGTGATCAACCTGCGGCCTGCGGATACGTATCCGTTTCATTCTTCTTCATCCGGGCTGGCCTTCCTTTCCTTCTGCTCAGAAGAAACCCGAGAGCGTATTCTGAAGCTGAAACGGGAAAAGCTGACGCGATTTACGGTCACTGAGGAAGATGAACTGCTGGGCCTCATCGCCGAAACCCGAGGCCGGGGCTATTCCTGCAGCCGCAACACGGTTGAGGTCGGAGTGGCCAGCGTGGCGATGCCATTTTTTGCAGACGGCAAGGATCCGGCGGGAACCGTCGCAATAGCCGTTCCCGACCTGAACTTGGACGACGCCCGACAGGTGGAACTGGCAGCGCTGCTGAGGACCGCTATCGACAAGCTGGAAACCGCGCTTACGGGCGCGCCGTCTTGCAAGGTTACTGGCATCGAACCGAGCATTTCATAGCGGTGCTATAAACGCACCAATGGTGCGAAAAATTTTGAAAAACCAATTCTGTCTGTCAGAAGATTTGCAGCAGAGCGGGTAAGGCCCACGCTGAAAGGCGCTTGTCCGCTCCCGGTCTGAAACCTGCGGATCGCCCGTAATACGGGCTGAAAGATAGTATTGATGGCTCACAAATTCCCGGACCACGCCCCTGCGGTGATCATCGGCGGCGGCATCATCGGCGTCTCGACCCTCTACCACCTGGCTAAAAGAGGCGTCCCTGCTGTCCTGATCGAGAGGCGCAAAATCGCCAGCGGCACCACTTGGCATGCCGCCGGGATCGTCGGCCAGCTACGCGACAGCACTGCTCAGACTGAGCTGGGAAAATATACCGCCCGTCTGTTCCGCGAGCTGGAAGAGGAAACCGGCCAGGCCACTGGTTACAAGCCCAATGGCACTATCAATCTGGCCATTGGCGATGTGCGGCACGAGCAGCTGCTGCGTAGCCACGACCACGCTGCCCGCATGGGAATTGAAACTTTCCTGCTGTCCCGGGCTGAGCTGCAAGAGCGGTGGCCCTGGATCGAAACGGGCGATGTGAAATCGGCCTTCTTCGTGCCCTCAAACGGCCAGGTGAACCCGCTGGATGTGACTGTGGCCATGACCAAGGGTGCTAAAGCCCAAGGCGCACAGGTGTTCGAGGACACCAAGGTCACTCGGCTGGTTCTTCGCGATGGCAAGGTTGCCGGGGTGGAAACCGACCAGGGGGTGATTGCCACGGACAAGGTGCTGCTGGCAGGTGGCATGTGGAGCCATCTTTTTGCCAAAGCACACGGCGTCACCGTGCCGCTGCACGCCACAGAGCATTTCTACATTGTGACCGAGCCAGTGGCCGACCTGCCCAAGGACCAGCCGATCCTGAACATCGCCGAGGAACGCACCTATTGGAAGGAGGACACCGGCAAGCTGCTGATCGGCTCTTTCGAGAAGCACGGCAAGCCATATGGCGCCGACGGCATCCCCGAGGATTTCGAGTTCGATGAGCTGCCCTTTGACATGGAGCATGTGGAACCCTGCCTCGAAAAGATGTTCGAGCGCATGCCGGCGCTGGGAGAGATGGGCATCCAGACCTTCTTCAATGGCCCTGAAAGCTTCACTCCGGACGGCCGCCCCTATCTTGGCCCAACGAGCGAGATCAAAGGCCTCTTTGTGGCCACCGGCATGAACTCCAACGGTATCCTGAATTCCGGCGGCGTCGGGCTGACGATGGCGGAATGGATGACCGACGGCGAACCCTCGCGCGGAATGGGGCCAATGCTGGCCCGCCGGGCGCATCCGTTCCAGCGCAACACGAAATACAACCACGACCGCAGCGCAGAGTTGGTGGGCTTCCACTACGGTGTCTCCTGGGCAGGACGCCAGATTCACAGTGCCCGCGGTGTGCGGCGGGTTCCGCTGCATGACCGCCTGAAGGAAGCCGGCGCCACATTTGCCGAACGGATCGGCTGGGAAATACCCATGTACTACGATCCGGACCAAAAAGGCTGGAACGAGGAGCCGAGCCTATGGTGGAAAGACTGGTCGCCGCAGGTCGAGGCAGAATGCCTGGCGGCGCGGGATGCGGCGGTGCTGATTGACCAGTCAATGTATGCAAAGATCCAGGTGCAGGGCCCCGATGCGGTGCGTGCGCTAAACCGGGTCTGTGGCGCGGAGATGGACGTGGACACCGGCACCTCGGTTTACACCCAGTTCCTGAACAGCCGCGGCGGGATCGAGGCGGATGTCACTATCACCCGCACCGCGCCAGAATGCTTCATAGTGATCACCGGCCATCCCAGCCAGATCCGCGATCAGGCCTGGATCTGTGACCATGCCGACCCGGACTGGCGGTTCGAAATCTTCGATGCCACCTCGGCGCATGGCCTGATCTCCATCCACGGTCCGAAATCGCGGGAGATCCTGTCTGCAATTTCCGGCGATGACCTGTCGAACGAAGCCTTCCCCTTTGGCGCGGCCCGCGAAATCGACATGGGCTACGCCCGCGGCTGGGCCATCCGCCGCTCTTTCCTGGGCGAGCTGGGATATGAGCTATTGATGCCCACGGAGTTCACCGCAAGCGTATATGAGGCGCTGATGGAGGCGGGCACGCCACTGGGCCTGCGCCACATGGGAATGTTTGCCATGAACGCGTGCCGGCTGGAAAAGGGCTTCCGCCACTTCGGCCATGACATCGCCGAAGACGACACGCCCTTCGAGACCGGGCTTGGCTTTGCAGTGGCGCTTGGCAAAGAGGGGGATTTCCTCGGCAAAGCCCCGCTCGCCGCGCAAAAGGCAGGCGGCCCGGCGACGCCGCACCGGACGGTCTCCTGCATCGTTGAAGGGGTGGGCGCGAAGGACGGCCCCTACCTGATCCACAACGAACCGGTCTGGAAGGAGGGCAGGATCGCGGGCCACGTGACGTCCGGCGATTGGGGCTTCCGGATGGAAGCAATGGTCGGGCTGGCCAGTCTTCACCGTGACGAGGGCGTCAACAAAGCCTGGATCGACGAGGGCGGTTTCGAGGTGCAGATCGCTGGAAAAATGTACCCGCTGAAGGTGCAGCTTACGCCGTTTTACGATCCCAAAGGCAGTCTCATGCGGGGCTGAGCCCGAGGGAAGGGAGGGCAATATGACGAATAAAACCATTTTGGTTATAGGTACATACGATACCAAGAATGATGAGCTGGACTTCCTGGCCAGCAAGATCCGCGGGTTGGGCGGCGGTGTGCTGACGCTGGACGTCAGTGTTCTGGGCGATCCGGAAAAGCCCACGGATTTCTCTAAACATGATGTGGCTAAGGCCGGCGGCAGCTCCATTCAGGCGGCCATAGACAGCGGCAGCGAGCATGTCGCGATGAACATCATGTCGGCGGGCGCCTGTGCCCTGGCCTGCGAGCTGCACCTCGAAGGCGGGATCGATGGCGTGATCATCCTGGGCGGCACCATGGGCACAGACCTGGCGCTGGATGTCTGCCAGGCGCTGCCGGTGGGGGTGCCGAAATACGTGGTCTCCACCGTCTCATTCTCCGCGTTGATCCCTGCCGAACGCCTGTCGCCTGATATTCAGATGATCCTCTGGGCGGGCGGCCTTTACGGGCTGAACGCGATTTGCAAGTCCTCCCTTGCGCAAGCAGCAGGCGCGGTGCTCGGGGCTGCGCAAGCGGCGGAGCCTGCCGTAAGCGGGCGGCCGGTGATCGGCATCACTTCGCTGGGCACCTCCTGCCTGAAATACATCAAGACCCTGAAACCGGCGCTGGAGGCGCGCGGCTACGAGGTGGCGGTGTTCCACGCCATGGGCATGGGCGGCATGGCCTTTGAACAGATCGCATCGCAGAACGGGTTTGTCTGTGTGATGGACTTTGCCGGCTGCGAACTGGGCAACCTGCTAGCAGGATCGGTGGTGAATGCAGGCCAAGACCGGCACCGGGCCGCGGGGCGGGCAGGCATCCCGCAGATCGTGGCGCCCGGCTGTATGGACCTGATCGACTTTGCAGGCTGGCAGGAGATCCCAGAGCGGTTCCGGGGCCGCCCGATCCACACCCACAACAAGCTGGTCAAGAACACCTTTTACAACGCGGAGGAACGCCGGGAGATCGCCCATGAGTTGAACCTGCGGCTGGGCGAAAGCGCGGCGCCCACGCATCTGATCATCCCCAGGGGCGGGATCGAGGAATGGGATCGCCCCGGCGGCGACTGTCACGACCCCGAGGGGCTGGCCGCCTTCATCGCCGAGCTGAGCGCCACCGTAGCGCCCTCCGTTCAGGCAACCGAACTGGACGCCCATATCAACGATCCCGCTTTCACAGACGCGGCGTTGGCGATCCTCGACCGTTGGGCCGCAGAGGGAACTGTCCCGCCGGGCAAGCCATAACCACCGGGACAATCAGACAAAAACAGGGAGGAAAACATGAAACTCAAACTTGCAGCCGCAGCGACGCTTCTCAGCGCCACCGCCGTCCTTGCGGAGTACCCGGAGAAGCCGGTCTCCTTTGTGGTGCCCTTCCCGCCGGGCGACCTGGAGGACGTGCTGACCCGCCTCATCGCAGACAAGTTCCAGGAAATGTACGGGGTGCCCGCGGCGGTTGTGAACAAACCCGGCGGCGGCGGCGGGCCGTTCCCCGGCGCGGTCGAGGTCGCAGGTGCCAAGGCGGACGGCTATACCATCGGCTCTTTCGTAATCGACGTGCCGGTGGTGGGCCCGGAAATCGGCATCCCCGAGCTGAGCCCCAACCCGTTCGACCCGGTTGGCATCTTCATGACTTACCCCTTCGTGATTGCCACGCTGGACAGCCAGCCTTATGACACCTGGGAGGAGCTGGCGGCTTTCGGCAAAGACAACGATGTCTCGCTGGGCCACTACGGCTCGTTCCTGGCGCCAACGCAAGTCACCTTTGCCGCCGCGCAAAAAACCGGGTGGGATTTCGCCTCCGAGGCCGCCTTCGACTTGCTGGACTGCAATGTCCTCGCCTCGGGCGACGTGGATGTGGTCAACGCCACGATTCAGACGCTGCTGCCCTGCATCGACGATCTGAAGATCCTCGGCACGATTGGAGAGGAGCGCACTCCGCTGACCCCCGATGTCCGCACCGTGGGTGAGATCGTTCCTGAACTTCCGCTGTCCCTGTGGAACGGACTGTTTGTGCCCAAGGGCACGCCGGATGATGTGAAGGCCAGAATCGAAGCGGCGGCCAAAGCCGCATTGGAGAGCGATGCTGCAAAGTCTCTGTCCCAAGAGACCGGTGTCTTGATCTACTGGAAAGACGCCGCCGCCTCAGCCGCTCAGATCGACGCGGATGTAAGGGTCAACGGTGAGATTGCCAAACTGCTCGATTGAGCCGCCAGGCTGAGAGGGGCGGAACCGCCCCTCTCTTTCCGGCCAGCCAACCCTTCAGCCCAATGCCGCGTTTGACAGCAGGGAGCGAACCATGACTTGCATAAAGTACTTTCAGGAGCTGTTTCAGCGTTACCGGCGGCCTGGCGATCTGGTCTTTGCGGTGGCCTTTCTGCTGTTTGCATTGTTCCTGCTGAGCCAGCTGGGCGAGCAGACCAAATGGGTGAAGCGCACGAAATGGTTCGGGCAGCCGTCGCTGTGGCCCGGTGTCGCTGTCTGGGGAATGGTTGTGTTCGGGGCCTTCCATCTGCTGGGCTCAATGGTGTCGCCGCGCATTCACGGGCGGCTGAAGGAAATTGCCTTCTGGCTGCGGTCGCTTGAGTACGTGCTTTACTTCATTGCCTATGTCGCGCTGGTGCCCGTCTGCGGCTACCTGCCGTCGACGCTGCTGTTTGCCATGTTCCTGACACTGCGCGCGGGCTTCCGCCGCCCGCAGCATCTGCTGATTGCGGCGGTTTTTGCAGTCTCTGTTGTGCTCATCTTCCGCGGTTTCCTGCAGGTGAAGATCCCTGCAGGCCAAATCTATCAGCATCTGCCTGATGCGCTGCGCGCCTTTGCGCTGACCAATCTTTGAGGCCGTCATGGACACTCTTCTTTCTGGTTTCCAGCTTCTTGCACAATGGGATGTCCTTGTGGCTCTGGCCATCGGCTCAATCGGCGGCGTCATCATCGGCGCGCTGCCCGGCGTCGGGCCTGCGGTTGCCATTGCGATCCTGTTGCCTGCCACCTTTGCCTTCGAGCCTATCGTCGGGCTGACCCTGCTTTTGGGGATCTACGGCAGCTCGATGTATGGCGGTGCGATCCCGGCCATCCTGATCAACACCCCCGGCACACCGGTTAACGCGCTAACAACCTATGACGGCTATCCGATGACCAAGCGCAAGCAGGGCCACCGGGCGTTGTCGCTGGCATATACGGCCTCTTTCTTTGGCGGCATCTTCTCGGTTCTTTGCTTGATCCTGCTGTCGCCGCTGCTGGCACTGATTGCCCCGCATTTCGGCAGCCGCGAGATCTTTCTGGCGGCCTTCATGGGGATCCTTCTGGTGGTGGTGGCGCACCGTGGACAGACCTTTGCCGCCGGAATGCTGGCCTGTTTTGGCATTTTCCTGAACACTGTCGGGCTAGAGCCAGTCAAGTACACCAAGCGGTTTACATTCGACCAATCCTGGCTCTCCTCCGGATTTGATCTGATTGTCGTGGTGCTGGGGCTGTTTGCCCTCAGTCAGGCGTTCCTGCTGCTTATCGAAAAAGACCATGCCCCCGGCGAAGCCCATGTGCAGGGCAATATGCTGTCGGGCATGAAAGAGCTGCTGGGGATCAAGCGCATTGCCACCGCCGCCTCCTCCCTCGGCGTGCTGATGGGCATGATCCCCGGTGTCGGCGAGTTCACCGCGCAATTCCTCTCCTACACATACGCGCAGAAAACCTCGAAAACTCCGGACGCCTTCGGCAACGGCTCTCCCGAAGGCCTTGTCGCATCTGAGGCAGCAAACAACGCTGTCCCAGGTGCGGCAATGATCCCGCTCTTGGCGCTTGGCATCCCGGGCGAGGCGCTGACCGCAATGATGCTGTCGGTGTTCTATGTGCACAACGTCATCCCTGGGCCGCAGCTGTTTGAGACGCAGCTGGATTTCGTGATGGCGCTCTATCTGGCGCTGATCCTGCTCAACGTAATCGTGCTGGTGTTTCTGCTGTTCTCGACCAACCTCTTGCTGAAAATCATCCAGATCCCGACGCGGTTCCTGGGCATGATTATCCTGACCCTGTCCTTCATCGGCGTCTACTCCCTGCGCAATTCGATCACCGATTGCGCCATTGCGGCCGGGTTCGGCGTGTTCGGGCTGATCCTAAAGCGGCTGAACCTGCCAATTGTGCCGATCATCCTGGGCATGGTTCTGGGCGGCATCATGGAGGTCAAGCTGCGCATTGCCATGGCTTCGGTGAAAACCCCCATCGACTTTATCAGCCGTCCCATCGCCGCAGTCATTTTCGTGATGATCATCGGGATCCTGGTGCTGCACATCCGCACCCTTATCCGCGAGCAGAAGGCTAAGCGCAAACCGGATCCGGTTGGGCCTGACTATGAACATTCCAGCCAGCAAGGGTGACAGCATGCTGAACCAGAACGATATTAACGCTCTCCGGCTGCTGGAGGTGCCGGCGCAAGGTCATTTCATCGACGGCAGGGCGCAAGCCTCCCTGACCGGCGGCACGCTGGAGGTGATGTCCCCCATCAACGGTCGGCCCCTAACTCGTTTGGCCGAAGGTGCGCCTGCCGACATGGAGCGCGCCATCGCCTCCGCCCGCGCGGCCTTTGAGGCTGGCCATTGGTCCCGGATGGCACCTGCGGCCCGCAAGAAGGTCCTGATGAAGCTGGGCGGCCTGATCGAGGAACGCGCACTGGAAATTGCTGTTTTGGGCGTGCGCGACAACGGCACCGAAATCAGCATGGCGGTCAAGGCCGAAGCGATGTCGGCCGCCGCCACCTTCCTCTACTACGGCGAGGCTATCGACAAACTCTATGGCCAGGTTGCTCCCACGGCAGAGAACGTTCTGGGATTGGTGCATCACGCACCGGTCGGGGTGGTGGGGGCTATCGTGCCTTGGAATTTCCCGTTGATGATTGGCGCCTGGAAAATCGCCCCGGCGCTGGCGGCGGGAAACTCGATTGTCCTGAAACCCGCCGAAAGCGCCTCGCTCAGCCTCTTGAAGATCGCCGAATTGGCGGTTGAGGCTGGACTGCCTCCCGGCGTGTTCAACGTGGTTACCGGCAAGGGCAGCGTCGTGGGCGAAACCCTGGCGCTGAGCATGGATGTGGATATCATGGTCTTTACCGGCTCCGGTGCCACCGGGCGGCGGCTGCTGGAGTACTCGGCACGCTCCAACTTGAAACGCTGCTACTTGGAGCTGGGCGGCAAGTCCCCCAACATCGTCTTCAACGATGCGCCGGATCTGGCGGAGGCGGCTAAGGTTTCCGCGGCCGGCATCTTCCGCAATTCGGGTCAGGTTTGCGTAGCCGGGTCGCGCCTGCTTGTGCAGGAGGGCATCGCCGAAGAATTCGTTGCCGAAATGTCCCGCCACGCGGAAGCCTTCCGTGTCGGCGATCCATTGGATCTGGCCAGCCAGATCGGCGCGGTACACTCCCAGGCGGAGTTGGAGGCGAACTTGGGATTCGTCACCCGCGCTGAGGCCGAGGGCGCCGAGCTGCGTACCGGCGGCCAGCGCATTCTGGCGGAGACTGGGGGGTTCTATATGCAGCCCACCATCATGACCGGGGTGAAGCTGCAGGACCATCTGTTCCAGAACGAGGTGTTCGGCCCGGTATTGGCGGTGACGACCTTCAAGGACGAAGAGGAAGCAATCTGTCTCGCCAATGCCACGACCTACGGTCTTTCCGCCGGGGTGTGGACCGCAAACCTCAGCCGGGCGCACCGGATGGTAGCCGGCATCCGGTCCGGCATTGTGCATGTGAACACCTATGGCGGCTCGGATCTGACGGTGCCTTTGGGCGGTGTCAAACAATCCGGCAACGGTCATGACAAATCCCTCCATGCCATGGAAAAATATTCCGACCTGAAATCCGCCTGGATCCAGCTTTGACAAGAGGAAGTGCAATGACCCTGCCAGCCAAATCCCAGGAGCTCATCGACCGGCGTGCCCGGCTGCTGGGGCCCAACGTCTCAACGTTCTATGACGAGCCGCTGCACATCGTGAAAGGCGAGGGCGTCTGGCTGTGGGACGCCGAAGGTCGCAAGTATCTGGACTGCTATAACAACGTCCCGCATGTGGGCCACTGCAACCCGCGGGTGGTGGAGGCGATCTGCCGCCAAGCGGCAACGCTCAACACCCATACGCGGTATCTGCACGACGGCATTCTCGACTATACCGAAAAGCTGACAGGCACCATGGATGCCACGCTCGACACAGCCATTCTGACCTGCACCGGGTCCGAGGCTAACGACATTGCCCTGCGCATGGCCGAAGCAATGTCCGGCAAGCGCGGCATTGTGGCAACCGATGCCACCTATCATGGCAACACTTCGCTGGTCAGCCAGCTCAGCTGCTCGAACACGCCAACCGTCGGATTTGGCCTGGAGCAGTATTTCCGCTTTGCCGAAGCGCCGGACAGCTACCGCAACCCGGACCCGGACGGCCGCAAATTCGCCGCTTCGGTTGCTGAACAGATTGCGGCGCATGAGGAGGCCGGTATCGGCTTTGCTGCCCTTGTCATCTGCCCCTTCTTCCTGAACGAGGGGTTTCCAAACAACCCGGACGGTTGGCTGAAACCCGTGGCAGAAGTGGTGCGCAAGGCCGGCGGCCTGCTGATCTGCGACGAGGTGCAGTCGGGCTTTGGCCGCACCGGCACCCACATGTGGGCGCATCAGAAGATGGGCGTGGTGCCCGATGTGATGACCCTGGGCAAGCCGATGGCCAACGGCCACCCGGTCGGCGGCGTCGTCACCCGCGGCGAGATCCTTAAAACGTTCCGCTCCGGCTACCGCTATTTCAACACTTTCGGCGGCAACCCGGTGTCCTGCGCGGCGGCAATGGCGGTGCTGGAGGAAATCGAGGATCAGAACCTGCTGGCCCATGCCGAGACTGTCGGCACCCATGCGCTCGCCCGGCTGCAGTCACTGCAAGAGAAGTATGAAGTAATTGGCGACGTGCGCGGCTCCGGCATGGTCTTTGGCGCGGAAATGGTGCTGGACCGGCAAAGTAAGGAGCCGGCCAGTGCCTTCACCGACCGGGTGATCAATGCCATGCGCCACCGCGGTATCATCCATTCCAAGCTGGGCCGCCACAAGAACACCCTGAAAATCCGCCCGCCAATGCCGTTTTCCAAGGAAAACGCGGATCTTCTGTTTGACACGCTGGACGAAGTGCTGGCGGAGATTCCGGTGCAGCCATGACGGCAGCAGTCGAAAAATCTTTGGCGCTCTGGGGGATGGAAGGCGCGGCGGCCAGCCTGGTCGCTACCCGTGAAAACCAAGTCTACCGGGTGGACCATGGGGGGCGTGCCTATGCGCTGCGCTTGCACCGCCCCGGCTACCGCACTGATGCGGAGCTATGGTCAGAGTTGCAGTGGATGAATGCTGCGGCCGAAGGCGGGTTAAATGTGCCCGCTCCAATCCCTTCCGCATCAGGCGAATTCCTGCACGTAGCCGAAGGGATCCAGGCGGATGTGCTGACCTGGCTCTCCGGCGCACCGGTCGGCAAGACGGGTGAGGATCTGGCTGCTGCAGACCGCAACGGGCTGTTTTACGGCATCGGCCGCGAAATGGCCCGCCTGCATGAGGTCTCCGACCGCTGGACACCGCCTGAGGGCTTCAACCGCTGGTCCTGGGACCGGGAGGGGCTGTTGGGCGAAAACCCAGTCTGGGGCCGGTTCTGGGAAAATCCCAGCCTGACAAAGGAGGACCGCGCCATGTTCCTTGTCCTGCGCCGGGAAGCAGATGCAGAGCTGCAGCAATTGGAGGATACGCTGGACTATGGCCTGATCCATGCTGATCTCGTGCGGGAAAACGTGATGGTGGACGGCGGCAAGCTGCAGCTGATCGACTTTGACGACAGCGGCTTTGGATTCCGCTTGTTTGATCTGGCCACAACGCTTCTCAAGAACATGCGGGAAACCGACTACCCAGCGCTGCGCGACGCGCTGATAGCGGGATACCTCTCCGTGCGGGTGATCGATCTGGCGGCGCTTGACTTGTTCATCCTGCTGCGGTCGGCCACCTACGCGGGCTGGATCATCCCCCGCATGGATGAGCCCGGTTCCAAGGCCCGCAACGAGCGGTTCATCGGAACTACCCGCGTTCTGGCCCGGAGTTTTCTGGCAGGGAAAGGGGTGCAGCCATGACCCGTTTTGAAGGCAAGACCGCGATCATTACTGGCGCTGGAACCGGCATTGGCGCAGCCACTGCCTGCCGGATCGCGGCCGAGGGCGGCAACGTGATCCTGACCGGGCGCCGTCAGGGGCCGATTGAGAAAGTGGCAGACAACTGCGGCGGCCTCGCTGTGTCCGGCGATGCTGCCAGTGCCGAGCATATGGTTGCCCTGGTTGACTTGGCGCGCAACCGGTTCGGCGGGCTGGACGTAATGGTCTGCAATGCCGGCGGTTTCGGCTTTGGGACCCTTACCGGGATCAGCGACGCGGATTGGGGCGCCGCGGTGCAGGCCAATCTGAACACGGCAATGGTCTCTGCACGCGCAGCCATGCCTGCGCTGATTGAACGGCGCGGGAACATCCTAATGATGGCTTCGATTGCCGCGCTGGCAGCAGGGCCAGAGGCTTGCGGATATGTGACCATGAAACACGGGCTGCTGGGCCTCACTCGCTCAATCGCGCGCGATTATGGCAAGCTAGGCGTGCGCTGCAATGCGATCTGCCCTGGTTGGGTCCGTACTGAGATGGCTGATGCAGAGATGGCAGAACTCGTTGAGCGCCAAGGACTTGCGTCGATTGAGGAGGCCTACAGCCTTGTGACCCGCGATGTGCCGCTAGGCCGCGCAGCGACAGGCGCAGAAGTCGCCTCCGCAGTTGCCTTTCTCTGCTCGGAAGACGCCGCCATGATCTCGGGGGCTGCTCTGACCGTTGATGGCGGTGCAACAATTGTAGATGTCCCGACGCTGGCCTTCTGATCTTCGCTCACCAGAATGTTGAACTCATAGCACGGGCTTCTGAATCTCAGGCTTCAAAAAGGCAGGTCCCGTTTGCTGTTGGTTGGCGTGCAGACCAAGGCCCAGACTCGCCCTCGTTGCGGTTGGGTTTTCCTTTCATGGGAACAGCAAAGTTCGAAAAATTCAGGGTTGTGCTTTGCATCAACTGATGCACCATATGTGGAGCTAAAGTGCATAACGGTTGATTCTGGAAGGCTGTCGCAACTTTCCTAAGTGGGGCTTGCAGAAACTGCGCACACTTATGGGCTAAATGCGCAAAACTATGCGCAAGTGCCGCGCAAAATTATGGGCGCAGACCTAAGATTTTCGCCAATGAAATCAGTGAGTGCAGCGCAACATTACGCGCGATCCTACAGCTGTTTCATCACCCATCATAGCAAACCCCTGCAGCTTTCAGATCTTCAAGACAAATGTGTGCACGATCCTGCAGGCTTTGTAGGTTTCCCTATAGCACTGCGGATACCCCATAGTTTTGCGGTATCCGCCCATAGTTCTGCGGGTTGGGTGGTTGGTTTTGAACGGGCGGCTCGGCGTTGGCGTGTCTTCATCGCATCGGCCATCCTGCCTTGCAGGCGGGTCTGTTCAAATCGAAAAGTGGCTACAGGGAAGCCAGCCGACATCTACCTGCTGGCGTATCGTGCTCAGCCGTTTGGTTGTGGCTGGGGTGGAAAGGCTTTCGATCACCTTGAGCGCATTTGCCCCGCTGGGATCGATATAAGGCGTGAGGTTAGCAAAAGACATCATTCCATGTCGCAAGCGGTGGTGCAGATTCGCGAGGCTCCAGGCCGGGCTGCAGGTCATCTGCCAGAGCTTGCGGAGATCAAAGCGGAACGGAAACTTCAGAGCGTTGCGCAGGTCGTGAGCGCGGCGTGCTGGCGCGGGCACATCCAGCGTCACTAGCAACACGTCATAGCCTGTGGCTGCGGCACGCCAACGCCCAAGTCAGACGCCACCCGTTTGCGTGTCGGTCCGCTGGTCAGTGCGATCCGCACCGCATCAGCGCGGAATTCGTTCGGCCGTCTCGTTCCCTTAGCTCGTCTCCTTTGGAGCAATGAATGCTATCAATGGAGCGGCATCAAACCGCGACAGGTCCAGAAGAACGCTGTGCGGTGCACGAAAGTCCCAAATGCGAAAGCTGCACCACGGCGATAGCCGGAGCGGTGGGCGTCGCCTTTGGCCGACATTACTCCCGCGGTTTCGCAGGAGCTGCATAGTGCTGCACCTGCTCGCTCGGAAAATTGGGCACGTAGCTGTCTTGCGGCGACGCAGCATGCTGGTCCTCGGCCTGCAGGCAGGCCGTAGAAAGCTGATCCTCAAGCTCTCGGTGAACTGGAGTATCGCGGCAAATTCATCTGATTAGAGGCATGCCTGTGCGTTTAATTTTAGCGTGTTACCCGGAGCATGGTGGGCTGTGTCCGCCGAGCGGTGGTTCTAATGTTAGATCAAGTGAAAAAAAATACAAAAAAATATTGCAAATGATACAATGCTTCTCTTAGGGTTCCCGTGCCGGCCGCCGCGGCAGCATCTCTGCCAGTGGAAACGGCTCCGACGCTTCAGCTGTTTCAACCACTGATGCGGATGCAACCGATGACCTGGGCAAGGGAGGGAAACATGCTCAAATCACTTAAATTTGGAAAAACCCTGGGGCGTATAGGCCTGGCAGGCGCCTTGGCACTGTCTGTAGCCACACTGGCCTCTGCTGCCGACATGCGCCTGAAATTTGCAGGCACCTTCCCGGTGGATCATCCCGGCACCAAGATGATGGAGCAGATCAAGGCGGATATCGAAGCGGCTGATGTGGGCCTCAAGGTGTCGCTGTTCCCGGCCAACCAGCTGGGGTCAGGTGAAGCACTGATGGAAGACACCATCCGCGGCAACATCGACTTCACCGCTGCCTTCATCTACAGCCACAAGGACCCGCGGCTGGAGTTCCTGTCGATGCCGTTCCTCGTCAACAACTTCGACGAGATGGACAGCATCATGCGCAACATGGACAGCCCGTTTAACCAGATCCTGCAGGAGCGCCTGAACGAGCTGGGCCTGCGCCTGCTGGCCAACAATCCCGAAGGTTTCACCGGCATCGTTGCCAACAAGAAGCCGGAAAACTGGAACGTTCTGGGTTCAAAGGACATGAACATCCGCGTCTGGTCCTCGCCGGTGGTGAAGAACATGGTCGAGGGGCTGGGCTTCCAGGCAACCACCATGGCCTGGGGCGACATCTTCCCGGCGCTGCAATCCGGCATTGTGGACGGTGCGATCTGCTGCACCAAATCGGCGACCTACTCGATCTTTGCGCAGTCGGATGTGGGCAAATACTACGTCCAGTACAACTCGGTCTCCGAGCTGACCTCTTACTACGCCTCTGAGAAGACCTGGGCCAAGCTGGACGACGCGCAGCGCGCGGCCGTGCAGGCCGCCTTTACCAAGGCGTCGGATGACTTCTTTGCCTACAACCGCGAGAACGACGCCAAGTTCGGCGAGCTGCTGCAGGAGAAGGGCTATGAAATCCTGGCTCTGAACGACGAAGAGCAGGCTGCGATGGCCGCCTGGGTGCGTGAAAACATCTGGCCGACCATGGTCGACACCATCGGCCAGGACACGCTGGACCGTCTGACCGCGGAATAATCCAAGGACCGGGCCGGCGGCAACCTGTGCTGCCGGCCTTTTGCCGCCATGGCGAAAGGGGGAGGGCTGATGAGCGAGATTACCGAAAGACTGCCGCATGGCGCAGCCGCCCCGCTGCGGGCGGCGTTGCGGTTCATGCGCCTGTTTGTGGCCGCGGGTGGCCTGTTGATGGCTCTAACTTTTCTGGCTGTAGTGATCATCCGCTATGGCTTTGCCGGCAATCTGTTTGCTTATGAGGAATGGCTGCTGGCGATCAGCTTCTGGACCTTCTTCTTTGGCGCAGCGCTGGCTGGCGAAAAGAAGTCCCATGTCAACGCCGACATCCTCGGTGTGGTGCTGGGCGACGGCAAACTGGCCTGGGTGCGGGGCATCCTTGTCTACCTGATTGAGATCGTTATCGGCGCCTATATCGTCTACTGGTGCTATCTGGCGGTGGAGAGCGAGATCCTCGCCTATCCGCTGTGGGAGCGCACCACGGCGCTGAAAATCCCGGCCGTTTTCCCCCGTGCCGCGATCATGACCGGCTTTGCCTTCATGACCCTCTTCAACGCGATCTACTTCGTGCTGCATCTCATCGATGGGCCTGACGCCTATCACGCGCCCCGCCCCGAGGAGGACGACGCATGATCATCTTTGGCAGTATTGTCATCATCTGCGGCCTGCTGTTGCTGGGTGTCAGCGTCTACATCGCCTTTGGCGCGGTCCTGCTGTTTCTCGCCATGACCGGCGGCCATGACATCACCGGTTACCTGCCTGCGGGCTATTGGAAGATGAACACGCTGGTTCTTCTGGCGATTCCGCTGTTCATGATCTCCGGTGCGATCATGGAGAAGGGCAAGATCGCCGCACCGCTGGTGGCGCTGGCGGAGCTGTTTATTGGCCATATCAAGGGCGGGCTATCTGCGGCCGCGGTGGTTGCCTCGGGCATTTTCGGGTCGATCTCTGGCAGTGCCAATGCGACGCTCACCTGCATTGGCGGCATCATGATGCCGCATCTGCGCAAGGCGAATTACCCGGATGGCCTGTCCGCAGCCCTGATCGTCAGCGCCAGCCCCTTGGGCTTGCTGATCCCGCCCAGCTCCTCGCATATCCTCTATGCTTGGGTGGCGCAGCAGTCGGTGCTGAAGGCGTTTCTGTCGACCGTCTTTCCGGGAATCATTCTGATCATCCTGCTGATCGCCACCAATCAGTTTGCCCTGCGCAAGTACAAAGACATCAAAACCACTGAAAAGCCGGTGGATTTTGCGCCGCAGTTCAAGCTGCAGACCCGCCAGGCGATGCCGGCGCTGCTGATGCCCTTGATCATTCTAGGCGGTATCTATGGCGGCATCATGACCCCGACCGAAGCCGCGGGTGTGGCGGTGGTGTATTCAATTCCGATTGCGATCTATGTTTACCGTGGCCTCACCTGGCGAGGGCTGATGGAGACGCTGACGGGTGCGGGTATCACTATCGGCGTCGTAATGACGATGATCTTCATGGTGCTGATCGTCTCGCGCTTCCTGATCTTCGAAGACATTCCCAATATCGCCCGTGACCTCGTGTTCTCGGTCTCGGAGAACCCGATTGTGATCCTCTTAATGGTCAACCTGGTGATGATCCTGATCGGGATGCTGATGGACGATATCTCGGGACTGCTGCTGGCGACGCCGCTCTTGTTGCCCATCGTTCGCGATGTCGGGGTCGATCCGATCCATTTTGCCGCAATTCTGGGGGTGAACCTGGGGATGGCAAATGTCACGCCGCCGACCGCGCCGCTCCTGTACCTGGGTGCGCAGGTGACCGAGACACCGGTGGGCAAGATGCTGGGGCCGACGCTTCTGTTCATCTTCTGCGCCTGGCTGCCGACACTGGCGCTGACCACCTTTGTTCCTCAGCTGTCGCTCTGGCTGCCGGATGTGCTGCTGAGCCGCTGAGCCGTACCCGGGCGGCAAGATGATCCCCCTCGCCGCCCGGGTTTCAGAACTTCCCCGTTGCAAAGATTGCAAATGTAAAATCTTTTGCAGCGGGGTGTATCGAATGGATCGGGCTGCACCCTTTGGACTTGCAGGGGAGCCTTGGATGCAACAGGAGACGCCGGCCGGCATGAATACCTACCTTCACGTAAGCGACAGGCTGAAGGAGCTGTTTCCGCAGCTCCCGCGCGCGCTGAAGGTGGCGGCGACCTATATGCTTGAGCATCCGGGCGATATCGCGACCTTGTCGATGCGGCAGGTGGCCGGGAATGCGGGCGTGTCGCTGCCAAATTTCTCGCGCCTGGCTAAGGCATTGGGGTTTGAGACCTACAGCGAGCTGCGCGAGGTCTACCGCAAGCAGGTGCAGCAGAACGACATCAGCGAATATCACTTGCGGGCCGAAAGCCTGCAGAAGTCCGGCGGTGATCAAGCCGCACGGGAGGTGTGGGAGGATTTCCGCAACTCCACCATTGGCAACCTGACAGCGATCTTCGATTCAATCGACCCGGACTATTTCGCCAGCGTGGCCGAAGTGCTGAACGACGCCGGGCAGGTCTATATGGTTGGGATGCAGGCCTCGGCCAGTTTCTCGGCCTATGCCCATTACATCGGCGGCATGGCCAGCAGCAAAGTGCGGCTGGTGCGCGGCGAGGGTGGGGTGTTTGCCGATCCGGTTGCCGACATCGGCGCAGGCGACGTGATGATTGCCGTCAGCCAGCAGCCCTGCGCGCGGGCCGCGATTGAGCTGGCGATGCTGGCGCGGGAGCGTGGTGCCAAGGTGATTGCGATCACCGACAGCCCGGCCTCCCCCATCGCACTGGAAGCCGATTACGTGCTGTTGGGGCCCAACCGCAGCCCGCTGTTCTTTGAATCTTATGTCGGAACCACGGTGCTGATCGAGGCGCTGATCGGCTTTTTCACCATTGGCCAGCCCAGCGGTGTGGTGGAGCGGATCGAGCGGATCGAGGCCGACCGGCTGCGCATGAACGAATACTGGAAAAACAAGAAAGCCTGAGCCATGACCGTCCCCGAGACCCTGACCCTTCTGGCCTGCCAGATCAGCATCCCGCCGATGACCAGCGCGGCGGAGCGCAATGCGCATCTGGCGGCCTCGGCGGCCAAGGTGCGGGCTCAGCTGGAGGCGGCGGACGGCAAGGTGGATCTGGTGGTGCTGCCGGAATTGTCGAGCATTGACTATGCCCGCGACACCTTTGCCCGGCTGGATGAGATTGCCGAGCCGCTGGACGGCGCCTCTTTCCAGGCCTGGCGGCAAGTGGCGCAGGATCATGGCGTGCATGTCTCCTACGGGTTTGCCCGGGCGGGCGAGGGCGGCCCCTTCATCAGCATCGGCGTGGTGGGCCCGGACGGGGAACTGGCCGGTCATTACGACAAACTGCATCTGGCGCAGTACGGCGCTTCGATGGAGAAAGAGTACTTCAACCGCGGCAGCCATCTGTTTGTGTTTGAGGTCAACGGCTTCCGCCTGGCGCCGATCATCTGCTACGACATCCGCATCCCTGAACTGGCGCGCACCTTGGTGGTGGACCACGGGGTCGATGCGATCCTGCATTGCGGAGCCTATTACCGGGATGAGAGCTTTCATACCTGGCATCCCTTTGCGATTGCCCGGGCGCTGGAAAACCAGGTGTTCTTCCTGTCGCTGAACCGGGCCGGGGAGACCTATGGCAACTCGCTGTTCTGTCTGCCGTGGCAGGACGAAAACACCCCGCCGGTGGAATTTGCTCAGACCGCCGAGGAGTTCCGCCTGATCACCCTGGATCGCGAAACCCAGGCCAAGGCGCGGCGGGACTACACGTTCCTCAAGGACCGGCTGGACGACTACCGGATCAGTGTTCTGTCGGCTTAGAAAAATTGGGTCTCTAACCTTTGCCGGATCGCATGCGATCCGGTTCGCGCCCGGCCCCGCCCCCCAGGGCGGGCGCGAAATACTGCCAGAGCAGGATGTGTTTAAGCGTATTGGGGTGAGCACGTCCTCGCGCCAAGCGGTGAAGCGCCCACCCTCGGGACCGGGCGCGAACCTGCTGTTGCGTGAGGCCCATTGGCTAGTTTCGGATGCGGGGCGTGCGCCCGGCTTTGTAATAGGCGCCGCTGTCTTCGCGGGTGGCCTCGTAGTCGGCAATCCGTTGCTGGGCCTCTTCGCCGCCAAGGGCCACGAGGTGGCCCAGCAGGCACTCCAGAACCGCCATCGCACCGCCGTAGCAGCCGAAATAGTGGTGAGACTGGGTGGTGATCGGGAAGACGACATCGGGGTCGATCTGCGGCGCGACCACCTCGCTGTCGGAAATCACGATCAGCTTGGCCCCGCGGCTGCGGGCATAGCGCAGCGACTGGATGGTCTCGGCAGAGTAGGGGGCGAATGTGATGGCGATCAGGCAGTCCTGCTCATTGGCGCTGATCAACTCATCCACTGCCGATCCCATGTGGCGCGGGATCAGTTGCAGGCCAGGCAGGGCCATGCGGCCGACGTAGTGGAAGTAATAGGCCATCGCATAGCTGGAGCGGGTGGCGGTCACATAGCAATTGCGCGCTTCGGTCATGCAGCGCAGCGCGGTCTCAATCCGCTCCTGCGACATCATCCGCAAAGAGCGTGAAACGATATTGGTCTCGTTCCGGGCCAGCCTCCCTTGGGTCTGGGCCAGGCTGTCGCCGCCGTCCAGCTGGGCAATCCAGTCGGCGCCCATCTGGTCCTCGCGCTCAGTCACCAGGGCATGGCGGAACGGATCGCGGAACGGCTCGAACCCGTCAAACCCCATCTTCTGGGCCAGCCGGACCAGTGAGTTGGGACTGACCCCGATTTTCTCGGCCGAGACGCGGATCGGGTCCATGCCGAAGTCGCCGGGGTTGTCGATGATGTACTTGGCGATCACTTTGAGCCGCGGCGGCAGGCCGCCAATGGCGGCTTTGAGATCGGCGAGGAGGCGGGCTTTGCGGTTTTTGTCCATATCTCAATAAGAACGAATGTTCTTAGATTGGCAAATTGAAAACACGCGTGGAGAGGGCAATCTGGCGCAAATCTGAGTTTTAGAGAAAGACAGGCCCATGTCCCTTCCTTCCCACGCCTCGGTCGTTGTCATTGGCGGCGGCATCATGGGGTGCTCGACGCTGTACCACTTGGCCCAGATGGGGGTAAGCGATGCGATCCTTCTGGAGCGCAACAAGCTGACCAGCGGCACCACCTGGCATTCGGCGGCGCAAGTGCGGGCGCTGCGCCATTCGCAGAACCTGACCCGGATGATCCAGTATTCGGTGGATCTCTACTCGCGGCTGGAGCAAGAGACCGGCCAGTCGGTGGGATGGATCCAGAAGGGCAGCCTGTCGATTGCCACCAACCCGGACCGGATGACCCACATCAAGCGGCAGGAGGCGCTGGCCCAGGCCTATGGTGTGCGGGCGCAGTCGGTGAGTGCGGAGGAGGCCAGGGAACGCTGGCCGCTGATGAATGCGGAAGACGTGATCGGCGCGGTCTGGTCGCCGGATGACGGGCGGGTGTCGCCGTCGGATGTCTGTGCGGCGCTGGTCAAGGCGGCCAAGGGGCTGGGCGCGAAGATTTTTGAGAACACCGGTGTCACCGGCATCCTGACCGAGAACGGCAAGGTCGTGGGGGTCGAGACCTCGCAAGGCACCGTGATGTGCGATGCGATTGCGCTGTGCACCGGCCTGTGGTCGCGGGAAGTCGGCGCCATGGCCGGGGCCGAAGTACCCGCGCTGGCCTGTGAGCATTTCTATCTGCTGACCAAGCCGATTGATGGCATCACCGGCAACACGCCGACGCTCAGCGACCACGACAACCATCTCTATATCCGCGACGACAGCGGCGGGCTGCTGGTGGGTTGCTTTGAGCCAATGGGCAAGCCGATCAAGCCGGGCGTCCTGGACGAAAGCTTTGAATTCGGCCTGCTGCCTGAGGATTGGGAGCATTTTGAGCCGATGATGATGAACGCGCTGCACCGGCTGCCCTCGCTGGAGACGGCCGAAGTGAAGATGCTGCTGAACGGCCCGGAGAGCTTTACCCCCGATGGCATGTTCATGCTGGGTGAGACCGCGGAGACCAAGGGATTGTTCCTGGGCTGCGGCATGAACTCGGTTGGTCTGGCGTCGGGCGGCGGCGCGGGCATGAATTTGGCGCACTGCATCGTGCACGGGCACACCGCCTATGATCTGGGCGAGGCGGATGCCAAGCGGTTTGCCCCTGTTTACAACAGTCTGGAGCATCTGATGGCGCGGGCGCCGGAGATTTTGGGCACCCATTACGAAATTGCGTATCCGGGGCGGCAGCTCTCAACGGCCCGGGGTTTGCGCGCCTTGCCGCTGGAGGCTGAATACAAAGCGGCGGGCGCGTATTTCACCCAAGTCTATGGCTGGGAGCGGCCGCTGTATTTCGGTAAGACCGCTGAGCCGCGAATGACCTTTGGCAAGCCTGACTGGTTCGGGAATGTGAAGGCCGAGGTGATGGCGGCGCATGAGAAGGCTGCGGTCTTTGACGCCTCGCCATTTGGCAAGATCGAGGTGCAGGGACCGGATGCGGAAGCTTTCCTGCAGCACACCTGCGCGTCGAACATGGCCAAGGCGCCGGGCAGCGCGATCTATACCGCGGTGCTGAATGGGCGCGGCACCTATGAAAGCGACATCACCGCGCATCGGATTGCCGGGGATCACTACCGGCTGTATGTCGGCACCAATGCAATCAAGCGCGACTTTGCCTGGTTCAAACGGTATGCCGAAGGCTTTGACGTGACCCTGACTGACAGCACCGAAGATTACGCAGTGTTGGGCCTGATGGGGCCGGAAGCAGCGCGGATCATTGCGGAATGCGGCGCGCCGGAGTTGAACGAACTGGGCTACTTCAAGGTTGGCCCGGCGCATGTGGCGGGCTGCCATGTTCGGGCTGTGCGGATGTCTTATGTGGGCGAGGCTGGCTGGGAACTGACCATGAAGGCCGAGAATGCTTCCACGGTCTATGCGGCGCTGAGTGCTGCCGGGGCGGTGCCTGCGGGGATGTTTGCGCAGACTTCGATGCGGGTGGAGAAGGGCTTTGCCGCGATGGGGCATGAGCTGGACAGCGACACCAGCCCGGTTGAGGCGGGGCTGGACATGCTGGTCTCCAAGAAGAAGAGCTTCATCGGCTCCGAGGCGCTGGCCGGGCGGCGCAAAGAGGCCAAGCGGGTGCTGATGACGGTGATTATCGAGGATGAGAACGCGGTGCCGCTGGGGCACGAGCCGGTTTATGCAGGCGGCAAGATCGTGGGGCACACCACCACGGCCTCTTTCGGCTACCGGGTCGGCAAACCGATTGCGCTGGCCTATGTGCATCTGGACCACGCTGATGGAGCAGAGGCTGAGGTTGATATCGCTGGCACCCGTTACCGGGCACATCTGCAGTTTGATTGTGCCTTTGATCCTAGTGGAAGCCGCATGAAGGCGGCGATCTGAAGGCGCTCTATGACCTGTTTGACGGCGTGAAAATGGGCAATAATGCCTATGATCGCAACATGGCGGTCGAGGCGGTCGAAACCGGAGCCGTGGATCTGGTGGCCTTCGGACGGCCGTTCATTTCAAACCCGGACCTGGTTGACCGGCTGGAGAAGGGCGCACCGCTGAATGAGCTGGATCCGGCGGCTCTCTACAGCGGTGACAAAAAGGGCTACACAGATTACCCGGCACTGACCGACGTACCGGTCGCAGTTGTGTAACCTTTGAAACCTTTGGCAAGAACTGCACGATCATATCCTTGCGATGCTGGTCAAGAGCGGCTCTGATCGTGATGTCGGAGATTTTGAGAACTGGTTTGATCAGGAGCCGAAGACAACGCCGGCACCCGTCATTCTTCACGCCTCGGTTGGCCTGGACGGGCTTAAAGTCGGCTATCAAGGCGCAGATGATGTCGTCGATAGATTGATGTGTGCAATGACGAATGTCGGTCGCAATGACTGATTGTCTGCAGACACCAGGCGCGCACAGTGTCTGCGAGGAAAACTCTGTGGGGGACAGATAGAGCCCTAGCTGTCTCCCATCGTTCGCGAGACCTTCGCCCGCGCAGCACGTTACTTGGGCGCAGAGCGGACATTCAACGCCCACTTCGACACTTACTCGACCGCCCTTCAAGAAACGCAAGAATCTCCTCGGCTGCAGTGTCTTGCGAATTTAATCACTACTTCGTGGGCAGTTTGGCGAAACTTGCCTGCATCCACTCAGCGATCCGCAATAAGCGGGGATCTTCGAATGGTGTTTCAGGGAAAACAAGGTGCGAACCGGTATCTTGCCGTATCGCAGTTGGATGCAGGCGCACCAACCGGCCTGATTTGAGGTCGTCCTGATCAGTCGGCGCATCGGACAAGGATACTCCGTTGCCGGTTCCTGCGAACTCGGTGGCCAGCGCGCGATTGTCGAAAATCATAATATTGTCTGGTTTCAGCTCGGGACGACCGACGGCATCGAACCAATCCGTCCAGACGTGTTCATACCCCCGCGCTGCCGTTAGAGGCAGCTGCGCAATCTCTTCCGGTGTCAGGGGAAGGTTGCGCCCTTCTACCAGTGCCGGACCGCACAAAGGAGCAAGCAAGTCACAGTGGATCCGGATTGTTGTCAGCCCGGGCCACCTGCCAAGCCCGTGGCGAAGGGCTGCATCAAGTCCGCCGGTTTGAAAATCCGCGAGTTCGTACGAGAAGTCGAATTCGACTTTCAGTTCAGGGTAATCTCTGTAAAGCTCGTCAATATTCGGCAGGAGGACGCGTGAGACATACCATGGCACCGCGCTGATCCGGACAGTGCCGCCAAGCCCCTTGGATTGGAAGCCCCTAACCCCTGCGTCTATTTCGTCAAGCGCTTGGGTCAAAACGGCTGCGAGAGCTGCTGCGTCCTCGGTCAATCTGACACCGCGGGGAACGCGATTGAAAAGTTGGGTTCCGAAACGTTCTTCAAGCGCACGGATTTGGTGCGACACAGCGGCGTGGGTAACGTTCAATTCTTCAGCAGCAGAACGGAACGAAAGGTGACGCGCGGCAGCTTCGAACGTGCGCAGATGGTTCAGTGGCGGTAATCGGCGGGCCATTTTTACTGGTTAGATTTTCTAATCTATAGCACGAGTTTTCGTCGTTTGCCACTGTGCCGGCTGGTATCTAGGATCTTCTCATCAGGAGGGGAGACATGAGATGACTCGCGAAACAACACCACTGTCTGGCGGATGCCTTTGCGGGGCTGTTCGGTATGAATCTCAAAAACCTGCGAGAAAGACCGGAATTTGCCACTGCGGGATGTGCCGCAAGTCGACAGGAAGCTTCGCCGCACCCTGGGTTTCCATCCTTCTGGAGGATGTCAAATTCACTGATCGCGAACCAACCTGGTTTGCTTCCTCTGACAAGGCGCAGCGAGCCCATTGTTCCCGGTGCGGTTCACAGATCGGGTACAAGCGCAACGACAGCGACGTTATGTATTTTTGGGTCGGAACAGCGGACAACCCAGAACTTTATGCACCCCAGATGCATTGTGATCCTGAAGATGCTCTGTCATGGGACCCATCAATGCAGGTTCCGCTGGCAGCGGAATATTGGGCGTAAACGCTTAGGCGCCAGCAGCGGTAATCAAGCAGGCGTTTGTAAGACGGTACAGAGGTTAGGCTTAGGTGAGCCCTCAGCGGTCATCGGCCATCTAGAGGTTTTCGCAAGTACAGCAAGTAACAATCGAGCCTAATCGGGCATTCCCGCTGCGCGCAGGTCAGAGTACCATTGTTCCAAGGGCTCCTTTACTGCGAATTCGCGGTCTAGGTAGGACCGCATCTCAGTGATGCTGTAACTAGGTTCTTCCGCCAGAAACTCGTTTATCACGCTGCGCGCGTCATCATCCCGGCCCGAACATACATATATTGCCGCCAGTGAACAGGCATGCAATTTTGACCCCGTAACGGTGTAACCGGCGTCCAAAAATGACCCCCTTACACTTAATGTGAATGATGCCCCCGAAGTTATCGGGAGCATAGAGTGGGATGTTGGTCGTGGAGACGATAGCAAAGATCCGGCGGGCGTTTTTTCAGGACAGGAAGCCGATCAAGCAAATCTGCCGGGAACTGCGGGTATCGCGGAATACGGTGCGGAAGGTGATCCGGTCTGGTGTGACGGAAGCAACCTACGAACGCCGCGTTCAGCCTCTGCCAAAGATCGGGCCATGGAAAAGCTCGAAGAGATGTTGGCGGCGAATGAGAGGAAGCCAAAGCGCGAGCGGTTAACCCGCATCCGGATCTTCGAAGAACTGAGAGCCCTTGGATATGACGGCGGCTATGACGCTGTTCGGCGTTGCGCGGCCACGTGGTCCAAGGAAGAACAAGAGGCCGCCGCGGCCGCCTATGTCCCGCAGATTTTCGATCCGGGCGAGGCCTACCAATTTGACTGGAGCCACGAGTTTGTCGTGATCGACGGTGCGACCACCACTGTGAAGGTGGCGCATGCCCGGCTCTGGCACAGCCGCATGCTGTTTGTCCGGGCCTATCCGCGCGAGACGCAGGAGATGGTGTTCGATGCCCATGACAAGGCCTTCGCCTTCTTCGGCGGGGCCTGCACGCGCAGGATCTACGACAGCGGGAATTGTCCGCCATTGGTCCGAGGACAATGGACGCGAAAACGGCGGTAGACACGATCTTCGTTGGCCGCGACAGGGACTGGCAAATCCCACTTGGCCGTCAGCATCGCCCGGGCGTGCATCCGCCGCGGCAGACGGGGGCGCTTCTTCAACGTTGTGGACCTTGTGAACAAACTCGATGCGGAAGCCCGCGCCGACCGACAGGGACGCACGGCAGATCTGCTGTGCCGCCTCGACTTCCTGATCCTCGACGAGCTTGGCTATTTCCCCTTCGCACAAACCGGGGGTCAGCTATTGTTCCATCTCATCAGCCGCCTCATCGAACTCAACGAATGCGCCAAGGCCAGCGTCGAAAGGTGTGGTCTCCGCTCCGAAATCGGATCCGGCAGTCAGCAGGCCGGCCTCGATCCTCCGGGCGCGGAAAACAGGTGTGCCGGTCAGCAGGATATCGAAGGCCGCGCCTACCTCCATGATTTTGTCGCCGATGGCCGGGATATCCGTATCAGGCAGCAGATAGACCTCCCAGCCCAGTTCGTTGGTGAAACCCGACCGGCTGATCCAGCAAGTCTGGCCTGCAATTGAAACCTCAGCGCAATCACGGGTTTCGAAACCGCAGGCAATGGCAATCACTTCAATAAACAGCATGACATCTGAAATTGGTATTTCTTTGCTGCAGGCCGCAGCCGGTGTCGCAAGTTTCAGAAATTGCAAGAACCGGCCATAGAACAGGTTGATGCCAAAGCTATTTTCACTTTCGATTTTTTGAATATTTAGTTTTTCCAAATCAACTGCCCGGGAAATGATTCAGATCAAAGTACAAGGCGGCTGTCCTTCGCATTCTCCGGCCAGCTAAGTGCAGCTGGCAGGGAACTTGGAATCAGAGGCGGTGCTGTTCCTCCTGGCTTGGCGCACTACGTTTATCTGAGCCAAGGAGGACATCATGTCCGAACAGCCAAGCAAAGCCGAGGAACGGAACACTTTCCTGTTTCTCGCTGTCATCCTGGCCCCCGTTCTCGCAGTGGGAATTGTCGGCGGATACGGCCTGATCATCTGGATCTCCCAGATCTTCCTGGGGCCGCCCGCAGGATAAGGGTCCAGGCCGATGCCAGCACATGCCAGCACAGAACCATCGCGGCGCGCCTTCCTGACCGGCAGGGTCGCCCGCCCGGACCCGGAATTCCGTCCGCCCTGGACGGATGAGGACCGGGTGCAGCAACATTGCACCAGCTGCAATGCCTGCGTGGAGGCGTGCCCGGAACAAATCATCGAATTCGACAGCCGGAACCGCCCGCGGATCAATTTCCGCGGCGGCGAATGCACGTTCTGCCACGCCTGTGCCGAGGCCTGCCCTGAGCCGGTGTTCGATCTGCAGCAGCCCGCTCCTTGGCCGGTGACAGTGGAGATCGGCAGCAGTTGCCTGCTGTCCGCCGGCATCACCTGCCAGCTGTGCACCGACATCTGCGACCCGCGCGCCCTGCGCATGGATCTGTCGGTCCGTCCAATGGGCGCCATCCAAACCGACGCTGAGGCCTGCACCGGCTGCGGCGCCTGTCTTGCAACCTGTCCGAACAACGCGATCGCACTCCGCGATCCCCGCCAGCAAAGGAGCCCCGCGTGACTGAAGAGCTTCATATTTCCAGTCTGCTGGTGCGCAGCAACCCGGCCTGCATGGAGGCCGTTCTGGAAACCATCAAAGCCATGCCCAACGCCGAGATTTCGCAAAGTGATCCCTCGGGCAAAATTGTCGTTTTGTTCGAAGCGGACAGTGATCGTGCCATTGGCGATGCCCTGGCCAAAATCCAGCTCCTCGACGGTGTCGCCAGCGCGGCGCTTGTCTTCCATCAGACCTGCGATGCCCAGGACCTCGCCCTTGAAGAAGGAACCCCCCAATGACCGGAATTACACGCCGTGACGCCATCAAGGCGCAGGCCGCTGCAGCCGCGGCGCTTGCTGCCGGGCTGCCGATCCCCGCGGCAGCGCAGAACCTTGTAACCGACGCCAATGTGACTGAACTCAAATGGTCCAAGGCAGCCTGCCGCTTCTGCGGCACCGGCTGCTCGATCATGGTTGCCACCAAGGCCGGCCGTGTCGTCGCCACCCACGGCGACACCCAGGCAGAGGTCAACCGCGGCCTGAACTGCGTCAAGGGCTACTTCCTGTCGAAGATCATGTATGGCGCCGACCGTCTGACCACGCCTTTGCTGCGTAAGACCAACGGCGAATACGACAAGAACGGCGAATTCACCCCGGTCTCGTGGGATGAAGCCTTCGATATCATGGCCGAGAAGTGGAAGAAGACCCTGGCCGAAAAAGGCCCCGAGGGTATCGGCATGTTTGGCTCCGGCCAGTGGACCGTCTGGGAAGGCTATGCGGCCTCCAAGCTGATGAAGGCGGGCTTCCGCTCCAACAACATCGACCCCAACGCGCGCCACTGCATGGCCTCGGCCGTGGGCGGCTTCATGCGCACCTTCGGCATCGACGAGCCGATGGGCTGCTATGACGACTTCGAGAACGCCGACGCCTTCGTGCTCTGGGGTTCCAACATGGCGGAGATGCACCCGATCCTGTGGACCCGCATCACCGACCGCCGCTTCAGCCACCCGCACGTCAAGGTCGCGGTGCTGTCGACCTTCACCCACCGCAGCTTTGATCTGGCCGATATCCCGGCAGTGTTCACCCCGCATTCCGACCTGGTGATCCTGAACTACATCGCCAACTACATCATCCAGAATGATGCAGTGCATAAGGACTTCGTCGGCAAGCACGTCAACTTCCGCCGCGGCAATACCGATATCGGCTATGGCCTGCGCCCTGAGCATCCGCTGGAGCAGGCGGCTGAGAATGCCGGCAAGGCAGGCGGCTCCGAGCCGATGAGCTTTGAGGAGTTCGCCGAGTTCGTCTCCGAGTACACGCTGGAAAAAACTGAGGAAATGTCCGGCGTTCCGGCTGAAACCCTGGAGAAGATCGCCAAGCTCTACGCCGATCCGAACACCAAGGTGATGTCGCTCTGGACCATGGGCACCAACCAGCACACCCGCGGTGTCTGGGTGAACAACCTGCTCTACAACATCCACCTGCTGACCGGTAAAATCTCCACTCCCGGCAACTCGCCGTTCTCGCTGACCGGCCAGCCCTCGGCCTGCGGCACCGCGCGCGAGGTGGGCACCTTCTCGCACCGCCTGCCCGCCGACATGGTGGTCAAGAACCCGGAACACCGCGCCTATGCCGAAAAGATCTGGAAACTGCCCGAGGGCACCATTCCGGGCTGGGTCGGCTCCCACGCGGTGAAGCAGAACCGCGACCTGAAGGACGGCAAGATCAACTGCTACTGGGTGCAGGTGAACAACAACATGCAGGCCGCCCCCAACATGATGGAGGAAGGGCTGCCGGGCTACCGCAATCCCGACAACTTCATCGTGGTGTCGGACGCCTATCCGACGGTGACAGCAGAAGCCGCCGACCTGATCCTGCCGGCCGCCATGTGGGTCGAGAAGGAAGGCGCCTATGGCAACGCTGAGCGCCGCACCCAGTTCTGGTATCAGCTGGTCAACGCGCCGGGCGAGTCGAAATCCGACCTCTGGCAGCTGGCGGAATTTTCCAAGCGCTTCACCACCGATGAGGTCTGGCCGGCCGAAATCCTGGACGCCAACCCTGAATACAAGGGCAAGACCCTGTTCGAGGTTCTGTTTGCCAACGGCAAGGTCGACCAGTTCGAGCTGTCTGAAAAGGCCAAAGAATACGGCAACCACGAATCCGAGGACTTTGGCTTCTACATCCAGAAAGGCCTGTTCGAGGAATACGCCGAATTCGGCCGCGGCAAGGCACACGATCTGGCGCCCTTCGACCGTTACCACGAGGTCCGCGGCCTGCGCTGGCCTGTTGTGGACGGCAAGGAAACCCAGTGGCGCTTCAAGGAAGGCTCCGACCCCTATGTGACCCCGGGTTCGGATTACGAGTTCTACGGCAAGCCCGATGGCAAGGCGGTGATCTTTGCGCTGCCCTACGAGCCGCCGGCGGAAAGCCCGGATGACGAATACCCGATGTGGCTGGCCACCGGCCGCGTGCTGGAGCACTGGCACTCCGGCTCGATGACCCAGCGGGTGCCCGAGCTGTATCAGGCTGTTCCCGACGCGCTGTGCTATATGCACCCGGATGATGCCAAGGCAATGGGCTTCCGGCGCGGCACCGAGGTGAAGATCATCTCGCGCCGTGGAGAGATGCGCACCCGGGTTGAAACCCGCGGCCGCAACAAACCGCCCAAAGGCCTGGTCTTTGTGCCCTGGTTCGATGCGCGCCGGCTGATCAACAAGGTCACGCTGGACGCCACCGATCCGATCTCGAAACAGACGGACTTTAAAAAATGCGCAGTCCGTATCGAAGCAGTGTGAGGCCCGTCATGAAACATCTCCGTCTCGCTATCCTGGCTGTTCCGGTTTTTATGGCCACAGCAGCCTTCGCCCAGAACCAGGTCGCCACGCTGCGCAACACTGCGCCGCTGGACCAAGAGGGCGAAGCAACCCAGATCCCCGGCATCGTCAACACTGACATCCGCCAGGTGCGCAACTACCCGGATCAGCCGCCGCTGATCCCGCACAAGACCGACAACTACCAGGTCGATCTGAACTCGAACAAATGCCTGACCTGCCACAGCCGCACCGCGGTGGAGGTCAGCCAGGCGCCGATGATCTCGGTCACCCACTTCATGAACCGCGAGGGGCAGACGCTGGGTGCAGTGAGCCCGCGGCGCTACTTCTGCAACCAGTGCCACGTGGTGCAGACCAACGCCCGGCCCTTGGTCGAGAATGAGTTCGTCGATGTGGACAAGGTGCTCGACTACGTGCACTCGCAGCAGGGCGGGGCGGACTGATGTGGGGTTTCATCAAACGGCTCTGGTGGATCATCAGGCGTCCCAGTGCCTACTTTTCGCTTGGTTTTCTGACCATGGGCGGCTTTGTGATGGGGATCATCTTCTGGGGCGGTTTCAACACCGCGCTTGAAGTCACCAACACTGAGGCCTTCTGCACCAGCTGCCACGAAATGCGCGACAACGTGTTCGAGGAGCTGAAGCCGACGATCCACTATTCCAACCGCTCGGGCGTCAGGGCCTCCTGCCCGGACTGCCACGTGCCGCACAACTGGACCAACAAGATCGCCCGCAAGATGCAGGCCTCCAAGGAGGTCTGGGGCAAGATCTTCGGCACCATCAACACGCGGGAGAAGTTCCTGGAGCACCGGCTGGAACTGGCGCAGCACGAATGGGCACGGCTTGAGGCGAATGACTCGCTGGAATGCCGCAACTGCCACTCGGATGAGTTGATGGATATCACCCGCCAGTCCAAGCGGGCCGCGGATGCGCATGAGCGCTTCCTGTTCACCGGCGAGAAGACCTGCATCAACTGCCACAAGGGCATCGCCCACCAGCTGCCCGACATGGCCGCAGCTGAAGGCGAAGATCACGCAGGCCTGCTGGCACCGGCCCCGGCCCATGGCGAGGGCCTGCTGGCCAGCACCCGCAGCTACCTGGGCCTGAGCAGCGACTGACGCTGCCAGCCTTGCACACAATAGAAAAGGCCGCTGTCCTAACGGGCAGCGGCCTGTTTTTATTGTTGATGCGCTGAATACGTCCCCGGATCGCCTGCGATCCGGTTCGCGCCCGGCCCCGCCCCCCAGGGCGGGCGCGAATGCAACTGCGGTTGCAACAGGCTGAATGGTTGGCGTTTGTCTGACACCACGCCCCAGGCGGCACCGAGCCCACACTTGGGACCGGGCGCGAACCTACCGTTGCGGCTGGGCTGAAAGAGTAGGTTTACAGCGGGATGCTGCCCAGATGATCCTCGCCGCGCTCCCGCGCCAGCTTCATCTGCTTTTGCCGCTCGCGGAACCGCGCCTTGTCCTCTTCCGAGGTCTGATCAATGCACAGGTGGCAGCTGACGCCCTGCTCGAACTCGGGCCGCGCCTTGTCCTCCGGCAGGATCGGGCGGCGGCAGCCGTGGCACAGTTCATGCGGGCCTTCCACCAGCCCGTGGCCGACCGACACCCGGTTATCAAAGACAAAGCATTCGCCTTCCCAGGTGCTGCTCTCGGCGGGCATTTCCTCCAGATAGCGCAGGATGCCGCCCTTCAGGTGATAGACATCCTCCACCCCCTGGCCCAGCAGGTAGTTGGTGGATTTCTCGCAGCGGATGCCGCCGGTGCAGAACATCGCAACCCGCTTGTTGTGGAAACGGTCCTTGTTCTCCTCCCACCAGGCGGGGAAGTCGCGGAAGCTCTCGGTCTTGGGGTCGATCGCACCCTCAAAGGTGCCGATGGCCACCTCGTAATCGTTGCGGGTGTCGATCAGCACCACATCATCCTGCCGGATTAGGTCGTTCCACTCCCCGGGCTCAACGTAGTGGCCGACAGAGGCCAGGGGATTCACATCCGGCTGGCCCATGGTCACGATCTCTTTCTTCAGCCGCACCTTCATCTTGCCAAAGGGCGGCTCAGTGGCGGTGGCCTCTTTCCATTCCAGCCCCGCACAGCCGGGCAGCGCCTTGATATGCGCCAGCACCGCGTCAATGCCTGCCCGCGGGCCTGCAATGGTGCCATTGATCCCCTCCTGCGCCAGCAGCAAGGAGCCTTTGACGTCCTGCGCCTGGCACAGGTTCAGCAGCGCCGGCCGGATGGCGGCGGGATCGGGGAAACGGGTGAAATGATAGAGGGCAGCAATCGTGTACATGACCCGCCCTTAGAACCCCGGCGCGCGGTTTTCAAGGGCAAGCCCCGCCGCGTCGCCCCGTTAAAGTAGGTCCCGAATGCATGATTTCCGCTCTATCGCACGATTAGGCCCAAGCAGCAGTTCCCAAGCCCGTTTGCCACCGCTACATATTGTGTAAGCCAGCAAAGGAGCAGCCCATGTCCCAGGCCATGATTGTTGTCGATGTGCAAAACGATTTCTGCCCCGGGGGCGCCTTGGCTGTTCCGGGCGGGGATGAGATCGTGGCCTCTATCAATGTGATGATGGACCAGTTCGATACCGTGATCCTGACCCAGGACTGGCATCCGGCGGGGCATTCCTCCTTTGCTTCTGCGCATCCGGGCAAGGCGCCGTTTGAAACAGTGGTAATGCCCTATGGCACCCAGGTCCTGTGGCCGGATCACTGCGTCCAGGGATCTGACGGTGCGGCGTTTCACAAGGATCTGCGCACCGATGGCGATCTCATCATCCGCAAAGGGTTCCGGGCAGGCATAGACAGCTACTCTGGCTTTTTCGAAAATGATCAGACCACGCCAACAGGGCTGGAGGGATACTTGCGCAACCGCGGCATCACACACCTGACCCTGGCAGGGCTGGCCACAGATTTCTGCGTCGCCTTCACTGCGCTGGATGCGGCGCGGCTTGGCTTCGCGGTGACGGTCGAACTGGCCGCCTGCCGCGCCATTGATCTGGATGGGTCACTAAAAACGGCACTGAAAAACATGGAGAGCGCAGGCGTGCATTTGCAATCCTGAGGCGAGGAGGCAAAAAATTAACACACGTTTTGCTATGCTGTGCCGTAACCTGAACGGCAAGGCTGACTGATGGAGACTGCGGACGGGGCGCAATCCGGCCCACTGGCCAATTGTTACAAGCGGTATGGCGCGCTGGAGCTGCTTCTGCGCTATTGCCGCGGCCGTGTCCGTGCGTTCTGGGCGCGCCAGCTTTTCATGGTTCTTGCTTTTGCCGCGCTTGGGCTGGTGGTTCCGCCGTTCTTTGCGCTGCTGGCCTTTGGCCTGGCGGTTGCCGGCGATACCGCCGACTGCCTGGTGTTGCGCAAAGCAGACACCCTGATCCGCCGCGGGATGAGCGAACAGGGGTTACGGCGGCTGACCGCGTTGACCGCCTTCTTTCACGCTCTGACACTCAGCGCCGCGGCTTCGGCGCCTTTCTGGGTCGAAATGCCATCGCTGCTGCCCCACAATCATAACGAGCCGCTGTTCACCGTCGGCCTGCTGGCCGGATCGGCGATCAACGCCGGGCTTGTGCTGCCGTATCATCCGCGTGCAGTCATTGTGAAACTCGTCACATTCGCGGTGCTGCCGGTTGCCTTCCTGGCGGTTGAAATCGTGGAAACCCCGGTTCTGGCCCCCATGTACAATCTGCACTTGGCCGGGCTTCTGGTGCTTTATGCATCGTTCTTCTGGTTTCTTGTCTTCGTCATGCGCAGTTTTGGCCGCACCCGCAGCAACATGCTGGCCCAGGCGCTGCAGCAGCAGGAGCTTGAAGGCGCCTATGCCCGGCTGACCGAGCAGCAGATGGAGGCAAAACGCCTGGCGCTGGTCGCCAAAAATGCCAATGACAGCGTTATGCTGATGGACCGGGAGGGGCGGATAACCTGGGTCAACGACAGTTTTACCCGCCTGACCGGCTATTCATTCGAGGAGGCGGCGGGCCAGCTGCCCGGGGATCTTCTGAACAGCGGCGAGACGGATCCGGAAACCATCCGCCTGCTGCAGGACAGTGTCCGCCATGCGCGCCCAGTGCGTGTTGAAATTTGCAATCGCCGAAAGGACGGGCGGCTGGTCTGGATCGAGACCAGCCAGGTGCCAATGCTGAATACCGCCGGAGAGCTGGAAACCCTGATCGCGGTGGAGCGTGACATCAGCGCTGCTAAGGAACACGCCCAGCAGCTGGAGCAGGCCCGCATCGCCGCAGAGGAGGGCGCCCGCGCCAAGGCGGATTTCCTGGCCACCATGAGCCACGAAATCCGTACCCCGATGAACGGGGTGATCGGCATGGCGCAGCTGCTGCGCGACAGCGGCCTCACCAAGGAGCAAGAGCTGTACGCCGGCACCATCCTCAGCTCGGCTGATACCCTGCTGGCTCTGATCAACGATGTGCTCGACTTCTCGAAAATGGACGCTGAGGAACTGGCCCTCAGCAAGACGAACTTCGACCCCCGCAGCTGTTTTGAGGAAACCGTCCGCCTGCTGCAGGCGCAGGCGGATGCCAAGGGGCTGGAGCTTGCGCTCGTCATCACCCCGCAGGTGCCGGCGCAGATTTGGGGTGATGACCGGCGGATCCGGCAGATCCTGATGAACCTTGCGGGCAATGCCATCAAATTTACCGACCGGGGCCGGGTGCTGGTGACGCTGGACGCGGAACCGGCCGGCGGCGGCCATGATCTGACGTTCTCGGTTGCCGATACCGGCATCGGTATCGCCGGGGATAAACTGGACAAGGTGTTCGACCGGTTCTCGCAGGCGGATGCCGCGATCAGCCGGCGCTTTGGCGGCACCGGCCTAGGCCTTGCTATCTCCCGCCGCTTGGCGGAGGCTATGGGCGGCAGCATTTCCGTCACGTCCGAGCTGGGCCGCGGCTCCTGTTTCACGGTCCGCCTGTGCCTGCAGCCATCGCAGGCAGAGACCGGCCAGGCCGCTGAGGCCGCGCCTCCTCCGCCGCAACCGGACTGCCCGCCCGCGCTGGACGGGCTGCGGGTGCTGGTGGCAGAAGACAACGCCGTCAACCGGGTGCTGATCGAGAAATTCCTGCAATCCGCGCCAGTCGAACTCGCGTTTGCCCTGAATGGCCGCGAGGCGGTGGCGCAGTTCGAAAATTTTTCGCCAGATATCATTCTGATGGACATGTCGATGCCGGAAATGGACGGGCTGGAAGCCACCCGTGCAATCCGCGCCCAGTCCCGCCCGCAGCCCGCAATCGTGGCGCTGACCGCCAACGCCTTTGACTCCGACCGCAAGGCCTGCCTGGCTGCCGGCATGGATGATTTCATGAGCAAACCCGTCAGCCGGGATAAGCTGCTGCAATTGCTGGGCCGGCTGGCCCCGCAGGCACAGGCGCGCCGCGCGGGCTGATTTCCTTTGCTCCTGCCAGCGGGCTGTCCTATCAATCAGTGACCCCAATGCACGAGGCCGCCGGTGGATATCGCAACCCGCGTCTACAATCACAAATGGAAGATTGATCCGATTGTCCGGTCGCTGATCGACACGGATTTCTACAAGCTTCTGATGTGCCAGTCGGTGTTCCGCAACAAGCCTGACACCACAGTGACCTTCTCGCTGATCAACCGTTCGGCGCATGTGCCGCTGGCGAAATTGATCGACGAGGGAGAGCTGCGCGAACAGCTCGACCACATCCGCTCGCTGTCGCTCAGCCGCGGCGAAAGCACCTGGCTGCGCGGCAACACCTTCTATGGCAAGCGGCAGATGTTCCGCCCGGATTTCATGGAATGGTTCGAGGGCCTGCGCCTGCCGCCTTACCATCTGGAGCGCAAGGGCGATCAGTATGAGCTGACGTTCGAGGGCAAGTGGCACGAGGTGATGCTGTGGGAAATCCCGGCGCTTGCGGTGCTGATGGAGCTGCGCAGCCGCGCGGTGATCAACAGCATGGGCCGGTTCGAGCTGCAGGTGCTTTATGCCCGCGCCATGACCCGGGTCTGGGAAAAGATCGAGCGCCTGCGCGAGGTGGATGGGCTCACCATCGCCGATTTCGGCACCCGCCGCCGCCACTCCTTCCTGTGGCAGGACTGGTGCGTGCAGGCGATGATCGAGGGGCTGGGCGAGAAATTCACCGGCACCTCCAACTGCCTCATTGCCATGCGCCGCGAGGTGGAGGCGATCGGCACCAATGCCCATGAGCTGCCGATGGTCTATTCCGCGCTGGCCGAAAGCGACGCGGAACTGGCGCAGGCCCCCTATGACGTGCTGTCCGATTGGCATGACGAGCACGACGGCAACCTGCGTATCATCCTGCCCGACACCTATGGCACCCAAGGCTTCCTCGACCGTGCGCCCGACTGGCTGGCCGGCTGGACCGGCATCCGCATCGACAGCGGCGACCCGGCCAAGGGCGCCGAGGTGGCAATCAACTGGTGGAGGGACCGCGGTGAGGATCCGGCAGAGAAACGTGTGATCTTTTCCGATGGTCTCGATGTGCAGCAGATCCAGGACCTGCACGCGCAGTTCTCAGGCCGCACCAAGGTCTCCTTCGGCTGGGGCACGCTGCTGACCAACGACTTCCGCAAGCTGGTGCCGGATGACGCGCTGGCGCCGTTCTCGCTGGTCTGCAAGGCGGTTGCGGCCAACGGACGGCCAACGGTGAAACTGTCCGACAACCCGGAAAAGGCGATGGGTCCGGCGGAGGAAATCGCCCGCTACAAGCGCGTTTTCGGCGTCGGCCAGCAGGAGCGGCAGGCGGTAATCGTTTGATAACACTTCGCCGGTATTGCGCCGGGTAGTCTGCAAAGTAATACAATTTGTGGCAGAGCTTCTGCCCAATTGTTTCGCGCGCGAAACATTTGGGCATAATGGCTGACCTATTTTCAGACACTAGCCGTGATGCGCCGCCACGGTCTTCAGCTGAGAGAACCCGTAAAGCGCCTCAAAGCCTTTTTCCCGCCCGTGGCCGGATTTCCCGACGCCGCCAAACGGCAGTTCCACCCCGCCGCCGGCGCCGTAGTTGTTGAGGAACACCTGGCCGGCTTTCAGTTTCTTCGCCAGCCGCATCTGCCGCCCCCCGTCGCGGGTCCAGACGCTGGCAACCAGGCCATAGTCGGTGGCATTGGCGATCCGCAGGGCTTCGTCTTCGGTGTCGAACGGGATCAGCACCTGCACCGGGCCAAAGATCTCCTCGCGCGCCAGCACATGATCCTCCGGCACATCCGCAAACAGGGTGGGGCGTACATAGGCACCGCTTTCCGATGCGTGCTCCACGATGGCCCCCTGTGCCGCCACCGGCAGATCGGCGCCCTGCTTCAGATAGTCCTCGACAATCTGTTTCTGCCGGGCTGAAATCAGCGGCCCGACCCGCAGGTCCTCTGCTGCCGGCCCCACGGTCAGGGCGTCATAGGCCGCTGCCATCCGCGTCTGCACATCCTCATAAACCCCGCGCTGCACCAGGATGCGCGAGGAGGCGGAACAGGTCTGCCCCGCGTTCTGGATGCCCGCATTCACCAGAAACGGCAGCGCGGCTTCCAGATCGGCGTCGTCGAACACCAGCTGCGGGGACTTGCCGCCCAGCTCCAGCGTCACCGGAACCACATTGGCGCCGGCTGCCTGCTGCACCAGCGCGCCCGTGCGCACTGACCCGGTGAAGGAGATATGGTGCACGCCAGGATGCCCGTCCAGCGCCGCGCCGGCCTCTGCCCCCAGTCCCGGCACTACGTTCAGGGCACCTGCGGGCAGCCCGGCCTCCATGGTGATATGGGCGAATGCCAGCGCCGTCAGGCAAGCCTCCTCGGCGGGTTTCAGCACGCAGGCATTGCCCATTGCCAGTGCCGCGCCGACAGACCGCCCGATGATCTGCATCGGGTAGTTCCAGGGCACGATATGCCCCGTCACCCCATGCGGCTCGCGCAGGGTATAGACGGTGTAGCCGTCCAGATAGGGGATGGTCTCGCCCATCACCTTGTCCGCCGCGCCGCCGTAGAACTCGCAGTAGCGCGCCAGCGCCACCGCATCGGCGCGCGCCTGGGTTAGCGGCTTGCCCACGTCCATCGCCTCAATCGCGGCCAGCAGCTCCACCCGCTCCAGCACGAACTGGCCGATGCGGGTCAGGATGCGGCCCCGCTCCAGCGCCGTCATGCGGCCCCAGTCTCCGTCCAGCGCCGCCTGTGCTTCCAGCACCGCGGTCTCGATATCTGCCGCGCCGCCGCGGGCGATCCGGCAGATTTCGCTGCCGTCCGACGGGTTCACCAGCGGTAGGGTTTCGCGGCTGGCAGCGGGTTGCCACTTGCCGCCAATCAGGCAGAGCGCGGGATCGAACCAGAGGGGGTCAGACATGCTGGGGGCTCCTTTCGGGATCGGTGAGATCAGGCAGCACCGGGGCTGCCGCGATCAGCTGGCGGGTGTAGGGGTGCTGGGGATTGCTGAACACGGCTTCGGTTTCGCCCTGCTCGACGATTTCGCCCTGTTTCATCACCAGGCAGCGGTCGGTGATCGTGCGCACCACGCTCAGGTCGTGGCTGATGAACAGATAGGTCAGCGAATAGGCGTCACACAGTTCTGCCAGCAGGTCGAGGATGCGGGCGCGGACAGAGACGTCGAGGGCCGACACCGCCTCGTCGAAGATGATCAGCTCCGGCCGGGTGATCAGGGCGCGGGCGATGGCGATGCGCTGGCGTTGGCCGCCGGAGAATTGGTGGATGTATTTCTGCGCGTCGTCAGGCGACAGGCCCACGGCGGTGAGGGTCTCTGCAATCAGATCCCTGAGTGCGGTGCCAGCTGGCGGGTCGGGCAGTATGTGGAACGGTTCGGTGATCAGCCGATCCACGCGGTGGCGCGGGTTGAAGCTGCCGTAGGGGTCCTGGAATACCACCTGAACTTTCCGCCGAATTGCGGGAGAAAGGTGAGTTTTCACAGGCTGGCCATCGAGACGAATCTCCCCGCCTTGCAACGGCTCCAGACCCAGAACAGCCCTTGTTAGGGTCGATTTTCCGCAGCCCGACTCACCCACCAGCCCCAGCCGCTCACCGCGGTTCAGTGTGAAAGAGACATTGTTCACGGCGCGGAATGTGCCGGGTTTGGCAAACAGCGACGGGCGCGGGGTCTTGTAGTCGCGCACCGCATTCCTGACTTCCAGCAGCGGAGCGGGGGCAGGCGGTTCCGGCAGAGCCACCTGATGGTTTGACGCCTCAAATAGCATCTTCGTGTAGGGGTGGCGCATGTTGCGCAAGAGCCAGCCGGTGTGTCCGGTCTCCACCACCTCGCCGTGGCGCATGACCACAATCCGGTCGGCCAGATCTGCCACCACCGCCAGATCGTGGGTGATGATCAGCAGCCCCATGCCATAGTCCTGCACCAGATCCTTCAGCAGCGCCAGGATCTGCGCCTGGGTGGTCACGTCCAGCGCCGTGGTCGGCTCATCCGCGATCAGCAGTTTCGGGCGCAGGGCGATGGCCATGGCGATGACCACCCGCTGGCGCTGGCCGCCTGACAATTCATGCGGATAGCGGCTGAGCGGAAAACGGTCCTGAGGCAGGCCGACCCGCTCCAGCACTTCGCGCGCGCGGGCCTCGGCCTGCCCGCGCGGCATTGCCTTGTGGATCAGGATCGTTTCCATCACCTGTTCGCCAATGGTCTTCACTGGGTTCAGCGCGGTCATCGGCTCCTGAAACACCATGCCGATGGACTGGCCGCGGAGGGCGCACATGCGGTCCTCGGGCTGCTCCAGCAGCTGGGTGCCCTCCAGGGTGATATAGCCCTTGGCCTCCGCCAGATCCGGCAGCAGCTGCATGATGGCCAGCGCGGTCATCGACTTGCCAGAGCCGCTCTCGCCGGTCACTGCCACGATCTCACCCGGATCAACGTGAAAGGACAGGTCCTTTAGCACCTGAAAGGCGCCGATGTTCACCGACAGGCTAGTGACATCCAACAGGGTCATGCGCGCGCCACCCTCAGTTTCGGGTCCAGATAGTCGCGCAGGCCGTCACCCAGCAGGTTCAGCCCCAGCACGGTCAGAATGATCGCCAAACCCGGCACCAGCGCCAGATGCGGGGCAAAGCTGACCATGGTTTGCGCATCGGCCAGCATCCGCCCCCAGCTGGGGGCGGGCGGCTGTGCGCCAAGGCCGACGTAGCTGAGGCCAGCCTCCGCCAGAATGCCCAGCGAGAACTGGATGGTGCCCTGCACGATCAGCAGGTTCATTACATTAGGCAGGATGTGTTCGGTGGAAATGCGGGCCGCGCCCTTGCCCGCCACCCGCGCGGCCAGGATGAACTCCCGCTCCCACAGGGACAGCGCCGCGCCGCGGGTGATGCGGGCAAAGACGGGGATGTTGAAGATGCCGATGGCGATAATTGCGTTGACGGCGCCGGCGCCCAGGACGGCGGTGATCAGGATGGCGATCACCAGCGACGGGAAGGCAAAGACCAGATCGTTGCCGCGCATGATCAATTCATCCAGCCAGGATCCTTTGCGCGCCGCAGCGGCCAGCCCCAGCGGCACGCCTGCGCCCATGCCGATCCCAACCGCCACCAGCGCCACGGCGATGGAGGTGCGCGCGCCGACCATGATCATCGACATCAGGTCGCGGCCGAAATGATCGGTGCCCAGCCAGTGCTGCGCGTTTGGCATCTGCAGCTTGGCCGGGATGTTCATCGCTGCGTGGTCAAACGGTGTCCACACAAACGACACCGCCGCCGCCAGCAGCACCAGAGAGGACAGCACGGCGCCAAGGATCAGGTTGCGGGTCATGTCCGGCTCCTGAGGCGCGGGTCCACCAGCGCATAGGCAAGGTCGACCAGGAAATTCACCGTGATGACGGCAAAGACCAAAAGCATCACTACTGATTCCACCACGATCAGATCGCGCGAGGAAATCGCCTGGAACACCAGCCGTCCAAGGCCGGGCAGGTAGAACACCTGTTCAATGATGATGGCGCCGGCCAGCAGGAAGGAGAACTGCAGCCCGATGATGGTCAGCACCGGGATCAGCGCGTTGCGTACCCCGTGCCGCCAAAGCGCTTGATTCCGGGTCAGCCCCTTGGCGCGGGCGGTGCGCATGAAATCCTCGCCCAGGATGTCCAGGAGGGCAGAGCGCATGACGCGGGTCAGGATCGCCGCCTGCGGTAGCGCCAGCGCGATGGCGGGCAGGGTGAGCGCATGGAGGCCGGCCCATACGCCTGCCTCCCAGCCCGGAAAGCCGCCGGCCCCGAACCAGCGCAGGTTGATGGCAAAGATCAGCACCAGCATCATCGCAAACCAGAAGTTCGGCACCGCAACGCCCAGCTGGGTCGCGCCCATCACCGCCATGTCGCCCGGCTTGCCGCGCCGGGCGGCGGCGTAGATGCCTGCGGGAAAGGCAATCAGGGTCGACAGTGTCAGCGCATAAAGCGCCAGCGGAAGCGACACCCACAGCCGGTCCGCGATCATCCCTGCAACCGGTGTGCGGTAGGTGTAGGAGGTGCCGAAATCGCCGCTCAGCATGCCCGCCGCCCAGCTGAGGTATCGGGCCAGCTTGCCCTGATCCAGCCCCAGCTCCGTGCGCAGCGCGGCGACGGTATCGGGCTGCGCATTGACCCCCAGCATGAAGGAAGCCGGATCGCCCGGCGCCACCTCCACCACGAGGAAGATCACCAGCGAGGCAACGGCCAGGCTGAGGATCAGCGACACCAGGCGTTTCAGGGTATAACGCAGCATGGAAGCCACGTTAGGAGCCGACGGGGGAAGGGTCTAGTAGGCGACAGAAGGAAACCTGACCGGGCACGCAAAAAGGCGCAACGTCAAAGGGTTGAGGTATGCCCTTTGGCATCCGGCCGAAACCGGCTATCACTGTGCCATGCTGTCCCGCCCCCTGTTCATCGGATCGGAAATCTACCGCGGCTCGTCTTATGGCCGCACCCATCCGCTGCGGGTGCCGCGGGTTTCGACCGTGATGGACCTCTCGCGTGCGCTGGGCTGGCTGCCGGATGAGGTCTATGTGAATTCCCCCCGCGCCAAACCTGCGGCGCTGACTGCCTGGCACACGCCGGAATATGTCGCGGCGCTGCAGGCTGCGGAGGCGGCGCAGGCGGTGAGCGAAGAAGTGCGTGCGCGGCACCAATTGGGCACAATTTCAAATCCGGTCTTCCCGGAAATCTTCCGCCGTCCGGCCACCGCCGCGGGCGGATCGATCCTGGCAGGCGAACTGCTGGCGGATGGCGGCATTGTCTACAACCCGGCAGGCGGTACTCACCATGGGATGCCGGACCGCGCCAACGGGTTTTGCTATCTGAACGATCCTGTCCTGGCGATGCTGTCGCTGCGGCATTACGGCGCGCAGCGGATCGCCTATGTGGACATCGACGCCCATCATTCAGACGGGGTGGAGCATGGCTTTGCCGGCGATGCGGACGTTCTGATGATCTCGGTGCATGAAGAAAACCTCTGGCCCAAGACCGGCAGGCTGAGCGATGATGCGGGCGGATCAGCCCTGAACCTGCCGGTGCCGCGCGGCTTCAACGATGATGAGATGGCCCATATCCGCGACGCGCTGATCCTGCCCGCAGTGGAGGCGTTTCAACCGGATGCCATCGTGCTGCAATGCGGGGCGGATGCGGTGTCAGAGGATCCGCTGCCGCATCTGGAGCTGTCGAACAACGCGCATTGGGCGGTGGTGCGGATGCTGATGGGGATAGCGCCGCGTTATCTGGTGCTTGGCGGGGGCGGCTATAACCCGTGGTCCGTCGGGCGGCTCTGGACCGGCGTCTGGGCCACGCTGAACGGGTTTGACGTGCTGGACCGCCTGCCTGCGGCGGGCGAAAAGGTCCTGCGCGAACTGGAGTTCAACGGCAACCGCCTGGGCCGCAACCCGCCGGAGCATTGGTTCACCACGCTGCGGGATCAGCCGCGCGGCGGGGAGGTCAGAGAAGTTATCCGTGAGCGTGTGCAGTATCTGCGGGTTAGACAGGGCTTGTAACGCGGTGAGGGCAGCGTCCGGCCCTGGGTGGGTGCGAAGCGCCCTCCTGTGGGGAGGGGCGGGCGCTGCCCGGCGGTGCCGCCGGGCAAGACACTAATGTCAAGCTACTCCGCCCAGCTGAGCGCGCTGAGGTCGATTGCGGCTGTCGGCGCGTTCTCCCACAACCCTTGCAACCCGGCCTTGGCCACCCCCAGCTTGGCCAGCTGGAACAGGTAGCCGTTTACGTAATCCGCCGCGATCATCTCCTGCGCCTCTTGCAGGATCGCGGTGCGGGCGTCTGGATCGGTGGTGGTGTTCAGCTTGACCATCAGTTCCTGAAACGGCTTGCTGTCATACTGAAAATAATACTCGGGCCGGGCGTAGATGCCGATGTCCATCGGCTCGGTATGGCTGATGATGGTCAGGCCAAAGCTCTTGCCGCGGAACACGGTTTCCAGCCATTGCGCCCATTCGACGTTGATGATCTTGGCCTTGATCCCCACCGCGGCCAGCTGTGCGGCAACGATTTCGCCGCCGCGGCGGGCGTATGACGTCGGCGGCAGATGCAGGGTGGTTTCGAACCCATCGACAAAGCCCGCCTCGGCCAGCAGCGCCTTGGCCTGTTCCGGGTCATAGGCAGACGCGCCGGTCAGATCCTTGTAGGCCGGGTGGTGCGGCGCGAAATGGGTGCCGATGGGCGTGCCGTAACCGAACATTGCCCCGTCGATGATAGCTTGGCGGTCAATGGCATGTGCCACCGCCTGGCGCACGCGCAGGTCATCAAACGGCGGCTGCTTGTTGTTGGTCGACAGGATCGTCTCGCCCTCGGTGGAGCCGACCAGTACTTGGAACCGCGGATCGGCGTCGAACTGCGGCAGGTTTTCCGGCGCCGGGAAGTTGTCGAAGGCGTCGATATCCTCCGCCATCATCGCGGCAAAGGCTGCGGTGGGGTCGGATATGAACTTGAAGGTGGCTGAGGCCAGGGCGGGCTGGTCGCCCCAGTAGTCCGGATTGCGCGCCAGGGTGATGCGGTCGCCCTGCACCCATTCCCGGAAGGTATAGGCGCCGGTGCCGACGGGATTGGTCTTGATGTCCCCGACGCTCTCCGGCGCCACGATCACCGCATCGCCCCAAGCCAGGTTGAACAGCAGGTTGCCATTGGGGGCGTCCAGCGTGACCCTTACTGTCTGTGGGTCCGCCGCCTCCACCGATGTGATCCCGGCAAACAGGGCCTTTTGTGCATTTGTGCTGTCCTCACCCCGGGCGCGGTCGAGCGAGAATTTCACGTCCTCAGCATCCATCGTGCTGCCGTCGTGGAAGGTGACACCCTCGCGCAGCTTAAACGTATAGACGGTGCCGTCCTCAGAGATTTCCCAGCTCTCGGCCAAGCCTGGTACCACGGACCCATCGCCCATGAACCGGGTCAGCCCCTCGAAAATGTTGCTGTAAACCACTTGGTCGATTGCCTGGGCCGCGGCGCTGGTCGGGTCCAGATGCGGCGGCTCCAGCTGCAGGCCGATGGTGACGCTGTCCTTGGCCCAGGCGCTGCCGGCCATCAGCGCCAGAGCGGAACCCGCCGCAAGAACGAATGATTTGAATGCCATTTGAAAACTCCCTGATGTGCTATACTCGGGCCCGGAACGGCGCTTATGGGAAACGAGTTTCCCGCTTTCCCGGGCGTAATCAAGGGCTAGGGACATTTCGCGCACTAGAAGCACGCGGCGTTAATTGATAATCCGTGCGCACTTAAGGAACCGCGGACAGGAAGCCATGAGCGCAACAGCCAAGAAACAGGCGCCCAACGCCGAAGACATCCGGGCCCGCAAGGGCGGCACGCCTTTGGTGAGCCTTACCGCCTATACCACGCCGGTGGCGCGGCTGATGGACGCCCATTGCGACTTTGTGCTGGTCGGCGACAGCGTCGGCATGGTGCTGCACGGGCTGACCTCGACCCTGTCCGTCACCATGGAGATGATGATCCTGCACGGCCAGGCGGTGGCACGCGGGCTGGACAAGGCCATGCTGGTCATCGACATGCCCTTTGCCTCTTATGAGGAAAGCCCGCAGCAGGCGTTCCGCAATGCCGCCCGGCTGATGGCTGAGACCGGCTGCGCCGCGGTCAAGCTGGAAGGCGGGGTGGAGATGGCCGAGACCATCCGCTTCCTGGTCAAGCGCGGCATCCCGGTGATGGCGCATATCGGCCTGACGCCGCAGTCGATCAACACGCTCGGCGGCTACAAGGTGCAGGGCCGCGAGGAGCAGGCCGAAGCCGTGCTGTCCGATGCCCGTGCCGTGGCAGAGGCCGGAGCGTTTTCGGTGGTGCTGGAGAAGGTGCCGCAAGTGCTGGCCGACAAGATCACCGCCGAGGTGGCCATCCCCACAATTGGCATCGGTGCCAGTGCGGGCTGCGATGGGCAGATCCTTGTGGTCGACGACATGCTGGGCTTCTTCACCGCCTTCAAACCGAAATTCGTGAAACGCTATGCCGACCTTGGCCCGCTGGCTGAGGCTGCGATTGCCGAATACGCGGCCGAGGTGCGGGCCCGCAGCTTCCCCGCTGCCGAACATGTCTTTGCCGATCAGGCGCCCTCCAAAGGATGACTTCCGAAATGACCGCACCGATCCTGCGCCGCCTGTCCGACCTGCGCGCCAAGACAGCCGAATGGCGCCGCGACGGCGAAACCATCGGCCTGGTGCCGACCATGGGCGCGCTGCATGCGGGCCACCTGTCGCTGGCCGCAGCTGCCAAACGGGCCTGCGACCGGGTGATTGTCACCATCTTCGTGAACCCCAAGCAGTTCAACAAACCGGAAGACCTGGCGAACTACCCGCGCACCGAGCATGAAGACGCCCAGAAACTTGCCCACCTTGGCGTGGACCTGATCTATTGCCCGGACCCGGACCAGATCTACCCCGATGGCTACGCCACCAATGTTTCTGTCGGCGGCAGCATCACCGCGGTGATGGAAGGCCCCTTCCGCCCCGGCCATTTCGACGGGGTGGCGACAGTTGTGGCGAAACTCTTCCTGCAGACCAGCGCCGACAAAGCGTTTTTTGGCCAGAAGGATTACCAGCAGCTGATGGTGGTCACCCGCATGGCCCGCGATCTGGACATCCCGATCGAGGTGGTCGGCTGCGAAACCGTGCGCGAGGCCTCGGGTCTGGCGATGTCGTCGCGCAATTTGCTCTTGTCTGATGCGGCTTTGGCCAAGGCGGCCGCCTTGAACGCAGCGATGCGGGAGGCCGCCGCCAAGGCTTCGGCAGGCGAACCCTGGGCGCCATTGGAAGCCGCTGCCCGGCAGGGGCTGGCGGATGCCGGTTTTGGCGATGTCGAGTATTTCGACCTGCGCTGTGCCGAAACGCTGGAGGCGCTGGACACGCCCTCCCGCCCCGCCCGGCTGCTGGCCGCTGCCTGGATGGAGGGCGTCCGGCTGATCGACAATATCGAAGTTCCTGAACTAAACGCTTAGTAAGGGCTGGTAGCGGTACCGGATTTGCGTTTATTGTCCGCGGTCAAAGGAGACTGGAGGGCAGTAGATGACCTATATTCTGGCGATTGATCAGGGCACCACTTCGACCCGGGCTATCCTGTTTGACGATGCCATGCAGGTTGCAGGCACCGCGCAGCAGGAGTTCACCCAGCACTACCCGCAAGCGGGCTGGGTGGAGCATGATCCGGAAGAGATTTGGTCAACCACTGTTGCCGTCTGCCGCCAGGTGATGGTGGACCTGGATGTCTCCGCCGCGGATATCGCCGGCATCGGCATCACCAACCAGCGTGAAACCACCGTTGTCTGGGACAAGTCCAGCGGCAAAGCCATTCATAACGCCATCGTCTGGCAGGACCGCCGCACCGCCGCCATCTGCGAGGAACTGCGCACGGCGGGGCACGAGGAGATGGTCACCGACCGCACCGGTCTGCTGCTCGATCCCTATTTCTCCGGCACCAAGGTGAAATGGATCCTCGACACCGTTCCGGGCGCGCGCGGCCGCGCCGCGGCAGGCGATCTGCTGTTCGGCACCGTCGACAGCTTCCTGATCTGGCGCCTGACCGGCGGCGCATCGCATGTGACCGACGCCACCAACGCGGCGCGCACGCTGATGTATGACATCCGCAAGGGCCGCTGGAGCCGCACGATCAGCGATCTGCTGGATGTGCCGCAACAGATGCTGCCGGAGGTCAAGGACAGCGCCGCTGATTTTGGCACCACTGATCCGGAGATCCTGGGCGGTGCAATCCCGATCCTGGGCGTGGCCGGTGACCAGCAGGCGGCCACCATCGGTCAGGCCTGTTTCCAGCCGGGGATGATGAAATCCACCTACGGCACGGGCTGTTTTGCGCTTTTGAACACCGGGGATGCGCCGGTGGTCTCCAAGAACCGTATGCTGACCACCATCGCCTATCAGCTGGACGGCAAGCCGACCTATGCACTGGAAGGCTCGATCTTCATCGCCGGCGCCGCCGTCCAATGGCTGCGCGACGGGCTGGGCATTATCGAGCAGGCGTCGGAGTCCGGCGAGCTGGCGCTGCGTGCCGACCCGGGTCAGGACGTGATCCTGGTGCCCGCCTTCACCGGCCTCGGGGCGCCCTATTGGGAGCCGGAATGCCGCGGCGGCATGTTCGGCCTCACCCGCAATTCCGGCCCGGCGGAGTTTGCCCGCGCCGCGTTGCAAAGTGTCGCCTACCAGACCCGCGACCTCTATGAGGCGATGCGCGCCGATTGGGAGGACGACAGCCACAACACCGTGACCTTGCGCGTGGATGGCGGTATGAGCGCCAGTGACTGGACCATGCAGAGCCTGTCTGACATCCTGGGCGCGGCCGTCGACCGCCCGGTGATGCAGGAAACCACCGCGCTGGGCGCTGCTTGGCTGGCGGGGATGCGGGCCGGGATCTATCCGGATCAGACGGGGTTTGCGGATACCTGGAAGCTCGACCGCCAGTTTGTGCCGCTGATGCAGCCTGCCGCGCGGCAGGCCTCTTATGCCCGCTGGCAGCGCGCGGTGCAGGCGGTGATCGGGGTCTGACCGCTGCGGGATCGGACAGGGCGGGGCACTCCCGCCTGCTCCGCCGCATTCGCAGAATGCGCCTCACAGTTGGGCGTGTCGCCGCGCTTTGCGCGGCGTTTTCTTTATTGCAAAGAGGCGGTTTATGGGCAGGCCTGGCCATAAACACGCCGTTTGCGGCCATCCGCGCTTCATGGGTGAGCAAGCTGCCTGGAAACGCTCCGGGGGAGCGTTTCGCTTGCGAAGGGGCGGAGCCCTGGCAAAGCCGCGCCTGCGGCACGGCGGCTGTGCCGCCCTTGACCCGTGGCCGGCCACGGGCGGGGCCTCAGCTGACGCGGGCGCCTGCCTGGATGGTTGCGGGGCGGGCGTTCAGCTCTTCGATGGAGAAGCCCGCAATGGATTTGTATTTGGCAGCATGGGCGGCCAGTTCAGATTTGGGGATTACCTCGCCGATGTCCGCAAAGTCGCCGCCGCAAAGATCCTCGACGCGCTGCAGCACCCCGTCCGGCCCGCCGCCTGCGCGGTTGGCCAGGCCCACTGCCGTTGTCACCGGGCGCACTTCCGCCTCGTAAGCCCTGAGCGCAGCTGCGTTGATGCCGTGCTCAAGCAGCTTGGCGCCAATCACCCGCGCGTCCACAATGGCCTGGCTGGCGCCGTTCGATCCCACCGGATAGGTCGGATGCGCGGCGTCGCCGATCAGGGTGACGTTGCCATATGTCCAGCGCGCCAGCGGGTCGCGGTCCACCATCGGGTATTCATAGACCGCCTCCGCCCCTCGGATCAGGGCCGGGACGTCGGCCCAGCCAAACTGCCAGTCGGCGAAATCCGGCAGGAACTCCTGGATATCCGCGGGCCGGTTCCAGTCTTCCTTCCGCCAGGGCGCGGAGGGATCAAAGCTCTTTTCCGCGATCCAGTTCATGGTGACGCAACCGTCGGCATCCGGCGTCGAGATCGGATAGGCCACCAGCCGCAGCTGGTCATGGCCGATCATCGCCATCGCCGCGCCGCCCTTGAATTCGGGCGCCCTTGTGGTGGCCCGCCACAGGATGCGGCCGTTCCAGATGGGCGCGCCCTCGTCCGGCACCATCTGCGCGCGCAGGGCGGAGTGGATGCCATCCGCTGCAATGACCAGCGATCCCCCGATCCGCCGCCCGTCCGCCAGATGCAGCGCGGCGGCGCCGTCCATGTTCTCAAACCCAGCAGCCCGCGCACCGGTTTCAATGCAGTCCGCCCCGGCACGTTCTGCCAGAACCCTGCAGAGCATCATCTGCAATTCGCCCCGGTGCACCGAATATTGCGGCCAGGCATAGCCCGCGCCCGTGCCGCGCGGCTCCTCCCAGATGGTCTTGCCCAGCTTGCTGTAGAACCCCAGTTGCCGGGTCCGGACGCCGATTGCATCCAGGTCTGCCTCCAGTCCCAGATCGAACAGTTCCCGCACCGCATTGGGCTGCAGGTTGATGCCAACCCCCATCGGCTTCAGTTCGCACGCGGCCTCGAAGATGCGGAACGGCACCCCGATCTGATGCAGCGTCAGACCCAAGGTCAGCCCGGCAATGCCGCCGCCGGCGATCAGGATGGACATAATAAGCGTACCCCTTATTTGCGCGGGCAGATAACCACGGCGCGCAACAAGGGGCAAGCCTGCGTCGATAGGGGGCTCAGCGGCGGCCAGCGATGATCAGGTCGGGGCCAAAGATCACGTCGGCGTAATTGTGCAGGTAGATCTTCAGCCAGGGAGTGAACCGTTCGGGATGGCGGCTCACCTCGGCCAGCAGGTCGTGATAGTCGACCCAGCGGGTCTCCATCACCTCTTCAGGGTTGGGGGCGACCTTGGGGGGTCGGTGCGCATGGGCCAGGAACACATCGACCGCTTCATGCTCCACCAGGCCGTTGCCGACATCAGCGCGGTATTCCAGGTGGTGGCGGAATTCAGGGTAAAGCCCGGTGAGCCCCAGCTCCTCCCGCATACGCCGCACCGCACAGGCCGATGGCTGCTCGTCCCACATCGGATGGGTGCAGCAGGTATTCGCCCACAATCCGGGGGTGTGGTACTTGCCCATCGCCCGGCGTTGCATCAGGATTTCCACGCCTTTCACCACAAAGACGGACACCGCCTTGTGCTTCAGCCCGCGCTCATGCGCGGCCAGCTTGTCGACAGGGGTCAATTCGCCGTTCACCCAGGCGGGGATCATATGGCTCATGCTGTGTCCGTGGCGGGTTTCCGATATGCGGCCTGCCGCAATTGCGATGGCCTGCCTCCTACCGCTAACGCCTGAAGATTCGGAAAGCAATTACGCGAAAAGCCGCGGCGAAAATGCCGCGGCTTTGTGATGTTCAAGCCAGCAGGCCGCTTATTCGGAGACGGCTTCCGCGGCTTCCTCGGTTGCTGCTTCCTCTGCCGGGGCAGGGCCATGGCTGGCCAGGAAGGCATAGATGTCTTCGCCGCCCTTTTTCAGGCGGAAGGACATTTTCGACTTGGCCTTGCTGTTGCCGGTCTCGGCCCGCAGGAACTTCTTGGGATCGGCGGCAAAGGCGACGAACTTCTCTTCGTCCCACACCAGGCCTGCTTCGCCGGCTGCGACCAGGTCAGCGCCGTATTTGAAGCCTTCGGCGGTGCCCGCCTGACGGCCTGCCAGGCCCCACAGGTTCGGGCCGGTCTTGCCGCCCTTGACGATTACGTCGCCTGCGTCGGACACCACCATGTGGCAGGACTTGCATTTGTTGAACCCCTTCTCGCCAGCTGCCGGATCGCCTTCGGCAAAGGCAGGGGCGGCGAGGAGGCCGAAAATGGCGGCGGTCAAAAGAGGTTTCATATTGCTTGCTCCAGTTTTGAGTTGGCAGATGTGACTCATGATCCAATAGCCCGCAGTGTCAACCGGCAGTTTGACGCGCATCAAAGTTCCGGCAGGATGCCGCAGCGTTTCAGGGGGCGGTCCAGCAGGGCAGCAAATCGCCAGGCTGCGGGCGGGCATGATAGATTGCGCGGGCAATCGCACGGCTCAGGCACAGCGCGGCGGCATGGCACAGCAGGCCCAGCTCTGCGTCCGGGGCCGCCAGCGCCCTGGCGCCGGTACTGGCGGCAAAGACCAGATCGCCGTCGCCGGGGGAATGAGCAGGCACGATGGCGCGGCCGATGCCGTCATGGGCGGCCGTGGCCAGCCGCTGGCACTGCGCCTTGGTCAGCGCCGCATCGGTGGCAACGATGGCAATGGTGGTATTGGCGCGCTCCGGCGGCAGCGGGGTGTTGCCCAATTTCTGCATGGCCTCAATCTTGCGGCTGGGCTGGTTCCGGCCCAGCCCGGCAGCCGGGTCGGGGCCGATGCCGCCGAACTCATCGCCGATTTCAAACGGCGCCGCCCAGAAATGCTGCTCCCCCGGAGTGGTGACGGCACCCAGCGGATTGGCTGCTACCAAGGCGCCCACCGTGACACCGCTCTCCAGCACCAATGACGCTGATCCCAGCCCGCCCTTCAGCATCGCGGTCAGCGCACCAGTGCCGGCGCCGGCGGTGCCAAGCTCGAAATCCTCAGCCGCGGCTTCAAACGCGGCCCGGCCCAAGGTGCGGTAGGGGTTTTCGCCCCAATCCTTGTCCCCGCCGTTCAGCAGGTCGAAAATAATCGCACCGGGCACCAGCGGCACCCGTGCGGGGCCAACCGGAAACCCTCTGCCCTCGCCATGCAGAGCATCCATCACACCGGAGCAGGCGTCCAGCCCAAAGGCAGAGCCGCCCGACAGCACCAGCGCGTCGATCCTGGCGACCGATTTGTCCGGCGCCAGCAGATCGGTCTCCCGCGTGCCCGGCGCGCCGCCCATCACCTGCACGGAAGCAGTGAAGGGCTGTTGCGCGGTCAGCACCGTTGTGCCGGATTTCAGCGCGGCGTCCTGGGCGTTGCCGACCAGCAGGCCGGGCACGTCGGTGATCAGGTTTCTGGGGCCGGGGAGCATGGCGGGATGTCCTTCTCAATAAAAGCGCGCTGGTGCGCGCTGCCTCCGGCGGGAGTATTTTCCGGAAAGATGAAAACAGGGAGGCTAGATGCAGCGCCCGCCGTCCACTTCCATCGCAACGCCGGTCACCATGCTGGCCTCATCCGAGCACAGGAAACAGGCGGCATTTCCCATGTCCTCCGGCGTTGAAAACCGGCCGATCGGGATGGTGGACAGGAACTTGGCGCGCATTTCCGGGGTGTCCTCGCCCATGAACGACTTCAGCAGCGGCGTTTCCCCCGCCACCGGGTTGATCGCATTGACCCGCACTCCATGCGGCGCCAGCTCCACCGCCATGGTCTTGGTGGCCGTGATCATCCAGCCCTTGGAGGCATTGTACCAGTTGAGGTTGGGGCGCGGCGACACCCCGGCGGTGGAGGCAACATTCAGGATTGCGCCCCGATGGTTGGCCTTCATATGCGGCACCAGTGCGCGGGCGGTCAGGTAGACGGATTTGACATTGACGCCCAGCACACGGTCGAAATCGTCTTCGCTGATCTCCTCCAGCGGGGCGGGCAGATGGGTGACGCCTGCGTTGTTGACCAGAATGTCGAGGCGCCCGAAGGCGGCCAGCGCGGCCTTGGCCATGGCATCGACCGAAGCCCGGTCCGAAACATCCACTGCCTTAGCCAGAGCATTGCTGCCCAGCTCCGCCGCCATCGCCTCCGCCGCGGCGCCATTGATGTCGGCAATCATCACCCGGGCGCCTTCTGCCAGGAACTTGCGCGCAATGCCCGCACCAAAGCCCGAGGCGCCGCCGGTCACGATGGCGGTTTTTCCGTCCAGACGCATGATTTCCCTCCCGAACTGTTTGACGCCAGCATGGGACGCTCCGGGCGGCGGCGCAATCCCAAGTCAGTCCGGGTCGATCTTACCGCGCGTCGCTTTCAATTCGCCGCGCTGCTTCTTGGCGTCCAGCCGCCGCTTGACGGAACCGCGGGTCGGTTTGGTGGCAATGCGCCGCTTGGGCGTCACCAGCGCCTTGCGCACCAGTTCCGCCAGCCGTTCGCGCACGATTTCGCGGTTCCTTTGCTGGGAGCGCGTCTCGTCGCACTGCAGAATGATCGCGCCTTCCTTGGTCCAGCGCCGCCCCGCCAGCCGCTTCAGCCGGGATTTGACCGCAGGCGCCAGCGCAGGCGAACGCGCAGCCTCGAACCGCAGCTCCACGGCGGTGGCCACCTTGTTCACATTCTGGCCGCCGGGGCCCGAGGCGCGGATGAAGCTCTCGGTCATTTCCCAGTTCTGCAGGGTGATTTGCTCGTTGATGCGGATCATGGCTGCGGCGGTTTGCGGAAAGCGGTCTTAAAATCGAAAGGGCTGTTCCACACGCGGGGAACAGCCCTTCGAGATGATAGGAGGTGCACCGGTTAGGTCAGCACCAATTCAGGGGTCTATACGTACCAAGGGCTGCCTCGGCCGCACTCCTTCTGAACTGTTCCGGCACTGCTCTCCATAGCTTCTCTAGACAATGGGCACCTCCTTTCTGATGTTTCGTGTAAGTCCAGCCTGCCACAGATTCGGTTAATGTCAAAACAAAATCATGTGGTCTTTACGGAGAGCTTACGCACGATGATGCGGAAGGGCACAAGCGCGAGCAGCGCCAGCGATAGTTTCACCAGCCAGTCGGCAAAGGCGAGCGACACCCAATAGGGCACCACAGGGCCGTGGCCGATCAGCGGCAGCATGTCGCCGGCCCAGGAGGTATCGTTGCCCGGTTCGATCCAGGTCAGCGAGACGGAAAAGGCGACGGTGAAGAAAATCGCAGTATCCACGGTGGAGCCGATCAGGGTGGAGGCCAGCGGCGCCCGCCACCATTTTCCCTCCCGCAGGGCAGAGAAGATGGCAACGTCCAGCATCTGCGCGGTCAGGAAGGCGAGGCCGGAGCCAAGCGCGATGCGCAGCGTTACCGCCGGATAGGAGAAGCCGTCGCCTTGCAGCATGACCTGGGTGCCGATCAGCGAGCAGATCACCCCGGTGACAAAGCCCGCGGCCACGACCCTGCGCGCGGCTGCGGCGCCATAGACGCGGTTCATCACATCGGTGACCAGGAAGGCCACCGGATAGGTGAAGGCGCCCCAGGTCAGCCAGTTGCCAAACAGGAACTGCACCAGGATGTTGGAGGCCACCACAACTGCGGCCATGGCAAGAATGCCGGGAATATGCGAGCGGGTCATGCGCTGGATCCGTTTATTTCGGGGCCGCGGGGCGGGCAAAAGACCGGCTCCTTTATCGCGGTCCAGGCCGGGCTGCAAGTTTCGGGCCAGGGGTATTCGGCCTGGTGCGGGCAGGCTATCGGCGTTCAGGCCCGGGGGAGGGCTCCCGCCCGCGCCGGATGCATTCGGGGAATGCCCCCATGCGGTTGGGCCGGGCGCCGCTGGCGCGGCGCGGTCCCGCGGGTCAGCGCGGCAGGGCGTACTCCACCAGTTCGGTACGCTGCAGCGCCAGGAAGTTGTCGTCCGACACCATGGTGGCGCGCAGGCGGCCGCTGCCGTCGGTCCAGACCGACAGGCCCTCTAGATTGTCATGGGTGCCGGCGCGGGTCTGCAGCAGCACGGTTTCATTCTCTGGCCCGGCTCCGGTGATGTCCCATCGGCGCAGCCGGCTGCGGAAGCCCAGCAGGGTCAGGTCGCGTTCCAGAAGGTAGAACCGCCCGTCGGGGCCGAAATCCGCATCGACCGGCAGGAAATTACCCTTGGGCGGCAGGTTGAAGGGCCGGCTCCAGCGGCGGCCGTTCCAGCGCCAGACCGGGATCTGCCCGTGTTTGTCAAAGGCGCGCTCCGGCAGGGTGTAAAGCCAACCGCGGGCGTCGATCGCCAAGGTTTCCAGCGACTTGTTTGGCGGCAGCTTGCGGAAGGCCTTGGGGCGCGGCAGCACCTTGGCGCGGCCCTCTGGGTGGAGGTAGCGGGCCACCCGTGCGGCGCCCTCAAAGGAGATGTAGCGGGAGCCGTCCGGCGCGACGGCCAGGCCTTCGCTGTCGCCGGAGAACCCCCGCAGCATTTTGCCGGTCGAGGCGCGCAGCCCATGGGCCCGCTGCGCCGTGATGCCGGCGATAAGGCCGCCGCGGCGCTGAATTTCCGTTGTCACCAGGGTGGCGCGGTCGCTCAAGACCAGCATTGCGGTGCCGCCGCCGGTGACTTTCAGTGCCGAGAAGCCTCCGAACCAGGGCAGGTCCAGCCTCCAGGTATAGCTGCCCAGATACTCGGCCTTGCCGGCCGCCGCACCTGGCCGGCTGGCGGCAACAGCTGCCGCTGCCAGGCCGGCAGCAGCGGCCAGGGCCAGGATCAGTTGGATTGCAGAACGGCGGCGCATTGCTTGGGCAGGTCCGAAAGGGTGTAATCCCGTCTCGGTTTAGGCTTTGGCGCGTTCGGGTCAACCGGTTTCGGCGGCGGCGGGTTCAGGATGTTGTTCACCCATTGCTGCGCATCGGCGCAGCCGTCGCCTTTGGGCGGGGCCGCCTGATCAACACAGCCGCGGGCGCCGCGCGGGCAGTTGAGCCGCACATGGAAATGGTAGTGATGCCCCCACCATGGCCGGATCTTGCGCAGCCATTTGCGGCTGCCTTTCTCGTCATTGCACATCTGCACTTTGGCGCCCGGGAAGACGAAAATCCGCGCCACCCGCTTGTCCTGCGCGGCGGCCTTGAGGATCTCGTGGTGGGCCCGGGTCCAGCTGCTGTTCACGTAGGCACCCTTGGCCCGCCGCATGGAGATTGAGGAGATGTTCTCCCGCGCATTGCGGCTGAGGTTCAGCCGGTCCGGCGGGCGCATCCAGATGTCGATATCGAGACCGATCTGGTGGCTGCGGTGGCCCGACAGCATCGGCCCGCCGCGCGGCTGGCTGATGTCACCGATATAAAGCCCCTCCCAGCCGCGCTGCCTGGCGGCCACGCGGCTGAGGTCCTTCACAAAATCAATGGCCGCCGGATGCCCCCAGTTGCGGTTGCGGCTGAGCCGCATCGCCTGCCAGGTGGGGCCGGTTTCGGGCAGCTGCTCAGCCCCTGCAACACAGCCCTTGGCGTAGGAGCCGAAGGGCGCGGGTTTCTGCTGCGAGGCGCTGGGCTTGGCCCCGAACAGCGCCTTGGCTGGGGTCTGCGCGCTTGCCGGAACTGATAACCCAGCAACCGCTAAACATATGGCAAGTAACAGTCTCAACCCTGATCTCCTTCTCCTTGAACCCAGAATAACAGTACCAATCCGACCAGAAACAGGCCGATCACCGGCGTGATACCAAGCCGGGCGCTGCCGGTCACGGTGGTTGCAACGCCGATCAGCGCGGGCGCCAAAAACGCGGTGGCGCGGCCGGACAGGCCATATAGGCCAAAGCTCTCGGTTGCGTCTCTGGGGCTGGTGTGGCGCACCATCAGGCTGCGGCTGGCCGCTTGCAGGATGCCGCCGAAGCCGCCAATCAGCACGCCGCAGCCAAAGAAAACCGTGTCCGGAAGGGTGGAGCCCTCAGCAAGCGGCACCCCGAAAATCTGATACCGCGACATGGAGACAATCACCAGGCAGACCAGGGACAGGATCAGGATCGAGGCGATGATCACCGGTTTCGGCCCGAACCGCCGGTCTGCCTTGCCGCCCAGCCAGCTGAACAGGGTGGCGGCAAAGGCAGCGACAATGCCGAAGATGCCGATCTGGGTGATCTCCCATCCCAGCACCAGCTTGGCATAGACACCGCCGAACCCGTAAAGCCCGTTGAGCGCATCGCGGTACATCATCGAGGAGCCGAGGTAGCTTGCCAGGCTCAGCCGGTTGCCCAGACCCGCGACCAGCTTGACCACCATCTGACAGGCTTTGCCCAGGCTGGCCTTGCGCCCGGTCGCGCCGCGGTCCTTCACCCACAGGAAGTAGGGTATCATGAAGACGGCAAACCAGATCGCGGTAAAGGGGCCGACCGCACGGGTGCCTTCCTTGGCCTCCGCATCCAGGCCCAGGGCCGGGCTGAGGCCAACCAGCGTCTTGCCGGTGCCCTGCTCAACAAACAACAGGAGCATGGTAAACAGCGCGATCACCCCGCCGAGGTAGCCAAAGGCAAAGCCAGAGCCGGAGATATCGCCCACATCCTCGCGGCTGGCCAGCGTCGGCAGCTGCGCGTTGACAAAGATCAGCGCAAATTCTGCGCCGATGAAGCCAAAGCCGAAACTGACCAGCATCCACCACAGATTGCTGCCGCCCGGGTCCATGAACCAAAGCCCCCAGGCGCCGATCAGATACATCAGCGAAAACATCATGATCCAGGGCAGCCGCCGCCCGGTGATATCCGCCAGCGCCCCCAGGAACGGCGCGCCAAAACCGATGATCAGCCCGGTTATGGTCAGGCACATCGACCAGACGGTCTGCGCCTGCGCCTTGGCGGCCTCGCTGTCCAGGCCCTGGCCCATGAAATGCTCGGCGGCCACAGCGGCAAAGAACGGGCTGAACACAAAGGTCACCAGCAGCGTCTGGTAGGGCTGGCTGGCCCAGTCAAAGAACCACCATCCCCAGATCCGCTTGCGCGTGGACACCTGCTGCATACCCGGCCTCTTATTCTTGTTGCCTTCAGGTATGGCAGGCGGGCAGGGGCCTAGGCAAGCCCGTCCTGCATCGGCGGCCAGGGCCGGCCGCCATCCGCCGCGCACCAGTCTCTGATCCAGCCGGGCAGCTCGGGCGAGGTTTCCGCGTCCTGCCCCAGTGCCTCCAGCACTTTGGCGGGCGGCACGATGCCGTTCCGGTCCGTCACCGCGGTGCGCAGCATCACATGGCTGGCGCAATCGCCGTTCTTCTTCCACATGGATTGTTCGACATAGATGAATTTCTCGTCCCAGCCCGCCGTGCGGCTGCGCATCTCGAACTTCTCGAATCCGCGGATGCGGCGGCGGTAGCGCACCGAAGATCCCGCCACCGTCAGCCCCCAGCGTTTCTGCCGGAGCGCCTTGATCAGCCCGACCCGCTGCGCCAGCATGGTGCGCCCCAGATCATACAGCGTCATGGTGCGGCCGTTGTTCAGCTCCATCCACATGTCCAGATCCCAGGGCCAGCAGATGTGGCTGGAGACATGCATGCCGGTGATCGGCAGCGGCGCCATCCGGCTGGCCAGAACGGTATCCTTGATCAGGCGGACAATCGGGTACATCGGCGCGGGCTCCTTGATGGCATGTGCCCGTGATGCCACCGGTTTACAGCGCGTCAACCGCAACCTCGCGGAAGCCTTGCGTATTTCCTGCGGGCTGCTTACCTGTGTGGCTGTTCGAAAGAGGGAAATACCGATGGTATCGCTGTTCCAAATCCTGATGCTGATCCTGGACATTGTCTGGTTCTTCATCATTGCCCATGTGATCATGAGCTGGCTGATCAATTTCCAGGTGCTGAACCTGCACCAGCAACTGGTGGCGCAGATCTGGTACGGGCTGAACCGGATCCTGGAACCGCTCTATGCTCCGGTGCGCCGGCTGATGCCCAACATGGGCGGGCTGGACCTTGCGCCGCTGGTGGTGCTGATCGGCGTCTACGCGCTGCGCATCATCCTGGTGAACAACGTCTCGGCGTTCTACTGATCTGAAAATCTCCGGCCCGGCATTTCCTGCCGGGCTTTTAACCTGCGGGCCTTGCCGCCCAATGCCTCCTGTGGGATTGTGCCTGCCAAAGAAGAGCAGCACTGACCACGAGGCCCTCCGCCCCCATGACGGATATGACCGCCCTCAGCGGCGCGACTCCCATTCTGCGCGAGATTTTCGGCTTTGACGCCTTCCGCCCCGGACAGGAGGAAATCGTCGATGCCGTGACCGCCGGGGAAAACGTGCTGGCAATCATGCCCACCGGCGGCGGCAAATCCCTGTGCTACCAGCTGCCCGCGCTGCTGCGCGACGGGATCACCGTGGTGATCTCCCCCCTCATCGCCCTGATGCGCGACCAGGTCCGCGCCTTGCAGGAGGCCGGCGTCAATGCAGGCGCGCTCACCTCCGGCAATACCGACGAAGAGACCGAAATGGTCTGGGAAGCCATCGAGGCCGGGCGCCTGAAACTCCTCTACATGGCCCCCGAACGTCTTGCCTCCGGTGCCGCCATGGGGATGCTGCGCCGTATCGGTGTCAGCCTGATTGCGGTGGATGAGGCGCATTGCGTCAGCCAATGGGGCCATGACTTCCGCCCTGACTACCTGCGCATCGGCGAGCTGCGCCGCGCCCTGGACGTACCGCTGGCGGCCTTCACCGCAACTGCGGATCAGGAAACCCAGGAAGAGATCGTCCAGAAACTGTTCGACGGTGAGGCCCCCCGCAGTTTTCTGCGTGGCTTTGACCGGCCCAACATCCATCTGGCCTTTGGCGCCAAGGACAGCCCGCGCCGCCAGATCCTGGAATTCGCCGCCGCCCGCAAAGGGCAATCCGGCATCGTCTACTGCGGCACCCGCGCCAAGACCGAAGCACTGTCAGCGGCCCTGCGCGAAGCAGGTCACAGCGCCTGTTTCTACCACGGCGGCATGGAGGCTGAGGACCGCCGCATCGTCGAGACCCGCTTCGCCCGCGAAGATGGGCTGATCGTGGTCGCCACCGTGGCCTTTGGCATGGGGATAGATAAGCCCGACATCCGCTGGGTCGCCCACGCCGACCTGCCGAAAAGCATCGAGGCCTATTATCAGGAAATCGGCCGTGCTGGCCGCGACGGGGCGCCTGCGGAAACCCTCACCCTGTTCGGCCCCGACGATATCCGCCTGCGCCGCAGCCAGATTGACGAGGGCCTCGCCCCGCCCGAACGCCGCGCCGCCGACCACGCGCGCCTGAATGCGCTCTTGGGCCTGGCCGAGGCGCTGCACTGCCGCCGCCAGAAACTGCTGGGCTACTTCGGCGAGGAGGCGGAACCCTGCGGCAATTGCGACCTCTGCGACACGCCTGCCGAAGTGTTCGACGGCACTACCGTGGTGAGGAAGGCGCTGTCGGCGGTTCTGCGGACAGAGGAATGGTTCGGCTCCGGCCATCTGATCGACATCCTCCTGGGCGCCGACAACGAGCGCATCCGCGCCAAACGCCATGACGAACTGTCGGTCTACGGCTGCGGCAAGGAACTCGGCAAGCGCCAGTGGCAGGCGGTATTCCGGCAGATGATGGGCCGCGACCTGTTGCGCCCCGACCCGGAACGCCACGGCGCCCTGCGCTTTACCGAAGCCGCTCTGCCGATCCTGCGCGGCGAGCAGTCCATTGACCTGCGCCGCGATACCATCAAATCAGCGGAGCGCCGCCCGGCCGTGAAGGCGCTGGTCTCCGAAGAAGACGCGCCGCTGTTGTCGGCCTTGAAGGCCAAGCGCCGGGCGCTGGCCGAGGCGCAGAAAGTACCGGCCTATGTGATCTTCCCCGACCGCACTCTGATTGAGATGGCTGAGGTGCGCCCGGAAACGCTGGACCAGATGGCCCGCATCAACGGCGTCGGCGCCAAGAAGCTGGAACGCTACGGCGATGATTTCCTGGGCGTGATCACCGGCGCTGCCGAGCAGCTGCACCCTGCCAGGCGCAAGCTGGCAGGGCGCGAATCCGGCTCTGTTTATGACGGGTTGCTTGAGGTGCAGGCGCAACTGGCCCGCGGCGAATGCGGCACCCTGAAGCCGCTCAGCTGTTCAGCCTCGCTGCTGGCCAAGGTTGCGCAGATGCGCAGCGATGACGAGGCGGGCATCACAAGACTGTTAGGGGAGCGCCGCGCCGAACGTTTTGCCTCGGCGTTTCTGGACGTCCTGCGCGGCGCGGGCTAGGGTCGCGCCAAGGATAGAAGGGGGCAGATATGCTGGTAGTGACCTCTCCGGCCAAGAAGCTGGACTGGGCAGAACGGGATCAGGAAATGACCTGGCCCGCGCTGCACGATGACGCGGTGGCACTGGCGGAGGTGGCGCGCGGGCAATCCGTGGCGGGTCTGATGAAGCTGATGCACATCAGCGAGGATCTGGCCAAGCTGAACCATACCCGTTTCCAGGAGTTTGCGGCCGACCCCAAGACAGACGCCACCCGCCCGGCGTCGCTGGCCTTTGCCGGCGATACCTACCAGGGGCTGGAAGCCGGGTCTTTGGATGCGGACGAAATGGCCTGGGCACAGGATCACTTCCGCATCCTGTCAGGGCTTTACGGTGTGCTGCGCCCGCTGGACGCGATGCAGCCCTACCGGCTGGAGATGGGGTCGCGGCTGAAAAACCCTCGCGGCAAGAACCTTTATGAGTTCTGGGGCAGCCGGATTTCCGAGGCCCTGAATGCGCAGGCTGAGACCGTGGGTGCGGAAGTACTGGTGAACTGCGCCAGTCAGGAGTATTTCGGCGCGGTGGATCTGGCGGCACTGAAGCCGCAGGTGGTCACGCCGGTGTTCATGGAAGACAAGAACGGCACGCCGAAAGTGGTGAGCTTCTATGCCAAACGCGCCCGCGGCGCGATGGCGCGCTACATCATCCAAGGCCGGCTGACTGATGCAGAGAGCCTCAAGGATTTTGATGCCGGCGGCTATGCCTACCAGCCGCAGATGTCGGAGCCGGACAAACCCGTCTTCCTGCGCAAGGCCTGAAGCAGGGCGGAACACAAAGCGGGCGGCGGCTCCCGCCCGCTCCGGCCCATTTAAAGAATGCACCGTCCCGGTTGGGCCCGGCAGCGCGCGGAACGCGCGCTGCCGGGCCCAAGGCCGCATAAGGGCGTCACCGGTGCAGCCGGTGCGCCCGTGGGCGCGGGAGCGCTCCGCCCGGGTAAGCGTGCCGGATGTGCGGAAGAGCGCGGTCCGCCTTGCGCAATGGGTTAGGGTCAGGATCTGTTCATCCTGCACCGCTGTTGCGCGAACAGCTGTAAGACAGGGGGGTGAGCGCGCCGGGACTGGCGGTGTCAATTCCAAGCGGTCAAAGCCGCTGCCCTGAAACGGTTCGCACGTCCGCAGGATGGCTGGGCTCTGCCCTTCGGCTGCTGCAGCTGTTTGCATCCGGGCAAATACCTGCAAGGGATGTTTTCAGCCGCTCAGCCGCTCAGCCGCTCAGCCGTTGCCGGGCACCGCCGCCTGGATTGGCGCGCTGCCAAGGTCCAGGGCCTGGGTATCAGCAGGCAGGCAGGAGCGGATCTTTTCATGGATCAGCGCCTTGCGCAGCGGCTTGGTCAGGTAATGGTCCAGCCCGGCCGCCAGGATCCCGTCCGAATCCCCGGCCATGGCATGGGCAGTCAGCGCCACAACCGGGACATGGCCGCCGGTCCCGGCCTCCAGCTTGCGGATCTCGGCGGTGGCCTGCTTGCCGTCCATCATAGGCATGGAAATATCCATGAAGATCAGGTCCGGGTTAAAGGTCCGGAACGCCTCGACCGCCTCCAGCCCGTTGTTTGCAAACTTCAGATCGATGTTCAGCTCTTTCACCATCTTGCGGAACACCAGCTGGTTGGTCTTGTTGTCCTCAGCTGCCAGCACCCGCATCCGGCGTTGCGCCAGAGCTGCCGGCGGCACGGCCGCCAGGCTCTCAGCAGGTTGTGCTGCAACTGCCGCGGGTGCAACGGCCTGGGGCCGGGCATCCGCTTCCGCCTCTGCAGAAGGCAGCACAGGCGGCGGTTCCGCCGCTGCAGAAGGCTCTGCCCCGGCACCGGGTGCCGCGGCCCCCGGCCCGCTGCGCTCCGGCCCGCCGGCCAGTTTGGCCAGCTGGCTGAACAGTTCGTCGCGCGGCGCCGGGGTCTGCAGCACCCCATTCACCAGGGCGCGGATCTCCGGGTCGTTGGCGGCCTGCGGGCTGGAATTCAGCAGCAGCACCGGAACCCCGCCCCAGGACCCGGCCTTCAGATCGCGGGCCAGCTGCACCCCGTCCAGCGCGGGCAGGTTGTGGCCGCTGATCACCAGATCGATGCTGTCCTGTATCGCTGCCATCGCCGCGGCCGCGGTCTCGGCAGTGGTCACATGGATGCCCAGCATCAGCAGATGCTTTTGCAGGATCTCGCAGTTCAGCGGCACATCGTCCACCAGAAGCACATGCCGCAGCGAGCCGGGCAGCTTCGGCAAGGCCTGATCCTCGGACCCCTCGATCGGCAGCGGCAGCCGGAAGCCGAAGCAGGAGCCCTGGCCCTCTTCGCTGTCGACCCAGATCTCGCCGCCCATCATCTCAATCAGCCGCTTGGAGATCGCCAGCCCCAGCCCGGTGCCCTCAAACTTGCGGTTGCGCTCATCCTCGACCTGGTTGAACTCGCCAAAGACGTGGTCGATCTTTTCGGCCGGTATGCCAATGCCGGTGTCCTCAATCGAGATGTGCACCGAGCACTGCCCATCCTCGGGTGAGGAAATGCCGGTCACCCGCAGGGTCACATGCCCCTCCTTGGTAAACTTGACCGCATTGCCTGCCAAGTTGGTCAGCACCTGGCGGATGCGCCCTGGATCGCCGGTAAAGCGGGTCGGCAGGAACAGGTCGTAATCGACCAACAGTGCCAGCCCCTTGTCCCGGGCCGTCGGCTGCAGCAGCATCACCACCTCGTGCAGGCTGCGCTCCAGGTCGAAGGGTTCGGGGTGCAGCTCCAGCTTGTCGGCCTCGATCTTGGAATAATCCAGAACGTCATTGATGATGACCAGCAGCGCCTCGCCGGAGTTCTTGATCGTGCTGGCATACAGCCGCTGTTCCTCGTCCAGTTCGGTGTCATTCAGCAGTTCGGCCATGCCCACCACCCCGTTCATCGGGGTGCGGATCTCATGGCTCATATTGGCGAGAAAGGCGGACTTGGCCCGGTTGGCGGCCTCGGCCCGGGCGCGGGCGGCACGCAGTTCCTTTTCGTAGCGCACGGTCGAGGTGATATCGAGCGCCAGCGTCACCATATCGCCGCCATGGCCGCGCTGATCGATCAGCCGCAGATAGCGCTCATCCCAAAGCTGGACCACAACCGGCGCCGGGGCCGGCGACAGCCAGCGCTCATTCATCATCGTGCGCCAGGCGTCCGCCGCCATCTCGCCGGTGTTGATCAGCCCTTCATCGGTCAGCAGCTGCAGGATGCGCACATAGGAAATCCCGGGCGAGACCTCCTCCAGCCCGTCAAAGATATTGAGATAGGCGGTATTGGCGCCGATCAGCTTGCTGTCGGCATCAAAGAAGGCAAAGCCGTCCTGAAAGGCCTGGATCGAATGCCACAGCCGCCGCTCTGCCGTTTCAATCTTTTCGTTTGCCGTATGGAGGTCGGATTTCACCTTGGCGTTTTCGTCGCGGACGGTTGCGACCTCTGCCTGGGTCTGGCCGATCTGCTTGGTCAGCGCCAGCGCGTGGCGGCCCAGTTTGCGGTTGGCAGCGGACAGCTCGGCCTGCTTCAGCTCAAGCAGGCGTTCGGCGGCCAGACGGGCGCGCCTTTCTTCCGCTAATTTGTTGGCAAGGCTCATCCCTGCGAACTCCGGCAAATCAAAATACGTTCGGCCCGCAGCAATCTTCACGCACCGATTGCAGCAGGCTGCCTGTAAAGTGTTACGCGGGTGAATCTTGCTATGGCGTTAAGCCCGTGCCAGCCTGCCCCCAGTTTTGGAGGGTGTCATGCCGCGTCTGTTTTCTGCAATTTTCATTATCTGCCTTGCTTTTTTAACGATCCGCCCCGCTGCCTGGGCCGGGCCGGAGGTTCCGGGTTTCCGTTATCAGAGTTTTGCCAACACCGATTTTTTCGGGTCTGACCTGCAGCCGTTGTTCGACACAGACATGGTCTCCTGCGCGAGGGCCTGTTCGGCACAGGCTGATTGCGCAGGTTTTGTGTTCAACCAGCGGGCCAATGCCTGTTTCCCCAAAACGGACCTGCAGCAATCCAGCCCCTATGACGGCGCAATATCGGCGCAGAAACAGGCAGTTCCGGCCGGTGTCGCCGCTGCTGCCGCTGCCCGCGCTGCGCGGCTTGGGCCTGCTGCCCGCCAGCATCTGGCGGGCGCGGCAGATCTGGCGCGGGATCTGGGGCTGGATTATCCGCTCGCCACCCGTGATGCGGCAGAGGCGATTGCCTTTGCCCGGTCGCTGCGCCGCTCGGGTGAGCCGCTGGCAGCGCTGCGCTGGATGGCACAGGCCGCGGTGCTGAGCAATTCGGCGCAGGATTGGACCCGTTTGTCGGACTATTTCCTGCGGGCCGCGCAAGAGACTGGCAACCGCAGCCAGCAGCGCCGCTACCGGCAGCGGGGCCAGCTGGCGGCGCTGAACGGCTATTTGCGGGCTGCGGCGCCCGAAGACCAGGCCCAGGCGCTGCGCCAGGCGGCAGAGGCGGTGGAAACACTGGGCCGCGGGCGGGACATGCTGCCGCTCCTGCATCTGGCGGAGGAGATCATCCCGCTCAAGGCCAATGCCGAGCTGCTGAACTATGCGATCCGCAAATACGGTTTCCGCGTCACCTCCAGCACTGTCGAAAGCGACACCGCCGCACCGCGCATCTGCGCCGAGTTCTCTGAGGATTTGGAACAGGCCGGCACCGATTACGAAAATTACGTGCGCCTGCCCGAGGCCAGTCTCGCCGTCACCGCCCAGGGCCGCCAGCTTTGCCTGGACGGGGTGGAGCACGGCAAGCGCTACCGCATCACCCTGCGCCGCGGCCTGCCGGCGGCCAGCGGCGAGCAGCTCTATAAGGACGTGGAGCTGACCCACTACGTGCGCGACCGCGCACCCAAGGTCCGCTTCCCGGGCCGCGCCTATGTGCTGCCCGCGGGCGGCGCGGCGGCGCTGCCGGTGGAAACCGTGAACCTCACCGCCCTCGACCTGCGGCTGCGCCGGGTCAGCAGCCGCAACGTGCTGCGCACCCTGCAGGAGGGGTACTTCGCCAAGCCGCTCTCCCATTGGGAGGACGAGCATTTCGCCGCGGATATTGCCGAAGAAATCTGGACCGGCAGCGCCGAAGTGGACACCGCTATCAATCAGGAAATGACCAGCCGCCTGCCGCTGGATCAGGCCCTAACCGGGCGGAAACCGGGTCTTTACGCGTTGACCGCCCGGGTGCCGGGGGCTGACCCCTACGACGATGCCGGCGCCACCCAGTGGTTCGTGCTGACCTCCCTGGGCCTTTCCACCATGTCCGGCAGTGATGGCCTGCATGTGCATGTGCAGGGCTTGGCTGATGCCAAACCGCGGGCAGATGCCGAGATCAGCTTGATCTCCGCCGCCAACGAGGTGCTGGCAACCCAGACCAGTGACGCCAGCGGCTATGTGCATTTCGCCCCCGGCCTGACCCGCGGCACTGGCGGCGCGGCGCCGGCGCTGATCACCGCATGGGCGAGGGAGGGCGATTTCACCTTCCTGCCCCTCAATGACGCCGCCTTTGATCTGTCGGACCGCGGCGTTTCGGGCCGTCCCGCACCGGGGCCGGTTGATGTGTTCCTCGCCACCACCCGCGGCGCCTTTCGCGCCGGTGAAACCGTGCATGTTACCGCGCTGGCCCGGGACAGCAACGCACAAGCCATCGACGGCCTGCCGCTCACCGTGATCCTGTTGCGCCCGGACGGCGTGGAATATACCCGCCAGACCTCCGCCGCTGGCCATCAGGGCGGCCATGTCTTTGCCCTCGCCACCGGCCCCGCCGCCCCGCGCGGCACCTGGCGGATCGAGATCAAGAGCGACCTCAAGGCCCCCGCGCTGGCCAGCCGCCAGATCCTGGTCGAGGATTTCCTGCCCGAACGCATCGACTTTGAACAGGAGGTTACGAATGCCGACAGCCTCCAGCCCAGCGGCGCAGCCAAGATTGATCTGCAAGCCGATTACCTGTTCGGCGCTCCCGGCGCGGGCCTGAAGGTGGAGGGCAGCCTCCGCCTCACCGCCGCAAACACACTGGAGCAATGGCCCGGCTTCCGCTTTGGCCGCTATGATGAGGTGTCTTCTGCCCAAACCGAATATTTCGGCGGCCAGGAGACCGGAGCCGACGGCAGTGCGACTTTTCCGGCCAGCCTCCCCGCCGCGACCCCCGCAGAGGGCAAGCCTCTGCTGGCAACCCTCACCACCCGCGTTGCCGACGGGTCCGCCCGTCCCGTGGAACGTTCGATGGAACTGCCCGTCCGCCCCGCTGGTCCGGTCCTTGGCATCAAACCCATGTTTGACGAGGTCGCGGCAGAAGGCTCTGAGGCAGGCTTCGAACTCATCGCCCTGGCCCCGGACCTAACCCCGATGCCGATGCGCGTGAAATGGACACTGAACCGGGTCGAGACCCGCTACCAATGGTATCAGCTCTACGGCAATTGGAACTGGGAGCCCATCACCCGCCGCACCCGCATCGCCACTGGCGAGGCGCAGCTGGGCAGCGACCCGCTGCCGCTGTCGCAGCCCGTCGATTGGGGCCGTTATGAACTAGTGGTCGAGCGTCTCGACGGCGCTTATGCCTCTGCCGCCTATGACTTCTATGCCGGCTGGTACGCGCCTGAAGGCAGCACCGAAACCCCCTCCCGGCTGGACCTGTCGCTGGACCGCGAAAGCTACGCCCCCGGCGACACCGCCCGCCTGCGCATTGTGCCGCAAGCAGCCGGCACCGCGCTGGTTTCGGTGGTCTCCAACCACCTGATCCACCGTATGGCAGTGGAGGTCCCGGCCGGCGAAACCGTGATCCCGCTGGAGGTGACGCAGGACTGGGGCAGCGGCGCCTATGTGACGGCAACCGTGATCCAGCCGGTGGCAGGCGACCGTGGCCGCACGCCCCTGCGCGCCCTGGGCCTGGCCCACGCCAGCGTCACCCAGCCCGGCCAGCAGCTGCAGATCGCGATTGACGTCCCTGAGGTAGTCCGCCCGCGCGGCACGCAAGTGGCAAAAATCCGTGTGGATGGCGCGGCGGAGGGCGAGGAGGTCTGGCTGACCGTGGCCGCCGTCGACCTCGGCATCCTCAACCTCACTGGCTTCACCAGCCCCGATCCCAGCGCGCATTACTACGGCCAGCGCCGTTTAGGCGTGGAGCTGCGCGACGTTTATGGCCGCCTCATTGACCCCGGCAACGGTGCGATGGGCCGCATCCGCTCCGGCGGCGACGCGGACAGCGGCATGAAGATGCAATCGCCGCCGCCGACGCAGGACCTGGTGGCGCTGTTCTCCGGCCCCTTGCAGGTGGACGCCAATGGCGAGGCTGAATTCCCCCTGACGCTGCCCGCCTTCAACGGTACCGTGCGGCTGATGGCGGTGGCCTGGTCGGGCAAGGCCTTGGGACAGGCAGAGGCCGACATGCTGGTGCGCGATCCTGTGGTGGTCACCGCCTCGCTGCCGCGCTTCCTGGCGCCGGGCGATGAAAGCCGCGCCCGCATTGAAATCGTCCACGCCGACGGCCCCGCCGGTGAGATGGCCCTCAGCGCCGGCACCGCAGGCGGCCTGACACTGGGCAGCCTGCCCGCCTCCGTCACTCTGGCGGAGCAGGGCAAGACAGTGCTCGAACTCCCAGTCACGGCTGAAACCGTGGGCGACCACGAACTGATCCTGGCCCTCACCACCCCGGACGGACAGGAACTGCGCCAGACCCTGCGGATGCCGGTCCGTGCCAATGATCCGGTGACGTCCCAGACCCGCCGTTTCACTCTGGCAGCTGGCGACACTTTCCTGTTCAGCAAGGACGTCTTCACCGGCCTGCGCCCCGGCACCGCGCGGGCCACAATCTCCTCCGGCCCGCTGGCGAAATTCGACGTGCCGGGCCTCCTGGCGGAGCTGGACCAGTACCCCTACGGCTGTACTGAGCAGGTCACTTCCAAGGCGCTGCCGCTCCTCTACCTCAGCTCTGTCGCGCAGGCGGCGGGGCTGGGCGACGGCCCGGCGGTGGATGCGCGCATCAACGCCGCCATCCGCCAGGTGCTGACCCGCCAGGCCCCCTCCGGAGCCTTTGGCCTCTGGCGCGCCGACAGCGGTGAGTTCTGGCTTGATGCCTATGCGAGCGACTTCCTCAGCCGCGCCCGTGCCCAAGGCTACTCGGTTCCGCAGCAGGCCTTTGCCCAGGCGATGGACAACCTGCGCAACCGCATCAACTACGCCCCGGATTTCGACACAGGCGGCGAGGAGATCGCCTATGCCCTCCTGGTGCTGGCCCGCGAAGGTGCCGCCCAGATGGGCGACCTGCGCTATTATGCGGATGTGAAGGGTGAGGGTTTTGCCACACCCCTTGCCGCCGCCCAGCTAGGTGCCGCGCTTGCCGCCTATGGCGACCAGCGCCGGGCTGACCGGATGTTCGCCCGCGCCGCGCAGATGATCGGCTCTGATGAACAGGGCGAAGCCCGCCTCTGGCGCGCCGACTTCGGCACACGCCTGCGCGACACCGCGGGCGTTCTGGCGCTGGCGGCAGAGGCCGGATCGAAGGCCGTTGACCGCGCTGGCCTGTCAGCGCAGCTATCGAACGCCAGCGGCATCCGCTCCACCCAAGAATCCGCCTGGACCCTGATGGCGGCCCACGCGCTGGCGCAGAACCCCGAGGACTCCGGCCTGCTGGTCAACGGCCAGCCCGTGCAGGGCCCGTTTGTTGAGGCCGCAGACGGTCAAGATACGCCGGAACTGGCGCTCACTGCCGCCAGCGGCCGCACGGCAGAGATCACCCTCACCACGCTTGGCGTGCCAGAGGTCCCGCCCGCCGCGGGCGGCTTCGGCTACACCATCGAGCGCAGCTACTACACGCTGGAGGGCCAGCCGCTGGATGCGCAAACGGTCAGCGCCGGCGCGCGCTTCGTGGCGGTCCTGCGGGTCCAGCCGCATGAGAAAACTGGTGCAAGGCTGATGATCAATGACCCGCTGCCTGCGGGGTTTGAGATCGACAACCCCAACCTCCTGCGCTCCGGCGATTTGCGCGATCTCGACTGGCTGAACCCGGCAGAGGCCGAGCACGCCGAATTCCGCAGCGACCGCTTCCTGGCGGCGGTGAACGTGCGCGATGCCTCTCCGGTGACTCTGGCCTATGTGGTCCGCGCGGTAACGCCCGGCGTGTTCCACCACCCGGCGGCGTCGGTTGAGGACATGTACCGCCCGGCGTACCGCGCGCGGACCGGCACCGGGCGTGTGGAGGTCAGGTGAAACGCCTGTTCAACAGAACTAAGGGCATTGCCCGTCCGCGGGTGGACGAGTATCGCCCGCCGTCGTGCTGCAAGCACGCCTCCGGCGTGACGGGGGCGGACGGGCGATGCTCGGCCTATCGGCCAGGCAAAAGATGGAAATGGTACACCGCCATATTGGTGGTATTTCTTATGTCGGCCTTCGCAACTTACCGCGCCTTCGACACCTGGATTGACCGCACAAACCTCCCCCTCACCCTCGCTGAAACCTCCACCGAAGTCCTTGACCGCAACGGCAAGCTCTTGCGCGCCTACCCCGTGGATGACGGCCTCTGGCGCCTCGCCGTCACACCTGCCGATGTCGATCCGCGCTTCCTGCAGATGCTCCTGCGCTACGAGGACAAGCGCTTCCGCTCTCACGCCGGTGTCGATCCCATCGCCCTCCTGCGCGCCGCGGGCCAGGCGCTGCGGAACGGCCGCGCGGTCTCGGGCGGCTCCACCCTAACCATGCAGGTCGCGCGCCTGCTGGAGGACGGCACCACTGGCCGCTGGGCCGGCAAGCTGCGCCAGATGCGCGTCGCGCTGGCGCTGGAACGCCGCCTCAGCAAGGACCAGATCCTCACCCTCTACCTGACCCACGCCCCCTATGGCGGCGCGGCAGAGGGGATCCGCGCGGCAACCTACAGCTGGTTCGGCAAGGAGCCGAAACGCCTGACACCGGCTGAGGCCGCGCTGCTGGTGGCCCTGCCGCAAAGCCCCGAGCGCCGCCGCCCTGACCGCTTCCCGCAGGCCGCCAGCGAGGCCCGCAACCGGGTGCTGGAGCGCATGCAGCGCCAGGGCCTCCTGACCAACGAACAAACTGAAGCCGCCCGCCGCACCCCGCTGCCGCACCAGATGGCCGCCTTCCCGCGGCTCGCGCCGCATCTGGCGGACCGGGTGGCAGCCCAGCACCCTGGCAAGCACCAGCTGCGCCTGACCCTCGACAGCGCGGTGCAATTTCGGTTGGAAACCCTGCTGAAAGAGGCCGCCCGCACCAGCCCGCGCCTCTCCGCCGCCCTCATCACCGCCAACCACCAGACCGGCGAGGTGCTGGCGATGGTTGGCTCCCCCGGCTATTCCGACGCCACCCGCCGCGGCTTCGTCGACATGACCCAGGCGATCCGCTCCCCCGGCTCCACCCTGAAACCGCTGATCTACGGCCTCGCCTTTGATCAGGGGCTGGCGCATCCGGAAACCCTGATCCACGACGGCCCGGTCAATTTCGCAGGCTACGCGCCGCAGAATTTTGACGGCGAATTCCGCGGCGACATAACCGTGCGCGAGGCGCTGCAGCTGTCCCTCAACATCCCCGTGGTGAAACTGACGCAAGAGCTTGGCCCGGCCCGGGTGATGGCGTCCTTGCGAGCCAGCGGCGCCAGGCCGGAACTGCCCGGCGGCGCGCCGGGGCTGGCGCTGTCACTCGGTGGCCTCGGCATCAGCCTGCAGGACATGGTGCAGCTTTATGCCGGGCTGGCGGCAGGCGGGCAGGGGCCGCAACTGCGGGTGATGCAGGGCGAGACACCCCAGCCCGCGGGCCGTCTGACCTCACCCGAGGCCGCCTGGCAAGTGGCCGACATCCTGCGCGGGCTGCCGGTGCCAGCTGGCGCGCGCGCCGGCACCATTGCCTATAAGACCGGCACCTCCTACGGCCACCGCGACGCCTGGGCGATCGGATGGGACGGGCGCCACGTGATCGGCGTCTGGATGGGCCGCGCCGACGGCACGCCGGTGCCGGGCATCTTCGGCGGCGATCTGGCCGCGCCAGTGCTGTTTGAGGCCTTCGGGCGGCTGAAACCCGCGCTCGACCCGCTGCCGCCGCCACCGCCCGCCACGCTGATCATCAGCTCCGCAGACCTGCCGCCGCCCTTGCAGCGCTTCCGACCGCGCGACGCGGCATTCTCTGAAACTGCTGACGCGCCGGAACTGATCTTCCCGCCCGACGGCGCCCGGCTGATGCTGGAGGGCGCGGACCTGACCCTCAAACTCCGTGGCGGCACCGCTCCGTTCATGGTCATGGCAAACGGGCTGCCGGTGCTCACAGGCCAGCGCCGCCGCGAGTTCTCCGTGCCCAGCCCCGGCCCCGGCTTCTCCTCGCTGGTGATTGTCGATGGCGCCGGCCGCTCCGGCGGGGTTAACCTGCGCATCGATTGATCCCGAAATTTACCCGAGGCCCTTTCATGCTGAAACCCCTCCTTGCCGTCTGCGCCCTTGCCCTCACCGCTCCCGCAGCCATGGCCGCCTGCGCCAGTGATGCCGAAATCGCCGTCTTCGTGGATAGCTACATCGCCAAGACCCCAGCCCGGGCTTTGTCGCCCGGCGGCAGCATGGCGGATGCGCTCTGCTCGCAGGCCAAACTCGCCACCGCGCTGGAACCGCATATGGGTCCGGTGATCGGCTACAAGGCCGGCCTTACCAGCAAACCCGCGCAAGACCGCTTCGGCGCCACCGAACCCGTGCAGGGCCTGCTGTATCAGAACATGATGCTGGAAGACGGCGCCACGCTGGACGCGCCTTGGGGCGCCATCCCAATGGTTGAGGCCGATCTTGTGCTGGTGGTTGCAGATGCAGGCATTAACAGCGCCACAACGCCAGCGGAGGTGCTGGCCCATATCTCCGCCGTCCGCCCCTTCATCGAATTGCCGGATCTGACACTTGCCAAGGGCCAGCCCTTCACCCCGGAAACCATCACCGCGATGGGTGTTGGCACCCGCCTCGGCGTCCTAGGCACACCGGTACCTGTAGAGGACCCGGCAGCAATGGCCCGGATGCTGGAGGAGATGTCGGTCACCCTGCGCGACGCGGCCGGCAGCGTGCTGGTGCAGGCACCGGGCCGGGCGGTGCTGGGCAATCCGGTCAACGCTGCCCTGTGGCTGCGCTCCAAAGGTGTGGAGTTCAAACCGGGCGACATGATTTCAGTCGGCTCCTTCGGCCCGCTGTTCCCGCCGCAAAAGACCAAGGGCGGTGTCAGCGTTACCTACAATGGGCTGCCGGGCGACCCGGCGGTTGAAGTGTTCTTCAAAGAATAACCCGCAGGCCGGCGGGACGAGGTGTTTCGCTTCGGGCATTGCCCGAAGCGACCCGCGCCGCGCCTTTGGCGCGGCGCTTGGCCCAACCAGGACGGATTCCGCAAGGAAGCCGGGAATGGGCGGGAGCGCCCCGGTTGCGGCAGCCGCCTAGCGCCGCCCCTCGCGCAGCCAGCCTGCGACGATGAAGAAGGATGCCAGCAGCAGCGCCAGCCAGCCGGGCAGCAGCGGGCCTTGCGATACGGAAAGCGTCTCGTAGGCCTCCCGCGGTGTCAGGCCGATCCAGCCGCGTCCCGAGGCGGGCCGCCCGTGCCGCACACTGCGCAAGGCGGGCATCCCGTCCTCCAGCCGCAAGACGCCGCCGCGCAAAGGTTCCAGCATCGGTGCCAGTATGGACCCGGTGGCAATGGTTTCCTCGAATTCTTTCGGCGCCGCAGGTCCAAGCCCCACCACTGTGCTCTCCTCGCCCTCTTCCAGCCGGTACAGCCCCGGTTCCGGCCCCTCATAGCGGGTTTCCCACTGGCCCGGCGCGCTCGGACGCAGATCCAGCGCCACGGTGGAGCCATCGGGTGCAGTCACTGTCACCGGGCCAACCTGTCCCGCCAGCGTGCGGCGCAGGATACGCATCCGCTGGCCTGTCACCTCGGCCCAAAGCGCCTCCTCCTCCAGCTCCGGCTCCTTCATCATCCAATGGGCCAGCCGGCGCAGCAGCTCCAGCTGCGGCCCGCCGCCCTCATAGCCGCGGCTCCACAGCCAGGCATGGTCCGAGGCCAGCAAGGCCACACGGCCCTCGCCAACTCGGTTCAGCACCAGCAAGGGCCGCTCGTCTGCGCCGCTCATCAGCACATGGCCCTCCGGAGTGCGCAGTTCGATTTGACGCAGCCAGCGGCCCCAATCTGCCGCCCCTTCCAGCCCCGAGGTCACAGGATGCTGCTTGCCCAGATCGGTCACCGCAGGACGGTAAGCTTCCTCCAGCACCCGCGCTGAGGGTTCCGCAGGCAGGATCAGCGACAGCGGCGAGCGGTAGATACTGTCGGCGCTGGCGAAATCCGGCCCCGCCGCCACTAGCACCGCGCCGCCGCCCATGGCGTAGTTGGCGACATTGTCCAGATAAACCGCAGGCAGGATGCCGCGCCGCTTGTAGCGGTCAAAGATGATCAGGTCGAAATCCTCGATCTTCTCCAGGAACAGCTCGCGGGTGGGGAAGGCAATCAGCGACAGCTCCTCCACCGGCACCCCGTCCTGCTTCTCCGGCGGTCGCAGGATGGTGAAATGCACCAGATCCACGGCGCTGTCTGATTTCAGCAGATTACGCCAAGTGCGCCCGCCCGCGTGCGGCTCGCCCGAGACTAGCAGCACCCGCAACCGGTCGCGCACACCATTGATCTGCACCAGGGCGGTGTTGTTGCGCGCGGTCAGCTCGCCCGGTTCTTCCGGCACTGAGAACTGGATCACGTTGCGGCCGCCGTGCTGCAGCACCAGCGGCAGTTCGAAATCCACCCCCACAGGCAGGGTGAACCGCTGCGGTTCATCGCCCCCGACCGAGATATCCAGATCGGCAAAGCCGCCCTGAACCGGCACCGCGCCCTGATCCTCGATCCTGAGCGTCAGCCTCACCGGCTCGCCGATGATGGCAAAACCGGGGGCGTTCCTGACGATCAGGCGGCGGTCCCAATCGTCCGCGCGGCCGGTCAGCAGCAGATGCATCGGCGCGGGCAGGTTCACCGGCTGACCGGCGTCATGCACTTGCCCGTCAGACAGGGCGATGATCCCCGCCACCCGTGCCCGCGGCTCATCCGCCAGCGCCTGCGCGACCGCCGTCATCAGCCGTGTACCCTCGTCGCCCTCGCCATCCGGCACGGTGACCCAGCGCACATCGGTGCCTGGGCGGGCGTCCAGCGCCGCCTTCAGCTGGCTGCGCGCGCGTGCCATCTGCCCAGGCCTGTCGCGCAGCTGCTGGCTGGCGGTCTGGTCCTCTGCCACAATCACGATGTCGCTCAGCGGCGCGCGGTCCTCGCTCTGATGCACTGGGCCTGACAGGGCCGCCATAAGCACCAGCGCGGCCAGCGCCCGCAAGGCCCAGCCGGACAGCCCCTTCCACAGCCCCAGCAGCAGGACAGCAAACGTCACTGCCCCTGCGGTCCAGATCACGGGCCAGGGCACCAGCGGATCGAACAGGATCGTCTGTGTCATCTCACGCTCCTATTGTCCCAGCCGGTCCAGCAAAGCCGGAACATGCACCTGGTCGGATTTGTAATTGCCGGTCAGCACATGCATCACCAGGTTGACGCCGAAGCGGAACGCCAGCTCCCGCTGCCGCTCCCCGGCATAGCCGCGCCCGACGGGCAGCAAGGGCCGCCCGTTTTCATCCACCGCCCAGGCCGCGGCCCAGTCGTTGCCGCCGATCACCACCGGCGTCACCCCGTCGTTAAGGTTGCGGAAAGGGATGCCCTCGGCCTGCTCCGCATCCGGCGGGGCCGCCTCGACCCAGACCGGGCCTCGGGCATGACGGCCCGGAAAGGCCTGCATCAGGTAAAACGCGCGCGTCAGAACATGATCCTGCGGCACCACCTCCAGCGGCGGGATATCCAGCGGCAGCGCAATCTGCTGCAGCCGCCGCGCCGCCGGGCTGGTCGCGCCGGAGGCCGTCAGATCCAAATCGCGGGTGTCGAACAGGATCATCCCGCCCGCCCGCAAGTATGTGTTGAGCTTGCCGTAAGCCTCTGACGACGGCAGCGGCTGATCGCGGGTGACGGGCCAGTAGAGCAGCGGGTAAAATGCCAGTTCATCGCGCTCCAGATCGACAGCCGCCGGCGCGGCCGGCTCGACCGAGGTGCGGAAGAACAGCGTGTCCGTCAGCCCGCGCAAGCCGGCTGCCGCCACCCGGTCCACCTGCGCATCCCCCGTCAGCACATGCGCCAGCACCAGTTCCGCCGCCAGCGCTGCCGCCAACTGATCCGCCTGCGTCTGCTCTTGGGAGGGAGCAAGGGCTTCCTGCGCCCGCAGCTCTTGCGCCGGAACCAGCGCCGCCAGCCCCAGCGCCGCCGCCAGTGCCGCAAGGCGGGCGCGGCCCAGCAGGCCGGAAACCGCCAGTGTGCCCAGCACATCCAGCGCCAGAAGCCCCAGCGCCAGCGTCAGAAGCGCGCCGCCCAGCGGCAGCTCCTGCGGCGCGCCATAGCCGCTGACCGCGACCGAGGCAGGCCAGCGTGCTGCCATCAGCTCATCACCCGGGCGCAGCACGTTGCGCGCCAGCATCCGCCGCCCGCCGTCATAGACGCCGGGCCGCAGCTCCGGCCCCGCGGGCGCCGCCACCAGATCCGGGCCTGCCACACCGGGCAGCGTCTCCGCCGCCTCCAGCCGGCCAAAGCCGTCCAGCACCTCCACCGGTGTCCAGGTGGTGCCTTCCAGATCCTCGGCCTTGGGCTGCGCAGCGGAGGAAGACACCGCAAGCCGCTCCAGCATCGACACGAACAGTCCCGACAGCGGCAGGCTGCTCCACTCTGCATTGGCGGTCACGTGGAACAGCACCACCTGGCCTTGGCCCAGCGTCTTGCGGGTGACCAGCGGCGTGCCGTCCGCCAGCTCCGCAATCACCCGCTCCGCCAGCTCCGGGTCCGGCTGCGCCACCACCTGCGAGCTGATCGAGACCTCGTTTGGCACCTCCAGCCCGTAGAACGGCGAGCCTTCTCTAAAGGGCGCAAGCGTCTTCGGCTCGCCCCAGCTCATGGCGCCGCCAATGCTGCGCCCGCCAATGCGCAGACGGACCGGCATCAGCGGCTCCTCGCCCGCGCGGGCAGTATCGCTGGCCGCCAGCCGCGGCCCGGCAAAGCGCAGCAGAAGGCCGCCATTTTCCACCCATTCAATGACCGCCTCTTCCTGTGCCGGCGCCAAGCGCGCCACATCGGCCAGCACGATCACATCCGGATTGGCCGGCAGCAGGTCCCGCAGCGCGCCTTCCAGCAGCTCGGCTGAGGGCGCCAGCGCCTGGCGCAAGTAATGCAGTGGCGACAAGAGGGCGAGACCCTCATCGGCACTTGCAGAGGAGACCAGCGCCACCTCCCGCCGCCGCAGGCTGTCGTCCGTCAGCGCCACAGCGCCCGCCGATTTCACGCCGCTGATCTCAAACCGCGACAGCCGCGCGCGCAGTTCGGCGGGCAGCGATAGTTCAGCCGAAGCCACCCGCGCCCCATCCGCAAACCGCAGCGGCAGCGACGCCAGGCTGCGCTCGGTGCCGCCCGGATCCTTGCCCTGCGCCACCACAGCGATCTCCTGCGCAGGCCCGCCGCGGCTGCGCTGCACGGTCAATTCAATCGCGCTGCCGCTATAGCCCGTGGGCATCAGGCCCAAGACGGGCAGGGGCTGTTCAAAAACTTCAATCTCACCGCGCTGTCCCAGCGCCTCGATCAGGCTCTCGCGGCCCGGATACGTCAGACCGTCGCTGAACCAGACGGTGTCAAACCCGCCCTCAGAGCCGCCGATCACCGCCAAGGCCTGCTGTACTTGCTCCGGCCCCGGCTGCCAGGGCAGCGGCGCCAGCCCGGCCAATTGCCGCTGCCAGTCGCTGGCGGCGCGGAATTGCAGGGCCTCCGGCGCGCTCAGGCGCAGCACCGCCACAGGGCGTTCTGCCCGTCCGGCCTCGTCCAGCTGCACCGCGGCCTGGGCGCTGGTCTGTTTCCAGCCTGCCGCGCCGCCCCAGCTGGCGTCCATCACAATGAGCAGCGGCCCGCTGCCGCCCGCATCCTCGGTTGCGGGATTCAGCACCGGCCCTGCCAGGCCGACGATCGCGGCCGCCACCGCCAGCAGGCGCAAGAGCAGCAGCCACCACGGCGTGCGGTCGGATAGGCTCTCGTCATCCCTAAGCCCCAACAGCAGCGTCACCGCCGGGAACGGCTGCCGCTTCGGCGCGGGTGGAATGGCGCGCAGCAGCAGCCACAGCACCGGCAGCGCCAGCAAGCCCAGCAAAAGCCAGGGTGCGGTAAAACCGATGCCTGCAATCATGGTCATGGCGCGGTCCGTTCCAGTGCATGGTAAAGCCACATCAGCGCCGCCTGCGCCGGATCGCCCGTGTGATGCTGCCCGAACCGCCAGCCGGCTTCGCGGCAGAGCCGGTCCAGCGCATCCCGCCGTTCTGCCAGCCGGTCCAGATAGCGCTCCTGCAGGGCAGAGGCCTTCAGTGTTTCATGTGTGACACCGCCCGCGATGCTCTGAAACAGCGTGCGGCCGGAAAAAGGAAAAGCCTCCTCTGCCGGGTCCAGCACCTGCAGCAGCACGCCCCGCACCCCGCGCGCGGCTGCCTTGGACAGAGCCTGTTCCACCGGCTCATAAGGCCCCAGAAAGTCTGAGATGAACAGCGCCCGCGCATGCGGGATCAGCGCCCGGTGGCCGGGCGGGGCGTAATCCTCCGCATCGTCATCGGACAGCGCCTCTGCCAGCCGCAGGATCTGCACATTTCCGCGCCGCGGCGGCAGCGTGCCGCCAGTCAGGCCCACCCGCTCGCCGCCTTGCACCATCAATACGGCAGCCGCGAGGCCCAACAGCCGCGCATGGTCTGCCTTCTGCGGCAGCTTGGGCGTGGAGGCAAAGCGCATCGAGGCACCGGTATCGACCCACAGATGCACTGTCTGGGCAATCTGCCATTCCCGTTCGCGAACATATTGCACGTCGCCCATAGCAGAGCGCCGGTGGTCGATCATTCGGCGGCTGTCGCCCATCTGCGCCGGGCGGTACTGCCAGAAATCATCCCCCGTGCCCGCCCGGCGGCGGCCATGCTCGCCCATCAGGACGGACCCCGCCAGATGCCGCGCCTGCACCAAAAGGGGCGGCAGGGCGCTGGCCTCGGCCTCCGCCCGGTGCCGCAATCCGGTTGCAGCGTCAGAGGCCGCAGGCCTTGTCACGCGGCGGCCCCGGTCCGGGCCAGTTCGCTCGCCGTTTCTTCAATGAGCGCCGCCAGGCTCTCACCCCGCGCCCGGGCGGCAAAATTCAGCTGCATCCGGTGGCTCAGCACCGGTTTCGCCATGTCCAGCACGTCCTCTGCGTTGGGCGCCAGCCGCCCCTGCAGCAATGCCCGCGCCCTGACCGCCAGCATCAGCGCCTGCGCCGCCCTCGGTCCCGGCCCCCAGGCCACGGTCTGCGCCACATGGTCCGACACGCCCGGCTCATCCGGGCGGAAGGCGCGCACCAAATCCAGGATCATCTCGACAACCGACTCGCCCACCGGCATCCGCCGCAGCAGGGTCTGCGCCGCGATCAGCTCAGCGGCGGTAAACACCTGATAGGCCGCGTCTTCCTCAACGCCAGTGGTCGCCAGCAAGATGTCCCGCTCGGTCGCGCGGTCCGGGTAATTCACGTCGATCTGCAGCAGGAACCGGTCCAGCTGCGCCTCCGGCAGCGGATAGGTGCCCTCCTGCTCGATCGGGTTCTGGGTCGCCAGCACATGGAACGGCGCACCCAAGGGGCGGTCCTCACCCGCCACCGTCACCTGCCGCTCCTGCATCGCCTGCAGCAGCGCCGATTGCGTCCTGGGGCTGGCCCGGTTGATCTCATCCGCCATCAGCAATTGGCAGAACACCGGCCCCGGCACAAAACGGAACGAGCGGTGCCCGTCCTCTGCGGTGTCCAGAACTTCCGAGCCCAGAATATCCGCAGGCATCAGGTCCGGCGTGAACTGAATCCGGCTGCCATCCAGCCCCATTACGGTGCTCAAGGTCTCCACCAGCCGGGTCTTGCCCAGGCCGGGCAGGCCGATCAGCAGCCCGTGGCCGCCGCACAAGAGCACCGACAGCGTCAGGTCCACCACCCGCTCCTGGCCGATGAATCGCTTGGTAATCAACTCGCGGGCCTGTTTCAGCTTGGCTTCCAGCGCCTCGATGCCGGCCAGCAGATCGTCGGTTTCAGGCATGTCATTCCTCGTTTCCAGGATATATGCTGTTACTCTATCGTGCTGACAGGAAATGGCAAAAGCAATGAGCGGACAAAAAGCTGTGACACCCGGTGCCGAAGGCATCGCCGCGTCGGTGAAAGCGGCCGGAAAAGGCAAAGGTCTGCCGCCCGTCCACCTGTGGAACCCGCCGTTCTGCGGCGACCTCGACATCCGCATAGCCCGCGACGGCGCCTGGTACTACCTCGGCACGCCGTTCAACCGGTTCGAACTGGTCAAGCTGTTCGCCTCGATCCTGAAGCTGGAGGAGGGCAAGTACTTCCTGGTGACCCCTGTAGAAAAGGTCGGCATCACGGTTGAGGACGCGCCCTTTGTTGCGGTGGATTTCGATGCTGAAGGCGTGGGCCGGGATCAGGTCATCACCTTCACCACCAATGTCGAGGACACCGCCGCAGCAGGCCCGGAGACCCCGATCCGGGTGGAGCGCGATGCGGCGAGCGGTGAACCCTCTCCATACGTGATGGTGCGCGCAGGGCTGGAGGCCCGCATCGACCGCAAAAGCTTCTACCGGCTGGTTGAGCTTGGCGCCCATCACGACGACTGGTTCGGCGTCTGGTCCGGCGGCGCGTTCTTTCCGCTGATTCCGTCCGCCGAATTGGATATTGAATAACGTTCCTTTCTGCCTGTCGCGCCAGCGGCAGGCACGCGTCCGCCCGCCCCACGGCGGGCGCGTTCCGCTCCCGCCCGGGCGAATGCTTACCGTTCAAACCAATTCTGTTGCTTCTTGCTGGTTTGAGCTGGCTTACGCCTGGCTGCCGCCCGCTGTCTCCGCCAGCTTGGGCCGCTTGTCCTGCGCAACCACAACGCCCAGCCCCACAACGGCGGCGCCGACGGCCTGCGGCCACTCCCAGCTCTCGCCCAGGAACAGCATCAGGATCATTACGTAAAACGGCGCCAGGTTGGTGTGGAAGGACGCCAGCGCCACCCCCAGCCGGTCCACCGACGACAGCCACAGCAGCTGGCTCAGCATCACCGAAACCAGGCCGAAAATCAGCAGCATCTGCAGCTGGTAGCCATTCACCGGCGCCCGGGGCAGCCATTCCCCGCCCCATAGCGCCGTGCAGGCTGTCATCGCACTGGCCAGCAGCAGCCCGCCGCAGATGGTGACGGCACTGCGCCCCGAGGGCGATAGATCCGGCAGCGCCCGCACCGCGGCGGAGCTTGCCCAGGTGTAAAGCGTGATCGCCGCCGCCGCAGCAGCAGCCCCCAGCCCCAGCTCGGCACCGCTGAGCGAACTGGTAGCGATGATGCCGCCAATCACCGTTGCCGCTGCCCCCAGCATAAACCGCACCCCCAGCCGCCGCTGACCCTGCAGCATCTCGATTACCCCGCCGATCACCGGCGCCGCCGAGCAGATCAGCGCGGCTGTGACCGCATTGGTCAGCACCTGCGCCTGGATGAGCAGATAGGCGCTGGCGCCAAAGCCGAAGAAGCCGATCATCAGCCCCTTGCGCCAGGGCGCGCGCAGCAGCGCCTGCACCCCCTCGCGCATCACCCACAACAGCAGGATGCCGCCCGCCGCCAGCACCAGCCGCGCCGCCAGCAGCACCACCGGCGGCCAGGTCTGCAGCAGCACCTCCGCAGCGGGAAAGCCGGCCGCCCAGGTGATCATTGCGGCTGCCGCCAGGGCATTGCCGCCCAACGCATCGGCGCGCGGCGAAACAGGCTGGCCTGCGGGCAGGCGCTCGGGGCTCATCGTCATCACTGCTGTCCTTCGGGGTTCCAGCGGAAATACGCCGGTTTTCCCGCAGTTGCAGCCGAATCTCCCGGACAAGTCTTGCGGGAAAGCGACAATGCGTCGTTTTCTGTATCTTGGCGTCACGGTTTCGCGCGGGATAAACCATCGTGAAGCCAGGAGAAACTTGATGCCCAGATTCGCCGCCAACATCTCGATGCTGTTTGCCGAGCTGCCCTATCTCGACCGCTTCCAGGCCGCGGCGGCGGCGGGGTTCGAGGCGGTGGAAATCCTTTATCCCTATGAGCTTGCGGCCAAGGAAACCCAGCGCGCGCTGCTGGCCAACGGGCTGGAGCTGCTGCTGATCAACGCGCCACCGCCGAATTACACCGGCGGCATGCCCGGCTATGCGGCGGTGCCGGACGGGGTGGACCGCTTCCAGCGCGACATCCGCCGGGTGCTGCGCTACGCCGAGGCGCTGAAGGCGGGCAAGATCCACGTGATGGCGGGCTACGCCAAGGGGGCAGAGGCGCAGAAGACCTTTGTCGAAAACCTGAGGTGGGCCGCCGACCGCGCCCCGGGCCAGCAGTTCACCATCGAACCGCTGAACAGCGGCGACCAGCCCGGCTACTTCCTGGATGACTACAACCTGGCGATGGAGGTGCTGGCGGCCGTGGACCGTCCCAATGTCGGCCTGCAGTATGACGCCTACCACGCCCAGCTGATCCACGGCGACGCGGCACGGGTCTGGCAGGAGTTCGGCGCCCGCGCTGTCCATGTCCAGATCGGCGCCGCGCCGGGGCGCTGCGAGCCGGGCACCGGGCCGGTGGACTTCCAGGAGCTGTTTGCCGCCATCGACGCCAGCGGCTATGACGGATGGGTCAGTGCCGAATACACGCCCTCGACCCGGCGCACCGAGGACAGCCTCGGCTGGATGCGCTGAGCCGCCGCAGGCTGTAAACACATTCGTGAATTGAGATGTGTATTAGTGGCCTGCATAAGGCTTCTGTGACTTTTGGAAGGATGCCGCCGATGCTGCCTGCCCGTTTTGCGCCTGTTCTGTTCAGCCTGATCCTGTCCGGGATGATGTCCTGCCTGGTGACCTGCGTGGCAACCTTGCGGACGCTTGGACCGGCCGAAGGGTTCACCAGCGCCTGGATGAACGCCTGGAGCCTAAGCTGGCCAGTGGCCTTTGCTGTCGCCTTCACCGCAGCGCCTCTGGTGCGCAAGCTGGTGGCCAAGCTGGTCAAACAGCCCGCAGGAAGCTGAAACCGGGCTTCGGGAGGGCAGGCGGGGTGCTCCCGCCCGCTGCAGGCTGCATCAAAGATGCATCAGCAGCCGTTGGGCCTTGCGCCGCTGGCGCGGCGCAAGGGGGGCTGAGAAGCCCCTAAGGGCAGGCCTGCCCTTGAGGGGCGTTTTCGATTTTCTTTGCCGCAGGCCGCGTCAAGGGCAAGCCGCGCTGGGCGCGCGGAGCCTGACGGCTCCCTTGACCCGGTGAGGCGGGGTCGGGGCACTGCCCGCGCCGCGCCAGCGGCGCCTGGCCCAACGGGATGAGATCGTTAGATCGAAGCCGGGCGGGAGGCCAACGCCCGCCTGGGGGTGCCTGCCTTAATGGGCCTCGGCCCAGTTCTGGCCGCGGCCTGCGTCCACCACCAGTTTCACATCCAGATGCACTGCCGGATCGGCGGCGTTTTCCATCACCTGCCGGGCGGTCTCGATGGTCTCCTCCACCGCCGCCTCCGGCACTTCGAACAAGAGTTCGTCGTGCACCTGCAACAGCATCCGCGCGGGCAGGTGGGCGATCGCCTCTGGCATCCGGATCATCGCCCGGCGGATCACATCCGCCGCCGTCCCCTGGATCGGCGCATTGATCGCCGCGCGTTTGGCAAAGCCCGCCTTGGGCCCCTTGGCGTTGATCTCCGCGGTGTGGATCTTGCGCCCGAACAGGGTCTGCACATAGCCATGCTCCTTGGCGAATTCCACGGTGCTGTCCATATACTTGCGGATGCCCGGGAAGCGCTCGAAATAGCGGTCGATGAATCCCTGCGCATCCTTGCGCGGAATGCGCAGGTTGCGCGCCAGGCCAAAGCCGGAAATGCCGTAGATCACACCAAAGTTGATCGCCTTGGCCTGGCGGCGGATCTCCGGTGTCATCTCCTCCAGCGGCACCTCGAACATCTCCGAGGCAGTCATCGCGTGAATATCCACGCCTTCCGCAAAGGCTTGTTTCAGCGCATCAATCCCGGCCATGTGGGCCAGAATGCGCAGTTCGATCTGGCTGTAGTCGAGCGACAAGAGGACGTTGCCCTCCTCCGCCACAAACGCCTCGCGGATGCGGCGGCCTTCCTCGGTGCGGACGGGGATGTTCTGCAGGTTTGGATCGGTCGAGGCCATGCGCCCGGTGCTGGCCCCGGTCTGGGCATAAGACGTATGCACGCGGCCGGTGTCGGGATTGATATGGTCCTGCAGCGCGTCCGTATAGGTCGACTTCAGCTTGCTGAGCTGCCGCCAGTCCAGCACCCGTTTGGGCAGGTCGTGCTCGGTCGCCAGATCCTCCAGAATATCGGCGCCGGTGGAGTACTTGCCCGTTTTACCGCGCTTGCCGCCTTCCAGCCCCATCTTATCGAACAGGATTTCTCCCAGCTGCGCAGGCGAGCCGACGTTGAAACTCTCCCCTGCCAGATCGTGAATCTCCGCTTCCAGCCCCGCCATCTTCTGCGCAAAGGCATTGGACATACGCGAGAGCGTATCGCGGTCCACCTTAATGCCGTTGCGCTCCATGTCGGCCAGCACCGGCACCAGCGGCCGCTCCAGCGTTTCATAGACCGTCGTCACCCGCTCCTGATGCAGCTGCGGCTTGAAGACCTGCCACAGGCGCAGGGTGATATCGGCGTCCTCGGCGGCATAAGGCACCGCGTCGTCAATCGGCACCCGGTCAAAGGTGATCGCCGATTTGCCGGAACCCAAGAGCGGCTTGATCGGGATCGGCGTGTGGTCCAGGTAGCGCTCAGACAGCGCATCCATGCCATGCCCGTGCATGCCGGCATGCAGCGCATAGGACATCAGCATGGTGTCGTCGATGGGCGCCACATCCACCCCGTAGCGGTGCAGGATCTTGGCGTCGTATTTCATGTTCTGGCCGATCTTGATGATCGCCGGATCTTCCAGAACGTCTTTGAGCATCGCGACTGCCTCTTCCAGCGGCATCTGCCCCTCGGACAGGCCTTCACCGCCAAACAGATCATCGCCCCCGGCCTTATGCGCCAAGGGGATATAGCAAGCCTCGCCCGCCTCGACGCACAGCGAGATGCCGACCAGATCGACGACCATTTCATCCAGGCCGGTGGTTTCGGTATCCACTGCCACCCAGCCGCGCTGGCGGATGCGGTCGACCCAGACCTGCAAGGCACCTGCATCGCGGACGCATTCGTATTTCTCCTTGTCGAACGGCACCGCTTCCGGTGCCGCCGCCGGGGAGGCCGCCGCTGCAGCGGGTGCTTCCGGGATCGCCGGCGCCTCCATGCCCAGCTGATCGGCCATGCGCTTGGACAGCGTGCGGAACTCCATGCTGCTCAGGAACTCCAGCAGCACCTCCGCATCCGGCTCCTTCACCTCCAGATCATCCAGGGTGAAGTCCAGTTCCATGTTGCAGTCCAGCTGCACCAGCTTTTTCGACAGCTCGATCTGGTCCCGCTTCTCGATCAGCGTCTGGCGGCGCTTTGGCTGCTTGATCTCCTCAGCCCGGTCCAAGAGCTCCTCCAGCGAGCCGAATTCATTGATCAGCAGGGCCGCGGTCTTAATCCCGATCCCGGGCGCCCCCGGCACGTTGTCAACCGAGTCGCCCGCCAGCGCCTGCACATCCACCACCCGGTCGGGGCCGACGCCGAATTTCTCCACCACGCCATCGCTGTCGATGCGCTTGTTCTTCATCGCATCCAGCATCTCGACCCCGCCGCCGACCAGCTGCATCAGGTCCTTGTCCGAGGAGATGATCGTCACCCGCCCGCCCGCATCGCGCGCTTGATGCGCCAGGGTTGCGATGATGTCGTCGGCCTCGAACCCCTCGATCTCCTTGCAGGCGATGTTGAAGGCGCGGGTCGCGTCGCGGGTCAGCGGGAACTGCGGCACCAGATCCTCCGGCGCGGGCGGGCGGTTGGCCTTGTACTGATCATACATCTCGTTGCGGAATGACTTGCCGGAGTAGTCGAAAATCACCGCCACATGGGTCGGCGCATCCGGGCCCTTGTTGTCCTCCACCTGCTTGAACAGCATGTTGCAGAACCCCGCCACGGCGCCGATCGGCAGCCCGTCGGACTTGCGCGTCAAGGGCGGCAGCGCGTGATAGGCGCGGAAGATGAAGGCCGAGCCGTCGATCAGATGCAGATGGCAGCCCTTGCCGAATTGTGTCCCGCTCATTGTGCTGCTCCCCGGTTCATTCGCGCATGGTGGTTTGGACAGTGTTATTCAGTATCCGGCGGCCATCCGCAATCGCCCTGTTGCCCGCTGCTGCCAGCATTCCAGCCACGCAGATGTGATCCGCCCCGGCGTCCGCGCGATTGCGTGACCGCTGCAACCGCAGCTAACTGGGGCGATGCAACGGCTTGCCCTGTTTTCCCTGTTCCTGCTTCTGGCCGCCTGCCGCGAGGACGTTCGGATGCTGTCCGCTGACGAAATGCAGGCTCTCTTGGCGCAGGACCGCAAGATCGCCTTCACCCGGCTGGCGTTCTCCGGCACGGCGGTTCTGCGGACAGACGGCACCTTTGAGGTCACAATCCCGCGGCTGGGAGAGGACACCGGCACCTGGCGGCTGGACAGCGACCGGATCTGCAGCCGCTGGGCAGAGTTCCGCCGCGGCCAGGAGCTGTGCGTCCTGGCCGGAGAGCTGCCGGATGGCACATACCGCGCGATGTATACCGCTTCCGGCACCCGGCTGGGCGACTTCTGGTTCATTGATTGATTTAACTGGAAGGTCACTTCAAAAAGACTGGGGCAGTTTGAAATCTGGACTTTTTGTGCCGGCTTGGAGAGGGGCGGTTATGCAGGACGCACCCGGCGACGTTGACTACGAAGTGGAACCGCTGGGTCAAAGCAGCGGGTTTTGCGATTGTTGCGGCAATGAAACCCGATTGGTTTGGGGGTTTGTTCATGCTCCGGCGGGCACCGCAGCCAGCTACTATGTGCATTGGACTGCTGGCGCCGGGTTGGACCGTCACCCGGCCAACTATGATTTCATCATCGGACGTTGGGGCGAGGACGCGTCACCTGCTGACCGTGTTGCCGTTTCCTTGATGCATTTTGAGAACGAGGAAGGGCCGGGCGTCATGGTCATTGATGCAGGCGGCCGCCCTTCGGCAAACAGCGGTTTGGCGGCCAGTGCTCTCGACCGTGATGGCGTCGTTGGAACAGAGCTTGCCGCAACAGCCTTCGCAGTCTTTGATACGGTGCTTTTGCAGGACACGCGGCTGTACAAATAGCTGACCTGTTGCTTTCCGGTGTTCCAAGCATGGGTTCGAACCCCCTAAAACACCCCCATTGCCAGCCCCGCGCCCATCGCCAGCCCCAGCTCCCGGCAGGCCTCCAGCTCCTCCTCCGGGATCACCTTCTCCGCCAGAATGGCCTCCGGCGTCTGCGCATGGGTGCAGATAATCAGCGGCTTCTGCACCTCTTTCAGGCGCCAGCCGGTGGCAATCCGCGCGCATTGCCGCGCCGCGTTTTCCCCGTCCGAGCCGGCACAGACCATTTGCGCATAAGGACGCCCCTCGATCTGCCCTAGAACCGGGTAATAGCAGCGGTCAAAGAACTCTTTCATCTGGCCTGACAGCGCCGCCAGGTTCTCCGGCGCGCAGAAAATATAGCCATCCGCCGCCAGCAGATCCTCCGGTCCGGCCTCTTCGGCCCGCTTCAGAACGGTCTCAATCTCACCGCGCGCAGCCTCTGCCGCGGCCTCGGCCATCTGCCGGCTGCCCCCGGTGCGGCTGTGATAGACGATCAGAAGCTGTGCCATCAGCAGCAGCCTGTGCGGTCAGGACATGATCCGGGCGACCGGATCACTCCGCCGCCTTGGCCGCGTCCTCATAGATGAACTTGCAGTCGCAATAGGGGCATTCCACGAACCCTTCGGCTTCCGGGATCTGCAGATAGACCCGCGGATGCCCCAGCGCGCCCTCGCTGCCGTCGCAGGCCACCTTGCGGCTGTTCACGATCCTGGTTTCCGGCGCATCAGGGCTAGGGGCGGTGCTCATGGCTGGCAGTCCTTTCACTTTTCGGCTAGGCGCATTTATGAGCCAAGGAAAAACCGGGGGCAAGTGCGGCGATGAGTGCTGACGCAATCCAGATCAAAGCTTTGCGCAAAATCTATGGCGGCCATAAGGGCCAGCCGGAGAAACACGCGCTCAAGGGCGTCGACCTGACGGTTCCGCGCGGCTCTGTCTTCGGCCTGCTGGGGCCGAACGGTGCGGGTAAATCGACGATGATCAACATCCTGGCCGGGCTGGTGCGCAAGACCTCCGGCTCGGTCTCGATCTGGGGCTTCGACCAGGACGCAAACCCGCGCCAAAGCCGCGCCGCTATCGGGGTGATGCCGCAGGAGCTGAACCTGGACCCCTTTTTCACCCCGCGCGGCGCACTGGAGGTGCAGGCAGGCCTCTACGGGGTGCCCAAGCACGAACGCCACAGCGACGAGATCCTGCGGATGATCGGGCTGGAGGACAAGGCGGAGGCCTATGCCCGCACCCTCTCAGGCGGCATGCGGCGGCGGCTCCTCTTGGGGAAGGCGCTGGTTCACCGCCCTTCCGTCCTGGTGCTGGACGAGCCGACAGCAGGCGTCGACATCGAGCTGCGCCAGATGCTGTGGGAGAACATCCGCAAGCTCAATGCGCAGGGCATGACCATCATCCTCACCACCCATTACCTGGAGGAAGCCGAGGAGATGTGCGACGAGATCGCCATCATCAACCAGGGCGAAGTGGTGGCGCGCGACAGCAAGTCCAGCCTGCTGGGCCGGCTGGATGCCAAGACCATGGTGGTGCAGCCCGCGGCGCCGGTCGCTGAACTGCCTCGTGGCGACGGCATCGAGGCCGAACTGCGCCCGGACGGCGCTGTAGGCTTACGCTACCGCAGCCGCATCACCAGCGCCGAACAGGTGCTGGCCGCGGTCCGCGCGGCGGGGATCAGCATCCGCGACGTGAAGACCGAAGAGGCCGATCTGGAGGATGTCTTCCTGTCGCTGACCAAGGCGGGGTGAGGGGACGCCTCAGCCTAGTGATCAGGTTGCGGGACCAAGCCGTCATTCGCTGCAGGCGCAGTCAGGGCGCCATCCTGCGTCCGCATTGCGCAGGAAGCGCCCTTTGCAAACTCGGCCGTTTGACGCCGCCAGCCGAGATTTTATGCTGCGGCGCGGCCCACGGTTCCTGCCGTTCGCTGCGACTGCGAGGCTTTGGAACCGGTGAGCTCACACAGTGCCGGACTTTACGGTCATACGGTCAATGTCGGTTTTCATGCCGCGCGCCACGCACAAGGCGCTTTCTGTATTGACTTGTCTCGATCGGGGTCCTGTTCGCGAAACCTGTGGCTATTTTCAACTACTCGTTGACAAACCACTTAAGTCCCAATGGAGCGCCTTTTTGAGACTTGACTATAGTTCCTTGTTCCAGATCGAACTTGAGAAAACTTGATGCTCCATTTGAGCGGAAGATATGTTGTTCAAAAAAGAATGGGATGCGGAACTCCCTTCCGTAGGCCACCCGGTCCGTATCCGGCACTAGCAATACGAAACACTCGACAACGTTGTCCTGTACAACGACAGAATCACAACTTCTTCTCCAGGTTATTAGCCCGTTGCCGCGTAGATACCCTACCGCGATCTCTTTCCCGTCTGTTACTGCTGAAATGAGGTTGTTCAGTTCGCCCTGAAGCTTTCGCCCGGTCTCGTCGTTCTCATACACTTGTTGGGCATTTGCAGGAAAAGAGAGAAAAAAGGACATTATTAACATTGATATATACTTGTGTGGCATTGATCTTCCCCTTAGTTACTACCGACTTTGTTTTCCAAAAATTCTATTTCCGCAATCATGTGCTGGCGTGCGGCGATCGGAAGGCTGTCGTCCTCCTCGTCAATGATTGATTTCAGCGTCGCGCTCGCCTTTTCAATCAGGCTCTCGATCTCTGGGCTCCGCCGGGTCGGGTACGACATGACCGACCAACTTGGTGCCTGCCAGTCCGAGATACTGATTGGTTGTAAGAAGCGGCTGGCGTCAGAAAACGCTCTCTCAGCATTCTCCAAGGCGAAAATCGCCGTGTTGTAGTCCGGCAGCACGGCGCCGCTAGCAATAAGACTTAATTCGGGTTCCTCCAATAGCATTCCCTGCGCCCATTCTTCCTTCAAGAATCTTGAAATCGTTTCCTTGAGGTAGGTGGCCAACAAGATACGCTCTCGTAGCTCAGTTCTATTTTCTAAACGCCTTCTGACCTCGGAAAGATACTCTTTTCTTGCGCTTTCAAGGCGACTCTCCAGACCACCTGACGGCAACCGAACTTTCCAGTAGTCTTGGCTTGATAAGTCTCCAGCTTCGTCAATCTTCTCAGCCATGTATTTGAGTATTTCTCCGATCCGTTGCTCAATATCTCGCTTGGCGTTGTTGTAACCGCCTTGTCGTAGTTCAAGAGAACCGTCATGTAGCCAAGCAAACTTTCTTGTACGTACAGTCTCAGCTGCGAAGTAGTTTGTACCGCGCACGGACATCTGAATGTCCATTTTCGGCGCGTAGAAGGCTATGAACCAATCAGGATAGTCGCCATCGTTATCTCGATATCTCTCCCTGATCCAATTTGGTTCGAAGTTGTAGCAGACGGGCTCCTCTTCTCGCGTCACATTGCTTATTGCGTTGCTGGACGCGTCTAGAAGTACAATGGTGTCGAACACCTCTTGTGGCGTTCTGATAGCACCGAGCCATAGAGTGAGCAGGTGCCCCTTGGTTTCCGCGTAAGGCGGCCAAGAGTTTCGCATCGTTCCTATGATCTGAGTTTCACCAGAAGGTCCGCAGGAATCCATTACTGCAAACCTATCTCTCAGTGAATCCAGATTGCTCTGACTAGGATCACTAGGTTCTAAGAACAGCTGGTATCTGTGATCGTTGTAGCCACGCAGTCTTGCCTCGGTCACGTCTAACGCAATTTCGTAAAGCTCCGCGTCGACTAAACGAATTATGCGCAAGTAGGCATCCAAGATGATCTGGAGGTTCCAGTGTTCGTTGCCATTCAAAATTTGCCTGTCTAAGGCGTTGAAATATTCAACGGTGCTTCGGAACTCGCGAAACGCAGTTTTTGACAACAGGCTATGATGCTCAGGCCATGCCCGAACAGTTGCAAAATAGTTCGCGGCAATAGAGTAAAACGCCGCTTGGCTTACGCTTTCATATGTATTGCCCGGTATCCTGGCCGAGAAAAGGGCATCCAGATCGCTCACAATTCTTTCTAGAGGAGCCGATCGAGGCGACTTCGCCCAATTCTCAGAGAAAGGATCGTACAGTATGTGCGAAGTTTCATCGAACCCGGAGAGCTTTGATACGGTTAATGCATTTGACTTGAAGTAGTCTAAACAATCATCAAACTCCTCAGGACTGATTGGAAGGTCGGGAATATCGTCTTTGTAGTAGTAGCATTTTGCGATCTTGTTGGCTTGATCTACAAAGACTCGCTCACGGAAAAGTTGTGCTTGTCGTTCGGTCCCGAATTGGACTGCCTCCGAAAGTTGCCGAACTTCCTGTAGTGTGGAACTGGATATGTCGTTGATCGTTGCCAAGTCCGCCTTGATACTTGCAAAGTTGTCAGACATCTCAAAAATGATAAAATTCAACTTGTCGTCTACGGCATCAAAACGTTCATGCATCTGGACGCGAAACTCTTCGATTTGTTCCGCTAGCTTCTGAATTGCTTCTAGGATCAACTGATCTGCTGAAGGTCCACTGTCCGCGAACGCAGATGCGACGCTGAGCCCAATGGCAATCATATTTGCTGAAAATATCGCTCCTGCTGCACTTGCTGCGGCGTCAGATGCGAGGTTCTGATCAAGCTTATTTATTGCTTGGGCAATGTCTACAGCTCCGTTGAAAACTGCACTGAACTTCCTTGCAGCATCGGGGTCGCTGAAGCCTATCGCGGTCGAAATTATGAAGCCAGCTGCTCGAATTCCTTCGAGTTCTATTCGCGCAGCCTCCGCAGCTCGACGTTTTTGCTCAATCTGTTGTGTCTTGACCTGCTCATTCAGAATATAGGATGCGAATAAGCTACTAAGGTCATCAACTTTCTTCTCGCCTTGCCCAAAGCGATTGATGATTGTGTCGGTTTTTTCAGCGACCGAATTCAGAATAGCGTTCAAGGCACGATTGCGTTCTGCATCGTTCTTGAAGTCCATCTGATCTAGTTTGTCCAAGACACCATCGAGCTTAAGCGCTTCATCGAAAGCTGGGTTATTGCTCCTGATAGTATCCTCGCTGTCCCCGATCCTCGCTCCAATTTCACGGGCGAAAAGGGAGTCGAAAGACCTGCGGAAAGATTCACTGGCCTCAGCATGTTTTATGGCCTCGTTAAGGATGATGTCCTGAAACCCAGAAGAAATCCGGAAGTTAAAAAGTAAGTGAGACTGTGCTGATAGTTGCTTGTCAGGAGCTACAATCGAGTTGCCAAATCGATACCACCAATTCGTGAATTCTTCCAGTACAGCTCCGGATACCGCAGTGTATTCACTCGATTTGATTATGTTGAGAAGAGAGTATGTTACAAGTGCCGGTGTTTGCGTGGCTAAATCATATTTTCCTACAGCATTCGTATATTCTTGCCGGTAAGTTTCCCAGATCTTGTTTACCGCGCCACTAATTTCCGCCTGTGTTGCATCTGGGTTTTGCTGCCGATACTTGTTGGCGAAGCTCATGAGAACAGGAATCTCATAAGCTTGGTTTCTGTTCACATTGTATATTGTGGCTGCTTTGAAAATATCTCTGTCGTCAGCCCCTTGGGAGATGGCAGGGGAGGATATGCAGATCGACAACACACAAGAAAAAATAAAAAGGAACTTGGACAGCATTTCTCTTCTTTCAAAATCGGTGTCAGACGACATCACTGAGTCTTTGAAGGACTACCAATTACACTGTGGCAATATCAGCATCTTGGCAAGCTCTGCGGGGTGGACGAGATGTGGAAGCGCCGCCCTTGCGCGGTATTTCGACGGTCCGTAGTAGACATGGCGGTGATGATGTGGCGCAAACCATGCGCAAAGTTCATGCGCGGCAAAATTGGTCGATTTTGATGCCGACGGGCGCACCCTCACGTTTCAAAGTATTCTAGCGGCTCGATAACCTTGGTCAAAACTCCACTGGTTTTGAACAGATCTAGAGCCAAGGGCTGAAGAGCCGCCGTTCGCCGCGACGCATCCGAGGAACAGATTGGGCTCTTCACGGTCATCGGTGGCAGCGCAGCATCCAGCCGATTAGGTTCCGGCTAGGCGTTGAGGACGGCCCGGACTGCATGTGCTGGCGCGCCTGACTTGTCACCAGGCATGGGGCCGCTTTGGGCTGTGACCGACCCGCTGCGTCAGCGAGGTCAACTGCCGTGGGCAATGACGGGTGAGGGCTCAGTGCTGCCATTGGCTGACGGAGTGAGACGCCGCCGCCGCCCTCCGCTCTTTGGTCACCCCCGGTCAATCCGCGCCTGATAGCAGTTGTTGCGCGACGACCGTATATGGACGTAGGCAACCCGCTCATCCTCCAGGATCTTTCCGGCCTGCGCCATCATTTCCGGCTGCGGGATCACAATGCCGGTGCCATAGACGATGCGGTCTTCCGCGCAGTAGCCCTTGATCAGGTAGTCGGGCGAGCCGGTCAGCATCTCCGGCAATTCCCTCCCTTCATGCCGATCGCAATGGCTGGCGCACAGGAAGACCGCCCCGGTCTCGGCATAGGGCTGTGCCTCGGGGAAGGGACGGTGGGCGAGGATCAGCATCTCTGCGCCTTCGGGGATGTATTTCAGGCAATGGCGGCAGGGGTTGCCGCCGCCGTCCGAGACGGCGCGCTCCGGGGGGCGGCCATAGGCATCGGTGCCGCCGTCTTGCAGGGCGCGGACAACATCGGTGGGCAGGGCTGTGATCTTGGTCATGCTGAAACTCCTTTGCTGTCAGCACCCTGCCGGTCTGCGCGGCGTTAATCGACCCGGATCTTGCGCATCCCGCATTGGAGCAGGGGGGCTCCCGCCCGCCGTGCAGGCATTGAAAATGCCTTTCGGCGGTTGGGCGTGGCGCCGCGCCGGCGCGCGGCGCGGGCGGCGTTTGCCGCAGGCCGTCCAGCAGGACTCCACATGAGAACAAAACGGGAATATCATGCGGGCATGTTTGCAGAATTCGCTTGCCTTTCGAACTTCACCTTCCTCACCGGCGCCTCCCATCCGGAGGAATATGCGGCGCGCGCGCTGGAGCTGGGGCTTGGCGCTTTTGCCATCGCGGACGAAAACTCGGTCGCGGGCATCGTGCGTGCCCATGCCGAATGCCGCGATATCGCGCGGCGGGTGCGGGAGCGGCAGGCCTGGGACCGCACACACACCCCCATCGGCCCGCCGCGCCCCGCAGATATTCCGCAACCCGCCTCCTTCCCGGTTTATGAAACCGTGCGGCTGATCCCGGCCGCAAAGCTGATCTTCACCGATGCGCCGCAGGTGATCGTGCTGCCCGTCAACCGCACCGGCTGGGGCAGCCTGACCCGGCTGCTCTCAACCGGGCGGCTGAGGGCGGAAAAGGGCAGCTGCACCTTGCATCTCTCCGACCTCCTGGAGTTTGCGGAAGGTCTCCACCTGCTGCTGCTGCAGCAGGCGCAGCATTTGCCCGGCGGCGCGGATGGATGGGGGCCGCATATGGACGCGCTGACGCGCCGCTTTGGCGCCCGCATGCACCTGTTGATGGCCCCCGCCTATGACGGCGGCGACCGGCTGCGCTTTGCGCAGCTGGCAGAGCTTGCCACCTATCTGAACCTGCCACCGCTGGCCAGCGCCGCGCCCAGGATGCACCACGGCAGCCGCCGCCGTCTGGGCGATGTGCTGAGTGCCATCCGCCTGCGCTGCAAGGTGGAGGAGCTGGGCCGCGCCGCCATGGCCAACGCGGAGCAGCGCCTGCGCTCAGGGGCCGAAATGCACCGCCTGTTCCGCGGCCACGAGGCGGCGGTGGCCAATGCCGCCCGTCTGGCGGAGCAGCTGACCTTCTCTCTGGATGAACTGCGCTATGACTACCCGGACGAGGGGCGCGAGAGCGAAACCCCGCCGCAGCGGCTGCGGCGGCTGGCCGAGGAGGGCCTCAGCTGGCGCTACCCGGGCGGCGCGCCGGAGCGGGTGCGGGCGCTGCTGGAGCATGAGCTGGCCCTGATCGCCAAGCTGAAATACGACCCCTATTTCCTCACCGTGCGCGACATCGTCGCCTTTGCCCGCTCCCGCGGGATCCTCTGCCAGGGCCGCGGCTCGGCGGCAAACTCGGTGGTCTGCTACTGCCTGGGCGTGACCTCCGTCAGCCCGGAACTGGGCACCATGGTGTTCGAACGTTTCGTCAGTGAAGCCCGCGACGAGCCGCCCGATATCGATGTCGATTTTGAACACGAGCGGCGCGAGGAGGTGATCCAGTGGATCTATGAACGCTACGGCCGCCACCGCGCGGGCCTCTGCGCCACGGTGATTCACTACCGCGGCAAACGCGCCATCCGCGAGGTCGGCCGCGCCATGGGGCTGACCGAGGACACGATCTCTGCCATGTCCTCGCAGCTCTGGGGCTTCTTCAGCAGCAAGGGGGTGGAGGCGGAGCGGATGCGCGAGATCGGGCTGGACCCGGACAGCCGCCGCCTGCAGCTGACCCTGCAGCTGGTGGAGCAGATCATCGGCTTCCCGCGCCACCTCAGCCAGCATGTGGGCGGCTTCATCATCACCCAAGGGCGGCTCGATGAGCTGGTGCCCATTGAAAACGCCACCATGGAGGGGCGCACGGTGATCTGCTGGGACAAGGATGACATCGACACGCTGGGCATCCTCAAGGTCGATGTGCTGTCTCTGGGGATGCTCACCTGCATCCGCAAGGCGTTTGATCTGATGCAGCAGCACCACCAGCTGGACTACAGCCTGGCCACCCTGCCGCCGGAGGACCCGGCAGTCTACAACATGCTGTGCCGGGCCGACAGTGTGGGTGTGTTTCAGGTCGAAAGCCGGGCGCAGATGAACTTCTTGCCCCGGATGCGGCCGCGCAATTTCTATGACCTGGTGATCGAGGTCGCCATCGTCCGCCCCGGCCCGATCCAGGGCGACATGGTGCATCCCTATATCCGCCGCCGCAATGGCGAGGAGCCGGTGCATTTCCCCTCCGACGCGCTGGGCGAGGTGCTGGGCAAGACCCTTGGCGTGCCGCTGTTTCAGGAGCAGGCGATGCAGATCGCCATCGTCGGAGCGGGCTTCACGCCGGAGCAGGCCGACCGGCTGCGCCGGTCGCTCGCGACCTTCAAGAAACACGGCAACGTCAGCGAATTCCGCAGCCTGTTCCTGCGCGGCATGGCGAAGAACGGCTATGACGCGGAGTTCTCCGAACGCTGCTTTTCCCAGATCGAGGGCTTCGGCTCCTACGGCTTCCCCGAAAGCCATGCCGCCAGTTTCGCGCTGCTGGTCTATGCCTCGGCCTGGATCAAATGCCACCACCCGGGGATCTTTGCCTGCGCGCTCTTGAATGCGCAGCCGATGGGGTTCTACGCGCCTGCCCAGATCGTGCGTGATGCCCGCGAGCACGGGGTGGAGGTGCGCCCGGTCTGCATCAACAACTCCTACTGGGACAACGTGATGGAGCCGGACGGCCACGGCGGCCTGGCGCTGCGGCTGGGGTTCCGGCAGGTGAAGGGCCTGCGGGATGAGGACGCCGTCTGGCTGACTGCCGCCCGCGGCAACGGCTATCACGAGGTGGAGGACGTCTGGCGCAAGGCCGGCATCGCGCCGCCGGTGATCGAGCGGCTGGCCGAAGCCGATGCCTTTGCCGTCCTTGGCCTCAACCGGCGCGAGGCCTTGTGGGCCGCCAAGGCAATCACCGCCCGCAAACCGCTGCCGCTGTTTGCCCGCGAGCTGGACGGTGAGGCGATCCATGAGCCGGAGGCGGACCTGCCGCAGATGGGGCTGGGCGAGGAGGTGGTGGAGGATTACGTCGCCATGCGCCTGTCCCTGCGGGCGCATCCGGTGGCGCTGATCCGGCATCTGCTGACGCCGCAGAACATGGGCGGCGGCGTGCAGGGCGGGCCGGGGAATTGAGTATTTGGGGAAAGATGAAAGGGGCAGGGCGTGGCCATTTTTACCTTGGTACCTTGATACCAAAGTTGAAGCACTTTATATCAACCCTCTGAAAGGAGGGCGTGATGAAACCTGTGACCCGTGTTCAAACCGGCCTGCGCCTGGAGGTGCGGCTGCTGAAGACCATGAAAGCGCTGGCGGAGTACCTGGATATCCCGGTAGCGGAGCTGGTCGAGGGCATGGCGCTGCACGCCTTTGAGGGCAAGGCGCCGTTCTCGGAAGAAACCCTGAGCAAGATCGAAGCGCTGCGGGCGGTTTACGGGCTGGACCTGACCGCTGCCGACAGTCACAGCCTGACGGAGGATCCGCAATGAGCGAACGCACAGACTATGCCGTGATGGCCGCGGAACTGGCTGCGGGCACGCTGCAGCCGCAGGGCTTCAGCCACCGGGCGCATCTGGGGGTGGCCTATGAAATCCTCTGCCGCCACGAAGTGTTCGAGGGCATGGCCATCTATGCCCGCGGCCTGCGCCGGCTGACAGAGGCTGCCGGGGTGCCGGAGAAATTCAATGCCACGGTGACGCTGGCTTTCCTGAGCCTGGCGGCGGAGCGGATGGCAACGGGGGACTATACGGACACGGATGCCTTTCTGGATGGCAATGCCGATCTGCTGCAACCCGGAATTCTGGGGCGGTACTATCCGGCTGAGGCACTTGGCAGTGATCTGGCACGGCGGGTACCTGTGCTGATGCCCAGGCCGCCGGGGCGCCGGCCCGAAACTGAGTATTTGGGGAAAGATGAAGGAGCGTTGCCGGGTGCGCGCGCCTGATAACGCCAACTGTGGCAGGAATGCTGGTTCACCCCGGCGCGGCAAGGCGCTAGAAGGCTTGCGAACCTTGCCCAACCTGCCCAGCCCCGGAGCCCGACCCATGACCGCACCCAAACCCGTTGTCCTGTGCATTCTCGATGGCTGGGGCAGCGGCGAGCCGGGCGCCGCAAATGCGCCGTATCTGGCTCAGACGCCCACCCTGGACCAGATCGCAAAGACCTGCCCGATGGCCAAGCTGATCACCCATGGCCCGGATGTGGGCCTGCCGACCGGGCAGATGGGCAACTCTGAGGTGGGCCACACCAATATCGGCGCGGGCCGGGTGGTGGCGATGGACCTGGGGCAGATCGACCTGGCGATTGAGGACGGCAGCTTCTTTGAAAACGCGGCGCTGCAGGACTTCATTGCCCGCCTCAAGGAAACCGGCGGCGCAGCGCATCTCATGGGGCTGGTCTCGGATGGCGGTGTGCATGGCCATATCAGCCACATCCTGGCGGCGGTCAGGGCGATCACGGATGCCGGCGTGCCGGTCTGGCTGCATGCGATCACCGACGGTCGCGACGTGGCGCCGAAATCGGCCTTCCGCCACTTCCGCAGGCTGCAGGAAAAACTGCCCGAAGCCGCGCGCATCGCCACCGTCACCGGGCGCTATTTCGCGATGGACCGCGACAACCGCTGGGAGCGGGTCAGCGAGGCCTATGATGCGATGATCCATGCCAAGGGGCGTCCCGGCCAGACAGCCCATGGTGCGGTGGACCATGCCTATAACCAGTCTGAGACGGATGAGTTCATCGCCGCCACCGTGCTGGCGGGATATGAGGGCGTGCAGGATGGCGACGGTTTCTTCTGCCTCAATTTCCGCGCCGACCGTGCCCGCGAGATCCTGCGCGCCATCGGCGAGCCGGGCTTTGCAGAGTTCGATACCGGCGCACGCCCCCGGCTGGCGGGGCTTTTGGGCATGGTGGAATATTCCGGCAGCCACACGGAATACATGACCACTTGCTACCCCAAGGCCGAAATCGTCAATACGCTGGGCGCCTGGGTCGCCAAGCAGGGCAAGCGCCAGTTCCGCCTGGCCGAGACCGAGAAATACCCGCATGTGACCTTCTTCCTCAACGGCGGCAAGGAGGAGCCGGAGGAGGGCGAGGACCGCTACATGCCGAAGTCGCCCAATGTGGCGACCTATGATCTGCAGCCGGAGATGTCGGCGCCGGAGGTGACGGCGAAATTCGTCGAGGCGATTGAAGCGGGCTATGACCTGATTGTCACCAACTATGCCAACCCCGATATGGTCGGCCACACCGGCGATCTGCAGGCTGCGATCCGCGCCTGCGAGGCGGTGGACCAGGGGCTGGCCCAGGTGGTTCAGGCGCTGGAGAAGGCGGGCGGCGCGATGATCGTCACAGCCGACCACGGCAATTGCGAGGTGATGGTTGATCCGGAAACCGGCGGCGCCCACACGGCGCATACGCTCAACCTGGTGCCTGTGGCGCTGGTCGGCGGGCCGCAGGACGCGCAACTGCGGGACGGGCGGCTGGCCGATCTGGCGCCGACAATTCTGGAACTGATGGGTTTGGAAAAACCGGCTGAGATGACCGGGGAGAGCCTGTTGTCATGATCCGGTGCGCGGGCCTGATCCTGCTGGCGCTGCTGGCGCTGCTGGCCGCGCCGCTGCAGGCGGCAGATCCGGCGGGGGCCGCGCGCGAGGCGGCCGCGCAGCTGGAGATGGCCTCTGTCAAGCTGCAGGAGGCCGGCAGCTCCCGCGACCGGGTGAAGGCGCTGACCGCCACCGTGCAGGCCTTTGAGGCAGGGCTGGCGGCGATGCGTGACGGCTTGCGCAGGGTGGCGCGGCGCGAAACGCAGCTGAGTGCGCAATTGGCGGCCCGGCAGGAGGAAGTCTCGGGCCTGCTGGGCATCATCCAGACCATTGAAACCTCGCCGCCGCCGGTTCTGATGGTGCATCCCTCCGGGCCTTTGGGCGCGGCGCGCTCGGCCATGATGCTGGCGGAGGTGACGCCGGCGCTGCAGGCCCGGGCGCAGACGCTGAAGGCGGATCTGGAAGAGGTGCAGTCCCTGCGGATGCTGCAGCAGAACGCGGCCCGGACGCTGGAAGAGGGGCTGGCCGGGGTGCAGGCCGCGCGGGTGCAGCTGTCCACCGCCATTGCCGACCGCACCACCCTGCCGAAACGCTTTACTGCCGATCCGGTGCGCACCGCGATCCTGATTTCCTCGACCGAGACGCTGTCGGGCTTTGCTGACGGGCTGGCCGAGATTGCCGGCGGCGAGATTGCCGAAACCAGCGCCGACATCAGCGATCTGCGCGGCTCCCTGCCGCTGCCGGTCGAGGGGCTGGTGCTGCGCGGCTATGGCGAACGCGATGCCGCGGGCATTGCCCGCCCGGGCCTGCTGATCGCTGCGCGGCCTCGCGCTCTGGTCACCGCACCCACGGCGGCCACCATCCGCTACCGCGGGCCGCTCTTGGACCTTGGCAATGTGGTGATTCTGGAGCCGCAGCCGGAAACCCTGTTTGTGCTGTCGGGCCTGGCCGAGGTGTTCGGCGAGGCGGGGCAGGTGATCCCCGAGGGTACCCCCGTTGGCCTGATGAGCGGAGAAAATCCGGAACCGGACGCAATTCTGTCACTTAGCGGTGAAGGGGGTGGAACTGACCGGACAGAAACGCTCTATATAGAAGTGAGAATGGACAACAGCCCGGTGGACCCGGAAACATGGTTCCGCACTGGAAAAGGTGGATGAAGGCTTGATGAAAAAATTTGCGATGGCCGCCCTGGGCGGCACGCTGGCAGGGATCGTTGCAACAACCTATGTGGCAGGCCCCTTGCTGGCCCAGGAAGGCACGCGCGAGGCAAACGTCTATGAGCAGCTGGACCTGTTCGGCGATATCTTCGAGCGCATCCGCGCGCAATATGTCGAGGAGGTCGACGAGAAGGAGCTGATCGAGGCGGCCATCGGCGGCATGCTGACTTCGCTGGACCCGCATTCCAGCTATCTGTCGCCCGATGACGCCAGCCGGATGCGGGTGCAGACCCGCGGCGAGTTCGGCGGCCTGGGGATCGAGGTCACCCAGGAAGAAGGTTTTGTCAAAGTTGTCTCCCCCATCGACGGCACCCCGGCGGATGAGGCCGGCATGGAAGCCGGCGATTTCATCACCCATGTGGACGGCGAAAGCGTGCTGGGCCTGTCGCTCGATGAGGCGGTGAACCTGATGCGCGGGCCGGTGGGCTCGGAAATCGTGATCACCGTGGTGCGCGAGGGCGAGGATGAGCCGTTTGACGTGTCGATCATCCGTGACACCATCAAGCTGACCGCGGTGCGCGGCCGCACCGAGGGCGACACCGTGGTGATGCGGATCACCACCTTCAACGACCAGACTACGCCGAACCTGGAATCCGGTCTGAAGAAACAGATCGAGGAAGCCGGCGGCATGGACAACGTCAACGGCATCGTGCTGGACCTGCGTAACAATCCGGGCGGGCTTTTGACCCAGGCGATCAAGGTGGCCGACAGCTTCCTGGAGTCGGGGGAGATCGTCTCGACCCGCGGCCGCAACCCGGAAGACGGCGAACGTTTCAATGCCACCCCGGGCGATCTGGCCGACGGCAAGCCGATTGTGGTGCTGATCAACGGCGGCTCGGCTTCGGCCTCCGAGATTGTGGCCGGTGCGCTGCAGGACCACCGCCGCGCCATCGTGGTGGGCACCAAGTCGTTCGGCAAGGGTTCGGTCCAGACTGTGATGCCGCTGAAGGGCGAGGGCGCCATGCGCCTGACCACCGCGCGCTATTACACGCCGTCGGGCCGGTCGATCCAGGCGCTGGGCGTCAGCCCCGACATCGTGGTGGAACAGCCCCGCCGCACCGCTGCAGCTGAGGAGGAGGAAGGCTCCACCCGCCGGTCGCGCTCCGAAGCCGACCTGCGCGGCAGCCTGAACAACAATTCGCTGAGCGAGGACGAGATCCGCCAGATCGAAGCCGACCGCGAGAAGGCCGAGAAAGCCGCCGAGCTGCGCGAGCAGGATTACCAGCTGGCCTATGCCATCGACATCCTGAAGGGCCTGGTGGCGCTGGGGCCGAAATAAGCGCAAGACTGGTTGCAGCATGTAAAGGGGCCGTCCGCTGGGGCGGCCTTTTTTGTCTGCGGTCTGCAGGCCGGGGCAGAGCGGAGGCGGTGCTGAAAGGGGGCGTTGCCCCCTCAGGCCCTGCGGCCTTCACCCCCAGAGTATTTTGGACCAGAAAGAAGCAGCGGCGGCAGGGCTTGGTGCGGGCAGCACCATGAGCCGCCGGGCCCGGGCGGTTAGCTGTTGGCTGCTGCTGTCTATGCCGCGCGGTTCCCGTGAAGGGTGGCAGCGCTGCCGGGTGGAGGTGGACAGACCCCGCCGGGGGCCTGCTCGGACAGGATATCCTGGACGACCCCCTTTTTATCAGGGCCGGTCTCCGGGTGTTACGCAGGCAGCCTCACAGATGCCTGCGCCTCGTATCATGGCCCATGCGCGGGGCCATGGCGGGGAATCGCGATCTTTCGGGAGCATGGCATGGCGCGGTGAGGATTGCGTGAAGGGGGCGTACGGTGGGTACGCAACACCTGGGTGCGCGCCCGCTATCCGCTTGCCCGTGGCGGGCAGGCTGCTAGGGTCGCCGCGATTCGGAATTCAGGATGGCCGCCATGGATCTGCTCGCCCCGCTGATTGCCTATTCCATTGCCTTGTCGCTTGCCGCGGTCATTCCCGGACCGGGCGTGGCGGGGCTGGTCGGGCAATCGCTGGGCAGCGGGCTGAAGGTCTCGCTGGTGTTCCTGGCGGGCATTGCGCTGGGCGATGTGGTCTATCTGACTGTTGCCATCGCCGGGCTGGCCGCGGTTGCGCAGCTGTTCTCCGGCGCGCTGCTGGCGGTCAAGGTGCTGGGCGGGGCCTATCTGGTCTATCTGGCCTATAAGTTCTGGCGCAGCGAGGCGGGGCTGACGGCGGTTGCGGGGGCTGCGCAGCGCAGGTCGGCCAAGACCTTTCTGTCCGGGTTTGCGCTGACGCTGGGCAATCCCAAGACGATCATCTTCTACCTGGCGCTGCTGCCGGCCGTCATCGACCTGGAGGCGGTTGGCCTTGGCCAATGGGCGGCGCTGAGCGTTCTGACGGTGCTGGTGCTGTTTGCAACGCTAAGCCCCTATGCGCTGCTGGCTTCGGGCGCGCGGCAGCTGATGGCGCGGGGGGATGCGCTGCAGACCCTGAACCGTTTTGCAGCCGCGATCATCGGCAGCACCGGCGTCTTTATCCTGGGCCAGGCGGCAACGGCGGTTGCCCGGCGGGCATGAGGCCGGGGCAGATCAACGGGTTTTGAACATCAACGCCCGATCTTCGGCGCATAAGCGGGCCTTGCTGGTCTAAGCTCGCCGTATGATGTTTGACCTGCCTGATTCCCGGACCCTGTACCAAGCGCTGATCACCCGTGATGCGGCTTATGAGGGGCGCGCCTATGTGGGTGTCACCTCCACCGGTATTTTCTGCCGGCTGACCTGCCCGGCGCGCAACCCCAAGTTTGAGAACTGCCGGTTCTTTGCCACGCCGGGCGAGTGTATCGAGGCGGGCTTCCGGGCCTGCAAGCGCTGCAAGCCGCTGGCGGCGGCGGCCGGGGGTGATCCGGTGGTGCAGGACCTGCTGGCGCGGTTGGAGGAACGGCCCGCCTACCGTTGGGGGGAGGATGATCTGGTGCGGCTGGGGCTGGAGCCATCGACCGTGCGGCGCGCCTTCAAGCGGCATTTCGGCATGACCTTCCTGGAGATGGCGCGGCAGCGGCGGTTGCGCGAGGGGTTCACCGCCCTAAAGGCCGGAGAGCCGGTGATTGCCGCGCAGATCGATGCCGGGTTTGAAAGCGCCAGCGCCTTCCGCGCGGCTTTTGCGAAACTGGTGGGGATTGCTCCGGGCGCCTTCCGCAAGGATGCGCTCTTGCTGGCCGATTGGATCGACACGCCGCTGGGCGCGATGATTGCGATCAGCTGTGCCCACCAGCTGCATCTCTTGGAGTTTGCCGACCGCAAGGCGCTGCCGCGGGAGGTGGCCAAGCTGCAAAAGGCACAGCCCGGTGGGCTAGGCTTTGGGCGCCCGGCGCCGACGGAGCAGATCGCCGAAGAGCTGCGCCGGTTCTTTGCGGGCGAGGGCGCGGCGTTTGAGACCCCGCTGGCGCTGCACGGCACTGGTTTCGAGCGCGAGGTCTGGCGTTATCTGCTGACCATTCCGGCGGGGGAGACCCGCAGCTATTCGCAGATCGCGTGCGAGCTGGGACGGGCCTCCGCCACAAGGGCGGTGGCGCGGGCCAATGGCGCCAACCAGCTGGCCCTGGTGGTGCCTTGCCACCGGGTGCTGTCGGCGGATGGATCGCTGACCGGCTATGGCGGCGGCTTGTGGCGCAAGCAGCGGCTGATTGAGATTGAAACAGGCTACAAACAGAGGATTTCTGCATGACATATTCCGACCGCGCCCGCGCCTTTGCGGCGCTGCATCAGCCCGGCAACCCGGTGGTTTTGTATAACATCTGGGATGCGGGCAGCGCCAAGGCAATTGCCGGGGCCGGCGCCCAGGCGCTGGCAACCGGCAGCTATCCGGTGGCGGCGGCGCAGGGGTTTCCAGACGGTGAGCAGATCCCGCTGGAGTTTGTGCTGGGCAATGCCGAACGGATCATCGCGGCCACCGATTTGCCGGTGACGATTGACTTCGAGGGCGGCTATGCGCGCGAGCCGGAGCAGCTGAGTGCCAATGTGAAGCGGCTGGCGGAGACCGGGGCGGTGGGGCTCAACTTCGAAGACCAGGTGGTCGGCGGTGAGGGGTTCTACAGCATTGAGGAGCAGGCAGGCCGAGTGGCTGCGGTGCGGGCGGCGCATGCGGAGATCTTTGTGAACGCGCGCACCGATCTGTTTTTGAAGGAGAAAGATGCGTCCAATCATGCCGGGCTGATCGGTGAAGCGCTGGAGCGCGGTGCGGCCTATGCGGAGGCCGGGGCCAACGGGTTCTTCATTCCCGGCCTGACCGACCCGGATCTGATCGCCAAGGTCTGCGAGGCCAGTTCGCTGCCGGTCAACACGATGATGCGCGGCATCACGCTGGAGACGGCGCGTCAGGCCGGTGTGGCGCGCTGCAGCTATGGGCCGATCCCGCACGCCAGGCTGATGAAGGTTCTGGCGGAGCATTTCCAGGCGCTGGAATAGGCGGGTAAGAGCGCGGCGCGGGCGGTCAGGTTCTGCCCGCGCTGGTTGCGCTCAGGTCGTTTCCAGGCAGTGGCGGCGGAAGGCGCGTTTGAGCATGTCCAGCTCGGCGCGCAACAGCTCTACCTCGGCGCGCAGGTCATCCGCCACGGCCTCGCCCGCAATCAGGGTGAAATCACCCAGGCGGGTGCTGTCAGCCCCATCAAAAATCACAAAGGTCTGCACCCCGTCGGCCACTGCCTCAGCCGGAACCGGCACTGCAACCGTCCATTCGCCGCCCGCCTGGCCCTCGGTCAGTTTGACATCCTTGACCGGCTGGTCCTGGAACATCACGGTGATTTCCGGCCGGGCGCCGCTGGCAGGCGCATTGCTGATCTGGCCTTCCCAGATGCCGTTGCGGAAGCGGATTTTGGTCAGTGTCAGGTCGCTCATTCCGGGTCTCCTCAGATCGCCGCGCGGCGGTGGCGCGAGAAGGTCAGGTCGCGCAGGATCACCTGGTTCATATCCGGGGCCTCGAAAATCAGATCGAGCCAGATCTTCCCGATCCGCTTCTCGTTCATTTTGGAATAGGCCAGGTCGAACTCCACCACGATGTTCTTTTCCCCCTGCGGCAGCTCGCGCACGATCTGTTCGGTATTGGGGCCGTGCTGGATGTTGAGCCGGGCGAAGATTTCGATCGGTTTTTCCGATTCGATGATGCTGTCGATCCGCAACAGGTGCTGGCGGGTCATCCCCTCTGCGGCCTCAGGCGGCAGGTCGATCACCAGGGACAGGAAGGAGCCGTCGAACTGGAACACATCCATGCGCAGGCCAAAGGGGGCGAGATCCTCTTCGCGGGTGTTCCTGAGCTGGCGCAGGGTCAGTTCGGAATAGGCGCAGTCGTGGAACAGCTGCACTTCATCGCCGAGCCGGGCCTTGGGCGGGACCGAGGAGATGCCGCGTTCCGCCAGCGGGCCGCGCCACATTTCCGGGCGCCAGGACCAATCGGTGCCATGCGGGCGCGGAAAGAAGGAGGAACCGATCTGCGGCAGCGCCAGGCGGCCGTCGGCGGTGTGGATCAGCCGGTCCAGATGGGTGCGCAGCTGGCGGGCCTGGTTGCGCTGGCGGCGCAGCTCGGACAAGGGGGCGCGGGCCAACTCCTCAGCCGCTGCGCGCCAGCGGCGCAGGCTGCGCAGGTGCATCAGCCGGTCCATGATCCTGCCCATCGTGCTCTCTCTTGCCTGTTGTGCCCAGTTGCATGCTGCGCCCCGCCTTTGGCAGCGGGCGCCGGTGCCAGTGTAACCGCTGGCGGCTATTGAAATAAACCGGCAATCCGCTGGCCAAGCCCGCGTTTTTTGCGGGGTGCGGGCTGCGGCGCCGGGTCTTGCGGCGCGGCGGCGGCGGAAACCGGCCGGGGCAGCGGCCGCAGAGAGTGTTTCGGCCCCTTGGGCAGGAGCGCGCCTGCCTGTTCCAGATCCGGCAGGGTGGAGGCCTCCAGCGTGCGGTGCGTGGCCTCGTTCAGGAGGGCCGCGCCGTGGCTGCCAAGCGCGCGGCTGTTTTCCGGTGCGTAAAGCGCCAGGGCGATCAGATGGCGGTCCAGCACAAAGGCGCCGCGCCAATGGACCGGGCTGGCGCCTTCGGCAACGGCGCCGGGAAGCTCCAGCCGGACCAGCGGCAGCAGCTGGTCTTCGCGGGTTTCCAGCAGCTTGGCGGCGGGGAACATGGCGGCAATATCGGCGGTCTGGGGGGCGGCGGCGTTCTGTTTCGCCGGGCCGATGGAGGCGGTGATAACGGCAGCATTGCGCGCGCCCAGCCAGCCGCTGCGGTCCATCCGCTTGCAGGAGGCGATCAGGGCAAAGCCGCCCGCGCTGTCAGAGGTGCTGCTGCGGCGGTCGAAGCAATAGGTTTCCGGCGCGGCCAGCAGCACATCGCCGCCAGCAAAGGACATCACCTGGCCGCTGAGGCGCGGTGCCGGGCTGGTGCTGCGGGCAGCAAAGGACAGGCCGCCGGGGGCCGGGCTGCATCCTGCCAGGGCGACGGCGGCCAGGGCGGCTGCCGCCAGCGCGGCGCGCCGTCTGGGCGTCTTTTTGCCGCCTGATGGAAAAGGCAAAGGTTTTCCGTTGCTTGATCTGCTCACTGCCGTCCCTGCCGGTGTTGTTTTTTACCAGATCCATACCGCCAGGGGCAGCGTTGCGGCAAGTGTGAAGCGGGGAGGAAGGGGCCTGGGTTGCCATGGCGTTGCAGCAATGCATAACGTGGCGCATCCGCCGCGGCCCGGTCAGGAGGACAAATGCAGCACAGGCACAGCTACAGGGCGCATGAGGCGCTGGTGCGGTTTGCCCGCGCACAGCCCGCTTTGTGGCGGCTGCTGCTGGGGCTTTTGCTGGTGGCCTCGGTCAGCCTTGCGATGACGGCGGCGCTGCAGGCGGCTGCGGCGGGGCTGTTTCCCGGCGCCTGGCTGCAGGGGCTGGCCGATGGCAGCAACCCGGGCGCAATGCTGCTGCTCTTGGGCAGTTTCGGCTTTCTGTCGCTGGGAGTGGCGATGGCGGCGCGGCTGTTCCACCAGCGCGGCTTTGCCACCGTGACCGGGCATCTGAAGCCGCTGGCCTGGCAGTTTGCGCGCGTCAGCCTGTACCTGATGGGGCTGACCCTGCTGATTCTGCTGCTGCCGCCCTACAGCATGGGGCCGCCGATGACCCCGAACCTGCCGTTCTGGACCTGGCTGGGGATCCTGCCGCTGGGCATTGCCGCGGTGCTGGTGCAGACCGGATCGGAGGAGATCCTGTTCCGCGGCTATATCCAGCAGGCGCTGGCGGCGCGGTTCCGCCATCCCGCGGTCTGGCTGCTGGTGCCCTCGGCGCTGTTTGCGCTGGGCCACTACCTGCCGGCCGAAGCCGGGCAGAACGCGCTGCTGATTGCCGCCTGGGCCGGGCTGTTCGGCCTGCTGATGGCAGATCTGACGGCGCGGGCCTGGCACTTCGGGCCGGCCATGGCAGTGCATTTCTTCAACAACGTCACCGCGCTCTTGCTGTTTGCCTCGCCCACCAGCCTGAACGGGCTGGCGCTCTTTCTGATTCCCTTTGATATGGCGGATGTTCAGGCCCTGCGCCCCTGGATGGCGGTCGACTTTGCGCTGATGGGTGTCAGCTGGCTGGCGGCGCGGCTTGCCATACGCCGCTGATTGCAATTGCGGCAAATGCGTCTTATCTGGGGGGCAAACCGCGCCCCCGGAGAGGCAAGCACTATGAACTGGATCACCAACTACGTCCGGCCCAAGATCAACTCGATCTTTTCGCGCCGCGAAGTGCCCGAGAACCTTTGGCAGAAATGCGATGAATGCGGCACCATGCTGTTTCACCGCGAGCTGAGCGACAATCAGAACGTCTGCACCAGCTGCGGCCATCACATGCATATCACCCCGCGCGACCGCTTTACCGCGATGTTTGACGGCGGTGTCTTTACTGAGGTCGCAGTGCCGGAGCCGCTGGCCGATCCTTTGAAGTTCAAGGATCAGAAGAAATACCCCGACCGGGTGAAGGCCGCGCAGAAGAAGACCGGCGAGAAAGACGCGATGCTGGTGGCCGCGGGCGAAATCGGCCGCACGCCGATCATCGCTGCCGCGCAGGACTTCTCCTATATGGGCGGCTCCATGGGCATGTATGTGGGCAATGCCATCATCGCCGCGGCGGAGGAAGCGGTGAAGCTGGGCCGCCCGCTGGTCCTGTTCTCGGCCGCCGGCGGCGCCCGGATGCAGGAAGGCATCCTGTCGCTGATGCAAATGCCGCGCACCACCGTTGCGGTGGAGATGCTGAAAGAGGCAGGCCTGCCCTATATCGTGGTGCTGACCCATCCGACCACCGGCGGGGTGACGGCCTCCTACGCGATGCTGGGCGATGTGCATATCGCTGAACCCAACGCGCTGATCTGCTTTGCCGGGCCGCGGGTGATTGAACAGACCATTCGCGAGAAGCTGCCGGAGGGCTTTCAGCGCGCCGAGTACCTGCTGGATCATGGCATGCTGGACCGGGTGACCCCGCGTACCGAGATGCGCCAAGAGCTGATCACCATCATCCGGATGCTGATGGGGCTGCCGCCGCAGGTGACGGGCGATTTGCCCGCACCGGAAGAGGAAGCGGCCGCCAAAGCCGCAAACGCGCCGGCGGATGGCGCAGTCAGCGAAGAAGCTGCCGAGTAATCCGGTTTAGATAGATACGCCTGGCCGAGAAGGCCGGTCAGCGCCCGTCCCTCCCAGGGCGGGCGCTGTTCTTTGCCACCTAAGACACTCTGACCTGACAGGACCCAGGCTGATGACCCAAACCTCCGACGCGATCCTCGCCCGCATGATGGCGCTGCACCCCAAGATCATCGACCTGACCCTGGACCGGGTCTGGCGGCTGCTGGCGGCCCTGGACAATCCGCAGGACAAGCTGCCGCCGGTGATCCATCTGGCAGGTACCAATGGCAAGGGCTCAACCCAGGCAATGATCCGCGCAGGGCTGGAGGGCATGGGCAAAAGCGTGCACGCCTATACCTCGCCGCATCTGGCGCGGTTTCATGAGCGTATCCGGCTGGCAGGGGAGCTGATCTCGGAGCCGCATCTGACAGAGGTTCTGGACGAGTGCTATGCCAAGAACGGCGGTGAGAACATCACCTATTTCGAGATCACCACGGTCGCCGGCCTCTTGGCGTTTTCGCGCACGCCTGCGGATTACACCCTGCTGGAGGTCGGCCTGGGCGGGCGGCTTGACGCGACCAACGTGATCACGCCCGAGGTGTCGGTGATCACCCCTATTTCGATCGACCATGAGCAGTTCCTGGGCAACACGCTGTCCAAGATCGCAGGCGAGAAGGCGGGCATCATCAAACGCGGCGTGCCGGTTGTGGTTGGCCCGCAGCCTGACGAGGCGATGGAAGTGATCGAGGCCACCGCCGCCCGCCTTGGCGCGCCGCTGATTGCCTATGGCCAGCACTGGCATGTTTGGGAAGAACGCGGCCGGCTGGTGTTCCAGGACGAGAACGGCTTGCTGGACCTGCCGCTGCCCGCATTGCTGGGCGCGCATCAGATCCAGAACGCCGGTGCGGCGCTGGCGGCGCTGCGCCATCTGGGTGCCGATGAGGCGGCCTGCGAGGCGGCGATGGCAAACGCCGAATGGCCCGCGCGGATGCAGAAGCTGAAGACCGGCCCGCTGATCGAGGCCGCGCCGCAGGCAGAGCTGTGGCTGGACGGCGGCCACAACGCCGCGGCGGGCATCGCGCTGGCCGACGTGCTGGCAAAACTGCCCGAGCGCCCCACCCATCTGATTTGCGGTATGCTGAACACCAAGGACGTGAGCGGATACATGGCACCCTTGGCGCCGCAGGCGGCGAGCCTGACTGCCATATCAATTCCGGATGAGATCAACACGCTGAGCGCCGAGGAAACCGAGGCCGCAGCCAAATCGGTGGGCATCGCAGCTGGCACGGCGGAGAGCACCCTGGCGGCGCTGCAGGCAATCATTGCCAAGGACCCGCAGGCGCGGGTGCTGATCTGCGGCTCGCTCTATCTGGCGGGCCATATCCTGCGCGAAAACGGCTGAGACTTGCACCCGTTGCGGGGGAGGCGCTCCCGCCCGGCTTCGATCTGGCGATCTCATCCCGCCCAGCCCGGCGCCTCTGACGCGGCGCCTCCCCTGTTCTTCTGGCAGGAAATATCCCGGGGGTGAGGCCAAGGGCCGAGGGGGCAGCGCCCCCTGACCCGTTCAGCCTCTAGTCCAGAACGTAGTCCACGGGTTCCAGCTTGGGCGGCACCTCGCGCCCCAAGGCATTACAGACCGAGATTTCCATCACCCGGCACATGGCGCTGAGCGGCACTGAATTGGCCTGCTTGCGGAACGGGTGCTCCAGCTCATGCGTGACCTCAGCCAGGCCGAAGAACACATAGGCCACCACCGCCGCCACCAGCGGTTCGAACCAGCCGGCGCTGTCCAGGAGGGCAAAGGGCAGCAGCAGGCAGTAGAGATAGGTGGTGCGCCAGACCAGCAGCGAATAAACGAAGGGCAAGGGCGTGGTCAGCAGCCGCTCGTTCCCGGCCTGGGCGGCGGGGAAGGCGGCGAGCCGTTCGGCCAGGGCGCGCTGGCCGAAACCGTCAATGCGGCCGTCCTCCGCCATCTCGCGCAGGCGGGTAGCGATGTCCCGCAGAGCGGCGTTGGGGCCGTTGGGGTCCTGCATCAGCTGCTCTGCCGCCTCCGGGCCGACCCAATGCTCCACCGTCTCCCGCACCTCGTCGCCGCGCAGCTGGGCGCGGTGCAGGTGGTGGAAGGCGAGGATGCGGGTCAGGATGAAGTCCTCGTCGGGGCCTTTGCCCGCGAAGATCCTGAGTTCCTGCGCCAGGCTGCGCACATCCGAGACCATGCGTCCCCAGATCCGCCGCGCCTCCCACCAGCGGTCATAGGCGGCGTTATTGCGGAAGCTGAGGAACAGCGACAGCGACAGGCCGAAGACCCCCATCGCGGCAATGGAAATCTGCGGCATTGCAAGAACATAGCGGTCCAGTACCAGCACCAGAAGCGCCCAGAGCGCGGCGCCGATGATATTGGGCAGGATGCGCGGCACCACCGATCCGTTCAGGATCAGGAAGATCTCCCGCCGCCGGGGCGTATCGCGGACGATCATGGGGTGTCGCTGCCCCAGTCCTTGTCCTGCATCTCGCGCAGGCGGGAGGCAGTGCGTTCAAACTCAAACGTGCCCTCGCCCTCCACATACAGCATTTCGGGCTGCGCCGCGGCGGAGCAGATCAGCCGGACCCTGGCCTCGTACAAAGCGTCTATCAGGGTGACAAACCGCTTGGCCTCGTTGAAGTTGTTGCGGGAAAGGCGCGGGATGTCTTCGAGCACCAGCACTTTCACCTCAGCGGCGATGGCGAGGTAGTCGCCCGGTCCCAGCATCTTGCCGCACAGGTCATAGAAGGTGGCGCGCGCCACGCCGTTGCGGAAGGCAGGCAGGGTGACCTCGCGGCCCTTCACCTCCAGCGTCAGAGGCTGCGCGGCGCCGCCGCCCGACAGATCCTGCCAGATCGCGCGGATCTGCGCCCGGGCCTCGCCGTCCACCGGGGTGAAATAGACCTGTGCGCCGGTCAGCCGGTCCTGCCGGTAGTCGGTGGCGCTGACCATTTCATGCACCGCCATATGCTCCTTGATCAGACCGATGAAGGGCAGGAACAGCTGGCGGTTGAGGCCGTTTTTGTACAGATCGTCCGGCACCCGGTTGGAAGTGGTGATTACGGTGACACCGGCGGCAAACAGCGCCTCGAACAAACGTCCGACGATCATCGCATCGGTGATGTCGGTGATCTGCATCTCGTCAAAGGCCAGAAGCCGCACGGACTCAGCCACTTCGGCGGCCGCCGGGGCCAGCGCGTCCTCGACACCGTCCTGGCGGGCCTGGTGCATCCTGGTGTGGATTTCCTGCATGAAGGCGTGGAAATGCACCCGTCGCGAGGGGATATCGCCGAGGCTGTCGACAAACAGGTCCATCAGCATCGACTTGCCGCGTCCGACCCCGCCCCAGAGGTAAAGCCCCTGCACCTGTTCATACTCCGCCTTGCGGAAGAAGCCGCGTTTCACTGGTGGCGCCATCAGGCCTTTGGCGATGCGGTCGAAATGAGGAAGGACGGCTTCCTGGGCCGGGTCGGGCTTCAATTCGCCCGCGTCGATCTTTTGCCGGTACAGCGTGCTCAAATGGGTCATGGCAAAGGGATAGCGCGGGGCGCGGGGGATGGGAAGCTAAGGCGGTGAATAATGCCGTGGCAGGCCGGGCAGCAATGGCCCGGCCTGTTGCATTCGCATTGCTTCAGCGATTGGCGGTGCTGGCAGAAAACCGGAACCGCTGCGCTTGTTATTCGGCCGCCTGGGCGGGGTGCCATTCAAAGGGCTGGAACATCTTGTCCACCGGAGTGTGAGCCAGGTGGTTGGTGTAGTTCGACATCACTTTCTGGGCATATCCCAGAATGACTCCCAGCATGTTGCGGGTGCTGAAACCGGCCGCGAGAAAGGCTTGCATGTCCTGTTCAGAAACATGGCCGCGGTCCCGCACCAGTGTCAGGGTAAAGTCGCGCAGGGCCTCAAGGCGGGCGTTGGGCAGCGGTGTCTGGTCGCGCAGGGCGTTGCTGATGGCATCATCGACTTTCATGCTTTTGGCGATGGCAGTGTGGGCCGGCACACAGTAGCCGCAGCCGTTTTCAACGTTGATTGCCTGCCAGACAACGGTGAGCTCCTCGGCGGTGAAGCCTAAGTCCACGAATTGCGCATGCACGGCATGGTAGGATTTCAGAAGTTCCGGGGCTTCGGCCATGACGGCATAAAGGCCGGGAATGGCGCCATAGGCCTTCTTGGCGTTTTCCAGAAGTTTCCGGCTGGCTTCGGGGGCGGTGGTTTCGTCGTGCATTGTGAAAGTGGTCATCTTGGATCCCGTGGTTGGCAAAGTTGCGTCTTGTCCGGGCAATATGGGAAATTTGAGTGATCGCTCAATAAGGGAATTTGAGTTATCACTCAAATGTGACATGCAGGGGTTTCATTAGCGGCAAGACAAAGCGGGAAATCTGGCGTATTCATCGGGTCATGCCACGCGCGCAGCCATATGACCGTGATGCCGCATTGGACGCGGCGCTGATCCTCTTCTGGCGAAAAGGGTATTACGCGACGTCGTTGAAAGACATCGAAGCAGCGTTGAATATGAAGCCAGGGAGCATCTATGCAGCCTTTAACAGCAAGGAAACGCTGTTTGGCCTGACACTGGAGCGGTATTTTGGCAAACAGCGCGCGGAGTTTGTCTCCACGTTGAAAGCGGCGGACTCACCGCTGCAGGGGCTGGCGGAATATCTGCGCCGCTTTGCCCGGCTGCCGCTGGATGATCCGCAGCGCAGCAGCTGCATGCTGGTCAAGACGCTTCTTGGCGCAACCGAGCAGGATGCCAGGCTGGGGGAGCTTGCAGGGCAGTACATCGATCAGATGATTGCCGAAATGACTGCAGCGTTTGAGCAGGCAAAGCAGATTGGAGAGTTGCCCGGGGAGGCTGATGCAGATTATTTGGCGCGCCGGTACCAGGCTGATCTGACTGCCTTGGGGTTTGAGGCCTCCCGGCGGATCAGCCGCGAGGAACTGGCGGTTTCAGCCGAGGAGCTGGCGCAGAGAATTGAGGCCATGCGCGTGAAGCAGGCCTAGGTTTCCCGGGATCTTGCGGACCGGCCGCGGTGCCTCGCATCAAATTTTCTTAATGATGCGCGCAAAAATCCTGATTTGACCGGGCGGTAGATTTCCCTGAAAGTTCCGCAGCTTGTCAGGAGAGAGCTCATGGACCGTTCCGCGCCGCTGTTTACCCCCGTTCTGATCGTCGGCTGCATCATCATCATGGTGAGCTTTGCGGTGCGGGCCTCCTTCGGGGTCTTTCAGATCCCGATTGCCGAGGAGTTCGGCTGGCTGCGGTCGGAATTCTCGCTGGCGATTGCGATCCAGAACCTGGCCTGGGGCATCGGCCAGCCGATCTTTGGCGCCATTGCCGAGAAGATCGGCGACCGTAAGGCGATCATCATGGGGGCCATCGTCTATGCCGCCGGTCTGGTGCTGAGCGCATGGTCGACGACGCCGTTTGAGGTGCAATCCTATGAATGGCTGGTGGGCTTTGGCATTGCCGGCACCGGGTTCGGCGTGGTGCTGGCGGTGGTCGGGCGGGCAAGCTCGGACGAGAACCGTTCGATGTCGCTGGCGATTGTCACCGCGGCTGGCTCTGCCGGGCAGATCTTTGGCGCACCCACGGCGGAGTGGCTGCTGGGCTTTCTGCCCTGGCAGACGATTTTCCTGCTGTTTGCCGGCGTGGTGCTGGCACTGATTGCGCTGCTGCCCTTGATGCGCGCGCCGGAGGCAGCCTCCAAGGCGGAGCTGGAAGAGAGCATGGGCGCGATCCTGGTGAAAGCGTTCAAGGATCCGTCTTACACGCTGATCTTCCTCGGCTTTTTCAGCTGCGGCTATCAGCTGGCCTTTGTCACCGCGCATTTCCCGGCCTTTGTGACTGAGATGTGTGGGCCGATCCTGCCGGGGGGCGCGCTGCATTCGATCGGCATCACCACCACCTCGGCGCTGGGGGCGGCAGCGATTTCGCTTATTGGCGCGGCCAATGTGGGCGGTACCCTGCTGGCGGGCTATCTGGGCAAGCGGTATTCCAAGAAGTACCTGCTGGCGGCGATCTATACCGGGCGGACAATTGCGGCGGCAGCCTTCATCGTGTTCCCGATCACGCCGCTGAGCGTCATCATTTTCTCGGTGGCCATGGGGTCCCTTTGGCTGGCAACGGTGCCGCTGACCTCTGGCCTGGTCGCGCATATCTACGGCCTTCGCTACATGGGCACGCTTTACGGCATCGTGTTCTTCAGCCACCAGCTGGGCAGTTTCCTGGGCGTGTGGCTGGGCGGGCGGATGTATGATGCCTATGGCGACTACACCCTGGTCTGGTGGATCGGCGTCGGTGTCGGGGCGTTCAGCGCGATTGTGCATTTGCCGGTGAAGGAGCGGCCGCTGGGACCGGCGGCAGCTGCGGCGGCGTAACACAGATGGCCGCGTTATTGACGGGTGGCGGAACCGGGGCGCTGCCCGCCTCCATTGGGCCCGAACCAATGGCGCACCAATGGCAGCCCCCGGAGTATTTTCGGAAAGATGAAGCCCGATAGCGCCCGGCCGCGGCCGTCACATCAGCCCGCGGCGGTGGTTTGCCGCAATAATCTCCAGAACCTGTTCCGTGTGGGTATAGGGAAGGCCGTGGCCGGCGCCTGCGATCTCCTCCTGCCGGACGGAGCGGGCGCGCTCAGTCAGGCGGCCGGCTGATGTGGGCGGGATCACCGCGTCGTCCTGGCCCCAGATCGCCAGCGCAGGCACGCCTTTTTGGTGCAGGCTGCGCAGGTCTTCGGTGAAATCCCCGTTCAGAATGCCGCGCAGCGAGGCGAGCACGGCAGGGATAAAACCCTGAAAGCGGAGTTCCTGCTGCTGCAGGCCGGTGATGCCTGGGACCGAAGAGGGCAGGCTGCGTTCAGCCTCTGTGCTGCGGATGTGCAGGGATGGGTAGATCGCGTGCATCAGCCAGTCGCCGATCAGCGGCACGTGGCGGATGATCTGTGTCAGCCGTCCAGGGCTGGGGCTGAAGCCGGCCGGCGCCAGCAGGATCAGCTCGCGCAGGCGGCCGGGCTGGGCGGCGGCAAAGGCGGTGGCGATGGCGCCGCCCATGGAATAGCCGATCAGCGTGAAATCCTCGCCGATGTCCTGCTCTGCCAGCAGCTCCTCCAGCTGGGTCAGAAAGAAGGCGCGGTCCTGCGCCCCTGCCGGGCGGTCCGAGTAGCCGCGCCCGTAAAGGTCGTAGGTCAGCACCCGGTAGCCCATGGCGCCCAGCCCCTTGGCGATGCCGGTCCAGACAAAGGAGGGCGTGGTGAGGCCGTGCACGCAGACCGCCACGGGGCCGCGCAGGGGGCCGGTCCAGCGGTAGTGGGTCAGCCCGCCGGAGAGTTGCGCAAATTCTCCTGGCGCGTCCCGGCGGGCCTGGGCATTCATCACATTGCGCAGGCGCTCGCGCAGGAAGGGGGCGAGGGCGATGGCGAGGGCAGCAAGGAGCAGCAGCCAGATCATGTGCGGGCCTTCCATTTCTGCAGGATGTGGTGGCTGGTCATCAGGTCGAGATGAGCGCCGCCGCCGTTTTTGAACAGGGTGATCTGATCAGGGTCATAGGCTGGGAATTGGCTGAGGCGGTAGAAATCCGCTAGCACATCGCTGCGCTGGATGGTGCCCGCGGCGAGCGGGATCTTGAATTCGCCGATGTGGTCCAGGGTGGTATCGAAACTGTCGCTGTAGATCTGCGCGCGCCTGAGGGCCTCGTCGTCGGCCTCGCGCATGTCGGGGCGGTAGGCGCCGATCAGGTTGAGGTGCTGGCCGGGGCGCAGCCATGCACCCTGGATCACCGGGTTGGAGGACATGGTGCAGGTGATGATGATATCGGCGGTGCGCACCGCCGGTTCCAGATCCGGCGCGTGCAGGGTGCCGGGGTACTGGGTGCAGAGCTCCTCGGCCTTGGATCCGGTGCGGTTCCAGACCCGGATCTGCGCCTGCGGGAAACCGGCGCCGAAGGCCTCGATCAGGGATGCGCCGACGGTGCCTGCGCCAACGATCAGCACTTCTTGCGCTTGCGGATTGGCAAGCCGCAGCGCGCCCAGCAGGCTGTCGCCAGCGGTTTTCCACTTGGTCACCAGGTGGAAATCGACTAGCGCCTCAAGCGTGCCGTCCGCGTCGGAGTAGAGGCAGACGGAGCCGTTGATCATCGGTTTGCAGGCCTCCGGGTTGCGCGGGAAGACATTGGCGGTTTTCACCGCCAGGCCCATGCCGTCGATCCAGGCGGAGCGGCTCAGGAGCGTGTCGGACCCGCGGTAGAGGAAGGTGTCGCCGATCTCTGCCTTGGGCAGATCGTGGCTGGCGGCCAGCGCCTCTGTGAAGCTGACCCAATCGAGCAGCGCCTCACCCTCTTCAAAGCCTATGAACGGGATGGTCATGGGGGCGTTGTCCTCCTGTTGCGGGCCGTCTCAGGCGGCTTCCTGGTGTGTCAGCAGCCCCTCCTGCACCAGCCGTTCCGCGAAAGGCGCGGGGGCGGTGAACAGATGGGTCTGCCAGCCGCGCGCACCGGCGGCTTCGATGTTTTCGGGGCGGTCGTCGGTGAACAGCAGATGTTGCGGCGCCACCCCGGTTTCACGTTCGAGAATGGCATAGATTTCCGGTTCCGGCTTGATGCGTTTAAGATGCGCGGAGACAAATGTGCGGTCAAAGCTGCGTAAGGCGGGGTAGGCGGCGCAGGCGGTTTCGAACGTCTCGGCGCCGAAGTTGCTGAGGGCGAAAACGGGCGTGCCCTTGGCCTGCAACGCCTGCATCAGGCGGACGGAATGCGGGATTTCGCGCGGGACCATCTGCAGCCAGCAATCATGCCACCAGCGGATTTCCTCAGCCCATTCAGGGTGCTGGTCCGCCAGGGCATAGACACTGCCGCGGAAGGGGTGGCCGCGGTCGATGTTCAGGTTCATTTCCTCCAGCGGCACCTGTTCGAACAGCTGGCGGCGGCGTTGTTCGCCGATGCGGCTGTCGTAGAGGCGGTCCGGCTCCCATTCGATCAGCACACGGCCAATGTCGAAGACGACGGCGTCAATGGGCATGGGGGTTATCCTTCTGTTCGCGGGCGGGGCCGCGGGGCGGGGCGGTTACGGCGGGTTTCGCGCCAGACAGAGACCAGGCCGGAAGCAATGATCAGGGCGCTGCCGAGCCACACCTGCAGGTCCGGCCATTCGTTGAAGATCAGCACGCCCCAGAGGACCGACATCGGCATGGCGATATATTCAAAGGGGGCTGCCAGCGCGGCCTCGTTCATGCGGTAGGCCTGGCTGACCAGATAGCCGCCGGCGGAGCCTGCGATGCCGACGCCGATCAGGTAGGGCCAGTCCTGGGGCGCGGGCCAGATCCAAGCACGCAGGATGAAATCGAAGGCCGGGCTGTCGCCGGTGGCAAACCGCCCGTCGCCAAAGATCAGCCCGGCCAGGGCGCTGAGCACCAGAAAGCCCAGCATCGGGTAAAAGGCGAGGGTTGCCCCGGCCTCTGTCCCGCCTGCGCGGCGGGTCAGCACATGCAATGTGGCATAGCCGCAGGCGCCAAGGAGCGGCAGGATCGCGGCAGGCTGAAACGTGCCGGCGCCGGGGCGCATGATGATCAGCACGCCGAGGAACCCGGCCACCACCGCGCCCCAGCGCCAGGGGCCGGGACGTTCGCCCAGGAACAGCGCTGACAGGGTGGTGACGATGAGGGGTGTGGCAAAGGCGATTGCCACCGCCTCGGCCAGCGGCAGCAGGGTGAGGCCGGTGAAAAAGCAGATGTTGGCAAAGAACACCACCAGACAGCGCAGCAGGTGCAGTTTCGGCTGATGGGTGCGCAGCAGGTGATAGCCGCCCTCCAGCGGCATGATGATGGTGAGCATCACCGCCACTGCGATGACGGAGCGGAACAGCACCATTTCATAAAGCGGGTAGTCGCCCGACAGGAGCTTGAAGATCATGTCGATGACGGAGAAGGCAATGCCTGCCCCGGCGGCTGCGAACAGGCCGGGGACGCTGACCTTCATCTCTGCGCTCATGCCGTTGCCCTCCCGTCTCCTGCCCTTGATCAGTGGCGGATTTGATCTGGCCGGGCAATGGGCGGTGCCGGAAAAAGGCAATTTTTCCGGGCAGAATTCTTGGGAAAGGGCTGGGTTGCAGAAAACGGTAGAGCGGTACGCGACGTATGCGGAATGCTTCTGGAATAGGAGTTCAAGCGTTGGCCATAGTCACCACGCTTCGCTAAGGGAGGCTGCACGCCATTCCGCTCTTGATAAGCGCTATGGATTATGTCGATTTGCGACGATCAATTAAGTTTGAAATTAGGTGTGCAGCAAGCTCGTTAGTTAGAACAAGAAATTGTCTGAGCTTTGCAACTCCGAAATTGAGTTGTCCTCTAGCAGGATTGTGACGTTCGAAAAGGATATGAGGACGTCGCTTCCGCTCTGATTGAATTCCAGGTCAGAGATGGACTTTGCGCCCTTTCCAATTGCTATTTTATCTGCTCCTGATGAGAAGTCTTTAATTGTGTCGTTCCCATCCCCCTTTTTGAATACAAACAAGTCGGATTGTTTTCCTCCTGTTAATACGTCGTCTCCCTTTTGTCCAAAAATTTTGTCATTTCCGCTGCCACCAAAAATCTTATCATCGTCGAGGCCGCCATACAGTTTGTCACTACCATGTCCACCTTTTAAGGTGTCGTGCCCGTGCTCCCCGCGTATAGTATCTCGTCCTGATTTCCCTATTATGCGATCTTCTCCGTCACCACCAAGCATTATATCGTGACGTGTGATATTCGCTCTTTGATTTCCTACAAGGAAATTGTCCCCAAAGCTTCCCGTTGCCAGAGCCGCACGCCGATCATCAAACTCGATTATTTCAATCGAGTTGAGCTCGTCAGTTCCGTCTGCAGATATTATTGTGGGAGTGTCAATGTTTAGAAAAAACTTTGATTTCTTTATGGTGTCGTCAATAATTAAGGTGTCTAGACCTTGATCGCCGTTAACTGTATCATTCCCGGGCCCGGTGTTGATTGTATCATTCCCCTTGTTCAAATTCCATTGGAAGGAGGCAGGGGAATTTGAGGTGATTTGATCGTGCGAGTTGAAAATCACATCGAATACATTGTTCAACTCGTAGTCATTGTATGAAATGTCCAGTTGAGACAGATCTGCGCTGAACGAGTTTTCCTGGGAAAGAGTGATTCTTGTTAGCTGCCATTCGCTTGTGTCTAAGCTGGACAGGTCTCCGTAGAGCGAAAACTCGTTCCCGTCCGTATCTGTTATGACTAATTGTGAATGGCTGTAGGAGGTTATTTGCCCAGTAAACCAATTGCCTTCAAAAAAGTCTCGTTTTGTTCCGTTTGGGTCTGAAATTTTTACAATAGCCATATCTAAACGATCCTCACACTTAGGTTGTATTTATATACACTCATTTGTTTGTGTAAAGAGTGAAGTCGTGTGCCTTCCATCCCTTGGATATAGTGGTTTGAAACACAATCCCTTGGCCCGCTGCTTCAGTCTTGGATTGATTTTGCCACTCTGAGCTCGCGCTCTAGCGCATCCAGAAACCGCGAACGGTCGGCCTTGGTGAACCCCTTGCCGCCACCCTGCATGCCCAGCGGGTTGGCGGCGCGCAGGTCGGCCATCAGGTCGCGCATTGCCAGCTGCTGGCCGATGTTGGCTTGGGTGAAACGCTCGCCGTTATGGCGCAGGACGCGGGCGCCGGCCTCGATGCATTTGGCGGCCAGCGGGATGTCGCCCGTCACCACCACATCGCCCGGGCCGCAGCGGTCTGCGATCCACATGTCCGCCACATCGGCGCCCTCGGCCACGATCACGGTTTCCACCAGCGGGTTCTGCGAGGGGCGCAGGCCGCCGTTGGAGACCACGAACATGCGCAGCCCGTGGCGGGTGGCGACCCGCTCGGCCTCCTGCTTGACCGGGCAGGCGTCGGCGTCGATGTAGAGGGCGGTCACTCCGCCGCCTTCTTGTCTGCCGCGGGGGCTTCCTCCGCCTTGGGGGCGGGTTTGGCCTTGGCCTTGCGGGCGGGTTTCTTCACCTTGAACTCCTCCGGGATCGGCATCCGGTTGAAGGCGTCAAGGCCGGCGATCTTATAAGCCTCCGCCAGGGTCGGGTAGTTGAAGGTGTTCTGCACGAAGTAGTCCACCGTGCCCTTGAGGTTCAGCACCGCCTGGGCAATGTGAATGAGTTCGGTCGCGCCTTCCCCGACGATCTGCACGCCCAGCACCCGGCGGGTTTTGAGCGAGAACAGCATCTTGAGCATGCCGTGCTCCAGCCCCATGATGTGGCCGCGGGAGGTTTCGCGGAAGCGGGCGACGCCGACCTCATAAGGGATGCCGCGCTCTTTCAGCTCCTCCTCGGACATGCCGCAAGTGGACATTTCCGGCACCGAGTAGATGCCATAGGGGTACCAGGGGCTTTCCGGCAGGGTCGGGGTTTCCAGCGCGTGGCAGGCGGCGACGCGGCCCTGCTGCAGCGAGGTGGAGGCGAGCGACGGGTGGCCGATCACATCGCCCGCGGCATAGATATGCGGCACCGCGGTCTGGTAGGTCTTGCGGTCGACGCTGAGGCGGCCGCGGTGGTCGGTCTGGAGGCCGGTGGCCTCGAGGTTCAGGGCAGAGGTGGCACCCATCCGGCCGGCCGCAAACAGCAGCATTTCGGCGCGCACGTGGCGGCCGTTGTCGAGCGTGACTTCGATATGCTCGCCCGCGTCTTCGATGCTTTCGACCGCGGAGCCGAGCCGCAGGTCAACGCCGTTTTCACGGATCTGGTGGGTGAACTCCTGGATCAGGGTCTTGTCGATGAAGTCGAGGAAGGTTTCGCGCGGCTCGATCAGGGTGACGCGCACGTCGAGGGCGGAGAACATGGTGGCATATTCCACCCCGATGACGCCGGCGCCAATCACCACCAGCGAGCGCGGGATCTCCGCCATTTCCAGGAACTCGTCGCCGTCGACCACGGTGGTGCCGTTGAAGGGCACGTAGTCCGGGCGGTAGGTCTTGGTGCCGGTGGAGATCAGAAATTTCTCTGCTGTCAGGCGGGTGGTCTCGCCGGCCTCGGTTGCGACCTCGACCTCATTCGGGCCGATGAATTTGGCCAGGCCCAAGAGCGTGTCCACGTGGTTGCGGTTGAACTGGTGCTCCAGCACGTCGACCTCGTAATCGAGGGTCATGTGCAGGCGGGCCTTGAGGTCGTTGGCCTCAATCTGGTCTTTCACCCGGTAGGAGCGCCCATAGAACGAGCGCTCGCGCCAGCCGGAGAGGTTCAGCACGGTCTCGCGCAGGGTCTTCGACGGGATGGTGCCGGTGTGCACCGAGACCCCGCCGAGCCGGTCCTTGCGGTCGATCACCAGCACCCGGCGATGCAGCTTGCCTGCCTGGATGGCAGCGGCGCGGCCCGAGGGGCCGGAACCGATGATGATCAGGTCATAATCAAATTCGTCACTCATGGCCGCGTCCTTTGTCGTTGTTAGTTCTGGTACAGCGCGTCGGCGTGGAAGGAGATATGCTCCTCCATGAAGGTCGACACGAAGAAGTAGCTGTGGTCATAGCCCGGCTGCATCCGCAGGGTGGCCTGCTGGCGGCGTTCGGCGACCGCGTGGGCCAGGGCCTCGGGCTTCAGCAGGTCGATGAACGGATCGCTGGTGCCGGTGTCGATCAGGATCGGGCCGTCGAAGCTTTTCTCGCGCATCAGCAGGGTGGCGTCATGCTTGGCCCATGCCGCCTCATCCTCGCCCAGATAGGCGCTCAGCTGTTTGCGGCCCCAGTCCAATTCAGTGGGGTTGGAGATCGGCGCGAAGGCAGAAACCGATTTGTAGCGGCCCGGCAGGTTCATCGCCAGGGTCAGCGCGCCGTGGCCGCCCATGGAATGGCCGGTGATCGCCTGGCGGTCCAGGTCGATGGCAAATTTCTCACCCAGCAGTGCGGGCAGTTCTTCGGCCACGTAGTCCCACATGCGGAAATGCGGCGCCCAGGGGGCCTGGGTGGCATTGACGTAGAAACCGGCGCCCTGGCCCAAGTCATAGGCGTCATCATCGGCCACGCCTTCGCCGCGGGGGCTGGTGTCGGGGAAGACGATGGCGATGCCCTGCTCGGCGCACCAGGCCTGGGCGCCCGCCTTGGTCATGGCGTTTTCATGGGTGCAGGTGAGGCCCGAGAGATACCACAGAACCGGAACCGGGCCGTCACGCGCCTCTTCCGGCAGGAACAGGCCAAAGGTCATGTCGCCGCCGGTGGCGGTGCTGGCGTGTTTGTAGACGCCCTGGGTGCCGCCAAAGGCGCGGTTCTCGGAAACGGTTTCCATGGGTGAGGCTCCTCAAAATCTGTTAGCCCTACCGCTACCTGCTGAAGGCCTCAGGGTCCAGCGGATGGGCGGCAGCAATGCCGGTTTTTGCGGCAGAAGGATTGCGAAATCGCAAACATCGGGGGCTTTGGCCGCGCTGGGGCTGCCGCATTTGCGCAGGTGCGTGCTGGACAGCGGCAGTGAAAACCGGGACAGTCCGCCGCCAAGGCAAACGGGAGGCAAGGGGCCATGAGCGATTTTCTGAGACTGACACAGGAGGCTGTGGAGGCGGAGGTGCAGCGCCCGGCACCGGAGAAGGTGCTGGCAGGCGATCCGGTCTTCACCACCTGGAACGCGGAGGAGCGGGGCGGGCTGTATTGCGGGATCTGGCAGGCGACGCCGGGCAAGTGGCGGATTTCCTATGACGAGTGGGAATACTGCCGGATCCTGGAGGGGCGGTCGGTGATTACCAGCGACGACGGCACCGTCTATCCGCTGGCGGCGGGCGACAGCTTCATCCTGCGGCCTGGCTTCAGCGGCACCTGGGAGGTGATCGAGACCACCCGCAAGGATTACGTGATCCGGCTGTAGGGCCGCAGGTCAAGAGACCCAGGCGATCACCGCCGGAACGGTGACGATTGACACCACGGTGGAGATGAAAATGGCGGCGGAGGCCCGGTGCGGGGCCACGCCGTAATGCTGCGCCAGCATGTAGACATTGCCTGCCACCGGCAGGGAGGCGGCAGCGATGGCGACAGCGGCAGAAAACGGCGCCGCCGGGATCAGCCACAGCACCGCGACAGCGACGCAGGCCGGGTGCAGCACCAGCTTGGCAAAGCTGAGCCAGCCCGCGACCTGCACCCGCTCTGCCGATTTGGAGGCCAGCGAGGCGCCGATGGCAAAGAGGGCGCCGGGGGTGGCGGCACCGCCGAGGATGGTGAGGAAGTCGTTTGCGGGGCCTGGTATTGGCAGAGCGGAGGCCGACCAGGCGAGGCCAGCGACGATGGACAGGATCATCGGGTTTTTCAACAGACCCAGCCCGACCAGTTTCAGGGTTGCCAGGCCCAGGATTGATCCTTGCCCCTGGCCGCGGCCTGCGTTGATCAGAATGACGATAAGTGAGGAAAACACCACCAGATCGACGCTGAGCACCACCATCATCGGCGCCACCGAGGCGGGGCCGAACAGGATCGCCATCATCGGCAGGCCAAGGAAGCCCACATTGCCGATGGCTGCGCATTGCGCCTCCACCGCGGCGGTGGGCACGTCCAGCCCGCGGATCATGGCGACGGCTGTCACCAACAGGTAGACCGCCATTGTGCCGGCCAGATAGCCAAGAATCAGCGCAGGGTCGAAGACCTCGGCAAAGGACAGGTTGGCGGCAAAGCCGAAGATCATCGCCGACAGCGGGAAGTAGAACACGAAGCGGGTGAGATAGGCCGTGGCTTCCTCGGTGAAAAACCGGCTGCGCCCGGCCCAGTAGCCAAGGCCGATGATTGCGAAAAAGGGCAGGGTGCGGAAGAAGATCTCGGCCATGGGGGATTGGTAACAAGAGCTGACCAATTGGCAAAGGCTGTTTGTGGTCGAGTTCGAGGTCTTGCATTGTGTTAACCCCAGAACGATAAAACCGCCCCAGTGGAGCGGTTTCGGATGTCATCGAATGCAGAGCTGGTCAGGCAGCTTTCTTGGCTTTTTGCTTGCGGCGCTGCTTCATGCCGAAAAATTCGCTTCGCTTGATTCCGTCACGCCCCATGGAGTGCACAGCTTTCCTTACTGCAAAGGAAATGGCCGCCGCCTTGCGTTCGATGTTAGTCATCACTGAAATCTCCCAAAGGTATTTGCGATGGTAGTATCACATATTTATGTGATTGAAAGGTAAACCCAAGAGCCTTTAAGGCAAACATTTTCGAAAGAGCTGTTGCCCTCCAAGGCTTGTACGAAGCGGTCTGCGAATTCGCGTTCAGCAGGGCTTCGAAGGTGAAATTTAGCATGTTTTGCAGGCATTTCACCCAATGCCAGCTCCACTGACCCGGTAAAGATCGAAACAAGAACATCTGCGTAATTATCCAGAGGGATATCGTCAGAAAAATCGTAACTTGGCGACAATGTGATGTGCCGGATACGGAGAACTTGACCGGTATATCCTGGCAAAAATGCGACATTTGCTTGACATGCGGCTAAGTGATTCGCGCCGTCTTTAAGAACGTAGACACCGGCATTCTTGAGTTGAGCACCTGTCGCCAGCTCTGCCAAAACGGGCAGCGAAGCGATTGCATAGTCGCTCAAGTTCTCCGAATACTCGGCGCATTGTGCCTCCCAATCTGTCATCAGTTCCTGCCAAGAACCATTTACTGCTGTTACACGCTCAAGCTTCATTCTTGTTTTCCGTCGCTGCCTTGGGTTTAGAGAGGCTACATGACTGGAGCCAACAAGGATTGTCAATCTGGAGTATTCAGGATCTCCGACGGCATACACGCATTGCTCCTAGCCGCTGCCGATCAGCGCGCCTGCACCCAGCACCAGGGCGCCGCCCAGAACCACCTGCATGGTGGCGCGCCAGAAGGGGGTTTCCATGAACTTGTTCTGGATCCAGGCGATGGCCCAAAGCTCCACAAAAACGATCAGCAGCGCCAGCGTGGTGGCAGTCCAGAATTCCGGGATCAGGTAGGGCAGGGCGTGGCCGAGGCCGCCCACCGTGGTCATGATGCCGGAGGCCAGCCCGCGTTTCAGCGGTGAGCCGCGGCCGGACAGTTCGCCGTCGTCGGAGGCGGCTTCCGTGAAGCCCATCGAAATGCCCGCCCCGACCGAGGCCGCCATGCCGACCAGGAAGGTGGTCCAGGTGTCCTGGGTGGCGAAGGCGGTGGCAAAGATCGGCGCCAGGGTGGAGACCGAGCCGTCCATCAGCCCAGCCAGCCCCGGCTGCACCCAGGTCAGCACGAACTGGCGGTGGGCGGCGCGGTCCTCATCGGCGCGGGTGCCGTCGTCCAGATGCGCCTCCTGCAGCTCGCCGGCGCGGGCCTGGTGGCCTGCCTCGGCGGCAGCCAGATCGCCCAGCAGCTTGCGGGTGGCGGCATCCTGCGTGCGGGCGGCGGCGGCGGTGTAAAACCGCTCGGCGTCGCGCTCCATCGCGCGGGCCTCGTCGCGGATGCGGTCGAGACTCAGGTTTTCCATCAGCCAGATGGGGCGGCGGGCATAGTAGCCCGCCACATGCTCGCGCCGGATCAGGGGGATCGCCGGGCCGAACCGGTCCTCATGCAGGGCAATCAGCTGGGCGCGGTGCTCGTCTTCCTCTGCCGCCATGCCGTCGAACATCGCGGCGGAGGCGGGATACTCGCTGCGCAGCCGCTCGGCATAGCCGCGGTAGATGCGCGCATCGTCCTCCTCGGAGGAGATCGCGAGGGCAAGAATTTCCTGGCCGGTCAAATCCGCAAACTGCTTGCGCTGGGTGAAAAAACGCATCTGCTGCCCCTAAGTTTAGAATTATTCTAAACATAACGGTTCCGCGAGGGAGCGCAAGATGATGCGGGTTCTGCTGTTGCAATAGAGCGGTGCAGGCTACATTAGGCCCAGACCCCTACGCAGCCAACGGAGCCCGCATGAACCAGCAAGCCAGCGTCCTGCGCACCGGCCGGAAATTCGACCAGGTCCTGGACGGCGCCCGTGAGGTCTTTCTGGCAGACGGGTTCGAAGGCGCCAGCGTCGACAAGATCGCCAAGTCGGCGGGGGTCTCCAAGGCGACGCTCTACAGCTATTTCCCCGACAAGCGGGTCTTGTTCATGGAGGTGGTGCGCTCTGCCTGTGTGCAGCAGGCGGATGCATCGCTGGACCTTGTGCCCGGCAGCTGCGGGCCGCGGGATGTGCTGCGGGCGGCGGCGGAGCGGGTGCATGGGGTGCTGCTGGGCGGTTTCAGCCTGCAGCTGTTCCGCATCTTTGTGGCCGAGGCCGACCGGTTCCCGGAGCTGGGGCCGATGTTCTATGAAAGCGGGCCGATGGTGCTGCACGGGGAGATCCGCGACTATATCGAGGCCGCGGCAGCGCGGGGCGAGCTGAAGATCGCAGACGCCGATCTCGCCGCCGCGCAGTTCATTGAGCTGTGCAAGGCGGATATCTTCCTGCGGTTCCTGTTCAAGATCGACGAGGAATTTTCCGAGGCCGAGCGCGAGCGGGTGATCAGCGGCGCGATTGACACTTTCATGGCGCGGTTCGGCGCCTGACGAGGTCCGGCCGGTCCGGCCGGCGCGGCCGGTTTGCAGGCCGCGCTGCGGGCGGGGCGCCTTTTCCAGTCAATGGGTGGTGAAGCTGTTTGGCGTCCGCCGGTAGCTCTCATGACAGCTGAGACAGCTTTGCATCAGGCTGGGCAGGGTGCGGCGCAGGGCGGGCAGCGAGCGGGCGTTTAGGTTCCGGGCGGCGGCTTCGGCAGCGTCCGCGCGGTCCTTGAAATCCTTCCAGGAGGTCCAGATCACGGGCCGGGCATGGGTGCGCGGATCCATCCGGTGTTTCTTGAAATGCTTGCGGATGCTGCCGGTGGATCTGATCAGCTGGCGCCGGGCTGCGCGAGCCTTGTCCCGGTCGAAATAGCTGCGCCCGGCCATCATGCCGGTGAGTACGTCCATTGCGGCCTTTTGCGAGGCCATCAGCGCCATCCGCTGGGTCACATGCTTGCTGGTGCTGTCCCGGGCGGTGACAGGTGCGGTGCTGCCAAGGGCGAGGCCGGTCAGCAGGGCTGCGAACAGGAGTATCTTGAGCCGCCGCAAGGTCATCCGGCGGCCCCGGTGCGGATTGACCGAATCAAGCAATAAGAACAAAATAAGAACATTTGCTGTTGTACCCCTGTGAACCGCCGCATCCCGGCCCTTGCTGCCTGACCTGCCCATGCCCCATCGCCGCATCTTATCGCTGTGGTTTCCGCGCCTTGGCGCCGAACGCATTCTGCGGGCGGAGCGCGGGAGCATTGCCGGGCCGCTGGCCGTTGCAGAGGAAGTGTCCAACACTCAGGTTATTTCCGCGTTAAACCTGGCCGCCTCGGCTGAGGGGCTGCAGGCCGGCCAGCCCTTGCGCGATGCCCATGCGATGTGCGCGGGCCTGGCGGTGCGGCCGCGCAACCGCGCGGCGGAGGCGGCGTTTCTGGCCGCACTCAGGCGCTGGGCGGGCAAGTTCAGCCCCTGGGTGGCGGAGGCGGGGGAGGACGGGCTGACCGTCGATCTGACCGGCTGCGCGCATCTGTTCGGCAGCGAGGCGGCGCTGATGGAGACGGCGGGGCAGGACTGCGCCGGAATGGGTCTGAGCGTGCGGATGGGGCTGGCGGACACCCTGGGCGCGGCCTGGGCATTGGCGCGCTATGCCGGCGAGGAGGCGGAGCCGGACCGGTCCGGCGATGCCATCGACCAGGAGGCGCGCGCGACCCGGGCGCGGGCGCAGAAGCGCAGCCCGCGCCAAAGTGTCAAGCGGCGCCACTGGACCCGGGGCGGCGCGGCGCCGCAGCTGCAGGCGGCGGTGCCGCAGCTGGGGCGGATTGCCGAAGCGGGGCAGGCCTATGGCGCGCTGGCGCCCTTGCCGGTGGCGGCCTTGCGGCTGGACAGCGCCACGGTGGCGCAGCTGAACCGGCTGGGGTTGCGGCGGATCGGCGATCTGCTGGGCCAGCCGCGGGCCAGTCTGGCGCGCCGCTTCGGCCAGGGGCTGGTGCTGCGGCTGGATCAGGCGATGGGCAGCGCGCCGGAGCCGGTCTCGCCCGCGCGCAGCCCGGACCATTTTGCGGTGCGGCTGACCCTGCCGGAGCCGATCGGGCTGATGGAGGACCTGCTGGCGGGCATCGGCCGGATGCTGCCGCGGCTGTGTGCCCGGCTGGAAGCGCGCGGCAAGGGCGCCCGCGTGCTGCGGCTGGAGGCGCACCGCTGCGATCAGGAAATGGAGGCGGTGACCCTGGGCCTGGCCCGTGCCAGCCGCGATCCCGCCCGCATCCGGCCGCTGTTGGAGATGAAGCTGGAGCAGATCGACGCGGGCTACGGCATCGACATGCTGCGGCTGGAGGTCTTGCAGGCGGAGGCCATTCACGCGCGCGCCCCGGCGGGCCACCTGCAGGCAGGCGCCGCGGCGCGGGCGCGGCAGGAGGCCCGGCAAGAGGATGATGCGGCGCTGGAGGATCTGATCGGCCGTATCGGCGCGCGGCTGGGGCTGGAGGCGATCACCCGCTATCACCCGGCAGAGAGCCATATCCCGGAAAAGACTTTCACCGTGCAGGCGGCGGCCTGGTCGGAGCCTGCTGCCAGAGATTGGCCGCGGCCGCCGCGGCTCCGGCCGCTGCTCATGTGGCGGCCTGAGCTGGTCCATGCGCCGGATGTGCCGCAGGTGCCGGAACAGTTCCGCTGGCGCGGCCGCGACTGGGCGCTGGCAGAGGCGGAAGGGCCGGAGCGGATTGCGCCCGAATGGTGGCTGGAGGACCCGGAGTGGCGCAGCGGGGTGCGCGATTACTGGGTGGTGGTGACGGATTGCGGGACGCGGCTGTGGCTGTTCTTTGCCCACGGCGGCGCGCTGTCGCCGGGCTGGTTCTGCCACGGGTCGTTTGCATGAGGGGCCGCAAAGATACTTCGGCGCGCGGCGAAGGGTTTTGCTTGGGTGTCCCTGCGCAAACCGCATAGGGTAAGGGGATGATCACACCGCGTTTCGACATTCTGGGCCAGGCCATTGCGGACGCCAGCCGCACGCAGATGCTGTGCGAGCTGATGGAGGGGCGCGCCTATACCAACAAGGAGCTGGCGGCAGCGGCGGGGGTAACGCCGCAGACCGCCTCCGCCCATTTGCGGCTGTTGCAGGATGCAGGCCTGGTGGTGGCGGAAAAACGCGGCCGCTGCGTCTATCACCGGCTGGCAGGCGCTGAGGTGGCGCACGCGCTGGAACAGCTGGCAGCGATTGCGCCGGCCGACAGCCTGCACCGCGCCCAGCAGCGCAAGGCAGGCGGGCTGGCGCAGCTGCGCAGCTGTTACGACCATCTGGCCGGGCCGCTGGCGGTGGCGATGACCCGCGCCTTTCTGGACCGCGGGATGCTGGTGGAGGAACAGGGCGCCTTTCGCGCGGAACCCGCCGGAGAATGGCTGAAACTTGGGGTGCTGCTGCCGGAAAAGACCGGCCGCCAGCCCTTCGCCCGGCCCTGCCTGGACTGGACCGAGCGCAAGCTTCATGTGGCGGGGCCGATGGGGCGGCAGATCCTGGAGCACGCGCTGGAGAGCGGCTGGGTCAAGCGGCACCGGCACAAGCGCGGGCTCTTGCTGACCGCCCCCGGACGGGCGGCGCTGGAGCAGATTCTGGGGCTGCACTGCGGAGAGCTGGCGGCGGCTTGAACCGGGTGAAAACGCGCCAAAACAGGGCGTTTGCATCTGTGCGCATCCTGCACCACACGAAAATTCGAAGGGGATAAACCTTGATTTGCCGCGGGAATGGGGCAACCTTTTATATATGAGCTTTGATCAGGTGCAGCCTTTTCCCGGATCTCCCATCCCTCAGCAAGTCGCCTTTGACCGGCGGGAACTGTCGGTCATCATGACATTGTACGGCCGCATGGTCGCGGCTGGGGAGTGGCGAGATTACGGGATATCCTCCTTGCGTGATCTGGCAGTTTTTTCCGTTTTCCGGCGCACGGCAGAGCATCCGCTCTACCGGATCGAAAAGCGCCCCAAGCTGCGGCAGCGGCAGGGTCAGTATTCGGTGGTCGGCATGGACGGGCATATCCTGAAGCGCGGGGCGGATCTGAAGACCGTGCTGAGGGTGCTGGAGCGCAAGCTGATCCGCTCCGTGGAGTAGCCGCGAGGCTTGCGACGGGGCGGGGACCGGAATTTTCACAAAATTCCGGTCAAAAATCTTTGTAAGATTTTTGCCGCCGGCGGCAGGCGGCAGGGCCTAGGCCAGCCGTTTGTGCGCGGTGACCGGGCCGTCGCCCTGAGCCGCGATACGCTCAATTGCTGCGCCGATGGGTTCAATGGCCACTGCCATGTCATGGGCGTTGGCGTGGATCAGGGTTCTGGCGTCCCGCACCAGTGCCACATGTCCCTTCCAGAACAAGAGGTCGCCGCGCTGGTAATCTGCGTCAGGGACAGGCTCGCCCAGTTCGGTCTCCTGCATGTCGCTGTCGCCAGGGCAAGGGGTGCCGCAGGCCAGGAGCGCCGCCTGCACCAGGCCGGAGCAATCGATGCCAAAGCGGCTGTTGCCGCCCCAAAGGTAGGGGGTGCCGAGGAAGAGTTCTGCCACTGCCACCGGATCCGCTGCATGGGCGCCAAGGGGTGACAGGTGGCGGGCGGGGATGAAGCCGAGATTGGTGTCCGCGAACCGTTCGCCGGCGCCAAGAACCTGCACCCGGCTGCCGTGGCTGAGAGCATGGGTCTCGGGCGATTTGAAGTCCTCCGCGGAATAGGCGTGGGTTGCCGGGGCGCTGACCCAATGGGTGGCCTCAAACGGTGCGGTCAGGGCGGCACTGGGCACATAGCCCACGTAGGAATCCTTGGCCGCCTGCACAAAGGCCCAGCCGTCGCGGTCCTCGTAGACCGTGACCGGCTCGCCGTAGACCAGCTGGCGGTCGCGGGGGCCGTTTGGGGCGCGCAGGAGGTCTGCGACGGGGATGCCGATACGGGCGGCAGTGCCTTCGGGGCGGATCAGCCCTTCGGGTGCGTTTGTCAGATGCGCGGCAGCGATACGGTCGTTCACCGGAGTGCGGCGGAGGTCAGCCATGAGATCAGAGCTCCAGCATGTCCGGCAGCGCGGCAAACAGCGCGCGGGCGCCCTGCAGCGCTCCGCCCTTGGGGCGGGCGGGCGCTGTGCTGGGGGTCCAGCCGTAGATATCGAAATGCATGTAGCGGGCATCGCCGGCAAAGCGGCGCAGGAACAGGGCGGCGGTGATCGAACCGGCAAAGCCGCCCGAGGGTGCGTTGTCCAGATCGGCGATGCCGGGTTCGATCATGGTCTCGTAAGGCTCATGAAAGGGCATCCGCCAGACCGGGTCGGCGGTGCGGGCTGCGCTGACGGCCAGGGCCGCGGCGTCGCCCTCGTGATCGGTGTAGAAGGGCGACAGGTCCGGGCCGACGGCAACGCGCGCCGCGCCGGTGAGGGTGGCCATGGAGATCAGCAGGTCCGGCGCGTCCTCTGCCGCCAAGGCCAGGGCGTCGGCCAGCACCAGGCGGCCCTCGGCGTCGGTGTTGTTGTTTTCAACTGTCAGCCCCTTGCGCGACATCAGCACGTCACCGGGGCGGAAGGCAGAACCGGAGACGGCATTTTCCACCGCGGGGATCAGCACCCGCAGCTGCAGCTTCAGCCCGGCAGCCATGATCATGCGGGCGAGGCCCAGCACATTGGCGGCACCGCCCATGTCCTTTTTCATCAGCGCCATGCTGTTTCCGGGCTTGAGGTTCAGCCCGCCGGTGTCGAAACAGACGCCCTTGCCCACCAGGGTGAGCTTGGGGCCGGTGTCGCCCCAGCGCAGGCCGATGAGCCGCGGTGCGCGGGTCGAGGCGCGCCCCACCGTGTGGATCAGCGGGAAGTTCTGCGCCAAGAGGTCCTCGCCCAGGACCACAGAGGATTCGGCGCCGAACTCCTGCGCCAGAGCCTCGGCGGCGGCCTGAAGCTCTGCCGGGCCCATGTCGGAGGCGGGCGTGTTGATCAGGTCGCGGGTGAGGCATTCGGCGGCGGCCAGGGATTCCACGGCCGCGGCATCCACGCCCTCGGGTGCCTGCAGGGCGGCGGTTTCGCCCGTGGCGTCCTTGTAGCGGCCGAAGCGGTAGGCGGTCAGAAGCCAGCCGAGCGACTCGCTGGCGGCGTCCTTTGCCGGCAGGCCGGAGGCGATGCGGTAGGTGCCCGCAGGCAGTTTCTGCGCCGCTTCAGCCAGCACGAAGCGGCGGCGCGCGCGCTGGGCGGCGCTGCCGTAGCCCGCCAGGGCCATTGCGATCCCGCCATCAGCATCCGGTACTGTCAGGGCCTGGCCGCAAGCGCCGGTGAAACCCTGCGCCGATGCCCAGGCCTGAACGCGCTGCGGCTGGCCTGAAAGCCAGCTGTCGAAAGCATCACTTGAGATGACATGCACGGGGCAGGCGTCAGGGCCGGGAGTGGCAAAAACTGGCGGCATCGAAAAAAACTCCGGTTGCAATCATTTCTGATGCGCCAGAGTAGCCGCCGCCGCGCGGCCTGCAAGCCCTGCGGGCTGCACAAATGTCAGATCGTCATGTCCTGCTGATCCCAGACCGCAGTCAGCGAGCGTTCGCCCACCCGCATCAGCCGGAACAGGATGGCGGCCACGGCCGGCGCGTCATCAGAATCAATCGCCTCGGTCACGTCATTGGCAATGGCCGCCAGCGCGGTCATGCCGACCTGATCGGCGATTGCGATCAGCGAACGGGCGCTTTTGCGCAGATTCATCATGTCGTTCTGGCGCCACAGACGCTCGCAATGCGTCAGGCGGACTGCCATTTCTTCAATTGCACGGCATACCACGTCCTCAGCACCGGCTTCGCCGAGCTGCTCATACAGCGCGGAAAGCTTGTCAGGATCCAGGCGCACCGTTTCCGAGTGCATTACTGTTAGTATATTGGCCACCACATTCACCCAAAGTCTATGTACCCCCACGGTACGAAAGCCAATGTGCCCCCCCACAGGTTTGCAAAAGGTTTCCATGCTCTGTTCAAATCTCTCGAATTTACGGACAATGCAGGCTATCAAGCCCGCCAACACGCAAGCTGACAGGACATGACAATGGAATTTGCCAAACCTCTGCCCGGATATCTGGTGACCCGCTATCATGGGTGGAAGGCCACCTCTTATAAGGAAAACCAGGGCTGGTACCGCCGCCTGGCAACCGAAGGCCAGCGGCCGCGGGCGATGGTGATTTCATGCTGCGACAGCCGGGTGCATGTGACCTCGATCTTCGGCGCCGACCAGGGCGAGTTCTTTATTCACCGCAATATCGCCAACCTGGTGCCGCCCTTTGCGCCCGATGGCGATCACCACGGCACCTCGGCGGCGGTGGAATATGCGGTCACCGCTCTGAAGGTGTCGCATCTGATCGTTCTGGGCCATTCGCAGTGCGGCGGCGTGCAGGGCTGCATCGACATGTGCAAGGGCCAGGCTCCGCAGCTGGAAGAGAAGACCAGCTTTGTCGGGCGCTGGATGGAGATCCTGAAGCCCAAGTTCAGCGGTGTTGAGGATATCGAGGATCCGGTTGAGCAGGCGCGCCAGTTCGAGCGCCAGGCGGTTGTTGCCTCGCTGGAGAATCTGATGACCTTCCCGTTCATCGAATCGGCAGTGAAGGCGGGCGAGCTGAGCCTGCACGGGCTGTGGACCGATATCGGCGAAGGCGGGCTGGAATGTTATGACCCGAAGGCGGGCAGCTTCGCCCCGGTCTGAGGTCAGGCCGTTTCTTTGCTGATCCCGAATGCAGCCGCCAGATTGGCGGCTGCTTGCGTATAGCCGCCTGCTGCACCATCGACAAAGTGGATGTGGTCGTCCTCGACCGGGGAGGGCACGATGCAAGTGACCATGGCTGCATCCTGTTCGTGCAGGCCGAAGCGGACAAGGCCCGCGTCCGCCGCTTGCTGCAGACGCTGGCGGATGCGGTCGCGGATTGCAGGCGTGCAGTCCAGGGTCATCTTGAGGCCGTCGTCGAATTTGCGGAAATCGGAATGCATTCTGAGCATTGACAGGTAATGCACCGGATCGAAGCCGCCCACCGGGCGCCGGGTGAGGAAGATCAGCCCGGCCAGGGCGCTGTGAAAGAACAGGTGGAGCTGCCGCAGAAAGACCGGCAGCCGCCCGTGGGAGGCCTTGGCCTCGAGCGTCAGCCCGGCAGGCGGAAACTGCAGCTTGGGGCCTGCTTCGGGGACCGGGTGGCCGCTGTCCTCCAGCTCGGCGGCCAGATCCAGCACTTCGGCGGCGAAGCGGGCAAAGGCTTGCGGGCTGGCGCCGGGGGCGGGCTGGGCGACCACCGACAGGATGATGCCGTGGCGGGCGGGGGTGTTGCTCCAGCGGCAGGAAAGGCCTGCGAGGTCGGGCGGATCTGCCTGCGGGTCGGGGGCGACTGCAAAGGCACCCGCTTTCATCTGCACCTCGGCCCAGGCCAGCCCGCCGCCGCTGAACATGGCGAAATCGGCGTGGTCCGACACCGCATAGCGGGCGACCTGCACGTCGAGCCCCTCACCCCGGATTACTGCGGCCGGCAGCACTGCGGCACGCAGGGAGATGCCGTATTCGGCTTCGGTCCAGATGCGCAAGGCGCCCAGCAGGCGTTGCGCCGTGTCGCGATGGCGGGGCGGAACCGCGAAAGAGGCACCGTCGCCGCCGAAGACATAGGGAAAGGCCTCGCCCCCGAGTGCATTGCGCATGGCGGCGATCACTGCGGCGCCAACCATGTTCACGGTCTTGTAGCGGCCTGCCTTCACCAGCCCGGTGGAATTCACGATATCAGTGCAGCAAAGCAGCCAGTCGCCGGGCAGCGGCGCAAAGACCGACGGGTCGGAGAGCGCGCCAAAGTCGCGGACCTTGGGGAGGCTGGCATAGAAAGTGTCTGTTGTCATGAGTTTCTGCCCCCTGGCGCGGTGCCGCGACCTTAAACAAATTGTGTGCCGGGGCCAAACATGCAAGCTGTGCGGCAGTCACGAAAAACTGTGCAGAGCTTGGGGGCGGAGAATGCAGGCTGGATTGATCTTATTGTGCCTGGCCTATGTGCTGAGCCAGTTCTTCCGCGCCTTCCTGGCGGTGCTGTCGGGGGTGCTGGGGCAGGATATCGGTGCGGCGCCGGATGATCTCGCCTTTGCCTCGGGCATGTGGTTTCTGTCCTTTGCGGCCATGCAACTGCCGGTGGGCTGGGCGCTGGACCACGCCGGGCCGCGGCGGACGGCGGCCTTGCTGCTGCTCTTGGGCGGCGGCGGCGGGGCGGTGCTGTTTGCGGCTGCAACGGCGCCTTTGCATGTGAGCATTGCCATGTTCCTGATCGGTATTGGCTGCTCGCCGGTGCTGATGGCCTCATACTACATCTTTGCGCGCCAGTACCCGCCGGCGCGCTTTGCCACCCTGGCGGCGCTGATGCTGGGAGTTGGGTCTGCGGGTAATCTGGTGGCGTCTTACCCGACCGCGCTGGCGGTGGATTTGTTCGGCTGGCGCGGCACGCTGGCGGGGCTGGCGGTGGTGTCGGCTGTGGTGGCGGCGGGGATATTCCTGACTGTTTCAGACCCGGACAAGCCGGAAGGGGAGCACAAGGGGTCGGTCATTGATCTGCTGAAGATGCCGGTGATGTGGGCGATCTTCCCCTTGATGCTGGTGGCCTATGCGCCTTCCGGTGCGCTGCGGGGGCTGTGGATCGGGCCCTACTTAAGTGATGTTTACGGCCTCAGCACCCAGGCCGTCGGGCTGGCAACTTTGGTGATGGGGGCGGCGATGATTGCCGGCACGTTTGCCTATGGGCCGCTGGACCGGGTGCTGGGCACCCGTAAATGGCTGATCCTGGGCGGCAACCTTCTGGGCTGTGCGGCCCTGGGCGGGCTGGTGCTGGCCACGGGCGGGCCGGTCTGGATGCCGGTGGTGATGATGGCCGCGGTCGGCTTCTTCGGCGCCTCCTTTCCGGTGATCATGGCCCATGGCCGCGCCTTTGTACCGCCGCATCTGGCCGGGCGGGGGGTGACGCTTCTCAATCTCTTTGGCATCGGCGGGGTGGGAATCATGCAGTTCGCCACCGGCCGCCTTCACGCGGAAATGGCCGGAGCGGACCCATCCTTGCCCTATACGGGGATTTTCACGTTCTTTTTAGCCTGTCTGGCACTGGGATGCGCAATTTATCTGCTCAGCCGCGACAGCATGGACTGATACAGGCCTTTAAACTTGGCCGCGGAACCATTATCACTCCCGCGCCGGCCATGGGGCCGGGCAAGACTGGAGAAACAGACAAATGGGTTACCGCATCGTCGTCGTTGGCGCCACTGGCAACGTGGGCCGCGAAATGCTGAACATCCTGGCCGAGCGCCAGTTCCCCGTGGATGAGATCGCTGCGCTGGCAAGCCGCCGCTCTCTCGGCACCGAAGTCAGCTTTGGCGATAAGACACTCACTACCAAGGACCTGGACACCTTTGATTTCACCGGCTGGGATATGGCGCTGTTCGCCGTGGGCTCCGAGGCGACCAAAGTCTACGCCCCCAAGGCCGCGGCCGCGGGCTGCGTGGTGATCGATAACTCCTCGCTCTACCGTTATGACCCGGAGATCCCGCTGATCGTGCCGGAGTGCAATCCGGAAGCGATCCACGGTTACAAGAACAAGAACATCATCGCCAACCCCAACTGCTCCACCGCGCAGATGGTTGTAGCGCTGAAGCCGCTGCATGACCGTGCGAAGATCAAGCGCGTCGTGGTGTCGACCTATCAGTCGGTGTCGGGTGCGGGCAAAGACGGCATGGATGAGCTGTGGGAGCAGACCAAGGCGGTCTACAACCCCACCACCGACGTGCCGCCGAACAAGTTCCAGAAGCAGATCGCCTTTAACGTCATTCCGCAGATCGACGTCTTCATGGAAGACGGTTCGACCAAGGAAGAGTGGAAGATGGTTGTAGAGACCAAGAAGATCGTCGACCCGTCGATCAAGGTCACCGCAACCTGTGTCCGCGTGCCGGTTTTCGTCGGCCACTCCGAGGCCGTGAACATCGAGTTCGAGGAGTTCCTGGACGAGGACGAGGCCCGCGACATCCTGCGCGAGGCGCCGGGCATCATGGTGATCGACAAGCGTGAGCCGGGCGGCTACGTCTCGCCGGTGGAATGCGCGGGCGATTTTGCCACCTTCATCAGCCGCATCCGCCAGGATTCGACCATCGAAAACGGCCTGAACCTGTGGTGCGTCAGCGACAACCTGCGCAAGGGCGCGGCACTGAACGCGGTGCAGATTGCCGAGCTGCTGGGGCGTGAGGTTCTGAAGAAAGGCTAAGCCTTATATCCTTTTGGCGAGGGGGCTGCTTCGGAAGAGGCGGCCCCTTTTCTTTTGCACGGCTGCCGGGGCGGGCGGGGCTTCGCTACCTTGAAGGAGCAGAAGAAACCGCATCAGACAGAAGGACACAGGCCCATGAACGCTCTCCTGGATTTCAGCACCGCCACACCCGCAGAACCGCTGTTCCCGTCGTTCGGCCCGCTGCGGGCACGGCAAAGTCCTGCCCCGCGGCAGCCTGCCGCGGCCTGCCCCCCGCCCAGGCCAATGCTGAATTGCGTGTCCGCGGCGGAACTGGGCCGCCAGATGGAGATGGCCTTTGCAGCGGCCGGCGACTGGTTCAGTCTTTGCCGCGGCCTGCGCCGCAAGGGGATCTGCCTGCGCATGCGCAACGGCGATCTGTGGGTTTGCGATGCGGTCAGCCTGGCTGCGATCTCCTCCTGCGAGGATCTTGGGATCGACACGGATGAGCTGGAATTGCGCTTCGGTCCGTCGCAGCCGGAGCGGTGTTCTGCCCATGCGGCCTGAACCCGCTGGCCTGGGATTGTCCTGACGGCTAGGCTTGGCATCAGGCGGGCAGTTCCGGCCCGCCTTGTTTTTTGATTGAGAGATGCCAATGCGATTTTCCTTGATGGCTTATTTCCTGGCGGCAGCCTCAGCCGCCTCCGCAGAGACCATTCCCGTTAGCAGCCAAGTGTCAGAGGTGACGCTGTATCCGGGGCTGGCGGAAGTCACCCGCAGCGCTGCGCTGACCTTGCCGCAGGGCCGCCACCGGTTGATCCTGCAGAATGTGCCCAGAACGGCCGCACTGGAAACGCTGCAGGTCGAGATCGCCGGTGCCCGCCGTGTTGCCACCTTGCTGCGCGAAGATGACGTGCCGCCGCGCGATGCCGATGATCCCAGGGTGGAGGCGGCGCAGGCGCAGGTGCGCGCGGTGGAGGCGCGGATAGCCGCGGTGCGCGATGAGGCTGCACAGGCGCGCGCCGTCGTGCGGGCGGCGGAGGCTTCCATCGGCTTTCTGCAGCAGCTGGGCGGCAATGAGGGGCTGGCCCAGGCGGATGCGGCAGCGCTGAGTGAAATTGCCCGGATGATCGCCGAGGAGGCCGCGGGCGCCAGCCAGGCGGCGGTGGCGGCTGAGGCTGAGGCGCGGCGGATCGAGCTGCAGCTGGACGTCCTGGAGGAGGAACTGGCAGAGGCCCGGGCGGCGCTGGCTGCGATCGCGCTGGAGGATGAGGAGCGGCTGTTTATCGCGGTGGATATCGAGGCAGAGGAGGCGGGCGAGGGTGCCTTGAGCGTCAGCTACTATACCACGGGCGCGGGCAATATCGGCTGGCAGCCGTCTTATGAAATGCACCTCAGCACGGGGGATGCGGGTCAGGTGGTCGTGAAACGCGCGGTGACGCTGGTGCAGGACACCGGCGAGAACTGGCAGGATGTGGCTCTGACGCTGTCGACTGCGGTGCCCGGCGGGCAGGGCAGCCCGTCTGCGCTGTACCCCTGGCTGCGCCGGATCGAGGAACCCGCACCGCCGCGGGCGCTGAAGTCCATGGCGCAGGATGCGGCGGAGATGTCTGCGCTGGCTGAACCCATGGTGGAAGCGCCTGTCCTGCTTGAAGAAGCCCAAGGCAGCTGGGGTGCAGATCTGGAGGGCGCCGCTGCCACCCACCGCTTCGGCCTGCCGGTGTCGGTTGCCTCCGGCGCCGATCTGCTGCGGCTGGAAATGGACAGCCTGACGGTGGAGGCGGAGGTGCAGGCGGTGGCGGTGCCATCGCAGGATGAGACTGCTTACCGCGTCGCCACTTTCACCAACATCTTTGGCGAGCAGCTGCTGGCTTCGGACGAAGTGCCGCGGTTTGTCGATGGCAAGCTGGTCACGGTGGAGCCTTTTGCCGGTCTGGCGCCTGGGGTGGAGATGGATGCGGGCTTTGGCCCAATCGAAGGGCTGCAGCTCAGCCGCGATGTGCTGGGGCAGAGCGAAGGCGGGCAGGGGCTGATCTCGCGCAGCAACGCGCAGGTGCAGAAGGTGGAGATCACGGTGGAGAACCTGACCGCGCAGGACTGGGCGGTGCGGGTGCTGGACCGGGTGCCCTATTCGCAGCAGGACGATCTGGAAATCGAGTGGAGCGCCACTCCGCGGCCCGCGGAGGAAAACGTGGAGAAGCAGCGCGGCATTCTGGCCTGGGATCTGGAGCTGGGTGCTGGCGTAAGCCGGACCATCCAGCTGGACACCACGCTCAGCTGGCCTGAGGGCATGGTGCTGCGCTGAGCTAGCGGCTTCGCCCGGTAGCAGGCGGGGTTCTCCCGCCCGTCGTCAGGTGTTGAAAATACCTTCCTCCCGTTGGGCGCGGTGCCACGCCCAAGCCCGCTGCCGCTGCGCTGGCTTTGCCAGGGCTGCGGGCGGGCGCGGGAGTGCTTCCTTTGCGGATGCGAGGCGGGCCTAGTCTGCCTTCCACTTGGCGGCCAGGTCGCGGGCGTTCCGGGCCAGCACCATGACGTCGATGCCGACCGCAAGGAACTGCGCGCCCATGTCCGCATAGGCCTGGGTGGCCTCATCGGTGGTGCCGAGGATGCCGGGGGCGATACCAGCCGCCTTGATGCGGGTGATGGCATCGGCAATTGCCGCGCGCACCTCCGGATGGGCCGAGTTGCCCTGGTGGCCCATGTCGGTGGACAGATCCGCCGGGCCGATGAAGACACCGTCGATGCCCTCGACTTGCAGGATTTCATCGAGCGCCTCCATTCCGGCGCGGTTTTCCACCTGCACCAGCAGGCAGACCTCCTGATCGGCGGTCTGGATATATTCGCTGACAGTTCCGAACATGGTGGCGCGGGCCGCCGTGGCGCCGACGCCGCGCAGGCCCTTGGGCGGGTAGTGGCAGGCGCGGACCAGCTCGCGGGCCTGTTCGGCGCTTTCGACGATCGGCACCAGCACCGTCTGCGCGCCCGCATCCAGCACCTGCTTGATCATCCAGGTTTCGCCCACCGGCACCCGCACCACCGGGTGGCTGGGGGAAGCCGCCAGCGCCATCAGCTGGTCGCGGATCGAGCGGATGCCGTTGGGCGCGTGCTCGCCGTCGATCACCAGCCAGTCGAAGCCGCAGGTGCCCATGATCTCGGCGGCCGAGGCCTCGGCAAAGCTCATCCAGCAGCCGATCTGGCGTTTGCCCTGTGATAGAGCCTGTTTGAAGGTATTCTTGGGCGCGGGCATGGGCGGGGCCTCCTGTCAGGCGAAATTGATGGATACGGAGCCGAAGGGGCCGAAATCTGCGGCGATTTGCGTGCCCGGCGGGCATTCGATGGGGCGGATAAAGGAGCCCGAGAGCACGATATCCCCGGCCTCGATCTGTTGTCCATATTCCGCCATCCGCCGGGCCAGCCACAGGACCGAGGTGACGGGATCATTCAGAACGCCGGCGCCTAGGCCGGTTTCCTCCACCGTGCCGTTGCGGGCGGCGATGGCGCCCACCCAGCGCAGATCGTGAGCATCCACGGCGTGACGCTCCGCCCCGAGCACGACGCCGGCATTTGCGGCGTTGTCGCTGATGGTGTCGGTGATGATGCGGGCCTGGCAGGTTGCGGGGTCGTCGCGCAGGATGCGGGTGTCGAGGATCTCCAGCGAGGGCGCCACATAATCCGTTGCGGCCAGCACGTCCTCGCGGGTGCAATCGGTGCCAGCGAGGGGGGACTTCATGATGAAGGCAATCTCGGCCTCCACCCGCGGCTGGATGAAGCGGCCTGCGGGGACGGTGCTGCCGTCCTCAAAGGCCATGTCGTCCAGCAGCACGCCGCTGTCGGGGGTGGTGATGTTCAGCGCCTGCTGCATGGCGCGGCTGGTGAGGCCGATCTTCCAGCCGATCTTCTTGCGGCCGGAGGCCAGTTTTTGCCTGATTAGAGCCTGTTGAACTGCATAGGCATCGTCCAGCGTCATGCCGGGATAGGCTAAGGAGAGCAGGCCGCATTGCTGGCCGGTCTGCTCGGCTTGCAGCAGGGTTTCGGCGGCGTCCTGGTGCTGTTCCGGGGTCATGCCTCATCCTCGACGGTATTGCGCAGGATGCCAATGCCCTCGACCTCAACCTCCACCACGTCGCCGGGGGCCAAGTATTTCGGCGGATCAAACCGCGCGCCTGCGCCTGTCGGCGTGCCTGTGATGATCACGTCGCCGGGCTGCAGGGTCGTGAAGGTGGAGATATAGGCGATTTCTTCGCGGATCGGGAACATCATCCGGTTGAGAGTGTCATCCTGGCGGACCTCTCCGTTCACGCGGGTTACGATGCGCGCCTCATCCAACTGGGCGGCGTTGATGAAGGGCACCAGCCAGGGTCCGATGGAGCCGGAATTGTCCCAGTTCTTGCCTTGGGTCACGTTGAACTTGGCGTGGCGGACCCAGTCGCGGATTGTGCCCTCATTTGCCAGTGTTAGAGCAGCAATGTGATCGTAGGCGTCTTCCGGTTTGATGCGGCGGCCCGGTTTGCCAATCACTACGGCGACCTCGCCCTCGTAATCCAGCGTGTGGTTTTCCGGCGGGCGGATCAGCGGGCGCTCCGCCCCGGTGAAGGAGCGCGGGAAGCGGGGAAACAGGGACATGTGCTTGGGCTGGGCGGAGCCGTCCTTGTACTCCGCGTTGCGGTCCGGGAAATTGACGCCAACGCAGATGATCTTTTCCGGGTTGGGGACCGGGATCTCGTAAGCGAAATCCGTGTGGGTGACAGGCTTGCCGTTGGCGGCCTCTGCCAGTTTCGGCAGGCCGTCCGCCGCGATCATGTCGCGCATCGTGGGCCAGTCCGGGAACTGCGGCGACAGGGCTATCATCCCGGCATCCGTTACCGCGCCATAGAAGGTTTCTCCGCCGGCGGTGTAGGTGGCAAAGCGCATCAGGTCAGGCTCCTTGCGATTTCGGTGATGACGTCGAAGGCCATCATCACGTCTGCCTCTGTGGTCTCGAACTGGCCTGCCTGGAAGCGGATCACCAGCGCGCCGTCGAGGCGGGTCTGGGTCAGGTAGATGCGGCCGTCGGCGTTGATGGCATTGACCAATGCGAGGTTCAGATCGTCGAGGTCCGCGGCGCCCTCGGGCGCAAAGCGGAACGACCAGAGCGACCACATCGGCGCGGTGGTGATCTCGAAATCAGGCTCTAACTTTAGCTTTTCGTGCAACTGAGTGGACCAGTTCACGTGGTTCCGCAGGCGCTGGCGCAGCCCTTCGAGGCCATAGGTGCGGATCAGGAACCAGATCTTGAGCGCGCGGAAGCGGCGGCCCAGCGGCACCGACCATTCGGAATAGTTGATGATGCCGTCATGGCCGTGGGTCTTGAGGTATTCCGGGCTGATCGCCAGGGTTTGCACCAGATCGGCCGGGTTCTTCAGGAAATGGGCGGAGCAGTCGAACTGCACGCCCAGCCATTTGTGCGGGTTGAAGACGATGCTGTCGGCGCGTTCGACGCCGGGCCAGTAGTGGCGGTATTCCGGGCAGATCATTGCGGAGCCGGCCCAGGCGGCGTCCACATGGGTGTAGAGACCGTATTTTTCTGCCACATCCAGCACCTTGTCGACCGGATCGGTGGCGCCAACACCGGTGCCGCCGACGCAGAGGATGACGCCTGCGGGCTGGTGGCCTGCGGCGAGGTCGGCCTGAATTGCCGCCTCCAGCGCGTCGGGGTCCATGCCGCGCCAGTCGCCCTTGATGGGGATGCGGATCAGGTTCTGCTGGCCGATGCCCGCGACCCAGATGGCGCGGTCGATGGAAGTGTGGACTTCGGAGGAGCAGTAGATGCGCAACGCTTTCTGGCTGAACAGGCCCTGTTGGTTCCCTTGCCAGTTCAGCGCTTTCTCCCGCATGGTCAGCACCGCGGCGAGGGTGGCGGAGGAGGCGGAGTCCTGGATCACGCCCTGGAACTGCTCCGGCAGGTCCAGCGCCTGGCGCAGCCAGTCCATCATCCGGGTTTCCATCTCGGTCGCGGCGGGTGAGGTCTGCCACAGCATACATTGGGGCGCGATGGCGGCGGTCAGGAACTCGGCCAGCACCGAGGGCGCAGCGGCGTTGGAGGTGAAATAGGCAAAGAAGCGCGGGTGCTGCCAATGGGTGATGCCGGGCATCACGATGTCCTCGAAATCGCGGAAGATTGCCTCCATCCCCTCGCCGTCTTCGGGCGGGGTGGCAGGCAGGGCGTGCAGCACCGTGCCGGGTTCGGTTTTGGCCCGCACCGGGCGGTCGCCGACGGTCAGGTGGTAGTCCTGCGTCCAATCCGCGACCCGGCGGCCCCATTCGGAGAATTCATCCCATTTCATTTTTCTTACCTTCCTTCCGCCAGGGTGCGGTCCTGATGTTCAGGGGGCAATGATCGGCTGTGCGTTCAAGGTGCTGGGTTTCGCGGTGGCGCCTTCGAAGACGGAGCCCTCCTCGAACCAGCTGCGCGGCGCGGGCGCGCCCCAGAGGGTCTGGCGCTGGGGATCGGTGAGCGACCATTTGATCGGCTCCAGATCCGGGTCGACGGTCTGGTAATCGGAGCAGTAGATCTCGATCCGGTGGCCGTCGGGGTCGCGCACATAGAGAAAGAAGGCATTGGAGATGCCGTGGCGGCCGGGGCCGCGTTCGATGTTGTCCACATAGCCGGTGGTCGACATCAGGTCGAGGAGGTCGATGATATTCAAGGGGTTCGGCACCCAGAAAGCAGTGTGGTGCAGGCGCGGGCCAAGGCCGTTGGTGAAGGCCACGTCATGCACGCCGCCCTTGCGGTGCATCCAGGCCGCCCAGATCTTGCCGCTGTCGTCATCTTCGGTGAATTCGGTGATGCGGAAACCCATCTCGTTGTAGAAGGCGACCGAGGCATCCACGTCTGCGCTGAACATGTTGAAGTGGTCGATGCGGAGCGGTTTTACCCCGTTATAGAGCCTGTATTTCTGGTGGATCGGCTCCAGCCGGTCCATCTTGACGTAGAACTCCAGCGGGATGCCCCAGGGGTCGCGGGTGCGCAGGGTGCGGCCTATGTGCGGGCGGTCCACCCATTCGACGGGCAGGTCCTTGGCGGCGAAGAACTCCGCCGCCTTTTCCAGGTCCGGTTCATCATAAAGTTTGAAGCCGAGGACGCCGACAGAGGCAGTATCTGCCTGAACAAGCACGATGCAATGGTGGCCGCGTTCCTCCATCGCGCGGAGGTATATGCGCTCGCAGTCCTCATGCGTAACCTGCAGGCCGAGGATGTCCACGTAAAACGCGCGGGAGGCGGCGAGGTCGGTGACGGCGTATTCCACATGGCTGAGCCGCACGATGTTGAAAGGGGGGTAGAGGTTCGGGGCGGGGACGGGCATGGTTTGAACCTTTCACTTGGGGCTGGAGTGGGAGCGAGGGCCGGCCCCTCGCGCTCCCCGGGATATTTTTAGCCAGATGAAGAATGGATCAGGCGCCGAGGCGCGGGATTGTGTGCTGGCCGAGCGCAAAGCCGATGTGTTTTTGCTCCATGTAGAACTCGAACGACCAGTCGCCGCCGTCGCGGCCGATGCCGCTGGCCTTGACGCCGCCAAAGGGGGTGGGCAGGTGGCGGACGTTTTCCGAGTTCACCCAGATCATCCCGGCCTCGAGATGGTTGGTGAAGCGCAGGGCGCGGGTCAGATCGTTGGTCCAGACATAGCCGGTGAGACCGTATTGGGTGTCATTTGCCATGTTTAGAGCCTCATCTTCGTCCTTGAAGCGGATGGATGTAAGGACCGGGCCAAAGATTTCCTCCTGGGCGATGGTCATGTCGTTGGTGGCATTGGTGAACAGGGTGGGGCGCACGAACCAGCCCTTGCCGCCTGCGCGGGTGCCGCCTGCGGCGATGGTGGCGCCATCCTGTTTGGCGGTCTCAAAGTAGGAGGTGACCTTGTCGAAATGCACCTTGTGGATCAGCGGGCCGACCTCGGTGGCCGGGTCCAGCGGGTGGCCGACGCGGATGTTATTGACGCGTTCGATGAGCTTGGCTTCGAAGCCGTCGGCAATGCTCTCCTGCACCAGCAGGCGCGAGGAGGAGGTGCAGCGCTCGCCATTGAGCGAGTAGATCATGAAAATCGCGGCATCGAGCGCGCGGTCTAGATCGGCGTCGTCGAAGACCACCACCGGGTTCTTGCCGCCGAGTTCGAAATGCACCCGCTTCAGGGTATCGGCGCCCTGCTTCATGATCATCGAGCCGGTTTTGGCCTCGCCGACAAAGGCGATGGCCTTGATGTCCGGGTGCTCGGTGAGGGCTTTGCCTGCGTCCTCGCCATAACCGTTGACCAGGTTCCAGACACCAGGCGGAAGGCCCGCCTCATGGGCGATCTCGGCCAGGATGCGTGCGGTGAGGGGGGAGAACTCGGCCGGCTTGTGGACCACGGTGCAGCCGGCTGCCAGCGCGGGGGCGATCTTCCAGGTTGACAGCATGAAAGGCGTGTTCCACGGGGTGATGACACCGACCGGTCCGATGGGCACCCGGGTGGTCACGTTCATCAGGGTCGGCGATTGCAACTGCTGACCGTCGCGGGCGGCGGTGGCCTTGTCCGCGAAGAAGCGGAAGTTTTCCGCGCCCCGCAGCGCCGCCTTGGACATGAAGCGGATTGCCTGGCCGGTATCCCAGCATTCGCAGAGGGCAATCTCTTCGGCGCGTTCGACGATAAGGTCGGCGATGCGGTTGAGGATCTTCTTGCGCTCCAGCGCCGGCATGTCGCGCCAGGCCGGGAAGGCTGCCTTGGCGGCCGCAGCCGCGGCGTTGATGTCTTCACCGCCGCCTTTGGCGACGGCACAGATTGTGCTTTCGTCCACTGGCGAAGATATTTCAAACGTGGCGCCGGAGGCCGCAGGGCGGCTTTCGCCGCCGATCAGGTTCAGGATGCCGGTCTCGCGGAAGCGGGTCAGATGGGTGTTCAACTTTTTGATGTTGGTGGTCAGATCGCTCATCACGGGTCCGCCTTTTGCATGTGGTCGCGGATGGTGCCGCATTTCGGGGAAAGCTCCGGGTCGATGTCGCGCATCTCCAGCGAGAGGGCGAAGGAGTGCTGCTGCATGGCCGGCTCAAGAAAGGACTGGGCTGCATCGAACACCGCCTGGGCGGCGCGCTTGCGGGTGTCCAGGTCGCGGCCTGCGCGCAGCCGGATGGAGATGTCGATATAGCCGTGTTGCGGGTCGCCATCGGCAATCGAGACATGATCGGCGGCAAAGGCGCGCACCCGGATGCCCGCCAGCGGGAATACGCCGGTGGCCGCAGCGGCCTGCCGCAAATGGCTGCAAAGCGCGGCGATATCGGTGCGCGCTTCCATGTTGGCTGAGTAGTCCAGCGTGATGTGCGGCATCTGCGGTACCTCTCTGGAATTACTTAACATGTTTAGCAACTGTGCGGCGATGAGTTAAGAAGAAGAAACCCAAGCGGCAATTGCGTTTAGCCGGAAGCGGGGCGATAATCGCATATGACCAGGATGATGCCTTCCACCGACCGTTCGCTGCCAATCGCCCTTCTGAGGGCGCGGGAGCGTGTGATGGGTCCGATCCGGGCGCTGCTGAGCGGCGCGGGGCTGACCGAGCAGCAATGGAGGGTGCTGCGGGTGGTGCAGGAGGGCGGGCCGATCGACCCGACCCAGATCGCAGATAAGGCCTGTCTGCTGCTGCCCAGCCTTACGCGGATCCTGCAGAAGCTTGAGGAAAAGCAGCTGATCAGCCGGAAGCGCGACCAGGAGGATCGCCGCCGCCAAGTGGTGCAGATTTCACCGGCGGGGGAGAAGATCATTGCCGACAATCTGGAGGCCAGCCTGGAGCTGATGGAGCGGACCCGGGCCAGGATGGGGGCGGACCGCTATGAGGCGCTGCTGGATCTGCTGAACGAGCTGGATCAGACCGACCTTTCGGAGTGAGTCGTTTTTGCCGCATTTGGCGAGGATGCCGCGACGGGTGACGCAAACCGGGCGAGGGCGGTGTTTTTATTGAAGTTGTGGTGAGGTATGATTTTTGTGAATGAAAGTAGTGATTTAATGTGAAAATCACGCTGTGATTGCACTGTGTCTGATGCTGCATCTGTATTGGTGATTTGCGTGGAATGACGCAAATGGCGTGTCCGGTGTCCGATATCGCTCTGTGAAAACCTGCGTTTCTCAACAACTCTTGCGGGGACAGTTGAGAGGACATCATGCGGTATTCCGGCCTGAAAGTGATCAAGGAGGCCCTGACGGGCCACAAGGGATGGCGGCCTGCCTGGCGCGATCCGGAACCCAAGAAAAGCTACGATGTGGTGATCATCGGCGGCGGCGGGCACGGGCTGGCGACGGCCTATTACCTGGCCAAGAACCACGGCATCACCAATGTGGCGGTGATCGAGAAGGGCTGGATCGGCGGCGGCAATGTGGGCCGCAATACCACCATTATCCGCTCCAACTACCTGCTGGACGGCAATGAGCCGTTTTACGAGCTGTCGCTGAAGCTGTGGGAAGGGCTGGAGCAGGACTTCAACTATAACGCCATGGTCAGCCAGCGCGGTATTCTGAACCTGGTGCACACCGATGCGCAGCGCGATGCGGCGCGGCGCCGGGGCAATGCGATGATCCTGAACGGATCGGATGCGGAGCTGCTGGATGTTGACGGCGTCCGGGCGATGTATCCGTTCCTGAACTTCAACAACGCGCGTTTCCCGATCAAGGGCGGCCTCTTGCACCGCCGCGGCGGCACTGTGCGCCATGACGCGGTAGCCTGGGGTTATGCCCGCGGCGCGGATCTGCGCGGGGTTGACATCATCCAGAACTGCGAAGTCACCGGCTTCAAGATCGAGAACGGAAAATGCCTGGGCGTGGAGACCACCAAGGGCTTTATCGGCGCCAACAAGGTGGCGAGCTGTGTTGCGGGTTCCTCCAGCCGGGTGATGGAGAAGGCGGGTATGCGCCTGCCGATCGAGAGCCATGTGCTGCAGGCCTTTGTCTCCGAAGGGCTGAAGCCGGTGCTGGACGGGGTGATCACCTTTGGCGCCGGCCACTTCTATTGCAGCCAGTCGGACAAGGGCGGTCTGGTCTTTGGCGGCGACCTGGACATGTACAATTCTTATGCGCAGCGCGGCAATCTGCCTGTGGTCGAGGATGTGATCGAGGGCGGTATGGCGCTGATCCCGGCGCTGGGCCGGGTGCGGATGCTGCGCAGCTGGGGCGGCATCATGGATATGTCGATGGACGGCTCACCCTTCATCGACAAGACCCATGTGGACGGCCTCTATTTCAACGGCGGCTGGTGCTACGGCGGGTTCAAGGCGACCCCGGCCTCGGGCTGGTGCTATGCGCATCTGCTGGCGACGGGCACGCCGCATAAGGTGGCCACGGAATACCGGCTCGACCGGTTCCGCCGCGGCTGCATGATCGACGAAAAGGGCCAGGGTGCCCAGCCGAACCTGCACTGAGGAAAGGAAAACAGCGATGATTATCAACCATCCGATCCTCGGGCCGCGGGATTTGCAGGAGTTCACCTACCTTGGCGACGCAAGCCTGATCGACCGTCCCGACTGGGAGAGTGATGACGCGGCACGGCAGTTCCATGACTACCTGTACCTGCGCGACAACCCGGCAGGCGAGCACCGCGAGCTCTGGTTCCACGAGCAGGGCGACCGGTCCTGGCTGGTGGTTACCCGCAACACCGTGACCCATGAAATCCTGAATGTCGAACTGGCCCGCGATGTGGCCCGGGCAAGGGGGCGCAGCAAATGACTGACGCAGTAATGAATGCAGGAACGGTTGCGTTCCAGGCCGACGGCAGCACCGGCGCCCGCAAGGGCGTGCAGGTGAACCGCCTGGACGGCGGGCTGATCAAGGGCAGCAAGGCGCTGAGCTTCACCTTTGACGGCAAGCGCTACAAGGGGTTTGAGGGTGACACGCTGGCCTCTGCTCTGCTGGCAAACGGTGTGCGGCTGATGGGCCGGTCCTTCAAATACCACCGTCCGCGGGGGGTGCTGACCTCCGGCTCTGAAGAGCCAAACGCGCTGGTCGAACTGCGCAGCGGCGGTCGGCAGGAGCCGAACACCCGTGCCACCGTGGCCGAACTCTATGACGGGCTGGAGGCGAATTCGCAGAACCGCTGGCCGTCACTTCAGCATGACTTCATGGCGGTGAACGACCGGTTCTCGAACTTTCTGACCGCGGGGTTCTACTACAAGACATTCATGTGGCCTGCGGCGTTCTGGGAGAAGATCTACGAGCCCATCATCCGCAAGGCAGCGGGTCTGGGCAGCATCAGTTTCGAGGATGATCCGGACGCTTATGACAAGGGCTTCCTGCATTGCGACCTCTTGGTGATCGGGGCTGGCCCTACCGGCCTGACGGCGGCGCTGACCGCGGGCCGGGCCGGGGCGCAGGTGATCATTGCCGATGAGGACTTCCTGCTGGGCGGGCGCCTCAATGCCGAGACCTTTGGCATCGGTGATCTGACCGGCTCCGCTTGGGTGGAGCAGGCGCAGGCGGAGTTGGCGTCGATGTCGAATGTGCGGGTGATGCCGCGCACCTCGATCATTGGCGCCTATGATCATGGCATCTATGGCGCGGTGGAACGGACTGCCGACCACGTGCTGGCCCCCGAAGCGGGCAAGCCGCGGCAGATCCTGTGGCGGATCTACTCCAAGCGGGCGATGCTGGCGGCAGGCGCCACCGAGCGGCCGATTGCCTTTGAGAACAACGACCGCCCCGGCGTGATGCTGGCGGGAGCGGTGCGCGCCTATGCCAACCGCTGGGCGGTGACGCCGGATCAGACCGTAGCGGTATTCACCAACAATGACGACGGCCACCGCACCGCGGCGGATCTGATCGCCAAGGGGGTGAAAGTCACCGCTGTGATCGATACCCGTGCAGATGCGCCCAAGGTTGAAGGGGCAGAGCTGTTTGCCGGTGCGCAGGTGATCGACACCAAAGGCCGGCTGGGTCTGGAGTGGGCGCGCGTGCGTCTTGCCAATGGCACCACCCGCGATATTCCTTGCGGCGCACTGGCTGTCTCCGGCGGCTGGAACCCGAACGTGCATCTGACCTGCCACCAGCGCGGCCGTCCGGCCTGGTGCGAAGATATTGCCGCCTTTGTGCCTGCAGGCGAGCTGCCGCAAAACATGTCGGTGGCTGGGGCCGCCAACGGCGATTTCTCCACCGCTGCCGCGCTGCGGGCCGGTGCCGAGGGCGCCGTGGCCGCGCTGTCGGAGCTGGGGATTGAAGCCAAGGCTGGCGATCTGCCCGAGGCCGAGGATGCGCCCATCAACGTTACTCCCTTCTGGTACGTGAAGGAAGGCAAGGGCCGTGCATGGCTGGACCAGCAGAACGACGTCACCGTCAAGGATGTGAAGCTGGCGCATCAGGAGAACTTCCGCTCGGTCGAGCATCTGAAGCGCTATACCACTCTCGGCATGGCAACCGATCAAGGCAAGACCTCCAACATGGGCGGTCTGGCGATCATGGCTGAGCTGGCGGGCAAGCAGATCCCCGAGGTCGGCACCACCATGTTCCGCCCGCCCTATACACCAGTGTCCTTCGGTGTGATGGCCGGTCGGTCCGTGGGTGAGGAATTCCGCCCGACACGTAAGACCCCCAGCCACAAGTGGGCCGAGGAGCAGGGTGCCGAGTTTGTCGAGGTCGGCCAGTGGCTGCGGGCGCAGTGGTTCCCCAAGAAGGGCGAAACCCATTGGCGCCAGTCGGTGGACCGCGAGGTGCTGCAGACACGGAATTCTGTCGGCATCTGCGACGTGACCACACTGGGCAAGATCGATGTGCAGGGCAAGGATGCCGCCGCGTTTCTGAACAAGATGTATGCCAATGCCTTTGCCAAGCTTCCGGTGGGCAAGGTCCGCTACGGGCTGATGCTGCGCGAGGATGGCATTGCCTATGACGACGGCACCGCGGCGCGTTTTGCCGAGGATCATTTCGTGGTGACCACCACCACCGCCAACGCAGTTCTGGTCTACCGCAACATGGAATTTGCGCGCCAGTGCCTGTTCCCTGATATGGATGTGCAGCTGATCTCGACCACTGAGGCCTGGGCACAGTTCGCGGTGGCGGGTCCGAATGCCCGCAAGCTGCTGCAAAAAGTCGTGGATCTGGAGTTCGACATCTCGAACGAGGCCTTCCCCTTCATGGCCTGCGGTGAAGTCACCGTGGCGGGCGGCTGCCGGGCGCGGCTGTTCCGGATCTCCTTCTCGGGCGAGCTGGCTTATGAGATCGCGGTTCCGACCCGGTACGGCGATGCGATGATCCGCAAGCTGATGGAAGCGGGCGAGGAGTTCGGCGCGGTTCCCTACGGCACCGAGGCGCTGGGCGTCATGCGGATCGAAAAGGGCCATGCGGCGGGCAATGAGCTGAACGGCACCACTTCGGCGCTGAATCTCGGCATGGGCCGGATGGTCAGCAAGAAGAAGGACTGCATCGGCAACACGCTGAGCGAGCGTGAGGGCATGAACCAGGAGAATGCACTGAAGCTGGTGGGTTTCAAGCCGGTGAATGCCGCCGATCCGGTGCAGGCCGGGGCGCATCTGATGAACGCCGATGGCGAGGTCAGTGCGGCCACCGATCAGGGTTATATCACCTCTGCCGCCTATTCGCCGGTGCTGGGCTGTTCGATCGGGATCGGCTTCCTGAAAAGCGGCGATGCCCGCAAAGGCGAGGTGATCCGCGCGGTCAACCCGCTGGAGGGCAAGGAAGTCCAGGTCGAAGTTGTCAGCGCGCATTTTGTGGATCCGGAAGGGGAGCGTCTCCGTGGGTAAGTTCGATAATCATGGTCTGAAAGCGGTCTCTCCCCTGGGCGGGTCCGAGCCGCAGGTGGATGCTTTTGCCGGTCTGCTGATCCGCGAAGTGACGGACCGTGCGCTGGCCTCATTGGCGGCGCGCCAGGGTAGCGAGGAGGCGGCGAAATCTGCGGCGGCGTCATACTTGGGTGGTGCCCTGCCGGAGCCGGCAAGCTGGATTGCAAGCGGTGAGTTTGCTGCCTGGTGGATGGGGCCGGACCTGTGGATGGTCTCAGCCCCGCATGACAGTCACGAGTTGCTGGCAGGCGAGCTGAAGGAAGCTGTCGGTGAGGTCGGTTCCGTGGTGGAGCAGACCGACGTCTGGTGCCGCTTCGATATGGAAGGCCCGCGTTGCTTTGACGTGCTGGAGCGGCTGTGCAACGCCAATGTCCGTGCGGGCAAACCGGGCGATGCCACCCGGACTTCGATGGAGCATCTGGGCGTTTTCCTGCTGTGCCATGAGCCGGGGCAGAAGTACTCGATCGTGGGGCCGCGCAGCTCTGCCGGGTCGCTGCATCACGCCTTGGTCGCGGCGGCGCAATCGGCGATCTGAGAGACGCGCGTAGATTGAAAACGCCCGGCCGGGAGGCTGGGCGTTTTGATTTTGCCGGATTGCGGTCAACGGAAGCGCTGGATTGTGCGGAGAGGGCGGATGCCTCCGGCGGGAGTATTTTCGGCAAGATGAAAAGCAGGCAGAAAAGCAGCCGCGGACTATCCTGCGGCTGCCATGGTTTGCTGGGAAGGACTGCGGATCAGACCGATGGGATCGGGCGGTTGTCCTGGACCCGGAACAGATTCACCTTGCGGCGTTCCTCCTGCGGGGTGACGCCGAAGCTTTCGCGGTAGTGCTGCGACAGGGTGGAGGAAGTGGCGTAGCCCACCGCATTGGCGATCGAGGTGATCGAGTCACGGGAATACATCACCAGCTGCCGCGCCGCGTTCATACGCAGGGTGCGGTAGTAGATTGCCGGGCTTTGGCCGGTGGCGGATTTGAAGCTGCGCTCCAGCTGTCGCGGCGAGACGCCGATCGTGCTGGCGGCATCACGGATCGAGACCGGGTGCTCGAGGTTGTCGGCGAACAGCTCAACCGCCTTGGCAACCGGCGGCGGCAGGCTGTCGGCCGTGCTGTCGGTCTTGAAGGCAGGGATCTTCTGGCGCACACCCTCGGCGCGGACCATCGGGTGCTGGAACCAGCAGGCAACCTCGGTCATCACCGCGTCGCCCAGGGCCTGTTCGATCAGTTTCAATGACAGGTCGAACATCGCCGCGGCGCCACTGGCGGTATAGCGGCGGCGGTCCAGCACGATCACGTCGTCAGTGGTGGCAAGCGAGGGGAATTCTGCACTGAAGGCGGCCTTGTAGCACCAGTGGACCGAACAGCTGTGGCCGTCCAGCAGGCCGGAGCGGGCCAGCGGGAAGACCCCGCCGGAGACTGCGCCCATCTTGGTGCCGTGGCGGGCCAGGTGGCGCAGCTTGCCGTTGGAGGCCTTGGGGTCGTCGAACTTGCCCTGCGGGCTGGACAAGAGGAACAGGGTGTCGATCTCTTCGGCCTGGTCCAGCGAGCAATCCGGCTGGAAGGCCACATTGGCGGAGGCGTTCACGCCGGCGCCGGCCTCGGACACAAGTTTCCATCGGAAGGTTTCAGTGCCGGCAATTTCGTTTGCCGCGCGCAGGGGTTCGATGGCCGAGGTCAGGCAGGCCATTGGAAAGCCGGGGAAAATCAGGAAGCCGAGAGTCATGTTATTGCCGCGCTGCATGAGGTGGATATTAGCTTGCGAAAGAAGATTCGCACAGCAGCGAAGGGGGCCTGCGCCGCACAGGAAGGGAAACGGCGCAGGCGGATCTGCTTAGTTCTGCAGATATACTTCCAGCGTGTCGTCCAGGGCGTCCTTCCACGGGGTGTGGTGCACAGGTGCCATGGTGCCGGTGATGACCGATTTATAGGAGTTGTTGCGGAAGGCCATGATGTCCTCCGCCTTGTGCCCCTTCCACTCGTAGAAGGCTTGGCAGGCGCCGGCCACGTCGAAGGTTGGGTAGTCGGTCTCTTCGATCAGCTCCAGCACGTAGTCGCCCTGGTATTTGATCGCGTATTTGACGTCCGGCGAGGCTTCTTCACGCTCTTCGCGCTCCTTGACATCGGCCAGCAGGGCCGCCTTGTCCGAGGGGATTTCGATCTTGCCCATGATCGCGTCGCGGACCCACCAGGCCTGGGCGTCGAACATGTTGAAGGTGAACCACTGGTCCTGCATGCCCAGATAGAACATCTTGGGGTTATGGGCATAGACCACGCCCTTATACAGATCGGCAGTGGCCAGGCGGTTGGCGGTCTTCAGGCGCAGATCGTCCGGCAGGAAGTTGAAATAGTGCTTGTAACCGGTGCAGAGGATGATCGCGTCGACCTCTTTCTGGGTGCCGTCCACAAAGGTTGCGGTGTTGCCGCTGACCGACTCCAGCGCCGGAACCTCGTCCCAGTTTTCCGGCCATTTGAAGCCCATTGGCTCAGTCCGGTAGGAGGTGGTGATCGACTTGGCGCCGTATTTCCAGCACTGGGAGCCGATGTCTTCGGCCGAATATGAGGCGCCGAGGATTAGGATGTCCTTGCCTGCGAATTCGCGGGCATCGCGGAAGTCATGGGCGTGCAGGACGCGGCCGTTGAAAGTGTCGAAACCGGGGTAGAACGGCACGTTCGGGGTTGAGAAGTGGCCCGAGGCGCAGATCACGTGGTCGAAGTCTTCCTTGTAGGTGCTGTCCTTGGCGTGGTCGTGCACGGTGACGGTGAAATTGCCCTTGTCCTCGTTGTATTCCACCCAGCGGATCGGAGAGTTGAAGCGGATCCACTTGCGCACGTCCGCCTTCTTTACCCGGCCTTCGATATAGTCGAACAGCACGGCGCGGGGCGGGTAGGATGCGATCTGCTTGCCGAAGTGCTCCTCGAACGAATAGTCGGCAAATTCCAGGCCCTCCTTGGGGCCGTTGGACCACAGGTAGCGGTACATCGAGCAGTGCACCGGTTCGCCGTTTTCATCCAGGCCGGTGCGCCAGGTGTAGTTCCACAGGCCGCCCCAGTTGTCCTGCTTTTCAAAGCAGACGATGTCGGGGATCTCTTCCCCCTTGTTGGCGGCGGATTGGAATGCGCGCAGCTGGGCCAGGCCCGAGGGGCCGGCGCCGATAATGGCAATGCGTTTCTTGGTCATGTGGCTCTCCCATTGGTTCAGACCAATGTCTTTATTTGGTTCATTTGGTCTGGTCCAAATAGGTCCAAATCTGCACCAATAAGTCAACAATTTTTCACGGGTGGAATAATTTTCTGCGCGATTGGACTGGAAGCGCTTTGTTTTCTTGGTAGGATTTATTCATGAAGACGACGAGTTTTGCGCATCAGCTGACCGCACGCGCGGCGCTGCCCCGGCTGTCGGTGGGGATGACAGAATCAGTGAACATTGGCTTTCTGGGTCCGCTTTCGGGCCGGGTGGAGAGCTGGGGGCTGCCCGGATTGAATGGCTGCCGGATCTGGGAGGACGGGTTGAATCAGGCCGGCGGGGTGCTGATCGGCGGCCGCCGTTATCCGATCCGCATCCATTCCTACGACTGCGGTTACAACCCGGACCGGGCGTTGGAAGGCGCGATGGAACTGGTGCAGAAGCACGACGTCAAGCTGATGCTGATGCTGGGCGGCGATACCTTTGCGCCGGTGCAGGACCTGCTGATGCGCAACAAGGTGCTGACCTCGACCCTGCTGCCCACCGATCTGTCACCGGACACACCCTATCTGATTGCCCCCAGCGAGGCGCATCCGATACAGAACGTGACTGGTGTCGCCTGGCTGGCGGAGAAACGGCCGGAGCTGAAGACCGTTGCCCTATGCAGCCAGATGGACCTGCTGGGGCTGCCGACGCAGGCGGTCTACAGGGCGGCGTTCAAGGCAGCGGGCAAGAAGATCCTGCGTGAAGTGCAATATGATGCGCGCTCAATGGATCCGGGGCCGGTGGTGGACCCGATGCTGGAGAGCGGCGCCGATATCCTGTGCTGGTGCTCGTCCTACACGCCGATGGTGCATGCGATGACCGAATACGCCTATGCCAAAGGGTTCAAGGGCCAGATCATCAGTTGCACCATGGACGGGTATGACAAGCTGGTGGCGAAGACGTCTGAAGACTTCATGGAAGGGGTATTGTTCCAGTTCCCGGACTTTGACGATCCGCTGCTGCGGGAGAAGGCGTTTTTCTTCAATCAGCCGCACACGTTTTATGAGGAATACAACCGCCGCTTCCCGGGCACTTGGTCAGCGGTGAGCTGGGAATATGTGGCAATCCTGGACATTTGGCATAGCGCGGTCGAGAAGGCCGGGTCGGTTGAGTCCCCGTCAGTTCTGGCGGCGATGAAGCAGCTGGGGCATGTCACCCATGCCTTTGGCCATGCGGAATGGTGGGGTGAGGAAATCTTTGGTATTTCTAACGCCTTGGTTGGGGACTGGCCGGTTGTCACCATCCAGGAGGGCAAGGCGCGGATTGCCGGGTTCAAGTCGATCCCGGCCTGGCTGGCGCAGCATTCGAACCTGCTGAAGGCGGAAATGGCCGCACTGGGGCAGCTGTGGCACCAGCGGCTGGAAAGCGCGGTGCCCGGCAATGAGGCCAGTTCGCGCGCGGTCCTGGGGTAACTTGCCTCAGACTTCCTGCAGCAGCAGCTTCTGTTCGTCGATCAGGTGCAGCTTTATGAATTCCACCGCCGATTCCACATCGCGCGAGGCGATGGCATTGAACAGGGTGTTATAGCGCTTCTGGTAGTCCTGCATCCGCTGCGGCGTCAGGTGGCGGCGGCGCAGGGCGGTGCGGTAGGACAGGCGGCAGGCCTCGATCGTCAGCTCGTAGCAGGAGTGCAGCAGCGGATTGCCGGAGCCCTCGGCGATCTTGCGGTAGAGATCTTCCTCCGCCTCGATAAAGGCGTCCGTGTCGGTGCGCACCGCCTCGATGCGGGAGAGGATCTCGTCCAGCTCCTCGATCTGGCGCGGTGTCATGTTGATCACCGCCAGGCGGATCAGCTCCGGCTCCAGGATGCCGCGCACCACCAGATGGTCCAGCGGCGAGACTTCCTTGGCCAGGGTGGAATACGACGCTTCGGGCTTGGGGTCGGAGCGGAATTTGACAAAGCTGCCGGAGCCCGGGCGGCGGTGGATCACCTCCTGCGCCGCCAATACATCCAGCGCCTCGCGCACGGTGTTGCGGGCGACACCCAGTTCGGAGGCCAGGGTGCGCTCAGACGGCAGCCTTGTGTCGACCGGATAGGTGCCGGATTTGATGCGGGCAAACAAAGTGTCGATCACCACCTGTACGGTGGCGCCCACCGAATGGGTGGTCAGGATCTGCGACGTGGTCTCTTCCGCTGAGCTCATAAATCTGGTTTTCCCGGCCGGCTGAGCGGGGGAATCCCCTGCTCCTGGTCATAGCAACAGAGGTGCCAATACCGGCTTTGGAGGCCATTTTGCAACCATCTGACGCAGCTGTGATTGGCTTTCAGCCTACCGGTTTCTGCGCCAGACGGCAAGAAAGTTGAAGAAATTGGTCCAAAAATTGGCTTTCTGGTTGCTTTGTTAAGGTGAGTGGTAAGGTTATGTTTTGGTGACGTTTTTAGGGCCTTACTTGCCGCATTATTGCGCAGATGGTCCTATTTTGGTGCCTTTTCGGTCTGGAAAGTGAAAGAAAATTTCTTGACGGTGAACCATGTGGCTGCCAGCCTTGAGCCGGGATGGGTCCAATTTGGATCAACTGGTTCAGTGACGTTGGGCTGAACCTGCGGGTCCCGCAAGAGGGCTTCATCCCGCAGAACACACCGCCGCAAAAAACAAACAGGCGGGTCCAACATGGGAGACGAAGATGATTTCCAAGATCGTGAAATCGGGGCTGACCCGGCGGACGTTCCTTCATTCGACGGCGGCTGCGGCGATGAGCGCCGGGCTGCCGGGCGCGTCGCTGGCGGCGGGCAGCACCATCAAGATCGGTTTTCTGGCGCCTTTGACCGGTGCGGTGGCGGCCTGGGGCAAGCCCGGGCTGGATGGCTGTCAGATTTGGGCCGAGCGGGTCAATGCCGCGGGCGGCATCAAGCTGGGTGATGGCAGCCATAATGTCGAGTTTGTGGCCTACGACAACGAATACGATCCGGCCAAGGCGCGCACCGGCGCCACCAAGCTGATCCGCGAGGATGGTGTGAGTTTCATCATGATGCTGGGCGGCGATACCTGGCCCGGCGTGCAGCCGGTGGCGGACAAGACCGGCATGCTGTTTTCGACCCTGCTGCCGTCGGACCTGTCGCCGGACACCAATACGCTGATTGCACCGGCAGAGGTGCATCCGATCTACAATGTCACAGGGGTGGATTGGCTGGCCGAAAACAAGCCGGAGCTGAAGACCGCGGTGATGTGCGCGCAGGATGACGCGCTGGGGCTGCCTTCGGTGGCGACCTACCTGGCGGCGTTCGAGGCGGCGGGCATCGAGATGCTGGACGCGCCGCTGCTGTTCGACCCCGCGACCACCGATTTTGCGCCGGTTGTGACCCGGTTGATCAGCAAGAACCCGGATATCGTTTGCCTGGACACCTGCTACAGCGATTATGTGCATCCGATTGTCGAACAGCTGTTCCAGCAGGGATTCACGGGGCAGATCATCTCTTGCACCGCGGATTTCTACGACCAGATGATCGCCAAGACCTCGGAGGAGTTCATGGAAGGCTTTGTCTTCCAATTCCCGGATTTTGATGATCCGGCGCTGAATGGCAGCAATATCAATTTCACCGATCCGAACGGGTTCTATGAGGAATTCAATACCCGCCACCCGGGCCAATGGGGCGCGGTGAGCTGGGAATATGCCTCGATCATGGATCTGTGGAAGGCCGCGGCGGAAAAGGCCGGGTCGGCCAGCCCGGATGCGGTGGCAGCTGCAATGAAGGACGGCAAGGGTAAGCACGCCTTTGGCAACGCCGATTGGTGGGGCACCGAACTGTTCGGCATCGACAATGCGCTGGTCGGCGATTGGCCGGTGGTGGCGATTGAGAGCGGCAAGGCCCGGATCAAGGATTTCCGGTCAATCCCTGACTGGTACGCCAAGCACGGCGACCTGCTGGTCAAGCATATGAAGGCCTATGACCAGATGTGGGATCAGCGCAGCTGACCTTTCAGGCTGGCAATCAGGCGGTGCGGGAGATGTCCCCGCACCGCGGGACCGACTGAATAAAGAGACAATCCAATGCTGGACCTTTTGGCGCAGACCGGCCTCAACGCCGTGTATGCTGCGAGCTATATTTCCCTTGTTGCTGTGGGACTTGTGCTGATTTTTGGTGTCATGGGAGTGATCAATTTTGCCCATGGCGAACTGTTCATGGCGGGTGCTTATGCGATTGTGGCGCTGTATGCCGGGCTGAATGTGCCGTTCTTTCTGGCCGTGGCGGCGGGGCTGTTGTTTGTGGGCTGTCTGGGCCTGTTGATGGAGCGGGCGCTGTTCCGGCCGTTGAAGGATAACCCCCTGGGCGGGCTGGTGGCCTCGATCGGGTTTTTGATGATCCTGCAGGCGCTGGCGGTGATGGGGTTCGGCGTGCGGATGGTGCATATCCCGCCGGTGACGCAAGAGGTGATTGCGTTTTCAGATAAGGTGCGGCTGCCGGTGGCGCGGCTCTATGTGATCATCGCTGCCATCGTGCTGCTGTCGGCGCTTTGGTACTTTTTGAAACGGACCAAATTCGGCTGGGCCTTGCGCGCCTCGGCGCAGGATCCCGAGGCTGCGGCGCTGCAGGGGATTTCGATCACCCAGACCGCCAGGATCGCCATGTTCATTGGTGCGGGGCTGGCGGGGATAGCGGGCGCGCTGACCGCGCCGCTGGTCTCGGTCAACCCGCATATGGGGCATTCGGTGATTGTTACCGCATTCATTGTCATCATCGTCGGCGGAGTCGGCTCCTTGGAGGGCGCCATCGTGGCCTCGGTTGCCTATGCATTGGTGCATACCTTTGTGACTACCTTCTGGGACGGTGTTCTAGCTGACATCGTGGGGCTTTCGCTGATGCTGCTGGTGCTGATCGTCAAGCCGACCGGATTGTTTGGGAGTGCGGATCGTGCCTAAGTTCCTGATCTGGATCGCGGCGCTGGCCGCGCTGATTGCCCTGCCGCATGGGCTCAGCTTTTCGCAGCAGGAAATCCTGGTGTTCCTGACCATCAACGTGCTGCTGGTGGCGAGCTACCGGCTGCTGACCCTGACCGGTGAATGGTCGCTGGCGCATGTGGTGATCATGGGGGTGGGGGCCTATTCCTCGGCCCTGCTGACCAAGAAGCTGGGTGTCTATGTGCCGGTTTCGATGCTGTTGGGGGGCGTGTGTGCGGCGCTGATTGCGGTGCTGTTGTCCTTTCCGCTGTTCCGGATGAAGGGGTTTTACTTTCTGATCGGGTCGTTTGCTGCCGGTGAAATCATCCGCCTGCTGTGGAAACGGTTCCGGGATCCGTTTGGCGGCGCCAAGGGGATCAAGGGGATTGATCCGATGCCGGATTTCTCGGTTGGCTTCTACCAGTTCGATTTCTTTGAGCCGACCTCCTATTACTACTTTGCAGGCGTTGTTGTGGCGGTTTGCCTGTGGGTCCTGTGGCGGATTGAGAAATCGCCGGTCGGTCTCACCTTCCATGCGGTGCATTGGCAGGACAAGCTGGCGCAGGCCTCGGGCGTGAATGTGCGGGCCTACCGGACGCTGGCCTTTGCCATTGCCTCGGGCTTTGCCGGCATCTCCGGCGCGCTGCTGGCGCATTACGTGGGCACCATCAATCCCAACGCCTTTGACATCGACCTGATGGTCTTTGTGCTGACCTGGGCAATTGTCGGCGGCACCGCGACTTTCTATGGCCCGATCCTGGGCTGCGTGGTGCTGACGGTGATCAATGAGGTTGTGCTGCGCGAGCTGGGGCTCGAGCAGATGCGGCCGTTGATCTATGGCGCCATAATGATCCTGTCGATCCTGTTCCTGCCAAATGGCTTGGAAAGCATCGTGCAGAAACTCACCAAAAGACGCGCCGCAGATGGCGCGCCGGAACGGAGCCCGGCAGAATGAGTGATTTTCTTGAAGTCAAAGACCTGACTATGCGGTTTGGCGGGTTGGTTGCGGTAGACAGCCTGTCGTTCAAGGTGGCGCATGGCTCGATCCATGGTCTGATCGGCCCGAATGGGGCGGGAAAGACCACGACGTTCAACATGATCTCAGGCTTTTACACGCCGACATCGGGGCAGGTGCTGCTGCGGGGCGAGGATATCTCCGGCCTGCAGATGCATGACGTGGCCCGGCGCGGGGTGGTGCGGACGTTCCAGCACTCGACTTTGTTTGCTGAGCTGACGGTACTGGAGAATGCGCTGGTTGGCACCCATATGCCATTCCGCCCCAACATCTTTGCCGCGATCATCGGCTGGGACAAGGAAGACCGCAGCGGTGCTGAGGCGCGCGCCAGGGAGGCGCTGGAGTTCTTTGGCTTGGATCATGTGAAGCATGAGCGGGCGGGTGATCTGTCCCACGGTCACCAGCGGGCGCTGGGCATGGCGGTGGCCTATGCCAGTCACCCGGATGTGATCCTGCTGGATGAGCCCTTCACCGGCATGAATCCGGAAGAGACGCGGCAGATGATGGACCTGATGGAGCGTCTGAAGGCGGACGGGATCACCATCCTGATCGTCGAGCATGACATGCAAGCGATCATGGGGCTGTGCGACAACATCACCTGCATGAGCTTTGGCAAGTTCCTGGCCGAAGGCGGCCCGCAGGAGATCCGCAACCATCCGGCGGTGATCGAGGCCTATCTGGGAGGCGCGCGCCATGTTGCTTGAGATGAAGAATATCGCCGTCAACTACGGCAAGATCAACGCCATCCGGAACATCTCGGTCGCGGTGCCGGAGGGCAAGATCGTCACCATCATCGGCGGCAACGGCGCGGGCAAGACCACCACGCTGCGTGCGATGTCGGGGATGCTGCCGATTACCGCGGGCGAGATCACCTTCGAGGGCAAGAGGATCGACCACCTGCCCGCACATAAGGTGGTGGCCAACGGCATTGCCCATGTGCCGGAGGGGCGGCGGATCTTCCCCGATATGACAGTGGAGGAGAACCTGCGCACCGGGGCGTTTCTGCGCAAGGACAAGGATGCGGTCGAGGAGGACTTGGAGGGTGTCTTCACCCGTTTCCCGCGCTTGCGTGAACGGCGCACCCAGATGGCCAAGACCATGTCGGGCGGTGAACAGCAGATGCTTGCCATCGGCCGTGCGCTGATGTCCAAGCCCCGGCTTTTGCTGATGGATGAGCCCTCGATGGGGCTGGCGCCGGTGATTGTCGAGGAGATCGCCCGGATCGTCGAGGAGATCAACGCCAAGGGGCTGTCGGTGGTCTTGGTCGAACAGAACGCCGAATTGGCGCTGGAACTGGCCGATTACGCCTATGTCCTGGAAACCGGAAATGCAGCAATGGAGGGTCCTGCAGATGAGCTTCACGGCAATGAACACGTCCGCGCCGCGTATCTGGGGCTCTAGGCGGGACGCGGAAATGCGGGTCGCGCGCGAGGCTGGATGGTCGCGCGCCGACCTGATCTGGGAGCGGCTGATGGAGCGGGCAGTGGCAGTGGCCGGTGCGCACAGGCGCAAGGCAATGCGGCTGTTCCGCCTGGCAGATCTGCTGGCGCGGGTTGCCTTTCCAGCCGCCGATCTGCGCCGCGCGTCTGCGCCTGCGAACCTGGCCGTGCTGCAGTTCCGGGCGGGCGCGCTTGAAGAAGCTGAGAAGCTGCAGGCTCGCGCTTTGCGGGTCTGGGCCGGGGCTGACGTGCAGGTTGCAGTGATGCAGATTGCGCCGCGCAGCCGGTCGTCCCTGTTTCATCTGCGGATGGAGGCGCTGCACCGGGAGACCTATCACGGCAACCTGAAAACCCGGGTGGGGCGGATCGCAGCGGAAACCGGCGAGACGCTGCGCAACCTGACCTCGGGCCGGGCGGCCTTGCACCGCCACGCCAGCCGCTGGCGCGGCGAGAAGCCTGTGGTGTTTGACGGCAGCCGCAAGGTTCTGGGCGCCTGCCTGCTGCTCTTGGACAGCTGAGAAGAGCCGGGGGGTGTCTGTCTGGGAGTTGAAACCCGGGTCCGGCGGCCCGGGTTTTGTTGTTTGCCGCTTGGGAGGCGGGGCTGCCAAGCAACAATTTTCTTTCCTGTGGCGGTGGGGGCTTGGGAAAAAGTGGTAATGTCAGTAAAATAATTTTCGCGCGGTTCCTTGCGTCTTGAAAAGTTTTTACGTAATCCCCGCTGCGCGCTTGTCAGAGGCTGTCCATAAGGAAGATAACACAGTGGCTAAACCCAAAGACGATAGCGACGCAGTGGCAAATAACCTTTCTCAAGATCCGCATCGTGTCCGCGAGGGCTCGGAAAAAGTTCTGGAAGTGGCAATTGGCCGTGAGGTCCGGTCGTTCCGGCGTCAGCAGGGGATCACTGTGGCGGATCTGGCCAATCTGACGGGGCTGTCAATCGGGATGCTGTCCAAGATCGAAAATGGCAACACGTCGCCGTCTCTGACCACGCTGCAGCTGCTTGCCAATGCGCTGAGCGTGCCAATCACCTCCTTTTTCCGGCGCTTTGAAGAAAGCCGGGAGGCGGTGCACACGAAATCCGGCGAAGGTGCGGAGACCGAGCGCGCGGGCACCCGGGCCGGGCACCAGTACCAGCTTCTGGGGCATCTGGGTGCCAATGCCTCTGGCGTGATGGTGGAGCCTTACATGATCACCCTGACTGAAGAGTCGGATGTGTTTCCGACCTTCCAGCATGATGGGGTGGAAATGCTCTATATGCTGGAGGGCGAGGTGGATTACCGCCATGGCGACAAGGTGTTTGAATTGAAACCTGGGGATACGCTGTTCTTCGACGCCGACGCGCCGCATGGGCCTGAGGGTCTGGTGAAACTGCCAGCGCGCTACCTGTCGATCATCTCCTACCCGCAGTCGAGCTGATCCGCGGCGCGGGTGCTCCCGCCTGTTTCGGGAACATCTGAAGATGTCCCCGCGCAGTTGGGCGCAGCGCCGCGCGATGCGCGGCACTGGTGCGTTATGCGGAGAGCTTGCCGTTCGCTGCCCGGCCCAAGGCTGTACAGGGGGCAGGTGCAGCCTGCCGTCTGATGCAGGGGCGGGAATGCCCCCTTCAGTTAAAAAAAGAAACTGCCGGAGCCAGGGGCAACGGCAGTCAGTGAGGCGGGCCTAAGTGACAGGGGGTAGGGACGGCCCGCCGGGTCCGCTCGGGATCAGTCGTCGTCGGGCCAGATGCCGTCCGAGGTCGGGCTGCCGTCGTCATACTGCGACAGCCATTCCACCATCAGCGGGCGGTTGTCGATGAAGCCCTTGTAGGTGGCCAGCTCTTCCGGCAGGTCGCGGATCACCCGGTGCAGGCGGCGGCCCCATTTCGGCACCGTCACCAGATCGTTGAAGCTGATCAGGTAGCAGCGGATCGGGAACACCAGCGCATTGGAGCGCGGCAGGCGGAAGAAGGTCTGCAGTTCGACCCGCAGGTGCTGCTTGTCGCCGATGTTCTCCATCGTCAGCCCCTGCTTCATCACGCCCCATTTGTGGTAGTTCTCCGGCGAGGTGTCGAGCAGCGGGTTGACCGTCATCGTCCAGTTCAGGCGGCGGGCGGGCTGGCCCTGCTGGATGTTCAAGAGGAACTTCAGCGCGCGCACGAATATGCCCATCTCGTGCGCCTTCGGCACCGGTGCATGCCATTCGAAGAAGTTCATGCCGATATCGAAGTCCAGCGACCAGTCAGCCTGGGTGGTGACCATGCCGGCGTCCATCCACAGGTTGTCGTCGCGCTGGTCCAGCACCGCAAAGTCGCCCTGAGTCTGGCGGGTGATGTATTCCATCGGGCCGTAGGGCAGGGTGCTTTCATCGAGGAAGGTGAAGGTGTCGTCGATGCCCAGCGGCTTGTTCACCCAGCGCCAGCGGTTGCCGTCCTTGTGCAACTCGAACAGGTCCGGATACTCGCGCGCCTTGGCTTCCATGATCAGCTCGACCAGGTCCCAGCCCGCCAGCGTCATATGCGGCAGCGACTGGCAGCGCAGCGGGTCGTTCGCCAGCACCCGGGCGCGGTCCTTCATTTCCGCCACATAGTGCTCGTCGACGTCGAAGGTGCGTTCAAACACCGAGCCGGGCCGGTAGGAGGTGTGCGGCTCCATGTTCACCGAATACATGTAGCTGTCTTCGTGGAACGGGAAGGGGAAACGTTTGATGGCCCAGTCCGAGTTCTTGAAGGTGAAGTCGCCGTGGAAGGTTTCGTCGTTGAATTGAATTGTCATGTCGTTCTCCCTCAGCGGTCCAGGACCAGGGTTTTGCCTTCAAAGCGCGAGACGCAGGGCATGATGTGCTTGCCGCCTGCCTTCTGCTCGTCGGTCAGCCAGTGGTCGTAGTGCAGGAACTTGCCGTCATAGCCGATGACATTGGTCTCGCACTGGCCGCAGGCGCCGCCGCGGCAGAGGTAGGGGGCGTCGATGCCGGCCGCCTCCAGGGCTTCCAGCAGCGATTGATGCTCGCCGACCTGGACGATCTTGTTGGAGACCGCGCATTTCACCTCGAACGGCTTGCCCGACGCAGGTGCCAGGAATTCCTCGGAATGCACCGCTTCGCGCGGCCAGCCCATGTCCTCGGCGGTGGAGTGCACCCAGTTGATCATGCCCTTGGGGCCGCAGACATACACATGCGTGCCCAGCGGCTGGGTGGCGAGCAGGGTCTTGAGGTCGATCGCCTCGCCCTGGTCGTCGTGATAGATATGCACCTTGCCCGGGTACTGTGCCGCCAGCTCCTCGGCATAGGTGCCGAGCGAGGCGGTGCGGACCGAATAGTGCAGTTCGAACTGGCCGCCCATCATCGACAGCTGGTGCATCTGCGCCATGAACGGCGTGATGCCGATGCCGCCGGCCAGCATCAGGTGCTTGCCCGCGCGCAGGTCCAGCGAGAACAGGTTCACCGGGTTGGAGATCACCATCTCCATGCCCTCTTTCACCTGGGAGTGCATGAATTTGGAGCCGCCGCGGCCTTCGTCATCGCGGCGGACTGAGATCGTGTAGGCGCCCCGGTCGGCCGGGTTGGACATCAGCGAATAGGCGTTCAGGCGGGTGATATCGCCGTCCTGCATCTCGACCACGGTGTGGGCGCCGCCCGAGAAGGTGGGCAGGTCGCCGCCGCCGGTGCGGACAAATTTGAAACGGGTGACCAGGTCGTTGATCGGTTTGACCTCGGCCACGGTGACATTCAGTTTTGCGGTGCCAGCACTCATTTGAACAGCTCCACTTTCTCGGGGATGTTGCCCGGGTCTTCGGCATCCACCCGCACGCCCTGGAAGGCGGCGAGGCGGCGCGAATAGTGATCGCGCACGAACAGGCTGAGGCCGCAGTGGCTGCATTCGAACGGGTCGGTGGTGACGTCCTCGGTGATGCCCTTGCAGTGCACGCATTGCATGCGCCGCGCGGTGGAGCCGCGGTGCTCGGTCTGGATCGCGGTATGCGGGATGCCGGCGGCGGTGGCCTCGGCCATGGCCTGGCCCATCAGGCTTTCGGTGCCGGTCAGATACACCTGGGTACCCATGTGGCAGTCCAGCAGGGCGCGGCGGATGCGGCTTTGCGCGGCCTCGTAGGAGGGGCCTGCGTAATACTGGCCTGCACCGAGCTGTTCCAGCTGGCTGCTGTATTTGGTGCCGGTGTCCTTGGGGATGTAGATGATATGGGCCTTGGCCCAGAACGCCGCGTCCGCGGTTTTGGCCAGATCAAGGATCGCCTCGGCGCCTTCGGCATCGGCAATCATCAGGTGGCCGCTGCCGGCGCGGGCTTCAAGCTCGCCGTAGACGGGGCGGCTTTTGATGGAAGGGGGGAATACGGTCTTAGACATGTGGGTCGCTTTTCCTGCAGTCCGGGTGAACGAAAGCGGGCGCCTCCGGGATGGAGACGCCCGGGATCCGGATCAGCCCTTTGCGGTGCGGATCGATTTGTCCTTGTCGTAGAAGGGCATCTCGGCGGCGGTGGCGGCAATCTCGGTGCCGTCGCCGTTGCGCACGGTCAGCTCGGTGCCCGGCTTGGCGCAGGCCACCGGCATCCGCGCGATGCCCACGTTGTGCTTGTTCACGTCGGAATACATGCCGTAGGTGACCACGCCGACTTTTTCACCGTTCTGCAGCAGGTCTGCGCCTTCATCCGCCGGGGTGGTGCCCTCCAGCTGGACGCCGTAGATCTTGAACCGCTCCTTGCCTTCGGCGGCATAGTGGTTCTCGGCGCCGATGAAGCCGGTTTTGCCCGGGGAGACAGTGAATTCGAGGCCCAATTCCCACAGCGTGTCGCCGCAGGGCTCATCGTCGAACGGGTAGGTCTCGGAGTTGTCGCCCGGATAGAACAGCAGGTAGCTTTCGGTGCGCAAGAGGTCGAGGGTGGAGAACTGCACCGGCACGATGCCGAGCCCCGCGCCCTTGTCCAGGATGCTGTCCCAGAGGTGCACGGCATCCTTGGCCTGGCAAAAGATCTCATAGCCGCGCTCACCGGTGTAGCCGGTGCGCGAGATCATCACCGGGCAGCCGAACAGCTTGGTCTGGATGATGCCGAAATAGGCCAAATCACGGATGCCGGGCACGTATTCGGCCAGGAAGTCCACCGCAACGGGGCCCTGCAGCGACATGTCGTGCATGTTGTCGTCAAAGATCACCGAGCAGTTCTTGCCGGCCGCAACCGTGTTCAGCTGCTCCATGCCGGTGCCGGTGCCATGCACCACCAGCCAGCTGTTCACCGACAGGCGGTAGATGATGCAGTCGTCCACGAATTTGCCCTGGTCGTTCAGGATCGAGGCATAGGTTGAGCGGCCCGGCATGATCTTTTCGACGTTGCGGGTGGTGACCCGGTCGATGACCTGTGCCGCGTGCTCGCCCACGACGTGGACTTTCTTCAGGCCGGACACGTCCATCAGGCCGGCCTTGGTGCGGATCGCCTCGTAGTCGGCTTTGGCGCGCTCGGGGGTGTGGTCATAGAACCAGGCGGTTCCCATGCCGTTCCAATCTTCCAGCTCGCCGCCGATTTCCTTGTGGCGCTGCGCCAGTGCTGAAGTCCGCCAGATGATGGCCATTTTGCGTTTCTCCCTATTGGTGCGGACCAAAATTCTTGATTTGGTTCCATTGGTCTGGTCCAGTTAGCCAAGGGAGGAGGCTTCGTGTCAATGATTATTCCTAGCAGGAAAAAGATTTTGCCAAAAATGCCGATTCCGAATGGGTTTGCGGCATGAATTGGCCTGAAATGGTCTTTTTCGACATCAGGCTTGCGGTTGCGGCAGGCTCTGCGCAACCCGTTCCGGGGGAGAATCACAGACAAGTGGTGCCGGAGATTCGCGTGATTCTGTCGCAAATGCGCAGTTGCACCATGGGTTTGGCGGTGGTTGCAGCATGTCGGCGCGGCATGGAACCGGTCCGGGCCGGTTGGCGCTAAGTCTTTGGATGCCGGGGACTTAACTGGTCTGAAAACCGGCAAATAAAAACGCGAAAAGCGGCACCGTGTTCCCTGGGGGTGAATAAATTTTCACATGAAGATTGACAGGTCTGCCCGCCGGAACCCAATAATAAGGGAAAATAATATTCCCAAGAGGCAAAAAATGCCCGGGAACACTGCCAACAGGAGGGCAAAACATTGGATGGAAATCTGAACGCGTTAACAACGGTGTTCACCGAGTTCTATTACTGGGTGACCGTTGTCTTCATGTTCCTCATTCACGTGGGGTTCTGCATGTATGAGGTCGGCGCCAGCCGCCACCGCAACCACATGCACACATTGATGAAGAACATCATGATCATTCCGCTGGTCACGGTGACTTTCTTCTTTTTCGGCTGGTGGATCTACTGGGCGTTCCCCAGCTTCCCGTTCTTCGGCGGCCTGAACCATGATGCAGGCGCGGCCAACCTGCCGTGGTCGCAGAACATGGGCACCAACCTCTCAGACCGGATCACCGGCGTGTTCTGGGCGGCGTTCCTGCTGTTCTCCTGGACCGCGGCCTCGATCGTGTCCGGCGCGGTGATTGAGCGGATCCGCTCTTCCGCCCTGTGGGTGCATGCAGTTATGATCGGCTCGGTGTTCTGGATCATCGACGCGGCCTGGGGCTGGCACGCCGAGGGCTGGATGGTGAAATACCTGGGCTATCACGACGCCTATGCCTCCGGTGTGATCCACGCGATTGCCGGCGGTTACGCATTGGGTGTGATCATGGTGCTGGGCCCGCGCCTGGGCAAGTTCGCCGCTGACGGCACTCCGCGCGATATCCCGCCGCATAACCCATGGATGCTGACCATCGGGATCTTCCTGATCTACTCGGGGTTCTGGGGCTTCTATGCCGCTTGCAACATTCCGGTGATCTCGCCGGATGGCATTGGCGGGCTGCTGACCGGCGAAACCTGGACGGCCACCAACATCTATCTGGCGCCGACCTCGCTGTCCGCGATCACCTTCAACTTCCTGATGTCGCTGTCCGGCGGCCTGATGGCGGCTTATGTGGTGTCCAAGGGTGATGCGTTCTGGACCTTCTCCGGCGGTCTGGCGGGCATCATCACAGCCTCTGCCGGCAACGACCTGTACCACCCGATCCAGGCGATGCTGGTCGGCGCGGTTGGTGTCGTGATCGTCTACAAGCTGCACTACTGGGTCGAGCGCACTTTCAAGATCGACGATGCGGTGGGCGCTGTTGCCGTGCATGGCTACTCCGGCATCGTGGGGCTGATCATCGCGGGCTTCCTGCTGTGGGGCGCGCCGAGCTCGCCCTATGAAGGCTATGCCACCGTCAACCCGGTTGGCCAGACCATCGGCGCGGTGATCATGTTTGGCGTGCTGGGCTGGCTGCCCGGGTACGTGATCTCCAAGATGCAGGCCGCTGCCGGCGTGCTGCGGATCCCGGTGGAGGTCGAGCTGCAGGGCCTCGATTACGCTGAACACCATGCCTACGAAGATGCCAAGGCCGAAATCATTGCTGCCGACAAGGCTGCAGTGAACGGCAACGGCGTTCCGGCTGAATAAGGAGAATTGGAATGTCTACGATCGGATACGACAGCTGGGCGGTGGATCTGGCAGAAGTTGGGGCAGTTTACCCCTTTCAAGGATCAGAAGGGCTGATGGTTGTCCTGGGGGTGGTCTTCTGGATCGCCTGGCACCGGATCCAGTTTGTTCGCGAGGGGGCCCATCTGGAGAAGGCTAAGAATATGGGGGACAAGGAGAAAATACACTCCTTGTTGGAGAAATACTGATCCTGACCCAACCAGAGGCGCGCCAGACGGCGCGCCTTTTCTTTCCCTCAAGGGAAAATAAGTTTCATAAGAGTTGAACGGTAGATCGCAAACTGCTAGCGTTGATTCGAGATGAAAAGCAGGAGGCACACCCATGTGCGGGATTGTCGGTCTTTTTCTGAAAGACAAATCACTAGAGCCAAAACTGGGCGATATGCTCACCGATATGCTCATCACCATGACGGACCGCGGTCCCGATAGTGCGGGCATTGCAATCTACGGATCCGAAGCGGACGGGCGCACCAAGCTGACCGTTCAGTCGGATGCGCCTGAGGAAGCCTTTGACGGGCTGGACGGCGCGCTGGCCGAAGCGCTGAGCACCGATGTGTCGATCCGGGTGACCGACACCCACGCGGTGCTGGAGGTGCCCGCTGGCAAAGCCGAAGAAGCGCGCGCCGCATTGGCGGAACTGCGCCCCGGCATGCGTGTCATGAGTGCAGGCGACACCATCGAGATTTACAAGGAAGTGGGTCTGCCCGAGAAAGTTGCAGAGCGTTTCGACGTGCGCGGCATGAGCGGCACCCATGGCATCGGCCATACCCGCATGGCCACTGAATCCGCCGTGACCACCGAGGGCGCACACCCGTTCTCGACCGGATCGGACCAGTGCCTGGTGCACAATGGCTCGCTGTCCAACCACAACTCGCTGCGCCGCAAGCTGCGCCGGGACGGGGTGCGGATCGAAAGCCAGAACGACACCGAGGTGGGCGCAGCCTATCTGACCTGGAAGATGCAGAACGGCGCCACCCTGGGTGAAGCGCTGGAAGGCACCCTGGAAGACCTGGACGGGTTCTTCAACTTCGTGGTGGGCACCAAGGACGGTTTTGGCGTGGTCCGCGACCCGATCGCCTGCAAGCCGGCGGTGATGGCGGAAACCGACCAGTATGTGGCCTTCGGGTCCGAATACCGCGCGCTGGTGAACCTGCCGGGCATTGAAGATGCCAAGGTCTGGGAGCCCGAACCCGCAACCGTTTACTTCTGGAACCACTAAGATGCAGACATATGATCTTGAAGCAAATGGCCTGCGCGGTCTGAACTCCGCCCTGCAGGAATTGAACGGCAGCACTAACAAAACTGCCTGGGAAGTCGTCAACCCCAAGGGCAGCCATGCGATTGCCGTGGGTTTGGACTCGCCGATTGACGTGACCGTCAAGGGCTCGACCGGCTACTACTGCGCCGGCATGAACCAGCAGGCGACCGTGCGCGTCGAAGGGTCTGTTGGCCCCGGTGTGGCTGAAAACATGATGTCCGGCCAGGTGATCGTCGAGGGCGACGCCAGCCAATATGCCGGTGCCACCGGCCACGGCGGCCTGCTGGTGATCAAGGGCAATGCGTCTTCACGCTGCGGCATCTCCATGAAAGGCATCGACATCGTCGTGCACGGCAACATCGGCCACATGTGCGCCTTCATGGCGCAGGCGGGCAACTTGGTTGTCTGCGGCGATGCCGGTGATGCGCTGGGCGACAGCTGCTATGAGGCGCGCTTGTTTGTGCGCGGTTCGGTCAAGAGCCTGGGCGCCGACTGCATCGAGAAAGAGATGCGGCCTGAGCACATCGAGATCCTCAAGGATCTGCTGGAACGCGCGGGCTCCGACGCCAAGCCGGAAGAGTTCAAGCGCTATGGCTCCGCCCGCCAGCTTTACAACTTCGACGTCGACAACGCGCAAGCGTACTAAGGACAGGATCAAAAGGCATGGATAACAAGAACATCCCCCGTACCGAGCCGATCCAGTCGGCGACATTCTCCAACCCGATCAACGCGGAAATCCGCCGCGCGGCAGCCACCGGGATCTATGACATCCGCGGCGGCGGCGCTAAGCGCCGGGTGCCGCATTTCGATGACCTGCTGTTCCTCGGCGCCTCGGTCTCGCGCTATCCGCTGGAAGGCTACCGCGAGAAATGTGAAACCAAGGTGACCCTGGGCACACGTTTCGCCAAGAAGCCGATTGAGCTGGACATTCCGGTCACCATTGCCGGCATGAGCTTTGGCGCGCTGTCGGGCCCCGCGAAAGAGGCCCTGGGCCGCGGCGCATCTGCCGCCGGCACCTCCACCACCACCGGTGACGGCGGCATGACCCCGGAAGAGCGCGGCCATTCCTCCAAGCTGGTTTACCAGTACCTGCCGTCCCGCTACGGCATGAACCCCGATGACCTGCGCAAGGCGGACGCCATCGAGGTTGTGGTCGGTCAGGGCGCTAAGCCCGGCGGTGGCGGCATGCTGCTGGGCCAGAAGATCTCGGACCGGGTTGCGGAAATGCGCTGCCTGCCCAAGGGCATCGACCAGCGTTCCGCCTGCCGCCACCCGGACTGGACCGGCCCGGATGACCTGGAAATCAAGATCCTGGAGCTGCGGGAAATCACCAACTGGGAAAAGCCGATCTATGTGAAGGTTGGCGGCACCCGGCCCTACTATGACACTGCTTTGGCCGTGAAGGCAGGCGCCGATGTTGTGGTGCTGGACGGCATGCAGGGCGGCACGGCCGCTACCCAGGACGTGTTCATCGAACATGTCGGTCTGCCGACGCTGGCCTGTATCCGCCCCGCCGTGCAGGCGTTGCAGGATCTGGGCGTGCACCGCGAAGTGCAGCTGGTGGTCTCTGGCGGCATCCGCACCGGCGCCGACGTGGCCAAGGCGATGGCACTGGGTGCTGACGCGGTGGCCATCGGCACCGCGGCGCTGATCGCGCTGGGCGACAACGACCCGAAATGGGAAAACGAGTACCAGAAGCTGGGCACCACCACCGGCGCCTATGACGACTGGCACGAAGGCCGCGACCCGGCCGGCATTACCACCCAAGACCCGGAGCTGATGAAGCGCTTGGATCCGGCCGAAGCGGGCCGCCGCCTGCGCAACTACCTCAAGGTGATGACGCTAGAGGCGCAGACCATTGCCCGCGCCTGCGGCCACAACCACCTGCACAACCTCGAACCCGAGGATCTGTGCGCCCTGACCATGGAGGCCGCCGCCATGGCGCGCGTGCCGCTGGCCGGCACCGACTGGTACCCGGGTAAGGCAGGGTTCTGAAGTTAAGCGGGGCGCGGCCGGTGACGGTTCGCGCCCCATTTTCGAAATACGTTCAACAGGGAAAGGAAGTAGGACCATGACGACAGATCTGGCTGCTTTCGCAAAAGAAAAAGGCGTTAAATACTTCATGATCTCCTTCACCGACTTGTTCGGTGGCCAGCGCGCCAAACTGGTGCCGGCACAGGCGATCGCGGACATGCAGGAAGACGGGGCCGGCTTTGCCGGTTTTGCCACCTGGCTTGACCTCACACCGGCCCACCCGGACATGCTGGCGGTGCCGGATCCCAACTCGGTGATCCAGCTGCCGTGGAAGCCGGAGGTCGCCTGGGTGGCGGCTGACTGCGTGATGGAAGGCGAGGATGTGGCTCAGGCGCCGCGCAACGTGCTGCGCCGCCTGATCAAGGAGGCTGCGGACGAAGGCCTGCACGTGAAGACCGGCATCGAGGCCGAGTTCTTCCTGCTGACCCCGGACGGAGAGGAAATCTCGGACCCCTTCGATACCGCTGAAAAACCCTGCTATGACCAGCAGGCGGTGATGCGCCGTTATGACGTGGTCCGCGAGATCTGCGACTACATGCTGGAACTGGGCTGGGGCCCGTATCAGAACGACCACGAGGACGCCAACGGCCAGTTCGAGATGAACTGGGAGTTCGACGATGCGCTGTCGACCGCCGACAAGCACAGCTTCTTCAAGTTCATGACTAAATCGGTGGCGGAAAAGCACGGCTACCGCGCGACCTTCATGCCAAAGCCGGTCGAGGGCCTCACCGGCAACGGCTGCCACGCGCATATCTCGGTCTGGGACGCACCGGGCAAAGATGCCCGCACCAACGTCTTTGCCGGTGAAAAGGGCGCGGGCCAGATTGCCGAGCTGGGCCTGTCGGAGCAGGGCGGCTGGTTCCTGGGCGGCATCATGAAGCACGCCTCAGCCCTGGCGGCGATCACCAACCCCACGGTGAACTCCTACAAGCGCATCAATGCGCCGCGCACCATGTCGGGCGCGACCTGGGCGCCGAACACCGTGACCTGGACCGGCAACAACCGCACTCACATGGTGCGCGTTCCAGGCCCCGGCCGGTTTGAACTGCGCCTGCCGGATGGTGCTGTGAACCCCTATCTGCTGCAGGCGGTGATCATCGCGGCCGGCCTCTCCGGTGTCCGCTCCAAAGCCGACCCTGGCCCGCGTCACGACATCGACATGTACGCCGAAGGCCACACCATCACCGACGCGCCGAAACTGCCGCTCAACATGCTGGATGCGCTGCGCTTCTACGACAAGGACGATGGTCTGAAGGCAATGATGGGCGAGGAGTTCTCGGCCGCTTACCTGAAGATGAAGGAGCAAGAGTGGAGCTCCTTTGTGAACCACTTCTCCCGCTGGGAAAAAGAGAACACGCTGGACATCTGATTCCCCTGTCCGGTCTTCGGGCTGGACTACGCACGGCCCGGGCATTGCCCGGGCCTCTTTTGTTTGCGGCAGGCTTTGCCGCATATGCGCCGTCTTCACCCGGGGTGAAATTCCGCCAGTTTCTGATCCGCGGCAGAAACAGCAAAATCCCCCTGTTTTTCAGGAAAATCCGCGCAAGAATGTGTTGACGTGTAGGAAAAATATTTAATTAATAGGAATATATCTTGCCTCGCGGGGATCATCAGCAGCGGGGCGTGAACCGGAACGGATGGCAGCAGGGAGACGGCCATGAGCTACAAGAGTGACATTGAGATTGCGCGTGAAGCGCAGAAGAAGCCGATCCAGGAGATTGGCGCTAAGATCGGGATTTCGAACGACGATCTGCTGCCCTACGGCCATGACAAGGCGAAGGTGTCGCAGAGCTTCATCAACTCCGTTCAGGACAAGGAAGACGGCAAGCTGATCCTGGTGACCGCGATCAACCCGACGCCCGCTGGCGAAGGCAAGACCACCACCACCGTGGGCCTGGGCGACGGTCTGAACCGGATCGGCAAGAACGCGATGATCTGTATCCGCGAAGCGAGCCTGGGGCCGAACTTCGGCATGAAGGGCGGCGCTGCAGGCGGCGGTTACGCGCAAGTGGTGCCGATGGAGGAGATGAACCTCCACTTCACCGGCGACTTCCATGCGATCACCTCGGCCCATTCGCTGCTGTCGGCAATGATCGACAACCACATCTACTGGGGCAATGAGTGCGACATCGACACCCGCCGCGTCGCCTGGCGCCGTGTGGTCGACATGAACGACCGTGCCCTGCGCACCATCACCGCGTCCCTGGGCGGTGTGTCCAACGGCTTCCCGCGCGAAGCCGGCTTTGACATCACCGTGGCCTCCGAAGTGATGGCGATCCTGTGCCTGGCGAACGACCTCAAGGACCTGGAAAAGCGCCTGGGCGACATCATCGTGGCCTACCGCCGCGACAAGACCCCGGTCTACTGCCGCGACATCAAGGCAGAGGGCGCAATGACCGTTCTGCTGAAAGACGCGATGCAGCCGAACCTGGTGCAGACCCTGGAAAACAACCCGGCCTTCGTGCACGGCGGCCCGTTCGCCAACATCGCACACGGCTGTAACTCGGTGATCGCCACCAAGACCGCGCTGAAAGTGGCCGACTATGTCGTGACCGAAGCCGGCTTCGGCGCTGACCTCGGCGCCGAGAAGTTCATGAACATCAAATGCCGCAAGGCAGGCATCGCACCCTCCGCAGTGGTGCTGGTGGCCACCGTGCGCGCGATGAAGATGAACGGCGGCGTGGCCAAGGCAGACCTTGGTGCCGAGAACGTCGAGGCGGTGAACTCCGGCTGCGCCAACCTCGGCCGCCACATCGAGAACGTCAAATCCTTCGGCGTGCCGGTTGTGGTTGCGATCAACCACTTCGTGACCGACACCGATGCGGAAGTGGACGCGGTCAAAGCCTATTGCGCCAACCACGGCGTTGAGGCAGTTCTTTCGCGCCACTGGGAGCTGGGCTCAGAAGGCTCCGCGCCGCTGGCCGAGAAAGTGGTTGAGGTCGTCGATGCGGGCCAGGCCAACTTTGCGCCGATCTACCCGGACGACATGCCGCTGTTCGAAAAGATCGAAACCATCGCCAAGCGCATCTACCGCGCCGACGAGGTGCTGGCGGACAACAAGATCCGCAACCAGCTGAAGGAATGGGAAGACGCGGGTTACGGCAACCTGCCGGTCTGCATGGCGAAGACCCAGTACTCCTTCTCGACCGACCCGTCCCTGCGCGGCGCGCCGACCGGCCATTCGGTTCCGGTGCGTGAGGTCCGCCTGTCTGCGGGCGCCGGCTTCATCGTTGCGGTCTGCGGCGAGATCATGACCATGCCGGGCCTGCCGCGCAAACCGGCGGCGGAAACCATCCGCCTGAACGAGGACGGCCAGATCGAAGGCTTGTTCTAAGACGCAAAATGCGCTTTTTGCGGCCCGGGGGAGCACCCCGGGCCGCAAGAGTTTTAAGACATGAGCACAGAAACACCGCCGCAGGACTGCCAGTCGATGGCAGAGGTGCGGGCCCAGATTGACCGGCTCGACCGGGACCTGATCGCCCTGCTGGCCGTCCGCGCCGGCTATATCGACCGGGCCACCGAACTGAAGCAGCTCAATGGCTGGCCGGCGCGGATCCCTAGCCGGGTTGAGGAAGTGGTCATGAATGCCCGCGCCGCCGCGCAAGGGGAGGGGCTGGACCCCGATCTGATCGAAGGCCTGTGGCGGCAGCTGGTGGACTGGTCGATCGCCCGCGAGGCGCGGGTTATTCGTGAGGAATAGGCAGGCTTCCGGCCTGCGGCAAAAAGGAAGAGATCAAATGGCAGCAACTCTGATTGACGGCAAGGCCTTTGCGGCCAAGGTGCGCGGCCAGGTGGCGGAGCACGTCGCCCGGCTGAAAGAAGAAAACGGCATCACCCCGGGCCTGGCGGTGGTTCTGGTCGGCGAGGACCCGGCGTCCCAGGTTTACGTGCGCTCCAAGGGCAAGCAGACCGTCGAGGTCGGCATGAACTCCTATGAGCACAAGCTGGAGGCGGACACCTCGGAAGCCGACCTGCTGGCGCTGATCGATCAGCTGAACAACGACGCATCGGTGCATGGCATCCTGGTGCAGCTGCCGCTGCCGAAACACCTGGACGAGGATCTGGTGATCAACTCGATCGCGCCGGAGAAGGACGTGGACGGCTTCCACATCTCCAACGTGGGCCTTCTGGGCACCGGCCAGAAATCGATGGTGCCCTGCACGCCGCTGGGCTGCCTGATGATGCTGCGCGACCACCACGGCAGCCTCTCGGGCATGGATGCGGTTGTGATCGGCCGCTCCAACATCGTCGGCAAGCCGATGGCGCAGCTTCTGCTGGGCGACAGCTGCACCGTGACCATCGCGCATTCGCGCACCAAGGACCTTCCGGATGTGGTGCGCCGCGCCGACATCGTGGTTGCTGCGGTGGGCCGCCCGGAAATGGTGCCGGGCGACTGGATCAAGGAAGGCGCCACCGTCATCGACGTGGGCATCAACCGCATCGAGCGCGACGGCAAGAACGTGCTGGTCGGCGACGTCGACTTCGCCTCCGCGGCTGAGCGCGCCGGCGCCATCACCCCGGTGCCGGGCGGCGTCGGTCCGATGACCATCGCTTGCCTGCTCGCGAACACCGTCACCGCCTGCTGCCGCGCCAACAACCTCCCCGAGCCTGAAGGCCTCACCGCCTGAAGCGCAGACCGTTGAGGTCCGAACAAATCTGCCCCGCCGGAAACCCTCCGGCGGGAGTTTTTTTTGGCAAGATGAAAAGCGGGGGCTTGCCCGCTTGCGGGTACGGCAGCTTGCCGTGGTCAGTGCCCCAGATAGGCAATGCCGCCGAAGGTGACGGCGACGCTGATCCATTGGGCGCGGTTCATGCTTTCACGCAGAACGAGCCAAGCGAGCACAACAGTGACCAAGCCAAAAAGCGAAGCGCTGACCGCAGCGAATTCCGGCCGCGGCAGGGTGCCGGAATAGATCACCAGGCCAAGCGCTACGGCATCCAGCGTGCCCATGAGCGCCAGCAGAGGCAGCAGCTTGCGCGAGGGAAGCTGCACCATCCGGGCCAGCCATGCCAGGCCCAGCAGAAGCAGGACGGCAGCGAGCCGGGTGATGATCAGCACCGGCAGTTCGGCTCCGGCCTGTGTTGCGGCCTGGCCGGTAGCAAAGGTCAGCGCAAACCCGGTAGCGCCTGCCAGGCCCCAGACGGCTGCCTGCAAATTGACCGGGCTGCCGTCGTCTTCGGTGGAGAAGACGGCTATGCAGCCAACGCCGCCCACCACCGCGGCAACCGCCAGCCAATGGCCGGGGCCGACCGGCTGGCCCTGCAGCATCGCCATAGCCAGTGACAGCACCGGATAGGCGCCGACCAGCGGCGCCACCAGCTTAACCGGTCCCAGGGCAAAGGCGCGGTAGAGCGCATAGGAGCCAAGAGCAAAGAGGAGGCCGGAAAAGCCGGCCAGCCAGGCGGCTTGTAGGGTCATTGCCTGCCAGTCCCCCAATGCGGCGGCGGCCCCGGCAACCAGAATCGCTCCGGTGCTGAACACGATGAGCATGGCCGGCAGGATGCTGGTTTTCTGGGAGACAAACCGCACGCAAAGGTCGTGAATACCCCAGGCGAGGGCTGCGATCAGACCAAGAAGCAGCGAGTGCATACCGGTTATCCTTTCGTTTGCGGCATTCACCCCCAGGAAAATGCCGCATCCCGGGCAATTGCCATTTTTCCGCAGAAAATCAACATGTTTGTTGATTATACTGGGGGAGCGGAATATTCTTTTCAATAAATAAATATTCCGGAAGTGCAATTTTGACCGGAGTCCAACAGGAGATGCGCGATGAATGACATGAGCTTCCCTGAAGTTGTCAAAGGGCCGCCGAAGCCCTCTGGACTGTACCAGCCGTCGGTGTTTTCGCTGCCCAAGGGAACCGAGCGCTATGTGGTCGAGGGCTGTGGTGCGATCCTGATCCGGGTGGAAACTGGCGATACGGTCACGGTGATCAACGACGAGGGCGGCCAGCCCTGCGAGATCATCGCCGCAGGGGACAAGGGGCGCATTGACGCCGGAATCATCGGCGCAGCAGCGAACAGCGGTGCAGACGGGCTGAAGGCTTTGCTGACCTCTTCGGACCAGTCCTTGCGGGGGCTGCGGATGGGGATGGAGGCGCGCGGTATCGATCTGGCCCAGGGCGGTGCGGTGCGGTTCTTTGACAGCGCAACCCCTGCCAAGACCGAGGAAAGCTTTACCGCGCAGCGCGACGGGGTGGTGATCATCGCGGCGCCCGGCGGCATCATGGATTTCGAGAAGCAGGATACGGTGACCTCGCTGACCGTGATGGTCAAGCGCGCGGTGATCAAGCAGGTGGCGCGGTTTGAGCTGCCCGATCCGCTGGCTGAGTCGGTCAATGAGGTGCGGGTGCATAGCGCCACCGCTGAAAGCTACTTCGTGAAGGCGGGGGACTACATCCAGATTATCGATGTGGATGGCCGCCAATGCACCGATTTCCAGTGCTTTGCGGCCCGCAAGCTGGACAAGGGCATCGAGCACGCGCTGGATGTGACCACCACGCGGACGCTGATGGGGCATGCCTATCCAATGCCGGGGCTGCATGCGAAATACTATGATCAGGACATGCTGCCGCTGGTCGAGGTGGTGCAGGACACCGTGGGACGGCATGATGCCTTTGCCCTGGCCTGCGCGGCAAAATACTATGACGACATCGGCTATCCCGGCCATGTAAACTGCTCGGATAACTTCAACGGCACGCTGGCCCAGCACGGGGTGACGCCGCGGGCGGGTTGGATGGCGATCAACTTCTTCTTCAACACCGGGCTCGACGATCATGGTGTGATGTATGCCGATGAACCCTGGACCCGGCCCGGCGACTATGTGCTGCTGCGCGCCCTGACCGACTTGGTCTGCGTCAGCTCGGCCTGCCCGGATGACACCAGCGCTGCCAACGGCTGGAACCCCACTGACATTCACGTCCGCACCTACAGCGGAGAAGAGACCTTCAAGCGGGCGATTGCGTTCCGCGCGACCCCTGAATCGGAGCCCAAGATGACCAAGGAAACCGGTTTCCACGACCGCCTCAGCAAGCTGACCCGCAACTTCATCGAGTATAACGGGTTCTGGCTGGCCAATTGCTATGCCGAGTCCGGGCCGCTGGAGGAATACTGGGCTTGCCGCGAGAAATCGGTGGTGCTGGATCTGTCTGCCCTGCGCAAGTTTGAGATCACCGGTCCCGATGCCGAGGCGCTGTGCCAGTACATCTTTACCCGCAATATCAAGAAGCTGGCAGTGGGGCAGGTGGTCTATACCGCGATGTGCTATCCGCATGGCGGCATGATCGACGACGGCACCGTGTTCCGCCTGGGCAAGGACAACTTCCGCTGGATTGGCGGCTCGGATTACGGCGGGGAATGGATCCGCGAGCAGGCTGAGAAGCTGGGTTTGAACGTTCTGATCCGCTCCTCGACCGATATGCAGCACAATATTGCGGTGCAGGGGCCGGAAAGCCGTGATCTTCTGAAGAAAATCATCTGGACTATGCCGCATAATCCCGAACTTGGGGAATTGGGCTGGTTCCGTTTCACACCTGCGCGCATCGGTGGCGAACATGGCGTGCCGGTGGTTGTGTCACGGACCGGTTACACCGGCGAGCTGGGCTATGAGATCTTCTGCCATCCGAAACACGCAAGCGAGGTCTTTGATGCGGTCTGGGAGGCCGGCCAGGACCACGGCATCCGCCCGATGGGGCTGGAGGCGCTGGATATGGTGCGGATCGAGGCCGGGCTGATTTTTGCAGGCTATGACTTCTCTGACCAGACCGATCCGTTTGAGGCTGGCATCGGCTTTACCGTGCCGCTGAAATCGAAAGAGGATGATTTCGTCGGCCGCGACGCGCTGATCCGGCGCAAGACCACGCCTGCGCGCAAGCTGGTCGGGCTGGATATCGACTCGGCCATCGACGTGGGCCATGGTGATTGCGTGCACATCGGGCGGGCGCAGATTGGCGAAGTGACGTCCTCCATGCGCTCACCGCTGTTGGGCAAGAACATCGCGCTAGCGCGGGTGGACGTGTCTTGTTCCGAAGCCGGAACCGAGGTGGAAATCGGCAAACTTGACGGGCATCAAAAACGGCTGCCGGCCAAAATAGTACCCTTTGCGCATTACGACCCCAAGAAGACCCGGCCTCAATCCTGAGGCCGGCCGCTGCGGGGCTGGGAGGTTAAATGGTTCAGAAGCTGATAGATCAGATCGGTGGCGAGGACGTAGTCCGAGCCCTCGTTGAAAGATTTTACGACATTGTCGAAGAGACTGAGGCAGGCGCGCAGATTGTGAAACTGCACAAACGCGGCCACGGTATGGACCACGCCCGGATTGAGCAGTTCAATTTCCTATCCGGCTTCCTGGGTGGCCGGAAGTATTATCAGGAAAAACACGGCCATATGGACGTGAAGCTGATGCACGCGCATGTGCCGGTCACGGAAGAGGACGCCGAGAACTGGCTGAAGTGCATGGATCAGGCGCTGGCGGACCTCAAGCTGGACGGGCCGCATGTGGACCGGCTGAGAATGGTGTTCCGACGGGTAGCGCTGGTGCTGGTGAATGATCTTGCCGAGTGGGGCGAGAAGAAGGTTCCCGTCAGCGTATAGAGTCGCAGGCCAAAGCTTGCCGCCGGATGCGTGTGAGCCTCCGGCTGGAGTATTTTGGGCAAGTTGAAAGCGGCGGTGTTCCAGGGGTTAGCCGGGCCGCCTCAGGAAGACCTGCACATCAGCAACATTGGTGCCGGTGCCGCCGGTCATCAGCAGCGCGTCCGCAGCCTTGAGGGCCGCGTAGCTGTCATTGTTGGCCAGCAATGCCTCCGGGTCCTGTCCGGCAACCCTGATGGCGTCCCAGGTGCCGGGAGCGGCAATGCCGCCAGCCGCGTCTGTGGGGCCGTCGCGCCCGTCCGTGCCGCCTGACAGGAACAGCCAGTTGCCGCTGAGACGTTCGGCGCCCAGTTTGGCGACGCGCAAGGCAAGTTCCTGGTTGCGCCCGCCAAGGCCAGTGCCGGTGAGCTGAACAGTGGTTTCGCCGCCGAAAATCAGCGCAATTGGTTTGTCCTGGGGGGCCAATTCTGCCGCTTTGACAACGGTTTCTGCAGCCTCGGCCACATCGCCTACCAACCGGTGCGATACCAGTTTCGGACTCCAATCCTCTGCCGCTGCGGCCATCATCGCCTTGAGGCTGTGGCGGTTGGAGCCGATCAGGATATTGGTGGCCGGGGGCGGGGCCTCCTGCGCCGTCTCAGCGGCGCTGAGATGGGTTCTGACGGCCTCAGGCGCGCTGTCCCAGATGCCGGTCCGCTGCATGATCCCGCGGGCCTCTGCGGGGCTGCCGATGGGCGCCACGGTGGGGCCTGAGGCGATGGCGCGCAGGTCGTCGCCGATCACGTCGGACAGGATGAAGGCCTGCACCTGGGCAGGCGCGGCATGGCGCAGCAGCCCGCCGCCCTTGGTGTCGGACAGCTGCTGACGGATCAGGTTCATATCGTTGATTTCAAGTCCCGAAGCGAGCAGCAGTTTGTTGACGGCTGCCTTGTCCGCGAGTGTCAGGCCGGGAGCAGGGGCCACCATCAGGGCGGAGCCGCCGCCGGAAATCAGCGCAATCAGCCTGTCATCCGGACCCAGAGAACGCGCCAGTTCAACCGCGGCCTGGCCTGCGCCGGCGCTGCTTTCATCGGGCACCGGGTGGGCGCCGCAGATGACCGTGGCGCCGGGAATTTCCGTGTGGTTTTCCGGGTTTGTGATGGCCAAGGCCTGGGCCGCATCCGGGATCAGCTGCAGCGCCTCGCGCATCATCGGCACCGCGGCCTTGCCCACCGCGAGCAGGACGTTGCGGCCGCCCTCCTGAAGGGGGGCGAGGGGGGAAGATTCCAGCTGGGAGCGAAGCGCTTGCGCCGGGTCGGCGCGGTCGACAGCGGCCTGAAACAGGGCCTTGGCGGTGGTCAGCAACTCAGTCATCCGGATCTCCCTGGCACAGCGGCGTCAAGCCGCCCCGGCAAAAGGCCGGGGCGGCGGAATGTCTTGAGCAGGATCAGCGGCTTAGTTGCCGGCGATCTGCTTGGCTTTTTCCACCAGCACTTCTGCCTGACGGATCGAGGCATAGTCAATCAGGCGGCCGTCCAGCGACACCGCGCCTTTGCCGGCGGCTTCGGCTTCGGCCATGGCTTCGAGGATGCGCTGCGCCTTGGTGATCTCGGCGTCCGACGGCGACATCACTTCGTTGGCGAGTTCGATCTGGCTGGGGTGGATGGCCCATTTGCCTTCGCAGCCCAGAACCGCGGCGCGTTTTGCAGCGGCCTTGTAGCCTTCCTTGTCCTGGAAATCGCCGAACGGGCCGTCGATCGGGCGCAGGCCGTTGGCGCGGGCAGCCACCACCATGCGGGCCAGCGCATAGTGCCACATGTCGCCCCAATGCACGTCGCGCGAGCCATCAGCGGCCGGGTCGGTCAGCACCGAGTAATCGGGGTTCACGCCGCCGATGATGGTGGTACGGGCGCGGGTCGAGGCGGCATAGTCGGCAACGCCGAAATGCAGCGATTCATTGCGCTTGGAGGCTGCGGCAATTTCACTCACGTTCTGCATGCCGAGCGCGGTCTCGATGATGTGCTCGAAGCCGATCCGCTTCTTGTAGCCCTTGGCGTCTTCGATCTGGGTGACCAGCATGTCGACGGCGTAAACATCGGCCGCGGTGCCCACTTTGGGGACCATGATCAGGTCCAGGCGTTCGCCTGCCTGCTCAACCACATCGACCACGTCGCGGTACATGTAGTGGGTGTCCAGGCCGTTGATTCGCACCGACATGGATTTGTTGCCCCAGTCGATCTCGTTCAGGGCTTGGATGATGTTCTTGCGGGCCTGGTCTTTCTCGTCCGGCGCAACCGCGTCTTCGAGATCCAGGAAGATCACGTCAACGTCAGATTTTGCAGCTTTTTCAAACATTTGCGGCTGAGAGCCGGGGATTGCCAGCTCGCTGCGGTTCAGGCGGCCGGGGGCCTGTTCAATGGTATGAAACGACATGGGTTCGCTCCTCGTTCGATATGGGGTTTCGTCCTCTCCTCCCTAGGCATTCCTCATGAGGGTGTTTCCTGTCAAGAAAAAAGTTTTCATTTAAATACATTCGCGCGTGGGTGCGCCCACGCGTCGCGCCCCCGCGTACACACGCGTATGTGCACTCGCGTGCGAGGCGCCGGGCGCTGGGGCAGGGTCATTCCTCGAGGTGGAAATCCCCCTTGGCGGCGCGGTTGGCGTAGAAGAACGCAATCGCCTGGGCGCGGTTCTTGACCGAAAGTTTTTCGTAGAGGTTGGACAGGTGGAATTTCACCGTGTTGGTCGAAATTCCCAGCTCCTTGCTGAGCTCCTTGTTGGTGAGCCCCTTGGACAGCGCCTCGAGCATGGTGCGCTCGCGGCGCGACAGCTGCTCGATCGGATCGGTCTGCAGTCCGCGGACGTCGAGGAAGGGGAACACCATCTTGCCCTCGGCCACCGCGATGCAGGTGTCCAAGAGCCCCTCGACGGCGCTGGAGCGCGGCGCGAAGCCGGCCGCGCCTGCGCTCATCGCCTTGCGCGGCACCTCGCTGCTTTCGTCGGCATAGACCACCAGCCGCGGCGCGTTGGCCTGGTCGCGCAGCACCTCGATCAGCTTGGCGCCGCCAAGCGCGGGCAGGTTCCAGTCGATGATCCCGACCTGGACCGGCACCCGCATCACCGTTCCGAGGAAGCCTTCGGCGGTGGCGGAGGTGGCGACCAGCGAGAATCGCGGGTCCTTGTCGAAGATTTCGGACATCGCAGACAGCACCAGCGGATTTGCGTCAGCGAGCATGACCGAAATCGGGGAAACTTTGTCGCTTATAGGAGCCATTCTGTGTCCTTTTGTAATAAACCACCCAAATGGGTAGGGTCAGTTTTGGTATGCAACGGTATTTTTACCGCTTTGGGTAGTTTTTTTCCCGCCCTTTTGAATACCCAAAAGCAGGATATAGGAATGTTGCGGGTTTTGTCGACCTGGGTTTTCCTTGGGTTAACAGATGTTGCACGACAGGAAACAAACCTTCCCGCAGTGAAGACCGCCGCGACGAAGGCCCGGGACCTCCGGCACATCGCCGACTTGAAACCAGCGAGGTCTAACCCCGATGACTGAACCCACGATCTTCCCCAGCCTGGAAATCCCGGAAACCCTGGCCGCCGGCCCTGGCCCGGGCAATACCGATCCCCGCGTGCTGCAGGCCTTTGCCAACACCGGCCTGGCCGACCACATGCAGGCGGACGTGCTGCGCGGCATGATCGAGTGCAAGCAGATGCTGCGCGATCTGTGGGGCACCAGCAACACCTACACCTACGGCGTCGGCGGCACCGGCTTCTCGGGCCTGGACTGCATGCTGAACGCGATCCTGCCGGGCGACACCGTGGTGGCCTTCCAGAACGGCACCTTCTCGGGCATCGACGCGATGACCATCCGCATGAAAGCCGCCACCCGCGAGGAGCTGGCCGCTGACGCGATGAACCCGCAGCCTGCGTCCGTCACCGTGGTTGACGTGCCGCACGGCGAGTTGGTCTCCGGCAAGCTGGTGGAGCAGGTGCTGGCCGAGAAAAAACCGAAATGGGCCTTCATGGCGCATTGGGAAACCGGCTCGGGCCGCATCAACGACCTGAAAGGCTTCTCGGACGCTTGTGTGAAGCACGGCGTGATGGGCCTGATCGACGCGGTGTCCTCGCTGGGCATCGAGGATTTCTCGATCGACGACTATCCGGGCGTTGCCGGCTGGGCGTCCTGCCCGCAGAAAGGCGTGCTCTGCCTGCCGCTGACCTATGCGCCGGTGTCCTTCACCGACCAGTACATCCAGACCGTGCGTGAGAACGGCTGCCATTCCTATGTCCATAACCCGATCCTGGAAGCCCGCCACTGGGGCATCGTGGACGGCGAGGACGTGGCTGCCGGCACCTACCACCGCACCCACTCGGGCTATGCGGTTGCCGCCTTCCACGAGGCGCTGCGCATCACCCTGCAGCACGGCCGCGCCCAGAAGGCCCGCGACTATGCCTTCCACGAGAAAGCGCTGCGCGACGCCGTCACCGCGATGGGCTGCGATGTGACCAGCAACATGACCAGCCTGGTGGTTCTGAACCTGCCCGGCGATCTGGCGGGCCGCGAAAAAGAGCTGGTGGGCAACTGCCGCGCCGTTGGTTTCGGCATCTGGCCGACCCTGTCGGAGCCGGTCCAGGTCCGCATCGGTATCCTGAACCAGATCACCCCGGCGGCCATCACCGACATCGTCAACCGCTTCGGCAAGGCGATGAACGACATGGGCGCAAATGTCGACATGGAGGCGATCAACGCCCTGCTCGACAAGCATTACGCACCGGAACTGGAACCGGCTGAGTAATAGAATTCCGACATCCATGAGGAGGAGAGGACCATGGATATCCACGAGTATCAGGCCAAGGAAGTTCTGAGCAACTTCGGCGTGACCGTTCCGCCGGGCGCGCTGGCCTACAGCCCCGAGCAGGCGGCCTACCGCGCGCGGGAACTGGGCGGCGACAAATGGATCGTCAAAGCCCAGGTTCACGCCGGCGGCCGCGGCAAGGCGGGCGGCGTCAAGCTGTGCAATTCCGAAGCCGAGATTTATGAGGCGACTGAGAACCTGTTCGGCAAGAAGCTGGTGACCCACCAGACCGGCCCCGAAGGCAAAGGCATCTACCGTGTCTATGTAGAAGGTGCGGTGCCGATCGCCCGCGAGATTTACCTGGGCTTTGTGCTGGACCGCTCCAGCCAGCGGGTGATGATCGTTGCCTCGTCCGAAGGCGGCATGGAGATCGAAGAGATCTCCGCCGAGCGCCCCGAGTCCATCGTGCGCTCGACCGTTGAACCGGCGGTGGGCCTGCAGGACTTCCAGGCACGCGAGATCGCGTTCCAGCTGGGCATTGAGCCGGCAATGACGCAGCAGATGGTGCGCACCCTCAAGGGCTGCTACCAGGCGTTTTCCGAACTGGACGCCACCATGGTTGAGATCAACCCGCTGGTGGTCACCTCGGACAACCGGGTCATCGCGCTGGACGCCAAGATGACCTTTGATGACAACGCCCTGTTCCGCCACCCGCAGATCGCTGAGCTGCGCGACAAGTCCCAGGAAGACCCGCGCGAAGCCCGCGCCGCCGACCGCGGCCTGTCCTATGTCGGCCTGGAGGGCAACATCGGCTGCATCGTGAACGGTGCGGGCCTGGCGATGGCAACCATGGACACCATCAAGCTGGCCGGCGGCGAGCCTGCCAACTTCCTGGATATCGGCGGCGGCGCAACCCCGGAACGGGTCGCCAAGGCCTTCCGCCTGGTGATGTCCGACAGCAATGTGCAGGCGGTTCTGGTCAACATCTTCGCCGGCATCAACCGCTGCGACTGGGTCGCCGAAGGCGTCGTGCAGGCGCTGAAGGAAGTGCAGGTCGACGTGCCTGTTGTGGTCCGCCTTGCAGGCACCAACGTGGAGGAAGGCCAGAAAATCCTGGCGCAGTCCGGCCTGCCGCTGATCCGCGCAACCTCGCTGATGGAAGCCGCTGAGCGGGCCGTTGGCGCGTGGAAAAACGACCTTGATCAAAACACTCGTGTGAGGGCCGTGAAATGAGCATCCTTCTTGATCGCGAAAGCCGTGTCATCGTCCAGGGCATCACCGGCAAAATTGCCCGGTTCCACACCAAGGATATGATCGAATACGGCACCAACGTCGTCGGCGGCGTGGTACCTGGCAAGGGCGGTGAAACCGTCGAGGGCGTGCCGGTCTTCAACACCGTGAAAGAAGCGGTGGAGGCCACCGGCGCCAATGCCTCGCTGGTGTTTGTGCCGCCGCCGTTTGCAGCCAACTCCATCATGGAAGCGGCGGATGCGGGTATTAACTACTGTGTCTGCATCACCGACGGCATCCCGGCCCAGGACATGATCCGCGTTAAGCGCTACATGTACCGCTATCCCAAGGACAAGCGGATGATCCTGACCGGCCCCAACTGCGCCGGCACCATCTCGCCGGGCAAGGCGCTCTTGGGCATCATGCCGGGCCATATCTACCTGCCTGGCACCGTGGGCATCATCGGCCGTTCGGGCACCCTGGGGTATGAGGCCGCGGCACAGCTGAAAGAGCTGGGCCTGGGGGTTTCCACCTCGGTCGGCATCGGCGGCGACCCGATCAACGGCTCTTCCTTCAAGGACATCCTGGAATGGTTCGAGAAGGATCCGGAAACCGAGGTCATCGCGATGATCGGTGAAATCGGCGGCCCGCAGGAAGCGGAAGCGGCAGATTACATCAAGAACCACGTGACCAAGCCGGTGGTGGCCTATGTCGCGGGTCTGACCGCACCCAAGGGCCGCACCATGGGCCACGCGGGCGCGATCATCTCTGCCTTCGGTAAATCCGCCTCGGAAAAGGTGGAGATCCTGTCAGCGGCCGGCGTGACCGTTGCCGAGAACCCCGCCGTGATCGGCGAAACCATCGCAAGCGTGATGAAAAAGAACGCCGCCTGATCCAGCCCTGGATCTGGCGCACTGCTCCACCCTTGGCCCGGGGCAATGGCGGGGGTGGAGCACCTTAATAAAGAACAAGCACGTCAGGGAGATGAAATCATGGCAAAGCCAAAGGTACTGGTGACCCGCCGCTGGCCCGCCGCAGTAGAGGCTCAGCTTTCTGAAACCTTTGATGCCGTGCTGAACACGGGCGACAAACCGCTGAGCGAGGCTGAGCTGCGCGACGCGATGAAGTCCTATGACGCGGTGCTGCCGACGGTGACCGACACTGTCTCGGCCAAGGCGTTTGATGTTGCCAAACCGCAGGCCCGTATCCTTGCCAACTATGGCGTTGGCTACTCCCATATTGATATGCACGGCGCAGCCGGCCACGGTATGACCGTCACCAACACGCCGGATGTCCTCAGCGAATGCACGGCCGACATTGCCATGACGCTGCTGCTGATGGTGGCCCGCCGCGCAGGCGAAGGCGAACGCGAGCTGCGCGCCGGTGAATGGACCGGCTGGCGCCCGACCCATCTGGTCGGCACCAAGGTTTCCGGCAAGACGCTGGGCATCGTGGGCTTTGGCCGCATCGGCCAGGAAATGGCGCGGCGCGCCCACCACGGGTTCGGCATGAAGATCGTGGTGCAGAACCGCTCCCGCGTATCCCCCGATATCCTGGCCCGCTACAACGCCACTCAGGTGGACAGTCTGGAACAGCTGATGCCGCAGTGCGATTTCGTCTCGCTGCACTGCCCGGGCGGCACCGCCAACCGGCACCTGATCAACACCCGGATGCTGAACCTGATGAAGCCGGACGCATTCCTTATTAATACGGCGCGTGGCGAGGTGATCGACGAGCTGGCCCTGTCCCGCGCCCTGTGGTTCGAAACCATCGGCGGCGCGGCGCTGGACGTTTTCGACGGCGAGCCGCGCATCAACCCGGACCTGCTTGACTGCGACAACCTGGTGATGCTGCCGCACTTGGGCAGCGCCACCCGCGAGGCGCGCGAGGCGATGGGCTTCCGCGTGCTCGACAATCTGAACGACTTCTTCGAAGGGCGCGAGCCGCGTGACCGGGTGATGTAATGGGAGATCCGGCTGAAAACACCCATGCGGCGGTCGAAGATACCGGTTACGCCGCTGAACTGCGCAGTGAATTGCATGCCCTGTGGCTGGACGTCCTGCGCCAGCGCGCCCCGGAAGTGGCGGAGCGTGCGGCCGGCGAGGCGCCTTGGGACCTGTCCGACGGGCAGCCCGCCACCGCCTATATGCAGGCCTTCAACATCTGGTTCCAGCTGCTGAAGATCGTCGAAGAAAACGCCGCCATGCGCGACCGCCGCATGGCCGAAACCCAGGATGGTCCGGAAGTGGTCGAGGGCAGTTTTGCCCGCGCGCTGGACCTGGCAGGCGAACTCGCAACGCCGGAACGGCTGCAGGAAGTTGCCAGCCAGTTCTCAATCGGCCCGACCCTGACCGCGCATCCGACCGAGGCCAAGCGGGTTACCATCCTGGAAATCCACCGCCGTATCTACCGCGGGCTGGTGTCGCTGGAAGCCAAGCGCTGGACCCCGCGTGAGCGTGCCGATTTGCTGGAGGATCTGCGTTCGGAGATTGACCTCTTGTGGATGACCGGCGAGCTGCGCCGCGACAGGCCCAGCCTGCAGGATGAAATCCAATGGGGCCTGCAGTTCTTCCGCGACAGCCTGTACCAGGCGGTGCCGCAGCTGTTCGAACGCTACATCGCTGCTGCTGAGCCGCGCCTGGGCGAAAGCGCCGATGCGCCGTGCCTCAAGTTTCATTCCTGGATTGGCGGTGATCGCGACGGCAACCCGAATGTGACGGTTGAGGCGACGGCGGCAGCGCTGACTGCGAACCGTGCAGCAATCCTGAAACGCTACCAGAAGGCGCTGACCACCGCAGCGGAACGGATCTCCATTTCAGCCGCCGTGTTTGCCTTGCCGGACAGTGCCTCTGCCCGCTTGGCAAAGGTCATTGCAGCGGCACCCGGTGCCGCAGCACTGACTGCCCGCAATCCCGGTGAAGTCTTCCGCCAGGCGCTGACCGCGATCCAGGCGCGGATCAAGGCCACCGCTGCCGAGGACACCGGCGCCTACAAACATCTGGGTGACTTTGTTGCCGACCTGACAGAAGTGGAAGGGGCGCTTGAGGAAATCGGCGCGCACCGCCTTGCCGCCCGCTATGTGCGCCCGATCCGCTGGCAGGCTGATGTTTTCGGCTTCCGCACGGTGACGCTGGATGTCCGGCAGAATTCCACCGTGACCACTGAGACGCTGACTGAGATCTGGGCGCGCTCCGGCGATGCGCCGGAATTTGGCAGCCCGGACTGGTCGGCGCGGCTGCGCAAGGAGCTGGGCAGCGCCTCGCTTCCTTACATGACCCCGGATGAGCTGAGCCCGCAAAGCGGCGAATTGCTGAAGCTGCTGCGTCTGATGCGCGATGCCGGGGCAGGGGAAGACCCGCAGGCGATGGGGCCGTTCATCCTGTCGATGACCCGTTCCACCGATGATCTGCTGGGGGTCTACCTGCTGGCGCGCTATGCCGGTTTCGGCGCCGAAAAGGCGGCTCTGAAAGTGGTGCCGCTGTTTGAAACCATCGGCGATTTGCGCGCCGCGCCCGGCATCCTCGACGGCCTGCTGGACGTGCCCTTTGCCCGCCGTTCGCTGAAATCCGGCGACAACCGGATCGAGGTGATGCTGGGCTATTCCGACAGCAACAAGGACGGCGGCTTCCTCTGCTCCACCTGGGAGCTGGAGAAGGCGCAGCGCCTGATCACCCGCACCCTGGCGGCGCACCGGATGCAGCCGGTGTTCTTTCACGGCCGCGGCGGCTCTGTCTCCCGCGGCGGCGCCCCTGCGGAGCGCGCCATCGCGGCCCAGCCCGCAGGCACCGTCGCAGGCCGGATGCGGATCACCGAGCAGGGCGAGGTTGTCAGCTCGAAATACGCCAACCGCGGCACGGCCCTGCATCAGCTGGAGCTGATGGCCTCCTCGGTGCTGCGCCATTCGCTGCAAGACGATACCCCGCCGGTGAACCCGGAGTTTGATGACGCGTTCGAGGCGCTCGCGGGGATGTCCCAGGCAGCCTACTCCAACCTGCTGAACGCGCCGGGTTTCCTGGATTACTTCCAGCAGGCCAGCCCGGTAGAGGAACTGGCGATGCTCAAGATCGGCTCGCGTCCTGCGCGCCGTTTCGGGGCCGGGTCGCTGGACGATTTGCGGGCGATCCCCTGGGTCTTTGCCTGGTCGCAGAACCGCCACATGATCACCGGCTGGTACGGGTTCGGCTCGGCGGTTGCCAGTTTCCGCAAGTTCCGCGGCACCCGCGGCGATGCGGTTCTGCAGGATATGTTTGCGGGGTCGCCGCTGTTCCGCCTGGTGGTGGACGAGGTCGAAAAGACTCTGCTGCAAAGCGACATGGAGATCGCAGCCGATTACGCAACATTGGTGCAGGACACCGGGACCCGGGAGCGCATCTTTGGTGCCATCCGCAAGGAATACCAGCTTGCCTGCGAGGCGATCGCCTTCCTTACCGGCGACAGCAGCCTGTCCCAGCGGTTCCCGCGCCTGCGCGCCCGCTTTGGCCGGGTGGAAAATATGCTGCGCGAAATTCACAAAACCCAGGTGCGCCTCCTGCGGGAAGAGCGCGCCCGCAAATCTTCAACAGTGCCGGTCCCGCTGATGCAGTCGATGAACTGCGTCGCCGCGGGCCTTGGCTGGACTGGATAGACAGGAGCCCCGAATGTCCAAAGATCTGTTTTTCACCCAAGCGCTTTCTGAGCGCGATCCTGAACTTTACGCCTCGATCACGGCCGAGCTGGGCCGCCAGCGCGACGAGATTGAGCTGATCGCCTCCGAGAACATCGTCTCGGCCGCGGTGATGGAAGCGCAAGGCTCTGTCCTGACCAACAAATATGCCGAAGGCTACCCGGGACGCCGCTACTATGGCGGCTGCCAGTATGTCGACGTCGCCGAAAACCTGGCCATCGACCGCGCCAAGGAACTCTTTGGCTGCGAATACGCAAACGTGCAGCCGAACTCCGGCTCCCAGGCCAACCAGGGCGTGTTCCAGGCTCTCTTGAAGCCCGGCGACACCATCCTGGGCATGGATCTGGCCTCCGGCGGCCACCTGACCCACGGCGCCGCGCCGAACCAGTCGGGCAAGTGGTTCAACGCGGTCTCCTACGGCGTGCGCCGCGACGACAACCTGATCGACTACGACCAGCTGGAAGCGCTCGCGGTTGAGCATCAGCCGAAGCTGATCATCGCCGGCGGCTCCGCCATTCCGCGCGTCATCGACTTTGCCCGCTTCCGGGCGATTGCCGACAAGGTCGGCGCCTATCTGCACGTCGACATGGCGCATTTTGCAGGGCTGGTTGCGGCCGGCGAACACCCCTCGCCCTTCCCGCATGCGCATGTGGCCACCACCACCACCCACAAGACCCTGCGCGGCCCCCGCGGCGGCATGATCCTGACCAATGACGAGGCGATTGCCAAGAAGGTGAACTCGGCGATCTTCCCCGGCATCCAGGGCGGCCCGCTGATGCATGTGATCGCCGGCAAGGCAGCGGCCTTCGGCGAGGCGCTGAAGCCGGAGTTCAAGGCCTACCAGCAGCAGGTGAAGGCGAACGCGGCGGCGCTGGCGGATCAGCTGATCCAGGGCGGGCTGGACATCGTGACCGGCGGCACCGACACCCATGTGATGCTCGTGGACCTGCGTCCCAAGGGCGTCACCGGCAACATCGCCGACAAGGCGCTGGGGCGCGCCCATATCACCACCAACAAGAACGGCATCCCGTTTGACCCGGAAAAGCCCACCGTGACCTCCGGCCTGCGCCTGGGCACGCCCGCAGGCACCACCCGCGGCTTCGGCGAGGCGGAGTTCCGCCAGATCGCCGACCTGATCATCGAGGTGATCGACGGGCTGGCGGCCAACGGTGAAGAGGGCAATGCGGATGTGGAGGCCTCGGTGCGCGCCAAGGTCGCGGACCTTTGCGCCAAGTTCCCGCTGTATCCGAACCTCTAAGCCTCTCCCAGGGTTGAAAAAGAAACCGCCGCGGCCCCCAGCCGCGGCGGTTTTGCATTACCACGGCGGCTCTCCCGCGCCCCGCCGGAGCATCCCGGCTGCCCTTGCGGGCCGCCCAGCTGCCCCGGCAAGGGCCTTGGGCCCGGCAGCGCCCCTGCGGGGCGCTGCCCGCACCCCGCCGCTAGGCGCGGTGCCATGCCCAAGGCTTTGCGGACGGCCGCAGGCGGGCCGCAGAAGGGGCGGGAGCGATTGCGCAAACGAGAAGGGGGGCTGCAAAACCTTGTTTTTGGCAAGGTATTGCAAACAGAGATGCAAGCCTGGTCAATCCGGTGGACCTGGCCGCCGGACCGTTAAAAAAACGGTCGCGAGGCGGACCCGCCCGTCCCAGTAAGACGATGACCGTTTGCACAAAAATGCCGGAAATACATGTGCGTTTTGCAGAAAAATGTGGGAAACTGTGGAGAACTCTTGTAAAGCGGCAAGCAGCCGTGCCCCATGGGGTGTGACGGGCAAACGCAAACGGATTTATTCTTGTCTGACTCACTTTCGCTTTCTCACCGTGAATTGGAACTGGTAGACGCCTTGCGCCGCCTTGGCGGGTCGGCGCGCAGCGCTGAGCTTGCCAAAATGCTGGAGGTGTCCGAGGAAACCGTGCGGCGCACGATCAAGGCTCTGGACAAGGCGGGGGCCGTGCAACGGGTGCATGGCGGTGCATTCCTGGCCGGGCCGCAGAGTGCAACCAGTTTTGCCCGCAGAATATCGGAAAACCAAAAGGAAAAGGCACGAATTGCAGCGCAGGTTGCAAAGCATGCCCGGGACGGTATGGCGCTGTTCCTGGATGTCGGTTCAACCACGGCCTTTGTCGCCGAGGAACTGCGGCAGAAATCAGGGCTGATTGTGGTCACCAATTCTGTCGGTGCGGCCCAGACATTGGTCAACCACAATGGCAACCGGGTTCATTTCCTTGGCGGCGAATTGCAGAGCAACGAGCGCGGCACCTTCGGCTTTGTGACAGAACAGCAGGTCCGGAGGTTTTCGCTGGACTTGGCCGTGCTGTCGGCTGATGCATTTTCCGCCAAGCAGGGCGTGCTCTATCACAGTGCGGCTGAGGCGCAGCTGGCCAGTGTTGCGGCTGAGTGCAGTGAGCAGGTCGCCGTGGCTATTGCGCATCCGAAGTTCGAGGAAACCGCCCCGCATTGCGGCCCCTCCCCGCGCAAGCTGGATCTTCTTTTTACGGATCATGCGCCGGGCAAGAAGCTTGCTGCCGCGCTGGCAGGGTGGGGTGTGAAAGTTGACGTGGCGGAGAAGGCCAAGGATGGTTGATCACTTTGGGCGTGCAGCCTCCGCCTGCCCGCAGGGACAGGCTGCTTGATGACGCCGGCGTCCCGGATATATTCAGCCCTTTGGGGCCGCGGCCTGCAGGGGGAGCATCCCCGGCGGCAGGGCCCGGTTCCGGCAACAGAAGCCCTGGACAGGATTTGACATGGCCATTCTCACGTTTCTTGTCAGCCTGGCGGGCGCCACGATGCTGCTGCTTTACGCGGTGCGGATGGTGCGGACGGGCATTGAGCGCAGCTATGGCGCCTCGTTCCAGCGGCTGCTGACCGGCCGGCAGAGCCATCTGCAGGCCGGGGCGATGGGGCTGTGCCTGGCGATCGTGCTGCAAAGCTCGGCCGCGGTGGCGCTGCTGACATCCGGGTTTGCCGCCAGCGGATACCTGGCCTTTCCCACCGGGCTGGCGATCGTGCTGGGCGGCGATCTCGGCTCCGCTTTGATCATCCAGATCCTGTCGTTCAAGCTCGACTGGCTGGTGCCGGTGCTGCTGGCGGTTGGCGGCTACCTGTTCGTCAAGACCGAGGCCAAGAAGGCGCGGCAGCTGGGGCGGATCCTGATGGGGGTGGCTTTCATCCTGATTTCGCTGCGTTTTCTGCGCGAGGCGATGGATCCGATCCGTGACAGCGCCTTTCTGCCCGCGGTCGCAGGCTATCTGGCGCGGGATTATATCACCGCGTTTCTGGTTGGCGGCGCGCTGGCCTTTGTGATGCATTCCTCCGTTGCGGCGATCCTGATGTGCGTGACGCTGGTGCAGATCGGCGCGATCCCCTTTGCGGCCGGGCTGTCGCTGGTGCTGGGGGCGAATTTCGGCTCCGCCTTCATTCCGGTGTGGCTCAGCCGCGGCATGGATCTGAAGGCGCGCCGCATTCCTTATGCCAATCTTGCGCTGCGCGGCACCTGGGCGGTGATTTGCCTGTTCGGCGCCAATCTGGCGCTGCGCCAGGGGTGGCTTGGCGATCCGCAGGGCGGCCAGATGCTGGTCAGCGCGCATCTGGCGTTCAATGCCTCGCTCTTGCTGCTGGCGCTGCCGGTCTGCACCCCGCTGGGGCCGCTGTTTGCACGGCTGTTTCCGGAGCCCGTGCAGGCGGAGCCTGTGCAGCCGGGGCGGCCGGTCAGTGCGCTGGAGCAGGGCAGCTATGGCTCAGCGGCACTGGCGGTGAGCAATCTCAAGCGTGAACTGCTGCGGATGTCGGATCAGGTCAGCGCCATGTTCCGGCCGGTTCTGGACCTGTACCGTGAGAGCAGCAAGGAGCAGATCAAGACTGTCCAGATGATGGACGAAGAGGTCAACGGCTGCCTGTCGGGGATCCGCAGATACGTGGCAGCAATCCCGGAAGACGAATTTGGCGAGGATCAGCTCAAGATTGCGCGCGGCCTGATGGAATATGCCATCCGCCTGGAGACGGCCGGCGATGTGGTGGCGCGGCGGCTTACGGTTCTTGCCGGTGATCTGAACAAGAAGAAGCTGAGCTTCTCCAAAGAAGGCTGGATGGAAATCACCAGAATGCATGAGGCGATCATGGCCAACATGCAGCTGGCATCAAATGTGCTGATCTCTGACGACCTGGAAAGCGCACGTCTGCTGAGCCTGGAAAAAACCGAGCTGAAGCGCATGGAGCACGACAGCCGCAAGCGCCACTTGAAGCGCTTGCAGAATGGTGCCCGGGAGAGCTTTGAGACCTCGGACATCCATTTGGAAACGCTGCGTGCCCTGCGCGAGTTCAACAGCCATATCGCCGCTGTGGCCTATCCGGTTCTGTACCAGAACGGCCAGTTGCTGGAGACCCGGCTGATCAATGAAATGCAGCCGGAAGATGCCGAATGACGTCTGGCCCCCGGCTCCCAAACTGAAGACCAGCTCCTGAAATGACCCCCTTTGTTATTGCCATCATTTTGTCGGCGGCGATGCTGCATGCCGTGTGGAATGCCATTGTCAAAACAGCCGCCGACCGCACCACAACGCTGGGGCTGGTCGCCCTGGGCCATGTGCTGCCCAGTTTCGTGATGATCCTGGTGCTGCCACTGCCATCGGCAGAAAGCTTCATCTATATCCTGCTCTCAACGGTGGTGCATTTCGGCTACTACTATACGCTGGGCCGGGCTTATCAGCACGGCGATTTCAGTGTTGTCTACCCGATCGCCAGGGGCATTGTTCCGGCGCTGGTCGGCATCTGGGCGATGCTGTTTGCCGGCGAAGTGCTGCCGCTGCAGGCCTGGGCGGGGATCGCGGTGATTGCGATTGGTATTCAGGTCAGCAGCTGGCGGGCGCTTCGGTCCGGCGTCGGCCGCGCGGCCCTTGGGTTTGCCGTCGGAACGGGCTGCTTCATTTCCATGTATTCGCTGATTGATGGTATCGGTGTGCGGCTGTCCGGCAATACGCTCAGCTACTGGGCCTGGGGGGCCTTCCTGCATATCTTCATCGCCGGGTTCATCGCCGTGCGCAAACGCAAGACCCTGGCGGTGCTGCCCAAGCGGACCTGGGCGCTTGGCATTGCCGGCGGGCTTGTGTCGATGACCGCCTACGGGCTTGTTCTGTATGCAAAGAACTTTGCGCCGCTGGGGGCTGTTTCGGCGCTGCGGGAAACCTCTGTTATCTTTGCAGCCCTGATTGGCTTTATCTTTTTGAAAGAAGGCTACTGGCTGCGGCGCCTGGGATCAGCGGTTCTGATGGCCGGAGGCGTCGCGTTGATCGGCCTGGCCGTCTAGGAGCCGGCGCTCCGCCCCAAGGTCAGCCCGGGGACGGGGTCAGGCGCTGGCCCGGGGCCGCAGATGCGGCTTGGCGTCTGCCTCAGCCTGCAGGGCTGCCAGAGTATGCAGCAGCACCGCCTTTTTGACAGGTTTGGTCAAGAAACGGTCCATGCCGGCGTCCAGGCAAGCCTGCTGGTCGCTGGCAAAGGCGTTGGCTGTCAATGCCACGATGAGGGGCTGCGGAATGGGGAGCTTGCGGATCTCCCGGGTGGCCGCAATGCCATCCAGCTCCGGCATCGACATGTCCATCAGGATGATCTCCGGGCATAGCGTCCGGCACATCTCGACAGCGGCGCGGCCGTTTTCGGCCTCAGCCAGCTCAACCGGCTGGCCGCGCAGGAACTTGCGGATCAACAGCCGGTTGGTTTGGTTGTCTTCGGCCAGAAGAACGGTGCAAGGCGCGATGCTGGCTTCGTCTTCGAGCGGCAGGCCGGCGCCTGGGTCTTGGGCAGCGGCGGCCGGGCGCATTTGCACCTCGAGCCTGAAACAAGAGCCTTGGCCTGGTTCGGAGACCACCGTGATGCCGCCGCCCATCCGCTTGGCAAGCATGCTCGATACCGTCAGCCCCAGCCCGGTGCCGCCAAAGGCTTTGGTTGTGGCGGTGTCGGCCTGGGTAAAACGGTCGAAGATATGGCGGGTCTGTGCCTGGGATATTCCGATGCCGCTGTCTTCGACCTCAACCACAAGACGGCAGGGGTCCCCGGCGGCATGTGAAACACGGATGGCGATAGCGCCCTGGGACGTGAACTTCACTGCGTTGCCAATCAGGTTGACTAGGATTTGGCGCAAGCGGCCATCATCGCCATGCAGCCGCTCCGGCAGGCCATCGGCATAGGTGACTTGCAGCTGCAGCCCCTTCTCCTCTGCTTTCGGGCAGAAAAGATCTGCGGCGCTGCCGACGCAGTCGCGCAGGGGGAAATCATCCTCGGAAATCGAAAATTTTCCGGCCTCAAGCCGCGACAGATCCAGGATGTCGTTGATTATCTTCAGCAATGCCTGGGCCGAATTGCGGATCGTCTCCACATTCTGCTGCTCGTCGGGCGGGAGCTCTGCTTCCGCCAGCAGGTCAGCCATGCCGATGATGCCGTTCATGGGGGTGCGGATTTCATGGCTCATATTCGCCAGGAAGTCGGATTTGGCGCGGTCCGCCTGTTCGGCAGCGGCCTTGGCTTCGGCCAGTTCCCGCTCGCGCTGCTTGCTGTGTGTAATGTCGCGTTCTATGCCGATAATGAGTTCGACGCTGCCGTCCGGCCCGGTGACGGGCACGATATCAGTATCAAACCAGGCCTCTTGCCCGGATTTGGTGTAGTTCAGCACCTCATTGTGATAGCGGATGCCCAGATCCTTGTGGCGGTTCATTTCCCGGATCACGCCAAGATCAGTGTCCGGCCCGTCCAGCAGCTCCGAAGGGGTCCGGCCGATTGCCTCCTGAGACGTGTAGCCGGTCGCACGGGTGAAAGCGTCGTTAACCCAAAGGATGCGGCGGCTGGCATCCGTCAGGATGATGCTGTCGGAGGCATGTTTTGCTACCAGCGACAGGCGGAAAAGCTCTGCCTGCTGCCTTTGCAATTCATCATGCGCATCTTCAAGCGCCTGCTTGCCGGCCTTCAGCTCCTTATTGCGCTCGGACAGCGTTTGGTTGGCGCGGATCAGCTCTTCGCGCAGATGTACATCTTCGGTCACGTTCCAGTTGACGCCAATCATCCAGTCACGATCGCTGGCATCGGTAAAGGGGCTGGCCAGGGCGCGGATATGCTTAAGCGTGCCGTCCGGCAGGATGGCGCGGAATTCGGCTGCGAAATGCGTTTTGTTCTGTTCAGCTGCCTGCAGTGTTTCGGCCACCCGCTCCCGGTCATCCGGATGCAGCATGGCCATCCAGTCATGGTCTTCCGGCGGGCCACGGTCCACGGGGATGCCGTAAAGCTCATGCATCCGGCTGTCCCAGGTCACATTGCGATTTTCAGAATCATATTCCCATATGCCGACCCGGGAGGTCTTGACTGCAATTTCCAGCCGCCGCGAAACCGCCTCCAGCTCCGCCTCGCGCCGCTTCAACTGGCCAATCACAGTTTGCCGTGCCGCCGACAGCCGCCCTGCCAGGACGGTTGGAAAGACGATCAGCCCGGCTGCCACGAACAGCGCAAGCCGCAGCTGCCACAGATTGCCGGGCACGTCCTGCCAGCCGCCGGACGGGCGGGCAGCCATTTGCCACGAACCGGATGGCAGATTGATGTCGAGCAAAACAGGATCCGCCGCTGGAATCGCGCCGGACCCCAGAAACAGGCGGCCCTCAGCGCCGGTTCCGTCCTTGCCTGTTAGCGCGATTTCCAGGCCGCTGGCAGCGCTGCTCAACCCGGTTTCGGCGTAGAGTGTTTCGGTCTCAACCACGGCTGACAGAATGCCCCAGAACTGCCTGTTACCGCCGGTGCCAGTGAAAATCGGCAGGCGGTAAATGAAGCCAGAGCCGCCTTGAACCAGATCGACCGGGCCTGCCAGCACCATTTCACCGCTGTCACGCACCCGGTGCGCCGCTGCGCGCTGAAAGGCATTCTGGTTGTAGTCAAGCCCGATTGCAGGCTCGTTTCCTTTCAGGGGGTAGATCAAGGAAACCACCAGCCCGGGGGCTGCCGCGATATGCCGGATGGCGGTTTTTCCTTCGAGAACCTGGGCGGCGATGCGGGCAAACCGGGCCTGGGTCATATCCGGTTCCGTCGCCAGCATGGCCGCAAGCCCGCGCAGCCGCTGATAGTCCCCGTTCACCTGCCCCTCGAGCTTGGATTTCAGCATTCCGGCCTCTTGCTGAATACGGGCGCGTTCCGATTGATGATGAATCGTGGCGTTCTGGCGCTCAGCGTAAAATCCCGCAACGCAGACAACCGCCAGAGCAAGCAGGGCAGGCAGGTAGGTCCGGTGGCTGAGCGCCCGCAGCCAGCTTGCGGGGAGGTTAGACACGGTCATTACGCTACCTTTTTTCTGCAAAACACAGCTGGCATCCGCGTCCGTTCTCTCTGCCAGGTGCCTGGTTCTGTCTCAGTATCCTTTTAAAGTCTGAAAAATCGGTTTTCACAACACCACCTGTTATTTTCAGGCAAACGCCCCCCGTAGCAGACGCTGCAGGGGCGCAGGGTTGGCAGTGCGGGATTCATGGGTCCTGGCCCTAAGGTCTGGGCCTGGCCCTCAGGTTTCGCGGGCTGCGGGCCGTGTCAGAAGTCCTGCCATTTCGCCAGGGCGGCTGAGCCGTCGGTTCCGGGAAAGGCATTGCTTGCTTCCGGCAGATCGTCCCAGCCAGAACCATGTGCCGACGGCAGTTCGGATTCTTGCGGCGGGGGCGGTGCGGCCATCTCAAGTCCGACTTCGAATTTTGCGACCAGACCGGCGAGCTTGGATGCATCCCCGCTCAGCAGCTGGCCTGCCGCGGTCATCTGCTCCACCATGGCGGCGTTTTGCTGGGTGACCTGATCCAGTTGCATTACCCCGGTGTTGATCTCGCCGATCCCGGTGGACTGCTCGGCTGCGCCCTCAGCAATGCCGGAAACAAGCCCGGAAATGTGGGCGACCTGGGACACAATGCTGTTCAGGGCTTCGCCGGCCCTTCCGACCAGATCCACACCTTTTGCCACTTGCTCGCCGGAGTTTGAGATCAGCGCCTTGATTTCCATCGCTGCGTCGGAAGAACGCTGGGCCAAAGCCCGCACTTCCGAGGCGACAACCGCAAACCCGCGGCCTGCGTCGCCTGCACGCGCGGCTTCGACGCCCGCATTCAGCGCCAGCAGGTTGGTCTGGAAGGCGATGTCGTCAATAACACCGATGATCTGCGAGATATGGGTGGCTGATTCCTCGATCCCGTTCATCGCAGACACGGCGTTCTGCACCACTTCGCCGCTTGCTTCGGCCTCGTCCCGGGCCTCGTTCATCGCGGTTTCCACGCTGCGCGCGCTATCGGCGGCCGCTTTGACGCTGGCGGTCATCTGGTCCAGGGCAGCAGCTGTCTGCTCCAGGGTCGCGGCCTGGCTTTCGGTGCGCTGCGACAGGTCATCCGAGGCCTGGCTGATTTCATGGGTGCCGTTGCGGATGCTGGTCGTGGCCTCGACCACTTCGCGGACGGTTGCATTCAATGTGTTGACCGTTTGGTTGAAGTCCAGCCGCAGGCCTTTGTAGGCTTCGGGGAAAGGATCATCAATTGTGGCCGAGAAGTCGCCATTGGCGAGATGGGTCAAGCCGGTGCGCAGTTCGGCGACCACATGATCCTGCTCGCGTTGCGCCTCCGCCCGTTCCGCCTCGGCGGTTTGGGCATTCTGCAGATCGGTTTTGAAACCTTCCAGGATGCCGGCGATATTGCCGAATTCGTCGCCGGTTCCCAGGCTGGCCACCGGGTGGCCGTAGTCCTTGGCGGCAATATGCTCGACACTGTCAGACAGGGCAGAGACCTTACGGGCAATGCCGCGGGCCGCAATCCAGGACAGCAGCGCCACAGCAAGCGCCACCCCGACGGCCTGCAGCATGGCGGCGTTGGAAAGACTGTTTTGCGCGGCCAGGGCTTCGGCGCTGTCAACTTCCACGACGATGCCCCAGGTTCGGTCGTCCAGGCCAACCGCCGTGGCCATGGCCTCTACCGGCTGCCCGGACAGGCCAAGCGTTCCGGAAAAGCTGCTTTCGCCGCCGCTGATGGCCGCGGTTATCTGCTGCAGCTCGGGCAATTGCGACAGAATCCGGTGGCCGCCGTCCCGGTCAGACGCGGTCAGGGCGACACCATCGCCCCGCACCAGATAAGCCTGGCCCGTTTCCCCCAGCAGAGCCGAGTGAGACAGGATTTCAGCGATCTCCCCGACCGGCACCCGCAGCACCAGCGCCCCCATGATTGCGCCTTTTTTGAAAATAGGCGACGAAATGAACATCGCGGCCACGCCGCTGTCCGCTTGGTAGGCAGCCATTTCCGACAGGTGCACGCTGCCTTGCTCCATCTCCAGTGCAGACCGGAAGGCCTGGCCCAGGCCGCTGTCTTTGAGAGGCCCGTCCAGGTAGTTCAGCGCAAAGTCATCGTTCTTGTGAACAGAATAGACCATGTTGCCCTGCACATCCAAAAGATAGGCATCCAGGAAACCCTGCTCCTCCAGGAAGGTGACAAAACCTGTGTGGTTCATCTTGTGGCGGATGGACCAGGCGGATTTGTCCTTGGCGTCCAAAAGCTTGTACCGCTCCCCTGCAGGGTTGGGATTGCCGTCGGCATAGGTGCTGCGCAGATAGCCGCTGGGATCGTCGCCCAAGGAGTAGAAGCCGTTGGAAAAATCGCGCAATGCCGTTTCAACTGCCTTGCTGGCAACAAGCGTGCGGGTTTGCGAGCGCAGGCCGGCCACCCAGTTTTCCAGCGCTTCCTTCCGTTCCTCCAGCAGCGTTGCATATGCCGCTTCGCGGTTGGTCTTGAGGGCCTGGCCGGCCTCCCAGGCAAAGAAAAAGCCGGATGCAAGCGTCAGCAGGATCGTCGGAGCGGCGATGGACAATGGCAGCTTGCGGCCCAGCCGCATATTGCCCCAGAAATTGAACAGTCGAGTCATTGCAGAGTGGTTCCCATCAACATTTCAGTCTGCCCGGCAGCCCGGGTGCGGCCATTGGCGGTGCCATCTGGGCGTTAGATGGGAGAAAACACTGTCTGCGATTCATTTCCGCAGCGTTAAAATGTCTCCGGAAGGCCCCGATTTGCGGCATTTACGGTGGTGTGGCGGCGGAATTTCCGAGTCATTTTTAGCTTTCACCCCTTAAGGAACCAGCGATTCGCGGATGCTGCGCCGATTCCCCGTGGTCTGGAACCGTCCGGCGCGGCAGCACCCGCGGGCGTGCCCGGCGGTCCGCTGCGGAATGGGGGCTGCAGTGGTTGGGCCGTGGACTGAGGCTTGAATGGCGAAAAGCCTTGTTTTCCCGGCAGTCTCGCCGCCGGCAAGCAAAAAGGAGGGCGGTGCAGCAGTGCAGCCCTGCTGCAGGACTTTGAAAGTATTCATTTTTTGGAAGATGGTGCTGCTGGAGAGAATTGAACTCTCGACCTCTCCCTTACCAAGGGAGTGCTCTACCTCTGAGCTACAGCAGCGCCGGTGAGGGGGCTTTTAGGCATAAACGCGGAGGGGCGCAAGAGCATTCTGGACGGTTTTTTCACACTAAGTTACAGAAGTCTTATGGCAGAGAAGAAATCACCTAAAAACGACGGTTCCGCTGTATCGCGCGAAGACCGGCTGAAGGCAGCGCTGAAGGCTAACATGGCCCGGCGCAAGGCCCAGGCCAAGGCGCGGGCGGACAAGCAGGACCAGGATACGGGCAAAAGCGGAGAGTAAGAGCAGATGGATTCGATTCTGGTAACGGGCAACGGCCCGCTGAACGGGCAGATCCCGATTGCCGGCGCCAAGAACGCCTGCCTCACCCTGATGCCGGCCACGCTCCTCAGCGAGGAGCCGCTGACCCTGACCAACGCGCCGCGGCTCAGTGACATCAAGACCATGACGCTGCTGCTGCAGTCCTTGGGGGCCGAAGTCTCCAGCCTGCAGGACGGCCAAGTGCTGGCGCTGTCGAGCCACGATCTGACCAGCCACGTCGCTGACTATGACATCGTGCGCAAGATGCGGGCGTCGAACCTGGTGCTGGGCCCGATGCTGGCGCGGCTGGGCCAGGCGGTGGTGTCGCTGCCGGGCGGCTGCGCCATTGGCGCGCGCCCGATGGACCTGCATATCCATGGGCTGGAAGCCTTGGGCGCAGAGATTGAGCTGAAGGACGGCTATCTGCACGCCAAGGCGCCGGGCGGCCTGAAAGGCGCAGTGGTTGAGCTGAGCTTTGCCTCGGTCGGGGCGACCGAGAATATCATGATGGCGGCAACGCTTGCCAAGGGCACTACCGTCATCAAGAACGCCGCGCGCGAGCCGGAGATCGTCGACCTGGCAGACTGCCTGCGCAAGATGGGCGCGCAGATTGAGGGCGACGGCTCCCCCGACATCACCATTCAGGGTGTCGACCGGCTGCATGGTGCCACCCATCAGGTGGTGACGGACCGGATCGAGCTGGGCACCTATATGCTGGCCCCCGCGATCTGCGGCGGCGAGGTGGAGCTGCTGGGCGGCCGCCGCAGCCTGCTGGACAGTTTCTGCGCCAAACTTGAGGCCGCGGGCATTGAGATCACCGAAGGCAAGAACAGCCTGACCGTCAGCCGCAAGAACGGCCGGGTGCGGGCGGTGGACGTGGTGACGGAGCCCTTCCCCGGCTTCCCCACCGACCTGCAGGCGCAGATGATGGCGCTGATGTGCACCGCCGAAGGCACCTCGGTGCTGGAAGAGAAGATCTTTGAGAACCGTTTCATGCACGCGCCGGAACTGGTGCGCATGGGGGCGCAGATCGAGGTCCACGGCGGCCATGCCACGGTGACCGGCGTCGAAAAGCTGAAGGGCGCCCCGGTGATGGCCACCGACCTGCGCGCATCCGTCTCGCTGATCCTGGCGGGGCTCGCGGCAGAGGGCGAAACCAAAGTGAGCCGGGTCTACCATCTGGACCGCGGCTATGAGCATGTGGTGCGCAAGCTGTCCGGTGTCGGCGCAAAAATCGAGCGGATCAAGGAGCAGTCATGACAGATGCCAGCTTTGAGGACGGCCGCGAGGCGCCGCTGAACCTGGGCGCGCTGGAGGAAGAGGACCTCAAGGTCCTGTCCTCGCTGCTGCAGGACGCGGTGTTTCCGGCGACCGAAATGAGCTGGCGCGCGTCTGAACGCCGCTTTGCGCTGCTGGTGAACCGGTTCCGCTGGGAGGACCGCGACGCGGCGGAGCGCCGGGGCCGGGCTTTCGAGCGGGTGCAGTCACTGCTGGTCGTGGACAACGTGCTGAAGGTGTCCTCGCAAGGGGTCGACCGCAAGGACAAGGACCTGATCCTGTCGCTGCTCTCCGTCACCTTCGAGCCGGGAGAGGATGGTGCGGGCCATGTGCTGCTGACCCTGGCCGGCGATGGTGCTTTGCGCCTGTCAGTGGAAGCGCTTGAAGTGTCCTTGCGCGATGTCACGCGCCCTTACCGGGCGCCCTCCGGCCAGGCCCCGGACCACGGCGCCTGAGCCATGCAGAACAAGCGCGGCATCTCGCAGGCTTTCGCCGCCCCGGCGGCATCGCTGGAGATCCGCCGTGCCACGGTTTTTGACGTCTTTGCCATGAGCCGGGTCCTCATCGCCTCGATCCGCGATCTATGCCAGGCCGACCACGGCGGCGATGCGGACCGGATTGCGGAATGGACCGCCAGCAAAACTCCGGCACAGATACGCGCGTGGATCACCGGGCCGGGGCGCTACTGGCTGGCCGGGTACGGCGGAGAGGCCGCCGCCGTGGGCGGGCTGGAACCGGATGGCACTCTTTCCCTGCTGTATGTTGCACCGGCTGCAGCCAGGCGGGGCACAGGCACCGCCATGCTGGCGCATCTGGAAGCGGAACTGCTGCGGGGTGGTTTTACCGAAGCCCGCCTTAACGCCACCCGCACAGCGCTGGACTTCTACCGCAGGCACGGCTGGATAGCGGCGGAAGAGACCGGCGGATGCTGCGGCACCTCCTGCATCGCAATGCGCAAACCCTTGCGCTGAGCTGCTGCTTCTTTCTGGCCCAAAATACACCGGGGTGAATTGGCTGACAGGCCAAGAGGGGCAGCGCCCCTCTTCCGTTAATGGCTGCGGGGCAGTGCCCTTTTTCCGTACCAACCTGCGGAACAGTTCTCCGCGGCTTGCGTCCAATTGCACCGGTCCCGCGCATAAATCTTGAGGCTCTGCGCCCTTGCGGCTATGCGGAGGCCAAAGGAGATCCCGATGCCGCAGTTTCTGAACACCGCTGATGCCGGTTTTGAACAGTCCTTCACCGCCCTCTTGGGCGCCAAGCGCGAGGACAGCCCTGATGTGGACGCCATCGTGGCCGGGATCATTGCGGATGTCCGCGCCCGCGGCGATGCGGCGCTGGTGGAGCTGACGGCAAAATTCGACCGGCTGGAATTGGACGCATCGCAGCTGCGCTTCACCGAAGCTGAGGTGGATGCAGCCATCGCTGATGTTCCGGCGGAGGAACGCAAGGCCCTGGAGCTGGCGGCAGAGCGCATCCGTGCCTATCACGCGCGCCAGATGCCCGAGGATGCGCAGTGGACGGACGAAAGCGGCGCAACGCTGGGCTGGCGCTGGTCGGCGGTCTCCGCTGCCGGGCTCTATGTGCCGGGCGGGCTGGCTTCCTACCCCTCCTCGGTGCTGATGAATGCAATCCCGGCCAAGGTTGCGGGCGCCGAACGGCTGGCCATCACAGTGCCGACGCCGGACGGGCAAGTGAACCCGCTGGTGCTGCTGGCGGCACGGCTTGCGGGTGTCGATGAGATCTACCGCGTCGGCGGCGCCCAGGCGGTGGCGGCGCTGGCCTATGGCACCGAGAGCATCGCGCCGGTCGATAAGATCACCGGCCCCGGCAACGCCTTTGTCGCCGCGGCCAAGCGGCGGGTGTTCGGCAAGGTCGGGATCGACATGATTGCAGGCCCCTCGGAAATCCTGGTGATCGCAGATAAGGACAACAACCCGGACTGGATCGCACTGGACCTGATGAGCCAGGCCGAACACGACGAAAGCGCCCAGTCGATCCTGATCACCGATGACGAAGCCTTTGGCCGTGCGGTGGCGGAGGCCGTGGACAAGCGCCTGGAAACGCTGGAGCGCCGCGCCATCGCCGGCCCTTCCTGGCGCGACTTCGGCGCGGTGATCACCGTGCGGGATCTGGATGAGGCGGCAGCGCTGTCGAACCGCATTGCACCGGAGCACCTGGAGCTGTGCGTCGCCGATCCGGTGGCCCTGAGCGAAAAAACCGTCCATGCCGGCGCCATCTTTCTTGGCCAGTACACGCCCGAAGCTATCGGCGATTACGTTGGCGGGCCGAACCACGTGCTGCCCACCGCGCGTTCTGCCCGGTTCTCCTCCGGTCTGTCGGTGATGGATTTCCTCAAGCGCACCACGCTGAGCCAGATGACCCCGGACTCGCTGCGCGCCATCGGCCCGGCAGCAGAGGTGCTGGCAAAGAGTGAAAGCCTGGAAGCGCATGGTCTGTCCGTGACGGCACGTCTGGATGCGCTGAACGGCTGAACCCGTGAGGGGCGCTGCCCCTCTGCGCGTGCCGCGCATTCACCCCGGGATATTTGGGGCCAGAAGAAGCACTGCGCACTCTCAATAGTGCGCAGTATACCCGCCATCCACGGCAAGCACCTGCCCGGTGATATAGGACGCAGCAGGTGATGCGAGGAACAGGATGGCGGGTGCCAATTCCTCCGGCTCGCCCCAGCGGCCTAGCGCAGTGGCGTTTTTCAGCTTCTCTGCAATCGCAGGGTCTGCAGCAGCAGCCATATTGGGTGCGGTTTTGAAGAACCCCGGGGCAATTGCGTTCACGGTGATGCCCTGAGCGCCAAGCTCTGCCGCCAGCGCCCGGGTCATACCGTTGATGCCGGCCTTGGCCGTCGTATAGGCGGCGTCGCCCGATTGCGCGATGAGGCCGGCAATCGACGAGATGTTGATGATCCGGCCCCAGCCCTTGGGCGCCATCTGCGCTGCCGCCATTTGCGCGAGGCGGAAGGGGGAGACCAGATCCACCTCCCATAGGGCTTGCAGGTCGGTGCGGGTGAACTCCGGCAGGCTGCGCCGGTCGCGCTGGCCGACGTTGTTGACCAGAATGCTGAGCCCGCCCTCCTGCGCAATCTTTGCCATCGCCGCCGAAGCGGCGTCTTCATCCGCGATGTCCAGCACCAGCGGGCGGGCGGTGCCGGGCATCCGGGCGAGCGCGGCCTCTACCCGCTCCCGGCTGCGGCCGTTGATCCAAACCTCCGCCCCCGCCTCTGCCAGGAGCCGGGCTGCGGCAAAGCCGAGACCATCGGTGGAGCCGGTCACCAGCGCGCGGCGGCCATGGAGGGAAAACTGTTCAAGCGTTGTCATTTCTCTGCCTCCTGCCGGCAGCAGGCTGACCGCGGCGGGCGTGGCCTGTCAAGCACTGCCGCAAACCGGCAGGAGATTGACGCCCGCTGCTGCATTGCCCCGGGCAGAGCGGTGCGATACTCATGGCCGGACGCCCCTGCGCATATCAGAGACAAAGACCCATGAGCCGCATCAGCCATATCGAACTGGACGACCGCAACCTGCCGCCCCCGACGCCCGAGATCGAGCAGGAGCGCAAGGTGGCGATCTATGACCTGATCGAGGACAACAGCTTTGCCCTGCCGCAGCGGGAAGACCGCGAAATTCCGGCCGGCCCCTATCATCTGGGGCTGGCGATCAGGGACAAGCGGCTGGTCTTTGATATCAACACCGAATCCGGCGAAAAGGCCGCAGAGTTCCATCTGTCGCTGTCGCCGTTCCGGCAGGTCGTCAAGGACTATTACCAGATTTGCGAGAGCTACTTTACCGCGGTAAAGACAATGCCGCCCAGCCAGATCGAAACCATCGACATGGCGCGGCGCGGCATTCACAACGAAGGCAGCCGGGTTCTGCAGGAAAGGCTGGAAGGCAAGGCCGAGGTCGACACCGACACCGCCCGCCGCCTGTTCACCCTGATCTGCGTCCTGCATTTCGGAGGCTGACGCGTGGAGGATCTGCCGCAGTCCGTTCTGTTCTGTTGCGACCACAATTCGGTCCGCTCTCCGATGGCGGAGGGCATCATGAAGAAATTCTATGGCACCGGCACCTACGTGCAGTCCGCCGGTGTCAAGAACGACATGGAGATCGACGGCTTCTCCATCGCGGTGTGCCAGGAAATGGATGTGGAACTGTCCCGCCACCGGTCCCGCTCCTTTGACGAGATGGAACGCTGGGGCGACGACCTGTCATCCTTTGACCTGGTGGTGGCCCTGTCGCCCGCCAGCCAGCGCCGGGCGCTGGAACTGACCCGATTTTTTCACCTCGATGTCGAATATTGGCCGATTATGGACCCTACCGGGCTCGGCGAGACGCGTCAGGCCAAGCTAGATATCTACCGTCAAACACGGGATCAAATCATCCAGCACCTGAAGAACCGCTGGGGTGAACCGACGGAGAGAACATGACCGATACCATCGCGCGCTATTTCGCGGCTTTCAACGCCGGCGACACGGATGCCATGCTGGACTGCCTGGACGAGCAGATTGCCCACCACGTCAACGAGGGCAAAATCCGGGTGGGCAAGGAGAAATTCGCGGAATTCTGCACCCATATGAGCCGCTGCTACAAGGAAGAGCTGACCGATATGGTGATTTTTTCCAACGACGATGGCAGCCGCGCCGCGGCGGAGTTCATTGTCAACGGTACCTACCTGGCCACCGACGAGGGCCTTCCGGAGGCCAGGGGCCAGACCTACCGCCTGCCTGGCGGATCGTTCTTTGAACTGAAGGACGGCAAGATCTCCCGCGTCACAACCTATTACAACCTGGCGGACTGGATCGCCCAGGTCTCAGCCGGATGACCATCCGGGTCGAACCCATGACCGGCGCGGCGCTGGAGGCCGCGCTGGATGATGTGGCGCGCCTGCGGATCAAAGTTTTCCGCGCTTGGCCTTACCTGTACGACGGGGATCTGGCCTATGAGCGCGAGTACCTGCAAAGCTACCGCGACAGCACCCGCGCCGTGGTGGTTGGCGCCTTTGACGGGGATGCTTTGGTGGGGGCCTCCACCGGCGCGCCGCTGAGCGACCACGCGGATGATTTCGCCGCGGCGTTTGAGGGGAGCGGGATTGATCTGAACGGCGTCTTCTATTGCGCCGAATCCGTGCTGCTGCCGGAATACCGCGGCCATGGTGTTGGCCACGGGTTTTTTGACGCGCGCGAAGCGCACGCCCGCAGGCATGGGTTCGGCAAGGCCGCTTTTTGCGGCGTGAAGCGCCCGGCGGACCACCCCTTGCGGCCCGCGGACTACGCACCGCTGGATCCGTTCTGGCGCAAGCGAGGCTATGCTCCGCTGAAGGGCGCTATTGCGCATTTTTCCTGGAAGGACGTGGATCAAGCGGAAGAAACCAAGAAGCCGCTGCAGTTCTGGATCCGGGACCTGTAGCTCTGCCGGAACGGGGCGACGGGGGAGAGCGTTTCGCCGGGCCGCCGGGCCGCTGCACCAGGGGGTGTACGGGGGGTGTACGGGGGGTGTACGGAAGCCACCCCCCCCCGTCTTCGGAGCAGCCCGGGGATAACCGGACAACTTAAGGGCTGCATTTGCACGAGGGGAAGACAGAATGAAAATCGCCACCGCCGCTTATCCGCTCGACTGGCTCGACAGCTGGGAACAGTACGAAGACAAGCTGGCCGCCTGGGTCGCAGAGGCCGCCGGCAATGGAGCAGAACTGCTGGTGTTTCCCGAATACGGCGCGATGGAGCTGTCGACGCTGGACGGTGCGCGGATTGCCGGTGATCTGGAGCAGTCGATCCATTCGGTGTCGGAGAAGATGGAGGATGCGGCTGCGCTGCATTTGAAACTGGCAGCGGAATTCGGGGTGCATATCCTAGGCGCCTCCGCCCCGGTGAACAGCGGGCTGGCCCGGCCGGTAAACCGGGCAGAGCTCTATATGCCCACAGGCGGGCGGGACCATCAGGACAAGCAGATCATGACCCGGTTTGAGCGCGAGGATTGGGGCATCATGGGCGGCGGCCCGCTCAAGATTTTCGACACGTCCTTGGGAAGAATCGGGGTGCTGATCTGCTATGACAGCGAGTTCCCGCTCCTGGGCCGCGCACTGGCGGAGACAGACGTGATTCTCGTCCCCTCCTGCACCGAGGCGCTGGCCGGATACTGGCGGGTTCGCATTGGAGCCATGTCGCGGGCGCTGGAAAATCAGTGCGTGACCGCCATGGCCTCCATTGTCGGGGCCAATGAATGGTCGGAAGCCGTGGACATGAACACCGGCATGGGCGGCATTTTCGGCCCGCCGGACAAGGGCTTCCCCGGTACCGGAGTGCTGTCTGAGGGCGCATTGAACCAGCCGGGCTGGACCTATGGCGAAGCGGACCTGGAGGCGATCGCCCATGTGCGGGCGGATGGCGGCGTGCTGAACCGCCTGCACTGGGAGGAGCAAATGCCGCGGGTGAAATCGGTCACAAAGGCCGCTCTTTGCTGATTGAGCCCTTGAAATATTGGAAAAATGACCCCATTTAAGCGCACGTCCCGCAGTTTGCGGGTTAACGCAACGATGGAGACAACATGGCCAAGGAAGATACGCTCGAATTTCCCGGTGTCGTGAAGGAACTCCTGCCTAACGCGACGTTTCGGGTCGAGCTTGAGAACGGCCATGAGATCATCGCGCACACGGCAGGCAAGATGCGCAAAAACCGCATCCGTGTTCTGGCTGGCGACAAGGTTCAGGTGGAAATGACCCCCTATGACCTGACCAAGGGCCGGATCAACTACCGCTTCAAGTAAGCATTTGATCTGGAAGAAATATCAAGGCCCGGCAATCTGCCGGGCTTTTGTTTTGAAGCGGCCTTGCGGCCGCTGCCTCCGGCGGGAGTACTTATGGCAAGATGAAAGAGCCGGCTGCTCCTTTCACGAGGCCGCTATTCGCCGTATTACGGGCGCAAACCGTTAAGAGGGCCAGGCTATGGCATTTATCCTAGGATCGGGCAGCCCGCGGCGGCTGCAATTGCTGGCGCAGCTGGGTGTTCACCCCGATGAGGTGCGCCCGCCGGAGATTGACGAAACCCCGCTCAAGGGCGAGCTGCCGCGCGCCTATTGCGCCCGGGTCACGCGGGAAAAGACCGCTGCGGTTCCCGCAGGGACAGACGATGTTGTCCTTTGTGCGGACACCACAGTTGCGCTTGGCCGCCGTATTCTGGGCAAGCCCCGTGACGCTGGCGAGGCGGCGGCGTTCCTGCTGGCGCTGTCCGGCCGCCGCCACCGGGTTATCACCGCTGTTGCCGTGCGCCGCGGCGGCCGTGTCTGGGAAAAGGACGTGGTCAGCCAGGTCAAGATGAAGAACCTCTCCGATGAGGAGCTGAACGGCTATCTCGCCACCGGCGACTGGGAAGGCAAGGCCGGCGCCTATGCAATCCAAGGGCCCGCTGGCGCCTTTATCCCGTGGATCAGCGGTTCTTTCACCGGCATCGTCGGGCTGCCGCTCTCTGAAACCGCAAACCTGCTGCGCGCCGCCGGGCTGCCGCTCTATCAGGAGGCCGCCGCATGAAGGGCCGCACTATCATTCTCGACCATATTCAGGACCGTGAAGCCGCCGCGCTGATGGTGGACGGCAAGCTGGAGGATTTCCTGGTTGAAAGCGGCGTCCCCGCGCCGGGCACCATCTACCGCGCCCGCGCCGACCGGCCGGTGAAAGGGCAGGGCGGCATGTTCCTGACCACACCTGACGGCCCTGCTTTTTTGCGCCAGGTCAAAGGGCTGGCCCCAGGGCAGATGCTGCTGGTGCAAGTGTCGGGCTACGCCGAACCGGGCAAGGCCATTCCGGTTAGCCAGAAAATCCTGTTCAAGAGCCGCTTTGCCATTGTCACGCCGGAAGCCCCTGGCCTCAATGTCTCGCGCAGCATCCGCGACGAGGATGAGCGCGACCGGCTGCTGGAAATTGCCCATGAAGAAATGGGCGAGGCGGGTTATGGCCTGATTCTGCGCTCCGCCTGCGCCGGTGCGGACAGCGAAGAGATCGCCGAAGACGTGGCCGCGATGGCAGCCCTTGCTGAGCAGGTGATGCAGGACGAAGGAGCCGGGCCTGAGGTTCTGGCCGAAGGCGACACGCCGCATCTGCTGGCTTGGCGGGAGTGGGTTGAACCCGCCGATGTGGAGCGCGAGCCTGGCGGGTTTGAGCGCCTGGGCGTGCTTGATGCTCTGGACACCGCACGCGGCATCCGCGAGCCTCTGACGGGTGGCGCCTTCTTGTTCATAGAGCCGACCCGCGCCCTGGTTGCAGTGGATGTAAACACCGGTTCGGACACTTCACTTGCGGCAGGTATTAAGGCCAATATGGCCGCCGCCAAGGTCCTGCCCCGCGCCTTGCGTGTGCGCGGCCTGGGCGGCCAGATTGTGCTGGACCTGGCCCCGATGCCGAAGAAGGACCGGCGCGGGTTCGAAACCGCCCTGCGGGCTGCATTCCGGGCGGATTCCGAAGAGACCGTGCTGGCTGGCTGGACCAGCCTCGGCCATTACGAATTACAGCGCAAGCGCGGCCGGATTGCCCTGAGCGAGGTGCTGAAATGAGCTGTCCGATCTGCGGCGGAGAATCGCAAAAGAGCTACCGGCCTTTCTGTTCCAAGCGCTGCGCCGATATTGATCTTGGGAAGTGGCTGAACGGTGCTTATTCGGTGCCCAGCCAGGACCCGGAAGACCTTGAAAACGCTTTAGAAGAAGCCGAACGCGTCTTCATTCTGGAAGAAAAACCGCACCAAACCCGCCATTAGCGATTTTCTTTGAAAAACCCTCTGGACACCGCCGCGCCCAGAGCATAGAAGGCCCCCACCCAAGGCGAACAGCCTTCCCGTGCCCGGGTAGCTCAGGGGTAGAGCAGTGGATTGAAAATCCTCGTGTCGGTGGTTCGATTCCGCCCCCGGGCACCATTTCAAATCATTGAAATAGTTGATTTATTTGGCCTGTTGAGATCGTCAGATTTCACCCGTAAAAGTTACACACAGTTATACACTCCTCTGACGGGCTCGATTTGTCCCAAGATTCCAAAAACCGAATACTCAAGATCAAGCATCTCCGGAAAGGGCTGGCCATCCTGCTGACAGCCCGAAGCCCATATTGGCTTATTCGGTTCAGGGACCCGATTGCAGGGAAACATGTCCACCGGTCGTCCAAGGAGACATCGCGTCTCGAAGCGATTGAAGTGGCCTATGAGTTTGCCGACTCATACCGCAGCAAGGCCAACAGCGACCATGCTCAGAAGAAAGCCACCAGTTTTGAGCACTATGCCAAGAAGCTGATGGCATTCAGAAGGGCAAGTCCAAGTGGTCGGACGGCGACAACAAGCTGCTGAACCGGTCGAAAGACGGGCTGATCTGCTATTTCGGTAAGTATGACGTCACGAAGATCACCACCGGCAAGGTTCGGGACTACCTGATGCACCTGGACGAGAACCGGCCTAAGCGGCTGGCAGAATCGACCAAGGCCAAACACACCATCATCATCCGCAAGGTCCTGACCCTGGCGGTGGAAGACGGCATCCTGAACGTGCTGCCGGTGATGCCGAAGCAGAAGACCGTGGATACGCCCCGCCACACCTTCACGGACGACGAATACAAACGGTTCATGAAACCCTGGGCTTTCTTCGATCTTTGGCGCGTTGAGGACGGTTTGATTGTAGAGCATTGGGACGTTGTTTCGCCCACACCGGCAGAGATGGTACATGGGAACGGAAAGTTCTAAAAACCGGCGAGGATTGGTGGGCCGGGACTGACTGGCTCGCCAATTGGACATTCACTCGGATAGTACAATCGCGTTGCCAGTGCAGTGCTTAGGACTGAGGGTGGACTGGAGGAAATGTCCTGTCGTTCAGCTTGCAGCGTGCAGCATTCCAGAACGCGCAGAACCAACCTATGAGTGGTAGTCGCTCAAATCCTCGGGTGCATGAAGCAATGTCCCCTCGTACTTTGTCAGGTCATCGTTCATCTGAAGCCAGGGCAGTTTGCTCTGATAGTTCACATGAAAGGTCGGTTTGAAATCCTCCGGGTGTTCCAGGGACGCTGCGTATAGGTGCATCCCTCCTGCATAATGATCAGCTTCAAATCCAATCGGTGATCCGCAGTCGTTGCAAAAATGCCTGAACACGCCTTTGGAACTTTCAATGGTCTTCGGCTCGTTTCCGGTCCACTTGAAGTTCTTGACCGGTACGCCAAGCCAGGCGACGACCGGTGCGGCGCAGTTTCTGCGGCAATCGTCGCAATGACAGTAGCAGGCCCAAGTTACCTCGCCTTCAAACTCCCACCGCGTCCCTTTGCACAAGCAATAACCACGAGTTGCCATTTGTCTCTCCAATTATAGTACCAAGCAGCAGATCCATGAGCCCGAAGTATCGGACCCATATCCTCGGGATCAATTGCACGGTCAACTTGGTCCGGCGGGCAAAATTTGGACGGATTCATTTCTGGATGCGACGCGAGCACCGTCAGCCGCGTGCTGCGTCTACTACGGTGCTGCCATGCGCTCGTTCAGCTTTCCTGCGCGATGAAAGCAGCGAAAGAGTCGGCATAGTCCGGATGCCAGCGGCTGAGCGGCGGACGGTTTTCGATAATGTCGCCGACGGCCCATGCGATGCGTTTCTCGTCCAGCGCGCGCGGCACGTCGTTGTCTGGGCACAGGATGTAGAAATCGCCGCGGTTTACGCTTTCCACGAAGAAATCCACCGTTTGCTCCGCTGTCCATGCGGCGGCGGGTTTTTCGGTGGCACCGATCATCGCCGTGTGAACAAAGCCGGGCACCAACAGATGCGCTGAAATCTGGCAGCCTTCGGTGTTTCGCAGTTCGTGCGCCAGTGCCTCGGTAAAGACTTTCAGACTGGCCTTGGACACATTGTAAGCCGGGTTTCCGGGCGGTGTCGTAATCCCCTGTTTGGACCCGGTGTTGATGATTGCGCCGGGACGGCCCCGTTCGATCATGCCTGGCACGAACACTTGTGTGCCGTGGATGGCTCCCCAAAGATTGACACCCAGTATCTTCTCCCAGATGTCAGGTGCGGTCAGACATGACGTCCGGCCGCCGACACCGGCATTGTTCATCAGGATATCCGCGCCTCCGAAACGTCCCGTTACCTCTTTTTCAAGAGCTTCGAGCTGCACACGGTCGGAGACGTCAGTGGAGGCCGTCAGGACGTCTGCCGCACCCGCGACGCGCAGGATCACCTCGGCCTCGGCCAGCTTATCGGTATCGCGGTCGACTGCGACGATTTTCATTCCCATGCCAGCGAACTTGGTCGCGGCGGCAAGGCCAATACCCGACGCGCCACCGGTGATGACCGCAACGGATGAAGATTGAAACGCGGGGTGTGTCATGTTGATCATCCTTTTCAGGAATACAGGGGAAGTAGCGGTGGCTCGGCGGCTGGCCGGAGCACTCCCGGCCAGCCTATTGCTTCAGGCGGCTTTCCTGGCTGCAACGTTCAGTTTCAGCATGTCTGCCATGCCAAAATTTGTGAAGAGCGCTTCGGTGCTGGCTGCCGCGAGATCGTTCATTGGTTTGACAAGATCCCCCATGCCGACAGTGTCCACCTCGGTGCGGAACGGGCGCATGCCAGGAGCTGCGTCAACAACGGAAACGACAGCTTCCGCCACCAACGAAGGATTTTGCTGAGGGTTGGCCGCAAGGAACTCATTCATTTGCTGGCGTGCCGCCACCGGAGCGTCGGCCATTTCGCCATAGCCCTCATTTCGGTCGGTTGAGGACGGCAGGATCAGGTTGCCATGGAACTCCGTCGGGAAACCGCCGGGTTCAACGATTGCAACATCAACACCAAACTGGCTGAGTTCCGCACGATAGTTCTCGCTGACGGCCTCCAACGCCCATTTGGTCGCATTATAGGGGCCATAGAACGGCAGGGTGACACGGCCCAGAACGCTGGTGACGTTCAGGATCAGGCCTTCCCCCCGCTCGCGCATTTGCGGCAGCACGGCGCGCATCATACGCTGCGGGCCGAAGACGTTGATGTCGAAGACACGCTGAAAATCAGCCGCCGAGAAGTTTTCCTGGAGACCGTGAACACCAACGCCCGCATTGTTGATCAGCACCTCAATCCCGCCCAGACGGCTGCTTGCAGCCGTGACACCAGCTTCGACGGACGCATCATCCGTCACATCGATGTCGACAATTTCCGCGCCCAGGTCCCGCAAAAGATCTGCGGCTTCGGCGTTGCGGCCCTGAGGGTCGCGGACTGTGCCAGCGACCTTGTGGCCCGCTTTCAGAAGTTCCGCGACGATCAGTTTGCCAAAGCCGCTGCTGGCGCCGGTGATCAGGATGTTCATGTTTCTATCTCCATGTTCGCCCGCTTCGGGCCTTTGATGAGAAACAGATACGTGTTGCCATAAATTCAGAACAGTGGGATATGATTGAACCCATGGTTCAGGATATTAGAACGCTTGGGTTGCCAACGCTCATCAGCTTTCACACGGTTGCCAAGGCTGGCGGAATAAGTGCGGCAGCCGGCCAGCTGGGGATTGCCAAGTCCGGCGTCAGCCGGCATGTCGCGCAGCTCGAAGAGCAATTGGGCGTAAAGCTTCTTGAGCGCGGGGCGCGGTCGGTCAAGCTGACTCCAATTGGTGAGCGTCTCGAACACCGGATAGCGTCGGTGTTGGCTGAAATCGATCTGATAGAAGACATCGCTCGCGAAGAAAGCATCGGCATATCGGGACAGGTCAATCTTGCCGCAACGCATGAATTCGGCGGCCTCGTCGCGGCGAAGCTTTTCCCGCTCGCACGCGAGCGCCACCCGGATCTGACCCTGGTGATGCGTCCGGACTACGGCTTTGCGGACATGCAGGATCCCGGCATCGACATCGCGTTCCGGATCGGAACAGTCCATGATGACCGCCTTATCGCGCGTCAGATGGGATCCTTCAGGCGTATTCTTGTCGCCGCGCCTCAGGTGTGTGCGGAGTACAGGCTGACGCATCCGAGAGATCTGGCCAACGCCCCCTGCCTGACCTTCCGCGGAGATCGCCCGGGAGCCGTGTGGGAGTTTGAAACCGCTGCGGAAGAGACGCCGGTTTCTGTTTCCGGCCCTCTGGCGGTGATGAGCTTTCACATTCTGCTGGATCTTGCTCTGGCTGGACTGGGGTTTGCACTAATCCCTGAATTCATGCTCGGCGATCTCGTGACCTCCGGCAGGCTGGTGCGGTGCTTGCCCGGCTTTCGCGTGCGGCCCCATCCGGTATTCCTTACCTACCGGCAGGGCGCACGCCGAGTTGCCCGCATCGATGCGGCGATCAAGCTGTCCGAGGAGGTCATCCCTGGCCTCCTGTCCAGAAAAGACGTCTTGGGGTAGTTCTGCAGATTGGAACGTTTCGTTCCAATTTCGAGGTCTGTTGTCATTTTGGGCACCCTTTATCTTTGGGTCCATGACAACAACGGAGAGCCCAATGCCCCACTTCCTCAAGACTTCCAGCGCCATTGCGCTGACATTTTCGGCTGCAACCGCGGCCTTTGCAGACGCGCCAGTCCTGAAATCCGCAGGCGCGCTCACGTTCAACGACGCCAATACACTTTTTGTCGGTGACGGCCGTGCCGGTGTTGTGCATGCGTTCCAACTCAGCGATGCGCAGATCACCGACCAGAGCTCCTATGAGCTTGGCCGCGCCAAGACCTTTGAAGGCCGCACGATCTTTGAAGACATCAGCGCCGAAATCGGCGCGCTCCTTGGCGTTCCGGCTAACGAGGTCGAAATCAACGACATGGTGGTGCATAAGCCGACCAAACAGATCTTCCTGTCCGTCCACCGGGGTTTGGGCCCGGATGCCGAAGCGCTGATCGTCAAGGTCAACCAGGGCGAAATCGAGCTTGTGGACCTGGCCAAGGCAGAACATTCGGCTCAAAGCATTGGTGCGCTGCCGGAGGGCGAAACCATCGAATTCGGCCGCCAGCTTTATCAGCTCGCGATCACTGACATAGACTATTACAATGGCGAGGTCTTTGTCGCTGGCGTGTCGAACGAAGAGTTCGACTCGACCCTGCGCCGGATCAGCTATCCGTTTGACGGCACAGCCGAAGCCTCCAAGATCGAGATCTGGCATGCGGTTCACGCGCAATGGGAGACCCGGGCGCCCATCATCACCCAGACCATTGTCGAGCTTGAGGGTGAGGCGACCATGATCGCGCTTTATGGCTGCACTCCCGTTGTACGTATCCCGCTGGCCGACCTGGAAGACGGCAAGCAGGTGCGCGGCACGATGATCGCGGAGCTTGGCTACGGCAACTCGCCCATCGACACTATTGCTTACACCAACGCCTGGACCGGCCAGCAGAGTGTTCTGGTGACAAACACCCACCGCAGTGCGGCTTCTTACCCGCTTGATACTCTGGCGACCGCCAAAGCCATGCCGGCTGGCGAAGGTGTTCAGCCTCTCTTTGGCATTGGCGGAGCGGAATACACCCCGGTTCCGATCAGCGGCGTGGTCCATATCGACACCGTTGACGACGCCTGGGCGGTGACCGTGCGTGAAAACCCCGAAAATCCGCGCATCCTCGAAATGCACACGCTGGCGATGCCGATGTTCTTCGAACGCTCGGACCATGTTGTCGAAATGAACTGGGAAGGCGCACCGGATCCGTTTGGCTTCCACGTCGATCCCCCGCTGCAGTACAACTGATGTCTGTGCAGCGCTTCATGGTGCGGCAAGCGATGCTTGCCGCACTGCTCCTCCCGCCCTTCGCAGCGGCGGCAGAGGTTCGTGCGGAATTCGATGCAGCCAGCGGTTCCGTGATTGTATCAGGACTGGATGAGAAGGAACGCCAAGACCTGATAGAGACCCCGTCAGCAGTCCGCCTGCAGCATGCTGCGGCGGATCGCAGCCGAAGCATGGCATTGTCGGTCCGGACAAAGGGCGGGACGCTGGTTATCGACCCGCGTTTCAGTTTGCGGGCGGGGGCCGAATATTTGGTCCGGCTCGGTGATTTTGAAACCAAAATCGCTCTGCCTGGTGGCGAAATCAAAACGCCTGAACTTGTTTGGCATGCGCCTGCCGGAGCCCAGGTGCCCGCCAATACGCTGCGGTTCTATCTGATGTTCTCCGAACCAATGGCCCGCGGGCAGATCCGCGGCAGTATCTGGCTGGAACGTGCTGACGGCAGCCGGGTGGACAGCCCGTTTCTGAATTTGCACGCTGAGCTCTGGGACAGCAGCCAGCGCCGCCTGACACTGCTCTTTGATCCCGGCCGGATCAAACAGGGCGTTGGTCCAAATCAAACGGACGGCGCCCCGCTTAGGGTTGGAGAGAGCTACCGGCTCATCGTGGCAGGCATTATGGTCAGCGCTGAGGGCGCTGCTCTTGGTGACCGTCTGGAGCTGCCCTTTAGGGTTGGTCCCGCAACGAGAACGGCCGTGAGACCAGATGGCTGGCAGATCTCCAGCCCGGAGACCGGCACCGCAACCCCTATTGTCATTACCTTCGACCGGGTCATGGACCGCGGCGCCTCCGCCAGGCTGATAGACGTTCTGGATGATTCAGGAACAGAAATTCCAGGCACGGTCACAACGGACGGCCTGACATGGCGTTTTGTCCCCAAGAGACCCTGGTCAGCTGCAGTACGCCTCCGCATCGATACGGATCTTGAAGACATTTCCGGCAACTCGTTGCGCGCGCCTTTCGACGCAAAACCCAACACCATCGGGCAGAGGCCGCAGCCATACGAAGCCGTTGTGATTGCGGCGCAAAATTGAGGAGGCAGGACCATGAGGCCGACCTACAGACATGCATTGATCATCGGCGCCGGTCCGGGATTGTCCGCATCTCTTGCACGCCTGTTCCATGCCAATGGGCTTCGTGTGAGCCTGGCAGCACGGAAGCCATCTGATCTTTCCGGATTGGCTGAGGACATTCAGGCAACCGCCTATTCTTGCAATGCAAGCCGACATCAGGAGGTTGTTGAACTCTTTGCGGAGCTGGATAGGGCGCAAGCGCCGGATGTGCTGGTCTACAATCCCTCACGTGCCATCCGAAAGCCCTTTGTCCAGTTGGACGCCGCCCGCGTTGAAAGCGCGATGCAAGTCAACGCCATGGGCGCGTTCTATGCCGCCCAGGAAGCCGCAAAGCGCATGGTCCCCCATAACCACGGTGCAATTCTCTTCACCGGAGCCTCGGCAGGTATGAAGGGCTACCCTCAGTCGGCCACCTTCGCCATGGGCAAATTCGCCCTGCGCGGACTTGCTCAATCGCTGGCACGCGAACTCCATCCCCAAGGCGTCCACATTGGGCACATGGTTGTTGATGGCCGCATCCGCAACGCTGACCGCCCCGGCTATATGGACGAGCCCGGCAACCCGGACTCGCGTTTGTCGCCGGACGCAATTGCTGAGAGCTATTGGCACTTCCTGCAACAGGACCGGTCTGCCTGGTCATGGGAGCTGGAGATGCGGCCGTGGGTGGAAAACTTCTAACCACATTCCGATTCCAGATTCCCTGGCCGCTGCCAGTGACCGAAGCGAAGGATCCACTTCGCCCAAGTTTTATGTGCGGCGAAGGGTGGCTCCTACCGTGTCTCGATATTCTGACCTGAGCGCTGCGAATGTACGGCTTCGGGTTTAGCCAAAGCGACGCCCGTGAAGGACTGGTTCAGTAAAGCCTGCTGCGTTGCCGGATATCAGATGCCGCAACCGCGAACAGTTTCTGCGCGCGCTCGCAGAACGAAGTATTCTGCAGCAGCATGGCGCTGGACACTGCAGCGCGGCTGGTAATCCGGTCGTTAGGCCTACCTCGCTAAACTGGCCGGTCCCGTTCCAGTGATCAAAAGGACGTCAGTCGGAAAGGGCCGCTCTCAGGTCTCAGTCCAGCAAGTTTTTGTCGTATGGATAGGTATCAAGCTGTTCGAGGCAATTGGCCGTCACTAGAAACTGATGCTCGATCTTGACGCCGCTGCCGCCTCGATCAGAGCCGACATATCCCTCGACACAGATCATCATATTTTCCTCGATGATCCCGTCATAGCCGATGTCGTCCCAGTCCTGGGGATAGGGCACATAAGGGTATTCATCACACATTCCCACGCCATGCATGATGCAGGGGTAGCGGTGGGTGTGGAATTCTTCGGGGTGGCGGAAGCTCTTGTCCACCAGCTCCTTGAACGACACGCCGGGGCGCACATTGGCCTTATTGTGCTCGATCTCGTCCAGCGCGCGTTTGTAAAGGTCGCGGAATTCGTCGGGCGCCTTGCCTTCACCGCAATACCAGGTGCGGGAGATATCCGACATGTAGCCAAAGGGGCCGACCATATCGGTGTCAAAGCCCAATAGCTCACCATTCTGAATGCGCCTTTCGCTTGCCTCTTGCAGCCAGGGATTTGTCCGCTCTCCCGAGGCCAGCATGCGCGCTTCAGACCACAGGCCACCATGGGCGATGTTGACCTGGCTCAGGATGCTCCATAGCTCGTTTTCAGAGATGCCGGGCTGGAACGCCTCGTGCATCTTTGAGATGCCCAGCTGCGCCACGTCGATGGCGTAGCGGCACAGCACAATCTCTTCCGCTGATTTGATGGAACGGGCCTTTTCCAGAAAGCCCGGCGCGTCGACGACTTCGAACCCGGCCTGCATCAACCCTTGAACGGCAGAGGCGTCCAGACGGTCAAGCGCAACGCGGCAGCGGCCCTTGCCGTCCAGCCGGCCTTTGACGAAATCCACGAACTTGCGCGTATTCTCCACCTGGTCAAACCCCGCAAGGAAGGGCGCAAGACCGAACATCGGGATGTATTCCGTGACGTGGTCCAGATCCTTGATGAAGGCACCGCTGAAGACCACCGGGCCATCGGCAAAGATCATAAGCATCATCAGAGGGATGCGTGCCTGGAACTGCATGTATTCATGGTAGTTCACGGCATAGCGCATGGTCAGCGGGTTTGTGATGACGGCCAGTTCGACATCCTGTTCCGCCATGGCCTCGAGAATGCGGCCCATGCGGTAATCGTTCAGCTTGGTCCAGTCGATCTCGGGTGCCAGCAACGTCGCTTTGGCCAAGCCGGTGGTGATGTTCATGCCTTCAACCTTTCGTTTTTGGGGTCGAGCACCGCATCGGCCAGCACATTGGCCTTGCACATCCGGCCAAATACGATCACGTCCAGCGTTGTACCGGGTTGCGCCGCCTCTGGTTTGACAAAGGCAAAGGCCAGATTGCGGCCAGTCGCCGGGCCGAACCCGCCCGATGAGACGGAACCTACCTTCTCGCCGTCCATATAGACCGCCTCGCCACCCAGCACATCGGTGCCGTCCAGCTCAATATCGAGATACGCAACGACCGAACTGCAACCGGTTTCCGCCAGCTTGCTCAGCGCGTCTTTGCCGACGAACTCCTTGTCGAATTTCACAAATCGCATCTGGCCGGTGTGGACGGGGCTGGCGTCATTGGCCAGTTCATGCCCGCCGCGATAGGCCTTTTCCATGCGCATCATTTCCAGCGCCTTTGATCCAAAGGGGACCAAGCCGTGGTGATGGCCCGCGTCCCAGATCGCATCCCAGAGCGCGCCAAGCTGGTCCATGGGCGCGTGCAGTTCCCACGCCAGTTCACCCGAAAAGGACAGGCGCAGCGCAATCAGTTGAACGCCCGCAATCGTTAACTCGCGCGCATTGAGCCAGCCAAAGCTGTCATTTTCCAGCGATGCCTCGCTGAGCGGGCCCAGCACTTCGCGCGCTTTCGGGCCTGCCACGGTCAGGATGCCCCAGTCATCGGACAGGTTCTTGACCACCACATTCTCGGAACCGCGTTGATGGACTGTGATCCAGTCCCAGACCCGGCGTTCCGAGGGGCCGCCGGTGACGAACCAGAACCGATCCTCGGCCAGTCGTGCAATCGTCGCCTCGCCCTCGATCGTGCCTTGCTCATTCAACAGCAGAGTCAGACAAGTGCCGCCGACTTTCTTTGGCATCCGGTTGGCACAGAGGCGGTTCAGGTAAGCTTCGGCTTCGGGACCGGTGATTTCAAACTTGGAAAAAGCAGAGAAATCGCCGATGCCGACGCCCTCATGCACCGCGCGGGCCTCGGCCAAGGCCGCCTCCCACGACGGGCCGCGCTTCCAGGATTGCGGCTCTTTCCCGCCCCATTCGGGCTTGCCATAAACGCGCGGGCGTTCCCAGCCGCCCGCCTCTTCGAACACCGCATGCAGCGCCTTGGTGCGCTCATGCACGCCGGAGTTTCGAATCTCGCGGCAGGTTTCATATTGCAGCTGCGGAAAGGGCAGCGACAGGCGGGTCATGTAATTTTCGCGGCAGCGCTGATAGGTATAGTCCTCATCCACACGGGAATGGAACCGGCGCGGATCAAAGCCGCGCATTGAGATATTGGCCGTGCCATGCACCATCCATTGCGCCAGCGCCCGGCCCATCCCCGGCCCCCAGGAAATCCCCACGGTCGCGCCACAAGCGAGCCAGTGGTTGCGCAGCCCCGGAGCTGGTCCGACCAGCGGATACCCGTCTGGTGTATAGGTGATGGCCCCGTTGACGATGCGCTTGATCCCTCGCTCCATCAAGCTGGGGTAGCGCTCAAAACATTTCTCCAGCCACGGCGTAATCCGGTCGTAGTCCGGTTCAAACAATTCATTTTCGCTATCCCATGGACAGCCCTCGCGCCATTTGGCCAGCGCGTCATGAGTGTCATATAGCCCGATCAGCGCGCCGCCCTGTTCGCGGCGTAGATAGCCGGTGAAATAGTCGTCACGGGTGACGGGTATTTCGTGACCCATGGCCTCAAACTCGGGCACCGCATCAGTGACAACATAATGGTGCTGCATCGGCACGATGGGCAGATCGAGGCCGGAAAATGCACCAATCTGACGCGCGTGATAGCCGCCCGCGTTGACCACATGTTCGCAGATGACGTCGCCCTGTTCGGTCACCACCTTCCATTCGCCTGAAGGCAGCTGCTGTACATCCGTCACCCGGTTGCGACGCATCACCTTTGCGCCCCGCATCCGCGCGCCCTTGGCCATCGCTTGGCAGGTGCCGGATGGATCAACATGGCCATCATCGGGCGTGTAGATACCGCCGATGATGTGTGAGGTGTCGTAGATCGGGTTCAGCTTGGCAATCTCTTCGGGGCTGACCCAATGACATTCCTGCCCGCGCGCCAGCACTGCATCGCGCGTGTGCATCAACCAGGCGCGGTGGTCCTCGGTCGCAGCCACGCGCAAGGATCCGCAATTGTGCCAGCTGACGCCTTGGTCGGTTTCATCCTCGATGGTTTTGTACAGATCGACCGCATAGTCATGGCAGATGCCAAGGGCATGGCCCACCGTCATCCGGCTGACCAGCCCCGCCGCATGCCAGGTCGCCCCCGAGGTCAGTTCTGCCTTTTCCACCAGAACAACGTCTGTCCATCCTTCCTTTGCCAGATGGTACAGGACACTTGCGCCCATGTTGCCACCGCCAATTACAACAACACGCGCGTGATCACTCATCTGCTATCTTTTCATGGAAACCGGTGTGTTGGCCCAGATGATCTGGGCCTCAACCTTGCCGGGGTTGCGGTACCGGTGGGGGATATCAGCGGAGAAGCTGAAACTGTCGCCGGTTCGCAGGTGAAACACTTGATCGTCTAGGGTGAGTTCGATCTCCCCCTTCAACACCATCCCAGCCTCTTCCCCTTCGTGGGTATAAAGGTCGTCACCGGTGCTGCCGCCAGGTTCATAGGTGGAAATGCCCATTGCCAGCTGCCGGTCCAGGCTGGCGGACAGCAGGTGATCTTCGAACCCCATATAGTCTGTGCCTGACAGCCCGGAATAGGTCAGCTTGCGGCGCCTGTCCGCGCGCACAATGAAAGGGCGCTCTTCGGCGGGGGCAGGACCATCGGTTTCAAAGAACCAGCCGACCGGAACTCCAAGAGCTTCCGCGACCTCTTGCAGGGCCGTGACGGAGGGACGGGCCAGACCGCGTTCGATCTTGGACAGAAATGAGGCGGAACGCCCCGAGGCGTCAGCCAAATCGTTCAGGGTCATATTGTGTGCTTTGCGCAGGGCGCGCAGGTCCTCACCCAGCCGGTGGAGTGAGACATTGGTACCCGATTGATGATTTTTCTTGACGATCATGAAAATTTACAGTGCAAATTTTTCCCAAACTCGCAAGTATTTTCTGAAAGGCGCATCCCGTGGACGGTAACTTTCCAGACACTCCGGTCCTGACAAAGGTCAAGGAACTGCTGGGCGAGGAAGGGTTCGCTCAGACGTTTGCCCCGATTGAGGAGGCGAGCGGTCTGCCGAACGCCGCCTATTGGTCCGACGAGTGGCTGGCCCTGGAGCAGGAGCATTGCTTTCGCCGCTCATGGGTGTTTGCAGGGGCAGCCGCGGAGCTGCCTGAGCGCGGCGACATGAAACCGCTCGAAATCGGCGGGGTGCCTCTGATTATCCTGCGCGACCAGGACGGGGGCATTCGTGCGTTGCACAATGTGTGCCGGCATCGCGGAGCAAAGCTGGTGAGCGAACCGTGCAGGAGATCAACCCTGACCTGCCCGTATCATGCCTGGGTTTATGGCCTGAACGGAAAGTTGCGGGCGCGGCCGCATTTCAACGGACCGGATGTAATGGACCGTTTCGAGGACGGGGGCGGCGAAAAGCTGGATCTGATCGAGGTCCGATGCGAGGTCTGGAACGGCTGCATATTCGTCAATATCTCGGGCGATGCGGATACGTTGGTGGACTGGCTGAAACCGATGCTGGAGCGCACCCCGGGCTATGATTTCTCGGCCATCCGCTGGGCCGGAAAGATTGATTTCGAAGTCGAGGCCAATTGGAAGCTGGTCTACGAGAATTACATGGAAGGATACCATGTCTTCGCCGTCCATCCCAAACTGCTGAAATTCGCACCGATGAACGTGCGGTGGTCGGGAGAATGGGACCGGCATGTCTTCTACAACGACTATATCTTTCCCGAAGTGGGCGAGGGGCGCGGCGATCGTCTGCCGCACTATCCCGGTCTGTCCTCAGAAGATGCCAAACGCGGTCTTTGGTTCCTGTGCTTCCCGCATTTCGCGGCCGAAGTCTTCCCTGACCAATTTACAGTGCTCGTCAGCTATCCGATTGCACCGAACAAAACACGTGAAGAGCTGCATGTTTTTCTGATCGGAGATGCTGCGACTTCAGAGGATCATGCCGAAGCACGGGCCGAGCTGATGCAAATGTGGGATGACCTCAACCGGGAGGATCTTGGCATGCTCGAACTGCTGCAGCAGGGCCGGCTGTCCCCTGCCTATGACGGCGGCCGCCTTAGCCCGCATTGGGAAGGACCGACACATGATTTCGGGCGGCGCGTGGTTGAACGTTTACTGTCTTGAAATTGCGCGCTGTGTTTCGCTGAATTGCCGTGGATCTGGTCGCCAAACCGTTTCGCTCCTGATAATAGCACAGCCGGTGAACGACCCGAGCGGCAACATGCGATGTACTCCAGCGACAAACGAGCAACTGCGATCAAATGCCGTGTCGTCTAACTTGTCGGAGCAAAAACCTGCCAAGTTCCGAGTCTCACTAGGGTCAGGACCCATTGATTTTCACTTGGCAGCGTGATTCACGGTTCGAAAACCGAGCGGTGAACATGTCTGATCTTTTCTGGCTGACAGATGCGCAGATGGCGCGTCTTGCCCCCTTTTTCCCGAAATCACACGGCAAACCTCGTGTCGATGATCAGTGTGTACTGAGTGGGATTATCTTCATCAATCGCAATCTCTTGCGCCGCCGTTGACACGTCGCGCAGTCTTGCAGCGGTGCCGTGCTAGCGGCTTTGAACCACGTGGCCAGATCTAGCGGTAATGAAATCGGCCGATGAGAGTTCGCGGATGTCCTAAACCCGCGCAAGCTGCCGATCCTGCAGGCGGTACCCATCCGGGGCGACCTGCGCGCGGAATTCCGGGTCGTGACTGACCAGCAGGATCGCCTGATCCAACTCCAGCAGGATCCTGGTCAGCCGGGCGTAGTTTTCCGGGTCCAGCGCATTGGTTGGCTCATCAAGGATAAGCACTTCGGGCTCCATCGCCAGTACCGTGGCCAGCGTCACCAGCCGCTTCTCGCCTCCCGACAGCTTGTGAGTGACCCGGTCGCGCAGGTGCATCAGCCCTAGGCGGGCGAGCACATCGTCAACGATCGCCAGCACCTCTTGTTTCGACTTGCCCAGGTTCAGCGGGCCAAAGGCTACATCCTCGGCCACAGTCGGGCAGAACAGCTGGTCGTCGGCATCCTGGAACACAAACCCCACGCGCCGGCGCATATCGTGAAAATCGGCCTCAGCGCGGCAGAGCCTGCCAAAGGCGGAGACGGTGCCGCTGGCGGGCGCAATCAGCCCCATGATGATTTTCAGCAGCGTTGATTTGCCGGCGCCGTTAGGGCCGACGACCGACAGGCGCTCACCAGCTTTAAGCTGCATCGAGGCGCCTTGCAGCACGGGGTCAAGCCCGGGGTAGGCAAAGTGGATATCGTTCAGTTCAAGAAGCGGCATAGGCGGCCTCGGCCCAGATCAGGGCGGCTAATGCGCAGGATAGCGCCAGGGCAAACAGCAGGTCGGCGCGGCGCAGGCGGAAGTCTTCGAGCAAGATGATGCGGCCGGAAAAGCCCCGGCATTTCATCGCGGCCAGGATACGTTCTGAACGCTCGATGGCGCGCACCAGCATCATCCCCACAAGGTAGCCATAGCTGCGGTAGGTGTGCCAGTTGGTGCCGGGGCGGAAGCCGCGCAGCTTCATCGAGATGCGCTGCCGCTGGTATTCCTCGCGCAGCACGTCGATGTAGCGGATGGTGAACATCATCAGATGCACCAGCCGCGCAGGGGTCTTCAGGGCAAACAGCGCGTGCCCCATGGTGACTGGCTCCATGGACCCGACCAGTGTCATCACCGCCAGAATGACCGCATTGGCGGTCAGGGCGATTTCGGTTGCGCGCCGCAGGCCTTCCCAGCTCGCCTCAAGCCCCGAGATGGAGAAAATCGGGGTGCCGGGGATGGTGAAGGGCAGCATTACCAGCATGAAGATGATGAAACTGTCCATCATCGCCATCCGCTTCAGCGTCTTCCGCGGCGGCAGGCCGGAGAAGGCCAGCAGCCACAGCGACAGGCCAAGCGCCGCCGCCAGCACCAGCAGATTGCTGAGCGAGACAACCACCACTGCGTAGATGGCAGCCATCACGATGCGCGCCCTAGGGTCGAGCCTTGCGACCTTCGCGCGGAAGCCGCCAAACCCGCTGAGCGGCGCGTCGCTGCCTGTCAGCACATAGGTCATGCGCTGGCGCCGATCTTGCGGCGAGCGGCGATGTAGAACCCCAGGCCGAACAGGCCGAGGATATAGCCGATGCCGCCCAGCACGGACTGGAAGTCCGACTTGTTCTTGAACGCGGTCAGCTCCTGGCGCAGCGGCCGCAACTCGGTGCGCAGCATCCGGGCCAGTTCGGCGCGGGATTGGTCGGAGAGGCCGGCAGCCCCAACCGGAGCCGCATCCGGGCTGGCTGCGGTCTTGATCGGGCTTTCGCCCATGATCTGTGCGACGTCTGCAGCTTCCATAATGATCTCTGCCACATGGCCTGCGCCCAGATCACCGCGGAAGACATGCGTGACCGGCGATGCCGGGGTGAACAGGAAGAAACCGTCGGCATCGGTCCTGGTTTCGCCCAGCTTGGCCCCGGCCGCGTCAAAGACTTCGATCAGCAGGTCCGCGGCCATATCGCCGTTGGAAAAGCCCACTTCGCCCTCGATGTCCGAACCGGACGGGAACACCGAGGAAATCACGTTGTGCGCCAAGGCCGGTATCGGCGCCAGCAGCGCCAGGATCAGAACACAGGCGCGGATCATGCCAGGCTTCCTTTCGTGTCGATGAACAGTTCGGGCTTCACCCGGCGGGCCAGGAAGATGGCGGCACCGGACAGCAGCGCTTCGATCACCATCACCGGGATGTGGGAGAAAAACACCAGTTTGGCCGCCAGGATAAACTCGTCGCCGGACAGCATCAGCGACACTGCCACGGCAAGCGTCGTCAGAGCAATCGCCAGCCCGCCGCCGATGCCGCCCCAGACCGCCCCTTGCAGCGGCGAGCCGCGCGCCAGCAGCGGCCGGAAAATCAATCCGACCAGAACCGCTGGCAAGGCAATGTTCACAGCGTTCACGCCCAAGACGGTCAGCCCGCCAAAACCAAAGAACACCGCCTGCAGCAAGAGGCCGACAAATAGGGCCGGGAAGGCGGCCCAGCCCAGCACCAGCCCGGCCAGCCCGTTCAGGATCAGGTGAACCGAACTGGGACCGATCGGGACATGGATCAGCGAGGCCACAAAGAAACTGGCCGAAAGCACCCCCGCCGCCGGAATACGCTCCAGCGGCAGGCTGCGCAGACCCATGGCAATACCGCCGACGGCGGCAACCGCGCCGCCGATCACAACCGGGTTCGACAGTGCGCCGTCTACGATATGCATGGGGTCAGTCTCACTTCAGCTCTTCAGCGTGGATCCACAGCACAGCATCCTGGCTGAGTTCCTTACCCTCATGCTCGGTCGCCGGGCCCGAGCCCAGAGCCGCAAAGCCCCAGTAGCCCGCTTTCGGGATACCGAAGGAGAACACGCCGTTCTGGTCTGCGATGGCAACAATCGCACCGCCCGGCATCTCGCCCACGGTCGGGCTGGTGGTGGAGAATTTCTCGAGATCCGGCTCAGCCGCCATGAATTCGATCTCGATCTCGGCACCGGCAACCGGCTTGCCGTCGGCCAGAACCTGACCCGAGAAGGTGGAGCCGACGATGACGTTGTAGGGTTTGTTCAGCGGCAGGATCTCGGTGGCCAGGCCAACCGGCTGGTCCCAGTCGGTGGGCAGGGTGTTGCGGTTCAGCACGACCTTGGCGATCTGCTGGATGTAGATGTCCTCGCTTTCCTCGTAATAAGGCGCGGGCACGGTCACCACGACATAGTCGCCCGAGCGTTTCACCGGAACGGAGGCCTTGTAGGCCGAGGCTTCGTTCTCAACACCCTTGAAGGTGGCGGGCTCCAGGCGGTCCGTCAGGTCGGTCTTCTCGCCTTTGTGGATCATGAAGAATTCTTCGGGCTTGCCCATGTCCATCGCATGGCCGTTGGCCATCGGGTGCCAGAACACCAGGCCCATTGGCACATCGCCGGGCTTCTCGATCAGCGCGTTTTCGGTGTAGTTCAGCTGGAAATGCGCCGATGCGGTAACCGGCAGGGAAACGGCCAGAGCAGCGGCCAGGTAGTTCAGTTTCATTTCGTCCTCATTCGACGACGCAGGCGCACCTGCAATCAGGAATGAACAACGGGGAGTAGCGGCACGGAATTGTCGAAACAACGCCCGGGCCAGACGCGCACCCCGGCGTCCGGTTGAAAAAGAAGAGAGGGCCTCTGCAAGCAGAGTCCCATTCCTCGCGTCCGGCAGGTCTCCTGACTCGCGGGTCCTGGTTCGGCTGGCCTTCCCGGGACAGTTCCCAGTGGCATGTTCAGCGTCACTCACCGCTCACAGTTGCGGGGGCAGTCACGGATTTGGTCCCTTTTGGGTACGCCGCACCGTGTTCCCTATTTCTTCCGCTGCGCATTGAAACACTCGCGGAACCGGTCACTTTGGCTGAATGGCAAAACGGATTTTCTGAGTCAAGAGAATTGTAACACGTTCACCTGACCGCACCGGCGCTGCAGGCACTGTCTCCTTCTGTAAGTTTGCAGCCGGCAAGCAGACGTGCTTCGTCTTGCCTCATGCCTGCGGCTTGCTTTCAGCAAGGCAAGCGTTCTGCAGGTCTTGGGCGAACAGCTCCACGGCATGTCTCAGCACATGAACACGGCGCGTTGCGAGATAAAAGGTTGAGGTCCATTGCATTTGGCTGTTCCTGATTTCCCGAAACCTGCCGTCTGCAACCCGCCTGCAGGCAAAATGTGTGGGCAGCGGCCCCAGAAAATGACCGGTTTCAATGAGCATCGCCATGGCCTCCATGTTGGCCACAACCGCCGTTGGTTCCGGCGATCCAAGTTTCGGTGAAACCAGCATGTCATAAGAGCGCTGGCACAACGGATACTGCCCGATGGTTTCAAGACTGATTTCACTGTCCGGTACAGCAAACAAAGGATGCTTCTGCGCGCAGTAAAGCTTGTGCTCCTCACAGCACAGTTCTGAATACTCCAGCTCCGGCACCTGGCTGCGAAACGGCGCCACGGCAACATTCAGTTCACCGGTGATCAGCTGCTGGGTCAGGTCGGCAGGGGAGGCAACCACAATTTCAATCCTGACTTCATTCGGACGTGCGAGGAATTGCTGCAGGGCCTCTGCAAATTTCAAACTGGGAAGGCTGTCGATCGAATCCACGGTGCCGATCCGCAGGTCCCCGGCAATGGTATCCCGCAGCTCCAGCAGCTCGGCATCGAAATCGCGCGCGCTGCGCAGAATGTCGCGGGCTTTCTGATAAGCGATCTCACCGCGCTCCGTCAGACGGAAGCCGCCGCGGCCGCGTTCGCAGATCCGGTAGCCCAGCGAGGTTTCAAGGTCGCGAATGCGGATACTGATGGCCGATTGCGTGACACCAAGGGCATATTGCGCATCAGAAAATCCGCCGCAATCAACGACGGTGACAAAAGTTTCCAGCAGCGTGTTGTGCAACAGCTTCATGATATGGCCGTCTGGTTATGGGAGGCATTACATAAAAATCTTTCATGCAAATATAATCAACGTAATATTTTTCAATCCCTAAGCTCGTGCTGAGGTGCCTCCCGACCCCGTTAACCAAGCCAACTGGGAGGAGACCCGCATGGCCTTTACCTTGAAAACCCTGAAAACCACCGCCGCTGCGGCGCTGCTGAGCCTGGCGCCAGCCGCCGTGTTTGCCGAAGACTGGAAATTCGCCATCGAAGAAATTCCGGGCTCGATCATGGACGCCTATGCGCAGGAGTTCAAAAAGCGCATCGAGGCGGCGACCGATGGCGATGTGACCGTGAGCGTCTACCCGATGGGAACCCTGGGCACCCCGACCGAGACCGTTGAGCAGGCGGCGGACGGCATCATCCAGCTGACCAACGTCTCGATCGGCAACCTGGGCACCATCGTGCCGGAAAGCCAGGTGTTCCTGCTGCCCTATCTGCTGCCCTCCGACCCGGCGGCGATCTCGAAGATCCTCAGCAGCTCGGACACTATCTATGGCGATCTGAACGCGGACTTCCAGAAACGCGGCCTGGAAGTGATGACCATGTATTCCGAGGGCCCGCAGGTCTGGACCACCAACCGCGAGATCCGCACTCCGGAGGACTTCGAGAACTTCAAGATGCGGGTGATGGTGTCGCCGATCCTGCTGGAGACCTACAAGAACATGGGTGCAAGCCCCACTCCGCTGCCGTTTGGCGAGGTGTTCGGCGCGCTGCAGCTAGGAGCGGTCGACGGCCAGGTGAACCCGATCCCGACCATCGAAGAAATGAAGTTCTATGAAGTCACCAGCCACCTGATTTGGGCCGGTGAGCAGGAACTGGTGACCACTGTGGTCGCAGGCTCCGACTGGTTTGCCACCCTGACTCCGGACCGTCAGAAACTGGTGCGCGACACCATGGCGGACATGACCGGCTTCATCGACGGCGTGGTCACCGACTTCAACCAGGCCCGCCTGGACGTGATCAAGGAAGCCAAGCCGGACATCGGCCTGGTGGTTCTGACCGAAGAAGAGCGTGACGTCTTCCGTGCCCGTTCGGGCGACACTGCCGCGGCCTATGTCGAGACCGCAGGCGCCCGCGGTCAGGAGCTGCTGGACGCGCTGCAGGCAGAGCTGGCGGGCAACTGATCCCGCTTTCAGGCCCCGCGCGCATTTGTGCGGGGCCGCACCAAGGGAGGATATCATGCAAGACGGCAAACCCGCTCCCTTCGGCTTTCTGGGAAAGATTGACGGTGCCATCGGGCGTATCGAGGTCTGGATCCTGGGCTGGGGGATCATCCTGATGGCTGGCAACACAATCGCCAATGTCTTTGGCCGCTACGTGTTCAACCAGTCGATCTATTTCTCTGAAGAACTCAATGAGTTCCTGATTGTCATCGTCACTTTCATGGGGCTGGGCTATGCCACTCGCAAGGGCATCCACATCCGCATGTCGGCGATCTATGACGCGCTGCCGGTGAAGATGCGCAAGGGGCTGATGGTGGTGATTGCCGCGACCACGGCGGCGATGATGGCGCTGCTCGCGTGGTACGCGCTGGAATATGTGCAGAAGGTCGCCAGCCGCGGCCGTATCACCCCGGCGCTGCAGGTGCCGCTGTACCTGACTTACGTCTGGGTGGTGATCGGGCTGGCGCTGACCTCGTTCCAGTATCTGCTGACCGCGCTGCGCAATCTGAATTTCGCCGAGGAGGAGATCTATGTCTCTTACCTGGAGGTGGACAGCTACGAAGATCCGGAAACCGCCGCAGCCATTCAGCGCTATGAAGACGCCGGTGAAGAAATGCGGGGCGGGGAGGAAAAGCAATGACCGAACTGATGCTTGCCGTGATGATCCTGTTGTTGCTGGCAGGGTTCCCGATGAAGATGCCGCTGATCTCGGCCGCGGTGCTGGGCTTCCTTGTCTACTTCCCATCCATGAACATGCAGATCCTGATCCAGCAGATGATCGGCGGGGTGAAGCCTGCCGCGCTGATTGCAGTGCCGATGTTCATCCTGGCTGCCGATATCATCACCCGCGGCCATTCCGCCAACCGGCTGATCGACGTGGTGATGAGCTTCATGGGCCATATCAAGGGTGGGCTGGCGATCTCGGTGACCTCGGCTTGCGCGCTGTTCGGTGCAGTCTGCGGCTCGACCCAGGCGACCGTGGTGGCCATCGGCGGCGCAATGCGGCCCAGGATGCTGAAGTCCGGCTACAAGGACAGCTTTGCCATCGGCCTGATCGTCAATGCGGCTGACCTGGCCTATCTGATTCCGCCCTCTATCGGCATGATCATCTATGGCGTGGTCTCCGGCACCTCGATCTCGCAGCTGTTCATCGCGGGCATCGTGCCGGGGCTGCTGATCGTGGTGCTGTTCTCGGCCTATTGCATGGTCTACGCCTACCGCCACGACATACCCGTGCTGCCGCGCGAGGGCTGGGGCCAGCGGTTCACCGCCATGCGGCGGGCGTTGTGGCCGATGGGTTTCCCCGCGATCATCGTTGGCGGCATCTACGGCGGAGTGTTCTCACCTACCGAGGCTGCAGCGATCTGCGTGCTTTACGCCGCAGTGCTGGAGGTGCTGATCTTCCGCTCGGTCAAACTGCGCGACCTTTGGGACATTGCGCTGTCGACCGGTGCCATCACCTCGGTTGTGTTCATCCTAATCGCGGCGGGTGCGGCTTTCAGCTGGACGCTGAGCTTTGCCCAGGTGCCGCAGCAAATCATCGCCTCGCTCGGTCTGGATGAGGCCGGGCCGCTGATGGTGCTCTTGGCCGTCAACATCGCCTTCTTCGTGGGCTGCATGTTCGTGGACTCGATTGTGGTGATCCTGATCCTGGTGCCGATCTTTGCACCGATGATCAAGGCGGCGGGCCTCGACCCGGTGCTGGTCGGTGTGCTGATCACCCTGCAGGTGGCCATTGGCGCCGCAACCCCGCCATTCGGTTGCAACCTGTTCACCGCCATCGCAGTCTTCCGCAGACCGTTTGTCGAAGTGGTGCGCGGTGTGCCACCCTTCCTCATCATCCTTCTGATCGTGACCGGGCTGCTGGTCATCTTCCCGCAAATCGCCCTGTTCCTGCCGGAACTGGCTTACCGCTAAAACAAGAAACTGGAGAGAAACATGTCTGGACACGGTTACGAATCCGGCCGCCTGAACCTGCCCTTTGTCGGCATCGCCACCTTCGGCAAGAAACCCTATATCGAGGATTGGGACAACATCAATGCCGACGTGGCGATCTTGGGCGCGCCGTTTGATTTCGGCTGCCAGTTCCGCTCCGGCGCGCGGTTCGGCCCGCGGGCGGTGCGCGAGGCCTCGACGCTGTTCAGCTTCGGCCATGCCGGAGCCTATGATCACGAGGACGACGCCACCTATCTGGGCGCGGACGTCCGGATTGTTGACCTCGGCGACGCCGACATCATCCACACCAAGACTGAGGAAAGCCACGCCAATATCGAATATGGCGTCAAGAAGATCCTGGATGCAGGCGCCATTCCGGTGACCATCGGCGGCGACCATTCGGTCAATATCCCCTGCATCAATGCCTACAAGGAAGACTGCGCTAAGAACGGCCCGATCCATGTGATCCAGATCGACGCGCATCTGGACTTTGTCGATGAGCGCAAGGGCGTCACCGACGGCCACGGCAACCCGATGCGCCGCGCGATTGAAAAGGATTACGTCACCGGCATGACCCAGCTGGGTATCCGCAACGTGTCGTCGACCGCCAAGGAAGGCTACATCGACGCCCGCGAGCGCGGCTCCGACATCCTGTCGGTGCGCCAGGTGCGCAAGCTCGGCACGGAGGCGGTGCTGGACCGCATCCCCGAAGGCGCACGTTACTATGTGACCATCGACATCGATGCCTTCTGCCCCTCGATCGCGCCCGGCACCGGCACCCCCAGCCATGGCGGCTTCCAGTATTACGACGTGCTGGAAATCCTGCAGGGTCTCAGCAAACGCGGTGATGTGGTTGGCATCGATCTGGTGGAAGTGGCCCCGGCCTATGATCCGACTGAAAGCACTCAGATCCTGGCGGCGCAGCTTTTGCTGAACTTCATCGGCTTCATCTTCCACAACAAGAACATCTTCCACAACAAGAAATAGGCCTCCTCCCGCTGCACCTGCAACCACCGGTGCAGTGTTTACCTGGCGCGCCTGCGGAAAAATGGTGCGCCAGGTGCATTTGTGCCGTCGCAAATGGCGCCTTCAATGGCTCGTTCTTCCCGGCCTTGCGATTGATACCTGTGTGTTGATCGATGCTGCCCCAGCAAACGGCAGATCCGGTGTTCCGACACTTTCATCTCGCTGCGTATCATCTCGCTGCAAGCCCGGCGGCGGGCAGGGCTCAGAAGCTTCCCTTTTCAGCTTCCGTCAGGATGAGCTTGTCCAGGGTCAGATCCGAGACGGCTTTCCGCAGCCGTTCGTTCTCCTTCTGAAGCCGTTTGAGTTCCTTCAGTTGGCCGGTTCCCATCCCGCCAAACTGCTTGCGCCAGCGGTAGTAAGTCTGCTCAGTGATGCGCACTTCGCGGCTCGCATCCACGCGCTGCATTCCCTGGCTGAAAAGCACATCAACCTGCCGCAGCTTCTGAATTATTTCCTTAGGCTTGTTCGCCTTCCGTTTCCTAAACATAACGGTGGGCCAATTCAGATGAGACACTCAACCTTCACGGGCGAGATAGGCTGCGGAGATGCCGGCCATCGAGCCCCAGCCGGAACCGCTCCGGACCATGGTCGGCGCGTCGATGCAACGATCATCCGGCTGCGCGGCTCGTTGTGTTCCGCGATCCCCAGCGCCCCGCGGGTGCGGGCGGCGTCCAGGCCCAGGACGCCAGTGCCACCCAGGCGCCCGAGGTGTGGTAGTCGCATGCGCTGCGATGCAAAGCGATGCCGGCGCGGGTGCCGGTATTATGACCGATGGTGACGAGGGTCAGAAATTCCTTTGGATCGTTCAGGCCTTCGGCCTGTGCCAGCGCAACGGTGGCGGGGATAACGCCGCAGCCGGCATGGTCTTTGGTCTGCTTGCGCCCGTCATGAGCATTCAGCGAGTCGATGGTGGTGGCATTGGCCAGCGCCGCACCGGCGGCGCTGGAGGTTTTTCCTTCCGGCCAGATTTGCGCGGCCTAGCCGCCAAACATGGTTTACGCATGAGTGCCGATGATCCGGGACATATCCGTCTGCACAGCGCTTATGGCGACGCCAAGGGTGTCTGCAAGAGCACGCACCGCGTCCTGCACGGCTGCCTGCGGCAAGTCCTCGCCGCGGGTGTTGAGGATGAAGCTGGTTGCGTCGGTCATGCGGATATCCTTGGGCGCAGGCGGGGCCGGGTTAGCAAGGGGTGAAAGTACGGAAGGCGGCGATGGCGGCATCCAGGGCGCTGTCGTCCACATCCCGGTGCAACACCATCCGGATCGCAGGGGACTGGCCGCCGATCTTGATGCCAGCCTCAGCCATATGGCTGATCAAGCGGGCGTGGTCCTCTGCCTCGGGTGTCAGGAAAACCATGTTGGTCTGGGACGAGACCTCGCCAATGCCGGTTTCGCGCAGCGCTTTGGCCAGGCGGGATGCCCGGGTGTGATCATTGGCCAGCTCAGTTACGTGGTGGTCCAGCGCATAGAGACCGGCGGCGGCCAGCACGCCGGATTGGCGCATCGCGCCACCAAGGATTTTGCGGTTGCGCCGGATCTGGCCCATCAGGGCATCGGGGCCAACCAGAACCGAGCCCGCAGGAGTGCCCAGCCCCTTAGAGAGGCAGACGGAGATGGTGTCGAACGGTGCGGCAAAGGCGGCGGCGCCGCATCCCAGGGCGGTGATCGCGTTGAACAGGCGGGCACCGTCCAGATGCACGGCCAGCCCAGCTTCACGCGCGACCTTGACGCCTGCCTCGATCCGCTCCAGCGGCACGACCCGGCCGCCGACGCTGTTTTCCAGGCTCAACAGACGGCTGCGGGCGTAATGCGGATCGTCCACCTTGATCGCGGCGGCGATGCGGCCGGGATCCAGCCCGCCGTCATCAGAGGTGGCAACCGGCACCATCGAGACACCGGCCAGAACCGACACGCCTGCGGCCTCATCGCAGTAAAGGTGGTAGCGGTCGCCGCTGATCATCTCGTCGCCGCGGCCGCAATGGGCCATGACGGCGGCCAGGTTGCTTTGGGTGCCGGTTGGGAAGAACACCGCGGCGTCCTTGCCCAGGCGTGCGGCAAGCTCCTGTTCCAGGCGGGTGACCGTCGGGTCCTCGCCATAGACGTCATCACCCAGCGGCGCGGCCATCATTGCTTCGCGCATTCCGGCGCTGGGTTTGGTCAGAGTGTCGCTGCGCAGATCGCAGATGCAGTTTGTGGCTGCATCTGCGGCGGCATAACCATAAGCGCTCATTCTGTGACCTGATCGTATGCCAGCGCCGCAACGATGTGCACGCGCTGCTTCTCGCCGCCGTTCAGGGCGGTGTGGTAGGCGCGGGTGTCGGTGAAATAGACCGAACCGTCGGCGGGCAGGTGGGTCACGTGGTGGTTCACGATGAACAGCGAACCGGGGTTCGAGATCAGCGGGATGTGCAGGCGCGGTTCCGGGTCGCGGTGCCAGGAGTTGCAGTTGTACAGCCCCTTGGACAGGATCCGGGTGCGGCCGATCGGGAAGCGCTTGGTCAGTTCCTCGTGCACATGTTCGAAATAGGTTCCTTTGAATTTCGGATTGAACTCGGAGAAGTCGATTTCCGGCACCAGCTCCTCGCGCGGCTCTTCGACGTAACGCTCATCGGCGCGCAGCCAGTAGCGGCCGGACAGGTCGTTGGGGGTCCATTCGGTCTGGCCCGGGCGCTGGGTCAGCGGCAGCGCGGCAAAGCCCTGATCCTGCATCCCGCCCATGAAGGCTTCGCGCTTCAGGCATTCTTCCAGCGCTTCCTGCAGTTTCCCGATGTCGAATTTCAGCTCCAACCGGGCGATGCCGGGGCCGGGCACAAATTCCGCAACCGATTTGTAGTCGGGCATTTCAGACATGGCATTCTGGATCAGTTCGACGTCACGGTCCTGGATCTGTGGCATGAAGGTCATTGCGGCATCTCCCAAAATGGCGCGGTGTTTCCTTAAGCCATATTCAGATTTTGCGGTTTGGAAAGCTGGATTTTTTCATCAGGTGATTACCAAAACGCATCAAGTTGCGGCAAGATCCGGTATCCGGTCCGGTTTGGCTGGGGGCAGGTGGTGTGCGTCCGCTTGAGGCGGATAGCCTCTAATTTATGAAATTGATGAACCTTTTTCAAATGCCACCACGGTCCAGTTCCGGCAAGCGCAGCGCAGCTGCGCCGGTGAGTAATTTTCATTGCCTAGGAATTTTCCTGGGCCACTGGTGGGGCTTCGGGCGCGGTTTTTTAGCGGGTTCCTGGGCTGCTCAGCCCGGCTGGCCGGAGGTCTGCATCTGTTCCAGGAACCAGCTCCGCATGCGTTCCACCCGGACTACCCCGACCTTAGCTTCGGGTGTCAGCAGGTAATAGGCGCTGTCGGAGGCCTTGAACGGGTGCACCTGCACCAGGCTGCCGTTCTCCAGTTCCTTGCGGATCAGGATTTCCGGAATGATGGCAATGCCGTGGCCGTTTCTGGTTGCGTCGATCAGCATTTCGAACTGGTTGAACATCGGGCCGATGATCCTGCGCGGCAGCTTCTTGCCCTGCAGCTTGAACCAGATCTGCCAGGACAGCGGCCGGGTGGAGTGCTGCAGGATCCGGTGGCCGAGCAGGTCTTCCGGATCCTCTAGCGGCTCGGGGAATTGGTCTGGTGCTCCGGCGGCGACCAGGACGTCGCTCATCAGACGGTCGGCACGGTAGCCGGGCCAGGAGGCGTCGCCCTGGGCAAAGGCGAGGTCGACCAGGCTAGGGTCGATCTCTGTGTTTTTCAGGTAGGTGATGAGGTTGAGGGTATGGCGGATCTTTTCCGCCTTTGGCCCCATGATGAGCGGCATCAGCCAGCGGCTGCCCAAGGTGGGATAGACGCCGATGTTCAGGCTGCCTTCGGCGCTGTCATGCGATTTGGTTTTCAGGATGGTCAGCTCCAGCTCCTCCAGGAGCGGCGACAGTTCGGCCAGCAGGTTGCGGCCCGCTGCGGTCAGCTTGACCCGTTGCTTGGAACGGGTGAAAAGCGACTGGCCGACAAAGGCCTCCAGGATCTGGATCTGACGGCTGACCGCGCTTTGGGTCACGTTCATCTCTTCTGCGGCACGGGCGAACCCTTCGGTTTTGGCTGCCGCTTCAAAGCAAAGCATAGAAGTGATTGAGGGGATGCGTCGTCGCATGGGCGTGCCTTTCAGCCAGTGCTTCTGCCTCATTATTGCTGAAATCTCATCAAGTCATTCCCCTATTCAGATATTATTCCAGATTTTTCGGGTGTAGTGCTTCGAAAAACTGAGGCTGGGAGAATCCCTCGGGGTTTTCTGCTTCAGTTTGTGGTGCTGGAACCGGCGCAATCGGCAAGAGGGGACCCGCTCATGCAAATGACACGAAAAGAACAGAGCGGCGGCATTGGCAACCGGCCCGTTTCCTGCAGAGATTCAACATGGGAGTTTCACATGGCTTGCACGAGACGCGCATTGACCCTGGCCGCAGCTCTGACGGCCGCCGCCTTTACCGCGGGCGCCAGCCCGGCCGGCGAGGCGCTGGTTTGGATCACGCCGGAAAACACGCTGAAAGTAGCGGCAGATGCTAACTGGGCGCTGCAAAGCTTTCTGAACGGCAACAACGAAATAGACGGCTTCGACGTCGATGCGGCCCGCGATTTGGCCTAGCACCTGGGCGTTAAGGTCGAGTTTGTGACCCCGGATTGCGATATCATCACCGCAGGCAACTGGAACGGCTGCTGGGGTGTGTCCGCGGGCTCGATGACCCCGGCCAAGGCGGGCATCGAAGTCTTGGATTTTCTGACTGTCTACTACTACACCCCGGCCGCCGAAGCGGTGCACAAGGACAGACCTGCCGCCAATCTGGCGGACTTGAGCGGCAAGAAAATGGCTGCGACCGCCGCCAGTGTTTTCGAGCTGCACCTGCAACACGATCTGACTATCGACGCGGCGTGTGTGCCATCATTCAAATACCAGATCGAACCGGGCAAGCTGCGTTCCCACAAGGATTCGACCGCAGTGATGGACGGCCTGCGCCTGGGCGACGGCATCCGTCTGGACGGCATGGTTGGCTCGCTGCCTGCGATCCTGAACGGCATCGAAAACAACTTTCCGATTAAGAGCGTGAGCGACCCGGTGTTCTATGAGCCGTTGGCGATTGCAATCGACAAGGGCGATGCCGAGCCGAACTCCAAGCTGACCGGCATCGTTGAGGACATGCGCGCCGACGGCACGCTGAGCGGCCTCAGCGAAAAATGGTACGGCGTCGACTACACCAACACGAAGTAAGGGAAATTCCGGCTGGCCCGCTGGTCCGCAATCCCAAAGTGATTGCCGTGATGCTCGCCGCCGCGGCTGTTTTTACCGTGCTGAACCTGAATGGCACTGTGTTTGGCGAGCAGAGGCGCCTGGTCATCGGCGCGCCGGCTGAGGCCGGGTACTACGGCTAATTCGCCATCGGCGTAGTGTTGGCGCTGCGTTTCACCCTGTGCGTGGTGGTGGTCGGCTTTCTGCAGTTCCGCCTTCAGGCCGTCATTGTCTGGTTGCAGCTTCTTTGCCTGTTCCTTGTTTTCTTCTACCGCGTCAACCTGGACTTCGAGTTTATCCGTAAAGAGGCCTGGTGCATGGTCAGCCAAGGCGTGTTCACCACGCATTATGTCTCCGCCATTTCGATTGCGCTGGTCTCGGTTCTGGCTATCATCGGCGCGGTGGCCAAGCTGTCCTCCATTGGATTTGCCTGTACGATCGCCAGCTTCTGCGCCTCCTTTTTCCGCGGCTTATCGAACCTGATGCAGGTATTTCTGGTTTACCTGGACCTGCCCAGCTGGGCTATGTGTTTGATCCCGTGCCTGCCGGTATCCTGGCGCTGACCCTGTGCTATGGCGCCTATATGACCGAGATTTTCCGTGCGGGCATTCAGTCGATCCCGAAAGGCCAGTGGGAATCCCAATGTGATGCTGTTCGACGAGCCCGCCTCGGCGCAGGATCCGGAGATAGTTTCCGAGGTTCTGAATGCTGTGGTCGAACTGGCCCAGGATGGGATGACGATGGTTTGCGTGACCCATGAGATGGGTTTTACCAAGGCGGTGGCGGACCGGGTGATCTTTATGGATGCGGGCGGGATCATCGAAGAGAATGACCCTGTGCAGTTCTTCGAAAACCCGCAAAGCGAGCGGACCCGGACCTTCTTAAGCTAGATCCTGCAGCATTGACGCACGGCTCTGGATAGGGCTGAACTTGCCCCAGCCATGCACAGCAGTTTCAGCGGTTGCTGCCCGCGTGGCCTTGGACCCAGCAAACGCGCGGAGGAGGTGCAGAGCAGATGGCCTTGAAATTCGACCAGTTTGCAGCGCAGCTGTCTTTTGACGGCTTGCCGGATCAGGTGCTGTGGACGCTGCGGCGGTCCTTTCTGGACACTATGGGCGTGGCAGCCGCCGGTGCAGCGACCGACCTCTCGGGCATCGCCCGCCGGGTTGCGCCGATGCTCTTCGGCGCAGGTGGCGCTGGGGCGTCGCGGATGCTGATGGACGGGCGCGCGGTCAGCCCGGCGGGCGCAGCGATGGCGGGGGCCTTTACCATCGATTCGATTGATGCTCATGACGGGACCACGCCCTGCAAGGGCCATGCCGGTTCGGCCATCTTTCCGGCGATGATGGCTATGGTACAGGCTTCAGGCCGGGGAGTAGATGGCAAGCGCTTTGCAGAAATTTTGGCCACGGCCTATGAAATCTCCTACCGGGCCGGGCTGGTGCAGCATGCGACCTGCGCCGACTACCACACCTCCGGCGCCTGGACGGCGGTCGGGGTTGCCGCCGCGGGCGCCAAGCTTCTGGGTGGCACTGCGGAACAGATCCGCCAGGCCGCAGGCATTGGTGAATACCACGGTCCGCGCAGCCAGATGATGCGCTGCATCGACCACCCGTCGATGGTGCGCGATGGGGTCGGCTGGGGCGCACCCTCTGGTGTCACCGCGGCCTATCTGGCGATGGAGGGCTTTACGGGGGCGCCCGCGCTGACTTGCGAGGGTGAAGAGGGTAAGGAATTCTGGGCGGATCTTGGCTTGGGCTGGCGGCTGGCAGAGCACACGCACTACAAGGCCTACCCCTGCTGCCGCTGGGCGCATCCCTCGCTGGATGCGGTGCAGGAGATGATGCGGGCTCACGCCCTCAGCCATGAGCAGGTGGAAAGCGTGGAAATCCGCACCTTTCATTATGCCACGCGGCTGGCCGGGCATGAGCCGCGGAACCAGGATGAGTTCGCCTATGCTATCGCCTTCCCGGTGGCGGCGATGATCGTGCGCGGCCAGGTGGGGGCAGAGGAGTTGAGCGACGCGGCGCTGCGCGATCCGGACATTCTGCGGGTCAGCCGCGCAGTTACCTTGATTGACGATGCAGAGATGACCCGGATAAGCACGGACAAGCGTTGGGCGCAGGTCACACTGGTGCTGAAGGACGGCCGCCGGATCGAAGACGCCCCGCGTACTCCGCGCGGAGATGCGGATCTGCCGCTTAGCGATGCGGAGATCTTGCAGAAATACCATTTGCTGGCCGCTCCGGTGCTGGGTCAGGCCCGGGCTGAGGCGATTACGGAGCTGGCCTTGCGGTTCGATAGCCTGGACGGTCCCCGGTTCCGGCAGCTGCTGGATCTGTGCTGTCAGCCGGTCTAAATTGGCTCCTGTGCCAACCTACCCGTTCACGGACCTCGTGACATGCCACGCAAGATCCCGCCTTTTACCACCATCCGGGCCTTTGAGGCTGTCGCCAGGCTGGGCCGCAATGTGGATGCGGCGCAGGAACTGAATATCACCGCTTTGGCAATCAGCCATCAGGTGCGGGCTTTGGAGCCATTCGGTGGCGCTCCGCTGCTCCAGCGCGGCAGCGGCCAGCAAGCAGAGCTGACGGAGGAGCGCCGGGCGCTGCTGGCGCCGGTGGGCCAGGCGCTGGATGCCATGAATTCGGCCTTTGCCCTTTATACCGGAAACACACTGGAGCAGATGATTTAGGTGCATATGTTCCAGTCGCTGGCCAACATGCGGCTGATCCCCAAGTTGCGCGAAGCTTTGCCTGGGGTGGCCATCCGGATCGTCACCGTCCCTGAAGAGATTAATCTGAGCGACAGTGACGTGGTCCACACCATTGTCTTCTCTGACAAGTCGCCGCAGGCGATACGCTGTGTCAAATTGTTTGATGAGGTGATCCAGCCGGTGAGCTCGCCGGGCTATCTGAAATCCCGCACTGCGCCTTTGCGGCCCGAGGACATGGTGACCGAACCGTTGATCCGCAGTCAGCATTATGCAAACGAATGGTCGCGCTGGTTTAATGCTGCGGGCCTGGGCGATCAGTCCTGGAAACCGGTTGCGGAAATGGATAACGCGTTCCAACGCGCCGCAGGCCGTGGCAAGCGGTCTTGGCTGGGCAATGGACTGGTGGCCGTTCGGCGAGGAGCTAAGGCACAGCGGACAGCTGGTGGCGCCGGTCAATATGGCGGGGTAACTGGCTATGCCTATTATATACTCACGTCTTATCGTGCAGAAGGTTCACCGGCAGCAACCCGGTTCCGCAACTGGCTGATACGGACTTGTGCACAAAATTTGCGATTTGAATGCTCGGTTTGAATACGCCCGCTGCCAGGAATTGGAGGCCGCAGAGTTTGGCACGGCATTCTGCGTGCTTAGTCGTGTTTGAAATGCGCGAAGCGTATCACTCGGAAATTACAACCTCTTTTCCCGAAAAGGGATTCAGAAAAAACGCTTTAAGAGGAAAAGTGGTAGCGGAGGAGGGACTTGAACCCCCGACACGCGGATTATGATTCCGCTGCTCTAACCAACTGAGCTACTCCGCCGCTCGCTGTGTGGAGGCGATTTACGGAATGGCGCGGGCTGGGTCAAGCGGAAAAACTGCGGAAATGCGGATTCTTCGGTTTTTTTTCCGCCGCTGCAAGTTATCTGTTTTAAAACATGAGGTTGCGTAGGGTGTGGTGCGTTGGCGCGTGAGTGGCGGCCTTGGGATTCAGCAGCCTGTTTGACTGGAGCCTAGTCCGGCAGTTCATCCAGAGCGGAAGGAGCTGGCAGCGGCAGCTGGTCCAGAAGTTGAAACACTAGGGTGCGGCAAGTTTCCCCGTTCCAGTCCTCTGGGTGAAATCCGGCGGGCAGATCCGGATGACGCAGCACCACACGGCGCCAACGGTGCACGATCAGCGTACGCAGGGTGCCAGACTGCGCAGGTGTCAGGCCGGAAGGCGGCGGGGTGATCCGGCTCAAATCCCGCTGCAGTGCAGCGCAGGCATCGCGCAAGGGCTCAGGAAACAGCCGGGTTTTGAGCCAGCCTGGGACGGCAATGTGGCTGACCTCGGCGGCCATTAAGTCGTGCAGACTGCGCGGGACCGGGCCGTGGCCCAAGGCGGTAGTGCGGTTCACTGCGACGTAATTGGGCAGCAGCAGCACGTCATCTAATGTGGCCTGGCCGGTGCCATCCTCGGCGATCAGCAGATGCCAGTCGCCGGGCGCGGCGGCGCGGCGTTCATAAATCCGCGGGGTGACGGCTGCGGATTGGTTGCGGCCGTATTCCGTCAGGTAATGCACCGAGGCGCGGCCTGCGCGCTCGCTTTCGATCCAGCCGTCTTTGCGCAGCCGGTGCAGCGCCACCCGGATTGCCTCGGGCTTGATCCCCATCGGGGTGATGATGCGGGTGAGCGCCCCACCGCTGATCTGGGCGCCCTTGTCCTGGGCCAGATCGCCGAACAGCGACACGATGACCGACCAGACCCGCTGGTTCTGCGGGTCGTTCAGCTGCTGGACGGTGGCGTCAAACCAGGGGTTATGCTGTTCGTTCATAGGGATAAACATAGTTCGCCCGGACTGGTTAGACCAGTCCGGGCGTGCGGCAGCGTTACCGCTGCCTACCACTTTTGCACAAGCTCAGAAGGCGTTCATGGTCAGCAGTTCATACTCTGCCGCGATCTCGCCGTCCTGGTTGGTGAGGGTGACGTGCCAGCGCACCTCGCCGTATTCCTCGTTGCGGGGGGTCTTCTTCTTGACCGTGAGGCGGACCTTGATGCTTTCGCCTGCTGAAATCGGTTTCATGAAGCGCAGGTTGTCGAGGCCGGTGTTGGCCAGAACCGGGCCCTCATCCGGCTGCACAAACATGCCCGCGGCAAAGGACAGGAGCAGGTAGCCATGCGCCACGCGGCCCGGGAAGAACGGGTTCCGCTTGGCGGCTTCGTCGTCCATGTGGGCATAGAAGGTGTCGCCGGTGAAATGGGCGAAGGTTTCGATATCCTCCAGCGTGACGGTGCGCGGGGCGGTGTGCAGGGTCTCGCCGATGGAAAGCTCGCCGAACTTGCGGGTGAAAGGGTGGGCGGGGCCTTTGACCTCAGTGCCGCCGGGAACCCATTTCTCGCCAATCGCGGACAGGATGTCGGGCGAGCCCTGGATGGCGGTGCGCTGCATGTAGTGTTTGACGCCGCGCACGCCGCCCATCTCCTCGCCGCCGCCGGCCCGGCCCGGGCCGCCGTGCACCATGTGGGGCAGGGGGGAGCCATGGCCGGTCGATTCCTTCATCGAGTTGCGGTTGTTGAAGTAGAGGCGGCCGTGGTAGGCGCCGGCGCCGATGGCGACCTCGCGGGCGACGGCGGGGTCATGGGTGATGACCGAGGCCACCAGCGAGCCCTGGCCGCGGTTGGCCAGATCAATGGCGTGGTCCAGATCGCGGTAACCCATGATGGTGGAGACGGGGCCGAAGGCCTCTGTGTCGTGCACGCGGCTAGCGTTGTCCGGGTCGGCGCAGTGGAACAGCATCGGCGGGACGAAGGCGCCTTTTTCGGCGTCGGCGCCATCGACGGAGAAGCTGTCCGGGTCGCCAAAGACGCGCTCCGCCTCCTGACCGATGATCGCGGCCTTCTCCAGCACGTCGCGTTTCTGATTGCCCGAGACCAGCGCGCCCATGCGGGTGGTTTCCAGGCGCGGGTCGCCGATTTGGATTTTTGCCAGGCGGGCTGACAGTGCCTCGATCACCGCGTCCACCTGTGCCTGCGGCGCAATGATGCGGCGGATGGCGGTGCATTTCTGGCCCGCCTTGGTGGTCATCTCGCGGCTGACTTCTTTGATGAAGAGATCAAACTCCGGTGTGCCGGGCTGTGCGTCGGGACCGAGGATCGAGGCGTTGAGGCTGTCCTGTTCGGCGACGAAACGGACCGAGTTCTCCAGGATTACCGGGTTGGCGCGCAGTTTTAGCGCGGTATTTGCGGACCCGGTGAAGCTGACCACATCCTGCATGGTCAGATGGTCGAGCATGTCGCCGAGGCCGCCGGAGACCAGCTGCAGCGCGCCTTCGGGCAGGATGCCGCTGTCGAGCATCAGTTTCACCGCCAGCTCGGTCACGTAGCAGCTGTTAGTGGCCGGTTTCACAATGGCGGGAACGCCCGCCAGCAGGGTGGGGGCCAGTTTTTCCAGCATGCCCCAAACCGGGAAGTTGAAGGCGTTGATGTGCACTGCGACCCCGCGCAGCGGGGTGCAGATGTGCTGGCCCAAGAAAGTGCCGTTACGGGAGAGCTGCTCCACATCGCCATCCAGGTAGACATGCCCGTCCGGCATTTCGCGGCGGCCTTTGGAGGCGAAGACAAACATGGTGCCGATGCCGCCATCGATGTCGATCATGTGGTCGGACTGGGTGGCGCCGGTGTTGAACGACAGATCATAAAGCGCCTGCTTGTGCTGATTCAGGTGGCCCGCCAGCGCCTTGAGCATCCGGGCGCGGTCGTGGAAGGTCAGCTTGCGCAGGTTGGCGCCGCCCACAGTGCGAGCGTAATCAAGCATCGCCTGCACGTCGAGCGCGTCGTTGCCCGCTGACGCAATCACCTCGCCGGTGATGGCGCTGGCGATGTTGCGGGCGCCTGCGCCCGGTGCGACCCATTGACCCGCTGCAAAGCTGGAAATCTCTAGAAGGCTCATGATGCTGTCCTTTTCGTCAGGCCGGCGCGGGGCCGGCTGGCTGGAATCCGATGCTGAGATATATTGACCGTCCGGTCGGTTTATGCAAGAAGTTTGTCAAATGCGCCGCTGACAGGGTGAGGGAGCGATGAGCGATACGATTCTGGTTGAGGACCACGGCACCTGGGTGGAGATCACCCTGAACCGCCCGGACCGGCTGAACAGTTTCAACGAGGAAATGCACAACGCCTTGCGCGCCGCGCTGGAGGCCGCGCGTGACGGCGGGGCCCGCGCGGTGCTGCTGACCGGCGCCGGGCGCGGTTTCTGCGCCGGGCAGGACCTGGGCGACCGTGATCCGCGCAAGATGGACGGGCCGCCGGACCTGAGCCAGACGGTACGCAAGTTCTATGCGCCGCTGGTGCGGCTGATCCGTGAATTGAACTTCCCGGTGATCTGCGCCGTCAATGGCGTGGCCGCCGGGGCGGGCGCCAACCTGGCGCTGGCCTGCGACATGGTGCTGGCCGCAGAGAGCGCCAAGTTCATCCAGTCGTTCTCCAAGGTTGGCCTGATTCCTGATACCGGCGGCAGCTGGCATTTGCCGCGGCTGCTGGGTGAAGCGCGCGCCAAGGGGTTGGCGCTGACCGCTGAGCCGCTGCCGGCGAAGAAGGCCGAGGACTGGGGCCTGATCTGGAAGGCGCTGCCGGATGACGCGCTGATGGCAGAGGCCCGCGCCATGGCCGAGAAATTCGCCAACGGCCCGACGCTGGGCCTGGGCCTGACCAAGCAATGCATCCAGGCGGCAGCGGTCAACACGCTGCCGGATCAGCTGGAGATCGAGGCGGACGCGATGAAGACCTGCGGCGAAAGCGCGGATTACGCTGAGGGCGTGGCCAGCTTCCTTGAGAAACGCGCACCCGCGTTCAAAGGCAAGTAACTATGACCCCGAAAAAACGCGCTGAAAAATCCGCCGCCGCCATGTGGGCCGAAGATCATGCGTCCAAATGGGCGGGGATGGAGATCACCCATGTGGCTGAGGGGGAGGCCACGCTGGAGCTGACCATTGCCCAGCACCATTGCAACGGACACGGTATTTGCCACGGCGGTGTGACCTTCATGCTGGCTGACAGCGCCTTTGCCTTTGCCTGCAACAGCCGCAACCAGTCGACGGTGGCGCAGCACAACGTGATCAGCTTCACCGCGCCGGGACGGCTGGGCGACAAGCTGATTGCCACGGCCCGCGAGATTTCCCTGACCGGGCGCAGCGGCATTTATGACGTGACAGTGACCAATCAGGACGGCCAGCAGATCGCCGAGTTCCGGGGTTTTTCCCGAGCGGTCAAAGGCCAGTTGTTTGACGAATAAGGTGTGGAGGACGCCATGGAAGACCTGAGCCCCAAGACGGGTGAACTGGACCCGATCGAGATCGCCTCGATCGACGAAATCCGCGCACTTCAGCTAGAGCGGCTGAAGTGGTCGCTGCGCCACGCCTATGACAACGTGCCGATGTACAAGCAGCGGTTCGACGAGGCGGGGGTGCATCCGGACCACCTGCAGGAGCTGAAGGACCTGGCAAAGTTCCCCTTCACTTACAAGAACGACCTGCGGGACAATTACCCCTTCGGCCTGTTTGCGGTGCCGCGCAGTGAAATCATCCGCCTGCACGCGTCCTCCGGCACCACCGGCAAGCCGACGGTGGTGGGCTACACTGCCAATGACATCAGCAACTGGGCGGATCTGGTGGCACGCAGTTTGCGTGCCTCGGGCCTGCGCAAGGGCGACATGGTGCACAACGCCTATGGCTATGGTCTGTTCACCGGCGGCCTGGGTGCGCACTACGGGATTGAGCGCCTGGGCGCGACCGTGGTGCCGATGTCGGGCGGCCAGACCGAAAAGCAGGTTGGCCTGATCACCGACTTCAAACCTGACGGCATCATGGTGACGCCGTCCTACATGCTCAACATCCTGGAGCAATACCATAAGGTCGGTATGGACCCTCGGGATTGCTCGCTGAAGGTCGGCGTGTTCGGTGCCGAACCCTGGACCGACGCGATGCGCAAGGAGGTCGAAGAAGCCTTTGACATGCATGCGGTTGATATCTACGGCCTGTCTGAGATCATGGGGCCGGGTGTTGCCAATGAATGCGTCGAGACCAAGGACGGCCCGGTGATCTGGGAGGACCACTTCCTGCCGGAAATCATTGACCCGCAGACCGGCGAGGTGCTGCCGGATGGCGAGCTGGGCGAGCTGGTGTTCACCACGCTGACCAAGGAAGGCCTGCCGATGGTCCGCTACCGCACCCGCGATCTGACGCGCCTGCTGCCGGGCACCGCACGCTCGATGCGGCGGATGGAGAAGATCACCGGGCGCAGCGACGACATGATCATCCTGCGCGGCGTCAACGTCTTTCCCAGCCAGGTAGAGGAACAGTTGCTGGCGACCGGCGGCCTTGCGCCCTACTATCAGATCGAGCTCTACAAATCCGGCCGCATGGACGCGATGCGGGTGTTTGTTGAGGCGAATCCGGATGCCACCGATGAGCTCAGCAAGACCGCGGCAGCGCGGATGCTGACCAAGCGGATCAAGGATATGGTTGGCGTTTCGACCGAGATCATTGTAGGCGACCCGGGGTCCGTCGAGCGCAGCCAGGGCAAGGCCAAGCGCGTCGTCGACAACCGCAGCCAGTCCTGACCCGGGAGAGTAAGCCTTGGCCCGCACGATCGCAAAAGACCACGATGAGAAACGCGCGCAGATCCTGAAGTCGGCAGCCAAGGTGTTTGCCGAGTCCGGCTACGACCGTGCGTCGATGACCCAGCTGGCGCGCGAATGCGGGATCTCCAAGGCGAACATCTACCACTATTACGACAGCAAGGATGCCGTGCTCTACGGCCTCCTTGATACTTACCTTTGCGAGCTGCGCGACCGGGTCTGCGGGGTGGACCTGGAAGGTCTTAGCGCTGAGGACCGGCTGCGCCGCATCGTGTCGGAGATCATGCTAGCCTACCAGGGTGCGGATCATGAGCACCAAGTGCAGCTGGGCGCTATGGGGGCGCTGCCCGAGGCGCAGCAGAGGCATCTGCGCGGTTACCAGCGCGAGATGGTGCAGTTCATGAGTGATGCGCTGGCGGCGGTTGCGCCGGAGGTGTTTGAAGGCGATTCTGCTAAGTTGCGCGGTGTCACAATGTCTGTTTTCGGCATGCTGAACTGGTACTACATGTGGAACTCCGGCGCCGGATCACAGGCACGGGAAGACTATGCGCGGCTCGCCGCCGAGCTGATTTTGAAAGGTGCCAAAGGGCTTTAACGGCTTTCGACGCCTTGCACGAAAACTTGAAGCGAATACGCAGCACAGTTTGTTTTGCGTTTGCGGCGGTGCACGCTAGCCTGCTTTCCCCATAGGAGGGTGAGATGGCAAAACCTGAAAGTTTCTCAAAGTTCTACTTCAATAAGGTTGGCCTGGGCGAGGCCTGCGGTTGCGCCGAGCGGGCAATCGACATGTATGAATTCGACCGGCAGGCCGGAAAGCCTAGCGTGGCATCAGGCAAGCGCCGGTTTTCCTGGAAGGGATTTGCGCTGAAATACGGGCTGGTGTCGCGCTACAAGTTTTCGTCTGACGTCAGTTGAGCCGGAGCTGGTAAAGCCCATTTGCGCCAGCGGGTTCGAGGTGGGCCGCTGGCGCCTGTCTTCTTGCCTTACAGTGCGGCCGGCGGCACCATACCGACGATGTCATAGGTCTTGCGCAAGATCGGCGCGGTAATTTCGCGCGCGCGCTGCGACCCGCGGGCCAGGATGCGGTCGATTTCATCCTGGTTGTTCATCAGGCGGGCCATCTCGGTGGAAATCGGCGCTAGTTTCGAGACAGCCAGATCGGCCAGCATCGGCTTGAACTCCGAGAACTGCTTACCACCCACATCCGCCAACACCTGATCAACAGTCTGTTCGTTCAGGGCGGCGTAGATGTTCACCAGGTTACGCGCCTCGGGGCGCTCTTCCAGGCCTTTCACTTCCGAGGGCAGCGCCTCCGGGTCGGTCTTGGCCTTGCGGATCTTCTTGGCGATGGCGTCGGCGTCGTCGGTCAGGTTGATGCGGGAGGCGTCGGAAACGTCCGATTTCGACATTTTCTTAGACCCGTCGCGCAGACTCATCACCCGGGTGGCGGCGCCTTCGATGACCGGCTCGGTTTCCGGGAAGAAGTTGACGCCATAGTCGTGGTTGAACTTGATAGCGATGTCGCGGGTCAGTTCCAGGTGCTGTTTCTGGTCCTCGCCGACCGGCACATGGGTGGCGTGGTAGACCAGAATGTCCGCGGCCATCAGCGCCGGATAGGCAAACAGGCCCAGCGAGGCATTCTGCTGGTTCTTGCCTGCCTTGTCCTTCCACTGGGTCATCCGCTGCATCCAGCCCATGCGGGCGACGCAGTTGAAGATCCAGGCCAGCTGCGCGTGCTCGGGGACTTGCGACTGGTTGATCAGGATTGACTGTTCCGGGTCGATGCCGGCGGCGATGAAGCCCGCGCACAGCTCGCGGGTCGATTTCATCAGGTCCTTGGGGTCCTGCCAGACGGTGACGGCGTGCAGGTCGACCATGCAGTAGATGGTCTCGAAATCCTGGCCCTGCATATCGACAAAGCGCTTCATCGCGCCGAGGTAATTGCCGAGGTGCAGGTTGCCCGTGGGCTGGATGCCCGAGAACACACGCGGGGTGAAGGCGGATTCGCTCATTTGGGCGGAACTCCCGTCTGGAAATAGCAACCCCGGTGGCTTACCCATGGGGCCAGGATAGGTCAACAGGCGCGGGGGATTCCGTGCCGCAAGGAGTCCGAATGAGCAGTGAGCCCCATAGCGCCCCAGTGAACCAGGCCCCAGTGAACCCGCTGCCCGCCGCCGTGGTGGCGCTGGTTCTGATCATCATGGGGGTAGAGGCGGTGTTATCGCTTGGCGCGCGCGGTATTGTTGGCGGGCCGGAGGCGATCGGCTGGCGGCTGGAGGCGATCCAGTCCTACGCCTTTTCCAGCGAGATTTTCTGGTGGATGCAGGAAAGCGGCCGCTGGCTGCCGGAGCATCTTAAGCGCTTTGTCTCTTACGTCTTCGTGCATGGCGCCTTTACCCATGCGCTGTTTGTTTGTGTGTTTGTGCTGGCGATGGGAAAGATGGTGGGCGAGGTGATGGGTGACCTGGCGATGGTCATTATCTTCCTGCTGTCGGGCGCCGGCGGCGCGCTGGGCTATGCTCTTCTGATCAGTGGTGGCCAGCCTTTGATCGGCGGCTTCCCAGCGGTCTATGGGCTGATCGGTGCCTTCACCTTTTTGTTGTGGCGCTCATTGGCCTCGGTCGGCGCACAGCAGAGCCGAGCGTTTTCACTGATTGCTTTCCTGATGGGGGCACAACTGCTTTTCGGGTTGCTGTTTGGCGGCCAAAAGGACTGGGTGGCGGACCTGTCAGGATTTGCCACCGGCTTTGGCCTGTCGTTTTTCCTGGCGCCGGGCGGCTGGGCCAGCATCCGCAACCGTATCCGCCACGATTGAAACCGGGATGCTCCCGCCCGCTGGTGAAGCCCCTTGCGGGGGCATCGCCATCCGTTGGGCCGGGCCGGCTGACGCGCGGCAGCTTTGCCACCCTCGCCGTGCAATTTGATAGCAGGATCAACCCTGTTTCTTCAAAGGGCAGGTGCTGAAACCGACGATCTGATAGAGCGGGCAGTAGCCCATCAGGCCGGTCAGCAGCGGCACCAGGCCAATGAGGCCCCATGGGGTCTGCGGGCCAATGAAGACCAGCGACAGCAGGACAAGGCCGAAAATGATGCGCAGGGCGCGGTCGAGGGTGCCTTCGTTGCGGGGCATGGATCTGTCCTTTCGAACTTACTTGCGAAATTGCGAGTCCGTTTTAGGCAGCCGTTTCCGCAAAGTCGGTGACAGTGTCACCAAAGCTCAAGCTTCATCCTGCGCGATATTGTCCAGCCCGTCACGGTCAAGGATGCGAAGGTGCCCGCGCTGTGTTTCCACCAGGCCAAGGCGGGAGAACTCCCGCAGGCGGCGGGTCACAAACGCGCGGCCTGAGGCGGTTTCGGCGGCAAGGGCGTCGTGGGTCGTGCGGATGGGGTTGCCGGATTGCCCCAGCCGCAGCAGCACGCGGGCAAGGCGTGCGTCAAAGCCGGTAAGGGCAATATCTTCCACCAGCTGCTCATAATCGGCAAAGCGGCGGGCGACGGCGGCCATGACGTCTGCCCGGAACGCTTCATTCTCTGACATCGCTTTCTGGAAGTCCGCGTGCGGGAGGAACTCGCCTTCAAGGGCGGTTTCGGCGGTGCCTTCGGCGGAATAGCTGCGGTCCTCCGTCAGGCAGGCAAAGGTCTGCAGGCAAATATCGCCTGGGCCGACACGGTAGAGCACAACCTCGCGGCCGTTCGCCGCCGTTAGCGTGACCTTGATGGTGCCCGAGAAGAGCCGGACAAAGCCGGGGCATTCCTGTCCGGGCCGGAACAGCACGGTGCCTGCGGGGCAGGACAGGCGGCTCATGCCTGCTTCCGGCGGCTGAGGGCGCTGCGGAACTCCGACAGGCGGAAAGCCCCAAAAACCTGCCCTGAGACGAAGTAGACCACGCCGCCCAAAACCACTAGGCCCAGCAGCGACAGATAGCGCCAGTAGTCCAGCGTAAACAACCACCCTGCAGATGCGGCCACGGAATAGAGCACTGCGCCCATGACCGCCGAAGCCGCGAGGATGCGCCAGGCGCGGCGGCGGAAGCGGTCGTCGAACCGCGCCTCCTCGCCCATGCTGCGGGCGCCGAGGGCCAGCAGCGCCACCATCGCCCAGCCAGCGGCAGAGGCGGCGATGGCGGGTGCAATCCAGCCCAGCACGGGTTTCAAACCAAAGGCCAGGCCTGCGTTCACCACCATGGCGACCAGCGCGTAGCGGAACGGCGTCTTGGTGTCTTCGCGCGCGAAATAAAGCGGCTGCAGCACTTTTTGCAGCATGAAGGCCGGCAGGCCCGCGCCATAGATGGCGACGGCAACGGCGATGGCGGCGACGTCTTCCTGGCCGGTGGCGCCGCGTTCGTAAAGGACCGAGACCAGCGGCCCCGGCACGGTCAAGAAGGCCACGGCGGATGGGACCGCCAGAAGCAGCGAAAACTCACCAGCACGCGACAAGGCATCCTGGGACCCTTCCTGGTCGCCAGCCCGCAAGCGGCGCGAAAGGGCTGGCAGGAGAACGATACCTACAGCGATGCCCACAACACCCAACGGCAGCTGGTACAGCCGGTCCGCGATGAACAGCCAGCTGGCGGCCTTTTCGATGTCCGAAGCCACATATTGGCCCACCACCAGGTTGATCTGGGTGACCCCCATGGCCAGTGCGGCTGGAATCGCAACCCGCATCAGGTCACGCATCTCAGGGTTCCAGCGCGGCAGGCCAGGGCGCAATGAAATACCTGCTCTTTCGGCTGCCGCCCAGACCAGCGACAGCTGGGCCACACCGGCAACCGGAATGGTCCAGACCAGCCAGACGACAATATCACCGCCCAGGACAGCCCCTGCTGTCATCGCCGCGCAGGCAAAGATGTTGAGCAAGACCGGCGCGGCGGCGGCGGCTGCAAACCGACCGGTAGCATTCAGCACGCCGGAAAACAGCGCCGCCAGCGACATGAACAGGATGTAAGGAAAGACGATGTAGCCATATCCCACTGCCAGGTCGAAACGCGCGTCGCCAACGAAGCCGCCAGCAGTCAGCCAGACAAGTCCCGGCATGAACACCATTCCCAGGCCAACCAGTGCCAGCACCGCGGCTGCCAGCAGGTTGAAGGCTTGCTGGGCATAGGTCCGGGCATCCTCGCCCGCTTCATAGCGTTTGGCAAAAGCCGGCACAAAGGCCGCGTTAAAGGCGCCTTCAGCAAAGAAGCGGCGGAACAAATTGGGCAGGCGGAAGGCCACGATAAAGGCATCCAGCACCGGCCCCGGGCCGATGAAGGCTGCAATCAGGATCTCGCGGGCGAACCCCAGAACGCGGCTTGCCAGCGTCCAGAAGCCGACGGTCAGGAAGCCCGACAGCAATTTGATCGGTTTCATGTATCCGCCCGTTTTGCACCTTCGGAGATCGCCTCGCGCAGCTTCTTCTCCAGCGTCCGCTGCTTGGACTCCGCGTAGTATTTCAAGCCGAACATGTCCTTAACATAAAAGGCATCGACCACCTGTTCGCCGTAGGTCGCGATCACGGCATTGGCAATATAGACATTTGCCGCAGCCAGGGTGCGTGCCAGATCATAAAGCAGTCCAGGGCGGTCGCGGGTGTCGACTTCAATAATAGTGTAGATCTCCGAGCCCTCGTTATCAAAAGTGATATGGGTCGGCACCTTGAACGCCTTCTCGCGCTTCTTGATCTTGTCGCGGGATTTCAGCGCGTCGCGGGTGATAACCTCGCCCTTCAGGGTCTTTTCGATCATTTGCTTCAGCCGGTGCAGGCGGATCGGGTCGAAAGGATGCCCCTCACTGTCCTGAATCCAGAAGGCATCGGTCACATAGCCGTCCTTGGTGGTGTAAGAACGCGCATCCACCACATTGGCGCCGACCAGCGCCAGTGCGCCCACGATGCGGGCAAATATCCCGGGGTGATCTTCCATCACGAAACAGGCGCGGGTCGCATCCCGGTCCACATCCGGATAGAGGCGGATCATCACTTCACCAGGGTCGCCCTTGGCGGTGAAGTCGCGCAGCATCTCGGCAAAATCCACATGCGCGGTCACATGCAGCCCATGCCAGTAGGGCGGGTAGTGGCGGGCCGTTTCGGTCTTGAGCGCTGCCTTGGTCCAGTCCGGCAGTGCTTCGCGCAGGGCTTTCTTGGCAGAGGCACCGCGGTGTTCACGGTTTAGCGCTTCCATGCCGCCTTCCAGCGCGGCGCGGGTCTGGCCGTAAAGCGCCCGCAACAGAGCCGCCTTCCAGTTGTTCCAGGTGTTCGGGCCAACACCGCGGATGTCGCAGACGGTCAGCAAAAGAAGCAGGTCGAGCCGTTTCACGGTCTGCACGGCCTTGGCAAAATCGCGCACCGTGCGCGGGTCGGCAATATCGCGTTTCTGCGCCATGTCGGACATCAAAAGATGATAGCGGACCAGCCATTCCACGGTTTCGCATTCCGAAGGTTTCAGCCCTAGCCGCGGCGCCACCTTGCGGGCGATCTGGGCACCCAGGATCGAATGGTCCTGCTCGCGGCCCTTGCCGATGTCATGCAACAGCATCGCCACCATCAGAACTTTGCGGTTCAGCCCCTTGCGCAGGATTTCGGAGGAGAGCGGCAGTTCATCCTCCAGCTCGCCGCGTTCAATGGCGGCAAAATTGGAGATCACCTGAATGGTATGCTCGTCCACCGTGTAGGAGTGGTACATGTTGAACTGCATCATCGCCACGATGGGCTCGAACTCCGGCAGGAAAGCGGAAAGCACCCCCAATTCGTTCATCCGGCGCAAGGCGCGTTCAGAGTTGCCATGCTTCAGCAGCAGGTCCAGAAAGAGCTTCCGCGCTTCCTTGTCGTTGCGCATCTCCTCGTCGATAAGATGCAGGTTGGCTGTTACCAGCCGCATTGCGTCCGGATGGATCAGCATGCCGGTGCGCAGCGCTTCCTCGAACAGCCGCAGCAGGTTAAGCTTGTCCTGTAAAAATGCTTTGGGATCGACCACATCCAGCCGGTTATGCACCACCCGGTAGCCGGGTTTGATCCGCGGGCCGCGGCGGAAGATCCGCTGCAGCAGCGGTGCCCCTTTCTGCTGGCTTGCCTCCAGCTTGGTCAAAAAGATCCGGGTCAGGTCACCGACACGCGTGGCATGGCGGAAATAGTCCTGCATAAAGACTTCCACCCCGCGCCGCCCGGCCTTGTCCTCATAGCCCATGCGGCTGGCCACTTCGACCTGCAGGTCGAATGTCAGCTGTTCAGTGGCGCGTCCGGTGGCCAGATGCAAATGAGAGCGCACCGCCCACAGGAAATTGGCCGCATTGGTGAACCGTTCCATTTCCTCGGGCCGGAATAGGCCCAGCGGCACCAGTTCGCCGGCGTCTTTTACCTGGTAGAGGTATTTGGCGATCCAGAACAGCGACTGCAGGTCGCGCAGGCCTCCCTTGCCCTCTTTGACGTTTGGCTCAACCATGTAGCGCTGGCCCTGCTTTTCGTGGCGCGCATCCCGCTCTGCCAGCTTGGCCTCGACGAACACTTCGGCGTCTTTGCTGAATAACTCCGCCTTCAGCCGTTTGTCCAGTTCCTCCGCCAGCGGCCCATGCCCTGCCAGAACCCGGTGCTCTAGCATCGCGGTGCGGATGGTGAAATCCTCGCTGCCCAGCCTGATGCAATCCTTGATCGTCCGGCTGGCGTGGCCGACTTTCAGGCGCAAGTCCCACAGAATGTAGAGCATGGATTCAATCACGCTCTCCGCCCAGGCGGTGATTTTGTAGGGGGTTAGAAACAGCAGATCGACATCCGAAGCCGGCGCCATTTCCCCGCGGCCATAACCGCCGACGGCAATCACTGCGATCCGCTCGCCCCGGGTGGGGGTTGCCAGCGGGTGCAGCAGGCTGCCCGCTACATAGAGCGCAGTCGTGACCAGCCCGTCGGTTAAAAAAGTATAGGACCGGGTCAGGTCCCGCGCTGCAAAAGGCTTGTCCTTGAAGGCCTGAGCAATTGCCGCCCGCCCTGCCTTGTTCGCAGCCTTTAGAATCCTGACCGCCTCCCCGCGCAGGGCGCCAGGGGCAGCGTCCAGCGACAATGCTGTGATCTGGTCGCGGACTGCAGCGGCATCAAAGATGTCCGCAGGGGCGCAGATCAGCGGCCCCAGCGGTGCGGGAAAGCCATTTGCCGCAGGCTGCTGCCCGGCGGCAGGTTCAGAAGCCGGCGCCGGAGAAGCTGCTTGGGGCTGGGTCAATGATCACGACTTTCTGTTCCTGGATGGTGGCAACCGCCAGCCCGCGTTCGTTGGTGCCGTCGGGCAGCAGGCGGAAAATGCCGCCAGCGCCCTGGAAACCGGCACCCTGGGTCAGGGCGCCCGCAGTCAGCGCATCGGATTTCCCGGCTGCAACAAGGGCGCCGATCGCGGCAATCCCGTCATAGGCCAGACTGCCGATCGTGTGCGGTGACGCGCCATAGCTGGCCTGGTAGCGGGCGCTGAACTGCTGAACCTTGCCTTGGTCAGGCATCGCAAACCAGCCGCCTTGCACCCCGGGCAGGGCCAGAGTCTGCGCCGGAATATCCCAGCGGGTCAGACCGATGTACTGCTTCTCTGCCGGGTCCACGCCTGCTTCGGGCAAAAGCTGCGCCAGCAGCGGCAGCGCGCCTGCAGTGGTGGAGGTCAGAAAGACCGCATCGGCCTTACGGGATTCGTTGCGGATGGTCGGAATGGCATTGATCACGCCCTGCTGCGACAGCTCATACCCGACGCTGCCTGCGATATTGGCACCGGACTGGCCCGCTGCGCGCTGGATGGCGGAGCGCCCGGCGACCCCGGCGGCATCATTGCCGCTGACAACCAGGATGTTGCTCTTGCCGTTGCGCGCGGCAAAGCGCGACAGCCGGCGTGCGGTGTTGTCAAAGGTCGGTCCCAGAATGAAGACGTTGCCGCCGGCAATCGCCGGGTTGTTCGAAAACGCCAGAACGTTCACGCCGCGCTGGCGGGCTGCGATGCCAGCCGCATTGGCGGCTTCGGCATAGACCGGGCCCAAAATGACACGCGCGCCATCCTTGAGCGCCTGCTGGGCCGCACCAGAGGCGATTTCGGGGCTGCCTGCTGTGTCATAGACCCTGAGGTCGATCTGCACCCCCTCCAGATCGGCAATCGCCATCCGCGCTGCATTTTCCAGGCTTTGCGCCAGCACGCTGTCGCCCTGCTGGGCAGAGCCACGCGGCACCAGCAGCGCCACCGGTACCGGCTTCGAAGTGTTGATCGTCGGGCCGGTGCCGATGGCCACCGGGTCACAGGCAGTCAAAGCAATTGCGGAAACTGCCGCGGCGGCTGCCAATGCCGCCTTGCGGGCGCGTTTGAAAACAGCAAACATAATGGACTTGAAACTCCGTTCTCCCGGCGCCGCTGCGCCGCGTGGGTTTAAGGGCGGATCATAAACGACCAAAAAGGCGGGTCCAGCGTTGAATCACCAGAATGTCATATTGTCCCCCGGGCTTTACTTTGTTGCCACGCCGATCGGCACCGCCCGCGACATTACCCTGCGTGCGCTGGACGTGCTGGCCTCGGCCGATGTGCTTGCGGCCGAGGATACACGCTCGCTGCGCAAGCTGATGGAGATTCACGGGGTGCCGCTTGGCGGGCGGCGGATCATCGCTTACCATGATCACAGCGGCGCCGGCGCGCGCGCCAAACTGCTGGAGGCGATCGCCGAGGGGAAATCCGTCGCCTATGCCTCAGAGGCGGGCATGCCGCTGATTGCCGATCCCGGCTATGACCTCAGCCGCGCTGCTGCGGAAGCGGGCCACAAGGTCACCTGCGCGCCCGGAGCCTCGGCTGCAGCGACGGCACTGACCCTGGCGGGGCTGCCGTCTGATGCGTTCTTCTTTGCGGGCTTCCTGCCCAATGCTTCCGGAGCCCGGCGCAAGCGGTTGGAGGAGCTGCGGGAAATTCCCGGAACGCTGATATTCTACGAATCGCCCAAGCGGGTCGCCGCGTCGGTTGCGGATATGGCAGCGGTGCTGGGCAACCGGCCTGCGGCAATGGCACGTGAGCTCACCAAGAAATTCGAAGAAGTGCGCCGCGTGCCGCTGGCGGACCTGGCGGCGGGGCTGGAAGAGACCCCGGTAAAGGGTGAGATTGTTGTGCTGGTCGACCGTGCGCAGGAAACGGAAGTAAGCGAGGGCGACCTGGAAAGCGACCTGCAAGCGGCTTTGCAGGGGAACTCGGTCAAGGACGCGGCCGGCATCGTCGCCGAGATGCACGGACTGCCGCGGCGCAAGGTCTACCAGCTGGCGCTGCAGCTGGCCAAAGGCAGCTGAGTCGTGGCAGGCCCCCGCCAGCACCGCAGTGCCCGTGCACATCTGGCGGGTGAGGCAGCGGAAGAGATTGTCGCCCGCCACTATGAAAACCGCGGCTATACCGTGGCCGAGCGCCGCTGGCGGGGCCCGGGCGGTGAAATCGACCTGATCCTGCGCGGGCCGGAAGAACTGGTGTTCGTTGAGGTCAAGCACAGCACCACCAGCAGCGCTGCCGCCTTGCGGATCACACCGCGGCAGGTGGAGCGCATCTATGCCAGCGCCGGGCAATATCTGGAAAACGAGCCGCAGGGCCAACTGACGCCGGTGCGCTTTGATGCGGCCCTGGTGGACGGCACTGGCGCGGTAGAGATCATCGAAAACGCCTTTGGCATGAACTGATCTGCGCCTGACCCATTGAACCCGGGGCGGCGCTGGGCCATGTATTCGGGCAGTTTACAAGGGATACTGCCATGAAAATCGCCTTTCAGATGGACCCTATCATGGGCGTGGACATCAATGCGGACAGCAGCTTCCGGCTGGCCGAGGAAGCCCAGGCGCGAGGGCATGAGCTGTTCTTCTACACCCCCGACCATCTGGCCTATCAGGAAGGCCGCATCACCGCCCGCGGCCAGGATATGACCGTGCAGCGGGTCGCTGGCACCCCTGCGTTTCTGGGTGAGGAACGAGAGGTGGATCTGGCGGATTTCGACGTGGTCTGGCTGCGCCAGGACCCGCCGTTCGACATGCACTATATCACCTCGACCCATCTTCTGGACATGCTGAAGGGCCAGGCGCTGGTCGTGAACGATCCGTTCTGGGTGCGCAACTATCCGGAAAAACTGTTGGTTCTGAACTTCCCGGAGCTGACCCCGCCGACCACCATCGCGCGCGACCTGGCAACCATCAAGGCGTTTAAGGAAAAGCATGGCGATGTGATCCTCAAGCCGCTTTACGGCAACGGCGGCGCCGGTGTGTTCCGTCTGGATGCCAACGACCGCAACCTCACTTCGCTGCACGAGCTGTTCACCGGTTTCAGCCGCGAGCCGCTGATCGTGCAGAAATTCCTGCCCGACGTCAGCAACGGCGACAAGCGGGTGATCCTGGTCGACGGCGAACCGGTTGGCGCGATCAACCGGGTGCCCGCGGCAGGCGAGACCCGCTCAAACATGCATGTGGGCGGACGGCCCGAAAAGATCGGCCTAAGCGACCGCGACTTGGAGATTTGTGCCGCCATCGGGCCGCTGTTGCGCGAAAAGGGCCAGATCTTTGTCGGAATTGACGTGATCGGCGACTACCTGACCGAGATCAACGTGACCTCGCCCACCGGCATTCAGGAGCTGGAGCGCTTTGACGGCGTCAATATCGCCGAAAAGGTCTGGCAGGCGATCGAAGCCAAGATCAGCTGATGAGCTGGCAGCGCCGGGCCATGAACGCGTGGATGCGCTATGGCATGAAGCCGGTGCTGCAGCACACCAGCAGCCCGGATTTGGCGCGGCGGGTGTTCGAGCTGATGGCGCCGCGGCTCTACCCGGCGCTGCCCTTCACCCGGCTGTTGCCGCGGCCTGCGCCGGTGCCGCTGACGCTGATTTCCGCAGGCAGGCCGCGCAAAAGGCAGATCACCCTGTTCCTGCATGGCGGCGCTTACCTGGCCGGCAGCGCCCGGGCTTACCAGGGGATGCTGTCGCGCCTGTCACTGGCGGCAGGGCTGGAGATCGCGGTTCCCGATTACCGGCTGATGCAGGACGCGCCGTTTCCGGCCCCCTATGAGGACGCCATGGCTGCCTGGCATTATCTTCGCGGGACCGGCTACCGCGCGCAGGATATCCTGCTGGCCGGCGACAGTGCCGGCGGCGGCCTGGCGCTGGCCTTGCTGGCAGGCCTTTTGGCGGAACAGGAACGTCCTGCGGGCCTTGTGGCCTTTTCTCCCTGGTGCGATCTGACTTTGAGCGGGACCAGTATCCTATCAAACCGCAACCGCGATGTGATTATTCCGGCCGGCCGGATGCAGGAGGCTGTTGAGCAGTATCTGGCAGGCGCCGATCCGGCGGACGGGCGAGCCTCGCCGCTGTTTGCGGCCTTCCCTGACCCACCGCCGGTGCTGATCCAGGCAGGCAGTTCCGAGGTGCTGCTGTCAAACTCGCAGCGTATGTCAGAGCGCTTGCAGGATGCGGGCGGCACAGTTGCTTTGAAGATCTGGCGCAATGTACCGCATGTCTGGCAGTTCATGGCCGGGCACCTGCCGGAGGGGCAGGCGGCACTAGAAGAAGCTGCAGCATTTGCGCGGACGGTATTCACCCCCAGCTCAGTGGGTTGAGGGTAGCCTGAAGCTCAGCGCTTCGGCAAAATGCGGGCGCTTTACCTTCTCCTCACAGGCCAGATCCGCAATGGTACGCGCCACCCGCAGCACCCGGTGATAGCCGCGCGCGCTGAGGCCGAAGCGCTCGGCAGCGCGTACCAGCAGGTCGCGGCTTTCAGTGTCCGGGGCGGCGATCTCTTCCAGTAAAGCGCCCTCAGCATCAGCATTCTGGCGCAGGCCGGAGTGGCAATGGAACCGGGCGGTCTGCATTTCACGCGCAAACGATACCCGCTGCGCGACCTCGGCAGAACCTTCGGCGCTGGGCGGCAGCTCCAGGTCGGCCACATCGACCGGCGGGACATCCAGATGCAAATCGAACCGGTCCAACAATGGGCCGGAGATCCGTCCCAGATAGTTCGCGCCGCAAATAGGCGCCTGAGAACAGGCGCGGTTGGCATCCGCCAGATAACCGCATTTGCAGGGGTTGGCGGCAGCCACCAGCATGAAGCGGCTGGGGTATTTCACATGGGCATTGGCACGCGCCACCATCACCTCGCCGGTTTCCAGCGGCTGGCGCAGGGTTTCCAGCACCGGGCGGCCGAACTCCGGCAGTTCATCCAGAAACAGCACGCCATTATGTGCCAGGCTGATTTCTCCGGGTTGTGCCCGCCGCCCGCCGCCGGCGATTGCCGCCATGGATGCAGTGTGGTGCGGCTCACGAAACGGCCGCGCACGGCTGATGCCGCCGGCGTCGATCAGCCCGCATAACGAATGGATCATTGAGGTCTCCAGTGCCTCCGCTGCTGACAGGGACGGCAGGATCGAGGGCAGCCGCGCCGCCAGCATTGATTTGCCCGACCCCGGCGGGCCGACCATCAGCATGTGGTGGCGGCCTGCGGCCGCAATCTCCAGCGCCCGTTTGGCGGTCTCCTGCCCCTTCACATCACGCAAATCCCTGCCGCCAAGGCCTGTGACGGCCTCGCCCGGCGCTGAAGGTTCGATGCGGCGCTGACCGGTGTAATGCTGCACCACTTCGATCAACGTGGCCGCGCCGATAACCTGGGCGGCGTCGACCCAGGCAGCTTCCGGGCCGGAGGGCTTTGGGCAGAGCAGCATCCGCTCCTCTTCTGCCGCAGTCACCGCCGCGGGCAGGGCACCGGCCACCGGCATCAGCTGGCCGTCCAGGGACAACTCTCCCAAAGCAATGGTTTCTTCGGCCTTCTCCGCCGGGACGATGCCGATGGCCGCCAGCAGCGCCAGCGCAATCGGCAGGTCGAAATGGCTGCCTTCCTTGGGAAGGTCCGCGGGCGACAGGTTCACGGTGATCCGGCGCGAAGGCAGGGCGATGGACATCGCGGCAAAGGCCGCCCGCACGCGCTCGCGTGCCTCCTGTACCGCCTTGTCCGGCAGGCCGACGACGGAAAAGGCGGGCAGGCCGGGGGCGACGGCGCATTGCACCTCGACCAGGCGGGCCTCGACCCCTTGAAAGGCAACTGTGTAAGAGCGTGCGGTCATTTCTCCCAGCCTCCTGCGGTTCAGGGAGAAATGCTTGGTAATCGTGGTTTCCGAGTCGTTAACGCGGGCGGCGGCCAGCCGCGAATTCACGCAGATTTCGCGCTGGCCGTTGGATCAGCCCAATGACCATGGGCGCCGCGGCAGGTCCAGCGCGTAAGGTTCCGGGTCATAGCCGACCTCATGTGCCTGCTCCTGCCAGCGCAGCACCGCCGGGTCAGACAGCAGCAGCTTGCAAAATGCCTGGGTCTCCTGGGACACCGGCAGGCCGTATCCCATGATCCGGGCCGCAACGGGCGTGTAGAACACATCTGCCAGCGAGTAGGCTCCGAAAAGATAACCGCTGCTGCAGCCGGAAACCTTGCGGGCATGGGTAAACAGCGCCTCGATCCGGTCTAGGTCGGCCCTTACACCGCGTGAGACCTCGAACCCTTCGTACATATGCGCCAGCTGCATCGGGCATTCGCCGCGCAAGGCAGAGAAGCCGCCGACCATTTCCGCCGCCAGCCAGCGCGCCGTTGCGCGCTGGACCGGGTCCGCCGGCCAAAGCCCGGCATCGGGATGCCGTTCGGCCAGCGTCTCGGCAATGGCGAGGCTTTCACCGATCACCGTGCCCTCGGGCGTGCGCAGCGCAGGCACCAGACGCGCCGGAGCCAGATGCGCCATGTCCGCCGCCATGGTTCCGGAATACAGCCCCACCATATGAACACTATGGGGCAGAGAGAATTTTTCGAGCATGAGCCAGCCGCGCAATGACCAGCTGGAAAACATGCGGTCACCAATATAGATTTCGTATGCCATGGCCAGAGGCTAGCGCGGGTCCAGATATTTCAAAATGGAATGTTTGTGATGGCACACGTCACGGTAGGTGATTGATCTGTCTGGACTGCCAGCCATCCGGCCCAAGGGAGACTTCGCTGACCGACAGGTTGTCGATCCGATGCGCAAAAGCCTCCTCCGCCGTCAGCATTTCCGCCCGCTGGATCTGGGTCAGGATCTGGCCGAAGTGGCCGACCACGATCAGGTCGCGGCCCCGGTGCGTGCCGATCAGCGCGTCAACAGCCCGGTTCACACGGTTGCAGACCTGGTTCCAGCTTTCGCCGCCTGGAGGGGTGACGTCGCCCGGTGTTTCCCAATAGGCGCGGATGCGCTCCGGGTCTTCTGCGTCGACCTCAGCCCAGGTCCGCAACTCCCAGGTGCCAAAGTGGATTTCGCGCAACGCCTGCAGATGCGGCAAGCGCTGCCGCCGCCCCTGAATTGCATCGGCGGTTTCCACTGCGCGCAGCAAATCAGAGGACACGACCAGTGCATCTTCCGGCAGGTACCCGGCCAGACGCTGCAGAGCGGCTGTGTCGGACAGGTCAGCCGGCAAATCCGACCAGCCCACCATGGACTTGGCGTGCGTAGGGCCGTGGCGCACCAGGAACAGCCGGGTGATCATAGCTGGCCCTTCAAGACAAGCGGCAGCCCGGCCGTGACCTGAGCCACTGTGTTGGCCCGTGCCGCCAATGCGATATTGAGCCGCCCCTGCGCCTCGCGGAAACGGCGGGCCAGCTTGTTTTCGGGCACGATGCCCAGCCCGGTTTCATTGGAAACGATCACCAGATCCGCCTCGCAGGCGTCGATTGCGCTCAGCAGCTGGTCCTGTGCAGCCTGCAGATCATGCCCCGCCAGCAGATGATTGGTCAGCCACATCGTGGCGCAGTCCATCAGGCAGATCTGACCAGCCACCAGCGGCCCGAGAATCTTTGTTGCTGTTTCCGGCTCCTCAAAAGTGCGCCAGCCGTCCCCTCTTTGTTTCAAATGCTTGGACACTTTTTCGCGCATTTCACTGTCGAAAATTTGCGCAGTTGCCCAGTAAATCTTATCTTTTCCAGTGTTTATGCAGATCTGTTCGGCAAAGGCCGACTTTCCCGAGGCTGCTCCCCCCAGAATAAAAGTTACATTTGCAGGCATTTTTTGCTAACCTGTAAGAACGAAGCCGTTCCTGTGGGTAAACGCAGGGCCCGGTGAAGACAAGTGACCGCAGGATCCCGGGGTTCCGCTTATTAAGGCCGGGAAAGTCTGCGCAGGGGCCAAAATACAATTTCGCTTTTCCATTTTTGGCCCGTGGATGTGCCAAGAGTTGTATCCAGTGCGCTGTTTCTGCGATCCATAGAAGACCCGGGCTCACCCTTGTTCCATGCGCCTTCCCCAGGCGGCAGTTTGTTAATTAGTTTCCGGGGGGAAATCACAATGGCACTTGATCAAACACTCGAAAACCCATTGCCGAAACAGGCAATGCGGGCAGAACTGCTTGACGCTGAAACAGAGTTGCGCCTGGCCTATGCTTGGCGGGATGAGCGGGATGTAAAATCGCTACATCGCCTCATCAACGCGTATATGCGCCTGGCTATTTCCATGGCCGCCAAGTTCAAACGGTACGGGGCGCCGATGAACGACCTGATTCAAGAGGCCGGGCTGGGCCTGATGAAGGCGGCAGACAAGTTCGATCCGGACCGCGGCGTGCGGTTTTCGACCTATGCGGTCTGGTGGATCAAAGCCTCCATTCAGGACTATGTCATGCGCAACTGGTCGATGGTGCGGACAGGGTCCACATCGTCGCAAAAATCCTTGTTTTTCAACATGCGCCGGGTTCAGGCGCAATTGGAGCGCGAGGCGCGGGCGCATGGCCAGCGACTGGATCAGCATCAGCTGCACCAGCGGATCGCCACTGAAATCGGCGTGCCGCTGCGCGATGTGGAGATGATGGAGGGACGCCTGTCCGGCGCAGACTTCTCGCTCAACGCAGTGCAATCCGCGGACGAAGAGGGGCGCGAATGGATCGACGCGCTGGAGGACGACGCCGAGCAGGCAGAAGCCCTGGTGCAGGAACGGCATGACCGCCGGCAGCTGCGCAAGTGGCTGGTGACAGCTCTGCAGTCGCTGAATGACCGAGAACGCTTCATCATAACCGAACGCAAGCTGCGCGAAAGGCCGCGCACCCTCGAAAGCTTGGGCACTGAGCTGGGCTTGTCCAAGGAGCGTGTGCGTCAGTTGGAGGCCGGGGCCTTCCAGAAGATGCGCAAGTGCCTTGAAAGCCAGTCGCGCGAGGTGCACAGATTGCTTTCATGAGAAAGCATGTTCGGGTTTTGAAAAATTTGGCAGGCGCCGCCGTTCTGGCGGCGTTCGGCTTGTCCGGCGCTGACGCCGGCGGGCCGTCCCAGGCGGCAGATGTGCTGCGTGTGGCAGATGTCGTGATTCTCGGCGAAGTGCATGATAACGCTGCCCATCACCATCGGCAGGCGGAGCTGCTGTCAGAGTTGCGGCCTAAGGCGGTGGTTTGGGAAATGATCACGCCGGAACAAGCGGCGGGGCTCGATAGCAGCATTCTTGCCAGTGCAGAGCAAACCGCGCTGCATTTGGATTGGGTAAGCTCAAGCTGGCCGGCGTTCTCACTGTATGCACCAGTCTTTGATGCAGCCAAAGGAGCACGCCAGTACGGTGCTTTGATACCGCGGGCAGAGGTGTCCCGGGCGCTGAAAGGAGGTGTCGCTGCCTATTTCGGACCGGATTCGGCTGTGCGTTTCGGGCTGGATCAGCCTTTGCCGGAGGCAGAGCAGGCCGCGCGGGAAGCGGATCAGCAAGCCAAACATTGCAACGCGATGCCAGAGGAAATGCTCCCGGTCCTGGTTGGTTTTCAGCGCTTGCGCGACGCCAGCCTGGCCGCAGCGGCGGATCAGGCGCTGGCGGAAACCGGCGGGCCGGTTGCGGTGATCACCGGCAATGGTCATGCCCGGACCGACCGTGGCCTGGCTGTCTATCTTGCCAAGGCCCGCCCCGGCGTTGTCATCCGCAGCCTGGGACAGTCGGAGGAGGGGCAAATCAGCGGCAGTTTCGACATTGTTCTTGACGCTCCCGCGGTGGATCGCCCGGATCCCTGTCTGGCGTTCCGCAAGGACGGCTGACTGCTTCACACTTTTGCCGCGCCGCAGTAAGGTCGCGGGAAACCGGGCGAGGATGCGCAGATGCTGGCTGGCAAACATATTCTATTGATTATCGGCGGCGGCATTGCGGCCTATAAGTCGCTGGAGCTGATCCGCCGCCTGCAGGATCAGGGCGTCCGGGTGACACCGGTGCTGACCAAGGCGGGGGCTGAGTTTGTGACACCCTTGTCGGTCTCGGCACTGGCCGGGACATCCGTGCATCAGGAGCTGTTCGACCTGACGGCAGAGTCTGAGATGGGGCATATCCAGCTGTCGCGCAGCGCCGATCTGCTGGTGGTGGCACCTGCCACGGCGGACTTGATGGCAAAAATGGCGCAAGGGTTTGCAAACGACCTCGCCTCAACCCTGCTGCTGGCGACTGACACGCCAGTGCTGGCGGCGCCCGCGATGAATGTCCGCATGTGGGAGCATCCGGCAACCCGGCGCAATCTTGAAACCCTGAAAGCAGACGGAGTCTCTTTCGTGGGCCCCAACGAGGGCAGCATGGCCTGCGGTGAGTTCGGACCAGGCCGGATGGCGGAGCCGGAGGAAATCCTTGCTGCCATCAGTTCCAAGCTTTCGGATGGCCCCTTGAAGGACAAGCGCATTCTGGTGACGTCTGGTCCAACGCATGAGCCGATCGACCCGGTCCGCTACATCGCCAACCGCTCCTCCGGGGCGCAGGGGGCGGCGGTGGCCCGTGCTCTGCGCAATCTGGGAGCGGAAGTGGTGTTCATCACGGGCCCGGCAACGGTCCGCCCCCCCGAGGGCGTGCAGGTGGTGGCCGTGGAAAGCGCCTGCGAGATGGCGTCGGCGGTGCAGCAGGCACTGCCCGCCGACGCTGGTGTCTTTGCCGCTGCGGTGGCGGACTGGCGTGTGAGCAGTGCTTCTGACCGCAAACTGAAGAAATCCAAGGACGGTTTGCCGGTGCTGGAATTCGCGGAAAACCCCGACATCCTGAAGACTGTCTCGCAGATGAAGGAGGGCCGCCCCAGGCTGGTGGTCGGCTTCGCGGCGGAGACCAATGACGTGGTGGAAAACGCCACCGCCAAACGCAAGCGCAAGGGGTGCGATTGGATCGTGGCAAATGACGTCTCCCCCGCGACCGGCATCATGGGCGGCAGCGAAAACGCGGTGATTCTTATCTCGGATGACAGGGCTGAGGAATGGCCGCGCATGGGCAAGGATGAGGTCGCCCGCAAGCTGGCAGAGCGGATCGCGGCTGCGCTGGCCGGGTGAACTTGAGTATTTTTGGAAAGATGAAGGGGAGCGGGGATGGTGACTATCCGTGTGATCCACGATGAGGGGGCAGACCGGGACGTGCCGCTGCCGTCTTATGAAACTGCTGGTGCCGCCGGTGCCGATGTGCGCGCCAATCTGCCGGACCGCGGCTGCCTGGTGCTGCAGCCGGGCGAGCGGGCGCTGGTGCCCACCGGCCTGCGGATCGAGATCCCGGCAGGCTATGAGGTGCAAGTCCGGCCGCGCTCCGGCCTGGCGCTGAAACATGGGATCACCCTGCCTAACACGCCTGGAACCATCGACAGCGACTACCGAGGCCCGCTGGGGGTGATCCTGCTGAATGCGGGGCAGGAGCCTTTTGAGGTCCACCACGGCGAACGCATCGCCCAGATGGTGGTGGCGCCGGTTCTGCAGGCCCGGTTCGAGCTGTCCGATGCCCTGTCGGAGACCAGCCGCGGTAGCGGCGGCTTCGGCTCCACCGGGCGCGGCTGATGCTGCGCATTCTCATCCTGGCCGCACTGATTTGGTGGGGCGGGCGCTTCCTCGGGCTGCCGCGGAATCTGCGTATCACACTGCTGGCGGTGCTGTTCATCGCCGTGCTGGCAGTACAGCTGACCTTGCCTGACGGGCACCCGCTGCGCGAAGGCACGGGCGGCTCTGCGGCGCCCTGGCTGATGCTGGGCGGCTTTGCCCTTGTGGCAGGGTTTTATGCGCGTATCGTGGCCGCCCTGAAAACCCGCGCCCAGCCTCAGGAAGCAGAGATGAACCAGCCTGCCAGCACCTTCACCGAAAGCGAGCTTGACCGTTATGCCCGCCATATCGTCCTGCGGGAACTGGGCGGACCCGGGCAAAAGAAGCTGAAAAAGGCCAAGGTGCTGGTGATCGGTGCCGGCGGGCTGGGCGCGCCTGCGCTGCAATACCTGGCCGCGGCCGGCGTGGGCACCATCGGGGTGATCGACGATGATGTGGTCGACAACGCCAACCTGCAGCGCCAGGTGATCCATCGGGACGAAGACATCGGCAAGCCCAAGGTATTCTCGGCCCAGGCCGCGATGCAGGCGCAGAACCCCCATGTTGACGTGCGCCCCTACAACCGCCGCCTGACTGCGAAGACTGCGGCAGAACTGTTTGCAGAGTATGACCTGATCCTTGACGGCACTGACAATTTCGAAACCCGCTATATGGCCAACCGCACCGCGGTGGCGCTGGGCAAGCCGCTGATCTCTGGCGCGCTGTCGCAATGGGAAGGCCAGCTGAGTGTGTTTCATCCTGCCGAAGACGGCCCCTGCTACCAGTGTATCTTCCCGGAGGCGCCCGCGGCCGGCCTCGCGCCCAGCTGTTCCGAGGCCGGGGTGATCGGCCCGCTGCCCGGTGTGGTCGGGTCGATGATGGCGGTAGAGGCGGTCAAGCAGATCACCGGCGCCGGGACTGTCCTGCGCGGTGAAATGCTGATCTATGACGGGCTTTTCGGGGAAACCCGCAAGATCCGCCTGTCCCGGCGCAAAGGTTGTCCGGCCTGCGGAAGCACCGGGCACATCTGACAAGATCCCGTGAACGAAGCCTATTACATCGCACTGCTTTGCGGTGCCCTGTTCGGCGGCCAGCCGGAACAGATGCATGACTTTGCCTACCCCGGCGGCGCGGCGTCCATCCGCACCGATTGCGAGAATAAGAACCGCGTGATCGAATTCGGCCTCGACAAGCGCAGCAGCCTGGACAGCATCCAGCAGGCACTGTTCGCAGCAGAGGTCACGGGCAAGGAGCCGGTGGTGGTGCTGATCGACACCGATGGCAAAATGGGCCGCTATGAATGGCGCATTGCCCGGGCAGCAAACATTTCTGATATCCCGATCCGCATCATTCCAGCCGGGCTGACGGCGGGGGATGGGGCAGGCGGCTGACCTGCCCCTTCGCGCTAAAGCACCCGGTCCAGATCGGCTATCAGATCTTCGGCATCTTCCAGCCCGGCGGACAGGCGGAAGATCCCGTCACCGGCAAAGGCACGGTAGTCCGCCTCCTGCACCGGGGTGAGGCGGAAGGAGGTCTCCATCAGCCCCGTAGTCTCCATCCAGAACACCAGCGAGCGGTGGTGGCCCAGCGACACCGCATAGTGAATGACTTGCAGCTGATCGATCATCTTTTGCGCTACCGCCCGCCCGGCTGCCGCATCACCCACCTGAAACGCAATCATGCCGGAGGTGCTGGACATTTGCGCTTGCACCAGATCCCGTTGCGGATGCGAGGCAAGGCCGGGATAGATTACCCGGGTAACCCGCGGATGCGTCTCCAGCCATTCTGCCACTGCCTGGGCGCCGGCCTCATGCGCCTTCATCCGCAGGGGCAGAGTGCCCATGCCGCGGGAGATCAGCCAGGCATTGAATGGCGATAGGATGCCGCCATGATGGATCGCCGCCTCCAGCCGCATCCGGCCGATCAGTTCAGCAGAGCCGGCGACCGCACCGCCCACTGCATCACCATGGCCGCCAATGTATTTGGTGATCGAATGCATCACCAGATCGACCCCCAGCGCATTTGTATTCATCCCCAAGGGTGAGGCAAAAGTTGCATCACAGCTCAGCAGCGCGCCGCCTGCATGGGCAATCTCTGCCACAGCCTTTAGATCGGTCAGCCGCAGGATCGGGTTCACCGGGCTTTCCGAATGGATCAGCCGGGTATTGGGGCGCATGGCATTTGCTACCGCCTCAAGGTCGGACAGGTTCACTGCGGAGACTTCGATGCCCATCCGCGGCAGCGTGTCCCGCGCCAGCTCTGCCACCCCAGCGTACGACACGTCTGAGACGATCAGATGATCGCCCGCTGACAGAAAGGTCAGAAAGATGGCTGTTGCCGCAGCCATGCCGGATGCGGTGCACAGGCAATCCTCGGTGCCTTGCAGCGCGGCGATCTTGGCTTCCAGCGCCGAGACATTCGGATTGGCCCAGCGGGCATAGAGATAAGAGGTATCCTCGCCCATGTCATGCGCAGAGAACCCGGCGACATTCTGCGTCACAAAGGTTGACGACATATGCAGCGGCGGGGCGGAGGCACCGGTCGCCGGATCCGGTGCTTCGCCGGCGTGTACTGCTGTGGTTTGAATGCCCTTGTAGATATTGCTTCTGGCCATCGAATCCTCCTGACGTTCCGCAAATTCTGGACAGGTATGTCCATGGCTTTCAACCCCAATTGCGGCCTCCCTCCTTTCCCGTTAGCGTCGCCGTCAAAGGAGACCCGCACATGTCCAACCCCCTTTTGTCCCACTGGGGCACGCCGTTTGAAATTGCCCCCTTTAACAATATCTCTGATGAGGATTTTGCTCCTGCGCTGGATCAGGCCTTGCAGGCGCATTCCGCACAAATTGATGCCATTGCAAAAAACGCAGAACCGCCAGGTTTCACCAATGTAATCGAAGCGCTGGAAACCCCTTGCCGCGAATTGGAGCAGGTGCTGGGTGTGTTCTTTGCGGTTGCAGGCGCTGACAGCAACCCCAGGCGGGAAGAGCTGCAGCGCGAATTTTCGCCCAAGCTGGCCGCGCATTTCTCTGCCATTACAGCCAACAAGGCGCTCTATGCACGCATCAAGGCAGTGTGGGATCAGCGCGAAGAGCTGGAGCTGACGGACGAGCAGCAGCGGGTTTTGATGCTGACCCACCGCGGCTTTGTCCGCGGCGGTGCGGCTCTGGGTGGTAAAGACGACAAACGGATGCAAGCGATCAAGGGGCGGCTGGCCACCCTGGGCACCCAATTCACCCAGAACCTGCTGGCGGATGAGCGCAGCTGGTTCATGGAACTGTCCGAAGGAGATCTCGAAGGATTGCCGGATTTTGTGGTCAAGGCGGCCCGCGCAGCTGGTGAGGAGAAGGGGGCCGCCGGCCCGGTGGTCACCCTGTCGCGTTCGCTGATCACACCGTTCCTGCAATTCTCTCCGCGCCGCGATCTGCGCGAGAAGGCCTTCAACGCTTGGGCCGCCCGCGGTGCCAACGGCGGGGAGACCGACAATCGCGCTATTGCCGCTGAAATCCTGAAACTGCGGGAGGAGCACGCGCAGCTTCTGGGTTACGGAAATTTCGCCGCCTACAAGCTGGAAACCGAAATGGCCAAGACGCCGGAAGCGGTGCGCAGTCTGCTGGTGGAGGTTTGGGGCGCGGCCAAGTCCCGTGCCGATCAGGACGCGCAGGTGCTGACTGCAATGATGCAGGACGATGGAATCAACGGCGACCTGGAACCTTGGGACTGGCGCTATTACGCCGAGAAACGCCGTAAGGCAGAGCATGACCTGGATGAGGCGGCGCTGAAGCCCTACCTGCAGCTCGACCGTATGATCGAAGCCTCCTTTGCCTGCGCAAACCGTTTGTTCGGGCTGGAGTTCGCACCGCTGGACGTGCCTCTGTACCACCCCGACTGCCGCGCTTGGGAAGTGACCCGCAATGGCGAACATGTCGCTGTTTTCATCGGCGACTATTTCGCCCGCGGCTCCAAACGCTCCGGCGCTTGGTGCTCAGCAATGCGGCAGCAAGCGAAGTACCCGGCGGTTCAGGCGCCGGTTGTGATCAATGTCTGCAACTTTGCCAAGGGTGACCCGGCGCTGTTGTCCTGGGACGACGCCCGCACACTGTTTCATGAGTTCGGCCACGCGTTGCACCAGATGCTGTCGAATGTGACCTATGAAAGCATCTCGGGCACTTCGGTTGCGCGTGATTTCGTGGAGCTGCCCAGCCAATTGTATGAGCACTGGCTGGAAGTGCCGGAGGTGCTCCAGGAGTTTGCCACCCACGCCGAAACCGGTGAACCGATGCCGCGGGAGATGCTGGAGAAGGTGCTGGGAGCGGCCAATTTCGACATGGGGTTCCAGACGGTGGAATATGTCGCCTCCGCCTTGGTCGACCTAGCCTTCCATGATGCTCCTGCACCCGCCGACCCAATGGCCAAGCAAAATGAGGTGCTCGCAGCACTCGGCATGCCGCGGGCGATCATCATGCGCCACGCCACCCCGCATTTCGCACATGTTTTCTCCGGTGACGGCTATTCCTCCGGCTACTACAGCTACATGTGGTCAGAGGTGATGGACGCCGATGCTTTTGCCGCATTTGAGGAGGCAGGCGGCGCCTTTGATGCAGAGCGCGCCCAGGCGCTGGAACAACATATTCTTTCCACCGGCGGCTCCGCTGATCCTGCTGATCTTTACACCGCGTTCCGAGGACGGCTGCCGGGCGTGGACGCGCTGCTGAAGGGCCGCGGGCTGGCCGCGGAATAGCGGGTGTTCCGTTGGGCGCAGCCGTGGAATTGAGTATTTAAGACCAGAAAGAAGCAGCAAGATTTGCGCTTCTTTCTGGTTGCAAATACTCTGGGGTGAGCACCGCAGGTGCGAGGGGCGAAGCCCCTAATATCCCAGGCTGCGGTCGACCAGATGCAGCAGCGGCTCGCCTGACTCAAAGCGGCGGATGTTTTCGGCAACCGCCTCAGCCGCGGTGCTTTCCCGGGTTTCCGAGGCGATATGCGGGGTCACCGTGACATTGGGATGCGCCCAATAGCGGTGTTCCGGCGGCAGCGGCTCAATGCGGAACACGTCCAGTGTCGCATGGCCCACCTGGCCGCTGTCCAGCGCTGCCAGCAGTGCATCGTCATCAATCAGCGGCCCGCGGCCCGGGTTGATAACCCTGGCTCCCTTAGGCAGCAGCGCCAGGGTCTCGGCATTCAAGGTGTTTTCGGTGGCAGGCGTATCGGGCAGCAGCAGGATAACGATTTCCGCCTGCGCCAGTGCGGTCCTCAGCCCATCCGTACCAGAATGGCAGGCAACACCTTCGATCTCCTTCTGCGTCCGGCTCCAGCCCGAAACCTGGAAGCCAAGCGCGGCCAGTGCCAGGGCCGAGGCCTTGCCAAGCGCGCCAAGGCCCAGCACTGTCACGCAGCGGTCCTTCGCCAGCGGTGGAGCCTTGGGCTCCCAGCGCCCGTTCTGCCCCTGAATATGCGCATCCATTCCCAGGTGATAGCGCAGCGTGTGGCCGGCCACCCATTCGGTCATGCCCTGCTCCAGACCGCTGTCAACCATCCGGGTGAGCGGCACATCAGCCGGGGCCACGGGAACGATTTTCTCTACCCCGGCCCACATGCTCAGGATCGCCTTAAGCCGGGTGAAAGGGGTGAAATCGCTAACCGGCCCGCTGGGAGCGTAGACGATGTAATCCACCACATCCGGGGCAAATTCATTGCGCAGATCAGCATCCACGCCCAACCGGTCAAACTCTGCTTTTAAAAGCGGCTCGTAGACGGGCCAGCTATCGGCGCGGCCTGCAAACAGGACATTGGCGGTCATGGAAACTCCCTTGTGTCTTAATTCTTAGCGTGAAGCTTGCCTTGGGCGGTGGATATGGGCGCTTTGGACAATGCCGAAAGCCCCCAGCAGCACCAGCATCGCCGAGCCGCCGTAAGACACCATCGGCAGCGGTACCCCGACCACCGGCGCCAGCCCCATCACCATCGACATGTTCACGGCAAAGAACAGGAAGAAGGTGATGGCGATGCCGAGGATCACCAGCGAGGAGAAGCGGTCCTTGGTGGCGATGGCCGAGGCGATGCAGAACAGGATGATCAGCATGTAGATGAACAAAAGGGTAATCCCGCCGATAAAGCCGAACTCCTCCGCCAGCGTGGTGAAGATGAAGTCGGTATGTTTCTCCGGCAGGAAGTTCAGCCGCGACTGGGTGCCTTGCATAAAGCCCCGGCCCGACCAGCCGCCTGACCCCAGTGCGATCTTGGATTGGGTGATGTGATAGCCGGCCCCCAACGGGTCCTGCGAAGGGTCCAGGAAGGTGTCGATGCGGCGGAACTGGTAGTCCTTCAGCAGCTGCCATTCAGTGCCGCGGCTTTGGAACACAGCGCTGACCAGCCCCACGCCGGCGGCGATTACCGCCGCGAAATAGGCCCAGTGAACGCCTGCCAGGAACATTACCCCGCCGCCGGCCGCCATCAAGAGGATTGAGGTGCCAAGGTCCGGCTGTTTCAGCACCAGCGCTGTCGGGATCAGAATCAGCGCCACTGGCAGCAGCACCCATAAGGGGCGCGAGGTTTTCTCTGCCGGCAGCCAGTCGTAATAGGCGGCCAGCAGCATCACCAGGGCGATCTTGGTGACCTCCGAGGGCTGCAGACGCATGAAACCGATGTCGATCCAGCGCTGTGCGCCCATGCCGACGGTGCCAAAGAGCTCCACCGCGACCAGCAGGCCCAAGGAGCCCAGATAGGCCAGCACCGAAACGTTGCGCCAGAACCAGATCGGGATCATCGCCACCACGAACATGACGCCAAGGCCGAGGGCAAAACGTTTCACTTGCGGTTCTACCCAAGGGGAGAATGATCCGCCCGCAACCGAATAGAGCATCAGGAAGCCGACACTGGAGACCGTGATCAGCAGCAGCGTCAGGCCCCAGTTCAGGTGCAGGATCTTGCGCAGGCCGGAGGGCGTCGACTTGGCGTGATACTCAAGATAGCTCATGCGCGGCTGCTCCGGCTGCCGAGGGGGCGCTTGACCCGTTCACGCTCCAGCCGCTCCTGCTGCGCCTTGATGCGGCTGCGGTCGGCCTTGGGATAGGCCTCCAGCGGCGGAGTGCCGTCATACAGCGCCTGCAGCATCACATCGCGGGCAATCGGCGCCGCCGCTTTGGAGCCGCCGCCGCCGTGCTCGACCACCACAGCCACAGCGTATTTCGGGTTGTCGTAGGGGGCAAAGCTGACAAACAGCGCGTGGTCGCGGCGCTCCCAAGGCAGGTCTTCATTGCGGATCACCCCGGCGGCGCGCTCAGCGGCGGTAATGTTGCGGACCTGGCTGGTGCCGGTCTTGCCCGCCATCCGCATACCGTCGCCGATGATGCGCGAGCGATAAGCAGTGCCGCGGCGGTCGTTGCTGACGGAATACATGCCTTTGCGCACCATTCGCAGGCTGTTTTCACTAATATCCAGCCGCTCACCCGCGCCGCTGGGCAGTTCCACACCGTCGATGGATTTCAGCAGCCGGGGTGTCACGCTGCGCCCGGTGGCCAGCCGCGCCGACATCACCGCCAGCTGAAGCGGAGAGGCCAGCATGTAGCCTTGCCCGATCGAGGCATTGGCAGTGTCGCCAATCAGCCAGTCCTTGCCATAAGAGCGCGCCTTCCAATCCTTGGTCGGGGTGATGCCCTGAGCCACAGCCGACATGGGCAGGTCATGTTTGATTCCGAGGCCGAACTTGTTGGCCATGGCCGAGATTTTGTCGATCCCGGTTTTGATGGCCACGTCGTAGTAATAGACATCGCAGGACCGCTTCAGGGAGGTGTTCAGGTCCACATGCCCATGGCCCGCGCGCTTCCAGCAATGGAAGCGGCGGCCAGCAACTTTCAGATGGCCAGGGCACCAGACGGTTTCCTCTGGTCCGACGACACCCTCTTCCAGAGCAGCGAGCGCGGTGATCATCTTGAAAGTGGAGCCGGGTGGATAAGTGCCTTGAACGGTTTTGTTGGACAGCGGGCGGTAGTTGTCCTCGGTTAGCATCCGGTAGTCGGCCACCGAGATGCCGCGCACAAACAGGTTCGGGTCGAAACTGGGCGAGGAGCAGATGGCACGGATATCGCCATCCTCGCAATCGATCACCACTGCGGCTGCGCTTTCCCGGCCCAGCCGGGCCTGCACATAGTTCTGCAATTCTGCATCAACAGTCAGCTGCATGTCTGCGCCCGAGATCCCCTCGCGCCGGTCCAACTCGCGCATCACCCGTCCGGTGGCGTTGACCTCGACCCGCTTGGCGCCGGCCTTGCCGCGCAGCACATCCTCGCGCTTGGCCTCGAACCCCACCTTGCCGATTTGAAAGCGCGGGATCAGCAGCACCGGCTCCGGGTCTTCCATCTTACTTAGATCGTAGTCGGAGACTGGACCGACATAGCCCACAACATGGGCAAAATCACCCAGTTGCGGATAGACCCGTGTGAGGCCCACCTCCGGAGTGACGCCGGGCAGGGCGGGGGCATTCACCGCCACTTTGGAGATATCCTCCCAGCCGATCCGGTCCGCCAGGGTGATCGGCAGAAACGGCGGTGAGCGGCGCATTTCGGTGCGCGCACGCTCCAGATCCTCCGGGTCCAGCGGCACCAGGCTGGAGAGTTTCTCGATCACTGCCTCAACGTCGCCTGCATCCTCCGGCACCACGGTGATCCGGTAGGAGGGCGAGTTTTGCGCGATGATCAGCCCGTTGCGGTCAAAGATCTGGCCGCGCGCGGGTGGCAGCAGGCGGATGTTGATCCGGTTTTCCTCTGCCAGCAGACGGAATTCATCTGCTTGGTCCACCTGCAAATAGCGCATCCGCGCCGCCAGCCCGCCGGCAAAGGCCAGCTGCAGCCCGCCCAGGAACAGCGCCCGCCGGGACATTTTGCCATGGGAGGCATCCAGATCCTTGGAATTGCGTTTCATCGGCGGCTCACCAGGGTTTCGGCCTCGGCAGGGGACAGTTTGCGCACGCCCAGAATAGTTTGGCTGACCCAAACCGCCAGCGGATAGGCAAGGATCGTCATCACAATTTGGATCACCGTCAGGCTTAGCGGTGCCTGCTCGACACCGAACAGCACCAGCACCAGCCGGTTCAGCGTGGCGATCCCGGTCAGCATCAGCGCCACGGCCAGCCATTCACTGGCAAAGGTGCTTTCGCGGTGCGGCGCGGCGCGTGACTTCAGGAACCCGCAGGCCAGCACAGTCAGCAAGGCCAGCAGGCCCGGCGGGCGGTGGAACAAAAGGTCGGCCAGCAGCATGACCAGGGCAATCGACAGCGCAGGCACAAAATCGGGGCGGCGCATCGACCACACCATCGCCATCAGCAGCAGGAAATCCGGCGGCGCCCAGAAGCGCGGCTTTGTGTCCAGCGGCAGCAGGTGGAAGAAAATGATCAGCAGTGCCAGCGCGGGGAAGGCCGCGCGCATAGTCCAGATCCGAGCAGGCGAGGTATTAGCCATTGCCCGCCTCTGCCGTACCTTCGGTGCCGTGCGCGCCCAGCCCTTCGGGCCGCGGCTGCGGCACCGGGGCGCCCGGTGCAGCGCCCACCAGCCCGCCAGGATCCTGGATCACCTCGGTGCCGTGATGGCGTAGCACCCGCAGGAATTCCAGCCGGCTGTAATCGGCGGACAGCCGCACCCGCATCCGGCCTGAACGGTCCTTGGCCACCTGACCGATCAGCAGGCCTGCCGGGAACACCGAACCGTCACCAGAGGAAATCACCCGGTCGCCGGGGCGCACCAGATCCGGGTTTTCCAGAAAGCTCAGCACCGGCGCAGCAGAGTTATCGCCAGTCACCAGCGCCGTCTGGCCGGAGGGCTGGATGGTGGCGGGCACCGCGCTGGCAGCATCGGTCAGCAGGATCACCCGGGCGGTGTCATGCCCGGTGCCGGAAATCCGGCCCACCAGGCCAATGCCGTCCATTGCCGCCCAGCCGTCGTGAACGCCGTCGCGGGTGCCGACGTTCAGCAGCACCGATTGCCGGAACGGCGAGCCGCTGTCCGCCATCACCACCCCGGTGATATAGGTGAGCTGCGGGTCCAGCCGCACGTTGTTGAGATCCAGCAGCCGGGCGTTTTCTTGCTCCAACTGCAGCGCCGCCTCTTTCCATGCCCGCATCTGCCGCAACTCGCTGCGCAGCTCGCGGTTCTGCTCAGCCAGGCGCTGGTAGCTTTGGAAATCACGGATCAGGTTGATGGTTGCGGTGACCGGCACCATCGCCCAGTCCATGCTGGGCACCACCGTGTCCACCACCTGGGCACGGAAGCGCTCCACCCTCGGGCTATCGATCCGCCAGACGATAAAGACGGCGGCCAGGCACAAGCACAGCACTGCTGTCAGCAGACGCCGCAGCGGGGTTGCGTAATCGTCGCGCTGTGACTTGTCCTTTGCCACGTCTCTCCTTCCAGCCGCCACTCCAGTCTGACATCAGCTGGCGCCGTTTCGGCGGGCAGGGGCTGTTAGCTGTCGTAGTCGATGGCGTGGGCCAGCTGCTTTTCGTATTCCAGCGCCTTGCCGGTGCCCAGGGCCACGCAGTTGAGGCTTTCGTCGGCGATCGATACGGCCAGGCCGGTCTGCTCGCGCAGGGCAAGGTCCAGATCGCCCAAGAGCGCGCCGCCTCCGGTCAGCATCACACCGCGGTCGACAATGTCGGCGGCCAGATCCGGCGGGGTGGTTTCCAGCGCGGTCATCACCGCCTCGCAGATCTGCTGCACCGGTTCGGCCAGTGCCTCGGCCACCTGGGCCTGGGAAATCTCGATCTCTTTCGGGACACCGTTCAGCAGGTCGCGGCCGCGGATTTGCATCGACTGGCCGCGGCCGTCATCAGGCATCCGGGCGGTGCCGATGGAGGTCTTGATGCGCTCTGCGGTGGATTCCCCAACCAGGAGGTTTTGCTGGCGGCGCAAGTAGCTGATGATTGCCTCGTCCATGCGGTCGCCGCCGACGCGGACCGAGCGCGCGTACACAATGTCGCCCAGTGACAGCACCGCCACCTCGGTGGTGCCGCCGCCGATGTCGACAACCATATTGCCGGTCGGATCGGTGATTGGCATACCCGCTCCGATTGCAGCGGCAATCGGCTCGGCAATCAGACCTGCGCGGCGGGCGCCGGCAGACAGCACCGACTGGCGGATCGCGCGTTTTTCAACCGGGGTGGCGCCGTGCGGCACGCAGACAATGATCTTGGGCTTGGAGAAGGTCGAGCGCTTGTGAACCTTGCGGATGAAGTGCTTGATCATCTCCTCGGCGGTGTCGAAGTCGGCAATCACACCTTCGCGCATTGGCCGGATCGCCTCGATCGAGCCAGGCGTGCGGCCCAGCATCAGCTTGGCGTCCTCACCCACGGCCAGCACTTTTTTGACGCCGTCCTTAACGTGGTAGGCCACCACAGACGGCTCGGACAGGATCACGCCGCGGCCCTTGACGTAGACCAGCGTGTTGGCAGTGCCGAGGTCGATAGCCATGTCCGAGGAGAACAGACCGCCCAAGTTTCCGAAAAGCGCCATATAGAAGGGATCCTGTAAGTGCTGCCAATATTCCTTGGGCGACTCCCGCAGGAGCCGCCTTCCCAAACCTTATAAGCGGCACGGAAGGGCCGCGAAAGGGCGTATTATGGTGAAACAGCGCCTTTCCGCCCAGTCCGCAGGGGCGTTGGGAGGCCAGGTTCACGGGCTGTTCCAGCCTGTTTCCGCAGGCAGGCGCCGCCCGGGGCCGCCGCCTGCGGGCAACCCCGCCGTCAGCTTGGGAAAATGCGCTGCATCTCCGCCTTGAAATGCGCCCAGGTCAGGCTGGCGCTATTGCCGGCATAGCCCTCGTAATAGGATTTGCCGGTAGAGATGGGCAGGCCGGCCCAGATCTTGGCCAGGTTCAGCATGAAGGTCTTGCGCGGCATCTCTGACGCCAGGAAGGCGCTGTAGCCGGCTTCTTCGACCAGCTGATGCGCCAGCTGGTCCTGCAGCTCCGGCGTGAAGCGGGCCTGCGGTTTGACGCCCTGGTGCTTGACTAGCCGCCGCAGCGTTGCCGGGATCATCTGATAGCGCCCGATGGCATGGGGCTGGCCCGGCGTGGCATCAATCCAGGCATTGATTTCGGCAATGGTCATCTGCGTCGGCTTCTTCGGTGGTTTGCGGGTGGCGCCGTATTGCACCGCATCATACTGCGCTTTGCCGGCCTCGGCGCTGGCGATCAGGTCCAGCAGCCGTTTTACGCTGGGCGGGGCGCTCAGAACGGGGGCGAATAATCCGCCGCCGCTGCGGCCGCGGAACAGGCTGGCCGCGCCGGGATTGAGAGAAACGGCGCCGCGCCCGGTATCTGCCCCTGGCAGAATGTCAGGCAGCAGGCTGGCAACTGCTTGCGGCGCCGGGGCCGCAGAGGGCGCCGCCCCCGGCTGCGGCGCAGAGGCACGGTGCAGAAAGAACTGATTGCCAACCAGGGAATAGCCCTGCGCGCTGACTGAGGCCGCGGCGACCAGCAGCAATGCCAGAAACGCCAGGAAGAGGGCTATGGTGCTCATTCTGAGGGGCATGGGACCTGCATTCTGCGGTATCTCGTTGGGTGCAGTCTGCCTTAGCCGGGTTGAGATTCCGTTTATCCGGCGTACGCTGCCCCTTCCGCCTTCAGGAATTAGCCGCTAGAGGAGGCGCATGCTCTCCTATCAGCACATCTACCACGCCGGGAATCTGGCCGACGTCCAAAAGCACGCGCTGCTGGCCTGGATGCTGGCCTATCTCACCCGCAAGGACAAACCGCTGAGTTATATCGAGACCCACGCGGGCCGCGGCCTTTATCATCTGGACGCGCCCGAAGCGGTGAAGACCGGCGAAGCGGCACAGGGCATCACCAAGGTGCTGGCAGAGCACGGCCTGGCGGCAGACCATCCGCTGCACCGCGCCCTGTCGGAGACCCGCACAGCATATGGCGATGCTGCCTATCCCGGCTCGCCGCTGATCGCGGCCTCGCTGCTGCGGCCGGGCGACACGCTGCATTTCGCCGAGCTGCATCCGCAGGAAAACGCTGCCCTGCGCGCTGCGCTGAAGCCCTGGAAGGCCAAGGTGCACCAGCAGGACGGGTTCGAACTTGCGATGTCCCTGGCTCCGCCCGCCCCGCGCCGCGGGCTGCTGCTGATTGACCCCAGCTACGAAATCAAATCCGACTATGCCCGCATCCCCGGCATCATCGGCCAGTTGCACAAGAAATGGAACGTTGGCGTCATCGCCCTGTGGTACCCGATCCTTAAGGACGGCAGCCACAAGCAGATGCTCAAGGCGCTGGAAGCGCAGGGCCTGCCCGGTGTCCTGCGGCACGAGGTCTCCTTTCCACCGGTGCGTGAAGGCCACCGGATGATTGGCAGCGGCATGTTCGTGGTAAACGCGCCATACGGGGCAGCGGAAGAGGGCACGCGCCTGACGGCCCTGTTCAAAGGCGCTATCTGAAGCCGGATCAGGCGGAAGCTCCCGCGCCTGGTGGGATTATCAAAGCGGGATCATCAAAGATGACCCATCCTGCCTTGGGCCCGGCGCGCCTCCGGCTGGGATGATTCTGGTAGAAGACGCTGGGGCAAAACCCAGAGCTAGGCGGCAGCACGCCGCGCAGAGCGCGGCACCCGGCCCAACGCTGCAATGCGCCGTCCGGCGCCTTCAGGGGCGGGAGTGATTCCGGGGCGGCTGAGAATTTAATCTCCGGTCCAACAGAAATGGGCTGCCTCTTGGTGGAGACAGCCCATTCAAAGTTGCGCCCTGCGCCGGTCTCAGGCGAGGTCTTTATAGGAAATTTCCCGGGTGTCGGCGCCTTCGCCTACCCGTCCGCGGCGCACGATCAGGCGGTTCAGCGCGTTCACATAGGCCTTGGCCGAGGCCACCACCGTATCCGTGTTGGCGCTTTCGCCGGTGGCGATATTGCCATCTTCCTCCAGCCGCACCGAAACCGTGGCCTGCGCGTCGGTGCCTTCGGTGACCGCGTGCACCTGATACAGTTGCAGCCGGGCTGTGTTCGGATAGATCTTGCGGATCGCCTTGAAGGTCGCATCCACCGGTCCGTCGCCTTCAGCCGTCTCAGTAACGTCCTTGCCGTCGATCTCCATCTCGACGGTGGATTCCGCCGGGCCGCCGGTGCCGCAGACCACTTTCATCGACACCACTTTCAGGTGGTCATTGTCTGCGTCCGTGCCGGTCCGCATCAGTGCGATGAGGTCGTCGTCGAACACTTCTTTCTTACGATCGGCCAGCTCTTTGAAGCGGACAAAGACGTCCTTCAGCTGGTTGTCGCCCACGTCATAGCCAAGATGCTCCAGCTTGTCGCGCAGCGCCGCACGGCCGGAGTGCTTGCCCAGGGGCAGCGAAGTGCCGGAAAGGCCGATGTCCTCGGGCCGCATAATCTCGAAGTTCTCGCGGTTTTTCAGCATGCCGTCCTGGTGGATGCCGCTTTCGTGGGCAAAGGCGTTCTTGCCGACAATGGCCTTGTTCGGCTGCACCACAAAGCCAGAGACGGTCGAGACCCGGCGCGAGACATGCATGATCTTGGTGGTGTCGATGCCGGTGTGCCACGGCATGATGTCATTGCGCGTCTTCAGCGCCATCACCACCTCTTCCAGCGCGGTGTTGCCCGCCCGCTCGCCAAGGCCGTTGATGGTGCATTCGATCTGGCGCGCACCGCCCGCGACGGCTGCCAGCGCGTTGGCGGTCGCCATCCCAAGGTCGTTGTGGCAATGGGTGGCAAAGACCACCTCATCTGCGCCCGGCACGGTTTCAATGAGGCGCTTGATCAGGTCGGCCAATTCCATCGGCGCGGTATAGCCGACGGTGTCGGGGATGTTGATGGTGGTGGCGCCGGCCTTGATCGCGATTTCAATCACCCGGCACAGGTAATCCCACTCGGTCCGGGTCGCATCCATCGGCGACCACTGCACGTTGTCGACCAGGTTGCGGGCATGGGTGACGGTCTCGTGGATCTTGTCTGCCATCTCGTCCATAGTAAGATTCGGGATGGCGCGGTGCAGCGGCGAGGTGCCGATGAAGGTGTGGATGCGCGGCTGCGCGGCCTTGCGCACCGCTTCGGCGCAGCGGTCGATGTCCTTGAAGTTGGCGCGCGCCAGGCCGCAGATCATCGAATTTTTCGAGCGTTCGGCAATCTCTGACACGGCAGCAAAGTCGCCTTCGGAAGCAATCGGGAAGCCCGCCTCGATGATGTCCACGCCCATCTCGTCCAGAAGCTCAGCAATTTCCAGCTTCTCGTCATGGGTCATGGTGGCGCCGGGGCTTTGCTCGCCGTCGCGCAGGGTGGTATCGAAAATCAATACACGGGATTTGTCGCCGGAAATCGGGGATGCGTTTGTCATATTGGTATCTCTTGTCTCTGTCCTAGGCCCGGGTGCGGGCATCATAAGCCTGTCGTGGCGCGCGTGCGGCAATCCTCTGAGCGGGCGCGCCGGAAGGGCACGCTCAGAGGCGGGCTAGGATCAGTAGGGCGCGCAGAGCTGCACCGCGGGACGCGGTGTCTGCAAAAGGGATATCTGCGCGAATGGTCATGCCAGGGATTTATACAGAGGCAATTGTAAATGAAAAGCCCATAGGAGGAGAATTTCAGCCATCCTCCACGATCTGCCGCAGCCGGGCAATCTGCGCCGGCAGGTCAGAGGGCTGCGATTGGCAAAAACCGATCAGCAGCCCTTGTGCCTTTTGCTCCGGATCATGCGGTGACAAGGCACGGACGCCAAATCCTGCGGCGGCAGCGCTGCGGCAGATTTCCGTGTCGGGTCGTGCGCCTGCCAGGTGAAAGGCGATTTGCATCCCGGCATTGTGGCGCCGGAACCAGCCCAGCCGCTCCGGCCATTCCGCCAGCGCCTCCGCTGCGGCGGCATACCGCTCGGCATAGAACCTGCGGGCGCGGCGGATGTGGCGGTCGTATTGGCCGGAGACCATGAATTCCGCCAGCGGCCGCTGCGCGGTGATCGCGGCCCCGGCACTGGGATGGATGAATTGCGCCCTGAAGGCGGGCACCAGGGCAGGCGGCAGGATCGCATATCCCAGCCGCAGCGCATGGGAAAAGGTCTTGGAAAAGGTGCCCGCATAGATGCAGCGCCCCTCGCTATCCAGCGCGGCCATGGCGGGCACCGGCTGGCCGCCATAGCGGAACTCGCTGTCGAAATCATCCTCAATGATCCAGCCGTCCCGTGCCTTGGCTGCCTGCAGGAAGGCCTGCCGCTGCGGCACAGGCAGCGTGCCGCCCAGCGGAAACTGATGCGAGGGCGTCAGCAGCGTGACCTTGGCCATTTGCTGCGGCATCTGGACCCCGCGCGGCCCCGCTCTCAGCCAGCGTACCTGCCAGCCACGCGATAGGGCAAAGCGCTGCGTGGGGGTAAAGCCGGGCGCTTCAAGCGCGATGTCTTCGCCGCCGGTCAGAAAGTCCATTGCCAGTTCCAGGGCTTCCCGTGCGCCGCTGGTCACCAGAACCTGCTCTGCACTGCAGCTGATTCCCCGCCAGCGCGCGGCATAGGCGGCAATCTCCTTGCGCAATTCAGGGTCGCCAAAGGCGTCTTCCTGGTGGCTCAGGCTTAGCGGGTCGAGCCGTGCCACACGTGAAACACAGCGCGCCCAGGGCCGCGCCGGGAACAGCGCCGGGTCCGGAGCGCCTGGCAGCAGCAGTCCCGGCACAGGGGGGACAGCAGGCGGCAGCGCCTGCACCTGCGCGTGCGGCGGCCGGATCGGCGCAACATCGCAGACAAAGATCCCCGCGCCGGGCCGCGCCGCGGCATAACCTTCTGCCACCAGCTGATCGTAGGCGGTTACTACGGTGGAGCGGGAGATGCCCAGATCCTGTGCCAGCCCGCGTGACGAAGGCAGCAGGGTGCCGATCCCCAGGCTGCCGTCACTGATCCTGCTACGCAGCGCTGCCACGATCTGCTGATACAGCGGCTCCCCCTTTCTGCCGGAGATCGCTGCGGAGAGGTCAATCATTCTGGACTGCCTATTTTGTCAGAAACTGGATGTTAATTACAAACCAGTTTGCGCATAGCACACATATGGAGGCAACAAGAAACAAGAGGTCCGCCATGCGCAAGCCTGAACAAGACACCGCCCTGAAATCAGAACGCAGCCGGTTGCGCCGAGCCCATGAGCGCGGGCTTTACGACCGGGCTGCGGTTTATCAGGTGCTTGATGCCATGCCGCTGGGCCATGTCGGCTATCAGATCAACGGCAGCCCCTCGGTCCTGCCGACACTGCAATGGCGGGAAGGGGATCATGTCTATTGGCACGGCTCCGCAGCCAGCCGCGCAATCCGGGCGATGGCGGGGGCAGAGGTCTGCCTGACGGTCACTTGCATGGACGGGTATGTGCTGGCGCGTTCGGCCTTCCACCATTCGGTCAACTTCCGCTCTGCCATGCTGTTTGGCGTGGCAGAGCAGGTTGTGGACGAGGACGCCAAGGCGGCCAGCCTCAGGGCGATGGTGGACCGCATCTTTCCCGGCCGATGGGAAGCCCTGCGCCCGATGACTGATCAGGAGCTGAAAGCGACGGCAGTGCTTAGGATGCCGATCGAGGAAGGCGCGGCCAAGATCCGCTCCGGCCCGCCCAAGGATGACGAGGAAGACTACGCCCTGCCGATCTGGGCTGGGGTGGTGCCGATGGCGATGGAGCTGAAGCCGCCGCAGCCGGACCCGGCCAATCTGGACGGCGTGGCAATGCCGGACCATCTGAGCCGCATCCGCATCGGCTGAAACGAAAAGGCGCGCCATACCGGCGCGCCTTTGGGTCCATATTGAAGTCCCGCGGGGCTTATTCGGTCTGCTCTGCGGCCTCAGCCTCGCTGCTGACCAGCGCGCCGTTTTCCCAGGTGCCGTCGGCCTGCTGGCCGCTGGCATATTTCATCGTGCCCGGCCCCTGCCGTTTGCCATTTACGAAACTGCCCTCATAGACATCGCCATTGGCATAAGTCGCCACACCCTGGCCGAAAATCTTGCCTTCCAGCCATTCGCCTTCATAGGTGAAGCCGTCGGGCATCACGATTTTGCCCTGCCCGTGGCGCTGGCTGTTCGCAAACTGGCCGGTGTAGACCGATCCGTCCGCATAGGTTACCACCGCATCGCCGTGGCGCTGGCTGTCCTGCCAACCGCCCTCGTAGCGATAGCCGTCGGCATAGGTCATCACCCCCTGGCCGTGGTTCTTGGCGTTCTGAAAGCCGCCGGTATAGGTGATGCCGTTGGGGTAGGCGGCCGTGCCTTCGCCCTCGATCACCCCGGCAACCCAATCCCCTTCATAGGTGGAGCCGTCGGGATAGGTGATCTTGCCCTTGCCCTCGGCCAGGTCGTCCCGGAAATCGCCCTCATAAACTGAGCCATCGGGATAGATCGCCTTGCCCTTGCCTTCGATCTGGCCCTTTGCCCATGCGCCGGTGTAGCTGTAGCCGTCCTTTTCAGTGAAGGTTCCAGTGCCGTGGCGCTGATCGTTCAGGAAATCGCCCGCGTAGACATCACCGTTGGCATAGCGCTGTTTGCCGGTGCCATGGCGGCGGCCGTTTTGCAGTTCACCTTCGTACACATCGCCATTGGGCTGGATCAGCTTGCCGGTGCCATGCATCTGGCTGGCGGTCCATTCACCCTCGTAGATAAGTCCGTCCGAGGTTTCCAGCCGGCCCTGGCCCTGCAGCTGGCCATCGGCCACGCTGCCATCATAAACGGTGCCCTCGGCATAGGTGATCTTGGCCAGGCCCTGCTGGCGGCCCTCAACCCAGTCACCGTCATAGGTGTATCCATCGGGTGAGGCCATCACACCCTTGCCGTGCCGCTTGCCATTGGCAAAGCTGCCCTGGTAGCGCACACCGCTGGCATAGACTGATGTGCCGTCGCCGTGGATCTGCCCGTCCTGCCAGCCGCCCTCATAAGTGCTGCCGTCGGCGCGGGTCAGCTTGCCCAGCCCATGCGGTTTGCCCTGCGCAAACTCGCCCTCATAAACCGACCCGTCCGGGAACCGCGCCACACCCTGGCCGCGCACCTCTCCGTCGACCCATTCGCCGGTGTACTCATATCCATTCGGCAGCTTGTAGGTGCCGGTGCCATGCTGCAGGCCGTTGCGGAACGTGCCCTCATAGACGCCGCCAATTTCGTCCTGCGTGGTGATGACCTCGCCTTCCTGGGCAATGGCCGGGGCGGCCAGTGCAAGGATTGTGGTTAGCGCAAATGCGGTGCCGAAACGGGTCATTCAAAACCTCTGCCTGCCCAGAAAAACGGTGCTGCTGCCATATTGGGTTGCTCGCCCGGAAACTAAGCTACCGCAGACGGGGCCGCAATGTCTTTTCCCCCGCGCTCTTTTCCTTGGCCGGTAATCTGGTAAATGGCTGAGAGAGGAAATTCACAAAAGGCCCAAGCAGCATGGCAGACCGTTTCCGCGTGACACTGGCGCAGCTGAACCCCACCGTGGGCGATCTGGCAGGTAATGCCGCCAAAGCCAAAGCCGCCTGGGAAGAGGGCCGCAAGGCGGGCGCCGACCTGGTGGCGCTGCCGGAAATGTTTATCACCGGCTACAACACACAGGACCTGGTAATGAAGCCGGCCTTTCACAAGGCGGCGATTGCCGAGGTTGAGAAACTGGCCGCCGAATGCACCGAAGGCCCCGCACTGGCCATCGGCGGCCCCTGGATCGAAGGCGGGCGGCTCTACAATGCGTATCTGATCCTGAAGAACGGCAGGATCGCCTCGCGCAGCCTCAAGCACCACCTGCCGAATGAGACCGTCTTTGACGAGGTCCGTATTTTTGACGCAGGCCCCCTGGGCGGCCCTTATGCGGTCGGCAACACCCGCATCGGATCGCCGATTTGCGAGGACGGCTGGCACGAGGATGTCGCCGAGACCCTGGCCGAAACCGGGGCCGAGTTCCTGCTGATCCCCAACGGCTCACCCTATTTCCGCAACAAGATGGAAGTGCGCTTCAATCACATGGTGGCGCGCTCGGTCGAGACCCACCTGCCGGTAATCTACCTGAATATGGTCGGCGGTCAGGATGATCAGGTCTTCGACGGCGGCTCCTTTGTGCTGAACCCGGGCGGCGCGCTGGCGCTGCAGATGCCAGTGTTTGACGAGGCTTATGCGCATCTCGATCTGGAACGTGCCGACGAGGGCTGGCACGCGGTCGAGGGCGAAAAGGCGCATTTGCCGGACGAGTGGGAGCAGGATTACCGGGTGATGGTCGAATCCCTGCGCGACTACCTGGGCAAGAGCGGCTTCAAGAAGGTGCTGCTGGGCCTCTCTGGCGGAGTGGATTCGGCCATCGTTGCCGCCATTGCCGTTGATGCCATCGGCGCAGAAAACGTCCGCTGTGTGATGCTGCCTTCTGAATACACTTCCGACGAGTTGCTGGAGGATGCCGAGGCCGTCGCCAAGGCACTGGGCGTGCATTACGACTATGTGCCGATCACCCAGGGCCGCGATGCAATCACCAGCACCCTGGCACCGCTGTTTGCCGGCCGCGATGCTGATGTGACAGAGGAAAACATCCAGTCCCGCCTGCGAGGCCTGCTCCTCATGGCAATGTCCAACAAGTTTGGCGAGATGCTGCTGACCACGGGCAACAAATCCGAGGTCGCAGTGGGTTATGCCACCATCTATGGCGACATGAACGGCGGCTACAATCCGATCAAGGATCTGTACAAGACCCGCGTCTTCGAGACCTGCCGCTGGCGTAACGCCAACCACCGCCCCTGGATGAGGGGGCCGGAGGGCGAAGTGATCCGCCCCAACGTGATCGACAAACCGCCCAGTGCTGAGCTGCGCGAGGACCAAAAGGACAGCGACAGCCTGCCCGACTATCCCGAGCTGGACGCGATTCTGAATATCCTTGTGGATCAGGATGGCTCAATTGCAGATTGCGTTGCGGCTGGTTTCGACCGGGATGTGGCGAAACGGGTCGAGCATTTGGTTTATATCAGCGAATACAAGCGCTTCCAGTCCGCTCCCGGCGCCCGCCTGAACCCGCGTGCGTTCTGGCTGGACCGCCGCTATCCGATCGTGAACCGCTGGCGCGATCCGTCCTGAATTATGCGGTAACTGCTTGAAGGCGCAGGGCTTTCTGCGTCTTCTTGGCCATCTGCTTATGCGCCGTCGGCGGCGGTAACGCTCTGATATGCGGCGCAAAAAACACAACAGCAGAAAGCGGCACGGTTCGCGTCGTCTGTATGCTGGACCCGCGATTGGGCACCGGGCATAGATGCCCGCATGCCTGGACCGAAGCTGCCCCATTTCCAATCCGACCTGGCCTTGCCCAAGGCCGTCGACGCCGTGGTGATCGGCGGCGGCATCATTGGTGCAACCACCGCGCTGGAACTGGCCGAACGCGGCTATTCCGTGTTGCTCTGTGAAAAGGGCCAAATCGCCGGGGAACAAAGCTCGCGCAACTGGGGGTGGGTGCGGATCTCCTGCCGCGACCCGCGGGAAATTCCGCTGATGGCTGAGGCGTTGAGGCTCTGGGAAGGGCTGGCGGAACGCACCGGAAGGGAAACCGGCTTCACCCGCTCGGGTATTCTCTACACGGCCGAAAACACCAAGCGCGAGGCGCAGCTGGAACGCTGGCTGCGCAATCTCGACAATTGGGGGCAGGCCGCTCGCATGGTCCGCGGCGAGCAGATCGAACAGCTGATGCCGGGCCACCAGACCAAAACCCGCTCGGGCCTTTTGACCCCGATGGACGGCCGCGCCGAGCCGCAGATGGCAACCCATGCCATTGCAAGTGCTGCCCAGGCCGCCGGTGCCAAGATCATGATCGAATGCGCCGTGCGCAGTGTCGAGACCGCAGCAGGCCGCATCAGCGGCGTGATGACTGAGCGCGGCCGCGTGGCCTGCTCCGCTGTGGTCGTGGCCAGCGGCGCCTGGTCGCGGCTGTTTCTGGGCAATGCCAAGGTGAAGCTGCCGCAGTTGAAGGTGCTGAACTCGGTCCTGCGCACTTCCCCGGTGCAGGGCGGCCCGGAAACTGCAATCCGCGCCGCCAATCTCGGCCTGCGCAAACGGGCCGATGGCGGTTATACCGTCGCGGACGCCCACGAAAACATTGTCGACATCGTGCCGGACAGCTTCCGCCTGGGCTGGAAATTCCTGCCCAGCTACCGCCAGGAATGGCGCGCGCTGCAGTTCCGCGTCTCGGGCCGCTGGGCTGAGGAAGCCACCCAGGCCCGCCGCTGGAAATCCGATCAGACCACCCCGTTTGAGCTTTGCCGGGTGCTCGATCCCGCGCCGTCGCAAAAGGCACTGAAAAGCGGCTGGGCCGCGGCTCAAAAGGCCTTTCCTGTGTTGCAGGGCGCCGATGTGGTGCAAAGCTGGGGCGGGCTGATCGACGTGACGCCGGACGCAATTCCGGTGATCTCCCAGGCAGACGGGCTGCCGGGGCTGTTTGTCGCCACCGGCTTCTCCGGCCATGGTTTCGGCATCGGCCCGGCGGCAGGCAGGCTCGCTGCTGATCTGGTTACCGGCGACAAGCCGGTAGTGGACCCGCATGAATTCCGCCTGTCCCGTTTCACGGATGGCAGCAAATACGGGCCGCAGACCGGCTACTGACGCCTATCCCATCAACTGATAGCTCACCGGCACATAGCGGAACCCTTCGCCGCGGGTTTCCACAAACCCGGCTGCCGGGAACGGCATGTGATAGCCGATCATCGGCACCTTGTCCGCGGCCAGCATCCCCAGAACCTTGCGGCGCGACGCACTGGCGGCCTCGGCATCCGCATCAAAGCTGAAGGCCCAGTCCGGCCGCGCAAAGCTGTAGACATAGTGGTTGGCCAGATCTGCCGTCAGCAACAACTGCCGCCCGCCGCTCTCCAGCATGTAGCACATATGACCCGGCGTATGGCCAAAGCTCGCAACTGCCGTGATGCCCGAAGCCACGCTGCCGCCGTCCTCGATGAATGTGGTTTTTTCGGCTAGCGGCGTCACGTTGCTGGCGACCAGATCGCCAACCCGGTTGCCGGGCTCCATCTTGGACCAGAAATTATACTCTGCCGAAGCGGTAATATAGCGGGCGTTGGGGAATGTGGGCGCACCATCCGTCATCAGCCCGCCGATATGGTCGGGATGCATATGGGTGATCACCACCACATCAACCTGGTCCGGCGTGACCCCGGCGGCGGCCAGCGCCTTGGCAATGCCGCCCATGCCCAGCCCGGTATCAAACAGCACCAGTTCGGCGCCTGTATCAACCAGGGTGGGGGTGAAATAGAACTGCAGCGTATCGGAGGAAATGAAGTTCTCAGCCGAGATCCGGGCAAATTCCTCGTCGCTCGCTGCCGCTCCGAACATGGCCTTCTGCCCTTCGCGCGCGACCGACGTATCAAGCAGCGTGGTAACCGGCATCTCTCCCAGCTTGAAGGAGTGGGCGATGGGCGCCTCGGCACGGCCGCCATGGGCGCCGGCCAGAACGGGTGCAGCAGCACCGGCAAAGGGCAGGGCAGCAGCACCAGCCAGCGCCGCGCGTCGGGACAGGGAAACAGTCATCGGGGGATCCTCCAAGTTGCATTGGACTTGCCGCATCCTAGCGCCGCTTGCGCCGGGGGCTGTAAACAATCCCGTGATGAGGCAGTATTACCTCAAGGAGGGTTGCCCATGAACCAGAATAAGACCGTCCCCACCGGCGCCAGCGTCGAGGCATTCCTTGCGACTGCCGAACCCGCGCGCAAAGCGCAGGAGGCACAGCAGCTGGACAGCCTGTTCCGCCAGGCCACTGGGTTTGAACCGCAAATGTGGGGGCCGTCCATTGTCGGCTACGGGTGTTACCACTACCGCTATGCCACAGGCCGCGAGGGCGACTTCCTCGCCACCGGATTCTCGCCGCGCAAGGCGCGCCATTCGATCTACATCATGCCGGGATATCAGGACTATGGTGCCATCCTCGCTCGCCTTGGCAAGCATAAGCTCGGCAAAAGCTGTCTCTACGTGAACAAGCTTGCCGATATTGATCTGGACGTCCTGTCCGAGCTGATCAAAACCGGCCTCAAAGACCTGAATGCGCTCTGGCCGGTGCAACCAAACTGACCCGCTCTTTCCTCTTGCCCTAAATATCCCCGCCGGAGGCACGCGCCAAAGGCGCGATCATCCCGCTGAAACTGGACAATCCGCCGCCCATGTGACAAGGCAACGGCAACAGGAGATCTTAGATGACCACCACCCGTTTTGCCCCGTCGCCGACCGGCTATATCCACGTCGGCAACCTGCGCACCGCGCTGATGAACTACCTGATCGCCCGCAAGGCCGGCGGCACCTTCATCCTGCGCATCGACGACACAGACCCGGAGCGGTCCAAGGAAGAATATGTCGATGCCATCAAACAGGACCTGGAATGGCTGGGCCTGACTTGGGACAAGGTGGAACGCCAGTCCGAGCGCCTCGACCGCTATGTCGCCGCGGCAGACCGCCTGCGCGAAATCGAGCGGTTCTACGAGGCTTTCGAGACTCCGACCGAACTGGACCTGAAGCGCAAGAAACAGCTGAACATGGGCAAGCCGCCGGTTTATGACCGCGCCGCGCTGGCTCTGTCCGATGACGAGAAGACCGCCCTGCGGGCTGAGCGCGGCGATGGCGTCTGGCGGTTCAAGCTGGACCATCAGCGCATTGAATGGACCGACGGCATCCTGGGCGGCATCTCCATCGACGCGGCCTCGGTTTCCGACCCGGTGCTGATCCGCGGCGACGGCCAGTTCCTCTATACCCTGGCCTCGGTGGTGGATGACACCGAAATGGGCGTGACCCATGTGGTGCGCGGCTCCGACCACGTGACCAACACCGCCACCCAGATTCAGATCATCGAGGCGCTGGGCGGCACTGTGCCCTCTTTCGCCCACCACTCGCTCTTGACCGGCCCGCAGGGCGAGGCGCTGTCCAAGCGCCTTGGCACCCTGGCGTTGCGCGACCTGCGCGAGGCGGGCGTGCAGCCGATGGCGCTGCTCAGCCTGATGGCGCGCCTGGGCTCCTCCGACCCGGTGGAACTGCGCACGGAGATGGCCGAGCTGATCGACGGTTTCGACATCAATCGCTTCGGCGCCGCGCCAACCAAATTCGATGTCGAGGACCTCTATCCGCTGACTGCCCGCCACCTGCAGTCGCTGCCGCTGGAAGCCGTGCAGGTTCATGTGGACGCGCTGGGCGTCCCGGCAGAGAAACAGGCGGCCTTCTGGGACATGGCCAAGGAAAACATCACCACGCTTAAGGATCTGGCGGGATGGTGGGATCTTTGCCGCGACGGCGCTGCGCCGCTGATCGCGGAGGAGGACAAGGAATTTATCGCCGAAGCAATGGCACTGCTGCCCGAAGGCCCCTACGACGCTGAAAGCTGGGGCAAATGGACCGCTGCGGTGAAAGAGGCGACGGGCCGCAAGGGCAAGGGTCTGTTCATGCCGCTGCGCAAGGCCGTCACTGGCATGGAGCGCGGCCCCGACATGTCGGCGCTTCTGGCGCTAATGGAAACCGTGCGCGCCCGCGGCTGAGGCCCGGCAAATCCGACTCGGAAAGACGGTGCTTCGGGGCGCCGTCTTTTTCTTTTAATTTGCGGCGGGAGCGCGCCCGCCCGCTGGCGGCGCCTGCCTCAGCCCCAGCGGCCGTCTTCCAGGTCTTTCAGCATGGCGTCTGCCGCTTTGGCCATGTCCGGATTGGGGTGGCCTTGCAGTTCATGCAAGGATGTCTTCATCCAGCCCATGACAGAGGGCGCGCCGTTGCCGCAGCGGGCAATCGGCGGGAAGGCGCAGCCCAGCAGATGCTGCGCTGTGACCGGGGGCACGCTGACCCGCGGGAAGCTTGCCTCCTCATCCTTGCAGCCTTCATCCTCCGGCAGGGTTTCCCACAAAAGCCGGGTCAGCCGCCCCATCACCTCCACGGCGGTGCCGGGGTCGTTGACACCGGGCGACAGTGCCCGCTGGGCGGTTTCCGCCAGCAGGGTGATGCCAAAGGAGGGATCCTGGTCAAAGCTGCGCACATCGCCGATCTCGATGGTCTTGGCAGCGGCCTTGCGGAAACCGCTTTCGCCGCCTTCTGCCCAGGCCACAGGCCGGCCGCGCAGCACAAATTCCCCGGGTGCCTTGGCCAGGGTGATCCGCGTGCCCGCTTTTTCTGCCAGCTCCTCCAGCCGGGCGAGCCCGGCAAATCGGACAAAGCCGCTTTTGGCGGCGGGGATATCCACGGCATCCGGGGGCTTGCGGTCCGCCTTTGCGCAGCGGCCGCCTAGACAGGGGGTATTCCGCCGTTCGCGCAGGCTGGCGCGGGTGCGGGCCTCGATCAGCCGCAGGGTGTGGTCCATGCTGCCAAGGTCCGACAGGTGGTCGATCCAGCGCAAGATGGCACCGACGATCAGCACCACCACCAGAATCGTCAGGCCAAAGACTACCAGGGCGCCTTCCGGCGTATAAAAACCGCCGCGGAACAGGATCACCGCGCTCAGCGCATAGATAAAGCCGCCGGTAAAGGTGGCCAGCACCCGGTGGGTAACCGTGTCTTCCAGCAGCAGCCGGTATACCCGGGGCGTCGCCATCGAGGCGGCGGTGCGGTAGGCGCTGACCATGACATTCAGCGAAAAAGTGGTGACGGCCAGCATGCCGGAGGCGAGGATGGTCAGCACCGGCAGCACCGCCTCACGCCCGAAATCCTCGCTCAGATCATCCGGCAGCAGCGGTTTGACCAGCGGCGCCAGCAGCAGTGCCAGCAGGGAGAGAACAGAAATCAGAACAACCCGGATCCAAAGCTTGCGGGACATCCGCCGCAGATACAGGAGGCACTGTTCAATCATATGTTGAGTTTATCCTGCGCGCGCCTGTCTTGTCGATCAGATCGTCAAACAGACGGATCTCTTGCCGGTTCAACTGCTGATGGCGCGGATAGCGCGGCGCCGCGCGGTCGTCCAGAATGGGGGCCTCCCAGCCGTCGGTGGTCTCAACAAACCCTTTGAGTCCTTCGGTGCCGAACACCCGCAGGTAACCCTGCAGCACCACATCCAGATAACTCAGCAGGATTGGGTGCCGCGTGGTGGCACTCTCCTGCCTGTCCGCCGCCACCGCATAGACGGAAATTTCCGGCGCGCCCGGCAGCCTGTGCTGCACCTTGTCTGACGCAGGCAGCCGTTCATAAGCGAACTCCCGTTCGTCCAGCGCCGCCCAATCAGCCCCCGGCACCTCGGCAATCACCCCGTCGATTTCGCTGTTTTCGCAAGGAACAGCGGACAGGAACGCCACCTCGCGCAGGAAGGTATGCACCCAGGCCCGCCGCCAGCCGCTGAGCCTTGCGGGCGCCGCACCGACATAGCCATGGGTCGACGTGTTCACCAGGCTGCCGTAACCAAAAAAGTAAGGAGCGTTCATCCGTGCGCCTTTCTGCCGCATTTCCGCTTATTGATGTATGTCAAACCGCTTTTTGGCGGTTCATGCAATAAGCGATGCACCATAGCTGCGGGAGCTGACCCATGCGTATTACCAAAAGGACCAACATTGCCGTGCGGCTGCTGATGTACTGCGCCGCCCACGAAGACCGCCTGGTGACCAAGGCCGAGATTGCCGAATGCTGCAACATCTCGGAAAATCACCTGGCGCAGGTCATCAACCAGCTGAGCCAGCTGGGCTATCTGGCCACCCAGCGCGGCCGCAACGGCGGCATGAGCCTGGGCAAAAACGCAGCGGAAATCCGGATTGGCGACGTTTTCCGCGATGTCGAAGGCAACCTGCCGATGGTCGAGTGCTTTGCCGACGCGGACAACACCTGCCCGCTGTCCAATGCCTGCCGCCTGAAGGTGGCATTGGCGGATGCGGCGCAGGCTTTCTATGCCTCGCTGGACGACATTTCCCTGGAATCGCTGGTCTGCGACAACCACGATCTGATGCGGATCCTGCAGCCGGTTTCCTGCGGCGCGCGCTAAGGCAGGCCGCCGCAGTTCAGTTTCTTATTCCCTGGCGCGCAGGATGCGGGCGGGCTTGGCCGCCAGCGGCCGCAGCGCAAAGGCGAGCCCTGCCAGCAGCGTTGTCAGCACCCCGCCTGAGATCACCAGCAGCGCGTTCGGCCAGATGACTGTGTACCCGGTCTCAAACACATAGGCGTTGATCGCCCAGGCCCCGGCAATGCCCGCCGCCAGCGCCACCAGCCCCGCCGCAGCGCCCAGCAGGGCAGAGCGCAGAGCAAAGCTTGCCAGGATCTGCTTGCGCGGCGCGCCCAGCGTTTTCAGCAGCGCTGCCTCATAGCGCCGCGCAGGCTCCCCCGCCGCCGCAGTGCCCAGCAGTACCAGGAAGCCGGTCAGCAGCGTTGCCGCCGCACCATAGGCTGTGGCCGCCGCCAGCTGCCGCAGGATGTCAGACACCCGGTCGATGGCATCGCGCATCCGGATCGCGGTGATATTTGGCATCTCCCGCGCCAGGTCGCGCAGGATCGCGGCCTCTGCCTGCTCTTCGGCATAGACGGTGGCAATGAAACTATGCGGCGCACCCGCCAGCGCGGCCTCGTTCAGCACCATCACAAATCCCATGCCCGCGGTGGAGAAATCCACGTTGCGGAAACTGGTGATGGTGCCGGTGATGTCGCGGCCCAGGATGTTCAGCGTCAGCGTATCGCCCAGCTTGAGGCCCAGTTCCTCCGCTTCCTCGGCGGCAAAACTGATCTGCGGGTGGCCGGAATAATCCTCCGGCCACCACTCGCCCGCTGTGACCTCTGTCGCCTCTGGCTGCGCGGCGGCATAGGTGATACCGCGGTCGCCGCGCACCACCCAGTGATCGCCCGCAACCTCGGTGGCAGGCTGGCCGTTGATCCGGGTCAGCACGCCACGCAGCATCGGGGCGTTTTCAACCCGGGTCACGGCGGGGTCATTCTCCACCCGCTCCAGGAAGCTGGGCATCTGGCTGCGCTGAATATCGACAAAGAAATAGCTCGGCGCCACGTCCGGCAGGTTGCCCGCAATGGCCCGGCGCATGTTGCCGTCGATCTGGCCGATGGCAGCCAGCACCGTCAGCCCCAGCCCCAGCGCCAGCACCGCAGGCACCGCGCCGTCGCGTGCGGTGCCGATGGAGGATAGAGCCCACCGCAGGGCAGGGCGGCCGCGCGACGCGCCGGTGCCGCGCCGTGCCAGAAACCCTATGCCAAGCGCTGCAACGAGCAGCACCATCAGTGCCCCCATCAGCCCGCCCGCGGTCCACAGCGTCAGTTGGGCGGAGCCGCTGAACCATGCCGCCAGACCCACCAGCGCTGCCAGCGCCAGTCCGGTCGCCAGCAGATAGCGCGGCGCAGGCAGGCGGGTGCGGCTGGCGAAGGCATCCCGGAACAGCGAGGCCGCGCGGATGCGTTCCGCCCGCGCTAGCGGCCACAGGGCAAAGATGAAGGCAGTCAGCACGCCATAGACAGCAGCCTCTGCCAATGCGGACGGGTAGAGCGAGAACACCGCCGGGAACGGCAGCTGCGCCGCAATCAACGGTCCCAGCAGCACCGGCCCCAGCCCGCCCAGAACCAGCCCGATGCCCACGCCGATCAACGTCAGCGCGCCGATTTGAAGGAAGTAGGTAAGGAAAATCGTCTGCCGCTCTGCTCCCAGCGTGCGCAGGGTGGCGATGGTCGCAGTCTTTGTCGCCAGATAGGCGCGCACGGCAGCCGAAACGCCGACGCCGCCAACCGCCAGCCCCGACAGGCCAACCAGCACCAGAAAACCGCCCAGCCGCTCGACAAAGGAGGTTATCCCCGGTGCACCATTCCTGGCATCGCGCCAGCGCAGGCCGGTGGTCTCAAACAAGCCCTCGGCCTCCGCCTGCAGGGCGGTCAGATTGCTGCCCGCGGGCAGCTCCATCCGGTACTTGGTGTCAAACAAGGTGCCGGGCTCCAGCAATCCGGAGCCCGCCAAATCCGCCGTCCGCACCATCGTGCGCGGTCCCAGCTCAAAGCCGGAGGCCGCGGCATCCGGTTCCAGCGCGATCATCGCCATCAGGCGGAAATCCTGGGTGCCCAGCCGGAAGGCATCCCCGGGCTGCAGCCCCAGCCGGTCTGCCAGCACCCGGTCCATCACCCCGCCGGGCAACCCGTCAGCACCCGCGAGTGCACTTTCCAGCGGCATCTCCGGCGTGAGTTTCATTTCGCCCTTCAGGGGGTAGAGGCCGTCCACGGCCTTCACCTGTGTCAGCCCGCGTTCCTCGCCTACAGTGGCCATGGAGCGGAACTCGGCTATTTCAGAATGGCGCAGTGCGGTCCGGTCCAGCCATGCGCGTTCCTCTTCAGTGGCGAACCGGTAGGTGAAGTTAAGCTCCGCATCACCGCCCAGAATTGTAGCGCCTTCACGCTCCAGCCCGGTTTCAATCGACGCGCGGATAGAGCCGATGGCGGCAATCACTCCGACTCCCAGCGCCAGGCAGGCCAGGAAGATACGGAACCCCTTCAGGCCGCCGCGCAATTCCCGCAGGGCAAAGCGCCAGGCAAGGCGGAAAGCCGCAGCATTCATTCCGCCGCCTCGCGCGCGGCCTCATCATCCACCCGTCCGTCGCGCAGCCGCACCACCCGGTCGCAGCGTGCGGCCAGCTCCGGCGCGTGGGTGACCATCACCAGCGTCGCGCCATAGCGGTCGCGCAATCCAAACAGCAGATCCATCACCGCTTCGCCATTGGCCTCATCCAGGTTGCCGGTCGGCTCATCCGCCAGCAGGATCGCGGGCCGCGGCGCCAATGCCCGCGCCAGTGCCACCCGCTGCTGCTCACCACCCGACATCTGCGCCGGGAAATGGCCGGACCGGTGGCCCAGTCCCACCGCCTCCAACTCAGCCTGGGCGCGGTCAAACGCATCCTTGACGCCCGCCAGTTCCAGCGGTGTCGCCACATTTTCCAGCGCGGTCATGGTCGGGATCAGGTGAAAGCTCTGGAATACCACGCCCATGTTATTGCGGCGGAACCGCGCCAGCGCGTCCTCATCCATCGCGGTCAGATCCTGGCCCAAGGCGGTCACACTGCCGCCGGTCGCCTGCTCCAGCCCGCCCATCAGCATCAGCAGCGACGACTTGCCCGACCCGGACGGCCCCACCAGCCCCAAGGTCTCCCCCTGCCGCACATCCAGCGAGATGCCGTGCAAAATCTCTACCGGGCCGGTATTGCTATTCAGGGTCAAACTCGCATCTAAGAGATGCAGAACGGGGCTGTTTTGATCGGTCATCGGGCCTGCCTGTTGGATGCATCTAACCGATATGGAGTGTTTGCCGCGATGCGCAAGATATTGGCACTGCTGAGTTTGCTGCTTTTTACCGGTGCCGCCTGGGCAGAGCCGCTGCGGATCACTGTCCTGGGCGACAGCCTGGTGCAGGGCTACGGTCTGCCGCAGGGCCAGGGGCTGGTGCCGCAGCTGGAACGCTGGATGAATGGCAATGGTGCCGATGTGGCGCTGCAAAATGCCGGTGTGTCCGGCGACACCACTGCCGGCGGCGCAGAGCGCGCGGAGTGGACCCTGTCAGACAATCCGGACGGGCTGATCGTCCTGCTGGGCGGCAACGATATGCTGCGCGGGCTGGCCCCGCAGGAGGCGCGCGCCAATCTGACCCGCATTTTGCAAGCAGCTGAGGCTCAAGGCATAGAAGTCCTGCTGATCGGCATGAAGGCGCCGCGCAACTACGGCCCGGAGTACAAGCAGGAATTCGATGCGGTCTATCCGGAGCTCGCGGCTGAATACGGCGCGGTACTGCACCCGGACGCCTTTGCCGGTGTCGCGGAGGCGGCAGGGAGCAATCCTGCGGCAGCGCAGGAGTTCATGCAGGACGACGGCATCCATCCCAACGCCCGCGGCGTTGCGCTGAATGTGGCCGCAATCGGGCCGGCTGCCCTGCAGCTGGTGGCGGCCATAGACCGCTGAAAACAGCCCCGGCCGTCAGGGCTGTTCAGAGATTCTTGGTTCAGATCAGAGGATCAGGAGACCAGCGCGATATCCACTGCGGATTTACGGCCGTCGCGGCCTGCGCGCAGCTCATAGGTCACTTTTTGGTTGTCCGCCAAACCAGTCAGTCCGGAACGCTCAACCGCGGAAATATGGACAAAAACGTCCTTGCCGCCTTCGTCGGGTGCAATAAAGCCGTAGCCTTTGGTGGTGTTGAACCATTTGACGGTGCCAGTGGCCATCGTCGTGTACTCCTAAGTCGTCTCAGTGCTCTGCCCGCTTTGTGCGGCAGTCCGGCAAAGTCCGCAGATGGTCATGACCGCGCCAGGTACGGTACAGTGATGGCATTCGCGTAACATCGCCGTGACAGAATTGGGTATGATTCCCTGATCACGCAAGAAAAATGCAGAGTGACGCAGGGTTCCGGGGCAGATTCCGGCGGTACTGTGCCTAAAGTACCGTCACAACGGTGCCCAAAGGCACCCGTTCATAAAGATCCATCACATGCTCGTTCATCATCCGGATGCAGCCGTTTGACACCGAATGGCCGATGGTCTGCGGCTGGTTGGTGCCATGGATCCGGAAATACGTATCGACCCCGTTCTGGTACAGATACAGCGCCCGTGCCCCCAGCGGATTGCTTGGCCCGCCAGGCTGGATGTATTCATTATCGACAAACTTGGCATAGGCCCGCGGGTCGCGTTCGATCATTTCCGGGGTCGGGCGCCAGCTGGGCCATTCGCGCTTGCGCTCGATCACCGCGGTGCCGGTGAACTCCAGCCCGGCCTTGCCGACGCCGACGCCATAGCGGATCGCCTTGCGCGGCTCGGTCACGTAATACAGGTAGAAGGACCGCGGCAGCACCAGAATTTGTCCCGGCGCGAATTCCTTCTTGATCCGGACTTCCTGCGGCACGGGGTCAAAGATCGCAGGATCCTTTTTCCGCGCCAAGGCAGGCAGCGGCAGCAGCGCCGCAGCCGCGGTTGCAGTGCCTGTGCTCAGCAATGTCCGGCGTGTGATCATGACCATTTCCCCGATATCTGTTGCCTCTCACCTCCATCTTCAGGCGGCCCGCGCAGCCGGTCAACGGGTTTTCGCAGCCGGGCGGGCAAGTGTTGCAAGCACCGCCGCAGCCAATGCGCAAACGGCGATCCAGCCAAAGTACCAGTACTGGCCAGCTAGCATATCTTCTGCATATGAGGCGGCAAACTGCGCCTTGCCGACGGAGGCCACCGTATAAGCACCGGCGCCAAAGACGGCAAAGCCTGCGGCTGCCAGCCAGCGCGGCAGATGCAGCAGCCAGGCCGCCAGCGCCAGCGCCAGCCCGGGCAGGGCGCCCAGCCAGATCACCTTGCCGGCCCACCAGGGATGTGCGCCCAGTTCCGTTGTGAGGTTCAGCACATGCGCCAGTTCTGCAGCCGCCAGAACGGTCGCCAGCGGCGGAAGAAAGCGGAGTATCTGTTTCATGCCCTTGATATTGAAGCGCTGGCAGCTGGCTGCCAGTCCGGGTGACAGAGTTGTGAAGCGGTGCCAGAGGCTCTTGCGGTGCAGCAAGGGCGGGCGGTATCAGGACCGGGCCGCAACCGGAGGAGCCGCCATGGGCGCCAAGACCCTGACCTGCCTGACCTGTGCCCAGCTGAACCGGGTGCCGGAGGAGAAACTGGGCAAGGGCCCCAAATGCGGCAGCTGCGGCGCGGCGCTGATGCCGGTCAAACCCGTGGACGTGGACCCGGCGACGCTGCAAAAGGCGGTGCAGAATGACGATCTGCCGCTGGTGGCGGATTTCTGGGCGCCCTGGTGCGGCCCCTGCCGGGCCATGGCGCCGGAGTTCGCCAAGGCCGCCAAGGCGCTGGCCGGGCGCGCGCGGCTGGTCAAGCTCAACACCCAGGACCACCAGTCCACCGGCGCCCGCTACCGCATCCGCGGCATCCCGACCCTGGTGGCCTTTGAACGCGGCAAGGAAAAAAGGCGCCAGTCAGGCGCGCTGCGGCAGGGTCAGATTGTCAGCTGGGTGCGGGGTTAGGCCCGGTTGCCATAGGCCTGGCCGAGAGCGGGCAGGGACTGCATCCAGCCGCGCAGGCACAACATCCCGATCACCAGCAGCGCCGCAGCCAGCCCGGCGGCGGGGTAAAGCAGCAGCGCCAGCCACAGCGGCAGCCCGGCTGCGAAATATCCCAGCGCGGTGGCGCACATCCCGGTGATCATGCCTGCGAACAAACCAGCCCAAACCATGGCAACTCCCTCTCCGGCAGCAGTCTAGCCCGGCTGCCCCCGTGTCTCTCAAGACCATCATGCGGACAACTTTGCTTAAAAAAGGGTTAAAATGTGTCAATAGGCTGCGGGTTCCTGCGAAAAAGATTGGGGCGCAGGCCGCCAAACGGTCATTTGGAGGTCAGCGCCACCCCCTCCTTGGCCTTGGGCATCTTGCCCTTGCCCTGCTGCAGCACATGGGTCAGCTCATGCGCCAGCAGTTTGGAATCCTTGGCATAGGCCGGTTTCGCCACATAGATGTCGTTGCCCATGGTAAAGGCGCGCGCCTTCAGCTCCTTGCAGACCTCCTTGGCATTGCCGCCCATATGCACCCGCACCTTGCCCAGGTTGCCGCCGAAATGCGCCTCCAGCCCCTTGCGCAGATCGCCGGGCAGTTTCTTGCCCGTCGTGCCTTCCGGCGCGGTCTTCAGCTTCTTGCGCTTGGCCTTTTTGCCCTTTGTCGCCTCGACCTCAGCCTTCACCTCTTCCGGTTTCAAGCCCATGGGGGATCCTTTCCAACGCTTTAACCAACACATGGGCGCGCGGGCGCCTGTGGCGATGGTAGCGCAGAGTGGAGGAAAGGGGGAATCTAAAGAGCAAACAACCCGGGCCGACACAGGCCTGGAAAGCAGTTTTGAAAGCTAGCTAGTCATAGTCTGCCTAAGCGCCGCTAGGCCCGCGAAAGGCCCGTCGTTTGCTTTTATGGCTTCCCTCCTCGGACGTTTTTCCAAGAAGCTGTTCTTCTTTAAGTCGTTTACTCGATCCGAAAATATTGTCTTCATGTACTCGTAGTCAGGGTACTCATCAGGACAAACTTCAAAGGCTGTTAGGCGACCAACTAGCGTAGCGATCCAGTCTGCCGCTTGAATGTTCTGATTAAGGTAGCTTTCGACTTCGAAGGGAGGGCTTGCGAGGTGAATGCAGGGCTTCTTACCGAACATAGTCTTTGCTGCGCATTCAAGTAGTTCCTTTCTGGCTGAATGTTGATCAACCACAACTACAAAACTGCTGTTCCTCGCATGACAGAACTTATCGAGTTGGCGAAGAGTGTGCGCGAAGCATGTTGTGTATAGACCAATGGGGTTCAGATCTTCGTGCAAGCCACGCTTCTTTTCTCTGCCGTAGTAAAAGAGGTGTCCTCCAGAGTCGCCTACCTTCTTCATCACTCGATGTACAAGGCGTCGCGCTTGCACATATTTGCGCATGGGTTTGGGACGTATGAAAGATGTCCCTTTCTTCTCCCATTTCGCGGGCATTTTACCTGTCGCCTCGATCTCCTTCCTGAAGTTCATATCCTTTTGCTTCAGAAAGTAACTAGCAAAAGGTCGAACAGCCTCTTCCGGAAGGATTAGGCCCGCAAGCCCAAAAACAGGGCTCTCGTTGTGTTTTTTGGAAGTCCGTTCTACATACGGGCCGATGTGCCCGAATTCATCAAGGTATACGAAGTACATAAACTCAGAAGCCCGCACCAAAAGTGCGGGCCCTGGAACGAGCGCGGAAAGGATTCCGCATCTCCTGAATCGCACTTAGCATTATCAGTTAGACCTTTCAAGAGTGTTACAGCAGCGCACGGAGGGTTTGTAGGTATTAACCTCCGTGCACTACAATATCTAGTAGCTTACCGCACAAACTTCTTGTGCTTCAACCGCTTGGGCTCCAGTGCGTCGGGGCCCAGGCGGCGTTTCTTGTCCTCTTCGTAGTCCTCGAAGTTGCCTTCGAACCACTCCACATGGGCGTCGCCTTCAAAGGCCAGGATGTGGGTGCAGATCCGGTCGAGGAAGAAACGGTCGTGCGAGATCACCACCGCGCAGCCGGCGAAAGCAACCAGCGCGTCTTCCAGCGCCCGCAGGGTCTCCACGTCCAGATCGTTGGTCGGTTCGTCAAGCAGCAGCACGTTGCCGCCCTCTTTCAGAAGCCGCGCCATGTGGACCCGGTTGCGCTCACCGCCCGACAGCAGCGACAGTTTCTTCTGCTGGTCGCCGCCCTTGAAGTTGAATGAGGAGCAATAGGCGCGGGAGTTGACCTGCGCGTCGCCCAGCTCGATCAGCTCAGCACCGCCGGAGATCGCCTCCCACACAGTGTCGTTGTCGTTCAGGTCATCGCGCGACTGGTCGACATAGGAGAGCTTGACGGTATCGCCGTACTCCACCGAACCCTCGTCGGGTTGCTCCTGGCCGGTCAGCATCTTGAACAGGGTCGATTTACCGGCGCCGTTGGGGCCGATGACGCCGACAATGCCGCCGGGCGGCAGCGAGAATTCCAGGCCCTCGATCAGCTGCTTGTCGCCATAGTGTTTGGCGAGGCCGTTGACCTCGATCACCTTGGAACCCAGGCGCGGGCCGTTCGGAATGACGATCTGGGCGCGGCCGACCTTTTCACGCTCGGACTGGCTGGCCATCTCGTTATAGGCGGCAATACGGGCCTTGGACTTTGCCTGGCGGGCTTTCTGGCCCTGGCGCATCCATTCCAGTTCGCGCTCCAGCGTCTTCTGCTTGGCCTTGTCCTCGCGGGCTTCCTGCTCCAGGCGCTTGGCTTTCTGCTCCAGCCAGGAGGAGTAGTTGCCCTCGTAGGGAATGCCGCGGCCGCGGTCGAGTTCCAGGATCCACCCCGTAATATCGTCCAGGAAGTAACGGTCGTGGGTCACACAGAGGATAGTGCCTTTGTAATCAATGAGGTGCTGCTGCAGCCAGGCGATGGTCTCGGCGTCCAGGTGGTTGGTCGGTTCGTCAAGCAGCAGCATGTCGGGCGCTTCCAAGAGCAGCTTGCACAGCGCGACGCGACGGCGTTCACCGCCCGACAGATCCTTGATCGGCGCGTCATCCGGCGGGCAGCGCAGCGCCTCCATCGACACATCCACCTGGCTGTCCAGATCCCACAGGTTTTCCGCGTCGATGGCATCCTGCAGCTCGGTCATTTCGGCCATCAGCTCATCGGTGTAGTTCTCGGCCATCTCCACCGCGATCTGGTTGAAGCGGTCGACCTTGTCCTTCTTCTCCTTGACGCCCAGCATGACGTTTTCACGGACCGAAAGGCTCTCGTCCAGCTGCGGCTCCTGCGGCAGGTAGCCGACTTTGGCGCCCTCAGCCGCCCAGGCCTCGCCGGTGAAATCCTTGTCGAGGCCGGCCATGATTTTCATCAGCGTGGACTTACCAGCGCCGTTGACGCCGACCACACCGATCTTCACGCCGGGCAGGAAGGAGAGGTGGATATTTTCAAAACATTTCTTGCCACCCGGGTAGGTCTTGGAGACACCCTGCATGTGGTAGACGTACTGGTAGGAGGCCATGTGCTCGCTCCGTTATGGGGGGAATTTGCTGGCGGGAGTGATAGCGGATGGGCGGCGCCGGGGCAATGCGGGATGCGGGCCCGGGGGAGGGGGTGCCATGCGTGCACCTCCTGTACACCCCCTGTGCACCGGGTGGTGCCGTTTGCGTGATTTCAGAACGGATGCCGCAGCCCTCTTGGGGCGTGGAGCGCAGCGGCACGGCCCGCGCCTGACCTTCCCCCCGGGAAGGCGCATCCGCGCCCTCCCAAGGTCAGGCCCGGGCCTTGTGTTGCGATGGGGTCTAAATGGAGCGAATGAAGAGACGTTTAAACTTTGAACGTTGTGAGCTGAAATGCTTCTAAATGGTGGTCAGTGAATTCTCTTACGAAGTGTTCGTTGTAACGTAATCCGAACATTCCGAATGCTCCGTGCAATTCTTTGGGGTCGGGGTCATGCTCTTTTCTGGTGGCAATTACGTAACGCCAAACTGTTTCAGCTTGTTGCTTTAGGTGTCCGTCCTCACCGAGAGCGAAATTGAAAGCGGTTTCAAGTTTGTTAATATTTAGCTCTTCGAACCGAAAATCGCGGTAAAGGTCGGGAGTGAGGGCCTTTAGCACAGCCATTCCAGATAATATAACTGTGTAGCCGTAATCTCTGCTTGCGTGCGGATCGTGAGAGGTTGCGAGTACCGTTAGAACTTTTTGAACATCACGCAGTGAAACTTCCCTCTCTATGTTCAGAGAGTCGAGGCTCATTACCGAAGCTTGGAAAAGCGCGCCGCATCCATCCGGGAATTCCATGGAGTGCGCAGCTTTAAAAAAGTACTCCTTCCATATCGGCTTTGGAGATGGGGTCCCATCGAGATCAGACAACATGAAGTTCATAGTGATGAATTTTTGAAGGTACTGTTTCGCATCCACCCCACTCCCATACCTCGCCAACACACTATTTTGGAGAGCTTTCAAATTCACCCCCAACACAAAATGCACGCCGTCCACGTTGAAGAAGTGCTTGATGATCTCCAGGAGCGACAACGCATAGTCCGGGCGGCAGCGGTCCAGTTCGTCGATGACGATAACCAGCTTGCGCTGGGGGTCTCCTTGTTCGTTAGGCTCAGTCAGTTCCGTAAGCGCTAGGCGGAATGCCTCCATCGCGGCAATCCGGGTGTCATGGGCGTTCCAGAACTTTTCGGCCTCGGCCTCTCCCGCTGAACTGTTGATCACTGTCTTTGCTTCATCACCGACAGCTTTGGCTACAGCGTCTCCCATATCGCTTAGCGCCTCGGTGGCGCCGAAAGTTGCGACTGAAGCGCCAATGCGAAGAACGCCGCGCCCGACTGCCCAAGCAGCCTTTTTCATCTTTTTGCTGCGTTCCGTCTTCAGATCCTGATCTTCGTCTTTAGGATCCTCAAACCGCTCTGCAATCGCGCCGGTCAGCGCAATCAGCGGATCGTCCAGAAAGTCATGCTGGAACGCATCGAAATAGACGGTCTGGGTGGTGTTCCCTTCGCGCTTCAGATGCTCACCCACCCAGCATTTCAGAAAGAACGACTTGCCCGAGCCCCAGGCGCCGTCCAGCGCGATCACCAGCGGGTCGTCGATGCGCTCGACCAGATCCGACAGCTTGTCTCCAGTCTGCTTGCGGCCTAGCTTGTCCAGCTTCTGGCCGTCTTCGCCAATGTCCTCGAACCCTTGTTCATACAGCCGTATCTTCGGCTCCGGCACGGTCAGGCGCATTGTGGTCTCCGCTCTTTGCACTCAATGCGTGCATCGAACGCCGAACCCTAGGGGATGGCAAGGTCCGATCTCTTCCCGTCCCTCGCGTCCCTAAGAGGGTTCCCCCTCACATCTTCCATTTCTTCTTGATGTTATCGGGCACCGGGTAGATCAGTTTGCGGTTGTCGAAGTGATGGCACTTGATGCCTTCGCTGTTCCTTTCCGCCAGGTAGCGCAGGCAGGTGGCGAGCGCGTTGATGATCTTGGGGTCGGTGCGGGTGGTCACATCCACCGCCTGGCCCGACAAATGGCGCGAGATGTATTTCCAGTTGGCCTTCTTGAACATGCAGGCGATGAAGCCCTTCTTGTCCCCCGCCTGCACAAAACCGTCCAGTTCCAGCCGCAGGTCCTCGTTGCTTTTGAGGTAGGAATAGATCTTGCCGCGTTTCAGGTGGCTGTTCCAGCCGCCGTACATGGCGCTGGCCTGGCCTTTCTTGTCGCGCAGGCCGGAGACCACATGGATGGTCTCTCCGTAGTGGGAGGAAACCTCATAGAGCACGTCGAGGATCTTCTTCTTCACCCCTTGGGTCTTGCCGGTCAGCCGCCCGGGTCTCTGCACGCCGCCGGTGTCCACGGTCTTGATGACATTCTCTGCGGCTTTCTTCCGGGCTTCCTTGGCGGCCTTTTCCGCCGCCTGCTTGGCCGCCTTTTGCGGGTCCTCGCCCTTCTTTCCGCCCTTGGCGAAATAGCTGTCGTAAAGCGAGGCGGCATAGTCCTCGATCTCCTCCAGCAGCGCGGCCCAGCCGCCTTTGTCCAGGGACTTGGCCTTGGCCTCCTTCACCACCGCGTCCTTGGCGGCCTTCACCGCCTTGGCTTTGGCTTCCTCCTTGGCCTTTTCGTCCTGCTTTTCCTTGGCCTTCTGTTCGGCCTTGGCCTTGGCGGGGCCTGCGTTCAGTTTCTTGATGGTGGTCTTGCCGGGGTCGATGCGGCAGTCGGGCTTGAAGCCGCAGACCTCCTGCTGGAACCGGCCGATGGTCTTTTCCAGCACCGGGGTCGGGGCGCCGTCGACCTTCAATTTCTTGAACCCCGCGCTGGAGGCAAAGGAATTCAATAGCTGCTGAACTGTTTTGACATCTTCGGGCAGGTTCTTGCCCTTGCGCCCGACTGAGGCGGAAAGTTTGGTAACCATGGTAAACTCGCAATTTGGAAGCAGCGGGGCAGAAACAATGCCCGCGCCATAAAATTCTATACCCAAAGCGGCGATTCAGGCAATCTGCGCAGGGTTGTGCGCCGATGCCGCGGGTGGCGATTGATCTCAGCCAAAAACTATGCGCATCAAGGCCTTCATGGTTTGCAAGCTGCCGCATATCCGCCCGGGCCACAGTGTCGGGCTGCTGGGAGGGTCCTTTGATCCGCCGCACCGCGGCCATGCGGCGATTTCCCATGCGGCGCTGAAACGCTTCGGCCTGGATCACCTGTTCTGGCTGGTGTCGCCCGGCAACCCGCTGAAGACCCGCCAGCCCGCGCCCCTGCAGCGGCGGACCGCAGCGGCGGAGGCGCTGGTGCAGCATCCCCGCATCCACATCAGCGGCATCGAGGCGGATCTCGTCACCCGCTATACCGCCCAGACCCTGCGCCACCTGCGCCGCCGCCATCCCGGCGTGCGCTTTGTCTGGCTGATGGGGGCCGACAACCTCACCCATTTCCACCGCTGGAAGGATTGGCAGCAGATCCTGGACACGGTGCCGGTGGGGGTGCTGGCGCGGCCCGGCGACCGGATCTCAGCCCGGTTTTCCCCGGCAGCGAGGATCTACCGCCACGCCATGCTGAAAGGCAGCGAAAGCCATCTGCTGGCGCGGGCGGAAAGCCCGGCCTGGTGCTTTGTGAACCTGCCGATGGTGGAGGCCAGCTCGACCGAAATCCGCGCCCGCGGCGGCTGGTCAGCGGCGCAGGGCTGCTGACGCCAGCCCGGCCGACAGCACCACCGCCAGCCCGGCCCAGGTCCAGGTGTCCGGCAGCTGGCTGAACACCGCCCAGCCCAGGCCCACAGCCGCGACCAGCTGGAAATAGACCATCGGCGCCAGCTTCACCGCCTGCACCCGGCCATAGGCAAACAGCAGCAGCAGGTTGCCCATCATCGAGAACGCCGCGCTCCCCACCGTCAGCGCCGCGGTGGAGGGGGTGAATTCCGGCAGGCTGGCGAGGCCCAGCGGCAGCATCAGCAGGGCCGACAGCAGCAATTGCGTCAGGCTCAGCTCCAGCGGTGTGCCGACATGTGCCAGCCAGCGGGAACTGGTCAGGAAGCCGCCGTAGAAACAGCCTGCCAGCACCGCCCACAACAGGTTCACGGAGCCGCCAAAGCCCGGCCGCACCACCATCAGCACGCCCAAGAACCCCAGCGCCATCAGCAGGCTGCGCAAGGCGGTGGCCTGCTCGCGCAGCAAAAGAACCGACAGCACGTAGCTGATCACCGGCCCGATGAAGAAGGCGGCAAAGACATTGGCCAGCGGTTCTGTCTGCAGGGCCAGCTGGATTGAGAAGATGCCGCCGGTCAGCATCCCCGCGCGCAGCCACAGCCGCCAATCGCCCAAAAGAGTAAAGGCGCGGCGCGGCACAAAGGGCAGGATCAGCGCGGTGCCGATGGCAAAGCGCGACCAGGCGACAAAGGCGGGCGTTGCCAGCCCGGCACCAGTCAGCAGTTTCCCGCACAGGTCGCCTGCGGGGATCATTGACATGGCCGCAAACATGAGGAGTACTGCCTGTAACATGGCTGCCAGCGGTAGCAGGACTTGCCACGGTGAAAAAGCCCGGACCTTGCGGCGCAAAGCCACGGACCGGGGATTGAACAAGAGCAGCACCTGACCCTAAAAATGAGTAAGATGACTTCACGCCGGACGTTTCTTCTTTCCGGGCTTGCCGCTTTGGCGGGCTCCTCTGCGCTGGCCAATGCGCCGGCGGTTTCGCTGCGGCCCGTTGCCCGCAAGGTGAGTTCTCTGGCCGCGGGCGCCGATGGCCTCAAAGCCTTGATCGAACGCGCGGGGCTGCGCGGCGAGGCGGTCTGCGCGGTGGCCGATGTGAAGACCGGCAAGCTGCTGGAAGCCTCCGGCGGCGCGCAGGCCCTGCCGCCCGCCAGCGTCGCCAAGGCACTGACCGCGCTTTATGCGCTGGACGTGCTGGGCGCGGATCACCGGTTTGAGACCCGCATCCTGGCCACCGGCGGCGTATCCGGCGGCGTGGTGAACGGCGACCTGATCCTGGCAGGCGGCGGCGACCCGCTCTTGAACACCGATCATCTGGCGCTGCTGGCAAAGTCGCTGAAAAACGCCGGCGTGCGCGAGGTGCGCGGCAAGTTCCTGGTCTGGGACGGCGCGCTGCCATCCGTCAAAACCATCGACCCGGACCAGCCTGATCATGTCGGCTATTCCCCCGCAGTGTCCGGTATCGCGCTGAACTTCAACCGGGTGCATTTTGAGTGGAAGCGCGCCGCCAGCGGCGGCTGGGCGATCACCATGGACGCCCGCACCGAGAAATACCGCCCCGAGGTGGCAACCGCCCGGATGAAGATCCAGTCCCGCGCGGTGCCGGTCTATACCTATGCAGAGAAGGGCGGGGTGGATCACTGGACCGTCGCCTCCAAGGCGCTGGGCAAGGGCGGCGCCCGCTGGCTGCCGGTGCGCAACCCCGCGGCTTATGCGGGCGACGTGTTCCGGACGCTGGCGCGTGCGGGCGGCATTAAACTCTCAAAGCCCAAGGTGATCCGCACGCTGCCCTCAGCCACCCTGCTGGCGCAGCACCACAGCCCGCCGCTGGATGTGCTGCTGAAGGCGATGCTGAAATACTCCAACAACCTGATGGCAGAGATGATCGGCATGTCCGCCACCGCGGCCCGCGCCGCCCGCCCGGCCTCGCTCAAGGCGTCGGCGGCAGAGATGAGCCGCTGGGCCGCGGGCAAATACGGCATGTCCGGCAGCCGGCTGGTGGATCACTCCGGCCTGGGCGAAGACTCGCGGATGACGCCCGCGGATCTTACCGGCGCGCTGGTGGCGGCCTATAAGGCGGGGCAGCTGAAGCCGCTCTTGAAATCTTTTCAGATGCGCGACGCCAAGGGCCGCACCATCAAGGGCCACCCGATCAAGGTCGCGGCCAAGACCGGCACGCTGAACTTTGTCTCCGGCCTTGGCGGCTTTATGACCGCGGCAGACGGCACCGTGCTGGCCTTTGCCATTTTCACCGCGGATCAGAAGACCCGCGGCCGCCTGACCCGGGCGCAGCGCGAACGCCCGCCCGGCGGGCGCAGCTGGAACCGCCGCGCCAAGCAGCTGCAGCAGCAGCTGATCGAACGCTGGGGCGCGGTTTACGGCAGTTAGGGTCTGACTGGTCTGGCAGTTTTTCCCGTTACTGGACGTTTCTTGCGGGCCGGTTTGCGGGCAGACCGGCAGATGGCATCTGACCGCCCGGAGTGCAAAGGACCAGACCATGACTGAGCGTATCAATGACCACGGCCAGCCCATCGGTGCTGCGCTGCCGGACTGGCAGGGTGCGCGCCTGCCCGGCCACGACGGTATGACAGGCCGCTATTGCCGGGTGGAGCCGCTGGATGCCGCCCGCCACACCGCGGATCTGTTAGCCGCCTTCAGCCAGGACCCCGGCGGTGCGATCTGGACCTATATCCCCTGGGGGCCTTTCGGCTCCGAGGCGGAGCTGCGGGCCTGGATCCAGGGCGCCAGCGGCGTTGATGCGCAGCCCTATTTCGCCATCGTCAACGGCGCCAGCGGGCGGGCCGAAGGGGTGGCCAGCTACATGCGGATCAAGCCCGAACACGGCGTGATCGAGGTCGGCGGCATCACCTATGCGCCGTCCCTGCAGCGCACGCCCGCCGCGACAGAGGCGATGTTTCTGATGATGGCGCGGGTGTTCAACGACCTCGGCTACCGCCGCTATGAATGGAAGTGCGATGCTCTGAACGCGCCCTCCTGCCGGGCGGCGGAGCGGCTGGGTTTCACCTATGAAGGGCTGTTCCGCCAGGCCGTGGTCTATAAAGGCCGCAACCGCGACACCGCCTGGTATGCGGTGCTGGACAGCGAATGGCCGCGGCTGGAGGCGGCTTATGCCGAATGGCTCGATCCCGGCAATTTCGACGCTGAGGGGCAGCAGAAACAGAGCCTAAGCAAGCTTATTGCGGCCCATCGGGGGTAGCGTCCGCCACTGTCCGCCCGGTTTGCGGATCATACAATCCGCCGCCCAGATGCGCGTGGCCCCAGCCCATGATCTGCAGCAGCAGCCCCTCCAGGCTGCGGCCCGCCTCCGTCAGCGCATAGCGGTAGCGCACCGGCCTGTCCTGGTAGGCCTCCCGCGCCACCAGCCCCAACGCCATCAGCCGCTTCAGCCTCTCTGACAGCAGGTTGGCGGCAATATGCTCCTCGCTCGCCTGCAGCTCCTGGAACGTATGCTTGCCGTGCCACATCAGGTCGCGCACCACCAAGAGCGTCCATTTGTCCCCCAGCACATCCAGCGTCCGGGCAATCGAACAGCGCGAGCGGAATTGGGTCTGCGGCTGGCTCATGGCGTGCCTCCAAAGGTGTTTTCATCCCGCACAATAAGAGACTTTCAAAATGAAAGCCACTGCCGCATAGTCACTTTAATTTTGAAAGTGAGTCGCGCAGCAAGGGAGACCCGCCACATGAACGCCATCGGAAACACGCCGCTTGTTCAATTGAAGCACCTGACCACCCCGGACATGGCCGAGGTCTGGGTGAAATGGGAGGGCGCCAACCCGACCGGCAGCATGAAGGACCGGATGGCGCTGTCGATGATCGAAGGCGCCGAGCGGCGCGGCGACTTGAAACCCGGCGGCAAGGTGGTGGAATACACCGGCGGCAGCACCGGCAGCTCGCTGGCGATGGTCTGCGCCACCCGCGGCTACCGGGCGCATTTCGTCTCTTCCAATGCATTTTCAGAGGAGAAGCTGCAGACCATGCGCGCCTATGGCGCCGAGGTGGAGATCATCCACGCCGAGGGCGGCATCCTGACCGCCAGCGTGATCGACCGCACCATTGTGCGGGCCAGGGAACTGGCGGCGGAGCCGGATGTGTTCTGGACCGATCAGGTGAACAACATGGACAACAAGCGCGGCTATCACGGTATGGGCCGCGAAATCCTGTCGCAGCTGGACGGGGCGGTGGATGAATTTGTCATGGCGACCGGCGGCGGCGGCTGCATTTCCGGCAATGCCGAGGTGCTGAAGGAGGCCAATCCGGCAACCCGCATCATCGCCATCGAGCCCTATCACGTGCGCAACCTGTCGGGCGGTGATACCGGCGGCACCCACCAGCTGGAGGGGATCGGCCTGTCCTTCCAGCCCAAGATCCTGCGCCGCGACCTGATTGACGATGTGGTGCCGGTCCGGGACGAGGACGCCTTTGCCGCTGCCCGCATGCTGGCGCAGCAGGAGGGCTTGCTGGGTGGCATCACCTCAGGTGCCAACATCTGGGCGGCGCTGCAGCGGGCGCGCGAACTGGGGCCGGGCAAGCGGGTGGTCACCGTGGTGATCGACACCGGCCTGCGCTACCTCAATTCCGCGCTCTACCAGTGACCGGTCTGGCGCAGACGTGAAGCCAGGGGAGCGCGCAGAGGTTTGGCATTGCACAACTCAGGCTAGTTTCCTGCCAATGCAGCCGCCAGCAAGGCGGCGCCAGCCAGGGAGAAGCCCATGTGTGACCATTGCGTAATGAATGCCGTCAAGGACTGGATGCTGTCGCGCCGGTCGCTGTTCAAGGCCAGTGCCGCCGCCGCCGCCGGTGCTGCCCTTGGGGCGGGCGCCTCTGCCCCCGCTGCCGCCATGGCGCACGGCGGGGTGGTGGATATGACCCATGCCTATGACGCCGATTTCCCGACCTATTTCGGCCAGCCCGGGTTGGAGATCACCCAGGCCTTCAATTTCAAGGACAACGGTTTCAACCTGTTCAATCTGACTCTCAACGAGCACACTGGCACCCATATCGACGCGCCGCTGCATTTCTCGGCTGACGGGCAGGCGGTGAATGAAATCCCGGTGCAGAACCTGATCTGCCCGCTCTGTGTGATCGACATCGCCGCCCGCGCGGCTGAGAACCCGCACGCCCAGGTGACGCCGGACGACATCAAGGCCTGGACCGCGGAGCACGGCGACATCCCGGACGGCGCCTGCGTGGCGATGCATTCCGGCTGGGGCAGCAAGACCGGCGGCGACGGGTTCCGCAATGCCGACAGCGAGGGCGTCATGCATTTCCCCGGCTTCCACGTGGAGGCGGCGCAGATGCTGCTGGAAACCGGCGCCGTGGCGCTGGCGGTGGACACGCTGTCGCTGGACCACGGGCCGTCCAAGGATTTTGCGACGCATTATGCCTGGCTGCCGCAGAACCGTTACGGGATCGAAAACCTGGCCAATCTGGACCAGGTGCCTGCCAGCGGCGCCCGGCTGTTCGTAGGGGCGCCTGCGCATCGCGGCGGCTCCGGCGGGCCGGCCCGCATTCTGGCCCTGGCCTGATGTGATACGGCCGGTGCAGGGGGCTGTGCCGGCCGGGTCCCCGGAGAACGCTTGCTCAGGTGCCGGATGGCTGCAGCTTGCCGGCCTTCCGGCGCATCAACTCCCCTGCCAGACCGCTGAGCACCTCCATGCTGAAGCCGCCCAGCTGACGGTGGCGTTCCTGCACTGCTTCCCAGATGTCCTCGCGGCGGATGTTGTCCAGCAGCTCATGGCCGCTCCAGGTCAGCCCGCGCACATGCCAGTTGCCGTTTGACAGGCGGCTGAACCGGGCCAGCCCCGCGCTTTCCAAAAGGCTGAGATGATAGGCCAGCCGGCGGGCCTCGGTGTCGGGCAGGCAGTCCTCCACCGGCAGCATCATCGCCTCGGCAGAAGAGCGCGGCAGGGCGCAGAACGCTTCCCTCCCGCCCTCTATCTCAAGCAGAAGCCTGCGGATTTCACCTATGTCTCTTCGCCATGCAGCCATAACCCAATTCCCGGTACGCGTTGAACTAGCGCGAGATGGGAATGTGGCAAATTTAATGCAAGTTTGCGTTGTGCAACCCCGCCATGCACGGCGGGCAAGGGAAGCAGGGTAAACCTGGCCGGCTCAGACCATGTGGCGCGCCCGCGCGCCGCGCTCAATCGCGGCGGCGTGCAGCCGGTCGATGTTCAGCTCATAGCGGACCTCCGCCAGGAACTCCAATTCGGTCTCGCCCAGGGTGCCATCCGCCGCAGCCACGTCGCAGGACAGCGCGTAAGCGGTTTCAAACAGCCGTTCCGGCAGGTCGCCGCGAATGAGACCGAACAGCGCCGCCAGCCCGTCCTCCTGCTCGAACAGGTCGAACACGGTTTGGGAAATCCGGCTGACCCGGTCGATATCGTAGTTGGCAAACACCGGCAGCATGTTCACCGCCGACTGGATCTTGACCAGCTCGGAAGTGCGGATGTTCTCGTCCGAGGCAGACACCGCCACCATCAGCGCCACCAGACAGTCCTGCGGGGACATCGGGTGCGGGGTTTGCTCACTCATGGACGAATTCCTTGTTTGAAGAAAACTGATGCCAGCAGGATAGGTACGCCCGCAGCCGGGTTCAACGGCAGACCGCGGCACAGCGGCATTTTTTGCGCGGCCCATGGCCGCAAATGCCTGCACCGGCGGGGCTGGCATTATTAACTCATGCTGCGCAGGCACAATAGAGGGAAGGGCCGGGTGCATGGGGCATCCGGGATGATCATGCGGCACCCTGAAGAACTGACGCAACTGCCGCCGATGGAGAACACAAATGTCTGATGTGCGCAACGAGGCTCTTAAGAGCAAAGCCTGGCCGTTTGAAGAAGCCCGCCGGGTTCTCAAACGTTATGCCAAGGGCGCGCCGGAGAAGGGCTATGTGCTGTTCGAAACCGGCTATGGCCCGTCGGGCCTGCCGCACATCGGCACCTTCGGCGAGGTGGCCCGCACCACCATGATCAAGAAGGCGTTCGAGACCATCTCGGACATTCCGGCCAAGCTGATCTGCTTCTCTGACGACCTGGACGGCATGCGCAAGGTGCCGGGCAACGTCCCCAACCAGGAGGCGCTGGCAGAGCATCTGCAGAAGCCGCTGACCTCGGTGCCGGACCCGTTCGGCACCCATGAGAGCTTTGGCCACCACAATAACGCCATGCTGCGCCGGTTCCTGGATACCTTCGGGTTCGAGTATGAATTCTACTCCGCCACCGAATTCTACGGCTCCGGCCAGTTCGACGAGGTGCTGAAGCGCGCCGTTGAGAAGTACGACGACATCATGGCGATCATGCTGAAGTCCTTGCGCGAGGAGCGCCGCCAGACCTATTCGATCTTCCTGCCGATCCACCCGGAAACCGGCCGTGTTCTGTATGTGCCGATGAAGAAGGTCTGCGCCGAGACGTATACCATCACCTTTGACGACGAGGACGGCAAGGAATGGACCCTGCCGGTCACTGGCGGCAACGTGAAACTGCAGTGGAAGCCGGACTTCGGCGCCCGCTGGGCCGCGCTGGAAGTCGATTTTGAGATGTACGGCAAGGACCATTCCACCAACACGCCGATCTATGACGGCATCTGCCGGGTGCTGGGCCAGCGCGCGCCGGAGCATTTCACCTATGAGCTGTTCCTGGATGCCAATGGCCAGAAGATCTCCAAATCCTCCGGCAACGGTATCTCGATCGACGAATGGCTGACCTATGCCTCGACCGAGAGTCTGGCGTATTTCATGTACCAGAAGCCCAAGACCGCCAAGCGGATGCATTTCGACGTGATCCCCAAGGCGGTGGACGAATACCACCAGCAGCTGCGCGCCTACCATGGCCAGGACCTGAAGGCGCAGCTGAACAACCCGGTGTGGCACATCCACGGCGGCGACGTGCCGCGCTCGGATATGGTGGTGCCGTTCTCGATGCTGCTGAACCTCGCCTCCGCCTCCAGTGCTGAGGACAAGGAGACCATGTGGGGCTTCATCAACAAATACGCCCCCAACGCCACCCCCGACACCCATCCGGGCATGGACCAGGCGGCGGGCTTTGCGGTGGCTTATTTCAACGACTTCGTGAAACCCGCGAAAGAGTTCCGCCTGCCCACCGATCAGGAGCGTGCGGCGCTCAGCGATCTGGCGGACGCGCTGAAATCGGCAGAGGCCGCGCTGGCCGCGATTGCCAAGAAGAACGAGATCGCTGGCAACACCGACCCGCTGCCCGAGGCGGATTTTGCGGATGAGGAATTCCTGCAATCCGTCGTCTTTGCCATCGGCAAGATCCACGGGTTCGAGCCGCTGCGCGCCTGGTTCTCGGCGATTTACGAGGTGCTGCTGGGGGCCTCCCAAGGGCCGCGTTTCGGCGGCTTCATCGCGCTTTACGGGGTCGACGACACCATCGCCCTGATCGAAAAGGCGCTGGCGGGCGAGCTGGCGTAAGCTTTCGCAGGCTGCCAATCAGCAAGGGCGCGGCTTTCCGCGCCCTTTTCTTTTGCCTCCATAATGCCTGCGCTTTGCGCAGGCAGGGTCTGAACCGGGCCTCCGTCAAAAAAGTTTTGACGTAACGTCACATCGCCCTAACTGGAGTCTGGCGACCCGGGAGGGGCAGATGCTCAAGGTATTGTTAGCGAGTGTTGTTGTTGTCCTTCTGGCCCTTCCGGCCACCGCGCAAAGGGCGGCTGTCACCGATGTGATCAGTGATCAGATCACGGCTTTTCTCCAGGACGATTTTGCCGCCGCCTTTACCTATGCTTCTCCCAATATCCGCAGGATCTTTGTCACTCCGGACCGCTTCGGGCAGATGGTCCGCCAGGGCTATCCGATGGTCTGGCGCCCGGCTGAGGTGCGCTATCTGGACCTGCGCGAGGTGGCGGGCAACCTGTGGCAGCGGGTGATGATCACCGATGCAAACGGTGCCGTGCACCTGTTGGATTACCAAATGGTTAAGCTGGAAAGCGGTTGGAAAATCAACGCGGTACAGCTGCTCAAAGGGCAGGGTGAAAGCACCTGAGCCCGGGGCAGCGTACGCCCCCCTTGGGCGATGTTAACGCGGAAACTGTACATCCTTTTCCCCGAACGCGAAATGCGCAGCAGGAAAGGGTTTTCCATGAACAAGGCAATCACCGAAGGTCTGCAGCTGATGCCCCCCGCCTTTGCGGACGGCCTGGACGTCTGGTCCAGCGGCGACGGCACCCCCGGCTCAGACACGTATGACGGGGCCGCCAATGCCGCCTTTGTGGCGGCGGACGGGGATTTCGGCGGCTGTTTGGAGCTGCAGAAAACCGCAGCCGTGCAAAAGCTGCGGTTTATGGGGCAAACGCCGGTCAGCCCTGGCTGCTACCTGCAGGTCAAGGTCCGCATCAAGGCTGTCAGCGGCGCGCTGCCTTCAGTCCGGGTTGCGGGCTGGGCGGCGCAAAGCAACGGAAACCACATCAGCGGCGTCACCGAAGTTGCGCCGCAGGTGGCGCTCAGCACCTATGGCGCGGTGGTAGAGGCGACCGGCATCATCGGCAGCGGCAGCCGCGGTGGGGTGGACATGCCCTGGGGCCGAACGGCGGCCTACGGCCATTTCGGGCTCGACCTTACCGGTGCCAACGGCGGTGTGGTGCGGATTGATGACATTGAGATCACCGATATCACCAGCGCTTTCCACCGCGACATGCTGAGCCTTGTGGACGTCACCGATTACGGCGCAGTGGGCAACGGCAGCTTTGACTGCACCGCCGCGTTCGAGGCCGCAGACGCCGCCGCAAACGGCCGCCGCATCCTGGTGCCCGCGGGGGAGTTCTATCTGGCCGGCACCGTGTCGCTGAACCACGAGGCGGTGTTCGAGGGCACGGTTGAAATGCCGGATGATCAGATGCTGCTCCTGACCAAGAACTTTAACTTCCCCGCCTATGCTGCCGCCTTTGGCAACGAGGAGCTGGGGTTCAAGAAAGCCTTTCAGGCGCTGATCAACAATGCGGATCATGAATTGCTTGACCTGATGGGCCGCAAGGTCACCGTCACCGGACCCATCGACATGGCTGCAGCGGTGCCCAACAAGAGCTCCTATGCCACCCGCCGGGTCATCCGCAACGGCCAGCTGGAGGCCGCAAACAGCGCTGCCTGGGACACGGATGTGGTGACTTCGCAGGCGAGCTACAGCGCGTCGGACTCCAAGAAGCTGACCAATGTTGCCAATATCGCCAATATCGCTGTCGGCGCGCTGGTCGAAGGCGCCGGCGTGGGCCGCGAGATCTATGTCAAATCCAAGAACACCGGCGCTGGTGAGCTGACCCTCAGCGGTGCGCTTTATGATGCCGAGGGCACCCAGAATTTCACCTTCCGCGACTTCAAGTATCTGGTGGATTTCAGCGGCTTCAGCGCGCTCAGCAAATTCGGCATGGAAGGGATCGAGTTCCAGTGCAACTCCCGCTGCAGCGCCGTGCGCCTGGCGCCGGCCGGGTCGGTCAACGCCTTTGACAGCTGCTTTATCTCGCGCCCCAAGGACCGCGGCATCACCTCCACCGGAAGCGGCTGCCAGGGCATTCTGATCGACAATTGCCAGTTCCTGTCGGCTGAGGATCCGCTGGATGTGCCCGACCGTGCCAGCATTGCGCTGAACGTTAATTCCAATGACGCCAAGCTGCGCAGCAACCGGGCCACGCGGTTCCGCCATTTCGCGCTGCTGGCAGGCGGCAATAATACGGTGACCGGCAATCATTTCTTCCAGGGAGACAGCATTGCCAACGGGGTGCGCACAGCCGGGCTGGTGCTGGCCTCCAACAACTGCACCTCAACCGTATCCGACAACTATATCGACAATTGCTTCATCGAATGGACCAATGAACGCGATGCGACGCCGGATTTCACCGGCGGCTTTTCCTTCAGCGCACTGTCGGTCACGGCCAATGTGTTCCTGTCGGGCGATGTCGCGCCCTGGTTCAGCTATATCGTGGTCAAACCCTATGGCAGCGGGCATTTCCTGAACGGCCTGTCTGTCACCGGCAACAAGTTCCGCTCTCTCAACGGCAGCATCGACCGGGCTGAGCGGGTGGATACCAGTTTTTCGGATCTCGACTTCAGCCGGTCCAAGAATGTCGATTTCAGCGGCAACATGTACCACAATGTCTCGGTGCAAACGGCCAATCCCCTGCGGGTGTGGCATGACCAGTCTTCCGCCTCCTCCTCTTGGACGGTGCCGTCAGACGGGATGCTGCCGTTTCAGGGATTTGCCCGGTACGTGGACAGCGTGGTGCCGCTGGGACCGCTGCGCACCAGCGGCAACAGCACCCGATATGTTGTGCCGTATACGGAAACGCAGCAGGGGTCCGGCAACGACCAAATCCGCCTGCGCTGGGGCGAAGCGGTCAAGGGCGAGGTGCAGGTCCTCATGCGGATGGACAGCTGATCCTAGCCCGCCCCGTGCAGATCGGTTCTGGCAAAGCGGAACGCCTTGCCAAAGCCGCCGTTCAGATGCGCCGCCGTCACGCCAAAGCGGACAAAGGTGAAATCCGCAAGCTGCAGGTACAGCTTTGCCTTCGGCTGGGCCTGCAGGTAATGCGCCGCCAGCGCCGTGTGCTCCGGGGTGGCGCGTTCCAGGAAACGGGCCTGGCACATCAGGCTGAGGCGCGGATGCGACAGCGGATCGCCCTTGGCGCCCGGCTCCCCGACCAGCAGCGAACAGGCGGGATTGCGCCGCAGCGCTGCCGAGTGCAGCGCCAGGCCGGAGATCAGGCTGACCGGCTCCCCCTGCGGGTCCAGGGCAAAGCCGATCCGGGTGACCAGCGGGCTGCCGTCCTCCAGCAGCACGCCGAGCGCGGCAAAGCGGGCCTCAGCCATCAGGCGCTGGGCCAGGGCGCGGGCGCCGTCGTCAGCAGGGCGGACCGGATCGGGCATGTTGGGCGCTTATCTCCGTCAGGGTTCAGAACCTCTGCCACAGCCCCAGCTCCAGGCCAAGGCTTTGCTGGCCGGACTGCCGGTATTCCAGTCCCAGGATCAGCTCCCGCCGCTGCTTCAGCGGGTAGCGCAGGGCGGGGGTCAGCGCATAGGAGAACCGGCCGCCCTCGGGTTTCGAGGTTTCGATCTGCAGCATCGGGGCGGCTTTGCCCCTACGGTTCAGGCCCAGGGTGGCGTCCAGTTTCCAGGCCGCATCCAGCCCGTTGTTGCGCAGCTCATAGGCGGCTTCAATGGACAGCCAGCCATCGCTGCCCGCCGCCCTGATCGTCTGCCCGTAGGAAAGGGTTGTCTTTTGCATCATCTGCCACACGCCGCCCGTGTGATTGCCGCCAATAGCCACCTCAGCCGCCAGCCGGTAGCGGCTGCTGCTGTGCAGCGACAGCCGGGCAAAGACCAGCGCATGGCCGGAGACCTCCGCCGCCTGGTTGAGGTCCGCCCCGAGCGTGAGCCTGGGTGTCAGCCCATAGGCCGCATAATAGCCCAGCTCATGGCTGCTGCCGTTTCCTGCCTGCCGGTAGGTGGCGCTGACTGATGCAAATCCCGCACCCGGCTGCTCCAGCCACGCTCCGGCCTGGACCGGCTGCGCCGGAAGCGCAGCCAGGACCAGGCACAGTATCAGAACCGGGCGGGCGGCACTGGCGGAAATCATCCCAAGGCCTCTTGTCGGACACAGCGTGGCAGGTGAAGTTTCTTAAAATTGAATGAAAATCGTTAACCGCTCTTTAAAGGTGTGTTTCCAAAAAAGACGTGCGCTTGGCGCGCGAACGGGCGTAGGCTGGGATCAGTCAACGGAGGAGCCAATGCCAAAAATAGCAAAAACCGCTGATATCCAGACCGTTATCACCACCTTCGAGATGTCGCCGGGGACGTGCCAGGATCTGCTGGAGGCGCTGCAGGACGCCTATTCCGAATTCATCTCGAAACAGCCCGGTTTCATTTCTGCCGGCCTGCATGTGAATGATGCGCAGACCCGGATAGCCAATTATTCCCAATGGCGCCGCCGGGAGGATTTCATGGCGATGCTGCGCAGCCCGGAGATGCGCGAACGCAACCGCAAGATCAACGAGCTGTGCCGCAGTTTTGAACCGGTCATGTATGACGTGGCTGAGGTGTTTGACAGCTAGGGCCAGACCCCTGGGCCAGGCGGCCGCATTGCCCCCTTCCGCCTGTCTTGACGCCGCTCAAGGCAGGCATCCGCTGATACTGTTATGCTTGCACAGTCATCAACCGATGGAGGTTTGCCATGTATCACAACATTCTGGTGCCCGTGTCCTTTGACCCGGAGCGGGATGTGTCCGGACCCCTGAAGGTGGCCCGGCTGCTGTCCGCGCCCGGCGCCAAAGTGACATTGCTGCATGTGATCGAACAGGTTCCGGCCTATGCGATCTCCTATATCCCGGCGGACTTCATGGAGGGCACCCGCAAGGCGCTGCAGGCCGAACTGGACGGGCTGGCCCAGACCCTGCCCAATGCCCAAGGCGTGCTGATCGAGGGCCATTCCGGCCGCACCATTCTGGACTGGGCGGAGCAGAACAGCCCTGACCTGATCATCCTCGCCTCGCACCGTCCGTCGATGCAGGATCTTTTGTGGGGGTCAACCGCCGGCCATGTGGTGCGTCACGCGGCCTGCGCTGTGCATGTGGTGCGCTGAAGGGGGGGAGGCGGTCAGACTGGAACCGCCTTTTTGAGAAGCTGCCAGGCGAGCCGGACCGCAGCCCCCGGCAGCATTGCTGAGCGCAGCAGCACCTTGTTGGAATTCACCGCCTCGGCGATGCGGGCATAATGCACCTTTTTGTCCGAGGGGGACCGCAGCAGGATGGTCTCTGCCTGCTGCATCGCCCGTTCGGTCTGCCGCTTGATCTGCGGCACGGCGGCGGGTTTGACCGCGCGGTAGAGGTTCAGCCCCTTGCGTTTGGGGTTCTGGCTGGGGTCGAGGTTCTGCTTGACGGCCCGGGTCAGGGTATCTTCCACCAGTTCCAGCGCCTTGGTGGCTTCGGCGTAGGAATGGTTGCCGTCCAGCTTTTGGGCGGCCAGCCTGTAGGTCTGGCGGAAGCAGTCGAATTTATAGACCTGAGGCAGGGTTCCGCAGCGGTCAAAACCGCGGGTCAGGGTGGTCACAACAGCTTTGGTGGCGCGGGAATTCAGCCCGCTTTGCTGGCCGCCGCCACGGTTCATTCCGCTGTCCCGGCTGCCGCCGCCGCCGCCTTCGCCGGCAAATGCCGGGGTGCTGGCAAGGATCAGGGTCAGGACACCCGCCTGGATGGTCTTGCTGCTCATATGCGCCTCCTTGGTTCTGGGGGAAGCTTACCATGGGTCAGGCATCTGAAAACGGGCGGAATCCCGCAATCCCCGGGTTTTTACGCTGCTGTTGCCTTGCAAGCAGCCCCGGCGCTGCCCACCTGAGACGCAGCAGTTGTGCAAGGAGAGATGAATGCAGTGCCCGATTGACGGAACCGAACTTGTCATGTCCGACCGCGCCGGCGTGGAGATCGACTATTGCCCCAGATGCCGCGGCGTGTGGCTGGACCGGGGCGAGCTGGACAAGATCATCGAACGGTCGGCACAGCCGGTGCAGCCTGCGCCGCAGCCGCAGCGCTATGAGGAGCGCGGCCGCGGCCGCGATCATGAGCCGCGCTATGAGAAGAAATACTATAAGAAGAAAAAGAAGAACTTCCTGGAAGATCTGTTCGACTTCTGACAATTGCCGGACGGGCCGCCCCAGCGCGGGGGCGGCAGGCCGGGGTGTCAGCGCCCGGTCAATGCATCGTGCAGAAGGAGCCGTGTTTGGCATCCTTCATCAGGGTGTCGAAATCGGCGCCCTTCATTTCCACCAGCGTCTTGTGGTCGCCGGCCTCGAACCAGACCTTGTCGAGCCCGGTGAGGCTGTCGTCGATGATCGTGGGCACCATATAGGCGGCGCCGACGCAGGGCGCCGCGCCCGGGTCGCAGTCGTCAAAGACCTGATCGAGTTCAATCTCCGGTGCCAGGCCCAGGCGGCGGTCGACCATCGACTGCAGCTTGTGCAGATCGACCTTCTGGTCGGAGGGGATCACCGCCAGGAAGGGGCCTTCCTCCATGTGGATTAGCACCGATTTGGCCAGGTGGCCGCCCGGCACATGGGCGGCTTCGGCGCACTCAGAGGCGGTTGCGGTATAGGGGTGGCGGACGGTGGCAAAGGGCAATCCCTGTGCCTCCAGATGATGTTTCAGGCGTGAGGCAATCATCGAAGGGTCCTCCTGTCTGGGGCGGGACCCCGGCCGCTGGTGGCGCAGGTCATGGGCGCCGCGGGAGCGTTCTGGCTCACTGATCAGGCGGCGGCAGCAGCCCTGGGCGCAGCAAGCGGCAAGCCGGGGCGCGCGCAGGTTTACGGTGCCTGACAGTGTGGGGCAGGAGGGGTGAGTCGGGCAAGGGGGAGGGGCGGCGGAGGGGGGCGGGATGTAAAGGAAAAGGGGTTTCGCTGCGAAACTTTGTTTGTTAGCAGATGGTTAATTGGTTCTCGTGATTTTTCTGAGGAGTTGCAAAGTAAAACTGTGTATCGTTCTTTTGTAAGGTGACGGTTGTGAATGTACCAAATGACGTATTTTAGGTCTTGAGTACACGAATTGAGTTCTAACTCACAGCCAGCTGCACTTAATATTGCAATTTGAAGTGACCTGAGCTAACAGAATTATTGTGGTCTGCTAGAGTGTGGGGGTGGAGTCCACCTCTAGCAGAGCCGCGGTGTGCGGGTATTCCCGCAAGGCGATCTCCTTTTGGACGGGAGTGCCAATTCCTTCAATTTCGCTTGCCTTTAAAACCGGTTTGCAATTGCTGCTCACCAGTGCGTGTCACAAAAAACAAGCTTTTGTCCATTGGATCAGTACCAATCCAACCCTTGTCCATCGCTGTCTGGAAGTCTCTTGAATAGTTCTTGGGAAGAGCTTCCCCGGCAGAAGGGAACTTGGGTTTTATGTGATCACGCTTAAATCTTTCTAGGCTCTCATGGTCCGCCAAGTATTGAGCAATACATAAGATGATTTGAGCGTTAGTTTTGGGTTCAAATTCATTTACGTATTCCCTCAAAGAGAGCGGTTTTTCACGCGGTGGCGCCGGCATCTGCGGTGTCGGTAATTGAGCAGTGTCCGAGGAGAAAGAGCCCTGTGGTGCTACAGCAGGCGGGAGGCGCCCAGACAGGGGGTGGCCGACTATTTCCTCTGCTTGATTATTGACATCATCCCGCGGTGCTGGCGCACCTCTGTGGGAGGTTGGCGCCAGAACACTATTCAAAATCGCTAGGGCAGTGGCGCGATCTACGGGACGCTTCACCGTAATCCCGTCCCCTTCCAATGTAAGCATGAAATCTTCCATTCTTGTGCCCTCTGGTGTGTCTTGCACAATATATAGCGCGGGCTGGTGGTGGTGGCAATACCTGATTACGCCATGGAGTGCAAATTCTTCAATTTGACGTATGTGTATGTCTACTGTACGTACACTAAACATTTTGATTTGTGTAACATGTTGAAAATAATCAGTAAAATAGCGCAAGAGAATTTGGTGGATGCAATCATTACCCGAGGTGACGGGTCTCTGTCGGCCTTGCTTGCTGAATTTAAACAGAAAAATTCTTCGATGCATGGAGTGGGGAGGTCCAGTGCACGGTAGAAATGATTCGAGTAAAAGGAGAGGTCAACTTAGTGCCCTCTCAACGCGAAACCAACGCAGCCCTTTTCAGACTAGTGGCTCCCTACGAAAACTTCTTCTGCGATTTCCCACTGTACGCCCGCGTCCCGGCCTTGCCGGCCGTTGACCGCCCGCGCGATTTGACTGCGGCCTCGGACGCGGCCTCCACCGCCGATTGCCGCGCCAGCGGGTCGTCGGAGATGGCGAGGTCGACCGCTTCCAGCCGTTTGACCTCGTCGCGCAGGCGGGCGGCTTCTTCGAATTCGAGGTTCTCCGCGGCCTTGCGCATCTCGTCGCGCAACCCGTTCAGATGCGCCTCCAGGTTGGCGCCGTGCATCGGCTTGTCGACCGTGGCGGTGACGCAATTCATGTCCACATCGCCCTCGTAAAGGCCGGCCAGAACATCCTCGACGTTTTTCTTGACCGTTTCGGGGGTGATGCCGTGCTCGAGGTTGTAGGCGATCTGCTTTTCGCGGCGGCGGTTGGTTTCGCCGATCGCACGCTCCATCGAGCCGGTGATCTTGTCGGCATACATGATGACGCGGCCGTCGGCGTTCCGCGCGGCGCGGCCGATGGTCTGGATCAGCGAGGTCTCGGAGCGCAGGAAGCCTTCCTTGTCGGCGTCCAGAATGGCGACCAGCCCGCATTCGGGTATATCCAGGCCCTCGCGCAGGAGGTTGATGCCGATCAGCACGTCGAAGGCGCCGAGGCGCAGGTCCCGCAGGATTTCGATCCGCTCCAGCGTGTCGATGTCGGAGTGCATGTAGCGGACCTTGATGCCCTGTTCGTGCAGGTATTCAGTGAGGTCCTCGGCCATGCGTTTGGTCAGCGTGGTGACCAGGGTGCGGAAGCCGTTTGCGGTGACTTTGCGGATTTCGTCCAAGAGGTCGTCCACCTGCATGCCGACGGGGCGGATTTCGACCTCCGGATCCAGAAGGCCGGTGGGGCGGATCACCTGTTCGGTGAAGACACCGCCGGATTGCTCCATCTCCCAGCCTGCAGGCGTCGCGGAGACAAAGACCGACTGCGGGCGCATGGCGTCCCATTCCTCGAACTTGAGGGGTCTGTTGTCCATGCAGGACGGCAGGCGGAAGCCGTGTTCGGCCAGGGTGAATTTGCGCCGGTGGTCGCCCTTGTACATGCCGCCGATCTGCGGGACGGAGACGTGGGATTCATCGGCAAAGACGATGGCGTTGTCGGGGATGAATTCGAACAGGGTGGGGGGCGGCTCACCCGGGGCGCGGCCGGTCAGGTAGCGGGAGTAGTTTTCGATGCCGTTGCAGTGGCCTGTCGCCTCCAGCATTTCGATGTCGAAGTTGGTGCGCTGCTCCAGCCGCTGCGCCTCCAAAAGTTTGCCGTCGTTCACAAGGCCGTCGAGGCGCTGTTTCAGCTCGGCCTTGATCGAGATGACGGCCTGGTTGAGGGTCGGCTTGGGCGTCACGTAGTGGGAGTTCGCATAGACGCGGATCTGCTCAAACGTGCCGGTCTTTTCGCCCGTCAGCGGGTCAAACTCGGTGATCTGCTCCAGCTCCTCGCCGAAGAAGGAGAGTTTCCAGGCGCGGTCCTCGAGGTGGGCGGGGAAGATTTCCAGCGTGTCGCCGCGGACCCGGAAGGAGCCGCGCTGAAAGGCCTGGTCATTGCGTTTGTACTGCTGGGCGACGAGGTCAGCCATGATCTGGCGCTGGTCGTACATTTCGCCCGCCTTCAGGTCCTGGGTCATGGCGGAGTAGGTCTCGACCGAGCCGATGCCGTAGATGCAGCTGACGGAGGCGATGATGATCACGTCGTCGCGTTCCAAGAGGGCCCGCGTGGCGGAGTGGCGCATCCGGTCGATCTGCTCGTTGATCTGGCTTTCCTTCTCGATATAGGTGTCGGAGCGCGGGACATAGGCCTCCGGCTGGTAGTAGTCGTAGAAGGAGACGAAGTATTCGACCGAGTTCTCCGGGAAGAAGCCCTTGAATTCGCCGTACAGTTGCGCCGCCAGCGTCTTGTTGGGGGCGAGGATGATCGCCGGGCGCTGGGTTTCCTCGATCACCTTGGCCATGGTGAAGGTCTTGCCGGTGCCGGTGGCGCCCAAGAGCACCTGGTTGCGCTCGCCCTCCAGCACGCCCTGGGACAGTTCCTTGATCGCGGTGGGCTGGTCGCCTGCGGGATCGAAGGTGGTATTCATGACAAACCGCTTGCCGCCCTCCAGCTTGGGCCGCTGCTGCGGCGCGCGCTGGGTCATCATCGGCATGGTCTTGTCGGAATGGGCATAGGGCATCGGGCGACTCCTTGGAACGGCGCTGATTTTGGTCTGTTTTTGTTCCGGTTCAAGGGGCATTCGGAGCCACGAGGCCTAAACACCTGTGGCAGCGGCGCAAAACCACAGAAATGCGGTGCATTTGCCACCTTGCCGCAGCGGCGCATCCGGCGCATAAAAGACCCGGATTGAGACTCAAGGAGAGACAGCCCATGCAAGCGCGGATTTACCGGCCGGCACGCAACGCCATGACCTCGGGCATGGCGAAGACGCGGAAATGGGTTCTGGAATACGCGCCTGCGTCTGCCCGGGAAGTGGATCCGCTGATGGGCTGGACTTCTTCCACCGACACCCAGGCGCAGGTCAAACTGCGGTTCGACAGCAAGGAAGCGGCGCTGGAATACGCCAAGGACCACGGCATCGACGCCCAGGTCGTGGAGCCGAAACTGCGCAAGGCCAACATCCGCGCCGGCGGCTATGGCGAGAACTTCGCTACCAACCGCCGCGGGCCCTGGACGCACTGAGGCTGTATGTAAATCTTGATCGAGTTCCCACCGTTTCGGCATGAGTTCTCGCCAAGATCTACATATAGGGCGCCCGGCGGGCGCCTTTTCTATATCTGGGTTGGAGCATTGTGGCAGAGGCCGACTGCATTGCGGAAACAGAGCACAGGCGCTTTCGTTTTGCTGCGCCTGCATATTCGGGGGCCAGGTAGCTTCATGCACGGCGATGGGGGCAGCCGCCGCTTTCTGCAACAGTGAAAAGATAGAGTTTCACATCAGCCTGCTCCAAGACAGCAGTTAGTCCAAACTTGCCGTTAAGTTGACATGCTTGGCGCCGATCGCTGCATGTGCGAGCTTTTCCGAGCCTTCCAGCAAAAGCGGACCTTCAGCAGGGCGCAAGCACTTGTTTTGATACCGCCAGCTGGCCGAAGGCAGCCCCTTTGTGGTGCGCGGCTTGGAAATGATGCAGGCCAGTGTTGAAAACCCGGTCCCCGGGCGCTTGCTGGCCAAAGCCCTGGAGGTGCCGCCGCGCCAATTTGCGCGCAGTTCCCGCAGCAAGCTTGGAGAAACCCCGATGGCCGTCTGCCGCAACATCCGGCTGGAGCACGCGCATCAGCTGCCCAGCCAGACCGATCTGCCGATGCTGGAAGTTTGCATTGCCAGCGGCTTTTCCTCCAAGTTCAACTTTGCGAATTGGAACCGGGAGCACGTCATGCAGATGCCAACCCAGGCGCGTAAGTTGCGTTACACCGGGGCGGCTGTCAGACAAGCAGAACCCGGCCCCGCTGCAAGAAACCCTGGTATTCGCTCTTGGGTACCAGACACCCGCCTGTGGCCCACATCACATGAGTGCCTTGCCCTGCGGGGGGCACTAGCCCGTGCTGCGCCAAGTAGCCTTGGCCTTCCGCAGTTGAAAACAGCATCTGCGGCCCCCCAAGGCAAGCTGCCGCCGAGGGTTCCAGCTGCAGCCCGGCATGGTCCTGCGCCAGCGCAAGCCAGCGGAACAGGTCATCGTCGGCCACCGTATAGACTCCGCTCAGCAGCGGCCGCATGACTTGGGCCACAAACTGACTCACCTCGGCCACCGCCATGCCGTCAGCTTCGGTCTTGTTGGTGAGGCCCGCGTCATAGACATTGACCACCTTCTCCAGCCCCGAAGCCAGCTGCACCAGCGCGCAAGGCGATTGGACCGGCTCGGCAAAGAAGCAGTGGGCATGGTCGCCGAACACCTGTTTCAGACCGTAAGCCACGCCACCCGGTGCGCCGCCGATGCCGCAGGGCAGATAGAGGAACAGCGGATGCTCTGCGTCCACTGTGATGCTTCGTTCTGCCAGTTGATCACGCAGTTCAGCGGCGGCGGCGGAATAGCCAAAGAACAGCAGCTCCGAGCGCTCGTCATCTACGAAATAGATCGAGGGATCCGCCTCCGCCTGCTGCCGGGCTGAGGCCACCGCGGTGCCGTAATCCGCCTGATGCTGCACCACCTCAACCCCATGGCGGCGCAGGCGCTCGACCTTCCAGGGTTTGGCATCCGCCGACATATGCACCACCGCACGGAAACCAAGCGCCCGGGCGGCGATCCCAACACTCAATCCCAGATTGCCGGTCGAGCCTACCGCCACCGTGTAGCTGCCGAAACGATCACGAACGGTCCCGGACGCCAGCGCTTCCGGTGCGGCATCCGGTGCAACCAGCCCCAGCTCCCGTGCAAGTGACAATCCATGCAGGAAGACTTCGTAAACACCGCCGCGCGCCTTGACCGAACCAGCAACCGGCAAGGCATGGTCGCCCTTTATAAAATACCGCCCGGCGCCGTGCCCCATGGCCACGGCCAGATCCGCCGATTCGATGAGGTCCGAGGCAATCACGCCGCCGCTTTGCTCCAGTTCAGCAAAGCAATGCTGCAGCAGCGGGGCCAGCGCGCGCCAATTGGCTTCGGCTTCCGCCACTTGTTCTGGCCGCACCGGCACCTGTGCTGACGCAACAGGGCCCGCCACGGGGTTGATCCACATCAGCGGCTGCAGCGATTGCAGACGGCGCAGCAGGGTTTCATCCATATCCTTGTCCTCTTGATTGCAGGCACAATGCCTGGATTCGCCGCAGCCGCCACCTGGAAATGCGCCGGGCAGGAAACGTGTTTGCGGCAGGAAAAAGCCCCGCCGCGAAATGGAGCGCGGCGGGGCCGGGTCAGCAGGCCGTGGCTGGCCTGCCGGGGAGAACGCGGGCGTCAGCCGCGGTAGACTGGGAAAGCGGCGCAGAGCCCGGCCACTTGCGCGGCACAGTGCGCCACGGCGGCATCCGTATCCCCGGCCGCCTCTGCTTCCACCAGGTCCGCGATCATTTCACCCAGCGCCTCGAACTCCGCCTCCTTCATGCCGCGGGTGGTTGCGGCTCCGGCGCCGAGCCGCAGGCCGACCCACTCGGGCGGGCGCGGGCTGTCGTTCGGGATGGCGTTTTTGTTGGCGGTGATGTTGGCTTTATCCAGCACCGCCTCTGCACGTTTGCCGGTGATGCCCTTGGGGCTGAGGTCGACCAGCACCAGGTGGGTGTCGGTGCCGCCGGAGACGATCCGCAGGCCGCGCTTTTGCAGGGTGGTTGCCAGCGTGGCCGCATTGGCCTTCACCTGCGCTGCATAGGCCTTGAACCCATCCGTCAGCGCTTCGCCCAGGCAGACCGCCTTGGCCGCCAGCACCTGACTGTGGATCGAGCCCTGGACACCCGGGAACACCGCCGACTGGAGCTTTTTGAACCATTCCTCGTTGTTGGTGAGGATCAGGCCGCCGCGGGGGCCGCGCAGGGTCTTGGTGGTGGTGCAGGTGACGATATCCGCATGCGGGAACGGCGATGCATGTTCACCGGCGGCAACCAGGCCCGCGATATGCGCCATGTCGACGTGGAACCAAGCGCCCACCTTCCTGGCAATCGCCCCCATGCGCTCGAAATCAATTGCCCGCGGATAGGCTGAGCCGCCGGTGATGATCAGCTTGGGCCGGATCTTTTCGGCTTGGCGTTCCAGCGCGTCATAGTCGATGACTTCGCTCTCTGCATCGACACCATAGTGGTGCGGCTCAAACCAGCGGCCCGAGAGATTGGCTTTCAGGCCGTGGCTCAGGTGGCCGCCCGCAGCCAGATCCAGTGACAGCACCTTGTCGCCGGGCTTCAGCAGCAGAAAGAACACCGCCAGGTTGGCCTGCGAACCGGAGTGCGGCTGCACATTGGCATAATCGCAGCCGAACAGCTGCTTGGCGCGGCTGATGGCAGCCTCTTCCACCACGTCGACAAAACGGCCGCCGCCGTGGAAGCGGTTGCCCGGGTAGCCTTCCAGCGTCTTGTTGGTCATCTCGTGGCCAAGCGCATCCAGCACCGCGCGGCTGACGATGTTTTCAGAGGCAATGAGCTCGATCTGATCCTGCTGACGGGACTTCTCGCCAGCCAGGGCTTCGGCCACCAGCGGATCGGCGGCGGCGACGGTTTGGGTGAAATGCTGCGACATGAGGGCTCCTCCGCATCACATGTGGAACTGCCCAAAGGATGCGGTTTCAGGCCTGTTCACAGCAAATCAGTATTGCTATTATTTTGGCGTAGAAAAACTCAGGCTTAGATCATGGCGCTTGCCCCCATCCGCCCCAAAGGGCCGCATCTGAATGCGTTGCGCGCCTTTGAGGCCGCCGCCCGGCTGGGTAGCTTCACCGCTGCGGCGGATGAACTGTCGGTCACCCCCGGTGCGGTGACCCAGCATATCAAGTCTTTGGAAGCCTGGGCCGAGGCGCCCTTGTTCTACCGCAATGCCCGCGGAGTGGTGCTGACACCGCTGGCAGAGGAACTGCTGCCGGGGTTCACTGCGGCCTTTGACCAGCTTGGCCTGGCGGTGCAGGCGCTGCGCACCAAGGCCGCGCCGGGCAAGATCAAGGTTGCGGCACTGCCGTCGATTGCCCAGCTGTGGCTGCCGCCGCGTCTTGGCCGGCTGCGCAAGGCCGCACCGGAGATTGCGGTGTCAGTCGTGGCGATGGAGACCCCGCCGAATCTCACGCGCGAACCCTTTGACCTGACATTGTTCTACAGCGCCAGCCCGTTGCGCGCCGATGAAACGGAAGTTTCAAAAGACAGGATCTTCCCGGTTTGCGCGCCGGAGATTGCCGCCCGCCTTAGCACGCTAGCCGATCTGAACAATGAGACGCTGCTGCATGACGGCGCCTGGGCCAAAGACTGGGACATGTGGCTCAGCGCCCAGCCCGATGGCAGCGCCGTCACCCGCAGTGGCACTGTGCATTCGCTGTTTGCCGTCGCCCTGGAAGAAGCGCGCCATGGCGGCGGTGTCCTGATCGCGCATGAGGCCCTGGTGCAGCCGCTGCTGGAAAGCGGCGAGCTGGTGCGCCCGTTTCCAGCGGGCCTGGAGCTGCCCGCCAGGATTGTTGCAAGAACCGCCCCGGCCTTTGCCCGTTCCCCCATTTTCAGCCAGGTTCAGACCTTCTTGCTGGGAGCTGTCCAGGCACCTGCAAGCGACCGTTGATCAGCCCGGCCGCGGTTTTGGCGGCCGCTGCGGAAGTCAGGCTTGCCTTCAGTGGTCCGGAGTTCCGCAAGATCGATGTGAACGAAGCAAATCGGATTGCGTGCGTGCCCTCCTGGCAGATTTGTTGTGCAAATCGCCTGCCGGCAGCATTACGTGGCGCATCCATGGCCTAACTGTCCCGTAGGGCATCCTTCCATTCCATCGAATGGATCGCACCATCCATCCATGGGATCAAACACCTAGGTCTTGAAAAAGCTGCCTGCGCGCCTCCGGTCCACGTCAGGATAGCTGTTGCTCTATGGCAGAACGTAGTTTCGCGGCAAACAACGCACCCTGTGCGCGCACTTCCCGCGGCCCTTGAAGGCGACGCTGACAATTTGCTGAGACGTGCGGCAAGGCCGCCATCCGCGATTTTGGGGCGAATGGCGGCGCAGATGCTTAGTAGGTCTGTTTGATACCGCTGTATGCGCCGCGCAGGCGGACAGTAACAGTGACGTCGTTGCTGGTGCGGTTGCGCCAGAACCAGCCGTGGTTGCCAGTGAACTCTGCCTTCAAAACGCCGGTTGCACCCGGCACGCCGCGGCCTTTCTCGTAGGAAATCGAATTGCCGCCGCCGTCGCCGTGCAGGTCGTAGTTCACCACGCCCTCGGAAACTGACCAGTCAAAAACCGCTTCCGCGTCCTTGTCCATCACCAGCTTCCACTCAACGCCCTGGCCGGGGGTGAGGGTGAAGGAAAACTCATCCTTCCAGGCCGGGGCCTCTTGCGCCTGGGCGCTGGAGGCGAAGAGGCTCATGAAGCCGCCGGACGGCTGCAGCCCGGCCTGCTGGTCGGCTTCGGCCTCTTCGGCAAGCTGGTTTTTGATCTCGCCCATTTCGGTCAGGCCCAGCAGGCGGCCGATGCCGGTGGGGTCGATGGCGTATTCCGAGGGCAGCACCACGGTGATCAGGATCGCTGCAGCCGAGGCGGCGGCGATCACGGTGGATTTTACCAGTTTTTCCGGGGTGGGCAGGTCTTCGGCTTTGGGTTTGTCTGCGTTGTACATGTTTGAATTTCCTATGATCAGAGGGAGAGGGCGAGGCCGGTCAGCTGATATCCCATCAGCACAAAGCCAGCCGTCATCATCACGACATTTGCGGTATAGGCGTGGCGCCAGAAGCTGTCGGAGCGGCGCCACCAGCTCATCCCGATCAGGATGGCCGAAAGCGCCAGCACCTGGCCGATTTCGACGCCGGCGTTGAAGGCCAGGAGGTTGACCAAGAGCCCGTCGGGGGCGATGTCGTAGTCGAGGATCTTGGTCGCCAGCCCCAGCCCGTGGAAGAAGCCGAAGATCAGCGTTGCGGCTTTGGTATTTGGCTGCACCCCGAACCAGTGCTTGAAAGCGCCGAGGTTGTCGAGCGCCTTGTAGACCACCGAAAGCCCGATGATGGCGTCGATCAGAAAGGCGTTGACGTGCCAGCCGAACCAGACGCCAAGCAGCATCGTGGTGGAATGGCCGAGTGCAAACAGGCTCACGTAGATTGCCACGTGGTTCATCCGGTAGAGGAAGAAAACCACGCCGAAGAGGAACAGGATATGGTCGTAGCCAGTGACCATATGCTTGGCGCCGAGATACATGAAGGGGATCAGCTTCACCCCCCAGATCTCCTGGATATAGCCGGCATCGCCGGGAGTGACGTTATGGGCAGCCGCCATTGTGGCGCTGAAGATCAGCACCAGAGCCGCCAGCAGGACAGGACCCGGGCGCGCATGGCGCTTGGGCCTGCCGAAAGGGGCAGAGTTCATTGATATTCTCCGTTGGTTTGGATGTGTTCTGAGGGTTGGTCAGGACATCCAGACGCGCGGAGGCCGCTTGTTGAGAAAAACGGGACCCGGGCGCCATGACGGCCCGGCGGCAGAGACCGCCGCTTCGGGGATATCCGGCGCTTCGGAGAAGGCGCCGCGGACAAGCAGCACCGGGCTGTGGTCATGATCGGCAACGTCATGGCTGTGGCCATGCAGAGCCCAGGCGAGATCTTTTTCGAACCCGTGGCTATGGCCATGGGATTCGATGATCTCCCCATGGTCCTGGATTGCAGCAAGCGCATCCGGGATGTGGGACCTGACTGGCAAGAAAGACCAGCACACAAAGCACAGGCAGAGGAGAGCGGCCAGGCCCCGCTGCACCAATCCCGTCCATTTTCCGGCAATTCGCGCCTGTGCCATGTCCCTGCCTTTGGCTCTTGCCATCTTGCTTTATCCTCCCTGGGAGGATAGCTCGTTCTTATGATGGAAATACACCGACATGCAAGCCACCCCAAGCTCTCCGCGCGGCTGAAACGTGCCGAAGGCCATTTGAGATCTGTCATCGGCATGATTGATGACGGGCGCCCCTGTCTCGACATCGCGCAGCAGCTTCAGGCGGTGGAGAAAGCCATCCGCAACGCCAAGCAGGTGCTGATCCATGACCACATGGATCACTGCCTGGACGGGGAAAACTCCGAAACCGACCGGGCCGAACTCAAGGCCATCTCACGCTATCTTTGAGGCAACCATGCTGGACGTTTTGTCTGACCGCACCTACCGGCACCTCTTCCTGGCCCAGCTTGTGGCACTTCTGGGAACGGGCCTTGCGACTGTCGCACTCGGGCTGCTGGCCTACGATTTGGCGGGCGACAGCGCTGCGATTGTGCTGGGCACGGTCTTCACCATCAAGATGGTGGCCTATGTGGGGATTGCCCCGGTTGCGGGTGCCTTTGCGGACCGGGTGAACCGCCGCCGCCTGCTTGTCGTGCTTGACCTGGTGCGGGCGGGGGCGGCGCTGGCTTTGCCCTTCGTGTCCGAGGTCTGGCAGGTCTATGTGCTGATCTTCCTGCTCCAGTCTGCCTCGGCGGCCTTCACGCCGACGTTCCAGGCTACCATCCCCGATGTGCTTCCCGACGAGGCGCGCTACACCCGCGCGCTTTCGCTCTCCCGGCTTGCCTACGATCTGGAAAACATCATCAGCCCGACAATGGCGGCGCTGCTGCTGGCGCTGATGAGCTACAATACGCTGTTCCTGGGCACTGCGGCGGGCTTTGTCGCTTCCGCGCTTCTGGTGGTTTCAGTGATGCTGCCGAGCCCGCAGGCCGCGCAGCCGCGGGGAATTTATGACCGTACCACGCGCGGAATACGCATCTATCTGGCTACCCCGCGCCTGCGCGGCCTGCTTGCGCTCAACCTTGCGGTTTCGGCGGCCGGGGCGATGGTGCTGGTCAACTCGGTCGTGCTGGTGCGCGGTTTGCTCGGCCTGCCGGAAAGCGCGCTGGCCTGGACGATGTTCGCATTCGGGGCGGGCTCCATGGCGGCGGCGCTGCTGCTGCCGAGGCTTCTGGACCGGGTGCCTGACCGCCCTGTCATGCTGTCGGGTGCTTGGCTCATGATCCTTTCGTTGCTGGGGCTCGCTGTGGTCACTGCCGCATCAGGCCTGCACTGGGGGGCTCTGCTTTCCGCCTGGCTGCTTGCGGGCTTCGGGTATTCCGCAGTGCTGACCCCTTCAGGCCGGCTGCTGAAACGTTCTGCGCACCCCGAGGACAGGCCAGCGGTGTTTGCCGCGCAGTTCGCCCTGTCGCATGCCTGCTGGCTTGTCACCTATCCGCTTTCCGGCTGGCTGATGACACAGTTCGGCGCCATCCCCGCGCTGGTGGTCCTGGCCGCGTTGGCTGGAACAGGGATCGTGGCCTGCCTGGTGCAGTGGCCAGGCGGAACAGCCGGGGAAATAGAGCATACCCACGACGATCTGCCGCCTGATCATCCGCACCTGCGGAAGCACGGAACCAGCGGCCACAAGCACGAGATTATCATAGACGATCTGCACCGCAGCTGGCCCATGCGCTCCTGATATGCCCACCTTAGCCGGTCTATTCGCGGCGGCCTTTGTGGCCGCAACGCTCTTGCCTGCACAGTCAGAGGCCGTGCTGGCTGGAATGCTGATCGGCAGCAGCCACCCGGCTTGGCTGCTTCTGGGGGTGGCAACGGCTGGAAATGTCCTGGGTTCAATCGTCAACTGGGCGGCGGGGCGGTATCTCATGCATTTCTCGGACCGACGCTGGTTCCCGGTTTCGCCTAAGCGGCTGGATCAGGCTTCGGCGTGGTATGGAAAATGGGGCCGCTGGAGTTTTTTCGGGTCCTGGGTGCCCGTGATTGGAGATCCGCTGACGCTGGCCGCGGGGATCTTGCGTGAACCGCTTTGGCGCTTTGCGCTTATCGTGACCATTGCGAAAGGCGGAAGGTATCTTGCTGTTGCGGCTGTTGCGTTTTCCGCAACCTGACACCTACCGGCTCCGTATCCAGGTTTGTCTTTGACCGGAACATCGGCCGCACCCTGTTCCGGCTGCGGTTTTGAAAGCGGTCAGCAGCCAGGCGTGAGGCACCCGTTTCCGGAACCTTGCCGATGTGCACGCTGACCGGGACTGGCGGCTGCCGCCAAGGGCGGATTAAGGGTGCTTGCGGTTGCGAGGCTAGTTGCTCAGCAACTCTTGGATATTGGCATCCAGTCGCGCGGTAAAGCCTGCGTCATTGCCCGGATTGGCGGCGCAATGGCCCCAGGGGGAGTTATAGGGGCGGAAGATGGCGTTGGGCATATGGCGGGCCTCAAGCTCGTTATCTGCGGGCGGGAAGTAGAGGTCTTGGGTGCAGGGCATCAGGATGGCGCGGGCCTTGATGGCTTTCAATGCGGCTTCGAAATTGCCGTTGTAGAGTGGCCCGGCAGAGATGTCGCCGGCCTGCCAGGTGGCGAGCTTGGACAGCAGGTTGTTGGCGTCCCAGCCCTGCACGTGGTCCTGCTCCCAGTCCTGCAGCAGGTCCTCGATGGTTTCAAACCCCAGCTGACGGTAAAGGTGCGCGCGGTAGAAGGTTTGCGAAAACGCCCAGCCGGCATAGACCCGGCCAAAGGCCTTGAGGCCTGCCTCGGGCGGGGTGGTGTAGTTGCCGTCCTGCCAGGTTTGGTCGGCGCAGAGGGCGGATTTGACACCTTCGAGGAAGACGAAATTGTGCGGCGAGGTTTTGGCCGAGGCGCAAAACGGCAGGATCGCCTGCACCATGTCCGGGTATTGCGCCGCCCATTGGTAAGACTGGCAGCCGGCCATGGACCAGCCTGCAACCAATGCGATTTGTTCGATGCCCAGGTGATCATGGATCAGCCTGTGCTGGGCGGCGATGTTGTCCCACATCTGCACCAGCGGAAAGCGCGGGCCGTCTTGCGGCGCAGGGGTGTTCGACGGCGAGGAGGAGCGCCCGTTGCCAAACAGGTTGGGGCTGACGATGAAGTGCTTTGCCGGGTCGATGGCGCGGCCGGCGCCGAAGAAGCCCTCGTTGCGGGAATTGGTGCCGGTGTAGAAGGTGGGCAGCACGATGACGTTGTCGTGCGCGGGCGACAGGGTGCCATAGGTCTGATAGGCGAGCTTGGCGTCTTTCAGGACGTCGCCTGACAGAAGCGGGAAGTCACCCAAGGCAAGAATTTCATAGTCCGGCATTTTGAGGCTCTTCTTTCATGAAAATGGGATGCGCCCCGGCCTGTTCCCAAGCCGGGGCAGGGTTTTATTCGGCAGGGCTGCTTGCGTCCTCGCCGTGGCGCGCCCGCATGCCGTCGCGGATCACCGCCTTGAACAGGGCGATTCCCATCAGCGCCATCACCACTGAAAACGGCAGCGCACCGATGATCATGGCGGTGTTGATGGCACCCAGGCCGCCTGCCGCCAGCAGGGTGCCGATCACCAGCGTCAGGGCGGCGCCCCAGACGATGATGTGGATCTTGGGTTTCTGCTGGGCGTCGCCGCCGGCCGCGATGGTGTTGATGATCAGCACCGCCGAGTCTGCCGAGGTCACCAGATAGGTGAGCAGCAGCACCACGATGACGGCGGTCATCAGCAGCGCGAGGCCGGAGGGCAGCATGTGGTTGATCATCGCAAACAGCTGCGAGGAGAGGCCCGCGCCGGTGATCGTGCCGCCTGCATCGCCGTTTAGGGTCAGGTCGATGGCGGTGCCGCCGACAAAGGTGAACCAGACAAAGCACATCAGCGACGGCACGATCATCGCGCCCAGAACGTACTCGCGGAAGGTCCGCCCGCGGGAGATGCGGGCCAGGAACAGGCCGACAAAGGGCGCGAAGGCGATCCACCAGGCCCAGTAGAAGATGGTCCAGCCGCCCTGCCAGCCGGCCAGTTGCGTTGCAACGCTGTCCGCCACGCCGTCACCTTTCCAGACGGTGACCGCCATGGCCGGGAAGCTGATCAGATAGTCCCAGAGGCCGATGAACAGGCTTTTCAGCGCAAAGGCGGTGGAGCCGAAGATCAGGAAGAACGCGAGCAGGAAGAAGGACAGCCCCATGTTGATGTTGGAGAGCCACTTGATCCCCTTGCCGACGCCTGAGAGCGCGGAGAGGGTGGAGGCCAGCATCACGATCCCCAACGCGACGATCATGGCGGTGATGGTGGGGGTGCCCTCGGCGTCCATCATCCATTCGGCGCCGGTGATGTTGAAGATGCCGGAGGCAAACTGCGAGACGCCATAGCCCAGCGTCACCGAGACACCGAGGATAGTGGCAATCACCGAAACGATGTCGATCGCATGGCCCAGCGGGCCGGAGAGCGCATTGCCGAACAGCGGCGTCAGGCCGGAGCGGATGGTCAAAGGCAGCCCGCGCGAATAGCTGAAGAAGCCGAGTGTCAGGCCGACAATCGCGTAGCAGCCCCAGGCGGAGAAGCCCCAGTGCATGAAGGACCATTTGTAGGCGGAGCGCACGCTGCCGGCGGTGGAGCCTTCGGCCTGGCCCTGGATCACATCCGGGTTGGTGGCAAAGTGGTAGATCGGTTCAGCGGTGGCATAGGTCAGCATGCCGATCCCGATCCCGGCACCGAACATCATGGAAAACCAGGAGAAATTGGAGAACTCCGGCTTTTCATCCGCAGTGCCCAATTTTAGCCGGCCGGTGGCAGGCCAGGCTGCCAGCGCGACGCAGACCACGATGTAGAACGCCATCACATACATGTACCAGCTGCCGGTATTGGCATCGATGGCGCCGCGGATGCTTTTGAGCACCGCGCCCGCCTGATCCGGCCAGACCGCGGCCCAGAGGATCAAGAGGCCGATGGCGATCTTGGAGCCGAGGGCGACCATCCTGTTGAACCCGCGGTAGAACCCCTCGTCATGGGTGTCTATGTGCAGATCCGTCATCGGTGGCTTTATTGGCATGTGTCTTTCCTTCCTGTCGGGAGTTTTGGTGCCTTGCGTTTGCCGCAAGTGCGGTTTTGCGGCCCGTTCGGGCCTGCGGAATGCGTGAAGTCCCTATTTCACGGATGGGTTCAGGCGTCCTCTTCCTGTTTGGCCTCATTGCGCATCAGCTGCATGATTTCGCGCTCGCACTCGGGGTAGCCTTCAAGCTCGACCAGATCCTCCTTGCTGCGGATCTCTTTGCCCTTCTTGAAATTCAGTTCGAGGATGGTCTTGAGGCGGCCCGGATGGGACGAGAGGAAGACGATGCGGTCGGCGAGAAAGATCGCCTCCTGAATGTCGTGAGTGACCAGCAAGATGGTGGTTTGCGTCGTGCGCATGATGTCCAGCAGCATTTCCTGCATGTGCCAGCGGGTTTCGGCATCCAGCGCGCCGTAGGGTTCATCCATCAGCAGGATTTCCGGCGCATTGGCCAGGGTGCGGGCGATGGCCACCCGCTGTTTCATGCCGCCCGACAGGGTCTTGGGGTAGGCGTCGCGGAATTTCGTCAGATGCACCAGATCGATGTAATGCAGCGCGCGCTCGCGGCGTTCCGCCTTGGGGATGCCGTTCAGCTTCATGCCGTATTCGACGTTTTCCAGCACCGTCAGCCAGGGAAACGACGTGTAGCTTTGAAACACCATGCCGCGCTCGCGCGCAGGGCCGTGGATCGCGCAGGCCCTCCAGGCTGAGGCTGCCGCTGGTGGGGGTGTGGAGGCCCGCCACGATGTTCAGAAGCGTGGACTTGCCGCAGCCCGAGGGCCCCAGCAGCACGCAGAGCTCGTTGCGGGCCACCGAGAAGGACACATCGCGCAAGGCCTCGACCCCGCCGCCGCGTGTGGGGAATGTCTTGCAGACATTCTGGACGGATAGAATGGTGCTGGATTGCATGATGCGCCCCTCTTTGCTGGTTCGGTCCAGGGTGAGTCAGCCGCGGTAGCCGCTGTCATAAAGCTCCTTGTGCAGGCTGCATTCGACACCGGTTTCAGGCGCCTTGACCTCCTGGATCAGGCCGAACTTGACCCACCATTCGCTGACCAGGTTCCAATGGTCCGACATCTGGCCGTTGGTCTGTTCAAACGGCGGGTTGCCCGGGGCCGCGCCGCAAAATTGCGCCGCTTCGATGAAGTCGTAGACATATAGGCCCCCGTCCAGCGAAGTGCCGTCCTTGCCCAGCACCAGTTCGACGTCGGCGATGCTCATCCCCATGCCCTTGGCGATGATCTCGTTGCCCTCGGCTGGGTTCTGCTTCCACCAGGCAATGGCGTCATACATGGCCTGCATGGTCTTCAGGGCCACATCGCGGCGGTCGTTGATCAGGGCGTTGCTCATGTAGTGGCCGTCCGCGACAACGGCGTTCTTCAGCCAGAAGGGTTCGTCCGACTGGGTCAGGATGCTCGAACCTTCCAGCGCTTTCAGCGTGTTGGTGCCGTAGGGTTCCCAGAACTCTGAGGCCGCCACGCCGCCGCCGATCATGGCAGCAAAGGCATCGTCGGCGATGATGTTGCGGTAGACGACGGAGTCATAGGCGGCGCCGTTCTGCTCCAGCCACATGGCGACATAGATTTGCGCCAGGCCGCCTTCGAGCACGGCAACCTCTTTGCCGGCCAAGTCGGCGGCGCTTTCGATACCGGGGCCAGCAACAACCTTGTCGGTGCCGTTCGAGAGGTTGCCAAAGGCCACGAGCTTGACCGGCAGGCCGCGCTCGACCCCTACGGGGGTGAATTCAGCGGTGGAGGAGACCACATCCAGCTGGCCGGCGGCAACCAGATTGAAGCTTTCATAGGGGTCTTCGATGGTCTGGTACTGGATGTCCAGATCCGGGGCGAGGCCCTTTTCCGCCGCGATGTGCCAGAAGCCGTAGCCCGGCCAGGTGAAGCCCGCGATCTTGACGTTTTCTGCGGCCCATACGGGGGCGGCGGCGCCTGCCAGTGCGAGGGCTGCAATGCAGCCACTGGCGGATTTCAGCAGTTTCTTGGTCATCGTCACGATACCTCCCTTGCGACGTCGATTTGTTATTTGGCTTGTTGTTCTCGGGTTCTGCTCCGGCTCCTCAGGAATATTCGTCGAGATACTGGAACGCGCGGCGGTGCAGCGCCCGCAGCAGGTAGTCGAAGACCAGCCCCAGCAGGCCGATTACCAGGATGCCGGCCATGATCTGATCCACATGCAGGAAACGTTTGGCGCGCATCATCATGGCGCCGATGCCGGCGTCGGCGGCGGTGATCTCGGCGATCACCAGATAGGTCCAGCTGACCGCCAGCATCTGGCGCATGGCGATCACGATGTTGGGCAGGGCGGCGGGGACCACCACCGTGCGCAGCACCTGCCAGCGGGAGCCGCCCAAGGTCACGGATGTATTGATCAGATCCTTCGGCACCGCCTTGGTGTGGTCGGCGATCAGGGTGATCAGGAACCAGATCACGCCGATGAACAGCAGTGCCAGTTTTTGCGCATCGCCCGCCCCGAACCACATCAGCAACAGGGGAATGAAGGAAGGGGCGGGCAGGTAGCGCCAAGCCGAAACGAAGGGGGAGAAAAACGCTTCGACCGACTTGAACGCGCCCATCAGGATGCCAAGCGGCACCGCCACGGCGCAGGCCAGAGCAAAGCTGAACATCACCCGCCAGACACTGACTAGCACATCACCAAGGAAACCGTTCTCAGCAAACAGCGTGTAAAGCGCTGTCAGGACCTTGCCAGGCCCTGGCAGCAGGATTGCGGGCATCACGCCGGACCAGGCGGCGATCTGCCAGATGGCAAAGAACAGGACCCAGACCGCCACCCCAAGGGTGAGGCGCCAGGATGCGGGGATGTCCGATTTGAATTCGAAAATCCGCAGTTTCGGGCGCGTGTCCTTGGCCCGGGTTGCTGGTATCGTCCGAAGGGCCTGGGTCATGGGTCTGTCCTTTGCTGGGTCGCTTTAGTAGAGGCGCAGGTATTCCTGCACTTCCCAGTCGGTGACCGACTGGTGGTAACGCTCCCATTCGTCGTTCTTGTATTCGAGGAACGATTTGCGCATCACCGGGCCCATCACATGTTCGGCCATCTCGTCATGGCGCAGCGCCTCAATGGCGTTGAACAGGGTGCGGGGCAGGCGGCGGATGCCCAGTTCGGTGAGCTCGGCCTCGGTTTTCGAGTAGAGGTCGAAATCAGTGGGCTTGCCCGGGTCGATCTTTTTCTTGATGCCCTTCAGCGCGCAGCTGAGATGCATCGCCATCGCCAGGTAGACGTTCATGGTCATGTCGCAGGCGCGGTTTTCGATGCAGTGGCGGCTTTGCGGCAGGCGGAACTGGGCCGAGCGGTTGTTGAAGCCGTAGGTGATGTTGGTCGGTGCCCAGGTGACAGTGCCACCTTCAAAGCCGCCCACACGCGGCACCAGGCCGTTGTAGGAGTTCACGGTCGGGCAGGTGATCGCGGTGATCGCCTCGGCGTGCTGCATCAGGCCGCCCACGGCCCAGCGGCTTTCGTCGGACCAGTCGCTGCCATCTGCGGTTTCAAAGATGTTCTCGCCAGGGCGGCTGTCGTGCTGCATCGACATGTTGATATGCGCGCCGGAGCGCCAGTCGCCCACGGTCGGCTTCGGCATGAAGGTCACAAACATGCCGTGCTTCTTGGCCACTTCCTTGAGCGTGATGCGCAGGAAGGCCAGCCGGTCGGACATCTCCAGCATGTTGGTATAGTGGAAATCCAGCTCGAACTGGGAATAGGCGCCTTCGGCCACCACGTCATGCAGGTTCCAGCCCAGGTCCTCGATGATGTCGATCATGTCCTTGAGGAAAGGCATGGAGTCGATGGAGTATTCCACGTCATAGCCAAAGGCCTGGCGGCGCGGGCTGATCGCCTTGCCCAGATCGTCGTCGAAGGCTTTCACCGGCAGGCCGTTTTCATCGTATTTCATTACGATGAATTCAGGCTCAACCCCGGCATAGCCGGTATAGCCTTCCAGCTTGGCCTCATGCATGGCGCGCTTCAGCGCCTGGCGCGAACAGACGTTGTAAGGTGCGTCTTCCCAGTAGAGATCGGAGAAGATGATCGCCATCGAATTGTCCCAGGGGCAGACATAGACGGCGTCGAGATCCGGCACCACCACCTGGTCGCTGTCGGCGGGGCTGAGCTCCGGCACGAAGGAGATCGAATGCACCGCGAACTGCGGGCCCTTGCCCAGGCAGAGCGGCTCAAAATCGCTCATCGGCACCGGTTTGGTTTTGGGGATGCCGTGCAGGTCGATCCAGGCGGCCATCACGTATTTGACGCCGGCCGCTTCCAGGCGTTCGCGCACTTCGGGGATGCGCGGGCGGTTGCGCTCCACAGCGTCGTGGAAGCTTTCGTAGTAGATCTTCTCTTCGGGATTGGCCTTCAGCATCGTTGTTCCTCCCTTGGAAAGGCAATCGTTTTCTGTTCGCTGCCCGCGGCCGGTCAGCGTTGTTTTGGTTTTGTTTTCTGCAGTAGCCTGGCGGAAAAAAAGGGGTGGGCAGCCCGTCGCCCGGGGTCAGACTAGGGCGCCCAGTCACCAGGAGTTGCGTGTGTTAGCCCGGAACGAAGTCCGAGGGATCAATGCCCGGTACCTCGGTGATCCCGGCCAGCTGTTTCCAATTATGCGGATAGGCGGCGTAGAAGATCACGCATTTGCCGTCCGCCTCGTAAGAGATATGGTTGTCCTTGGGCACAAACAGCACGTCGCCGCGGTTGCAGATGTATTCCTTGCCGTCGCAGACCAGGCGGAATGTGCCCTCCAGGCAGTAGATGATCTCGTCGCAGGTCAGGTCCCACGGCACCTTGATGTTGTTCAGCACATTGATGCCGCCGCACATGGACTTGCTGAATTCACTGGTGACCATCGGCTTGATGTAGGTGTCGCTGTCGCCCATGGAGTCATAGCGCTCCTGGACCAGGTCGAATTTGAAGAGTTGAGGTGCGTCGCCCATGGGTTAGTTCCCCTCGCTGGCAAGGTGTTTCAGGATGCTCTCGTTCAGTTCGACCTTGTAGCCGTCCGGGTCCTCGCAAAAGGCAATAACCCGGGTGCCGTTCTTCATCGGCCCCGGCGGGCGGGTGATCTTGACGCCCGCCGCGGCCAGCTGCTCGCAGGCGGCATAGACGTCCGGGGTCTCAATGCAGATGTGGCCCCAGCCGTTGCCCTTGTCGTAAGGCGCTTCCTGGTCCCAGTTGGCGGTGAGTTCCAGGGTCGGGAACTCTGCCTCCGGGCCGTAGCCGATAAAGGTGTTGGTGAATTTGCCTTCGGGGTAGTCGGTGCGGCGCAGCACCTCCATGCCCAGAATTCCGCAGTAGAATTCCAGCGATTTCTCCATGTCCATCACCCGCATCATCGTGTGGGCCAGGCGGAAACCCTTGGAAATGGGTTTGCTCATTTGTCTTGTTCCTTGTTTTTCACTGTTGGGCCGGGGCACTGGCCAGGTCGCGTTCGATCAGGTCCTGGAAGGCGCGGACACTGTCCTCCCAGGCGGGCGACAGCAGGCCGCCGCCGGCTGCAACCGGGGATTTGCGGCCCTCGTACATGCGCTCGACCATCTCGTGGTCTTCCTTGTGGACGTCCCACCAGAGGTCCTTGAGGCCCTGAACTTCCTCGGCGGTCAGCTGCTGGCCTTCGGTGGTGTAGAGCGCGCGGTACTGGCGCATCTTGCCGGGGCCGATGGGGACATTCAGGTAAACCCCCAGCTGGTCGGGGAAATACCGGCCCAGGATGAAGTTGGGATAAAGCGTCAGGTAGCGGGAGCTGACGCCGAGGCTGCCGGAAGTGCCGATCTCCTCTTTCAGGTCCACGGCGCTGCCAATGCAGTTGCCGTCGGTGATGGTGTAGTGATCCTCCAGCGGCTGGTCGGTGGTCGAGGAATGCACGAACTGGACATGGTAGGGCTCGATGAAGTTCTCCATGATCAGTTTCCAGTTGGTGCCGATCTCGCCGAAATCGAGCAGCCCGACAGGTTCCAGCTTGCCGTAGTCGATACCTTCCAGGCGGCTGATCAAAGGCGCGGCATAGTCTTCGAACTCAGGCGCTGTGCCGTCCAGGTTGACGAAGATCCAGTCGTGCCAGACATGGGTGCGGACCGGCTTCAGGCGGTGCTCCTTGAGGTCAAAGCCGTCAAATTCCTGCTTGCCGGTGCCGGCGAAGTGCGGCGCTGCGCGCAGGCGGCCTTCCAGGTCGTAGGCCCAGGCGTGGTAGGGGCAGCGAATGAGCTTGCCCACATTCTTGGGCTTGTCGACCAAGGTCATGCAGCGGTGCAGGCAGACGTTGTGAAACACTTGGATGCTGCCGTCCTGGGCGCGCACCGTCAGCAGTGGCAGGCCTGCGCAGCTGACCGGATTGGCGTCGCCCGGATTGGCGATCTGATGCGCAAACCCAATAAACACCCAATTCTGTGACAGGACCGTCCGGCATTCCTGCTGCCAGATGTCTTCGCTGCGGTAGGCGTCTGCAGTCAGGCCATGCTGCGGCCCGCCGGCTACCCGCGTTTTTTCTTCGGCAATTGTCATTCGTCCTCCCTTCGACACTGCCACATGCTGCACGCCCTTGGGGGTGTGTGCATGGAAACTGTCCCTGTGCCGGCTGCCCCTATTGGGATTTGCGCCATTCGCAGGGATTGAACATCATGCTTGCGAAAATCGTATGCTTTGGCAACAGTTTTTTACGATTTTCGTTACATTGCGGAATTTTCAGGCAAGAATCAGGAGAATGCTGTTCAGAAAACGCCATGAGGGTGCGAAATTCGCATGGGGTGGCCATGTTGCAGCCGGGAATCGCAATGTATAGCAAGGGAAAAAGCCGGATTTCGTGCCTGCCGCCGGGATTGCTTGGTGTGGCAGGGTAAACCGCGGGTGTCTGGACCTCCGGCTGCTTGTATTTCTGCATGAGTGGTTTGCGGATTCCGCTGTGGGTGCCTATGATCGGCTGCGGATACAGTAACCGGGCAGCAGGCAGATGGCAGGCAAGCAGCAATCATCGGCGCGCAGCAAGCGCGCCAGTCAAAGCATCCGCTCTCCAGGGGATGATTTGAACCAGCAGATCATCCGGCTGCTGCAGCAGGACGGGCGGATGGCCTTTTCGGAAATTGCCCAAAAACTGGACGTCTCCGAAGGCACCATCCGCAACCGGGTGAGCGGCCTGAGGGAAAACAACATGCTGCGAATCGTGGCGATGTCGGACCCGGTGGCCACGGAATACACCACCGATGCGATGATCGGGCTGAACGTGGCGGCCGGTGTTACCCCGCGGCAGGTGGCAGAACGGCTGGAGAGTGATCCGCGTGTTGTTTTCATACTTTGGGTCGCGGGACGCTATGACCTGATTGTCGAGCTGGTCAGCGATGACGCCGATGCGCTGAAAGCGTTTCTGGAGCATGAAATCCACGCCAGCGACGATATCGCCAAGGCGGATGTTATGTTTGGTTTGAAGAACTTTAAGAACCAATTCCTGCTGAAGCGGGATGTGAAGGACTGAGGTTAGGCTGCCGTTTGCGGTTGCCCGTAAATTGGGTTCACAGCGGTACAAAAAGGGAAGGTGGCGGTGCGCCTGCCATATTTAGCTCCAAAGACCTCCGTCCGGGCCTGAGCACTAGCTGCTGCAACCGGTGTTTCTTCGCACATAGCATTTCGGCCTTCCATCTGGCAGGGGTGCCCGGGTAGGAGAGCGCAGCGCAGGCCGCCGGTCTGCAGATCGTTTCAGCCACAGGGGGTCAAATGACCGTTCAGCACCTTGTCACCCATTCCGGCGGATTTCATGCGGATGAACTGCTGTCGACTGTGATCCTCAGCCGGTTGTACCCCGCGGCAAAGCTGGTCCGAAGCCGGGCGCAGGAGTGGATCACGCCGGTGCCGGACAAAGTCATCTATGATGTGGGCCGCGGCTATGATGCCAGGGCCGGGATCTTTGACCATCACCAGCGTCCCAATCCGCTGCGGGGGGACGGCCTGCCCTACAGCTCCTTCGGGTTGATCTGGAAGCATTTCGGCCACGCCTATCTGCGTGACCTGGAGGTGCCGGAGCAGGATCTGGAGGAAGTCCACGGCAGCATAGACCGCAGCTTTGTTCTGCCGGTCGACCTGATGGACAACGGGGCGCTGGAGCCATCCGCGGCGGGGCCTTTGACAGCGCTGACTTTGCCGGTGCTGCTGGAAAGCCTGAAACCGGTCTTTGACGACCGCAGCCCGGAAGCGGAGGACCAGGCCTTTGCCGCGGCACTGCCGGTGGCGCGCGCCTTTGTCGAGGCTGCGGTCAAGGGCCAGGCGGCCAAGCTCCGGGCAGAGGCGGTCGTTATAGCTGCCATCGAGGCGGCCGGGCGGTCGCACATCCTGGAACTGCCGGCGGGGATGCCTTTCCGTACAGCCATCGAGAAGGCCGGTGCGGCACATCTTCTGTTTGTCATTCACCCGCGCGGCAGCGACTGGGCGCTGACCACGATCCGTAAGAGCGGCGACACTTTCGAAAGCCGTGCTGATCTGCCGGCGGCTTGGGCTGGTTTGACGGATGCCGCCCTGGAAAAGGTTTCCGGCGTGCAGGGGGCCAAGTTCTGCCATAATGCCCGCTTTATCGCTGTCGCTGAGACACGCGAGGCGATCATTGCGATGGCCAGGTTGGCGGTGGAGGACTGCAGCTGACAGGCTGTCCGGCTTCGTGCCAATGAGGCACAACCTTGCATCCCATTCGACTCTCATCGGCACGGCGCAAAAATATGTTCTTAATCAACTTTTTGCTGCTTTCTATTCTGCTCGCTGAGGCAAAAGCAAGCCTTCCCTTAGCCAAGAAAAGGGCCCGCGAATGCGAACCCTTTGTGCGGCTTTCGGTTTAGCCGCATCTGCTATGGCTTGCTGATTACCTCTAGGCGCTTCGCCCGATCGGCGATGTTCCGGTAGTCTGGCGCTGTGAAAATTGATAGGGCTTTGGGGAGACTGGGGCCCTTCTTGAACGCTTTCTAGATCATCTCGAGCGTGGCGATTTCCTTTCAGCGCCTCCGGCACAACTCGAATGCCCCAATCATGAGCTCAATGACCAGTGCCCGGCGTGAGCAACATTCAAAGCCCATCCGCTCCAGGAAGCCGACATTCACTACCGCCTCGACATCCATCTCAGCAAGTTCGGCATTAGCATAAACAAGTTTGTTCAGCTCGATCATGTCAGGGCCTTGGCCGGATCAGGAGGAAAGCCGCCTTTCCGCTAAGATCAGGTTTGCGGTCGTGGTGATTAGCGTTCCCGGAAGGCGCGCCCAATCGGCTCGGTTATGGGCGAAAGCACATAGTCAAGCACGGTACGTTCGCCAGTCCGGATCGCTGCATTGACTTCCATTCCGGCAGTCAAGCGGCGGCTTAGGGCCGCTCCTGGCGCTTTGTCATCTGCAAAGGAAATCCGCACCTCGAAGTAAGCCTCTTTGCGGTCATTGAGGCGTGAGTTTGGCGAGATTTCGAACACCTCACCCGCTTGCACGCCATACCGCCTGGGATCAAAAGTCGTCGACTTCAGTTCAACCGGATCACCCACCGCCACATGGCCGATGTCCTCCGGCCGGATTTCCACTTCGGCGATCAGGCGGTCCTGGGTTGGCAAAATCTCGGCAATCGGCTCACCTGGGGCAATGACCTCGCCCGGTCCGGTGACATGCAGCTTTTGAACAATTCCCGGCACCGTTGCCAGAATCGTCAGCCTCTGTTGCCGTGCAGCGTTGTCTGCCAGGGCTTGGGCGACCAATGCCAGAGCCTCTTCCTCTGCCTCCAGTTCCGACAGCAGGCTGTCCTTGATCCCCGCGACAAATTCCTGTTCTTGGCGGCGGGCCTCGTGCAGGTTGCGCTCGCCATCTGCCAGCGCAGCGAAGGCGCGCAAACGATCGCCTTCGATCTCCAGGGTCTGAGCACGCAGACGGCTCAGCGCGGTGGTGCTGAGCAGCCCCTTGCGGTGCAGGGTGCTTGCGGCAGATTGCTCGATTGCAAAGGCTTCTTCCCGGCGGCGCGCATTGTCGAGGATTTGCTTACGGATTCCCAGCGCCCGCTCCAGCTCCTGAACTCTGGCCTGATGGCGGACACGGCTGGCCTCAAACGCATCAAGCTGCACCAGCAGCCTGTGCCCCGGTTCCAATTGGCCACGGGCTGCGCTCGCGGATAAGGTGCCGCTGATCACCGCCACAACTGCCTGCAAGCGGACCGTGTCCCGCTTCAAGGCAGTTTCCCGCAGGGACAGCTGCCCCTGTTCTTCTGTCAGCAAGCGTGCCGAAAGGCGGGCGACCGGAGCGCCCGCCTCCAGGAAGTCGCCTTCGCGCACAAGGATTTCGGCCAGAACACCGCCATCGGGATGTTCTACCGGGCGGGCGTTCGACGAAGGTACGATACGCCCCTTGGCATAGGTCATTTCAGGCAATTCCGCATGCCAGGCCCAAACCGCCGCCGCGAGCAGCGCAGCCATCAATATCCGCGCCACCTGGCGGGCCGTGCCTGTGACTGGCGTGTGGATGACATTCAGTCCACGCTTTTTCGCCTCATCCAGGCTTGGTGTCCAAAAGGCTGTTGACCTCTGTTCCATCTCGCGTTCTCCTTACCGATCGCCGCTGGCATGAGGGCCGAACAGGTATGCGGAAACCTTTTCCCGCCCCTTGCGGCCCTTACCGTTCAGCACTGTCCGCCCTTGCTGCAAGACTGAGAACTTGTCGCCCAAAGCGAGATCCTCGGGCCGGTTCGAAACCAGCAGTGTGGCGCTGCCCGCCCGCCGCCGGGCAATCGCGGCGCGGATCAGGCTGGCATGGCCGGAGGCCAGCCCCTCGCACGGCTGATCGAAAATGCGGACCGGGCCGGGATGCAGCAGCGCCCGCGCCGCAGACAGGCCCTGCAGCAATTCATGCGGCAGGCGGCTGCAGGCCTCGACTGTGAGGCGGGTGTCCATGCCCTCTGGCAAGGCGCCGACTTCGCGCTGCACCCCGGTTTCCTCAAGAACATCCAGGACCTGCCGCTGGGAAACGCCGGGCAGCGCCAGTTCGAAATTCTGCCAGATGGTGCCATAGACAAAGGCCGGCTGCTGTGGGGCAAAGGCAATGGCCCGGCGCAAGTCATCGACCGGGATCTGCCGCTGGTCGGTGCCATTGAACAAAACCCGCCCCGCAACAAGCTGATGCAACCCGGCGAGGGTTTCTGCCAGCAGGGTCTTTCCGGACATGTTTGCGCCCGACAATACCGTTATTTCATCCGGTTGCAGCATCAGACCCGCCCCGGCCAGAACCAGATCGCTGCCGCCGGGCAGCCGCAGCGCTGCCTGCTCCACAACCACCGGTGCTGCAGCAGGCGGTGCGGTCCGGGGGGCTGCGTCGCGGCGCAGCTCTTCCGGCTGAGCCAGCACCCGGTCGATATCCCGCAGGCTTTGACGGACCGCCATCGCCTGTCCGGCTGCCCTCGCAAGCGACTGAACTGGTGACAGAAACCGCCAGATCACCACAAGAAGGGCGACGAAGCCGCCGATGGTGAGCTCCCCCTGGATCGCCATCCTGGATGCCAGCAGCCCGCCGGCGACACCGGAAAGCAGGATCAGAAGCTGCGAGGCATGGGCCGAAAGCTCAATCAGGTATTGCTGCCGCATGGATGCGTTCAGGACATTGCCGAGCGCAGAGTGGAACCGGCGCTGCCAAGGGGCGGTGCAATTCAGCCGGCGCAGATGCCAGCGCTGCGCCGTAACCGTCTCGCAAAGCTGGCGCCATTCCCGTGCAGCATCGTTGGCACGCACCTCCTGGCGGCGAAGATGCGGAGCGAAGGCCAGCAGGAAAGCAACCTGCGCACCCGCCGCAGCCAGCGCCGCGAACCCAACCGGCGGCGCGATGTAAAACAGCAGCGCACCAAAGATCAAAACAAAGGGCGCATCCAGGCCAACTTGCATCAATGGCCCCACCAGCGCATCCCGGACCGTTTCGAACTGCTTGAGCCGGGCCCGCTGCTGTTGCGTGGTTGACTGCTGCTGCGCGGCATCCGGCAGCGCCATCAGCTTTTCCAGCAGTGCGAGGCTCAGCCGGTGCTCCAACTGCGCAGCCAGGCTGACCAGCGTGCGGCTGCGGATCCGGCGAACCGCCAGTTCGGTTGCCAGCCCAAGGAACAGGCCCGCGGTCAGCACCGCAATGACCCCCGGCACGCCCGCCGGGATCGCGCGGTTGTAGACAAGCACCACAAAGACCGGTGCCAGCAGACCGGCAAAGTTTATTGCGGAGGAGGCAAACAGAAGCGGCCAGACGTGGTCCTGTACGCCTTTCAACAGTGCAGCAGTGCTGTGCGCGGCGGGCCTGCGGCTCGCGGCAGCGGATGGCAGCACCGATAGCCGGGCTTCCTCCGGGCTGGCCGCCGCGGCGGCGGTCCCATCGGGATAGCCAAAGACCCGGAAGCTTCCGTCCGGAGATATGAGTAAACCAATTTCAGGATCGTCCGGACCGGCCGGCGAAGTGTCCTTGCCACGCAGGAACGGCACTCGAAGCGCAATAAGCGCATCGCATAGGTCCCAGCCATCATAGCGGTCCCGCGCGTGCGGCAGGGCAGCCCGGACCTGTGCCTCGCTTGCTTCCCAGCCGCCAAGATGCAGCAGGGACGCCAGCAGCGCCGCGGCACGGGCCGGTTCCGCCCCGTCCCGGCGGTCTGTTGCCCAGTCCAGCAAGGCTGCGTTCGGCAGGAGAGCCTGCGCGCTGTGCCTTTGCCCGATTCCGGTGCTGATGCTGTTCATAGCTGATTTTCCCCCTGCTGTGTCATGCCGCCCCACTGGAATCCGCTTTGCCGGGCTCCAGCCGGATGACGATATCGGCAGCATCGAGAACCGCCTGCGTCGGACGGGTTAAAACGCAGGTCGTCTTGCCGCGCAGCGACAGCAGCATAGTTTCGAGCGCGCGGGCACCGCTGGGATCCAGATCCGCAAACGGATCCTCCAGCAACAAGACGACAGGCTGCGCTGCAAAGGCCCGTGCCAGCGACAGGCGCCGGAAGAAGCCCGGGCTGCCAACCCCCTGGCCGTCGCGGGCAACCCGGCTGTGAACACCCTCCTGGAGCAGCGCCAGTTGGCCGCTGATCCCCAGATTTTCAGCCGCGCTTTGCAAGGCCTCAGTGTAGCCTTCCGGATTGAAGGCCGTGAGGTTTTCCAGGATGTCGCCATCCGTGACCACGGGCTGCCGGGGTTCGAACACCAGGCCTGGCGGTGCCGTAGGGGCATGCGGGTCCGCATCGCCGGCCCCTTCAAGCAGCACTGTCCCTTTGTCTGCACGGGTTTCACCCGCAAGGATCTGCAGGAACACGCCGCTGCGGCAACCGATCCCGCCGTCGGCGGCAACCAGTTGGCCCGGCGCAGCCGCAAAACTGATGTCTTGAAACCAATTCCCCATTTGACCGGGGCGGCTGAGCGTCAAGTGCTGCACGATGAGCCCGCCCGTGGCGGCCGTCCGGTAAGATCCCGCCGCGGCGTCCGTCACCCCTGTAACTTCTGCCAGCCCTTTGGTCCGCGCGGACGCATCATCCTTGACGGCGCTGAGGAACGTCAGCTGGATCACCGGCTGCACTGCACGCCCGGTTAGCAGCATGCAGGCTGCCAGTTCTGCCACCGGCAGTTTGCCTTGGATGGACAGCCAGCCGCCCAATGCGCAGGTCAGAACAGTCGCGATCTGGGAGCCTGCGCTTACCGCGGCCTGCCCGCTGCTGCTCAGGCGGATGATCTTTTCGCTGGCGGCAGAGGCGCTGGCATGCAGCAGCTCATACCGGCGCAGCATTTGATGTTCCAGGCCAAGCAGCTTGATCAGCCGCGCGCGCCGCAGGATTTCCTGCAGGAACGACAGCCGGCGCTTGTCGTATTCCCGTTGCAGGAGCGAAGCTTTGCGGTAGGGGCGACGGAGCAAGGCAACTGTCAGCAGCAGCCCGGCAATAACTGCAATCGGGGCGGCAACCAGCCAGCCTCCCAAGGCCAGGATGATCAAAAGGAAAAATACAGAAAACACCAGGTCAACGGAAACCTTGACAAATTGCTCCCGAACCGCGTGGCGCAACCCGAGCACCCCCATCAGGCGGTCGACCGTGGCTTCCTGCCCCAGTTGTTCCAATGCTTCCGGCGACCCCTCAAACAGCGCATCCGACAAGGCTTTCCCTGCCTGTTCACCTTCCGCGCATGCCGTTTCCAGCACGTAGTGTGTCCGGGCGGCCTTCAAGGTGAAGTCGATCAGCAGGACGGCAATCAGGACCAGGAATATTCCAAACAATGTGCTGTGGGATGCATTTGGTATGACCCGGCCGAACACAAGCAGCATGCTTATTGGAAGCGCAAGCGTGAACAGGTTGATCACGATTGCCGAAAGGATTGAATCCGCATCAAGACTTTTCATGCCTGCCCAAAGGGCGGCAGCATCTGGCGGGCGTCTCCCCATCATCGTTACCCTAACACTAATAAACCACTATAGATTGAGTATCCGGAATCCCCCTTTATCGCTGGTAAAGACACGCGCCTTAATGGGGACAATTTTACAGCAAGTGAGTCATCTAATTAATCGCTCTCAGCGTGCGCCGATGGTATTAACAAAATGAAAAGCTACTGGCGGCCGGTTCTTTAACACCCCTCCGTCAAAGCTCAGTGTTTTGCGTTTTGTGGCAGTGTTTGCCAGGGAGGCCGTATTGGCTGAAGAAAATCCGTTCGGCGCTGGGAGCGCCGGAATGACCGGTGGTGGACCGGTTGAAAACCGCATCGAAGAAATGGAGCGCGAACTGCGCACAAAAACTGCCAACACCGCACCGAAGTTCGGTGAGGGGGATGGTACGGACGATGGTGAACGGCAGTCGCTCTTGCACCGTGGCACCATGGATTATCCCGGAATGGAACGGGCCGGGCGCGATGACTGGGACATTTTTCCGAAGGAAGATGAGAGTTCGATTGACCAATCCGCACCCCGGCCGCCCAAAACCAGTCAATTGGAAGACCTGCAAAACACGCTGCCTGAGCAGATGGGTGTTTCACAAGAGTTTTCCAAAGATCCCAGGGATGGCGCCGGTGACGTCTTTGATTTGCCGATGGCATCAACCGAAGCGGCTTCTTCCGGCAGTTCACCCAGAGAAATTGAGCCGCTGTCCCGGCCTGCGCAGAATTTGGCTTCTACCGGCAATCCGCCGCTCTCTGATCCAGGCCCGGTGGACCCGAACCCTACCGACCCGGACCCGGTGGATCCGAACCCGACTGATCCAGACCCGGTAGACCCGACACCGACCGATCCGGACCCGGTGGATCCGACACCGATCGATCCGGACCCGGTGGACCCGGACCCTACCGACCCGGACCCGGTGGATCCGAACCCGACTGATCCAGACCCGGTGGATCCGGACCCTACCGACCCGGGCCCGGTGGATCCGACACCGACCGATCCGGACCCGGTAGACCCGACACCGACCGATCCGGACCCGGTGGATCCGAATCCTACCGACCCGGACCCGGTGGATCCGGACCCGACTGATCCAGACCCGGTGGATCCGGACCCTACCGACCCGGGCCCGGTGGATCCGACACCGACCGATCCGGACCCGGTGGATCCGAATCCTACCGACCCGGACCCGGTGGGTCCGGACCCGACTGATCCAGATCCGGTAGACCCGACACCGACCGATCCGGACCCAGTGGACCCGGACCCTACCGACCCGGACCCGGTGGATCCGAACCCGACTGATCCAGACCCGGTGGATCCGACACCGATCGATCCGGACCCGGTGGATCCGTCACCGATTGATCCAGACCCGGTGGACCCGGACCCGACTGATCCGGATCCAGAGGAACCCGAAGTCAACAGCGCTCCCGATGAGCCGGCCTTGGATAACGCCGTGGTCGCCGAGAATGCCGCGGGCGCCGCCATCGGCACGGTCTCGGCCAGCGATCCCGACGGCGATGTGCTGAGCTACAGCGTCGATGACGCCCGCTTCGAGATTGACGGCACCACCCTCAAGCTGAAGGACGGCATCAGCCTCGACCATGAGGCCGAGCCCACGGTCGAGGTCACCGTCACCGCCACCGACCCCGGCGGCCTTGCCAGCAGCAGCTTCACGATCACCGTCAGCGATGTCCCGGTTTCCCCTGCGACTGTAACGGTCAGCACGGGTTTTCTTGTGGAACAGATCGCAGTTGCCGATGGGGTTCTTGGCCTCCTCGGAGTGGACTACGGCAGTGCGCCAGTGGATGATTTCTACACATCGGCCATCGACTTCCCGAGTACCCCTTTCTCTTTCTTTGACGCCACGTCAGCCGATGTTTTTGCAACCCGTGTCACCGGGCGCATCGAAGTGGAAGACCCGGGCAGCTACGAATTCCGCCTGACAAGCGGAGATACCGTCGTCATGTGGATTGACGGGGATCCGGTTGTCATCAATGCGGTCGAAGGGCTGGCCTCCGTGCAGCTTGGAACGTCCAGCTTGAGTGCCGGCGAGCATGAAATTGTCATTCACCATCTCGATCTCAACGGGGATGCAGAAATGACTCTGGAATGGCGCGGCCCGGGCGAGACGGATTTCAGCCTGGTCACGCCGAGTACAACCGGCACGATCGAGGATGACGATGACGCAGGCTTCATAGTCGATATCGACACTGGAACCAGCAGTCTTTTAGGGGTCAAGCTGACAGATGTGCCTGACAACTGGGTGATCAGTTCGCAGGACAATGCGGGGGTCCCGGCCGATGGAGAACTGGACGTCACAGGCTGGGACTTGTCGCAGCTTAAAATCGCGCCGGCTACCGGCGATTTGGGTGCCGTATCAATCAATGTCGAGACGACCCTGCAGGCAGCGGATGGAGAAATCGAAACATCTGCCAGCAGCTTCGATGTAACGGTTGTTCCGGAAAACGGCATCGTGCTTGATCTCGATCTTGGACTGGGCGGGCTCCTGGCGCCACCCCCGCCTGATCTGAGCCTTTTGGCCCAAGCCTCTTTGCCGGAAAGCGGAGACCTCGCAGATCCTAAAATCGAAGACGTAATTGAAACAACTGATCAGCCTCCTGGTGCGCACATTTTTCCTGGCGCAGAACTGGATGTGATTTAGCCTGTCTGAAAGTCGAAACGCCGGACAATGTGGAGACCGCAACCAGAGGGGCTTTGACGAGCGCGCTGGCGGGTGTGACGAGTTTGCGAGCGGCGGGCGTGATAATGACTTTGTGAGGTTTGCCTGCATCGCGAAGCCGGTCGGTAAAGACTTTCAGGACCGGATTGCGATGGCGGGCAACGTTAGCGCCTGGAACATCACATGCCGCAGAATTCGCCGTCCCGCCGCCGGTAATGCGCTTGCCTTTCAGTGCGCCGCTGCCGTGTGCAATGGGAGCGAGGCCAGTCAGAGTGAAGGCCTGTTTTCGCGGGAGATGGCCAGGCAAAGGCGTTCGCCATTGTGCCCGAACCAGTGGCGCATCAATGGCTCACTCTGTGCGGGTGGGAATTGCCGGGTCCGGGCGTCCGCTGCATCCAACGCTGCCCATAGCCGTCATTCCTGTCCACCGCCGCTCGGGAAAACGATTCCCCGGATCGTTCTCTGTTCCTCGCAGCACTCAAAACAAAAGGGCGCATCCTGCGGCATGGCCACCCTGACAACTTTCTCGTCACCATCCGCAGTGTTTGACCGCCTTGCGCGCTCACCATTTGGTATGCTCAGGATTTAATCCGGGGGATCAAATCAACTGAAAAGGGGCGGCATGAACTCCAAGCAGCATGCCATCTGTAACTGCCAGGGCCGGCCGCTCAGATCGTTCGTCGCCGCCGGGCAAGTCAGCTGGTACATTGGAGCACGGGCACTGCTAAGCAGCTTGCCGAAGGTGAAGTGGCTCCTTGGCGATAAAGGCTGCGACGCCGGCTGGTTCAGAGAAGCATTGAACGACAAAGGGATACGCGCATGCATCCCTGATCGGAAAAAGCGCAAAAAAGCAGGTCAGATACAGCAATCACCGCTACGAACACCGCGACCGCCCCTCTCGGCGATGCTTTGCGTTGCCTGCCGGCAGTTGATGCCCAAAGGTGTTTTTCTACGCCATCGCTCTGGCTGCAACGGTCACCGGCTGGCTCTGAAACTCAAAGTGTCCAGACCCTGCGTGAGGTTGCGCCAATCCTGAACACGCTCATGAGCTGAGATTTTCCGGGTGGCGCCCTGGGGCCGGTCGAGGGGGGAAAGTGTATTCTCCCTGAGCCTTTCCTACTCTTAATTTCACTTGGCATTTTCCACTTCACACAGGGTATGCATCAAAACCCCTAGAAGTGTGCAAGGCTATGCCTAATTGGCAGTTTTGGACGGTATGGCGATCCCTTGAGGACTCGAACCCCAAACCTGCTGATTAGAAGTCAGCTGCTCTATCCAGTTGAGCTAAGGGACCGCTTGAGGCCTGTTATGACAGCCTTGGGCCAGGGGTCAAGCGGCTGTGCGCAGATCCAGGTGCATGAAAACGGACCAGGGATCTTCGGCATAACTGCCAAAGGGGCCGCATTGGACAAACCCGAAGGACTCATAGAGCTTGCGCGATGGCAGGAATTCGGTGGTGGAGCCGGTTTCCAGATAGACCCCTGCAGCCGCTTCCTTGCGGCACTGGTCCAGCAGGAAGCCCAGCATCGCACGGCCGGCGCCGCCGCCGCGAGCCTCTGCTGCGGTGTGCATGGACTTCAGCTCCAAGAAGCCGTCGCCAAGGGTTTTCAGCGCCCCCATGGCGATCGCCTGGCCATTCTGACGCAGCAGGTAGAACTGCACGTCAGGGTCTTCCAGCCCGCTGGTCCCCAAGGCGTGGCAGCTTTCGGCAGGGGATTGCGCCGCCATCTGCTCCAGGTGGCGGCGGATCAGGGCGGAGGCATCCGGTCCAGCCGGGTCGGAGAGGCTGATGTCAAAACGGGGCATAGGCGGCAACTCCTGCGTTAGGGGCGAATCCGGATGGCAGCGATCCGCTCCCGGGCCCAGAAAGTCAGCCGGCCGGTTGCAGTGTCAAGCCCGTCCGGAGCCGCCGTCCTCCCTTGCCGCTGCCGGGCGTGCGTGTTTGGGCCAGGTAAAACGGACTTCGCAGCCCTCGCCTGGGGCGGAATGCAATGCGATTGCGCCGCCGGCTTGGTCCACATGCTTCTTGACCAGCGCCAGACCGATTCCGCTGCCTTCGACCGCGTCGCGGGATTTGAGCGTTTTGAACATTTTGAAGACTTGTTCGTGAAACTGCGGGTCGATTCCCGGGCCGTCATCGGCAACAGAAAATTCGTAGTTGGTGCCACACTCCCGGGCGCTGAGGCGGATCAGCCCGGTGCCGGTTTCACTATGTTTGATCGCGTTGGAAATCAGGTTGGTGAAAACCTGTTTCAGCGGCATGACCGGCACCTGAAGGCTGCTGAAGCCGGGATCCGTGGTGATCGTAAACCCCTGGGGCTTGTCGACCAGCAACAGAACTTCGCGGATCAGGTCTTGGCCGCTGACCAACTGTTTGTATGTGGCGTCTGTTTTACGTCCCGCACGTGCGTATTCATGAAGGTCATCCAGCAGCCGTTCCATCCTGGATACCCGCGACAGCATCAACTGCAGATTCTCGCGGCTGTCTTCGTCGAGCATGGGATCCAGGTCTTCTTCCAGCCAGCGGGCGGCATTGGCGATCACCCGCAGCGGCGCCCGCAAGTCGTGAGAAGCGACATAGGCGAAATCGTCGAGGTCCCGGTTTGAGCGGGACAGATCCTGGATCAGCCTGTCGTTCTCCGCCTCGGCCTGCTTTTTACTGGTGATGTCTCGGACGATGCCGCTGAACAGGTGCAAGCCGCTGGAACGGATCTCGCTCACGGACAGTTCAAGCGGGAAAATACTGCCGTCCTTGCGCAGGCCTTCGACCTCCCGGATGGTGCCTATTATCTTCTTCTCGCCGCTTCGGCGGTAGTGTTGCAGGTAGCTGCCGTGTTCTGCGCGGTAAGGTTCTGGCATCAGCAGAGTGAGGTTCTTTCCGATAGCCTCCTGTGCGGAATAGCCAAAAATTTCCACACACGCGCGGTTATAACTATGGATGGTGCCGTCGCTGCCGGCGGAGATCATGCCTTCGACTGTATTGTCTTGTATTGCCGCCAATTCGCTTTGTTTGCGTTCCAGGGAAATCTGGATGGATTTCTGCCGCGCGACGATAAAGGCAAAGGTCCAAAGCGCAACAATTGTTAAGGCCCTGTTTGTCAGGACAATCCATTCATGAATTCCGATCCGGTGAAAGATAACATAGCCGAGAACTGTGAGTGTGCTGCCCGCAGCGGCATAGAGGTATGCCTTTCCGGGAGTGCCACCCCAAAGCGCGCAAAGGACCACTGCCGTATAGATCAAGCCGCCTGCCACGCCCAGCGGGGTCAGATAGTCAAACAGAAACCCGGCAATCACCAGCAGGGTTGCACAAACTTGATACCCGGGGGCAATAGCTCCGAGCCGGAAGTCGCGCCGCTGACCGGTGGTGTGCTTGGCATAGGTCATATCTGCTGCCCCTTGCTGCTGCCGTGCAGGCCCCAGGGCGGGGGACCGCAAAACCAGGGGCTTTTTCTGCAACTGCGGAAAAATTGTTCATGCAGACAACAGTATAGAGGCCATATGTAAACATGTAGTCAATCTATTGCTGTTTGGTTGGCGCTTAATGCAACTCTAAGGTTGTGCGCGAGACTGCAACCCGGGCCGCGTGCATTAAGATTTTTCTGTTGGTTTCACGCTACTCAATGGCCGAGTCATTGAGAATCAGAGACGCGCGGAGAAATTCATTGTTTTTCAAATCCAAGGCGGCCAAGCCCGCAGAGACGGGCTGCAGCGGCAAGATCATCGGGGAAATGGTCAACCGCACGCAGGCTACGGTTCAATTTAATCCGGATGGCACGATCCTGACTGCGAACGAAATCTTTCTGTCCGCAATGGGATACAGGCTGGAGGAAATTGAAGGCAAGCACGAGTCGATGTTCGTGGCCGAAGGCCTGTCCGCCAGTCCGGACTATCAGGCGTTCTGGCGGGAACTGGCGTCGGGCAAAGTGATCACGGATCAGTTTCCCAGGGTGGCCAAGGATGGTTCCACGGTCTGGATCCAGGCCACATATGCGCCTGTACCGGGGCCGGATGGGGCAGTTGAACGTGTAGTGAAAGTGGCGACCGATGTCACTGTGCGGCGGCTGGGATTGCAGGAAATCGCCCGCGGTCTGGAGGCTATGAGCCAGGGCGACCTGGGGGTGCGGGTCACCTTGTCGGAGCAGGCTGATATTGCGGCGTTGGGCGAGGCCTTCAACCGGTCTGCAGAGCAGCTGGATACTGCCATCGGGGCGGTCACTCAGGTATCGCAGGCGGTCGGCCGCACGGCAGATGAGATTTCGCGATCCGCCGGCGACCTGTCTCAGCGCACCGAAAGCCAGGCCGCAACGCTGGAGGAAACAGCTGCTGCGATCGAGGAGTTGACCAGCACAGTGCATTCTGCGGCAGAGGGCGCGGGCAAGGTAGAAGGTATCGTCGGCGATGCCAAGACGGCAGCAGAGCGCAGCGGCAAGGTGGTGAGTGACGCCGTGGATGCCATGTCCGAAATTGCAAACTCCTCGGAAGAGATAGCCAAGATCATCGGCATGATTGACGACATCGCCTTTCAGACCAACCTGCTGGCGTTGAATGCCGGGGTCGAGGCCGCGCGCGCGGGTGAGGCCGGCCGTGGATTTGCTGTTGTCGCATCCGAAGTGCGGGCGCTGGCGCAGCGCTCGGCCGGGGCGGCAGGCGAGATCAAGCAGCTGATCAGCCAGAGCAAGCAGCAGGTCGCCAGCGGTGTGGATCTGGTGGGCCGCACCGGCGCGGAGCTGAAACAGATCATCGAAAGCGTTGGCACAATCTCCACCCACATTAGCGGCATCGCCACTGGCGCCAAGGAACAGGCCACCTCGCTGAGCGAAATCAATCTTGGGGTGTCGCAGCTGGATCAAGTGACCCAGCAGAATGCCGCGATGGTGGAGGAAACCTCTGCCGCCAGCCGCCAGCTGTCGGCAGACGCGGGCCAGCTGACCCGGGAAGTGTCCAAGTTTAAGGACGGCAAGGCTGCTTCCGCTGCTGCCTCTGGTGATGTGCTGGCGTTCCGGCGTCCGGCTTCCGCCGCCCCGGCCGCAGATGGGTTTGCCGGCGCAGCCATTGCCGCGGCGCAGGGCTGGGACGACTTCTGAGACGGTCCGGCAGCATCGCTTGCTGCCGGCGCAGCGGCTTGCCCGAATTGACGTGTTGACACTCCCCGCCTGCGCCGCAACGCTGGCCGCAAAAATGACGGGGTGAAAACATGAACAGCCATGATGCCGCCGCCTATCCGCTGGTCCGCCGGGCCGGGCTGAGCGGGCTGCTGGTCAGCTTTGATGAAAGGCTGAGCGAGTCGTCAAACCGGGCCGCTTTGGCGTTCCGCACTGCGGTGGAGGAACTGGCATTGGATGGCGTGGTGGAAACCATGGCCTCGCTTGCCTCAGTCTTTGTCCGGTTTGAGCCGTCGGTGCTGCCGCACGACAGGCTGGAGGCTGCGCTGCAGGATTTGGTTGCCGCGCGGGACTGGCTGCAGGCGCCGCTGCCGGCCGGGCGGCGGTTCTGGCGGGTGCCGACGGTTTACGGCACCGACCTGGCGCCGCAGCTGGCAGAGGCCGCCGATGCCGCAGGAATGAGCGAGGCGCAGGCTATCGATAGCCTGAGTGCGGCACGGGTGCGGGTGCTGACCATCGGTTTTGCGCCTGGCCAGCCCTATCTCGGCTCGCTGGGACCGGAGTGGAACTTGCCGCGCCAGACCGAACTGACCCCGATGGTGCCGCGCGGCGCGCTGGTGCAGGCGATCAGCCAGTTCGTGCTGTTTGCAAACCCGGCGCCAACCGGTTGGCGCCATGTCGGCCAGACCGGGATGACGGTGTTCCGGCTGGAGGCGGAAGAGCCCTTTGCCTTGCGGCCCGGTGACGAGATGCAGTTTGAGCCGGTCTCCAAGCCGGAGTTTCTTAATCTATGTAGTGCCGATCCGCATCTGGGCGGCGCTACGGCTGAGGAGATCCAGTCATGAATGGCCTCAGGATCCTGCGGATTGGCCCGGCGGCATCGGTTCAGGACCGTGGCCGGCCCGGGCTGCTGGGGCAGGGGGTATCCCAAGGGGGGGCGGCGGACCCGTTGGCTTTGGCTGAGGGCGCGGCGCTGCTGCGCCAGGATCCGGGCCTGGCAGCGCTGGAAATGGGCGGCATGGGCGGCGAGTTCGAGGCAACCAGGCCACTGCGCATCGCCTTGACCGGCGCACCGATGGCTGCGGCGCTGGACGGCGAAGCGCTGGTCTGGAACGCCTCGCACCGGATGGAAACGGGGCAGCGCCTGACCATCGGTGTCGCCCGCGCAGGCGTTTACGGCTATTTGCATCTGGGCGGCGGCATTGCCACGGAACCGCTGCTAGGCGCGCGCGCCGTGCATCTGATGGCCGGGTTGGGCAGGGCGGCTGAGGCCGGTGACCTGCTGCCTGCCGGGCCGGATCCGAACAGCGAAACCGGGCTGGTGCTGGAGGCCGAGGACCGGTTCAAGGGGGGCGAGCTGCGCATTGTCGAAAGCTTCCAAAGCCACTTGTTTTCCGAGGCGGTCCGGGCCCGCTTTGCCGCCACGGCTTTCTGCCGTGGCAGCCGCGCCAACCGGATGGGGGGCGAAATGGTCTCGGACGGAGTAGGGTTTGCCGCCGAAGGCCAGCTCAATATCCTGTCCGAGGTGATCCTGCCCGGCGACGTGCAGATGACCGGCGACGGCAAGCCCTTTGTGCTGCTGCGCGAGTGCCAGACCACCGGCGGCTACCCGCGGATCGGCACCGTGCTGCCCTGCGACCTGCCCAGGGCGGCGCAGGCCCAGGCCGGAGCGGCGCTGCGCTTCCGATGGATCAGCC
>NZ_JBSWTV010000002.1:0-87500 GCF_056158725.1 Leisingera sp. ABM4_101 | reverse complement strand
TTCATGGCTAAGTGGGAAAGCAGGTGGGATGTCCAAAACAACCAGGAGGTTGGCTTAGAAGCAGCCATCCTTTAAAGATAGCGTAACAGCTCACTGGTCTAAATAAGACGTCCTGCGGCGAAGATGTAACGGGGCTCAAGCCATGAGCCGAAGCCGAGGATGCACATAGTGCATGGTAGCAGAGCGTAGTGTGACATAGTTCCATGCGTCTTTAGCCTTCTTCGGAAGGTGTTGGACGCAAGGAGCTTTCGATGAAGCCGGGGCGTGAGCCATCCGGTGGAGAGATCACTAGCGAGAATGATGACATGAGTAGCGACAAAGAGTGTGAGAGACACTCTCGCCGAAAGTCCAAGGGTTCCTGCTTAAAGCTAATCTGAGCAGGGTAAGCCGGCCCCTAAGCCGAGGCCGAAAGGCGTAGGCGATGGGAACCAGGTTAATATTCCTGGGCCAGGAGGATGTGACGGATCATGAAGGTTGTCCGCCCTTATCGGATTGGGCGGGCCGCTGATTGGTCCCTGGAAATAGCCCTCCATCAGACCGTACCCTAAACCGACACAGGTGGACTGGTAGAGAATACCAAGGCGCTTGAGAGAACGATGTTGAAGGAACTCGGCAAAATACCTCCGTAAGTTCGCGAGAAGGAGGCCCGGGTTCAAGGCAACTTGGATCCGGGGGCACAAACCAGGGGGTGGCGACTGTTTATTAAAAACACAGGGCTCTGCGAAGCCGTAAGGCGACGTATAGGGTCTGACGCCTGCCCGGTGCCTGAAGGTTAAAAGGAGGGGTGAGAGCTCCGAATTGAAGCCCAGGTAAACGGCGGCCGTAACTATAACGGTCCTAAGGTAGCGAAATTCCTTGTCGGGTAAGTTCCGACCTGCACGAATGGCGTAACGACTTCCCCGCTGTCTCCAACATCAACTCAGCGAAATTGAATTGCCTGTCAAGATGCAGGCTTCCCGCGGTTAGACGGAAAGACCCCGTGCACCTTTACTACAGCTTCGCACTGGCATCAGGATTGTGATGTGCAGGATAGGTGGTAGGCATCGAAGCAGGAACGCAAGTTCCTGTGGAGCCTCCCTTGAGATACCACCCTTCGCACTCTTGATGTCTAACCGCGGTCCGTTATCCGGATCCGGGACCCTGCGTGGCGGGTAGTTTGACTGGGGCGGTCGCCTCCTAAAGAGTAACGGAGGCGCGCGAAGGTTGGCTCAGAGCGGTCGGAAATCGCTCGTTGAGTGCAATGGCAGAAGCCAGCCTGACTGCGAGACTGACAAGTCGAGCAGAGACGAAAGTCGGCCATAGTGATCCGGTGGTCCCGCGTGGAAGGGCCATCGCTCAACGGATAAAAGGTACGCCGGGGATAACAGGCTGATACTGCCCAAGAGTCCATATCGACGGCAGTGTTTGGCACCTCGATGTCGGCTCATCTCATCCTGGGGCTGGAGCAGGTCCCAAGGGTACGGCTGTTCGCCGTTTAAAGAGGTACGTGAGCTGGGTTTAGAACGTCGTGAGACAGTTCGGTCCCTATCTGCCGTGGGTGTAGGATACTTGAGAGGAGTTGCCCCTAGTACGAGAGGACCGGGGTGAACGATCCACTGGTGGACCTGTTGTTGCGCCAGCAGCAGTGCAGGGTAGCTATGATCGGACAGGATAACCGCTGAAGGCATCTAAGCGGGAAGCCCCCCTCAAAACAAGGTATCCCTGAGGGCCGTGGAAGACCACCACGCCGATAGGCCGGAGGTGTAAGCGCAGCAATGCGTTCAGCTGACCGGTACTAATCGCCCGATAGGCTTGATTTGATCCAGTAACAGACAGTGTTACGGACACAGAAAGCAAACACATCCCTAACAAAACTTGGACATGTTGATTGTAGCGCCTCCTGCATTTGGAAACGTCGTCGTGACATAACTCCTGGGCGGTCTCTCGCGTATTTACTCCGTAAGCACGCTGCCGACCGCAAACCGAGAAAATCCAAATGCCGAAGGCATCTGGATTTTTCTCGGTTTGGTGGCTACAGCGCAAGTGAAACACCCGGTCCCTTCCCGAACCCGGAAGTTAAGCACTGCCGCGCCGATGGTACTTGGGCTAAAGCCCTGGGAGAGTAGGTCACCGCCAAACCTAGTAAAATCCAAAAAATCTCTCGAAAACGATAAAAACACCGTCCTCAAGCAGCGTTCCACGCGGCAGGACAAACAAAAGTCCTCAAGTAGCCCTCCGGGCGGTAGGACATCATACCTGTCGCGGGATGGAGCAGCCAGGTAGCTCGTCAGGCTCATAACCTGAAGGTCGCAGGTTCAAATCCTGCTCCCGCAACCAGCTCTACTTGCAGAGTAGGCGCAGACACACAGCCCCCTCCGGGGGCTGTTTGCGTTTTGGCGCTAAGTTCCTGATGCACATGTTGAAGTTTGGATAGCTCCGCTGCAACACGGGCGCTTTCCGACGAGGTTGCGACCGAAAGGATACCAGCCAGGTCGCCGATGAGATCGATGGTCAGCTCTTCGCCCTTGATGTCGGGTGTCAGAACCACTTTGTCGATCATAGCCCGGAGGTGCTGCGAGGCTTCTGCCCGCCGCTCCGGGGTGTTGAGCGTTGCCATCAGGTGGGAGACCTCCTGCTTGTAGCGGGCGCTCATATTGGGGTGGAAGATGACTTTCTCTTCCGGCTGCGCTGACAGGAGCGTTTCCAGTTCTTTGAGCCGGTCATTGACGAAGACCGCACGGTCCTTCAGCATCTCTGCTGGCACGCCGTCGCAGATCGATTGCACGATCTTATCCTTCTCCCGTGTCAGCTTGCTTTGTTCCTTAATGAGGCCGGTGCGCGCGGCGTTCTGTTCGCAGCGCAGCTCGTTCATCCGCTTGGTGTATTCCTGGCAGAACACCTCGACCAGGCGTTCATCCATCAGATTAGCGTTGAGCGCATGCAGAACCTTGGCTTCCAGATTTTCCCGCTTGATCGTCAGCTTGTTGGTGCAGGTGCCCTTGTTCTTGGCGGTCGAGCAGGACAGGTGGGTTTTGTTGTGCATGGCGAAGCCGCCCCCGCAGCAGCCGCATTTGACGAGATGCGACAGCAGGTAGCTTGGGCGGTTGCGCTTATGCAGCGGCTTGTTTTTCTTATTGTAGACCCCCTGCTGAATTTTGACCCGGTTCCAGAGGTCCTGTTCGATGATGCGCAGATCCGGCACTTCGGTGATCACCCATTGGTCTTCGGGATTGAGCCGGGAGACACGCTTTCCGGTCTCCGGGTTTTTGATATAGCGCAGCCGGTTCCAGATCTGCCGCCCGATGTAGAGCTCATTGTTCAGGATGCCGGTACCGCGTTCCCGGTTGCCATAGATGGTGCTGGGTCCCCAGGTGCCGCCATTGGGGGCAGGGACCTTCTCCGCGTTGAGGGTCTTGGCCAGGGCTGCCGGGGACTCTCCGTTGGCATAGGCCTTGAAGATACGCTGAACGACCTTTGCCTGGGCTTCATTGATCTTGCGTCCTTCCCGTTCGATCAGCCCGTTGGGCCCGGCTTCATTGGCCACGTCATAGCCATAGACAATGCCGCCTGCGCTTTTGCCTTTGAGCGCGCGGCCCTGCAGGCCCCGGTGGGTTTTATTGGCCAGTTCTTTGAGGAACATGGCCCCCATGGTGCCGCTGAAGCCGATATGCAGCTCATTGATGATCCCTTCCGAGAGAGTGAAGATCTGCTGATCATTGAAGCGGAGCTGTTTGAAGACCTTGGCTGCGCCTTCCTGGTCCCGGCTGATCCGGTCGAGAGCTTCGGAGACCACGAGGTCGAATTTGCCCAAGGGGGCTGCGCTCAGCAGCGCCTGAATGCCGGGTCGGAACAGGTTCTCGCCGGAGATGGCGTGATCCGTGTAGCATTCGACCACCTGCCAGCCTTCCGCTTCGGCGCGGGCCTGGCAGATGCGGATCTGATCTTCGAGGGATGTGTCTGTCTGCAGGTCGGATGAATAGCGCGCGTAGATTGCAACGTGCTTGGGTCCTTCTGTTTGTGTGTATGGGGTCATGAGCCTGGTCCTTTCTGCGGGCGGCATTCATCCTGCATCCCGGAGCCCGCAAGGCGTTCACTGCTCATTTGCTCCTGAAAATCCGTTTCCGCCGCCGCCCGCGCAAGGAGACGCACAAGCTCCACCAGCTTGCCATCCGGCAGGGCTGGGCTTGTCTCCTCATGAGTCTCGCCTGGGTTGGCCTGATCGGTCTACGGAATTTTCCTTTCTGCCCACAGGCTATTTGCCGTGGCTTTTTGTTGTCGTTCTCCTTTGCGCTTTGCACCGTTCGTGAACATAAGTGGAACGCTATAGGAGCAAACTCCTAATTCCGGTAGCAAAATCGCAAATGAGCACATACGTAGGCAGAAGCTTAGCGGCCAATTCCAGCGCGGGATCGGGGCAGATCCAGGTATTTGAGGGTATTTTTGAATGGCGGAATTCCATGAAGTGGATTGGCAAAACGCTTCGGTTCAGGACCGGATTGCACCCAATAAAGCGCTCTTCCGTCTGCTGACGCAGATCTCCAGGAAACTGGATGTTCACTTTGATGTCATGCTTGAAGAGGCGCAGGAACAGGCTGTCTCCAAGGCGGAAGATCCGCACGGTAATTTTGAAAAGGGTAAAATCGCAAAGCACAGATCGCACAAGATCCATGAGTGGATTGCGCGCAATCACTTCGACTGGGCACAGGAGAAAGAACCGCAGCTGTTCCAGGTGCCCAGAAAGTCAGATTGGGATCAGTTCCTGGAGAAACATGATGTTGAAGATGGGATCAGGATTGTCACCGAGAATGCCTCAGAAGCAGATTTGCTGAATGTCGTTCGGTTTGCCGATGACACGGACGACGATGTGCTTCGCCTGCGCCTTGGGCAAAAGTTCTTCTTTGATATTGATGTGCCATTCAACGGCGTAGCGGTTGCGTTCCAGAAGGCCGGAAGGAACTGGTATCCCTTCGCTCTGTTCAAAGAAGAAAACCGGGAACGTGCCCGCGTTGAGGTTCGCAAAGGCGTGCAGGCTTTGCCTCGAAACGGGGCTGGAGAAGCAGTTTATTTGAGCGAACTCGACGACACAGGGCCGAGTGAGTTTGTCTTTGTCCTGAGCACGGATAGCACTTTGCCAGCGTCACCTGGCGCAATAGCGCAGTTCGAAACGGACGAAGAATTCCAGGTGCTGCGGCATCCTGTGCACTTCATAACCTGACCCTGTTTCTATCCTTCAGGCCACGTAATGCGGTTGAAACGCCGCGCTTTTTCATCATATAGGCGGCGGCGCTGCAGCAGATCGCTGACTGCATCGTTGATCTCCTCAATCCCTGCATCGGATTGGGTCGGGGCAGCATGAATACCGATCAGTTCCAGTGCATCATCGAACTCTTCAAAACGCGCGCTGAAGAAGTCATCAAAGAGGTCCGGATTGATTGTCGTCCGGCTCTGTGCGGCAGGCACAATGGCACTACGAAGGATGAAAGCCCTAACCAGCGGGTCTGGGTGGTCTGAATGCATATGCAGGCGTTTGCGGGTCTCGCCAAGGTATCTGAACATACAATAGAGCGCGACGGTCACCAGCGAGATGCAGTGTTCAGCGGCGACCTCCGGCGGGCCGAAGACGAAGCGGGTAATGCTGCCCCGCTCTGCATTCAATGCTAAACGGATCAGCTCATCTATTTGCGCGCGCAGAAGCGAAGCCCCGATGAGATCTGCGTCTACTTCCCAATACTGCCTCTCCGGGAGAAAAACCTCGCCAGCATGTTTGACGACGTTCAATTCTGAAATCTCGCCTGTTTGCCCGTCTTGCCTCAGAGCCTCCAAATGTCCGGAAAGGATGTGCCCCACTTCATGATTAAAGACAAAGTTCATGCAGAACTGCCCCATGAAGTCGGCAATGTGCCGTCTCGGCGGGGATAGCCTGGCAGTCTGAATTGTCTCCTCGGCCAGAGTCGAGGGGCTGACTACGAACTGGAGGTCCAGTTGCTCTGTTTCCGTGCTGCTGGCATCCATCCAGGGCATCACTTCCGGATCGCTCAGCAGGCGGTAGAACAAGCCATCCAGAAGGTAGGGAAACACGCTCGCTACCTCTACGGCATAGCCTGACGAGGTCGCTCTTACAGAGGCATTGGCCTCGTTCATCTCCGCGAAAGAGAAGGAAATTGCCTCGTCAGGCCGCAGGTAGGCCAGTGCGATGTCCCGAGAAGTGGCAGCAAAGCGGGTCGTCAGAGTGTCGTACAAAGAGCGCCACGCCGGTTCCACTCGCTGACCTCAACTTATGCTTGAGCCGTCTGGTTGGGATACTAGTGCAAGGAACTCAATGGCTTCAATGCAGAAAACGCGGTTTGTGACCCAGAACGGCCCAAAGCCGACATCCAACGGGTGTTAGCCACGCTGTGATCGCTCACGCGTTGCCGACATTCGTTGCGCCAGTGAGCTTGGTGCGATGAAGAGCTCTGAAAATGGGAATTCTCTCCAGGGTTGATTTTCAAGAGGCAAGGCGGCTACGCTTCAAATTGATAGTCTTAAGGAAATGTTTGCCAGAGGAAATCGTTAGATGCCTGTTACTTTACGACTTGCGACGTTTAACATCGAAAACCTTTTCACACGACATGATTATAATGCGTTCCTCCAAGGCCCAAATAGCCGTGAAGCTCGATACTTAGCCCCAATTGCTCAGTTCCTCGCTGAGTACGGAGACGGAGACCTTAACGACTTCCAAGACTTTCGACGACTAATCCAAACCGCGTCAATTTCACAGGATGATGACAAGCGCCAACACACGGCACTCGCGCTCGCACAGTTGAACGCTGATGTGGTCGCCTTTCAAGAAGTGGACAGTTTTGGCGCGTTAGAGCGGTTCATGTCGGCATACTATGCCAAGCTCGGCGAAAAGGGGTATCGGCACATCGTTTTGCACGAAGGCAATGATATGCGAGGCATTGATGTCGCTATTGCTACTCACGCGGATTGGCCGGTATATACACGATCGCACGCCGATCTGACCCCTGCATGGTTAGACGACACAGAGACTGGTGTGGGTCTTCTTGAGGAATTTCCAGAAGCTAAAAAGAAGGCAAGCAAACTGCGGGGCCGTAGGATATTCAGGCGTGACTGCGTCGAAACGGTTCTTAGCAAAGCACCTGTCACGGTCTTTAATTGCCACTTCAAATCTATGGGCGGCGGAAGAGATGCAAGTATGGGAATGCGTCAGCTGGAAGCCATCGCAGTGCGTGAAATCATAAATCGAAAGTTTGAGACTCCAAGCGAAGCCCTGTGGTGTATCGTTGGGGATCTGAACGACTACAAGCAAGTGATTAAGGTCAGGAAACGTCTCGACGATGAGGGCAGACAGGTCGAAGACGTTGAAACGCCAAATGAATCCGGAGTCGACCCGCTACTAGATGATGGATTTGGCGTCAACCTCGTCAATCTTTTGCCAGAGTTGGATAGGTGGACACACTACTACGCAGGCGATAAGCACAAGACACAACTTGACTACATCATTGCTTCCCCGGCCCTCGCCGAGAAGATTGTAGGACTTCCTGAAATTGTACGTTCGGGGATGCCGCTCCGAGTCCCAAATTCGGACGATATTCCACGTTTTCCTCGTATTGGTTGGGATAGGCCAAAGGCCTCGGACCACTGCCCGCTGGTAGTGGAGTTTCGGATCTAGAAAGTTGCTTAACTAAGATGATTTGATGCGGTCAGTACGGCCCAAACCTGCCGTTGGATGACTCTACTGAACTCTGCGCTCCGGCACGCCTCAAGAGACATTCATTCAGTGTGTTGATCGAGGGCTCCAATGATAGTGAGCAGATACATCTGGCTGAATCAAGGATCTGAGCTCGATGTTCAGAACATTTGGTCGAGACAAGAAAGTTGCTTATTCAGAATAAAGTGACGACAGTCGAAAATAACTCCTTGAAAGCAATTGATGAAACCCAAAACATGACCCAAATATTGGTTACCCCCGACACTCTTCAAGAGGCTCTTGATAAGGCGTCTGCAGGCGACAGGATTTAGCTGCAGGCTGGAAAATATGACCGAGTTTATACAATTAGCCGCCGACGCGGGACAACAGGCAAAAGAATTGTAATCGAACCGGCTCACGATACCGATCCTTTGGATTGCCAAATTAGCCAAGGCGTGACTGCTGAGGAGTTCAGGCCAAAATCCAACCGCTTAGCGCAAAGATCCCTCGATATCGGCTATGACTTCCCTGGGCTTTTTCCGTGGATAGACGACGCCAGCCTGAGAGTTTTTCGGTGCGAGCATGTTACAGTTCGAGGCATCTGTTTTCGTGAATCGTGGCCGACACATATTTTTATCGAAGCATCACGGGATGTCGTAATCCAAGACTGTCACTTCGAAGATGCTACATTCTGCATAGGTGCATTTGGGCCAATAACGAGGGACATTCTCGTTGAACGCTGTTCTTGGACCCAAGACATCGTGCCTAATCGAATTTGGCACCAAATACCGTGGTACCGGATCCATGGCCCAACCGTAGACCTTGCCGGAGACTATCGACTGTTTGATGGGGACTTCTTTAGGTCTAACGAAATCTCCGGTGGGGTTACAATTCGACACTGCAAAATCAAGGCAGCCTTCAATGCAATTCACGGCTACAATACCTCCTTGCAGGCTCCGCTGAACAGAGACTTCAACATCTACCGGAACAGCTTCGAACAGATCCGTGACAACGTGCTCGAGCCTGAAGATGGAGCATCGAACTGGTGGTTTCACCACAATGATCTGGTGGATGTCCACAAGTGGTTTTCAATTGAATGCGTCACGCGCGGCTCCATGTACATTTTTTCAAACATTGGGTCTTTTCGAACCTGGCAAGGTTCAGATCCCTTTCCTGGTGACAAAGATGAAAACAACGGAGGGGCAGTTTTTAAGGCCTTGAAAAGGGTAACTGACGCGAAAGGGCCTTTCGACAATTTGAATGTATTCCACAACAGCTTCCTCACCAGGTCGGCCTACATAAAGAAAGGCCTGCTACCCGGGCTGAACCATTTGAACAATGCCGTCTCCTATTCTCCTTCTTCAGGCGAACCGCCTAGAACAAAAGGTTTTTTTGGCAATGTAAAGAAAGCGGAATACCAGAAGAGGTTTACGTCCAGTTGGCCGAAGTGGAACATTCGGTTTGACGGTGATGTCATAGGATTCCCAGCTTTCGCTGATGAGCTGCACCAACTCCTGTATCCGCTTGGTGATGATATTGTGGAACGTGATCCTATGTTCATCGGTCAGGGAGAAAATGCTGCCGACTTCGAACTGGCGGTTGATAGTCCAGCCAGAGCCGCGTCGATACCTATGAGTTTCCAGCTTCCGTCTGGCCAGTGGTCTACCAACGGAGGGGACAACGTTGGTGCACTACAGGGACCTCCAGGTTCACCCACCACAAACCGTTTCCAAGGACCATCATTTGCACCGACTCTCAACAACCTGGATTACGAGACGTCTCTAGGGACCTAAGTACATGCGAGGCTCGGCCCATTGCTGCCCTTGATCAGGGGTCTCATAGCTGCAGCGCAGCTTCCCCTTACCGGATGGAGTGGGTGGCTCCTGCTCCACCGGCGTCGCAATGCGCCATACTGCAGTTATCAACGACTGCTAGGAAAGGAGCCACCCAATGACAGTAAAAACAGTTGGACTGGATCTGGCCAAGGACGTGTTCCAGGTTCACGGGATTTCCGCCGCCGGCCGCAAGATTTTCAACAAAAAGATCAAGCGCGCGAAACTGCTCGCGTTTTTCGAGGCTCTTCCGCGCTGTGTTGTGGGCATGGAAGCCTGCGGGTCCGCCCATTACTGGGGCCGGGAGCTCAGAAGGCTGGGCCATGATGTCCGCCTGATGCCGGCGGCCTATGTCAAACCATACGTAAAGCGCGGCAAGACAGACGCCGCTGATGCCGAGGCGATCTGCGAAGCTGTCCGCCGGCCGACAATGCGCTTCGTCGAAGTGAAATCCGAAGACCAGCAGGCAATCCTGGCACTGCACCGCACCCGGGATCTCGCGGTCCGGCAGCGCACGCAGCTGGCGAATATGATCCGCAGCCTTCTGCGCGAATTCGGCCATGTGCTGCGGAGCGGGATTGAGGCTGTGATCGCCTTTGCCAAGCGCCACCTTGCAGGGGAACGGCCCGGCATGCCCGATCTGGCAAGCGGCATTCTGGGCACGGTCTGCTACCAGTTCCTTGGAGTCCACGAGCGCGTTGAAGGCTTTTCAAAGATGATTGAAAAGCATGCGCTGCTGGATGCCGGCGCCCGGCGCCTGATGCGTATGCCCGGCATCGGCCCGATCACTGCCTCCGCCATCGTGGCGACCATCGGTGACGCGAAGCAATTCAGGACCGGCCGCGATCTTGCAGCCTGGCTGGGCCTGACCCCGCTCAACAAGTCCAGCGGCGGCAAAGAGAAGCTCGGCAAAATCACCAAGAAGGGTGATAGATACATCCGCAAGCTTCTGATCACCGGCATGACGTCCCGCGCGCTGATGGGCAGGAAGCACCCAGAGCGCATCGATATATGGAGCGCCAGGATTCTTGCAGGGAAACCGTTCCGGCTGGCGACAGTCGCGATGGCCAACAAAAGCGCCCGGGTCATCTGGGCAATACTGACAAAACGACAGGAATACCGGCAACCGGCCGCTTGACCGGACCGGCCTGCCCAGAGATGCAAGACGCTTGATGTGATGATGCGGACTTAAGTCAACCAAAAGCCAGGACACTCCGAGAATGTCTCCGTCCTCCGAGGTCGTTTAGCCGATAGGAACCTTGCTTGCGGAACTCATCAAGGCCAGCAGACCTCAACACTGGCTGCGTAAACAGGCCGAACACACGACGGTACTGACAGACCGCCGCGATCACTGCAGAAAACGCTTGCAATGCAGGCGCCACCCACACAGGACATTCATCGTGTCAGGCCGCGACGCAGTACAGCTTTGCCGCAGCGGACCTTGAACAGATGGAGTTCCTACAGAGCGGTATACCTAAAGAGCCTCTCTCGAGATTGGTTCACTCGTCGAACCCGCGAACCACTTTGATCAATCTGCGAAATTCTTGATCATCAGCGGCCTGCTTCCAGAAGTTGATAAAACGACAAACAAGCTGAAGGTTGCCTTTTTCGTAGTGTCCATCGCTGTCGATACGATCTAGAGACGGTAACATGTTGGCGTCTTTGTGTGCTCCTTGGTACTGGAACGGCAGTCCTGTGATCGCGCAGCGATCTTCTTGGACATCCAGCAAATACCTGAGAAACTTTTCCAACTCGTAGTCCTTCATTCGCAGTGCTTTGTCTTTCAATTTCCTTTCGACCGTTTGGCCGTTTGAGTTGAAAACTGTTTTTCCTACGGAGTATTTCATGTCGGCAATCGAACGTTCGCGTGCACCGAGCACGCGGTCACTGGCTCCCTTGCCTTCGTCGATCTCTCCGGCAGCCTCCATTTTGAGAAGTGATGAGAACAACCAAACCAGCGAATGCGCGTCGATTAGCCTGACGGTTTCTAGGCCAGTTTCAGCCTTTATGGCGACACGGATTATTGACAAGGTATCGGTGTACGCTTTGTAGTTCTCCCAGCTGCACTTGCCTCTTGTGCGCAGGTCTATACCAATCGCCTCAAAAGCCCTGTCAAAGCCTGTGGGCTGTATCGGCATGAAGCAGTCCAAATCTTTTAGGAAGAAGAGATACGCGAGCAGTGGGTACTTCCCGCCGGTCGCGTTTTTCAGAGCTTCAAAGATCGCTGCCTCATCTGCCTCTGCTTGGAACAGCTTGAAGATCAAATCTTCCAAGTGCCGGAGCCCGATGCCGGAGGTCTTTGCTTCTAATAGAGCGCAGTGATCGCGGTTGGCGTGACCGAAGCGATTCTGCCAAAAGACAAGATCGTTGTTTAGGTCCCCATGGGATGCTTGGATTTCAATTGCATCGATTGTCTGCTTGATGATCTTACCGCAACCGATATCTTCCTCTTTCCAACTGCTACTCTTCAGTTGCGCAAGAGCATGGTCTCTTAGGCGCGGCTTGTAACTCTCCCAAGCGGCAATCAATCCCTCGTCAAAACCTTTGAAACGATCGCCGGAAAAACGCTCCAGCAAGTCCTGGAAGCGCGCGAAAGCTGGAGCAAAGTCGAAGTCTTCTTCGCCGCTGAAGCTGTGCAGGCTGAATGCTTCACCAAGAGGTCGATCGACAAATTCAGATTTGAGCGGCGGCTCACCAAACACGGGAATCTCTGTAACCCTCAATGCAAGAGCCCGCTCAACCTCATCGGGCTCTAATGCCGGGCTCCATGCGGCAATTGCCCGTCCCTTCTCAGGTTGGTAGGTTCGAAAGGCAATCTGATCCAGCCGCACCAGTTGCGTCACGCGCCAACCTCGTCGAACAGGAAGGGCGAAAGTCCACTTGTCTTCCCAGCCATTTTCGCGCTTGCGCTGCATTCCCTTTTCAGAGGCTTTGTCGATGTCGCCGATCGGTGTGGTTTCGATCTGTAGGAAGCCCAAGACCCGCAATATGTCAGACGAAACAGTGCTTGCGGAACCAGCGCCATAGATCATGATGAGGTCACCGGAAGTAGCCTTAGACAATATGTGCGTTCGATTGGCTTCCTTCGACCAACCGATATATCCATCTTCTTCGGGAGAAAACCCGAAGAAAGACCTGAGCCAGATATTGGGCAGTCTTGCTTCCATGCCGTTCTGCATAACCTCCCTTATTGCCTCAGACACGAGGCTGACCTTTCAGTTTACTCAAAGCACTTCGCGCTGTGCCGATTGTGCCTTTGAAGGTTTTCGTGGACGTCCATTTCCGCCAACCAGTTATTCGCTCACAATTTTGACGACCTCAACAAGTGGACGGCCCATAGCGGATGAGGTGGGTGGCTCCTGCTCCACCGGCATCGAATGTGCCAAAATGCAGTTATCATCGACTGCTAGGAAAGGAGCCGCCCAATGACAGTAAAGACCGTAGGTCTGGATCTGGCCAAGGATGTTTTTCAAGTGCATGGCATTTCGGAGAATGGTCGGGCTATCTTCAACAAGTCCATCAAGCGAGCGAAACTGCTTAGCTTCTTTGAGACGCTTCCACCGTGCAGGGTTGGCATGGAAGCCTGCGGCTCGTCCCATCACTGGGGTCGCGAGCTGCGCAAATTGGGGCACGACGTGAAGCTCATGCCCGCCGGATACGTCAAACCCTACGTGAAGCGCGGCAAGAACGACGCTGTGGATGCTGAAGCGATCTGCGAAGCGGTTCGACGCCCGACCATGCGCTTTGTCGAGATCAAGACAGAGGAACAGCAGGCCATTCTGTCAATCCATCGCACGCGTGATCTGGCGGTCCGTCAGCGTACGCAGATGGCCAACATGATCCGCAGTCTTTTGCGCGAATTTGGGCACATTTTGCCCATTGGGATCGAAGCCGTGACGGCTTTTGCAAAGCGTCACCTTGATGGCGACCAACCAGAGTTGCCGGAGATCGCGAACGGCATGCTTGGCATACAGTGCTATCAATTCATCGGCCTGAACGCGCGCATCGATGGATATTCCAAGATGATCGAACAACATGTCCTGCTGAATGCAGATGCGCGCAGATTGATGCGCATGCCTGGCATCGGCCCGATCACGGCTTCAGCGATTGCCGCCACGATTGGCGATGCAAAACAGTTCCGGACCGGACGCGATCTGGCAGCTTGGCTCGGACTGACCCCGCTGAACAAGTCCAGCGGTGGCAAGGAACGTCTTGGCAAGATCACGAAGCAGGGTGATCGCTACATTCGCAAGCTGTTGGTCGTAGGCATGACATCTCGCGCCGTGATGGCGAAACGCTCACCAGAAAAGGTTGATCTCTGGACGGCTAAGATCATCGCAGACAAACCATTCCGATTGGCAACAACCGCCATGGCCAACAAGGCCGCTCGGGCTATCTGGGCGATGCTCACGAAGAAACAGGAATACCGGCAGCCTGCGTTCTAACCGCGCCGCCTGCCCACGAGATGCAAGACGTTGAAGTGATGATGCGGAATTAAGTCAACCAAGAGCAAGGACACTCCGGGAAGGTCCGCGGCCCTCAGAGGTCGATAAGCCGAATGGAACCTCGCTCGCGGAATTCATCAGGGCCAGTGGCGACAACGTCGCCACACAAACAGGCTGCGTATTCCGGGCGCATGCGCCCGGTGATTCCGATCTGATGCGCCCACCCATTCCGATTTTATCCGCCCATCAATTCCGGGGTATGCGCCCACCCCTCTGACGTGTTGCTGCGAGGCGATCTGCAGCCCGCTACCTTGCCGTTCTTTTGGGACCGGAGGGAGCGCGATGAAGAGATTGCCAATGCGGAAGATACGAGACGTACTGAGACTTTCAGCCGAAGGCCTATCGACCCGCCAGATGGCGTCGAGCCTGGCGATTGGCCGCACGACCCTGCGGGGATACCTGGATCGCGCCCGCGATGCTGGCTTGAGCTGGCCGCTGCCGCCGGAGATGTCCTATGCGGAACTCGAGGAGCGGTTGTTCGCCGCGTCTGCTCGTGCCAGCCAGCGCCGTACATTGCAACCAGACTGGTCCTATGTCCACCGAGAGTTGCGCCGCAAGGGTGTCACGCTTTCCCTTCTGTGGGAGGAGTACCGCGAGGCCCATCCTGACGGCTATGGTTACAGCCGCTTTTGCGAACTCTATACCCGCTGGGAAGGCAAGCTGTCGCCGGTGATGCGCCAGCGCCATCCCGCAGGCGAGCGGCTGTTCGTCGACTATGCCGGTGCCACGATTGACGTGGTCGACCCCGAGACCGGCGAAGTGCGCGCCGCGCAACTGTTTGTTGCCACTCTCGGCGCTTCCAACTTCACCTTTGCCGAGGCGACCTGGACCCAGACGCTGCCGGATTGGATCTCCAGCCACGTGCGTGCCTTTTCCTTTATGGGGGGCGCGGCCGCCCAGGTGGTGCCCGATAATCTGCGGGCTGGCGTCACCAAGGCCTGCTTCTACGATCCTGAGGTCAACCGCACTTACGCGGATCTGGCCGCGCACTACGATACTGCCGTGGTGCCCGCGCGGCCGCGCAAACCAAAAGACAAGGCGAAGGTCGAGAGTGCTGTCCTGCTGGTCGAACGCTGGATCCTGGCGCGGCTGCGCAACCGGCAATTCTTCAGCCTTGAGGAAGTAAACGCTGCCATCCGCCCGTTGCTGGACAGGCTCAACAGCAAGGTCTCCCGCCACCTTGGCGCCAGCCGCCGGCAGCTGTTTCGATCAGTTGGACAGGCCCGCCTTGAAGCCGTTGCCGGCGGAGCCCTACGTCTATGCCGAATGGAAGAAGTGCCGCGCAGGGATCGACTACCACATCGCAATCGGACGGCATTACTATTCCGTGCCGCACCAGTTGGTGAAGAAAGAGCTGTGGGCCCGCATCACCGGCCGCACGGTGGAGGCCTTCCATTGTGGACAACGCGTGGCTTCGCATGTCCGCACCTCCGGCAACGGACAGCACTCCACTCAGCGGGATCATATGCCCGCCCATCACCGGTTCCGCGAAGATTGGACGCCGCAGCGTATCCATGCCCGGGCCGCCCGTGTGGGCCCCAATGTGGCGATCTTCACCGAGGTGGTGATGCGCGGGCGCAAGCACCCCGAACAGGGTTACCGCACCTGCCTGGGCGTGATCCGGCTGGCCGACAAGTTCGGCCGGAACCGCCTCGACGCTGCCTGCAAGCGGGCGCTCGAGATCAACACCCGTTCCTATTCATCGGTCCATTCGATCCTGAAGAATGGGCTGGAGCGCAAGCCCCGCACCCGCGCCACGGAGGAGCCTGCAATCACCCACCCCAACATCCGCGGCGCCGACTACTTCCATTGAAAGGATATTTATGCTGACCCACCCAACCCTCGACCGCCTGAAAGCCCTGCGCCTTGATGGCATGGCAGAAGCCTTTGCCGAATTGCAGGCGCAGGACAGAGCCGCCGATCTGACCCACGCCGAATGGCTGGGCCTGCTTGCCGACCGCGAAGCCGCCAGCCGCGAGACCAAGCGCTTTGACGCCCGCATGCGCGCGGCCAGGTTGCGCCATGTGGGCGCCTGCCCGGAAGATGTCGATTATCGCGCCCCCCGCGGCCTCGACAAGGCGCTGTTCAAGAGCCTGCTCACGGGCAAGTGGATCGCCGAAAAGCGCAATCTGATCATCACCGGCCCGTGCGGGGTCGGCAAAACGTGGCTGGGCTGCGCTCTGGCGCAGACCGCCTGCCGCGATGGCGTCACCGTGCTTTACAAACGCCTGCCGCGCCTCTTCGAGGAGCTCGAAATGGCCCATGGGGATGGCCGCTTCCCCCGCCTGTTCCGTAGCCTCACAAAAGCTCAGTTGCTGATCCTCGATGACTGGGGGCCGGACCGGCTAACCGCACCGCAGCGCCGCGATCTGATGGAGATCGTCGAAGACCGCTACGGCCGCGGCTCAACCATGATCACCAGCCAACTGCCCATCAAGGCATGGCACGATATCATCGGCGAACCCACATTCGCGGACGCTATCCTCGACCGCATCGTTCACAATGCATACCGCCTCGAACTCGAGGGGCAGTCCATGCGCAAGACCATCGCCAAAATGGATGACGGGACACCCCAAACCTGATACCTCGAAACCTATGCCTCACGGCAACGCGTCAAAGGTGGGCGAATAGCCCGGAACAGGTGGGCGCATGTTGTCGGAATGGCTGGGCCGATCCTCCGAAATACGCAAACAGGCCGGACAGACGACAGTACTGACTAAAATACCCGCAAATATCACCAAAACGCTTGCTATGCAGGAGCCACCCACAGATGTCCTTGGAGATCTTGGCAAAGCCACCGCCGCAGCAGCCGCAGGCCATCAGGCCGGAAAACAAGGTCTTGGGGCGGCGCCGGTCCCAGACCGGCACATTGGTGCCCGCGGTCTTCAGTTCGCCCTGGCGGGCCCGGACCGCATCCCAGAGATCCTGTTCGACGATCCGCAAATGCGGGACGTCGGTGACTGTCCAGTCGCTTTCCGGATTCAGGCGGGAGATGCGGTTTCCAGTTTGGGGGACCTTTACGTAACGCAGCCGGTTCCAGATCAGCCGTCCGTTGTAGAGCTCATTGTTCAGGACGCCGATGCCCCTTTGGCGGTTGCCATGGATGGTGGAGGCGCCCCATTGGCGGCCGGAAGGCGCAGGCACGCCTTCAGTATTGACCGCCTCTGCGATCTTATTGGGGGACAGGCCCTTGGCATAATCCTGAAAGATCCTGTGCACGATCTTGGCCTCATTCGGGTTGATCTCGCGCTCGCCGCGGATCAGTTCACCATCCGCTCCGACCTGGTTCCTGATACTATAGCCGTAGGACTTTCCCCCGGCGGACTTCCCTTTCAGTGCCCTTCCCTTGAGGCCGCGGCGGGTTTTGTCGGCGAGATCCTTGATGAAGAGAGAGTTCATTGTCCCTTTGAAGCCGACATGGAGGAGATCAATCTCGCCTTCCGAAACCGTAAAGATCGGCACATCCAGGAAGTTCATCTGCTTGTAGAAACTAGCCGTATGCTCGAGGTCCCGCGCAAGGCGATCCAGGAACTCGGTCACGATCACGTCGAAGGCGCCGCCACTTGCGTCTTGCTGCAAGCGCTGAAACTCGGGCCGGTGCTGTGTCCGGCCGGAGACCACGTGGTCGGAATAGTTTCCTTCAACAATCCAGCCACGTGCTTAGATCATGCTGCGGCAGAGGCGAAATTCATCCTCGATCGAAGTGTCGCGGTGCAATTGCGTTGAATAGCGGGCGTAGATGGCAGCTCTGAGCTTGGGCTGGGACACGGCGGTTCTCCGGTGGTTTGATGTTAACCGAAAAAATTGCCGTCCTGGTGGTCGGATTTTGCGCCGCCGTTGACAGGTACTCTTCTCTGCCATTGCTCTGGCTGCAACGGTCATCTGCTGGCTCTGAAACTCAAAGTGTTCAAACTCTGAGCCACTACTGCTTCCGAGGAAAGGGGACGGAAGTTGGCTCGGAATCGGTAAACGGACGAGGATATCCCGCAGCTTTTGCGGGAGGTTGAACGGAAGTTGGCGGATGGCAGCGAAGTGCGCAGTGCTTGCCGTAGTGCCGGTGTTAGCGATGCGACCCTCTACACTTGGCGGCGCCGGTTCGATGGCATGGGCAGGTCTCAGCTGTCGGAGCTGCGCAGCCTGGAGAAAGAGAACGCCCGGCTGAAGAAGACTATGGCAGAGCTTGAGCTGGACAAGCTGATCCTCAAGGAAAGCCTGAGCTACCTAAAGCAGAAAGCCTGACGCCGAGCCAGCTTCGTCAGGCTGTCATTCACTCGCGTCAGTCTGGACCCGGATGCGTTCCGAAGACGTCCTGGAGGTGCTCTGCGGCATGTTTCTTCGCCACGGGAAGCCAGAGTTCGTCCGCAGCGACAACGGCCCGGAGTTCGCGTCTCAGGCGACCCAGAGCTGGCTCGAGAAAGTTGGCGTGAACCCGATCCGGATCTATCCGGGATCCCCTTGGGAGAACGGGTACAACGAGCGGTTCAATGGCACTCTCCGCCACGAGGTTCTCAATGCGGAATGGTTCACAACAACCAAACAGGCCCAGGCCGTCATCAATTGCTGGCTCAGACAAAACAATCAAACCCGCCCGCATCAGGCACTTAAAATGCGCCCGCCAGTGCTCGAAACTGAACTTCGAATTGGCAGATGGAAATGAGCCGGACAGGGCGGCACTAAATCGTGACACGTCCAAAGCTGATGCTTGATGGCTCCGAACTTCAGCTACTTTTGTTGATCCTGCGTACCTTATTGGGAACCCACTTGGACGGCACTTTGCTCAGATTGAATTTTGTCGACAGCCGCGGCATAGGCACCAGCCTTAGATGTCGATAGCCTCGCAGCGACCAGGGCCTCCGCCATGCCGACGGCACAGGAAACACCGTCGATCACAGGGATGCCAAACTCCTCAGATAGCATTTGCATCAGGTCTGTCATGCCAGCACATCCCAGAACAATTGCCTCGGCTTTGTCTTCAGTAATGGCTGCCGCAATCACTGACCGGATTTCCTCAAGGCTGCCAGGGTCGTTTTCTTCCAATTTGAGAACAGGAATATCGGTTGCTCTGATGCTGGCGCATTTCGCCTCCAGCCCATATCGTTTGACATTGTCCGAAATGCCAGCGACCGAGCGGCTGAGGGTCGTTACAACAGAGAACCTATGTGACACCATGGACGCCGCATGATAGCCAGCCTCACCAATGCCGATAACCGGGACGTCAAACAGGCAGCGCAAAGCATCAAGCCCGGTGTCGTCAAAACAGGCGATGATCACTGCGTCGGCATCCTTGTGTCGCCGCGCCTCGTCCAGCAGGCCGGGCAGGCAGGCCGCGACGTCATAGAACCCTTCGATGCTGTAAGGGCCGGATTTCGAATTCGTCGCCACGATATCAGTGTCCGGCCGGGCCACGTTCAAGGCAGTCGCTTCGGCCTTGCGTGTCATCGAGGCCGTGGTGTTCGGGTTGATCAAGAGTAGTTTCATGCCATTCCCTCACACATCGCCGCCAAGGTAGGCAGCCTTGATCCGGTCATCATGCAGCAGTTCTTTAGAGGTGCCTTCGATCACCACATTGCCGGTGCTCATCGCGTAGGCTCGGTGCGAGATCGACAGTGCCATACGCGAGTTCTGTTCGACCAGAAGCACGGAAACCCCTTCATCGCGGTTGATCGCCACGATAGAGCGGGCGATGTCTTGCACCAGCTTGGGCGCGATGCCCAGCGAAGGCTCATCAAGCAGCAACAACCGGGGCTTCGCCATCAGCGCGCGCCCGATCACCATCATCTGCTGTTCGCCCCCTGAAAGCGTGCCAGCCGACTGAGCGTATCGCTCCTTGAGCCGGGGAAAGCGTTCCAGCACGCCGTCCAGCGTTTCCCGCACCCCCGAACTCTTGCCGCGGGTAAAGGCCCCCATCAGCAGGTTGTCCTTGACGGTCATGTAAGGGAACACGCGGCGGCCTTCGGGCACCATGGCGATGCCTCCTGCCACGATGTCGGCGGGATTGCTGCCATCAATCCGTTGCCCTTCGAAATGCACGCTGCCCGAATGGAGTTTCGCCAGCCCGGTTACTGCCCGCAGGATCGAGCTTTTGCCCGCACCATTGGCCCCGATTAGCGCGACGGTTTCGCCTTTTTCCAGATCAATGGACACGCCTTTAAGCGCATAGACGTGATCGTAGTAGAGCTCAACATCCTTGAATTCCAACATCCTGCTCATGGCTTACATCCCAATCTCGTCATCGGCGCTGCCCAGATAGGCCTCGATCACGCGTTCGTCGTTCTGGATCTGGGCGGGGGTGCCCTCGGCGATCATCTCGCCAAAATTCAGCACCACGATCCGGTCGGAAATCTTCATCACCGCCGGCATGTCATGTTCCACCAGGAGCACGGTCACGCCGCGTTCGTCGCGGACCTTGCGCACCAGATCGACCATGGTCATGGTTTCGTCGTGGTTCATCCCGGCAAAGGGTTCGTCCAGCAAGAGCACGCTGGGATCGGTGGCCAGACCAATGGCGATCCCCAGCGCCCGCAGATTGCCCTGGGGCAGGTTTGACGCCTGCTCTGCCGCGATGTCGGACATGCCCAGGAATTCGATCAGCTCGTCAGCGTAACGACCAAAGTTTTCGACATCCTTATGCGCCGCAGCCGATCCCCAGAAATACCCCGCCAGCGACGCCTTGGCCCGCAGATGCTGGGCCACGATCACGCTTTCCCGCACGGTCATGCTTTTGAAGATCGTGGTTTCCTGAAAGGTGCGCACCACGCCCTTGCGGGCAACGGTGTGGGGTTTGAGGTTGGAGATCCGCTCTCCCCGGAATAGCACCTGCCCGGATGTGGTGGGCAGGAAGGAGGAGATCATCTTAAACAGGGTGGATTTCCCGGCCCCGTTCGGCCCGATCACCGACAGGATTTCGTTTTCCTGCACCTCGAAACTGATGTCGCTATTGGCTGTCAGACCACCGAATTTCTTGGTGACGTTCTGAACCTGAAGAAGTGCGCTCATTCGCCCGGCTCCCCGATTTTAGAGGCGGGTTTGCCCCCGGTTTCGCCTTTGGACGACAGGCCCGGCAGTTTCAGGCTCAGCAAGCCATTGGGCAGAACCAGCATCAGCAGGATCAGCAGGCTGGAATAGATCAGCATCTGATACTTGCCGAATTCAAACAGCAGGTCCCAGCCGAAATACAGAACCAGCGTGCCCAGCATCGGTCCGAACACATAGCCAAGGCCGCCCAGGAAGCAGTTCAGCATGAAGTTGACGCTGTCTGCGACCTGAAAGCTCGACGGGTAAACCGACTGCGCGATCGACCCGAACATCGCCCCGCCGATGCCGCCAAAGAAGGACGAAATCGCGAAGATGATGATGCGCACGTAGGAAATATTGACGCCGATGGAACTGGCGAGCTCTTCGTTCTGCTGCATCGACCGGCACAGATGGCCCAGACGCGAATTCACCAATCGGTAAAGCGCGGCGTAGGTCAGCACCATCAGCACGCCGGTGGTGTAGTAAAAGGCGACCCGCGGGTTTTCCAGCGCGGCGAAATCCGGGACCAGGGTCAGGCCAAAGATTGACAGCTCACCCGGCAGCGGGATCGAGGTGATGCCCTTGGCCCCGTTGGTGATCGGCAGCGCCAGCGCGGTCAGGGTAAAGACCTGGGTCAGCACCAGCGTGATCATAGCGAAATAAACGCCGCGCAACCGCAGGATCGGCAGGCCGATAAGCACCGCGACTCCCGCGGCGAACAGCCCTGCCAGCGGCAGCGACAGCCAGAAGGACATACCCGCCTTGGTCACCAGAATGGCAGAGACATAGGCCCCCAGCAGCGCGAACGCTCCCTGCCCGATATTGATGCGTCCGATGTAAAAGGTCAGCCACACCCCGGCGCTGGCGATGGCCAGCAACCCGACCGAGGTGAGGGTAAAGAACAGGTCGGTCCGGCCCAGGGCTGCGATGGTTGCCGGAACGATCACGAACACGGCTACGAGGAAGGACGCGATCCCGGCCCATTGGAGTTTGGAAAGGTTCAGCATCCGCTCATCCCCACGGCTTGCCCATCAGCCCCTGCGGGCGGAAGGCCAGGAAGATCATCAGCGACACAAAGATCAGCAGGTAGGTGATGTCGCCATATTGCGAGAGAACGGCCAGCCCGATGGCTTCGAGAAAGCCCAGAATGATGCCGCCCGCAATAGCGCCCGAAATCACGCCCGCGCCGCCGATCATCACCATCATGAAGGCCTTAATCGAAGTCGGCCCGCCCATGCCCAGATTTACACCCGTGATGGTGACCAGCAACCCGCCAACAAGCCCGGCCAGCATCGCGCCCAGGGCGAAACCGATCATCGAATAGCGGTCGACATTCACGCCCATCAACTGCGCCGCGGTGCGGTCCTGGGCCAACGCACGCAGGGCGCGGCCGGTCTTGGAATACTGCATGAACAGGATGAAGCCGATGATGGACAGAATAGCCAGAACACAGATCAGGATCCGGTCATAGGGCATGATCAGGCGGAAGTCCCAGTTGAACACCCCATCCACGATCTTGGGAACGCCGCGCTGCTTTTCCCCGAACAGCAGCAGGATCACCGCGTCAAAGAAGAAGGCGAGCCCGGCAGCAAGCAACATGGTGCTTTCTTCTCGCGAAGACCTTTTGATCACAGGTGCGAAGAGGAACTTTTCTATCAACGCCCCCAATATAAAAAGCGTCACACAAGACATAAGCAGCCCTAGGACAAAGGGGAAACCCAACTGCCCGTAGAATGTGTAGGTGACGAAGCCACCTAGGACATACATCTGGCCATGCGCAAAATTGAGCACATTCATCAGTGCAAAAATGAGGGTCAGCCCCAGAGCGATCATCGCATACTGCGCACCCAGATAAACCCCGTTCGCAAGTATCTGTTCCATACCGTTCCTGCCGGTTTAGAGTGGCTCCGGGCCAGCTGTGTAAGCGGTCCGGAGTTCAGTTTTTCCAGTGAAAGTTGAGGTTCACCGTTTAACCTGAGTTAGTCTACTTCGGCCACGAACAGGGTTTCGAACGCCCCGTCCTGATAGACATTCACAACCAGCGGCACGGCAACTTGACGCTTTTGCCCAAAGGAAGAAGTACCCACATAGCGCAGCTTGGCATCGCCCTTCATGTAGGGATTAGGCGCCTCGAACGTGTCCATGGTGGTTTGGAAGACGCCAACATCGTCGATGCCCGCCGGGTTAGCCTTTAGCGTTTCAAGGATATATTCCAGCGCATAGACTTTGGTATTGGACTCATCATTGTATTCACCAAACATGTCGGTGTAGCGCTTCACGAATTCCTTCATCGCGTCAGAAGCCAATTCAGGTGTTGAAGCGCCGCCGACCGAAATGAAACCATTGGCCAGATTGCCTGCCCCTTCGCGCAGCACTTGTGCATCCTGAGCTGTTTCAGTGGAAATCAGTCCCTGATATCCCAGCTCCCGGGCCGAACGGATCAGCTGCGGCGCATTAGCTGGCGAAACGCCAGACAGAACCAACAGATCCGGGCGGGTGCGCATGACAGGTGTCAGAACCGGAGTAAAATCGGTAGTGTCGACTTGATAAGTGACGTTGTCCGAAACGACCTCCAGTCCCAAGGCCTTAGCTGCGGCAACGCCACCGTCACGCTGGCTCAGCGGGTCAGATTCATTGGCTGCGATGAAGGCGACGGTTTTGACACCTTTCTTTTCCATCAGGTGTTTGTAGATCGCGGGGCCCGACTGGTAATTCGCGACCATTCCCAGAACCGCGTTTGATGCAGGGGCGGTATAAAGTTCTTTCGGGAAGGCGTAGGGAAAGTACATGATTCCATTGGCCTCGGCCACAGGGCGGACGGCGGCGGCGCCATCATCCACGTTGGGACCGACCACATAATGGATGCCTTCCTGGGCCATCTTCTCCATACCCGCAATCGCGCGCTTGGGATCCTTTTGGTCGTCAAAGGATATGATCTCGATGTCATATGTGGTGCCGCCGATGGTGTAGCCACCCTCTTCGTTGATCCAGGCCGCCCGCGCTTCCATCGAACGCTGGTTGGAAATCCCCCAGGCCGCAGCCGGGCCACTGGTCACGCCGACAAACCCGATTTTCAAAGTCGGGTTTTCGGCAAATGCGCCAGTGCCGGCAAATGCGGATATGGTGGCAGCAGTCACTGCAGATAGAAAAAGAACTCTGCGTTTCATCATCTTTCCTCCGTTGAACTTCATCCGGCACCTGTCGCACCAGATTGACCAGACCACATTCTTACGTTGGTAGGCTTGTAACAGAGAACGATTGTTAACAATCTATGTCAACGATTACTGAAGCTACTGTTGGCAATATTTTCGGTTTTCGCTGACGCAACATCGCAGTATTGTCAGCGTAATGGGGGGCAAATGTGGCAAGTGACGGAGCGCAAAGCCTTGGTTGTGCAGAATATTCACGATGCTGACTCGGCGATGGACGATGAACAGAAAATCGTCGACCGGATCTTTGGTGCTGTCATGCAGCAAACACTGGCTCCCAATACCAAACTAAGCAAATCGACCATTTGCGAGAGTTTCGGCGTTGGCCGGATGAAGGCCAGGCGAGCACTTCTGCTGCTTGCAAGCCAGGGAATCGTTGATCTCAGATCCAATCGCGGGGCTTTTATAGCCAGCCCCGATCAGAAGGATGCTGACGAGATTTTCGAGGCCCGAATTCATATCGAGCCAAGCCTGACTGCGCAGGTTGCGAAGGAGGTCGACGAACAGGGGCTAAAATTGCTGAGAGCGCATATTGCAAAAGAAGGCAACGCGCGACAGGCCGGTGACCGTCAGGAAATCATCAGGTTGTCCGGTGAATTCCACGTTCTCGTCGCTACAGTGTCAGGCAATCTTTTTTTAACACGGACACTTAGAGAGTTAGTGACACGTACCTCTCTTATCGTAGCTATGTTCGGGGCAGGCCGCCCGTCTTGCTGCCGCGACGATGAACACAAGCGGCTTCTTGAAGTCATTGAAGCCCGCGACGCCGCTCGTGCTTCGGAACTTGCCCGAGAGCATCTTGAACATATCAAACTGGATCTCGACTTCACACAAAAACACAAGACCGAGCCGGATCTGGTCAACTTGCTGAAGGCGAGATAATAGTTCTGCGCTTACGTCTCGCATAGGGCAGTACCGGCTCGATTTGACCCGGAAATCACCCTTCCAGAACTGCATATCTTGAGCAGCATTGGTGCAGAGACTGCTTTCACAGCGCTCTGCCCGCACGTAATGCACCAATGGCCCAAAGCCAAGGGGGGCGCAGTGAGACGGGGTGGTAGCCCGGGCGGGGAGGCGTAAGCCTGACGAATTGTTCCCGAATGCGTTGAAAGACAAAGAGACATGCGTCTGCATCCCCGGCCGGAGGCCTTGCAAGACGTCGGTCAGAAGGTTCATCCACCCCAGGTGTCTGACAGGGTAAAGCCTTGCGGGAAGGGGTCGCTTGGGTCCAGCCCAATCTGGGTGATTGCATAAATCCAGCACTGGCCGGATACGCGGTTCCGTGTTGCAGCAAAGGGCCCAACGGCAGTTTCGCCAATGAACTCAGTAGTGAACTCTCCGCCGATGATTGAGCGCGAGGTCAGTACATCGCCTGGACTTACGCGGCTCTCAGCATGCTGCACAGCCATGTTCGCATTCGAGCCGGTTCCGCAAGGCGAGCGGTCCGCGCGCCCGGGACGGAGCGTCGTGCATGTTCGTATCACACCGTCGGAATCGGTAGAACGGAACATGACATAGGCCAGGCCGTTGAGAGCAGGTACGGTCGGGTGTGCCGGGTCTTCTCTCTCGGCAATCAGGTTCCGCAGGGCGACCCCCTTCACGGCGAGGTCGCGGGCGTTCTCTGGTGCGATGGTGAGCCCGGTTTGCTCCACATCCACGAGCGCGTAGAACACACCGCCAAAGCAAAGGTCATAGGTAACCGCCCCCCATTCCACCGTCTCGATCACCGCATCTTTTTTGGCGACGAAGGAAGGAGGCATATCGAGCGTGACCTTGGTGACCTTGCCGCCATTGCAAACAGCCTTCGCGCGTACCAGCCCAGCCGCGGTGTCGAGCACCACCATTGTTTCCGACTCAGTCATCTCCTTCATACCGGTTTCCAGGATCGCGGTCACTGCGCACATGGCATTGGAGCCTGACATCGCATGGGCCTGGTCCGGCTGCAGCACAATGAAGCCGGTGTCGGCCTCGGGCGTGGTGGCGGGCGGCAGTAGCACGACGGATCCGGCCGGGCCGGAGCGCGGCTCGGAACAGAGCAGGCGGCGGATGCTGTCGTCCTGGGTGTTCAGGTAGTCCAGCTTGTCCGCCATCGTGGCGCCTGGGATGTCGAGGAGGCCGCCAGTGACGACGCGGCCGATTTCGCCGGCGCAATGCACGTCGACGGTTTGCAGGGTACGGGTCCAGCGCATGGGGATCTCCTGTCAGGCGACGGCTTGGGCGCCGGTGATTTCGACAACGGAACCGCAGACATAGCCGGCCTCGTCCGAGGCAAGAAAGGCGACCAAAGCAGCGATTTCTTCGGGCTCGCCGATGCGGCCGTAAGGCACTAGCGCGTTGAGATCGGCAAGGCTGCGGCCTGAGCGTGCCAGGTTGCTTTCCAGCATCGGGGTACGGACTTCGCCCGGGGCGACGCCGTTCACCCGGATCTTGTCCGGTGCATAGTCGCGGGCGAGGTTCTGGGTGAAGGCGGCAACGGCGGCCTTGGTGGTGTTATAGGCAATATGGCCGGGGGCAGGGTGCAGTCCCCATTGCGAGGCGGTGTTGACGATGGCACCGCCGCTCTGGGCCTGCATCACCGGGATCACCGCCTGGCACATGTGGAAGAGCGCGTCGATGTTGACTTGGAAGGAGAGGCTCCAGTCCTCGGGCGTGAGCTCCATCAGCGCACCGCGGCGCATCAGGCCTGCGTTGTTGCACAGCACGTCTATACTGCAGCCCTTGGATGTGAGGCCGCGGACAAAGCTGCGGATGGCCTGCGGGTCGGTCAGGTCGACGGCGCCGCAGTTTGCCTTGCCGCCATCTATGCGGATTGCGGCGGCCAGCTCCTCAGCGGCAGCGGCGTTGGTGTCGACGATCCAGACAAAGGCGCCCTCTGCGGTGAGGCGGCGGCAGATTGCGGCGCCAATGCCGCCGGCGCCGCCGGTGACGATGGCTGTCTTGTTTGCGAACCGGTTCATGCGGTTACCTCATCTGGCTGGCGCCGTTTACGTCGAGGACGGCACCGGAAAGGGACGATTGCGAGGGGCGCAGGGCGAAGGCAGTCAGCTCGGCGATTTCATTGGGTTCCGCCATGCGGCCGATGGGAATGCCTGACAGCGCAGCGGCTTCGCCATGCTCGGCGATATAGGCCTCGGACATTTCGGTGCGGACCCAGCCCGGGGCAAGGGCGGTGGCGGTGATGTTGCCGGATCCGAAGCCGCCCGCGATGCTTTGGGTCAAGTTGACCAGCGCGGCCTTGGTGGCGCCGTAAGACATCGCCTCGGCCCGGTAGCCGCCCTGGGCGGCGCGGGAGGCCATGTTGACGATCCTGCCGCCGCCATGGGCGCGGAAGTGGGTGATGGCAGCGCGGCAGAGGTCCGCCGCCGCCAGAAGGTTCACCTGCACGTCGCGCATCCAGGTGGCCTGCCACTGGTCCAGAGGGTCCTCGACCGAGGCGGACAACAGGATGCCCGCGTTGTTGATCAGCGCGTGGATGCGGCCGGCCGCGGCTTCTGCCTCGGCCCAGAGCCGGGAAGGGGCGGCGGGGTCGCTCAGATTAGCGGCAAAGCATAACGCACCGTTGCCAATCTCTGTCGCCAAAGCCTCTGCGGCATCGCGGTTGCGGCCATAGTGCAGCAGCACCCGGGCGCCCTCGCGGGCGAGCTCCCGGGCGATGGCGGCGCCGATGGTGCCGGTGGCGCCGGTCAGCAGTACGGTTTGGCCTGTGAGATACGCCATGGCTCAGCCTTTCAGATACCAGCCCCAGGGTTTGGAGCGGTCGTAGGTGGTGATCTGCTTGGTTTCGAGGTAGTTGTTCAGCCCCCACTCGCCCAGCTCGCGGCCGATGCCGGACTGTTTGTAGCCGCCCCAGGGCGCCTCGGTGAATGTGGGCTGCGAGCAGTTGACCCAGACGATGCCGGCCCGGAATGCGCGGGCGACGCGGTTGGCGCGCTCCAGGTCATTGGACATCACCGCAGCGCCAAGGCCGAAGCGGGAGTCATTGGCCAGTTCGATGGCTTCTTCTTCGGTCCTGAAGGGGCGGATGCAGACGACGGGGCCAAAGATCTCCTCGTTCCAGATCCAAGCGTCGGTGGGCACGTCGGCAAAGATGGCGGGTTCGACATAGCAGCCGTGTTCCAAGCCTTGCGGCACGCCGCCGCCGCAGACCAGCCGGGCACCTTCGGATTTGCCGCGGTCGATGGCGGCGAGGACCTTTTCGTGCTGGCCCTGGCTGACGAGGGGGCCAAGCAGCACGCCGTCTTCCAACCCGTGGCCGATCCTGATCTTCTGCGCCTCTTCCGCGAGGCGGGCCAGCAGCGGCTCATATATGCTTTCTTCGATCAGCACACGGGAGGTGGCGGAGCAGACCTCGCCCTGGTTCCAGAAGATGCCGAACATGATCCATTCGACGGCCTCGTCGATGTCGGCGTCGCCAAAGACCACCATCGGGGATTTGCCGCCCAGTTCCAGACTGACGGTTTTGATCTCCTGCGCGGCGGTGGCCATGATGCGGGCGCCGGTGGGGACCGAGCCGGTGAAGGCGAGCTTGTCAACGCCCGGGTGTTCGGTGAGCGGCTGGCCGGCCTCGGGACCGAAGCCGGTGACGATGTTGAGGACGCCTGCAGGCAGGCCTGCAGCGGTGGCGATGCTGCCCAGCTCCAGAGCAGTAACCGGGGTGAGCTCGGAAGGTTTCAGCACCATGCAGCAGCCTGCGGCGAGGGCCGGGGCAACCTTCCAGGCGGCCATCAGCATGGGAAAGTTCCAGGGGATGATGGCGCCCGCCACGCCGACCGGTTCCTTCACCGCCTTGGAGGTGAACTCCGCCATCGACAGCTCGATGTCCTGTTCGACGCTGTTGTCGAGCCGCTCGGCCAAGTCGGCGTAGAAGTGGAAACAGCCAGCAGTATCCTCGATATCCCAGACCGCTTCGGGCAGGGGTTTGCCGTTGTCGCGCACTTCCAGGCGGGCGAGCTCATCTGTGCGGCGGGTGATCTCGTCACCCATCTTGCGCAGGATGGCGGCGCGCTCAGCACCGGTCGTGCGCGGCCAGGGGCCGGTGTCAAAAGCGTCGCGGGCGGCCTGAACGGCGGCACCGATGTCTGCGGCACTGCCGCGGGCCACCTGGTGGAAGGTTTCGCGGTTCGAAGGGTCCACCACATCGAACATGGCGCCAGAGGCGGAGGCGGTCCATTCGCCGTTGATGAAGAGCTTGTTTTGCATGTTATTTCTCCGGTGCCGGGCAGTGCCCGGTGAATTTCTAAGCGTCAGAAGCGGTCTGCCCTGTAGGCGTGCATGTCGATGTTGGGCTGGCGTCCGGCGATAAGGCTGCGCACCAGCTTGCCGGTGGTGGCGCTGAGGGTAAGGCCAAGCTGGCCGTGGCCGGTGGCCAGGATCACGTTGCCAGCGCCCGGGGCCGGGCCGATGATCGGTTTGGTGTCGGGCGTCAGCGGGCGGCGGCCGATACGGCGCTGGGCGGGTTCGGTTTGTAGGCCGGGCAGAACGCGCTTGGCCTTCTCCACCAGGATTTCGGCGCGCTTCCAGTTCGGCTGGGCATCAAGGCCCGCAAACTCGATACTGCCCGCGACCGCCAGGTCGCTTTCGTAAGGTGTGATGCCAAACCCGCCCTTGGCATAAACCATGGCGTGGGTCACATCGACGCCGGGGGCCGTGAGGCTGGTCTGGTAGCCGATCACCCCCTCCATCTGGATCGCAACACCCAGATCGCGGGCCAGATCCTTGGACCAGGCGCCGGCTGCCAGGACGTATTGGTCGCCGGTGATGGTTTCGCCGCTGTCCGTGCGGACGCCGCCCGCGCCGTTGCCATTGCGTAGGAAACCAGTGGCCCGGGCGCATTTCACCGTGCCGCCGCGATCTGAAAAGACGCGGTGCAGCTCGGTCACGAACCGTTTGGTGTCCACCACCGACCGCCAATCGCGGAACACCGTGGCGCAGGCGAAATCGCCGGCGATGGAGGGTTCCATCTCCTTGGCCTCGTTGCCGGTGATCTCGTCGATCTGGAAGCCGAGCGCGCGGCGCATGTCGTGGAAATCGCGCTCGTGGCCGAGTTCTTCGGCGCTGTCGTAAAGCTCCATCACCGGGGCTGGGCGGAGCAGAACCGACAGGCCGTAGCGCGCCAGCATGGATTGCAGGTCGGCAAGCGACGGCAGGGTGAGGGCGGCGATGTCCGCGCTGATCGCCTTGATCCGGCTGGCCCGGGCGTTGGCGGCAAAGCGCAGGAACCAGGGCAGCACCCCCAGCGCGGAGGAGGCGCGCAAGGTCAGCGGCCCCAAAGGGTCCAGCAGCCAGCCCGGTGCCTTCATTATGATGCCGGGTTTGGAGAGCGGTATCACCTCGCTGACGGCGATGGATCCGCAGGAGGCCCAGCTGGCGCCCTCGCCCACGGGACCGGGTTCCAGCACGGTGACCTGGTGGCCGTCATCCTGCAGCTCCAGCGCGCAAGCGATGCCGACAACGCCGCCGCCAATGACCACGATATGGCTCATGTTTGTCTTGTCCAAAAAGGGGCCGGAGGCGGCAGCGCGTACCTCCCCCGGCCAGGGGAGAGAGGTTACCAGTTCAGGATCGGTTCCATCGCGGTGCGGAACTCGGCCTTTTCCTGATCCGTGAGCGGGCCGAGCGGGGCGCGGCATTCGCCGACGGGCAGGCCCTGCAGCTCGCAGCCGTATTTGATCTTTTGCACGAACTTGCCGGATTCCAGGATATTCATGGCGCGGTAGAGCGTCTTCATCATCTCTTTGGCTTTATCCAGGTCGCCCGCCCTGTAGGTGCGGTCCAGATCGCAGCAGGCCTTGGCCATGCAGTTGGACGGGCCGCAGATCCAGCTGTCCGCACCCCAGAACATGAAGTCGAGCGCAATGTCGTCGGAGCCGGAGACCAGCTGGATCCTGCCCTCGTAGCGCGAGGCGATGTCGATCGCGCGCTGCAGCACGCCGGAGCTTTCCTTGATGCCGATGACGCGGGGGTTGTCGGCGAAATGGTCCATCAGCTCAAAGCTGATGTCGTTGCCGTCCTTCAGCGGGTAGGAGTAGAGCACCAGGTTCACGTCGACCTCGGCCAGCACAGTCTCATAGTGCTTGATCAGCTCTTCCTGGGTCGGACGGGTGTAGAAAGGCGGGGCCAGCAGCACGTTGTCATAGCCGATGTCCTTGGCCATGGCGGTCTGTTCGATCACTTCGCGGGTGGCGGGGGCGTTGGTGCCGGCGATCAGGATTTCATCGTCGTTGGCGAATTCCTTGACGAATTGCAGCACCTGGCGGCGTTCCTCGGTGGACTGGCTGAAGTATTCACCGGTGGAGCCGTTGGGCACCCAGCCGGTGACGCCGGCCTCGCGGAAATGGGTCAGCAGTTTTTCGAAGGCGTTGAAGTCGATGCTGCCGTCGGCGCCGAAGGGGGTGACGAGGGCGGGCATGACGCCCGAGAGTTTGACATTGTAGCTCATGAGGAGGTCCTTTTGGTCTTGTAGGGGAGGTAGCCGCGCTGCTCGACTTCGGGGAAAGCGTCGCCGCGGCGGACATAGTTGGTGTTCTGGGTGAGGGCGCGCGGGGTGAAATCCCAGATTTCCTCGCGGCCCGTGGAAAGGGCGTTGTCGATCAACTTGCGTGCGACCTGGCTGGCGATGACGTCGTCCAGCAGGGTGTCGAGCGGCCAGGTCTGTTCGGCCAGCTCAGTCAGGCGGGCCTCGTCTGCGCTGCCCTGGCCTGCCAGATTGACCTGCTCCAGCGGGTCGGCGGCCAGATCGTAGAATTGCGGCGGGTAGGCGCGGGAGATGATCAGCTTCTTGTCGCCGTCGCGGACGCAGACCCGCGGGGCGGAGGTGCCGCCGTCGATATGTTCGGCATAGACGGGTCCGGTCAGGGTCTCACCGCGCAGGGCGGGCATCAGGCTGCGGCCGTCCAAGGGCGTTTTGATGGCGCTGCCGGTGATACCGCCGATGTCCAGCAGGGTCGGGAAGATGTCCAAGAGCGAGGCAGGTGCCGCAACCCGGCCCGGTGCATGCTCCGGATGGGCGAGGATCAGCGGCACCTGGATTGCCGGGTTGAACAGGGTCTTCTTGAACCACATGCCGCGCTCGCCGATCATGTCACCATGGTCGGAGGCAAAGAGCACCACGGTGTTATCTGCATAGCCGCTGTCCTGCAGCGCCTGCATCAGGCGGCCGAACAGGTCATCGACATATGAGATCATCCCGTAGTAGCCGCGCCGCGCCTTGCGGTAGTCCTGATCGTTCAGTTCACATTTGTCCTGGCCATAGTGGTAGTAGAGCGACTGGCTGTGGGCGTCGCGCTGTTCCACCGGGATATGGGGCACCTGCGGGGCGTCGATGGTCTCTTCCGGGTGGCGGTCCCAGTACTCTTGCGTGGTGACGTAGGGGTCATGCGGGTGGGTCAGCGAGACCGTCATCATGAAGGGGCGGGTGTCGTCGCTGCGCGCCCGGGTATAAAGCTCGCGCACTGCGTGGTGGATGACGTCCTCGTCATAGTCGATCTGCATCGAGCGGGCGACAGGGCCTGCATCGCGCACGGTGTCGATGGTGGAGACGCCGAAGGTATAGGCGCGCTCCTCGTCCTTGTTGTAGTCGCGGAAGTCAGCGTCCGGGGTCCAGGACATATCGGCCGGGTAGATCTCGGTGGTGAGGCGTTCTTCGAAGCCGTGGTACTGGTCGGGGCCGACAAAATGCATCTTGCCTGAGATGCTGGTGTAATAGCCGTTTGCCCGCAGGTAGTGGGCAAAGGTCGGGGTGGAGGCGGTGAACTCAGCCCCGTTGTCGAAGGCGCCGATGCGCGAGGGCAGGCGGCCTGCCATCATGCCGAAACGCGACGGCGCGCACAGAGGATAGGGGCAATAGGCGTTCTCGAACACCGTGCCGCGGGCGGCCAGCGCGTCGATGTTGGGGGTCTTGCAGACGGTGCCGCCATAGGCATTCAGCACAAAAGACGTGAGCTGGTCGACCATGAACAGGATGATGTTGGGTTTTGTCATGGTTAGTGTCCCAGGACTTGGCTGAGGAAGGTTTTGGTGCGTTCGTTTTGCGGGTTGTCGAAGAACTGTTCCGGCGTGCCCTGCTCAACGATCTCACCATCGGCCATGAAGATCACCCGGTCGGCGACCTGGCGGGCAAAACCCATCTCATGTGTGACGCAAACCATGGTCATACCCTCCTCGGCCAGAGACACCATCACGTCGAGCACTTCGGAAATCATCTCCGGGTCCAGTGCCGAGGTGGGTTCATCAAACAGCATGATTTCGGGCTTCATGCAGAGGGCACGAGCGATGGCGACGCGCTGCTGCTGGCCGCCGGAAAGTTGGCCGGGGAATTTGTCCGCCTGTTCGGGGATCTTGACCTTGTGCAGGTATTCCATCGCCACCGCCTCGGCTTCGGTGCGGGGCTGCTTGCGCACCAGGATCGGGGCGAGGGTGCAGTTCTCCAGGATGGTCATATGCGGGAACAGGTTGAAGTGCTGGAACACCATGCCGGTCTCGCGGCGAATCTCGTCGATGTGATCGAGGTTGTCGTCCAGCTCGGTGCCCAGCACGTTGATCGAGCCTGCATGATAATCCTCCAGCTTGTTGATGCAGCGGATCAGGGTCGATTTGCCGGAGCCGGAAGGGCCGCAGACGACGATCTTCTCGCCCTTCCGGATGTCTAGGTTGATGTTCTTCAGCGCGTGAAAGGCGCCATAGTATTTGTCCATTTCGGCGATGCGCACGGCGGTGTCGGTTGCGGGCATGGGTTCCTCCCTCAGCGGCTGGCAACGGCCAGGCGGCGTTCCAGATAGGCGCCGTAACGGGACAGCGCGAAGACGAAGACAAAGAAGATGAGCGCAACGAAGCTGTAGACTTCGATATGAGCAAAGCTCCATTCGGCGGTGCCAAAGGCCGCATTGCCCGAGGCCATCACATCAAAGAAGCCGATGATCACGACCAGCGAGGTCTCTTTGAAGGTGATCACGAACTGGTTGATGGTCGGCGGCAGCGCGTTGCGGAAGGCCTGCGGCAGCACGATGTAGCTGATGCGGTGCCAGTAGGACATGCCAAGCGCCTTGGCGGCTTCTTCAAGGCCTGCGGGCAGCGCCTGCATGCCGCCGCGGATGATTTCGGCCTGATAGCAGGCAAAGAACAGCGCGTAGCCGACGATGACGCGGTAGAGCTTGTCGCCGATCAGCCAGCCCGGAAGCACAAAGGGCAGCACGATGGCAAAGGTGAACATGATCGACAGCAAGGGCAGTGAGCGGATGGTGTCGATCACCAGCCCCATGGTGCGGGCGATCCACGGCAGTTCTGAGCGGCGCAGCAGGGCAAAGACGATGGACAGCGGCATGCCGATGATGGCGACGGCGGCAAAAACAAAGATGGTCAGCGACAGTCCACCCCAGCTTTGCGGCGGGATTTCCTTAAGCCCGAAATAGCCGCCCGCCATGAGCACATAGAAGGTGGCGAAGCCTGTGAGCCACAGCACCGGCAGGCGTTTGGCGTTCCAGAACCAGGGGACGCAGGACAGGGCTGTGACCAGCACGATGGCGGCGCAGGCGATGGCAGAGCGCCACTGCTCTTCGAACGGGTAAAGGCCGAACAGGATGAGCCGCCAGCGCGCGTCGATCACCGACCAGCAGGCGCCGGCATCATGGCCGCACAGTTCCTTGTCGGCGGCGCTGAACACTGCGTCCAGCACAGCCCAGTTCAGCAGGCTCCACAGGATCCACAGGGTGATGGCGCCGAAGAGGACCGACATGGCGGTATCCAGGCGGGTGGCAAAATAGCGGGTGCGGATGTGATCCAGCAGGGTGGGGCGGTGGTAGGTCTTGGCCATGGCGTGTGTTCCCTCAGATCCGCAGCTGTGTGCCTTTGAGCTTGATCGCGTCGTTCACGCGATTGAGCACCCAGGCCATGGAGTAGTTGATCAGCAGGTAGCCCCCCATCAGGATCCCGATCAGCTCCAGCGTCTGGCCGGACTGGTTGATCGAGGTGGAGACCACCATGAAGAAGTCCGCGAACCCGATGGCGATGCCGATGGTGGTGGCTTTGAACAGCCAGACGTACTGGTTGATCATCGTCGGCAGCACCACACGGATGGCCAGCGGCAAGCGGATGCGGCTGAAGATCTGCCAGCGGGTGAGGCCCAGGGCATGGCCGGCCTCGCTCTGGCCGCCGGGGATGGCGTTGAAGCCTGCGCGGATGATCTCGGCGATATAGGCGGCGCCGTAGATCGAGATGGCGATGATGCAGGCCAGAAGCTCCGGCGAGATGCGGATACCCTCGCGGTAGTTCAGCCCCTTGAGGTAGGGCATGTTGACCAGCGGAGTGTCCGGCAGGCGGCCGAGCCACATCGACAGGATCCCAAGGATGATGGCACCCAGCCACAGGCTGCGGCGGAGCGTTTTCTTGCGCGCCTTGCCCATCCGCGAGAAGCGGCGCGCGGCACCGAGCCAGAGTGACAGGCCGAAGGCCGCAAGCAGGAATAGGAAGGCGAGAAAGACGGAGCCGCCGGAGACATTCAGGCCAGGCACAAAGATGCCGCGGCCCGTGAGGGCAATGGAGTCCCAGACAAAGGGCGCCTGTTTCGGTTTCGGCAGCCCTATCAGCAGCGCGTACCAGAAGAACAACTGCAAAAGCAGCGGCACGTTGCGGAAGATCTCGACAAATGCAGTGCCCAGCAATTCAGCCATGCCGTTGCCGGAGGTGCGCATGACGCCTGCGGTGACGCCCAGCACGGTGGCCACAGTCAGCCCGATGGCGCCGACAAACATCGAGTTCAGCACGCCGACCAGGATGGCCCGCCAATAGGGGGAGGATGTGGAATAGTCGATCAGGGAGAAGTTGATCTCCCACCCGGTGGCGCGTTCCAGGAAGCCGAAACCGGATGTCAGCCCCTGGGCCTCCAGGTTGGTTTGCGCAGTCAGCACAAAGACCACGATCATGATGAACAAGCCGCCGGTGAATCCGGCCTGCAGCCCGGCGTCGCGCACGGTTTTGCTTCTGAGCAATGCTGTCATTTTCTCTCCCCCCTTTGTTTGATGGGCAGAGCCAGTCGGCTCTGCCCGGGTTCAAACCGGATCAGTCGATGATCATCGGGTAGAAGACGCCGCCCTCGGTATAGAGGGCGTTGATGCCGCGGGGCAGGTTGTAGGGCGATCCGGAGCCGATGTTGCGCTCGTAGATCTCACCGAAATTGCCGACTTCCTTGATCATGTTGTAGGCCCAGTCGTCCTTGAGGCCGAGACGCTCGCCGTAGCCCGGGGTGACGCCCAGGAATTTGCCCACCGTGGTGGAGGGCGGGTTGGCCTTGAACTCGTCGACATTGGCGGAGGTGATGCCCTGCGCCTCGGCATACCAGAGCGAGTTCAGCATCCAGTTCTGAACATCCAGCCAGTCCGGGTCGCCCTCGGGCACGATGATGCCTTCGGCTTCCAGCTCCAGCACGTCCGGCAGGATCACGTGGGCGGAGGGGTCTTCGGCCTCGACCCGGGCGGCGGCCAGGCTGGGCGCCCATTCGATCAGACCGTCGCAACGGCCGCCGAAGTAGGAGGTCCGCACCTCGTCGCCTTTTTCAAAGACGATGATCTCGGCGTCGATATTGTGGCTTTCCAGGTAGGAGGCCAGGACCCGTTCGGTCGAGGTGCCGGCCGAAACGCAGATCGAGCCACCGTCCAGATCCGCCACGCTTTCCGCTTCGGTTTCGGCATGGGCCATCACCTGGAAGGCGCCGATGAAATAGGGGCGGCTGTAGGCCAGGTTCAACTCGGTGTCGCGGCTTTGGGTCCAGCCGGAGACCTTGATCACCACGTCGATGTCGCCCGACTGCAGCGCGGGCCAGCGCTGAGCCCAGCTGATCGGTACGATTTCCAGGTTGCCGTCGGACTGGCCGAACAGGCCCGCCGCCAGCGCCTTGCACAGGTCGATGTCGACGCCTTTCCAAGTGCCCTGATCATCCACCTCGGCAAAGCCCAAGAATGAGCCGTTGTGGCCCGAGCACAAGAGCGAGCCGCGCTCCAGCACTGTATCAAGGCGCCCATCCGCGGCCGCGCCGGATGCTGCAAGCGCCATCACGCCGCCCGCTGCGGTTCCAAACCAATTTTTTATCGTTGCCAAAATTTCCTCCACCATTGTCGACATTTTGTAGACATGATATTTGTCGACACATTGGCGACAAGTCAATAGATTTGTTTCAGGCTCCTTTTCCGCTATCAACGGGAGCACAGAAAACTTTGAAGAGAGGCAGCTTCATGAGCGCCACAACAGCCGCAGGGGCCAAGCAGCCTGCAAAGCAAGCTAAGGGAGGCGGCGCAAAACATGTCTATGATGTTCTCAAGACGGAGATTCTGTCGCTGGACCTGAAGCCGGGAGTGCCGCTGGATGAAACCTCTCTTGCACAGCGGTTTGCGATGTCCCGCTCGCCGATCCGCGAGGCTTTGATCCGTCTGTCCGCAGACGGGTTGGTGGAAATGCTGTCGAACCGGTCAACGCTGGTTGCGCCAGTGAACCTTGCGGATTTCCCGCGCTACGTGGAGGCACTGGATCTCAATCAGCGCATTACGACGCGGTTGGCCGCACAAAATCGCCAAGCCGCGGATCTTGAGCGTATGCGGGAAAGGGCCGCAGCCTTCGATGAAGCCTGCAAAAGCGGTGGCCATCTGAAAATGTCGGCGACGAACAAGGATTTTCACCTGGCTGTGGCCGAAGCCGGCAGAAACCCCTATTTTACGAGGTCGTATGGAATGCTTCTTGATGAAGGCCGGCGAATTCTGCACATGCTGTTCGACTACATTCAGGAGTCGGCTGAAGACCAGCTTCTTGGATCTGAGCATCATGAGATGATTGACGCCATCGAGGCACGTGACGTGGAGCGCGCGGATGCACTGGCACATGCGCATACCCGAGGGTTTCACGACCGTTTCAGGCGTTTTATGGGTGCCAACTATATCACCGACATCGAACTGCAGGTCGGCTATTCTGGTTAGGCCGGCACGGTACGGTAAACTCCTGCTGCCTGCAGCCAGATGCTTGCTGAAAAACTCTGGCTTGGAAAGTCGGCTGGGTGTGTCCTCTTTCACAGTTCTCCTTTAGAAGTAGGCGGTGTGCCGATTGTTGTCCCAAAAGCCAGCGTTCCTCTGCCAGTGAAGTCTTCTGCTGCTATGCTGAGGGAAGTGGGGATCAAAAGAGCGGCGTAGAACCGCAAGCAGGACGAGAGCGTCACGCATCCGTGGCGAGATGAGCTTCGTATCAGGCAATGATCGTGGCGGAATGTGATCTGCAATTCCCGCATCGCTGAGCCGGTCTGCCGTTGTCTTTGAGGCCGGTAGGGCGCACCGCAGATACTCTGCTGATACCCCATATTCCGCTTCATCGCAGCAAATTGTGGATAGGTTGCCTTGGGATAACCTTGGGTGAATTTCATTCATCAAAGTGTGTAAATAATGGAATTGAGCTAATCTTTTGCTCTTCCTAAGATGCCGCCAAGACGCACATCAACAAGGACGCGCGAATGCGGCGAACACGATCAAAACGTGGAGGCAGACCCTTTGGGTCACAGCTGACCCAGCCGCCCGTGGGCGGCCGCCTTATGCCGCTGGATGACAGCAAGCTTTGGTATATCACAGACACGGCTTTCGACATTCTGGAGCAGATTGGCGTTTCGCAAGCCCCTGAAGACATTCGCGAACTCGCACTAGGCAACGGGGCGCTGGCGCGGGCGGATGGACGGATCACCTTTCCCCGCGCGCTGGTTGAGGACATGATCGCAAAGGCCTGTAAGCGGGTGGAGCTGCCCGGCTTCAATCGCGACCGGGGAATCGAGGTAGGCGGCGGCCGGGTGCACATCGGCACCGGTGGCGCCGCGGTGCAGGTGCTGGATGCAGCGACGCAGACTTTCCGCGATTCAACGCTGCAGGATCTTTACGGGCTGATGCGCATTGTCGACGCCTGCGACAGTATCCACTACAGCCTGCGCCCGGTGGTGGCGCGGGATCTGGAGGACCCGCTGACACTGGACATCAACACCGCCTTCGCGGCGATGAAGGCCACTTCGAAACCGATCGGCACCAGCTTCTTTGAAGCCGCCAATGTGGCGCCGGTGGTGGAGATGCTGGGCGCAGCCCTGGGCGATACCCCCTTTGTGGCGCAGCCGTTCTGCTTTGCCTCGATCTGCCATGTGGTGCCGCCACTGACTCTGGCGGAGGAAGCCTGCGGCGTGATGCGGGAATGTGTGCGGCTGGGGATGCCCTTGCAGATCTGCTCGGCAGCACAGGCCGGCGCCACCAGCCCGGCCTCGCTGGCCGGCGCCCTGGCACAGGGGCTGGCAGAATTGCTGGCAGGGCTGGTGCTGGCCAACATGATGCGCCCCGGCTTTCCCTGCATCCTGGCCTTCATGCCCTTCATCTCGGACCTGCGGACCGGTGCGATGACCGGCGGCTCGGGCGAGGCAGCGGTTGCGAATGCCGCCGCCGCACAGCTGCTCTTGAACCTGGGTCTGCCGTCGACCGTTTCGGCCGGAATGACCGATGCCAAGACCGCGGATGCGCAGTCGGGCTATGAAAAAGGCTACACCATCGCGCTGGCGGCCCAGGGCGGTGCCGACATGATCAACCTCTCGGTTGGCATGCTCGGCTCAATCATGGCCGCCAGCAAGGAGGCGCTGGTGATCGACAACGACATGTGCGGCGCGATCCTGCGCTCGGTGCGCGGGGTGGAGATGTTCGACAGCGCCATCGATCTGGACATGATGGAGCAGGTGGTGACGGGCGAGGGCCATTACCTCGGCACCGCGCAAACCCTGGAGCTGATGACATCGGAGTATGTCTATCCCCAGCTCGGCGACCGCCAAAGCGTGAACGACTGGCTGGAAAGCGGCGCGCTGACGGTTTGGGACCGAGCGGTGGCCCGTGTGGCCGAGATCGAAGCCCAGCCCGTACCGGACCATTTGCCTGCCGACATCGAGGCCGCCATCCGCGCGCGCCTGCCCATTCATCTGCCCGAGACCCTGAAAGCGTGACCTCATGAAGACCCAAGCCAAAGTTGTGATCATCGGCGGTGGCGCTGTTGGCGTGTCGACCCTCTACCACCTGGCCAAGGCGGGCGTGACCGACACGCTCTTGATCGAAAAGAACGAGCTGACCTCGGGCTCCACCTGGCATGCGGCGGGCAATATTCCGACCTATGCCAATAGCTGGGGCGGCATGCGCGCGGGCAATTACGCCTGGCGGCTTTACAAGGATCTGGCCGGGGAGGTGGATTACCCGATCACCTACCGCCACACCGGCGCCTTCTGGCCTGCCCACACAGAGGAGCGGATGGATCTTTTCCGGCACCTGGTGGGGATCTCCAAGGGGCTAAGCTATGAGATGCGGATGCTGACCCCGTCTGAAATGGACGCTATGCATCCCTATTTCAGCTCTGGCGACAGCATCATCGGCGGCATCTATGACCCTTATGAGGGCGATGTGGACCCCTCGCAGCTCACCCAGGCGCTGGCCAAGGGCGCGCGGGATCAGGGCGCGGCGATCCAGCGGTTCACCAAGGTCACCGGCATCAGACGCCGCGCATCCGGCGAGTGGGAGGTGGAGACAGACAAGGGCAATGTGCGCTGCGACATCGTGATCAACGCAGGCGGCTACTATGGCCGCCAGGTCGGTGAGATGGTTGGGCAAAAGCTGCCCGTCGTTACGCTGGAGCATCAGTATCTGGTCACCGACAGCCTGGCGGAGCTGGAAGCAAACCCCGAAAACTTCCCGCTCGTGCGCGATCCCGACATCATGTACTATCTGCGCCGCGAGCGGAACGGGCTGCTCTTGGGCTCCTACGGGCACGAAGGCCGCCCCGCCTGGCTGGACGGGATGCCGGATTGCTTTGCCAACCAGCTTTACCCCGACAGCGTGGATGATATCGCCGAGATCCTGGAGGCGGCGCTGGCGCATGTGCCGCTCTTGGGCGAGGCGGGTGTCAGCCGTTTCGTGAACGGCCCGATCCCCTACAGCCCGGATGGCGCGCCCTTGTGCGGCCCGGCCTTCGGCTTGCCGAACTTCTACCACGCCTGCTGCTTCCCGGTGGGCATCACCCATTCGGCGGCGGCGGCGAAGACGCTGACCGAATGGATCACCGGAGGCGAGCCTGAATGGGACATGTCGATGTGGGACCCGCGCCGGTTCGGCGAGGAATGGGCGACGTTTGACTACACGGTGAAACGCTCCAGCGAGCTTTATGAAAACCAGTATGCGATCCCCTATCCGCACCGTCTGTGGAAATCGGGTCGTCCGGTGCAGACCACACCGCTTTATGAGACGCTAAAGGGCAAAGGCGCGGTGTTCGGCCAGGTCGCGGGCTGGGAACGGGCGTTCTGGTTTGAAACCGATGCCATCAAGGACGATGGCAAGCTCAGCTTCCATCACGAAGCCTGGCATGATGCGGTAAAGGCCGAATGCGAAGGCGTGCGCGACAATGTGGGCGTGATGGATCACGGCGGCTTCACCCGCTACGAGGTCGAAGGCCCCAAGGCGACTGAGTTCCTGAACCATGTGTTCTGCGGTGCGATGCCGAAGGTGGGCCGGGTCAAGCTCAGCTACATGCTGACGCCCAAGGGCAAGCTCTGGTCCGAGGCCACCATCGCCCGGCTGGAGGAGAACAAATACCTCTTGTGCGGCCCGACGCTGGCGGACCAGCGCGACCACGACTGGATGTCGCAATTCCTGCCGGAAGAGGGCGTGACCCTGCGGCGCGGCTCGGAGTTTGACGCGGCGCTGATGGTGATGGGGCCGAAGTCCCGCGATGTGCTGCAGCCGTTGACCCAGGATGACCTCTCGAAAGAGGCAGCGCCTTGGATGTCGGTGCGTGGGATCACCATTGCCGGCGTGCTGGCGGTTGCGCTGCGGGTCTCTTATGTGGGCGAACTGGGCTGGGAGCTGCACATGCGCTCGGCCGATCTGGTGACAGTCTACAGCGCCATCATGGAGCAGGGCGCGGACAAGGGCATGGTGGAGTTCGGCTCTTATGCCTTGAATGCGATGCGGATCGAGAAGGGATACCACGGCTGGGGGTCGGATTTTGGCATCGAATACACGGCCTTTGATGCGGGGCTGGACCGGTTTGTCAGCAAAAAGAAAGACAGTTTCGTTGGCCGCGATGCGTTTATGGCCCAGGCCGAGCAGGCGAAGGGCTACCACTTCACCGCCTTTGTCCTGGAGGGCCACGGCGCGGATGCTCTGTCCTCGGACCCGATCTGCCGCGATGGCAGGCCGGTGGGCTATGTCAGCTCCGGCGGCACCGGCTTCCGCATCGGCAAGCGGATTGCGCTTGGGTATCTGACGGTTGCCGCGCAGCCGGGCGAGGTCTTTGACATTGAAGTGCTGGGCCAGCCGGTAAAGGCAACGGTTGCCACGGTGCCGTTCTACGATCCCGAAAACGACCGGCTGCGGGGGTAAGGAGATGGCAAAGCCCCTTCCCACGGACGTGCAGGTCGCCATTGTCGGCGGCGGCATTGTTGGCTGTGCAACGGCCTACCACCTGGCCAAGGCTGGCTGGCCAGTGGCGCTGTTCGAGCGCAAGAAACTGACCTCCGGCACCACCTGGCACGCGGCCGGGCTGGTCAGCGAGACCCAGGGCGTGCCGGTGATGACGGCGCTGGCAAAGTATGGCCTCGACCTGATGGAGAGCCTGGAGGATGAAACCGGCCAGAACACCGGCTTCAAGCGCAACGGGTCGATGACGCTGGCGCTGACGGATGCGCGGATGGAGGAGCTGCGGCGCAAGGTGGATTATGCCCGCGGCTGCGGCATCCGCGCGGAAGAAATCAGCACGGGCGAAGCGCTGGAGCGTTGGCCGCTCTTGTCTGCCCACGACGCCAAAGGCGCCTTCTGGTTCCCCGGCGACGGCTATACCAACCCGATCGACACCACCATGGCGCTGGCCAAGGGCGCCCGGATGAACGGCGCGCAGATTTTCGAGGACACCAAGGTCGAACATGTGGTGATCGAAGGCGGCCGTGCCGTAGGCGTGGAAACTGCGCAAGGGCTGGTGCGGGCCGAGCATGTGGTCAATGCCACCGGCATGTGGGCACGCGAGTTCGGGCTGAGCCACGGCGTGCAGGTGCCGCTGCATTACACCAACCATTACTATGTGGTGACCGACCCCATCGAAGGCGTCACCGGCGATCTGCCGGTGCTGCGGGTGATGGATGAATACGCCTATTACAAGGAAGACGCAGGCAAGCTGCTGATCGGCTGCTCGGAACCGAACGCCGCCCCCTGGCTGCCCGAAGGCGGCCTGCCGGAGGCTTTCGAGTTCGACGAGCTGCCCTGCGACGAAGAGCACCTCTATCCGGTGCTCGAAGCAGCAATGGCACGGGTCCCGGCGCTGGCGGAGTCGGGCATCCGCAAATTCTTCAACGGGCCGGAGTGTTTTACCCCGGACGCCAAGCACTACCTTGGACCGGTCACGGAGGTGAAGGGGCTGTGGGTGGCCGCCGGTTTCAACTCCACCGGCATCCAGAACGGCCCCGGTGCGGGCAGGGCGCTTGCGGAATGGATCATGGCCGGACATATGACCATGGATCTGACGGATGTGGACAGCCGCCGGATTGTGCCGGGTCTGAACGCCCGCAGCTATACGGCTGCCAAGGCGGCGGAAACGCTGAGCCACGCCTATGCGATGCACTGGCCCTATCTGCACAAGACCGAAGCCCGCGGGCTGCGGCGCACGCCCTACTATGGTCACCTCAAGGCCGCCGGAGCCCAGTTCGCCAGCGCCAATGGCTGGGAGCGGCCGCTGTATTACGGGCGCGGAATGACCGATGGTTTCGGGCGGGAGCCTTGGTTTGACGACTGGAAAGCCGAACATGAGGCCCTGCGCAACGACCTCGGCATGATCGACCTGACCTTTGGCCGCTTCATCGTGGACGGGCAGGGGGCCGAGGCGCAGATGCAGCGCCTGTGCGGGGCCAATATGGCGGTGGCGCCGGGGGCGCTGGTCTATACCCATATGTTCAACGCGCAGGGCGGGATCGAGGCGGATGTGACCGTCGCCCAGCTGTCCGCAAGCCGGTACCTGGTGATGGCGTCGGCCGGGGCGGAGCCGCAGACCGGAAGCTGGCTGAAGACGCAGCTGGAGGGGACCGGTGTCAGCGTGGTCAACGTGACCTCCTCCGAGGCAACGCTGGCGGTGATGGGCCCGCGCGCGCGGGACTTCCTGCAAGGGCTGAGCGGCGCGGATCTGTCGGACGGGGCCTTTCCCTTTGGCAGCTTCCAGGACCTGCACATCGGCCATTGCCCGGTCAGGGCGCAGCGGATCACCTATGTGGGCGAGCTGGGTTGGGAGCTGCATGTGCCGGCGGAGTTTGCGCAGGCAGTGTTCGAGGCGGTGATGGCCGCCGAGGGTGCGCCGCGGCTCTGCGGCGGCATGGCGGTGGACAGCTGCCGGATCGAGAAGGGCTTCCGCCATTGGGGGTACGACATCGGGCCTTTCGACGGCCCGGTGGAAAGCGGCCTGGGTTTTGCTTGCGATTTCACCACCGGGTTCACCGGCAAGGCGGCGATCGAGGCCAAGCGTGCGCAAGGTGCTGCCAACCGCCTGCTGTGCTTCCGGCTGGAGGATCCGGAGGCGCTGGTCTTTGGCAAGGAACCCATTCTGCGGAACGGCGAGGTAGTGGGGCGGCTGACCTCGGCCAGCTATGGCTGGACGGTTGGCGGGGCCGTGGGGCTGGGATACGTGGCAAGGCCCGGCGGCGCGGCGCTGAAGTCGCTGGAAGGCGGGGACTATCTGATCCTGGTGTCGGGAAAACCCGTGGCCGCCGCGGCCAGCCTGCGGCCGTTTTACGATCCCGGCAACAAGCGGATGCAGGGGTAAGGCTGAAACGGCGTTTCCAGGGATGTGCCTGCCCATCGGACCTTAGGTCACGTGGAAGCCTGCGTCCGGCAGGGCGCACCATTCCGACAGCAGCTCCGCGACCTGGCGGATCGGGTCGCCGTCTTCCATGTCCTCGCTGCGCAGCGCGGCGCGCCAGGGTACGTTGATGCCCTCGGCGGTGACCCGGGCGCCGACGATGCGGCCTTCGTTCAAAGCCGCCTGCAGCGCCCAGCTGGACAGCACGCTGGTGCCGAGATCTGAGGCGACCAGCTCAATGATCGCCTCGGGCAGCTCGACCGTGGCGGCCCATTTCGGGTAGGTCTCGGTCGGGCGGAACAGGCGGGCGAACTCGCGGTCGGGTTCGGGTACTTTGGTGTAGGTGATGAAGGGCTCGCCGACGATGTCGCTGCCCTCCACATGGTCCCGCCCCGCCAGCCGGTGGCCGGGGGCGGTGATGTAGAGCAGCGGGTCCTCGAACAGCGGCAGGCTGGTGAGGCCGGCCTGGCTGACGGCACCCGAAATCACCGCGATGTCGATATGGCGGTTCAGCACGCCGGACAGGGGATCGCTGCGGGCGCCGGCCATGATCTGCAGGTCGATGCCGTCGGCGCGGGATTTCAGGAACTTGATGAAAGCGGGCAGCCAGCGGTAGTTGCTGTAGGCCTCGACCGAGAGCCGCACCACGTGCTGCACCCCGGCATTCATCCGCCGCACGTCCTCCTCGGCGCGGCTGAGATCCGACAGGATGCGCTCGGCCACAACCGCCATGTAGTCGGCCGCAGGCGTCTTGCGCAGCTTCTTGTGCAGGCGGGTGTAGAGCGGCACATCCAACCGCCGTTCCGCCTCGCGCAACCGGTGCGACAGCGCCGAAGGTGTCACTCCCAGGATCTTGGCGGCATCGGTGATCCGGCCGGTTTGGTTGATTGCCTGGATCAGCTGCAGGTGGCGCAGGTCGAGGAGCGGTTTCATGGGATTTTGCCTGAAATTGATTCACTAAAATGAGAAAACTTCGAGATTGATACTCAGTCAAGATGGCGCTGAAATCGCCGCAAGGATTTGCTTTGGAGCCAGACATGAACGCCGACGCCAAACGCTCGATCGAGCAGGACAAAGCCCACCACGTGCACCCGCAGTCGAACCTGCGCCAGCATGCGGAGAACGGGCCGACGATGATCACCCACGGCAAGGGCGTGTACATCTATGACAGCGAGGGGCGCGAGATCATCGATGGGTTCTCGGGCCTGGGCTGCGTGTCGCTAGGCTATCACAACGAGCGCCTGGCCAATGCCGCGGTGCGCCAGATGAACACGCTGCCGTTTGCGCCGACCTTTTACAACCGGTCGCATCTGAAAGTGGCAGAACTGGGCGAGCGGCTGACCGCGATGGCGCCGAACGGCATGACCCGGGCGATGTTCCAATGCTCAGGATCTGAGGCCAATGACACCGCGATCAAGCTGTTGTGGTACACCAACACCGCCAAAGGCGAGCCGGAGCGCCGCAAGGTGATCGGCCGGGTGCGCGGCTACCACGGCAATACGGTGGCCACAGTGTCGCTGTCGGGCCAGCCGCATATGCACGCCAAGTTCGGCCTGCCGCTGCCGGAGTTCAAGCACACCGAACTGCCGAACTACTACCGCTTCCACATCGACGGCGAGAGCGAGCAGGAGTTCTCGGCCCGGATGGCCGCCAAGTTCGAGGAGCTGATCCTGTCGGAAGGCCCGGAAACCATTGCCGCCTTCTTTGCCGAGCCTGCAATCTCGGGCGGCGGCGCGCTGATGCCGCCGGAGGGCTACTGGGACCAGATGCAGGCGGTGCTGCGCAAATACGATATCAAGCTGCTGGCCGATGAGGTGGTCTGCGGCTTCGGGCGCACCGGCAATATGTGGGGCTCGGAGACCTGGGGCATGAAGCCCGATATGGTCACTTGCGCCAAGGCGCTGTCGGCGGCCTTCTTCCCGGTCTCGGCGCTGATGTTCAAGGACGATATGTATGCGGACATGATGAAGAACTCAGACGAGGTCGGCGTCTTCGGTCATGGCTATACCTATGCGGGCCACCCGGTGGGGGCGGCGGTGTCGCTGGAGGCGCTGGACATCTATGACGAAATTGATTTGGTCGGTCATGTGCGTAAGGTGAGCGACCGGTTCTTGAGCCGTTGCCACGCAATGGCGGACCATCCGCTGGTCGCGGAGGTGCGCGGCGTCGGGCTGTTCTGCGGCTTTGAACTGATGAAGGATGGAGGGGCGCGCGAGCCGTTTGATCCGTCCTGGAAAGTGGGCGAGCTGGTGCAGAACTTTGCCCATGACCGCGGGCTGTACCTGCGGGCGATCGGCGACCGGATGAGCTTCATGCCGCCGCTGATCATCAACGAGGACGAGATTGAGATTGCCACCGAGCGGTTCAAGGGCGCGCTGGATGACGCCTGGGCCGTGGTCAAGGCAAAGATGTAAGGAAGGCGAAAATGGCGGAACTGCTGGAACCAAAGCTGCCCCAAGCGGGGCTGGCCGGGTGCTATATCAACGGCGCCTGGCACTGGCCTGAAAGCGGTGAAACGCTGGCGGTCGAGAACCCTTCCCGCCGCGCGGCTATCTGCGAGGTAGGACGCGGCACGGCACGCGAGGTTGATTTGGCCGTCCGGGCCGCCCGTGCCGCTCTGCCGGCCTGGCGCTCCCTGGCGGCCGCCGAGCGCGGCAAGCTGCTCGCGGAACTCGGGCGCCGGCTGGAGGAGAACGCCGAGGAGGTGGCCCGGGTGCTGGCGGCCGAGAGCGGCAATGCCATCAAGACCCAGTCGCGCGGCGAGGCGATGGGTGCGGCGGGCGTGCTGAAGTACTACGGCGGCGTGGCGGTGGAGCAGAAGGGCGAAACGCTGCCGCTGGGGCCGGGCTTGCTCAGCTACTCGACCCGCGAGCCGCATGGAGTGGTGGGCTCGATCATCCCCTGGAACTCGCCCTTGCAGCTGGGCGCGGTGAAGATCTCGATGGCGCTGGCCACCGGCAACTGCCTGGTACTGAAACCCGCGGAAGACGCGCCGCTGGCGATCCTGAAGCTGGCCGAGCTGGCCGACGGGCTGTTCCCGCCGGGGGTGTTCAACGTGGTGACGGGCCTGGGCGAGGAAGCAGGAGCTGCGCTGGCCAGCCATCCTGGCATCGACAAGGTGTCCTTCACCGGCTCGTCGGAAGTGGGCAAGCTGATTGGCAAGGCCACTGCCGACCGCATCGCCAAACTGACGCTGGAACTGGGCGGCAAATCCCCGACGATTGTCTTCCCCGATGCCATTGCCAATGGCCGGCTGGACAGCTGCGCGCAGCAGGTCGCCAATGCCATGCGCTTTGCCCGCCAGGGCCAGAGCTGCACCGCAGGCTCGCGGCTGTTTGTGCATAAGGACATCTGGGACGTGCTGATGCCCAAGGTTGCGGAGAAATCCGCGGCGCTGAAAGTGGGCGATGCGCTGGACCCGGATGTCGACATGGGCGCGGTTGTGAACGCAGAGCGCTATGGCGAGATCCGCGGCTTTGTGGCGGAGGCCGAGGCGCAGGGAGCCGAGTTCCTGATCGGCGAAACCCCGGCGGAGGATCCGGCAGGCTTCTGCCCGAACCCGACCATTATCACCGGTGTCGACAACAGCTGGCGGATCGCCCGCGAAGAGGTGTTCGGCCCGGTCATGGTGGCGATCCCGTTTGAGACCGAGGCAGAGGTCATCGCGATGGCCAACGACACCCATTACGGGCTGGCGGCCTTCCTCTTTACCCATGATGTCAGCCGGATCACCCGCCTCACGCGTGCCATCGATGCGGGCTGGATCCAGGTGAACCAGGGCGGCGGCCAGATCCCGGGCATGTCCTATGGCGGCACCAAACAGTCGGGCATGGGCAGCGAATACTCGATCGAGGGCGCGCTGGAGGCCTATACCTACCGCAAATGCGTCACCATCAATATCGAGGCGGATGCATGAGCACCGACCGTTTCGGCAATGCCATTGACCCGGGCGTGGGCTATGCCCGGGGCTCGCTCTTGGCGGGATCCGCAGATGAAGTCCGGCGGCTGGCTCAGGCAGGCCGCGTCGCGGCAGACTTTGTTGCGCGGGAAGGCATCGGGAAAATCGCCATCTGCACCGGCAACCTGCGCTTCTACCCTGTCACGTCCGCAGACCTGCCGGAGCTCTGCGAGGAATGGGTCGGCCCCGGCCTTTACGGCGAGGAGCTGCGCCAGGCGGCCATTGCCCATCTGGGCGGCAAAGGGGATGAGGCCGCAGCCGTGGTCAACCGCACCAGCGCCGGCATCGTGGCCACGGTGCTGGCCCATGCCGGCGGCAAGCCGGTGCTGTCGCTGGTGGCTGCAGGAGATCGCAGCCATGCCTCGGTCCTGCGCGGCGCCAAGCTCGCCAATGTGGCAGTGAACGAAGTGCACGATCTTGCCGGTACCGAACAAGCCCTGGCCGAAGATGCGCCTGCGCTGATGGTGATCACGCCGGTCACCTCGGAACTGGCGATGCTGCCGGATGATCTGATCCGCGCCGCCGCCGCTGCGGGCAAGGCGGCGGGCTGCGTGGTGTTCATGGATGACGCCTATGGCGCCCGGTTCCGGCCTGTCCTGCATGGCGGCGACGCCTCGCTCACGTTCGGCGCCGATCTGGTCATTACTAATGCCGACAAGGCGGGGCTGTCGGGGCCGCGCGCCGGTGTCCTTTGCGGCGATCCCGCCGTGTTGGTGCCGGTGCAGGCCAAGGCCAGCGAGCTGGGCATGGAGGCGCGCGCGCCAGTGGCCGTAGGAGCTATGCGCAGTCTGCAAGGCTTCACCCCCGATCTGCTGATCCAGGAGGCGCAGGACGGTCAGGATCTGGCGGCGGCGCTGGAGGCGGCACTTGGCACAGAGCGGGTCAGCCGCTCGGCGCTGGGGCCGAAGATCGGCGAAGAAGATGCAATGGAGATCGTGCTGGAGATGGCGGGCAAGTCCTCTGCCGCTTGGGTGCCTGCCGAGGTCACCGCCGCCGCGGGTATGCTGATGCTGCGTGAAAAGGGCATTGTCACCGTCAATACCCATGGTCAGCCCGGCGGCCGGGTCTCGATCCGGCTGAAGCCGACGTCCGGCGCGGTGGCGCGGGCAGGTGGGGCTGCGGTGGTGGCAGAGTGCCTGGTTTCGGCACTGAAGGAAACCGCAGCGCATCTGGACGATGCGGATTGGTTTGCAAACCTGCTGTTCGGGGAGGGGTAAGTGCAGGTTTTGAAGAGAGCCAACGCCCGGCTGCAGGCCGGGCTGCGCCGTCCCGCCACCCCGCGGGACGGCGCAACCCTAGGAGCCGATCAAGATGGAAAGACGTGAATGGAAAACCAAGACCTGATCACCCGGCTCGACAACCGGCTGGACCAGCTGGTGAATATCGACATGGGCGAACGCGGTGTCGAGCACCTGTTTGAAGCGGCCCGCGCACTGCAGGGCGGTTCCCTGATCGGTGCCGCGGCGGACGCGCTGATGGCGGTGCCCGAAGGCGGCACAGTGGTGCTGACCACCGGCTCGGTCTCGCGCGCCTGGATCACCCCGGATTTGGGGGAGAACGACGGCCCCTCCGGCGCGGCGGCAATTGCCCGGGCGCTGGTGCTGGCGCGCAATGCGACCTGCGTGATGCTGTGCGAGGAAACCCTGCTGCCCGCGATCCGCAATACCTGCCAGGCGGCGGGGCTGTTTCCGGTCTCGCTGGAGCAGGCCGCCATCGCGCGCGCCGACAAGAGCCTCGCCACCATCGTGATGCTGCCTTATGCCACCGAAGACGAAGCCGGCCAGGCGCAGGCCGTGCAGATGCTGGACGAGCTGCAGCCGGACCTCTTGTTCTCGACCGAGCGGGTCGGGCGCAATGAATACGGCGTCTACCATTCGATGAAGGGCATTGATTACGGCATGGGCCGGGCCCGGATCGACTTTCTGTTCGACGAGGCTTTGGCCCGCGGCATCCCCGTGGTCGCGGTCGGCGATGGCGGCAATGAGATCGGCATGGGCAAGGTGGCGGACCATGTAAAGGCGCATGTGCCTTACGGCGATACCTGCCAATGCGGCTGCGGCGGCGGCATCGGGGCGGTCACCTCCTGCGACGTGCTGGTTACTGCGGCCTGCTCGAACTGGGGCTGCACCGCCATTGCCACGGCCATGGCGGCGCGTGCGGGCGACGCCAAGCTGCTGCACACCCCCGAACGCGAGGCCTTGCTGCTGGACACCATGGTGGCCAATGGCCTCATCAACTCCACCCACGGGATCGTCGATGACAGCGTCGACGGCTTCCCCCGGCAAAGCCACCTTGCGGTGGCCGAGCTGTGCCGTACTATCGTGAGCCGCGCGCTCTGACTTCTGACAGGACTTACAGGATATGATCCAGAACAACCCCGCCCTCATCGGCGCCATCCGCGACCGCTTTGCCCATGTGGACAGCTGCCCGTTCCAGGGCGAACGCATCTTTTTCGAGAACGCCGGCGGCGCGCTGACGCTGAAATCGGTGGTCGAGACCTCGGCGTTTTATGCCGCGATCCCCGACAACCCGGGCCGCATCAACCCGGCAGGCCAGGGCACCCAAGGCAAGATCAACAAGGCCAAGGAAGACATGGCCGTGTTCATGAACGCCCCGTCCGGCCAGTTCTTTGCCGGTGAAAGCGGCACCGAGCTGTTGTTCCGGATGATCCGCACGGCCTGTGTGAACGCGCCCAAGGGGGCCAAGGTGATCGGCTCCTCGATCGAGCACCCGGCCACCCGCAGCGCCGCCCGCCGCTGGGCAGGGATTGCCGGGCTGGAATATGTGAACGTTGCCCACAACAAGGAGACCGGCCTGGTCAGGGCGGAGGATTACGCGGCGCTGATGACCCCGGATGTGGCGGTAGCAACCATCCTGCATGCTTCGCCGGTCACCGGCATGGGCATGGATGTGGCGGCGATTTCCAAGGTGATCCGCGCAGTTGCGCCGGACTGCCTGATCATCGTTGACGGGATCCAGCACGCCGCCCATGGGCAGCTGGACCTGGCTGCATATGATGTCGATGGCTACGCGGTCTCGCCCTACAAGGTTTTCTCGCGCCATGGCTACGGCATTGCTTGGATTTCGGACCGGATGACGGCGCTGCCGCATGACATGCTGATCGGCGCCCCCGCCACCGGCTGGGAGTTCGGCACCCGCGACACGGGCTCTTACGCCACTTGGACGGACGTGGTGGACTATTTCGAATGGCTGGGCGGCGAGGTATCTTCCGAACCTACCCGCCGCGGCAGGATTGAGGCTGCCGGCCGTGCCATCCAGGCCTATGAAACCCACCTGACCAATGCCGCGATCAACGGCACTGGCAACCTGCCGGGACTGCGCGACATGGCGCATGTCACCATTCTGGCGGGTGCAGACAACCCGGCGCGCGAAGGGCTGGTGTCTATTGTGGTGGACGGCATCGCCTCGGAAGAAGTGGTGGAGATCCTCAACGCCCAGGGCATCCGCACCCATACCCGCAAGGCGGATCACTACTCGGGCAACGTGCTGGACCCGCTGGGGCTGCCGGACTGCATTCGGATTTCCTTTTGCCATTACAACACCGAAGGCGAGATCGCCAAGATGCTGGCAGCGGTGAAGGAGCTGGGCAGGGAAGGCTGATCCAGCCGGACCGGTGCTAGATAGGAAACCGTTTCCGGCAGCAGCGCCGGGAATGGGGCCGCCGGGAGCTTAGATTTGGTTTCTTGGAAGGGCTGGGCCTTTTGGGGTCCGGCCTCTTTTACGCACGCTTAGACACCCTGCACCGTCAGCGTCCTCGGCAGTTTGTTTGCGGCCCCTGTCCTATTGGGGCCGCCGCGGACGATTTGGCGCATGGCGCGGCGTCTTATCAGTAAATAAAAACAGTCATGACTGTTTTTTATTGACGCGGCATCAAGCGCGCTCTTAGGGTAGTTTCAGGCCCGGCAGGGAAAGAATCGGATGGACCAGGTGACAAAACGCACCCAGCAGCAAAAAAGCGAAGACATGCGGGCCAGACTGCGACGGGCGACTTTGCTCACGCTGATGGAAAAAGGGTTCCGCAACGCGGGAACACCTGAAATCTGCCGTCAGGCCGGCGTGTCGCGCGGTGCTATGCTGCACCATTATCCGACCCGCAACGCCTTGCTTCTGGATGCGGCCATTGATCTGTGGCGGGAAGTGCCGGAGCGGCTCCGCGGGCTGGTTGGCGGTCTGAAAGACGGCGCCTTTGATGTCGATGCCTTTGTCGATGGGGCCTGGGAAAACATGTTTGCCGACGATGTGGTGCTGCCTTCGTTGGAGTTGACCCTGGCCGCGCGTTCAGATCCGGAGCTGGCAGAGCCGGTCGCTGAAGGACTGCGGGAGTTGTTCAACAGCTACTATGAAATCCTGCACGGAACCTTTGCGGCGCAAGGGTGGGACGAGGCGGCGATCCGCGACAGTATCAATCTGGTGCTTTGCTCCCTGCGCGGGCTCAAGGTGCAATCGCTGGTCTATCACAGCCCGCAATTTGAGGCCGAAATGATGGCTTCGCTTAAAAATGCCTTCAAACACGCCATCCAAGCGATGGCGGGAGAGACGGACTAACAGGAACCAACATGAAGACGCTTAGGAATGTGCTGCTGGTCATAGCTGACCAGTGGCGCGGGGATGCTATTGCCTGCTGGGGGCATCCGGATGTGCAAACACCGCATCTGGATGCCTTTGCGGCCGAAGCAGTGTCGTTCCGCCGGCACTATGCGCAGGCTGCGCCCTGTGGCCCGTCCCGTGCCTCACTCCTGACCGGGCGCTACCTGATGAATCACCGGCAGGTCAGCAATGAAACTCCATTGCCGGCAGGGATGCCCAACCTAGCGCATCTTGTGGCCGGATCGGGGCGGGAGCCTGCGATCTTCGGTTATACCGACACGCCGAATGATCCGTACAACGCTGCACAGCTGCAGCCATGGGTCTGTCCGGGGTTCGACACCAAGGCAGGCTTTTTCTATCATGACAGCTTTGCTGCCTGGCGGGCCTGGCTGGCAGAGCATGGTGTACAAATCGCAGAAAGCGGTGATCCCGAGAGCATTTTCTTGCCTGCAGGCGGCTACGACCGCAGCCAGCCGCTGGCTCCCTGCCAGTACCCTGCCGAGCTGAGCGACACCGTTTTCCTGTTCGGCGCAGCGGCGGATTACATCCGGTCCCGCGCAGGCAAACCTTGGTTCGTAAGCCTGAACTGCCTGCGCCCGCATCCGCCCATGGTGGCGCCGGAACCTTTTAACAAGATGTTTGATCCGGAAGCCTTGGCACTGCCTGAGCGCAGCATTCCGCCCGCGGAAGTAGCCGGATCCCACCCCTTCCTTGCAGTCTCGCTCAAGGCCCATGGCGCCAAACGCTATTTCCGGGCAGATCTTGAGCCCGGCGCTGTGACAGAAGCGGACGAGCGCAATATGCGCGCGGCATATTATGGCAATATGGCAGAGGTAGATGCCCGGTTCGGCGCGCTGGTGGCGGAGCTGAAGGCGGCGGGTGAATGGGATCAGACACTGGTGATCTTCACCTCGGATCACGCTGATCAGCTGGGCGGCAACTGGATCTATGGGCGGCGCGGGCCGTTTCCCGGTTTGTTCCACATCCCGCTGATGATCCGCGACCCGCGTTTTCCGGCGCAGCATGGCAACAGCGTCGATGCCTTCACCGAAACCACCGACATTTTGCCCACCATTGCCGAGGTGTTGGGGCAGCCGGTGCCGGAGTGTGACGGCCGCTCACTGGCCAGCTTCCTGCAAGGCAGCGCACCTGAGGCTTGGCGAGACTATACGGTGTGGGAAACCGACTACCGCGAGCTGCAGCTGATTCCGGAGATGGCTTCCTATCTGCCAGAAAGCCCGGATGACTGTTGCTTCACTGCGCTGATGTCGCAGGCGTGGCTTTACATCCATTTCCCAGCGCAGCCTGCGCTGCTGTATGATTTAGCAGCTGACCCGCGATGCGAACGCAACCTGGCGGGCGACCCGGCCCATGCGGCCGATCTGGCCCGTAGCGCCCAGACGCTGCTGACGCATCGGATACGGCACACCCCCAAACAGTTATCGGACTATTGGCTGCCCTACGCGACCAATGGGCTGGCACGGAAAATCTGGAACACGGAGGAGGAGACGTGCTGAGGATTTCAGGTCTGACAAAGACCTTTGGGGCCTTCCGCGCCCTGAATGTCGGGCAAATCGACATACCCCGCGGCGAGGTGACCGGCATTGTCGGCCCTAATGGCGCGGGCAAAACCACACTGTTCAACACGGTGGGCGGCGCAATCCGGCCTGATGGTGGCAGCGTCACCCTAGATGGCAGCGACATAACTGGCCTGCCGTCGCACCGGCTGGCAGAGAAGGGTCTGGTGCGGACCTTCCAGATCTCCCGCGATCTGGGCGCGCTGACCATTCTGGAGAACCTGCTTCTGGCCCGGCCCGGCCAGTATGGCGAGGGCCTGGCAGCAGCGCTGTTTTCCCGCGCCCGCATCCGGGCAGAGGAGGAAGCCGCAATCGAACAGGCCCGCACATTGCTGCAGCGGGTGGACCTGTGGCGGCTGGCGGACCAATCGGCCAGCAGCCTGTCGGGCGGGCAGAAGAAGCTGCTGGAAGTGCTGCGGGCAATGATGCTGTCGCCCAAGGTGATCCTGCTGGACGAACCAGCGGCAGGCGTGGCGCCGACAATGGAGGGGGTGCTGTGCGACTTTATTCTCAGCCTGAAAGAGGAAGGCGTCACCTTTGCCATTGTCGAACATGACATGGAGATGATCGAGACGCTGTGCGACAGCGTCTATGTGATGACCGAGGGCCGCGAGATGATGCGCGGCACGTTCGAAGAAGTCACCACCGATCCCTGTGTTCTGGAAGCATATCTGGGGAGCATGGTGTGATGGGCAGTACCCTCCTGGCAGTTGAAAACCTGCGGGCCGGCGACGGCGGCGGCGATATCATCAAGGGCGCGGGGTTCTCCGTCTCCGAAGGTGCCGTCTCAACCATCGTCGGCCCCAATGGCGCGGGCAAATCCACGCTGGTCAAGTCGCTGGTCGGCCTGCTGACACCACGCGAAGGCACAATCACCCTGGCGGGCAAGGATGTGACCCGGCTGAACGCGCCTTCCAAGGCGCGCGCTGGCCTGGGCTATGTCCCGCAGGAGCACAATGTGTTCCGCAACATGTCGATCGGCGAGAACATGACGCTGGCCTATGAGTTCATCTCCGGCGGCTCCAAAGGCCTGCGCGAGGCGCGCGACCGGGTTTTTGCCATCTTTCCGGACCTTGCCCACCGCGAGGCGGATCTGGCGGGCAACCTGTCGGGCGGGCAGCGGCAGATGCTCGCCTTCGGCTGCGCCTTGATGCCGAACCCGAACCTCTTGCTGCTGGATGAGCCGAGCGCGGGACTGTCGCCGAAATACGTCGCCGAAATGTTCGAGGCGGTGAAGGGCGTGAACCAAGCCGGCGTGTCGATCCTGATGATCGAGCAGAACGTCAAGGAAGCCATGGTGATCTCGGAGACTGCCATCGTGCTGGTTGCGGGCACGGTGCGAGCGCAGATGCCCGCTGCGGACTTCATGAACCATCCCGACATTCACGCGCTCTACATGGGTACTGCGGATGCCGGCGCAAAGGAGAGCGCCTGATGCTCCAGATCCTGTTGAACGGCGTTGTCTCGGGGCTGCTGGTGGCCCTTCCGGCGATTGCCCTTTCGCTGACCTATGGGGTGCTGAACTTCCCCAATTTCGCCATCGGCTCGATGATCACCGCGGGCGCGTATATTGCGTTGTTTTTCAATGTGGATATTGGCGTGCCGATCCTGCCGGCCGCAGTGCTGGGCGCAGGAGGACTGGCAGCAGTGGCACTGGCAACCGACCGGCTGGTCTATAAGCCACTGCGCAACGCGGACCATGTGACGCTGCTGGTCGCCTCGATGGGGGTCTATTTCGTGCTGGAAAACCTGGTGCGCTTCCTTTGGGGTTCCGACATCCGCGGCTTTGACATCGCCGTCGCCCGGCCGCACCGCTGGATGGGGCTGCGGGTCAACAACGAGCAGATCACCATCGTGGTTGTGGCGCTTCTGGCCATGGTCGCGGTCTGGTTCATCCTGATGCGCACGCCCTTGGGCCGCGCCATGCGGGCAGTGGCCGACAATCCGGATCTGGCCGACGTGCGCGGCATCAGCCGCAACTACGTGATCGCCATGGTCTGGGCCATTGCCGGGGTGCTTGCGGCTTTTGCCGGGGTGCTGATCGGCATGGACGGCATCGTCGACCCGCTGATGGGCTGGAATTATGTGCTGCCGGTCTTTGCTGCCGTCATCCTCGGCGGCATCGGCAATCCGCTGGGTGCGGTCATCGGCGCGCTGTTGATCGGCGTGGCCGAGGAACTGGCCACCCTGGTGCTGCCCACCACCTACCGGCAGGCGGTGTCCTTCCTCATCATTGCGCTGGTGCTCTTGCTGCGCCCGCACGGACTTCTTGGCAAAGCGAGGATCAGCAGATGATCGGCTACCTGACCGCAATCCTTATCTTCGTCATCATATCTGCCCTGATCGGCCTGGCGCTGAACCTGCAATGGGGCCAGGCGGGGATGGTCAACTTCGGCATCTTCGGCTTCTTTGCCGTGGCGGCCTATGTCTCGGGCCTCAGCGCCCTGGCCGGGGTGCCCGCCTTGATCGCTGCGGCGCTGGCTGTGCTGGTTACGGTGGCGCTCAGCATCCTGGTCGCTCTGGTCTCCGCCCGATTGCGCGAGGATTACCTGGCAATTGCCACGCTTGCCTTTGCCGAGGCGGTCCGGCTGTTCCTGCTGAACGAGACCTGGCTGACAGGCGGTGCCAACGGCCTGCCCGGCATCCCGCGCCCGCTGTCCGGTTTGGCCACCGGCCTGCAATATGAGCTGCTTTTCCTGGCCATCTCCCTGGTGGTGCTGGCAGCCTGCTTTGCCTTTGCCCAGATGCTGACGGTCTCTCCCTTCGGCCGCGTCCTGCGGGCCCTGCGCGAGGATGACCTGGTCACTGCCACCCTTGGCAAGACCACGCTCAGCTTCCGCATCCGGGCCTTTGCCGCAGGCGGGGTGATCATCGGCGCGGCCGGCAGCCTGCACTGTTTCTACTTTAGCTATATCGACCCCACGCAGTTCGGCGCCTTTGTTACCGCTTATGCTTTCATGGCGGTGATTGCCGGCGGGCGCGGCTCCAACACCGGGCTGCTCTTGGGTGCGGCCTCTGTCATGGTGCTACTGGAAGGCACCCGCTTTCTGAAAGACCTGATGCCCTTCCTGGATGCGGGTCAGGCGGCTTCCCTTCGCCTGATTCTCATTGGTGCGGGCCTCATCCTCCTCTTGATTTACCGCCCGCAGGGGTTTTGCCGCGAATACCGCCTGCAGGCCGGAAAGGGAGACAAGTCATGAGCAGAATTCCCATTGTCGCTGCTGATGACCTGCCGGAAGAGGCCCGTGCCGTCTTGAAGGAGATGACCCGCTATGGCCCGTTCGGCAACCTGGGCGGCGCGCTGGCGCACCGGCCGCCGGTCCTGAAGCATATGTTCGCGATGCTGCTGGAATTGCGGGACGAGGCGGTTCTGCCGCGTCGGTCGCTGGAACTAGCGCTGGTTACCGTCTCCAAGCTGAATGATTGCACCTATTGCGTCTCGCACCACGCGCCAATGCTGGCAGTGGAAGGGCTGAGCGCTGAGGGGATTGCCCGGCTGCCGCAGGCCGTTGACCACCCGGAGCTGGATGACTGCGACCGGGCCGTGGTGCGCTATGCCGAAGCTGTCACCAATCGCGCCAGCCGCATGAAAGATGAAGAAGTCACCGGCCTTCGCCGCTGGTTCAGCGATGCCCAGATCGCTGAGCTGACCTGGCGCGTCGCGCTGTGTAGTGCCTTCAACCGGTTCAACGATGCCTTGCAACTGACGCTGGAAGACGGGGTGGAGGAGATCCCGACCGGCGCCTGATCCTACAGAGGAGGAAATCACCATGACACAACTTACCCTGAGCCGCCGCAGGTTCCTGGGCAGCGCCGCTGCGGGCATTTCCGTGGGCAGCCTGCCCCTGCCTGCACTTGCCGGCAATGGCCCGGTTAAATTCGGTATGATCTCGCCACTCACTGGCGGCGGCGCGTCCTATGGGCCGAATATCGTCAAGGCTGCCCAGGTGGTTGCAGCACAGATCAATGCCGCAGGCGGCATCCTGGGCGGCCGGGAGATCGAGGTTTTCGCCGAGGACAGCGAAACCAACCCGACATCCGCCGTGCGGGCCGCGCGCAAGCTGCTGGATGTGGATCAGGTCAGCTCCATTATCGGGATGTGGGGTTCCGGGCCGACCCTGGCGGTAAAACCGCTGGCGATTGAAAAGGGCGTGTCTCTCAGCTGCCTGGGTGCAGCGGACGCAATCACCGAGGGCGACAACGGCGGGCTGATCTGGCGGTTCCAGGCCACAGGCCGCGAATGGGGGGTGCCGCCGGCCAAGGCGATGCTGGCTGCGGGTCACAAGAAGGTCGGCATTCTGGCCGTTCAGACCGCCTTTACCCAGTCAATGATCGCACCTTTCGTGGAAACCATCGAAGCAGGTGGCGGTGAAGTCGTGGTGCAGGCCGAGGTGAAACCCGATCAGCCGTCGTTTCGCGCAGAAGTGGATCAGGTGATGGGCGCGGATGTGACAGCCGTATTCCTGCCTGCCTATGTCACCCAATTCACCTCGATTGCCAAGGAATGGTACCGCGGCGGCTATGAGGCCGAACTTTACACGCTGACAATCGCGGCCAGTGCAGGCACCAATGGCGGCGGCAAGTTCATCAGCGCTGTCGGCAATGAGGTGGGCGAGGGCATCCACCACCTGCAGGCGACCAATGACATCAGCTCCCCCGCGTACAAGGAATTCGAGACGCTGATGGGGACGGAGCCGGGCAGCTTTCTGCCGTTCTCCGCGCTTTGTGCCGACAGTCTGGCGGTGCATGCGGCGGCGATGGAAAAGGCGGGCAGCGCCGACGCCACGGTTTATACCAAGGAGATCCTTGCCATCACCAATGGCAGCGGGGAGAAGACCGGCGGCGTTGTCAGGCTGCTGGAGGCGGTCCGGGCTGGAAAGGACGTGGACTATACCGGCTATGGGATGGACGTGGCATTCCACGCGGACGGCAATTTGAAAGACCGTCCCTTCGCGCATTTCGTGATCCGCGGCGGCAAGGACGAAGAACTCGGCACCGTGTAAAAGACACTGGCGGCACGGCGGGTTTTGCTATTCTGCCGTGCCGCCCAGCATCGCGGGCATTCTACATTCTACATTCTACATTCTGCATTCCGCCAGGCGCTTGGGCGGAGTTGCCGTTTTGGAATAATGCACGCGCATCAGGAGCAGACATGCTCCCGTGCCGTCCAATCAGAACGAACCCTAACAAAAGACAAAGATAACTCGGCGCTTATACCTTAAGTTTATGTGGTCCTGACCGTTGGTTTATGCGTTTTGAGCCTAGGTTTATTGTGCCCGCGGGGATCAAGTGCGATCAAAGGCGAAGACGGTGCAGAAGCATCGCGGGCGCAGGGCTGAGGCGGGGCGCCGGGCAGGGAAACACGCCAGGCTGAAATTTTGACAAGGCGCTTATCAGAGCGCCTTTTCTGCCTGCGGCACATGCGTTCTCTGATGCAACGGATGATCGCCCGGAACTCTGGGCAGCGCAGGAGAGAACGGGTGGTCAAGACTGTCACGACGGATGCCGGGGCCTTTGCGGTTTACGAAGCCTATTTGCGCGCAGCAGAAGGCGGCAGCGAGCCGCTGCTGGATCTGAGCGATGCAGGGTTATACGGCAGCAGCGGCCAGGGGATGACCGCGGCGGAATTGCAGCAGGAGAATATTGATATCTCCGCGGCGCTGCTGGCGGGCGAGCAGGGCTACGGCGTTGCCAACCCGCTGTCGGTTGAAGCGGTCAGCCAGATCGCCGAGTCCTTGCTGGCGCAGGTCAACCAGGTCTCCGGCCTGACGGCGGAGCCCAATGCCAATTTCACTGATGCCGAGCTGCAGGCACGGGCGGACCAGTTGTCTTCTGACATGCTGGCGGAGTTCCAGGCGCAGATCGCGGCCAACCCATCCGTGGCGGTGGTATTGCCCAGTACGCCGGAGGAGCAGGCTCAGTTCAACCGGGGCGTGGCAAACGCGGTTAAGGATCTGGCTGACGCGCGGGGCTACTTTCAGAAGCTCGCGGCAGGCGATACCAGCCCGGAAGTGATCGGGTTGACGGTTGCAGCGGCAGTGAAAACCGCAACCGGCATTCTGTCGGTTCTGCCGCTGCCGCCGGCCGCGAAAGCGGCAGTGAACATCGTCAACTTTGCCACCTACCTGGCACCCGGCATTGCCGCGGCGGTGAAGGGCGATGGCGATCCGGCGACCCTGCTGACCATTGCGGTGCAGATGGCCACCTCGGTTTTGACCTGGGGAGTGTCAGACTATTTCTTTGACTATATCGCCCCGATCATCGTTTCGGCAGCTGCCAACGCAGAGATGGGAGCCGACGGGCTGATTGATCTGTCGCCGACGGCAATTACCCAAGGGCTGATCGAGGCCGCGGTGCATGACAACGGCGGCACCCTGCCGGACTGGTGGTACCAGGCCACCGGCGGCAACAGCGGCAGCTTCGACCAAACCTACCAGAAGGCACAGGCAATTGCGGATGCCTATGGCGGATTTGGCAGCGACAGCTTCATGGCCGGGCTGTCGGCGCAGATCCGGGCGCAGTACGGCAGCTACGGGAAGTATTACCAGGAACTGACGCTGAACCTGGACCCGAACGAGGGCGCAACTCGGTATTACTTTGCGTATAATGGGGTCTGGGAAACCCGGCCGATATTTTCCGCATCAAACGTAATTTTCCCGGGCGTAGACCCCAACACGACCAATCCCTGGGACCTGATCCACGTCACCAATGCGCCCACTGCGATCAATGGCGGGCTGTACATCCTGGAAAAGGACACCGCTGTTTTCAACGCCAGCGGTAATGTGGATACCGTGTACGCGCCGGCCGGGCGGCCGGTCAATCTGCTGGCGGGCAACGACTCGTTCAATTTCGCGCAAGACGCCGCGGGCGGCACCGGTGCCAGCCCCTACTACCAGACTGTCACTGCGGGGCTTATTGATGGCGGCGACGGCTGGGATCTGCTCAGCACGGTTGGCCTGACTGAGGGCAATGCCGCGGGCTATACCGGCGATATCGTCATCGACCACAACACGGTGCGCTATGTCACCGGGCAGTTTTACGGTCTGGATGCGTCCAACTTCCGCACCATTGCCACGCATCAGAACTTTGAGGAGTTCCACACCGGCAGCCTGCGCCTCTTTGATATGCGCCAGTCTGCCTATGCGGTGAAGCTGACGGCGGAGAATGCGACAGACGGTGTTTCGCAGTCTCATATCTACGGGTCAGCCTATGGCGACACGCTGATTGTCGACAGCGGCCGCAGCGTCACTGCCCGCATCACCCTGTGGCAGGGGCAGGTCACCTCGGTCAGCTATGGCGACAACAGCAGCCAGTTCATTACCGTTGATGCCGGCGCGGGCCATGACTACGTCGCGGGCGAACTGGTCAATGGCGCCACCTATCAGGGCGGTGCGGGTGTCGACACGTTTGAGATCCTGACCCCGGACGTGAACCGCGCGCCGGAGCCGTATATCCAGGCCAAGACCTATTTCGTGACCTCGCTGGATCTGGAGAGTGGCGCAACCTGGATGCGAACCCATGCGCAAGGCACCAACGCGCCGCCTTTTGTTCTTCATGTGTTTTATGACGTTCTGGTCCACACCGATACAACTGCCACCGTGCAGGGGTTCGAATGGGCTGTCGGCAGCCAGTACAGCGACATTATCTATGCGCTGAATGCGGGTTCGCGCATCCGCGGCCAGGCGGGTAACGATACGCTGCACGGGCGCGACGGGCGGGATCAGCTCTATGGCGGCGACGGCCATGACTCGCTGCTGGGCGGCGGCGCCGCCGATCGGCTGCAGGGCGGCAGCGGCAACGACACGCTGGACGGCGGCGCCGGCCGGGATGTCATCATGGGCGGCGCCGGGCATGACGTGATCACCGACCTGCAGGGCGCCAACCTGATTTCCGGCGGCGCTGGCAATGACAGCATCACAACGGGGGATACCGCGAACGAGATCTTTGGCGGCGACGGCTACGATACCATCACAGCCGGCAATGGCGGCAACACGGTCTCGGGCGGGGCCGGCAATGACCGCATCACTACCGGCAGCGGCAACGACAGTGTCGATCTCGGCGCGGGAGTTGACGAGCTCTTTGCGGGTGCAGGTGATGACACTGTCACAGACACCTGGGCCCCGGGTGCTCTGGTTTCGTATTACGACCGGTTTACGCTGCAGAACGTTTACCGCAGTGCCACCGTGGATGGCGGCGAAGGCTACGATGTTCTGACCCTGGACATGACAGGCTCTTCGATGGTTTTTGCCGATATCGGCACTTTCCAGTCCGCCAGCTTTTCCTACGATTTTGTCACCGGCGTCAGCCAAGGTGCTCTGCCCACCAGCTATGTCAATAGCTATGTCAATTTCGAGGAAATCCATCTGACCGGCGGCAACATCACTGTCGATATGGTGGACTGGCTGGATTACGAGCCGGATTTCCGGCCCTCAATTGCCGGTCATGCGATCAACAACAGCATCGGCACTGGCAGCGGCAATGACAATGTGGCGCTAGGGGCAGGCAACGACACCTATTACGCGGGCCTTGGCAACGATACCATTGCCGGGGAAAGCGATTACGACACCCTCGACTACAGCCGTCTGGATGCAGCATATTCGGTCGACTTCTCTGGGCTGGATGCCAATGGCAACGGCAGCATCCGCATTCTGAACGGCGATGGCACCCTGGCGGCCACCGATACTGTTTCCGGCTTTGAGGCGATCACCGGCACCGCGCACGGCGAGGCGATCTCACTGGATGCGGGCGGCAACGCATTGCGCGGCGGCGGCGGCAACGACACCCTGCGCGGCGGGGCTGGAAATGACCGGTTCCTGTTCGGCCAGAACGACGGCGCCGATGTGCTGGCAGATGCGGCAATTGGCGACGTGCTGGTGTTTTCTGGCCCAGATGGCACCACTGCGCCGTCTCTGGCACGCAGCGGCAGTGCCGGAAATTACACCTATACCGTCACTTTCGGCAGCACGACGGCCACCTTCATCTCGCCTGATCTGCTGGACCTCAATACAGCCTCCGCCAGCGCCGGCGGCACCACCATCTGGGAGATGACTGTGGTGGACGGCACGCTGGTTGCGCGGGATGACAGCGGCGGCGCCTTCAGCACCGACGAGGACACGGTGCTAACCACCGGCGATGTGCTGGCCAATGACACCGATCCGGGCCTCGCCAATGTGCAGATCGTGTCCTTTGACGCGGTTTCGGCTCATGGCGCCACTGTGACGAGGGTGCCGGGCACCGGCCAGTTCACCTATGACCCGGCCGATATCTTTGACGGGCTGATCGACGGGCAGTCGGGCACCGATACCTTCACCTATACGGTCTCAGACGGGACCACGACAACAACCGCCACCGTCACCATCAATATTGCGGGCTTCACCGACAATCCGGTGGCCTATGCCGACAGCGCCACCACCACTGAGGACGCGCCGGTCACCATCGACGCGCTGGCCAACGACCTGGACCCGGGTGCGCAAGATGCGGTTGTCACGCAGTATGACAGCACCGGCACCTGCGGCGGCACGGTGGTCTATAACGGTGACGGCACCTTCACCTATACGCCGGGGGCGGGCTTCAACAGCCTGGGCGTGGGGGAGACCGGTACCGATTCCTTTACCTATACGCTGGACGACGGGCGCTATGCTTCCACCACCACTGTCACGGTGACTGTGACCGGGGTGGATGACCTATTCACCGCGCAGGACGACAGCCGCATCCTGCTGGAGGATCAGGTCGCAACGCTGGATGTGCTGGCCAACGATACCGACCCGGACGGCGATCCTGTCAGCCTGGTCAGCGTTGGCACCCCGAATGTGGGGACTGCTCAGATCGTAAACGGCCAGATCGTCTACACCCCGCCGCTGAACTACAACGGGCCGGTCACCTTTACCTATGACGCCACCGACGGTGTGAGTACCCAGACAGCCACAGTCTCGCTGAATTACGTGGCGGTGGATGATGCGCCGACCATCGTGAATGACACGGTGACTGCAACGATCGGCCGCGGGCCGGTGGTGATTGATGCGGTTGCCAATGACATCGACCCCGAGGGCGGCGCCATTACTATTTGGGGGGCAAATGCCTGGTCGCATCAGGCAGGTCCGGTACAGATCATCGACAATCAGATCGTCTGGAACCCCGCGTCGAACCTTGGTCCAGGAACCTACCAGCTGTATTACGCAATCCGGGATGAAGCCGGCCACAACGCCTACAGCGGTCAAATCAGCGTCACGCTGATAGACGAGCAAGCCCCCTATGCGGTTAACTATATTGTTCAAGGCTCGGAAGATGCACCGCTTACGGTTTCCGGCACAGCGTCCTTTTTCGACCGGAATGGTGATACGCTAACGGTTGTCAGCATTCAGACCGAAAACATTGCCAATGCAACAGTGATTGACAATGGGGACGGGGCATTTACGGTCACTCCAGATGCCAACTTTGTCGGCACTGTTTATGTGCCAGTTGTTGTCTCGGACGGCATCCACGAGGTGGCGCACACTCAACAGGTCCTGTTCAACAACACCTATGATCCGATCACTCTGCACGAAGATATCTACCGTATCCGCCCGGATGAACTGCTTACCGTTCATACCGCGGATCTGCTGGCCAATGACGTCAATCCTGACGGCGCCCTGAATGGCTTTGTGACATCAGCCGGGTTTGGGGTGAACGGCACTGTCACCGGCTATGCAGGCGAAAGCCAGACCGCTAACTACGTCAGCCACAGCCATCCGGGAATTATGACCGGCCCCAGCGCCATTCTCTTGTCGCAGTCGGGGGGGCGGGTCAATTTCACGCCCGATGCCGGCTTCCACGGCATTGCCACCTTCGAGTACAATTTCTTTGAGCGTGCAATCCACGCTTACACGCCGGTCAATGGCACTGTCTCGGTCTATGTCGACAATGACGTGGCCGCAGCGGACGACACCGCTGCCACCGCCGAGGACACCGCTGTCGTCATCAACGTGCTGGCCAACGACAGCGACGCGGATGGCGATGCGATGGTGGTGCACCGGGTCGATCAGCCCGCCAATGGCAGTGCCGAGGTGCTGCCGGATGGCACCATCCGCTATACTCCGGTCGCCAACTTCAGCGGCACCGAAACGATCACCTATTACGTGGGGTCTGAGTTCCAGCCGGAAAGTGCCGCCAGCACCGCGACCATCACCGTCACGGTAGCTCCGGTCAATGATCCGATCACCGCGGTGGACGACAGTGTCACTACGGCAGAGGATAAGCAGGTGGTGCTGGACCTGACCGGCAACGACCTGAACCCGGATGGTTTCACCGGAGCAGTCTTGTCCGTTGGCACCCCGGCGCATGGCGCCATCGTGCAGACCGGCCAGACGATTACTTATGTGCCGGATGCCGATTTCAACGGCACCGACAGCTTCAGCTACACCCGCGAGGACGGGCTCGGCGGCACCACCACGGCGACCGTCACCGTCAGTGTGACCGCGGTGAATGACGCACCGGTTGCTAATGCCGACAGCGTGACAGTGGCAGAAGACGGCAGCCTCACATTCGATCCGCGCGGCAATGACAGCGATCCGGAAGCCACCGCGCTGAGCGTCACCGCCCTGGGCACGCCCGCCCATGGCAGCGCGCAGATCAACGCGGACGGCACCGTGACCTATGTGCCGGATGCAAATTATTTCGGCAGCGACAGCTTCACCTACACGGTGAGCGACGGCGAGCTGACCGCGACGGCCACCATCGCTGTGGCCGTGCAGCCGGTGCAAGACGTGCCTGTTGCGGTGGACGACAGCGCAATCACGGCAGAAGACACGGCTGTGGTGATCAACGTCATCGCAAACGACACCGAGTTGGACGGGCAGGCCCTGGCCGTGACCGCCGTCACCGGCGCGGCCAATGGCCAGGTGCATTTCAGCGGCGGCCGGATCACCTATACGCCGGATGCGGATTTCAACGGTGCCGAGCAGCTGACCTATACCGTCTCGGACGGCAATGGCGGCACCGCCTCCGCCACGGTGGACATAACCGTGACCCCGGTGAACGATGCGCCGGCGGTGATGAATGACAGCTCAAGCGCAGTGCAAAGCGCCACCCAGACACTGGACCCGCTGGCCAATGACAGCGATGTGGATGGCGGCCAGCTGAGCATCACCGCGCTGAACGGCACCGCCGTGCAGCCGGGGCAGTTCGTGAGCCTTGCCAGCGGTGCGCTGGTTTTCCTGAACGGCGACGGCACCGTCAGCCTGTTCCCGGGCGGCAACTACGACCATCTGACAAAGGACCAGAATGCCGTTGAAACGGTCAGCTACACGGTGTCCGACGGGGCGGGCGGTATGTCCACCGGAAGCATCCAGTTCACCGTGACAGGCATCAACGATGCCCCTGTCGCGGTGCCCGACAGCGTCTCTACGCAGGAGGACATTGCGGTAACGTTGGGTGTGCTGGGCAATGACACCGATGCCGAGGGCAACCCGCTGACCCTGACCGCAGTTGCCGACCTGGCCAATGGCGCCGTCAGCTTCACTGCGGCGGGCAGCATCACCTATACGCCCGATCCGAATTTCAATGGCACCGAAGTGATCACTTATACGGTCTCCGACGGGCAGGGGGGCAGCAGCACCGGCATCCTAACGGTCAATGTGGCTCCAGTGAATGATCTGCCGGTAGCGGCAAATGACACTGCCGCCACCAATGAGGATACCGCGGTCACCATTGATGTGCTGTCAAATGACAGCGATGCGGAATCTTCCAGCCTGCTGATTGCGGAAGCATCCAATGGTTCCAACGGCACAGTTGAAATCGTGAACGGCCAGCTGGTCTATACGCCAGAAGCCAATTTCTTTGGCACCGACAGTTTTACCTATAGGGCAGGCGACGGCCAGGGCGGCACCGCACAAGCAACCGTCACCGTGACCGTGAAGCCGGTGCAGGACGCCCCTCTGGCTGCACCAGACAGCGCGGTAACCACTGAAGATACTGCAATCACAATAGATGTCACAGCCAATGACACTGAGCTGGATGGGGAAGCTCTGACAGTGACTGGCGTCACCGGTGCGGCGAATGGCCAGGCTCAGTTCACTGGCGGCCAAATCACTTACACGCCGGATGCGGATTTCAACGGCAGCGAGCAGCTCGTCTATACTGTCTCGGATGGCAATGGCGGCACTGCAACCGCAACGCTGGATATTACCGTGACCGCAATAAATGACGCACCGGTTGCGAATGCCGACAGTGTGACAGTGGCGGAAGACGGCAGCCTCACCTTTGATCCGCGGGGCAATGACAGAGATCCGGACAGCGCTGCACTTAGCGTCACCAGCTTGGGCAAGCCGGGACATGGCTCTGTGCAGATAAATAGTGATGGAACAGTGACTTATGTTCCAACGGTCAACTATTTTGGCCACGACAGCTTTACCTATGTGCTGAGCGATGGGGCTCTGGTCTCCACCGGGACTGTCACCGTAGTTGTGCAGCCAGTGCAGGACGCCCCCTTGGCCGCGCCCGACAGTATCGTAACCGCCGAAGACTCGCCGGTCACCATTGATGTCACAGCCAATGACGCGGAACTGGATGGCGACTTCCTGGTTGTGACCGGAGTAACCGGTGCGAGGAACGGCCAGGCTGAGTTCTTCGGGGGGCAGGTCACCTACACGCCGGATGCGGATTTTAACGGGTCCGAGCAACTTATCTATACTGTTTCGGATGGCAACGGCGGCACCGCTACGGCGACGCTGGATATCACAGTGACCGCAGTGAATGACGCGCCTGAGGTCGCCAATGACACAGCTGTAACGACAGAGGACAGCACGGTCTCCCTCGCTCCCCTGGCTAACGACAGCGACCCTGAAGGCAGCGCGCTGGTGATCACATCGCTGGACGGCACCCCGGTTACGGCGGGGGAAGGCGTTTCGCTGGCCAGCGGTGCCATCGCGACGCTGAATGCGGACGGTACTGTTACCTTTGACCCCAATGGCGCCTATGACGGATTGCAGTCCGGAGGTGCGTCTGCGGTGGTCCGGATCCCTTACACTGTTGCGGACGCAGGCGGGCGGACGTCCACCGGCGCTATTGAGGTCACAGTGACCGGAGTGAACAATCCAGCGGCCTTCTCCGGGCAGCTTCATGCCGGAATATCCGAAGATAGCAGCAGTGTAAGCGGGCAGATTGCTGTCTCTGACCCTGACAGCCCGGCGCAAATGGCGCCAGGCAGCTTCGTGGGCAGCTATGGCAGCCTCAGCCTCGCCGCGGACGGAAGCTGGACATATACCCGGACCGCTGTTCTGGATCACTTGGAGCCGGGCGAAAGCGTTGTAGACAGCTTTGCAGCGGAGGCGCTGGACGGCACCCCTGCTGTTTTGGAAGTCACCATAGAGGGAGCGCTGGACCACCTCAGCATCACCGGCACGCCTGCAAATGAAGCCCTGGCCGGTGGAACCGGTAATGACACCCTCACCGGGCTGGGCGGCGATGACGTGATTTCAGGCGGTGCCGGATTTGATTATGCAGCCTTCCTGGGCAACAGCGACGAATTCGCCTTTGCCTTTTCTGCAGGTGGCAGCGGTATCATTGTAACGGATACCAATGCGCTGGACGGGCTGGATGAAGGCAGCGACACCCTGCAAGCTGGCACTGAGGCCCTCCTCTTTGGCGACGGCACGGTTGGAGAAATTGCCTGGAACGGTGCGCAGCCTGTTTCGCTGATCCTGCGCAAGAACGGTCAGGCCGTCTATGAGCTGAAGGAAACCAGTGGTGGTGCAGAAAAAACGGTCACCTACAAGGACGGTGCGATTGACACCGTCACCTATACCGATCCCGGTGCAGATGGCGGCGCCAAACCCTGGGCGTCGCGCACTCAGACGCTCAACGGGAGCGGCCAGGTGGCACAGAGCGAGATCGTGTTTGACGACGGCTCCACCCGCACCATCCATAACACCTATGCAGACGGTGTGCTTGCGACCCGGACAGTGACCGACGGCGCAGGCAGTGCCAGCAGCGCCCGCTGGGACAGCATCCTGCGCAGCATGGATGCCGATGGGAACATTTTGCAGGCTGCCATCGTCTACGACGATGGCACCACACGGACCAAGCAGAACACCTACACCAATGGTGTCAGAACCAGCCAGACCGTGACCGACGGCACTGACAGCGCAAGCAGTGCCAATTGGCAGACCCTGGTGCGGACCCTGGACGCCAACGGCCAGGTACAGCGGGTGGAGGTGGTCTTTGACGATGGCACCACGCAGGTCCGGGAGAACATCTATGACGGTGGCATCCGGATCAAACAGGTTATCACCGACGGCAGCGGTGCCCAAAGCCGCGCTGCGTGGAGTGTTCTGGAACGTTACTTCGATGCTGATGGCAACCTGTCGAGAAAAGTGGCCAGCTGGGATAACGGCGACAGGACCACGAAACTGTTTGAAGCCGGCATCCTGACCACCCGCATCCAAGAGGATTTGAACGGGGACCGGCCGTTTGAGATAAAGACTACAAACTATGCTGCCGACGGCAGCATCATCGGCACAGACTATGTCTGGGACGTGATCGGCTAAATCTCAATAACGTGGACCCGCCGTGGCCTTCCGGCCGCGGCGAGCGCCAGCCTTGGACCGCAAGCAGTGCCCGTTCTTGAAACACCTCGCAACTTATTGTGCGGATCTGTTGCATCTTTTTGCCCTGTCTGATTGCAGCCAGGCAAAGAGGATGTGTAATAAGCCTGTCCCGGCCTTCAGCCGGCGGGCCTGCACGAAGCAAAGAAGACAGTAGATGACTTACAATGGCGGCAAGGTAAAAGCAGCGTTTGCGATAATTGCGGCCTCTGCGGTTTTAATGCTGATCGAAGGAGCGATCGAATTTGCCCAGCCGGAATGGTGGGAAGATTGGGAAGACTATCATTTCCTTGAACTTCTGGTCACTGCCGGACTGTTGTGCGCGGTGGCGGTGCTGAGCTTGGAAGTCCGGGCAATGCGGCAGGCCGCTGACTCGATGGCGGAAAGGCTGCAGGCGGCGTCCGGCTCTTTCAACCGGCTGCTGGAAGCGCATTACGACGCATGGGAACTCACGCTATCGGAACGGGAGGTCGCAAGACTGGTTCTCAAAGGATGTTCCAATGCCGAAATCGCAGAGATCCGCACGTCAGCTGTTGGGACTGTGAAGGCGCAGACACATTCGATTTATTCCAAGTCGGGGCTTTCCGGTAAGAACCAGCTGATGAGCTTTCTTTTGGAGGAGCTGACAGATGGAACACCGCACTAGGTGGCAGCTCGTCCAGGCTGGCGTTCATTAGTCTTGCCACGCTCCGGTTCTTCAGGCGTTTTAGCAAGGGGAAAGGACAGCAGGGACCAACCGCCTGCTGCCCAGGGGAGGCAGACCGCTGCAGCCGTCAATCGGCGTCGGCTGCACCCTCGGCCCGCATCCGCGCGCGCCGGGCCCGGTAGCTGGGCAGAACCACCAGGATCACGGCCAGAGCCAGCAGGCCAAGAGTCATCGGCCGCTCCAGGATGAAGCCGAGCCCGTCATAGAGCTGCATGGAGCGGGCAAAGTTGTCCTCCAACATCGATCCCAGGATGAAGCCGATCAGCAACGGTGCCAGCGGATAGTCGGCAAACCGTAGCACGGTGGCGCAGATGCCAAGCCCGACCAGGATCAACAGCTCGGTGGCGTTGTTCTGGCCGATGTAGGCCCCCATCAGGGTGAAGAACAGGATGAAGGGGATCAGGTAATTGCGCGGCACCGCCAGCACCTTGGCGATATAGGGGATCAGTGGTAGGTTCAGGATCAAGAGGATCAGGTTGCCCAGATACATCGAGATGATCACCGCCCAGAAGATCTGCGGCTCATCCACCATCAGGCGGGGGCCGGGCGAGACGTTGAGGGCAATCAGCGCCCCCAGCAGGATCGCGGTGGTGCCGGAGCCGGGGATGCCCAGCGTCAAGAGCGGCACAAAGGAGCCGGTGCAGGCCGCGTTATTGGCGCTTTCCGGCGCGGCCAGGCCCTTGATCGAGCCCTTGCCGAACTGCTCCTGCTCTTCCTTGGAGGCGATGTTGCGCTCCACCGCGTAGCCCAGGAAAGAGGCGATCGTGGCGCCGGCACCGGGCAGCACGCCGATCAGAAAGCCCTGGATCGACTGGCGCCCGATGACCGGGGTGATCGCCTTGGCCTCGTCCTTGGTGATGCGCAGGTCCTTGATCTCGCTGCTGCCGCCACCGGTGTTCGACCGGGACGGGTCCAGCACCAGATACATTGCCTCGGGCAGGGCAAACATCGCCATCGCCAGGGTGATGAAACCAAAGCCGGACTGCAGGTCCATGATCCCCATAGTGAAGCGCGGCATGTTGAACAGCGCGCCTTCGCCCACCGTGGCCATGATCAGCCCCAGAAGGGTCATCAACAGAGCTTTGCCGACCTGGCCGGAGCCCGCAAAGGCGGCAATCGCCGACAGCCCCACCACCATCAGCGCGAAATACTCGGCCGAGTGGAACAGCAGCGCCACCGTCGCCAGTGCCGGGGCGAAGATCATCAGCAGGACGGCCCCGATGGTGCCGCCCGAGAATGAAGAGATTGCGGCCACGGTCAGCGCTTTGCCGGCCTTGCCCTGGCGCGCCAGCGGGTAACCGTCGAACGACGTTGCCACTGTTGAGGCCACCCCCGGCGCATTGATCAGGATCGACGAGGTGGAGCCGCCGAAGATCGCCCCGTAATAGACGCCCGCCAGCAGGATCAGCGCGGCGGAAGGGTCGCCGATGGAGATCGCCACCGGGATCATGATGGCGATGATCGACATCGGCCCCAGCCCCGGCAGCATGCCGATGAAGGTGCCGATCAGGCAGCCGCCGATGACCATCAGCAGATTGGTGAGGGAAAAGGCCGTTCCAAGCCCGACCATGATGCCTTCGAGCATATCAGCCTCCGTTTGTCAGAATTGCGGGCCAGGGGCTGAGGAAGATCCCCAGCACTTCCTGTACCAGGTACCAGACTACGCCTGCAGACCCCGCAGCGACCGGCAGCAGGATGTAGAGCTTACGCTCGCCAAGCACACAGGCGCCTGCGGCCAGGAAACCGGTGGTCGCGGGCAGGAAGCCCACTGGCCGCAGCAGCAGCGCATAGGCCGCCATCAGCCCCAGCAGCGTAAGCGCCTGACCCAGGTTATAATCGGTCAGGCGGCGGTAGTTGATGTCCATCGGTTTCGGATCATCCGCCCCTTTTTCGAACCCCAGCAGTACGTAGAATGCCGTCAGGATGGCCATCACCGAAAGGATCTTTGGGAAGGTGCTGGGCCAGATCGGGTTGCGTTTCATGAACGGCGGCAGTCCGGCGTCCATGGTGAAGAAGGCCGCATAGCCGTAGGCAAGGCAAATCATCAGGATGACAAGTGCGATCCAGCGGTCGAGTGCCATGTGCTCCTCCAGTGTCTTGTGTGGTTTCATCGGTGCCGGGGGCGCTGCCCCCGCCGCGGCAGGCCGCGGCTCCCCCGGGATATTTCCGGCGAGAGGAAGGGAAAAATTAACCATGCCGCGCCACGCTGGGCTTGCGGTACAGGCTGGGAAGCCGATGACCGCGCAAGGGGAAGGTTCTGCCTTTCCGGGGAGGGGAGATTCCTGTCTCTCCTTCCTCTTGCTGAAAATATCCCGGGAGCGCGAGGGCAGAGCCCTCGCACCTGGAGGCTGCGCCAAGCTGCCGGGTCAGAGGAACCCGAGCTGCTTCATCAGATCGCCGATGGCCTGCTCCTGGGCTTCCAGGAAGCTGCGGAAGTCATCGCCGGAATTGTGGATGTTCACCCAGCCGTTGCGGGCGCGCACCTCTTCCCATTCGGCGGTGCCGTACATCTTCTCCAGCGCCGCCTGATAGGCCGCCAGCTTGTCCTCGGGCAGTCCCGGGGCCGCAAAGAAGCCGCGCCAGTTGACGAAGGTGGTGTCCAGCCCCTGCTCTTTCATCGTCGGCGCATCCGGGTAGCTGTCGACGCGTTCGTCAGAGGTGACGCCGATGATCTTCACTTCGCCCGCATTTGCCAGGTCAATGGCCTCGGAAAACCCGGTGCTGAGCGCCGCGATCTCGCCCGACAGCAGCGCCGCCATCGCCTTGCCGCCGGCATCATAGGGAATGTATTTCACGGCCGTCGGGTCTTCTCCCGCGGCTTCCATCACCATGGCCGCGACCAGGTGATCCATACCGCCCGGCACCGAGCCGCCGCCAACCGCTGTTCCGCGCGGATCCGCCTTATAGGCTGCCAGCAGATCCTCCATCGAGTTGATCGGGCTGTCCCTGCCCACCACGATGGCGGCATAGTCGCCGATGGTGCCGGCCACCAGCGTCAGGTCGCGGAAGTTCTGCGGAAACACACCAGTCAGCGAACGGATCACAATGGGGGTGGAGTTCACCATCAGCGTGCCATGCTGGCTGGCGGCGTTTTCGATCAGATAGCCAATGGCCTTGCCGCCGCCACCGCCGGACATATTCTCATACGACGCTTTGCCGACCAGCCCGGAAGCGGTCAGCGCTTCGCCTGTGCCGCGGGCCGTGCCGTCCCATCCGCCGCCTGCGCCGCCCGGAATCAGAAAGTGGATGCTGTCCAGCACCTGTTCTTCCGACTGTGCCGGTGCGCCAAACGCCAGCGCTGCGGCTGCCGCGGCAATCGCGGCCCGGCGCGTCAGTGTCCATTTGCTCATTTTGTCCTCCCATTTGACAAACCGCGGTCGCGCCGCTCATGACTGGAAGAGATCACGGCAAGCTGACATGGACCTGTCATGACCTGTGCCGAAAGGATGAACTGCCATGCGTTTCCTGCTGGTTGAGGACAATGAGAGTCTGGCGAATGCCATCTTGGACCGCCTGCGGCTGGATGGGCATGTAGTTGACCATGCGCCGGATTTTGCGACTGCCGCGGCTTTCTCCGGGATAACCGACTACGACCTGATTTTGCTGGATATTATGCTGCCCGACGGGGACGGGCGCAGCTTTTTGAAATCCCACCGGGAGGGTCTTGGGGAAACACCGGTGATCGTTCTGACGGCCAGGTCTGAGGTCTCTGACCGGGTCGGGATGCTGGACCTGGGCGCAGATGACTACCTGACCAAACCTTTTGATTTTTCAGAGCTAGAGGCGCGCTGCCGCGCGGTGCTGCGCAGGCGCGGGGGCGGCAGTTCCAACGTGCGGCGATTCGGAAATCTGCAGTTCGATCCAATGGCCGGCACCGTCTCCGCAGGCGGGAAAACCATCTCGCTACGGAACAAAGAGCTGCGCTTGCTGGAGGTGTTCCTGAACGCGCCCGGCCAGATTTTCCCGAAACCCAAGCTGGTGGACCGGTTGTTCTCTTATGAGGAGGATGTCTCGGAAAACGCCATTGAGGTTTATGTCGCTCGGTTGCGCAAGCACCTGGCAGGCACCGGTGTACAGATCACGACGGTCCGCGGCCTTGGATACCGGCTGTCTCTGGAATGAGCGGCGGAGTCAACATAAGCGGCTCTATCCGGCGCCGGCTGCTTCTCCAGCTCGCGGGCAGTGCGGCGCTGCTGGCCGCGCTGCTATTCTTTGCAGTTCTGGGGGTGGTGCGAAAGGCTGCTGAAGAAAGCCATGACAGAATTCTGCTGGCGTCGGCCACTTCGATCCTGGAGTCCGTTTCTGTCCATTCTGGAAAGGTGGCTGCAGACATTCCTTATGCAGCGCTGTCGATGCTGGGAAATGTCAGCGATGACAGGGTGTTTTACAGGGTTTCGGGAGGGGGTGGCGTGCTGACTGGCTATGGCGACCTGCCGCTTGGGACGCCGCAAGGGCTGCCGCTGTTCGAAACCGTCAGCTACAAAGGAGAGAGCGTCCGCGCAGTTACGATTTCGCGCCGCCTGGCAGTTCAGGGGGAACCTGTGGCCGTGCAGGTTTCCGTTGCCCAGACCCGGCAGGGGCAGGCAGCAGTTCTGGCGAGGCTGTCGCGGACCGCGTTCTATCTGGGTGCCGGGTTCTTTGTGCTGGCCTTGACCCTTGCGGTGTGGTCGGCGCAGTCCAGCATCAGGCCGCTCAGATCTTTGGCCGAAGCCGTTTCGCGAAGGGGCCCTAGAGACCTGCGCCCAGTGACGCGGCCCGTTCCCTTGGAAATGTCACCGCTGGTGTCTTCGCTCAACAGCTTCATCAGCCGGCTGCAAACTTCATTGACCCGCTCAGAGGATTTCATTGCTGAAGCGGCGCACCGTGTACGCACGCCGCTTGCCACGGTGCGGGCACAGGCCGAGGTGACCCTGATGCGGGTCGAAAAGGAACAAAACCGCAGCAGCTTGCGGGAAATGATCCGTGCCATAGACGAAAGTTCCCGCGCGGCAGGGCAGCTGCTGGATCATGCAATGGTGTCCTTCAGGACCGACAGCCTGGAGCTGGAGGATACCGAACTGACTGAATTGGCCTGCGACTTGACCGACCGGTTGCGTCCGGTGGCTGAATTGAAGGACATTGATCTTTTCTTCGAAGGTGCCGAGGGGCTGCGGATCAAAGGTGATCCGGTTCTATTGCAAAATGCCATCCGCAATATTCTGGACAATGCCATCAAATACGCTGGGCGGGACAGCAGCGTCTGGGTCCGCACCGCGGTTTTAGGCCCTATGGCTGCGGTTGAGGTCGTGGACCAGGCCGGCGGCTTTGCCGGCGAAGATGCAGAGGCTCTCACCGGCCGTTTTGTACGCGGCGCAAACGCCAAGGGCACGATCGGGTCGGGGCTGGGCTTGACAATCGCCAGAGAGGTCGCAGAGGCCCATGGCGGCAGTCTGACAATAAAAAACAGCACTTCAGGAGCAGGCGCATGCGTTTCGCTGTCTTTTCCGCGTTTTTAACCCTGGGCCTGATTGCTGCTGGGGCTGCGATTGCTTTCGAGGTGGAAGAAAGGCATTGGCTCGGCCCGGGAGACGGCACGCCACTGCGGATAATCTCGACCACTGACACAGAAATTCTGGCCCCGCTGATCGAAGGTTACCTGCAGAAACATCCTGGAGTTGCAGTGGATTACACGGTTGCCAACAGCAGCGAGGTGATGACTGCAGTTCTTGAAGGTGAGGAGCAGTTCGATGTTGCTCTATCTTCGGCCATGGACCTGCAGACCAAACTTGCAAACGACGGTTTCACCCTCCCGCACAAGTCTGCCGCAACTGCACTAATTCCGGATTGGGGGGAGTGGCGCAGCCACGTCTTTGCGATTTCGCTCGAACCCGCGTCAATCGTTCTCTCGGCGGCTGAATTTTCCGGAGCAAGTCAGCCGCGCACACGCCAGGATTTGATTGCCCTGCTACGCGCGCAGCCGGAGCGGTTCCACGGCAAGGTCGCGACCTATGATGTGTCACTCAGCGGGCTGGGTTATCTCTTTGCGACACAGGATGCCCGCACGTCAGAAACCTATTGGCGGCTGATGGAAGTGCTGGGAAGCCTTGAGCTGCAGTTGGCTTGCTGTTCCGCGAGCATGATAGAACGCGTAGCTTCAGGAGAAGTCCTCGTAGCCTATAATGTCCTGGGCAGTTATGCACGGGCGCGCCACGATCTCAGCGGCAAGATCATTGTGATTGATCCGGAAGACTATACTCATTTGATGATGCGGTCCGCCGTGCTGCTGAAAGGAGGGCTGCAGCCCGCCCTGGCCGGCAGTTTTATTGACCACTTGGCTTCGGCCGCCTGGTCACGGCCTCCAGATGGCAACTATCCGTTCAGTCAGCCGCCGGTTGCCTTTGCGGACTCCGCAAGCTCAAAGCGGCCAATCCAGTTCGGACCCGGTCTGCTGGTCTATCAAGACCGCGAAAAACGTGGGCGGTTCCTGGCGGAATGGTTCAGCGCGGTTCGCAAAAACCGCAGTGACCAGTAGCGTCCATCGGCTGGCAGGACCTGGAATTTTAGATTGTTAGGCCGTGATCATCTATAGGCTCAGCCTATGACTTGATGGGTATATTCGATTTCTCTTGATGTGTATTTCTGTCAAACTGCCAGACACTAAAAACAATAGGTCCAAAACGCTCCGTCAGAGAGTGCCGGGCAAAAGTATGAACCAACAGAGGACAACAAATGAAACAGAAAGCGTCATTTCTAGCTGCATTAGCATTATCAGTGGCAACTGCCGGCTCTGCCCTGGCCGAAACCGAGCTGACAGTCTACACGGCGGTCGAGGCTGAGGATCTTGCACGCTATGCGGAGACTTTTAATCAGAGCCATCCGGACATCAAAATTAATTGGGTAAGGGATTCCACTGGGATCATCACCGCCAAGCTGCTGGCCGAACGCGACAATCCTCAGGCGGATGTGGTCTGGGGGCTGGCGGCTACCTCCCTTCTACTGCTGAAATCCGAAGGAATGCTGGAGGCTTATGCGCCTGCCGGTGTCGATCAGTTGGATCCGAAATTCGTCGATGGCGACAACCCGCCCAGCTGGGTCGGCATGGACGCCTGGGTGGCCTCTGTTTGCTATAACACTGTGGAGGCAGAGAAGCTTGGCCTGACACCTCCGACTTCATGGAAGGACCTCACCGATCCCCAGTATGCAGGCCACGTAATTATGCCGAACCCGAACTCCTCCGGCACCGGCTTCTTGGACGTTTCCAGCTGGCTGCAGATGTTTGGTGAAGAAGCGGGCTGGAATTACATGGACGCGCTGCACAAGAACATCGCGCGATACACCCATTCCGGTTCCAAACCCTGCAAGCTGGCGGCGGCCGGCGAAATCCCGATTGGCATCTCTTTTGCTTTCCGTGGTGCCAAGTCCAAGGCTGCAGGCGCACCGCTGGAAATCATTGTGCCTTCAGAGGGCGTCGGCTGGGACATGGAGGCTACTGCCATCGTGGCTGGCACCGCAAATCTGGAAGCGGCGCAGACATTGGTCGACTTCACGGTCACCAAGGAAGCCAACGAAATGTACAACACTGGCTATGCGGTTGTGGCTTACCCGGGCGTCGCCAAGCCGGTTGAGTATTTCCCCGAAGGGCTGCTGGCCGCGATGATCGACAATGATTTCGAATTTGCCGCCAACAACCGCGCCGCAATCCTCAAGGAATGGCAGGCCCGTTACGACGGCAAGTCGGAAGCGAAATAAGCCTTCAGGGGCGGATGGTTAGACTTCCGCCCCTCTACCTTCCTGAACTTCACTGCCCATGCCCTGAGCCATGCCGCCCGTTGACAACAGACAGGGTGCCGCGTTGGCATATGCAAGGACCAACGACGTGCTTCAAATGACCCCGCCAAAAGAAACCTACCTGAGCATCCGCGACCTCTGGAAAGCCTTCGGCAGCTTCATCGCGCTGAAGGACATCTCCCTGGACGTAACGGAGGGCGAATTCATCTGCTTCCTCGGTCCCTCGGGCTGCGGCAAGACCACCCTGCTGCGCGCCATTGCAGGCCTGGATCTGCAATCTAAGGGCACCGTGACCCAGGGCAGTCAGGATGTGTCCAACCTGCCGCCGTCCGAACGCGACTTCGGTATCGTGTTCCAGTCCTATGCGCTGTTTCCGAACCTCACCATCGACAAGAACATTGCCTTCGGCCTGGAAAACGCAGGCCGCAGCAAGCAGGAAATCAATACGCGCGTGGCTGAACTTCTGGAACTGGTCGGCTTGCCGGACCAGGGCCGCAAATACCCGGCCCAGCTGTCCGGCGGCCAGCAGCAGCGGATTGCCCTGGCACGCGCCATAGCCACCAATCCAGGCCTTCTGTTGCTGGATGAGCCGCTGTCGGCGCTGGATGCCAAGGTGCGTGTCCACCTGCGGCACGAGATCAAGGAACTGCAGCGCAAGCTGGGTGTCACGACCATTATGGTGACCCACGATCAGGAGGAAGCGCTGGCCATGGCCGACCGCATCGTGGTGATGAACCACGGCGTGATTGAGCAGGTCGGCTCTCCTACCGAAATCTACCGCGAGCCGGCCAATCTGTTTGTAGCCGACTTTATCGGCGAGATGAACCAGATCAGCTCTTTTGTTGCCAAGGGCGGTCGTCTGGCGGTGGGGGAAAAGACTTTTGCTTGCCTGCCGCATGACTTTTCCGACGGCACCCAGGTCATTGCCGCCATCCGGCCCGAGGATGTGATCCCGCATGAGGCCGGGTATCTGGAAAGCAGCGGCAACCGAAACTGTATCGACGTTCAACTGGCCGAAATGGAATTCCTCGGCTCCTTCTGGCGCTGCCGCCTGACCAATGAACGCTTCGACGGCAAAGAACTGATTGCCGATTTCTCCATCAACGCCGTGCGGCGCCTGGATCTGGAGGCCGGCTGCCAGATGGAAATCGAACTGCCCGACAACCGCCTGATGGCGTTTGCGCAAGACGGGCAAGGGGCGTAACGCAGATGACTGATACCACGCAATCCATCATGGCCGCTGGCCCGGTGATCAAGGGCAAGCTGAGCCGCGACGATATCATCATGCGCGGCAGCATGATCATCATCGCGCTTTATCTGGTCGTGTCGCTGGTCTTTCCGCTCTATGCAATGCTGTCGAAGTCCTTCTCCACCTACCGGGTGGAGCTGTCGCAGTATGAATTCCAGGTCAGCGATGAGGCGGGCCAGTTCGATGGCAGCATTTTGACCGGCGCAGACCTGAACACCCGCAGCGGCACCTTTGCCGATGCCGATCTTTCCACGGGCGCCGACGGGCGGCTGCCGGTCACGGGCTTCTTTCCGGACTTCAGCTTCCGCAGCCCGGTGATGTACCAGGTGCGTAATACATCTGACACGGGCCGCTTTCTGATCGGCTCCAACCTGCAGACCGGCACCGAATGGGTCACACTCAACTCCAACACCTTCCGCCGGGTTCAGCTGCGCCCGGTGCAATCGCGGGGCCTTGATAACTTCGTCTCCTATTTCTCGACGCCGGCGCTGTTCAACTCGATAAAAAACTCGCTGTGGATTGCGGTGCTGAGCACGGTTGTGACCGTCTCGCTTGCCTTCTGGTTCGCCTACGCGCTAAATCGCAGCTGCATGAAGTACAAGGGCGTGTTCCGTCTCATCGCCATGGCGCCGATCCTGGTGCCGTCGCTGCTGCCGGGTATCGCGCTGGTCTACCTGTTCGGCAATCAGGGCATGATCAAGGAGCTTTTGTTCGGCGCCAGTATCTACGGGCCGATAGGCATCGTCATAGGCTCGGTCTTCTTCACCTTCCCGCATGCCTTCATCATCATTTCAACCGCGCTGGCCATTTCGGATGCGCGGCTCTACGAAGCCGCGGCTAGCTTGCGTTCAACACCTTGGCGCACCTTCTGGACCGTCACGGTTCCCGGCGCGCGCTATGGCTTGATCTCGGCGACCTTTGTGGTCTTCAACCTTGTGATCACCGATTTTGGCCTGCCTAAGGTGATCGGCGGCCAGTACAACGTGCTGGCGGTCGACATTTACAAGCAAGTGATTGGCCAGCAGAATTTTGAGATGGGCGCGGTGGTCTCGGTGGTTCTGGTGATCCCGGCAATCCTCGCCTTTGCCATCGACCGCATGGTGCAGTCCAAGCAGGTGGCGCTTCTTTCGGCGCGCTCGGTCCCGTATGAGCCGCAACCGAACAAGAAGATGGATCGTATCTTCTTTGCCTACTGCACCCTGATCGGCATCTTCATTGCTGGACTGCTGGCAGTCTGCCAATTTGCGGCATTGATCAAGTTCTGGCCCTACGACCTGAGCCTCAGCCTCAACAACTATCAGTTCGACAAGATGGATGGCGGCGGCTGGGGCTCCTATGTGAACTCGATCAAGCTAGCGCTGATGACGGCTATGGCTGGCACCGCCGTGGTGTTCTTTGGTGCCTATCTGGTGGAGAAATCCAAGGGCTTCCGCACCGGGCGCGCCATTTTCCAAATGTTTGCGATGCTGCCAATGGCGATCCCGGGCATGGTTCTGGGATTGGCCTACATCTTCTTTTTCAACAACCCCGCGAACCCGCTCAATGCTATCTACGGCACTATGGCGATCCTGGTGGTCTGCACCGTCACCCACTTCTACACGGTGTCGCATCTGACGGCGGTCACCGCCCTTAAGCAGATGGACCGGGAGTTTGAATCCGTCGCTGCCTCGCTCAAGCAGCCGACAATGAAGCTGTTTGCCCGCGTCACGGTGCCGGTCTGCCTGCCTGCGGTGCTGGACATCTCCATCTACCTCTTCGTCAATGCGATGACGACGGTGTCGGCGGTGGTGTTCCTTTATTCGCCCAAGACAACGCTAGCGTCGATTGCGGTGCTGAACATGGATGACGCAGGCGACATTGCGCCGGCGGCGGCGATGGGGATGATGATCTTCTACACCAACGCGCTGGCCCGGGTCATTCACCTGCTGGCGTCCCGCGGCATCCTGCGCCGGACCCAAGCCTGGCGCAGCCGCTGATAACAGGGGTGTCCCCCTGATGCTACCCCAGCTGTGCACTGGCAGCAGGGGGTTCTTTTGCGGCTTGGATGCTGCTGGCAAACTCCATGAATGCGCGGATAACCTTGACGTCCTGGCGCTGGGTCAGAAAGAGGATGCTTTCACTCATCGCCAGTTCCGCGTCCTGCAGGGTAAACTTGGCCAGCCGGTCATCATGGCCGTATTCAGCCTCTGAGACAAAACCGATACCAGCCCCGGAGGCCACCAGTTCGCGCACCGCTTCCCGGCCTTCGGCAACGATGGCAGGCTTCAGCTCAACACCGCGGCGCTGGGCTTCCGTTTCGATATTCTGCCGGGTCTTGGATCCTTCCTCGCGAAAGACCAGCGGCAGCCGGGCCAGCTCGCTGAAGGACAGGCTGATTTTCTCCTCAGGCAGAAGCCCGCGCGCCGCAAAGGCGACAATGGCGGTCGCACCGAGGTTCATAACCGTCATGTCACGGCCCGGAGTGAGGCTGCCTGCGACGCCGATCTCAGCATTGTATTCGCGCAGCTCCTCCAGAATCTCGCCGGTGTTGCCGCCGCGGAGCACGATGGTGACATTCGGATACTTTTCCCGGAACGGGCCCAGAAAGGCGGTCATATGCTGCGCCGAGTCAGCAATGATCCGCAGCTCCCCTTCTACGGCTGCGCTGGACTCGGACAGATAGTCCTCAATCTGGGTTTCCACTTCAAAGTAGCGTTTGGTTAGCTGCAGCAAGTCTTCACCCTCACGGGTCAGGAACACCCGCTTCTTTTCCCGGTGAAACAGCAGCACATCATGGTCCTGCTCCAGTTTGCGGACCTGTTCCGACACGGCTGGCTGCGTCAGATGCAGGGCCTCGGCTGCACGGGAAAAGCCGCCCAGAAGGGCGACATGATGAAAGGCTTTGAGCTGGCTGTGGCGCATTTTCCGTCCCGTTCCATTCATAGGTTCTGCCTATAGTTAGATTGTTTTTTGCGATTTTACATATGGAATTTTGGGGGACAAAGATGCCTTGAGATGGATTTTGGAGATTTCGGATGAGAGTTTGCAAGGATCCGCTGGAAGGTCCGCGGCAGGGAGAGCCGTATCTTCTGACGCCCGGTCCGCTGACGACGTCTTATGCGGTGAAGGCGGCGATGCTGCGGGACTGGGGCAGCTGGGATGACGATTTCCGGGCGATGACGCGGGAAATCCGCCGCCGCCTGCTGTCGCTTCTGGGGGCGGGGGCGGAGGATTTCGACTGCGTGCCGATGCAGGGCTCCGGCAGTTTTGCGGTGGAGGCGATGCTGGGCTCCTTCATCCCCGGCGATGGCAAGGCGCTGGTGCTGGCCAACGGGGCCTACGGGCAGCGCTCGGCGCAGACGCTGGCCTATCTGGGCCGCGATCACGCGGTGCTGGACAAGGGCGACTACCTGCCGCCGCGCGGGGAGGAGGTGGCGCGGATCCTGGCGGAGGATCCGGCGATCACCCATGTGGTGGCGATCCATTGCGAGACCTCCTCGGGCATCCTGAACCCGGTGGCGGAGATTTCCGAGGCGGTTTATGCGGCGGGCCGCAAGCTGCTGATCAACTCGATGTCGGCCTTTGGCGCCATTGAGCTGCAGCCCGCGCAGATCCGCTTTGAGGCGATGGTGTCTTCGGCCAACAAATGCATCGAAGGGGTGCCGGGCTTTGGCTTTGTGCTTGCCCGCAAGGCGGAGCTGGAGGCGGCCAGGGGCAACAGCCATTCGCTTTCCCTGGATGTGCATGCGCAATGGGCGGCGATGGAGAAGACGGGCCAGTGGCGGTTCACGCCGCCGACCCATGTGGTGGCCTCTTTCCTGGAGGCGCTGAAGGCGCATGAGGCCGAGGGCGGCGTGGCGGGGCGCGGCGCGCGCTATGCCAGGAACCGCGATGTGATGGTGGCCGGCATGCGGGAATTGGGGTTTGAAACCCTGCTGGAAAGCCGCTGGCTCAGCCCCATCATCGTCACCTTCTTCTGCCCGGCGGATGAGAGCTTTGTGTTCAGCCGCTTTTACGGTCTGATGAAGGAAAAGGGCTTTATCCTCTACCCGGGCAAGCTGACGGTTGTGGACAGTTTCCGCATCGGCTGCATCGGCCAGATGGATGAGCATGTGATGCGGCGGGTTGCGGCTGCCGCCAAGGAAACGCTGGCCGAAATGGGCGTCGCCAGCGCGGCGCCGCCCGCCGCGGCGCTGGAAGAACGCGCCAAACTGGCGGCCTGAAGAGACAAGCCTGAAAGATAAAGGACTTCGACATATGACCATTCACTCCCCCGTTGTGGCAAACGGCCGCGCCTATGCGGTGCCCCGGGCCTGCGCGATTGCCATCTGCCTGGACGGCTGCGAGCCGGAGTATCTGGACAAGGCGATTGCCGATGGCCTGATGCCCGCGCTTAGGCGGATGCGGGCGGAAGGCACCGACCGGCTGGCCCATTCGGTGGTGCCGAGCTTCACCAACCCCAACAACCTCAGCATTGCCACCGGCCGGCCGCCGGTGGTGCACGGGATCTGCGGCAACTACCTGATCGACCCTGAGACCGGCGAAGAGGTGATGATGAACGACGTGCGCTTTTTGCGCGCGCCCACGGTGTTCAAGGCCTTCTATGATGCGGGTGCGCGGGTGGCGGTGGTCACCGCCAAGGACAAGCTGCGGGCGCTTCTGGGTGCGGGGCTGGCGTTTGATGAGGACCGCGCCAAGTGTTTCTCGGCTGAAAAATCAGATAGTTCAACCGCGGCAGAGCACGGCCAGGAGAAGGCCAGCGAATGGCTGGGCATGGCGCAGCCCGAGGTTTATTCGGCAGAGCTGAGCGAATTTGTCTTTGCTGCCGGGGTGAAGCTTTTGAAGGAATGGGCGCCGGATGTGATGTATCTGACCACCACCGATTACGTGCAGCACAAATACAGCCCCGATCAGGCAGAGGCCAAGGCCTTCTATGCGATGTTCGACAAGTACCTGGCGGAGCTGGATGCGCTGGGGGCAGCGATCGTGGTCACCGCCGATCACGGCATGAAGCCCAAGCATCACGCCGACGGCTCGCCCAGCGTGATCTATGTGCAGGACCTGATGGACGAGTGGCTGGGCGAAGGCCAGGCGCGGGTGATCCTGCCGATCACCGACCCCTATGTTGTCCACCACGGCGCGCTTGGCTCCTTTGCCACCTGCTACCTGCCCGAGGGCGCGGACCGGGCGGCGATCATGGGGAAACTGGCAGGTTATGATGCGATCACCGATGTGCTGACCCGCGAAGAGGCGGTGGCCCGGTTTGAGCTGCCGGCCGACCGGATCGGCGACATCATCCTGGTCTCCGGCGAGAACATCTGCATCGGCACATCCGAGCACCGCCACGATCTGGCGGCGCTGAATGAGCCGCTGCGCTCCCATGGCGGGCTGACCGAACAGGAGGTCCCCTTCATCTGCAACCGCGTCCTGCCGCTGCCGCAAGCGCCGGTGCTGCGCAATTTTGATGCCTTCTTCTATGCCGCGCAGGCGGCGGCGCTGTAACGGGGAGCCTGACCATGAGCACTATTGAAATCCGCAACGAGGGCATGCGCATCGGCGGCGAGGTTGTGTTTACCGAGGATACCGTGCCGGTCCATTACCCCTATACGGGCGAAGTAGTGGGCCATGTGCCTGCAGGCCAGGCGGAACATGCCCGCATGGCCTTTGAGATTGCCGCGAATTACACGCCCAAGCTGACGCGCTACGAGCGCAGCCGGATCCTGCAGCGCGCGGGCGAACTGATCGGCGAGAAACGGGACTGGCTGGCCAAATGGCTGACGCTGGAGCTGGGCATCTGCCACCAGCACGCGGTCTATGAGACCAAGCGCGCCCAGGACGTCTATCAGTTCGCCGCCGCCGAGGCGCTGAAGGACGACGGCGAGATCTTCTCCTGCGACCTGACCCACAACGGCAAGGCGCGCAAGATCTTCACCAAGCGCGAGCCGGTCAAGGCGATCTCGGCGATCACCCCGTTCAACCACCCGCTGAACATGGTCAGCCACAAGATCGCGCCCGCGATTGCCACCAACAACTGCATGGTCTGCAAGCCGACCGAGCTGACGCCGCTGACCTGCATTGCGCTGGCCGATATCCTCTATGAAGCAGGCCTGCCGCCGGAGATGTTCCAGGTGGTGACCGGCTGGCCCAAGGACATTGGCGATGAGATGATCACCAATGAAAACATCGACATCATCACCTTCACGGGCGGCGTGCCGGTGGGCAAGATGATTGCCGAGAAGGGCGTCTACAAGCGGCAGGCGCTGGAACTGGGCGGCAACGACCCGCTGATCGTGCTGAATGATCTGTCGGATGCCGATCTGGAAAAGGCGGCCGCCATTGCGGTGGCTGGCGCCACCGGCAACTCCGGCCAGCGCTGCACCGCGATCAAGCGCATCCTGGTGCAGGAAAGCGTGGCTGACCGCTTTGTGCCGCTGGTGCTGGAGAAGGCGCAGAAGATCAAGTTCGGCGACCCGCAGGATCCGGCAACCGAGCTTGGCTGCGTCATCCACGGCAAGGCGGCGGAGCTGTTTGAAAACCGGGTGCTGCAGGCGGCGGAGGAAGGTGCCGAGATCCTCTATCATCCGCCCCGCCAGGGTGCGCTGCTGCCGCCGATCGTGGTCGACCGCGTGCCCCACAACAGCGAATTGGTGATGGAGGAGACCTTCGGCCCGGTCATTCCGGTTGTCCGGGTGCCGGATGACGACGCCGAGGTGATGCGGATCTCCAATTCCACGGAGTTCGGCCTGTCCTCCGGTGTCTGCACCAACGACCTGAACCGCGCGATTGCCTATATCAACGGTCTGGACGTGGGCACCTGCAACATCTGGGAACAGCCCGGCTACCGCATCGAAATGTCCCCCTTCGGCGGCATCAAGGACAGTGGCAACGGCGTCAAGGAAGGCGTCATCGAGGCCATGAAATTCTTCACAAACGTCAAGACATACTCCCTCCCCTGGCCGGAGTAAAACACGCCACAGGGGGGAC
>NZ_JBSWTV010000001.1:0-256311 GCF_056158725.1 Leisingera sp. ABM4_101 | reverse complement strand
TCGACACACTTAAAGGCCAGGTTTCGGATGGCACCGTTGATACGGTTCTGGTTTGCCTTGTTGACATGCAGGGCCGCCTGATGGGCAAGCGCTTCCACGCCAAGCATTTTGTTGCCGGGGCCTGGGAGGAGACGCATTGCTGCAATTACCTCTTGGCGACGGATCTGGAGATGGCGACGCCGGACGGCTATGTCTCGACCTCTTGGGAGCGGGGCTATGGCGATTATGTGATGAAGCCCGACCTCTCCACCCTGCGCCCTGTGCCGTGGCTGGAGGGCACGGTGATGGTGCTCTGCGACGTGCTCGATCACCACACCCACGAGGAAGTCTCCCACTCCCCCCGCGCGATCCTGAAGCGGCAGGTGAACCGCCTGAAGGCGATGGGCTATGAGGCGATGTGCGCCACCGAGCTGGAGTTTTTCCTGTTCGAGAAAAGCTTTGACGAGATCCGCCGCTCAGGCTTCCGCGACCTGGCGCCGATCTCCGGCTACAACGAGGATTACTCCATCCTGCAGACCAGCCGCGAGGAGCATGTGATGCGCCCCATCCGCAACCACCTGTGGGATGCGGGCCTGCCGGTCGAGAACTCCAAGGGCGAGGCGGAGACCGGCCAGGAGGAGCTCAATATCAAATACGCCCCGGCGATGGCGACGGCGGAGTACCACACCATTGCCAAACATGGCGTCAAGGAGATTGCGGAGCAACAGGGCCATGCGGTGACCTTCCTGCCGAAGTGGAGCCACGAAAAGGTCGGCTCCTCCTCCCATGTGCACCAGTCGCTGTGGCAGGACGGCAAGCCTGCGTTCTTTGACGAAACGGACGAGCTGGGCATGTCCGCCCTGATGAAGAATTACATGGCCGGATTGCTGAAATACGCGCCCGACTACACCGCCTTCATGGCGCCTTATATCAACAGCTACAAACGCTTCATGAAGGGCACCTTTGCGCCCACACGCATCATCTGGTCGGTGGACAACCGCACTGCGGGCTACCGCTTGTGCGGGGATGGAACCAAGGCGATCCGGGTGGAGTGCCGGATCCCGGGCTCTGACATGAACCCCTATCTGGCGATGGCGGGCATGCTGGCGGCGGGCATTGCGGGCATCGAGGAAGGGCTGGAGCTGCAGCCCCCCGCCAAGGGCGATGTCTACCAGGGCGACAGCGGCATGATCCCCGGCACATTGCGCGATGCGGCGGCGGCGCTGAAGGGCTCGGGCATGCTGCGCAAGGCGATGGGCGATGAGGTGGTGGACCACTACGTCCGCGCGGCGGAAGTGGAGATCGAGGATTTCGACCGGGTGGTCACAGACTACGAGATTGCGCGCGGGTTCGAGCGGGCGTGAGCCGGACACGCCGGGGCGCTGCCCCGGACCCCGGGATATTTCTGGCAAGAGGAAGAGGGCGATGCCCTTCCTGAATGGAGTGAATGGCAATGGGCCAGGTATTGAAATGCATCTCGCCGGTTGACGGATCGGTCTTTGCGGAGCGCGAGGTGCTCTCGCGCGAGGACGCCTTTGCGGCAGCGGAGCGGGCGCGGGCGGCGCAAGCGGCTTGGGCGGCGCGGCCGCTGCAGGAGCGCATCGAGCTGGTGATGGCGGGTGTGGCTGCTGTTGGCGCGATGAATGATGAGATCGTGCCGGAGCTGGCGCGGATGATGGGCCGGCCGGTGCGCTATGGCGGCGAGTTCGGCGGCTTCAATGAGCGTGCCAGCCATATGGCCAAGATCGCCGAAGAGGCGCTGGCGGATATCGAGGTGGGCGAGGACGGGACCTTTAAACGCTATATCAAGCGCCTGCCGCATGGGGTGGTGTTTGTGGTGGCGCCCTGGAACTACCCCTATATGACCGCGGTCAACACCGTGGCGCCTGCGCTGATTGCTGGCAATGCGGTGGTGCTGAAACACGCCACCCAGACGCTCTTGGCGGGCGAGCGGATGGCGCAGGCATTCCATTCCGCGGGCGTGCCTCAGGATGTGTTCCAGAATGTGTTTCTGGACCATGGCACCACCTCGGAGCTGATTGCGGCACGTGCGTTCAACTTCGTGAACTTCACCGGCTCGGTCGGCGGCGGCCAGGCGATGGAACGCGCCGCGGCGGGCACTTTCACCGGCGTCGGCACCGAGCTGGGCGGCAAGGATCCGGGCTATGTGATGGAAGACGCCGACCTGGATGCGGCGGTGGACACGCTGATCGACGGCGCCATGTTCAACTCCGGCCAGTGCTGCTGCGGCATCGAGCGGATCTATGTGCATGAAAGCCTCTATGATGCCTTCCTGGAGAAGGCCATTGCCATTGTGAAGGGCTACAAGCTGGGCAACCCGCTGGATGAAGCGACCACCATCGGCCCGATGGCCAATGTGCGCTTTGCCGAAGAGGTACGCGGCCAGATTGCCGAGGCCGTTGAGGCGGGCGCGGTGGCCCATATCGAGCCCTTCGCCGAGGATGACGGCGGCGCTTACCTGACGCCGCAGATCCTGACCAATGTGACCCACGATATGCGAGTGATGCGCGAGGAAAGCTTTGGTCCGGTGGTGGGCATCATGAAGGTGTCCTCCGACGCTGAAGCCATCCAGCTGATGAACGACAGCGACTTCGGCCTCACCGCTTCGCTCTGGACTGCGGACGTGGAGCGGGCGCAAGCCGTGGGGGACCGGATCGAGACCGGCACCGTCTTCATGAACCGCGCCGATTACCTGGATCCCGGCCTGTGCTGGACCGGCTGCAAGGATACGGGGCGCGGCGGCGGCCTCTCGGTCATCGGCTATCACAATCTGACCCGTCCGAAGTCCTATCACCTGAAAAAGGTCACCGGCTGACCGGACGGATTCGCCCGCCCCGGCGTCTCCTCCCCGGGGCGGGCCTTAGCATCAAAGGAACACGATATGTCTCTCGTTGGAAACTGGTCCTACCCGACCGCAATCAAGTTCGGCGCTGGCCGGATCAAGGAACTGGCGGACGCCTGTGCTTCCGCCGGCATCAAGAAGCCGCTGCTGGTCACCGACAAGGGTCTGGCCGACCTGCCGGTCACCCAATCGGCCCTGGATATCATGGAGGCCGCGGGCCTGGGCCGGGCGATGTTCTCCGAGGTCGACCCCAATCCGAATGAAAAGAACCTGGAGGCCGGCGTTGCCGCCTATAACGCGGGCGGCCATGACGGGGTGATCGCCTTTGGCGGCGGCTCCGGCCTGGATCTGGGCAAGATGGTGGCCTTCATGGCGGGACAGACCCGCCCCGTGTGGGATTTTGAGGACATCGGCGACTGGTGGACCCGCGCCGATGCCGATGCCATCGCGCCGATCATCGCGGTGCCGACCACTGCCGGAACCGGCTCCGAAGTCGGCCGCGCCAGCGTGATCACCGATAGCGTCACCCACCAGAAGAAGATCATCTTCCACCCCAAGGTGCTGCCCGCCGTGGTGATCTGCGATCCCGAACTGACCGTCGGCATGCCCAAGTTCATCACCGCAGGCACCGGGCTGGACGCCTTTGCCCATTGTGTCGAGGCGTTTTCCTCACCCCATTACCACCCGATGTCCCAGGGCATCGCACTGGAGGGCATGCGGCTGGTCAAACACTACCTGCCGCGCGCCTATGCGGATGGGACGGACATCGAGGCCCGCGCCCAGATGATGTCGGCGGCGGCAATGGGCGCCACCGCCTTCCAGAAAGGCCTCGGCGCAATCCACGCGATGAGCCATCCCATCGGCGCCCATTTCAACACCCACCACGGTACCACCAACGCGGTCTGCATGCCCGCCGTTCTTGAGTTCAACGCGCCGGCGATTGCGGACCGTTTCACCATGGCGGCGGCTTACCTGGGGATTGCGGGCGGCTTTGACGGCTTCCGCAGCTTCGTCCAGGAGCTGAACGACTCCTTGGGCATCCCACGCGGTCTCTCGGAGCTGGGTGTCACTGAGGCTGCCGTCCCCGAACTGGTCAAGGACGCCGCAACAGACCCCTCATGCGGCGGAAACCCCATCAAACTCAACGAACAGAACCTCACCCAGCTTTTCAAAGCTGCAATGTGAGGAAGCAAAGATTTTCTGTGTCCGGGAAAGAGTAAAGAACACACCGGGCCCAGAAACAAATGCCTGGTCCACCGGCCGATGCTAAGAGCGCATTTACTGTAAGGACTTAGCGGAAAATTCAACTGTCTACTTAGGGAGCACCTACACATGACTGACCAAGCCACTTTCAACCGGCGCACTGTATTGCAAGGCGCTGGCGCCTCGGCGCTGGCCGCTCCGCTCTATAGCAAGAGCGCCTTGGCCTCCTCCGGCCAAATCGACATCATGATGTGGTCCGGCTACATGTCCGAAGACTTCGTCAACGGTTTCGAGCAGGAGACCGGGATCAAAATCAACTACACCTCGACCGGTTCGAACGAGGAAATGATCAACAAGATGAAGGCCACCAAAGGCCTGGGCTTCGATCTGATCACCCCGACCAACAACCGCTCGCTGCAATGGGAGCCGCTGGAGGTTCTGCAACCGTTCGACCTGTCCCGGGTTAAAACAGATGCGGTGAACCCGGCGATGCTGAAAGTGGGTGAAACTGCCTGGAACTTTGGCGGTAAGGGATCCCATTGGCTGCCGCATATGTGGGGCACGGAAGGCATCGCCTACCGCACCGACAAATGGCTGCCCGAAGGCGATGCGCCGTCTTATGGCGATGTCTGGTCGGAGGAGAACGCAGGCAAGACCATGGGCCGGGCGCATTCGATGATGCTGGGCGCGGGCCTTTACATGGAGCGTGTCGGCGAGATGGAACCGGGTTCCGTCTGGGCCGCCTACGAGGATGAGGAAACCATGCGCAAAGTCTGGGGGCAGATCACCGATTGGTGCATCGCCCGCAAGTCCCGGATCAAACTGATCTGGAACGATGCCGATACCCAGAAAAACGGCCTGCTGAACGAAGGCGTCGTTGTGGGCCAGACCTGGGACGGCCCGCCGCTGGCGCTGAAATCCGCTGGCGAGCCGGTGCACTATCAGGCGCCGGTCGAGGGGGCGATGGCCTGGGTCGACGGACTGGTCATGCCTGCAGGCGCCAAGAATGTGGATCAGGTCTATGCCTTCATCGACTATGCCTATAACAAAGAAGTCGCCGGCAAGGAGATCGACTTCCACGGGTATAACTCTCCGGTCCTGGGGGCGGATAAATTCGCAAGTGACTTTTACAAGAAGAACTTTGCGGAGGCCTATCCGGGCGATAGCCTGGCCAATCTGAACCCCTGGCCGGCCGAGGCGCCTTGGTATGCGGATGTGCGGACCGAGTTCGTCAACAAGTTCAAGAGCGCTTAAGCGCCGGGCTTGAGCATCAGGCCCCCGGAGCCAGCTCCGGGGGCCGTTCCGCGCAGTGGCGCGCAATCATATACGAACGGAAAACAGGAAGCAGGCCTTGCGGGGCCGGCGGTGCGCCGCCGGATAGGGGACCTGCGCCCTGGGGAGAAGCCAAATGAGTGCTGGGGTCGGCGTTGATCTCGAAAACCTGTGGATCCGCTTTGGCGATTTTGTCGCCGTGCGCGATGCCAATGTGAACATCAATGGAGGGGATTTCTTCTCCTTCCTGGGGCCTTCGGGCTGCGGCAAGACAACCATCCTGCGCGCGGTCTCGGGCTTTCTGGAGCCAAGCGACGGCCGGGTGCTGATCGGCGGCAACGACATGAAGGGGATCGGGCCGAACAAGCGCCCGACCGCACTGATCTTCCAGAACCTGGCGCTGTTCCCGCTGATGAAGATCTGGGAGAACATCACTTTTTCGATGGAAATCAGGGGCGCCTCGGCCAAGGAGCGCCGGAAGCGCGCCGATGAGCTTTTGGACATGATCGCGCTGCCGGGGCAGGGCGACAAGCTGCCCTCGGAACTGTCGGGCGGCCAGCGCCAGCGGGTGGCGATTGCGCGGGCGCTCTGTGCGGAACCCGATGTGCTCTTGCTGGATGAGCCCTTGTCGGCGCTCGATCTGAAGCTGCGCCAGCACATGCGCACAGAGCTCAGGGAGATCCAGCAGCGGGTCGGCATCACCTTCATCTACATCACCCACGACCAGGGCGAGGCGCTGACCATGTCCGACAATATCGCGGTGATGAAGGCGGGCGTGATTGACCAGATCGCCGATGGCAAGACCATCTACAACGACCCCTCGACCGCCTTTGCCGCCTCTTTTGTCGGCGAAAACAACGTCTTCCGCGGCAAGGTCAAACGCGTCATGGGCAATGAGGCGCTGATCGCCACCAACCGTTCGGGCGAGCTGGTGGCGCGGATTTCCAGTGCCAACCAGGGCCGCATGAAAGAGGGCGACGAGGCGATGATGTTCATCCGCCCCGAGGCCTTTGCGCTGGCGCCTGAGGGCGCCTCCGGCGACCATTTCGTGACCGCGCGCGTCAACCACGAGGAGTTCGAGGGCAATGTCTTCAACATCTTCATGGAAGGCGAGGGCGGCAAGGAGCTGAAGGTCTCGATCCCCAATCTGGGCCAGTCGTTTGACGACCACACCGGCCAGAACATCACCCTGGAATACGAGACGCAGAATGCGGTCTGTGTTCCCGCCGGTGAGCTGGCCGCGGAATAAGGAGGCCAAGCCATGCCAAGCTTCCTGAGGGAGTTTTTCAAACGCAACGGCACCGGCATGGGCAGCCTGATGCTGGGGCTGGTCCTCTTTTGGACCATCGGCCTCATCATCCTGCCGCAGCTGTCGATGCTCGACTTCTCGTTCCGTCCCAACCTGCCGCCGCCGGAGATCGGCGGGCCCAAGGACGTCTACACGCTGGAGAATTACAAATACCTGATCTACGGGCCGGAAGGCGGCAGCCAGGACTATAACGCGGTCGACCTCAAGGTGTTCTTCCGCACCCTGGTGGCAGCCGTCTGCGTCACCATCTTCAACCTGATCCTGTGCTATCCGATCGCCTATTACCTGGCCCAGACCAAGGGCAATCACATCCGCATCTTCGCGCTGATGCTGATCATCCCCTACTGGATCAACGAGATCCTGCGGGCGTTTGCGCTGCGGATCATCTTCGGTGAGACCGGGGTCCTCAATAACATGTTTGTCGGCCTGGGGATCTTCGACACGCCCTTCGACTTCATCCGCAATGACATCGCGCTTTATGCGGGGCTGGGGTACGCCTACATCCTGCTGATGATCTTCCCGATCTACAATGTGATCGAGAGCCTGGACCGCAACCAGATCGAGGCGGCGCGCGACATGGGCGCCAGCTGGCCGATGATCCACCGCCGGGTGGTCATTCCCTACGCCAAGCCGGGGATCTCCTCGGGCTGCACCATGGTGTTCATGCTGTCGGCAGGCGCGCTGGCGGCGCCGCAGATCCTGGGCGGGCCGTCCTCCCTGTGGTTCACCCAGCTGATCTATCAGCAGTTCAATGACAACTCCGACTGGCCGCAGGGCGCGGCTTATGCGGTGGTGCTGCTGGTCACCTGTATCCTGCTTGTTCTGGCGGTGATGCGCCTGTTCAAGGTCAACATGGGGGATATCGGCAAATGAAGAACCTCACTTTCATGCGCCTCAGCCTCTGGGTCTATCTGGGCGTGTTCTTTGCCTATCTGCTGGGCCCTTTGGTGATCATGTCGGCGACCGCCTTCAACTCGCCGTCGTTCCCGCGGATGACCCCCTGGGAGTGCCTGACGTTCGAGTGGTTCTCGGCCCTGTTCCAGGACGAGCGGATCCTCAATGGCATCTGGAACTCGATCCTGGTCGGCGCGGGCACGGTGGTCTTGTCGGTGGCGATGGGCCTCGCGGGCGCCTTGATGCTGACCCAGATCTGGCCCAAGCTGCGCGCCACCTATTACACCATCATCATCGCGCCGATCCTCATTCCCGGCGTGGTGCTGGGGATCTCGACCCTGGTGTTCTGGGACCGGATCAACCGGCTGCTGGGCTTGGGGGCGGACAGCTGGCTGTCGAACGGTCTGTTCCTGACCATCATCGGCCAGTCGACCTTCATTGCCAGCTACTGCATGCTGGTGCTGGTGGCGCGTCTGCAGCGCTATGACATCGCCCTGACCGAGGCCGCGCTGGACCTGGGCGCCACCCATGCCCAGGCCTTCCGCAAGGTGCTGCTGCCGTTCATGCGGCCTGCGATCGCCTCCGCTGCGGTGCTGGCCTTCCTGGCGTCGTTCGAGAACTACAACACCACCACCTTCACCTTTGGCGAATACCCGACGCTGACCATCGAGCTGGCGCAGAAGGTGCGCTATGGCATCACCCCCGCGATCTCGGCCCTGGCCTTTATCATCGTGGTGCTGACGGTGATTGCGGCGCTGTTCAACGAGGCCTCGATCCGCCGAAAGGAGCTGGTTGCAGCGGCGCGCAAGAAGGCCACGGTGGAAGAGCTGGAGAGCGGCAAGCTGCGGCTGCCCGGTTTCCTCAGCTCCAACGCGGCGGCGGTGGGCCTGGTGGTTGTCGCCTGCGCCACGGTGGCGGTGGTCGGCACCGCCTCGGTCTACAGCCCGCAGCAATGTATCGCCGACGTGCAGGAGCAAAAGCGCCTGGAGACCGAGGAGCGCATCCAGGAGCTGCGCCGCCAGCGCGAGCTGCGCCGCCAGCAGCAGCAGGAGCAGCAGGGCGGAACCGCGCCGGAGGCCACCCAGCCTTCGGGCAACAACTCCGGCTTCGGCGGCGTCTTCAACCCGGGCAACCTCTCAGGCGAAGAGGGCGGGGAAGCGACGGAGCAGCAGCCCCAAGGCAGCGGCCAGGGCAACAGCTCGGGCTTCGGCAACGTCTTCGACCCGGGTGCCTTGTCGGGCGACGGCGAGGACGGCTCAGGCAACTGACACCCAAGCTGAAAACACAAAAGGCGGCCCAACGGCCGCCTTTTTCATGCTAAGGGTTTAAAACAGAACGCTGCCAGGCGTGTCAGGCAGATCCACCTTGTCTGGTGTCTCCAGGTATTTGCGGATGGCCGGGTCGATCCGCGGGCTGCGCACAGGGTAGACGCCGCAGGCGGCGATGGCTTCCCGGGCAGTGACCCGTTCGTCCAGCCGTTTCCAGATTGCCCTGGCCGCATAGGGGCGCGGGAAGGGGCGCCAGGCCACGCCCATGGTCATTCCGCGCAGGTATTTCAGCTGCTGGCGGTGCGCCGAGAACAGGATGGTCTGCGCCACGCTGCCTTCGCGGGCGCGTTCGTGCTCGGTGATGAACAGCCGGTTGCCGCGCAGGGTGACCATGCCGTGATAGCGCGAGACCTGCCGGATGCTCTGCTCCGGGTCATGGGCGATTTCCATGTTGCGGGAGACGATATAGCCGTCTTCCTCGGAAAAGCGGGTGAGCGAGCAGAAGATGCCCTCACCCCAGGAGGGCGTGCGAAAATACGCATGGTAGAAGCCAAGGTAGCGTTTCAGGTTGCGCTGCTGGCCGCGGAACGGCGCCATGAATTTTTCGCCTGCACCGTGCTGCACGGCGCCGGCAGCATCTGCCAGCTTGGTTTCGAAATCGGTGTTTTCTGTGAACAGCTGCGACTCAGGAATGGCAAAATAGCGGGCGATGCGGCGCAAGTTGTGGGCCGCGGGCATGCTGCTGCCATTGAGGTAGCGGTTAAACTGCTGGCGGTTGATGCCGATCTCGCGGCAGATCTGGGCGATACTGCCGTGCTCGGCGCAAAGCGAGCGCAGATTTTCTGAAAAATTCCCGGACAAGGGCTGATTTCCTTCGCGAACTGACGCTAGTGTGTTGCGGGTCGCGTCACTTCGCGCATGTTTGCACAATTCCGTCAATGGCAAATCCGGGGTCTCTGGAGGGCATCACCCCGCCTGGAGACCCCAATGTCCGTCACCTGCATCGAAAACCAATGGCTTCCCCTGCCGGACGGGCGGCGGTTGGCGGTGCGGATGTGGATGCCGGAAGAGAGCGGGCCGTTTCCGGCCATACTCGAATACCTGCCCTACCGGAAACGCGACGGCACCACAGCGCGGGATGAGACCACGCACCCGGTGTTTGCCGCCGAAGGCTATGCCTGCGTTCGGGTGGATATCGCTGGCACCGGCGACAGCGAGGGCGTCTTTGACGACGAATATTCCGAGCAGGAGCTGAGCGATGGCGAAGCGGTTTTGGAATGGATTGCCGCACAGCCCTGGTGCACCGGCCGGGTGGGGATGATCGGTATCAGCTGGGGCGGGTTCAACGGGCTGCAGCTAGCCTTCCGCCGGCCGGAGGCGCTGAAAGCGGTGGTCACAGTGGCCTCTGCTGTGGACCGTTACGAGGATGACATCCACTACATGGGCGGCTGCCTGGTTGGCGACAACGCCAACTGGGGCGCGCAGATGTTTGCCTATTTGACCCGCCCCGCCGACCCGGAACTGCGTGCCGATTGGCGCGAGGACTGGATTGCCCGGATGGAGAATGCCCCGTTCTGCGCCGTGGACTGGATGCGCCATCCGCTGCGGGACGGCTACTGGATGCACGGTTCGGTCTGCGAGGACTGGCCGGCGATCCAGGTGCCGGTTCTGGCCTTGACCGGCTGGGCTGATCCTTACGTGAACACGCCTCCGGCGCTGGCGGCCAACTTGCAAGCACCTTCCAAGGCTCTGATCGGCCCGTGGGAGCATCGCTACCCCCATATCTCCAAGCTGGAGACATCGGATTTCCATTCCGAGGTGCTGGGCTGGTTTGACCGCTGGCTGAAGCAAGAGCAGAATGGCGCGGAGGATCTGCCGACCTACCGCGCCTTTATGCAGGAGCATTGCAACCCCGTGGCGCAGAATTCCCCGCGCCGGGGACACTGGGTGGCTGAGGCAGAATGGCCCTCGTCCAATGTGTCCGAAGCTGTTTGGCACCTGGTTCCTGGTGGGTTCTCGGATACCGCAGTGCAGGGGGCACTGACGATTGCTTCGCCCGCAAACCTCGGCCAGGCCGGCGGCTATTTCTGCCCCGGCATGCGGATCGACAACGAACTTGCGGGCGATCAGGCAGAAGATGATGCGCTGTCGGTCTGTTTCGACAGCGAGGCGCTGGAAGCGCCGCTGGAACTGCTGGGCCGCGCCAGGCTTCGTCTGCGGTTTTCCGTGGACAAGCCGGTGGCCCAGGTTACCGCGCGGCTCTGCGATGTCGCGCCCGGAGGCGTTTCGCAGCGGGTCACCTTCCGGCCCTTGAATTTGACCCATCACAGCGGCCACGAGACACCGGAGGCGCTGGTTCCAGAGCAGGTTTATGAAGCAGAGATAGCGCTCAATGAATGTGCCCATCATCTGCGCGCAGGGCATCAGCTGCGGCTGGCGCTGTCTGCCGCCTACTGGCCGATGATCTGGCCCGCACCGGAGGCCGCGAAGGTAACCCTTCACTTGGAGGGCTGTTCCCTGCATTTGCCGGTCCGGGAGGCGGCTGTAGAAGCTGATCCGGCAAATCCCGGCCCGGCGCAGGATTTCCCAAACCTGCAGGCCGAGGAGCTGCGTGCTGCCTCGGGATCATCCGGACGCAAGGTGCTGGAGGACGGCACCGTGGTTCTGGAAACCTTTGACGATTTCGGTGAGGCGCGCGATCCTTACCACGGGCTAGCCTCCGGCAGCCACGTGGCAATGCGCTATGCCATTCACCCCGATGACCCGGCCTCGGCCCGGTTCTGGACGAAGTGGCATTTCACCTTCCAGCGCGACGGCTGGCAGGTGGCCATCAGCACCGAAAGCACCATGCATTGCGACGGGCAGAATTTCTACCTGACCCGGAAATTGCGCGCCACGGAAGGCGCGGATGAAACGGAAGTTCTGGCAAAGGAATGGGCCGAGACCCTTCCGCGCGGGCTTCTGTGAACTGATCTTAAGGGAGGACACCATGAAGATCGAATGGACCAAGGCGCCGGTGGGACGCCGCAAGTTTCTGAAAGGCGCAACCGCACTGGGCGCCGCTGCTGTGCTGCCCATGGGGCTGGGCAGCCGCGCTATGGCGGCAGACGGAGGCACCTTGCGGGTGCGTTCCTACGGCGACCTGCAGAGCATTGATCCGGCTTATTCCAAAGGCGTGATCGACGAGGAAATCCACGCCTCGATCTACAACAAGCTGATCCAGTACAAGCCGGGCCGCGAATGGGACTGGCAAATGGATGCTGCTGCGATGATCGAGCAGGGCGATGAGACCCACATCAAATTTGCGCTGCGTGATGACATCGGGTTCACCAATGGCTTTGGCGCGATGACCGCCGAAGACGTGAAGTTCAGCTTTGAGCGCATTGTGGCGGATGAAACGGAAAGCCCGAACAAGCCCGACATGGGTCCGCTGAGCCATGTGGAAGTGACTGGCGAGCGCGAAGGCACCATCGTGCTGAACGAACCCTTTGCGCCGCTGTGGTCCATCGCGCTGCCCTATATCACTGGCAACATCGTGTCGAAAAAGGCCTGGGAAGCGGCGGGCGGCAAGGCAACCACTGATCCGCTGGCGGAATCCGGCCCCTACTTGCGCGACAGCTGGTCGCCGAAGGAAAAGACCGTGCTGAAGCGTAACCCGGATTGGAAGGGCGAGGCGCCGGCTTGGGACACTATCGAGATCCTGCCGATTGATGACGAGAACACTGCAGAGATCGCGTTTGAAGCCGGAGAGCTGGACTTTACCCGGGTGTCGCTGGGGTCGGTTGAACGCTATCGCGCGGGGGTGCCGAATGGCGGCACGCTGCTGGAATACCCGTCGCTGTATTATGCCTGGCTGGGCATGAACCTGGATCACCCCAAGCTGCAGAACAAGAAGCTGCGTCAGGCAATTCAGCACGCAATCGACGTGCCCTCGGTTCTCGAAGCGGCGTATTTCGGCGCGGTCGAGCCTTCCACCGGCATCATTGCACCTGGCCTGCCTGGCAACCGGGCGCAGTCGCTGGTTCCGCCGCAGGCGGACTTTGAGAAGGCCGCTGCACTGCTGGCGGAATCCGGCGAAACCAACGTGACACTGAAACTCGACACGCTGAACAAGACCACCTTCACCACTGCCGCGCAGGTGATCCAGGCAACTCTGGCGCAAATCGGCATCACGGTAGAGGTCAACGTGCTGGAATCCGGGGCCTTCTGGGCCAGCGCCGACAACGAGGACCTGCAGCTGGTGTTGAACCGCTATTCGATGACACCGGATCCGTACTATGCGACTTCCTGGTTCACCACCGAACAGGTCGGCCATTGGAACTGGGAGCAGTTCAGCAATGAAGAGTTTGATCAGATCCACAACTCTGCCTATCAGCTGACCGATCAGGCCAAACGGGACGAGATGTACCAGCGTGCGCAGGACCTGATGGAAGAGAGCGGCGCCTACCGCTTCCTGACTCATGAGGCAACTCCGGTGATCCATTCGGCAGGCGTCGTGCCGGCATTGCGCCCCGACGGGCTGGCGTTGCTGCGCTACTTCGGCAAAGCCTGATACTTTTTCAGATCCGGTCCTCCCCCTGGGTCTGATCTGGCGCGGCTGCAATTTGCGGTGCAGCCGTGCCGTTTTCCTACCGCAGAGCGAAAATAAGGGAGCCATGCGGCCATGTTACTTTATGCAACCCGGCGGTTCGGGCTGGCATTGCTGATCCTGATCGTGGCGGTCACCGCCATGTTCCTGATGATCCGTGCCGTGCCCGGCGATCCGGTCCAGATCATGCTGGGCCCGCGCGCCACGCCAGAGCTGCAGGCGCGGCTGACGGCAGAGCTGGCACTGGACCAGCCGGTCTGGAGACAGCTTCTAATCTTCTACGGCAATCTGATGCAGGGCGACCTGGGGATCGACGTGTTCTCGGGCCGTTCGGTGACCGAGATCGTGTTCCAGCAGCTGCCGCATACCCTGTGGCTGATCCTAGGGTCGATCACCTGGTCCGCTACGCTGGGCATCGCTCTTGGCGCCTATGCCGCTGCGCATCCCAACACGTTGATCGACAGGATTACTGCGGCTATTTCAGTTAGTTTTGTCGCTGCGCCAGCCTTTGTGGTTGCGCTGCTGTCGCTGCTGATCTTTGCGGTGCATCTGCAGTGGTTCCCGGCCATTGGCGCCGGCGAGGGTTTTTGGGGGCGCCTTAACCACTTGGTGCTGCCGGCCTTTGCCATCGGCCTCAGTTGGGTCGGCTATATCGCCCGCCTGGTCCGCGCCTCGATGCTGGAAGTGATGGGCGAAAGCCACATCCGCACTGCCCGCGCCTTTGGCATCAACGAGCGCCGGGTAGTGATGGTCTATGCCTTGCGCATTGCCATCCTGCCGGTGGTGACGGTGATCGGCGTCGGCATGGGGTTCCTGCTGTCCTCCGCCGTCTTTGCCGAGATCGTCTTTGCCCGCCCCGGCCTGGGCAAGCTGGTGATCGACAGCATCACCACCCGCAATTACCCGATCGTGATGGGGTCGGTGCTGATCTCAACCGGCCTTTTTGTGGTTTCCACCGCATTGGCCGACCTGATCAACGCCTGGCTCGACCCCCGCGCCCGCACGGCGAATTAAGGAGGGCGTGAGATATGGCTAAATCCCGTTCCGAACTGGGCCAGATCCTCACTGGCGTCGCCCGCGACCCGCTGGGGCTGATGGGGCTGATCATCGTCGGCACCATCGTGTTCTGCGCCATCTTTGCCTACTGGATCGTGCCCTACGATCCCGTGGCGATGAACATCAAGGACCGGCTGCAAGGCCCGTCCGCCGCGCATCTGCTGGGCACCGACCAGCTGGGCCGCGATACGTTTTCCCGCGTTGTCATGGGTGGTCAGGTCGCGTTGAAAGTCGCACTGCCGGCCGTCTTTGGCGCCATGGCTATCGGTCTGACGCTGGGCATGATTGCAGGCTACGGGCCAAAGTGGCTCGACAACCTTTTGATGTTGTTCTTTGACACCATCCGCTCCTTCCCGACGGTGATGTTTGCACTGGCTGTGGTGGCGCTGGTGGGGCCGAGCCTGCAAACGGTGGTGTTTGTGGTCATGGCGACCTCAATCCCGACCTATGGCCGGGTGGCGCGGACCCAGACGCTGACCCTGCGCAACTCCGAATTCATCCTGGCCGAACGCTCTATGGGCGCCAGCATGACCCGCATCCTGGGCGTGCATATGCTGCCCAACATCGTTGGCGTGCTGGCGGTGCTGGCGGCAATGGACATCCCCACCGTGATCGCGCTGGAGGCGGGGCTGTCCTTCCTTGGCCTTGGTGTGAAACCGCCGACGCCCAGCTGGGGCGCGCTCTTGAAAGACGGCTATTCGCTGATCCGCCAGACCCCGTGGCTGGTGGTGGGCGGCGGCTTGCCGATCATCCTGGCGACACTTGGCTTCACCTTCCTAGGCGAGTCCTTGCGTGACGTGGTTGACCCAAAACTGAGGAAACAGCGATGACCGATACACTTCTGGAAATCGACCGCCTCAGCGTCGACTATGAGACCGCCCGCGGCGACCTGAAGGCCTTGCGCGATATCAGCTTTGATGTGCGCAAAGGCGAGATTGTCGGCATCGTCGGCAAGTCGGGATGCGGTAAATCCACCCTGATCTCGTCCATTCTGCGGCTGACCGCGCCGAACACGCGGTTCCGCCAGGGCGAGGTGCGGTTCAAGGGCGACGATCTGCTGAAACTGCCGGAACGCAAGATGCGGGATCTGCGCGGCGCCGATATCTCCATCGTGTTCCAGGACCCGATGCAGACGCACAACCCGGTGCTGTCCATCGGCCAGCAGATGCTGGATATTCAGCACCGCTCCAAGACGTCCAAACCCGAGAAGCGCGCACGCGCCGCGCAAATGCTGGGCGCCGTCGGTATTCCCGATCCGGAGGCCCGGCTGGATCAGTTCCCGCATGAGTTCTCCGGTGGCATGCGCCAGCGTATTGCCATTGCCATGGCGCTGATGTCGGAACCGGATCTGCTGATCGCGGATGAGCCGACCACGGCGCTGGATGCGACGCTGGAGGTGCAGATCATCGAACGCCTGCAGGAACTGCAGCAGCAGTTCAATTGCGCCATCCTGTTCATCTCGCACCATCTTGGCGTGATTGCCGAGCTCTGCGACCGGGTGGTGGTGATGTATGCCGGCGCGGTGGTCGAAAGCGGCGAGGTGCGCGAGATCTTCCATGATCCCAAGCACCCCTACACCCGCCGCCTGATCGACTGCGACCCGGGCCACATCAAGGAACGCGCCCGGGTGCTGCCGACCATCCCCGGCGAAGTACCAGACCTGGCCAACCTGCCCGGCGGCTGCATCTTCCGCGACCGCTGCGATTTGGCCATGCCGCGCTGCGCATCGCAGGTGCCACCGCTTGCGAAGTTGAAAGAGGGCCACCACGCCGCCTGCTGGCTGAATCATGAGGAGGCCGCCGGATGACCTTGCTGGATGTGAAGAACCTCAAGACCAGCTATGGGCCGGTCAATGTGCTGGCCGGTGTCAGCTTTGCCGTGGAGCCGGGCGAAACTTATGCTTTGGTCGGCGAAAGCGGCTCTGGCAAGACCACGGTGATCCGTGCCATTGCCGGGCTGGCGCCGGCGCAGGAGGGTTCGGTCAAGTTCGACGGGCAGGAGATCCGCGGCGCCTCTGAGCGCACCCTGCGGCCGCTTCGCAAGGACATTGCGATGATGTTCCAGGACCCGGTCGGCAGCCTGTCGCCGCGCCTGACGATCCGCAGCCTGATCACCGAACCCTACCGTATCCAGGGCATGAAGGACCGTGATCTGGATGCCGAGGCCAAACGCCTCTTGGAGATGGTGAACCTGCCCGCGCATTTCGCCGACCGCTACCCGTATCAGCTGTCCGGCGGCCAGGCGCGGCGGGTGGGTGTGGCCCGTGCCCTGGCGCTGGAGCCCAAGCTGATCCTGGCGGATGAACCCACTGCGGGCCTCGACGTGTCGGTGCAGGGGGAACTGCTGAACCTGCTCAACGACCTGCGCGAGCGGCTGGGGCTGGCGATGGTGATCATCACCCACAACCTCAACGTCGTGCGCCATGTGGCCGACCGGATGGGCATCATGTACCTGGGCCGGCTGGTCGAGGAAGGCAGCACCGAGGCGGTCTTTCACGACCCCCGACACCCCTACACCCGCTGCCTGCTGTCAGCCAACCCGGAACCCGATCCGGATGCGCGCCTTGAGCGTATCGCCCTGAAAGGCGAGCCGCCCAGCCTGCTCAAACGCCCCTCCGGCTGCGAGTTCCGCGAGCGCTGCCCCTTTGCCCAGGAGATCTGCACCCAGACTCCGCAATGGGAAGTGGATAACGGCCATGGTCTCCGCTGCCTGGCGCCGCTGCACCAGGGCCGGGCTGCATGACCCGATTTGCAGGCAAAACCGTCCTGATCACGGGCGGCCACACCGGTATCGGCTTTGGCATCGCCGAGCGCTTTGCCCGAGAAGGCGCCGATCTGATCCTGGCCGGGCGAAACCAGGCAAAGGGCGATACCGCGGCGGAGAAGCTTGCGGCGCAAGGTGCAAACGCCCGGTTCCTGTCCGCGGACCTGTCGCGCGAGGAGAACGTGCGCGAAATGGCCGCCGGGCTGGAGCGGCTCGACGTGCTGGTCAACAATGCGGGCCTCGGCAGCCGCCGTATTGAACACGCCCCCGGGGAAAGCCCCGGCACCCGCTGGGACCGCATCCGAGGTGCCAATCAGGACAGCACTTACCTGTTGACCGCACATTGCCTGCCCCTTCTCAAAGCCTCCGGCGGATCGGTGGTCAACATCTCTTCGACCGCCACGTGGCATGGCAATTGGGGACTTTATGGCGTTGCCAAGGCCGGGGTTGAGGCCCTGACCCGCGCCTTTGCCGCCGAGGCCGCACCGGTGCGGGTCAATGCCGTCAGTCCGGGCTGGATTGCCAATGATATCAACGCCTCCGCCTCGGGTAATGCGGATGGCAACTGGGACTTGCCGCCCTCGCTGCTGGACCGCATTGGCACGCCGTCTGAAATCGCGGGCGCGGTGGTCTTTCTGGCCTCCGAAGACGCGTCCTTTGTTACCGGCCAGACACTGATCGTGGACGGCGGGCTGACCCTGATCGACTACCCCTCCCGCCCTCTGCTGGCGCAGCGCGGGCAGGTTCTGAAATCCCAAGACTGAACACCGGAAAGCCAAGCCATGACATCCGTGCTGTATTTCAACGGCCCGATCCTGACGATGGATGCGGCCAATTCGACGCCTGAGGCAGTGCTGACCGAAGGCCAAACCATTCGCGCCGCCGGCAGTGAAGCAGAGCTGCGCGCGCAGATGCCCGCGGGCACACAGGAAGCGGACCTGCAAGGCCAGACCCTGATCCCCGCTTTCATTGATCCGCACGGGCATTTTCCAGACCCGGGCTTTATCCGGCTGTTCCGGGTCGACCTGGCCTCACCGCCGCGCGGCGACTGCCCGGACATTCCCGCAGCACTGGAACGGCTGCGGGCCAAGGCCGCGGAAACCCCTGCCGGTGAATGGGTGATGGGGGTTCTGTTCGACAACACCGCCATTGCCGAGGGCCGGATGCCGACGCGCAGCGAGCTGGACAGTGTCTCGACCGAACATCCGGTCTGGGTGATCCACGCCTCGGGCCACAATGGGTCTGCGAACTCAATGGCGCTGGAGAAGCACGGGGTGAACCGGGACACGCCCGACCCTCTGGGCGGCCAATTCGGGCGCGATCCGGAGACCGGCGCGCTCACCGGGCTGATCGAGGGGCTTTCGGCGATGCGCGAGATGGGGGATACCGATTTCCTGATCGACCGCGAACGGTTCTGGGCCGGGTTCAACAGCTGCCGGGACGAATACCTGGCGCATGGCGTCACCTACGCGCAAAACGCCTGGGCCACCCGCGAGATGCTGGAGCACTTCGCCTCGCTGCCTGCGGATCAGGACCCGGGCTATGACCTGATGCTGCTGCCCATCGGCGAGCTGGAACCGGCGCTGACGGACGGCCCTGATCCACTCGATTGGCCCGGCAACCCGCATTTTACCCTGGGTCCGCGCAAACTGTTCACCGACGGGGCGTTCCAGTTGCAAACAGCCTTCCTCAGCGCACCTTACCACAAGCCAGTGGACCCGGAGCATCCTTGCGGCATGTCTTATGAATGCGCGGAGGAACACCGGCTTCAGGTCAAGAAACTGCACGACTTGGGTTATCAGATACACTGCCATTGCAACGGCGACGCCGGGGCGCAGATGTTTATCGATGCGGTGGCCGCCGCACTGGAAGCCAACCCGCGCGCCGATCACCGGCACACCATCATCCACGGGCAGGCCTTGCGCGACGACCAGCTGCAGCAGATGGCGAGGCTCGGCATCACCGTCAGCTTCTTCCCGGCGCATGTGCATTTCTGGGGCGACCGCCACTACGATACCTTCCTGGGGCCGGAACGGGCCGAGCGGATCTCACCCTGTGCCTCGGCCGAGCAGTATGGCGTGCGCTTCACCATCCACAACGACGCCTCGGTAACGCCAACGCGGCCCATCCATCTGGCTCATTGCGCAGTGAACCGGATCACCGCCGGCGGCCGCCGTCTGGGCGAGGCGCAGCGGATCAGTGCGCTGTCGGCCTTGCGGGCGCAGACCATCGACGCCGCCTGGCAGGTGTTCCAGGAGGACACCCGCGGCTCCATCGAGCCGGGCAAGCTGGCGGATCTAGCGGTGCTAAACAGCAACCCGCTGGAGGACCCTGACAACATCGAGACCACCAAGGTCACCCAAACCATCCGCCGCGGGCGGGTTGTCTGGGCACAGGAGCAGTGAGCACCATGCAGTCCAAACCGCGGATCGCCGTTGCCGGTTTTCAGCATGAAACCAATTGCTTCGGCACCACCAAGGCCGGGCTGGCGGAATTCGAGATGGCAAATTCCTGGCCCGCAATGCTGCACGGGAACGAGGTGATCGCCGAGACCCGCGGCATGAACCTGCCCATCGCGGGCTTTGCCAAGGCGGCAGAGGATGCTGGGATGGAACTGCTGCCGATCCTGTGGTGCTCCGCGGAGCCCTCGGCACAGGTGACCGATGATGCGTTTGAAACCATTTGCGCCAAGATCCTGGACGGCGTCCGTGCAGCCGGTGCGCTAGACGGGATCTACTTGGACCTGCACGGGGCAATGGTGACAGAGAGCCATCCCGATGGCGAAGGCGAGATTCTGCGCAGGATTCGGACGCTTGTGGGACCGGAGCTTCCAATCGTGGTTAGCCTGGACCTGCACGCCAATGTCTCGGCCGCCACGGTGGAGCTGGCGTCATACTTGGCAATTTTCCGCACCTACCCGCATCTGGACATGGGCGGCACCGGCGCGCGCTGCCTGCCTGTGCTGCAACGGCTGCTGACGGGCGAGACACTGCACAAGGCGTTCCGGCAGATGGATTACCTGATCCCACTGCACGCGCAGTACACCGGCGCCACGCCGGGTGAGGAGCTCTATGCCGCACTTCCGCCGCTGGAGGCGGACGGCGTTCTGGCCGATATCGCGCTGGGGTTCACCGCCGCGGACTTCCCGGATACACGGCCATCCTGCGTTGCCTATGGCGCCACGGCTGAGGCCGTGGAAGATGCCGCGGACAGTATTTCTGCACTGTTCACCGCGCTGGAAGCAAACTCGGCCCACCCCATGCTATCGCCTCAGGAGGCCGCAGTCATTGCCTGCGAGCCAAGGACGGGCAAGCCCGTAGTGCTGGCCGATGTACAGGACAACCCAGGCGCGGGCGGCACCTCGGATACTACCGGGATGCTGGCTGCACTGGCGGCAGCTGGCGCGCAAGGCGTGCTGTCGGGCCTGTTTCATGATCCCGAAGCCGCGGCCATGGCCCATGCACTGGGGCGCGGAGGGGTGTTCCGGGCAGCGCTTGGCGGACGGTCGGGCGTTGCGGGTGATGCACCGTTTGAAGCGGAGTTCGAAGTGGTGGCTCTCAGCGACGGCACCTGCCGCTACACTGGTGAAATGTACGGCGGCGGTGTGGCAACGCTGGGCCTGACAGCAGCTTTGCGGCTGGCAAACTCAGATGCAGATATCACCCTGGTCGTTACCAGCATCCGCAATCAGTGCCTGGACCTGGCGCATTTCACCCATCTGGGGCTGGAGCCGCAGGCCTTCCGCACAGTTTGTGTCAAAAGCACCGCCCACTTCCGCGCCGATTTCGAACCAGTCGCAAGTGCCGTCTACCCGGTGGCCGCACCAGGTGTTTTCCCCTGCGACCTGCAGAGCGTCTCCTATAGCAACCTGCACCCGGACGTTAGAACCGCCCCTGCACAGGGCTGACACCTGTCGGCAAGGGCGGTCTTCGCAAGCAGCCTGAGATTGGCTGCTTGCGGGGAGGATCAGTCCTCGTCGTCGCCGTTGTTGTAAGGCACCACCAGAGTCGGGATCTGTGAGCGGCGCAGAACCCGCTTAGCGACGGTCCCCAGGAAAGTGTGCGAGAACCCATGGTCATGGGCCCCCAGCACAATCAGATCACAGCCCAGCTCGACCGAGCGGCGCAGGATCACCTCCGCCGGGTGGCCGTCGGTCACCTCAATTGAGCTTACTTGATCGCGGATCCTGGCGTCATCGCCTTCGAGGGCAGCCCAGAAACGGGCCTGGCGTTCGGCCAGAACCTTTTTGACCATTTCATGCCGCCGCTTGGCCGCGGACTTGCGCGTTTCATCGTTCAGCACGAACATCTCGAAGGTGATCTTGGCATCCTCCGAGATCGGTTCATTCACGTGCAGCACGTGAATTTCCGCCTTAGTGGCCTGCGCCAGGCTGGCTGCATGGCGCAAAGCATGGGTGGAATTATGCGACAGATCCGTTGCAAACAGGATGTTTGTGATCATCGGTTTCATATCAGTCCCCTTTCAGATCAATAGCCAAACAGCCGCGGAAGCCATAGCGAGATTTCCGGGAAGAAAGCGATGATGAAGATCGCAATCGTATTCACTGCAGCAAAGGGCAGGGCCCGGAGCGAGATCTGTTCGATCGAGATGTTCGAGATACCCGAGGCAATGAACAGGTTTTCACCCAGAGGCGGTGTCTGGAAACCGATACCCAAGGTACAGACCATCACCACGCCAAAGTGGATCGGGTCGATGCCCACCGAATAGGCAACAGGCAGCATCACCGGTACCAGGATCAGGATTGTTGCCAAGGTCTCCATGAACATGCCGACGAACAGCAGGAAGAAGATAATCAACGCCCAGATCACATAGAGGTTCTGGGTGAAGCTCAGCATGCTGTCGGCGATGATCGCCGGGATCTGATTTTCCACCAAAAGACGGCCGAACACGGTCGCGGTGAACAGGATCAGCAGAACGCGGCCTGTCAGCCAGGTCGTGGCTTCCAGCGACTGGAACAGCGACGACCATGTCAGCTCGCGGTAGATGAAAACACCCACCACAAGGGTGTAGAAGATTGCAACGATGGCAGCCTCGGTCGGAGTGAAGAAGCCGGTGTAGATGCCGCCCAGGATCACCAGCGGTGCCATCAGCGACCAGAATCCGCGGTACATTTCGCAACCGACATTGCGGATCGACCAGCCGTCGGACATGCCCTTGTAGCCGCGCTGTTTCGACATGAAGTAGTTCAGGATCAGCAAGCTGGTGGCGATCAGGAAGGCCGGCACAAAGCCTGCAATAAATAGTTTCGAGATCGAGACTGACTGGAAAGTGCCGTATTTTTCCACCGCTTCCGGCGGCGGTGCCATACCTAGGGCTGCAATGCCGAAGATCACCATCGGGATCGACGGCGGGATGATGATGCCGAGACCGCCAGAGGACGCGGTGACGGCAGAGGCATAACCCTTCTCATAGCCGCGGTTTATCATGGCCGGGATCATCAGCATGCCGACAGCAGCAGTGGTTGCCGGGCCGGAGCCGGAAATGGCGCCAAAGAACAGGCAAGCCATTACTGTGGCAGCGGAAATGCCCCCGGTGAAGGGCCCGGCCAGGCTTTCAGCGACGTTGATCAACCGTTTGGATATCCCCGCGGCCTCCATCAGGGCACCAGCCAGGATAAAGGCCGGCAGCGCCATCAGCGGGAAAGAGCCAACGGAGGTAAAGGCGATCTGCACGAATTTGATCGGGTTTTCGTCCAGATACAGGAAAGAGATGAGCGATGAGACCCCCAGCGCCACCGTGATTGGTGCGCCCAGGAGCAGAAGCAGCAGAAATGATCCAAACAGGATCGTGACGATTTCAGATTCCATTTTCTATCCCTCCCGTGATTACTTGCGGTCGTCTGCGCCAGTAGCGGCCTTGATTTCGTCAAGGTCGATCTGGTCGGGATCGTGGATCTCTTCGCCACGGATCAGTTTGCGGTAGTTCACCTGCAGGATGCGGATCGTCATCAGGGTGAAGGCGATGGGCAGAACCATGTAGATGTATTTCATCTCGATGCCCAAGGTCTGCGACTTCCAGAATTTGTTCATCTTGTTGAAGACAAAATCGGTGGCCAGCCACAGGAAATAACAGTTGAAGAACAGCCAGAAGAGATCGGCGAACGCCTCAACGTACTTGATCCAGCCGGCGGGCAGGAATTTGAACTGGAAGGTCACACGGTTATGCGCGCCCTTCAGTGCTGCATAGCTGGCGCCGAAGTAGACAAACCAGACGAACATGTAGACCGAGAGCTCTTCGATCCACGAAAAGGAATGCCCGAACACCTCGCGCGAGACGATTTGAACAAATAGCAGAATAACAAAGCCGGACAGCAATAGGCGGCAGATATAGCTTTCTATATTGTCCAGGAATTTCCAGAACATGTTGTACTCCTCCCCTGTGCAAAGCAGCGCACAAGGCGCTGCTTTGTTATTTTTATAGATTTGCCAGAGGCTTACTGAACCGGATCACGGCCGATGGTGGTCAGCACGGTGTTCAGTTTCTCGACACCGCCGATGGAGTCGTAGAACTGCGGCCACACGGCTTCGGTTGCCAGTTTGATGAATTCGGCTTCATCGTTTGCCGGATCGTCGATCTGCATGCCTTTGGCCAGCAGCTCTTCTTTGATCTGAGCCTCAATGTCGCGCAGGAACTGAGCCGACTTCACGGTTGCTTCCTTGCCTGCCTCGATCAGGATCTGCTGATCCTCTTCGGACAGGTCCTGAAACACCGCCTCAGACACGATCAGCGGCTCAATCGAGAAGATGTAACGCAGGTTGGTCACATATTCCTGCACTTCGTAGAACTTCATCGCGTTGATGGTCGTGTAGGGGTTGTCCTGACCGTCAACAACCTTGGTCTGCAGCCCGGTAAAGGTCTCAGACCAGGCCATCGGGGTCGGGTTGATGCCCCAGGACTTGTAGGTTTCGATCATGATCTCGTTTTTCGGAACGCGGATGACCAGATCCTGCAAGTCGGCCACGGTGGTGACCGGTTTTTTGGAGTTGGTCAGGCGGCGGAAGCCGGTGTAGGTCCAAGCCAGAATGCGCACGCCGGCATCGCGGATGGTGTTTTCGGTCAACTCCTGGCCGATCGGGCCCTGGGTCAGCTTTTCCGCATCTTCCAGCGACAGGATCACGTAGGGCAGGGTGAACACGCCAACGGTCGGCGAGAACGGAGTGACGTTGTTGATCGCCAGCAGCGACATGTCCAGGGTGCCAATGGCCGCCTCGTTCACAGTGTCCTGCTCAGAGCCCAGCTGGCCATTGAGGAACATGGTGCCGGTGTGCTTGCCGCCGGACTTTTCTTCCAGCGCCTCAATGAAGAATTTGCCGGTGCCTTCCTGCGAGCTGCCGGCGCCGTCGCCTACGGCGATTTTGAAGTTCTTGGCGGAAACAGCGCCGGTGGTCAGCATAGCGGCGGCGGAAACGGCCGCAGTCAGCGTGCAGACCTTCTTGAGAAATGACATAACTTCCTCCCGTATTGTCATCTTTGGGATCCAAGGTGCGCGCTGGCCCGCCCTCCACAGCGTTGCAGCCAGTCCGATCCATCCTTGGTCTGCGGGAAGCTACATTGCAGTTTATGTTTCGAGAATGTAAACTTATGAACGCAAGGTTTCACATATATCGAACTTGGAAATGAATCGAAAAACTCAGCTCAAACATGTTGCCGACGCAGATCTGAAATTGCTGCGGGTGTTCAAGGCGGTGGCAGAAAGCGGCGGACTGGCAGCCGCAGAAACCGAGTTGAACATCGGCAAATCGACGATCTCGAAATATATCGCCGATCTTGAGTTGCGCTTGGACCTTAAGCTGTGCAACCGCGGACCCGCCGGGTTTTCCCTGACCGACGACGGCACCAAGGTGCTGAAATCTGCCGAAGGTCTGCTGACGTCTGTTTCGGATTTCCGGGCCGAAGTGAATGAGATCAAGCAGCAGCTGGCCGGCACAATCCGGATTGCCCTGTTCGACCAATGCGCCTCCAATCCAGAGGCCTTTGTTCCCGGCGGTATCCGGGTCTTCAACAAGGCGGCGCCGTCGGTGGAGATCGAATTGTCGCTGGAACCGCCGAATGTGATTGAGACCAAGGTCATCAGCGGCCAGCTGGATATCGGCATTCTGGCTTTGCACCGGCCTTCTCCCAGTCTCGACTACATGCCGCTTTATGGTGAGAACATGTTTCTTTACTGCGGAAGGGGGCATCCGTTTTTCGACTGCGACCACGCTATCCTGGGGCTGCCTGATGTGCGGGCGATGAATTATGCGGGTATCCGGGTAAACTCGCCGAACCTGCATGTTGGTCAAAAACTCGGTTTCAGACGTGCCGCCAAGGTGCAGAATGAGCAGGCGCTTGCCATTCTGATCATGTCAGGCAGCTATCTGGGTTTTCTGCCGGATCATCTGGCGGCCGGGTTTGTTGGCAGCGGCCTGATGCGCAAGGTTCTGCCGCGGGAAATTTTCTACCGCACCCAATTTGCCGCAGTCACTCGCAAGCGTCCGGCCGTTAACCGCATAACCAAGCTGTTTCTTGATACACTGGTTGCCGCCCACTCCGGCCCGGCAGCTGAGGTTTGATGCGGATCAGACCCCGTGCAGTTCAACCCAATAGGGCTGATGGTCGGACCCATCGGCTGAGGTATCGACCCAAGCGCGGGACACAGCCCCTGCCAGCCCGGCGCTGAGCAGGCAGTAGTCGAGCCGCAAAGGTTCCGACGGCGCCCTGCCCGGCGGATCCGGCCACCAGGTATAGCCAGCATCATCCGCGCCGTTGTGCGCCGCATGCCAGCTGTCTGCAAAACTGTCCCAATGCAGGTTATGGCCGGTGGCCAGATCCGACTCGCCCATCAAGGCAGAATATTCCGGACTGTCCGGCACCATGTTGAAGTCGCCCATTAGGATCGTGTGGCGGGGCAGAGCGGGCTGGGTTTCGCCCTGGGCCCAGTCCATGGCATGGAAATTGGCCAGTTCGGCGGGATCATGCTCCGGTGCGGCGCCAGTCCAGGAGCCGCCGCGCGCCTGGGCACCCTGATGCAGGGAAATGAGATGCTGAATCTGTGCCAGTTTCTCCCGCCGGGAGGCGGACGAAAGGTGCAGCGAATAGACTCTGAGCGGACCTGCAGGCGCTGCCAGAACACATTCCAATGCTCCGGTTTCCATTCCCAGGCTGCGGGCAGTAGCGATCTTGGGCAGCAGGTGGCGGCGCACCTCTAAGATCCGGTATTTGGACAGCAGCATCACTCCAAACTGACGGCGCAGGTTTAAAACCTGGCCATCAGCACCGGTGCTGCCTGCATCCATGTCGAAGGCCGGGAAATAGCTCCAGTGGCAGTCCGGCAGCAGATCAGCCAGTAGCGCAGGCTGATCTGCCATGGCACTGCGGCGCCAGTTCCGTTCCACCTCTTGCAGCGCGATGACATCGGCATCGCGCACCGAGTTGGCAATCCGGCCATAATCATAGACCCCATCAGGGCCTAGCGCGTAACGAATGTTATAAGTAACCAACTTCATAAGATCGCCCTGAAAAAACGGCGGACGTCCGGGGGAAGGCCGCCCGCCGCAGTCTTCGGGATGTCAAGTTACAGCAGCCAGGTTTTCACCAGCGCGCCATCGTACATCATGCCGCCACCGGAATCATTCTCCCAGCCGCCGACCTGTTCGCTGACCGCGTCAATGAAGTCGTTGAACATCGGAATGATCGCGCCGCCCTCGTTGCCGACCATGACACTCATCTCACGGTACAGCGCAGTGCGCTTGGCGGTGTCCAGCTCACCCTTGGCCTGCAGCAGCAGCGCGTCGAAGTCTTCGCGCTTGAAACGGGTGTCATTCCAATCAGCGTCCGATTTATACGCGGTTGAGAACATCTGATCCTGCACCGGGCGGCCGCCCCAATAGGAGGCGCAGAAGGGCTCTTTGTTCCAGACCTCGGACCAGTAGCCGTCGCTGGGGACGCGCTCGATCTGCAGCGGAATGCCCGCCTTGGAGGCGCTTTGCTGGAACAGCTGCGCTGCATCCACCGCGCCCGGGAAGGCGGTGTCGGAGACCTTCATCACAATCGGGCCGTCATGGCCTGACTTCTGGTAGTAGTGGCGGGCCTGATCCGGATCATAGGCGCGCTGTTCGATATCATCCGAGAACAGCGGATAGGCGGCATTGATCGGAGAGTCATTTCCGACGCTGCCAAAGCCACGCAACACCTTGTCGACCATCTCCTGCCGATCGACCGCCAGTTTCAGCGCCATCCGCAGGTCGTTGCTGGCAAACGGCGGAGTGTCGCAATGCATCAGGAAGCAGTAATGGCCGCGCCCGGCAATGCTCTCAATTCGCAGGCCCGGCGCCCGGCCGAGCAGCTTGGCGATCTTCGGCGCCACCCGGTTGATGAAATGCACCTGGCCGCTCTGCAGCGCTGCAGTACGTGCAGTGTCATCGTTCAGCACCAGGATTTCGATCTCTTCGGCGTGGCCGCGGCCTTCGTCCCAGTAGTTGGCGAATTTCTTGAAGGCATGCCGAGCGCCGGGCTCGTTGACTTCCAGCGTGTAGGGGCCGCAACCGATGCCGGACGCCGGGGCATCCATGCCGCCACCGGGCTGCACCACCAGGTGGTAGTCGGCCATCAGATACGGCAGGTCGGCGTTCGGCGTGTCCAGGGTCACTCTGAAGTAATCGCCGTCGACCTTCATCGACTCGATGCCGCGCATGATGCCAAGCGCGCCGGACTGGCTGTCCTCGTTGGAGTGGCGCTGCATGGTTTTCAGCACGTCCTCCGGCGTCATGGTCTTGCCGTTGTGGAACTCAACGCCTTTGCGGATCTTGAAGGTCCAGGTCTTGGCGTCGGCGCTGGCTTCAACCAACTCTGCCAGACGCGGCACGATTTCCCCGTGCGTGTCAACTTCGACCAGCAGGTCGCCATAGGCGGTAAGCACGTTGTTGGCAACGGAACTGGCCGCCAGCGCCGGATCCAGGCTGTCAGTGCTGGCGCCGCCCTGCAGACCTGCGCGGAGCAGGCCGCCCTTCTTCGGACCTTCGGCACGCGCAGCCGAGGCTAGCAGGCTGTTGGCGCTGGCCGCGGCAACCCCCAAGGCCCCGGCACGGCCAATGAATTCCCGGCGGTTCATGAGGCCTTTGACCGCCTGTTCCACATAGTGGTTGATGATGTCAGACATGTTCTTCCCCTGCTGGCCGCACCGCGGCCGCTCTGGCCAGTGCAACCTTCTTACTGTTCGCAGGCCCGAGTCCGGGCTGATGAAGATGTGTTGACAGAAAATGGTTTTGCCTTCTACGGCCATTTTGATTAAATGATGCAAACCATTTTGAAGGTATCCCGTGCCGGAGCAAACGAAGCATTTTGCCCCGCTGCCGTTTCTGCAGCTGGACCGTGACTCAGCCACACCGCTTTATCTGCAGCTGGTCCAGCAGCTTCGCGGGATGATTCAGAACGGAGATATCAAGCCGGGACAGAAACTGCCCTCCACGCGCTGGCTGAAGGATCACCATGGCATCGCCCGCAGCACCCTGGTCGCCGCGTTTGAACAGTTGGTGAGCGAAGGGTACCTGCAAAGCCGGACCGGTTCCGGCACCTTTGTGAACCCGGAGTTCCCGGGCCTCACTCCCAATACCGGAAGCGCGGCAGAACCGCCCCGTCCGCCCAGGCTGTCACAGCGCGGAATGACAGCGGCCAAAGGGCTGGACCCGTCCTACTTTGACCCGGTCCGGGTGCGCCCGTTCCTGGCCAATATCCCAGCCATAGATTTGTTCCCGCACAAGATCTGGGGCCGTATTGAAAACCGGATCCGCAACCGTCTGGACAGCACGATGATGGCTTATGGCCAGCCCGGCGGCTACGCGCCGTTGCGTGAAGCGATTTGCGATTACGTACTGAACCGGCGCGGGCTGAAATGCAGCCCGGATCAGGTGATTGTTACCAACGGCTCCCAGCAGTCGCTCAATCTGATTGCGGCGCTGCTGCTTGATCCTGGCAGTAAAGTGCTGATGGAGGACCCCTCCAGCCCGGTTGTGCGGCTGAGTTTTCAGGCGCAAGGCGGGACAATTATGCCGGTTCCAGTGTCGGAAACCGGCGCCGCTGTGCCGGCGGACTGCCCGCAATCCAGGGGGGCACGGCTGGCCTACCTGACGCCCTCCTGCCAGTATCCGCTGGGCGCGGTGATGCCGATCGCACAGCGGCTGGAGTGGATGGATTGGGCCCGCCGCAACAGTGCCTGGCTAATCGAGGATGATCTGGACAATGAGTTCATGTTTGGCGGCCGCCCGGATCCGGCAATCTATTGCGACGATCATCAGGCGCGCACGATCTATGTTTCCAGCTTCAACAACGCGCTGTTCCCATCGCTGCGGCTGGGGTTCATCATCGCACCCGTGGCGCTGTCACGGCCGTTGATGGCGTTGAGTGCAATCACCGACCGCGGTCCCAACACTTGGCTGCAGGCGGTTCTGGCGGAGTTCATTGGCCAGGGCCATCTGAGCACCCATATGCGCCGTATGCACAGCGCCTATATTCGCCGCCGCAAGGCAATGTTCAGCAGTTTTGAACGCATTGCCAACCCGCAAGTTTTCCTGCGTCAGAACACCAGCGGCTTGCGGGTGATTGCTGATCTTCCTGCGGGAATTCAAGACATGGATGTTCTGGAACGGCTGGAAGCACGCGGGCTGTCAGCCTATGCGCTTTCTTATTATTGTGTGCAAAGGCAGGACCTTAACGGGCTGCTGCTGGGCTTTGGCTGCACTCACGAAGACGATATTCCCAACGCAGTGGAAACCCTGTGTGCCTGTTTGTCCGGCGCCTAAAGAATATCCAAAGAGACCTTGACCCGGTCCATCACCACTGAGGATGTAAATCGGCTGACATTGGATTCATCAAAGAAATACTCTTGGGTGAAGGTTTCGTATTCTTTTATGTCCTTGACGATGACAACCAGGATAAAATCCGCCTCACCCGTGGTGTAATAGCACTGCTGGACCTGCGGCGCCTTGCGCATCTTTCGTTTGAACGCATCCAAATGCATCCGGCTTTCACGCTCCAGCACGACCTGAACGATCACTGTCATTTCCCGTCCCAGTTTTGACGGGGACAAAAGCGCGATTTCCTTCTCGATCACGCCAGTGTCGCGCAGCTTCTTCAGCCGTTTCTGCACAGCCGGCGCCGACAGGCCGATTTCGTGGCTGATTGCTTCTGCAGTCAGTTGGGCATTCGATTGGATCAGCCGGAGTATATCGTGGTCTTTGTCGTCCATGACGAATTTTTCCTCTGGTTCGGCCTGGAAGACAACTTAAATCGGCAGAAACCTGGCAATTCAGGTGCGAGAAACCCCATGCGCCGCAAGCCAGCAAAAGGCGTCTTCGCGGTCCTTGCGCCAGGACAGGAAGCTCCGCTGCTCAAAGGCTGGCGCGCCTTGGACCTCAAACAGAAGCTCTTTTGAGATCAAATCAGCGGTCATCCGCCGCGGCAGATAGGCAGATCCGCCCTTGGACAGCAAATGCGCCAAGGCCCAGTCCGGATTGCTGAACGCAACAGAAGCGGTTTCACCGCTGGGCCAGGTTTCCGCATGTTGTGAGCGCACAGCGGGGCCATAGTCGACATAGATATACGCAGGGTCCCAGTCCACAGCCCGGCGCGGGCTGGTCGCGACCTGAACCAGCAGGCATGCGGAAAATTCCCTGCTGGCAAATTGTGCACCGGACAGCGGTTCGGTAAGCAGCGCGGCATCGCTCATCCCGCTCTGCAGCCAGGAGTGGGCGTCCGCAGCTAAGCCTGCCCAGACTTCACAAGCTGTTTCAGGATAGCTTTCCCGGATACCGGCCATCCAGGCTTCGCCCAGCCCGGTCCACAGGCCCGGATCGCAGACAAAGCTGAACAACCGTGTCACGCCCTGCGGCAGGCTGATCCGTGCCCGGGCATTTTCCCAACTGCGCACAATCACCTCTGCCTGCTCAAGGAAGGCGAACCCTTCCTTGGTCAGTGTGGCGCCTTTTCGGGACCGCACCAGAAGTTTTGCCCCCAGCGCCTGCTCCAGCGTGTCCAGCCGGGCCGTGACAGCGGATTGCGTGATGTTCAGCTCCTCTGCGGCCCGGTTCAGGTTTCTGGTACGGACCACGCTGAGAAATGTTTTGATGGCGGCAATGTTCATGCATCAGATAATGCAATAATACTGCATTTAAGAATAGAATAAATCCGTTTTCTTGATTTACTGATTTCTGCCACGCTGCGCCTGTCACTTAGGGGAGGCCAAAAATGGAATTCTGTATCCAGCTGTCAGCGGATTATCCGGATAAATCCTACGGCGGCGACCGCGTTTACGCTGATATGCTGGATCAGGCGAAGCTTGCGGATAGCTTGGGCTTTGATGCCGTGTCAGTGACGGAACATCATCTCATCAATTGCCTGATGATGCCGGCACCGTTGCAATTCGCTGTCAAAATTGCCGCGCACACGCAGCGTATCAAGATCATGACCTCAATTGTGGTGCTGCCGCTGCATGACATGCGCATCTATGCTGGCGAGGTTGTGGCCGCTGACATCTTCACTGACGGACGCCTGCTTTTGGGAGTTGGCCGCGGTGCCTTCAAATACGAGATGGAGCGGCTGGGTGTGCCGATGGAAGAAACCCAGTCCCGGTTCAACGAGTCACTGGCCGTTCTTCAGGCGCTGCTGTCGGAAGAAGAGGTGAGCTGGGACGGGACATACTATAAATTCGATCCGATCACGATCATGCCGCGCCCGCTGCAGCCCGGCGGGCCGCAGATGATGATGGCGGTGCTTAACCCCGAAGGCATCTATCACTGCACCAAACGCGGGTTCCACATTCAGACCACGCCGCTGTCGGGAAACCACCAACTGCTGCTGGACCAGGTTGCAGCGTTCAACCGCGCCAAGCACGAAATGGAGGAGGCCGGGCGCGGCTTGACGCTGTCGCTTTCACGGGTCGGATTCGTGACCCCTAACGCTGCGGAACGGCAGAAGAAAATTAGAGCTGCTCACAGCTACTACAGCCGCTTTGACAACGTGTTCACAGGCCCCGGGATCGTGGACAAAGGCATGATCCGCGAAATACCGCGTCAGCAAAGCGCAGAAGACCTGGCGGAAAGCCTGCTGATCGGCTCCCCGCAGGAAATGATAGACAAACTGGCGCCTTATGCGGAGCTTGGTATCGACCGTGTGATCCTGAACCCAAATTTCGGCTGCGACGCCCAAGAGACGCTGGACAGCATTCAGTGCTTTGCAGAAGAGGTGATGCCGGAATTCACCGGGCGCGCTGCTGCGGAAGCTGCAGAATGACGGCAGTGGATGCCAAGGCATTTACCAATGCGATGCGGCAGGTGGCCAGTTCAGTCACCGTGGTCACAACCGGCGGCCCTGCCGGGCAGGCCGGGGCCACTGTCAGCGCATTTGCATCCGTGTCCGCAGATCCTCCATCCGTGTTGGTCTGCCTTTACAGCGGCAGCCGGATTGCCCGCGCAGTGACAGGAAACGAGGTATTTTGCGTCAATATCCTGCCAGAGGACGCCGCCCGGACCGCCCGTATCTTCGCCGGGCTGACTGGCGCAGCTTCCGGCAGCAGATTTGAGACCGTTGCAAACCAGCAGTCCCCCTCTGGCCCGCTCCTGGCTGGGGCCACGGCCCTTAACTGCTGTCTGGAAAAGACCCTTGTGCACGCAACGCACACCGTAGCGATCGGACGTGTAACCAGCATTCGCAATGCGGCTGTGCGCCCGCTTACATATTTGGATGGCGCCTTTCAATGTGTCCGTCCCCCTCAAATTGAGACAGGAGACCAAGGATGCCAATAATCCGTGTTGAAATGTTCGCCGGTCGCAGCGAGGCGCAAAAGCGCGCCATTGTCCGCGAGCTGACCGATGCATTTGTCAGAACTGCGGGCGGGACCCCAGCCAGCGTGCATGTGGTTCTGACCGATGTGGACAAGAGCAACTGGGGCTCCGGCGGGGAATTGTGTTCAGATAAATTTCCGGATTGAGGAGGGCTGTGATGACCAAGGCGATTGATTGTGAATTCACTGTTCAGGGCGATGGCCCGCCGCTGTTTCTGATCCACGGTATCGGAGCGGCCCGCAACACCTGGGCAAGGGCCCTGCCGGAGCTTACGCAGCGTTTTACGGTTGTCACTTACGACCTGCGCGGACATGGGGGGTCGCCCTTGCCGGCAGTTCCGTTCGGCCTTGATGAACTGGTGGCAGATCTGGAACGGGTGCGGGAACGAACCGGTTTTGCCAGCGGGCATTTCGCCGGGCATTCACTGGGCGGTATGATTGGTCCAGCCTACGCGCTGAAGTACCCGCAGCGGGTCCTCTCTCTGGGCTTGCTCTCGACGGCAGCCTTCCGGACAGAGGATGACAGCGCCAAAGTATGGGCTGTGGTACAGGCCATGGAGGAAAGAGGCATTCCTCAGGTGCTGGAAACACTGACTGCCCGCTGGTTCACAGACAGTTTTATCGCTGACAACCCCGGCGTGGTGCAGAACCGGCTGAAGCAGGTGATTGAAACCGCCCCAGACGTGTTTCTGAACGTCTTCCGGATTTATGCGGGCACAGAAATGTCACCCTGGCTGCATCAGGTCCGGGTACCGGCGCTGGTGCTGACCGGAGAACACGATGGCGGCTGCAACCCGCGCCTGAACCGGCAGATTGCTCAAGCCTTGCCCAGTTCAGAACTGGTCATCCTTCCGGGCCTGAAACACTCCCTGCTGCTAGAGGCTGGAGAGCAGGTTGCCAAGGAAATCATCCGCTTCACAGACGCCTTGGCAGGGTTGTAAGTGAAAACCGGAATCGGGTGGCAGCAGAAATTGCTGTATAACAAGGGACTTTCTGCGCTCTGTTTCAGGGCGCTGAAATCTTACCAGGAACTTGCCGGAACTTAGTTCAGGAGCAAGTTGAAGGCGTTGCCCTTTCTGTCAAATCATCAAATGTGAATGAGATCCTGGGTGACGGTTTGCGGCATGAGTTTTCGCGCCGCGCTCACAATCGATCACGCCTGCACTAGTTTTCAAAGGATTTTCAGGCTGAATTGGCCGGAACAGGCGTAACTTCAAATTTGCGGCATTTCGACAGAATGAATTCCGGAAAACTTCATTTGCGATAACTTAATGATACACACTTTTTCAGGACTTTCCTGATTAACACTCCTGTATGTCCAGGTCTGTGCCTGGGCGCCGCCGTTTGCAGGAGAAACTCGCCAATGCCCCGGACCACGAAGCTGCCGCTGAAACTGAAACTGCCGCTGATCATGGTGGCGCTGACGGGGGCATTCCTCGTTACAGTTTCCTTACTCGTTTATTCAATGGCAGAGCGCAGCATCCGGGAAAATGCGTTTGCCGCTCAGAGGATTGAGGCAAAATCCGGTGCCCAAGCCCTGGAATTCCTGCTCAAGGCTGCGCGTTCTGATGTGTCCAGCCTTGCCGCCCAGCCCGCGGTTTTCAGGGCGATCGGCAATTTTGAAAGGGTGATCGGCATGGTGGAGGAAGACGACCCCGTCACCTACTTGAAACAGACCTATGCGAGCGGCAATCCGAACCCTGTTCATCTGCGCGAGGAGCTGACGGATGCCGGTGACGGATCCTATTACAACCAGTCGCATGTGACCTATCATCCGACTTTCCTGCAAAGCCTGCGCCTGAACGGCTACCAGGACCTTTACTTGATCACGCCCAATGGGCAGATCGTCTACACGGTTAAAAAACAGGGGGATTTCCTGACCGGTCTTCAGCCGGGCACCGAGGGTGGGCTTGCACAGGTGTTCCGGGCGGCACTGGACGCCGAGGCGGGCAGTGTGGCAGTGGCCGATTTTGCGGCCTATAGCCACAGCGAAGGGGCGGCTGCCTTTATGGCCGCTCCGGTCTTCACTAAACGGGGCGATGTTGCCGGGGTGATTGCGGTGCGGCTGGGAACAGCAGGAGTTGTCAATGCCTTGACCAGCAACCTGTCAGGGGGCACCCATCAGAACATCTTTGCGGTCAGCAGCGACGGAATGGCCCGCAGCCCTTCTTCGGTTGAGGGATTGTTCCCGGTGCTGCAGCAAATGCCGGAGACGCCGCAAATCCAGGCAGCCAAGGCGCGGCAAGGCGGTCAATTTGAGGGGGTCAGCTCCTCTCTGGGTGAACGCGCCATTGCCCTGGTGATGCCGCTGGATCTTCCCGGCTTGGACTGGTCGCTGGTGCTGGAAACTGACGAGCATACCGCCTTTGCTGTTGTCGAACGTATCCGCCTGATTGCTGCCGCGCTGATCGGTGCGGCGTTACTGGCGGCCATTGGCGTATCCTGGCTGGCGGCGCGCAGCGTCACCCGCCCGATCCATGCCCTGCGGGAGGCCACCAATGCGCTGGCCGGCAGCAACTATGATGCCGAAATCCACGGCCGGGACCGTGGTGACGAATTGGGTGACCTCGCGCGCAGCCTGGACAGTTTCCGCGGCAAGCTGAAGGAAGCCGATGAAGCTTCAGCCCGCGAAGTGGAGGCCGCCCGCCATACCGCTGCCGTAGTCGACAGCATGAGCGCGGCCCTCTCCGAATTGCAGCGCGGCAACCTGGCCTGCGACATCCAGGCGCCGTTCGACGGCCACTACGAAACGCTGCGGGAAAACTTCAACCGCAGTCTGGAACGGCTGCGCGGCTCAATGGCTGAGGTCGTCGGCGCGGCGGAGAACGTTGGCCGCTTCTCCGAGGAGCAACGCGGCGCCGCAACGGAAATGGCGCATCGCACCGAAAGTCAGGCAGCCACCCTGGAAGAAACCGCAGGTGCCATCCGGGAGCTGACTGGCGGCATCCGCGACACTGCAGAGCGGGCGGGACGGATGGACGAAACCATGCGCGGCGCCCGATGCGAAGCTGAGCAAAGCACCGATGTGGTGACATCTGCCGTGGCCGCAATGGACCAGATCCAGGAGGCCTCGGCGGAGATTTCCAAAATCATCAACATGATTGACGACATCGCCTTCCAGACCAATCTGCTGGCACTGAACGCAGGCGTCGAAGCCGCCCGCGCAGGCCCTGCAGGCGCCGGTTTCGCTGTGGTTGCCTCAGAGGTGCGTGCCTTGGCGCAGAGGGCCTCCAATGCGGCGGGACAGATCAAGGGGCTGACCTCGGCCAGCGAGGAGCACGTGGCCAATGGCGTTGCTATGGTCGGCCGCGCCGGCGACGCGCTGACCAGTATCATCGAGCAAGTGTCCGCCGTGTCAGGCCTTGTGACCGAAATCGCAGACGGAGTGCGTACCCAGTCCAGGGGGCTGGAAAAGATCGACGGCGCGATGCACCAGCTGGACAACATGACCCAGCAGAATGCGGCGATGTCCGAAGAGGCTGCCGCAGCCAGCCAATTGCTACAGAATGAAGCGCATAGTTTGACGGGCATCGTCGGGCGCTTCGATCTGGGCAAGGAGCATCTAGACCACAGGGCCGGCACCGTGCCGCAGCGCCTGAGTGCTTGAACACGAGGTCTTTGACCGGGGGCGCTGATACCGCGTGCGCCCCCGGTTTGCTAGCAAAGCCTAGTTAGGCGGATGCCGTTTCCTGTTTCTCCGCCCGGCGGAAAAAGATCAGGTAAAACACTGGCGCTGCCACCAGGGTCAGGACGGTTGCAAAGGCCAGGCCGCCCATAATGGTGATTGCCATCGACACAAAAAAGGCATCTGTCAGCAAGGGCGCCATGCCGAGGATGGTGGTCACCGCTGCCAGCATCACCGGGCGCAGGCGCGAGACTGAGGCTTCGACAATCGCTTCACGCAGCGGCTTGCCGGTTTCCCGCACGAGGTCAATTTCCTCCACCAGAACGATGCCGTTCTTGATCAGCATCCCCGAGAGGCTGAGCAAGCCCAACAGCGCGGTGAAGGTGAAGGGGAAGCCGGTACCCAGGAGCCCGATCACAACGCCGTTCACTGACATGGGGACCAGTAGCCAGATGATCACCGGCTGGCGGATCGCGTTGAACAGCAGAACCGAGATCAGCACCATGATCAGCAGCGTCACCGGCAGCTGCTTGCCAAGGCTTTCGTTGGCATCGCCCGAGCTTTCATGCTCGCCGCCCCATTCCATCAAATAACCGGGTGGTATCTCCATCGCCTCGATGGTCTCCTGCACCTCGGCAAAGACAGTGGCGGCAGTCAGATCCGCAGGGATGTCGGCGCCGACGGTCAGCGTAGGTACCCGGTCGCGCCGGTGCACCAGGGTGTTTTCAATCGCCACATCAATGCCGTCGATCATCTGCTCCAGCGGCACGAAACTGCCACCCGAGGAAGAGAATACCACCTGGTCATAGATGTTATAGCTCCCCTCGGGTGCGCGGCGCACCACGATGGGGATCAGCCGGTCGCGCTCGCGGAAGACACCCATCTGCAGGCCGTCGGTGGAAAACTGCAGCGCATCTGCGATGTTTTCACGGGTAACGCCTGCGGTTTGCGCACGGTCGGTGGCGTAAACCGGCTTCAGCACAGCCTCTTGTTCGCGCCAGTCATGGCGGGCGCTGAGGATGTCGGGGGAGGCGCCCTCCAGCCGCCGGATGGCTTCCTCGCCCAGTTGGCGCAGCACTTGCGGGTCAGGACCGGAGAAGCGCACCTGGATCGGGTCGCCGCCACCGGGACCGAAAACCAGCCGCTTGGTGCGGAATTCCCCCTCGGGGAATTGCGCCTGTCCGAATGTCTCGAGGTCTGCTTGCAAGGGCGGGATGGCTTCCAGGTTTTCGGTGCGGATTATCAGATGTCCATAGCTGGGATTTGGCTTTTCCGCCGAGTACGTCAGCATGAAACGGGTGGCGCCCTGGCCGGTGAAGGAGGCCACTGAGACCACGTCGTCACGCTTGGCCAGCCAGTCCTCGAACACCTGCATGTGGTCGGAAGTGGTGTGGATCGAGGTGCCCTGCGGCAGCTTGTAGTGGACGAAGAACAAGGGCGTGTTGGAGTTCGGAAAGAACTGCTGCTTCACCAGCCCGAAGCCGGCAAAGCAGGCCACGGTGACGCCAATCAGCGCGGCGACAACCAGCCAGCGCAGTTTCAGCGAAGCGCGCAGGATGACGCCATAGGTGCGGAACAGGATACCGCTATAGGCGTCTTTGTCCCCGCCCTTGCCCTGCTTGAAGAAGTAATGGCCCAGAAGCGGCGTTGCGGTCAGCGCCAAGAGCCAGCTGAGCAGCAGCGAGATGGCAATGACAGCAAACAGCGAGAAAAGGAATTCGCCCGAGGCATCGGGGCTTAGGCCGATGCCGGCAAAGGCCATGATGCCGATGACGGTAGCGCCCAGAAGCGGGATCTGGGTTTTCGAGGCGGCCTCATGCGCGGCCTTGCGCGAGGATTTTCCGCGCAGCATGGAAATCTGCATCCCCTCGGCGACCACGATGGCGTTGTCCACCAGCATGCCCATGGCGATGATCAGCGCCCCCAGCGAGATCCGTTCCATCTCGATTGAGAACATGTTCATGAAGAACAGGGTGCCGACCACGGTGAGCAGCAGGGTGGTGCCCACCACCACGGCGGCGCGCCAGCCCATGAAGAGGGCCAGAACGACGACCACGATGGAGACCGACATGGCGAGGTTCACCAGGAAGTCGTTGGAGGCCTGCTCCACCACTACATGCTGCTGGTAGATCGGTTTCAGCTCGACGCCGTAGGGGATTTGGCTGTCGAGCTCTGCCAGCTTGGAATTGACGTTGCGGCCCACCTCGACGATGTTTTCGGTGGCAAGCCCCGCTATGCCCAGTGTGAAGGCTTCAACGCCGTCAAACCGGATGATCAGGTCTGGTTTGCTGACACGCCCGCGATGCACATCAGCCATATCGATCACGTTGACCACTTCGCCTTGAGAGCCGATTGCAAGGCCGGCGATCTCGGTCACCGAGTCTGAACCTTCCGGCGCGCTCAGCCGGGTTTCAGCAGCTCCCGCCTCCAGACTGCCGGCGGAGCGGACAGAATTTGCGTTCGCCAGCGCGCTGTTAATTGCTTCAATCGGGATGTTCTGATTGACCGCAACCGCCATTTTGGGTTCGACAAAAACAGCCTCTTGCGGCAGCCCTGCGATTTCAACATCGGCGACCCCGTCCACCGTCAGCAGTTCACGCCGCAAGAAGGTGGCCAGCTCATGCTTTTCCGCATCTGTGAACCCTTCGGCGCTCACCGCATAAAACAGGCCGAACACGTCACCAAAGCCATCATTGACATAGGGCTGGCTGACACCTTCTGGAAGCGCGCGGGCCGCATCACGGATTTCTGCCCGCAGCTTGGTCCAGATTGCCGGCAGCTCAGTACCATCATAGATGTCCTGCATCTCCACTTCGATCAGTGAATGGCCCGGACGGTTGACCGAAGTAATCAGCTTTACTTCGCCCATCTTCTGGATTGCTGATTCCAGCGGCTCGGAGACTTCCAGAGCCACCTGCTCGCTACTAGCCCCATGATACTGCGTTGAAATTACTGCAGATTTGATGGTGAACGCTGGATCTTCCAGCCGGCCGAGGTTCAGAAAGCCCCAAATGCCGCCCAGCAAAGCGGCCAGCATGATGATCCAGGTGTAAAGCGGCCGGTTGATCGACCCGCGTGCGATGTCCATCTGCCTGCCCTCAGTTACCAAAACCGGAGAAACGGCGGACCCGTTGCCCGTCCTTCAGCGCGGCACCGCCTGTCACGACAATCTCCTCACCGCCGGCGAGCCCCTCCGCAATACGGAAATCCCCGTTTTGGGTGGCACCAACTTTGACAGCAGTCCAGGTGACCGCCCCTTCATCAGCACCTGCGGGTTCAAAGACCATCACCCCGGTGGCACCATCGGCTGCGGCGACCAGTGCAGTTCCTGGAACTCGGATCGCGGCATCACCGGTATCAACGCTGACCGCCACCGTGGCAGAGGCGCCAGGCAGAATCTGGCGGCCTTCGGGCGGGGGCAGGCGGAACGTAACCCGGTAGCTTTGGCCGACACTGCTCGCCTCGGCGTCAAATTCCAGAATTTCCAACGGGTATTGCGTGTCTTGCCCAGGGAAGTTGGCAACAATTGTCAGCGCGTCGCTTTCATCGGCCTGCTGAAACAGCACTTCCGGAACATCAACCTCAATGTGAAGCTCCGACATATCGTGCAGACGCACAATCGGCGTGCCGGCACTGACGGTGGTGAACTGCTCCACCTCGCGGCTGGAAACCAGCGCGTCAAACGGCGCATTCAGCGTGGCATGGTTAAGCTCATACTGCGCATCACGCAATGCCACCCGAGCCAGCCCGGCCTCGGTCTCTGCGTCGTCAATGGACACCTGGCTGACCGTCCCGGTCAGTTTTTCCAGCCTGGCAACTGTCCGGTCGGCCTGCGCCTTTTGCAGACGCGCTTGTTCCAGCTTCAGCTCAAATGGCTCCAGGTCAAGCTCGGCAATCAGCGCGCCCCGTGCAACAGTCCCGCCTTCGGTAACCGGAAACTCCAGGATCTGTCCGCTCACCTGAAAGGCCAGATCAACTGTCTGCTTTGCCGCCACCTGGCCAAAAAACTGCCGCTCAAGCAGCAGCGCCTCAGAAGACGTCTGCATCAGCTTGACCGGCTTGGGCGGCTCCTCAGCCCAGGCAGCCGCTGCCCAAACAATGAGCCCGCTGACCAGGGCAGGGGTTTGGTTCCAACGCATGACTGTCTCTCCTTCCAGGCCGCTTGCCGCCAACCCGCATGATAGCTGTTTTCGCCTCCGCTGCCAGTTGCCTTCAAGCTGGAAGCCAAGCGCTTGCCCGCCGCCGTTCCTGGCGGCCAGTTCATCAGCAAACAGCGGTCTGTGCTGCCCAACTCACTGATCCGGGAATTCGCGGTGTCTCAGCCGGCAATCGAAAACATTCCTGTGAACGAGGTCACAAAACTGCGGGTTTCACCGCACGAGCCACTGCCTCGCAAAGAGCCGAGCTGCAAATGCCCCGGATAGTCCCGCGCCCCATAACCCAGGGGCTGGCACCTTGGGCATTAGCGTGTCAGCTGCCGCCGCTTGGCGGCGCGGATTTCGCGGGCCTGCTGCTCCCGGCCGGTTCGGAACGAAGCTTCGACAAAATCCATATGGCGCCGGGCAGCAGCCTCAGCGCGGTCCGGGTCACCGTCGATGATCGCCTGGGCAATCTCCTTGTGCTGCTTCAGCAGCTCGGCGCCGGTGCCGTCCATGGTGCGCAGGAATTCGCGGTTGTAAAACACCCCCTGCCGGGTCAGATCGTAGACCGAGGCCATCATGTGGATCAGCGTGGTGTTCTGGCTGGCGTCGACCACTGCGGTGTGCAGGCGGAAGTCGGCCTCCTGGCTGGCGTCCTGATCGTCCTGTTCCCATGCGGTCTGCATATCGGCGATGATCTCAGCCAGCCGCGCCTTGTCGGAGTCTGTGGCCCGGGTGGCGGCCAGGCGGCTGGCAAAGGCCTCCTGCTCGCGGCGGTATTCCAGGTAGTCGTAGAAGGCACCGCCGTGGCGGGTGTAGAGCGACAGGAGGGCAGGGGACATGGCCCGGCCGGTGAGCGGCGCGATGAAGGTGCCTTCGCCATGGCGGACATTGACCAGACCGCGGCTTTCCAGCGTTTGCAGCGCCTCGCGCAGTTTTGGGCGTGAGACCCCCATGGCCTCTGCCAGCTCCCGCTCGGAGGGCAGTTTGCGGCCTTCTTTGAGGATGCCGTCGACGATCATCGTCTCAATCTGCTCGACCACGGCATCGGCAATTGATTCGTGTCCAACGGGGTCAAACGGGCGGATGTCGGTCATGGCGTCCACTTAGATGCTGGGAAACCTCGGAACAGAGGTCATTCTGAAACTTTACCACTGCCCCGCAAAACTGCAAGCCGATGTACCCAGAAATACGGATGCCCGACTTCGAGGCAATGATATGAAAGAAAACAATATTTCATGAACCCGTCTTCAAAGTGCCGAAAAAACATGCGGTTTCGCCTGTCTCACAATCCCGCTGCCAACCCAATCAGTGGTAAATAAAGTTGTTGACTGGATTGCTTGGTCAACAATATTTACCAGTCATGCCGCATCAGCGGTAGGATCTGCGGCCGGAGGAGCGGCCGGACTGAACCCGGAGGAGACCCCATGAAAAAGACCCTGACCTCGCTGGCCGTGGCCGCTTCGCTGCTGGCAGCCCCTGCCGCACAGGCTGCCGACAAGCTGCTGCTGAAAACCCCGATTGCGTTTTCGACTGCGCTGCCGGGCCTTGGCTCGCCGATCCCGCGGGTGGCGGAGCAGCTGGACCTGATGTCGGGCGGCAGCCTGAAGATGAAGGTCTACGAGCCCGGCAAGCTGGTGCCGCCGTTCGAGATCCTGGACGCGGTGTCCTCGGGCAAGATCAACTCCGGCTACACCACCGCCGGTTACTGGGCGGGCAAGATCCCGGCCGCGCCGCTGTTCTCTGCGGTGCCGTTCGGCCCGGAAGCGGGCGAGTACATGGCCTGGCTCTACTATGGCAACGGCATGACCCTGTATCAGGAGATGTACGACCAGGCGGGCTATAACGTGAAGGTTCTGCCCTGCGCGGTGATTGCGCCGGAGACCTCTGGCTGGTTCGCCAAGGAGATCAACAGCGCCGAGGACCTGAATGGCCTGAAGATGCGGTTCTTTGGCCTGGGCGGCAAGGTGATGCAGAAGCTGGGCGTTGCCACATCGCTGCTGCCCGGCGGTGAGATCTTCCCGGCGCTGGAGAAGGGGGCGATTGACGCCACCGAATTTTCCATGCCTGCGATCGACGCCCGTCTCGGTTTCCACAAGCTGGTGAAATACAACTACTTCCCCGGCTGGCACCAGCAAGCCACCGTGTTTGAACTGCTGGTGAACAAGGACGTCTGGAACGCAGCCAGCGACCAGCACAAGGCCATCATCGAAAATGCCTGCAAGGCATCCATGGCCGACAGCTTTGCCGAAGGCGAGGCGATCCAGCACGCGGCGCTGATCGACAACGTCGAAAACAACGGCGTGCAGATCAAGCAGTGGGACGCTGAGATGCTGGATCTGTTCCGCACCACCTGGAACAAGGTTGCCGAGGAAGAAGCTGCCAACAACAAATTCTTCAGCAAGGTTCTGGGCGACATGCAGGGCTTCCGCGAGGGCTATGCGGTCTGGAAGGAAAACGCATTCCTCCCGCGCAAGTAACCCGCTTGCGCGACCTCGGGGCGGCCATATTCCCGCCGCCCCGCCTTTCCCGATTTTCGTCATTTCCCTTACTGATACGGGCGCATTCACGTCCGCGCACGCCACGTTCCGGAGGAGGAAACCATGGCTGAGAATCTGCACCTGCAGGACGACCCGATCGAACGCTACGAAGAGATCCTGGAGCATGGCGACGAGGACCGGCAGCGGCTGGCGGTGTGGATCGACAACGCGGTCAAGGGGACCGGCAATCTGGTGATGTGGGCCAACCTGCTGCTGGTGCTGGCCATCGTTTCGCAGGTCGCCATGCGCTACCTGCTGAACCAGAACTATCCCAAGCTGGACGAGATCCAGTGGCATTTCTACGGGCTGGTGACGATGATTGGCATTTCCTATGCGCTGGTCACAGACAGCCATGTGCGGGTGGATGTGCTGCATATGCAGCTGAGCCGCCGCGCCCGGCGGATCATCGAGGTGACCGGCATCCTGACCCTGCTGGTGCCGTTCATCTATCTGATGATCGATCAGGGCTATGACTATTTCTATGAAAGCTGGCGGGTCAATGAACGCTCTGACAGCCCCACCGGCCTGCCGGCCCGCTGGGCGCTGAAGGCGGTGATCCCGCTTAGCTTTGTCATGCTGGCAGCGGCGGCGCTGGCACGGCTGATCCATGACGGACACGCGCTGCTGGCAGGTCCGGCAGAGGAGCGTGCGGGCAAAAGCCTGCGGCTGGTGATCTGGGCGCTGGTTGGTTTTGCGGTTGTGGCAACGGCGCTGACATTCCTGGTGGAGAGCACCGAGGAAAAACTGGTCATCGCCATGTTCCTGACCTTTATCGCGCTCTTGTTCACCGGTTTTCCGGTGGCCTGGACGCTGGCCGGGGTCGGGGTGGCCTACTGCGGCCTCGCCTATCTGTTCGACAATGGCCTGATGAACTGGACTGGGCTGGAGGAAACCCTGACCGGGCTGGATTACCTGACGCTGGGCGCGGTGGTGAACCGGGTCTATGCCACCATGTCGAACGCGGTTCTGGTGGCGCTGCCGATGTTCATCTTTATGGGTCTGATGCTGGACGAAAGCGGCGTCGCGGAGCGGCTGATGACCGCAATGCAGCGGCTGTTCGGCACCGTGCGCGGCGGGCTGGCGATCACCGTCACCATGATTGGTATCATCCTGGCGGCCTCAACCGGCATCATTGGCGCCTCTGTGGTGCTGCTGGGCGTGCTGTCGCTGCCGTCGATGATGGAGCAGAAATACGCGCCGTCGCTGGCGGCGGGCGTTGTGTCGGCCTCCGGCACCCTGGGCATCCTTATCCCGCCCTCGATCATGCTGGTGATCATGGCCGACCAGATGGCGCTGAGCGTCGGCGACCTGTTCATGGCCGCGGTGTTCCCCGGCGTCATCATCGGCGCGCTCTACCTCACCTATATCTTCGTGATCGCCCTAATCAAACGCGACGTGGCCCCGGTGCCTGCGGGTGCCAAACGCCCCGACTGGGCGGCGGTCAAGGACGTGCTGATCGCGGTGCTGCCGACGCTTGGGCTGATCCTGGCGGTCCTCGGCTCGATCTTCGCGGGGCTGACCACCCCGACCGAAGCCTCCGGGGTGGGTGCCCTGGGCGCGACCCTGCTGGCGCTTGGCTACCGCAAGCTGACGCTGGCGAAGCTGGTCAACGTGCTGAAGGCGACCTTTAACACCACCGCCTATATCTTTGCGATCTTCCTGGGCGCCACGGTGTTTTCCTATGTGCTGCGGGAGCTGGGCGGCGACGCGCTGATCGAGGAGATGATCCAGGGCACCGGTTTCGGCCCCGAGGGCACCGTCTTCATGATCCTGTTCATCGTGTTCCTCTTGGGGTTCGTGCTGGACTGGATCGAGATCACCCTGATCGTGCTGCCGCTGATGCGCCCGATCGTGAACGGGCTGGGACTGGATATCCCCGGGTTCGGCGCCATTGATGAGCCGGCACTGGTGTGGTTCGTGATCCTGGTGGCGGTGACGCTGCAGACCTCCTTCCTGACGCCGCCGGTTGGCTTTGCGCTGTTCTATCTCAAGGGCGTGTGCCCGCCGGAAATCCGCCTGGGCCATATCTACAAGGGCATCATTCCTTTCGTGCTGCTGCAGTTGACCGGGCTGATGTTTGTCTACCTGTGGCCGGCGCTGGCGACCTGGCTGCCGTCAGTGGCGTATTGAGCAGGGGAGGGCGGCTGTCATGAGCGATGCAGAGCTGATCGGGACGCTGAAATCCATTTGCGGTCGCCGCCATGTGCTGACCGGTGCCCGCGCCACCCGGCGGTTCCGCAAGGGGTTCCGCTCGGGCGAGGGGGAGGCGCTGGCGGTGGTCCGGCCCGCAACCCTGCTGGAGCAGTGGAAGGTGCTGCAGGCCTGTGTCGCGGCGGACAAGATCGTCATCATGCAGGCGGCCAACACTGGTTTGACCGAGGGCTCCACTCCCAAGGGCAGCTATGACCGCGATGTGGTGCTAATCAACACCCGGCGGATGGATCAGCTGCAGCTTCTGGACGGCGGCAAACAGGTGGTCAGCTTCCCGGGCAGCACCCTGTTTGCGCTGGAAAAGCTGCTGGCCCCCTTGGGCCGTCAGCCGCATTCGGTGATCGGCTCCTCCTGCATCGGGGCGTCCATCGTGGGCGGCGTCTGCAACAACTCCGGCGGGTCGCTGGTGGAGCGGGGGCCGTCTTATACCGAGCTGTCGCTGTTCGCCCGCATCACCGCGGAGGGCCAGCTGGAGCTGGTCAACCACCTCGGCATCAACCTGGGCAGCAGCCCGGAGGAGATCCTGACCCGGCTGCAGAACGGCGACTACCGCGCAGAGGATATCGAGACCGGCAACCGCAAAGCCTCCGACACCGGCTATGCCCGCCGGGTCCGCGACATCGACGCGCCAACTCCGGCCCGGTTCAACGCCGATAAGTCGCGCCTCTATGAGGCAGCGGGCTGTGCAGGCAAGCTGGCGGTGTTTGCGGTGCGGCTGGACACCTATGCCAGGAACAGCGACGAGCTGACGTTTTACGTTGGCAGCCAGACCACCGCGGCGCTGACCGCGCTGCGCCGCCGTATCCTGGCGGAGTTTGACACCCTGCCGGTCAGCGCCGAGTACATGCACCGGGATGTCTTTGATCTGTCGGACCGCTACGGCAAGGACACTATGGTGATGATCGACAAGCTGGGCACCGACCGGCTGCCGATGTTCTTTGCGCTGAAAGGCGCGGTGGACGCGCGGCTGGCCGGTATTCCGGGGCTTGGCAATCTGACCGACCGGGTGATGCAGGGCCTGTCGCGCCTGTGGCCGGATATCCTGCCGATGCGGATGCGGGCGTTCCGCCGGTCGCACCCGCATCACCTGATCCTCAAGATGCGCGAAGGCGGCATTGCCGAGGCCCGCGCGCTGCTGGAGGAAATGGCGGGGCAGGGGATGCTGAGTTATTTTGAATGCACCCCGCGCGAGGCCAAGATGGCCGGGCTGCACCGCTTTGCAGCGGCCGGTGCCGCGGTGCGCTATATGGCGGTGCACCGGTCAGATGTGGAAGACATCATCGCGCTGGACATCGCCCTGCGCCGCAATGATCAGGACTGGTTCGAGGAACTGCCGCCGGAGATCGCGGACCAGCTGGTCAGCAGGCTCTATTACGGGCATTTCATGTGCCACGTTCTGCATCAGGATTACATCGTGAAGAGGGGCGCCGATCCGAAGGCGCTGAAAGACGCGATGCTGGCGCTGCTGGACAAGCGCGGGGCCGAATACCCGGCAGAGCACAACGTCGGCCACCTGTATCCGGCCAAGCCGGACCTGGCTGCGTTCTACAAATCGGTCGACCCCACCAACAGCATGAACCCCGGCATCGGCAAGATGTCCCGCAGGAAAAACTACGCCTGACGCGGCATCGCAACCGGCGGGGCTTTACATAAACCTGTTCGGCCCAAAACCTGCCAGCCCGGGCTCCAGCGGCCGCCCAGCGACCACATCCGCGATCAGCCGCCCGGTGGTGGCGCCCAGGGTCAGGCCCAGCTGGCCATGGCCGGTGGCAAAGCTCACATTTGCCAGCTTGCTGGTGCGTCCGATAATCGGGCGGGTGTCGGGGGTAAAAGGGCGGCGGCCCATGCGGCGCTCGCGTTTGTCTGCTTGCAATCCCGGCAGAACCCGGTGCGCGCGTTTGACCAGCACATCGGCCCGGCGCCATTTCGGGGCGGCTGACAGGCTGGCGAACTCGACTGTGCCCGCAACTGCCAGCGCATCGCTGTAGGGTGTAAGGCCAAACCCGCCCGCGGGATAGAAAACCGTGTGTTTCAGATCAACTCCGGGATCCCGCAAGGCGGTGGAATAGCCAATCAGCCCTTCCATGTGCAGCGGGATGCCAAGCTGTCCGGCAAGGCCCTTGGAATGGGTGCCTGCTGCGATCACGACTTCATCTGCCGCCACCAGCTGCCCGTCCGCAGCGCGCACATTGATGATGCGGCTGCCGTCGCGTTCAAACCCTGAACATGCCTGCGCCAGCACCGTGCCGCCACGCCGGACAAAGGTCCGCGTCAGCCTTTCAACCAGTTGTTTCGGATCAGTGACAAAGCTCCAGTCCCGCAAAACTGACGCGTACTTGAAATCGGCGGCGATGGCCGGGTCCATCTCATGAGCTTCCTGGCCGGAGATGTCGTCGATGGTGCAGCCCAGCTCGCGCGCCAGATCAAAGGCGGCGCCCATGGTGGCCTTGTCGCGCTCATCATCGAACAGCTTGATCACCGGGCGTTCCACCAGCAGTTCCGGCGCGCCGATATCCGCCAGCTGCGCCTTAAAGTCCGCGGTGGCGGCAAAGGTCAGCCGCGCCAGATCGGCGGCAATGGCGCGCATGCGGGAGGGCAGGGAATTGGCGGTGAAGCGGGCAAACCAGGGCAGCAAGGGCAGCGCGCTGGCCGGGCGCAGCGACAGCGGTGCCTCCGGGTCCAGCAGCCAGCCCGGCACTTTCATCAGCATGCCCGGCTGCGACAGCGGCACGATCTCCCCCACCGCGATGCAGCCGCAGGAGGCCCAGCTTGCGCCCTCGCCAACTGGTCCGGGCTCCAGCACGGTGACGCTGTGGCCCTCGGCCTGCAGCGCCAGCGCGCAGGAGATGCCAACAACGCCGCCGCCCGCAATCACCACCCGTTTCATGCGGGGTTTGCCAGCTGGTGCAGCTGCGCCAGCAGGTCTGTGCTGACCTCGACACCCTCCGCCTCGGCAGCAGTGCGTTTCTTCAGCCGCCCGTCGCCGGGAACCCGCGCGGCGCCATTGCCCTCGATCTCGGCGCAGATGCGGGTGATGTAATCCCCGAATGCGGCATTGCCGAAACGGGACGGGTCGATGGCGATCAGGGTGGCGCCGCCCTTGATGTTCAGCGCGCCGAAGGATTCACGCTCATTATTGTCAGCTGACAATTTTCCGCCTGCCAAGGCGGCGCCCAGCACTTCGATCATAAAGGCAATCGCGGCCCCCTTGTGCTCGCCAAAGGGCAAGAGGCTACGGGTTTCGAGGATCGCATTAGGGTCCGTGCTGGGGTTGCCATCCGGATCCAACCCGGCAGGCCGCGGCAGGTCATGGCCCTCGGCGGCGGCCATGCGGATGTCCATCAGAGCCACCATCGAGGCCGCCTGGTCCCAGACCACCGGCTCAGCGCCCTGGCGCGGGCAGGCAAAGGACATCGGGTTGGTGCCGAACACCGGGCGCACACCGCCCTGCGGCACCACCATCGACAGCGAGTTGATGACGGCCAGCGCCACCAGCCCGGCCTCGGCCAGCGGTTCGGTGTCAAAGCGCAAGCCGCCCAGGTGGTGGCAATTGGAACAGGTGAAGGCGGCTATGCCGTTCTCACGCGCCAGGGCAATCAGCTCCTGCCGCGCGGCGGCCGCGGCGATCTGGTAATAGCCGTTGTCCGCGTCGCCCCGCAGCACGCCCGGCGCGATCTTTTCGATCTTGGGGGCCGCGGCGCCATTGGCATAGCCGGAAGTGAAGCTTTGCGCATAGACCGGCAGCATCCGCAGGCCGTGGCTGCGCGGACCGTCGCGTTCGGAGCAGGTGACGATATCGGCAATCACATCGCTGCCCGCCGCGTCCATCCCTGCGGCCACAAGGACAGATTTGGCCAAATCCCGCACCTCGGCGAGTGAGAGCGTTTTTGTCGAAGCTGTGGTCATGGGCTCAAATCCTGTCCTTGTGTCGGGTCAAACCGGGCGCTTTGGCGCCCGCCTTGTCAGGCTTGGTACAGTGCGCGCTTTTTGGCAACATATTCGTCGAGTGCGCCGCGCTGACCGTCCGGCATCGGCGGCTGCACGTAGCTGTCCAGCATCCGCCGGGCCTCCTCGCGGCCCACCAGTTCCGCGGTTTTGGCGCCCTCCGCCTCCCATTGCTCGAAACTGTCGTTGTTCTGCAGCGGGTTCATATGCATCGGGTTTTCGCGGGTGTGATCGGTGCCCAGGAAATGACCGCCGGGGCCAATCGCCGCGATGTCACCCAGCAGCGCATCCAGGCTTTCCTCCTGCAAGCCGCTGAAAAAGCGGTGGAAGTTCTCCAGCTGCAACGTGTCCTGCACCCACTTCGCATAGCTGACCCCCAGCGCACCCTCCAGGAAGCCAGCCGAATGCACGATGTAATTCGCACCGCCTAAAAGCACCGGCCACATGGTGTTGGCGGTGTCGAAACCCGCCTGCATGTCTGGCGATTTGGAGCCGGTCCACATGGTGCAGGTGCGCCAGGGCACGCCGTAGAACCGCGCCATCTGGCCGACCAGAAGGTTCATCAGGCCGGGTTCCGGCGAGCCCATCATCGGGGCACCGGTCTTCATCGACACGCCCATGATTGCCACCCCCAGAACCATCGGCGCGCCGCGGCGGATGATCTGGCTGTAGGCCATGCCCGCCAGGCTTTCGGCGATCAGCAGCGCCACACCGCCCTGCGGGCTGGCGGGTGCCGAGGCGCCGGCCAGCACAAAGGGCGACAACAGGCAGGGCTGGTTGGCAGACGCATAGACCCGCAAGGACTGCAGCATGGTCTCATCCCAGACCAGCGGCGTGTTGCAGTTCAGCAGCGCGGCCAGAACCACGTTATTGTCGACGAATTCTTCACCAAAGACGATGCGCACCATATCGACCGTGTCGCGCGCCGCCTGTTCCGACAGCACCGAGCCCTTGATCGGCTTGTCGGTGAGCGTCAGCGCCGCGTGCACCAGCTCCAGATGGCGCTGCGGCACCGGCACGTCCTGCGGCTCCACCGGCAGGATGCCCGGAACCATCATCGACTGGCTCATCTGGCTCAGCTTGAAGAAGTTATGCGCATCCTCCAGCACCGAGGGGCGGCGGTTGCCGTCCAGGTCGTAGACAAAAGGCGCGCCATAGGCGTTGGCAAAGACCGAATGCCGGTTGCCCACCCGCAGCGAGCGGTCGGGGTTGCGGGCGGCATAGCCCCATTCCGACGGTACCGAGGAGATCAGCTCCATCAGCATGTCCCGCCCGATGCGCACCCGTTCGCCCTGCACATCGGCGCCCGCGCGCTTCCAGTCAGCCAGCGCCACCGGATCGCGGAATTCGATGCCGGTGGTCTCCAGGATCGTCATCGCCGCGTTGTGGATCTTCTCCACCCCTTCAGGACCCAAGAGATCAATGGGGCCGACCCGGCGGTTCAGCGCAGGCAGGTAGACCGGGGCCGGGTTGGTGCGGGCTTTGACGCGCGCAGCCCGTCCGCCCCGGGCGCCGCGCGGCGCCCGTGTTGTTTGTTCCGTCATGTCATGCTCCTGTGGCTAGGCCGGGATCAAGCCCGCGCGCGGGCGCTGGTTGGGTCGACGGCGCAGACGCCGATCACCTCGGCCTCGCGCATCTCGTTGTGGACCATCACCTGCAGGCGCGTGCCCTCGGCGGTGAGCTCCTGCGGCACCAGTGCCATCGCGATGTCGTGGTTGCAGTAATAGGAGAACCCGCCCGAGGTGACGCGGCCGACAAGCGTGCCGTCCTTGTACACGCTCTCATCCGCCATCACCGAGGTGTCGCAGAACGGCAGCTTCAGGGTGACCAGCGTGCTGTAGCCGCCTGCGGCCTTCTGTTGCAGCAGTGCCTCACGGCCGATGAACTCGCGGCCCTCCAGCGCCACGAAACGGTCCAGCCCGGCCTCGAACGGGGTCATGTCCTTGCAGATCTCCCGGTTGATCGCGCGGTAGGATTTCTCCAGCCGCATCGATTCCAGCGCCTCCAGCCCAAAGGGTTTGACCCCGGCCTTCAGCAGCTGATCAACCAGATGGCGGTTGTAGCCGACCGGATGATGCAGCTCCCAGCCCAGCTCGCCGGTGTAGGAGACACGCAGCAAATGGACGCCCTTGGCATAGCCGACCTCGCCCATCTGCGCCGTCAGCCAGGGGAAGGCCGCGTTCGACAGGTCATTGTCGGTCAGCTGCTGCAGGATCTCGCGGGACTTCGGCCCCGCCAGGGCAATCACACCCAGCTGTTCCGAGATGTCCTCCATGATCACCGAGCCATCATCCGGCAGCAGGCGCGACAGGTAATCCCAGTTGTAGACCTGCCCGTTCGGGGTGGAGACCAGGTAGAAGTCGTTCTCGCCGTAGCGGACAATGGTGTATTCGCCCTCCATGCCACCCTGCGGATTCAGCGCCACCGCCAGGGTCATGCGGCCAACCTTGGGCAGCTTGTTGGCCATGATCCCGTCCAGCCATTTGGCAGCACCTGGGCCGCGCACGGTGAACTTGGTCATCGGCGACATCTCGATGAAACCGGCCTCCTCGCGGGTGACGCGCACCTCTTCCTGCACCAGCTCCATGTGATCCGTGCGGCGGAAGCTGTGTTCGGGGATGGCCTCAGCGGGCGATTTGGCAAACCAGCGCGGGAATTCATAGCCGTTGAACGTGGTCCAGACCGCGCCATGCGCCGTCAGCAGATCGTAGGACGGCATCGTCTTCATCGGCCGGGCGGAAGGGAAGTCCTCACCCGGGACATGGGCGTCCATATGGGTACCCCAGGTCTCGCGCACCTTGTCCATGGTCCAGCGCTTGGAGGCATAGTCGCCAAAGCGGCGCGGGTCGATTTCGGACATGTCGATGCCGGGGTGGCCATCAACGATCCAGCGCGCCAGGCGTTCGCCCATGGTGCCGCCCCACAGGATGCCGCCGGGCACGCCCTCGGCAAGCCACAGGTTGTCGTGCCCCGGTGCCGGACCGCACAGCGGCAGCTCGTCCGGGGTCATCTGGAAGGGGCCGCGGGTGTTGGCTTTGATGCCCACTTCGCCCAAGGCAGGCACCCGCTCCAGCGCGCGTTCCCACTGGGTTTCCACCGCCTCGAAGTCCTCCGGCAGCAGGTCGGCGCCGAAATCGGCCGGAACCCGGTCCTCGGCAAACAGCTTGAGGTCTTTTTCGAACTCATAGGGGCCGAACTGGAAGCCGCCGACATCCTCGCGCAGGTAGGCGCCGTAATCCTCATCCCGCAGGATCGGGAATTCGGGCAGACCTTCGGCGCGGCGCTCTTTCAACAGCGGCACGGTCTCAGTTGTCCAGTACTGATGCACGATCGGGATGCAGGGCAGGTCCAGCCCCACCCGGCGGGCGTTCTCGCGGGCATAGTTGCCGGTGGCAAAGATCAGATGCTCGCAGGTGATCTCCCCCTTGCTGGTGGTCACCTTCCAATGGCCGTTGTCCAGCTTCTCATAGCCCTGCGCCTCGGTGTTCTGATAGACGGTGGCCCCCTGGTCACGGGCCAGCTTGGCCAGGCCCATGGTGATGTCGGCCGGGTTCACGTAACCGTCCTGGTCATGCAGGATGCCGCCGCGGATGTTCTCGCTCTGCGCCAGCAACGGGTGGATCTCCTTGATCTCCTCCGGCGTCACCAGGCGGCAGGGCACGCCGGCGGCCTCGGCAATGGAGATATAGGACTGGAACTCATCCCAGCGCTTTTCGGTATTGGCCACCCGCAGCTGGCCGACCTGGCGCAGGCCGACGGAGGACCCCAGTTTCTCCTCCACCTCGCCATAGATGCGGATGGTTTCCATCGTCATCTTGGAGATGTTGTGCGAGCGCACGAAGGTCACCAGCAGCCCCGCCGCATGCCAGGTCGACCCGGAGGTCAGCGTGGTCCGCTCCAGCATCACCGCATCGCTGCAGCCGTGCTGCGTCAGCCCGTAAAGGATCGAGGCTCCGACACAGCCGCCGCCGACGACCACCACTTTTGCATGCGACTTCATAGACCAACTCCTGTTTGCGGGTTTCCGGCAGCTTGGGCTGCAGCGGCAGAATTCCTGACGGTATCGCCCGGCAGGTGCTGATCCTGTGCCGGGGAATGATGCTGCATTCTGGCGTCATTCCCGCATCCGGCAATTGCAAAAATTTTCATCTTGGCTTAGCTGAATTTGCCCAAGACCAAGAAAAGAGACATGCAGCAATCAGCATTTCCTGCAAAAGGATAAAGCCGCCTTGCCCAAGCGCCCCTATGACCTGCCCCGGATGAGCTCCCTGGTCAGCTTCGAAGCCGCTGCCCGGAACACCAGTTTCAAACTGGCCGCAAGCGAGCTGAACGTCACCCCCGCCGCGGTCAGCCACCAGATCAAGACGCTGGAGCGGGAGCTGCAGTGCAGCCTGTTCAACCGCTTTCACCGCGGTGTCGAGCTGACCGAAAGCGGCGCCTATCTGCTGGTCGCCCTGCAACGGGGGTTTGAGGGGATCAGCGATGCCTTCGAGCAGCTGCGGGCCCAGCACGGGCGCAGCTCGGTGACGGTCCGCTCCAGCACCGCTGTCAGTTCGCTGTGGCTGACGCCGCGGCTGGCGCATTTCTGGAAAAGCTACGAGCATATCTCTGTGGCACAAATCGTCAGCGATATTGAAAACGCCGCCGGCGATTGCGATCTCAGCCTGCACTACGGCGACATGTCCCGTGACAGCGGCCATTGCCGGGCGCTGTTCCGGGACCGGATCATGGCGCTGTGCAGCCCGCGGTTTGCCGCCCAGCACCGGATTGCCAGCGTCGCGGACATCGCGGATGTGCCGCTGATCCATCTCGACTCGCTGGAAACCGGCGGCACCGACTGGCAGGGCTGGGCGCAGGCCCTGGGTTATTGCGGGCCGCTGAAATCCACCCACCGCGTCAACAATTATGTCATCGCCCTGCAGGCCGCGCAGGACGACATGGGGGCGGTGCTGGGCTGGGAGGGCCTGACTGCGGATCTGGTCGCCTCCGGCAAGCTGGTTAAGCTGCTGCCCGACACCATTTCGGCGCCGCTGGAGTTTTATGTCAAGCTGCACAACCAGGCATCCGACCGCGCCAGACTGGTATTTGACTGGCTGACCGGGTTCTCCAAGAAAACACTTTGATTTCACAGGCTGCCAGCCAGCGGCAAAACTGTTGGATTGCGGTCTCCTCAGCATCGCGCAACGCCGGACACAACCCGCTTGGACCACTTTGTCAGGCCTGTTACAGCCATCGGTCGCTGCCCTGCAGCGAAGCTGAAGCTTGACCGTTGCGCTCTTTTGAGCAGAATAGTCATGAGATTGTCACATAATATGCTCATATGAGCATTATGAGGTGGGATATGAACAGGCAAACAGCAATTCTCGAAACAGCTCAATCCCAAGGCAAGGTCCTTGTGGATGAGCTGGCAGAGCAAATGCAGGTGTCCGCGCATACGATCCGCCGCGATATCAATGCCCTGTGCGAACAAGGCAAACTGCGGCGGCTGCATGGCGGCGCCGAGTTTATTGAAGGCAGTTCAAACCTGCCCTATGCCACACGTTCGACGCTGAATGTCGCGGCCAAGAAACAGATTGCCGGGCAGGTGGCTCAGCTCATTCCTGATGGCGCCACCTTGTTCTTCTCAATCGGCACTACCCCGGCATTGGTGGCCGCCGCCTTGGCAGGGCGTGAAGGCCTGACCATCATCACCAACAATCTCAACGCTGCCATGGCCCTGTCAGAGGCCCCCGGCGCACGGATCATTCTGCCCGGCGGTGCGATGCGGCTGCCAGACCGGGACATTCTGGGCGCCCAGGTGCTGGATCTGTTCCGCGGCTACCGCGCCGACTTCGCGGTCTATGGGGTAGGCGGCATCGACAGCGACGGCAGCCTGCTGGATTTCCACGAGGAAGAGGTACAGATCCGCCAATGCCTGCGCCGTAACGCACGCTCCTCAGTTCTGGTGGCGGATGCTTCAAAATTCGGTCGCCGGGCTGCGGCCGTCGGCGGACGCCTGGAAGAGGCGGATCATATCGTGATCGACCAGCGGCCTGGGCCGCCGTTTAACGCGTTGCTGGAGCCTCTTGACAGCCAACTAATTGTCGCAGGAGAGCAGCCATGACCTTTCTCGCTCTGGAAAAGATCAGCCGTCAGTGGGATGGGCAGGGAGGAGTGCAAGACATCAGCCTGAACCTGGCCCAAGGGGCATTCATGTCCATCCTGGGGCCGTCGGGCTGCGGCAAGTCGACCTTGCTGCGGCTGATTGCCGGGCTGGAACAGCCGCAATCGGGGCGCATTCTGATTGACGGCAAGGACGTAACCGCCTTGCCCGCGTCACAGCGCAACCTGTCGATGGTGTTCCAGTCCTATGCGCTGTTTCCGCATTTGAACGTTGCTGAAAACGTGCTGTTCGGGCTCAAGGTGCGCCGGATCAGCCGCAGCGAACAGGCCAAACGCCTGGCCAAAGCACTGGAGATGACCGGCCTGCAGGGGCTGGAACGGCGCAAGCCTGCCCAGCTGTCCGGCGGCCAGCGGCAACGGGTGGCGCTGGCCCGTGCAGCGGTGGCGGAAAAACCCCTGTGCCTTATGGACGAGCCGCTATCGAACCTGGACGCCAAACTGCGCCATTCGGTGCGCCGGGATATCCGGGCGCTGGCGCGCACGCTGGGGCTGACGGTGGTTTACGTGACGCACGACCAGGGCGAGGCGATGAGCCTGTCTGACACCGTGGTGCTGATGAACGCTGGCCGTATCGAACAGGCCGGCAGCCCAGCAGAACTTTACAGCAGCCCTGCGTCAACCTTTGCTGCGCAATTCATCGGTGAACCGCCCGCGGCGCTGATTGAGGGCCCGGCGCTGGGTCTGGACAGCAATGTTCTGGCGGGCATCCGCCCCGAAGCCATTCAAATCCTGCCGCGGGCGGCAGGAGATCTCACTGCCACCATTGAAGATATCGAGTTTCTCGGTTCGGAAACCCGCCTGGCGCTCAACAATGCTGCAGCCCGCGGGCTGGCCGCCATTCTTCCGGCTGATGCGGAGTTCTCGCTTGGCCAGGAAGTCGGAGTGTCCATTCCAGAGGAAAGCCGGCTCCTTTTCAACGCCCGCACGGGAAAGTTGGAAAAGGAGCCTCAGCAGAATTCCGTGACGCGCATTCGCCAAAACACAGCGTCCGGAACAGGGCCCAAGGCCCCCCGTCACCTGAACTTGTCACCTGAACTTGCCCAGAAGGAAACTTGATATGACCCGTATGCCTGCCTTGGCGGCCATTCTTGCCGCATCGACTGCTATCGTCAATCCGGCGGCAGCAGAGACTGAATTGACGATGTATTATCCGATTGCCGTTGGCGGCAAGCTCACCGAAGTGGTTGACGGTATCATTGGCAAATTCGAGGATCAGAACCCGGATATCAAAGTCAATGCGATCTATGCGGGCAACTACGACGACACCCGCATCAAGTCCCTGGCCGCTTTGGAAGCAGGGGAGCCCGCCCAGCTGGCGGTTATGTTCTCAATCGACGCCTATGACCTGATCGAACAGGACCTGGTGGTGCCATTTGATGATCTGGTCGAGGGGGCTGAGGAAGAAGCCTGGCTGAACAGTTTTTACCCGGCTCTGATGGCAAACGGCAAAATCGAGGGCAAGACCTGGGGTGTCCCCTTCCAGCGCTCGACCATCGTGGCCTATTACAACAAGGACATGTTCCGCGCGGCCGGCCTGGATCCAGAGAAGGCCCCGGCCTCCTGGGATGAGCTGGTGGATATGGGCAAAGCCCTGACAAGCGATGCTCATCACGGCCTGATGATCCCCTCAACCGGCTACCCCTATTGGATGTTCCAGGCGCTGGCGATCCAGAACGGCAAGGAGGTTATGTCCAACGACGGCGTCACCACCTATTTCGATGACGAAGCCGTGGTCGATACGCTGGAATTTTGGCAATCTCTGAGCCAGGAACATGGCATCATGCCCGAAGGCACCGTCGAATGGGGCACCCTGCGCCAGGCCTTCCTGGAAGGCAAAACCGCGATGATGTGGCATTCGACCGGCAACCTGACCGCGGTCAAAAACAATGCCGAATTCGACTTTGGCGTGGCAAAGCTTCCTGGCAATGTGCGGCTGGGCTCGCCCACCGGCGGCGGCAACTTCTATGTCTTCAAGGACAGCACCGCTGAGGAGAGGGAAGCCGCGCTGCAGTTGATCAAGTTCATGACCGCGCCGGAGCAGGCCGCCGAATGGTCGATCGCCACCGGCTATATGGGCGTGTCGCCTGCCGCCTACGAGACCGAAGCGTTGAAAGCCTACACCGCGGAATTCCCGCCCGCTCTGGTGGCCCGCGACCAGCTGGAGCATGCGGTGGCCGAGTTTTCGACCTTTGAAACCGCACGGGTGCGCGATGGGCTGAACGCAGCAATCCAATCGGCATTGACCGGCGAGAAATCCGCCGCAGACGCTTTGGGAGAAGCGCAGGCCGCCGCTGAACGCCTGCTGCGCGCCTACAAGTAAGGCGCAAACCTTGTCCGGGGACCGGGTCATCTGCCCGGCCCCCGCTTTCAGCCAGGAGACAGCATGACGGACATCTTTGCACTGGAACGCCGCCGCCGGGCGATCAATGGCTGGCTGCTGCTCAGCCCGGCTCTGGTGATGCTGTCGGTGTTTGCCTTCTACCCCTCGATTGCCACTGTCGTGACCTCGCTCTGGTCGCGCGGCACCCGCCGCCGGCCTGCGGAGTTCGTGGGGCTGGAGAATTACCAGTATCTGTTTGAGGATCCCACCTTCTGGCTGGTGGCGTGGAACAACCTTCTTTATGCCGCCGTCACCATCCCGGTCTCCATTGCCCTGGCGCTGGCCATGGCGCTTTGGGCGAACTCGAAAATCCCTGCACGCAGCTTTGTCCGCACGGCCTATTTCACGCCGACTGTGCTGCCAATGATTGCGGCTGCGAACCTGTGGCTGTTCTTTTATACGCCGAGTTTTGGCATCCTGAACCAGATCGGCGCGCTGTTCGGGGCAGAACCGGTGAACTGGCTGGGCCAACCCGGCACAGCATTATGGGCTGTCTGTGCGGTGACGATCTGGAAAGAAGCCGGTTTCTTTATGATCTTTTACCTGGCGGCCCTGCAGACCATCCCGCCGGACCTGAAGGAGGCCGCCGATATCGAGGGCGCCAGCCGCTGGACCTATTTGCGCCGGATCGTGCTGCCGCTGCTGATGCCGACCACGCTGTTCATCCTGGTCAATGCGATGATCAATTCGGTCAAGCTGATCGACCACCTGTTCATCCTGACCAAGGGCGGGCCCTCCGACAGCTCCAAGCTGATCCTCTACTACATCTGGGAAAATGCCTTTGCCTATTTCGACCGCCCCGCCGCGGCAGCCATGACTGCGCTGGTGCTGGGCGTGTTGGGCCTGCTGGCAGCCTTCCAATTCCTGGTGCTGGACAAAAGGACACATTACAGATGAGCCGCTATATCGAACCGGTCCTGGCAATCGTGCTGGCGGTGTTGTGGATCTCACCGCTGATATTTGCCTTTTGGGCCGCGTTCCATGACGTAAGCGATGCCGTGAATTTCCGGTTGAGCGCCCCGCTGACGCTGGACAACTTCCGCACGGCTTGGGACGGCGCACCCTGGCTGCGCTATTTCCTGAACACCTTTCTGCTGGTGACACTGATCCTGGCGGGCCAGTTCTTCCTGTGCACCCTGGCCGGTTTTGCCTTTGCCCAGACCGAATTCCGCGGCCGGGACACCCTGTTCATCCTGGTTCTGCTGCAGCTTTTCATCCTGCCTGAGGTTCTGATCGTCGAAAACTACCGGGTTGCCGCCACCCTGGGAATTCTGGACAGCCTGACCGGGATTGGCGCACCCTATATGGCGTCGGCCTTTGGCATCTTTCTGATGCGGCAGGCCTTCAAATCTGTGCCAAAGGAGCTGGAAGAGGCCGCCCGGGTCGAAGGCTGCTCAACCCTGGGCGTGCTGTGGCGGGTCTATGTGCCGGCGGCACGGCCCACTTATCTGGCCTATGCGCTGGTGTCAGTTTCGACCCATTGGAACAACTTCCTGTGGCCGTTGATCGTGACCAACTCCGAAAGCACGCGGCCGCTGACCGTTGGCCTGTCGCTGTTCGGGGCGCCGGAAAACGGGGTGGATATCTCGGTGATCTCTGCTGCCACCGTGATGGTGATCGCGCCGCTCCTGATCCTGTTCCTGGTGTTCCAGCGGCAGTTTGTCCAGGCCTTCCTGACCGCTGGTGTCAAATGACGCCGGCCCCGAAACGGACACGTTAACCATGATCAGAATCCTGCAGATCTCAGACACGCACATTCTGCCGGAAGGCCAGCTGTTTCAGGGCCGGATAGACACCGCCGCCGCCCTGACCCGGCTGCTGCACGGATTGAAGCAGCTGCTGCCCCGCATCGGCCCGGTCGCGCGGATTGTAGTATCCGGAGATCTGACCGAAACCGGCTGTGCTGCCGCCTATGGCCATTTCCTGCGGCTGATGCAGGATAGCCCGCTGCCCTGGCTGGCTACTCCCGGCAATCACGACGCCCGGGCGCCGATGCGCGCGGCACTGCAGGGCAGGGACTGGATGCCGGCAACCGGCCCGGTCAACTGGCAGCAGGATCTGAACGAAGTGATCCTGATCGGGCTGGACACGCTTGTGGAAGGGGCTGCGCATGGCGAACTGAGCCTGGAAACCTGCGACTGGCTGGATGCGCAGCTTGCCGGTGCAGGCGGGCGCCCGGTTCTGCTGTTCCTGCATCATCCGCCGGTCGGGACCGGGATTGCCGCCATGAATGAAATCGGGCTGAAGATGCCAGAACGCCTGTCAGAGATACTGGCCCGTTACCGCGGCCCCTTGCAGATCGGCTGCGGCCATATCCACCGCATGAGCATGGGCATCTTCGCCTCCTTCCCGCTGGCCACTGCACCGGGCGCCTCACACAGCATTGCGCTGGATCCGGAGGGCAAGGGCCCGCTGGCCTGGGTAGACGGCGGAAGCGGCGCCATTTTGCACAGCTTTGATGGCGGGTTCCGCACAGATCTGATTACGCTGCACGACTTCGGCGCCACCGTGGCCTTTTCCTGACCACCAGGGCAAAGGCAGCAGAAAGCGCCTTGCCCGAATCGCCTGGCTTCAAATGGGTGCAGCCGCCTTTTTTGCTCCGCGCTGATCTGCCTTTGCAGGCGGCGGCTGAACAGCAGCGGGCCGGCCTCAATCGCCGAGTCTGCATTGCGTGTTGTTTTCCCGTCCATGACCTTTTGCACCTCAACCAGAATGTCGAGACCCAGGTCGAAGGCGAATTTGACAGAGTCGCTTATTTCCTGCGAGATTTCTGCATCATCCGGATGCACATTCCGGATCTGGAACCAGTAGTAGCGCGTGGTTTTCTCATCCACCGGGGTCATGAAGATGTAGCTGTCCATCTGGAAAGACTGCCCATCCGGCAGATTGCCCGCGTCACCGCCGTTACCGGCAGGTGTAAAGATCGCCTTGAATTAGGCCAGCGACGGATAGCGGACCTCGTAATGCTGCTCGCGGTCGCAGTTGCCCTCACACGGCACCAGTTTCTTGTGAAAGGGCGCGGCCTCCACAAAATACACCCAGCGCGGCACGATTACGCCGTCATCGGCGCCGTCGACGGTCAGCGGCTCCCCTTCGCAAGCAGCATTGCTGAAGGAGTTTTGATGCACCCAAGAAACATGAGACGGTCGAGCAGGTTGTCGGTGATGCAAAGATAGCTGCAAGGAAACGGCATTGCAGCGCCCATGTTGATACCCCAGGCGGGATCGTCGAAACGCTCCACCTTGAACATCTTGTCCGCACCCGCCAGCGCCGGACCGCCCAATCAGATCCAGACCAGGACACAACAGCTTTCGGCCGGATAGGAGCGAATGTTGGTGGCCGCCGGGATCTTGTCCTGACCGGGGACAAGCACGCAGCCGCCAGCGCAGTCAAAGGTCGTCCCGTGGAAGCCGCATTCGATTTGGTCACCCTTTGTACAGCCCTTGCGCAGTGGCAGCTTGCGGTGCGGGCTGGCGTCGATCCTGACGACCGGTGCGGCGGCTTCGGTGCGATAGATCACGATCTTTTCGCCCAGCACTTTGATCTGGCGCGGTTCGCGGGTGACTTCGCTGTCCCAGACAGTGACACACCAGGTGTTGCGGAGATACATGTTCAGCCTCTTCTGTCTGAGGCGCCGGGAATAGCGGATCAGATTGCCTGCTGCCGCCGCGGCAGCCCGCCGCTGGCACAGGCATTGATCAGCCAGCGGCGGATCCGGGCGATTTCCGGCTCGGCCTGAACGGCGCGGCGGCAGGTCAGGAAGTACCCGTTTTCTGTGCGCAAGCCGGTGCCGGGCAGCTCGGCCAGTTCGCCGCTTTCCAGCGCACCGTCATCCAGGCCGCGCCAGATAATAGCGATGCCGCGGCCTTCGATCGCAGCATGAACCACATGCGGATAACTGTTGAAAAACAAGGTTGCCGGATCCGGTTCGTATTCGATGCCGAAACGCTCGAAGAAGGATCCGAACCACAAGATGCCGTATTCGCCGCGGTCCAGGTGCAGCAGCGGCAGACCGGTCAGCTCCTGCAGCTCTGGCCTGCGGCCAGCTAGTCCAAGCCGGTCCAATAGAGCGGGCGCGGCGGCCAGGCAGATATCTTCGGGGATCAGCCTTTCCGAATGCCATTCCGGATCCGGGTGCGGGCCAAGCCGTACATCCAGATCCGGCAGGCTGCCCTCCGCATGGAGCCCCAGCGGTCCCACGGACAGGTTGATCTGCAGATCCGGATAGACCCGCTGCAGACGCGGGTAAAGCTGCATCATCCGGAAGTAGGCAAAGCCGTGGCCGCAGCGGATGCGGATTTCTCCCGGCCCCTGCTGGCGGTGCAGCTCCTGCGCCTTTTGCGAAATGGCGCCAAGCCCTGCATCAACCGCCGCAAAGAACTGCTGCCCGGCGGCGGTCAGCACCATCCGCCGGTTCTGACGCAAAAACAGCGGGCAGCGCAGGTGCTCCTCCAGGTTTTGAATATGGCGCGACAGGCTGGACTGCGACGTGCCAAGCGCTTGCGCCGCGGCGCTGACCGAGCCAAGCGACGCAACCGCGCGAAAGGCCGCCAGCGCGTTCATTACAGGGAGCAGAAAGGAATCGGTTTCTGGCGGCATCTCAAAGGTTCCCGTGTGAACGTCATCGGGAAACTACACGGAAATTCATGCGAAAAAAGCATGGATTGACGCTCCCAAGAAGCCGTTTAAGTTTACGAAACGACTGCTAAAGAAAAAATATGATTTTCTTTCAATATATTACGTCACCCTCAAGAATTGAACAAATGCCTCCACGCGCTGTTTACCGCATCATTTTGGCAAGGAACCAATTGGAGGGCGCCATGCCTGAGCAGCGCAATATTGTCATCATCGGCGGCGGGGCTATCGGCCTCAGCCTGGCTTACCACCTGGCAAAGAAGGGGGCAGAAGACATCCTGCTTTTGGAACGCAACCAGCTGACCTCCGGCACCACCTGGCACGCGGCAGGCATTGTCGGCCCGCTTCGCTCCACCTTCAACATGACCAAACTGGCGTCAAGGGCGCTGCAGACCTTCCCGGAGCTGGAGCAGGAAACCGGGCTTGCGACCGGCTATCAGCAGACAACCGGCTATTGGATCGCCCGGCGGCCGGAACGGATGGATGAGCTGCACCGGATCCATGCGATGGCCGGCTATACCGGCATGTCGCCGGAAATCCTCACGGGCGAAGAAGTGGCGGCCCGGGTGCCAGGGATCAGCGCCGAAGGTATCTACGGCGCGCTGACACTCAAGGAGGACGGGCAGGTCAACCCGGTCGATCTGTCCATGGCCTATGCCAGGGGCGCCCGTAGCCGCGGAGTGGAGATCCGCGAAGGGGCCGTGGTGGCGCGGCTGCTGCAGAAGGGGGGCCGGGTGGCAGGTGTTGAAATGTCCGATGGCACCCGGATCGAGGCTAACCAGGTGGCCCTATGCGCTGGCGCGTGGTCCAAGAAGCTGGCCGATGACGCCGGCGTGGTGCTGCCGCAGCACGCGGTCAAGCACATGTATGTGGTAACGGAGCCGATCGAGGGCTTTCCCAAAACCTTCCCGGTGTTCCGCGACATGGAAACCCATGTCTACATGAAGGGCGACGCCGGCAAGCTGCTGGTCGGCTGGTTCGAGATGGATGCCAAACCCTGGGATCCCCATAGCCCCGAGGGCGACCGGCCATTCCTGGAGATGGAAGACGACTGGGAGCAGGCCGAACCCTTTATCGAAGCCGCTTTGACCATGTTTCCGGGGCTGGAGAGCGCCGGCATCCAGCATTTTCTGAACGGACCGGAAAGCTTTACTGCGGACAGCCGTCCGCTGGTGGGAGAAACGCCCGAAATGCAAAATCTGTTTGTGGCGACCGGATTGAACTCGGTGGGCATTATGTCCTCGGCCGGCGTTGGCGACGCATTGGCAAGCTGGATGATTGACGGCGAAGCCCCCAGCGGCCTTTGGGATATCGACATTCTGCGCTGCGATCCTTTGCAGTCCGGCCATGCCTACATGGAGGACAAGATGAAGGAGTCCGTCGGCAACAATTTTGCCATGCACTGGCCGTTCAAACAGCCCATATCCGGACGGAACCTGCGGCTGTCGCCGCTGCACGGGCAGCTGGATCAGGCCGGTGCAGTCTGGGGGGTTGGCGGCGCCTGGGAACGCACCCGCTGGTTTGCACAGGATGAGGCCGAGAAGAACCTGCCCTACGCCGCAGGCCCGCAGACATGGCAGTATGCAGCCAACCGCGAGGCACAGGCCATGGCAGCGGGTGTTTCATTGATTGACCTGTCGATGTTCACCAAAATCGACGTCTCGGGGCCGGATGCGCTGGCGCTGATGCAATGGGTCAGCACCGCTGACGTGGACGTGGCGGCGGGCCGTGCCGTTTATACCGCCTGGCTGAACCAGCGCGGTGGCACCGAGGCGGACCTGACCGTGACCCGGACAGGCAAGGATTGCTTCCGGGTGACGTCCGGCGCTGCGACCCGGCGCAAGGATCTGCAGTGGCTGCAGAAACAGGCCCGGCTGAAGGGTTTTGACGTGACCCTGGCCGATGTGACAGAAGCAGAAGCGGTGATTGGCGTAATGGGGCCAGACTCCCGCGCGCTGCTGAAAAAGTTGTCAGCTGACAACTGGGACGTCTTTGCCTTTTCCACAGCCCGAAGAGTCACAGTGGCAGGCGTTGCCGGCTGCGCTACCAGGATCAGTTTCGTGGGCGAGCTGGGCTGGGAAATCTCCGTTCCGGCAGGGCAGGGGCCTGTGTTGTTCGAAGCGCTGCGGACTGAGGGCACGGGACTGCTTGGCATTCACGCCTTTGACGGCTGCCGGATTGAGAAAGGTTTCAAGCATTGGGGCCACGATCTGGGGCCGGACATCTCGCCGTTGGAGGCAGGCATCGGATTTGCGGTGAACTGGACCAAGGGAGAGTTTCTTGGGCGCGGCGCTTTGCTGGCCCAAAAGGAGGGCGGCCTGACCCGCCGCCAGATCCTGCTGGAAGTGCAGGGCGATGCGCTGCTCCTGCACGACGAACCGGTCTGGGAAAACGGCGCCCGTGCCGGGCTGACCAGCTCCGGCGCTTGGGGGCCAAGGACGGGGAAGAACCTGTGCTTTGCCAACATTGCCATCGCACCAGGGGAAACTTTGGCCGCAACCCGGGCACGCAGGTTCGAGATCGAAGTGGCAGGGCGCAAATACAGCGCCGTGCCGCTGTCACAACCGCCCTATGATCCGGCCGGTCTGCGGATGAAAGGCTGAACCACCTTGGACCGGCCCGATTTCCGGGTTCCTTGCCGACCGGAGCCTGGCCGGCAAGGGAATGACGGAAGCCGGTCCCGCCGGAAAAGGGCTGTATCAGCCGGGCCCGTACGGGTTCTGCAGCTCTGCGATGAGCCGGCGCAGGCCTGGAATGTCCTGCGAAGCCGCCAGCGTAACACAGCGCAGCGGCCAGCTCAGCTCTGCGGCCAGCGGTACGGCGGCGACGTTGCTTTCCTTCGCTGCCGCCAGCACCTCGGCATCTGCGATAGCCCGGCCCGCTCCCTGCGCGGCCATGCTGATCAATGCCATTTGGGTCCGTGCCTCGGCACGGATATGAAAGGAAATATCATCGCGTCCGAACATCAGCTCCACGGCGCGGCGGAAGGGGCTGCTGGCAGGCAGCATAACCTGTGGCTGTTGCGCAAGCTCTGCCGCTGAGATGGCAGCGGCACCGGCCATTGGATCCTGCAGCGGCAGGACCGCCACGGGCTGGAGGCCGGCCAGACGCGTGCAGATGAGGTTCGGGTCGCCCGGATCGGACGAGATGACGGCGCAATCGGCATTGCCTTCCCGGAGTGCTGCAAGGCAGGCGCCTTCACTCAGAACATCCAAGTCAATTCTGAGCGCGGCGTGTTCTGCCATCAGCCTGCCTGCCGCAGCAGCGACCCGGGTATCGGCGGCCGCAGGAACTGCGGCCACCCTCAGGTGGCCGCCCGTGCCGGAGGCGATTTGCAAGGCAGTTTCCCGGATCCGTTCCAGCCCCTGGTAGTGCTTCTGAACCGCTTGCTGCAGGCTGTGCGCCGCCGCGGTGGGCGCAAATCCCCGGCCGGCGCGGTCAAACAGGGCAACACTCATCTCCGCTTCCAGGTCCGCAACAGCCCGGCTGATCGCCGGTTGCGAAATATGCAAAGCTTCCGCGGCCTTACGGGTGGAACGATGGCGGTAAGCCATCTGGAAAATCTCGATCTGGCGGGCAGTGATGCGCATCCCATCCGATAACATGTGAGCATCGGAAAATTCAATAAGATGATTTTTCATGCATGAGCTGCGCCGGTATCTTGCGGACCATCCAAGACCGCAGGGAGATTGCAGTGACCTCCGAGACTGCCTTGATGCTGTTTGCCGTAACTGCCGGGGCAGGGGTGCAGGCCGGGACCGGGATCGGCTTCAGCATCATTGCCGCCCCGGTGATGATGGTATTGCTGGGCACCGCCACAGCGGTTCCGGTGCTGCTGTTGCTGAACACGCTGGTTTCCGCCGTGGCGATTGATTTGCAAGCCTGGCGGGGCAGCAGGCCTTTGATCCGCAGTGCGGTGTCCGGCTGCCTGATGGGAATTCTGCTGGGTCTGCTGATCTATCCGTATTTGCCGGAGCCTGTTGTCCTGGCCCTGACAGCGGTCCTGCTGCTGGCGGGTGTTGCCGCATCGCTGCTGCCGCGGGTCAGGGTGGCCGGGGCACGCGGCTTCAGGGCAATTTCCGGCCTCTCAGGCCTGGCCACCGTCTGGGCCGCAACCCCCGGGCCGCTGATGATGCTGGGCCTTCTTGCGGCCGGCCATACGGCGCTGGACTGCCGCAAGCTGGTGCAACCGGTGGCACTGGCGGCATATGGGACTGCGTTCGCGCTGCACTGCCTGTCCGATTGGGCCGCCTTGGCCCGTGCCCCCTGGCTTTGGCAGCTGACAGTGGCGGCGGCGGCCGGCAGCCTGCTGGGCCGCTTGGCCGGGCCGTATCTGCCGCAGGCGGTTGTGGTACATATGACCCGCGGGATTTCAATTTTCGCCTGTGCCGCCCTGTTCCGGCGCGCATACCTGGCTGTATGACAAAGGATGAAAGAACAGATGGACATCGGCAAGAAGCTGGCAGAGTTCCCCCGCGCCAGATTGATGAACACTGCAACACCGGTTGAGCGGTTGGACCGCCTGTCGGAACAGCTGGGTATCGACCTGTGGATCAAACGCGACGATCTGACCGGCCTCAGCTTTGGCGGCAATAAGACCCGCCAGCTGGAATTCTATATGGGCGAGGCGCAGCAGCGGGGGGCGGACACCATTTTGATCACCGGCGCGGTGCAGTCCAATTTCGTCCGCACTGCTGCCGCCGCAGCAGTGAAACTGGGAATGCAGCCCGTGCTGCAGCTGGAGGAACGGGTGGCCGATATGGGTGACCTGTATTACCGCTCCGGCAATGTGCTGCTGGCGCAGATTCTGGGGGCGGAGCATATAAGCTACCCCTTGGGCGAGGATGAAGCGGGTGCCGACAACGCGCTTCACGAACGCGCGGACCAGCTTCGGGCGGCAGGGCGCAATCCCTATGTCATTCCTTTGGGTCTCGGCCACCCGCCGCTTGGCGCGCTTGGCTATGTGGCCGGCGCGGCTGAACTGGCCGCCCAGACCGGAGGATTCGATGCGGCTGTGGTACCATCCGGCAGCGGCGCGACCCACGGCGGTTTCCTGACCGGCTTGCGGCTGGCGGGCAAAACCGCACCGGTCTATGGCATTTGCGTGCGCCGCAGCCAGGCGCAGCAGCATTCCCGGATGCAGACTGTGCTGAGCAATCTGGCTGCGCTGATGCAGTTTGATCCGGCGCTGGTGACAGGCTGTATCCGTACCTGGGACGGCGCATTGGCCCCCGGCTACGGGCAGGTTGGGGCCGGCACCCGCGCTGCACTGCAGCTCATGGCCCGCAGCGAGGGGATCTTTCTGGATCCGGTTTATACCGCCAAGACATTTGCGGGGCTTCTGGGACTGCTGAATGAAGGGGTAATCCGCAAAGGGCAGAAAGTTGTTCTGCTGCACTCCGGCGGGCAGGCCGCCCTGTTTGCCTATCAGGAGGAGCTGCAGGCACGTGGCCTCGCGAAATATGGCAATGTCGGCAAAAGCCCTCCGGAGTGAAACTCCCCGGAGGGGACCCAGCTGCCAAGCCGCCTGCAAGAGGAGAGCGGCGCGGCGGACCGCACCGATGGGAGAGAAGGCGGCTTAGGCAGCTTTGGATGCGCGGAAACTGACTGGCGTGGCGCCAAAGCTGTTGCGGAACAGTTTGATGAAAGATGACAGCGACTTGAACCCGCAAGCCAATGCGATCTCTGTAACCGGCATGCTGGTGTCCTCGACCAGGCTGCGGCCCAATTCCAGCCGCTGCGCACGGTAGAATTTCACCGGCGAGGTCCCGAGATGGCGCAGAAACATCCGTTCCACCTGGCGCACCGACAGGCCGATCCCGGCCGCAATCTCATTGACGGGCAGGGGCTCTTCCATATTGGCCAGCATCAGATCAATGGCTTTTTGCAGCTTGGGCGGCACACCTCTGTAGCGGTCTGCCGCAGAGCAGGTCTGCGCCCGGCCGCCGCTGCGGGCAGATTGCAGCAGCAGGTAGTTCCGGATCTTCCCCGCAGTTCCGGCACAAATTTTGTTCTCCACCCAATTCAGGGCAAAATCCATTGCCCCCAGCTCGCCGGAGCAGCTGAACAGATTGCCATCCCGGACAAAAATTAAGTCCTCGAACTCCACATGGGGCAATGTCTCGCGGTTGGCCGGCAGCCGGGACCAATGGTCTGTGCCGCGTCTGATATGGCCCGACCGCGCAATCACCCGGACGGCAGCCCCCATTGCGCAGACTGGGGTCGCCGCGGTGCGGCAGCGGCGCACCAGGTCCAAAACCGCCACTTCTTCGTCTGCGGTCAAATGCTGGCCGGAGCAGATCACATAAACATCAGGCCGGGGCTGTGCCTCCGTGCTGCGCAGACTGTCCGCCAGTACCCCGTCCGGCGCCACCAGCACCTTGGAGCGCGACCTGATCGGTGCCCCATCCAGTGTCAGCAAAGAGACCTCAGCACAATCGCCGCTGGACACCGTCTGCACTGCATCAAGCACATCGGTCAGCGAAGTCAGGCTGAGCAGCGAAAACCCCCCAGTCAAAAGTATTGCCACATTGTGATATCGCCGCGGCCGTTGGTGCACTTGGGCCGCGGCGGCCGGAAAGGCATGAAGCTGTGTCATCTGTCTGCTTCCTGTCTTGCTAAGGTGTTGCGCCAGATGCCGGACGGCAGAGCCCGTTCCCGGCGGGCCCGGCGTGCGCAGGCTGGCCTCTGCGCCTGCGGCGGTGGCGTGCAATCGGGTGCTGGCGGCCAGTCATTCTTTGCTCCTGTTGATCTCTGTACCGGCTGGCGCTTCGGCGAATGGGCAAACCAGCCCGGTCCCAGAGGTGACGACACTATATTGCCACCAGAAAATGGGTTCCTCTCAAGACCCATTAATTGAGAAATGATATACCCACTTTAAAATGACACATGCCGCAAATCAGGGGTGCGCGCCCCTGGCACGTCCTTGTAAGCCCCATTCAGAAATGCCATCGGCAGTGCAAAGCAGGAAAGTCACCGCATAGCACTACAGTAACAAGGCTTTTCAGCCCGCGGATATCAAATATCGAAGGACTGGAAAGCCTTGTGGGTAAAGGGGATGCCTAAAGCGATTGTGACCTTGCGAGCTTAATGATCAACGCTAGGAAAACCGCCGCCACTGTCGGTATCGCAATAAATGTGATCGGGATGCAGAAAAACACTGCGCCATGTCTTGCGATCAACTCGTCGCATTCCAAAAGTTCGAAAGGCAGGTATCCCATCAGTGCGATTAACACGGCACCAGTTAGGAATATCGCTCCCTTGAGCATTACAGATTGCTCGCCTCTTTTTTTAATGAACTATGAGCCGCCTTTGTTGGTATATTTACCACCGCAAACCTGTCAATCACCGATAGCCGGCACCTCTGTGAGCGATACTTGAACCGCAACTCTTGTCTGGGTCCAGGGTAGGTGGCTCACCTCATTTCCTCTAGCATCTTTTCCCGGAAGACCTCTGCTGGGGTCTTCCACCCGAGACATTTGCGGGGTGTGTTGTTAAGACGGCCGCAGATCACTTTCATGTCGTGATCTGAGAGCTGTCGGATGTCGCGCTTTCGCGGGAGCCATCGCCGGGCCCGCCGGTTTGTGTTTTCGACGGTGCCTTTCTGCCACGGGCTTGATGGGTCGCAGAACCAAGTCTGTGTTCCGATTTCGGCTTGCAGGTGCGGCCAGCTAACGAACTCGGTGCCGCGATCGAAGGTGATCGATTTCCGCGCCAGGTGAGGCAGATCACGGATGGCCCTCATGATCTTGCCCATGACGGGCTTCGTGCGTTTGTTCGGGTTCTTCAACAAGACCGTGAAGCGGCTGGCGCGCTCAACCAGGGAAGTCACATTGGGCTGTCCAAGGCTTTGCTTGAACAGCATAAGATCAGCTTCCCAGTGCCCGAACTGGCGGCGGTGGGCCACATAATCCGGGCGGAACAGGATACTGACATCACAATGGAATTTGGACTTCTGAAGCTTGCGGGCGCGCCTTGGCCTGCGAGCTGCGCGGTGGGTTGGCAGATACCACCAGAGTTCCTGTCCCATACCTTCCTTGGAGTAGATGTAGCGGTAGATGGTTTCCTGGCAGACCCGAAGCCTGGCGCCTTCATGGATCATCCGGTTTCCGATTTGCTCCGGGGTCCACCCGTTCTTCAGACCTTCCACGACGCGCTTACGTAATTCAGGATGCCGGATCAGTTTCCGTTGTCGCGCGCGCCGGTCGGCTGCCATCAGCTGGGCCGCGGCACCGTAATAGCCATCACATTTTGGCAGGCAGGGATCGGAAAAATGGTTCCGCTTCAGTTCCCGGAATATCGTCGATCTGCAGCGGCCAAGCGCGCGCGCCATCTCGTTAACTGGAACCTTCGCATGCCTCCAGCGTTCAATCTTACGCCGCTCAGTGATACTCAGCTGGCTGTAAACAGCTCCCATTTCAATTCCTCTCGTCAGATAACATGCTGTTTTCTAACAAGTATCGCAGTTGGAGGTAGCGCGCTCCATTGTGAACTCACGCTGAAGCGCAATTTCTGATATGCCGTTCTATTCCAATCGGTTTTGGATTTCCATCAGCTCGTTTTCGAAGATCTCAGCAGGGGTATGATAGCCCAAGCACTTGCGCGGTGTGGAATTGAGGCGATGGCAAATCGACCTCAAATACCGATTTGTCAGCGCCGTCGGTTCGGTTGGTCTGGGCAGATATCGGCGCAGCCTGTTATTGGTGTTCTCAACCGTGCCTTTCTGGTACGGCGCTTGCGGGTCACAGAACCACACATCCGCACCGGTCCCGGCTTTGAGGTGCCGCCAGGCTGAGAACTCCGTACCTCGATCAAAGGTGATCGACTTGCGCGCATCGGCGGGCAGGGGAGCCAGGCCTTGGATTAGCGCTTCCATGATCGGCTTGGACTGGCGATCCTCGTTGCGCTTGACGACAGCATACCGGCTGACGCGCTCGACCAGGGAGGTTACGTTGACCTTCCCATGTTCCTTGCGGAACATCATCAGATCGCATTCCCAGTGGCCAAACTCGGCACGCTCAGAGATGCGCTCAGGCCTGTGGGACAGGCTTTGGACGTCGAAGATGTGTGTCCTGTTGTGCCTGCGATAACCCCGCGGCCTGCGACGGCAGCGGTGCTCGGGCAGGTGGCGATAGAACTGCTCGTCGCGGCCGTCCTTGGAATAGGCAAACCGATAGATCGTCTCATGGCTGACGCGGATCGGATGACGTTCCAAACGCATTCGGCCTGCGATCTGTTCCGGCGGCCAGCCAGCTTTGAGCCTGTCTTCGAAGGCTTCCTTCAGTTCAGGATAAACGATCATCTTGCGATGGATCGCGCGGCGCGCCTCGTATTTGTCCTGAGCGACAAGCGCGTGGTAGCCGTTCAGCTCCGGCAGTTCGTCGTCCGTATATTGGTTCCGCTTGATGTCCCGGTAGATCGTGCAGGGCGCGCGGCCCAAGCGATCAGCGATCTCCGCTATCGGCATTTTGGCTTCAAGCCACTTAGCGAGCTTGCGTCGTTCAACCAGCTTCAGGTGACAGTAGTGGCTTCCCATTCTTCATACTCCATGCAACTCTCTGTATTCGTAAAGAATTTGCACTTCGTTTGTGAATCCACCCCTGGGCACGTTCAGCGGCCCATAACTTGGATTATGTTTAATTATGCAAATACCACCAGCGCTAGGCCCCGATGCCCGGGCAAACCAGCGGAAGCCCGCGCCAGAACAGCCGTCTCAAAGGCGGCGGTCGCAGACGGCCGCCACCGTGAATAACAGTGTGCCTGAGGCACAGAAATTCTTACGAAAGAGGCTGCCGGACTGGCAACACGCTGTCACACCACGCCCTAAGCGCCGGTGCATTGTCAGAAAGCGGCTCAGCCAGCCCGCCTGAAAATTCCTGGAAGGCCGCCAAACCGCCAACCCCAACTCCAACCAGGACCGGTATTTCGCGGTCCAGCGCGGCGGCGATAACACTGCAAAAGCCGCGGCCCGCGCATTCTTCCGGGCCGAACTTGTTGAGCAGAAACAGGCTGGTGTTCGCCATCGGGTCCGCTTCGACCCGCGCCACCGCTTCGGCAATGGCGGCAGGATCCAGCCGGCAGGCCCCCGATCCGCCGCCAAGATCCTGCGTAATCTTGATAATGCTGCCCTCATGCAGCACACGCACTCTCATATCGCAGCCGTTTGCGTGGCCGCTGGAATAGCTCTGGTCTTTCACGATCCCCGACAGCTGCACGCCGCTGGCCTGCAGCGTGTCAGCGAGTTCTGACAGCAGACGGTCGGTTTCGCCGCGCTTTGGCGAGGTGACATATGCGATCTTCATTCAGTCCTCCAAATCTACTGAATACTTGTTCATGGCCGGACTGCACTCCGGCCGCTGAAAACGGGCCGGCGCACTGGACCCAAAAGCGCGGGCAGGAAGCCGGAAACAAAGGCCAGCCAGCCGATGCACCATATCAAGGCCGCCGCGGCAATCAGAGGTCCGGCCTGTCCGGGAAACAGCACGGCGGCCAAGCGGAGCCAAACCGTAAACCAAATCAATACGGTGCCGGCCACGAACCCCCAGCCCGCACGCATTATGCCATCCGGGCAATGGCAGGCCGCCCGTCCGGCAACTGCCATGATCAGCCCGGCCATGGCACCAATGGTTATGATGTGAACAGCGCCAGCCATTGGATAGTCCCCCAGGCCCAGCCCGCTGATCCCCATGGTCAAAGCCCCCAGCGGCAGCCAGAGAAAGGCCGCATGCAGTGCTGCCAGCAGCGGATTGCGGAACGCGATGCCTGTTTGCCAGCCCTTCGTGCCCCAGAGCATCGCAGCGGCTGCTGCGGCCAAGGCGGCATGGGCTGCAGCAGAATACTCCGCCAGCTTCAGCACCAGTGCAAATGCCAGCAGGGATTGAGACAGGACGCGCAGGCCCGGCCGCTCCTGCACTGGCCAGCGGGCGTCACCGTGTTGAGCGAACCAATTGCGGGTGAAGGCAGGAACTGCCCGCGCGGCAATGCTGAACATCAGCAACAGCAGGCCGGTCAAAATGGCTTCGGCCACTGCCAGGCTGTTCCAGATGCTGCCTGCAGCGGCTTCGAACAGAAACACGGCGTCACCCAGGCCAAGCGCCGCCACAGCTGCAGCAAACCCCAGCTTGCTGAATGCATTGGCGGCAACCAGCTGGCAAATGAGAAAACCTGAAAGCCCCAAAAAAAACAACGCACTGAGGAAAATCGACACTGCAAGCGGAAGCATGTCGAAGCTGGCGGCAGCACCCCGTGCAAGGAGCCAGGACAGCGTCAGGGCCTGCAAGGCGGTACCGCGCAAGGCAGGACGCCCGGTCCATCCTGGCAGTGCGGTCAGCAGATAGCCGCCAATGGCAGCGCCCCCGAAGCCAAAGATCAGTTCATGGACGTGCCACAGGACGGCAGGGCTGAACCGCGGCGCAGGCAAACCCCAATCAGCCCCCAAAGGCCACCAGGCCACGCTCAGCAGCGCGCAAAGAAACGACAGCAGAAACAGCGGACGGTACGGCGCATCCCAGAACGCGCCCAGATCCCGCCGCCAGGTCACGAGGCGGCCGGCCGGGCGGACCAGGACGCCCCGCTTGGCCCTTGCAGGAAACCATCGCTCAGCCTGGTTGAAGGTGAAGACCGGCGGATTTCATCCGCAACTGCACCGGAAGCGAGGTCACCGCTAAGCCGCTGCCGGTACAGCTGGCAAAGCCGGATGAATCCTTGCGACTGCGGCGACAGGCGCAAGGCTGACACTCCGGCACGGGCAAGGGTTTCGATCTGAAGATCGGCGCAGGCAAAGCTGTCTGACAAAGTCTGCACCCCGTTCATCGCCATAAAGGGCTGATCCTCCAAGGTCAGCACCTCCAACCCGTCAGGGTCGTTTTCGCAGGCGTACTGGCAGTTGTCCTTGGTCCGCTTGTGCAGCCGGGCGTGATAGCAGCGTCCGGATATTGCCAGAGGCAGGCGGCCATGCCCCCAAACCTCCACTGCGACACCGAGATCCGCCCCGGCGCGGGACAGTACTTGGACGGACCCGAGCGGCAGTTCGGGCGGCAGGCAGATGCGTTTGGCCCCTCGCGCGGCCAGCCAGGCCAGGGTGCCCTCATTATAAACATTGATCAGCGGACCCACGTGGAAACCTATCCCCTTGGGCAGATAAGCCAAGGCAGTCAGGTCGTTGATCTCTACCGTTACCCCCATCTCTGCCAGCCCGGCGGTCAGCTTGCGCTCCCGCTTGAGAGTGACCAGAGCAAGGCTGGTCAAGACCACTTCCTTACCTGCATCGGACAGGGCGGCCAGGGCCTCCGGTATGCGATCCTGATAAAATGGCAGGCGTTTGGAGCACACCAGTTCGCCCAGGACAACGCGGTCTACCGGCGCTTCTGCCAGCGCTGTGTAAAAGCCGCTCCAGGTATCGGCCGGCCAGAAGAATTGGTTTGGCCCGACAGTCAGTTCCATGCGGTTATCTCCAGGTTTTCTTGTAGGCGCCGGTGGTCATGGCCTGGCCTTCCGATAGCCGCGCCAGCATCCCTTCCGGCATCGGCCTGCCTGCCTCCAGCGCATCAACTGCAGCACGGAAGTTGCGCACCACCTGCGCCACATAGGACTTGGAGCGCTGGCGGCCCTCGATCTTCAATGCGGTGACACCAGCCTTCTGCAGCTGCGGGATCAGCTGTTCAGCATTGAGGCTGACCGGGTCCTCAAACAGATGCCCTGTCTGCCCGTCCGCAGAAAAGCACCCCTTGCAAAGCGTCGGATAGGGCGCCGGTTCATCCCTTTCCACGCGGTGGATCGTGAACCCGCCCAGCCTGGCATCCAGTGCGCCGTTGTCGTCGCGGTATTCCACGTGGCTCGCTGGCGAACAGACACCGTTCATGTTGGGTGAAAGCCCGGTTGCATAAGAGGAGAGTGAGCAGCGCCCCTCGGCCATGACGCACAGCCCGCCAAAGACAAAGACCTCAGTCTCCACTTCCGTTTCACCGTTGATGGCAGCAATTTCAGGCACCGAAAGAACACGCGGCAGCACCACGCGTTTCACCCCAAAGGTGGAAGCGTAGAAATTGATGATACTGGCATTGGCCGCAGCAGCCTGCACCGACAGGTGCAGCCGCAGATCCGGATGAGTGCGTGCGGCGTAGTCCAGCAAGCCTGGGTCCGCCAGGATCACGGCATCGGCACCGGAGCGCTGTGCATCATCGACGGCGCGGTGCCAGATGGCTTGATCACCTGCACGGGGAAACGTGTTGATCGCCACCAGCACCTTGGCGCCATGAGCATGTGCATATTCCACACCCTCGCGCATTTCCGCGCGGTCAAAATTCAGGCCGGGAAAGTTGCGGGCATTGGTCTCGTCATTGAAGCCGCAATAGACCGTATGGGCCCCGGCCTTAACAGCCGCGCGCAGCGCAGCAGGCGTGCCTGCGGGACAGACAATTTCCATCACCATGCTGCGGCCTCCTCTGGCCGTGTCAGGCAGACCCCCGTGCAGCGTTCTGCAAAAGCAGCAGCCTGCAGCAGGAACCGGGAAAACGGGCCGGACAGGGCGGCGATTTCCTGTGACAGGTCCAATTCGGCGTCATCCACGGCATTGCGCAACGCCAAAGCCGCCCCGGTGTCCCCCTCAATCACCAGATCGCGCGAGAAAAACAGCGCGTCCCCGTCATAGGCGCCATGAACCAGACCCAGCAGCGCAGCGATCGGGCCGGAAATCCGGACCGCCTCGCTGCAGCTGTTGCGGGCAGCATGGACCGAGGGCGCGCCGTCATTCGGATTCAGGCACAAGACAATCGGCAGATCAACCGGATCCAGGATGAACCTTGTCCGGCTGTGCTCCCCCAGGCGGCGGAACAGGCCGGGGTGGCGCCTGGCGATCCGGCGGCTGCAGGCCGTCAGAGAGACGGACAGCGGCGCCAGAGGCACCACCCGCAAAACATTTGCCAGGGCCGCCGGGCAATTGGGAATTGAGGTCTGGGGCTGGGGCAATTGACAGTGTTCCTTTCCGGCCAAAGGCTTCTCTTGGCACAGGTTTAGGCAAGCCATCGCCGCCGGAGTTTGACGGCGCGCAAATTCACCCAGTGAAAACTTGCTAATGAGCCACTGCACTCAGCCGAGGAGAAGTCCCGTCCGTACCCTTCCGCCATACCCCAGCCTGCGCCATTTCCTTGACTGGTGTTCGGCAACCGGCCAGTTCCTGAGGATTGCTGAGCCGGTCCAGGTGCGCCATCAGATGACTGCAGTGCATCGCGCCGTTCTGGAAGCACGGGGGCCAGTGCTGCAGTTTGACCGCCCGGTTTTGGCAAACGGGCAAACTTCGGGTATTCCGGTGGCCGTAAACCTGTTTGGAACCGCCAGCCGCGTGGCCGCGGGTCTAGGAGTTGGCTTGGATCAACTGGACAGCTTGGGGGCTTTTCTCGCGGCGCTCCGCTCGCCGCCGCCACCGGACGGGCTGCGGGATGCTTTGTCCCGCTGGCCGATGCTCAAGGCCGCGCTGGCGGCGCGGCCAAAGATCGTCAAATCGGCGCCGGTACAGGCTGTCGTGCGCGAGGGGCGCAGCGCCAGTTTGGAAACCCTTCCGGTCCAGACCCATTGGCCCGGGGACGCAGCCCCGCTGATCACCTGGCCAGTGGTGATCACCCGACCGCACGGGAGCCGGCCGGACAGCATCAACAGCTGCAATGCCGGCGTTTACCGGACCCAGGTCCTGGACCGCAGCCGGCTGATCATGCGCTGGCTGCCGCACCGCGGCGGGGCAGCACATCACCGCAGCTGGGCACGCCGGGGCGAAAAAATGCCGGTGGCTGTGGTTCTGGGCGCTGATCCGGCGGCACTGCTGTCGGCGGCGCTGCCCTTGCCCGAGACAGTGTCAGAGCTCACCTTTGCCGGGGCGCTTGGCGGCGCACGGCCGCGCATGGTTCCCTGCAAAAGCGTGCCGCTGATGGTTCCCGCAAATGCCGAGATCGTTCTGGAGGGGTGGGTGTCAGCTGAAGAAACCGCACCCGAAGGGCCGTTTGGCGATCACACCGGCTATTACAACCCCGCAGAGCCCTTTCCGGTTATGCAGCTTAGCGCTGTAACGCACCGGGAAAGCCCGCTGTACCTGTCCACCTATACCGGCCGCCCGCCCGATGAGCCCGCCATCATCGGCGAAGTGTTCAACCGGATTGCGCTGCCGGCAATTCAGGCCCAGATCCCGGAAATCCGCGATTTGTGGCTGCCGCCCGCAGCCTGCTCCTACCGGATTGCCGTCGTCAGCATCGATAAGCGTTACCCGGGCCAGGCGCGCCGGGTGATGATGGCGCTGTGGGGGATGCTGCCCCAGTTCAGCTACACCAAGATGATCATCGCAGTGGACGCAGAGACAGATCCCCGGAACTGGGACGACATCGCCTGGGTGCTGGCCACCCGCATGGACCCGTCCCGGGACGTGATGATTTTGGAAGGCACACCTATGGATTACCTTGACTTCGCATCTCCGCAACCCGGTCTAGCGGGCAAGATCGGTATCGACGCCACAACAAAGATTGGCAGTGAAACAACCCGGGAATGGGGCCAGGTCATGCAAGGGAATGCCAAGGATCAGGCCTTTGCCGCTGACCTGATTTCACGCTTGATGCCGGAGCTGGGCGCGTGACTGCGCGGCGGGTTGTGCTGGGGGTGACGGGCGCGTCCGGCGCCATGCTCAGCCTGGCCGCGGCACGGCATCTGGCCGCCATGGGCGTGGAGATTGACCTGGTGGCCAGCACCGCCGCCAAACGCACCCTGGCAGAGGAATGCAGCCCCGGAGCCTTACAGGCCCTTGAGGCACTGGCCGCACGCAGCCATGCGATTGACGATATCGGTGCCGTCATTGCATCGGGCTCTGTTCCGGTGTCAGGGATGATTGCCGCGCCGTGTTCGATGCGGTCTCTGGCCGCAATTGCCCATGGGCTCGACGACAACCTGCTGACACGGGCTGCGGCTGTGCAGCTCAAGGAACGGCGGCGCCTGATTCTGCTCACACGTGAGGCGCCATTGACGCTGGCGCATCTGCGGAACATGACTGCCGTGACGGAAATGGGGGCAATCGTGCTGCCGCCCGTCCCCGCGTTCTATCTGCCGCATGCGACAGTGACGGACGCCGCAAACCAGATTGCAGCCCGTGCCGTCGACTTATTGGGGGTTTCGGCTCCATGCGCACAATCCTGGTCACCCAGGGTCGCAGAGTGAGGCAGACCTGGCTGCAGCCAGGCTGCCTGCCCAATGACCTGCTATGTTCATTCCGGGAAATATGAGATACCGGCTATAACATCGGCAATCCCGAAATAAACAGCGGACACTCCGGATGAAACGGCTGCAAGACATTGACCTTAGGCTTCTTCGCAGCTTCCAGGCAATTGCCAGAGCAGGAGGGCTCGCCGGCGCGCAGGCGGCGCTCAATTGCTCGCAATCCACGTTGTCCACGCAGCTGGCTGACCTGGAAACCCGTCTGGGGTTCCGGCTGTGCAGCCGGGGGCGCGCGGGATTTTCCTTGACACCCGAAGGAAAGAAGCTGCTGGCAGCGCTGGAGGATCTCTTTGCCGCTGCCGACCGATTTCAGAATGCAGCCGCCACAATTTCCGGCGACCTGAGAGGTGTGCTGCGCATCGGCATCATGGATGCAATGCTCGCCAACACGGCCTGGCCGCTGCCGACGGTGCTTGGCCGTTTTTCCGAGCGCGCAGCGGACACCTATGTAGATCTGTCGCTGGTTTCTCCGGCGGCGATGGAGAACCTGGTCCTGGACGGCCAGCGGGATGCGGTGATCGGCCCATTTCCGGTCAAGCGCGCCGGGCTGGAGTATGTCCCGCTGTTTCAGGAACGGCACTCCCTATATGCGGCCTCACAGCACCCCCTGACCCGTAAGTCAGGCGTCACATTCGAGGATCTGAGCGCTCACGCGCTGATTGTCACAGCTGGCGAGCTGCGGCGGTTCCCGTTTATCCGCCGCCGCCGGACTGCGGAGGGGGAGGAAAACATCTGCCCCGCCGCCACGGTCGACCAGATGGAGACACATGCCATTTTGATCCGCAGCGGGCGTTACGTGGGCTTCTTGCCGGATTACTATGGCGGATCCCTGTCCGGCATGGAGGCACTGAAAACCGGCAGCACCCTGCAGTACCTGTCGCCGATTTATCTGGCTTACCGCAAGACTGCAGATCAAAACATCATACTGCGGGCCTTCATCAGCCGGGTAAAGGAACAGGAGCTGGCCGATGGCGCCCTGCTGCGGTCCGGCGCCGTGATACCCCTGGAAAGCTAAAACATCGGCAAGTTCGATGTATTACCGTCATGGTCCGTATTTTTCGGAGCACATAGCGGCGTTACCTTCTCTGCGCACCGGCTTGTACAAAGCTTGAAGGAGAGAAGAAATGAACGAGACATGCCAAACGGCCCCGAAAGCACCACTGGTTCTGGACGCCGCCGCGGTAGAGGCACTGCTGCCGCGGGTGGACAGCCTGGGGGCCATGCGGGAGCTATTTTCCGAACTTGGCCGCGGCCAGGCTGTGCAGCCAAAGCAAACCCTGACCTTGTTCCCCGGAGACCAGGGTGATTTCATCACCTATTTGGGTGCCAGCAGCGGAGCTGGCCTGTTTGGCGCCAAATTGTCGCCCTATCTGCCGCGGCCCGGCAAGCCGGTAGTCACCGCCTGGACCCTGCTCATGTCGATGGAGAACGGGCAGCCGCTCATGCTGTGCGCTTCCGATGCATTGACGACTGAACGCACTGCCGCGACCACTGCGCTGGCGGTTGATCACCTAGCCCGGCCAGAGGCACGCGAACTGGCCATTATCGGGTCGGGCAAGGTGGCGCAGGCGCATCTGCGGCATGTATTGCCGCTGCGCAACTGGACAGGGATCCGTGTCTATTCTCCAAGCCTTGCGCACACTCCCCGGCTGGCGGACCTGTGGCGCAGCCTGGACAGCGGCGTCAGTTTTGCCGCCTCGCCCAGCGAAGCCTGTGCAGAAGCAGATGCCGTGATGCTCTGCACATCTTCCGGGGCGCCGGTAATTGATACAGCCAGTATAGCCGCAGGAACCCTAGTCACATCCATCAGCACCAACGTTGATAATGCGCATGAGGTTGATCCCGCGTTCCTATCGCAAGCAGAGGTTTATTGCGACGACTGCAGAACCACGCCGTCCTCGGCAGGGGAAATGAAACTTGCTGCTGCCGCAGGCTGGACAGCTGACGCCATTCGCGGCGACCTGGCGCAGCTGCAGAACCACGGCTGCGAAACCCCTTCTGGCAGCAAGCCGGTCTTTTTCCGCTCCATCGGCCTGGGGCTGGAGGACATCTTCATGGCCCGCGCCATCTATGACGCCGCACAGCGCTGACACAGAAAAACGGAGTGAAACCAATGGATATCAAACCCTTCGGTGTTGAAATCTGGATGAATGAGTTCGAGACCAAAAGCGAGCTCAACCTGGCGGAAACCTGCGTGGAGTCGATCACGCTGGGTGAGCTGTTCGCCATGGCCGGTTTGCGCGGCAGCATCCTGGACGAACTGTCGGCGATGAAGATGACCTATGGCGCCATTGAAGGCTCCGCCCGGCTGCGCAATGCGGTTGCCGGCCTCTATCAAAAGCAGGAACCCAGCAATATTCTGACCACCCACGGCACCATCGGGGCAAACGCGCTGGTGCATCAGGCCCTGGTATCACGCGGCGACCATGTGATTTCGGTTATTCCGACCTACCAGCAGCACTACTCGATCCCGGAGAGCATCGGCGCCGGCATTGAGCTGCTGCACCTGCGGCCTGAAAACGGCTTTCTGCCCGACCTGCAGGAATTGCGCGACATGGTGCGGCCCGGCACCAGGTTGATTGCAATCAATAACCCCAACAACCCCACCGGCGCCCTGATGGACCGCGCGCTGCTGGAGCAGATCGCAGATATCGCCCGCAGCGCAGATGCCTGGCTGCTGTGCGACGAGGTCTATCGCGGCACCGATCAGCAGGGGGACGGCTTCACCGCCTCGGTGGCGGACCTCTATGAAAAGGGCATCAGCACCGCGGGCATGTCCAAGGCCTATTCGCTGGCTGGGCTGCGGGTCGGCTGGATTGCCGGACCGCAGGACTTGCTGCATCAGGTCATGCTTCACCGCGACTACAACACAATTTCCGTTGGTGCCGTGGATGAGCTGCTGGCAGCCATCGCATTGGAAAACAGAGAAAAGATTCTGCAGCGCGCACGCCAGATCACCCGCGCGAACCTGCGGACCCTGAACGAATGGGTGCAGAGCGAACCGCTGATCACCTGGGTGCCGCCGCAATCGGGCACCACAGCTTTGCTGAAATATGACCTGCCGCTGCCCTCCCGGGATCTTTGCGTGACGCTGCTGCAGGAGGAAGGCGTAATGCTGACACCCGGCAGCGCCATGGACATGGAGGGCTGGCTGCGGCTGGGCTATGCCAACCCGGCGTCCGACCTAAGGGAAGGGCTTAAGCGGTTCTCAGCTTTTCTCGCCCGCTGCGCCCGGTCCTGAACTGGGCGGCCGCAGCAGGTTGCTTCCGGCCTGGAAAGCGATTTGGAGAATGTGGTGATCGCGCTGACCCCCGGGCCGGTCCTGGCGGCTGCGTGAAAGCGGCCTCGCCGATGGTGCCTGTCACCGGGGCCGCTGAAGAGCAGCGCAGCGCATCCCCGCCGGTTTCATCGGAACAGGCGGCCATGATTGCATCAGCACCGGGATGGCGGGTCACGTCTTCCAGCAGACCAGGCACGCATACCGGCAGGCCACCGATCAGAATCCGGCCATATGCATGATCAGCGGGAATTCCCAATTCAGCACCCCGTCGAAAATCTTGGGCACGCTCCGCTGTTTCTCACCCAACAAAAGCAGGATCAACACTTTGAACAGAAACGCCAGCCCAGTTGCCCTTAGAAGACTTGAGTGACAGTACTTCGAAGTATTTTTAATTGACTGTTCAATCAATAACCGGCAACCTCTCTGCCAGGCCCCGGCCAGCCGGGCTGTGCGGCCCGAAACCAACGTCTTTCTGGAAAGATGAAGATGACCCGACCCAACATCCTGATTTTCATGGTGGATCAGCTGAACGGCACATTGTTCCCGGATGGTCCTGCGGAATGGCTTCATGCCCCGAATCTGAAGAAACTCGCCGAACGCTCCACCCGGTTCCGCAACGCCTATACCGCGTCGCCGCTTTGTGCGCCGGGGCGGGCCAGCTTCATGTCTGGCCAGCTGCCATCAGCGACCCGGGTCTATGACAATGCCGCGGAGTTTGCGTCCTCTATCCCGACCTACGCGCACCATCTGCGGCGGGCAGGCTATTACACATGCCTGTCCGGCAAGATGCATTTCGTCGGTCCCGATCAGCTGCATGGGTTCGAGGACCGGCTGACCACCGACATCTATCCGCCGGACTTCGGCTGGACCCCGGACTATCGCAAACCCGGGGAGCGCATCGACTGGTGGTATCACAACATGGGCTCTGTCACCGGGGCGGGAGTTGGGGAAATTTCCAATCAGATGGAATTCGACGACGAGGTGGCCTTTCACGCCACCCAGAAGATCTATGACCTGGCCCGCGGCAAGGACGATCGCCCCTGGGCCCTGACCGTTTCCTTTACCCACCCCCACGATCCCTATGTGGCGCGCAAGAAATACTGGGATCTCTATGAGGATTGCGCGCATTTGCTGCCAGAGGTGGCGGATCTTGGCTATGACAACCAGGACCCCCACGCCAAACGGATTTTTGACGCCAACGACTGGCGCAGCTTCGATATCACCGAGGAGGACATCCGCCGCTCCCGCAGGGCGTATTTCGCCAATATTTCCTATCTGGACGACAAGATCGGAGAGGTGATGGAGGCGCTGGAAAACACCCGGCAGGAGGCGATCATCCTGTTCGTCTCCGACCATGGCGACATGCTGGGTGAGCGCGGCCTGTGGTTCAAGATGAGCTTCTACGAGGGCTCCTCCCGCGTGCCGCTCATGGTGAGCGCGCCGCAAATGACGCCTGGGCTGATAGAGACGCCCGTGTCCAACATCGATGTCTGCCCGACACTATGCGACCTGGCCGGGGTCAGCATGGCCGAGGTGATGCCTTGGACGTCCGGCGAAACACTGGTGCCGCTGGGCCAGGGCGGCAGCCGGACGACGCCGGTGGCGATGGAATACGCGGCAGAGGCGTCTTATGCTCCGATGGTCTCCCTGCGGCAGGGTCAGTGGAAGCTGAACCTGTGCAGCCTGGACCCGGACCAGTTGTTCGATCTGGATGCCGACCCCCATGAGCTGACCAACCTGGCAGAGGATCCGGCCCACACGGAAGCGCTGGAAAGCCTCAAGGCAGAGGCCGCCGCGCGCTGGGATCTGGACCGTTTTGATGCCGAAGTCCGGGAAAGCCAGGCCCGCCGCTGGGTCGTCTATGAGGCCCTGCGCGAAGGCGGTTACTTCCCCTGGGATTACCAGCCCCTGCAAAAGGCCAGCGAACGCTACATGCGCAATCACATGGACTTGAACGTGGTGGAAGAGAACGCGCGTTTCCCCAGAGGGGAATAGGTGGGCGGCCTCCGAATTGCTGACTGAAACCCGGTGCCGGTCAACGTATGGCCGGCACCGGGCTTCCCCTGCACGTGTCTTCCCATTTCCGCGTGCAGGGGCCCCGTCTCTGCCAGCCTTTGCGCCGCCCGGGCAAATTGACGCTCTGCCCGCGGCCCGTATAGAAACGCCTGCAACAAAGGGGATTTTCGTGCCGAAACTTGGAATGGAGCCGAAACGCCGGGCCGATCTTGTTTCGGCCGTCATCGACGAGATTGGCGAAGCCCGATCGCTGGACGTGACAGTGTCAAAGATTGCCAAACGCGCAGGCATGAGCAGCGGATTGGCGCATCACTATTTCGGAAGCAAGGACCAGATGCTGATCGCCGCCATGCGGCACATTCTCAGCGTGTTCTCCCGCCGGGTGGCGCAGGGCCAGGCCCAGGCCGGCAGCCCGCGGGGCCGCCTGGACGCAATCATTCTCGCCAATTTCGAAGACCATGTTTTCGACCACCGCAAAACCTCGGCCTGGCTGTCGTTTTATGCCCTTGCCCACAGCAACCAGGATGCCGCCAGGCTGATGCAGATCTACCAGGCCCGGCTGCGCGCCAACCTGATGCATGACCTGCGCAAGCTGGCCCGCAACCCCGCCATGATCGAACGCGCGCTTTCTTCGCTGATCGACGGGGTTTACTTGCGCGCTGCCCTCAGCGGCAGGGGCACGGACCCCGAAGCGGCGCGCCTGGTGCAGGAAACTTTGGACGCCCTGCTGGAAACCGATGCCAGAGGGCCAGAATAGGTTTCACCGTTTTTGTTCCCGGCGCAGCTGATGCGGTGTCACGCCGAATTCATGCCGGTAGGCCTTGGCCAGGGAGGCGGAAGACGGGAAACCGCAGGCCAGGGCAATTTCGACCACCGGCAGGCTGGTGTCGGTAATCAGCTTGCCCGCCATCTTCAACCGCACCCGCCGGTAATACTTGGCCGGTGTGGTATCGAGATGGGTCAGAAACAGCCGCTCCAGATGCCGGACGGAGATGCCTGCGCGCTCGGCAATCACCGCGGTCGGTAACGGGTTTTCCACCGCTTCCTCCATCAGCGCAATCGCCTTGGCCAGGCGGTCGCCCAGGAAATTCACGTTGCCGCTCGCGCCTTTCGGCTGTTCACCGGAAAGCCCGCGCGCGGTTTCGATCATCATCATGCTGGCCAGCTCCGCACTGTCCTGCGGCGTCAGGACTTCAGACAGCAGCCGGATAACGATTTCTGCAGTATGCGCGCGCCCCGCACAGGTGAAGATCCCGGCGTTATTTTCAACCAATTGACTGGAAACCATTGGAAAGTCTCCCGTTTCAGCCAGGGCTGCTGCATCCTTCCAGTGGGTTGTGACCGGCCCGGAAGGCGCTGAGGATCTGATATAGGCCGTTGCCGCCTCTGACAGCAGGAACACCGGGCGGCGCAGCTGCTGCATGGCCCGGGCGCGCTGTTGCCAATTGCCGCCGGAACAATTGCGGCCGCCGGTCACAAACAGATAGTCCTTCAGGTATTGCACCCCGATTGCAGGTTCTGCGCGAACCAGAACCTCTGAACTGCTGGACACAAGCCCCGGCAGATCAGAGGTGACCTGCCAGTTAAACAGCACACCCGCTTCCAGCCCGTTGGCGGCCTGCAGCACTGCAATAACAGAGGCCAGCTCGAAATGGGAAAAACCCGGCCGCACATAGACTTCAAAGCTCAGGGTTTTTCTGAACTGGTCCGGCGGTGTAGAGTTTGTTGCGGGGCGGATTCGCACGTCTTGGTTTCCAGGCTGGCAAATTCGGGACTGCGGCAAAGCGCAGTCTTTCAGCTACCACAGGCAGCCGTGCAATACACCTGTCAGACGCGCGCACGATTTGCCGCATGAACTGTGCCATGCCTTTGCATCACACCCCCAGGAACCGGTCCGCAATTTCCGGCGACAGCTCCGCGATCCGGCCCTCCCAGGCGTTGCTGCCCTTGTTCAAGATCACCGCCCGGTCAGCGATGGCCGACAGCTCCTTCAGCGATTTGTCCACCACCAGGATCGACAGGCCCGCCTCGCGTTTCAGCCGGGCAATCGCGGCCCAGATTTCCTGCCGCACCACAGGCGCCAAGCCTTCGGTCGCCTCGTCCAGGATCAGAAGCCGCGGATTGGTCATCAGGGCGCGCCCAATCGTCAGCATCTGCTGCTCGCCGCCCGACAGCGATCCGGCGGCCTGGGTCCGGCGTTCCTCCAGCCGCGGAAACAACTCTGCCACCTTGGCCATGTCCCAGGGGCCTGAGCGGGCGGCGGCGGTCAGGTTTTCCTCCACCGTCAGCGGCGCAAAGCACCGCCGGCCTTCCGGCACCAGTCCAACTCCTAAACGGGCGATTTTGTGCGACGGCAGCTGGCGCAGGTCGTGGCCGTCGAACCGCAGCTCCCCCTCGGAGGCCGCCAGCATCCCGCAGATCGTCTTGATGGTGGTGGATTTGCCCATGCCGTTGCGGCCCATCAGTGCCACCACCTCGCCCTCGGCAATATCAAGATCGACGCCGAACAGCGCTTGCGCTGGTCCGTATGACGCCTCAACACTTTGTAAAGACAGCAGGCTCATGCGGCGTCCTCCTCTCCCAGATAGGCGCGGCGCACCTCGGCGTTGGCGCGGATCTCATCCGCGGTGCCGGTGGCAATGATCTGGCCGTAGACCAGCACGCTGATCCGGTCCGCCAGGGCAAAAACCGCATCCATGTCATGCTCCACCAGCAGGATCGGCGCCTCTTGCCGCAACCCATCAAGGAACCCGGTCAGCGCCTTGGACCCGGCGGTGCCGAGGCCTGCCATCGGCTCATCCATCAGGAATAGCTTAGGTTTCAGCGTCAGCGCCACCGCCACTTCCAGCTGGCGTCTTTGGCCGTGCGAAAGATCCGCGGTGCGGCGGTTGGCATCCTGCATCAGTCCAACCCGCTCCAGCGCGTCGCGCGCCCGCTCCAGCAGTTCCGCGTCCTTCATCACGTTGCGGAAGAAATGGAACACACGGCCCCGCCCGCCAAGCGCGCCCAGCACCGCGTTCTGCAGCACAGTGTATTCCATCGCCAGTGCGGAAATCTGGAACGTCCGCCCCAGCCCCATCCGGGCCCGTGCCACCGTGTCCTGCGCGGTCACATCCCGCCCCAGAAGCTCGACCGTGCCGCTGTCGGGCGCCAGGTTGCCCGCGATCTGCTTGATCAGGGTCGATTTGCCCGCGCCATTGGGCCCGATCAGCGCGTGGATTTCACCGGACCGCAAATCCAGCGAGACGTCGCGGCTTGCCTGCAATGCGCCAAAACTCTTGTTCAGGGCTTGTGTTTTCAAGACGACATCAGCCATGCGCCTTCTCCCGTCCCGCAATCGCCCCGATCAGCCCGCCGCGTGCAAACAGCACGATCAAGAGCAGCAGCACGCCCAGGAAGATCTGCCAGTAATCGCTTATGTCGCCCAGCAGATGCTCCAGCATGATGTACAAAGCAGCACCCGCAACCGGCCCGTAAAGCCGCCCCACCCCGCCCAGGATCACAAAGATCATGATCTCGCCACTGGTGTGCCAGCTGAGCATGGTCGGGCTGACAAAGCGGTTGAGGTCCGCAAACAGCGCCCCCGCCAGCCCGGTGATGGCGCCGGATATTACAAAGGCCGTCAGCCGCAGGGTAAACGGCGTAAGGCCCACCGCCTGCACCCGGTCCTCATTCTGCCGCGCCGCCGCCAGTGCCAGCCCGAAGGGTGAGCGCGCCAGCCGCGCCGCGAAAACCAGCGCCAGGCAGAGGATGACATAGGCAATGGCAAAGAATTGGATCGGATCCAGCGTGTTGAGGCCGGGGAATTCATTCCGCACCCAGATCGACAGCCCGTCCTCGCCGCCATAAGCGCTCCAGCTGATCGCGAAGTAATACAGCATCTGCCCGAACGCCAAGGTGATCATGATGAAATAGACGCCGGAAGTGCGTAAGCTCAGCGCGCCGATTACCAGCGCCGCAAGCGCGCTGAAAACAACTGCCACCAGCCAGATCAGCGGCATCTGGTTGCTGCCCTCAAACAGGAACGGCCATTCGAACAGCGGCTCATAGTTCTGGGCATGGGCGGCCAGGATGCCCATGGCATAGCCGCCGATCCCGAAAAACGCCGCATGGCCAAGGCTGATCAGCCCGCCAAGGCCGAGGGCGATGTTCAGCCCCACCCCGGCCAGCGCCAGAATCGCCGCCTTGGTCGCCAGCGTGATGATAAAGGGCTCGTCCAGGCTCCAGGCCGCCAGCGGCACGATCAGCAGCGCCGCAATCATCGCCCAGTTGAGAAGGCTTTCACGGGTCAGCATCATGCGCTCCCTCCATACAGGCCAGAGGGGCGCACCAAGAGGATTGCCGCCATCAGAATGTAGATCAGCATCGAGGCCAGCGACGCCCCGGCAGAGGCCGCGCTGGCCGGGTCCATGAAGACTGCAAACAGCTGCGGCAGGAACACACCGCCCAGCGTGTCGGTTATCCCCACCAGAAGCGCCCCGGCCAAAGCACCCTTGATGGAGCCGATGCCGCCGATGACGATCACCACAAAGGCCAGGATCAGCACCGGCTCGCCCATGCCGACCTGCACCGACTGGATCGCGCCCACCAGCGCGCCTGCCAGCCCGGCCAGCGCCGCGCCCAGGGCAAATACCAGCGTGTAGAGCTTGGAAATATCAACGCCAAGCGCGGCAATCATCTCCCGGTCGGCCTCGCCCGCCCGGATCTGAATACCGATGCGCGTGCGTGCAATCAGTAGGAACAGCCCGGCAGCGATGGCCAAGCCAATCAGGATGATCGTCAGCCGGTACAGCGGGTACTGAATGCCCCCCGGCAGGCTGACCGGCCCCGACAGGTAGGACGGCACGTCCAGGAACAGCGGGAAGGAGCCGAACAGCCAGCGGGTGCCTTCGGAAAAGATCAGGATCAGCGCAAAGGTTGCCAGCACCTGGTCCAGATGGTCGCGCCGGTACAGCCGCCGGATCACGACCAGCTCCATCAGCGCGCCCGCGGCGGCAGCGGCGCCTAGGCTTGCGATCAGCGCCAGCAGGAAGGATCCGGTCCAGCCCGCCACCGCCGCGGCGGCAAAGGCGCCAACCATATAGAGCGAGCCGTGGGCCAAGTTAATCAGCCCCATCACCCCAAACACCAGCGTCAGGCCAGCCGCCATCAGGAACAGCATGATGCCAAGCTGCAGCCCGTTCAGGATCTGCTCCAGAACTAGAATATACGTCATTTGATTTTCCGAAGGGGAAGTCTTGCCGTGTGCGGGGGCACCTCAGGCGCCCCCGTCCGAGTCAGGTCTTACATCTTGCACTCGCCGGCATAGGCGTCGGCGTGGTCGCTCAGCCCAGTGGCGATGATCTTGTTGGTAAAGACATCGCCTTCCTTGATCACCTCACGCACATAAATGTCCTGCACCGGATGGTGATTGTCGCCGAACTTGAAATCGCCGCGGACCGAGTCGAATTCAGCCGCCTTCAGCGCCGCCCGGAAGGCATCCGCGTCCGAAGCCTCCGCCTTGTCCAGCGCGCTCAGGATCAGGTTGGCGGTGTCGAACCCCTGGCTTGCATACAGCGACGGCAGGCGGCCGTACTTCTGCTGAAAGGACGCGACAAATTCGGCGTTAGCCTCATTTTCAATGTCCTTGTTCCACTGCGAGGTGTTCTTCACCCCCAGCGCGGCGTCACCCACCGCCTGCAGGATGCCCTGATCGAATGAGAACGCCGGTCCGACCACCGGCAGGTCCACACCGCTGCCCGCATATTGCTTGAGGAAGGAAATCCCCATGCCACCGGGCAGGAAGAAATAGACCGAGTCGGCGCCGGACGCGCGGATCTGCGCGATTTCGGCGGCATAGTCAGTCTGGCCCAGCTTGGTGTAGATCTCACCGGCCAGTTCGCCGCCGTACATCCGTTTGTAGCCCGTCAGCGCGTCCTTGCCCGCCGGGTAGTTGGGCGCCAGGATAAAGCTGTTCTTCAGCCCCGCCTCATTGGCATAGGCGCCCGCGGCCTCGTGCAGGTTGTCGTTCTGCCAGGCGACGTTGAAGTAATTCGGATGGCAGCGCTTGCCCGCCAGCGCCGAGGGGCCGGCGTTCGGAGACAGATAGAATACGTTCTGCGCGGTTGCCGCAGGCACCACCGCCATCGCCAGGTTCGACCAGATAATTCCGGTCATGATGTCCACCTTCTCGGACTGGATCATCCGGTCGGCGATCTGCACCGCCACGTCGGGCTTGCGTTGATCGTCCTCGATCACCACTTCGACACCCTCGCGGCCGTCCTGTTCGATCGCCAGCATGAAGCCGTCGCGCACATCCACGCCCAGCCCCGCGCCGCCGCCGGACAAGGTGGTGATCATACCGATCTTGGTATCCGCCTGGGCTGCAACAGCCAGCGCCGGAATCGCAGCCGCCATTGCAAGCATCCGAATGGTCTTCATTACGTCTTTCCTCCCAGAATGTGACCGGCCCTTGGGGCCTGGGTTCTTGATCAAATGCTTGCGACTTTAACGCCGCCCCGGCAGAAGCCAAGACCTGCCGCAGCCGGCACCGTTTCGGCTGGTCTTGCGCCAGCCCTCGGGATCAGCCTACGCAGGCTAGTATATATATTTCAAGCATAAAATATATAGGGCAATATTGTTGCCCGAATTGCTGCAACTGCATGGCAATGGCCCTGCAACCGATGCGAGGGGCCAACCCCTCGCGCTCCCCGGGGTATTGGTCACCAGAAAGAAGCAGCAGGTTTTCAGGCTGGAAAGCCTAGTCCGAAACAGTCCGCCAAGTGATCAATCAAGGCGCGGATCCGGGCCGTCAGATGGCGGCTGGACGGGTAGACAGCATAAAGCGTCGCCGGGTCAGTTTCCTGTTGTTCGAAAAGCACTTGCAGCCTGCTGTCGCGCAGAAACGGCAGCGCGGTGTAATGCGGGCAGCGGGCAATGCCCAGACCGCTGGCAGCCATATGCGCCACCGCCCGGGGAGAGTTGGCGCGGAAGCTGCCGCCGACGGTGACGGTCCGTTGCGCCGCGCCCTTGCCAAAGACCCAGGCGTCGGGCTGCGGCGAGGTCATCTGCAGCAGGCAATTGTGAGTGGCCAGCGCCTCCGGCTCGGCCGGTTCGCCGTGCGTGGCCAGATAACCGGGCGCGGCCACCACCACCAGCCGCATGTCGCAGAGCTTGCGCGCCACCAGCGTCGAATCCTTCAGGGCGCCGAAGCGCACCGCCAGATCCACACCCTCCTCCAGCATCGGCAAGTGGCGGTCGGACAGCACCAGCTCGACCGACACCTTGGGATGCGCCTGCTGGAACGGCTGCAGTGCCTCCACCAGCTCACGGCTGCCGAAACCAGTAGGCGCGGTGATGCGGATGGGGCCTGCCAGCTCCTGCTGGCGCAACTGCACCACGTCCTCCAGCTCGTCGAACTGGTCCAAGAGCCGCAGGCAGCGCTCCAGATAGGCGCGGCCGGTATCGGTCAGCGTCACCTTGCGGGTGGTGCGGTTCAAGAGCTGCGCCCCCAGCTGCTCCTCCAGCCGAGCGACATATTTGCTGGCCAGCTTGGTGCTGATCCCCAGCTGCCGCGCACCGGAAGTAAAGGAGCTTTGCGCCGCCACGGCAGCAAAGGCGCGCATGCAGTCCAGCTTGTCCATCCCAGAGCCTCCAGCATCAATTGTGAACGAAACATACATAATATTTCCATAACTTGGAATATTATCGCCATCCGCAACGCGGCGTATCTTCCGGGTGTCTTCTCAAACCAGCGGCCGATGCCGCAGCAAAGGACCCCAGACATGGCACATCAGATCCGCATCCACAGCTTCCCCCTCTCCGGCCACGCCCACCGGGTGGAACTGTTTGCCAGCCTCACCGGCATCGCCCATGAGGTGGTGAACGTTGATCTCGCCGGTGGCGAGCACAAACGGCCGCCTTTCCTGGCGTTGAACCCGGCAGGCCAGGTGCCGGTGATCGAGGACGGCGGCACCGTCATCAGCGATTCCAACGCGATCCTGGTCTACCTCGCCCGCAAATACGCGCCGGCGTGGCTGCCCTCCGATCCGGTGCAAGAGGCCGAGGTGCAGAAGTTCCTGACCCTTGCGGCGGGCGAAATAGCCTTCGGCCCGGCGGCGGCGCGGCTGATCAACGTCTTCAATGCGCCGCTGGATGCAGAGTTCTGCGCCACCGTCGCGGCCCGCGTGCTGGGCAAGATCGACGCCCATATGGAGGGCCGCCGCTTCCTGGTCGGCGACGCGCCCACAATCGCGGACGTAGCGGTCTATTCCTATATCGCCCACGCGCCGGAGGGTGGCATTTCGCTGGATCCCTACCCCAATGTCCGTGCCTTGCTGGCCAACATTGAAGCTTTGAAAGGCTTCAAGCCTATGCCTGCCACCAAGGCCGGCCTCGCAGCCTGATCCCGCTGGCGGCGGTCCACCGGGCCGCCGCAGCATTTCTCCAGCCATAGGAGGTTCCCATGCCCCATGACGCAGACAGCCCCTCGCCTTTCCACGCGGGCGAACAGGAAATGCAGCGCCGCGCGGGCAAGCGCGACATGGCAGAAACCCTGGGCCGCCGGATGATCCGCCCCTTCATGCCCGACGAGCACCGGGAGTTCTTCGCCCAGCTGCCGTTCCTGGCCGCCGGTGCCGTGGACGCGGACGGCTGGCCCTGGGCCAGCTTGCTCAGCGGTGCGCCCGGATTTGCCGTCTCGCCCGACCCGGAACACCTGCAAGTAACGCTGAACGGAACTGCGGGGGATCCGGTCCACGCTGCCATCCGCGAGGACGCTCCACTGGGGCTGTTGGGGATTGAGCTGCACAGCCGCCGCCGCAACCGGCTGAACGGGCGGATCATTTCAGCAGGCCAGGAAGGTTTCACCCTGCGGGTGGACCAGTCCTTTGGCAATTGCCCGCAGTATATTCAGGAGCGCGATCTGATCCCCGCCGGTGACTTGCCTCCCGCGCCCCCGCAGGCCTTTACCGGACTGACGCAGGAGCACAGCGCGCGGATCGCACAGGCCGACACCTTCTTTGTCGCCAGCCACATCCCCGCCGCCGCAAACCCGGAACGCGAGGGCGTGGATGTCTCCCACCGCGGCGGGCGGCCCGGCTTTGTCCGGGTGGACCGCAACACCCTCACCATCCCGGATTTCCGCGGCAACAACCATTTCAACACGCTGGGGAATTTCCTGCTGAACCCGCGCGCAGGCTTGGTCTTTCCGGATTTTGCGACCGGCAGCCTGCTGCTGCTGACCGGCACGGTAGAGCTGCTGGCGGAAGACCACCCGGACGTGACCGCCTTTGAACGGGCACAGCGCGGCTGGCGCTTCACCTTGCACAAAGGTCAGTGGCTGGAAGCCGCCCTGCCCTGGCGTGCCAGACCGGGCAGTTTTGCGCCGCAAACCCTGCGCACAGGCACCTGGACAGAAGCCAAAGCCCGCACCGCTGTACCGGGTGACTAACACGGCTTATGCACTGCCCCTAAGTTTTTTCTGGACAAGACTGTCCAGGATCGCCGATGAATTGGACAGAAATGTCCAAAGGGTGGATTTGGGGAGACTTCCCCAAAGCCCCGAGGCAGCTGACAGGGAGCAAGGCCATGAAGTCGCACTATCGTGCTGTTGTCATCGGGGGCGGCGTTGTCGGCGCCTCCGTCCTCTATCACCTGGCGAAATTCGGCTGGTCCGATGTCTGCCTGATCGAACGCTCGGTACTGACAGCGGGTTCCAGCTGGCACGCGGCCGGGGGCTTTCACGCATTGAACGCAGACCCCAACATCGCCAGCTTGCAGGCCTATACCATCGACCTCCTGTCCGAGATCGAACAGGAATCCGGCCAATCCGTCGGCATGCATATGACCGGCGGCATGACGCTGGCAGGCACCCCGGACCGCTGGGAATGGCTGCAGTCGGCCTACCGCACCTTCCAGTCCATCGGAATCGACGATTGCCGCCTGATTTCCCCGCAAGAAGCTGGCGAGCTGTGTCCGATCATGTCCACCGAGGGCATCCTCGGCGGCATGTGGGCCGACCGCGAGGGTTATGTCGACACCACCGGCACCGTCCACGCCTATGCCGGCGCCGCCAAGAAACGCGGCGCCGAGGTGATCGAGCACAACCGGGTACTGGAACTGCACCAGGTGGAGGGCGGCTGGCAGGTGGTGACCGAAAAGGGTACCATCCACGCTGAACATGTGGTCAACGCCGCCGGCCTCTGGGCCAAGCAGGTGGGCCGCATGGCGGGGATCGAGCTGCCGGTCTCACCGCTCAACCACCACTATCTGATTTCCGACACCATCCCGGAGCTGGAACAGCTCGACTTCGAGGTTCCGATGACCGTCGACCTCGAAGGTTTCACCTACATGCGCCAGGATCAGAAGGGCATCCTGCTGGGCATCTACGAGATCGACCATGAGCACTGGATGATGGACGGAGCTCCTTGGGAATACGGGTTCGAGCTGCAGCAGGAAGACCCGGACCGGATCGAGCGTGAACTGACCCTCGGTTTCGAACGCTACCCGGCGCTGCAAACCACCGGCGTCAAGACTTGGGTCAACGGTGCTTTCACTTTTGCCCCCGATGGCAACCCGCTGGTCGGCCCGGTGCGCGGCAAGCCTGGATACTGGTGCGCCTGCGGTGTGATGGCCGGTTTCCTGCAGGGCGGCGGCGTCGGCAAGTCGCTGGCCGAATGGATGATCCACGGCGAGCCGGAGGCGGATGTCTTTGGAATGGATGTGGCGCGTTTCGGCGACTACGCCCAGAACAAGCGCTTCATCAAGGAAACCACCGGCCAGTTCTACACCCGCCGCTTCGTGATGACCTACCCGAACGAGCAGCTGCCTGCAGGCCGTCCGCTGAAGAAGGCGCCGGCCTATGACGGCATGAGTGCCGCAGGCTGCCGCTGGGGCGCCAGCTACGGGCTGGAGATCCCGCTCTATTTTGCCCCGTCGGACGACTTCACCGAAACCCCGACCCTGAAACGCTCCAACGCCTTTGATATCGTCGCGGACGAATGCAAGGCTGTGCGCGAGTCAGTGGGCCTGCTGGATATTTCCGCCTTCTCCCGGTTCGAGATCACGGGCGCCGGCGCCGAGGCCTGGCTTGACCGCATCATGGCCTCGAAACTGCCAAAACCGGGCCGTGCCAAACTGGCGCCGATGCTGTCACCCGAAGGCCGGCTCAAGGGCGACCTCACGGTCTTTAACTGGGGGGACGGCAGCTGGTGGCTCATGGGCAGCTACTACCTGCGCGAATGGCACATGCGCTGGTTCCAGGACCACATGGATGAGGACGTCGAAGTCCGTGACGTGACCGATGCCGTAACCGGCTTCAGCCTCTCCGGCCCGAACAGCCGCAAGGTGCTGGAAAAGCTGACGGACGGCCCCATCGCAGACCTGCCCTTCATGGGCTGCGGCACCTTCGACATCGGCATGCTACGCCTCAAGGTGGGCCGCCTCTCGGTTGCGGGTGAGCTGGGCTTTGAACTCCATTGCTCGGCCGCCGAGCACATCACGCTGCGCGAAACCCTGCTGGAGGCCGGTTCGGACCTCGGCATCCGCGAAACAGGCTTCAACACGCTGCTGAGCCTGCGGCTGGAGAAAAGCTTCGGCATCTGGAGCGCCGAATTCACCCAAGGGTATACAGCGGCGCAAACCGGCATGGACCGCTGGATCGACTGGGATAAGGACTTCATTGGCCGCGCCGCCGCATTGAAGGAACGCGATGCGGGCGGCCCGGCGCAGGTTGTTGTAACCTTGGAAGTGGACGCAACAGACGCCGACGCCAGCGGCTACGAACCCGTCTGGCAGGGCGAAACCCGCGTCGGCTTTGTCACCTCCGGCGGCTATGGCCACACCACGGGCAAATCGCTGGCGATGGCGATGGTGGACCGGGCGGCAGCTGTGGAAGGCACGGACCTGAGCCTGCATATCGTGGGTCAGAAACGCCCCGCCCGCGTCATTGCCCCCTCACCCTATGATCCCTCCGGCAAAGCGATGAGAGGCTAAGGCTATGACGATCGAGAACACCAGCGCCGCCCGCGGACGCAGGCGGCGGGGGCGCGGAGGCGACGCCGCCCCTGCCCCTCAGCGCAACGTGAACTACCGCCAGCTGAAAAACCCCTTCCCGCTGATGGAGGTCTTCCCGGCGCATCAGATCGCGGACATGCATGAAACCGCGCTGAAAATGCTGGAAGAGCTGGGCATGAAAGTACTGCTGCCCGAAGCACGCCGGATCTATGCCAAGGGCGGCGCCCGTGTCGATGAAGACAGCGAAATGGTCTACATCGGCCGTGACATGGTGGAGGCGGCGCTGGCCACCGCCCCCCGCTCGATCACCTGCCGGGCAGGTGCCCGGCACCGCGATATCACCTTGGAGCTGGGCAGCCTTGTCTTTCAGGCCGGCGCCGGCGCACCCAATGCCACCGATCTGGAACGGGGCCGCCGCCCCGGCTCGGCCCAGGATTACCTGGAATACCTCAAGCTCACCCACCACTTCGACGTCTTCCACATGATCTCCCCCCAGGTGGAGCCGCAGGACGTCCCCACCCATCTGCGCCATTACTTCACGACTGAGGCCCAGATGACCCAAACGGACAAGTTCCCCTTCATCTTCTCGCGCGGGACGCCGCAGGTGATGGACTGCTTTGAGATGATCCGCGATTTCCGCGGGGTCTCCGACGCAGAGTTCCAGGCCGCACCGCATTGCTACACCATCATCAACACCAACAGCCCGCGCACCCTGGACATCCCGATGGCGCAAGGGCTGATCGATTTTGCCCGCCACGGCCAGGCCTCGATCATCACTCCCTTCACCCTGATGGGCGCAATGGCACCGATTACCGTTGCGGGCGCCATCACCCTCAGCCATGCCGAAGTGCTGGCGGCGCTGACCCTCACCCAGCTCACCAGGCCCGGCGCGCCGGTTTGCTACGGCACCTTCACCTCCAACGTCGACATGAAATCCGGCGCCCCTGCCTTTGGCACACCTGCGCATTTCCAGGCTTCGCTGGCAGCTGGCCAACTGGCCCGTTTCCTTGGCCTGCCCTGGCGCTCGGCGGCCGGCTCCGCGTCCAACAGCAACGACGTGCAGGCGGCCAATGAAAACCAGATGGGTCTTTGGGGCTGCCTGATGGCCGGGGCAACGGTGGTCATTCACTCCGCCGGCTGGCTGGAAGGCGGATTGTCAGTGTCCTATGAGAAACTGATCACCGACGCCGAAGTGCTGAACATGATTGCCGAGCTTTGCGCGGGCCCCCAGGCCGGACCTGACGAGATCGGCTATGAAACCGCCCTGAAGGAAGTCGAGCCCAGCGGCCATTTCTTTGCCTCCAGCCAAACCATGGCGCGCTATAACACCGAGTTCTACGAGCCGGTGGTGCATGACTATGCCAATTTCGGCACCTGGACCGAACGCGGGGGCCTGGATGCAAACCAGCGCGCCACACAGGTCTGGAAGGACATCCTCGCCCATGATAACCGCCCCGCAACCGACGAAACCCGCGTTGAAGCGCTGCAAAGCTTCATCGCCAAACGCACCGCAGAGGGCGGCGCCCCGCCGGAGAGCTGACATGGCCAAACGCGCCGCCCCCTTGCTGCACCGGGACAATCCCGACAAGGAACCTCTCAGCGGCCATGTAAAGGTCACGCCGGAAGACTGGCTGAACGTGGCCCGCGACCTTCTGGTCAGCGAAGGGGTGGCCGGGGTCAAGGTGCTGGCGATCGGCGAACGGCTCGGGGTCTCGCGCTCCAGCTTCTACTGGTACTTCAAAAGCCGCAAACACCTGCTGGAGGCGCTGCTGGACGACTGGGAGGCGCGCAACACCGCGCCCATCCTCGACCACTGCGACCTGCCCGCCGCCAACATAAGCTGGGCAGTCTGCAATTTCTTCCGCTGTTTTGTCGACCCGGACCTGTTCGACGCCAGCCTCGACTTCGCGGTCCGCGAATGGTCGCGCCGCGACGGCAAAGTGCGCAACCGGATCGACGCGGCGGATGCGCAGCGCCTCGCCGCGGTGACGGCGATGTTCGAACGCCACGGCTATTCCGCCTATGAGGCAGAGGCCCGCGCCCGGATCCTCTATTTCATGCAATGCGGCTATCACGCGCTGGAAGTGCGCGAGCCGATGCAAGCCCGCACCGCCCGGCTGGAGGGTTACCTGCTGGGCTTCACCGGGGTTGAGCCCGACCCGGAGACCGTGGCCGCCGCCCGGATCTTTGCCGAAGGCAAAATGCCCGCCTGAACCCTTCCCGATTGCGGGGGCGGCAGGCTGCGGCACGAGAATGGCCCGGCACAGAGGCAAACACGCCGGGGCGGTCTATTGAAAGATCTCTTCCAGCCACGCCTCAAACAGCTGTTTGGCGGCCTCATGCTCAGCCGGAGCGGCCACCCCCAGCAGGTAATGGGCTTGATCGACCGGTACCGGGCCGCCGGCAATTTCAACCCGCTTGCCGGTTTCGATTGCCGTCTGCGCAAAGCGTTCCAGAACCACCGCATAACCGCCCCCGGCGGCCACGATTTCCAGTGCAGCCACGGTGGTATCCACCGCATACCGTGCCGTTTCGCGGGGCGGGGTCAGGCCATGCGCGTTCAAGTAGCGCAGCAGCATGTCCTCAAACCCCAGAATCTGCACCAGCGGCCCCTGCCGCAACTGCTCCGGGCTCAGCCAGCCGCCGCCCGCCGCCCGGACCGGCACCAGGCGCTCGCTGGAGATCTTGCGGGTCGCCACACCGTCCCAGCCGCCGGTGCCGAACCGCAGTTCCACATCGACATTCTCAGGCACCTCCGACTTGGCCCAGATATTGGACACGAGCCGCACCGAAATGCCCGGGTGCCGCGACGCGAACTCCGGCAGCCGCTGCGCCAGCCACAACCCGGCGGTGGACATCTGCACCCGCACCGTCAGCATCTGCTCTGCCCCGGCCCCAAACAGGCTGGCAGTGGAAAACGCCATATCCCCCAAAGCCTGGCGCAGCGAATAAGCATAGGCTTTGCCCATTTCCGTCAGCGTTAGCCTGCGTGCCGCCCGATTGAACAGCTTACAGCCCAGCTCTGCCTCCAGTGAGCGCACATGCAGGCTGACCGCGGTCTGGGTCAGACCCAGTTCCTGCGCTGCCTCGGTGAAACTCAGATGCTGAGCCGCACTTTCAAAGGAGCGCAGCCAGGCCAGATTGGGGAGTTTCCGCATTTATCACCAAATTTTCTTTGTGATTTTGCTTCGTATTACTCGTTTTACTTTGCGCATACCACACTCTTATCTCTTTGCATGAACGATCGCTGCGGCAGGGAGGCCGCTGAGCCATGAAACGCATCTACACATTTGGCGGCTTTCCGGCGTTGCGCAATCTGACTGTCGCCGAAATTGCGGCCGGCAAAGGCAAGCGCAAATTCGTCCAGACCACCGCCACCAACCGGATCGAGGCCGCCGCGGCAGAGGCCGCTGGCATCGACCATCTGTCCATCGTCGACCACGACATTGCCGAAGTCCGCGCAGGCGCCCCCAATACCTTTACCACCGCCGCGCTGATGGCCAGCGACTATGCCTGCCACGACGAAATCCTGCGCGCAGGCATAAATGCGGCCGCCGCAGGGGCGGACGCCGTTTATACCCTGCGCAGTTTCAAAGCGGTGGAGAAACTTGCGGATGAGGGTCTGGCCGTGCAGGGCCACCTTGGCCTGGTGCCGCGGCTGTCAACCCGGATCGGCGGCCTGCGCGCCTATGGCCGCACCGCCGAAGAGGCGATGAAACTGGCCGAGGACCTGCGCCGCCTGGAAGACGCCGGCGCCTACGCGGTGGAACTGGAATGCGTTGCGGACGAGGCCATCGCCGAGATCAGCCCCCGCACCGGGCTGATCACCCATTCGATCGGCTCCGGCGGGGCCGCAGATGTGATCTTCCTGTTTCAAGAGGACGCCTGCGGCGACACCCCGAACCCGCCGCGCCATGCCAAGGCCTTTGCGGATATGGCCAGCCTCCGCAGCCGGCTGGAGGCTGAGCGGCTGAAGGGCCTGCAAGCCTACCGCGCCGCGGTACTGGACGGCTCTTATCCCGATGCCGCAACCAGCATCGCGATGAACCCTGGTGAACACGAAAAACTGCGCGAGGCGCTGGACAAGCGCACACCCTTCCACCGCTGACCCCGCAGCGCCTTCAGAACAGGACCGCCGACATGACCACCACTGATGTCAATACCGCCGCCCCGCAGGCCGAAGGCAGCGAACCCGGCCCGATGAGCCGCGAATGGCACTGGCACCCCGAACTGCCGGTCAAACACGCGCCCTACTGGCACTGGCCGCCCAGGCCCCGCACGCTGGCCAAATGGCTGTGGCAGAACTGGCTGCAGGTCTCCGACCGCTCGATCTACCTGGCGCTGGCTTTTGCGGTGGCCTACTGGCTGCAGCCGGTCACCGCGGCGCAAGCGGAATTCGCCCTGAGCTGGATGGCCTGGGTTTTCCTGCGTAACTGGATGCTGCTGCTGATCGTGGCCGGCGGGCTGCACCTGTGGTTCTACGGCATCGACGGCCAGGGCAAGCTGCTGAAATACGACCCGCGCCCCTATGCCAAGCGCAAGAACGCGCTTTACAAATTCGGCTACCAGACCTGGGATAACATCTATTACTCCATGGTCTTTGGCGCGACCTTCCTGTCGCTGCTCGAATGCGCCCTGCGCTGGACCTACGCCAACGGCTTTACCGGCACCCTCAGCTTCACAGCACACCCGGTGTGGTTCATCGCCCTGTTCCCGGTGCTGGCCATCTGGCAGAGTTTCCACTTCTACGTGGTGCATCTGTTCCTGCATCAGCCCTTCATCTACCGCCATGTGCACGCGGTCCATCACCGCAACGTGAACACCGGCCCCTGGTCCGGCATGTCGATGCACCCGGTCGAGGCGTTCGGATACCTCAGCGCCATCCTGATCGTGCTGGTGCTGCCCAGCCACCCGGTCCACATGACCTTCCTCGGCTACTGGCTGATGCTGGGCGCCGCCTCCTCGCACTCCGGATACGAGGCGATCTGGGCCCGCGACCGCCAGGCCCTGCTGATCGGCGCCTTCTTCCACCAGCTGCATCACCGCTACTACGAATGCAACTACGGCAACGCGGAAATGCCCTGGGACAAGTGGTTCGGCACCTACCACGACGGATCAGAGGAGGCGACCCGCCGCACCCGCGACCGCAAACGGCAGATGCACGCACAGGGCAAGGGCTGACGCCGCTCTGGCCACACGGTTATACATTCCATAGCCCTTTGGCATGGGGAACTCCCCTAGCTTCCTTGGCAACAGAAAAGACCACCCTGCAGGGCGCGCCGCTGGACACGGCGCGCCTTTGCAGTCCGGCAGCCAAGGAGCTACCTCATGCGCCAGACCAATGCCCTGCCGGCAGCCGCCCTATGCACGCCGCAGCCCTGGCTTTTCCGCAGCCGCTCCGTGATACGCGGCGGCCTGATGACCGCAGCCATCCTTGGGCTTGGCCTGCTGCCGGCGACCGCCGCAATGGCCGGCCCGGACCGGCTCCTGCTACTGCTCGGCTCGCGGCATTTCTCGGACGAGGAGTTCGAGGAGTTCAATCCGGGGATTTTTCTGTCCTGGCTGACACCCGGCCGCGACCTGACCCTGGGCGCCTTCCGCAACAGCTATGGGGATCTGTCGGTTTCGGCCACGGCCGGCTGGCGGGTAAACCCGAACTGGACTTTGTTTGCCGGGGTCGCGCATTATCGCAATGCGGATCAGGTGTTCCGCTACCACGCCGGCACGCTGGCCCCCATTGCCGGCGTGCAATACCTGCGCGGCAACCTGTTCGTGAAATACGTGCCGGGCGTCATTGGCGCAGGCCTGGCATGGCCGCTCAATCAAACATGCTGCGCGGCGCGCCGCGCGCGGCTCCGCAGGATGTGATCTATGCGTGAATGCATTCTGCGGTGCAAAGACGCATTCTCTAAGTGACAAAAAACCAGGCCTGCGGACACAACCGCACCGCCAAGCCCCCAAAGGAGCGATGGAAACATGTCCCAGATATCCAGCACCGTCCTGGCGCTGCTCGAATTCCTGTCCTACACGTTTATCTTTGCCGCCGGCGCCGGTGTTTTGTGGCTGGCCGTGCTGTACATCCGCGACAAAACCCAAACCGAAAGCACCCTGCGCCGCAACTATCCTGTAGTGGCCCGTTTCCGTTATTTCTTTGAACATATGGGCGAATTCTTCCGCCAGTATTTCTTTGCGCTGGACCGCGAAGAAATGCCGTTCAACCGCGCCGAACGCTCTTGGGTCTACCGGGCGGCCAAGAATGTGGACTCCACCGTTGCCTTCGGCTCCACCCGCGACTTGCGTCCGGCCGGCACGGTCTATTTTGCCAACTGCCCCTTTCCGACGCTGGAACAGGACGCCAAGGATCCGTCTGCCGTCACCATCGGCCCCTTCGCGCGCCATCCTTACACCACCGACTCGATCTTCAACATTTCCGGCATGAGCTACGGCGCAATCTCGGTGCCGGCCGTGCGCGCGCTGTCGCAAGGGGCCAAGGCTGCGGGCATCTGGATCAATACCGGCGAGGGCGGCCTGTCGCCCTATCACCTGGAAAGCGGTGCCGACATCGTGTTTCAGATCGGCACCGGAAAATTCGGCGTGCGCAAGCCCGAGGGCGGCTTTGACGAGGACAAGCTGCGCAAGGTCGCGGCCTATGAAAGCGTCCGCATGTTCGAACTGAAGCTCAGCCAGGGCGCCAAACCCGGCAAGGGCGGCATCCTGCCCGGCGCCAAGGTGACAGAGGAGATCGCCGAAATCCGCGGCTTGACCCCGGGCGAGGACGCCATCAGCCCCAACCGGCATCCGGAAATCAACAGCACCGGCGACCTGCTGGACATGATCGCCTATGTCCGCGAGGTGACCGGCAAGCCGGTGGGCTTCAAGGCAGTGATCGGCGCCTATGGTTTCATCGAAAGCCTGTGCCAGGAAATTCTGTCCCGCGGGCCGGAAAGCGCCCCGGATTTCATCACCATCGACAGCGCCGACGGCGGCACCGGCGCCGCCCCGATGAGCTTGATCGACAACATGGGAATGCCCCTGCGCGAAAGCCTGCCGCTGACCGTCGACATTCTCACCCGCTATGGCCTGCGGGACCGGATTAAGGTCTGCGCCAGCGGCAAGCTGATCAACCCCTCGGAAGTCGCCTGGGCGTTCTGCGCCGGCGCAGATTTTGTCAACTCCGCCCGCGGCTTCATGTTCGCCTTGGGCTGCATCCAGGCCCTGCAATGCAACAAGAACACCTGCCCCACCGGCATCACCACCCATAACCCCAAGCTGCAGTTCGGCCTTGACCCGGCCAGCAAGGCTGAGCGGGTGGCCTATTACGCCAAGAACATGAAGAAGGAAGTCGGCATTCTCGCTCACAGCTGCGGCGTGCCTGAACCCCGGCTGCTGAAACGCTACCACGCACGGATCGTTCTGGATAACGGGCGCTCCGTCTCGATGGAGGAGCTCTATCCGGTGCCCGCGCAAAAGCAGGCGGCGGAATAGCCCGCCGGACCTCTTCCCTGACCGATTATCAAAGAACAGGAGCCCCCATGCCTGACTCTCATTCCGTGCCTGCCGCCACCAAAGCCTCGGACCTTCTCGTCGCCGCGCTTGAGGCGGAAGGCGTCGACTACATCTTTGCCGTGCCCGGCGAGGAGAACCTCGACGTGCTGGAATCCCTGCGCACCTCTAGCATCGAACTGGTGCTGACCCGCCACGAACAGGGCGCGGCCTTCATGGCGGCCACCTATGGCCGCCTCACCGGCAAGGCCGGGGTCTGCATGGCCACGCTCGGGCCCGGTGCCACCAACTTCGCCACGCCTGCGGCCTATGCGCATCTGGGCGGTATGCCCCTGATCATGATCACCGGGCAAAAGCCGATCAAGAAATCGAAACAGGGCCAGTTCCAGATCATCGACGTGGTGGGGCTGTTCGATCCGATCTGCAAGATGTCCAAGCAGATCGTGCACGGCAACACCATCCCTGCCCTGATCCGGGAGGCCTTCCGCACCGCAGAGGAGGAACGCCCCGGCGCGGTCCTCTTGGAACTGCCAGAAGATATCGCCGCAGAGGACACCGATACATCCGTCCTGCAGCCCCACCCGCGCCACTACGCGGTGGCCGGCGGCACAGTGCTGAACCAAGCGGCGGATATGATCCGGGCAGCCAAAATGCCCTTGCTGCTCTTGGGCGCCGGGGCCAACCGGCGCAAGGCACGCTCCGCACTGTGCGATTTCGCCGATCTGACGCAAATCCCCTTCTTCAACACCCAAATGGGCAAGGGCGTTATTGACGAACGCTCTGACTTGTTCCTAGGCACCGCCGCCCTGTCGGACGGCGATTATCTGCACTGCGCCATCGAACGCGCCGACCTGATCATTAACGTCGGCCACGACGTGGTCGAAAAACCGCCCTTCTTCATGGCCGAAGGCGGCACCAAGGTGATCCATGTGAACTACAAGGCCGCTCAGGTTGATCAGGTCTACTTCCCGCAAGTCGAGGTGGTCGGCGATCTGGCCCAATCGATCACCCGCCTGGGGGAAATCCTCGGCGGGCCGCTGGAGTTCGACCGCGGCTATTTCCAGCGCATCAAGGCGGAAACAGATCATCACATCGCAGAAGGCGCCGATGATCCGCGCTTCCCGGTGATCCCGCAGCGGCTGGTGGCAGATACCCGCAAGGTGATGGGCGACTGCGATATCATCGCGCTCGACAATGGCATCTACAAGATCTGGTACGCCCGCAATTACAAGGCTTACCAGCCAAACACCGTCCTTCTGGACAATGCGCTGGCGACCATGGGTGCCGGGCTGCCCTCGGCGATGATGGCGGCGCAGCTGAACCCTAACCGCCGGGTGATGGCGATCTGCGGCGACGGCGGCTTTATGATGAACAGCCAGGAGCTGGAAACCGCAGTGCGCCTCGGCCTCAACCTGGTGGTCACGGTGCTGAATGACAGCTCTTACGGCATGATCCGCTGGAAGCAGTCGCACGCAGGCTTTGGCGACTGGGGGTTGGAGTTCAATAACCCTGATTTCGTGCAGTATGCCAATAGCTATGGTGCCACGGGGCATCGGATCGAGCGGACAGAAGACCTCGCCCCAACCTTCGAGAAAGCCTTTGCCGCAGGCGGTGTGCATCTGATTGATGTCCCCGTCGATTACAGCGAAAATCAGCGCGTCCTGATTGATGAACTGGCAGCAAAGGTGTGCCTGATATGACCGGAACCGTGGACGTCGTGAATCCCTACAGCCTGGAACGCATCGGCACTGTCGAAACCAGCAGCTGGGACCAGATCGACGCAATGCTGGACACCGCACATGGACTCTACCGCCAGCGCGGCAGCTGGCTGCCTGCCTATCAGCGCATTGATATCCTTAAGAAAACCACCCGCCTGATGGAGACCCGCTTTGACGAGCTTGCGCTGCTGATCGCCAGCGAAGGCGGCAAGCCGCTGGTCGACGCCCGCGTCGAGGTCAAACGCGCCATCGACGGGGTCGGCCTTTGCGTGCATGAGATCGGCCAGATGGCGGGCAAGGAAATCCCGATGGACCTGACCGCCGCGGGTGCCGACCGGATCGCCTTTACCCAGCGCGAGCCGATCGGCGTGGTGGTGGCCGCCAGCGCCTTCAACCACCCGCTGAACCTGATTGTGCATCAGGTGGCGCCCGCGGTGGCCACTGGCTGCCCGGTGATTGTGAAGCCCGCAATGGATACGCCGCTGTCGTGCCAAGCCTTTGTTGCCATGCTGCATGAGGCCGGCCTGCCGCAGGACTGGTGCCGCCCGGTGGTCTGCAGCAATGAAGTGGCCGAGCAGATGATCACCGACGCCCGCGTCGGCTTCTTCTCCTTCATCGGCTCGGCCCGCGTCGGCTGGATGCTGCGGTCCAAACTCGCCCCCGGCACCCGCTGCGCGCTGGAACACGGCGGTGCAGCCCCGGTTATCGTTGGCGAGGATGCCGACATTGACGCCATGATCCCGGCGCTCGCCAAGGGCGGTTTCTACCACTCCGGCCAGGTCTGCGTCTCGGTCCAGCGGGTCTTTGCCCCCGCCGCCAAGGCCGACGAGATCGCGCAAAAACTGGGCCAAGCGGCACAAGCGCTGAAGGTCGGCGACGCCACTGATCCTGCAATCGACTGCGGTCCGCTGATCCGCCCTGGCGAGGTTGACCGGGTCGAGCAATGGGTGAACGAGGCCGTCAGCGGCGGCGCCAAGCTGCTGGCAGGCGGCAAACGCCTGGGCGAAACCACCTATGCCCCCACCGTGCTGCTGGACCCGCCCGCGGACGCCCGCGTTTCGCAGCTGGAAATCTTCGGCCCGGTAATCTGCGTCTACAGCACCGCCAGCATCGCAGAAGCCTTTGAAACCGCAAACAATCTGCCCTTCGCCTTCCAGGCCGCGGTCTTCACCCAAAGCTTGGACACCGCCATGCAGGCCGTGCGCCAGCTTGATGCCACCGCTGTGATGGTCAACGACCACACCGCCTTCCGCGTCGACTGGATGCCCTTCGCCGGCCGCCGCCAGTCCGGCTACAACACCGGTGGCATCGGCTACACCATGCATGACATGACCCAGGACAAGATGGCGGTGATCAAGCTCTGATCCTGCCGCGCCGGGGCGCCTCATGCCCCGGCGCGAAACATCCCGTTGATCCCTTCCAGGGCCGACCCCAAGAGCTTGGCAAACTCACTCGCCAATGCCGAGGGCGGCCGGTGCGCAGGCTGCATTACCGAGACCTCCAGCGCCACGCCCGGCCGGAACGGGCGGAACACCACCGGACGCGGATCGGGGCGCATATTTACATAACCGGCCGCTGTGATCGGATCGCACACACAATAGCACAGCCCCTTCTCCACCAGCGTCAGCGCCGGGTGAAAGGTCCTCAGCTCAAACCGGTGCTCGAACTGAGCCTTCTGCGCCTCGAACGCACGCAGGGTAGCAATCAGGTTCGGATGCCCCTCCTGCAACGCCGCCATCGGCTTGCCCGACAGATGCCGTGCTTCCACGGCCTTCAATTCTGCCAGCGGATCGCCCGCAGGGATCGCGCAGACGCAGTCCATCTGGAAATCCACCGTCTCAATCGCTGCTGAAGGCTTTGGTGTTTCACCCAGCCCGATGTCATACTGCTGCGAGGCCACCCATTCCTCGATCACCGGCGAGGCCCGCATCATCAGGGAGGCCCGCACCTCCGGCTTGTCCTGCAGGAACTCTCCCAGCAGCTGAGGCATCAGCAGGCTTGCCGCCGCAGGCATACAGGCGATGTTCAGCCGCCCCTTCGCCAGTGCCCCGATCTCGCGCATGGTGCGGGTCGACAGCGCCAGCCGGTCCAGGATTGCCTCCGCCTCGCCCAGGAAGTACTGCGCCTCGGGCGTGGGGGCCATTTTCCCGCGCTGACGACGGAACAGGCTAATCCCCAGTTCCGTTTCCAGGTTGGCAATCAGCGCCGAGACCGCAGGCTGCGTCCGCCCCAGAATTCGCGCCGCATCGGACACCGATCCGGTCCGCATCACCTCCCGGAAGGCCTGCAACTGGCGAAAGCTCAAATTCATGATGATTGATTTCCTTCATCTTTTTCAAAAGTCATAAAGCAACCCTATTCCTCAATCAATTTAATCGCTTTGACTTAATACCCCCCGCCCGCAAGTTTCCCTGCCACGGATGCACCGCCTGTATCCGCCCAAAAGGGAGGGGAACATGACACGCGCCTTCAGTGTGCTGCTGACAGTGCTGATCTGCCTGGTGGCGCTCGGCCAATTCGTCCAGGTGATCACCCGCTACGTGCTGGAAATCCCGGTGATGGGGCTGGAGGAGAGCCTGCTGTATCCAACGCTCTGGCTCTACATGCTGGGCGCCGTGAACGCCTCGCGCGAGAACACCCATATCCGCGCCAATGTGCTGGAAATCTTCCTGTCCACCGAGCGCCAGCATCAGGTGCTGGCCATCATCGGCGAGGCGATCAGCCTGGCTGTCGGCCTCTGGCTCACCTCCTGGGCCTGGGACTTCTGGAAGTATTCTCAGCGGGTCTGGCGCGAAAGTCCGACGCTCTACCTGCCGACTTTCTACGTCGATGCCGCCCTGTTCATCGGCATGGTCCTGATGATGGCTTTCACCGCCTGGCACCTGGCCCTGCACATCCGCGCCCTGTTCACCCCCCTTCCGGCGCAAAAGGAAGCCTGAGATGATCGAGATTGCCCTCCTTGCCGTTCTGGTCCTGGTTCTCTTGCTGACTCTGGGCGTGCCGCTCCCCTACTGCTTCGGCGCCGGTCTGATGGTGATGTATTTCGCCGGCGACGTGGTGATGAAAGGCAACATGCTCTGGGGCTTCCAGCAGCTCGGCAACCCGGTGCTGCTGGCGATCCCGCTGTTTGTCCTGGCCGGCACGATCATGAGCGTCTCCGGCATCGCCGCATCGCTCCTGAATTTCGTCAATATCTTCATCGGCCACCTGCGCGGCGGGCTGGGCGTGGTTGCCACCGTCTCCTGCGCCCTCATTGGCGCAATCTCCGGCTCCGGCCTCACCGGCGTGGCCGCCATCGGCCCGCTGCTGATCCCCGAGATGGAAAAACAGGGCTACCCCCGCGAATATGCCACAGCCCTCATCGCCAATGCCTCGCTGCTGGGCCTCTTGATCCCGCCCTCGGTCACCATGATCGTCTACGGCTGGGTCACCGATACCTCGATCCTGGCCTGCTTCCTGGCCACCCTCGGCCCTGGCCTCTTGATCATGTCGAGCTTTTCCGTCGTCAACATCCGCATGGCCCGCAAGTTCCCGCTGCAGCTGGCTGAGCCGCCCAATGGCGCCGCCTTTGTAGCGGAAGCCACAACCCGCGGGCTCAAGGCCACCCCGGCGCTCTTGATGCCGGTGATCATCCTCGGCGGCATCTACGGCGGCATCATGACCCCGACCGAGGCCGCCGCCGTTGCCGTGATCTACGCAGTGCCGGTCGGCTTCCTGATCTACAAGGGCCTCGACATCCGCACCTTCCTCGGCGCCGGGCGCGAGGCGGCAACCTCTGTCGGGGCGATCATGCTGATGATCCTGTTCTCGATGATCCTCAGCCAGATGTTCGTGCTGGAAAGCGTGCCGCAAGCAATTGTCGAGGGCATCTTCTCGATCACCGAGAACAAAGCGCTGCTCTTGGTCCTGATCAACATCCTGTTGTTCCTGGTCGGCATGGTGGTCAACGACGTAACCGCCATCATCCTGATTGCGCCGCTGCTGCTGCCCCTGATGCAGGCCATCGGCGTCAGCCCGATCCAGTTCGCTGCGATCATGGGCGTCAACACCGCGATGGGCGGCGTCACCCCGCCCTATGCCTCGATCCTCTACCTCGGCGCCCGCGTCGGCCAGGTGCCGGTCACCCGCGTGATCCGCCCGGCCATGACCCTGATCCTGCTCGGCTACCTGCCGGTGGTGTTCCTGACCAGCTTCTGGCCGGACCTGTCGCTCTGGCTGCCCCGCGTCTTCGGCTACTGACCCGGCCCCCCCAAAAAAATTTCATCATCACTCACGGAGGAGAAAACCCATGATGACATTCCTGAAATCCACCTGCATGGCCGCCGCCCTGGCCGCCACCGCCGGCATGGCCGCCGCGGACACGCTGAAGCTCAGCCACATCCGCCCGCAAGGCGCCACCATCGACAACGAGCTGCGCGCCTTTGCCCAAGGCCTGTCCGGCGCCACCAGCGGATCGCTGGAGCTGAACCTGTTCCCGGCTTCGGCGCTCGGTGACTACACTTCGGTGCAGGAACGCATTTCCGTCGGCGCAATCGACATGGCCGTGCAGCCCGCCGCCACCGCCGTCGACCGCCGGATGCAGATCTCGGCCTTCCCCTATGTCGCCTCCAACTGGGCCGAGGCCAAGAAAATCTACGGCCCCGGCGGCGCCATCTATGACGCGATGAAAGAGCTTTACGCCAAGCAGGACATCACCATGCTGGCCGCCTATCCGGTTTATTTCGGCGGCGTGGCGCTGAACACTGATGCGGTTGACCCCGGCAATCCTTCCGCGGCCAAAGGCATCAAGGTCCGCGTCCCCGGCATCAAAAGCTTCCAGCTGACCGCCGACGCGCTTGGCTACATCTCCTCGCCGATCCCCTTCTCCGAAGCCTTCACCGCGGTGCAAACCGGCGTGGTTGACGGCGTCGTGGGTTCCGGCGCGGAAGGCTATTATGCTTCCTTCCGTGATGTGACCTCCACCTATGTGCCGGTGAACACCCACTTCGAAGTCTGGTACATGATCATCAACTCCGGCACCTTGGCAGAGCTGAACGATGAGGACCGCGCCGCCCTAGAGCATGCCGCCGTGGAATTCGAAGCCAAACGCTGGGAAACCGCCGAGGCCGACCAGGGCGCATTCGAGCAGAAGCTCGCGGACAATGGCGCCAAGATCGTCTCGCTGAGCGACGCCGAGCTCTCCGCCACCGCAGAACACGTGCGCGCCCAGGTCTGGCCGCAGGTGCTTGAGGACGTGGGTGCCGATTGGGGCCAGGCCATCCTTGACAAGATCGCCGAGTAAGCCAGTCCCGCACTTGGGAAAGGCGCGCCCTCCCCGCCGCCTTTCCCTTTTTCCCAATCCCCGACGGAGACCCGCCGATGTTCCGATCCCTGCGTTCAGACAGCGCGCCCAAGGTCACGCTGACAATCAACGGCCAGGCCGTGACCGCCGCCGCCGGGCAATCCGTCTGGTCCGCCATGGCGCTTTGCGGCCAGCCTGTGACCCGCCGTGCCGCGCTGTCCGGCAAGGACCGCAGCGCCTATTGCGCCATGGGCGTTTGCTTCGAATGCATGGTGGACATTGACGGGGTCCCCAATCAGCAGGCCTGTCTGCGCCGGGTGGCCGAGGGCATGATCATCACCACCCAAACCATCGCCGAAGACAGCGAGGCACCCGATGCAGGCCTTTGACTGCGCTATCCTCGGCGCCGGGCCTACCGGCATGGCCGCCGCCATCGCGCTATCCAAGGGCGGCGCCAATGTTGCCGTGCTGGACCGCGGCACCCGCGCCGGCGGCCAGATTTACCGCGCCGCCGCTTCCAACCCGCTGCCGGACGCCAGCGTGCTGGGGCCGGATTACACTGCCGGCGCCGCCCTGATTGCCGAATTCAACCGCGCCGAGATCACCCGTTTCACCGGCGCCGACGCTTGGCACCTGGGCGATGACGGCCGCGTCCTGTTCTCGCATTTCGGCGACACCCATGAACTGCACTGCCGCGAAATGCTGCTCTGCCCCGGCGCGATGGAGCGCCCGATGCCGATCCCCGGCTGGACTCTGCCCGGAGTGATGACCGCCGGCGCCGCCCAGGTGATGCTGAAATCCGATGCCACTGTGGCCGATGGCGCCGTCTTCGCAGGCTCCGGCCCGCTGCTCTATCTGATCGTGGCGCAGTACCTGCGCCTTGGCGTGCCCGTCGCCGCCCTGGTCGACACCACCCCGCGGCAGAACTACCTGAACGCGGCCCCGCTGCTGCCCGGCGCCCTGCGCCAGGCCGGGCAGCTGAGGAAAGGCCTCGCCCTCCTGCGTGAGATCCGCGCCTCGGGCGTTCGGCAGTACCGTTTTGCCGAAAACCTGGAAGTGCTGGGAGAGGACAAAGCCGAGGGCCTGCGTTTCACATCAGGCGGCCAAACTCATGAGATCGCCGCAGAAACCGTCTTCCTGCACCATGGCGTCCAGCCCAATCTCAACATGACGCGGGCCATGGATCTGGCCCACCGCTGGAACCCGCAACAGCTCTGCTGGCAGGTCGAGACCAGCGAATACGGCCAGACCTCCGTGCCCCATGTCTCTGCCGCAGGCGACGGCGCCGGGATCATCGGCGCGGACGGCGCCCGCATCGCAGGCCATCTTGCCGCGCTCAACATCCTGCACCGCCTTGGTTCCTTGAGCGAGGCAGAGCGCAACCGCCAGGCCGCCCCCGGCCTTGCGAAACTCGCCGCCATGGCCCCGTTCCGCGCCTTCATCGACCGCCTGTACCGCCCGGCTGACGCGCTGCGCCTGCCGCAAAACCCGGACACTTTGGTTTGCCGCTGCGAGGAGCAGACGCTGGCGGACCTCCGCGCAGGCTTTGATCAAGGTGCCCGCGACCCCAATGCGCTGAAATCCCTCACCCGCTGCGGCATGGGCCCCTGCCAGGGCCGCCAATGCGGCCATATGGTGGCGGCCCTGCTCAGCCAGTGGCGCAATGAGCCGCCCGAGCCTGTCGGTTACTACCGCCTGCGCAGCCCCCAGCGCCTGCTGACGCTGGATGAGCTGAGCCGCTTCCAGGCCGTGCCCGCCCCCGCGCATGCGGAGGCCGCGGAATGAAGGCCGACGTCCTGATCATCGGCGGCGGCATCCAGGGCTGCGCCACCGCCTATCACCTGGCCCGCCGGGGCGCCTCGGTGATCCTGCTGGAGAAAGACTATGCCAGCCGCCATGCCTCTGGCGTCAACGCGGGCGGCGTGCGCCTCCTGGGCCGCGACATGGCCGAGGTGCCGCTTTCGAAGGCCTCGATGGAACTGTGGCAAACCCTGGACCAGGAGCTGGGCCATGAGACCGGCTTCCGCCGCCAGGGCGTCATCAACATCGCCGTGGACGCCGCCGACATGGCCACCCTGCGCGCCCGCGAGGAGCGGATGCACGCCGCAGGCTACACCCACGAGCGTATCCTCAGCCGCGATGACCTGCTCGACCGCCTGCCGCATGTAAACCCGGACTGCGCCGGCGGCGCCATATCGGAGCAGGACGGCTACGCCATCCCCTACAAAGCCACCAGCGCCTTTCGCCTGGCCGCCGAACGCCACGGCGCGCAAGTCATGGAAGGCGAAGAACTTCTCAGCCTGCGCCGGATCGGCCCCGCCTGGCTCGCCCAGGGGGGCAAGGACCGCTACGAGGCAGAGACCGTCGTCAACTGCGCAGGCGCCTGGGCCGACCGCATCGCGCTGATGATTGGCGACAACGTGCCGCTCAGCCACGCCGCGCCGATGCTGATGATCACTGCCCGGATGCCGCAGTTCGCCGCCCCCGTGGTCGGCGCCGTCAGCCGCCAGCTCAGCTTCAAGCAATTCGAAAACGGCACCGTTCTGATTGGCGGCGGCGCCAAGGGCTTTGCCGACCGCGCAAATAACCGCACACGGCTGGATTACGCGAAACTCGCCTCTGCCGCCCGCACCACGGCAGAGTTCTTTCCGATCATGCGCCGCGCCGCCATCAACCGCATGTGGGCGGGGCTCGAGGCCTATATGCCCGACAACCTGCCGGTGATCGGCCCGGCTGCAAACGCAGACCGTGCCTTCCACGCCTTCGGCTTTTCCGCTCATGGTTTCCAGATGGGACCCATCATCGGCCAGGTGATGGCCGATCTGGTGCTGAGCGGCCAAAGCCGTTTCAACCTTTCCCCCTTCCGCATCAACCGCTATGACCGCAAGGTTCTTTGACCAGAGGAAACTTTCCCATGACCATCACCCGTATCGGCACCACAGCCCGCGCCAGCAAAATCGTCAAGCATAACGGTGTCGTCTACCTCAGCGGCCAGGTGTCCGAAGCCGAAACCGCCGCCGAACAGACCCGCGAGATCCTGGCCAAGGTCGACGCCCTGCTGGCAGAGGCCGGCAGCGACAAGACCCGCCTGCTGCAGACCGTGATCTGGCTGTCCGATATGTCCTATTTTGCCGAACTGAACGAGGTCTGGAACGCTTGGGTCCCCGAAGGCCACGCCCCGGCCCGCGCCTGCGGCGAAGCCAAGCTGGCGCGCGAGATCCTGAAAGTCGAGATCATCGTCACCGCCGCCTGCGACTGAAAAATTGTCAGCTGACAATTTATGCGTGTGCCGGACCTGCCCAAGGCCCGGCACTTTTCAAGGCGTCCTCCGCCGCCCCGGCCGACCACGGCACAGATGATCAGCGCACGCCCGTTCCTGGCAAGGGGAAAATTTTGCCCCCTGGTCAGCCGGCACGCTCTTCAGGAGGTGCGAACACAGCACCAGTGCCGATTAAGACACCGCCGCCGCAGCTGGCTTTTCATCCCGGGGCGGAATGCCAAATTTGCGCGCATATTCCCGGCTGAACTGGGTCGGGCTTTCATATCCGACGTCATAGGCCGCAGAGGCCACCGATTTGCCGCCTCCCATCAGCAGGCGACGCGCTTCCATCAGCCGCAGCTCCTTTTGGTATTGCAGCGGCGTGGTCGAGGTCAGGGCCTTGAAGTGCTCATGGAAAGTCGATTGGCTCATCCCGGCCGCCGCCGCCAGATCCGCCACCGGCAAGGCAGACCTGAAACCCTCGCGGATCAAGGCAATCGCCTTGGAAATCCGGCTGGCCGGACTTTCGTGCAGCAGCAGCTGGCGCAGCATCCCGCCGTGCCGGGCGCGCAGCAGCCGGAAATGGATCTCCTTCAGCACCAGCGGCGCCAGCGCCTGCACCTCTACCGGATCCTGCGCCAGCCGGAACAGACGTGCCATGGCATCAAACAATGCCGCATCGCCATCTGCCACGCTCATGGAATGGGACGCCCGCTCCTGATCCTGGTCCTGCAGGGTGCCGGTCTCCTCATACAGGCTGCGCACCATGGCCAGGTCCAGCTGTAAGGCCAGCGAGACATAGGGCCGTTCGGGAGCGGCGTCGATCACCCCGGCCGTCACCGGCAGCGCGTGGCTGACAATCAGCGACTTCCCCGCGCCATAGCGGACAGTGCGGTCCTCCAGATGCGCCTCCTTGGCGCCCTGCAGGACCAGGCACATGACCGGCTCATAGATCATTGCCTGGAATTCGGTCCGGGTCTCGCTGCAGAATGCAAACAGCCCGCTCACTCCGGTTTCGCAACCGGTCTCAAGCGCGCCCCGCTCACGGACAAAGGCAGAGACATCGGAAATCAGCGTCTGCGGCACCATCGGCAGTCCTCCTGTTCTGTCAGACTATAGGCGCGCGTGGTTTGGTAAAGAACCGCGAAACCCACCATCCCGGAGGATCAGGCAGATCATCCGGAGGATCGGGCAAGGGGATCGGCCTGGCAGGCTCTACCTTGGTGCCATCAAGATTGCAGGAGCCAGGACTATGCCGCAAGCCATTCTGATCACCGGTGCTTCCTCAGGGATCGGCAAGGCCGCCGCCCGCCTGTTCGCCGGGGAAGGCTGGAACGTTGTTGCGACCATGCGCAATCCGGCTGATGCAGGGGTCCTGGCGGATCACGGTAATATCCTGATCGCGGCGCTGGATGTGACCAAGTCCGGAACCATTGCAAATGCGGTGGATCAGGCGCTCAGCACCTTTGGCCGGATCGACGTGCTGCTGAACAATGCAGGCTACGGCGCCTATGGACCGCTGGAAGCCTTTTCCATGGATCGGATCGAACGCCAGTTCGATACCAATGTGATCGGGCTCTTGGCCGTCACCAAGGCAGTGCTGCCTCACATGCGGGCGCAAAAGTCCGGGACCATCGTCAATATCTCCTCAATCGGCGGCCAGATGACTTTCCCGCTGGGCACGCTGTACCATGGCACCAAGTTTGCCGTCGAAGGCCTGTCCGAAGCCCTGCATTACGAGCTGGAAGCCTGCGGTATTCAGGTCAAGATCGTCGAGCCGGGCATGATCAACACCGATTTCGGCGGCCGGTCGTTCGACTTTGCAGTGGATGAGGGCATGCCCGAATACATGCCCGTCGTGGCAGGCATGCAGGCAGCTATGGGTGCTTTCGGCGCGCAGGCGTCTGAGCCGGAGCTGGTGGCAGAGGTAATCAAAACCGCCGTGACGGACGGCACATCCCGGCTGCGCTACCGCGCGGGGGCGGATGCTGAGGCACTGCTGAGCGCCCGCAAGGCGCAGGATGACGAAACATTCATCGGCGGCATCAAGGCGGGCATGGGGCTGTAAGGCAGCTCGTTCCCGCACAACAACAGGGAGGAAAAGCCATGTACGGACAAGCACTTGCAGCAGGCGGACTGGCGGTTGTCACGGGCGGCGCCAGCGGCGTTGGACTGGCGGCGGCAGAACGCTTTGCCAAGGCCGGGCTGGGTGTGGTTCTGGCCGATCTGCCGGGCGAGGCGCTGGATCAGGCCGCGGAGAAGCTGCGCGGCCAGGTTCAGCCAGGCACGCAGGTTATGGCGGTTCCCACCGATGTCAGCGACGCAAAGGCGGTTCAAGCTCTAGCAGATGCGGCCTTTGATGCCGGCGAGGTGGCGGTGCTGATGAACAACGCAGGCATCGCCCGTCCTTCCGGCAGCTGGGAGGAGCCAGACGCCTGGCGTGCAATGATCGAGGTGAACCTGTTTGGCGTTTTGAACGGGGTGCAGGCCTTCCTGCCCCGGATGATCGCTGCCGCGCGCCCTGCGGTGGTGGTCAACTCCGGATCCAAACAGGGTATCACCACGCCGCCAGGCAACCCGGGCTACAACGTCTCCAAGGCCGGCGTTAAGGTTCTGACCGAGATGCTGGCCCATGACCTGCGGCAGGCAGAGGCGCCTGTCTCTGCGCATCTGTTTGTGCCGGGCTTCACTTATACCGGCATGATCGCGCGCTTCATGCCTGAAAAGCCCGCCTCGGCCTGGACCTCAGATCAGACCGTCGATCACCTGCTCACCCGGATGGAGGCCGGCGATTTCTATATTCTTTGCCCGGACAACGACGTGACACCCGAACGCGACAGGCGCCGGGTGGCCTGGGCCCTGGGCGACATCCTGGAAAACCGCCCGGCCCTGTCGCGCTGGCATCCCGATCACGCCGATGCCTTCGCCAAATTCGAACAATCCTGAACCAGAACTTCCAGCCAAGGGGAGGCCCCACAGCCATGGCAATTTCACTGAAACTCAACGGCCAGACGCATGAGGTCGAGGCCGAACCCGGAACCCCGCTTTTGTGGGTGATCCGGGATGAACTGAAACTGACCGGCACCAAGTTCGGCTGCGGTGTTGCCGCCTGCGGCGCCTGTACCGTGCATCTGGACGGGGAGCCCGTGCGCTCCTGCCAGACCTATGTGGAGGACGCCGAAGGGTCCGAAATCACCACTATCGAAGGCTTGAACTCCAAGGCCGCGCAGGCGGTGCAGGCCGCTTGGGTGGAGCTGGACGTGGTGCAATGCGGCTATTGCCAGTCGGGCCAGATCATGTCCGCCGTCGGGCTGCTCAGCGAGAACCCCAAGCCGACGGTCGAGGAGATCGACGATTACATGAACGGCAACGCCTGCCGCTGCGCCACCTACCAGCGCATCCGTGCCGCGATCCTGCATGCATCCGACATGATGGAGGCCTGATATGACCCTGAACACCTCCCGCCGCGGTTTCCTGAAAACCGCTGCCGCCGCCGCTGCCGTTCTCTATGTCGGCGCCCGTCCGGATGGCGCCTTGGCCGCGGGTTCCGCACCGGCGCAGCTGAACCCCTTTGTGAAGATCGACGCCGGCGGCACCGTCACCGCCATCGTCAAACACTTCGAGAAGGGCCAGGGCCCGGCCACCGGCCTCACCACCCTGATCGCCGAGGAATTGGGTGTCTCGATGGAGGACATCCAGTACGAATTCGCCCCCTCCGACCCGTCGCGCTATGCCAACCTGGCGTTTGGGCAGTTCCAGGGCACCGGCGGCTCCACCGCGATGGCCAATTCCTATCTGCAGTACCGCCAGGCCGGCGCCGCCGCCCGCGAGATGCTGATCAAGGCCGCGGCAGAGACCTGGGGCGCGGATACCTCTGCATTGTCCATCGAAGACGGCATCATCAAGGGTGCGGGTCAGCAGGCGCCAATTGCGGACTTCGTAGGGGCCGCTGCACAGATGGAGGCCCCGGCAGAGCCGCGGCTGAAAGATCCCAGCGAATTCCGGCTGATCGGCAACGCCAAGGTCAAGCGCAAGGACTCGCCTGCAAAAACCAACGGCACCGCACAATACGCGATGGACCTGCACCTGCCGGGCCAGATGGTGGCAGTCATTGCCCGCAGCCCCCGTATGGGCGGACTGGCGACCGGGTTTGACGATGCGGACGCTAAGGAGGTCAAAGGCTACATCCGCGCCGCCGTGCTGCCCAACAAGGCGGGCGTTGCGGTCTATGCCGAAAACACCTGGGCCGCGTTCCAGGCGCGCGAGGCGATCAGCGTGGACTGGGATTTCTCTGCCGCTGAAAATCGCAGCTCGGATCAGATCCGCGAGCAACTGCTGGCCGCGGTGAACGCAGACCCGGAATACAACGTCAATGGTGCCGACCAGGCGGCAACCGCCGCCCTGATCGACGGCGCGGACAAGGTGGTCGAACAAACCTTCTACTTCCCGCTGCTGGCACATGCGCCGATGGAGCCGCTCACCTGCACCATCGAGGCCGATGAGGATGGCGGCATCATTCTGCATGACGGTGCCCAAATGCCAACCGGCCCGCATTTCGCAATGGCCGAGATCTTTCAGCTGCCAATGGAAAAGATCCGCATCAACACGATGCTGGCCGGCGGCTCCTTTGGCCGCCGCGCCACGCCGACCGCGGATTACCAGGTGGAGGCGGCACTGGCCTTTGCCCTGACCGACCGCAGCCGCCCCGTGAAACTGGTCTGGTCGCGAGAGGATGACATCACCGGCGGCTATTACCGCCCGGCAGTGGCGCATAAGGTGCGCGTGGGACTGGACCCGGATGGCAATATCGCCGGCTGGGAGCACCGCATCGCAGCGCAGTCGATCATGAAAGGCACCGCCTTTGAAAGCATGATCGTGCACAACGGCGTCGATCACAGCTCAGTCGAGGGCGTGACCCAGAACCCTTATCAGATCCCCGGCCAGTTCATCGGCCTCAGCGATGTGGCCAAGGCGACCTCGGTTCTGTGGTGGCGTTCTGTCGGCCATACTCACACGGCCTATGTGATGGAAACCATGATGGATGAGGCCGCCCGGGCTGCCGGCCGCGATCCGGTGGAATTCCGCCTGGCGCTGCTGCAAGGTGGCGGCGCGGATCAGCAGCGTCTGGCAGGCGTGCTGAAGCTGGCCGCTGAAAAGGGCAACTGGGGCCAGGCGCCTGAGGGCCGCAGCCAGGGCATCGCAGTCCACAAGAGCTTTGGCAGCTATGTGGCAGAGGTGGTGGAAATCTCCGGCACCGCCGATGACGGGGTGCAGATCGAAAAGGTCACATGCGCGGTGGACTGCGGCCTGGCCGTCAACCCGGATGTGGTCAAGGCGCAGATGGAAGGCGGCATCGGCTATGGCATCGGCCATGTGATGCGGGACGAGATCACCCTGACCGAAGGCATGGTAGACCAGTCCAATTTCCCGGACTATGAACCGCTGCGGATTGGCGACATCAACGCAATCGAGGTCCACATCGTGCCCTCCGCCGAGGCGCCTTCCGGCGTGGGCGAGCCCGGCACACCGCCCTCGGCCCCGGCCCTGGCCAACGCGATTGCGGCCACAGGCCTGCGGGTTACGGAACTGCCGATGAACCTGAACGGCGTCAGCTTCGCCTGACCCGCAGCCCGCGCCAGGCAGGATTGCCTGGCGCGGGCCTGCAGATCACACCAGCCCCATCGCCACCGCCGATTTCGGCTCGATCCCAAGTTCCGCAAACCCGGCGACATTGGCATGGGGGATATTGTCCTGCTGCATCAGCGCAATCTGCGCCTGCGTCACCGGCGGATGCGGCAGCGGGGAAAGCAAGGCCGCCCCGATCCGCCATAGTGCAAAGGGCACCGGCAGCAGCAAGCGGCGGCGCCCGCTGCGCGCAATCAGCCGCTGCAGGATCTCGCGGTAGGCAAAGATGTCGGGTCCGCCCAGCTCCAGCACATTCCGCCCGGCCCGGCCGCCTTCGGCAATGCGGCAGACCGCTTCGGCAACATCCCCGGCCCAAACCGGCTGCAGCCGGGTGCGCCCGGCGGCGAACATCGGAATGACAGGCAGCCGCTCAACGATCCTTTGCAAGTCCCCGAAAAACGCGCCGCTGCGGCTGAACATGACGCTGGGGCGCAGAATGACCGCGCCGGGGCAGGCGCTGCGTACTGCTGCCTCGCCCTCTGCGCGGGCCCGGACATAAGCCGAAGGCGATCTCAGGCTGGCCCCGATGCCGGAGATGTGGATCAGCCGCTGCCCGCTGTTCTGCCTGACCAGCCGGGCAATTCTGCGGGCTGCCTCAGTGTGGATATCCTGAAAGCTCTCACCGCCGGTTTCGCTGTAATATCCGATGCAATTGACCACCGCGCTGCATCCCGCCACGGCCTGCGCCAGCGCATCCTGGCTGCTGAGGTCTGTCTGCACCGGGCGGATGCCGCTGTCCTGAAACCCACTGCAGGCAGCGGCTTTGCCGGGGCTGCGGGTCCCGGCCCGGACGGTGCAGCCGCGCTGTCTCAGACGGCGGACCAGCCGCCGCCCCAGAAATCCGGTGCTGCCAAGCACAATCACGGTCCGGGCGTTGGTCAACAAGAAAGACGCTCCGCTGCAAGGAACCGCAGGCTGCCCGGTTCCGCACAGTGCGCGGACCGGGCTGAAACAACCCGCAGCTGCGCCACCACATAGCGCGCCAGCCAAGCCAGGCCACCAGGTGCGCTATCCTTTCAGCCGCAGATTGCCCGGATCAAATGGCGCGTCTTCCAGCACCCGGGCCGTCAGCTGCTTGCCCAGCACCTCCACCGACAGCCCGCCGCGCGCCGACCGGTCCCGCAAATACGCCAGCGCCAGCGTTTTGCCGGTCCGGTGGCCATGGGCAGCAGAGGTGACGATGCCCACCACCCGATCCCCCTGCAGCACGCCATGGGCATAGAAGGGATCGACCGCCCCGGTCTCAACCTCCAGCAGCACCATGTCCCAGCGGCCGTCTGCTTCCATCCGCTGCGCCAGGGCGTCCTTGCCGGTGAATTCATGGTCCATCTTGATCATGACACCCGCACCGGTTTCCGCAGGCGTGCGTTCGGTGGTGAAGTCAGCGCCCCAGGCGCGATAGCCCTTCTCCAGCCGCATGGAGTTCATCGCATAGGCGCCGAACAAGCACAGCCCGTACGGCTGGCCAGCAGCCTCCAGCGCCAGAAACAATTCCGGCATCCGGTCAGCCGCCACATGCAGTTCCCAGCCCAGTTCCCCCACGTAAGAGACACGAAGCGCCCGCACCGGAATGCCTGCCACGGTGATCTCGCGCACCGACAGCCAGGGAAAACCAGCGCCAAGATCCGCCTCTGTCAGACCGGCCAGCACATCGCGCGATTTCGGCCCCATCAGGCCCAGCACGCCGAAATCTTCGGTGACGTTGGCAATAGAGACCTCAAACCCTTCTGAGCGCGCCTGCAGCAGATCCGCGTCCATCTCTTCAGCGGCCGCTGCGCAGGTCAGGTAGATATGGTCCTCCGACAGCACTGAAACAGTGAACTCGGACTGGGTACCCCCTGCAGGGGTCAGCGCGTGAGTCAGTCCGATGCGCCCAGTTTTTGGCGCCCGATTGGCGCCAAAGGAGTTGACGAATGCACGGGCCTCCGGGCCTGTGACGTCGAATTTCGAGAACACCGACAGATCCGCCAGACCGACGGCCTCTGTCACCGTCCGGCATTCCTGCGCCACCGGCTCGAACCAGTTGGAACGGCGGAAACTGGGCACCGCTTCATCCCCAGCCTTATCCGAGAACCAGTTGGGGCGTTCCCAGCCATAGGCCGCGCCCATAACTGCGCCTCGTTCAACCATCAGACCGTGGATCGGCGACAGCCGCTTGCCGCGGGCGGCGGGGCGTTCCTCATGCGGATAATGCACGCCGAACTGCAGACCAAAGCACTCGATGGCCTTTTCCACCCGGTAATCCCGGTCCGCCCAGCTGCCGAACCGGCGGCTGTCCACCGCCAGCGCATCCATCGGCGGTGCGCCGTGGGTCATCCAATGAGCCAGGAACCAGCCCGCGCCGCCGCCTTCCATCACGCCCATGGAGGAGCCGGTCAGCAGCCAGGCGTTTTCCAGCCCATGCGCCGGGCCGATCAAGGGGTTGGCATCGGGGGTGAATGTAATCGGGCCGTTCACAACCGATTTCACCCCGCCCGTTTCCAACGCTGGAATACGCTCCATCGCGGCCATGATGATGTGCTCCACCCGGTCCAGGTCCGGCGGCATCAGGTCGGCGCCGAAATCTGGCGGGCAGCCGTCGATCGACCAGGGCTGGGCGTCTTTTTCATAAGGACCAAGGATCAGCCCGTCGCGCTCCTGCCGCACGTACCAGCTTTCTTCCGGATCGCGGATCATCGGCAGCTCGGGCAGGCCCTTGGCAATGCGCTCAGCCACCGCGGGCACCGTATCCGTCACCAGATACTGGTGCAGCACCGGGACAGAAGGGATGTTCAGCCCCATCATATGCCCCACTTCCCAGCCCCAAGTGCCGGCCGCATTGACCAAGTGCCTGGCGCGGATAGTGGTTTTCTCCGTCTCCACCACCCAGACGCCATCTTCGCGCCGGATCGAGGACACCGTGTTATAGCGCAGGATGGTGGCACCATTGGCCCGTGCCGCCTTGGCCATCGCATTGGTCGCCAGCGAGGGGTCCACATGGCCGTCATCCGGTTCATAAATGCCGCCAAGGATGCCTTCGGTACGGGCCAGCGGGTGCAGACGCTCCACGTCATCCGGTGTCAGCATCTGCAGGTCATAACCGGTAAAGCGGCTGAGGCCCGCGACATGGGCAAATTCATCCATCCGGTCCGGGTTCGAGGTGATCCGCATCGCGCCGGAACGGTGGAAACCGCAAGTGTCGCCGGTCTCTTCCGGCAGGATGTCGCGATAAAGCCGCACCGAAGTTGCCCGTAGCTCCTGAATGGTGGGGTTATGGGCAAAATGGGTGCACAGCCCCGCCGCGTGCCAGGTGGAGCCGTGGGTCAGGTCGTTCTTCTCGGTCAGCACCACATCGGTCCAGCCTGCCTTGGCCAGGTGGTACATCAGCGACACCCCCATGGCGCCGCCGCCGATGATCAGGACATTTGCGTTTGTGGTGGTCATGCTTTCATCCGTTCGCCAGAGGGGTCAAAGGGCGGGCGCCTGAGCGCCTCTGCGGCGTAGCGCTGCCCTGCGATGTCTATTTCAAAGACCCGCGCACAGGTCTGGGCCGGGGTCTCGCCCGGCTGCACCTCGACCAGCGCCAGCGCCAGGGTGAGGCCGGTGCGTGCCCCGCGCCCGCCCGAGGTGGTGAAACCCACGATGCGGCCATTTTCCAGAACCGGCTCGTCATGCAGCACCAGCGGGTGGCCGGGCAGACTGAACAGAACCATCCGGCGGCTGAGGCCCGTTTCCCGCTGCGCAGCCAGAACAGGTTTGCCGAGAAAGTCCTTGGACCAGTCGATGGTGAAGCCCAGTCCGGCCTCCAGCGGCGTGATCTCCGGCCCCAGATCATGGCCCCACGCGCGGAACCCTTTCTCGATCCGGCAAGCTTCCAACGCGAAATGGCCCATCGGCCGTACTCCAGCCACGCGCAGTGCATCAAACACCGCACCGGCCCCAGCAACAGGGACCGACAGCTCCCAGCCCAATTCGCCAACAAAGCTCACCCTTGTGGCCCGAACCGCCTGCCCCGCTACTGTTACGTCGCGGGCGGTGGAGAAGGGAAAGGCCGACCAATCATCACGGCCCAAGCCCTCCATCACCGCCCGCGCGCCGGCGCCCATGACGCCGATCACACATTCCTGTTCCGTCACATCCGTGACTTGCACATCCCGGCCAGCGGCATGGCGGCGCAGCCAGGCCAGGTCTTTGCGCCGGGTGGCCGCGCCGGAGGTCATCCGGAAGTGATCTACCGCCAGACGGGTAACAGTGACATCCGCCTCGATCCCGCCCTTTGCATTCAGCATCGGCGTATAGACCGCGCGGCCAGGTTCCACATCCACGTTGCCCGCCGCCAAATACTGCATCAGCGCCAGCGCCTCCGCCCCTAGCACGTCAAACTTGCCAAAGGGGGAGAGGTCTAGCATCACCGCGCCTTCGCGCATCGCCGCCGCCTCGCGGGCTGCAATCGGATACCAGGGCTGATCGCCTACCGAGTAGGGCAGGTTGCGCTCGCTATCGTCCCGCGCGTACCAAAGCCCGCGCTCCCAGCCCGCAGTCAGGCCGAAATGCGCCCCCGCCGCAGCCCAGCGGTCATGCAAGGCCGATGTGCGCAGTCCACGGCCCGCCTTTGGCTGCTTGAACGGCCAATGCAGGGCAAAGGCATCGCTGACCGCCTCTTCCATCCGGGTCTCGATATGCGCCTGCCCGGCGGCTAACGGATCAACACGGGCAATGTCCACTTCCCACAGATCCATCGGCGGCTCATCCGCCAGCATCCAATCCGCCAGCACCCGGCCCACCCCGGCGGAGGACATTATGCCCACCGAGTTCATCCCCGCAGCCACATACAGCCCATCCACCTCTGGCGTCTGGCCAATCAGCGGGCGGGTATCGGAAGTGAAACTTTCCGGCCCGTTCATGAAATGCTGAATGCCGGCGCTTTGCAGCCCCGGAACCAAGGCCAGCGCCGCCTCCATAAAGGGCATGAACTGGTCCCAATCCTCAGGCATCTCCAGGAACGGGCGGTCGCCTTCCGGCCCGAAGGCATCCCAAACCTTGGCCCACGGCTCAAAGCCGCCAAAGACCAGCTTGCCCGCGTCGCCCTTCACGTAAATTCCGCAGTCCAGGTCGCGCAGCACCGGGTAGGGATTGGGCAGGCCCGCCATCGGTTCCGTCACCACATACATGTGTTCAACCGCCTGCAAGGGCAGCGCCACCCCGGCGGCATCGGCCAGCCGTTTCGACCAGGCCCCGGCACAGAGCGCGACCTGATCGGCCAGCAATTCCGCACCATCGCCAAGGCGCACCCCCTTGCAGGTGCCGTTCTCCACCAGCAGCGCCTCCACCTGCACGCCCTCGCGGATCACCGCGCCCTTAGCGCGCGCTGCCTTGGCGTAGGCCATGCACAGGTCGACCGGGTTCACATTGGCGTCTTCCTCAACCCGCAAGGCGCCGACGACCCCTTGCAAGTCCAACCCCTGCACATCAATCCCTTCCGCCCCGACGATAGAGGGCGTCAATCCGAAATGCCGCCCCAGCGCGGCGATCCGGTGCAGCTCATCCATCCGCGCCTCTTCGCGGGCAATCCAGTAGCCGCCGGTCTGGCGGTAGCCCGTGGAGAGCCCCGCTTCCTCCTCCAGCCTGGGGAACAATTCACCCGCATACATCGCCAGCCTGGTCATGTTCGGCGTCGCCCGCAGCGGCCCGACGATGCCCGCGGCGTGCCAGCTGGTACCGCTGGTCAGCTGGTTGCGCTCCAGCACGGTGACCTCGGCCCGCCCGGCCAGGTGATAGGCCAGCCCCAGCCCGATCGCGCCGCCGCCAATGATGATGATCCGCGCCATAACCGGCACTCCCTGATGTTTGACGCAGGATTGACTTGGCCGCAGGCGCAGCACAAGAATTTGCTCCGACAATTAGAAAGACTAATGAAAGCCAGAAATAATGAAGAAAACGCAGGCGGAATCGGACGTTAACCTGCTGCGCGCGCTGGAAGTCTTTATGGCCGTCGCCGATTCCCGCCATGTGACGGCGGCTGCGGCGGCCCTGGGGATGACCCAGTCGGCGGTGTCCCAGCAGCTGAAGAAACTGGAATGGGCGCTGGATGCACCGCTGTTCAACCGCGCCCGCCGCCCGCTGGAGCTGACCCACGCAGGCGACATCCTGCGCCGCCGCGCCTTCCGGATCCTCAGCGAGGTAGAGGACCTGCGATCAGAGCTGCGCCATGTGCAGTCCAGCTCGATCCCGATCCTGCGGGTGGCCTTACTGGCCTCAATTGCCACCACGCTCACCCCCGGCCTGCTGGACATGGTGCGGGGCGGGCTGGGCATCCCCGAGCTCAGCCTGTCGGCGGGGTTGGCCACCGATCACCAGGCCGCGCTGAACGCCCGCAGCATCGACATCGCTATCACCTCCGACCCGCAGTTCGACCTGACGGACTACACCTGCACACCCGTGCTGGAAGAACCGTTTTTCCTCGTTCTGCCAACGGATTACAATGGCCCCACGGATGACATTCACGCACTGTCGGAACACCTGTCCCTGGTCCGTTTCAGCGCCGATGCTCCGGTCGGGCGGCGCACCGACCAGCACCTGCAGCGCTGCCGCCTGGACCTGCCGCGCTCGATGGAGGCAGACCGCGCTTCGATGGTGGTGGCGGGGGTGATCACCGGCAAATGCTTTGCCATCCTGACGCCCTCGCTGCTGATCGACGCAATCGCAGAGGGCATGGCACTGCGGATCGAACCCTTGCCCTTTGCCGGCTTCAAACGTTCTATCGTGGCAATCCACCGCACTGGCGAGCTGGGCGGGATCCCAACCCAGGTTGCGCAGGAAAGCCGCCGCCTGCTGCAGCACAGCTTCGAGCGGCTGCTGCCCCGCGCAGCGGACCGTGTTATCTACCCCGCCTAATCCGCATCATTAATGAAACTAATGCTGCGTGGTTTTGCTGTGCAGGCCACGGCTTCCTTGCCATGTCTAATGCCAGACACGACCGCAACGGAGGCCCCTCAATGGCCCGCACAACCACCCGCCGCGCCGGACGGCAAGAGCGCATGGCCGCCCGCGCCGCGCAAAACACGCTGGCGGCGCCTTATACGATCCGAAAAACCGGCCTGGTCAGCCTGATCAGCGGCGAGGCGGTGGCGATCATCGAACGCAACGCCGACCGCATCCTGGACGAGATCGGCATGGACTTCCGCGGCGACCCGGAAACGCTGGAGCTGTTCCGCAAACATGGCGCCCGGGTCGACGGCGAGCGTGTGCGGTTCGACCCCGGCTGGTGCCGCGACAAGATCAAGACCGCGCCCCGCGTCTTCACCCAGCACGCCCGCAACCCGGCCCGTTCAGTGCAGATCGGCGGCGATGCGCAGGTCTATGCCCCCAGTTTCGGCCCGCCTTTCGTGCATGACATGGAAAAGGGCCGCCGCTATGCGACGCTGGAAGATTTCAAGAATATCACCAAGCTGCACCACAGCCTGGGCGCAGTGAACCATTCCGGCGGGGTGGTGGTGGAGCCGGTCGATGTGCCGGTCGATTTGCGCCACCTGCATATGGCGCACACGCATCTGACCATGAACGACAAGCCCTTCATGGGGGCTGTCACTGCGCCTGAACGTGCCCGCGACACCATTGAAATGTGCCGCATCGCCATGGGGAGGGAATTTGTCGACAACAACTGCGTGCTCTATTCTGTGGTCAATACCAATGCACCGCTGGTGATGGATGAAACCATGCTGTGGGCGCTGAAGGAATACGCGCAGGCCGGCCAGTGCACCGTGGTTTCGCCATTCGTGCTGGGCGGAGCGATGTCGCCGGTTTCTGTCGCGGCAACGCTGGCGCAGGTTCTGGCCGAGGTGATGGCCTCCGTCGCGCTGATCCAGCTGATCCGCCCCGGCGCGCCGGCGGCCTTTGGCACTTTCTTCTCGCCGATCAGCCTGAAAACCGGCGCACCCACATTCGGCACCCCCGAAGGTACCCAGTTCCAGATGTGCGCCAAGACCCTGGCCGACCGGCTCGGCCTGCCCTTCCACTCGGTCGGCGGGCTGACCGCGGCCAAGGTGCCGGACGCGCAGGCCGGCTACGAAAGCCAAGCCCAGCTGATGGGCGCAGCACTGGCCGGCGTCAACTTCATCATCCACGCCACCGGCTGCCTGGAGGGGCTGTTGACAACCGGCTACGAGAAAATCGTGATGGACGCCGACCGCTGCTCGGCCATGCAGCGCTTTATCAAGGGTGTTGATTTCTCCGAAGCAGCGCAGGCAATGGATGCGTTTTTCGAGGTGGAGCCGGGGGGCCATTTCCTCGGCGCCCAGCACACCCAGGACAACTATCAGACCGCCTTCTGGATGGGCGACATGTCCGACAACGGCACTTACGAGCAATGGGCCGCCGAAGGCGCCGCCTGGCAGCACGAGCGTGCCAGCGCCCGGGTGAAACAGCTGCTCACCGACTACGAACAACCATCAATGGACAGCGGAACACGCGCGGCGCTGGACGATTTTGTCGCCCGCCGCACCAAGGAGATCGAGGGAGGAAAGACATGACCCTGCACACGGATTGGACCCTGACAGAGACCGCCGAACGGCGCGACAATTACTACGCCGCCAGCCAGCGTAAATTCATCCCCTTCAAGGACCCGATGGTCTTCAAGAAGGGATCGATGCAGTACCTGTGGGACGTCGAGGGCCGCAAATACACCGACCTTCTGGGCATGAACGTCTGCATCTCGGTCGGCCACAGCCACCCCAAGGTGGTCGCCGCCGCGATGGAGCAGGCGCAGGAGCTGACCCATTGCACCACCATGTTCTACCATCCCGTCCCTGCGCATTTTGCGGAGGAACTGGCGGCCACCATGCCGAACCCCAATGGCGATATCGAATGGGTGGTGCATTTCACCAACTCCGGCTCCGAGGCTGTGGACCTCGCCATGACCATGGCGCGCAGCTATACCGGCAACCTGGATCTGCTGGCGCTGCGCTCCGCCTACCACGGGCCCACAGCGGCGGCGCAGTCGATCACCGGCATCTCCGGCTGGCGCCATCCCGGCATGCCCGGCAATGTGGCCTTTGTCGCCGAACCGCACCAGTACCGCGGCATCTTTGGCGAAAACGCCGGCGCCCAGCCCTACCTCGACGAGATTGAGCGCACCATCCACACCGGCACCTCCGGCCGGGTTGCAGGCATGTTCATCGAAAGCGTGCAGGGCTACGGCGGTATCGTCGAGATGCCCAAGGGCTACATGACCGGCGCCGCCGAGCGGGTGCGCGCAGCGGGCGGGCTGCTGATCGCGGATGAGGTGCAGGCCGGTTTCGGGCGCACCGGCGATCACATGTGGGGGTTCGAGGCCGATGGCGTCATTCCCGACATCGTGGTGATGGCTAAGGGCATCGGCAACGGTTTCCCCTTGGGCGCAGTGGTGGCGCGCAAGGAAATCGCCGCGCCGATGGCAGAAAAGTTCATGTTCCACACCTACGGCGCCAACCCAACCTCCTGCGCCGCAGGCCGCGCGGTGCTGCAGGTTCTGAAAGAGGACAAGGTGCAGGAGAACGCCCGCACCGTCGGCGCCGCGCTCTTGGAACGGCTGCACGCGCTCAAGGAGAAATACCCGGCCATCGGCGATGTTCGCGGCCGCGGGCTGATGCTGGCAATCGAGATGGTCAAGGACCGCAAGACCAAGGAACCCGACCCGCAAACCACCGCCGCGGTGTTTGAGGCCACGCGGGAAAGCGGCATTATCCTCTCAAAATCAGGCGCCTACCAGTCCTGCCTGCGCATGGTGCCGCCGATGTGCCTGTCGCTGGCGGATGTGGATCATGTCCACGACGGCCTCGACCGCGCCTTTGCCAGCCTCTGACCTCTCCGCAAGCACAGGATCCGGTCTTCATCTGGCCAAAAATATCCTCGGGGGAGCGCGAGGGGGCAGACAGCCCCCTCGTATCCACGATCACTTCTTGAGGTTGGTCCAGATCTGGTCATAGACCGCCTGGGTCTGCTGATCGCAAACCTCGATGAACACCCCATCGCCAGCGCCGGCATGGGGGTTCTTCTCCGGCTGCGCTGCCAGCGCCGGGTCCAGATACTCTGCAACCCCGCTTACCCCCGCATTATACTGCGCATAGTTGGTAACCGCCGCGATGTTTTCCGGCTCCAGCAGGAAGTCCATGAATTTCAGCGCGTTCGCCCGGTTCGGCGCGTCCTTCAGCAGCACCACATTGTCCATCCAGGCGACATAGCCCTGGGTGGGATAAGCGTATTCCACATTGGCGCCTTCCTCACGCGCCTTGGCGGCAAAGCCGTCATAGATCTGCCCGACAGCCGCATCACCCGACACCAGAACCTCCTTGGCGGTGTCCGAATTGAAGGATGCCCAATGCTGCTTGGCCGCCTGCAGCATCGCGTTCAGCGCCTTCAGCTGTTCCCGGTCGGTGGAACACTGCGGGATGCCCATATGCAAGGAGGCCATTGCGATCACCTCGCCCTGGCTGTCCAGCATGTTGATTTTGCCAGAGAGTTCCGCCGGCGGCTCAAACAGGATGGCGGTGGTCTGAATATCGCCGCCATAAGCATCCCGGTTCACTGCAAAAGACGTGGAGCCCCACTGGTAAGGGATCGAGGACGCGCGGCCTGGATCGAAACTGGGGTCGGCCCATTCCGGGGCGATATTGCCTTTGTTCGCCAGCTCCCCCTCGGCAATGGTGTCCAGCAGCCCCTCGCCTGCCATGATACTGACCATGTAATCACCCGGCACCGCCAGGTCATAGGTGCCCATGCCGCCTGCCTTCAGCGTCGCCAGCATGGATTCATTGGAATCATAGGTGTCCATGGTCACCTCGATACCGGTTTCGGCGGTGAACTTCTCCAGCACCTCCTGCGGCATGTATTCAAACCAGTGATAAAGGACCAGCTTGCCCTCGGCGGTGGCGGCAGTGGCAACGGCACTCAGCGCAAGGGCCGCAGCGCTGGATTTCAGCAGGTTTTTCATGTTGTTTCTCCCGTGTTGGATCATTTTGTATTGTCGGATTTGCTGACGAAGTAGCTGATGGTGACCATCACGATGGAAACGCTCAGCAGCATGGTCGAGATCGCCATGATGTTGGGTTTGATGCCCTGCTTGACTGAGCCGAAGATCGCCGTCGGCAGGGTTTCCACACCGGCGCCCTTGACGAAATTGGTGATGATGAAGTCATCCAGGCTCACGATGAAGGCCAACAGGAAGCCGGAGATGATGCCCGGCGCCATCAGCGGCATCAGGATCTTGGTGAAGGCCTGCCTACGGGTCGCATAAAGGTCCATCGCCGCCTGTTCAAAGCTGTCCTCGATCCCCTGCATCCGGGCCGAAATCGGCAGGTAGGCGAAGGGGATGCAAAAGGCGATATGGGCCACCAGAATGGTCATGTAGCCGCGGGTAAAGCCGATCGCATTGAAGAAGATCAGCGTGGCAACGGCGGTCACGATTTCCGGCACCATCAGCGGCAGGCTGATCAGGCCAAAGGACACGGTGCGCAGTTTGAAGTTGCCGCCGCGCACCATTGCGGTTGCCGCCAAGGTGGCAATTGCGGTGCTGGCAGTGGCCGCCATGATGGCGATGGTAAAGCTGTTGAAGGCCGCTGCCTTGAACTTGTCGCTTTCCGGCCCGGTGAACACATCGGCGTACCAGCGGAACGACAGCCCTTCCCAGTTGGTGATGGATTGGGACGCATTGAAGCTGTAGATGGTGACGATCACCAATGGCGCATAAAGCACTACCAGGCACAACAGGGTGATCGCGCGGAAGCCTTTGTAGGCTTTGATGTTTTCATTCACATGCGCCATGGTTCAGCCCCCCGCCTTGTCTGCTTTGGCCTGCTGGCGGGCAGAGAACATCAGGATGATCAGCACCATTGTCAGCAGCACCATGGAGGCTGCGGCACCGAACGGCCAGTTGCCGGCGTTGCCCTTGAACTGCTCCTCAATCAGCGAGCCGATCATGAAGTTCTTGGCGCCGCCCAGAAGATCCGGCGCCAGAAAAGAACCCATCGAGGGAACGAACACCAGGATGCAGCCCGCCACCACGCCCGGTTTCACCGCCGGCAGCACAATGCGGCGCAGGGTGGTCCATTTGCTGGCGTAAAGATCCGCCGCGGCCTCAGACAGTGAAAAGTTGTAGCGCTCCACCGCCGCATAGACCGGCAGCACCATGAACGGCAGGTAGGAGTAGAACAGCCCCAGCTGCACCGCAAAGTTGGTGTTGACGATGTGAATGGGGCTGTCGATCAGCCCGGTGCCGATCAGGAAATCGTTCAGCGGGCCCTGGTCGCGCAGCAGGAACTTCATCGAAACGGTGCGGATCAGCAGGTTCACCCAATAGGGAATGGTGATCAGGAACACCCAGACGGGCCGCACGTTTTCTGGCCGGGTGGCAATGAAATAGGCGGTCGGGAAGCCGATCAGAAGGCTGAGCAGCGTCGCCGCCCCCGCCTGCCAGATCGAGCGCCAGAAGATGGTGATATAGGTCCATTCTAGCTTGGGCGGTTCATCGCCGAACAGCCCGCGGTCAAAGAAGAATTGATCGTAGGCGGCCAGGGAAGGCTCCCAGATTACCCCGCCGCGGAATTCCTTGGTCAGGAAGGAATAGATCAGCATCATGCAGACGGGTCCCAGCACAAAGATGCCGAGCACCGCCCAGGACGGCAGCAGCAGCCAGCCGCGGGCGTCCTTGTATGTATCTGCGCGGGCTGAGCCGCCGCTTGCTGCGCCTGCTGCCATCAGTCCATCAGGAGGCGCCCGGCCCCCAGCTCCATATTGACGAAAATCTCGCTGCCCGGCTCAAAGATCCGTTTATTGCCGCGGTCGGAATTGGAGGTGCGCACGATGAACTGCGGGCCCTCGGCCAAATCGACCAGCGTGCTGATGTCGGTGCCCACGAATATGTTTTCAGCAACCCGGCCCTTCAGGCTCTCGGCCTCGACCGGCGCGTCGGACATGAACAGGCGTTCGGGCCGCACCGACATATGCACCTTGGCGCCCGCGCCAATACCGTCAACCGAGTTGCAAGTCAGCGCGTGGCCGCCGCCCAGATGGCAGGTCGCACGGCCATTGCGGACCTCATCGACAGACACCTCCAGCAGGTTGGTTTCACCGATGAAATCAGCCACAAACATGTTGCGCGGCTGTTCATAGATCTCGGTCGGGGTGCCCAGCTGCTGCATCTCGCCCGCCGACATCACCGCGATGCGGTCGGACATGGTCAGCGCTTCCTCCTGATCGTGGGTCACAAAGATGAAGGTGATCCCGGTTTCCCGCTGCAGATGCTTCAGCTCCAGCTGCATCTGTTTGCGCAACTTCAGGTCCAGCGCCGACAGCGGTTCATCCAGCAGCAGAACTTTTGGCTGTGGCGCCAGCGCACGCGCCAGCGCCACACGCTGCTGCTGGCCGCCTGAGAGCTGGGACGGCTTGCGGGCAGCGAATTGCGACAATTGCACCAGCTCCAGCATCTCGCCCGCACGTTTGCGGGCGGCATCCTTGGATTTGCCGCGCATTTCCAGGCCAAAGGCCACGTTGTCCAGAATGGTCATATGCGGGAACAGCGCGTAGTTCTGGAACACCGTGTTCACCGGGCGCTGATGCGGCGGCAGGCTTTCGATTTCGTCGCCATAGAGCAGGATTTCGCCCTCGGTCACATCCTCGAACCCGGCGATCATCCGCAACAGCGTGGTCTTGCCGCAGCCCGACGGGCCCAGAAGGGTGAAAAACTCGTTGTCCTTGATGGTGAGAGATATCCGCTTGAGGGCGGTGAAATCCCCATAGCGTTTGACCGCGTTGCGCACATCAATCGCATCTGTGTTGGTACCGGGCACTTGCGCCTCCCCTCTGCCGCGTGTCGTTTGATCCAGCATAAGAAGGCCAGGGGTCTGCTTTAAGAATTGACTCCCTCAGCAAATGTTAGTCTTTGCCTAAGCTTTGAAACCCTTGCTAAAGCAACGCCTTACCAGCTGCTCAATGGGCAGCGCCAAGCCCATTGAATTGCCACCGGGCAGGATAGAACGGGAAAGCCTGCAACAGACAGCAGCGGGCGGGGCAAAAAAATTGTCAGCTGGCAATTCCGGTAAAATTCTAAGTAATGCGCCAGCCAAGCCGCGGCGATAAGACCAGGGCTGCCGTCAGGCCGTCAGCTGCTGCAGGATCCGGTCCATCATCGCATCGCAGGCGTTTAGCTGGCTCAGGTCCAGATATTCGTCGGGCTTATGCCCCTGCCCCTCCATCGAGCCCGGGCCACAGACCACGGTGGGCACCCCCAGCTGGTCAAAGAACCCGGCCTCGGTGCCAAAGGCGACCTTGGTGGTTCCATTGCTTTGGGCGAGTTTCTGGGCAAAGGGGACAACCGCGCTGTCCGCCGGCACATCCAGGCCGGGATAGGCGTTGTATTGCTCCACCTCGATGCGTGCGTCGGCCGGGTACAGGTTGCTGACCCGCTCTGCCGCAGCCTGAATGCGGGCCAGGATGTCCGGGCCGCGATCCGCCGCCAGATGCCGGTATTCAAAGGTCAGCTCGGCCCGGTCCGGCACGATGTTCAGCGCGGTGCCGCCGTTCATCTTGCCGGCGTGCACTGTGGAGTAAGGCACCGCATAGGCCGCATCCCGGGCGCCATTGGCGGCGAATTCCGCCTGCAGTGCGCGCAGTTCGCCCAGGAAATCCCCGGCCAAGTGCAAGGCGTTGGTGAAATTCGGCGCCAGGGCCGAATGGCCGGCTTCGCCATGGCAGACCGCGCGCAAGGCGGCCTTGCCCTTGTGGCCGATGGCAACCTGCATTTCGGTCGGCTCCCCGACGAAACAGGCACGCGGCTGGCCGATCAGCGGTGCCAGACGCTCCAGCATCTCCTGGATGCCGACGCAGCCGATTTCCTCGTCATAAGACAGCGCGATTTTCAGCGGCTCCTTCAGATCCGCCGTCGCCGCCCGGTCCACCAAAGCCAAGGCACTGGCGACGTAACCCTTCATATCGGTTGTGCCGCGGCCATAGACACGGTCTCCGTCCCGGGTCAGCCGGAAGGAATCGCGGGTCCAGTCCTGCCCATCCACCGGCACCACGTCGGTATGGGCGGACAATAGTATCCCCTGCCCCGCAGGACCTTTTTCGGCGTAAAGCCCGGCCTTGCGACCATCCGGCGAGGGCAGCCGGGTCACGGCAAAACCGCGTTCGGTCAGGAAGCCCTCGACATAGGAAGCCAGCGCCAGGTTCGAATTGCGGCTGACCGTGTCGAAGGCGATCAGCCGCTCCAGTATGTCCAGCGTTGCTGTCATCGTCAGTCCACGGACAGCTCGGTAATCTCGCGGCGGAAAGGCAGCGCATCGCCGATGTCCGGCCCGTCCAACTCGCGGGCATAACGGTGGCCCGCATAGGTCGCCCAGGCAATCGGCCCCGGCGCACTGGCGTCGCCGATGATCTTGACCGACTTGATGCCGGCATCAGCCCATTCCGCCTCGCGGGCGCGCAGCTCTTCGTAGAGGCTGTCATTGCCAATGCGCGAGGCAACCATGACCACGGCATCCGCCTCGATATTCCAGGTGCGGTCCGTGTAGGTGCAATTGCTGACCACGTGGCCCGCGTGAATTTCCGCCACCCCGCGGTTCAGCACGATCTCTACCCCGGCCTCGACCAGACGCGGGTGGATTGCCACCTGCTCCAGTGTGTTGTTGGTCCAGTCGCTGACAAAGGCCGAGGGCGTGACCAGCGTCACCTGCGCGCCTTTGGAGGCCAGCAGCTCGGCCAGAACCCCGCCCATGTAGTAATGATCGTCGTCATAAACCACCACACGGCCCTCGGGAAGGGTGCCATCCATCAAGTCATCGGGGGTATAGATCTTGGCGCCCTCAGCAATAGGCATCGGCACCACATGCTGGCGCGAGACCCCGTCCCGGCGCCAGGCAGAGCCGGTGGCGATGCAGACGTTTTCAAAGCCGAACTCAAGGATACTGTCTGCATCCAGCGGGCTTTCACGATAGATTTCCACATTCGGGCGCTGGCTCAGCTGGTAGCCGCGGTAATCCACCACCCGGCCCCAGGCATTCAGGCCTGGCAACTGGCGCTCGCGGGTCACCCGCCCGCCGATCACGTCCTTCGCCTCAGCCACTGCCACATCGTAACCGCGGCGGCAGAGCGCCCAGGCAGCCTCCAAGCCCGCGGGGCCGGAGCCCACCACCAGCACATTGGAACTATCGCCCTTGGTGTTCATCGTCTCCGGATGCCAGCCCTTGCGCCATTCCTCCATGAATGTCGGGTTCTGGGTGCAGCGGCTGATCGACATGGTCATGTCGCCGGTGATGCAGATGTTGCAGCCGATGCATTCGCGGATGTCCTCGATCCGGCCCTCCTCGATCTTTTTCGGCAGGAAGGGATCGGCAATCGACGGGCGCGCGCAGCCGATGAAGTCCAGCGTGCCGGATTTCACCATCTTCGCCATCACGTCCGGGCTGGTGAAACGGCCGACACCGACGATGGGCTTGTCCGTCAGCTCATGAATGCCGCGCACGAGCTGCTCCTGTGCGGCTTCTTCCTTGAAACGCGAAGGGCCGGAGCAGTCTTCCCATGTGCCCTGCGCCAGGTCCCACAGGTCCGGCAGGTCCTTGTTCATCTCGATGTAGTCACGCACTTCTGCATTGGAAAAGCCCAACTCGCCGATGGTTTCGTCCAGCGAAACCCGCAGGGTGATTGCCATGGTGTCGCCCACGGCATCGCGCATATCCGCGATAACTTCCTGACTGAACCGCGCACGGTTCTCCAAGGAGCCGCCGTATTCATCCGAGCGCTGGTTGGTGGCGCGGCTCAGGAAGTGCTGGAAGATGCCGAACCCATGCGCGCCATAAAGGCAAATCAGGTCAAAGCCTGCCTCCTTAGACCGTTTCGCAGCATTCACAAACCAGCGGCGCAGGTCCTTGATGTCCTGCTTGTCCAGCGCCCGGGCCTGCACGGGGTCGTTGGTAAAGGTACGGATTGGCAGCGCCGAGGGCGCCAGCGGCACCTCCTTGGTATAGAGATTCGGGCCATTGATACCGGAATAGGCCAGCTGGATGCCGGCCAGCGCGCCGTGGGTCTTCATCCGCTCCGACATCTTCCTGAGCTGCGGGATGTCCTTGTCCTCCCATAGGCGCAGCTCGATGAAGGGGGTGATCTCGCTGGTGTGATGCATCTCGCACTGTTCAGTGAAGATGACACCCCAGCCGCCCTCGGCCTTGATACCGCGCATCTCTGCCGCGGCAGAGGGGTCGCGATAGCCGCCGCCATTGCAATGGGGCACCTGATAAAAGCGGTTCTTGGCTGTGAGCGGGCCAATCTGCATTGGCTCGAACAGAATGTCATAGCGGGGATCGCGCAATTTTCCTCTCCTTCGGTGCAAGAGCCCTCAAAGGGTACAGGACCGCGCCAAAGGCGAAAGTTGCGCTTGCGGAACCATTGATTAGCCGCCGCCTAACCGCTGCCGATGCGGATGCCGGGAACAGTGCCGTCCGTGATCCGTTCCTGGCAGTAGCTGATAAAGGTCTTGACCGTCAGCACATTCTCCGCACCCTCAGCGGTCAGCAGCCCCATCCGCATCGGGCGCAGCTTGCCCTCGATCGGCACGAATTTCAGTTTGCGCCCGTCCGGCGCCATGTCGGTCACCGGGCGGATATTGGCGATGGAATAGCCGAACCCGTTCGCCACCAGCCCGCGCATCACCGCCATATCACGGGTGCGTTCGGCAATTTGCGGGGTTACGCCGGCATCCTCAAAGAACGACAGGAAATATTCGGCGCTCAGCGGCAGGTCCAGCAGCACCATCGGATGCGGCGCCAGCTCTGCCACCGTGACGCTGCCGCGGTCCGCCAGCGGGTGGTCCCCGCTCAGCAGCGCATAGGGCGGCAATTCAGCCAGCGCGTTGAATTGCAGATCCGCCGGAATATTCAGGTCATATGTCAGCGCCACGTCAATCCGGGCCTGGCGGATCAGATCGATCAGCCCGGCCTGATCCCGCTCCAATTGGCTGATGGTCACCGCCGGATACAGCGCCTCGAACTGGCGGCGCAGGCCCGGCACAATCAGCTGGGCAAATGTCAGCAGGCAGCCGACCGACAAGGGCCCCTGCACAAAGCCCGAGATATTATCCGCCAAACGGCTGAGCGCACCCGCCTCATAGAGAACCGCGCGCGCCTGATCCATGAACTGATGGCCCGCCTGGGTCAGCGACAGGCCCTGCGCGTGCTTGCGCACGAACAGCTGCAGGCCGAACTCATTCTCCAGCTGCGACACCGCCGCCGAAATCGACGGCGAGGACACATTCACCTTCTCCGAGGCCAGGGCAATGGACCCGGCCTCGCCGACGGCGACGAAATATTCCAGCTGGCGCAGGGTGAAACGCAAAGGCATGTCAGCGACTATGACCGAGTCGTCCCATGCCCATCAAGCCCGGTATTTGATCCAAGTGGTTTTCAGCGCGGTATATTTTTCCAAGCTGTGCAGCGACAGGTCGCGCCCGAAGCCCGACTGTTTCATGCCGCCAAAGGGCGTCTGCGCCGACAGCGCGTCCACTGTGTTCACCGAAACGGTGCCCACTTGCAGCTTGTCCGCCACCCGGCAGGCGCGGCTGAGGTTATCGGTCCAGACCGACGCCGCCAGCCCGTAGATCGAGTCATTGGCCATGGCGACGGCCTCCTCCTCGCTGTCAAACGGGATCACCGACAGGACGGGGCCAAAAATCTCATCCTGCGCCAGCGGATCACCGTGGCTCACCTCGTCAAAGATTGTCGGTTGCACGAAACAACCCTTGCCGCCGACGGTCACGCGTTCGCCGCCCGCCACCAGATTGGCAGAAGTCTTACCCGCCTCGACAAAGCGCATGATGCCTTCGGTCTGCTTCTCATCCACGATGGCCCCCATTTTCGAGGCCGGATCCAGCGGATCCCCCGGCTGGGTGGCCTCGGCCCGGGCAATCAGCTTTTCGACAAAGGCATCCTTGATCGAGCGTTCGACATAAAGCCGCGAGTTGGCCGAACAGACCTCGCCCTGGTTGAAGAAGATCCCGAACGCCGCCATGTCCGCAGCCGCATCCAGATCCTCGCAGTCGGCAAAGACCAGGTTGGGGCTCTTGCCGCCGGTTTCCGGCCAGACCTGTTTCAGGTTCGACTGGCCCGAGTACTGCATGAACATCTTGCCGATGGCAGTGGAGCCGGTGAAGGCGAGGCAATCCACATCCATATGCAGACCCAGCGCCTTGCCCGCAGTGACGCCATAACCCGGCACCACGTTAAAGACCCCATCGGGCACCCCCGCCTCTGCTGCCAACTCAGCCAGGCGCAGCGCCGACAAGGGCGACTGCTCCGCTGGTTTCAGCACCACGGAGTTGCCCGCCGCGAGCGCCGCCGCCGCTTTCCAGGTCGCCATGTCCAGCGGGAAATTCCAGGGCGTCACCGCGCCGACAACCCCCAAAGGCACGCGGCTGACCAGCGCCAGATCGCCCGGCCCGGTCGGCGCCACTTCGTCATAAACCTTGTCGATCGCTTCCGCGTACCACTGGAAGAAATGCGCGGACCCCGGAGCGTCCACCGTGGCGGCATCGGTCACCAGCTTGCCCATGTCCAGGCTGTCCAGCAGCGCCATCTCTTCCAGGTTGTCCCGGATCAGATCCGCCAGTTTCAACAGAACCGCCTTGCGGTCCCCCGGCGCCATCCGCGACCAGCGCCCGTCCTCAAAGGCTCGGCGCCCGGCGGCCACAGCCCGGTTCACGTCTTCCGCATCGCACTCGGCGACTTGCGCCAGCACCTCACCCGTTGCCGGGTTCACGCTGGCAAATGTCCTGCCCGAAGCCGCATCCCTGAACCGGCCGTCAATGAAGGCCTGCCCCCGGAACGAGAGAGCTGCCGCCCGGGATTTCCAGTCGTCCAATGTATAGTCCTGCATCGTCTCTCTCCTGTTCATTCGTCCCCGGGCACGCCGTAAGACGGTGCCTCGCGCGGGTCGAGCGCGCGCTGGACATAGGCCTCCAGCTGCGGCTTGTAGATTTCCCAAGCGGTGGCGACGGCCTCGACCGGGCAGTCCTCCGTCCAGTCGCAGCGCAGATCCGCCACTGGCCAGCTCACCCTATCGACCAGTTTCATGCCTGCCGAATGCACCGGCCCCGCCTCGCCGCCTGCCGCCAGCCCGGCCCGCATCGCAGCAATCAGCCGGTCGCCCAGATGCCCCGAAGACGCCGCAAACCCGTCCACGATGGCCTGGCAGACACCGTCATTGGCCAGCAGGTTGCCGCCCGAGGCCACATCCTTGCCTTCCGCCTGGGTCCAGATGCCCAAGGAATTCGGCCCCGAATGAATGGCCGTGCCGCCAATGCTGTCCACCGCCAGCACCTGGCGGTATTCGATAAACCGGCCGATCTCGCGCACCTTGGCCACTGCCGCGGCGGCGGTCATGCCCTGCTCCATCAAGTCCAAAGCCAACGGCCCCAGGCTGGGGTCGGTCACATTCTGGCTCGCCACCGCGCCAACGCCGGCCCGCGCAAAAGAACAGCGCGCCGCCACCGCAGGCGAAGACGAGGATATCGCAATCCCGAACATCCCGGTCTCCGCGCACCGCGCCACAAGCGAAAAGGTCATGATCCAGCCCCCTGCTGCTTCTTTCTGGTCAAAAATACTCCCCGGGGGAGCGCGAGGGGGCAGGCAGCCCCCTCGTTCCCGCCCTCAATCCCGGACGCAATCTGCTGTTAGTCCGGAATAACCGCCGTGCCGTCGATCTCCACCAGCCACTCCGGCCGCGCCAGCGCCTGCACCACCAGCCCGGTGGACACCGGATGCACCCCTTTGATGTACTCGCCCATGGTGCGGTAGACCGCCTCGCGGTGGCGCACATCGGTGATATAGACCACTACCTTGACCAGATGCTCCATCGAACCGCCCGCTTCCTCAATCAGCTGCTTGATGTTCTGCATCACCTTATGGGTCTGCTCGACCGGATCATGGCTGTCGATGTTCTTGGCATCGTCCAGGTTCTGCGGGCATTGGCCGCGCAGGTAAACGGTCTTGCCGCCGGTGGTCACCACCGCCTGGCACAGGTCGTTGTCCAGGTTCTGTTCCGGGTAGGTGTCTGACGTGTTGAACTTGCGGATGCGGGTATGGGCCATGAAATCCTCCTGATGTGACGGGATGGCGGGGCTGGCGGGCCGGACCGGGACTTTGGCGGCAAAACTGCCATGCCCGGCAGGGCTGCCAAAGCACCGTCTGGCTATCCCTTGCTTCGGCTGCGGCTAAGCCAGCGCTCACAGTGCGTCCGCACGGGCCGCACCGGGACCGCGGTAGGCTTCGTAGTGGCGCTGGATGGCAATCTGGTCAGCCACATATTTGGCATCGTGCCAGACGCCCCAGATAAAGGTCGAACCGCGCCGCGACTGCCAGGGCAGGCCCAGAAAGTAGATCCCCGGCTCTGCCGACACCCCGCGCTGATGCTGCGGGCGGCCCCGGGCGTCAAAGGCATCCACCTGCATCCAGGTGAAGTCCTGGCGGAAACCGGTGGCCCAAAGGATCGTCGTGATGCCTTCCTTTGCCAGATCCAGCGTGCGGAGCGGATGGGTCAGGCTGTCCGGATCCGGGAAGGCCTTGCGCGCTTGCGGCTCCTCCGGCAGATCAATCCCGGTGCGCGCCACATAGGCGTCGGCCAGATCCAGCATCTTCAAGTAATCGGCATCCCCCGCCGCGATGTTCTCCTGCAGGTCGCCTGCAAAGCGCATGGTGCCGCCCTCATAGGCCTCTGTCAGGCCCAGCAGTGTCACGCCCTCGCCTGCCAGCCGGCGGAAATCCATGGTCTGGCCGCCATAGGCGCCGCTGACAGAAATCGTCACATGCTCTTTGCCCGGCTCCAGCGCCGCCTGGTCCCACAGGCCCAGCACCCCCAGCCACCAGACAAAATCGCGGCCGCGGTACATGCGCGGCGGGCGGTCGTGCGGGCCAACCGAGAGATAGACCTTGCGGCCCGCCCGGTTCAGCTCATCAGCGATTTGCGCACCGGAGGACCCTGCGCCAACAACCAGCACCGCACCCGCAGGCAGCTGATCCGGGTTGCGATAGTGGAAGGAGTGCAGCTGGTGCACCGCTGCCCCTTCCGGCACCAGCGGCGGGATCACCGGCTGCTGAAAGGCGCCGGTGGCCGCCACGATCCGCTGCGCCTCAATCACCCCGTCAGAGGTTTCAACCCGGAAACCGCCAGCGCCTTCGATACGTTCAGCCCGTTTCACCTCAACCCCGGTGCGGATCGGCGCGTTGAAGCGTTCGGCGTATTCCACAAAGTAATCTGCGATCCGCTCCTTTCCGGCAAAGGCTTCGGGATCGGTGCCGGTAAACTCCAAGTTCGGAAACCGGTCATGCCAGGCCGGACCGTTGGCCACCAGCGAATCCCAGCGGCCCGTCCGCCAGGCCTCGGCAATGCGGTTCTTTTCCAGCACCAGATGCGGCACGCCGTGGCTTGTCAGATGCTCGCTCATGGCCACACCGGCCTGGCCTGCACCGACAACCAGCGTGTCTGTCTTTTCAATCGCCATCTCCAAACCCTCTCCTGACACTTCAGCGCGGGCGGCATCCCCGCCGGTCTTCCTCAACAGGAATTCCACAGCCCCGGGTCAGGAAAAAGAAATCTATGGCTTACCTCTGGTTCGCGTGGAGCTAAGCAGGGTGGTTCCGTTTGGTTTCAGCGCGTTAACGAGGGGGCTGTCTGCCCCCTCGCGCTCCCCCGAGGATATTTTAGCCAGATGAAGAGCGGATCAGTTGCTTGCGTCCGGCGGGAAGAGGGTTAGCGCATCACAAAGGGATCCGGAATCGGATCGTCGCTGGTGCGCAGCCAGACCGCCTTGACCTTGGTGTAGTCCAGCGCCGCCTGCAGCCCGCCCTCGCGCCCGTGGCCGGACAGGCCGTGGCCCCCAAAAGGCGCAATCGGGCTGACGGCGCGATAGGTGTTGACCCAGACGATGCCCGCGCGGATGCCCCGGATCATCCGGTGCGCGCGGGTGAGGCTCTGGGTGAACACGCCCGAAGCCAGGCCAAAGGCGGTATTGTTGGCGATCTCCATCGCCTCTGCCTCGGTCTCGAATTCGACCACCGACAGGACGGGACCAAAGAACTCAGTCGACAGGCAGGGCGCCTCTGGCGCATCCGAACAGTCCAGCACCGTCGGCGGGAAATAGAACCCCTCCCCTTCCGGAACGGTGCCGCCGGTGATCAGCTTGGCCCCGGCCTCAACCGAGGCCTCTATCAGCAGCAGGGCATGCTCACGCTGCTTCAGGGTGCAGAGCGGCCCCACTTCGGTTGCCATGTCGTCCGGCGCACCGATCACCACCGCTTCGGCTTTCTCCTTCAGCCGGGCCAGGAAGGCATCCTTGATCCCCTTCTGGATCACCAGGCGGGAGCCTGCGACGCAGCTTTGCCCGGTGGCAGCAAATATCCCCGACACCTGCGCGTTCACCGCGCTTTCCAAATCGGCGTCATCAAACACGATGAAGGGCGATTTGCCACCCAGCTCCAGCGAGGTGGAGGCGAGGTTTTCTGCCGAATTGCGCACGATATGGCGCGCGGTTTCCGGCCCGCCGGTAAAGGCCACATGGGCGACCTTGCCATGGCTGGTGAGCGCCGCGCCCGCCTCCGGCCCGCCGGTGATGACGTTGAAGACACCAGGCGGGAAGCCTGCCTGATCAAAAATCCGGGCAAATTCCAGCATCGGCGCCGGGCCTTCCTCCGACGCCTTCAAGACCACCGTGCAGCCCGCCGCCAGCGCCGGACCGATTTTGACAGCGGACAGGAACAGCTGCGAGTTCCACGGCACGATGGCGGCCACCACCCCCACCGGCTCGCGCCGCAGCCAGACCTCCATGTCCGGTTTATCAATCGGCAGATGCGCGCCCTCGATCTTGTCCGCCAGCCCTGCGTAGTAGCGGTAGTATTCCGCCACATAGGCGATCTGGGCCGAGGTCTCGCGGATGATCTTGCCTGTGTCGCGGGTTTCCAGCTCGGCCAGCCGGGGGGCGTGTTCCGCCACCAGATCGGCCAGCCGCATCAGCAGCTTGCCACGCTGGGTGGCCGTCATCCCGGCCCATTCTGGCGAGAAGAACGCAGCCTCCGCAGCCCGCACCGCCCTGTCCACATCAGACGCCGAAGCGGCAGGCATCTGCGCCCAGGGTTTGCCGGTGGCCGGATCGAGGCTCTCGAAAGTTTCCCCTGCGTCCTCAAACGCGCCGCCAATGTACTGCTGGAAGGTCTGCATTCTCAGGCTCCCTTACTGAAACGCGGGCATGACTTCGGTGATGAACCGCTCAAGCGAGGCTTTCTTGCGCTCGAAGCTCATGCTGCTGTCGATCCAGAACGAGTATTCATCATACCCCAGCGCCTCATAGTTTTTCAGCCGCTCGATCACCGCTGCGGGTTCGCCGATCACCAGATCGCGCTCCATCGCCTCGGGCGAGTAGAACGGATGCGCGGCGATCTCCTCGTCGCTCAGCGGATCAATCAAGCCCTGGCTGACGTCGCGCTTGTTCATGAACCAGGCCCCGAAGTAGTTGTAAAACCGGTTCAGCTCCTCCGCCCCGCGTTTCACATCCTCGGCGCTGTCGGCCACATAGGTGTGCTGCAGCAGCATGATCTTGGGCCGCGGCACATCACTGTGCTTAGCGCAGGCATCGTTGAACTTGCCCATCAGATCGGCGATTTCCTCGTCGCCCTTCCACAGCGGCGTCACCTGCACGTTGCAGCCATTGGCCACCGCGAATTCATGGCTGTTCGGGTCGCGCGCCGCCACCCAGATCGGCGGACCGTCCTGCTGCAGCGGCTTCGGCGAGGATGTGGTTTCCGGGAAGGAATGAAACTCCCCCTCCTGCGCGTAGTCGCCCTGCCACAGGCCCTGCACAGCCGGGATCAGCTCCCGCATCCGCTGGCCGGCCTCCCAGGCATCCATGCCGGGCATCATGCGTTCGTATTCATACGAATAGGCCCCGCGCGCGATGCCCAGGTCGAGGCGGCCCTCGGTGATGATATCGGTCATCGCCGCCTCGCCCGCCAGCCGGATCGGATGCCAGAACGGCGCAATCACCGTCCCCGTGCCCAGCCGCACGTTCTTGGTGTGCCGCGCCACGTCGATGAGGTTCAGGAACGGGTTCGGCGAAATGGTGAAGTTCATCCCGTGATGCTCACCCGTCCAGACCGCATGCATACCGCCGTCATCGGCAATTTTGCACAGCTGGATGAACTCGTCATAAAGCCGCTTTTGATCGTCTGCCGCGGAAATCCGCTCCATATGCGCAAAGAGGGAAAATTTCATGCGCCCTTGCTCCCTGTCGCCACGGGGCGGACCTGCCCGGTGGTCTGATTGCCATAATACACCCCGAAATTGCCCATCCGGGCCTCACTGGCGAACCGCTCCAGCATGGTGCACATCGCCGCGTCGGCAATGTCCATCAGCGTGGATTGGGTCAGGGCAGTGAAAACACCCTTGGCCGGTGTGCCGCCAGCCGATTGGCACAGAAACGAGATGTGCTGATGTTCGCGCGCTTTGTCTTCGTAGACGGAATAGATGAACCCCGGCTCAGCCTCGACGCCAGTGTCCGCGATCAGCTTGGCCAGGGCGGCAGAGGCGCCCTCCTTGCCAACCCGGATTTCCGGCAGCGTCAGCTTGCCCTGCTCATTGCCCATGAGCAGCACCTTGCCCTCATGCTCGATCAATGCCGAGACGATGAGCTTGGCACCCTGGCTCAGTGCCTCAGCCTCTGCGGCGGCGGTCACATAGGCGCCGCGGGCATAACCCAGCCCCGGCGCGGGTGAGGTCTCGAACGCCTCGACCCGGCCGATCAGGATCAGGTGATCACCGGCCTCAACCCGGTTGTGCATGGAGCAGTCGAACCAGGCAGAGACGCCCTCAAAGACCGGGCTGCCTTGCGGCCCTTTCTGCCAGCTGACGGCGGCAAAGCGGTCCTCAACCGGCCGGGCGAAGGTGTTGGAGACGTCCTTCTGGTCCTCCGCCAGCACGTTGACGGCAAATCCCGCGGCCTGATCGAAGGCAGCGTAGTTGCTGGAGGAGTTTGCAATGCACACCAACACCAACGGCGGGTCCAGCGACACGGAGGTGAAGGAGTTGGCGGTAAAGCCAATGGGGCTTCCGTCCGGGTCATGGGTTGTCACCACGGTGACGCCGGTCATGAAGGTGCCGAATGCATTGCGCAGGGCGCGCGGGTCGATATCGCTCATGACGTCGCTCCTTCGGTGTTCAGCCAGTCCCGCAGGGCGGCGTTGACCTCGGCGGGGGCTGTCAGGTTGACCATATGCCGGTGGCCTTCGATGACAACCGCCCTGCCCTGCGGCGCGGCAGCGGCCATCGCATGCGCCATATCGGGCGTCGAGTTCGGATCGCCATCGCCGGTCAGCGCCAGCAGCGGGCAAGCGATACCAGAAAATCCGTCCGCATAGGTGCTGTCACCCCAGGCAAATGCGGAATACGCTGTCGCGTACCCCTTGAGGTCCACGCAGGACAGCCATTCCGCCACCAGCTTCCGGGCCTGCTGGTCTGACTCGCTCTCCCCGAACCAGCGGGCCAGCGGGGTTTCCAGATCAAAGCTGCCGTCGCGGATCTGCTTTGCGCGGGCCACGACTGCCTCCCGCGCTTTGGAGGAGCGGCGGTAAACGCCGTTCAGCAATCCAACACGCGCAACAGCCTCGGGATGGGACACCGCATAACCGCCGGCGATCAGCGCGCCCATGGAGTGGCCTGCCAATGAAACAGGCCCCAAGCCCAGCACCTGCAGCACGGCGTGCAGCCAGGCCACGTATTCCGGCAGCTCCGCGCCTGCAGGCAGCGGTGCGCTGCCGCCATGGCCGGGCATGTCCAGCGCAATTACTTCATGGGTCGGCGCAAAGGCCTCAATCTGCGGCCCCCAGGCTGCCGACTGCATGCCGACCCCGTGGATCAGCACCAGCGGTGCGCCTGTTCCTGCCCGCTGGCAGGTGACAGGCCCAAAAGGCTCAGACAGCGGCAGGGTTGTCGGCGTCATGGCCCAGTTCCTTCAGGTCCTGATAACGGTCACCGATGCGGTGATGCGGCCGCCCGCCGATAGAGGCGCCAAGCGCGATCACGATCTCGTCCGGGGCCGGCGCATCCGCGACCGACAGCTGGATGGTCAGATAATGGCTGCGCCTGCCGCCGTCGTTCTTGTCCATCAGCGGGATCTGTAGCGCGGCATTGGCCGGCCCGCGGGTGTTGGTAAAGGCGAGGTAGGATTTCGCGCCCACGGCCTCGCGGAAGTGGTTGCCGAAGCGCAGCGTGTGAATGAGGGCAGAGGCATGCTCCACCTCGCCATTGACGCCGACGATGGCGGACTTGCCGTAGCCCTCGACCTTATCGCCGCCGCCTGCGGCTTCCAGGATCATCGCGGTCAGCTTTTCGCCCAGACCCGGCGCGCAGTCATGGATCGCCGGGCGCAGATCCTCGACAAAGCCCTGCCCGGCCCAGGGGTTTTTGATCACCGCCACCGCGGCAATCATCTTGAGCGGCTGTTCCGCTGCCTTGCCGCCCTCGATCAGGGTTTCTTCGACATGCAGCAGCGTCTTGCGGATTTCGGCGGGCATAGGCGGGTCTTTCCTGTCTGATTCCAGTTGCCGTAATATGGTATACCATCTGACCGTATGTCAATGCACACTTGTTCCCTTCTGACTGGGCTGCTATCGGAGATAGTCATGACCAGCCCCGTAATGCGCAAAATTGAACAACCGCCGCAGACCCTGCGCGATATCGTGCAGGAGCGGATGCGCGAGGCGATCATCTCCGGTCAGTTTGCCCCCGGCGAACGGCTGGTGGAGCGGCCGCTGTGCGACCAGCTTGGCGTCAGCCGCACTGTGGTGCGCGAGACGATCCGGTATTTGGAGGCGGAGGGGCTGGTGGAGATCCTGCCCGGCAAGGGGCCGATCGTGGCGCAGCTCACCTGGGCCGACGCACGGCAGATCTACGACATCCGCCAGATGCTGGAGACCGCCGCCGCCACCGCCTGCGCACGCAACATGACCCCGGATCTGGCAGCACAGCTGAGAGACGCGCTGCACCAGCTGCAAGAGGCCGTGGTGTCAGGCGTGCCCGGCCCGATGCTGCGGGCCACGACGGATTTCTACCGGATCATCTTTGAAGGCGCCGGCCACAGCGTCGCCTGGGAAGTCGCTCAGCGCTTGAACGGGCGCATCAGCCGGCTGCGGGCGGTCACGCTGTCGACCGGTGACCGCGAAAAACCCGGCCCGGCGCATATGCAGGACATTTGCGAAGCCATCGTCTCGGGTGATGAAGCGGCGGCGCGGGCGGCGATTGAACAGCATCTCAGCGATGCCAAGCGCACCGCGCAGCGGCTTTTGGCCGAAGAAATCCCGGCCAGCTGACTGCGTTTTCCGCATGGGCAGCCTGCCCTGACCCATGCGCCCGAACGGCTGATCAACCGGTTGCTTCAGACATCCGCACCGGTCGAGAACGCGCGGAAATCTTCGCAAATCCCCCGCGCTGCCGCTTCCAGCAGCCGCGCCCCGTCCGCCGGATCAGCCAGGGCGGAATGCGAACCGACCCGCCCGTCCGGAAACTCCGCCCGGTGCTCCTCCGGGGGGCCGTGACGGTCGCCGGCATGGGCCTTGATGAACTCCGGGGTCAGCCTGCGCGGCGGGTCTGCTGCCCCGCCTGCAGGCAGCGCGCCCAGCAACGCCTGGGTGATCGCGACCTCGGACGGGGTGGCGTGCATCCCTTCCCATGCGCCGTACAGATCCTTGCGCATGGCGTTGACCTCCGCCGGCTCCCACCAGCTGCGGATTTCCACCCGTCCCGGCGCCAATTCCTGCGACACCTGCTGCAAGGGCGCCACATTCGCACCGTGGCCGTTTACAACAAAGACGCCAGCGAACCCCTGTGCCAGCAGCCCGCGGAACACCGTGGCAGCATGGGCCTGAAACAGGTCCTTCGGCATCGAAACTGTGCCGGGAAAGGCGGTGTTGAACGGCGCCGGCGTATAGGCCAGCGCAGGCGCAACAATCGCGTCGCACAACTCCGCCGCCCGCAGCGCCACCGCCTCGGCGCAGATCGTATCGGTGCCGATCATGCCCATCGGCCCGTGCTGTTCGGTCGACCCCACCGGCACCATCACCGCCACACCGCGTTCCAGATGCGCCTCCACCTGCTGCCAGGTCATATGGGCAAGCTGCATGTCAGTCTCCTGTCTATTGCCCACGCGCTGCTTTTCCTTTGCGCGCGCGCGGCATAGTCTGAGGCCATGGAAGATTCATCGCCGACAGAAATCGAAAAACCCGCGCTGGACCAGATGGTCGGCGCCGCGGTCAAAACCCACCGGATGCTGGCCGGGCTGACACTTGCCGGCCTGTCGGAACGCGCGGGCGTCTCCACCGCGATGATCTCCAAGATCGAACGCGGCCAGGTTTCGGCCTCGCTCTCCACGCTGGAGGCCTTGGCCGCTGCCATCGGCGCGCCGCTGATCAACTTCTTTGCCGGCACTGTAGAGCATTCCGACGTGTCCTTTGTTGCCGCGGGCGAAGGCATGACCGTGCAGCGGCTCGGCAGCGGCTTTGGCCATACCTACAAGATGATCGGCCGGGCCGAGGGCAGCCACGTCAGCTTTGAAAGCTTTTCCGTGACCCTGGAACGGCCGTTGAAACCGCGCCCGCTGTACCGTCACCGCGGGCTGGAGTTCATGCATATCACCAGCGGTGAGATGGTGTTTCAATGCGGCGATGCCACCTATGAGATGAAGCCCGGCGACAGCATCAGCTTTGATTCCAGCAACGCCCACGGGCCAGTGGAGCTGAAAACGGACAAGGTGAGTTTCATCACCATGGTCACCAAGCCCGAATCCAGCGAGGTTTGACGCAGCCGCCGGAGCGGCTGCGCGGCAGGCTCACAGCCCCCATTTCTCGCGGTTGGCCTCAAAGAAGCCGGTGGCTTTCTTCACCTTGACCCAGTTGTTCACGTAGTTGATCCAGACCTGATCATCCTGCGGCAGCAGCATCGCAATCGGCGACGGTGCGCGCGGGCCTGTGTCCGGAACGCGGGTCACCGGGAATTTCGCCTCAAGGGTGGAGCCTTCGATGTTGGAGGTGATGAACACATCGGCACGGCCTGCCAGCACTTCCTGGAAGCCCCGCGCGGGCGCCTCGACAACCTTGATGTCCGCATCCGGGAACCACTCGCGTGCCAGCTTTTCAAAGGTGGTGCCCAGCGTGGTGGCAACCTTCACCCCCGGCTGGTTGATCGAGTCGTAGCCCGAGAAATTCCCCGCCTTGTCCTTGGTGGTGAACGGAAAAATCTCCACCGCGATATAGCTGTCGGAGAAGCCTGCAACCTTCATACGCGGCGGCGAGATCGAGGCCGAGCCGGTGAGATGATACTTGCCTGCAACCACGCCATTCACCAGGGTTTTCCAATCGGTGGGCACAAATTCAACCTCGACGCCCAGATCCTTGGCAAGCTCGGCCATGATATCAATGTCATAGCCCTTGTAGCTGTTGGTCGCCGGATCGCGCAGCGTCATTGGGTTCCAGTCGCCAGTGGTGCCGACCTTCAGCACGCCGGTATCCAAAATCTCGTTCAGGGCAGACTGCGCCTGCACAGCCCCCGCCAGCGCCACAGTCACAGCCGCAGCTGCCACGGCCTTGATAAAGCGTTTCATTGATATCTCCCGTTGGTGCGTTTCTGGTTGCCTAGGAAAAGTAGCAGATTTGATGCTTGATTTAACGGCAAGCAGGCAGTTAACCTCAAGAAAAATTTTTCTTGGGAAGAAAAATATGCCAGGGAACGCCCAGCCAAATACGGATACCGCGCCGGAAACCGCAATTGAATTGCGCGGTGTCAACAAGTGGTATGGCACGTTTCATGTGCTGAAGGACATCAACCTGTCGATCCGCTCCGGTGAAAAGGTTGTGATCTGCGGGCCGTCCGGCTCCGGCAAGTCCACTGTGGTCCGTTGCATCAACCGGCTGGAGGAACATCAAAAGGGCATCATCCGTGTCGACGGGATCGAGCTGACCAACGATCCGCAATCCGTGGCCGCGATCCGGTCCGAGGTCGGCATGGTGTTCCAGCAGTTCAACCTGTTCCCGCATCTGACAGTGCTGGAGAACCTGACGCTGGGGCCCATCAAGGCCCGCGGCATGTCCAAGGCGGAGGCCGAGGCAAAGGCGATGCACTATCTGGAGCGTGTCCACATCCCGGATCAGGCGCGCAAGCGCCCCGGCCAGCTGTCCGGCGGCCAGCAGCAGCGGGTAGCGATTGCGCGTTCGCTTTGCATGGAGCCCAAGGTCCTGCTGTTTGACGAGCCAACCTCCGCTCTGGATCCCGAGATGATCTCCGAAGTGCTGGATGTGATGGTGGAACTGGCCGAGGAAGGCATGACCATGGTGGTGGTCACTCACGAAATGGGCTTTGCCCGCAAAGTGGCCGACCAGATGGTGTTCATGGACGCAGGCGAAATCGTCGAACAGGGCCCGCCAGAGGAATTCTTCGGCTCCCCCCGCTCGCCGCGCTGCCAGAAATTCCTGTCGCAGATCCTGCAGCACTGACCGGAAGGATCCCGAAATGAAAAAGACCCTGATCCTTTTGCTGCCGCTGCTGGCGCTGGCCGGCTGTTCCAGTTCCTCGACCTGGGGTTGGTATGTCATCAACCCGATGACCCCCAGCGGCTGGGTGAATGTGAAATTCCTGATTTCCGGCATGGGCGACACCATCCTGATCTCGGTGATCGCCGCCGCGATCTCCATTGGCCTTGGCCTGATCGTCGCCCTGCCCGGCCTCGCCAAAAGCCGCGGCTGGCGGATGGTGAACCGAATCTATGTGGAGTTCATCCGCTCGATCCCGCTGCTGCCGATGCTGTTCTGGGTCTTCTACGGCCTGCCGATCATCTTCCGCGAGATGGGGATGAACGTGCCGATCGACCCGTTCTGGGGCGCGATCATCACCCTGGCGCTTTCCGACAGCGCCTTTACCGCCGAGATTTACCGCGCCGGTATCCAGTCGATTGCCAAGGGCCAGACCGAGGCCGCTCAGACCATCGGCCTCAACTACCTGCAAACGATGCGTTACGTGATCCTGCCGCAGGCGATCCGCCGTATCCTGCCACCGCTGGCAAACCAGTTCATCTACATCGTCAAGATGAGCGCCTTTGCCTCCGTCATCGGCATGCAGGAACTGACCCGCCGCGCCAATGAGCTGGTGGTCAGCGAATACCGCCCGCTGGAAATCTACACCCTGCTGATCCTCGAATACCTGGTGCTGGTTCTGATCATCAGTGCCGGCGTGCGCTGGCTGGAACGCCGCATGGGATCGGACGAAAGAGGCTGAGGAGAGACACATGGACTGGAAAACTTTCATGGCCGAGACTGAGGCCAATATCGGCACCTTTTCCAAGGAAGTCCCCGACACCGTGCGCGGTTTCGGCATCATGGGCCAGGCCGCCAAAAAGGACGGCGCGCTGAGCGAGAAGACCAAGGAATTCATGGCGCTCGGCATCGCCATCGCCACCCGCTGCGACAGCTGCATCGGCTTTCATGTGCGCTCCCTGGTGCGCCTGGGTGCCACTCGCGAGGAGCTGTGCGAAGCGCTCGCCATGGCCACCTACATGGGCGGCGGGCCGTCTTATGCCTACAGCGCCAAGGCGCTGAAAGCCTTTGACGTGTTCTCAGAGGGGCAGCCATGAGACCGGATCTGATCGGCGGCGAAGGCTATGTGAAAAACTGCTGGTATGTGGCCGGGCGCAGCGAGGATTTCGGGCGTGAGCTGACCGCGCTCACCATGCTGGAAGAGCAGATCGTGATCTACCGCGACACCCAAGGCAAGGCGATTGCGCTGGAGGACGCCTGCCCGCACCGCAAACTGCCCCTGTCGCGCGGCACCATCGAGGGCGACCATGTGGTCTGCGGCTATCACGGGCTGACCTTTGACTGCAGCGGCGAATGCGTGATTGCCCCGACCCAGCTCGACAACCCGCCGCGCCGGGCAGCGGTGCATTCCTACCCGGCAGAGGACCGCTGGGGATTCCTGTGGCTGTGGATGGGCGATCCGCAACAGGCCGACCGCGGCCAGATCATCGACATTCCCAATTTTGACAATCCGTCCTGGGGCAAGACCCAAAAGGGTGCGATGGAGATGGCCTGCCACTATCTCTACATCACCGACAATCTGCTGGATCCCAGCCATGTGGCCTGGGTGCATCTGACCTCATTCGCCGGGGCCGGCACCGACAACCGGCCGCTGGATCTGGAAGAAACGGAGGACGGCGTCATCGTCTCCCGCTGGGTGCTGGATGAGGCGCCGCCGCCCTATTACAAACCGATGCTGCCCTTCGGCCCCACATGCGACCGCAAGCAGCATTACGAATGCCGCCTGCCCGCCACCGCCATCAACATGTCAGTCTATGCGCCCCAGGGCGAAGGCGGCAAGGACAAGCCCCTGTCGCCGAATGCCTTCGTGAACATCTCTTATAACTTCATTACCCCGGTGGACGCAGGACACTCGCGCTATTTCTGGTTCCAGCACCGCAACATGCACGCAGACGACGAGGCGATGTCCCAGCGCATGTTCGAAGGCGCCATCATGGCCTTTACCGAGGACAAGGACGTGCTGGAATACGTCCAGACCGGCATGGCGAAACGCAAGACCCCCTATATCAATCTCGGGCTGGACGCAGGCGCGATGCGCTTCCGCACCCGGGTTGCCCGGCAGATCAAGGCTGAGGCCGGCTGACAGCGTCGCCGTTTCCCTGCAAGGGAAACGGCCATGAAAAATCGATTTTTCATGGCTGAAATCCGCGCCGGATTTCAGCTGGCGAGCCGCCCGCCAGGTCCCTGCCCCACCGCCTGTGCCGGGCTGTCGAACACCGCCCGGATGCAATCGTGCTGCGCCAGGATCTCTGCCCCGCCGGGCACCAGATGCGGGTCGAACACCCCGTCTTTCCAAACCGCCGCGCCGTCCACCTCGATTGTCGGGTCCAGCACGTTCAGCGAAATCTCCCCCGGTGCATAGTGCCCGCAGGTATGGAAATGCATCAGCCGCGGATTACCAAAAGCGCCGCCGCTCCAGCGTTCGTAATTCTCTGCCGCCGCCATGCCATAGGCACAGCCCGGATGAATGCCCGCATGCCAGGAGTGCATCGTCATCGGGTCCAGCCCGAATTGCTGCCCCACCTTGGCGTAGTGCATCCGGGCGCAATGCACATCCATCGCATCGCCCCCGAACCGTTGCAGCCCACTGCCCTCGAAATGCACCGCCAGCGGTTCGCGCAGATCGCAGCCATAGGGCTCATAAAATTTCGATCCCGTCCCGACCAGGAACCCGTCCTGCATCACCACACCGGAAAACCCCTGTGCCGGCACCGGTGCAAAGACCGACATCGGAAACCGCGTTACCGAAACATCTGCGGCGCCGGATTTGGGATAACCCGCCCCCGGCCCGCTGAAATCGGTGCCCAGCGGACAGGTCACCCGGATATGCTGCGCTGATGCCATCAGCGCATTAACCGCATCCTTCAGCGCCACAAACCCCTGGTAATTCGCGCGGCCAAAGCCCGAGGCCAGCATCCCCGCATCCAGCGCATAAGACATGATCGGGCGGATCCCCTGCATATCCGCGCTGAACCGAATCTGGTCACCGCTGCGCGACAGGAACAGCACACGGTCTGCGGCCTTCATCCGCGCCACTAGTTCAGCCGGCAGGGCCGTCCCCATGGGATCAAACGGCAGCACCTCAGACGCAACCCCGATCCCTAGCGCCTGGGCCGTGTCCTGCACCGCCTCCGCAATGGCGGCATCGTAATAACCGTTTGCAGGATCCTCCCGCAGGATCAGCAGCTGATTGCCGGCCGCCAGCCCGGCGCAGGCCACAAGCAGGTTTTCCGCGCCTGCGCGCAAATCCGCATCCTGCATCCCGCAATCCTCTCTCCTGATCTTCACGCGGATGTTATCCGCAGCGGCCCCTCCCGATCCAGACAAATTTCACTGCAGTAGAATTTTCTACTGTCATTCCGGTCACCCCTTCCCCTATCCTGCCACCGGAAACCGCGGAGGAAGATGATGAGCGCATGGATTGAGATGATCCCGGACGAGAAGGCCGAGGGCCGGCTCAAGGAACTGCTGGACAAGGCGCGCACGCCGCACGGCACCGTCGACACGGTGATGCGGGTGCATTCGCTGCGGCCCGAGACCATGAACGGCCATGTGACCCTCTACCGGTCGGTGCTGCACTCGGACGACAACAAGCTGCCGTTCTGGTTCCTAGAGGTGATCGCCAGCTACACCTCGATCCTGAACGACTGCACCTATTCGCTGACCCATCATTTCATGAACGTGCGCAACTTGTTGAAGGACCAGCCCCGCAGCGACCGGATCTTCACCGCGCTGAAAGCCCACCGGCCCGAGGATGAGTTCGCGGGCAAGGAACTGGCCCTGCTGCGCTATGCCGGCAAGCTCACCACCGATGTGGGCAAGATGGTGAAATCCGACTTTGAAGCGCTGAAAATCGCAGGCTGCGATGATGGCGAGATCCTGGAGGTGAACCAGGTCTGCGCCTATTTCAACTATTCCAACCGCTTGCTGAACGGCCTTGGCGCCACGACGGAGAACGACGTGATCGGCTATTACAAGGGCGACGAATAGGCCCTAGCGCTGCGCCGGTTCCAGATCGGCGCGAAACGGCGCCAGGCTTTCGGTAAAGGCATCCAGGAAATCCAGCGCCAGCAGCGACCGGCTGCCCGACACCGGGCGCAGGATCGACAGCCGGTGGTGGATAGCCGGGCTCAAATGGCACAATCGCAATGTTCTGGCCGCGGAACTGCTCTGCGTCCAGGGCGCTGACGACTGAGGCGCCCTGCCCCTGGCTGATGATAATGCAGGCGGTGGAGAACTGCCGCACCTCGATCCAGCTGTTCAATTCCACCCCGGATTCGGAAAACGCCTTGTGCAACCGGCGGAAAAACGGGCTGTCGCGGCGGGTGTGGATGATCTTGCGATACCGCAAATCGTGCGGCGTGATAACATCCTGTTCTGACAGCGGGTCATTCTGGGGCAAAACGCAAACACTGCGGACAGGTATGTCGATATTCTCCACCGCCGGATGCGAGGCGAAACCGTCGGTGATGCCGCAGTCATACTGCTCGCCGATGATCCACTCCAAGATCCGCTCCGGCCGGTCCGGCTCCAGCGTCAGCCGCACACCGGGGCGATGCTCCAGAAACCCGGCCAAGAGCTTGGGCAGCAGCGCCGTTGCAAACCCCGGCAGACAGGCGATGCGCAGGTGGCCGGCGGTGCGTTCGGTCAAGTCCCGGTTGAGCTCTTCCAGGTGGTTCAGACTGTCGAACACCCGCCCCACCTCAGACAAGAGATACCGCGCCTCGCTGGTGGGAATCAGCAGCCCGTCCTTGCGGGTAAACAGCTCCACCGCCACCGTTTTTGAAAAATCGGACAACAGCCGGCTGGCCGCGGGCTGGGAAATCCCCAGGCTTTCGGCGGCCCGGGTGACAGAACCTGTGCGGGCAACAGCCTGAAAGGCCTCAAGCTGGCGAAGTTTAAATTTCAAGGGGTTAGCCGTTCCTGGAAGAGTTCAATTACGGCACGGCATAACATCATGTTATGAAATTTGTCAAAAAACTTTTGCTTGAATTATCTTTTCCGGCAGACAAAAGGTATCCGCAGAGCCAACTTTGGGAGAGAAGCTCATGTCCGTTAAATCCTTGCTCTGCGCCTCGGCTGTTCTGGCCGTTGCTGGCAGCACCGCATTTGCAGAAACCGAAATTCAGTGGTGGCACGCCATGGGCGGCACCAACGGCGAACGCGTCAACAAGATCGCCGAAGACTTCAACGCGACCCAGGACGAGTACAAAATCGTGCCCGTCTACAAGGGCAACTACACCGAAACCATGACCGCGGCGATTGCCGCCTTCCGCGCCAAGGAACACCCGCAGATTGTGCAGGTCTTCGAGGTCGGCACCGCCACCATGATGTCCGCCAAGGGCGCCATCTACCCGGTGGAGAAACTGATGAAGGACGCAGGCGAACCGTTTGACGGCGACGCCTTCCTGCCCGCGGTGGTTTCCTATTATGAGACGCCGGAAGGCGAACTGCTGTCGATGCCCTTCAACAGCTCCACCCCCGTCCTGTGGTACAACAAGGACGCGCTGGACGCGGCAGGCGCAGAAGTTCCGACCACTTGGGATGAAGTCAAAACCGCCTCGCAGAAGCTGGTGGATAACGGCATGAAATGCGGCGTCTCCTTTGGCTGGCAGTCCTGGGTGATGATCGAGAACTTCTCGGCCTGGCACAACCTGCCCACCGGCACCCAGGAAAACGGCTTTGCCGGGTTCGACACTGAACTCACCTTCAACAACGCCAGCGTGGCTGCGCGCCTGGATGACGTCGCCTCCATGGGCAAGGACGGGTTGTTCGTCTACGGCGGCCGCCGCGGCGACAGCCTGCCGATGTTCACCAACGGCGAATGCGGCATGTGGATGAACTCTTCGGCCTATTACGGCTCGATCTCCTCGCAGGCGGAATTCGAATTCGGCCAGTCTATGCTGCCCCTGGACACCAAGGTGGCCGACGCACCGCAAAACTCGATCATCGGCGGCGCCACCCTGTGGGTGCTCGCAGGCCATGACGAGGCGGAGTACAAAGGCACCGCCAAGTTCCTGACCTATCTGTCCTCGCCCGAGGTTCAATCCTGGTGGCACCAGGAGACCGGCTATGTGCCGATCACCACCGCCGCCTATGAGCTGTCCAAGGAACAGGGGTTCTATGACAGCAACCCCGGCACCGACACCGCGATCAAGCAGCTGAGCCTGAACACACCCACCGCCAACAGCCGCGGGTTGCGCTATGGCAACTTTGTTCAGGTGCGTGACGTGATCAACGAAGAGCTGGAAGCCCTGTGGGGCGGCGAGAAGTCCGCACAGGAAGCACTGGACGCTGCGGTTGAGCGCGGCAACGACCTGCTGCGCAAGTTCGAGCGCACCGCCAACCCCTCCTAACCGATCCTGACGACCTGGCCCTGCCGCCCTTTCCAGGGCGGCGGGGCTACTTTTCTGACTGGGGCCTTTCATGCTCAAACGGGTGCATTTCCCAACCTCGGCGCTGCCCTATCTGCTGGTCGCGCCGCAGATCCTCATCACGCTGGTGTTTTTCATCTGGCCCGCCAGCCAGGCGATGTATCAGTCCTTCCTGATCGAAGACGCCTTTGGCCTTGGCACCGAATTCGTCTGGTTCGAGAATTTCGAGGTTTTGGCCAGCGATCACCACTACCTGGCCAGTTTCCAACGCACCGCGGTGTTCTCACTGCTGGTGGCCGCACTGTCGATGGGCTTTGCCCTGATCCTCGCGGGCTTTGCCCAGCGGGTGGTGCGCGGCGCCATGTTCTACCGCACCCTGCTGATCTGGCCCTATGCGGTGGCTCCGGTGCTGGCCGGTGCCCTGTGGGTGTTCATGTTCAACCCGACCCTCGGCATCTTCCCTTATTTCCTGGAATTCGCAGGCATCACCTGGAACCACTACTTGAGCGGTACCCAGGCGATGGCACTGGTGATCCTCGCCGCCGCGTGGAAGCAGGTGGCCTATAACTTCCTGTTCTACCTCGCCGCCATGCAATCGATCCCGAACTCGGTGATCGAGGCCGCCGCCATCGACGGCGCAGGCCCGGCGCGCCGCTTCTGGACCATCATCTTCCCGCTGATTTCGCCCACCACGTTTTTCCTGCTGGTCATCAACATGGTCTACGCCTTCTTCGAGACCTTCGGCATCATCCACGCCGTCACCCAGGGCGGCCCCGGCACCTCCACCACCATTTTGGTCTACAAGGTGTTCAACGACGGCTTTGTCGGCCTCGACCTCGGCGGCTCGGCGGCGCAGTCGGTGGTGCTGATGGTGCTGGTCATCGCCATGACCGTGGTCCAGTTCCGCTTTGTTGAAAGAAAGGTGGCATACTGATGGTCGAACACCGCCCTCTCACTGCTTTCCTCACCCATCTGGTGCTGGTGCTTGGCGTTCTGGCCATTGCGCTGCCGGTGTGGATCACCTTTGTCGCCTCCACCCATGATGAGCTGCGCATGAACCAGGCGCCGCTGCCGCTCTGGCCCGGCGAGTATTTCCTGGCGAACATGAAGCAGACCCTGTTCGGCTCCGGCCTCAGCGGCACCGAGCAAGCGCCGGTATGGCTGATGCTGCTGAATTCCTTGGCAATGGCGCTGATGATCTCCACCGGCAAGATCGCCATTTCGCTCTTGTCGGCCTTTGCCATTGTCTACTTCAAGTTCCCATTCCGCATGGGGTTCTTCTGGATGATCTTCATCACCCTGATGCTGCCGGTCGAAGTGCGGATCCTGCCCACGTTCGAGGTCGTCGCCAACCTGGGAATGCTGAACAGCTACTGGGGCTTGTCGATCCCGCTGATCGCCTCGGCCACCGCAACCTTCATGTTCCGTCAGGTCTTCCTGACGGTGCCGGATGAGCTGCTGGAAAGTGCCCGTATCGACGGCGCCGGGCCGCTGAGGTTCTTCTTCGATATCCTGCTGCCCCTGTCGCGCACCAATATCGCGGCGCTGTTTGTGATCCTGTTTATCTTCGGCTGGAACCAGTACCTCTGGCCGCTGCTGATCACCACCGACACCTCGATGACCACCATCGTGATGTCGATCAAGCAGATGCTGGAAGCGGCGGAGCAGAGCCCGCAATGGAACATCATCATGACCACAGCCCTGCTGGCGATGATCCCGCCGGTGTTTGTGGTCATCGCAATGCAAAAGCTCTTTGTGCAGGGCTTGACGGAAACTGATAAGTAAGGCGCCTGACAGATGGCAGACATTCAACTCACAGACCTGGTGAAATCCTACGGGCCGACCGAGGTGCTCCACCATATCGAGGGCGACATCAAGGATGGCGAATTCATCGTCATCGTCGGCCCCTCCGGCTGCGGCAAATCCACCCTGCTGCGGATGGTGGCGGGGCTGGAAACCGTCACCTCCGGCGAGATAGCCATCGGCGGGCGCCGGGTGAACGAGCTGGAGCCTTCGGCACGCGATATTGCCATGGTGTTCCAGAACTACGCGCTCTATCCGCATATGTCGGTGCGCCAGAACATGGCGTACGGCCTGAAGATCCGCAAACTGCCGAAGGACGAGATCAACCGCCGGGTTGAGGAAGCCGCCGAGATCCTGGAGATCAAGCAGTACCTCGACCGCAAGCCGCGCCAGCTGTCCGGCGGCCAGCGCCAGCGGGTGGCCATGGGCCGCGCCATCGTGCGCGATCCGCAGGTGTTCCTGTTTGACGAGCCGCTCTCCAACCTCGACGCCAAGCTCCGGGTGCAAATGCGCCTGGAGATCCGCAAGCTGCAGCAGCGGCTGGGGGTGACCTCGATCTACGTGACCCATGATCAGGTCGAGGCGATGACCCTGGGCGACCGGCTGATGGTGCTGAACGGCGGCTATGTCGAGCAGTTCGGCACCCCGATTGAGCTCTATGACCGCCCCGCTTCGATGTTTGTGGCCGGTTTCATCGGCAGCCCGTCGATGAATTTCCTGCCGGTTGAGGTCAGCGGCGGCAGCGCCGCCCTGCCGGGCGGCGCTGCGGTCCCGGTTGCCTCGGCCCATGCGGGCACAGCCACCCTGGGCCTGCGCCCGGAACACCTGACCGCGGATGACAGCGGCCCCATCGCCATCGAGGCCGACATGCTGGAACAGCTGGGTGCCAACACCCTGATCCACGGCCGCCTGCACGGCACGGATCACAGCATCACCGCCAGCGTCCCGGGCCACGCCAGTGACGGCATCGGCAGCATCCGCCGCTTCTCGGTGGCGGCAGAGCTGACCCACCTGTTCGACACTGCGTCCGGCAAACGTCTGGAAGACTGATGCATTACCCCCAGATAGCTGCCTTTGCAGGCGAACCAGGCGTCATCCGCCTGGCCGGCCACCGCGGCGCCCGCGGCATTCTGCCGGAAAACACCATGGAAGGCTTCGAGTTCACCGTGAACGCCGGGGTGAAACTGCTGGAGCTGGATGTCTCCGCCACCCAGGACGGCGTGGTGGTGATCACCCACAACCACCACCTGACCCGCTCAATGGTGCGCGATGCGGACGGCAACTGGCTGCAAGGCGAAGAACCCAAGGTCTCCGCCCTCACCTACGGCGAGCTGCAGCAATACGACGCCGGCGGGCTGGATAGCTCCAGCGCATATGGCCAGCGGTTCCCCGATCAGGCCTTCCTCAGCGGCGTGCGCATCCCGCGGCTGGCGGAGCTGCTGGCGCTGCTGCAGCAGCCCGCCCACCGGGATGTCCACCTGTTCCTCGAGATCAAGTCCGACCCGGACCTGCTGGCCGACACTGCCGCGCGCCAATCGCTGGTCGAGGCCGTCGTGGCCGAGGTCCGCGCGGCCGAAATGCAGCCGCGCACCGTGCTGCACAGTTTCGACTGGGAGCTGCTTGCCGACTGTCAGCGTCTCGCACCGGAAATGCCTGCCTCCTTCCTCACCCAACTGCCAGAGAATGCCGCGGATGTGGGGGAGGACTCCTCCAAGGAGGTGAACCCTGTGGCGGGCTGCAGCGTGCTCGACCTGCCAGCCCGCGTTGAAGCAGCCAATGGCCAGTTCTGGTGCCCCTATTACCTGGACATCACGGGCGAGGCACTGGCATTGGCCCGCGATCTGGGCCTCATCACCATGGTCTGGACGGTCAACGAGCCCGAGGACATCGAACACATGATTTCCCTCGGCGTCGATGTGATCTGCTCAGACTACCCCGGGCGGGTGCAGCGCCTGCTGCTGAAACACGGCCTCCACTGGCTGCCCGCAGCCGGGCGCTGACATGCAGACGGTCCACAGCGTTTTTGCCCGCTACGAGGAGCTGCGCCCCCGCCTGCCGGAAAACCGGACCCGGCCGGGCACCCGGCCCATCGCATCGCTGCTGGACCTGCAGGACCAGGCAGACGCCTTTGTCTTTGATGCCTTCGGTGTGCTGAATGTCGGCACCGAGCCAATCCCCGGCGCCGCCAGGCGGCTGGACCAGTTGCGGGCCGCGGGCAAGGCGATCCGCATCCTCTCCAACGCGGCCAGCAACGGCAGGGCGCAAACGCTGGAGAAATTCCGCGCCCTGGGAATGCAGGTCGCGCCCGAAGAGATCATCACCAGCCGCGACGCCGCCCTGCGCGCACTGGACAACCGCCTGTGGGGGGTGATCGCCGCCCCGGACGACGGGCTGGAGGATATCCCCTCCCCTGCCTTGCGTCTGGACCGGGATGCTGCCGCCTATGCCCGTGCCGAGGGGTTTCTGTTCCTCTCGAGTGCCGAATGGGATGCGGGCAAACAGGCGATGCTGGCCGCCAGCCTGGCCCAAGTGCCGCGCAGGGTGGTGATCGCCAACGCCGATCTGGCCGCCCCCCGCAGCGATGGATTGTCGCTGGAGCCCGGTTACTTCGGTCATCAATTGGCGGATCAGGGGCAGACGGACGTGCAGTTCTTCGGCAAACCCTACGCGGATGTTTACGCACTGGCAGCCCAGACACTGGCAGGCATCCCGCCAGAGCGCATCGTGATGTGCGGCGACACGCTGCACACCGACATCCTGGGCGCCGCGGCGCAGGGATGGAGAACGGTGCTGGTCACCCGGGACGGGGTGCTTGCAGGCCAGAACCCGCAAAATTTCATCGCGGCATCAGGCATCCATCCCGATTACAGGCTCGAGCGGATCTGAAAAAACGGAGGCCGAACTTCGATCTCGAAGTCCGGCCTCATCAATTCAGCCCAGAATTCCGGGCAGGTTCAGCCCGTGCTCCCGCGCGCAGTCCTTGGCAATGTCATAGCCTGCATCCGCGTGGCGCATCACACCGGTTGCCGGGTCGTTCCACAGCACGCGCCCGATGCGGCGGTCGGCGTCTTCGGTGCCGTCGCAGCAGATCACCACGCCGGAATGCTGCGAGAAGCCCATGCCAACGCCGCCGCCATGGTGCAGCGACACCCAGGTCGCACCGGAGGCGGTGTTCAGCAGCGCATTCAGCAGCGGCCAGTCGGACACCGCGTCGGAACCATCCTGCATTGCCTCGGTCTCGCGGTTTGGGGAGGCCACGGACCCTGAGTTCAGATGGTCGCGGCCGATCACCACCGGCGCCGACAATTCGCCATTGCGGACCATCTCGTTGAAGGCGAGGCCCGCCTTGTGGCGGTCGCCCAGACCGATCCAGCAAATCCGCGCGGGCAGACCCTGGAAGGCAATCCGCTCCTGCGCCATGTCCAGCCAGCGGTGCAGATGCTCGTTCTCGGGGAACAGCTCCTTCATCTTGGCATCGGTCTTGCGGATATCCTCCGGATCGCCCGACAGCGCGCACCAGCGGAACGGGCCGATGCCTTTGCAGAACAGCGGCCGGATATAGGCGGGCACGAATCCAGGGAAGTCGAATGCGTTCTCCAACCCCTCTTCCAGCGCCATCTGGCGGATGTTGTTGCCGTAATCGACGGTTGGGATGCCCATCGCATGGAATTCGCACATCGCCGCGACCTGCACGCGCATACTGGCGCGGGCGGCTTTTTCCACCGCTTTAGGGTCTGTTTCGCGTTTCTCTTTCCACTGCGCCATGGTCCAGCCCTGCGGCAGGTAGCCGTTGACCGGATCATGCGCAGAGGTCTGGTCGGTCACGATATCGGGCTTCACGCCGCCTGCCTTGGCGCGCTCCACCAGCTCGGCAAAGACACCCGCTGCATTGCCCAGAAGGCCCACCGATTTCGCCTCGCCTGCCGCGGTCCAGCGCTCGATCATCTCCAGCGCTTCGTCCAGGGTTTCGGCCTTTTCATCCAGGTATTTGGTGCGCAGGCGGAAGTCGATCGAGTCCGGGTTGCACTCCACCGCCAGACAGCAGGCGCCCGCGAACACGGCTGCCAGCGGCTGCGCGCCGCCCATGCCGCCAAGGCCGCCGGTCAGGATCCACTTGCCCTTCAGGTCGCCGCCGTAATGCTGGCGGCCCGCTTCGGCAAATGTCTCATAGGTGCCCTGCACAATGCCCTGGGTGCCGATGTAGATCCACGACCCGGCGGTCATCTGGCCGTACATCATCAGGCCCTTCTTATCGAGCTCGTTGAAATGGTCCCAATTGGCCCAATGCGGCACCAGGTTGGAGTTTGCGATCAGCACCCGCGGCGCGTCCTTGTGGGTCTGGAACACGCCGACCGGCTTGCCCGACTGCACCATCAGGGTCTGGTCCTCTTCCAGGCCTTTCAGGCTCTCGACGATCATGTCGAAATCCTTCCAGGTGCGCGCGGCGCGGCCGATGCCGCCATAGACTACCAGCTCATGCGGGTTTTCGGCGACGTCCGGATGCAGGTTGTTCATCATCATCCGCATCGGCGCCTCTGTCACCCAATGCTTGGCGGTGATTTCCGGGCCGGTGGGCGGGAAGATGTCGCGGGTGTTCTTGCGGGGATCGCTCATGCCGAGGGCCTCCAGTTTTTGAGATCAGTCAGAATTTTGGTGAGATGGGTGCGCAGCTGTTCCGCGCGCTCCGGCAGATAGGTCCAGGGGGGGCTTTCCTGGCAGTAGGTCGCCTGCGCCAGCTCCATCTGGATCGCGTGCAGGCCCTCAGCCGGCTGCCCGTAATGGCGAGTGGTCCAGCCGCCTTTGAAACGGCCGTTCAGAACCGAGGTATAACTCTCCGCCGCCTCGCAATGGGCCACGGTCAGGGCCTCGATTGCGGGGTCGCAGGTGGTGCCCAGATTGGTGCCGGTGTTGAAATCCGGCAGGCGACCTTCGAACAGGAACGGAATGTCGCCGCGGATCGAGTGGCAGTCATAGAGGATGGCAAAGCCGTGGATCGCCTTCACCCGCTGCATCTCCGCCGCCAGCGCCGCGTGATAGGGCGCGTGATAGGTGTCGCGGCGGCGGGTGATCTCCGCCTCATCCGGCTCCTTGCCCTCCTGCCAGATCGGCAGCCCGTCAAAATCCGTCAGCGGCACCAAGGTGGTGGTGTTTTGCCCGGGGTAGAGACTGATACCGCTAGGGTCGCGGTTCACGTCGATCACATAGCGGTGGATCGGCGTGCGGACAGTTGTGATGTCCTCCACCAGCCCGGCATAGAGCTCATGGATATGCCAGTCGGTGTCCGCCAGCGCCCTGCCCGTCTCGTTCAGGCAGTCCCAAATCTCCGGCGGCACATCGGTGCCGGTGTGGGGCAGCCCCAGCACCAGCGGCGAGGCCCCTTGGGTGACTTCGATCATGCGGCGACCTCCACACCTGCCGCCGCCGCCACACGGCCTGCGCGCACCATGGCGCTGGCCGCCTCGATGTCGGGCGCCAGGTAACGGTCCTCCGCCAGCGCGGGGATGTCCCCGCGCAGCATCGCCAGCACGTCCTGCAGCCGGGCCGAGGTTTGCAGCGGCGCGCGCGCCTCCACCCCTTGCGCGGCACAAAGCATCTCGACGCCGAGGATCACCGACAGGTTGGCGTTCATCTTCGCCAGACGCAGCGCGCCGTGGGCGGCCATCGACACATGGTCCTCCTGGTTGGCGGAAGTGGGCGTCGAGTCGGTCACGCAGGGGTTTGCCAAGTGCTTGTTTTCACTCATCAGCGCCGCGGTGGTCACCTCGGCAATCATGAAGCCGGAGTTCAAACCGGGATCAGGCGTCAGAAACGGCGGCAGGTCGTGGCTCAGGGTCGGGTCGACCATCAGCGCCACCCGGCGCTGCGCGATGGCGCCAATCTCTGCCACCGCCAGCGCGATCTGATCCGCGGCAAAGCCCACGTATTCGGCGTGGAAATTGCCGCCTGAGACGATGCGGCCCTCACCCACCAGCACCAGCGGGTTGTCGGTAACGGCGTTGGCCTCAATCTCCAGCGTTTTGGCGGCCATCCGCAGCACGTCCAGCGCTGCGCCCACCACCTGCGGCTGGCAACGGATGCAATAGGGATCCTGCACCCTTGTGTCGCCCTCGCGGTGGCTTTCGCGGATCTCGGAGCCATCCATGATGGCACGCATCTGCTGAGCCACGTCGATCTGCCCGGCATGGCCGCGCAGGGTGTGGATGTCGGCAACCAAAGGCGCGGTGGAGCCCATGATGGCGTCCGTCGTCAGCGCCGCGATGGTCATCGAGGCCTCTGCCATGCGCCAGGCGTCAAACAGCCCAGCGAGTGCACAGGCGGTGGAGAATTGGGTGCCGTTGATCAGACCCAAGCCCTCCTTGGGGCCGAGCACAATAGGCTCTAACCCGGCCTTTTTCAGTGCTTCAGCACTGGACATCCGGGTGCCTTCGTATGTGGCCTCCCCTGCCCCGATCATCGCCGCCGCCATATGCGCCAGCGGCGCCAGGTCGCCGGATGCGCCAACCGAGCCCTGCGACGGGATCACCGGGATCACGCCATGGGCCAGCATCTTCTCGATCTGGTCGATCACCAGCCAGCGCACGCCCGACGCACCGCGGCCCATCGACAGCAGTTTCAGCGTCATCATCAGCCGGGTCTTGTCTTCCGGCAGCGGCTCCCCTACCCCGCAGCAGTGGCTGAGGATCAGATTGCGCTGCAGGGTGGCAGTGTCTTCCGGCGCGATCTTGGTCGAGGCCAGCTTGCCGAAACCGGTGTTGATGCCATAGACGGCCGCCTCGCCCGCAGCGGCCTCGGCCACCATCTGCGCCGCGGCCTCCACCGGCTCACGCGCCGAGGCATCGAGCCTGGCCGGTGTCAGATTGCGGTAGATATCTTCCAGCGTGGACAGCGTCACCGTGCCGGGGATCATCTCGATCATTGTTTGCCCTCATAGATACGGGTGTGAAGGGGGTTGAAGCCGATGCGGTAGGCGAGCTCGCCGGGCGTTTCCACATCCCAGACCGCCAGATCGGCGCGCATACCGGCGGAAATCTCTCCGCGGTCCGTCACCCCCAGCGCGCGGGCTGCGTTGCGTGTGACGCCTGCCAGCGCCTCCTCCGGCGTCATCCGGAACAGGGTGCAGCCCATGTTCATGGTCAGCAGCAAAGACGTCAGCGGCGAGGACCCGGGGTTGCAATCGGTCGCCAGCGCCATCGGCACGCCATGGGTGCGGAAATGTTCGATCGGCGGCGCCTGGGTTTCGCGGATGGTGTAAAAGGCGCCGGGCAGGATAACGGCGACAGAGCCCGCTGCGGCCATCGCCTTGGCATCCTCCTCGGTCGCGTATTCCACGTGATCGACTGACAACGCGCCGTATTTCGCGGCCAAGGCCGTGCCGCCCTGATGGCTCAGCTGTTCGGCGTGCAGTTTCACCGGCAGGGCCAGCTCCTGCGCCACCTTGAAGACCCGTTCGATTTGCGCCGGCGAAAACGCGATGTTTTCGCAGAACCCGTCGACCGCATCCACCAGCCCTTCTGCATGGGCGGCGCGCAGGGCGGGAATGCAGACCCCGTCGATATATTCATCGTCGCGGCCCTTGTATTCGCCGGGTGTGGCATGGGCGCCAAGGAAGGTGGTTTTCACCGTCACCGGGCGCAGTTCCCCCAGCCGGCGGGCGGCGCGCAGCATGTTCAGCTCGGTCTCCCGGTCCAGCCCGTAGCCGGATTTCACTTCCACCACCGTGGCCCCTTCGGCAATCAGCGCATCCAGCCGCGGCAGCGCGTCCTGCACCAGAGCCTCCAGCGAGGCTGTGCGGGTGGCCGAAACGGTGGAGACGATGCCGCCCCCTGCCCTGGCGACCTCTTCATAAGAGGCCCCGTTCAGGCGCATCTCGAACTCCATCGCCCGGTTGCCGCCAAAAACGATGTGCGTGTGGCAGTCGATCAGGCCCGGCGTGACCAGCCGTCCGCCCAGATCGCGCTGCTCCCACGAAAAATTGTCAGCTGACAATTTTTCCCGCGGCCCGGCCCAGACAATCCTGCCGCCAGAAACCGCAACCGCGCCGTCCTCGATCAGGCCATAGGGCGCATCCGTGCCGGCCATCGTGGCCAGCCGCGCCCCTGTCAGAACAAAATCCTCTGCCACAGAATCTCAAATCCCCTTACTGCCGCTTTTGGATTAAACTACGGATTTAGGTCATTATGTCTAGTCATAAAATGAAACGAACAGCCCTGCTAAAACCGCCTGTGATGTGCGGAAATTGCAGGTGCTGATTAACGGGTGCCGTTCTTCTGAACGGGCTGACCGCATCTGCAAGCCTTCGGAGGTATCAGCTCGTCAGAAAACTCAGGTCTGTCATCATCTGGCTGATTGCCAGCCGTCCAAAGCCCGGCCGAGCAGCAATCGCAACGGGGCTCAAGACCGGAAACGGGCGGCGGCTCTACAGTCACCTGCCGATTGCTTCTAAGGATAAAGGCGTAACCGCAGCCCGATCATCGCAGTTCCCAGGCAGCAGACAGAGGCTGATTTGGTTAAGGACCAGCTCCGGCTTGGCGTTGGAGATGGCGCGGCCCGCGGCCGCAGCGTGATGCGCAGGCAGGGTGTTTCATGCCCGGTCGTTGAGATTATCCTTTGCAGTTTGTTCGGCTCTTATCCTTGCTGCGTAATGTTATTAGCAGCAAGGGATAGCGGTGTGCCTGGGGAGGCGCGGCCGTCCTTTAAGTGGAGAACCAAATACCGGAGAGGCTGCGGGAAATTGAACCTGATGCGCCGGATGGAGGCGGCCTTCCGGAAAATTGTCAGCTGACAATTTTTACGTTCTCATCCCTTGCAAGCATGTTTCAACCTGCGCCAGCGGCGAAAACCTGCATAGAAAGGGAAGCCAGATCAATGTGCAGTTCGTTTCAAAAATTGCCAGCTGACAACTTCACCGCAGCGCATTTCCGCCTGGCCCGAAAATATGCTTCCGGGCTGGAGGTTGCCGCAAATACCTGCCGCCGTCCGGTCAGTCGGTCACGCGCTGCTACACCAATGTTTCCAAGCGAACAGAAGAAATTGTCAGCTGACAATTCTGTCTGCTCTGCCTTTGAACAAGAAGAAAGTGCCCGAGTAGTGCTGCGTCCTTTTGCGGCAGGTTTGGATGCTGCGGGCAAGCGAATTCACACCAATGCGGTCCCGGATTGATAGGCGCGGCTGGTCGCATCCTGCAAAATTGTCAGCTGACAATTTCTGCAGGCCGGGATATCTGAAGCAACGCATTGAGCATCGGACCGATGGAAAACTGGCCTGCACGGGCCTTCTGCGCCAGACGCCGCAAATAGGCCCCTGGGCTGCGGATGGTTTCCAGCTTCTCCAGGATGCACATCACGGCTGCTGCCGCGTCCTTGCGGCCCATGGCAGCCCGTGCGTCGCTCAGAACCGGCATTTCAATGCCGATCATCGGGGAAAGGTCGTCTGCAATCCTGTCTGCGTCCTGCCAGCTGCGCAGCTTTCCTGGATAATAGGCCTGAACCTCCGGGCAGGCCCGCAGCAGGGTGGACAACTCATGTGTCTTCTCAGCGATGCCGGCCTCTATCGGGAGGGGCTGGAGCTGTTCAGATCCCCAATCGGGTTGCGCCGCTTCAGAGTCAAAATCTTTTTTTACTGAATCCTGTATGTGCCGCTCATTTTCGCCGCCGCTGCCGCTCATTTTGCGTGCGGCGAGTGTGGTTTCCTGTGCGGTTTCTGACGGCGCACGGCTGGCAATTTCATGCTGCAGCGTGCGGGCCATCTGGGTCAGACCGGCCTCGCAGGGCTTGCGGCGCAGCAGTTTGCGGGCGGTTTCCAGCAGATCATCCGCCTGGCCCTGAGCGCAGTCCAGCAGCTGCTGGCGCAGAACGGCAACCTTGTCGCGCAGAACTGCCAGTTGTTCCGCACGGGTGCGGGCGGTCAGGGCTGCGTCGAAAACCTGACCGGCATGGCGGGCGAGGGGGGACAGGTCGAAACCAAAGGCCAGCGGCATGTCCGAGCCGCAGCGGCGGGCATAGCGTTTGCCGTTGGGGCTGTTTTTCCGGCTGACAATCCCGGTCCGGGCGAGGGCGGCCAGATGGCGGCGCAGGGTGCTTTCGGGCATTCCATTGAGCCGTTCCATCAGTTTGCGGTTCGAGGGAAACACAATGGCGCTGTCCGGCTCTGCCGGCAGCGCGCGCTGGGGGTAGAATGTCAGCAAGGCCTTGAGCACGCCAAGGGTGCGGTGGCTCAGGTCGAATTCCTCTGCGGCATGGGTGAGCGCAGCCAGAAGGTCCCACTTGTCATGGGTACCTGCCAGCTGGCCGCACTGATCCATCCGCCCAACGGTAATTTGGGACGCATGTTCCATCTTTTTTTCACGAAAGACAAAAAATACCCGCCCCTGTGCAGCGCACAGAGTTGACAGTGACGAGTCTGAGAGGCTATTCCAAAGGTGCTAAATCTGAGAACGGCCTTCTGGGATGTAATGTCCTGGGGGGCTTTTCTTTTGCCTGTTTACGTGCCTCCTGTCCTTATTTCTGCTCTTCTTCTTACTCTTCCGGCTGCTCAGGCTGGTCTTGCTGCCAGCGGCCGTGAAGCTCTGCCATGATCTCCTCTGCGTTGGCATCGAACCAGGTGTCGAAACCGGGCGCGTCCTTGGCGGAGATCGTGAGGGTGATGCCCTTTGCGGTGGTTTTGATCCCGGCCACCTCAGCACCGTTGCTGCCGGGCAGGGCGCGGGTTGCCGCCGGGGCAGGGGCGGGTTTGGGGTCTTGCGGCACGCCTTGGGCATGTTTCAAAACCGCCTCGAACCGCCCGTCGGAGTTAAACATCGTAAAGTCAGGCCGGTTTGTCCTGATGACCGCCCGGGACCGTGCGGCGGGATCGTCGAACAGCTTGACCAGCATCATCCAGCGGTCGCGGCCAATGCCGGGGGCTGAACCGATCGTCCGCAGGAAGGGCAAATCAAAGGCGGTGCCGACCTTGAGCATCCGCGACACCATCGGCAGGTCGATCGACAGCGCGGCGGCAATTGTCTGCCGTCCATAGCCATCCGCCTGCAGCTGCGCCGCAAAGGCCGCCTTTTCGATAAAGCTGAGATCCTGGCGCGAGGTGTTTTCCTGGCCCTGGGCCATCACCAGCGCGTGGTCGTCCAGCTGCCGCACCATCGCCTTGACCGGCAGCCCCAGTTCGCGCAGCGCCTTCAGGCGGCGGCGGCCGTAGACGATTTCGAACCGTCCTGGCGTCTTGGGGTGCGGCCGCAGCAGCACCGGAACCTGCTGGCCGTAGGTCTGCAGGCTGTCCTTCAGCTGGTTGAACGCTACCCCGTCCATGCCCAGGCGGTCCTCATAGCCCGCGTCGTCGATCAGCGCGGTGTCGATTTCCTGCACCGCGCTTTCCTGCAGCTTGCTGAGCGAGGATTGCAGCGCCCCGACCGCACCGCGCGGCATCATCTTGGGTTTCGGCCCCGGAGCGGCTGCTGCGGGGCTGTTCAGGGCTGTGCTGAGAATACCTTTGCGTGCCATCAACGCCTCCATGATTGTTGCAGGAGGGATTCTATTTCATCGTTAACTTGATTCAGTGAATCCACCGCACGGTCGTAGGTTGACCTGTGAAACTGGGATCTTTCGACCTCATAGACCGTTTGCTGAGTCAGCCCGGCGTCGGAAATCGCAGTGGATTTCAGCATCGGGGCAACCATGACTTCCTCGCCGAACAACTGCCGCATGAATGCAACCACCTGTTGCTGTGGACCGTCGTTCGGCTCGTACCGGTTGATCAGAAAGCGCAGGAAATCGAACTCCAGCGCGGCGCCCGCGTTGGACACGACATCCAGCAGTTCGGCTGACATCTGCAGGAACTGCGACATCGACGCGATGTCGAGCATGTTTGGCACCACGGTGATGATCACACCGGTCGAGGCGCAGAGCGCCGACATCGTCAGATAGCCCAGCTGCGGCGGGCAGTCGAAGATGATCACGTCGTAATCCTTCTCGACCTCCTCCAGCGCGGCGGCCATGCGGGCAAAGAAAGCGGGCTGCACGTTGTTGATCAGCGCCTGCGGGGTTTCATGCTCGAATTCCTGCAGGATCAGACCGCCCGGCGCCAGGTCCAGGCCGGTGAAATAAGTCTGTTGGATGATCTGGCGCAGGGGCAGGGGGTCGTCATAGCGGATTGCGTCATAAATCGTCCCTGTTTCGAGGAAATCGACCTCTGGACGGTAGCCGAAAAGCGTCGTCAGCGATGCCTGCGGGTCAATATCCACAGCCAGCACCCGGTAGCCCTTCAGGGCCAGCCGCTGCGCGGTGTGAATGGACGAGGTGGTCTTGCCCGATCCGCCCTTGAAGTTCAGGAAGGACAGCACCTGCACCTTGTCGCCCTCGCGGCGGCCGCGCAGGTAAGTGCCGGGCGTTTTGGCTGAGGCATCCAGGATCTTGCGCATTTCCAGCAGATCAGCCGCGGAATAGTGGCGCCGGCCGCCCGGCGTGGTGTGCACCTCGGGGAATTTACCGTCAAAATGCAGCTTGCGCAGGAAGCTGGGCGAGATCCCCAGCATTTCTGCCGCTTCGCCGGCGCTGAACAGACGCAATTCCTTCCTTGCGTCCGGCGCAAAATTTGCCAGCATGTGGCTTTCTAGGGCCGCACTGAGGTTCTCCGCATTCTCGCGGATTCGCTGATTGATGTGGAGTGCTACTGCCAACTGCTGCCCTCTCGATAGTAACGCTGTTTTGCGTCAGCGCTTTATTTATCGTTTCTATACGCAATGCGAACGCAGTTGTGCAATAAATTCCTTCAGTTACAGGTTGCAAGCCCGGTGTCCAGATTGGCGCCATGTTCCGGAAAAAGGCTTCAAATTCATCTTAATCATCTGGAAATAAACAAAAATCCTGGCTGCGCCATTGGATGCCGCATCTGTGGATAATTTTTCTGCCAGTGTGCAGGATGCGAAAGCAGCAGCCGCGCAGCGAGTTGCACAGGGTCAGAGTTTTCCGGGAAATTTGCCTGTTTAGGCTCTGTTCCGTGGTTTCGCTGTTCCCAACCGGATCCAGCGTTCGCAGTATTACCGTCCCCCAAGACGGTTCCAGCAAACGGAGTGTCGGTTTCTGCAAGCGGATTTCGGAATCCTGCAGGCCGGGCTGCGCCGTCTCAGCCAAACTCTCCTCCAAAGGAGAACACTGCCATGACTGAGCAAGCCACCGCGACCCGCTCGCGTTCCGGCGGCCGCCACGCCCGCCGCGCCCTGCGCACTGCGCCGAAGTTTGACATGCTGCCCGGCCTCACCCGCAATATCCCGCTGTGCGAGGTGATGGACGGTGCCCAAGTCGAAAAGATCGACAATGCCTCGATGGACATTTTGGAGAACGTCGGCGTCCAGTTCCGCGACCCCATTGCGCTGGAAGACTGGAAACGCGCGGGCGCCAAGGTTGTTGGCGAGTTGGTCTATCTGGACCGCGGGCTGGTGCGCGAGCTGATCAAGACCATCCCCAGCGATTTCACCTACCACGCGCGGGACCCGAAAAAGAACGTGCGCCTGGGTGGCAAGCATTCGATCTTTGTGCCGATGACCGGCGCGCCCTTCCTGCGCGACCTGGAGGACGTGCGCCGCAACCCGATGCTGGAAGATCTGGCGATGTTCCACAAGCTGGCGCATATGATGCCGGCCCTGCATTCCTCGGCGCACCATATCGTCGAACCTTACGACCATCCGATCAGCCAGCGGCACCTGCGGATCACCTACTCGTCGATGAAATACTCGGACAAGACGTTCATGGGCATGACCACCAGCCCCAAGAACGCCGAGGACGTGATGGACATGTGCGCCATCCTGTTCGGTGAAGACTTCATCATGAACAACCCCGTCACCACCGGCAACTGCAACGGCAACTCGCCGCTGGTCTGGGATGAGACCATGCTCGGCGCCATGCGCGCCTTTGGCGCCCGCCGTCAGCCGGTGCTGTGCTCACCCTTTGTTCTGGGCGGCGCCAACACGCCGGCCTCGGTTGCCGCGTCGGTTGCGCAGCTGAATGCTGAGGCATTGTCGGCTCTGGCCTATACCCAGGTTTGCAACCCGGGCACCCCGGCGATTTACGGCCACTACCTGTCGACCGTCAGCATGAAATCCGGCGCCCCGATGGCGGGCACGCCTGAGATCAGCCTGATGAACTTCATGATCGGCCAGATGGCGCGCTATTACGATGTGCCGTGGCGGACCTCCAACACCCTGGGCGGCGCCAAGACGTTCGACGCGCAGGCGGGGTACGAATCCGCAACCACCCTGTCGGCCGTCATGCACGCGGGCGCCAACTATATCTGGCACTCGGCGGGCTGGAACGAGGCGGGTATGCACTGCTCGGTCGCGAAATTCATCGTCGACGCCGAGCAATGCGCGATGGCCTACCGGATGGCGGAAGGCCCGAAATGGGACGATTTCGATCAGGCCATTGCCGCGGTGCCGGACGTTGGCCCCGGCGGCCACTACCTGGGCCACCCGCACACCCAGGAGAACTTCCAGCAGGCGTTCTTCATGCCCGACATGTTCGACAACAACTCAATCGAGCAGTGGCAGGCCGAAGGCGGTGTCGAAATCACCGAGCGCGCCCTGAAACACGCCAAGAAACTGCTGGCCGAGTATCAGGAGCCCAAGCTGGACGAGGCCAAGAACGAAGAACTGCTGGACTATATCGCCCGCCGCGAGCGTGAAATTCCCGCCGCGGACGAGCTGAACCAGGATTACTGATCCCACCCTCCTCCCCTGACTGACCCGCCCTGCAAAGGGCGGGTTTTTTTATGTCGGTTGGGGCCAGGGCAGGGGTCGGATTCCTGCAAGTCCGGTGTAGAGCGATCGCTCTACCGTATCCCCATGACTGAAACACAGCACAGAATTGCCGAGAGCCTGGACCGCCAGTTTGCCGAGATGGGGTTTGCTACCCAGGGCGTTGAGGCCCTGCGCGCGGGCGCCGATGTCTCGCTCAGAACGCTCTACAAGTACTTTCCCAGCCGCGAAGCGATGGTGGTCGGTGCACTGGCCTACCGCGACCAGGCCTATGGCGACTGGATCGCAGGCGGGCCGGGGCAGGGGGCTGAACATGTGCTTTATCCGCTCAAGCGCCTTGGTGAATGGCTGGAGCAGGTCTCCAGCACCGGCTGCCTGTTTCTGAATGCGCTTGCCGCCTATCCGGACAGTGTTGCGATCCGCCAGACGGTCGAGGGCCACAAGACCCGGCTTCAGGCACAATTCCGCACCCGTCTGCTGGACGCGGCGCCGGGTTGCGATGCCGGGGGTCTCTCGGCCGCGCTGTTCCTGCTGCACGAAGGGCTGACCGAGGCGGCCCGGTTCCACGGACCGCAGGCCGCCGCTGCCACCGCCCTCAGCAGCGGCAAAACCATTCTGCTGGCTGCAGGGATCGACTGACACCGCCAGCCCCCTCACTCCAACACGGGAAACAACCATGAAAATCGCAGAAATCCACATCTATCAGCATGATCTGCCGGTCAAAAACGGCCCCTACACGATGGCCAACGCCGAGGTCTGGGCGCTAGACACTACGCTGGTGAAACTGGTGGCGGACAATGGTCAGGTCGGCTGGGGCGAAACCTGCCCGGTTGGTCCGACCTATGCCGAATCCCACGCCGCCGGCGCCCGTGCGGCGCTGAAAGCGATGGCCGAAGGTTTGATCGGAGCCGACGTAACGCCCATGACCCTGCACCGGCGCATGGATGAGCTGCTGACCGGCCACAACTACGCCAAGGCCGCCATCGACATCGCTGCCCATGACCTGCTGGGCAGGCATCTGGGCGTCAGCGTCTCGACCCTCTTGGGCGGCGCGGCCACGGACCGGGTGCCCTCCTACTACGCCACCGGCGTCGGCGCCCCCGATGACATTGCGCGCCTCGCCGCCGAGAAACAGACCGAGGGCTATCCCCGCCTGCAGGTTAAGGTCGGCGGCCGTCCGGTGGAGCTGGACATCGAGACCATCCGCAAGGTCTGGGAGAAGGTCCGCGGCTCCGGCATGAAGCTGGCGGTGGACGGCAACCGCGGCTGGACCACCCGCGATGCCCTGCGCGTCAGCCGCGAATGCCCGGACATTCCGTTCATCATGGAACAGCCCTGCAACACGCTGGAAGACTTGCAGAAAATCCGCCCGCAGATCAGCCATGGCCTCTACATGGATGAAAACAGCACCAGCCTGAACACGGTGATCACCGCGGCGGGCACCGGGCTGGTCGACGGTTTCGGCATGAAAGTCACCCGCATCGGCGGGCTGCAGCCGATGCGCGCCTTCCGCGACATCTGCGAAGCCCGCAACCTGCCGCACACCTGCGACGACAGCTGGGGCGGTGACATCATCGCCGCCGCCTGCACCCATATCGGCGCAACCGTGAAGCCTGGCAATCTGGAGGGCGTCTGGCTGGCCGCCCCTTACATCGAGGGCAACTATGACGCCGAAAACGGTATCCGCATCGAAGGCGGCCACATCGCGTTGCCGCAGGGCCCGGGCCTGGGCATCACCCCGGACGAAAGCCTGTTCGGCACCCCGGTTGCATCCTTCTGAGGGAGAAGAGATCCATGGAATTCCAAGAAAAATGCGCGCTGGTCACCGGCGCGGCGGGTGGCATCGGCGCCTCCATTGTCCAGCGTCTGCGCGCCGCCGGTGCCAAGGTGGCGGTCGCTGACCGCGACACCAGCGGCATAGAGGCCGAGGCGCATCTGCCCGGCGACCTGCTGGACGCGGATTATGCCAACATGCTGCCGCAAGCAGCTGCCGAGGCGCTTGGCGGGCTGGATATTGTCATCAATAACGCCGGTGTCATCACCCGCGGCCCGGTGACAGACACCTCGGACGCCGACTGGGACCTGTCGATGGGGGTGAATGTTCAGGCGCCCTTCCGCATCTGCCGCGCCGCGATCCCGCTGATGGCTGAAACCGGCGGCGGTGCCATCGTCAACACCGCGTCGTGCTGGGGCGGCAAGGCGCCGGGGCCGAACCACGCGCTTTACTGCATGACCAAGGCGGCGATTGCCTCGCTGACCCAATGCATGGGGATGGACCACGCCCATCAGGGCATCCGCATCAACGCGGTCTGCCCGAATGAGGTGAACACGCCGATGCTGCGCACAGGGTTCGCCAAACGCGGCTTTGACCCGGACAGCGCGGTTGCGGAGCTGGGCAAGACCGTGCCCCTGGGCCGCATTGCCCAGCCGGAAGACATCGCTGATGTGGTCATGTTCCTGGCCTCGGACGCCGCCCGCTATATGTGCGGCGCGCTGGTGGAGGTGAACGGCGGGAAACCGGTGTCATGAACCGGTTTGACGGCAAGGTGGCACTTGTCACCGGCGGCCGCAGCGGCATCGGCCAGGCCATTGCCCGCCGTCTGCGCGGCGAAGGGGCGCGGGTTTTCACTGCGCAGCGCGGAGAGGATGCCGAGTTCGAGGCAATCGCCGCCGATTTCACCGATCCGGACAGCCCGGCGCAGGTGGTGGCAGAGGCCGTCAGCCGGGCAGGGCGCCTGGATGTGCTGGTCAACAATGCCGGCATGATGCAGGAGGCCGGTGTCGAGGAGATGTCCCTCGCCGACTGGCAGCGCAATCTGACGGTGAACCTGACGGCACCTTTCCTGATGATCCAGGCGGCGCTGCCGCACCTTCGCAAGACCAAGGGCAGCATCGTCAACACCGGCTCCATCGAAGGCCTGGGCAGCAACCCCGGCCATGCCGCCTATTGCGCTTCCAAGGCGGGCCTGCATGGCCTCTCCCGCGCGGTGGCGGTGGACCACGGCCATGAGGGCATCCGCTGCAACGCGGTGGCGCCGGGCTGGATCGACACCGAGCTGAACATGGATTTCATCGAAAGTATGCCCAACCCGGAGGCCTTCCGCCGCGAAATAGGCCGCATCCACCCGGTTGCCCGCACCGGCAAGCCGGAGGAAGTGGCAGCTTTGGTTGCTTTCCTGGCGTCTGAGGATGCCGGCTTCATCACTGGCCAAGTCTACACGGTGGACGGCGGCCGCATGGCCAAGCTGAGCCTGCCTTGAACAAAGAAACGGGCCTCAAAGGCTCGGATCCCCTGTTCATCTGGCTGAAAATATCCCGGGGGAGGCCGCAGGCCGGGGGCAGAGCCCCCACTGCCCTCTATTCCTTGCCGGACCGCCATTCCTTCCACATCAGATAGGTATTTGCGCCCAATGAGGCAAAAGGTTCCGGCGGCAGCCTGGGCGGTTCGGGCTGGGCCAGGAAATGGCTGGCAATCTCCGATCCCCCTTGCAGAACCAGTTCCGCAATGCCCATGCCCTGCAAGGTGCCGCGGGCAATGCCGAGGCCGTTCTGGCAGCAGGCGGAATAGACGCCCTGGTCCAGCTCACCGAAAGCTGCCGAGCCGTTGCGGCTGAGGCACAGCATCCCGGCCCAGCGGTGTTCCATCTGCACGCCTTCCAGATGCGGAAACCGTTCCCTGAACTTGCGGTCATGCACCCAGCCCGCGTTGCGCAGGCGCATTTCGCTGGTCTCGATGGTGGGGTGGAAGCTGGAACAGGTGCGCACCAGGATCCGGTCGCCGTAAGAGCCGGAGATCCGCCGCACAGAGGTGCCCATCGGGTCCGCGGGAGTAACTGACCAGCGGGCCTCGCCACCCAGGCGCTGGACCTGTTCCGGTGTCAGCCGTTCGGTCATCGAGGCATAGAGGCAGATGTGCATCAGGCGGCGCTGGTAGAAGCCGAAACTTTCCAAATGGCCGTTGTTGGCCAGGATGATCGAACCGGTGGTGACGCGCCCCTTAAGGCTTTTCACCAGCCATCCGTTACCCTGTTTTTCAAACCCAATAACCGGGGAGTTTTCAAACACGCTGATCCGGCCCGCCAGATGCGCCGACAGGATCCGGATATAGGCGGCGGGCTGAATCATCACCGTGCCCGGTGCATAAAGGCCGGAAGTGTAGTGCGGACTGCCGGTCAGCTCTTGCATTTCGGCCTGCGAATAGAGCGTATGCGGCTCTCCCAGCCGCTCCAGATGGGCGGCGAAATCGCGGTTGTGCTTGTCGCCCGCGCGGGTGGCGGCGGCGTTGATCTTGCCTGCGGGATCGAACATCTCCTGCGGCAGGGCGCAGTCTTCGGCGATACTGGCGGCAAAACGGATTGCCTGCCGGTTCAAGGCAATCGCTGCCTTGTCAGCCTCCAGCCCTGTGCCTGCGTAATTGTCTGAGGCCAGATCATGCGGCAGGTCGATCATGAAGCCGGAATTGCGCCCGGCGGAGCTTTCGGCAAAGGGTCCTGCCTCCAGCAATGCGATCTTCAACGAAGGGTCCAGCTGGTGCAGGCGGCGGGCTGCCGACAAGCCTGCAAATCCGCCGCCGATGATGGTCACATCAGCGGTCAGATCGTGGTCCAGCACCGGCAAAGGCGCCTGGGGCGGCAGGATGGCATTCCATCCCGCAGCACCAGTCTGCCGGGGCAGGCGTTTGGCGTCGTAGCGGCTCAATCCACGGCCTCGTCTGCGTCATCGGCCAGGTCGATCCAGATGGTCTTCAGCTGGGTGTACTGGTCGTGGGCATGGACCGAGTTGTCGCGGCCGCCAAAGCCCGACTGTTTGAAGCCGCCGAACGGGGTGGAGATGTCGCCTTCGCCGAAGCTGTTCACCGTAACGGTGCCTGCGCGCAATTGACGGGCGCCACGGATGGCGCGTTTGGCGTTGGCGGTGAAGATCGACGCGCAGAGGCCATATTCGGTGTCGTTGCCAACCTCGATTGCCTCGTCAAAACCGGAGACCTCGATCACCGACAGCACCGGGCCAAAGATCTCCTCGCGTGCCAGCAAGGCGTTGTTATCCTCGACTTCGACCACGGTGGCCTCGACAAAACCGGCCTCAGCCTTGCCGCCGATCACCACGTTTTCGGCCTTCTCCAGGTAAGAGCAGACCTTGGTGTAGTGGCCTTCGCTGACCAGCGCGCCCATACGGGTTTCCGGGTGCAGCGGGTCGCCGATGTTCCACTGTTTGGCGTGGTGCGCGATGCGCTCCAGGAGCTCCGCCTTGACGTCCTTGTGCACGATCAGGCGGGACGAAGCCGAGCAGTTCTCACCCATGTTCCAGAAGGCGCCATTGACCAGATGCTGGGCCACGCGGTCGAGGTTCTCGGCGTCGTCCATGACGATGGCGGGGTTCTTGCCGCCCATCTCCAGCACCACTTCCTTGGCGTTGCTTTCCGCCGAATAGGTCAGGAACTTCTTGCCGGTCACGGTGGAGCCGGTGAAGGAGACCATGTCGATGTCCATGTGGCGGCCAATCGGTTCTCCCACCTCGCCGCCGCCGCCGGGCAGGATGTTCAGCACGCCTGCCGGGACGCCTGCCTCAGCCGCCAGTTCCGCAATCCGCAGCGCGGTCAGGGTGGTTTCCTTGGCGGGTTTCACCACCAAGGAGCAGCCCGCCGCCAGCGCCGGGCCGATCTTCCAGGCCAGCATCAGCAGCGGGAAGTTCCAGGGCAGCACCAGGCCAACCACGCCGATGGGTTCGCGCACCACCATGGCGATGTGATCGTCAGACGCCGGCGCCACTTGATCATAGATCTTGTCGATCGCCTCGGCGTGCCATTTCAGGCAGTGGATGGTCTCCGGCACATCGACGGTTTCGCAGTCATAGATGGTCTTGCCGCTGTCGATGCTTTCCATCACCGCCAGCTCGCGGGCGTTGCGGGTCATCAGCTTGCACAGGCGGATCAGCACATCCTTGCGCTCGGACGGGTGCAGTTTCGACCATCGGCCGTCGTCAAAGGACTCGCGCGCCTTCTCCACCGCAAAGTCGACGTCCGCGGCACCGCAAGCTGCAATATCCGCCAGCTTTTCGCCGGTGGCCGGGTTCAGGGTCTCAAAGGTCTTGCCCGAGGCCGCGGGGCAGAACTTGCCATCGATGAAAGCCGCCGTCGGCAGATCCAGGCCGGCGGCAATGGATTTGTATTCGTCATGAGTAAGCAGCGACATGGATCAGCCCTCCGCCTGGATATCTGCGATTTTCTGTTTCAGCACCCGCACAACCTGTTCCAGCGCGCGTTTGTCGTCCTTATTGAGGCCGGTCAGCGGCGCCCGCATGGCGCCTGCGTCAAAGCCGTTCATGGTGACGCCGTGCTTGATGGTCTGGATGAACTTGCCGCCCTGCTCCAGCACCCGCATCAAGGGCAGCATCGCCGACATGATCCGGCGGCCTTTGGAGAAGTTGCCCTCGACCACGCAGGCATTGTACAGCGCCACGTGTTCTTCCGGCAGGAAGTTCGACCCGCCGCAGACCCAGAAAGGCGCGCCCCAGGCAAAGAACTCCAGCGCCTGGTCGTCCATGCCGCAGCCCAGCTGGATGTGCGGATAATCCCGCGCCAGCAGATGCACCCGGTTGATATCGCCGGAGCTTTCCTTGATGCCGCAGAAGTTGCGCGAGCGGCAAACGCGGTCCAGGAACTCCTCGCCCATCATGGTGCCGGTGCGGTGCGGGTAGTTATACAGCATCACCGGCAGATCGGCCGCCTTGTCGATGGCCAGCGCATTCAGCGCGTTTTCGCGGTCGGTCGGAACCGAATAGGCGGGGCTCGCAAGCAGGATGCTTTCTGCGCCCAGCTTGGCGGCGCCTTCGGCCAGCGCGATGGAATCGGGCGTGCGCATGGCGCCGGTGCCGACAACCAGCGGCAGCTTGCTGTGCTCGCGGGTGAACCGCGCCAGCTCCAGCCGTTCCTCAACGGTCTGGGCATAGTTCTCGCCGGTCGAGCCGCCGGAGATCAGGCCGTGCACGCCGCTCTCGATCAGATAGTCGATCACTTGGGCCAGGGCGTCCCAGTTGACGCTGCCGTCCTCGTGATAGGGCGTCACCACGGGGGTGTAGATCCCTTCAAACTTGAAAATAGGGGTCATCTGCGTCCTCATGCAGGGGTTTTACGCGCCACCGTCCCAAGCGGCAGGTCAAGCCCGGCGGGCATGACAAACAGCTCGATCTGATCGCGCGACAGGTTCCAATGGTCGATCGCCAGCTGCCCCGCCGCCGCCTCGTCGCCGGCCTCGATGGCGGCGATGATGGCGTCGTGCTGGGAGCTGGCCTCGCCCAGGTTCTCCGCCATCTGGCGGTCCTGGGGGCGGTAGAAGGTCATGCCGATGCGGGCATGATCGATCAGCAGGCGCTGAAAGGACGGGGCGAGATAGATGTTGTCGGCCATCTCGCCGGTGATCTCGTGAAAACGGTTGTTGGCCATCGCCCGGTCGGCGCCCGAGCCGGTGCGCAGCGCCGCCTTGAAGGCCTCCTGCGCCTCCTTCAGCTCGGCAATCTGCGCCTCGGTCGCGTTTTTGGCCGCCAGCTGCAGCACCGCGCCGTACATCATCGGCGCCGCCAGGAAGAAGTCCCGCAAAGTCATATGCGACATCTCGCTGACCCGCGCCCCGCGGTTTTCCCGCAGATCGACATAGCCCTCGCCCGCCAATTGCCGCAGCACTTCGCGCAGCGGCGTGCGGGACAACTCGAACTCTTCCGACAGCTTTGATTCGTCGAGATCGGCGCCCGGCCGCAAGGCAAGCGTCATGATGGCCGTTTTCAGATGGCCATAAAGCTCTGCCTTTCTGCGTTTGGACGCGTCCTTCATTCCAGTCTCCATCGTTGCGTTTGAACCTGTCCGGGCAGGATGACCCGGCTGTTCAGCTTCGGCAACCACATTGCTCATTTTGTGTTAGGAGAAAATACAATTTGTGTACAGAGAAAAAATATGCAGTATGCACGAAATGTTTTCGGAGGAGGGGAACAGGTGACGACCCATACGGAAGACGCCGTGATCGACTGCCGCAATTTGTGGAAGATCTTTGGCCGCCGCGCAGATGAGGCAATGAAAGCCGTTAAGGAACAGGGGCTTGGCAAGCTGGAAGTGCGCGACCGCTTTGACTGCGTGGTGGGGGTGCAGGATGCCACCTTCACCGTCGGCCGCGGCGAGATCTTCTGCATCATGGGCCTGTCCGGCTCCGGCAAATCGACCTTGATTCGCCATGTGAACCGGCTGATCGAGCCGACTTCCGGCCAGTTGTTCATCGAAGGCCAGGACGTCAACAAGCTGTCCGCGAAGGATTTGCGCGAAGTGCGGGCCGAGAAAATCGGCATGGTGTTCCAGAACATGGCGCTGATGCCGCACCGCACCGTGCTGGAAAACGTCTCCTTCAGCCAGGAGGTGCGCGGCCACGATCCCAAGGAACGCCGCGAAAACGCGATGCGCGCCATTGATGCCGTGGACCTCAACGGCTGGGACCAGAAATACCCGGATGAACTGTCGGGCGGTATGCAGCAGCGCGTCGGCCTGGCCCGTGCCATTGCCGCCGATCCCTCGATTCTGCTGATGGACGAACCTTTCTCGGCGCTTGATCCGCTGATCCGCCGCCAGTTGCAGGACAAGTTCATGTCGCTGTCGGCAGAGATGAAGAAGACCACCCTGTTCATCACCCACGACCTGGACGAGGCGATCCGCATCGGCGACCGCATCGCCATCATGAAGGATGGCGCCCTGGTGCAGGTTGGCACGCCAGAGGACATCGTGACCAACCCTGCAGACGATTATGTCGCAGACTTTGTTGCCGGCATCTCCAAGCTAGAGCTGATCTCGGCGGCCAAGATCATGACACCTGTCGAGCAGTATGAGCAGAGCAATGGCCCGGCAAATGTGGACAGCTGGCCCGAGGCGCATCCGGACCATTCGCTGGACGATCTGGTGAACCTCTCCATCGCCACCCAGCACCCGGTGGTGGTCAAGGCTGACGGCAAACCCATCGGCATCGTCACCAAGAACGCCTTGCTGCGCGGCATCCAGGGCGATGTCGAAGACGCAGCCAGCCTCAAGCACTAAGGAGCGGGACCCATGGCAGACAAAGAATTCAGCATCCTGGACCCGTTTTCCTCGATTGATCTTGGGCTGGCGGAATTGGCGGACGGCGTAAAGCAATGGGCGATTGCCAACCGCGGCATCATCCAGCCGATCAAGAAGTTCTTTAACGAGATGATCGTCGGCATCGACACTGCGCTCAATGCAGTGCCGCCGATGATCATGCTGGCGATCCTGATCCTGATCGCCTGGCAGGCCGCGGGCCGCCGGGTGGCGATCCTGGTCGGCGTGGCGATGTTTGCGCTTGGCTTCCTGTCGCCCAACGCCTGGGGGCTGGCGATGACCACGCTGGCGATTGTGGTTTCGGCGGTGATCCTCTGTTTCATCATCGGTCTGCCGCTGGGGATCCTGGCGGGCAAGAACGACCGGTTTGAGACCGCCATGCGGCCGGTGCTCGACACCATGCAGACCATCCCGGCCTTTGTTTACCTTGTGCCGGTGGTGATGCTCATTGGCATCGGCAATGTCTCCGGCGTGATTGTGACGATCATCTTCGCGCTGCCGCCGCTGATCCGCCTGACCTCGCTGGGCATCCGCGGCGTGAACCCTTCAGTCGTCGAGGCCGCCCGTGCATTCGGCGCCAACCCCCGCCAGATCCTGTTCAAGGTCGAGCTGCCGCTGGCGACTCCCACCATCCTGGCCGGCGTCAACCAGACCATCATGCTGTCGCTGTCGATGGTGGTGATTGCCTCGATGATCTCGGTCAAGGGGCTGGGCAACGAGGTGCTGCGCGCCATGGGCCGGCTGGATGCGGGCAAGGCGCTGGTCGGCGGCCTTGGCATCGTGATCCTGGCTATCGTGCTGGACCGCATCACCCAGGGCATGGGCCAATCGGGCCGCGAACGCGGCCACCGCCACTGGTGGCAGGGCGGCCCCGTCGGCGCAGTGCTGCGCCTGGCGGGCAAGGCCTGACGGGCAAGACCGGACTTTCAATTTCATCTGAACACCTAAGGGAGGACACATATATGTTCAGAAAAACCGCACTGGCTGCGCTGGCAGCCTCGACTATGCTGGCAGGCGCGGCGTTTGCTGCAGACAACCCCGGCGAAGGCGTCACCGTGCGCCCGGTGATCCAGCCGACCGTCGAGGAGTTCTTCCAGGCGCGCATCGTGTTCCAGGCGCTTCGCGACCTCGGCTATGACGTGGCAGAGCCGGAAGAAGTGCTGGCCCAGACCATGCACCTGGCCCTCGGCACCGGCGACGCGGATTTCACCACCGCCTCCTGGAACAAGCTGCATGACAACTTCTTTCAGGAATCCGGCGGCGACGACGTGCTGGAGAAGGTGGGCCACCTGATCGACGGCGCACTGCAGGGCTATCTGGTGAACAAGGCAGCCTATGATGCCGGCGTGCAGAACCTGGGCGACCTCAAGGACCCGGCAAAGGCCGCCATGTTCGACGCCGATGGCGACGGCAAGGCCGATCTGGCCGGCTGCGTGCCCGGCTGGGGCTGCGAGCGCGTGATCGAACATCAGCTGACCGAGTTCGGCCTGCGCGACACCGTGAATCACAACCAGGGTGAATATAACGCCATCATCGCCGACACCATCGCCCGCAACGCAGGCGGCGAAAACGTTCTGTACTACACCTGGACGCCTTACTGGGTCTCCGGCGCACTGGTGCCGGGTGAGGACGTGGAATTCCTGGCCGTGCCCTATTCCTCGCTGCCCGATGGCGCCACCGCGGAGACCACCTTCAACGGCAAGGACCTGGGTTTTGCGGTGGACAGCATCCGCATCGTCGCCACCGATGAGTTTCTGGACGCCAACCCGGCAGCTGCAAAACTGTTCGAAGTGGCGCAGATCAACATCAACGACATCTCCATCCAGAACAAGAAGGTGGCGGATGGCGAGGACAGCTCGGAAGACATCGACCGCCATGTGGCCGAATGGATCGACGCCAACCGCGCCGCCTATGACGGATGGCTGGACGCGGCCCGCGCTGCAGCCAAGAAATAGGGGATAGACCCGACTCACTGGACTGCGCGGGGCTTTCTCCGCGCAGTCCGTTTCATTTCTGGGGCAAACCATGACCAAGACACAGCATTTTGCCTTTCTCCTGGTGGAGGAATTCTCCCATCTCGCCTTCTCCTGCGCGGTGGAGCCCTTGCGCATCGCCAATCTGGTCAGCGGCAAGGATCTGTATGATTGGTCCTTCGGATCGGAAAACGGCGAGACCGCAGTCTGTTCCAACGGCTCGGTGACCCTGGTGCACTACGGCTTTGACGCGATCCCGAAATGCGACCAGCTGTTTGCACTGTCGGGCATCCACATGCGCAATCATGTGACCAAACCCCTGCTGGCCGCTTTGCGCCGTGAAAAGGCGCGCGGCATTTCGGTTGGTGCGCTGTGCTCCGGCGCCTGGGTGCTGGCGGAGGCCGGATTTCTGAAAGGCATGCAGGCGGCGATCCACTGGGAATACCACGACAGCTTCATGGAGGCGTTTCCGGAGGTGAACCTAGTGCGCAGCGTCTTCGTGGCGGACGAAAAACACATGACCGCCTCTGGCGGCACGGCCACGGCCGACCTGATGCTGCACCTGATTGAGCGCGACCACGGCTATGACCTGGCCGTCGCGGTGGCCGATCAGATGGTCTATAACGCGGTGCGCAATGCAACCGCTGAACAGAAGGTCTCGCTGCAATCGCGCAACGGCATGCGCAACACCCATCTGGCCCGCGCTATCCAGATGATGCACGACCACATCAGCGATCCGGTCTCTCCCACGGTGATTGCCGACGACATCGGTATCTCCACCCGCCAGCTGGAGCGGCTGTTCGGCAAATACCTGAACACTTCGCCCAAGAAGTATTTTATGGAAATGCGGCTGGAGCGCGCCCGCAACCTGCTGATCCAGACCGAATCCTCGGTGACAGAGGTGGCGCTGGCCTGCGGTTTCGACAGCCCGGGCCATTTCTCCCGCGTTTACCGCGCTGCCTTCAACGTGACGCCGATGCTGCAGCGCGGCCGGATCAGCTGAGGCCGCCGGAAACCGGCGCGGTTTCCGGCCATGAAAAATCGATTTTTCATGGCCGTTTTCATTGCATGAAAACGGCGGGCGCCCGGTGCAATCTCTGCTGGCTTTCAAAGCTGTATTTCCCATATTGAAATGAAGCCCGTTCATCCCAGCCACAGGCCAGGAGCCGCCAATGTCCCGCCGCCATTACAACCTGCCGCCACTCACCACCTTGGCTGCCTTTGAGGCCGCGGCCCGGCATCTGAGCTTCAAGAACGCGGCACAGGAGCTGTCGGTGACCCCAGGTGCAGTCAGCCACCAGGTCAAGGCGCTGGAGGCGGAGCTGCAGGCGCCGCTGTTTCAGCGCAAGCACCGCGGGGTTGAGCTGACAGAGGAGGGCGAGGCGCTGTTTGAAACCCTGGCCTCCTCGTTTTCCAAGATTTCGCTCAGCCTCAAGACCATACGCGACCGCCGCACCGGCGGTACCGTCACGATCGGCTCCACCTCCGCCGTTGCGTCGCTGTGGCTGTCGCCCTCAGTGGTACGGTTCTGGGGCAGGCACCCGGATGTGAACGTCAATCAGATCGTTAACGACCGGCCCCTGCGCAGCATGCCGGATGTGGACTTTTACATTCGCTATGGGCGCGAGCGGGATACCAGGCTGGAACAGGCTGAGCTTTACCGCGATCACCTGGTGCCAGTTGGGAACGCGGAGCTGGCAGACAGGCTGACCGGCTGCGCTCTGGAGGAATTGGCGCAGCAGCGGCTTTTGCATCTGGAGTCGGACGATAGAAGCTGGACCACCTGGGCCGACTGGTTTTTGCAGCTGGGTTATGACGGGCCCATCGCGCCGGGGGTGCGGGTGAACAACTATTCGGTGGCGCTGCAGGCGGCGCAGGACGGGGTGGGTCTGGCGCTGGGGTGGCAGCGGCTGCTGACACCCTTGCTGACCACTGGCCAGCTGGTGCCGATCGGGCCGCATGTTCTGGCCGCACCTCATGGCTTCCACCTGGTGGGCCGTCCGGACGCGGAATTGTCGGAAACCGCCCGTTTGCTTCGCAATTGGGTGATTGACGAGGTCCGTCAGGGGTCGGATGAGCTCAGCTAATCTCAGCGTGAAAATTCCTGATATTGAGTAAATCCGCCGTCTCCCTTCAATGGCGCAAAATCCGCACATCTTTTTCCTGCCTTGGAGAGACCCAGATGAACAAGCATGACACGCTTGCCCCGGTTATGGCTCCGGTCAACGTCGCAAACGGCCTGCCGAACGCCCATTACATCGACCCCGCCGTTTTTGCCGAAGAGAAACGCTCGGTTCTGTTCAAGAACTGGTCCGGCATCGGCTTTGGCAAGGACGTGCCGGAGCCGGGCTATGCCAAACCGGTGGATTTCCTCGGCATGCCGCTGTTGATCGTGCGCGACAAGGACGGCGAGATCGGCGTTTTCCAGAACACCTGCCGCCACCGCGGCATGATCCTGGTCGAGAAGGCCGGCAAGATCCGCGGCGCCATCCGCTGCGCCTATCACAGCTGGTGCTATGGCCTGGACGGCCGCCTGGTCTCCACCCCGCATGTGGGCGGCCCCGGCAACAACAAGCATGAAGACATCAAGCTGGACGAGCTGGGCCTGGTGCGCATCCGTTCCTACGTCTGGCGCGACGTGGTCTTTGTGAACGTCGACGGCACTGCACCCGAATTCGAAGAAGCCCACGCCACCCTGCTGGAGCGCTGGAAGGAATTTGAAACCCCGGTGCATCACGGCGGCGAAGGCTCCGGCTTCAAGCTGGAAGTCAAAACCAACTGGAAGCTGGCGGTCGAAAACTATTGCGAAAGCTACCACCTGCCGTGGGTGCACCCGGGGCTGAACAGCTATTCCCGCCTGGAAGACCACTACAACATCGAAGTGCCGGGCCACTACTCCGGCCAGGGCACCCTGGTCTACCGCCAGCTGAAGGGCGAAAACGGCGAGCTGTTCCCGGATTTCGAAGGCCTCAGCAGCAAGTGGGACGAGGGCGGCGAATATGTGGCCGTCTACCCGAACGTCCTGCTGGGTGTTCAGCGCGACCACGCCTTTGCGATCATCCTGGAGCCGGTTGATACCGAAAACACCGTCGAACATATCGAACTCTACTATTCCAAATCTTCCGACGACACGCCGGAGCTGGAAGATCTGCGCACCGAGAACGCGAAGCTGTGGAAGACCGTGTTCGAGGAAGACGTCTTTGTGGTCGAAGGCATGCAGAAGGGCCGCCACGGCGAGCTGTTCGACGGCGGCCGGTTCTCCCCGGCGATGGACGGCCCGACCCACAATTTCCACGCCTGGGTGGCCGATCAGGTGACCAAGGGCCGCGAGGCATGAGTTCTTTTCTGAACGGCGGGCTGGCCAGGAACTTCCTGGCCGGCAAATGGGTCGAAGGCGACGGCGGCAGCCGCATGGCTGTCGAAGATCCCGGCAATGCCGAACACGTGGCCGACTGCGCACTGGCAGGCGAGGAAACCCTGGCGAAAGCGCTGGACGCCGCCCGCGCCAGTTATGAACGCGGCGACCTGGCTGCGATGCAGCCCTCCAAGCGCGGCCAGCTGATGCAGCGCATCGCCGCTGAAATCCGCGGTATCGCCGATGAAGGCGCCAGGCTCTTGTGCCGCGAAAGCGGCAAGAGCCTCAGCGCTGCGCATGATGAATTCGAGGAAGCCGCGCAGTATTTCGAATACTACGGCGGCATGGCTGACAAGATCGAAGGCAAGTCGATCCCGCTCGGCCCCGATTACGCTGATTACACCGTCTATGAGCCCTATGGCGTCTCCGCCCAGATCGTGCCGTGGAACTTCCCGGTGTCGATTGCCGCGCGTTCGCTGGCACCGGCCATGGCGGCTGGCAACTCCGTGATCATCAAATCGCCGGAGCTGGATCCGATGGCGCTGGCGATGCTTGGCGTCGCACTGGAACGCGCGGATGTGCCTGCGGGAACAGTCTCCATTTTGAACGGCATCGGTGCAGACCTCGGCGCGCGGCTGGTGGAAAGCTCCGCCGTCGATCAGATCGTGTTCACCGGCTCGGTTCCGACCGGCCAGGCGATCTTGCGCGCGGCGGCCAACCCGGTGACGCCCGCGCTGATGGAGCTGGGCGGCAAATCGGCAGCGGTGGCCTTTGAGGACACCAACCTCGACACGCTGATGTCCTCCTTGCAAAGCGGCATCTTCTATAATGCGGGCCAGGTCTGCTCTGCCATGTCGCGAGTGCTGGTGCACCGCTCGATCTATGACGAGGCCGTCGAACGCGCCGCCGCGCTGGCAAACGGCCTCAGCGTCGGGCATGGCTTGGAAAACCCCGGCCTCACGCCGGTGATTTCGGCCAAGCAACTTGACGGCATCGAAACCCTGACCGCCACCGCCCGCCAAAGCGGCGCCCGCGCGGCTTCGGGCGGCGCCCGGCTGGAGCGGGAGGGCTATTTCATGGCTCCCACAATTCTGGCCGATGTGGACCCTGCGTCCCGCGTCGCACAGGAGGAGATCTTTGGCCCCGTCACCTGCTTCACACCCTTCGACACCGAAGCCGAGGCAATCGCCATGGCCAACGGCACCGAGTTCGGGCTGGTCGCCGGCGTCTTCACCCGCGATCTGGCGCGGGCACATCGCGTGGCGAACCGTTTGCGCGCCGGGCAGGTCTTTGTGAACGAATGGTTCGCGGGCGGCATCTCCACCCCGTTCGGCGGGGTCGGAAAATCCGGTTTCGGCCGTGAAAAGGGGCTGGAAGCGCTTTATAATTATGTGCGCACCAAGAACATCGCGATCTCGCTGAAGGGCTGAGCCATGGACCGCGACGACCTCGACCGCGCGCTGCTCAAGGCGCATGAGGACAACGACCACACCGTGCTGGTCCGGCTCTACACGCTGGCCGGTGACCGGGCCGAGGAAGCAGGCGACATCGACGCCGCCTGTTTCTTCCTGACCCATGCCTTTGTCTTTGCGCTGGAGGCCGGGCTGCCGGAAGCCAAAGAGCTGAACCGCCGCCTGGCGGCGCGGGGCCGGGCGCATCCGCTGGAGCTCTGATACATGTTTCAGGCTGCTGCCCCCGCAAGGGCAGCGGCCTGTTTTGGCCGGCAGGGGAGGGCCGGCCAATCTATTTTCCAAAGGGAGAGGCAATCATGATCCCCAATAAAATGGCGGCGGTCCTGCTGACTGGCCACGGCGGTATCGAGAAACTGGACTACCGCACGGACGTCGATGTGCCGCAGCCCGGCCCAGGCGAGGTGCTGATCCGCGTCGCGGCGGCCGGCATCAACAACACCGACATCAATACCCGCATCGGCTGGTACTCCAAGGCGGTGGATGCCGACACCAACGCGGGCGGCGCCACCGGATTTGACAGCGTCAACGACGACGACGCCAGCTGGTCTGGCAAACCGCTGGAATTCCCCCGCATTCAAGGCGCGGATGCCTGTGGCCATATTGCAGCCGTGGGGGAAGGGGTCGATCCCGCCCGTATCGGCGAGCGGGTTCTGGTACGCAACATGCTGCGCACTTATGTGGACTACCGCCCCTATGAATGCTGGACCTTCGGCAGCGAATGCGACGGCGGTTTTGCCCAGTTTGCAGTTGCGCCCGCGCGCGAAACCCACGCGGTGAATTGCGACTGGTCCGACGCGGAGCTGGCCTCGATCCCCTGCGCCTATTCCACGGCTGAAAACATGCTGCACCGGGTTGGCCTGGGGGCTGAGACCGTGCTGATCTCCGGTGCCTCCGGCGGCGTCGGCTCTGCCGCCGTGCAACTGGCGAAACGCCGCGGCGCCACCGTGATTGCGCTGTCCTCTGCCGCCAAGGCGGATGAGGTTCTGGCGCTTGGCGCCGACCGGGTTGTCGATCGCAACGCCGATCTGGTCAAGGAACTGGGCGAAGGCTCCATCGACGTGGTGGTCGATCTGGTGGCGGGTCCGCAGTGGCCGTCTTTTCTGGACGTGTTGCGCCGAGGCGGGCGTTACACCACCGCTGGCGCCATCGCCGGGCCGATTTCCGAGATCGACGTGCGCACGCTCTATCTGAAGGATCTGACCCTGATGGGCTGCACCTTCCAAGAGGATGAGGTTTTCGCCAATCTGGTCTCCTACATCGAGGCGGGCGAAATCCGCCCGCTGGTCGCCAAGACCTATCCGCTGAGCGAGATTGCGACCGCGCAGGAGGATTTCCTGAGCAAGGCCCACACCGGCAAGCTGGTGCTGATGATCCCGGACGTGGCGCCATGAAGATCAAGAAGATCGAGCTGTATCAACTGGACCTGCCGTACTCGGGCGGCGTCTACATGCTGTCGGGCGGTCGGGAGTACCGCAGCTTTGATGCGTCCTTCGTGCGCATCACCACGGATACGGGGCTGGAAGGCTGGGGCGAGAGCACGCCGTTCGGCTCCACCTATATCGCCTCCCATGCCTTGGGCACGCGGGCCGGTATTGCCGAGATTGCGCCCTACCTGCTGGGCCGCGATCCGCGGCAGATGGACCGCATCAACGAGGCGATGGATGAGGCGCTGCTGGGCCACAACCATGCCAAATCAGCCATCGACCTCGCCTGCTGGGACCTGTTCGGCAAGTCAGTGAATATGCCGGTTTGCGAACTTCTGGGCGGCTCCACCGGCAAACGCCTGCCGGTGATCTCATCAATCTATGCGGGCTGCCCCGAAGACATGCGCGCCCGCGTCGCGCAGCACCGGGAGATGGGGTATCTGGGCCATTCGGTGAAGATCGGCGCGCTGGACAGCGAAGGCGGCCCGGCGCTGGACGCCGAGCGCATCCGTGCGTCGCTGGCCGACCGGCAGCCGGGCGAGTTCTTTCTGGTCGACGCAAATGGCGGGCTGACGCCGGAAACCGCGCTGCGGATGCTGCGGATGCTGCCCGAGGGGCTAGATTTCGTGCTGGAGGCGCCCTGCAAGACCTGGCGCGAGACCCTGTCGCTGCGCAAGCGCTGCACTGTGCCGATCATCCTGGATGAGCTGGTGCAGCAGGATGAGGACATCGCCCTGATGCTGGCGGAGGACGTGGCCGATGGCATCGGCCTCAAGATCTCCAAGGCAGGCGGGCTGACCCACGGGCGGCGGCACCGGGACATGTGCCTGGCCGCGGGCGCGACCGTCAGCGTGCAGGATACGGTGGGGTCTGTGGTGGCGTTTTCCGCCATCGCCCATTTGGGCACCACGGTGCCGGAGCGGTCCCTGCGCTGCATTCTGGACTGCCGCGATATGGTGACGCTGCAAACGGCGGAATTCGATGCGCCTGTTCAGGACGGCGGCGTGCTGGTGCCGGACGCGCCGGGGCTGGGCATTACCGTCGACCGCGATCTGATGGGCGCGCCGCAGGCGGTCTGGGAAGCATGACAGCATCGTAAAATGCGGCAGCTGCCGCGAATTATATTCCCAATGTCGCAAACGTTAGCGCCATCAAACTGACTCGCCCCGGCAGACCCAGGTTTGCCGGGGTGTTTTGTCCACAGGCCGGAGCTTTGGTTGCCGGTTCCGCGGGCTGGATCTGACGTATTAACAGCCCCCGGATGCGGCATTCTGGCTTAGAAGCTGCGATCACGGAGGAATTTACCCGGGAGGCGGGGCGGCGCCCTTGCCATTCGGCGGCAAATTTGATTCGAGTGCGCCCGATCAAACAGGGCCGGACCCGGCTGGTAAAGAGTCAAAAGCGACCGCTGACCCGCGTTTTCTTTGTCTCCGCCGCCGGAAACAGATAAGAACCGCCACGGGAATCGGCCTCGGAAGGACGTAGCGCAAACATGAAAACATTTAACTTGAGGAAGGGGCTGGATCTGCCGGTGACAGGCGCACCGGAACAGGTCATTCACCCTGGCCCGGCCATCACTTCGGTGGCGGTGCTGGGCCCCGACTATCTGGGTCTGAAACCCCGTATGCTGGTGCAGGAAGGCGAGGAGGTCGAACGCGGCACTCCGCTGTTCTGCCACAAAGATGCCGAGGCCGCGATGATGGTGGCGCCGATGACCGGCAAGGTCGTGGCGATCAACCGCGGCGCCCGCCGGGTGCTGCAAAGCGTGGTGATCGCGGTATCTGATGCCGAAGACAGGGGCATCGACTTCTCCGCCACCGGCAATGCCGATACTGCCGAAGGGCTGACCGAGAAGCTGTGCGCGGCCGGTCTGTGGACCTCTTTCCGCACACGTCCCTATTCCAAGATGCCGGTGCCGGGCTCCAAGCCGGGCGCGATTTTTGTCACCGCGATGGACAGCGAGCCGCTGGCCGCCGATGCCGCGCTGATCATCAACGACGCTGCTGAGGCGTTCGAGGCCGGCCTGAAGGCGCTGACGCTGCTGACCGAGGGCACCACCTACCTGTGCCAGAAGACTGGCGACAGCATTCCGGGCGCGAACCTTGCGGGCGTTGAGGCGGCTGCTTTCTCCGGCCCGCACCCCTCCGGGCTGGCTGGCACCCACATCCACTTCCTGAACCCGGTGCGCGCCGAGGATCAGGTCTGGACGATTTCCTATCAGGATGTGATCGCCATTGGCCGTCTGCTGCAGACCGGCCACCTGGACCCGTCCGTTGTGGTTGCGCTGGGTGGTCCCGCTGCGCGGTCGCCGCGGCTGGTTCGGACCGTGATGGGCGCCTCCACCGATGAGCTGACCCGCGGCGAGATTTCCGAAGACGGCCCCGTCCGTGTGATCTCTGGTTCGATCCTGTCGGGCCGCCAGGCGGCTGGCCCGGTTGCTTACCTCGGCCGGTTTGCACGTCAGGTTGCCCTCATCAAGGAAGACCGCGAGCAGATCCCGCTGGGCTGGATCCGCCCGATGGGCAGCAAATACGCGGTTCAGCCGGTGCTGGGCTCGGCCCTGACCAGCAAGCTGTTCGGCCTGACCAGCAACCTGAACGGCGGCCGCCGTGCGATGGTGCCCACAGGCACCTTTGAGCAGCTGATGCCGCAGGACTATCTGCCGACGCAACTGCTGCGCGCGCTGCTGGTCAAGGACACCGACACCGCACAGGCACTGGGAGCGCTGGAGCTGGACGAAGAGGACATGGGCCTCGTCGGCTTTGCCTGCCCGGCCAAGTACGAATACGGGCTGGCGCTGCGCGACTGCCTGGCCAAGATTGAAAAGGAGGGCTGAGCCGGATGGGATTGCGCAGCTTCTTTGACAGGATCGAGCCCCATTTCGAGAAGGGCGGCAAGTACGAGAAGTACTTCCCCGTCTACGAGATGGTGGAGTCCTTCCTGTATACCCCGAAAACCGTCACCACCGTGGCGCCGCATGCCCGCTCATACGTGGATATGAAGCGGATCATGACCTATGTGGTGATTGCCACCATCCCCTGCATCCTGTGGGGCATGTGGAACACCGGCTACCAGGCGAACTCGGCGATTGCCGCACTTGGTGCCGATGCCGCCACCGGCTGGCGGATTGCCATCCTGAACACGCTGGGTGTGTCGCTGGATGCGGCCAACCCGCTGGCGAATATTGCCCATGGGTTCTTGTATTTCCTGCCGATCTACATCGTGACGCTGGTTGCGGGCGGTATTTTCGAGGTCATCTTTGCCACCGTGCGCGGCCATGAAGTCAACGAAGGCTTCCTGGTCACCTCGATGCTTTACACCCTGATCATGCCGGCCTCGACGCCGCTGTGGCAGGTGGCGCTTGGCATCATCTTTGGCGTGGTGATCGGCAAGGAAGTCTTTGGCGGCACCGGCAAGAACTTCCTGAACCCGGCGCTGACGGGCCGTGCGTTTCTGTATTTCGCCTATCCGGCAAACATGTCGGGCGATAGTGTCTGGACTCCGGTTGACGGCTTCTCCGGCGCAACAGCGCTGGGTGTTTCTGCTGCTGAGGGCGTGCAGGCGCTGGCGGCCAAGGGCATCGAATGGTCCGACGCCTTCTATGGCACCATTCAGGGCAGCTTTGGCGAGACCTCGACCCTGGCCTGTGCCATTGGCCTCGCGTTCCTCTTGGCGACCAAAATTGCCAACTGGCGCCTGATCGCGGGCTGCCTGGGCGGCATGATTGCTTTCTCGCTGCTCTTGAACGTCATTGGTTCCGATACCAACCCGATGTTTGCCATGCCGTGGTACTGGCATCTGGTGCTGGGCGGCTATGCCTTTGGCCTGGTGTTCATGGTGACCGAGCCGGTTTCCGCGTCGCACACCAACGTTGGCCGCTACATCTATGGCGCGCTGATCGGTGTGATGGTGGTGCTGATCCGGGTGCTGAACCCGGCCTTCCCCGAAGGCATGATGCTGGCCATCCTGTTCGGCAACGTCTTTGCACCGCTGATCGACTACTTTGTCGTGCAGGCAAACATCAAACGGAGGGCGCGCCGCCATGGCTGAGACCCAAAGCAAAGGCCTGATCGGCCGCTTCCTCGCCGCGTCTCCGGACTCGGTCGGCAAGACCCTGGTGATCGCGGTTGGCGTCTGCCTGCTGGCTTCGATGATCGTGTCCACCGCCGCCGTGTCCCTGCGCCCGGTGCAGGAGATCAACAAGAAGCTTGATAAGCAGCTGAACGTTCTGCAGGTGGCGGGTCTTTACCAGCCTGGCCAGGATGTGGCCGAAGCCTTCAAGGCGTTTGAGCCGCAGGTGCTGGACCTGCAGACCGGCCAGTTCACTGATCAGTTCGACGCCGCCAGCTTTGACGACCGCGCCGCCGCGCAGGACCCGGAGCTGAGCCGCGCGCTGGATGTGGATCCCGCGGGCATCGGCCGCCAGTCGCGCTACAAGACCGTTTACCTGCTGCGCGACGAAGCAGGCGCACTGGACAAGGTGATCCTGCCGATCCACGGCTATGGCCTGTGGTCGACCCTCTATGGCTTCATCGCGGTAGAGGAGAACGGCAACGACATCTTTGGCCTGCAGTTCTATCAGCACGGCGAAACCCCGGGCCTGGGCGCCGAGGTGGACAACCCGCGCTGGAAATCCCTGTGGAGCGGCAAGAAGCTGCATGATGACAGTGGCGAGCTGCAGATCAGCGTTGCCAAGGCACAAGGCCCCGCCGGACCCGACCACCATATTGACGCGCTGGCCGGTGCCACGCTGACCTCGGTGGGTGTCGATAACCTGGTGAAATTCTGGATGGGCGAAGAGGGCTACGCACCCTTCCTGGCCGCCCTTAAAGCGGGAGAGCTCTGATGGCGCAGACCAAGAAAGAAATGCTGGTCGACCCATTGGTCGACAACAACCCGATCACTCTGCAGGTTCTGGGCATCTGCTCGGCGCTGGCGGTGACCTCTTCGCTGCAAGTGGCCTTTGTGATGACCCTGGCGGTGACCTTTGTGACCGCGTTCTCGTCGATGTTCATCTCGATCCTGCGGAACCAGATCCCCAGCTCGATCCGGATCATCGTGCAGATGGTGATCATCGCCTCGCTGGTGATCCTGGTGGACCAGGTGCTGAAGGCCTACGCCTTTGAGATCTCAAAAACCCTGTCGGTCTTTGTGGGTCTGATCATCACCAACTGTATCGTGATGGGCCGCGCCGAAGCCTTTGCCATGAGCAACCCGCCGGTGGCCTCGTTCATCGACGGCATCGGCAACGGCCTGGGCTACGGCCTGATCCTGATGCTGGTGGGCGTGATCCGCGAGCTGTTCGGCTCCGGCTCCCTGTTCGGCATCACCATTCTGGAGACCGTGAACAACGGCGGCTGGTATGTCCCGAACGGCATGCTGCTGCTGCCGCCCTCGGCGTTCTTTGTCATCGGCCTGCTGATCTGGGCCTTCCGCACCTGGAAACCCCAGCAGGTGGAAGAGCGTGAATATAAAATCCAATCCGTGGAGGCGCACTGATGGAAGGGCTGATTTCACTCGCCGTCAAGGCCATCTTTGTCGAGAACCTGGCGCTCTCCTTCTTCCTGGGCATGTGTACTTTTATTGCGGTGTCCAAGAAGATCTCCACAGCACTTGGTCTGGGGATTTCGGTGATGCTGGTGCAGGCCATCACCGTGCCGACCAACAACCTGCTGCTGACCTACCTGCTGAAGCCGGGCGCGCTGGCCTGGGCGGGCTTCCCGGATGTGGATCTGACCTTCCTCGGCCTGATCTCCTATATCGGGGTGATCGCGGCGATGGTGCAGATCCTGGAGATGATCCTCGATAAGTATTTTCCGCCGCTTTACAACGCGCTGGGGGTCTTCCTGCCGCTGATCACGGTGAACTGCGCGATCCTGGGTGGCTCGCTGTTCATGGTGGAGCGCGATTACAACTTTGCGGAAGCAACGACTTACGGCCTCTCCTCCGGCTTTGGCTGGGCGCTGGCGATCACCGCGATGGCGGGCGTGCGCGAGAAGCTGAAGTATTCCGACGTGCCGGACGGGCTGCAGGGCCTGGGCATCACCTTTATCACCGCGGGTCTGATGGCGATGGCCTTCATGTCCTTCAGCGGCGTCAAACTGTAAGGGAGCGTTATCAAGTTATGGAAACTTTTTCGCTCGGCGTTGTCCTGTTCACGTTGATCGTGCTGGCGCTGGTGGCCATCATTCTGGCCGCCCGCTCCCGCCTGGTCTCGACCGGCAATGTCAATATCACCATCAACGGTGAAAAAACCATCTCGGTGCCTGCAGGCGGCAAGCTGCTGCAGACGCTGGCGGCCGAAAAACTGTTCGTCCCCTCCGCCTGCGGCGGCGGGGGCACCTGCGCCCAGTGCCGGGTGCGTGTGCATTCCGGCGGCGGCTCGATCCTGCCGACCGAGGAAAGCCACATCACCAAGCGTGAGGCGTCTTGCGGCGACCGGCTGTCCTGTCAGGTTGCGGTCAAGCAGGACATGGAAGTTGAAGTTCCCGAGGAAGTCTTCGGCGTCAAGAAATGGCGCTGCAAGGTGCGCTCGAACGACAACGTGGCGACCTTCATCAAGGCGCTGGTTCTGGAACTGCCGGAAGGCGAAGACGTGAACTTCCGCGCCGGCGGCTACATCCAGATCGAGGCGCCCGCGCACCAGCTGTCCTACACCGATTTCGACGTGCAGGAAGAGTACCGCGAGGACTGGGACCGCTTTAACCTGTGGCAGTATAAATCCGTCGTGGACGAGCCGGTTGAGCGCGCCTATTCGATGGCTAACTACCCGGATGAAAAGGGCATTATCATGCTCAACGTCCGTGTTGCCTCGCCGCCGCCGGGCTCCAGCGACATTCCGGCCGGTAAGATGTCGTCCTATATCTTCAACTTGAAGCCGGGTGATGAAGTCACCATTTCTGGCCCGTTCGGCGAGTTCTTTGCCCGCGACACCCAGAAGGAAATGGTCTTCATCGGCGGCGGTGCCGGCATGGCCCCGATGCGCAGCCACATCTTTGACCAGCTGAAGCGGCTGCAGAACCGCGACCGCAAGATCAGCTTCTGGTACGGTGCGCGTTCGAAGAAGGAGATGTTCTTTGTCGAGGACTTCGACCAGCTGGCCGAGGAGTTCGACAACTTCGACTGGCACGTGGCCCTGTCCGACGCGCAACCTGAGGACGACTGGAAAGGCTACACCGGCTTTATCCATAACGTGCTGTTCGAGGAATACCTCAAGAACCACCCGGCGCCGGAAGACTGCGAGTTCTACATGTGCGGCCCGCCGATCATGAACCAGTCGGTGATCAACATGCTGCTGGATTTGGGCGTGGATCGCGAGGACATCATGCTGGACGACTTCGGCGGCTGAGCCGGAGCGCAGAGCGGAATATCAAAAGCCCCGGATGGAAACATCCGGGGCTTTTTCTGTTCTCATGAGCGGGCCGGGGAGGGGGGTGCCATGCGTGCACCCCCTGTACACCCCCCGTGCACCGGCTGTGCAGCAATTACTCCGCTTTCAGCTCGCTGACGATATTGATGGTGATTGGCCCGGTGGAGAAGCCGCCGACGCCGAACGCCTGGTGGTCGATGGTGGTGGAGGCCTCAAACGCTGCCCAGTCGCCCTGGTAGTATTCGATCGCGCCGCCCAGCGGGTGCGGGCCGAGGTGGGTCATGGTGGTATCCAGCACCACGGACTGGGTGGTGCCGTGAATGGTCAGATCGCCGGTCACCTTGGCGGTCTTGTCGCCGGTCTTCTCGATCCCGGTGCTGACAAAGGTGATCTCAGGGTAGGTGGCGACCTCCAGGAAATCGGCGCTGGACAGGTGATCGTCCAGCGGCCCGAACCCGGTGGCGACGCTGTCCGTCTTGATGGTGACATTCAGGGTGGAGGCTTCGGGGTTTTCCGGATCCAGAACCAGCGTGCCCTGGGCGTCGGTGAACTCGCCGCTCTGCATTGAGACGCCGGCGTGGCTCCAGCTGAACTTGACTTCGGTATGGCCCTGGTCGGTCTTGTAGGTGGTGGCGGCAAAGGCGGCGGGGGCGGCCAGCAGCGCGGCGGCGGCGAGGGAGGCAATCCTGATCATCATGGCAGTCTTCCTGTCGGATGGGGTTGGGCCGGGAACGGCTCTTGTTACGTGAGGATGCGATTGATCCAGGATGGATGCTATGACATCTATTTCTGAGCATCCACTGGCAACGGCGGAACCGCTCTCTTGTTCACCAATTCGTGAAGACGTGATGACCCCCAGCCCACGCGAAACCGCAATCTGGATCCTGTTGAACCGCGCCCACCGGCAGACGCACCGCGACATGGAGGCCAAGCTGCGCGCGGCAGGCCTGCCGCCGTTGCGCTGGTACGACGTACTGTGGGGGATCGAAATGGCGGGCGAGGACGGCGTGCGGGCCTATGAGCTGACCCGCAACCTGCTGTTCGAGCAATCCAACCTGTCGCGCATTCTGGCGCAGATGGTGAAACAGGGTCTGGTGCGCGAAACCGTGTTCGAACGGGACCGCCGCGGCAAGCTGCTGCATCTGACAGAGGCCGGCGCGGCGCTGCGGCTGGAGATGTGGCAGATCTACGGTGCGGCGATCAAGCAGGCGATGGAACCGCTGGACAGCGCGGGGGATCTGGAGGTGTTTCTGGAGCGCTTGCAAAAGACCGGCGGCGGCCCGTTTCCGTGACCATCAGGCGCCGGGCTGAAGAGGCCATGCGCTGGTTTCCAGGGCAGAACTTACTGGCCCCTGGATCGCAGGCTGCCAGGCTAATCAGAGGCGAGCCAGACCTTCAGAACGGGACATGCTGGAAATAGAACGCGGCCTTTGCTGATTTTGGTCATTTTTCAACTAGCGGCCGATTTTCTAAATGAAGCTAATTTCAGGCGCGATGAGCTGGCTGATTTGGCCACCAGTGTTCACCGCACAATAGATAGGCCTGGGCGGGCGGGCGACGCCATCTACGCTGCGGCACACCCAGTTTCTTGCCTTCATGGATTTCAATGATTGCGACAACGCACGATCTGTTATCGCCGGCAGGTTTCGCTTGATGTCGCTGAAATGGCTTGGTGTGTGGAGCGATGTCAGAATCGGCAAAGTCCATGACCGGCGCAGCAAAGGTTGATCTTCTTCTGCCGAAACATCGTGGATCTTATGGGCAATGGCCGCCGCTGCAATCCCCAGCTGTGTAAGGCGGAATTCTGGACGCAGCGGATGGCCATACCCAGGATTTCGTTCAATCAATCCAATTTCAATCAGGTGATCCATGCTTTGCGCGAAGGCGGTTCTGCCTGCACCGGTCGCAGCCAATAGGGGCGCCTGCCGCCCGGCGACACCCGAATGCAGGCACGCGAGTATGGGCATCGCCCAAGCCTTTGATGTGATGTTGACAAACACTTTAATGTCCATAAAGTATAGTTAGTATATTTTAAGACATAAGGAAAGCCCATGTCACTCGTTGCAGTCGACCAAACCATCACCATCGCAATGTCGGTCAAGGATCGCCATGCGAGCGCAAAGTGGTACGAATCCATGTTGGGATTTGAGCTGCTCTACCATGCCGATGAAGCGGGCTGGTCCGAGCTTCGGACGAACACGCCCGGTGTTGCCATCGGCCTTGGCGAGCACACCAAGCCAGCACCCGGCAATTGCGTGCCAGTCTTTGGGATCGCTGATCTGGACACGGCCCGGCAAAAACTGGAGCAGGCCAAAGTCAAGTTTGATGGCGAGACGGATGTTGTCGAGGGCATGGTCAAAACCGCGACTTTCTACGATCTTGATGGCAATGCGCTGATGCTTGCACAGGATTTGACCGGTGGAATTGAATAACACGCGAATTTCTTGCGGCCACTGCGGCGTGTGTGCTGTTGGCAGACACGTCCTGAATTGCACCTTACGGCACTTCTTCAGGGCATTATGTTCAGCTGTAGCCGTCAGGTGTTATCACCATAGCGGCCGCCAGAAACCTTCGCGGCTTTGGCCTGAATGGGCCCAAAACGGAGTTTTGCTGCATCAGGCGTGAATGGCGGCAAGATGCAGCAAAACCTGCTGCCAGAGGTGATCCGCCCGAAGGCGGACCATGTGGTTTAGGCCTAGCCGACGATCATCTGCTTCATGCGCAGGGCTTCGTATTCCAGCTCCTTCAAGCGGAAATTCACCACGTCGCCGACGGTGATCATGCCCGCCAGCTTGCCGTCCTTCAGCACCGGCAGGTGGCGGAAGCGGCCCTCGTTCATCACTTTGGCCACGTCGATCAGCAGGTCGTCAGGCGCGCAGGTCTGCACCTCGCGGGTCATGATCTCTTCGACCAGCTGGGGCAGGGTGTGGCCGGGGGTGTCTGCCAGGCGGCGCACGATGTCGCGTTCCGACAGGATGCCCTGCAACGCGCCGTTCTGGTCGGTGACCACCAGCGCGCCGATGCGTTTCTCCTTCAAGGCCTCGACCGCGTGGCCGACCGTATCGTTGGGGCGGATCGCAAAGATCGCATCGCCCTTGGTGTCCAGCAGACTGGCGACAGTGGACTGGCCGTGCGACAAATTCAACTCGGGCGATTGGCTGTGGCTTTCCTGCCCGGCCTTGTCGCCCCGGGTGGGAGGCTGGTATGAGAACGGTGCCATGCGCGGGGTCTCCTCCTGTATCCTGCATCAGGTCATACCCCCATCTTAGCGGCGGATTATGATCCGGGAAGGGGCGAAATGACGCGAGCGCTAACAACAGCGGAAAAACAACATGTTCGAAAGCCTCTACCTGACCCCTGTAACCGGCGCGCTGACCGTGTTCCTGGTGGTGGTCTGCGGCCATCTGTACCGGCAGAACTGGAAGTCCGAGGCGCCGAACGCGCGGTTGCGGGCCTGGCTTTACGGGCTGCCTGCGGCGGTTGGCCTGCTGGCGCTGGCTTTTCTGCCGCTGAAGTTCTGAGGCTTGCCCCGGCGCTCCGTTTGACTCTGGCACAGGGCAGGGGCATAGCTGCGCCAGTTTTGCTGCCGGAGGTTGCCGAATGCCCAGCCTGATGCCCAGAAAGTTCCTGATTGCCCTGACCCTGCCCGCGGTGCTGGCCGTGTCCGGCTGCTGGTTTGGTTCTGAGCCGGAAGAGGTGCGGCTGACCGGTGAAACCATGGGCACCACTTACAGCGTGATTGCCATCGGCGATGAGCTGGACCAGGAGGCGCTGGGGGCCGCCGTGGAGGGCACCTTGGCCGCGGTCAATGCCAAGATGTCGAACTGGGATCCAGCCTCGGAGGTTTCCACCTTCTCGGCTGAACGCAGCACTGCGCCGGTGCGGGTGTCGCCGGAATTTGCCCATGTGCTGGCGGCGGCGGGGGATGTGCACGCCAAGACCGGCGGCAAGTTCGATGTGACCCTTGGCCCGCTGATTGAGCTGTGGGGCTTTGGCCCGCGCAAGCCGGAGGACCCGGTGCCCTCTGACGCCGCCATTGCCAAGGCGCTGGAAGGCGTCGGGCAGGCGCGGCTGCTGGTGCTGGATGCCGAGGCGGGCACCCTGAAAAAATCCGCGCCGGAGACCGGCATCAACCTGTCGGCCATCGCCAAGGGCTATGGCGTGGATGCGGTGGCGGAGGCGCTGCAGGGGTTTGGAGTCGAGCATTACATGGTGGAGATCGGCGGCGATCTGGTGACCAAGGGTGAAAACGCCAAAGGCGAGGCCTGGCGCATCGGTATCGAAAAACCGGATGCGGCGGCGCAGACGGTGCAGCTGATCGTGCCGGTGAGCAATCACGGGCTGGCGACCTCGGGCGATTACCGCAATTACTTCGAGCATGAGGGCAAGCGTTATTCCCACATCCTCGACCCGGTTGCGGGGCGGCCGGTGACCCATGCCACCACCTCAGTCACGGTGATTGCGGAAAACGCGATGCTGGCGGATGCCTGGGCCACCGCAATGCTGGTTTTGGGCCGCAAAGAAGGGCTGAAGCTTGCGGAGGAGCATAAACTTGCCGTGTTTTTCATTGATCGGGACGTGCAAGCCGGGCCGGATGCCTATATGACAGCGGCAAGCAGTGCCTTTGAGGCGCTGACCGCAAACTGACGCCGCGTATTGAGCGGGACCGCGAGGGACTAAACATGAGCACCTTTCTTCTGGCCTTCATCCTCTTGCTGATCGTCACCCTGGGCATGTCGCTGGGGGTCATTTTGATGGGCAAGAAGATCAAGGGCAGCTGTGGCGGCCTGAATGCGATTTCGGGGGCCGACAAATGCGTGGTCTGCTCCAAGGACATCGACCCCGACAGCCCGCTGCGCGACAAGCTGCAGTGCAAGCGCGCCCGCAAGATGGTCGAGCAGATGGAGCGCGAAGCGCAGGCCTGACCGCTGTTCGCGGGCTGAAATCCGGCGCGGATTTCAGCCATGAAAAAACGCATCCTTTTCCTGCCTCCGGCGGCCGGGGCTGTATGCGGCTGCCGGAACTCTCTATTCTGATGCGGCGGCGGCTGCAGCGCTTGCCGGGGTCTGGTCCGGCGCCCAGCCCTTGCCCAGCGAGATCTGCAGGTTCGCCCAGGCCAGCGCCAGATCCCGGCGGGCGGAGATCAGGTTCAGCTCATTGCTGCGCAGGGCCTCTTCGGTGTTCAGCAGATCGAACAGGGTAATTTCATTCGCCTTGAACGTTTCCCGGGCCAGATCCGCAACCTTGGTGCCCAGGTTGACAGCCCGGACCTGGGCTGCGGTACGCTGGCGTGCCGCACGCAGGGCGCTTTGCTGGGACTGAACTTCTTCCACCGCACTGCGCACGGCAGAGCGGTAGTCGTATTCTGTGGCCTTGGCTTCTGCGATTGCCTGTTCATGGAAGGCGCGCAGGACGGGGCGGTTGAACAAGGGAAGGTTCACGGCGGGGCCGATCTGGTACAGATCCGGCACGCCGCGGGTTGCCTGCACGGTTCCGGTGATTTCCAGCGAGGGATAAAGCTCTGCTTCGGTGACCCCGATATCGGCTGTTGCACTGCGCATCTGCGCTTCGGCCAGCAGAACATCCGGGCGGTTGCGCAGCAGGGCCGCCGGCACGCCGAGTTCGGGCTGGGTCGCGGGGTAGGGCTGGCTGTAGCTGCCCTGCATCAGCGAAAAGACTTCGGAGGCGTCGCGGTCCAGCAGCGTGGCCAATGCAAAAACAGAGGTTTCGTAGCTGGCCAGGAATTCCGGCAGGTCGGCCTTGGCGCTGGCGACCTGCAGCTTGGTGCGCTCCACATCAAGCGCGAGAACAGCCCGGGCCGCCTGCAGATCTTCCACGGTTCGCAGGATTTGTTCCCGCAGGCGTATGGTGTTGCGGGTGACAGCGGCACCGCGCTGGAAGAAACGGGCCTGAATATAGGTGCGGGTGATCGCGTCGATGACGGCGAGCCGGCTGGTGGCGAGCTGATAGAACTGCGCGTCCCGGTCGGCGACGGCGCGTTCCGAGCGGCGCTGGAACTCGCCGAACAGGTCGAACACATAGGTGGCGCCGATTTCGGCGGTGTCGGTGCTGGTGGAGCCGTTCTGCGATTCGCGGCGCGAGAAGATTGAACTGCCTTCCAGATCACCGCTGACCTGCTGCGGGCGGCCGCTGCCGCGGCGCAGCGCCTCGGCTGCCCTCAGCCGTTCGCGGGCTGCCTTGAGGCTGAGGTTCTGGGCCAGCCCGGCGTCGACAAGCCGGTTCAGGGTGGCGTCGTTCAGCCCCTGCCACCAGGCCTCTGTTGCGCCCTGCACCGTTGCATAGTTGCGGGACTGGTAATAGGCGGGCGGCACCGCGAAATCAGGGCGGTGATAGTCCACACCGACAACGGTGCAGCTGCACAGGAATGTCCCGGCCAGCAGCACGGAACGGGCTGTCCAATTAGATCTGCTCATGTCTTGCCTCTCGGCGCCCGGTTATTCTGCGTGCCGGGCTTTGGGAGGAGCGTAGACGACTGCGGGCAGCCGGGCGACCCTATTCCTGACGTATTTGCGGCCTTCGCCTGGCACTGATGCGCGCAACCCACAGGCTGGCGGTTTCGCAATTTGCCTGCAACCTGCCGCTTTTGACGCATCTTGGCGGTTGCAAGACGGTCATGCTGCGGCGTCAGAACGGGCGCCGGGCAAGGACATAAGGAGTTCGGCGGCGCCATGCACCACGCTTGACCGGGGGATTGCCGCGGTCCACTGTTTCCAGCACCGAAGCCGGAGCAGGGGGCCGGGGAAACGTCCTTGAAGGTCACTGCGAAACGAGCAACGAAATCACCAGCCAAACAGAGAGAAGCCCCTGATGGATCTGCAGAAATTCTATATCGGCGGCGCCTGGGTGACGCCTCACTCCAGCCGCGAATTCCCGGTTCTGAACCCGGCAACTGAAGCACAGACGGGCACCATTATTCTTGGTGACGAAACGGATGTGAACAATGCGGTGGCAGCGGCCAAGACCGCGTTCGAGAGCTTCTCGCAGACCTCGCGGGAGGAACGGATTGCGCTGCTGGAGAAGCTGCTGGAGATCAGCAATGCGCGGCGCGAAGAGCTGGCGCAGGCGATGAGCGCCGAGATGGGTGCGCCGATTTCCATGGCGCGCGACGCCCAGGCCGATTCGGGTATTGGCCATCTGGAGGGGATTCTGGAGGCGCTGAAGGCGCAGGAATTGCGCGAGACGCTGCCCAATGGCGATATCCTGGTGCGCGAGCCGATCGGGGTTTGCGGGCTGATCACGCCGTGGAACTGGCCGGTGAACCAGATTGCGCTGAAGGTGCTGCCGGCGCTGGCGACCGGTTCGACTTGCGTGCTGAAGCCATCGGAGCACACGCCGGTGTCTGCCGCCGTTTATGCGCAGATGATCCATGACGCGGGCTATCCGGCGGGCGTGTTCAACCTGATCCATGGCGACGGGCCGACGGTAGGAGCGGGTCTGTCGTGCCATCCTGATGTGGACATGATGTCCTTTACCGGTTCGACACGGGCGGGCATCGCGGTGTCCAAGGACGCTGCCGACACCGTGAAGCGGGTGACGCTGGAGCTGGGCGGCAAGTCGCCGAACCTGGTGTTTGCCGATGCCGATCTGGAGGAGAAGGTCACCGCCTCGGTGCTGGAGTGCATGTATAACACCGGCCAGAGCTGCGATGCGCCGACCCGGATGCTGGTGGAGCGCAGCTGTTATGACCAGGTGCTGGAGATTGCCAGAGCCGCGGCGGAGGGCCAGGCGGTGGGCGACCCGGGCCAGGAAGGCGATCACATCGGCCCGATGTTTGACCGTATCCAGTTCGACCGGGTGCAGAGCATGATCCAGAAAGGGATCGACGAAGGCGCCAGGGTTCTGGCCGGCGGGCTGGGCCGGCCAGAGGGGCTGGACAAGGGCTGGTATGTGCGCCCGACCGTCTTTGCCGATGTGACCAACGATATGGCGATTGCCCAGCAGGAGATCTTTGGCCCGGTCTTGGTGATCATCGCGTTCGAGGATGAGGAAGACGCCATCCGCATCGCCAATGACACGCCTTATGGCCTGGCGGCCTATCTGCAGACCGGCGATCCGGAGCGGGCAGAGCGGGTGGCCGCCCGCCTGCGCGCCGGTGCGGTGCATATCAATGGCGGCGGCTTCAACTATGGCTCGCCCTTTGGCGGCTACAAGCAGTCCGGCAACGGGCGCGAGGGCGGCATGCTGGGGCTGGAGGATTACCAGGAAGTGAAAACCCTGCATTTCGGATAGGAAACAAAGGTTTCCGGCCGGGTGTGCTGCCTGGCCGGGGGCCTTGGCGGAGTCGCAGGGCGCCGCATTGATGCCGTTATCAGGCAGTTTTCATGTCGCTATCCGCAAAGCTGCCCCGCCGGCGGCGCCGCAGGATGCGGGCATGAAACACGCATTCATTCCCAAACGCATGGACCGCCGCGCCACAGGGTGCAACCTGGTCACTGTCTGAGACTGCCGCCCGTTTGCGGGCTTTTGGCAGATCCTCAATGACAGACTTTGGAATGATAGATGACAGCATCAACAGCGCTGCGCCTTGCCATTGATATTGGCGGCACCTTTACCGACACCGTGCTGGTGGCCGGGGAAGACAGAATTCTGGCCTCGACCAAGACCCTGACCACGCATCAGAACCCGGCAGACGGCGCGATGGAAGGCGCGGCGCGGGTGATGGCGCAATCGGGGCGCAGCTTGGGCGAGGTGACGGGATTTATCCATGGCACCACCCTGGCCACCAACGCGCTGATCGAGCGGCGCGGAGCGACGGTGGCGACGGTGACGACCGAGGGGTTCCGGGACATTCTGGAAATCGCCTACGAGCGGCGCTATTCGCAGTATGACATCAATCTGGAAAAGCCCGACCTCCTGGTGCCGCGCGAGCGCTCGCTGACCATCCGCGAGCGGATGTCGGCCGAGGGCGATGTGCTGATCGGCATGGAGGACAGCGCGGTTGAGGCGCTGATTGCGGAGCTGGATGCCTGCGGCGCCGATGCGGTGGCAATCTGCCTGATGCATTCTTATGCCAACCCGGATCATGAGCGCTGGCTGCGCGACACCTTGGCGGCGCGGCGTCCGGGCCTGACGGTGTCGATCTCCTCGGAAGTCAGCCCCGAGGCGCGGGAGTTTGACCGGCTGTGCACCACGGTGGCGAACGCCTATATCCAGCCGCTGATGGAGACCTATCTGGCCCGCTTTGCCGAGCGGTTTGCGGCGGAAGGCGTGACCTGCCCGATCCTGATGATGACCGCGGGCGGCGGCATGTGCACGATCCAGACCGCGGCACGGTTTCCGATCCGGCTGGTGGAGTCGGGCCCTGCCGGCGGTGCCATCCTTGCTGCGCGTATCGCGGCGCGGGCCGGGCTGGACGAGGTGCTGTCCTTTGACGTTGGCGGCACCACCGCCAAGCTGTGCCTGATCGACAATGCCCGCCCGCAGACCTCGCGCCAGTTCGAAATCGCCCGCGCGGCGCGGTTCATAAAGGGCTCTGGTATGCCGGTGCGCATACCGGTGATCGAGATGATTGAGATCGGTGCCGGCGGCGGTTCCATCGCCGGGGTGGACCGGCTGGGGCGGCTGACCGTGGGGCCGAAGTCGGCAGGGTCCGAGCCTGGGCCGGTGGCGTTCGGGCGCGGCGGCACCGAGCCGACGGTGACCGACAGCGACATCACGCTGGGCTACATCGTGCCGGATACCTTTGCCGAGGGGCATATCAAGATTGATCCGGAGGCCTCCAAGGAAGCGCTGAGCCGGGTGATCGGCACGCGGCTGGATCTGGATGGCGTTGGCGCGGCGGATGGTGTCAGCCGCATCGTGGATGAGAGCATGGCCAGCGCCGGGCGGATGCATGCGGTGGAATCGGGCAAGGACCTTGGCCCGCGCACGATGATCGCCTTTGGCGGCAACGGCCCGCTGCATGCCAGCCGGGTGGCGCGCTCCGCCGGGGTGTCCCGCATCGTGATCCCGCCGAACCCGGGGGTTGGCTCCGCTGTTGGCTTCCTGTTTGCGCCGGTGTCGTTCGAGATTGTGCGTTCGCGCTATTCGCTGCTGGAAACCATGGATATGGGGCAAATCAACAGCCTGTTCGCCCAGATGATCGACGAGGCGAAATCGGTTGTGGCGCAGGGCGCGGGCGATGCTGCGACAGAGGTCCAGCGCACCGCCTTCATGCGCTATAACGGGCAGGGGCATGAGATTGAGATCACCCTGCCGGACCGCGATCTGACGGCTGAGGATCTGGGGCCGCTGACTGCGGCGTTTGAAACCGAATACGCCAAGCAGTTCTCGCGCCCGGTGCCAGGCATGAAGATCGAGATCCTGAACTGGGCAGTGCGGGTGGCAACGCCGGATGCGGCCACCACTGCGGTGCCGGAGACGCCGGAGCTGAAGACCATTGCCCCCGCTGCGCACCGTCCGATCACCTGCGACGTGGACGGCACCGCCAAACAGGCAGCTTTTGTGCCGCGCGACAGTTTGAACCCCGGCGACCGTGTCTGCGGCCCGGCGCTGATCACTGAGCCGCAAACCACCACGCTGGTGTCGGCGGATTTCTCTGCCCATGTGGATGCAATTGGGAACCTTGTCCTGATCCAAGACCAAAAAGGAGACGCATGATGGCTGCCGATCTTTCACAGACCCATTCGCCGGCCCTTTCGCCGGCCCGCCTGCAAGTCATGTGGAACCGCCTGCTGGCGGTGGTCGAGGAGCAGGGGCAGACCCTGATCCGTGCCGCGTTCAGCCCCATCGTGCGCGAATGCGGAGATATTTCCGCCGGCATTTTCGACGTGCAGGGCCGGATGCTGGCCCAGGCCGTCACCGGCACGCCCGGCCATATCAACACCATGGCCGAAGCCGTGATGCACCTGGGCGAACGCTTCCCGGTGCAGACCATGAAGCCCGGCGACATCTATATGACCAACGATCCCTGGCTGGCTTCGGGGCATCTGAACGACTTCCTCTTGATGATGCCTGCGTTCAAGGACGGCAAGGTGGTGGGCTTTACCTCCTGCACATCGCATCTGGTGGATCTGGGCGGCTTGGGCATGGGGCCGGAAGGTTCCGACATCTATGACGAGGGCCTGCTGATCCCGCCCTGCAAGCTGGTCGAGGAGGGCGAGCCTAATGCGCTGCTGATGGATATCATCCGCGCCAACAGCCGCGAACCGATTGCCAATGAGGGCGACATCTATGCGCTGATTGCCTGCTGCGAGGCAGGGGTAACGCGTCTGGTCGACATGATGGAGGAGTTCCGCATCGGTGATCTGGACGCTTTGGGCGCCTATATCATCGAGACCTCCCGCCGCGGCACGCTGGAAGCCATCGCCGAGGTGCCTGAGGGTGTCTACAAAAACGTCCTCAAGATGGACGGCTATGAGAATGAGCTGGAGCTGCACGCCACGCTGACTGTCACCAAGGACGGTATGCATGTGGATTTCACCGGCACCTCGGGCTGTTCCAGGAAGGGCATCAATGTGCCGCTGAACTATGCCACTGCTTACACGGTGTTTGCGCTGCGCTGCATCGTGGGGCCGGATATTCCGAACAATGCCGGGTCCTTGGAGCTGTTCACGGTGGACGGCCCCAAGGGCTGCATCCTGAACGCGCAGCGCCCGGTGCCGGTGGCGATGCGCCACACGCTGGGGCAGGTGACGCCGGATCTGGTGCTCGGCTGCCTGCATCAGGCGCTGCCGGATCAGGTTCCCGCGGAAGGGGCGTCTTGCATGTTCGATCTGCCGATGCGCCACGCGCCGGAGGTGGCCCGCGACGGTGGCCGAGAATTTGCCATCGAGCCGGTCCACAACGGCGGCACCGGCGCGCGGCCCCATGCGGATGGCTTGTCGGCAACGGCTTACCCGTCCGGCGTCTACGGCTCGCAAGTTGAGATCACTGAGGCGGTGGCCCCGGTTGTCATGTGGCGGCGCGAGCTGCGGCCCGATAGCGGCGGGGCTGGAAAATACCGTGGCGGCCTTGGCCAGCGGATCGAGATGACGGCCTCCAACGATGCGCCCTTCATCGTGTTCCTGTCGGTGGAGCGTCTGAAGTTCCCGGCGCTTGGCCGCATGGGGGGGCAGCCCGGCGCGCCGGGCCGCATCCGCTTCCGGGACGGCGAACAGGACATCCCCGGCAAGGGCGAATTGCGGGTGGAGGCAGGCGACTACCTGATCTTTGAAACCCCAGGCGGCGGCGGTTTCGGCGATCCAGCGGAACGCGATCCGGACGCCCTGGCGCTGGACCTGAAACGCGGGCTGGTGACGCAAGAGGGCGCAAGCGCCTATGGAGGTGCAAAATGATCCGCGCGGTTCCCCATGTTGCCGCCATGGCGCCTTATGCGCTGGCGGATCTCGGCGGCGAGGGGGTCATTTCCCTCGCCCAGAACGAAAGCGCCTTTGCCGCCAGTCCTGCCGCGATTGCGGCGGGCAAGGCAGTGCTGGAGCAGATGCCGCTCTACCCCGACCCGGAGTGGCCTGACCTGCGGGCAGCGGTGGCGGAGGTGCACGGGCTGGACCCGGCCAAGGTGCTGTGCGGCGCCGGCTCGATGGAGCTGATCGGCTGCCTGATCCGGGCCTTTGCCGGTCCGGGCGACCGGGTTCTGGGGACGGACTATGGCTATGCCTTTGTGTCCTCGGCCTCGGCCCAGGTGCAGGCGGATTACGTGAAGGCGCGGGAGCGGGATCTGACGGTGTCGGTGGATGATGTCCTGGCGGCGGTGACGCCTGAGACCCGTATTGTCTTTGTCTGCAATCCGGGCAACCCGACGGGGACGCTGATCCCCAACGCCGAAATCCTGCGCCTGCGTGAAAGCCTGCCTGGGGATGTGCTGCTGGTGGTGGATCAGGCCTATGCCGAGTTCGCCGATGCGCAAAACGATCCGGGCGAAATCTTTGCTCTGGCAGAGCGCGGCGATACCGTGGTGATGCGCACGCTCTCCAAGGCCTATGGGCTGGCGGGCGCGCGGGCCGGCTGGGGCTATTTCCCGCCTCAGATTGCCGGCGAAGTGCGTAAGCTATTGAACCCCAACAATATCTCGATCCCGTCGCAGGCGATGGCGGCGGCTGCGATGCGGGATCAGGCGCATATGCAGGACGTGGTGGCGAAAACCGCCGCCATCCGCGACAGCTTTGCCGAGGGCTGCCGGGCGCTGGGGCTGGAGGTGCCGCAGAGCCATACCAACTTTGTGCTGATGCGTTTTGCCTCGGCGGAGCAGGCGCAAGCGGCTGACACCGCGCTGCGGGCGGAAAAACTGCTGATGCGCGGCATGGGCGGCTATGGCCTGGGTGACTGCCTGCGCGCCACCATCTGCAGCCAGCAGATCATGGACCGCGCCCTGGAAGTGCTGAAAGGAGTGCTGAATTGACCCCGGGGTTCAACTACGAGACCCGTACCCGCGCCAAAATCGGCGTGCTGGTGCCTTTCACCAACACCAACCTGGAACCGGACATGATGCTGATGCGGTGCCCGGATACAACGGTGCATTTCCAGCGCATGGGCGGTTACGATGTGGACGAGATCCCCGGCTCCGACCAGATGGCCGGGCTGGGGGCGTCCGACATAAGCCATGACCTCAGGATGATCTCTGGCGTGCGGCCTGATGTGGTGCTTTACGGCTGCACCTCCGCGACGCTGACCCATGGGCCGGGGTTCGACGAGCAGCTGGCACGGGACATCAAGGCGGGCTCCGGCGCGCTCACTTTCACTGCTGCCGGCGCGCTGGTTGCCGCGGTCAAGGCCCTGGGCGCAACCAAGGTGGGCTTTTCCTCGCCCTATCTGGGGGAGATCAACGAACAGGCGATGGATTTCCTGGCACAGAACCAGATTGCAACAGTGAAATGCGCCGATGTGGGCCGCGAGCTGGGCAACTATGGCCAGGGCGAGCTGACTCCGGATGAGGTCTTTGACCTGGCCTGCCAGGCAGACCACCCGGAGGCGCAGGCCATTGTGCTCAGCTGCACCGACATGCGCTCGGTCGAAGCGGTTGACCGGATCGAGGCGGCGCTTGGCAAGCCGGTGGTGACCTCCAATCAGGCGATGATGTTTGCCGTTATGCGGGCGCTTGACCTGCCCCGGCAAGGCAATGTGCCGGGCCGGCTGTTCGATCTTCTGTAAATCCTCCAATGAGAAACCCGGCACCTGAATGGGCGCCGGGTTCTGCTTCTTTCTGGTCTGAAATACCCCGGGGAGCGCGAGGGGCTGGCCCCTCGCTCCTGCCCGCTCAAGGTTCGTCCGAGCCGATTTCTTCTTTGCGCTTGGCCACATAGGCCTCTAGCTCTTCCTTTACGCCTGGGTCCATGGCCGGTTCCTCGTAATCCTGCAGCGCTTGCTGCCAGAGGCCGGTGGCCCGCTGCAGCGCATCCTTGGCGCCTGCCGCTTCCCAGTTCTCGTAGTTCTGCCAATCCGACAGCATCGGCCGGTAAAACGCTGTTTCGTACCGCGCCATCGTGTGTTCGGCGCCAAAGAAATGGCCGCCGGTGGGCACCGATTGGATCGCGTCAAAGCCCAGCTCATCCTCGTCGAACTTCATCGGCTTCAGAAACTCGATCATGTTCTGGATGATCTCCACATCCATGATGAATTTCTCATATGACGCGGTCAGCCCGCCCTCCAGCCAGCCGGCCGCGTGGTACACGATATTGGCGCCGCCCAGTACCGCGCCCCAGCTCGCCATCATGGTCTCATAAGCCGCCTGCAAGTCGACCGCGTTAGAGGCATTGGCGTTGGAGGTCCGGTAAGGGATGCCGTAACGCCGCGCCAGCTGGCCGCCGGCGATGTTGGCCTTGGCGTTCTCGGGCGTGCCGAAGGCCGGCGCGCCGGAGCGCATGTCGACGTTGGAGGTAAACGAGCCGTACATCACCGGCGTGCCGGGGTTGACCAGCTGGGTCAGCACCACGCCAAACAGCGCCTCGGCATTCTGTTGCGCCAGGGCGGCGGGCAAGGTCACCGGGGTCATCGCCCCCATCAGGGTGAACGGCGTGACCGAGACCGGCTGGCCGTGCTCGGCCATGGCTATCAGCCCGTCACCCATCGCATCATCGAACAGCCGCGGCGAGTTGACCGAGATGATGGTGATCACGCCCGGATCGCCGTTCATCTCCTCCGGCGTCTGGCCGCGGGTGATGGCCATCATGTTGATGCCGTCAATCGCCCGGCCGCGGCCGATGGCGGTGCAGTGGAAGGACAGGTCCGAATAGGTCAGGTTCGCCAGATAGGTGTCCAGATGGCGGTTGTTGGCGGGCAGCTCCAGCGGTGCGGTCACCTGGTTGCCGATCAGGTGGATGGCGTTGAAGTGATGCGCCAGCTTGATGAAGTTCTGATAGTCGGTGAGGTTGCCCTGGCGGCGGCCATTGATGCAGTCGTGCACGTTGGGCGGGCCTGCCACCAGGCCGAAGTTCACGTTGTTGCCGCCCATGGTGATCTGCTTGGCCCGGTTGCGCGCGGTCAGGGTGAAGGTGCGCGGCACCGTCTTCAGCGCTTCCATCACGAGGCTTTCATCCATGCGGATGGTCTTGGTGTCCCGGTCGACGATGGCGCCCGCACCTTCGAAGATGTCCATGACATTGTCGCCCATCACCCTTATGCCGGCCTCTGACAGGATCCGCATTGAGGTGGCGTGCAGCTGGTCCATCTGGTCGGGGTTCAGCAGCTCATACGCCGGGTAGGTGTTTTTCACCTGGGTCCAAGGCAGCTGTTCGATGCTGCCGCCGGAACGGGTGGATTTTCCGCGGCGTCCGCCGCTGCGCCGTTCACGTGCCATGGGTTCAGTATCCCCTTTCAGGATTGACGATATTGCTCAGCGCTTCGCCCTTGCGGTAGCGCATCAGGTTTTGTGAGAACATCTCCACCGATTTCAGGTCCCAGCCCTGGTAGACCGAGGAGCAATGCGGCGTGATGATGACGTTTTCATAGGCCCAGAGGGGGTGTTCCGCGGGCAGCGGCTCGACGGTGAAGACATCCAGCGCCGCACCGCGGATGCGGTTTGCGCCGAGGGCTGCCAGCAGGGCGTCCTCGTCGATCACGCCGCCGCGGGAGACGTCGATGATTACTGCGGTGTTTTTCATTGCGGCGAAGGCCTCCGCACCGACGATGCCGCGGGTGCTGTCCAGGAGCGGCACGCAGGTGACGATGAAGTCAGCGCGGATCCAGAGGCCGGGCAGGGCGTCCATACCGTGGACCTCATCCACGTTGGGGGTGTCCTTGGGCCGGGCGCGGACGCCGATGGTGCTGAGGCCCAGGGCCTTGGAGCGTGCCGCCATGGCCTCGCCGGTCTTGCCGAGGCCGATGATCAGCACGGTTTTGCCGTCGATGGGTTCGACCTGCGCCGAGAGCCATTCACGCCGGGTTTGCGCGGTGCGGAAGGCGGGCAGGCCGAGGGTGAAATGGAACATCGCCCCCAGCGCATATTGCGCCATCATATCGGCGGCGACGCCGGCCGAGTTGGTGACAGTGAGCGCCGCCGGGTCCCAGGGGTTCATGTGGTCGGTGCCGGAGCCGCCGACCGAGACCCATTTCACGGTTTCCGCGTTGAGCAGAGCCTTGCGCGGGAAGGCGGGGGTGCCGTTGAAACGCACGGAATAGACCACCTCGGCACTGGTCTCGGCGACCATGGCGGGCAGGCCCTCGTAGCTGTCGCAGGTGTGGATCTGCAGGTCCGGGTGGCCCTTGGCCAGCACCGCACGCGCCGGGGCGGGATTGTCAGTGTGCAGGATGACAACAGGGGATTTCATTATGCGGTCTCCCTTTCAAACTCGCCCGCTGCGGTGGCCACAGTATTGGCAAAGAAGGCGGTAGCGGCGATGTCGAACAAAACCGAGAAGCCGGGGCCGCCCCGGTCGTCGCGCCAAGTGATCGCCTCGACATAGCCGACGCGGGTCTGGGCGATCTCACCTTGGGCAAAGGCGCCTTCGGCAAGGTTTACCGGGCAGATCTTGGCCATTAGGTCGAACAGGCGCGGGCCGGACAGATGCATCATCGCCCAGGTTTCCTCACGCCAGGAATAATAGCCCTTTGGCGCTTCGGCGGCATCCCAGCGGGCGCGCAGGTCCTCTGGGTGGTTCAGAACCACCGCCTCCTCGCGGCCCAGGCGCAGTACGCCGCCTGATATGCGGTTCACCCCGGGCACCTCAAAGCCCTGCGCCTGCAGGAAGCTGACGCTGCCGCGGCCCTTGAGGCCAAAACGGGGCGTGCGGCTGTCGTCGCGCAAGCTGACGGGGCCGGTGATCAGGGGGGTGCCCTCGGCAGCGCCTTGCGGGTCCAGCGGATAGAGGCGCATGGTCAAAGCTCCTGCCGTTTGTTGCCGGGGTCAAAGAAGGCATGGCCGCGCACCGGTGTTGTCACCCGGGTGCCATTGCGGCATTTCACCGTGATCGGCGTGCCCTCGGCGGCGTCATCACCGTGGACGTAGGCCAGCGCGATATGGGTCTTGAGGGTCGGCGACCAGAGGACCGAGGTGACGTGGCCGACGGGTATGTTGTCCTTCAGCACCAGGCAGCTTTCGCCCGGGATGTCCGGGCCGTCGAAGGTGAGGCCGACCAGCTTGCGCGGCAGCCCCTTGTTGCGGCGCATCTCGATGGCGCGTTTGCCGGTAAAGAACGGTTTGGTCTTGGAGACCGCCCAGCCAAAGCCCAGTTCATCCGGGGAGGTCAGCGCGTCGGTGTCCTGGCCGATCAGGATATGGCCCTTTTCCAAACGCAGGATGCGGCTGGCCTCCAGCCCGTAGGGGCGCAGCCCGTGCGCCTCACCTGCCTGCATCACGGCATCCCACAGGGTTTTGGCGTAAGATGAGGGGCAGTGCAGCTCATAGCTCAGCTCGCCGGTGAAACCGATCCGCATGGCGCGGACCGGGACGCCGGCCACGGTGCCGGTCCGCCCGTCGAGATAGGCAAAACCGTCGCGCGAGAAGTCGATATCTGTTTCCAGCGCCTCGACCACGGCGCGGGCCTTGGCGCCGGTGATGTTGAGGCCGCTGAAGGCGGAAGTCACGTTCAGCACATCCACATCCAGCCGCCACTGGGCGTTCCAGAACAGCATGTCGGAATAGACCCGCGCCACAGCGCCGGTGGTGGCGGTGACGTAATACAGATCCTCGGCCATCCGGTAGGCAACGCCGTCGTCGATCACCGTGCCCATCTCGTTTGTCATCAGGCAGTAGCGGCAGCGGCCTACGGGCTGTTTCTTGTAGGCCATGGTGTAGATGCGGTTGAGGAATTCACCTGCATCGGGGCCGCGCACTTCCAAGCCGCCGAGGGTTGAGACATCCAGTACGCCAACACCGTTGCGGACTGCGTGGACTTCTTCCTCGATCAGCCGTTTGGCGTCTTCTTTCGGGCCATAGAAATAGGGGCGGCGCCATGCTCCGACGGGCCGCATATCGGCGCCAAGGCGGATGTGTTCCTGATGCAGAGCCGAGCGGCGTTCGGCCGGGTGGTGGTGGCCGGAGAGCACGCCCAGCGTTTCCGGCGCAAACGGAGGCCGGGCAGTGGTGACACCGACCTCTGCCACCTTGCGGTTTGTCGCCTTGGCCACAGTGCGGGCGGTTGCCAGCGCCGAGTGGCGGCCCTGCGAGGGGCCCATGCCGACGGTGGAGAAACGCTTGACCAGTTCCAGCTCGCTGTAGCCTTCCTTGACCGCGTTCTGCAGATCCTTGACCTGCAAGTCTTCGTCGCGGTCGATGAAGTCCTTGCCCTTGGGGTGGGCGCTGATGGGGAGTTCGAAATTGGCGAGCGCCGCTTCTGTGTCCGGGATGGGGGCGATGTCGCGGCTGTCCTTGCCCAGGCGGGCGAGGGCGGTTTGGGCAGCGGCCTGCGCGCTGGCAGTGACGGCGTCTTCGCTGAAGAGGCCGGTTACGCCGCCCGCTGCACCAATCGGCGCATCCGGCAGGGTCAGTGAGAATTGCGCGGTGTTCTCGTCATAGCCGAGCTTGGCGCCGGCGTGGCAGGGCAGCTGCCACATCGGGGCGTAGCCGGCCGAGACCACGGCAAGATCGCAGGGTATCCATTCGCCGGCCACTTTGACCGCAGAGACATGGGATTTGCCACGGGCTTCCTCGAACTGGCCTTGGACAATGCGGACGCCTTTGGCGCGGAGTTCGCCGGCCAGGTCGCCGCCGCTGCCGCCGGGGCGCGGGTCGGCGAGGAGAGCGACGTTGACGCCGGCCTCCAGCAGGTCCAGCGCCACGCGGTAGCCGTCGGGGTTGGCGGCCATCACTGCGGCGCGGCTGCCGGGTTTGACCGCGTAATGCCGCATCAGCCTCTGGGCTGCGCTTCCAAGCATCACGCCGGGCAGGTCGTTGTTGCGGAAGATCGCGGGCTGCTCGATGCAGCCGGTGGCCAGGATCACCTCCTGCGCGCGGGTCTTGAAAAGTTTGCGCCCCTGGATCAGCGGCAGCCAGTTGTCCTCGAACCAGCCGTTCACCGTGGTGGAGGCCATCAAGCGGAGGTTGGGGAGCTTGCCGGCTTGATCCAGCAGGTCCTGCAGCAGCGCATCGCTGCCGCGCCGGTAGGTCAGGGCGCCGCCGAGTTCAGGCTCCATCTCGGCCAGGATCACGTCGGCGCCGCCCTGCGCAGCCTCGATCGCGGCGGTCAGGCCGGCATGGCCGCCGCCCACCACCAGCACGTCGCAGTAGAGGTTGGCCTTCTCGTAGTCCTGATGCGGCGCGTTCAGGTCGATGACGCCGAGGCCCGCCTTCTTGCGGATCAGCGGCTCCCACAGTTTCAGCCAGCTGGAGCGGGAAGGCCCCATGAAGGTGCGGTAGTAGAAGCCGACCGGCATGAAGCGGCCGAGCTTGTCCATGAAGGCGTCGCGGTCGTTCGCCAGTGAACCGTTCACGTTCTGGGCAGTCACCCGCAGTCCCTCGGTGACCGGGGTCAGGTCGGCCTGGGCGTTGGGATCAGATGGCAGCTGCACCAGCGTGTCGGCCTCGGCGCCTGCCATCGACATCAGCCCGCGCGGGCGGTGGTACTTGAAGGACCGCGACAGCATCCATTGGCCGCCTGCCGCCAGGGCGGAGGCGATGACATCGCCTTCGAAACCTTCGAAAGGTTTGTTTTCAAAGGAGAACCGTACCGGTTTCGCGCGGTTGATCCGGGAGCCATAGGGAGCGGGAAGGCGGGTCATTGGGTGGCCTCCAGCTCAGCCGGGTCGAAAGTGCGGATCACCTCGTTTGTGGTGGCGTTGCGTTCGGCCAGGAAGAAGTAGTTGGACGGCACATGGCGCCACCATTCGACGATCACACCACGTGTGTTGTCGGCGCGGAACAGGTGGCGGGCCCAGTCCTGATCCGACGTTGTCTCCGGATCCGGGTTGGCCTTCAGCGGACCGAAGCTTTGGAATTCGTTGATGTTGCGGGGCCCGTTCATCGGGCAGGTCAGGATCTTCATGTCAGTGGCTCGCGGCGGTGGCGCCCATTTCGTTGAGCAGATCGAAACTGGCAAAGCGTTCCATGGTGAAGGGCTCCAGCACCGGCGCGACCTTCTGATCGGCGATGGTCTGGGCCATGTATTTGCCGGCCACCGGCGTGGCCTTGAAACCCCAGGTGCCCCAGCCGCAGTCGAGCCAGAGGTTCTTCAGGGGGCTGGCGCCCATGATCGGCGAATAGTCCGGGGTCATGTCGGTGATGCCCGCCCACTGACGCAGCAGCCGCACCCCGTGCAGGAAGGGGAACAGATGGGTGGCGCCCTCGGCAAGGTGTTCCTTCATGTCGAGCGTCGAGCGGGTGGAATAGAGCTGGTAGGGGTCTGAGCCGCCGCCGATCACGATCTCGCCGCGCGAGGATTGCACCAGGTAGGTGTGCAAGGAGACGGAGCTGACCAGCGTGTGCAGCCAGGGTTTCAGCGGCTGGGTGACCATCGCCTGCAAGGGGAAGCAGCGGATCGGCAGCTCGACACCGGCCTTCAGCGCCATGTCGTAGTTCATACCGCCGACGGCGATCATTACTTGCCCTGCGCTGATGGTGCCGCGGTTGGTGCGGACTTTGGTGATGTTTCCAGCCTCAATGTCGAAGCCTTCGACCTCGGTGCGCTGGTGGATCTCGACACCCCGGCGCGACGCTTGTGCGGCATAGCCCCAGGCCACCGCATCATGGCGGGCGGTGCCGCCGTCGGAGTGCCAGAGGCCGCCGATGATCTCCAGCGGGCCGCCTTCGTCCATGTTCAGATGCGGCGACAGTTCCTTGACGGTTTGGGCGTCGACCACCTCGATGTTCGTCCCTGCGTGTTTGCCCATCTCGGCGCGCAGATGGAAGGAGCGCAGGGTCGCCTCGGTATGCGCCAGAGTCAGCTGGCCGCGCTGGCTGAACATCACGTTGAAGTCCAGCTCCCCGCTCATCTCCTCGTAAAGCTGCACACCTTCCTTGTAGAAGGCGATGCCCTCCTTGGTGATGTAGTTGGAGCGGATGGTGGTGGTGTTGCGGGCGGTGTTGCCGCCGGCCAGGTAACCCTTTTCCAGCACCGCCACATTGGTGATGCCGTGGTATTTCGACAGGTAATGGGCGCAGGCGAGGCCATGGCCGCCGCCGCCGACGATGACCACATCGTAAGAGGGTTTCAGATCGGGGGTCGCCGGAATATCGCCGGTGACCGGGTAGTCCTTGGACAACCCGTATTTCAATAGCCGGAGGGGCATGGCCGGTCCTTCAAATGCCGCGCCCGTTGCCCGGGCGCTGTTGTTATCAGTTGGCAGGCGCGTCGTAGATCAGGCGGCCGAGATCAGAGAACTTGCTGCCTTCGCGGGTCATGCCCAGCACCGCGTCGCGGATTTCGCCGGCGCGCGATTCACCCAAGGACGGCGAAGCGAACTCCATGAATTTCTGGACCACCTGATCGCGGCTGAGCGGCGCCTCGGGGCCGCCGCGGGCATGGACGTCGCCGCTTTCGATCACCCGGCCGTCGGTCAGGGTGACCACCACATCGGCAACCCGGCACATCGGGAAACGGACCGAGTGGCGCGCGGCCTCGGACACCGAGATACGCTCGTGGATCGAGGCGACCAGCGGATCGTTCAGGCCTTCGCCCGAGATGTGCTCAACCCCGATGCGGCCATAAGCGGCCTGGGTCGCAACCGCGAAGGGCAGCGAGTACTGCGCCTGGCTGGTGGTGGTTGGGATGCCCGGGTAGAGGCAGGCGCTTTCGTGGAAGGTGTTTATGTGGATCTTGGCGATCTGCTCGTGGGTCAGGTTGTTGTCCAGCATCACCTGGCGCACCGCGTCGATCGGCGCATGGGCCCAGCGGCAGATCGGGTAGGGTTTCACATACTGATGCTCCATCTGCCAGAAGCTGCCCAGGTCCTTCCAGTATTCCGCCACCCGGTCTTCCTCGAGGGTGATGGCGGGGGCGCCGGTGAAGCCCTTTTCGGCGAGGATCGCCGAGGACATGCCCACCATCGCGCCCCAGCCGGAGCCGTCATGCAGCATCGAGGGGTTGGCGATCTCGCGCATCATCTGGCTGCGGGGGCCGTGGTATTCGGCGATTCCCAGCGCCTGACGCAGCTGATCACGGGAAAGGCCGCGCATCCGGGCCGCCATGGCGGCGACCCCCAGAGCGTTCCAGGCGCCGGAAGTGTGGTAGTCGCTGACGGTGTTGTGCAGCGACAGCGCGGCGCGGCCTGCCAGTTCGTAGCCGAGCGTGGTGATCGCCAGGGCCTCGGGGCCGGAGAAATCCGGCACGGTTTCCGCCAGCGCCGCAATCGCCGGGATCACCACCACGCCGATATGGCCCTTGGTCGGGTAATAGCCGTCGTGGCCGTCCAGGTTGTCGGTGGCAGTGGCCGAGGCATAGGCGGCGCCGGCGACGCTGACCTTGCGGCCGTCGAACATCATCCGCGCGCCCAGGCCTTCCTCGCCGCAGCCGTAAAGCGCCACTGCGGTTTCGCGGGCGATGCGGCCGGCCTCCATGGGTCCTGCGCCGATGGTGATGCCGATGGTATCGAGGAACATCAGCGCCGCCGCCTCGCGGGTGGTTTCCGGCAGGTCGCCGGGGGCGAGGTCAAAGGTGAAATCGGCGGCGCGGTCGAAGGTGGCGGTCATGGCGGCTCTCTCGCTGAGGCGTTCGGGGGCAGTTTTCACGCGTCAGGCTAGGAGGAATGGCCGCAAGTGACACACAAATTAAAGCGGGTCATAGCCTTGGATTATTTCGTGAAAGCGGTGATAGACGTCGTTTTCTGACAATTGCGGGCCGCTAACCATTGGGAATTGCGGGCCAATCCAAAGCATGGGAACATGGCCCCCGAAACCGCTGCCGGACCCATGATGAAGAATCTCCCCCATCTGACCTTTCTCCGTTCGTTTGAGGCCGCCGCGCGGTATCTGAGCTTTACCTCAGCGGCGGATGAGCTGAATTGCACCCAGTCGGCGGTCTCCAACCATGTGCGCAGCCTGGAGGAATTCATCGGCCGGCCGCTGTTTGTGCGCCACCCGCGGTCGCTGTCGCTGACCGATGTGGGGGAGGCTTATCTGCCGTCCGTGCGCCATGCGCTGCAGGAGATTGATTCAGCTACGCAGCTGCTGATCTCGCAAAGCCACAAGCGGGAGGTGGTGATCTCCTGCCCGGTCAGCCTGGCGGAAAAATGGCTGATCAACGTGGTTGAAGACTTCACCAAAACCCACCCGGACATAGATCTGACCATCCACAGCACCATCTGGGTGGATGTGGAGACCAATGTCTCGGACATTTCGATCACCATCAACCACGTGGATGATGTGATGGGCCCGGCGGTGAAGCTGTGGGACGAGAAGCTGGCGCTGGTGTGCTCGCCGGACTACCGGGTTGGCGGCGAGCCGGTGACCCGGCCCGAGCAGCTGGCCGATGCCAAGCTGATCCACATCCTGGGCCGCCCGATCTATTGGGAGAAAATCGCCAAGCATTACGGGCTTACGGGGATTGAGCATAAGGGCGGACTGCAGACCAACTCCTCCAACATGGGGCTGGAGTTTGCAGTGCAATCGCTTGGCTGCGTGGTGCTGCCGAAATCGTTGGTGCGGGCGCATGTGGCGGACGGGCGGCTGGTGGAGCCGTTTGATTTCGACCTCGACTGCCCCTGGACCTATTTCGCCACCTTCAAGGACAAGGCCGCCACGCCTTCGGTCAAGCATTTCAAGGCCTGGCTGCTGAAAGCGGCGGCGGATATGGAACTCTGACGCAGAACGAGGCGGGCATTGAAATTCCGCGGTTTCCAGCGTATATACGAAGATATATACGCGAGGCCTGCCCATGATTGAGACCAAGATCAGGAAAGTTGGAAATTCTGCCGTTATCACGCTGACGACAGAGATGCTGACGATGCTGGACGCCAAGGAAGGCGACACGCTGTTTGTGGTGCGCGGCGATGACGGCAGCCTGAGGGTGATGGCGCATGACCCCTCGGTGGCTGAGGCGCTGGCCGCGGCCGAAATTGTGATGGATGAGAACCGGGATCTGCTGCAGGCGCTGGCGTGAGCCGTTACACTTGGGTGCCGCTGGCAGCTGTTACTGTCATACATGACCGCCAGATTGCCCGCCACGGCGGCGCGGCGGGGATGCGTGACAAGGCGCTCTTGGAGATGGGCTGTGCCCGGGCAATTAACCTGGCGGCCTATTCTGACGCGGGTGTGGCGGAGGTTGCGGCGGCCTATGCCTTTGGCATCGCCAAGGCGCATGCTTTTGTGGATGGCAACAAACGCACGGCTTTTGTGACCGCCGTCACCTTTCTGCGCCTGAACGGTTTTCAGTTCCGTCCTGACCCTGTTGAGGGGGTGCGGATGATGGAGGATCTGGCCACCGGCGATGTGGATGAGGCTGCATTTGCCGAATGGCTGAGCAAGGGAATGCAGCCGCTCTGATGCCCGCGTGCCGGGACACGTGCTGTGCTACCCGATGTTTTTCACAAAGAAATGCAGATGCGGGCGCAGCATTGGCTGGTCGAGATAGGTGGTTGTCTCCAGCGGTGTCTTAAGTTCTGTAAAGCCCAGTTTGGGATAGAGGCTGCGCATTTCGACATTAGGTGTCAGCGTGTCGGCCACCAGCCGTTTGAGGCCCATGGCACGTGCCGCATCCTCGCGCGCTTCGATCAGTCGCCGCCCGGTCCCGGTGCCGCGCGCGGCCTCGACAACAAAGACCCGTTTCAGCTCTCCGGTTTCCGGGTCCAGCCGTTTCAGCATGCCGCATCCAACGATTTGCCCTGTTTCATCCCGCGCCAGCAGCAGGCAGCCGTTCGGGGGCAGGTAATCGCCGGCTTTGGCCCAGAACTCCGCCAGTGCGCTTTGCGGGGCAGCCGGGTCGATGGTGAACCCCATGCTGCCCATCCGCTGGACGATGAGATCGTAGTACTGGGTTAAAATGCCGTTCAACTCCTGCTCTGACGGCAGTGTATCGCAGTGGATGATTTCGATCTTTTCGGTCATGCTGTGCTCCCCTGGCTGTTAATATAGTCAGCCTTACCGACGGGCCAAAGCACGGCAGCCCCGGCCGTCGGGCCGGGGCTGCGTGTTGATTAGGTTCAATTGAAGCTCAGGCCCGCAGGCGTGCGCCCGAAGGGTCGAAGGCGGCGGATTCCAGAATGCGCGCCTTGTGCGGCTTGCCCAGGATATAGACCTCGACCTCATCCCCCGGCTTGGCGGTTTCGGGATTGGCATATCCCAGCGCCAGCGATTTGCCGACCGAATAGCCATAGGCGCCCGAGGTGACCCGGCCCACCGGCTTGCCGTCGGTGGTGAAGATCGGTTCGCCGCCCGATGCATCGGCGTTGTTCACGGCGTCGATCTCGAACCCGACCAGCATTTCGCGCGGGGCGTTATCCTTGATCTTGAGGTAGGCTTCCTTGTTGAGGAAATCCTTGTCCAGCTTGATAAGACCGGCCAGGCCAACCTCCTGCGGCCAGTACTCCTGGCTGTACTCGCGGCCCCAGGAGCCGTAGCCCTTCTCGATCCGCAGGGAGCCAAGTGCACGGCCGCCGACCGGGCCGCCGTCGAACTCCGCGGCGGCTGCCAGCAGCGCGGAGTAGAGCTTGACCTGGTCCTCTTCGGCGCAATGCAGCTCCCAGCCCAGATCGCCGGTGAAGGACACGCGGATCGCCAGGCATTCCACGCCAGCCACGTCGATGGTGCGCGAGCGCATGAAGCGGAAGTTCTCGTTCGACAAGTCCGCATTGGTCATCCGCTGCAGCATGTCGCGCGATTTCGGGCCGGCCACGTTGAAGCCTGCGATACGGTTGGTGGCAACCTCGAAAGTGGTGCCTTCCGGCAGCTCAACCATGTTGAAGAAACGCTGGTGATAGCGTTCCGCCATGCCGGAGCCGACCATCATGTATTCGTCATCTGCGACCTTGGTGATGGTAAAGTCACCAGCCACACCGCCGCGCACGGAAATCAGCGGGGTCAGGCAGCTGCGGCCCACCTCGGTCGGCACCTTGTTGGCCACCAGCTGATCCAGCCAGTCATAGGCGCCCGCACCCTTGATCACGTAGTTTGCGAAGTTCGAGATGTCGATGACGCCGACGTTTTCGCGCAGCATGTTCACTTCGCGGCCAACCGGTTCCCACCAGTTCTGGCGGGTGAAGCTGTTGGTGTCGGTGGTGCCGGGCACGCCGGAGAACCACAGAGGATGTTCCCAGCCGCAGTTGAGGCCGAAGACGCAGCCCATTTCTTTTTGCATCTCATAGGTGGGGCGCACGCGGGCCGGGCGGCCGGCGCTGCGTTCCTCGTTCGGGAAATGGATGGCAAAGCGGTGCGCGTACTGGTCCTCGACGCGGGCCTTTGTGAACTTCTTGTCGGCCCAGTCGCCGAAGCGTGCCAGATCCCAGGCGAACATGTCGTATTGCGGCTCGCCCTCGATCATCCACTGCGCCGCCAGCAGGCCGAGGCCGCCGGACTGCGAGAAGCCGGGGATGATGCCGGTGCAGCAGAAATAGTTCTTCAGCTCCGGCACCGGGCCCCAGATGGCGTTGGAATCCGGCGACCAGATCATCGGGCCGTTGATCACCCGCTTGACGCCTGCGGTCTCGGCGCAGGGAACACGTTCGGTGGCGCGGATTACGTTCTCCATGATCCGGTCCAGATCGTCGGGGAACAGTTCGTGGGCAAAATCCAGGGGGGTGCCGTTTTCGGCCCAGAACCGCATGTCCTTTTCATAGGCGCCGATCAGGAAGCCATTGCCCTCCTGGCGGAAATAATACTCGCCGTCGCGGTCTGCGATCGAGGGCAGGCGGCGGCCCAGGTTGGCGACCTCGTCGATGGTCTCAGTCACGAAATACTGGTGCTCGGTCGGCTGCAGCGGCAGGGTGAGGCCGGCCATCGCCGCCACCTCGCGGCCCCAGAGGCCGCCTGCGTTCACCACCCACTGGGTGTGGATGTCGCCCTTTTCGGTCTTCACGATCCAAGAGCCGTCCGGCTGCTGTTCGGTGCCGATCACCGGGCAGAAGCGTTCGACCTGGGCACCCATGGCGCGGGCACCGGCGGCATAGGCCATGGTCACGCCCGAGGGATCGACGTTGCCGCCGTCGGGTTCATACATGATGCAGCGGATGTCGTCGAACTGCGCCAGCGGGTGCAGTTCCTTGGCCTGCTCGCGGCTGACCTCGTGGAAGTTCAGGCCATAGTATTTCGCCTTGGCCTCCTGCAGGCGCAGCTGGTGCTCGCGCTCTTCGGTCTTGGCCAGATACAGCGAGCCCGGCTGGAACACGCCGCAGCCCTGACCGGTTTCCTTCTCCAGCTCCTTATACAGGTTCATCGTATAGTGCTGGATACGGGTCACGTTGTTGTTGTCGTGCAGCCCGTGGATGTTGGCCGCCGCGTGCCAGGTGGAGCCGGCCGTCAGCTCGTCGCGCTCCAGCAGCACCACGTCGGTCCAGCCAAGCTTGGCCAGGTGGTAGAGGATCGAGCAGCCGACCAGCCCGCCGCCGATGACAACTGCCTGTGCATGGGTTTTCATGCGTCATATTCCCTTGCCTGCGTGCCTGAAACAGCGCGCCCTGCAGGCCGGGGCGGGCCGTCAATTTCTTCCCGGCGACCCTATCGGCGGCGCGGCTGGATGACCCGTGAAGAATTCAGACCCAATGGCCCCGGATTTGTTGGGTCATCGGAGGCGGGCGGTAAAGGGCCGGCTATGTCCAAGATCAAGTTCATCTGTCGGACCCGTGAAATAACTGCCATTGATGGGGGTTTTCTGCCATTCCAACACGAGATTATTTGCCATTGACCGAGCTTCGGCTGATGGTTTTGTTTTAAAACAATGGCTTAGCAAAAGTTACTTTTAGCCCACTGCGTAGGCTTTGTTCACCAGCGTTGGTCAGCGCCTCCTGTTGACAGAAGCGACCGTATTGAGCAGGTCTGAAGCTCAAACCTGGCCAGGTTCTTTCCTCCATTTTCCCGAGCGCACTGTGTGTAATCGGGAGCTAGACGGCGCTGCGCGCCGGGAAAGGGCCAGCTATGTCCAAGATCAAGTTCATCGAAGCAGAGTTCCACAATGCCGACAAAGACCGGCGGGCAATACGGCATCGCCTGCAGCGGTTCCTGAAAACGCGCCGCGCCCTCGAGAGGGGTATCGTGCCTCCGGACCCTGAGGATCCTGAAGACCGTCTTCGGTGGGAGAATGAATTGATGCAGGTTGGTCTTAGGCGCGAAGGTCAGGACCGAGTAGATCGCCGGGTGAGCAGGCTAGCGGAAAGGCGGGCTGCGGCCGCAGGCCTCTCCCACCTCAAGCTTGACGACCGGAGAGCCTTGGAGGTTCTGCGCAATGGTGTGGAGCTGATCCGGATCCGGACAGAGCATCAGGCGGATGAAATCGCCGCCGGGATCCATGCCGACATGCCCTGGATGGCGCCCGCGACAGATCTTCTTTGGAAGTCGATGCGGCGCTCGGTCCGCAATGGTGACGCGGGCTTCCGCCTGCCTCCGGTTCTTCTCGACGGACCGCCGGGGATTGGAAAGAGCATGTGGGCCCGTCAGCTGAGCACCGCACTTGGCGTGCCCCGCTGTGGTGTGGAGGCGACGGCGGAGCAGGCGTCGTTCGGTATCGTGGGCTCTCAACGCGGCTGGTCCAACGCGCAGCCGGGACGCCCTTTGATGACGATCCTGAAACACCTAATTGCGAACCCGGTGGTCGTTGTTGATGAAGTGGAAAAGGCCGGGGTTGCAACCTCGACCAAAGGAAACAGCTTCGGCCTGACCGAGGGGTTGCTTTCCCTCCTGGAGCCATCTTCTGCAACTTCGTGGCAGTGCCCCTTTTACCAGGTGGGTTTCGACATGTCTTGGATCAGCTGGGTGCTGACCTCCAATACCTTGGTCACTCTACCAGCCCCTCTGCTAAGCCGCCTGGAGGTCATCCGCCTCCCGCCGGTTTCAATGTCTGAACTAGCCGCTTTTGCTCGCCGTGAGGGTTGCAGGCGCGGCATGACGCAGGCATCTGTCGAGGCAGTGACCGAGGCGTTGGAAATTGCTGAGCGAAGAGTTGAGCTTAACCTGCGGTATGTCAACCGAATGCTGACCAGGGGTGAAGCGATGGAGGCGGCTGGGATCCATCATTGAGCACGAAGTTTCCGGACATTGCAAAAATTGGTTGGCAGGTAGTATGGGTTAACCAAACCAGCCCAATCCAATCCCGCTGTTCACCAAGCAGACGCGATTCTGCATTGTGACCCGTCATAGCTTCCGTTCGCTGCATGTGCGAAATGTGAGCATAGGGGCACTCTGCGGACAGGGTGTTAATCAAGGTAAGTCACCACTCCTAGTACGAACGCTGGAAACTGCGGCGAAGCGCAAGTTCGCAGCAAGCCGGGCTACCGCAGTGTCCGGCTAAGAAAACGGACATTTTTTTGCCATGTCGATCAATGCCACGAGGCCATGAGGCTCGGTCCTTGTTGTTAATCAGCTTCTCGAGACAAATTTTGCAGGCGATCCTCGTCGAATTTCATAATGGACAAGCGGTCTAAAAATTGAATTCCCTTGTTGGCCAAAGCGGTCCCTGCATACCACCCTGTGGTTGCGTTGTGCCCACAATCAATCAGCGCTCGCCGTTCGTTACTGGTTGTAACCAGGGCACAAGCACCGTGTTCTACATTAAAAATCTCGAGCAGCATTAGATTTTTCACAATATGTGCGACTCGGGTTCGTAGCATGCACTATATTTGGATGCATCGGGATACAATTTGCGTTCATGGCGAGCAAGCACGCCTTTCTGAGGAATGCTCCGGAACGAATTTCTCCCGCAATATCTGGGGGATTTGAAGTGCCATCTTCTTATATATATTGATTGCCTGATCAGCCCCACCTGAGTGGTCCGGTTTGATTGTTAGTGCATGACCGGCCTCGGGTCCATCGGGACGAGTGTTTCCGGAGCCGGTGGGCGATAGCGCAAGGCGCTGTGTGGTCTTTTTGTGTTGTAGTGCTTCCTCCATTGTTCGATCAGGATCTGAGCCTCGCGCAGGCTGTAGAAGATTTCTCCGTTGAGCAGTTCATCGCGGAACCGGGCGTTGAAGCTTTCACAGTATCCGTTCTCCCAGGGGGATCCCGGCTCAATGTAGGCGGTCTTGGAGCCGACCGCAGCAATCCAGTCCCGGACAGCCTGTGCCACGAACTCAGGACCGTTGTCGGACCGGATGTAGGCCGGGACGCCCCGCAGGATGAACAGGTCACTCAAGGCATCGATTACGTCACCTGAGTTCAGCTTCCGCTTCACCCGGATAGCCAGGCACTCCCGGCTATGTTCGTCGAGGATGTTCAGCGTGCGGAAGGCCTTCCCATCATCGGTCCGGCAATGCACGAAGTCGTAGCTCCAGACGTGGTTGCGATATTCGGGCCGCAACCGGACACAGGAGCCGTCGTTCAGCCAGAGCCGTCCTTTCTTCGGTTGTTTCGCAGGCACTTTCAGCCCCTCACGCCGCCACAGGCGTTCGACACGCTTGTCGTTCACTTGCCAGCCTGCATCCCTCAGCAGGGCCGCGATCCGCCGGTAACCGTAGCGGCCGTATTGGCGCGCCAGCTCAATCATGTCCGCGATCAGGCGCGCCTCGTCGACCCGGCCTCGTGGCAATTTTCTCTGCGTGGAACGGTGCTGCCCCAGGACACGGCAGGCCTTCCGTTCCGACACGCTGAACCGACTGCGCACATGATCTATGCAGGCCCGGCGGCGAGCGGGGCTCAGAAGTTTCCCTTTGCGGCCTCCGACAGGATGAGCTTGTCCAGGGTCAGATCCGAAACGGCGCGACGCAGCCGCTCGTTCTCTTTCTGCAGCCGTTTGAGCTCTCTGAGTTGGTCGGTTCCCATCCCGCCGTATTGCTTGCGCCAGCGGTAGTAGGTCTGCTCGGTGATGCGCACTTCGCGGATCGCATCCACGCGCTGCAATCCCTGACCGACAAGCACCTCAACCTGCCGCAGCTTCGTGACAATCTCTTCCGGCTTGTGTCGCTTCGTTCCCATTCTGATCCTCCGTTTTCCTAAACATAACGGCGGACCACTTCATTGGGGGAGGATCAGCGCAGCTTGCGCTGGACGAGGAAGGCTGCGTTCAGGTGGACCGCTCTTACCGCGCGCAGCTGCAGCCCAAATATGCCGGCGCCGGCGCACTGGTGCTGAACGGGCTGTGCGAAGCGACCCACGGCATGGGGGATGCGGGTTCCCTGTCGCTGCTGGCGCCGAGGGCGCAGACCATCGCCAATGCGCTGCTGCAGCAGGATCACGATGCGGCTGCCGGCGTGGCGGGCGGCGTTGCGGCCCAATAGGCGGAAGGGCCTTTCAACATGCGTTTTGATACAATCGCGGTGCGCGGCGGCTATGGCGAGCCGTCGGCGCTGGCAAACGAAGGTGCGATCTGCGAGCCGGCCTATCTGTCGCCTGCCCAGCATTTCGCCTCTTCCGAACACATGCGGCAGGCGCTGAGCGGCGAGGCGGACGGCTGGGTCTATACCCGGATCGACAATCCGACCGTGCGCCAGCTGGAGACCACAATCGCGGCGCTTGAGGCCTATGGCGGCGGGTTCAGCGCCACCGCCACGGTGTTCTCCTCTGGCATGGCGGCGCTGTTCATGGCGGCCACCGCGCTGGTTGCCGATGACCCGGCCCGGCCCATGGCGAACATCGTGCTGCCCGCGGCCTGCTATGGCGGCAGCTTCATGCTGTTCCGGGAACGGTTCCAGCAGGACCGCGGGATTGAGCTGCGCTGGATCCAGGACACGCTGGATCTGGGCGAATGGGAGCGCGCGATTGACGGCAACACCCGGTTCGCGCTGTGCGAGGTGCCGTGCAACCCGCTGCTGCGCATGACTGACATCCCCGCGCTGGCGCGCATCACCGCGGCCCAGGGCGTGCCGCTGATGGTGGATGCCACCCTGTCCAGCCCGGCAGTGATACGGCCGCTGGTCCTGGGGGCCGATATCGTGGTGCATTCGGTCAGCAAATCCATGTCGGCGAGCGGGCTGAGCATTGCCGGTGCCGTGGTGTCGCGGCCCGGTATCTGCTGCCCGCACCCGCGGCAGGAGATGCGCGACGACTTTGCCGGGTTCCTCAAGCGCGGGCCGCAGCGCGACACCGGGGTCATCCTCAGCCCGTTCAACGCTCTGCAAAGCCTTGCGGATCTGCGCAGCCTGCGCAGCCGGATGCAGACCATGGGGCGTTCAGCCCGGCGGCTGGCGGAGGTGCTGGCGGCGCATCCGGCGGTCGCAGAGACCTTCTATCCCGGGTTGCCGGACATGCCCGGCCATGAGATCGCCCGGCGTGACATGGTGCTGGTGGACAGTGAAATGGAGCCGGGCGGGCAGCAGAACTGCTTTGGCTATCTAATGTCGGTGCGTATGCGCGGCGGCATTCCGGCGGCCCGGGCCTTTCTTGACGGGCTGCAGATCTTCTGGCGGGCAAATGATCTGGGGCGCATCAAGAGCACAGCAACTATCCCTTCGATTTCGACCCATTCCCAGCTCAGCAAGGCGGAGAAGAAGCTTGGCGGCATCCCCGGCGATCTGGTGCGTCTCAGTGTCGGCTGCGAGCATGAGGACGATATCATTGCCGATGCCGCTCAGGCGCTGGATCAAGTCCGCAAGGTGGCAGCATGACAGCAGAGGTCTATGTCTCCGGCGTGAGCGCCTGGCTGCCGGACACCGTTTTCACCGTGGAGGAGGCCATTTCGCAGGGCTGCTATGACGCGGCCCGGGCCGCTACGGACGGGTTCACCTCGGTTTGTATCGAACAGCATCTGAGCCCGCCGGAAATGGCGGTGCGGGCGGCGCGGCGGCTGCTGCGCCCAGAGGATGCAAACGCCATCAATTCGCTGTACCTCTGCAGCATTCACCGGCATGGCCACAAGCTGCTGTGGCCGCCGGCCAGCTATTTGCACCGGGTGCTGGAGCTGGACAGCCGCACCCGTGCCATGTCGGTGAACCAGGGGTGCAATGGCGGGTTCACAGCGGTTTCGCTGGCTTATGATTTGATCCGGTGCGGGCTGCCGGGCGACCAGCTGGTTCTTGGCGCGGACCGGTTTTCGGGTTCGGCGTTCGACCGGTTCAATTCGGACCTGGGAACGCTCTATGGTGACGCCGCATTTGCGCTGCGTCTGAGTGCTGATCCTGGTTCCTACCGGATTGTAAGCCTGGAGCTGGAGTCCGAACCGGCGCTTGAACCGATGTACCGGGCCGCCAAGCCAGAGCCGGAGGGGCCGGGTGACCACGATGTCAAATCCGCCAAGAAAGCGTATCTGGAGGCGTATGGCCGGGACGGATTCAACGCGCTGTTCATCCCGGCCTTGCAGCGGTTGCGCCGCAGGCTGCTGGACAGTGCAGACCTTGAAACGCGTCCCGCGGACTATGTGATCTATCCCAATGTCGGCGCCGGATTGAGCGCCCAGTTGTACGCAGGCACCTTTGCGGATCTGGCGCGGCAGGATCTGTGGGGCTTCGGCCGCAGCATCGGGCATACGGGGACAGCTGACCAGTTTCTGGGCCTGTGGGAGCTCGACCGGAGGCAAGTGCTTCGCAAGCATGACCGTGTGCTGATGATTGGAGCTGGAAACGGTCTTGGCCTTGCCGGTATGCTCGTGGAAAAGATCTAGCAGACCGCTGAAGAAGTCGGGGCTCGATGCGGCTTGAGGAACATGGTGCCCTGTTAGCGTGGGTCTGGTTCTTTAGGACACTGCTTTTGCCGATGCAGATTGGTCGGCCTCACCTACTTGGAAGGGCTGAACAGGCCACGTCAAACTTAACGAAAAAATATTTCCGGAAAATACTGACGGCATGATGCGTGGTGGCTGGAAAACTTCCAACAACAGGCAGAGGCTGCAGCATGGCAATGGTCAATCAAATGAGAGCAGGGCTCGCGCGTGTTTCCGGCTGCAGTGAAATGCGGCTGAAAGCCCCGAGACAGAGCCTTGCAGCCGCCGGCCTCCGTACTGAAGGGGGCTGGGCTGAGATGCGGCCGGGCATGCAGGCTGGAGATATGCAGCCAACGGTTTCAGGAACGCATTGAAGCAGCTATTGGAATGTGCCCGGATGCCGGCGGATGGCCCCCTGCGGCGCGTGCGGGCGTATGGCACGTTGTACTCTTGGCTCGGGTCCTCAAAGCTGCCAAAAGACCCTGGCTCTTTAAGAGACACCCTTCGAGAGCATATTCTGGACAGCATGGACGTGCAGGTTGGCCGGCTGCTTGGAACGGTCGTGGTGGATCCGCTCCGGAGCGCCATTGCCTCCTTGGCCGCTTCAGAAGGCGTGCATGGTGCCACTTTGAAAAATGCTGTTCTGAACAAAGGCTTGATCACATAAGCCGACGCAGAGCTGCCTGGTTCCCACGTCCTGGTGAACTGTGAGGCCGGTAAAACCGCTCAGAGGAAGTGAAACGGGCTGTTGCGGTTACCCTGCTGCCCCAAATGCTCAATGCATCCAAAAATATGGTTGCAGCGCTTTTGGACGGAGGGATCTTGACCCCGTTGCACGATGGCGGTCTGTTGGTCGATCCGAAAGAGATCAAGGCTCTTACATCTCACGGCCGGCCTGGAATGACTGTAAGCTGTGCATTTATAATACAGGGTATTGGGTAAGCGGCTGATTGCGGCAAAAAAGGCGAAGCTGTTCTGGAAACGGTTTCCGTACCGGGTGAGGCCGAGCAGCGGGTCACGCCTGAAGCCATGGCCTGGTTCGGCAGCAAGTACGTGGCCTGCAAGGATCTTCTGATCGAGGCGAAATGCAAGGAAAGGCAGTTGAAACAAATTCTGGCTGCTCAAGAAGTTGAGCCGGCTTTCGACCCGAAGACACTGGGCGCGATTCTTTTTCGAAGGGCCGACCTGCCGAAATCCTGGGAAATCCAACCTGCCAACATATGCACCATCCAGATTGCCGCCTTCGGGCGGCACCTTTTGGAACTTTTGATAGAAGATAATTCCGTGGAAAGTGGCAAAAAGCCGCCCCGGCTGGTTTTGTGCAGAAATGATCCAATTCAAATCGATGACTTACAAGGTAGGTGTGGGCAAAAACGGCAGTTTTTTAAGTGGCCCCGATAGCGAAGAAAAGACAAAGCTGCTGACAGCGATTGTAGATCTAACCAACAATCCGGCCTGCATCGCCATCATCGCAAAAGGGTGCCAATTCGGTTAGCGGAACTTTTCTTCTGTGCCAGGCAGCCCATCGAATAAAGCTACTGAGATCATCGCTTTTAAGCTGGCAAAAGCCCCAAGGGTTGCAATAAACAGCAACGCTGGAAAAATGCTCTTTTACTTCATGCAGGACGTTAGTCACCGTGGGCAGTAAAAGTAAAGTATGCGGCGCCCACAGTACTATCTGTGAGCGCCACTGCGAATTCAAACAGGAAGTCTCTCGTTCTAACACCGGCTTCGGCCTGAGCAGTACGGAGAACGCATAGTTACCCAGTGATTTCTTTCATCACGCCGAGGAATTTCGCCACTTCGCCGATGCTGTTGTAGTGGCACATGGAGACACGGACGCAGCTGTCCATGCCCAGGGGCGTCAGGATATTGCCGGAGTAATGGTCCGCCTTGCGCAGATGGGTGCGGATGCCCTGTTCGTTCAGCCGCTTCACTACATCCACCGAGGGCACACCGTCCACGGTTAGCGACACCAGCCCCTCGCGCGCGGGGTTGTCTGCACCGCCCAGGATGGTGACACCCTCCATCTCTGCCAGGCCGGGCAGATTGCCGGTGCCGTGGATCATCGCATCGGTCAGGGCCTTTTCATGCGCGTGGATCGCCTCGCCCGCCGCCACGAATTTCGCGCGCCGGTCCGTGGCATCGCTGACTTCGCCGCCGAGCCACTCCAGGTAATCGGCCACATCGGAGAGCGTCGCATAGCTGCCGGTGTCGCGGGTGCCCATTTCCCAGTTGTCTTCCGGCCCGTCGATCAGCGCGTTATGCGGCACATGCGTCAGCCGGTCCGAGATCCAGGCCAGCCCGTAGCCATGGCGCGAAAACATCTTGTAGGGGGAGATCACATAGCCGTCGACGCCGTAGGCCTCGAGGTCGATGCGCCCGTGGGCGGCGTGCTGGATGCCGTCGACAATAATCAGGCAGTCCGGCGCCACCTCGCGGATGGCGGCGGCGCAGGCCGCCAGGTCCACGCCCATGCCGGTGACTGGCGAGGTATGGACGATGGTCGCGACCACGGTTTCCGGGGTCACGGCCTTGGCATAGGCATCGGCAGTCAGGGTGCCGCTGGCGTTGCCATGTTCGATCAGCACATGCTTCTGCCGCGCCACCCCGGCCCAGCGGGCGCAGGCAGAGCGGGTGGCAGGGTGTTCCAGCGTCGAGCCCAGAACGGTGCCGCCCTCGGCCGAGCCGAGGCAAGCGTTCATGATCAGGCGGAACAGCAGCTCGGTGCCGCTTTCGCCGGCGAAAAACTGGCCGCCCGGCGCATTCATGAAGACGCGCATGTCGTCCTTGGCCTTGTTGATCACCCGCACCAGCTCATGGCTGCCGGGGTTGTCGCGCCCCTGGTTGTCGGCGATGGCGGCATATTGGGCCGAGGTGTCGACCACCGATTTCAGCGTCAGCGCGCCGCCGGCGTTTTCAAAGAAGATGCGGCTGCCCTGCTGCGGGCAGCTGTCGACCTGGGCAAAGCGGTCCCGGATTTGTTCTAGCAGGGTTTCGGTGATCTGGCTCATGACGGTCCTATCAGGCGGAAATTGCGTTTCCGCGTCAGATTAAGGGCCAGAGCTGCGCATCACATGCAAAAGATTTAGGGGCTGAGAGCCGGAAATCTCTGTGGGAGAATGGCCGGTGAAAGCCAATTACCGCTGTGGGACACGGTAGTTTTTCACGGTAAGCTTTCGCCTGGGCGGGAGCGGAACGCGCCCGCCGTGGGGCGGGCGGACGCGTGCCCGCCACTTGCGTGACGGGCTGGTGACCTAATTCGAGGTTAGGTGATGAAGCCGCCAAACGGCGCGCGCAAGGCCGCCCTATGCACCATCTCCGACAAGGTGATGATGTCGAACACTGGCCGGTTCAGCTTTGCCTGCAGCGCATGGGCATAAGGCGGCAGGTCGGTGCATTCCAGCACGATTGGGCCGATCTCCGGGTTGCGGGCGATCATGCCCTTGGCGGCGGCCAGCAGCTCGGCCTCGACCTTGGCCAGATCCATCGAGGTGCGTTCATTGCGCAGGATCACGGTGGAGAACTCCTCCGCGTCATCCAGCCCCTGCACCACAATCGGGGTGTGTTCGGCGCCGACACCTTGCAGATGCGCGTCGGTCAGGCTGCCGGCGGAGGCGGTGATCACCCCCACCGTGCGCCCGGTCATCTGATGCGCCAGCGGCACCTGGATCAGTGAGGAGACAAACACCGGCACATTCACCGCCGCCGCGATCTCCCGTTGGAAAATCGCCAGGAACCCGCAGGAACCGGTGATCGCCCGCACACCCTTGGCCTCCAGCCGCTTGGCGGCGTCGATCAGCCGGTCCTTCATTTCGCCGGTGGGGTTGGCCAGCAGTTTCGGCACGGTGATCCCGTCCAGCATTTCATAAAGCGTGGTAAACCCCAGGCTGGAGGGGTTCTTGATATGGCCGGGGGGTTTGGGGAAATAGCTCTCCAGCGCCAGGACGCCGATGGAGACGCCGCAGATGTTTTGCCCGCCGGGGTGGATGGTCATGTCTTGATCCTTTCATACCGCCGCGCGCGAAACGGCGCGAGGTCTTCGTTCATCGGGGTTTGGCTCACGATATCCGCCACCAGCCGCCCGGTTTTCGGCGCCATCATCAGCCCGTAATGGCTGTGGCCAAAGGCGGCGATCAGGTCCGGGAAGCCCTCGACCTCGCCAATGCAGGGTAAGCTGTCGGGCAGGCTGGGTCGCTGGCCGGACCAGGTGTCCATGTCGCCGGCTTGCAGGTCCGGCAAAAGTGCCTTGGCCAGTTCCACCAGCCCGTCGAGCCGTTTCTGATTGAGCGGCTGATCAAGGCCCGCAAACTCGGCAGTACCCGCGACCCGCAGCCCTTCCTCCATCGAGGAAGCCACGAATTTCATGTCCATATCCATGATCGAGTTGTTCAGCGCAACGCCCGGGTTTTTGAAAGACACATGGTAGCCGCGCTCTGATTCCATCGGGATTTTAATGCCAAGGGGCTTAAGCAGCTCTCCGGACCAGACACCCATGGCCAGGACCAGCTTGGGCGTCCATTCCTGGCCTGCGTCGGTGGTATAGGTCCAGCCGCCGCGCTCGGCGGGCAGGATGCCCCGCACGGTTTGGGCCAGGATCTCGCCGCCCATTGATTGGAACTTCTCTGCCAGAACAGTGCCGATCCGGCCCGGCGAGGTTGCCCGCGCCTGGCCCTTGATCAGGACCGCGGCCTCGAATTCCTGCGTCAGCGCCGGCTCCAGTTTGCGCAGTTCCGCCGCGCCAATCCGCTCCAGCTCCGCGCCGCGTTCACGGCGCATCCGGTAGTCGACTGCGTCCAGATCGGCATCTTCCGCATTGCGGAAGGCATGAACGTAATAGCTGTCCTGCACCAGATCCTCGTGGCCGGTGCCGGCCAGATGCAGCCGGTACATCTCCACACAGTTGCGGTTCAGCGTGTCCATCGCATCTGAGATCTGCTGGATCCGCCCTTCGCGCCCTTCGGACAGGAACCGCAGGCCCCAAGGCGCGACCTTGGGCAGGTAGCCGGGCTTGACCGAGACCGGCCCCAGCGGGTCCAGGAGCCAGCCCGGCACTTTCTTCCACAAGCCAGGCATCGACTGCGGCACCACCGACCAGGGCGAGATGATGCCGGCATTGCCGTATGAGGTTGCCTGGCCCGGCGCGTCGCGGTCGATCAGCCGGACCCTGAGGCCCCGCTCGGCCAGGGAGAGTGCCGAGCAGATGCCGACGATCCCGGCCCCCAGGACCGTCACGTCCGGCGCGGAAGGGCTGCCGGGGGTGGCCGGGCCGCTCATTGAGCGGCCTCAGCCTGAAGTTTGCGCTGCTGGCCCAGCTGCTGCACCAGCGCAGGCGCCATGATCACAAGTGCTGCGATGTCCGACCCGCCGGAGGGGGCCACCAGCAGCAGCCCGCCAATGGCCATCAGCAGCCGCCAGATCCCGCTCAGCGGTGCCAGGAAGTAGGCCGAGACGGCCGTGGCAATGGCAAACACACCCAGTGCGCAGGTGCCGGTCACCTGGATGAAACCGACCCAGGTGAAATACTCCGGCAGCACGATCAGCATCACCGGCGCATAGACAAACACCATCGGCACCATCAGCTTGCCCAGCCCCAGGGTGAAGGCATTCAGTCCGGTGCGGAACGGGTTGGAGCCCGCAATCCCCGCCGCCGCATAGGCCGAGGCGCAAACCGGCGGGGTGATCTCGGAAATCACACCGTAGTAGAGCACAAACATATGCGTCGCCAGCGGCGGCACGCCCAGCTGGCTGAGGGCCGGCGTCGCAACCGCCACCAGCATGATGTAGAGCGCAGTGGTCGGCAGGCCGGCACCCATCAGGATACAGGCCATGGCGATCAGCACCAGCGACAGGAACTGCTGGATCGACGGCTGGCTGAAGGCCTCGATCGATGTCCAGTCCAGGAACGGCGCCAGAGCAGCCGCCATATCCGCCGCCCCGCCGGTGACCATAAAGCCCAGGCGGAATCCGACGCCGGTGGTGTTGATCACACCCACCACGATACCCACAGCCGCCGAGGCCGCACCCACCGCCAGCGCATACTGCACGCCGACATGGAAGCTGTCGAACAGGTCGCGGAAGTTCTGGCGTTCATTGCGGTGCAGACAAGCGAGGATGGTCAGCGCCGCTAGCATCCCGGCCATCACCGGGCTGTAGCCTTCACCGGAATAGGGTGAGGCCTTCCACAGTATGAACCCGAGCAAGGCAAAGGGGATCAACATGGTTGCAGGCTTGTTGAAGGCACAGAACCCGGTCACCACACAGAGGCTGAGGCCGATAAAGGCCGCCATGTTCGGCGAATAGCCCGAGAACAGCACCAAGAGGAGCGCGATCAGAGGAATGATCGTGTACCAGCCGTCTTTCCAGACCTGCAGGAACTTGGGTAGCTGATCCTTGGGATAGGCGGTCAGCCCCAGCTTCTTGGCGGTGAAATGCACGATCGAGATCACCCCGATATAGTGCATCATCGCCGGCACAATCGCCGCAATCACGATGGTGGTGTAAGGCACCTCCAGATACTCGGCCATCAGGAAGGAGGCCGCGCCCATAATCGGCGGCGTGATCTGCCCGCCGGCCGAGGCCGCAGCCTCAACCCCGCCAGCGAAGTGGCCGGGATAACCCAGTTTCTTCATGTTGGGGATGGTCAGCGAGCCGGTGGAAACCGTGTTGGCGATGGAAGACCCGGAAATCGTGCCGAAGAAGGCCGAGGAGACAACCGACACTTTCGCCGGCCCGCCAGTGTAACGGCCAGCCAGCAGCATGGCGTTGTCGACAAAAAACTGCCCCAGCCCCATCCGCTGGGCCACAACGCCAAACAGCACAAAGTGGAACACCACGGTGGAAACCACCCACAGCGTCACACCGAAGATGCCTTCGGAGGGGAAATACATGTTGTTGACGAACTGCTGCCAGTTCACACCCGGATGTTTGAGGATCTGCGCCGGCATATAAGGTCCGAACAGCGCATAGAACATGAACACCAGAATGATCAGCGGCAGCACAAAGCCGATGGTGCGCCGGGCGATCTCCAGCACTGTCAGGATCAGAACCGAGCCGAAGAACACGTCGAGGCCGGACGGGTTGCCCTGCCGCAGAGCCTGTTCGGCGATGTCAAAGCCGAACGTATCAAAGCCGCGCCAGCTGACCCAAAGGAACAGCGCCGCCGCCATGCTGAGGCCGGTGAGCGCCCAGTCATACAGCGGCACATTGCCCGGGCGCAGAGGGTTCGGCCCGCGCCATTCCAGGCTGCGCGCCGATTTTATCAGCGGGAAGCCCACAAAGATGAACAGGAACAGCCCTGCCAGGTGAATGCCCATATGCACATGGTCCACCGGCGTGCCGAACCCGGCCGTCCACAGGTGGTACAGGGCAAAGGCGATGGAGGCCCAATAGATGACGCCGGTCAGCTTGGGTCCGTTGTCGCGCGTGTTCAGAGCGGAGTCGTACTGCTTCTCCAGCTCCTCAAGCGCCTTGTTGTCGAGATGCGTGTCCAGGGACATCTAGGTCTCCAATCCAGGAGTGCCGCCGGTGCAAACGCCGTGCATCCGCCGCAGCAGACAGGGGCACCGGGAGATAAAAAACGGCAGCAAGGCGCACCCTGCTGCCGCAGTTCAGGGGAGGAATTACTTCAGCAGGCCCACTTCGCGGTAGAAGCGCTCCGCACCAGGGTGCAGCGGCACACCGATGCCCTCGATGCCGTCCAGCGCGGTTTCCAGGGTGATCGCCTTGCCTTTCGGGTGGCCGTTGTCCAGCAGTTTGCGCGCGGTGTCGGACCACATCGCCTTGGTGATCTCATAGATCAGCTCTTCGGACTGGTTCGCGTTGGTGACCAGCATGCCGGAGACCGCCACCGTGTTCACGTCATAATCCACACCCGGATAGGTGCCCGCCGGAATGGTCGAAGGGATATAGTATGGCACGGTGGTGTTGGCCTGCTTAATCTCTTCCTCGGACCAGTTGTGCAGCTCCATGCCCTTGGTGTTGTCGAGCTGGATCATCGCTGCAACCGGGGTGCCTGCCGCATAGAAATAGGCGTCCAGCTGGCCGTCGGCGATACGCTCGGCGGACTGGGCGTTGTTCAGTTCGGCCTCATCCATGTTGTCGCGGTTGACGCCGTGGTCGCCCAGGATCAGCTCCACCGCGATCTGGGTGCCGGAGCCCGCCTGAGCGATGCCCACGCGCTTGCCCTTGAGGCTGGCCAGGCCGTCCAGCTTGTGGCCCTCGGGCAGCACCAGGTGCAGGTCTTCGGGGTACAGGTTGGCAATCACCCGCAGGTCGGGCTTGGCGTTGCCTTCGAACTTGCCTTTGCCGTGATAGGCAAAATGCAGGGTGGCGGCACCCGACAGGCCCGCTTCCATCTGGCCGTTCTGGATCGCATTCACGTTATGCGCCGAGGCGTTGGTCGATTGCGCCATCGCCACCAGGCCGGGCACGCCGCAGTTGCCGCCCTCACCGCACTCGCGCGAGCCGGGCGGGTTGGAAATCGCGTTGGCGATGATGCCGCCGATCGGGAAATAGGTACCGCCCGCACCGCCGGTGCCGATGCGGAAAAAGGTCATGTCCTGCGCCACAGCAGCGCCGGTCAGCATGGTACAGGCCAAGGCCGCCCCGGTCAGTTTCGTGAAAAATCCCATTGTCTCTTCCCTTGTCATTGAGGCCGCAGCTTGCCTGCCGCAGCTCACTCCTCCGATCCTTGCATCATGGGAAAGGAAAAGCATAAGTACAAATTTAAAATTATACTGTATGTATAGATTGAATTTATGTTGGCTTTACGCCAGGAGGCCGGAAAATGAACTCCCACCAGCTTGCGGTGTTTCATGAGGTGATGAAGACCGGCTCGGTCAGCCAGGCGGCGCGCAATCTGCACCGCACCCAGCCCGCGATCAGCGCGGCGATAAAGACGCTGGAGGAGGAGCTGGGCCTCACCCTGTTCCTGCGCGAGGGCCGCCGCCTGGTGCCGGTGCCGGAGGCGCAGTATCTGATGGAGGAAGCCACCGAGATCCTGTCGCGGATGGAAACCGCGCAGCAGAACCTGGCCAATATGCGCGACCGGGTGCAGGGCTCGATCCGCATCGTGGCGATGCCGGGGCCCTCGACCTATCTGCTGCCGGAATTCATCAGCCGCTTTGTGGCGGGCAAGTCTGAGGTGCGGGTGACGCTGGCGACACGTTCGTCGCCGCAGGTGCGCAGCCTGGTGGCGGCCAGCAGTTTCGACATCGGCTTTTGCGATATGACCCGCTTTCGCGGTGATCGAAAACTCTATGCGGCGGAAGAGCTGCCCAGCAATTGCCTCTGTGCGGTGCCCGCCAGCCATCCGCTGGCAGCGCGCGAAGTGATCACGGCGGCCGATCTGAATGGCATGCCGATGGGCGCCCTGCAGCCTGATCACAACACCTATCAGGCGACGTCGCAGGCGTTTCTGGCGGCGGGTGCCGAGTTCAACCTGCGGTACGACGCGCAGTATTTCCTGCCGCTGTTCCACTTTATCGCTGCGGGCCAGGCCTGTGCCGTGGTCGATGTGCTGAGCGCTGAAAGCTACCGCCGCAGCAATGCGGGTGAAGACCGGATCCGGTTTCTGCCGTTTGAGCCGCAGATCCCCTTTGGCTACTCGATCCTGACCCCCAGCGAGCGGCCCTTGTCGCAGCTGGCTGCCAGCTTTGCCGAAGCCTGGCAGGACTATGTGCAGGAAATCCTGGCGGTATCCGCTGAAAGCAGAACGTAAACGCCTCAAAAGTTCAGCCGGTTAGATTAATCCACGGAGCGTCCGGCCGGGTGGGCGCGGGAACGCGCCCGCCGGGGGGCGGGCGGACGCGTGCCTGCCGCTGGCGCGACAGGCAAAGTACCACGTCAAATTTGGTCTTCACATCTATCTACAGAATTGTATACAGTTTGGAGTACGAATCCCGGGCCACTGCCCGGGTCAGGATTTGACCACGGTTTCAGGGGGCTCCCATGAAGAACACTATGAACGGCGCAGAGGCGATGGTGCGCTCCTTGGAGGCGCATGGCGTCACCCATATCTTTGGCCTTTGCGGCGACACCACGCTGCCATTCTACGATGCAATGAACCGGCTGGAGCATGGCATCACCCATGTCCTGACCCGCGACGAGCGCAGCGCCGCCTACATGGCCGACGGTTTCTCCCGCGTGACCGGACGTGTTGGCGTTTGCGAAGGTCCCTCCGGCGGCGGCGCTACCTACATCCTGCCGGGGCTCATTGAGGCCAATGAAAGCTCCTATGCGGTGCTGGCGATTACTACCGACATTTCCGTGGGGTCTTACGGCAAATACCCGCTGACCGAGGTTAACCAGGAGGTCCTGATGGGGCCGCTGACCAAGTTCAACACGGTGATCAAACGCGCCGACCACATACCGCGCATGGTGCGTCAGGCGTTCCGGGCGATGACCACCGGCCGCTCCGGCTCGGCGCATCTGGGGCTGCCCTATGACATCCAGTATGACGCTGTGCCCGCCGATGACATCTGGGGCGATCCCAAGCATCATAGCTATCCGTCCTACCGCGCCGCCCCGGAACCGGGCGCCGCCGAGGCCGCCGCCGAGGCCATCCTCACCGCCAAATCGCCGCTGATCGTCTGCGGCGGCGGTGTGGTGATTTCCGGCGCCATGGAAGAACTGGGAACGCTTGCCTCCCGCCTGGACATCGCCGTCGGCACCTCGATCTCCGGCAAGGGATCGCTGGCTGACACCCACCCGCAGTCGCTGGGCGTGGTCGGCTCCAACGGCGGCACAGATGAGACCTGGGAGATGATGGAGGGGGCCGATCTGGTCGTTTTCATGGGCTGCCGGGCAGGCTCCACCACCACCTCGCGCTGGGAAGCGCCGAAGCCCGGCCAGCGCATCGTGCACTTCGACAACGACCCGATGACCATCGGCGCCAACTACCCGACCGAGGTTGGTGTGGTGGCCGACTTGAAGCTGGCCTTGCAAGCGGTGAACGCCTATCTGGACAGCCGCGAAGGCGACGTGCCCTCATTCGGCGGTGCTGCCAAAGTGGCCGACATCAAGCGGCGCAAGTTTGCCAAATTCGAGGAACTGGCAAACAGCAAAACCGATCAGGTGCTGCCTGAGCAGATCATTCATGCACTGAATCAGAACCTGCCGGAGGATGCCATCGTGGTTTCCGATCCCGGCACCAGCTGCCCGTATTACAACGCCTATTCGCAGCAAAGGCATCCGGGCCGCCAGTACATCACCAACCGCGCCCACGGCGCGCTGGGGTATTCGCTGTCGGCGTCGCTGGGCGCCTGGTTTGGGCGTCCCGGCGCCAAGGTTGTGGGGATGATGGGCGACGGCTCCTTCAACTTCACCTGCGGTGAGCTGGAGACCGTGGTGCGCTGCAATGCGCCGATAACCTATGTGGTGTTCTCCAATGCCAACTTCGGCTGGATCAAGGCCAGCCAGCGCGACGACTGCGGCAAACGGTATTACAACGTCGACTTCAACCGCACCAACCACGCGGCAGTGGCAGAGGCGTTCGGCGTTAAGACCTGGCGGGTGGAGAAGCCGGAAGACCTGGACCAAGCAATCAAGGAAGCCTTTGCCCATGACGGCCCGACCCTGATCGACGTGGTCTGCCAGGCGCTGGAAGAGGCCGCCGCGCCAGTGCGCCGCTGGATGGGGTGAACTGTTTCGGAGTTGCACCGCCCGGCTGCAGGCCGGGCAGCGCCCGTCCGCCCCCATGGGCGGGCGCTACGCTTCCGCCCGCGGACGGTCACTGCCCTTAGCACTTTGTTCCAAAACCCTGTTGGCTTGCAGCAACCGATTTTCTTTCTGTCTTTAGCCCGCTATCAATCCTGAAAACCCGATTTCAGGAAAGGCGCCCGCCCATGGACAGACCCACCGCCCCCAAAGCCGGAGCCATGCTGCACCTGCGCGGCAACACGCTGACCGAGGGCGACCCGGTGGCGCTGCCGCTGACCCACAGCTCAATGTACCACCTGCCGGGCGACTGGAGCGGCGGCCCCAGCTATGGCCGCGCCGACAACGCCACCTGGGAGCATCTGGAGCACGTGCTGGGCTACCTCGAGGACGCCCCGGTTCTGGCCTACCCCTCCGGCATGGCGGCCATCTCGGCGTCGCTGTTTTCCACGGTCAAGGCAGGTTCCCGCATCCTGATCCCGTCGGATGGCTATTACGTGACCCGGCGCCTCAGCGAACGGTTCCTGCAAAACCTCGGCGTGCAGGTCGAGCAGCGCCCGACCAGCCGCTTTGCCGAAGGCGGATTTGAGGGTTTTGACGTTGTTTTTGCGGAGACCCCGTCGAACCCCGGCCTGGACCTTTGCGATCTGCGTGCGATTGCCGGGGCCGTTCATGCCGCTGGCGGGCTGCTGATCGTCGACAACACCACCATGACCCCGCTGGGACAGCGCCCGCTGGAGCTGGGTGCGGATGTGGTGGTGGCCTCGGACACCAAGGCGCCGGGCGGACATTCGGATGTGCTGATGGGGCATCTGGCCACCCGCAACGAAGAGATCCTGCAAGCCGTGCGCGAGTGGCGGACCTTCGGCGGCGGCATTCCGGGCCCGCAAGAGGCCTGGCTGGCGCACCGGGGGCTGGAGACATTGGACGTGCGCTTTGACCGGATGTGCAGCACAGCCGAGGTGCTGGCCGAACGGCTGGCGGCGCATCCGCTGGTGCAGCAGATCCGTTTTCCAGGGCTGAAATCCGACCCGTCGCATGAACTCGCCAAACAGCAGATGTCCCGCTTCGGCTTCCTGATCTCGATCACTTTGGACAGCGCGGAACAGGCGGATGCCTTCATCAATGGCTGCCCGCTGATCCGCGCGGCGACGTCATTTGGCGGGGTGCATACCTCTGCTGAGCGCCGCGCTCGCTGGGGTGATGCGGTGGCGCCGGGGTTCATCCGCATTTCGGTCGGAACCGAGCCGGCGGAGGAACTTTGGAGCGCGATGGCGGCTTCGCTGGATGCGCTGAGCGGGTAAAGCGCAGGCCAAGGAAGAAAAGCTGTCCCCGTGGGAACAGCTTGGTGAAACGCGCGATATTGACTGACAGGTCAGGCCATCTGCGGCACGCGGATGCGGTGCTGGTGCATCTTCTGGTAGTGCGGCAGCATCCGGCGGTGGACGCGGCGGACACGTTCGGGCGTGTTCTCGATCTCAACATATTTGCGGGTCTGGCGGGTGAGGCCGGTGGATTTCGCCAGATTGGCATGGAATGAGCCGCCGTCCCACCAGCTGTGCGCCGATGGGTCGCCGCCGGGCGCCCAGGTTAACGCTTCCCTAATGAATGGAATGCCGACCGCCTCGCAGAAGGCTTGCGTGATCTCCTCGGGGTTTTCCAGCAGGTCGTCGCTGTCCACCACCGGCGGCGGGGTGCCATTGAGGGCTGTCAGCAGGTCAAAGAGCGCGCGCTGCTCGGGGAAGCCGACCTCCAGCTCATCGAAATCCGGCCATTTGTTGTACATCGAGGTGATGGTCTTGGCCGGGTCGCGGATCAGGAAGGCGTGGGTGAAGTGGCTGAGGAACTCAGGATCCCACATGTGGTTGATATAATGGGGGAAATCCTTGAGGAACACCGGCCCCTTTTCGGCCCGCGCCTTGATGTCCTCCCAGACGCTTTCCAGGGTCAGGCCGGGGGTGGTTTTCTCGCCCTCGGTGTAACGCGGCCACAGCGGATCCTCGCCCTGATACCAGGCCTCGCCAAAGGGTTCGTGCAGGCAGTCGAGGTCGCCGCGTTGGCGCATCATCCATTCAAACGCGGTGGAGGTGGAGCGGGGCACAGCCCACAATGCGACAATCTTATGCATCAAGGGATTCCTTATCAGAGAGAAGACAGCAGGGAGCCCTGCGGGGTTTCGGGCGCCAGGCCCAACGTCTTGAAAATCCGCCAGTACAGCGCGGTGTCATGGCCGATGACCGGCTTGCCGAGGCGTTCCTCCAGCTCTGCCGTGTAATGCACCGGGCGCTGCGCGATGCCGTCGGAGGCACGGCGGTAGTTGCTCATGCCGTTGATCAGATAGGCGTCGGCTTTGGGGGCCTGTTCGGCGGTGTAGTTGAAGGATTTCCAGATCAGGTCCTCGTCAAAGCACCAGATGCAATTGTCGACCTCTTCCTGGGTTTCAAACCAGCCCTGGTCATAGAAATTTCCGGCCCAGACCACGTCAAACCCAGCCTCTTTCAGGAAGCCGACGGTGCCCTTGTACCAGCTGTCCGGGTGGTAGCAGGCGTTCAGGGCGACCTTCTCGACGTTCTGGTCGCGCAGGGCCTCGACCATGGCGTAGCCGGCCATGTGGAAGGGGGTTTCATACTTGTCGCTGAGCATTTCGCAGTGCTGGCGGATGCCCTCGACGCCTTTGCCCGAGGCATGCACCCAGTTGGAGCCGACCTGGCCGCAGACGTCGGCGCCGTTGTTGGCCATGCATTCGACGAATTCCTCCAAGAGGCCAAAATTCTTCTGCCGCTGGTCCAGCTGATGGGCGTAGTCCGGCACGTGCAGCATCCGCCCATGCACCCCGACCGAGCGCGGCGCCATCCGCAGGAAATCCGAAGGTGCGGCGTCAAAGTCGTGCGGCGGGCCGGTGAAACCGACCTGATGCGGGAATAGCTTGTTCTTTGGATTGGCCCAATGGGCGGGCTTTTTATAGTCGGGCATTCCACCTCTCCCTGTTTGCGCTTGGGGGACACGCTGCGGCAGAGGTGAGAGTCTGTCTATTGCTTTCGCGTGCATCCCAACATATCCGTTCTGATATGGCGATGCGGAGATACAACCTGCCTTCGGTGAATGCGCTGGCGGCCTTTGAGGCGGTGGCGCGGCTGCAGGGGTTTGCGCGGGCGGCGGAGGAGCTGAACACCTCGCAGCCCGCGATCAGCCGTCATATCCGCAATCTGGAGCTGCGGCTGGGAGCGCCTTTGTTCGACCGCAGCGGCGCGCAGATCCGGCTGACGCGGAAAGGCGAGGGGTTTTATGCCTCTGTGGTGCAGGCTTTGGACGGACTGCAGCGGGCGGCAGGGGAGTTTGCCAAGCCCGAGACCGGGGTAACGATTACCTGCTCTTACTCGGTTTCGCATCTGCTTCTGCTGCCGCGCCACAGCGCGCTGCGGGCGGGTCTAGGGGCGGAGACCCAACTGCGGTTTGTGACCGCCGAATACAATCTGACCGGGGCCGCTGTTGATACCGGTGCGGATATTGTCTTTGAGTATTCGCAAGTACCGCCTGAGCGGGCGCATGTGGTGGTTTGCCCAGAAGAGGTAAAGCCGGTCGGAACGCCTGAGGTGATTGCCCAGGCGGTTGCAGCGCTGGCGGGGCATGGTGCGCCTCCGGGGGTGCTGGGGTTGCGGCAGGAAAACTTTGGCTGGCTGCGCTGGGAGGATTGGCAGGCGGCCAACAGCGGCGCCCTGGACTGGCCGCAGGCGGAGAATTTCGACAATTACGTGTTTCTGCTGGAGGCGGCGGCGCAGGGGCGCGGGCTGGCGCTGGGGTGGCGCGGCTTTGCCGATCCGTATCTGGAACGCGGCCAGTTGCAGGATCTGCCGGGGGATTGGTTTTCCCGGGATACCTGTCTTTATGCGCGGCTGACACGGTTCGGAGAGCAAAACCCGGCGGCCCGCAAGTGTTTGGCGCTGCTGGAGGATATCCGGCGGCTGGGCGAGTTCAGGTCAGCGCCTGGTAAAGCGAGGTGATCCAGTTGCTGACCGCCTTCACCTCGTCCCGCTGACCCGCGCGGTCGTTGATCACCATATAGTGGGAGCGGCGTTTGGGCAGTTTGTATTCTGTCGGAACGATGACCAGCCCCTGTTCGATGTATTGCCGGGCAAAGCTTTCCAGCACCATGGTCACGCCATGGCCGGCCGCCACCGTCTGCAAGGCCAGCAGGGATGAGTTGGCCTTGAGCCAGTCGGTGGTGACCTGCAGGGTCAGCCCGTGCAGGTCAGCAAGGCGGCCCCAGTCGGTTTCCGAACCGATGATCTGCACCACATCGGCGCGGGCAAGATCCTCGATCGACGGGCTGCCGCCGAGGGCTGCCGCATAGGCCGGGCTGCAAACGGGGATGGCGCTTTCGTGGCCGAGGTGCTGGATCTGCGCCTCCTGCCAGTCGCCAGAGCCGTAGCGGATGTCGATGTCCAGCGCCTCCTCGTCGAATCGGCTGGCCCAGACGGTGGTGGAGAGCTGCACGAAGATATCCGGGTGTTCGGCCTGAAAACGGGCCAGCTGCGGTGCGATCACCAGCGCGGCACAGGAGATCGTGGCGCGCAAGCGCACCACCCGTTTGCGTTTCTTGCTGAACAGCCCGGTGGTGGCGCGCTGCATGTCGTCAAAGGATTTGCGGATCGGCTGGGCATAGGCCTGGCCGGTGTCGGTCAGCACCACGCCGCGGGGCAGGCGTTTGAACAGCTGGGTATTCAGGTGTTTTTCCAGCAGCCGGATCTGCTGGCTGATGGCAGCGGGCGTGAGGCCCAGTTCCTCCGCTGCGGCAGAGAAACTGCTGAGCCGCGCGGCGGCTTCAAAGGCCTTGAGCCAGGTGACATGGGGCAGGTCGGTCATAGGCATCTTTAAGCACAGTTTAGCCTTAGGGGTAAAACGCATTGTTTGAATTGTGCCTAAGGCACTGTGCATGGTTGCCGGATAGGAAGAGGCGGCAGGGGCATGGCGCAGACATTTGACTTCATTATCGTCGGAGCCGGATCGGCGGGCTGTGTGCTGGCGGACGAGCTGACGGCCAATGGCCGCCATAAGGTGCTGCTGATCGAGGCCGGCGGTACCGACCGGCGGTTTTGGGTCAAGATTCCGGTGGGTTACGGATTCACTTTCTCGGATCCGGCGGTGAATTGGCGGTATTCCGCGGCTGCTGATCCGGGGCTGAACGGGCGCGAGGCCTATTGGCCGCGGGGCAAGGTTCTGGGCGGGTCAAGCTCGATCAACGCGATGGCCTATGTGCGCGGACTGCCGCATGATTTTGATGACTGGCAGGCAGCAGGCGCCGCAGGCTGGGGCTGGGACACCGTGCGGCAGACCTATGAGATGATGGAGAGCCATGACGAGTGGCAGGGCTCCAGCCGCCGGGTTCGTGGCAGCGGGCCGGTACGGGTTACGGATCTGAGCGAGCGGATGCATCCCTTTGCGCGGAACTTTCTGGCGGGAGCCAAGGAAATGGGCTGGCCGTATTTGCAGGACATGAATGCACCCGCGGATGCCTGTGCCAAGACGTTGCCAGGCGAGGGCGTGGGGTATGTACGCAGCACGGTGAAGGCCGGGCGGCGCTGGTCCTCGGCGGATGCGTTTTTGCGGCCTGCATTGCGGCGGGGAAATCTGACTGTGGTGAGCGGGGCCTTGGTCGAGAAAGTGCTAACTTCTGGCAAGCGCGCCACCGGTGTCGCCTACAGGGTGATGGGCCGGCTGCAGCAGGCGCTGGCGGCGCGGGAGGTGATCCTGAGCGCAGGCGCCGTGAACTCGCCGCAGTTGCTGCAACTGTCCGGCATCGGGCCGGCGGCGCTGCTGCAGCGGCATGGGATCGAAGTTGCGCATGACTTGCCGAAGGTCGGGCAGGGGCTGCAGGACCATCTGGCGGTCTCGCATTTCTTCTGGGCCAATACCGCGACCCTGAACGCGCGACTGGGCAGCTATGCCGGGCAGCTGAAGGCGGGGCTGCAATATGTATTGACCCGCAGGGGGCCGCTGAGCGTGCCGGTGAACCAATGCAGCGGTTTTGTCCGCACCAAAGGCGCCGCACTGCCGGATGTGCAGGTTTATTGCAATCCCGCGTCTTATTCCACACGGCCCAATGGCAAGCCGCAGATCGACAGGGACAACGGCTTCCTGCTGTGCGTGCAGCCGAGCCGGCCGACCAGCCGCGGGCAGATCAATATCCAGTCTGCCGATCCGGGCCAGGCGCCGCTTATCGAGCCGAACTCGCTGTCGTCTGAGGCGGACAAGGCGACGGCGGTGCGAGCCAGCCACCTGCTGCAAGCGCTGGCGCAGACCCCGGCCATCAAGGCGGTCACGCGGGAGCGGCGGGCACCGGATATTCTGGAGATGGACGATGCGGCGCTGCTGGAGAACTTCCGCGCGCGCGCCGGCACCGTGTTTCATCCGACCTGCACCTGCCGGATGGGCAATGACGCGCAGGATTCGGTTCTGGATGCGCGGCTGCGGGTGCATGGCATGGGTGGTCTGCGGGTGATTGATGCCTCGGCGTTTCCGAATGTGACCTCGGGCAATACCAACGCGCCCACCATGATGCTGGCGCACCGCGCGGCGGATCTGGTTCTGGAAGACAATGAAAACAGGCCCTTGGCGGCGGAATGACAGGGAACGTCAGATGAAACTCGACCAGATTGAAACCTTTGTGTTCGGCAACCCGCCGCCGCGCCACGGCGGCCGGTATTTTATCTTTGTGCGCCTCACCACCGCTTGCGGCATCACCGGGGTGGGGGAGATATACAACGCCACTTTCGGCCCCGACCTGTGTTGTGCCATGGCCGAGGAAATGTTTGCCCGCCAGTTTGAGGGCTGCGATCCGCATCACATCGAGAAGCTGTGGCGCAAGTCTTATGGCGCAGGCTATACGCTGCGCCCCGATGTGACGGTGATGGGGGTCCTCAGCGGGCTTGAAATGGCCTGCTGGGACATCATCGGCAAGGCGGCGGGCAAGCCGGTTTATGAGCTGATGGGCGGCCAGGTGCATGAGCGGCTGCGCAGCTATACCTATCTGTACCCGCCGGAGGGGGATGTGTATCCGGACCCGGAGGCGCCCAATGTCTATAACGACCCGGATATTGCCGCCGAAGTAGCCTTGCAGCGGGTGAATGAGGGCTTCACGGCGGTGAAATTCGATCCCGCCGGCCCTTATACGATCTATGACGGGCACCAGCCACGGATGGAGGATCTGGAGCGCAGCGAGATGTTTGTGAAGCGCATCCGCGAGGCAGTTGGCACCCGTGCGGACCTGTTGTTCGGCACCCATGGGCAGTTCACCGTCTCTGGCGCCAAGCGGATGGCGCGGCGGCTGGAACCCCATGAGCCCCTGTGGTTTGAGGAACCGACCACGCCGGAGAACCCCGCCGATATGGCCGAAGTGGCGCGGTTCACCTCGGTGCCGATCTCGACCGGTGAGCGGCTCTGCACCAAGCATGAGTTCGCGCGGGTGCTGGAGGCCGGTGCGGCCTCGATCCTGCAGATGGATCTGGGCCGGGTCGGAGGGCTGCTGGAGGCCAAGAAGATCGCCAGCATGGCAGAAACCCGGCAGGCGCAGATCGCGCCGCATCTGTACTGCGGGCCGGTGGTGGCGGCGGCGAACATCCAGATTGCCGCCTGCAGCCCGAACTTCCTGATCCTGGAGTTGATTGGCAAGTTTGACGGGCCTTACATGTCCTGCCTGAAGTCCACCATCACCTGGGATGAGGGGTATGTGATCCCCTCCGCTGAACCAGGTCTTGGGGTTGAGCTGGATGACGCGGCGATTGCGGCTAGCCCGTATACCGGCAGCAAGTTGCACTTGGAGTTATCAGACGTTCCAGTTGTCCAATGATGTTCCGCCGCGTCCTTGGCGGTGCTGGAATGGCATCCTGAACCAGCCGCGGCCATAGCAAGCCGCGGCTGGCTGAATTTCTGCATTGGAGCTGTTCCAGCAGGTGCAGGACGGCCAGTTGCAATTCTTGAGAGCGGGCCAGGGGTTTGCTGCGCCCACTTCCTAAAATTATTCAATTCCTTCAAGGAGTGAAGCCCGCCCCTTTCTTGGGAGCGGGCCAAAGCTGTGAACGGCCAGTTGGAGCATTGACCGGAAGGCTGCGGCTTCCGGGTGGCTGCCCTATGGAGGCAGCGTGCAAGTAGCAGCCGCTCGTCGCTGGCGTCCGCGTTATTGCATGGGATCCTGCCAGCTTTTTCCGGCGAAAACGGTCAAAAGCATGCGAAAATTCGGTTATGTTTGGGCGTTCTTGACTGTTGCTCGATCAAATTCGGGCATTTTCCAACTTTTTTGTTGACCGATCCCACATTTTTGAGAAATTTGACTGCAAAGTTGGGATTCGCGGCTTTCCGGTGAGGGATTTTCCGCAATTCCGGTAATGCGCGTATTTCGGGGCCTGGCCGGCACCAAATGTGCGGACAGCGCTGGCAGATGTGCCCTTTGCAAACCGGGCGCAAAGCAAAGGGATGGACCCAGAACCGATGCTGATGAAACAGGATTACGCTGATCATGCCCTCCGGATTGCGGAGATCGCTGCAGAGGCTGCCCGCGGCTACTTCCGGGGGAGGCTGGGCATCGAGTTCAAAGAGGATGAAAGCCCGGTCACCCAGGCGGATAAAGGCGTCGAAGCCAAGGTCCGCGCCTATCTGGAACAGCATTTCCCGGACCATGGCATCTTTGGCGAGGAACATGGATTTGAGGGCGCAGACCGGGAGAATGTCTGGATCATTGACCCGATCGACGGCACCCGTTCCTTTCTGTCCGGCCACCCGCTGTTCGGCTTCCTGCTTGGACAGCTGAAGGGCGGGGTGCCGCAGCTTGGAGTGATCGGGATGCCTGCTTTGGGGGAAACCTATATCGGGGTGCCCGGCAAGGGCGCGGCACTGAATGGCGAGCCGGTGCATGTGTCCGGCCAGACCCGGCTGGATCAGGCGGTTCTGTATGTCAATGAAGGGGACAAGATCCACCGGGATTATCCGGAGCTGTTTGAGCGGCTGATGTATGCGGGCCAAACCCGCCGCTTTGCTTATGATTGCTATCCCCATGCGTTGCTGGCGGCAGGGCATGTGGATGCGGTGATCGACTATGACTTGCAGCCTTATGACTATTTGCCGGTGTCTGCGGTGATCGAGGCGGCTGGCGGGGTGGTTACTGATTGGGATGGCCAGCCGCTGGGGCTAGAGTCAGATGGCAGGGTCATTTCCGCTGCAACCCCAGCGCTTCACGCCGGTATGATGGCGCTGGTCAAGGGCTGACCCATTGGCGATTGTCAGCTTCCTCCTCAGCCTGGCGGGCGCCACGATGCTGCTGCTTTACGCGGTGCGGATGGTGCGGACGGGCATTGAGCGCAGCTATGGCGCCTCGTTCCAGCGGCTGCTGACCGGCCGGCAGAGCCATCTGCAGGCCGGGGCGATGGGGCTGTGCCTGGCGATCGTGCTGCAAAGCTCGGCCGCGGTGGCGCTGCTGACATCCGGGTTTGCCGCCAGCGGATACCTGGCCTTTCCCACCGGGCTGGCGATCGTGCTGGGCGGCGATCTCGGCTCCGCTTTGATCATCCAGATCCTGTCGTTCAAGCTCGACTGGCTGGTGCCGGTGCTGCTGGCGGTTGGCGGCTACCTGTTCGTCAAGACCGAGGCCAAGAAAGCGCGGCAGCTGGGGCGGATCCTGATGGGGGTGGCTTTCATCCTGATTTCGCTGCGTTTTCTGCGCGAGGCGATGGATCCGATCCGTGACAGCGCCTTTCTGCCCGCGGTCGCAGGCTATCTGGCGCGGGATTATATCACCGCGTTTCTGGTTGGCGGCGCGCTGGCCTTTGTGATGCATTCCTCCGTTGCGGCGATCCTGATGTGCGTGACGCTGGTGCAGATCGGCGCGATCCCCTTTGCGGCCGGGCTGTCGCTGGTGCTGGGGGCGAATTTCGGCTCCGCCTTCATTCCGGTGTGGCTCAGCCGCGGCATGGATCTGAAGGCGCGCCGCATTCCTTATGCCAATCTTGCGCTGCGCGGCACCTGGGCGGTGATTTGCCTGTTCGGCGCCAATCTGGCGCTGCGCCAGGGGTGGCTTGGCGATCCGCAGGGCGGCCAGATGCTGGTCAGCGCGCATCTGGCGTTCAATGCCTCGCTCTTGCTGCTGGCGCTGCCGGTCTGCACCCCGCTGGGGTCGCTGTTTGCACGGCTGTTTCCGGAGCCCGCGCAGGTGGAGCCTGTGCAGCCGGGGCGGCCGGTCAGTGCGCTGGAGCAGGAAAATCCGGGCACGTCGGCGCAGGCTCTGTCCAGTCTCAAGCGGGAGTTGCTGCGGATGGGCGACTTGGTTGAGACCATGTTCCAGCCGGCGCTGGAGCTGTACCGCACAGGCGGCAAAGACAGTATCAAGGCGGTTCAGGCGATCGACGAAGAGGTCAACAGCTGCCTGTCCGGGATCCGCAAATTCGTGGCGGCCCAACCGGGCGGGGAGCCGGATACAGATACGGCCCGGCAGATCCAGTATCTGATGGAATATGCCATCCGCCTGGAAACCGCGGGCGACGTGGTGGCCAAACGGCTTGCGGTACTTGCGGGTGAGATGCGCAAAACCGGTGCGGCCTTCTCGCAGGAAGGCTGGGGAGAGCTGGTGCATATGCATGAGAACATCCTGGCCAACCTGAAACTGGCCAAGAACGTGCTGATCTCCGACGACTTGGAAAGCGCGCGCCTGCTGAGCCAGGAGAAGAGCGAAATCAAACGCGCTGAGAGCGACAGCCGCAAGCGCCACCTCAGGCGGCTGCAGCAAGGTACGGTGCAGAGCTTTGAAACCAGCGATATTCATCTGGAAACCCTGCGGGCGTTTCGCGAGTTCAACAGCCATATCGCCGCCGTCGCCTATCCGATCCTCTACCGGCACGGCCAGCTGCTCGAAACCCGGCTGATCGAGGACATGCCGAAACACACTGAGACCGCCACGACGGAGGCAGACAGATGACCGTATTGCCGGGCAGCAGCCCTGTTGAAATCCTGAACAGCGGGGGCACAGGCCGTGTGGTTCTGCTGTGCGAACATGCCAGTTCCCACATCCCGGACGCCTATGGCGGGCTGGGTCTGGAAGAGGCTGACCGCCTCAGCCATGCGGCTTGGGATCCCGGCGCGCGCGATCTGACCTTGGCGTTGTCGGCTGCGCTGGATGCGCCTGCGGTGATGTCGGCCGTGTCGCGGCTGGTCTATGATTGCAACCGCCCGCCAGAAGCCGCCAGTGCGATGCCGGAGAAATCCGAGCTGATCGCTGTGCCCGGTAACCGCAATCTCACCCAGGCAGAGCGGGGCGCCCGCACGGCAGCGGTTTACCAGCCGTTCTGCCGGGCCGTCTCTGAAGTGCTGGACGGGCGCGGAGCGGACACGGTGGTGATGACCGTGCACTCCTTCACTCCGGTCTTTTTTGGAAACCCGCGGGTGGTGGAACTTGGTCTTTTGCATGATGAAGACAGCCGCTTGGTGGATGCCATGCTGGATTATGCCGACCGCCTGCCCGGGCGCCGGGTGGAGCGCAATGAACCTTACGGTCCGGCCGATGGCGTTACCCATTCGCTGCGTCTGCATGCGCTGTCCCGCGGGCTGGCCAATGTGATGATAGAGGTGCGCAACGACCTGATGCGCAGCCAAGAGGATATCGCCGCCCGGGCGCAGGAGATCCTGCAGCTTCTGGCGCCGGCGCTAATGGATATCGCGATCGGGGAGGATGCATCGTGAGCGAACAACTGACAT